>CBDFNS010000019.1:0-397563 GCA_965250305.1 Candidatus Multivoradales bacterium | reverse complement strand
TCGCCGACCTCGCCACCGCCCAGCCTTTCGATGTGCTCAAGATCGTACCGTCACACCTCGACGCCTTGCTGATGTCCAGCCGGCCCGAGGCGGTGCTGCCTCGCCGGCTGTTGGTGCTCGGCGGGGAAGCTGCTGGTGGCGATCTTCTGCGCCGCGTTCGAGCCCTGGCCCCGGCCTGCCGCATCGTCAATCACTACGGTCCCACCGAAGCCACCATCGGCGCATTGAGCCACGAACTGCCAGCCGACGTCGAGCCGGCGACGGGCGCCGCAGCCATCGGTCGGCCCCTGCCCAACGGCCGCGTCGAGGTGCTCGATGGCACCGGCCAACGGGTTGGCGTCGGCGTCCCCGGCGACCTGCTGCTCGGCGGCCCGGGCACGACCCGCGGCTACCTCGGCCGGCCGGCGGCCACCGCCGAGCGTTTCGTGCCCGACCCGTACGCGACGGTGCCAGGCGCCCGTCTGTACCGCACGGGCGATCGTGCCCGCTGGCAACCCGCCGGGCTGCTGTCCTTCCTCGGCCGTCGCGACCATCAAGTCAAGATTCGCGGCCATCGTGTGGAGCTGGGCGAGGTCGAGGCCGCGCTCGGCGCCCTGCCGAAGGTGGCGCGGGCGGTCGTTCTGATTACCGGCGACATTTCCAGCGACAACCCGCATCTGGTCGCCTTCGTGGTCCCGGCCGACCCCGCTGACCGTGCCGATCCGGCGCAGCCGGCCCAGCTGCGGCGCGCGCTCGCCGATCAGCTGCCGGCAGCCATGGTGCCGTCCCGCTTGCTGGTGGTTGACACCTTGCCCCTCGACCCGAACGGCAAGGTCGATCGTGGTGCGCTGCGGGCGCGCGCCGACGCGCTGTTCGCGATGGACGATCCACGCGCCGCTGACGATGCCATCCACGATGCCGGTGCGGTCGGCACCGGGCGTGAGCCCAACCCTGCGCACACGCTGTCGGCCTCGCTCACCCAGCGCCTGCTTGCCGTTTGGCGCCGACTGCTCGGCAACGACACCGTACGCGCCCACGACAACTTCTTCGAGCTTGGTGGCCATTCGTTGCTGCTCGTTCGGTTGCAGCGCGCGATGCGCCAGGAACTCGCGATCGAGGTCGCGGTGGTTGATCTCTTTACCCACCCGACCGTGGCCCGGCTCGTCCGCTTTCTCGAATCCGTCGATGAGCAGCCGTCCGCCCGCCGCCCGCACCTCGCCAACCGTGACGCCAGCAACCGTGACGCCGACGGCCGTCAAGAGGGAAAGGACGCGGTCGCCATTGTCGGCATGGCGGGTCGGTTTCCGGGCGCCGCCGATGTGGATGCCTTTTGGCGCAATCTGCGCGATGGCGTCGAGTCGATCCGCCACTACACGCGCGACGAGCAACGCGCCGCTGGCCTCGATCCGGCTTTGCTCGATCACCCGAACTTGGTGGCTGCTGGCGGCGCCCTCGATGAGGTTGACCGCTTCGATGCTGGCTTGTTCGGCTTCCGGCCACGGGAAGCGGCGATCACCGACCCGCAGCAGCGCATGTTTCTGGAATGCGCTTGGGAAGCGCTCGAGGATGCCGCCATCGATCCGCGGCAGTTTGCCGGCCGCATCGGCGTGTTTGCTGGCTGCGGTCGCAACAACTACTTCCTGCATCACGTCTTCCACAACCCGGTGCTCGGCGATCAGGTGTACTCGCTCGAAGCCCGGATGGGCAACGACAAGGACTTTCTGCCGTCGCGCACCGCCTACAAGCTCGGGCTCGAGGGTCCGGCGGTGGCGGTGCAGACAGCTTGCTCGACTTCGATGGTGGCGCTGCACCTGGCACGTCGCAGCTTGCTCGACGGCGAGTGCGAGGCGGTGCTCGCCGGTGGTGTGCGCATTCATTTCCCATGCGCCACCGGTTACCTCTACCAAGCGGGTGGCGTGGTGTCACCCGATGGCCACTGCCGCGCCTTCGACGCCGCCGCTGACGGCGGCGTGCCCAGCGACGGCTGCGGCACGGTGGTCTTGATGCGGCTCGACGATGCCCTCGAACGCGGCGCACCTATCCGCGCGATTCTGCGCGGATCGGCGATCAACAACGATGGTGCGGCCAAAGTGGGCTACACCGCGCCAGGGGTGAAGGGGCAGACTCGGGTCATCCGCGACGCCTTGGCAGCTGCTGGCATTGCGCCGAGTGATCTCGATGTGATCGAAGCGCACGGCACCGGAACCCACCTCGGCGACCCGATCGAGATCGCGGCGCTACGTGAGGTTTTCGGCGATACGGCTTCTGGCGACACGGCTTCAGACAAAGGCGTGCGGACGGAGCCCTGTTGGATCGGTTCGGTCAAGACCAACATCGGCCACCTCGATACCGCTGCCGGGATTACCGGGGTGATCAAATCCGTGCTTGCCCTGGAGCATGGCGCGGTGCCACCGACCCTACACTTCGAACGGGCAAACCCCGCCCTCGAGCTCGACCGCGGCCCGTTCCGGATCGTCGATCGCCTGACCCCCTGGCCGTGGCGCGACGGTCGCCCGCGGCGCGTGGGAGTCAGCTCGTTTGGCATCGGCGGCACCAACGCCCACGCCGTGCTCGAGGAGGCGCCGCCAGCCGCGGTCGTGGCGGCCGCGGGGGCCCTCGAACCGAACCCCGTGCCACGCCTGCTGGTGCTGTCGGCCCACGGTAAAGCGGCGCTCGACCGCACGACCGAGCGCCTGGCGACGTTCTTGGAAGGCACGCCGGGCGTCGAGTTGGCCGACGTCGCCCACACCTTGATGCTCGGCCGCCGTCATCTCGACCAGCGGCGAGTGTTGGTGGCCCATGGCACCGCCGATGCCGCTGCCGGCCTGCGCGATCCCGCCCGCCATCTCGGCAGCCGACGTCCGGCCGACGGCGCGCCGGAAACGATCTTCTTGCTGCCCGGGCAGGGCACCCAGCATCCAGGAATGGCCGCGCGCCTCTACCAAATCGAGGCGCGGTTCCGTGCCGAAATCGACCTGGCGTGCGCCATCGTGCGGCCCATGATCGGCCTCGACCTGCGTACCGTGCTCTACCCAGAAATCGACGACTGCCCGCAGGCCGCCGAGCGCCTGGCCTTGACGGCCATAACCCAGCCCGCCTTGTTCGTGGTCGAGACGGCGTTGGCCCGGCTGTGGCAGTCGTGGGACATCGAGCCCGCCGCGTTGCTCGGCCACTCGATTGGCGAGCTGGTGGCCGCGCACCTGGCTGGTGTCTGGGATCTCGAGACCGCGCTCGCCGTGGTGGCCGAGCGTGGACGACTGATGCAAGCGCAGCCTCCGGGGGCCATGGCCAGCGTGCCGCTCGACGCCAGCGAGGTCGAGGCGCGCATCGCCGACGATGCCGCATTGCGCGACGTGGTGGCGGTGGCGGTGGTCAACGCACCGAACGTGACGGTCGTGGCGGGCCCGGATGACGCGATAGCTGCATTCTGCGCCCAGCTCGCCGACGATGGCGTGGAGACACGGCGCCTTCGCGTATCGCACGCCTTCCATAGCCCGATGATGGCGCCCGCCGCCGCTGCCTTCGAGCGCTTTCTCGACACGGTGCCGATGCAGGTGCCGCGCATTCCGATCGTATCGAACGTCAGCGGCACCTGGCTTTCTCCCGAAGACGCTACGTCGGCCGCCTATTGGGCACACCAGATCCGTCGGCCGGTTCGCTTCGCCGAGGGCCTTTCGACGCTGCTCGCCACGCCTGGGAGGCTCTATCTCGAAGTGGGCCCGGGCAATGCCCTCGGTGGCCTGGTCCGGCGTCGTGTGGCCGGCGCCGATGCGCCCGCCATTCTGTCGAGCTTGCCACGCGCCAGCGATCGGGGTGTCGCTCGTGGTGGTGTCGATGATGCGCTGGTCGTGCGCGAGACCCTCGGCCGGTTGTGGCTAGCTGGTGTCGAGCCCGATTTTGCCGCCGTCGACGACGACCGCGCGCGGTGCTTCGTGCGGCTACCGACCTATGCCTTCGAGCGCCAACGCTACTGGATCGAGCCCGTGACCGTGAGCGCCGGCGCGTCGATGGGCGGTGGTGTGATCGCGGGCGATGACCAACCGCTGAGCGCCAGCGACGGCGGGCGTCCGCCGCATCTGCCCAACGACTACGTGGCGCCGGCCGACGACACCGAGGCGAAGCTGGTTGAGGTGTGGTCCGACCTCTTCGGCGTGCAGCGGATCGGAGTGGTCGACGGCTACTTTGATCTCGGCGGCGATTCTCTGCTCGCCACCCAGCTGGTGGCGCGCATTCACGAAGCCCTGGGGTACGACGTCACCGTTGCCCAGCTGATGGAGGCCAACGACGTGCGCACGTTGGCCCAGCGCTGCCGGCGGACCGCCACCGAGACCCCCGACGATCTCGATCACTTGGTGCGCGATCTCGCCGCATTGTCCACTGAAGAACTCGAACAACTGCTGGCCGACGATGGAGAGGGTGCATGAGCGATCTGTCTCGGCAATGGGCCACGCTGGACCCGGCCAAGCGCCGGCTGGTGGAAGCCGCGCTGCGCAAGAAGGGCGTCGATCCCGCGCGGCTACCGATCGAAGCGCGCCCGCACGACGCGCCGGCGCCGCTCAGCCTGGCGCAGGAACGGCTGTGGCTTCTGGCCCGCATGGCGCCCGGCTCGACCGTCTACAACGAGACCTACCGCGCGCAATTCGACGCCGCGCATCTCGATGTCGAAGCCTTGGGACGTGCCTGGCGCCAGCTGGCGGCCCGCCAGCGCCTGCTGCGGGCGCGGTTCGTCGTCGGCGCCGACGGTGACGGCGTGTTGACCACCGACGGTGCCGAGCCGCCGTGGCGGGTGATCGACCTCGCCGCCGAAGCCGATGCGGCGGGAGCCTTTGAGGCGCTACTCGCCAACGTGGGCGCGCAGGTCTTCGACCTCGAGCATGGGCCGGTGGCGCGCGCCATCCTGGCGCGGCTCGGCGACGGTCGTTGGGGCTTTGTACTGGCCTTGCACCACATCATCTGTGACGGCAGGTCGATTCTACTGATCGCCAATGAGCTGTCGGCCCTGTACGGCGCCGAGATTGGCGGTCAGGCATCGGCTGATCCGCCGGTGCTGCCGGACCTGCCGATCCACTACGCGGACTATGCCCACTGGCAGCGCCGGTTGCTGCTGCCGATGCTGGCGGGCGCGCCACTCGACGGCTGGCGCGAGCGGCTGGCGGGCGCGCCCACTGTATTGACCCTGCCCACCGACCGTCCGCGCCCGCCGGTTCAGAGTTACCGCGGCGATACCGTCGCCGCCATCCTGCCGCTCTCCCTCGACGCGCGAATGGCCGCCTTTGCTCGCGAGCACAGCGCGACGCCCTTCATGGTGCTCCTTGCCGCGTTCGGCGCTTTGCTCGGCCGCTATACCGGCCAACACGATCTTCTGATCGGCTCGCCGGTCGACACCCGCGACCGCGACGAGCTGCGTTCGCTGGTGGGCTTTTTCGTCAACACCGTGGCCTTGCGCCTGGATCTGGCCGGAAACCCCACGGCGGAGATCCTGGTTGCCGGGGTCCGCGCCACTGTCCTGGACGCCTTCGAGCATCGCGCGGTGCCTTTCGCCAAGGTGGTCGAACGGATGGAGCCTGAGCGTTCGCCAGGCCACGCGCCCTTGGTGCAGGTGTTGTTCATCGTGCAACCGTCACCGGCCGAAGTGACCGAATCCGAGGGGTTGGCGCTCGGCCTGCGCCCGGTGGACAACGGCACGTCCAAGTTCGATCTGACGGCGGTGCTGCGACGGCGCGACGACGGCCTCGAGATGCGCTTGCAGTACGCCAGTGACCTCTTCGAGCGCGCCACCATGACCCGCTTCATGGACCACTACCGCACCTTGCTCGAAGGAATGCTGGATCGACCAGGGGCGACGATCATCGACCTGCCGATTCTGACCCGACCCGAGCGCGAGGCGCTCCAGCAGTGGAACGCCAGTCGCGACGACCGCATCCCGAGCGACTGCACGTGGACCGAGTTGTTCCAGGTGCAAGCAGCCGCGACCCCGGGTGCCATCGCCGTTGAGTCGGACACGGAGACCCTGTCCTACCGTGCGCTCGCCGTGCGGGCCAACCAGCTGGGCCATCGTTTGCGACAGCTCGGGGTCGGCCCGGAGGTGCCGGTGGGGGTGGCGCTCGAACACGGGGTCGACATGGTGGTCGCGCTGCTCGGCATCTTCTCGGCGGGTGGCGCCTACGTTCCCCTCGACCCTTCGTATCCGGAAGATCGGTTGCGCGTCATGGTGAGCGCCGCCGATCTCGGGCTGATCGTGGCCGACGCCGCGGCCCGCGCTGTGTTGCGAGGCGGTAGTGCCGCGCGCACCCTGGTGCTGACCGGTGGCGCCCTCGACGACGGTACGGGACCCCGCTCCTTCGTCGACCACGGTCACGAGCAGCCACCAACGTTGGCCCACGATCCGGACGGCCTGGCCTACTTGATTTTTACCTCCGGTTCGACCGGCATACCGAAAGCGGTGATGGTGTCGCACCGTTCGCTGGTCAACCTGGCGCTCAACTTCGTCGAGACCTTCAAGCTGGGCCTCGGTGAGCGGCTGCTGATGATGCTCTCGCTGTCGTTCGACGCTTCCGTGGGCGACGTGTTCCCGCCGCTGGTTGCCGGCGCCACCGTCGTGCTGCATCCGCAGCCGTCGGCCCTCGGTGGCAGCCCGCTGTGGCGGACGCTCGAATCCGGCCGCATCTCGGTGATCGAGCTGTCGGCCGTGTTCTGGCAACAATGGGTCGACGAATTGGCGCGGCGCGGTCGGCGGGTGCCGCGGGCTTTGCGCACCGTGGTGACCGGCGGCGACAGCGCCGACGTCGAGAGGGTCCGCACTTGGTTCTCGCTCGCCGACCATCCCACCCGGTTGCTCAACAACTACGGCCCGACCGAGGCCACGGTGTGCAGCGCCTACCTACCGGTGGATCCGGCGCGCCTCGCCACCTTGACCACCCCGCGCCTACCGATCGGCGGGCCGATGTCCAACATCGAGCTGCATGTGCTCGACTATCGAGGCCAGCCACTGCCAGCCCTCGTGCCCGGCGAGTTGGCGATCGGCGGTCGGGGGGTCACCCGAGGTTATTTCGGGCAGCCGGCGGCGACCGCCCGCGCGTTTGTGCCCAACCCCTTCTCGGCGCGCCCTGGCAGCCGTCTCTATTGCACCGGTGATCTGGTACGGCGCTTGGCTGACGGCAATCTCGAGTTTCTCGGCCGCATCGACCACCAGGCGAAGATCCGCGGATTCCGCATCGAGCCGGGCGAGATCGAAGTGGCTTTGATCGGCCATCCGGCGGTTCGCGAGGTGGCGGTCAAGGCAGTCGGTGCGCGGGCCGAAGATCGGCGGTTGGTGGCCTACCTGGTGGCCGAACACGACACCGAGGCTCCGGACCTCGCGGCCTTGCGCTCGTATCTCGCGGACCGGCTGCCAGCGCACATGGTGCCGTCGGCGGCGGTCGCGCTCGACGCCTTGCCGATGACCGCTACAGGCAAGGTCGACCGCAAGGCCTTACCCGAACCGGGCGATGCGCGCACCGAGCGCGCCCGCTTCGCGCCACCGCGCGACCGCGCCGAAACGGTGATCGCCGACGCTTGGTGCACGGTGCTGGAGCGCGAGCAGATCGGCATCTTCGACAACGTCTTCGACCTCGGCGCCCACTCGCTGCTGGTCTTGAAGGTACAGGGACTGCTCGAGGACGCCTTCGGTCGCGAGATTCCGACCCTCGACTTTTTTCGCTTCCCGACCATCGACGCACTGGCCCGCGGTCTGGCCGGCGAAGGTGCGCCCGCGACGGAAGAGCAGGGGCACAAGACGCCCGTCCGGCGGGACCAGACGGTCACCGAGATTGCCATCGTTGGCATGGCCGGACGCTTTCCCGAAGCGCCCGACGTGGACACCTTCTGGCGCAACTTGTGTGCGGGCGTCGAAGCGATCACCACCTTTGGCGACGACGAGCTGGAAGCGGTTGGCTATTGCACCGAGGCCCTGGCCCAGGCGGGCATGGTGAAGGCCAAGGGTGTGCTGGCGAGCCGTAACGGTGTCGATCCGGCCACCGAACCAACCAACGGTTACGGCGTCGAGTACTTCGATGCCGCCCACTTCGGGTTCCACCCGCGCGAAGCCGAGCTGCTCGACCCCCAGCATCGCCATTTCCTCGAGGTGTCGTGGGAGGCGCTGGAACGTGCCGGCCACGATCCGGCCCGTTTCCCGGGTCTGATCGGCGTGTTCGCCGGCTGCGGCCGCAACGCCTACCTGTTTAACAACCTGTGGGGCCGGCCCAACCTGCTGCTGGAATCCGGTATCGCGCAAACCATGATCGGGAACGACAAGGACTTCCTGCCCACGCGGGTGTCGTACAAGCTGGGCTTGCGCGGGCCGAGCTTCGCCGTACAGTCGGCGTGCTCCACCTCGTTGGTGGCCGCCCATGTCGCCTGCCGCGCGCTGCTCGACGGCGAGTGTGACCTGGCGTTGGTGGGCGGCGTAACCATCCCAGTGCCCCAGACCTCGGCGCAGGTGGTGGAGGCTGGTGGCATCTTCTCGCCCGACGGCCACTGCCGGGCGTTCGCCGCTGATGCCGCCGGTACCGTGCCGGGCAGCGGCGTCGGCGTGGTGGTGCTGCGCCGACTCGACGACGCCTTGGCGGACGGCGACCGGATCCACGCGGTCGTGCTCGGCACGGCCGTATCCAACGACGGCGGGCACAAGGTGGGGTACACCGCCCCCGCCATCGAAGGCCAGGCACGGGCGATCCGTCAAGCCCTGGCGCGTGCCGAGATCAAACCGGCCACGGTGGGTTTCGTCGAGACCCACGGTACTGGCACGGCCTTGGGTGACGCCATCGAAGTCGAAGCGTTGCAGCAGGCGTACGACACCAGGGGGCGCACAAACCCACTTCGGTTGGGCGCCGTCAAGAGCAACATCGGCCACCTCGACACCGCCGCCGGCGTCGCCGGCCTGATCAAGACCGCGCTTGTTCTGGAGAACGGTCACATCCCGCCCAGCTTGCATTGCGCCGTGCCTAACCCGGCCTTGCGGCTCGACGACAAGGGCCTGACGCTGGTACCCGAAGGCGTAGACTGGCAGCCGGACGGCGGGCCACGCCGGGCTGGGCTTAGCTCCTTCGGGCTCGGCGGAACCAATGCTCATGTGATTCTCGAGCAACCCGGCGCACGTTCGCCGTCCGGCCCAGGCCGGCGGGCCGAGTTGCTGGTGCTCTCAGCGCGCGTCCGCTCGGCGCTCGACCGCGCCACCACGCGCCTGGCCGATCACCTGCAGGCGAACCCCGAGACATCACTCGCTGACGTCGCCTACACGCTGCAACTCGGCCGGCGTGAGATGGCCCACCGCCGAATTGTGGTCGCGACCTCGGGCGCCGATGCCGTAGACGCCTTGCGCGGTGCAGCGCCGGGTCGCCTGCGCAGCGCGGTCCACGACGGCCACCCCCGCCCCGTGGTGTTCTTGTTCCCGGGTCAAGGCGCGCAGTATCCCGGTATGGCGCGCCGTTTGTACGCCGACGAATCCGAGGTGCGCCGCTGGATCGACCGCGCCGCAGACGCTCTGGTGCCTCTGCTGGATGGCGACTTGCGGACCGTATTGGGCGTGATCGCGCCAGCCAACGATCAGGCCCCAGGAGACCTGGCCGCATGCTTGACCGAGACGCGCTGGACACAGCCCGCCCTGTTCGCGGTCGAGCATGCCATCGGTCGCCTGTTGTTGTCGTGGGGCGTGCGCCCGGCTGCGTTGCTCGGCCACTCGATCGGCGAGTGGACCGCCGCCTGCCTGGCCGGAACCGTCGACTTCGACGACGCAATGCGCTTGGTGGCGGCGCGCGGCCGCGCCATGCAGGCCGCGGCGCCCGGCGCCATGCTCGGCGTCTCGCTCGACGCCAAGTCGCTCGGCGCCCGTCTCGCTGGCAGCACCGCAAACGCAACCGGCAACGTCGAGCTGGCGGCGATCAACGGCCCGCAGTTGTGCTCGGTGGCCGGGCCAACGGCGGCGATCGACGCCTTTGCCGCCGAGCTGGCCACGGATGGCATCGAGCATCGACGGCTGCATGTGTCGCACGCCTTCCACTCAGCGATGATGGACGACGCTGCGGCCGACTTCGCAGCCGTTTTCAGCGCCAGTGAATCGCCGGTCACCCTTCGTCCACCGGCGATTCCGTGGGTGTCGAATGTCACCGGTACCTGGATCACCGAGGCGCAGGCCACCGACCCTGCCTATTGGGCCCACCAGCTGCGCGCCACCGTGCGCTTCGCCGATGGCCTCGCCACGGTCGAAACCGCAAGTGACGGTACGCCGCCGGTGTTGCTCGAGGTTGGGCCGGGCAACAGCTTGACCACACTGGCTCGCCGGGCGCTCGAGCGTCCCGATGTCGCGACCACGCTGCCGCATCCGTCGCGTGGCGGAGACGATCTGGTCCACTTGCTCGAAGGGCTCGGCGAGCTGTGGTTGGCCGGCGCGAAGATCGACTGGCGTGCCTTTCACGGTGATCAAATGCGCTATCGCGTGCCCGTTGCCCACTTATCCCTTCGAGCGTCAGCGATTCTGGATCGAGTCGGCGCTGCCGATCCACGCCATGGTCGGCGACCCGTCTCGAGGTGCCGGGTCCCGGCACAGGACCACGGCCCGGACGCGACCGACGGCGCGCCGTCGGTCGCCACCACCGTCGACCCGCAAGCACCGGTGACGCAGGTACCCAGTGGTCGCCACCCGCGCCCGGCCTTGCGCAACGACTACCAAGCGCCGGCCAGCGACCTGGAACAGGGCGTTGGCCGACCAGTGGCAGGCGGCGTTCGCGATCGAACCGGTCGGCCGGCACGAACGATTTCTTTGAGCTCGGGGGCCATTCGTTGATGGCGGTACGTTTGCTCGATCAGATCAAGCGCAGCCACGCCCGGTCGCTCGAACTCGACGCGCTGTTCGCCGCCCCCACTGTCGCCGGGTTGGCCGCGGCACTGGCGGCGACCGATGATTCAGGCCCCCAGGCGGACCCGCCGGTCACGTCCGTACCGCGCACCGGCCGCCCCGCTGCCCGGCCAGCTCCCTTCAAGAAGAGTACTGCCAGCTCATGGCGCGTCCCCGCCCGGGCCGCCATCCGTTCAAGGCGGCCGCTACCTATCGCGGCCGTGGCCGTCTCCATCTAGACGCCATGCGCCGGGCCTTCACAAGTCTGATCGCTCGCCATGAAATTCTGCGTACCACCTTCGTGCAATCGGATGGTCGCTGGACCCAACGCGTTCACGAGTCGTGGCATCAGACATTGCCGGTCGTCGATCTCCGCGCGCTGACTCCCGAGCAGCGGGAGGCTGAGTTGGTGCGTCGTTCCTTGGCGGTGTACTACGAGCCGATCGAGCTGGAACGCGGCCCGTTCTTCCATCTCGAGTTGCTGCGCCTCACCGATGACGAGTGGGGGCTGATCCGCACTGTTCATCGCCTGCTCTACGACGGCCAGACCTCAGCGATCCTGTTCGGCGAGCTGGAAAACCTCTACCACGGCTTCTGCGCAGGCTTTGAGGTCGACCGACCGCCACCCTCACTGCACTACGGTGATTTCGGCCATTGGCAGCGGCAGCGGATCGAGGACGGCTCGTGGGATCACCACCGCACCTTCTGGCGCCAGCATCTTCGCGGGGTGCCGCACGAGATCGCCTTACAGACAGACCGCCCCCATCCCGCTGTACGCCGCGGTGTCGGCGACCGCGTACCGGTGAGCCTCGATGCCGCTGCCGCCAAAGGCCTCGCGACTCTTGGCCGTGCGGCTGGGGCGTCTTTGTTCCAAACGCTGGCGAGCTTGTACTTTCCGTTGCTCCACCGCTGGACCGGCGGTCAGGACGATCTAGTCGTCTTGACCCCGATCAGCATCCGTCGTCCCGAACTCAGCGACGTCCCAGGTCGGTTCTTGGCGCCGGTCCTTCTGCGGGCCCATGTCGGCGACGATCCGACCTTTCGAGAGCTGGTCGTCCGAGTGCGCAAGGCCGCCCTGGCGGCGCACAAGCATCGTGACTGGCCCCTGACACGGATGGCCGAGGACCTGGCAGCGCCGGTGGGGCCGCGTCCACCGCTGGCGCAGGTCGCCTTTGTGACCAACGATGTCCCAGGGCACACATTTGCGCTCGGCGACTTGGCGATCGAACCGCTGCCGATCGATCGCAAGTCCGCTGACTACGAACTCAACCTGACCTTCGTGCGTGACGACAACGGCGTCACCTTCGACGGCTTTCTCGAATACGACACGGATCTTTTCGACGACCGAACCGCCGTCCGCATGGCGCAGGAGCTCGATGCCCTGGTTGCCGCCGTGCTGGGCGATCCCGACCGACGACTATCGGCGCTGAGTGCCGAGATTGACCGCCGAACGGTAAACCCCTGACCGGAAAGGCCCTATTCATGTCCGATACGACTGCCCCGACCACCAATATGCGCAGCTTCAATCTCCTCTGGCTCGGTCAGGTGGTGTCGATGTTCGGCACCGGTCTGACCGGTTTCGCGCTCAGTATTTGGGTTCTACAGAAGACTGGCTCGGTCACGGAGTACACCCTGATCATGGTGTTCGGCACCATCCCCGGCTTGCTGGTGGCGCCCATCGCGGGCGCCTTGATCGACCGCTGGAATCGCAAGTGGGTGATGGTTCTGAGCGACAGCGGCGCGGCCCTCGGCACGGTCGCCCTGGTTGGCCTGCTGTGGGCCGACCAGCTCGCCGTTTGGCACGTCTACGTGATCACGGCCTTTGCTGCCACCTTCATGTCGTTTCAACAGCCGGCTTTCATGGCGGTCACCGCCCTGTTGGTGCCCAAGGAGAAGCTCGGCAAAGCTGCGGGCATGATGCAGTTTGGCCATTCGGCAGGGAGGATCCTGGCACCGCTGGCCGCTGGTGCGTTGCTTGTCACGATCGCGATCGAGGGTTTGATCGCCATCGATTTGGTGACGTTTCTCTTCGCTGTCGGCACCATTTTGATGGTCGCGATCCCGGCTACCCCAGCTGCTCCCGCGCCCGCTGCCGGTGCCAAGCCGCCGTCCATTTGGTCTCAAGTGCGCGAAGGGCTGGACTACATTCTCGAACGTCCCGGCTTCGTCGCCTTGACGCTGTTTTTCGCGGTCATCAACCTGTTTTTTGGGTTCGGTTTTCATCCTCATCACACCGCTGGTGTTGTCGTTCGCAGACCCTGCTCAGCTCGGTCTGGTGCTGGCTGTGAGCAGCGCCGGTATGCTGGTCGGTTCGCTCGTGATGACCGCTTGGGGTGGACCCAAACGGCGCATGCTCGGCATTCTGGGCTTCTCGCCGCTGTTCTCGCTCGGCTTCCTGGTCACCGGTTTTCAGGAGTCGATTGCGGCTATCGCGGTTGGTGTGTTCTTGATCTTCTTCACGGTGCCGATCGTCAATGGCTGCGCCATCGCCTTGTGGCAGGTCAAGGTGACGCCAGCGCTTCACGGCCGTGTGTTCGCCACCCAACGGATGATCTCGCAGGTGACGGTGCCGATCTCGTATTTCCTGGCCGGCGTGCTTGCCGATCGCGTGTTTGAACCGATGATGTCCCAAGGCGGCGCCCTGTCCGGTAGCGCGGGGTCGATCCTGGGCACCGGCCCGGGTCGCGGCATCGGCTTGATCTACTTGATCATGGGCGTCTTGATGTTGGGCACCATCGGTCTCGGTGTCCTCTACCCACGCCTTCGTGACCTGGAAGACGGTATCCCCGACGCTCTGCCCGATACACCGGCGCCTGATGCCTCGCCAACCGATGCCACGCCGGCTACGGTGAACGATCCGGATGGTGCGGAGGCCGCGGTCTGAGCCCCATGCGGCGTCATGCTCGCCTCCTTCTCGCCGGCGGCACCGTGTTGGGCGCGGCGCTGGTAGCCACGTGTGCACCGGTGCCACCCACGACCATGGCAGCTTCGGTGACAACACCAACGTCCACCGCCGCCGCGCTGTCGGGTGCCGCCGATCGAGCGCGGCAGGAAGAGGATCATGCTCGCTTCCTCGACCTCGCTCAGGAAGCGCTCTCGCGCGCGCCACGTCATCCCGAGCTGTACTACGACGTGGCGCGGGCTCATGCGCTGCTGGGCAATCACGAGGCCGCTCGGCGCACACTCGAACAAGCGACCACCTTCGGCAGCGCCTGGATGGCGATCGATGAGCCGGATTTCGCCACCTTCTGGCGGGACCCAGACCAGGGCCCATTGCGCGCCACCATCGAGCGCAGGGCTCAGCAAGTGGGCACCGCAGTGATGGCGTTCACCGTGCCCGTGGCGACCGTGCCCTATCCCGAAGGTGTGGCGTGGGACAGCACCTCCCACAGCCTGCTGCTCGGCAGCACCCACGGCCGCTCGATCACCCGCATCCACGCCGACGGCACGGCTGAGGTGCTGGTCGCCGACCGCGACGGGCTCGGCGGCGTTCTCGGTTTGGCGGTCGACCCACCGCGCCATCGGGCTTGTGCCGCCCACGCCTTCGCCCCCGGTATCCGCGCTGCCGACCCGACTCGGGTCGGCCGAACCGGCGTCGCTTGCTTTGACCTCGAGACCGGCGTCGAACTGTCGAGTGTCATGATCCCAGATGACGGTGTGCCCCACCTGCTGAACGCCCTGGTGGTCGATCGCGACGGCAGCCTGCTGGCCACCGACAGCCTGGGGGATCGTGTGTGGCGGCTAAGAGATGGTGCCTTCACGCCGGTGGTCGGCTCGCGTACCGACATGTCCTATCTCAATGGCCTGGCCATCGACATCGACGGTCGTCGCCTGTTCGTCGCTCATCTCGAAGGGCTCAGCGTCGTTGATCTCACGACCGGTGCCGTGGTTCGGATCGACGACGGCGGCCGCGAGACGCTGGCAGGTATCGACGGACTGGTGCGCCGCAGCCTTTCCAACGATAGCGAGACTCTGATCGCGGTCCAGCCGAGCCTGCGACGGGCGATCCAGATTCAGCTCGACAGCGCCGGCCGACGCCTCGAACGTCTCGACGTGCTCACCGCCCACCATCCAGCGATGAATGGACCCACCACCGGTGCGGTCGCGAATACCACCTATTACCTGCTTGCCAATAGCCAGTTGCGGGTGCGCAACGCGGATCGCTCGATCCCCTGGGATCGCCTCCGCGATCCAGTACTGCTGGCAATCGATCTCGACGCTTCCACCGCTTCCAAAGGATCCGGTTCATGAGACATCCTTCCATCTTCCGTCGCCGTCTCGTCCTCCTTCCGCTGATCGCCCTGGCCTTGGGCTGTGACCGCGCAGATGTCGTGGACGATCCAAAGCCGGCGTCCACGGCGGCGGTCCGCCTGATTGATCGCTTCGACGCTGTGACCGTCACCGGTACGCCGGCTGCGGCTTCCGACATCGTTGTCGGCGAATGGCACTTCGACCAACCGGATGCGAAGGTCTGGAGCAGCGTCCACGTGAGCGGTCTCGGGATCGAGAACAGTCGGCTCAGCGGCCGTACCGTGAATGCCGATGGCGTGGTCGGTATTCACTGGGGCGGTGTCACCGATCCACAAGACGAGTTGCACGAGGTGGAGGTGCGGATGGCGGTGAGCGCGGGTTCGAGTTTTTGGCTTCGACTGGTGCCCGGCGACACTTTGCCACCGCTGGATCATCTCGCAGCGCAGTCCAGGGATCTGGTGTGGCACATCCAGAGTTTGACCAGCCCGCTGGTCGCCGACGGTGAGATGCGCACCTACACGATGCGCTACCCAGCCACGATCACCGCCGCCGAAATGGCCAACCTGGTGATCCGCCCGTCGGATGTGGCCGATGCCTCGTTCGAGATCGAGTCGGTGCGCATCACCACCCGGCGTGGTCACCTGGCGTCGATCCCTTCGGGCATCGCCTGGTTGGGCCTCGGCGAGATCTACCGCGAAACGCTAGTCGCCCGCACTCCGGAGACCCTGCGTTTCGATCTCGATCTACCGGCACGGCCGCAGATGCATCTGGCACTCGGCACCATGGCCGACGATGCCGTGACGTTTCGGGTGATCGCCACCGTCGAGAGTGGCGATGAGCAGGTGCTGCTCGAGCGCAGGGTCGAAACGCCGCTGGCCTGGCAAGAGGAAACCATCGATCTCGTCCGATTCGCTGGCCAGCGAATTACCCTGCGGCTCGAGACCGTAGCCGATCAATCGGGCAATCTCGCCCTATGGGGCGCGCCCTCGATCTACAACCGTCGGGCCGACGAGAACGGCGGGCGGTCGAGTGTCATTTTCACCGTCGTCGACACGCTGGGTGCTCAATACCTCGATCTCTATGGTTACCACCGCGAAACAGGGCCAACGCTCACCCGCCTCGCGCAGGAAGGCGTGCATTTCTCAGGCGCTCAGGCAGAGGCGACCTGGACGAAACCGTCCGTAGCGTCGATGTTGACCTCTTTGTTTCCGACCACCCACGGTGTTCTCGAGTTCGAGAGCCGACTGCCGGCGGCAGCGGCGACCTTGGCGGAGTCGTTCCGCGACGCCGGCTACGCTACCCTCTCGATGTCATCGGTCTACTTCACGGGCCGTTTTTCCAACTTGCACCAGGGTTTCGAAACCCTACACGAAGCCGCGTCGCTGCAAGTGCAGCCATCGTCGAAGACCGCCGAGGCCTATATCGAACGGCTTCTGCCGTGGTTGGATCGACATCGTGATGTGCCAGTCTTTGTGTTCCTACACCTTTACGACCCACACTATCCGTACGAGAAAGAGCCCCACGCCGAAAAATGGGTCGATGCCGGCATGCTCGCCGAGCATCGGCGGGTGCATGGCGAGGTGCGCCAGTTCATCGACGATCCGCTGATGAAGGCCATCGGCATGCCGACCACCCAGCAACTGCGCCTTGCGGGTGCCGACCCCGATGCCTTCGCCCAGGTCTGGCAAGGCTGGTACGACGGTTCGGTGCTCGGCTCCGACGAGCAGATCGCACGGTTGATCGGTCATCTCGAGTCGACGGGTTTGGACCAATCGACCCTAGTGGCGGTGGGCAGCGACCACGGTGAGGAGTTCCTCCAACACGGCCGGACCTACCACGGCCAAGGGCTGTACGAGGAGCTGACCCATGTGCCGCTGATTTTCTGGGGCGATGGGGTGCCGCGCGGCGTCGAGATCGGCGCGCCGGTCCAAAACATCGACATCATGCCCACCTTGCTCGATCTCGCTGGGATTGAGCGCCCGGCGTCGCTCCAGGGCCGCAGCCTGCGTCCGCTGATCGATCACGCTGTCGGCGGAGCCACTGGGCAAGCCCCGCGGCCGCTGCCGGTGTTCTCGGTCAAGCCGGCGATCCAAAACCTTGGACCCACCCCACGCCGTACCGAAGCATTCTCGGTCATCTTCGACGGATACAAACTGATTCACAACACGGTGGCCGACGAGGGCACGCCCGAGTATGAGTTGTATGCCTGGCCTACCGACCGTGCCGCCACCACCAACTTGGCCGAAGCGCAAACGGACGTCGTTGAGCGGTTGGCCGGGGTTCTCGACAGTTGGCGCGAAAAGGTTGCGAATGAGCGCTTGGATGCCAACGCCGACGCCAGCGAGGTCGACGCCGAAGAGCTCGAGCGTCTGCGCAGCCTAGGGTACGTCCAATAGGAGGACTCGACGTGGAACGGTTACAGCAAGACCTACGCTTCGCACTTCGCCGCCTGCTCAGCCATCCTGGCCTGAGTCTGGTGGTCATCTTGTCGCTGGCCATGGGCATTGGCCCCAACACGGCCATCTTCACGCTTGTCAACACCGCTTTCCTTGGCGACATGGGTATCAAAGGCAGCGGAAGGCTCGTCGGTGTTTGGGGACTATCGAATGAAGGCCCCGGCTTCTTGCCGCACTCCTATCCCAATTTCGAAGACGTCCGGGACCATGTGGACGGGTTCTCCTCGATCTCAGCGACCCGGGTGGACTACTTTACCTTTGGCGGAACCGGCGCGAACCCAGAAAGGATTTTTGGCGCTTTCGTGTCACCAGGCTATTTTCAGATGCTAGGCGTCGGTAGTTCTGTGGGGCGCATGCTCGAAGAGTCCGACACCGACGGACGCACGGTGGTGGTGATTAGCCACCAGTTGTGGCAACGTCGCTTCGGTGGTGATCCCGCCATCGTGGGCCAACGCATCGAGATCAACCGCACACCCTTCGAGATTATCGGTGTCGCGGACGCCGGCTTCAACGGCACATACAAGATCATCAACGTTGAAGCCTGGATCCCGATCGCAACCTTTCGTGAGGTTTCGCATCTCGGACCGCGCATGATGGCCCGTGATTGGCGCATTTTCGACATTGTAGGTCGCCTGGCTCCCGGTGTTTCAGCCAGTCAAGCCGAGGCCTCACTCGAGGCGGTCCACGCCTCCTTGCGGAAGTCTTACCCGGCGGCCAACGAAGACTCCGAGGTGCTCATCAAGCCTCTGCAAGAGTCGTCACTCGGGATCAACGACTGGGATCGTATGACCCGTAGCGGCTTGTGGCTCATGGCGATCGTCGGGCTGCTGCTCCTGATCGCCTGCGGCAACGTCGCCAGCTTGCTGCTTGCCCAAGCGACCGCGCGTCGTCGCGAGATCGCCACTCGCTTGGCTATGGGGGCCGGACGATGGACCATCGTGCGGCAGCTGATCTGTGAGGCACTTGTACTGTCACTCGCCGGCGGTCTGGTGGGGTTGCTACTCGCGACCGCTACACGCAGTGTTCTCTGGACCCTCATGCCGAATTTCCTTACCGAACTCACCAGCCTGAGCCCCAGATTGGATCACCGCGTTCTGCTCTTCACATTGGGCGCCTCGATCCTTGCGGGGTTGATTTTTAGCCTGGCTCCGGCCTCGCAGATCTTCTCGAGAAATCTCATGACCCATCTCTATGAGCGAGATGGAGACTCACGCGGTGGCCGTTGGTACAGCGCCCGCAATCTACTGGTCGTCGGCCAGATTGCGCTCTCGGCCGTATCCCTGGTGAGCGCGGGTCTTTTGATTCAGAATTTCCGTGGTTTCTTGGCAGCAAACCCTGGATTTGCCGCCGAGCGACTGATCTCGACCGGCTTCAACCTTCGCGATCTCGGCTACGATCCCGTTCGCTCGCGTGAGTTCTTCCGTCGTTCTCTCGAAGAGATACAAACGCTACCCGGGGTCGAAACGGTTGCGATCGGATCCAATCGACCGTTGGCACCTAACGGAATCTTTCATGAGCTTCGCGCGGAAGGTGGCTCTCGGTCGTCGAGCGAGCCGGGTATCGGTACCCGGCAGGACGTGGTTTCGAACGACTATTTCGAGACCCTCGGCATTCCGATCCGTAAAGGTCGCGCATTTGACTTGACGGATCGTGAGGATTCCCGCCCGGTAGCGGTTGTCAACGAAACGCTTGCCGAGTATCTATGGGGAGAAAGCGATCCAGTCGGTCGCCGTCTAATCCTGGTAGATGAGCCGGACGCGACACCGCTCGAGGTGGTAGGGGTGGCCGCCAATGCGATCTACCATCGGCTTGACGAGGGGCCAACTCCCCACTTTTATCGACCCAGAGAACAGGTCTTTCTGCCGATGGCGGTAATCTTCGCAGGCGTTGAAACCCCGATGCCGCTGGCCACGCTCAAGGAAGTGGAGGGTACGCTCCAACGCCTTGATCCCAATCTCGTGTTGGCCAACGGCACCTGGATCCAGCGCCGTCTGCTCGGCACGCTGTGGCCACAGCGCATGAGCGCTGTACTGGTGACCATCTTTGCGGGGCTGGCGCTGCTCTTGTCGGCCACCGGCATTTACGGCTGCATGGCCTACAGCGTGGCGGCACAGCGTCGTGAGATTGGCATCCGGATGGCGTTGGGCGCCAACCACGCCGAGATTCGTCGCAATGTGCTCAGTCAAACCCTGGTGATCGTCGGCCTCGGTCTGGCGATTGGTGCCGTGCTGACCTTCTTCGCCGTGCGCGTTCTGGACTCGATGCTCTACCTTGCCGATGCCCGCTCGCCCTTGGCCTTTGGTGTGGTGATCGTTCTGCTGCTGGCGAGCGCTTTGGTGGGTACCGTAGTGCCCCTTCGCCGAGCACTGCGGGTGCAGCCCGCCCATGTCTTGCGCGCCGAGTAGCGCTGTTGTCGGCGAGACCGGTGGCTACGCGATCACCGCTCCCGCAGCACCGATGCCGGCTCGACGCTCATCGCTTGCCGCGAGCCCAGCAGGGTAGCGGCAAGCGCGGTCACGGCGAGCAACAGTCCCACCGTGATGAACACGATGGGGTCGGTCCCGGACAGCCCGAACAGTAGGCCGGCCATGGCCCGACCCACGAAGGCGGCGGCAACAGTGCCGAGCATGATGCCGATTCCCACCGGCGTCATCGCTTGGCGTAGCAGCATGCGCAAGACTTTCCAGCGGTTGGCGCCCATCGCCATCCGTAGGCTGATCTCCCAGCGCCGCTGACTCACCGAGTAGGCTACCGTGCCGTAGGTGCCGATGATGGCCAGCACCAGGGCGAGAACACCGATGACAGCGAGCAGTGAGGCACCGAGGCGCGGCGCCCAAAGCCGTCGATCGACTTCCTGGCGCAAGGTTCGGACCTCGGAAATCGGTAGCAGAGGATCGAGCCGCTGGACCGCCTGACGCACCGGCTGCACCAGAGGCTCTGGCGCGCTGCGCGTCGCCGCGTAAAGGGTAACGGTTGGCGACACGTACTGAAGGGTGCTCAAGAACGCGCAAGGCATGTGCTCTTCCGTCACCATGATGTACTTGTTGTTGGCCACCACCCCCACCACGCGATGCTCCGTGTCGGTGCCCAGATCGAGGTCGATCGCACGGCCCAAAGCGTCGCCTTCGCCGTACAACAGCTCGGCCAAGGCCTGGTTGATGACCACCACGGGCTCGGCGTCAGCGCGATCTGCGTCGGTGAAGGTGCGACCTGCGACCAGGTCGATGTCGAGAGTCTCGAAGTAGCCGGACCAGACGGTGTTCAACCTCACGAGGGGGGACTCGTCGCGCGCCAGCGTCTCCGTCGCGACCTGCGTATACAGCGCGCCGCGGTTGAGCGGGCGGTTCGACGAGAACACCACCTTCTCGATCGCCGGATTCGACTCGACATCGGCGGCCAGCCGCTGCAAGAACTGCCGTCCACTCACCTCGTCGAGCCCTTGGGCACCGGTGTCGAAGGTCATGATGACCAGATGGTCGGGATCGAAGCCGAGATCGAGGGCCTGGGCGTTCGACCAGCTACGCAAGAACAGTCCCGCTGCGACGAGCGACACCACACAAAGGCCGACCTGGAACAGCAGCACGAAATGGCGCCAGCTGTACCAGCGGTTGGCGCCGATCGGAGACGTGGCTTGATCCTTGATCACCGACACCAGCTCCGCGCGCGCGGCGCCAAGCGCCGGAATCAAGCCGAAGATCACACCCGTGCCGAGGGCCACCAGGATGCTGAACAGCACGACACCGGAATCGACCCCGAGCGCCAGCGCATCGTCGGTCATGAAGGAAGGGCGAAAGCGCCATAGGTACGTTGGCAACACAAACGCAACCACCAGCCCGAGCGCCCCGCCGAGGCCGGTGAGAACCACACTTTCCACCAATTGTTGGCGGACGATCGCACCACGGCCAGCGCCCAGCGCCAAGCGCACCGCCATGTCGCGCTTGCGTGTGTTGGCGCGTGCTAGGAGCAGGCTCGCCATGTTGACGCACGCGATCACCAAGAGCAGCGACGACAGGCCGAGCACCATCCAACTGCCGCGCACGAAGAGGTGACGAATCTGTGGGTTGATCGCGGTTTCGGTCAGCGGCTGAAGGTCGAATCGACGATTCTCGTTGATCGCGGCGTGGTCCTGGACGAGTCGGCTGGTCGCCACCCGGAGGCTGGCTTCCGCCTGCGCCATCGACATACCAGGTGCGCGGCGCCCGAAGACCGACAGCGCGCGCAGTGAACGATCCCGCAAGGGTGCGTCGGTACCGTACAGCTGCACAAAGTTGTCGATCGGCACCCACAAATCCGGCCCATTGAAGGTCGCCGTGCCTTTGAATCCAGCCGGGGTGACGCCGATCACCGTGAAGAGCTGACCATTCAAGCGCATCTGGTGTCCCAGAATCGCTGGATCGGCACCGTAGCGCGAGGTCCACAGGCTGTGGTTCAAGACCACCACCGGATCCGACTCAGCCACGTCTTGCTCGGCATGGAATACCCGCCCGAGCGCCGCAGGAACACCCAGCAGGTCGAAATAGTGCCGTGACACGGTTTGCGCGAACACCCGCTGCGGAATCTCGCCGTCGACCAGATTGATCCGGTTGTAGTGAAAGACCGCGAGATCCATCGAATCGCGATTGTGGGCGCGCAGATCCTCGTAGTTCGCGTATGAGATGGGCAGCACGCCACCCGGCGTAGTGGTATCGCTGCCATTCAAGGTGATCAGCTCGTCCGGCCGTTCGAGGGTCGACAATGAGTCGACAAAGACAGCTTTTATGATGTTGAAGATCGCCGATGTCATACCGGTCCCGAGAGCGAGGGATAGGCAAATTGCCGCATTGGCGACCGGGTTCTTGACCAGACGCCGAAGACTGAGCCGTAAATCGTGCCAAAGCATGTTGTCCATATGATAAGGCCGACATGACGCGAAGTCCATGGCGAATCGCGCTCGATAGCCGACCGTTTCCGCTTGACGTGATTGCCTAACTTTTGCGGCACTGAGGCTTGCTCCTTGGCGACGGATGGGGGAAATCGGAGATCTGTGAAGTTTGGTGCGATTTGCCCCGATCGACACTGAGGGGCTCACCTGGAATCTGGTCCAGAAGAAATGGGAGGCTTGGCTGTGAATGGGCAAAGCCGAATCTAGTCGGGGAACCTGACCACCCTTTTCCGTATCTCCCTCGACATCGCCTTTCCTCGCAACTCCCAGTTCAATATGGTCTGCTCGCGGCATCCAAGAAGCTCGGCAACCTCAACTACTGAGAGCCCGAGGTCAAGACGCCGCTTCCGCAGCCGATCCCCCAAGCTCACCACCTCGGCCGGATAGCCGTTCCGGACTCGCTTTCGCTCCAACTCGAAGTCGACCAGCTTCAAGCCGCTAGCAGCGTGCTTGAGCACCGCTTCGATTCTCTGGTTGACATCCTGCCGAAGGCTCAGTCCATCTTCGGCCTGAGCCAAGCTCGACGGATCAACGTCGATTCTTCGCGCCAATTCTTCTTGGGTCATCCCCTCGCCCTCTCGGAGCCAACGAAGGCGTCCGCCACGGCCACGCGGACATGGGCGCGGGTCGCCGGATAACCCCGTGGAGGCGGCAACGGGGCGCAAAAGCGAAGGGTGGCAAATGCTGAACGCAATCCTGTCCCTGTGGGCATCGAGGCGACGTCCGCAATCCATGTCGGTGTCCACCTCCGACTTGGAAACGTCTACCAACGCGACGCTCGAGGGCGATGTGTCAAGCCTGGACGCAGGTGATCGAACTCGATGATTTTCGCCCTGGACCCGCAGAGGATGCGTCTTCCCGGGCGCAGGAGGTGTGGATAGCTTCTGCCTTCGCTGCCGAATGACCGGTGGCGGGTCTGGAGAGGCCAATGTCATCTCGCATCACCCTCGATCGATGGCCCGCTTGCGGTTTCTGGTCGTCGGTCTGCTACTGGCTGCGCCGCCTGCCCCTGGAGAGCTGCGTCGCGAGCTCGACCTACTCGCCAAGACCCTCTGGCCTCATCCGATCACGGGCGATCCGGTCGCGCAAAATTGTAACCCGAGCGGCGAATGGCGTCGGCCGATTCTCCTCGCCAGGCCTCAAAGCGGCCTACGCGATTTCTACCGCGAGATCGGACATCTCTGCCGGAAACCTGCGAATCCTCGCAAACATGGCCAACGATCTACTCGATGTCGCGGCTCACAGACGGCTCGAAAAGATTGACGCCGAGCTCTATTTCGAGGTCTTCAACCCGCAACGCTTGACCCAGCAATGAGCAAACTCGACCGCAACCAGTTCATCCAACACCTCCTCGCCCTCTACCAGGCAACACCCGGCACGAGGGGGCGCATACGGACCGCCGATCAACGCCTCGCAGAACAGCTCCATGACAACGGCGCCAGTATGGAAGTCATACGGGTCGCATTGCTCCTTGCCGCTACCAGGAGAAGCTACCGTCCCCTCGACGCCTATCCGCTACAGCCCGTTGCCTCCCTCCACGACTTCGTCCCCGTCATCCAGGAAAAATACTCGAAAATCCACTCGCCCTCGATCCAAGACATAACCAATACCTCGAGTACAAGGTTGCCAACCTCAAAGAACCGATTCCCGACACGCCCAACCATCGATTGTCGTGAACAAGAGCCCGTCGATTGCCGTGGCGCCTCTCAGGCTTCGCCTCAGTCCGCGAACCGCCCGAGCGCAGCGCGATCGCGCTGGCGCAGGGCCTCGTAGATGGCAACTGCCGCCGCGGTGGAGAGGTTCAGCGAACGCGCAGGGCCGGTCATGGGTATCTTGACCAGTTGATCTGGGTAGGCCGCTCGCAAAGGGCCTGGCAAACCGGCGGACTCGCTGCCGAAGACCAACATGCGCGGGATGGTCAGATCAGTCTCCCAAAGTGAGCGCTCGCCCTCGGCGGAGAAGAACAGCGGCTGGCCGAGGGTGGGTAGCGCCTCCTCGAACGCATCGAGGGAGGGCCAGACGTCGGGAGCCAGTCGCTGCCAGTAATCGAGGCCCGCGCGCCGAAGCCGACGCTCGTCGAGCGAGAAGCCGAGTGGACGAACCAGGTGGAGGTGGCTTCCGGTGGCGTCGCAGGTACGGCCGACATTGCCCGTATTCCATGGGATCTCGGGTGCAACGAGGGCGACGTGGAGGGGCGGTGGTTCGGTTGTCATGAGCTGCCTTCGGCACCGTCGTCGGTGATTGCGAAGTGTTGGTGACTTGCACGGTGGAGAAGTCCCACGCGGACTGCCATGAAGGTCGCCAGCGAAGCCCACAGGACATGGGCGTTGTTCCAAGCTACTGCCAAGGCGGCGAGCGGCAAGAAGAAACCGAAACTGATGGCCATAGCGTTGCGAAGCGTGATCGCAGCCGTCAATCCGAGAAAATAGCCGTCGTAGATATAGGCTAGGGACCCCAGAAGAAGAATCGGTAGCAGCCACCACCGAAACGCGACCGCCGTCGCCACCACGGGTTCGTGAGAGGTGAGCAGGCCGAAGAAGAGGTCGGGAACGAACAGGACCACCATCAAGACCACGGAAGCGAAAAAGAGGCCGACGCGTTTGGCCTTGGCCAGCAATGCGGCCAAAGCGGACTCGTCGCCGCGGCCATACAGAATGCCCGTGAGGCTTTCGGTGGCGTAGGCGACACCATCGACCAGAAAGGCGGCGGTGGTGACCACCCGCAGCAGCAGCGTGTTGGCGGCCAGCCACACCGTTCCCATAGCGGCACTGATGTTGGTGAACAGCGCAAATACGGTGGTCAGGCAAAGGGTGCGCAGCAAGAGATCGCGGTGCAGCCGGAGCAGGCCGAAGATGGCGGGACGGTCGAACAGTGTTGACCCGCTCCACGATTCCCGCTGAACCCGTGAGCGGTAGCAGATGAGTGCGACTCCCAGCAGGAGGTATTGGCTGAGGGCGGTGGCCAATCCCGCACCCTGCGCTGCGAGATCGAGGCGCATGATGAAGACGTAGTTGAGGACGATATTGGCCACGTTGGCGACCACGGTGAGAAGCAACGCGATCTGGCTCTCGGCCCGGCCCAGGTACCAACCGAGGAACACCAAGCCGAGGAGGGTGGCGGGGGCACCGAGCATGCGCGCGTCATAGTACGCGCGGGCCTCGGTCTCGACATCCGGGGCGCCAACCAGCACCTCGAGCGCCAGATCACCAATCGGATCACGCAGCAGAATCAAAAAGAAGCCGGCGGCAAGCGCCAAGGCGAGGGTCCGGTGCAAGACCTGAACCGAAGCGACGGCGTCCCCTCGGCCGACGGCCTGTGCCGTCGCGCCGGTTGTTGCCATGCGCAGAAAACCTGCGTTCCAGTAGATGTAGTCAAAGACCACGCTGCCGAGCGCGACCCCGGCCAGGAAGCGAATGTCGTCGAGTCGGCCGAGCATGGCGATATCCACCAACCCGGCCAAGGGCACCGTGACATTTGCAAGAATGTTGACTGCGGCCAGACGGCCGAATTGGGGCAGCGCAGCACTCGACATGGATCACCTGGGCTGCCGCGCTTCGACCACAGTCGCTACTGCAACCGAACTTCGATGTCGCCGGTGCCGACGTTGACGTTGATGAAGGCGCTGCCATCAGACTGCCAGTCGACCGTCCGAGGAAAGCCATCGCCCTTGAGGCGACTGCCATCGGCCAGCCACAGGTTGGCCGAACCAATACCGACGTCGAGCGCGACCTTGCCGACAGTGCGTTGAGGATAAGCAATCTCGACATCGCCCGAGGGCGCGTCGATCTCGACACTCGATCGCATGCCCGTCACCGCAACATTTCCGGCGCGCAGGTCGATCTCGACCGCCAGATCCTTGGGGATACGTACCACCATGCGCGCCTGGATGCCGGTCAAGCGTCCACGCGGGGTGCCCTTGGTCTTGATCGTGAGTTTCTTGCCTTTGATACGGGCCACGAGTCGCAGGCGGTCCGAACGGTTGCGGCATGCCATCTCGTTGTCGCGGTTGCAAAACAGCTCGACCTCGGCCTCGACGTTGGCACCGTCTGAACCTTCGACGGCGATGTCACCGAACGACAGGTCGAGATGGACCAATCGAGCCGAGTCCGGCAGGTAGGATTGTTTGATCCGTCGAACGGGCTCTTCGCCTAGCGCGATGCCAGGGAGCAGGAAGACCATGGTGATCGGGATCAAGATGAACATTGCCTTACGCATGGTGTTTCTATCCTCGGTCGGAACCCTGAATCTCGGACGCTATTTGACGCGCTTGCGGCGGTTCCGGATGTAATCGGCGAAAATGAACTCGCCGAGGTTGTATGGGGAGGCAAAATAGGCGCGGCCACGGTTGATTTGGGTCAGCTTTTCGACGAAGGCGGTGAGGGTCGGGTCGGTTGCGATCATGAACGTGGTGATCACGACCTTCTGTCTTCGGCACTGATCGGCTTCTTCCAACGTCCGATTGACGATCCGCATGTCGAGTCCGAACGGATTCTTGTAGACGGTGCCGTTCTCGGTAATGGCCGAAGGCTTGCCATCGGTAATGAGGAAGATCTGCTTGTTCGGCTGCTTCTGTCGGGCGAGCAGACCGCGGGCCATCTGCAGCGCCTCGCGGGTATTGGTGTGGTACGGCCCGGCATCGACGTACGGGAGATCGGCGAGATCGAGACGACGCGCACGGTCGCCGAACAGAACTACGCCCAGGTGATCTTTGGGGTATTTGGTGGTGATCAGCTCGGTCAGCGCGAGCGCCACCTTCTTCGCTGGCGTGATCCGGTCTTCGCCATACAACACCATCGAATGGCTGATGTCGATCGCGACGATCGTGGCGCACGATGTCAAGTGCTCGGTCTCAAAGACCTCGAGGTCTTCTTCCGCCAAATCGAGTCGGCCCTGTGTCCGCGTCAACGCATTGTGAAGTGAGCGAAACGGATCGATGTCATTGAGCTCGTCACCGAATGCATAGGGGCGCGTTTCGGGGAGCCGTTCCACACCTTGGCCCGCGCTGCCCAGGCGGTGGTAGCCAGGTCCTCCACGCTCGAGCCCACCGAAGACCTCCTCGAAGGCACTGCGCCGGATCCGACGCTCGCCAACGGCGGTCAAACCAAGCCTGCCTTCCGAATCGCGCGCCAATGCCTGTTGATCCTCGAGCGCCTCGAAGAAGGCCTCCAGATCGACGCTGTCATCGATGTAGCCTTCGTCCTGCAGCCGCTGCATCCACTCACGGGCGATTTCGGGCTCGCCAGCGCTGGCCAGTAGGAGTTGCTGAAACAACCGCTGGAGGTCGAGACCCGCGAGGATGGCTTGGATGAGCTCGGGATCGAGATAGCGGTAGCGATGACGCATGCGGGCATCAGTATAGCGGTTCGTCGGGGCCAGAGAGGGCGTCGCTGGATGCTATGATGATCGGCTCGTTCGGTGACCACCGCCGAGTTCAACTGTTCCTCAGAGGTAAGTGATGCCCGACTTTCAGATCGTCTCGCAGTTCACGCCGAGCGGTGACCAACCGGAGGCGATCCGCCAGCTGGTAGGGGGGATCGAAGCTGGCGATCGCGATCAGGTCTTGCTCGGGGTTACCGGGTCCGGCAAGACCTTCACCATCGCGCAGGTGGTCGAGGCAATCAACCGGCCAACCCTGGTGCTGTCCCACAACAAGACGCTGGCAGCTCAGCTCTACCAGGAATTCAAGAGTTTCTTCCCGAACAACTCGGTGGAGTACTTCGTCTCGTACTACGACTACTACCAACCAGAAGCCTATGTTCCGCAATCGGACACTTACATCGAGAAGGAATCCTCGATCAACGAAGAGATCGAGCGGCTGCGGGTGCGGGCTGCCAAGTCGCTTTTTGAGCGTCGGGATGTACTGGTGGTCGCGTCGGTTTCGTGCATCTACGGTCTCGGTTCGCCGGAGTCCTTTCGTGGCATGTTGCACTTCTTCGAAGTCGGCGACGATCAAGGTATGGACCTGGCCCTGTGCAAGCTCGTGGACATGCAGTACGAGCGTACCCAGCTCGATCTTTTCCACGGTGCCTTCCGCGCGCGGGGCGATGTACTCGAGATCCTTCCGCCCTACGAAGACGTCGGCTTGCGGATCGAGTACTTCGGCGACGAGGTCGAGCGTATCTCCCGGATCGATGTTCTGCGCGGTGAGGTGCTACAGGAGGTCCAGGAGGTTAGTGTCTATCCCACCAGCCACTACGTGACGCCGAAGGAAAAGACCGAGGCGGCAATCAAGACCATCGGCCTCGAGCTCACCGAGCGCCTGGCGCAACTCGAGAGCGAGGGCCGCCTGCTCGAACGCCAACGCCTGGAACAGCGGACGCGGTTCGACCTCGAGATGCTACGAGAGATGGGTGTTTGTCATGGGATCGAGAACTACTCGCGTCACCTCACCGGCCGCGCACCCGGAGAGCCACCGCCGACCCTGCTCGACTATTTCCCCGAGTCACCGCTGATGGTTATCGACGAGTCGCACCAGACGATTCCTCAGGTGCGTGCCATGTTCAACGGTGATCGTTCACGGAAGCAGACCTTGGTGGAGCACGGATTCCGGCTGCCCAGCGCACTCGACAACCGACCGTTGACCTTCGAAGAGTTCGACGCCCGTCCCGGTCAGCGAATTTTCGTCTCCGCGACGCCCAAAGAGTGGGAGTTGGAGCAGGCGGGCGGGGTCATTGCCGAGCAACTCATCCGTCCAACCGGGTTGCTCGACCCGGTGATCGAGGTACGTCCGGCGCAGGGCCAGGTCGATGACCTCATCGGCGTGGCGAAGGCCGTCGCCGCGCGCGGGGAGCGGGTCTTGGTCACCACTTTGACCAAGCGAATGGCGGAGGAGCTCACCCAGTACATGACCGAGTTGGGCATGCGCGTTCGCTACATGCACAGCGACATCGTGACGTTGGAGCGGACCGAGATCCTCACCGAGCTGCGCAAGGGATCCTTCGACATCCTGGTGGGCATCAACCTGTTGCGTGAGGGTCTGGATCTGCCGGAGGTTGCCCTGGTCGCGATCCTCGACGCGGACAAGGAAGGCTTCCTACGCTCCGAGACGTCGTTGGTCCAGACCGCCGGTCGGGCAGCGCGTAACTTGGAAGGACGGGTGATCTTCTACGCCGACCGCGAAACAGATTCCATCCGTCGTGCACTGCGCGAGACCCGCCGTCGTCGTAAGCGGCAGCACGCCTACAACGAGGAGCACGGCATCGAGCCCAAGACCATCATCAAGGAGATCCACAACCCTTTGGTCGCCATGGCCAACCTCGACCTGTACTCAACGGAACATCCAGGCTTCTCCGCGGTCGCGGAGGACGATGGCCGGCCGTTGCGAGAGCGCATCAAAGATCTCGAGAAGAGAATGAAGACCGCTGCCAAAAACCTCGAATTCGAGGAAGCCGCGGCGATTCGCGATCAGCTGAAGGAGCTGAAAGAACTCGAGATCTATACGGGATAGCGGTTGCCCATTTCTCGTTGTAAATCCACGCAGGAGCCTATGCCCATCAGAACGCAACGTCTCGACCTCATACCGGGTACCGCGGCTACCCTTCGCGCCGAGCTCGACGGACGAGACCATCTCGCCAGGGTCCTTGGCGCCGAAGTGCCAGCTGCCTGGCCGCCACCGCTTTACGATGAGGATGCGACACGGTGGATGCTCGATCAAATTGCCGAGAACCCAGCCTTCGAGCGATGGGGATTTCACTACTTCCTCCTCCGTTCCGAAGGCCATGGTGGCATTGCGGTCGGTGCGGGTGGCTTCAAGGGGCCACCGTTCGAAGAATCGGTGGAGATTGGTTATTCGGTCCTACCCGCCTTTCAACGCCAAGGCTTTGCGACAGAGGCCGTCGGTGGCTTGCTCGATTTTGCATACCAGGAGTCCACCGTAGGGCATGTGATTGCCGAGACGTTGCCTGATCTAACGCCGTCGATCGGCGTCCTTCAGAAGGCTGGCTTTGTTCAGGTTGACTCGGCCTCGGAGCCTGGGGTGATCCGGTTCGAGCATCGGCCAGTTGGGTCGAGGCGGGCGTGACTGAGCTCGAATGATGCGTTCGAATCCTTGCCAGCGCTGGTATCAATCGGCACCAGAGGTGGCCAACGCATCAACGATCCAGTCAACGAGGGCGTCGTTGGCTTCAATCGTCAACGCGACCAAGAGCACCGCGAGTACGGCGCGGCGAGCTGTCCGAAATGGACTCACATCGCAACAACGGATCGTTGGCCAACGAATTGATCGAGCGCATCGATAAGGCGATCGATCTCGGCGTTGGCGTTGTACATCGACATACCCACCCGCAGAAGGCCGCCACCCGCTGCCAGCCCGAGAACCTCGACCGGGCGGGCGGCAAAGAAGTCACCGTCCCAAACGAAGATGCCCTGCGACCCCAACGCCTTGGCGACCGTTGTGGGGTGCATCCCTTCGATCGTAACGGAGACGGTCGGGGCGCGATATGCGCTTTCGAAGTCAGGGCCCCAAACCGTGATGCCACGTAGGTCGATCACCCGACGGTAGTACCGACGTGCGACGGTATGTTCATAGGCGCCGATGGCGGTCATGGCGTCGACCAGGCACGCTCGCCGGCTGCCGCCCTTGCCCCAGGACGCCAGATAGTTGATGGCTGTGGTCACGCCAGCGAGTGCCGCATGGTTCAGTGTTCCGGTCTCGATGCAATACGGCGCGCCGGGGTATTGGGTGTGAAGCACGTCGGTGGGCAGCGAAGCGAGCAAGCCCGGTCGGGAATAAAGCAAGCCGACATGCGGCCCATAGAACTTGTAGGCCGAGCACAAGAGGAAATCGGGGTCCAATGTGCGGACATCGATGGGGAAGTGCGGTGCGTAGTGCACGGCATCCAGCAGCAGGAGCGCCCCCACGTCATGGGCAAGACGCCGGATCGTCGCGACATCGTTGACCGTTCCGAGCGCGTTCGACGCCAAGCCCATTGCTACCAACTTGGTCTTGGGACCGATCACGGCGTAGCTCTCGGGGTCGAGGGTGCCGTCGGGCCGAAGGAGCAATTCACGGATGACCACACCTTGGCGCTCCAACTGCAGCCACGGTCCCCGATTCGCCTCGTGATCAAGCTGGGTCAGGACGACCTCGTCGCCAGCCTCGAGGGTTCGGCCGATCGCGTGGCTGAGCGAGAAACTGAGGGTGGTCATGTTGGCACCGATCGAGATCGTTCCGCCCTCTTTCGATCCGACGAAATCGGCGACCGCGGCTCGGGCCTCATCGACGACCGCATCGGACTCGATCGAGGTGACGAACTGGCCTTGGGTGTTGGCGCTGACCTTATGGTAGTAGCCGGAAACCGCGTCGATCACGACGCTCGGCACCTGTGTTCCCGCGGGACCATCGAGAAACGCACACGACGTACCATCGTCCAGCCGGCGTCCAAGTGCGGGAAAATCGTGACGGCAGCGAGCGCTTTCTTCGGCGGTGAATGACATTGAGCCAGGGCCTCCTTGGCTGCGAATCATGCCACGCGCGACACCCCCGCGCGAGCGGCGGACTGCGGTAAGGTTGTAAAGGCCTTGGCGACCGCGCCGTGGCCCCAACCCGAACACCTCGAAATCCGGAACATGAGCATCATCGAGCCTTACAGCCCCAAGCACGCCGTTCGTCTGGTCACCGCGACCTCCCTGTTCGATGGCCACGACGCCTCGATCAACATCATGCGCCGCATCCTGCAAGGGACGGGCGTGGAGGTGATCCACCTGGGCCACAACCGTAGCGTCGAGGACATCGTCGACGCCGCGGTTCAGGAGGACGCCCAGGGGGTCGCGATCACCAGCTATCAGGGCGGACACATGGAGTTCTTCCAGTACCTCCGCCAGCGCCTCGATGAGCAAGGTGGGCGCCATGTGCGTATATTCGGAGGTGGCGGCGGAACCATCGTGGCGCGTGAAATCGAAGCGCTCCACGAGGCGGGCATCGATCGGATCTTCTCGCCTGATGACGGCCGCACCTTGGGTTTGCAAGGCATGATCAACCATGTCGTCGAGACCTGTGACTTCGATGTCGCGGGGCTCGCATTGAACGGCGGTGGTGCTCGGCAACATCTGTCGCGCCGCATTACGCGGGCCGAGCTCGGGCTCAATGGAAGCAGCCCAACGCCCTCTGAGGTGGACTCGGAAGAACGGGCGGCAGCAGGCCAACAGGCCCGTAAGGCGCCCGTGATCGGAATCACGGGTACCGGCGGCGCAGGCAAGTCGAGCCTGATCGACGAGTTGGTGCGCCGCTTTCTGAGTGATTTTGATGACAAACGGATCGCAGTCCTGTGTGTCGATCCCACGCGCCGCCGCACGGGTGGCGCGTTGCTCGGTGATCGGATCCGGTTCAACTCCTTGCGCAACAACCGCGTGTTTATGCGTTCATTGGCAACGCGTGGCGCAAAGGGGGAGTTGGCTGACGCCATCGAGGAGGTCGCTGGGTTGATGAGTGAGGCGTTTGACCTGGTGGTCGTCGAAACGGCCGGGATTGGTCAGGGTGACAGTTCGATCACCGAGATCTGTGATCTCGCGATGTACGTCATGACCGCGGAATACGGTGCCCCGAGCCAGCTCGAGAAGATTGACATGCTGGACTTTGCCGACGTGGTGGTGATCAACAAGTTCACCCGGCGGGGCAGTGAGGACGCGCTACGCGACGTCCGCAAACAACTCCAGCGCAATCAAAATCGATTTGACGAGGCCCTCACTAGCTTGCCGGTATTCGGCACCAGCGCAGCCCAGTTTGCCGACCCCGGCGTCGATGCACTCTACGCTTACCTGATCGAGCAACTCAACGAGCGCTTTGATCTTGGTTGGAAGAGTGGCTCCTCGTCTTCGTCGGTCCGGGTCACCGCCGGAGCGACTTCGATCATTCCAATGGGGCGCGAACGGTACCTGAGTGATGTCGCCGACACAGGACGGCAGTACCGCGCATGGGCACAGCAGCAGGCTGATACCGCTGCCGATGTCGATGGCTTGCGGCGTGCCTTGGCGCGTCTAGGACGCGACCCTGGTGCTAAATGGCAGTCCCTAGCCGACACGGAAGAAGATGCCACAACCGCGGCGGTCGCCGAAGCACACGACGTCAGTCTCGAGGCGCTCGACGAAAAGAACCGGGCGAAGCTCGAAGGGTGGGACGACTTTACCGCAGCCTATCGGGCCGAGAACTTTACCTATCATGTGCGTGGTCGCGCCGTTGTGGTTCGCAACCATCGCGAATCTTTGTCCGAAACCCAGGTGTCCAAGGTCGCCTTGCCACGTTTTCGTGGGGCTGGCGACCGACTTGCTTGGCGGTTGCTGGAGAATGTTCCAGGCGAGTTCCCGTTCACCTCGGGCGTCTTTCCCTTCAAGCGTCAGGCGGAGGACCCGACCCGGATGTTCGCCGGCGAAGGCAGTGCGGCGCGTACCAATCGGCGCTTCCACTACTTGGCCGATACCCAACCCGCCAAGCGGTTGTCGACCGCATTTGATTCCTTGACGCTATACGGTGAGGATCCGGGTCCGCGCCCTGACGTCTATGGCAAAGTCGGCGAGAGCGGCGTCTCGATTTTCAGCGTCGACGAGGCTGAGCAGCTCTATGCCGGGTTTGATTTGTGCGACCGGGCGACGTCGGTGTCGATGACCATCAACGGGCCGGCACCGACCATTCTCGCGTTCTATTTCAACGCTGCCATCCGGCAACAGTGCCGACGCTTTCTCCGGCAGGAAGGCAAGCTGAAAATCTCCGAGGCCGAAGAGCTTCAGCCAGACCGCCTGCGTGGTGCAACCTGGGAAGACGTTCGCGTCTTGCTGGACGACGAGACGTACCAACGCATCTCAGCCGACACTCTGCGCCAGGTTCGCGGAACGGTTCAGGCCGATATTCTCAAGGAAGATCAGGGACAGAACACATGCATCTTCTCGACGGAGTTTGCGCTGCGCTTGATGGGCGATGTGCAGGCCTACTTCATCGAGCATGGGGTCCGGAACTTCTATAGCGTTTCGATCAGTGGCTACCACATCGCCGAAGCAGGGGCCAATCCGATCCATCAGCTTGCCTTCACCTTGGCCAACGGATTCACCTACCTCGAGTATTACCTGGCGCGCGGGATGAATATTGACGACTTTGCGCCCAACCTGAGCTTTTTCTTTTCCAACGGCATGGATCCAGAGTACAGCGTGATCGGCCGAGTAGCGCGTCGTATTTGGTCCGTCGCCATGCGTGATCGCTACGGCGCCAACGAACGGAGCCAGAAACTCAAATACCACATCCAGACAAGTGGTCGGAGCCTGCACGCACAGGAGATCCAGTTCAACGATATTCGCACGACCCTCCAGGCACTCTTGGCGACCTACGACAATGCTCAGAGTCTACACACGAATGCCTATGATGAAGCCATCACCACGCCGACCGAAGAGTCCGTCCGGCGCGCCATGGCGATTCAGTTGATTATCAACAAAGAGTTTGGCCTGGTTTTCTGCGAGAACGCCACCCAGGGAAGCTTCATCATCGAGGAGCTTACGGATTTGGTGGAGGAGGCCGTGTGGGAGATCTTCGATGCCATCACCGCGCGCGGTGGGGTTCTGGGCGCGATGGAGTTGCAATACCAGCGGGGTGTAATCCAAGACGATTCCCTCAAGTACGAGCACCTCAAGCACGATGGATCGTTGCCCATCATCGGGGTCAATACCTTCTTGCCCCGCGACGAGTCCCAGGCCCAAACTCCGGGCGACGTAGCGCTCTCCCGCGCAACCGAGGAGGAGAAGCAAGAAGCCCTCGAACTCCTGGACGCATTGCACGCCCGGTACGCCGATCGCGCGACCGAAGCGATGGCGCGATTGCAACACGCGGCACTCGAGGGGGCCAACTTGTTCGAAGCATTGATGACGGCAGCGACGTGTTGCAGCTTGGGGCAGATCACAAGCGCCTTGTACGCCGTGGGCGGTGAATATCGACGCAATCTCTAGCTCCGGTACTCGCCACGCTAACCCTCGCTGACTCAACAGCTTCGATTGACTTGCCGCGCGGCTGGGTGCTAGCCTCCGGTGAACTTTAACGGAGAGGCCGATGGCAAAGACGATCCTGCTTGCGGACGACAGTGTGACGATTCAGAAGGTAGTCGAACTCACCTTCATGGATGAAGATTTCGAAGTCGCAGCAGTCGGTAGCGGCAACGAGGCGCTGGACTGGTTGCAGCAAGCGCGTCCCGACCTCGTCATCGCTGATGTTCATATGCCTGGCTCGGATGGCTATAGCGTGTGCGAGCAGGCCAAGGCTCGGTATGACGGCCTCCCGGTTCTGCTGCTCGTGGGAACGTTCGAACCATTCGACGAAGGCCGTGCCACCGCGGTCGGTGCCGATGGCCATCTCAAGAAACCGTTTGATGCCCAAGATCTTCTCGGTCAGGTTAGCCGCCTCACCGCGGGCGCTTCCAATTCGACCGAACCGGCTCCGCCGGCGGTCGACGAGCCGCTCTTCGAGTTCGACGAACCCACACAAGTGGCGCCTTCTGCTGAAGTGTACGACAATGCCACCCGAGTGTTTCGCGCCCATGACGCGCCATCGGTTGACGACACCACCGACCCGTCGACGGCACGGGTCGATCTCGCTGACCTGACTCCCGACCCTGTACCTCTGGGCGTGCCACTCGAGGCCGTACCACTCGAGGCCGTACCACTCGAGGCCGTACCACTCGAGACCGTACCACTCGAGACCGTGCCACCCGAGACCGTGCCACCCGAGACCGTGCCACCCGAGACCGTGCCACCCGAGACCGTGCCACCCGAGACCGTGCCACTCGAGACCGTGGCAATCGGCACGATTTCGCAGGAAGACGTTCCGCCTGCTCCGACGTTCGTGGAGCCGACCGTAACGCCTGTGGAGCCGACCGTAACGCCTACTGTGGCCACTCCTGAGCCGGTTAACATCGCTGCCGAGGGCGAGTCTGATGATGCGTCCGAGGTCACGGCAGAGATCGACATCGCCGCCGTAGCATCCGCGCGCACCGAGGCCGCCGAACGTCAAGCCAGCGACGAATCAGTACCGACCAACGGCAACGGCTTTGGATCACTCTCCGATGAAGACGTCGAGCGGATTGCCCGACGTGTCGCGGAGTTGGTTGGCGACCAGGCGGTCCGAGAGGTTGCGTGGGAGGTCGTGCCAGATCTCGCAGAGGTGGTGATCAAGGAACGCATTCGCGAGCTCGAGTCGCAGCTCGAATAGCGGTTTCCTCGTTCACAACCTGCTCAATGTCGTTCCTTCGCTTTGCCCAGGATCTCCGTGCTCGGCGTGGAGAGAAAGGGGTTGTGGTGCTGGCAACGGTTGGGTCGACCAACGACCTGGCCAAGCGAATCGTCCGTGACTATGCGCGCGAAGGCGATGCAACGCCGGCCATGGACCTGGTATCGTGGCAACAAGAATGTGGTCGTGGACGCGACGGACGGAAGTGGGTCAGCCACCCAGGCGGCGGCATCTACGCTTCGATGGTTCGGCCCCTGGCGTCGGCGGAACAAGCTTCAGTGCTGCCGATCGCCGTCGCAGTTGGATTGGGTCGGGTCCTCAATCGGTACCTCAACCATCCATGTCGACTCAAGTGGCCTAATGATCTCTTGGTCGCTGGGCGCAAGCTCGGCGGCGTTCTCATCGAGGTCGTGGGTGCGGGCGAAGAATCCCACGGCGGCGCTGCGATCGGCTTCGGTGTCAACACCGCCCTCTCCGTGGTTGAGGAGCCGGCCCTGAACGCGACGTCGGTTGCCGCCGAACGGTCGGCGGCGTTCGAGCTTGGCACGTTGGCAGCGGACCTACTCGATGGTGTGGACGAATGCCTGGCGGCGCCGTTTGACGAGATGCTCGAGGCCTATCGAGGCATATCGGTACACGAGATTGGCGATCTCCTACGTGTCCGCGGTGCACAGGCGCCCGTCGAAGGAACGTTCTGTGGTTTCGATCACCGAGGATTCCTTCGACTCGGTATCGAGGGTGGTGAAGAACGTATTTTGGCTGCTGGTGAGCTCCATGACGGGTCGGTTCGATCGATAACGGCCTCACCTGGGCGGCAGCTTGATGGGTAGCGTCCGGCCGCCGACCGACCGGGCAGACGACCCTCCTACCGCCGAAACACCTTATGGATACTTCCATAAGATCGAAACCCTGTTCATCCGGCTGCGAGGTGCTCCGCTGCTACTTGCTCCGGTGGAGTACCATGTCGCGAAGCGGTGGCATGACTTGGGAATCCCGCTACGGTTGATCGAGGACAAGCTTGTTGAGCTGTTCGCTGAAAAGCTCGAGCAAGAAGACCCAGACAAGCGTGCTCGGCCCCTCAAGTTCTACAGTCTGCGCTATTGGCGTCCGGTAATCGAGACAGCGTGGAAAGCCGAGCAAGCGCTGACGGCGCCTGCAACTGCCGCGGAGCCAGACTCAATCGACGTTGAGACTCGATTGGGCCGGCTGGCCGATGCCCTACCGACTGCCTTGCCCGGATACGAGGTTTGGCGGGAGAAGGTCCTGGCCATTCACGGTCCACCCGAAACGGTCGAGACCGAGCTCGGGGTGCTCGATGCGGAGTTGCTCGCGACAGTGCCGGTAACCAAAGCGCTGCAAGGCCAGCTCGATGAGCGACTGGCCCTGGCGGTGGAACGGCTAGGAGATCGATTGGCGTCGAGCGAGCTGACAGCCGCTCGCGAACGCCTCCAGAGGCAGCTAATGAGGGAAATGCAAGGCTTGCCAGTCCTATCCCTATTCGGCCCCGAGGCCACCTAGGAGTCGTCGGTCTGAGGCGGAGCCTCGTTCGCACTCGTCTTGAGGATGCTCCGGTCGCAGCATCACAGTGGGCGGGTTCGCCAGGAGCTTCGGGCAGCAGAAGTCGACGCCAGCGAAGATTGTGCGATGGCCTGCCGTCTTAGTGAGATGTGGGAAGATCTATCACCCCTGCGGGGGTTCCGTGCTTGGGTGTCATCGTTGGTGTTTGGGTCGCGAGCGCTGGCATGGTGCTGTCTTCGGGCGCTCTGGCAACCCTGTTGGCCCTGGGGCTCGCTCTTGGTGCCAGGGGTCGGATAATCGCATGGGCCGCCTTGGGGGCCTGGGCCGGTATGCTTGTGGGCCCGTCCATAAGCACGCCATTTGACCCGAATCGTCCCGTATTAGCGCTCGTCGAGACGACGGGATTTCCGGTGACAGACGACACCTTTGGCGCTGGCCGCGTCACCGTCTGGGCTCGCGTCCGTGCCGTCGAACAGGCGCGGAAACTCCATCGATGGCGGGCCAGCGCGTTGATCAGCTTGCCCGCCGAGGCTGGGCAGTACGGGCCGGGAGCCCGTTTGCGCGTCCGAGGTTTCCTGCGGCGATCGGTTTCACCCAACAATGGAACTGCTCGTCGACCCGGTACCTGGCGCTTGCGGATCGAGAGCCCGCGATTCATGGACGTTCTGCGGCCATCGCCAGCCTGGCGCCAGCCCTGGATTCGCTGTCGGATGGCGGTGGAGGCGTGCCTGCTCGGTCAAGAGGGGCAGGGGCCGGCATTGATTCGAACCCTGGTTCTCGGTGACAGCAGCGCGCTGGCCGAGCCGCTTTTGATCGGGTTGCGGCGAGCAGGCTTGGCCCATGTCACCGCGGTCTCGGGACTTCATGTCGGTCTGTTGACCGCCGGGATCCTGTGGCTCTCGTCGCGGCTCGGTCGCTTGCCACGCCTCGTCCTGGGCGCAACGTTCGTTCTTGGCTACGTTGGTATCGCCGGTATGCCGGTGTCAGCGCTACGCGCGGCGGGAATGACCCTTCTCGTCCTCCTCGCCCTGGGCACCGAACGACCGCCCACGCCGCGCAACGCGCTCGCGATAACCATCATCATCTTGACTCTTGGCAGTCCGGAAATGCTCCAGCGTTTCGGTTTCCAGCTGAGCGTCGTGGCGACTGGCGCGATTCTGGTGTTTGGGCCCGCGTTCGCGGCGCGGATGTCGTGGCTACCAAGGTCCATTCGGATGGGCTTGGCGGCGACCCTCGCGGCCCAGGTCGCTACGTTGCCTCTCATCGTGCCGCGGTTCGCAATCGTCTCGCCCATGGCCCCCTTGCTCAACCTCCTGATGGCGCCGTGGTTGGTCCTGACGCTGATGGTGGTCGGCATATGGACATGGCTTGCCCTCACCCTACCGGCGACGGCCCAGCGAGCGTTGCCGTTGATCGAGCATCTGCTACTGCCTGTGACCTGGCTTGCTGAGGTGCCTGCAAGCCCCTATTGGACTTGGGTTGTGTCGCCGTCCTGGGGTTGGACGGTCGGGTTGCTTGTTCTGGTTGCCTCGTGGGGATTTCGTTGGCGACCTGGAACTGCTTTGGTTTTGGCAACAATACTTTTAGCGTTGCCTCATGCACCCATGCGACCCGATCCCTTTCTCGGTGTCCTGGACGTTGGGCAGGGTGATGCCGTACTGGTCCGAGATGGGACACGATCGGTGTTGATCGATGGTGGCGGTTGGCCTCGTGGCGATATTGCGGGGTCCGTCCTAGTGCCCGCGCTGGCGAAACTCGGTGTCCGTCGCCTCGATGCCCTGGTTCTGACCCATCCGGACCTCGATCACTGCGCGGGCCTGGTGTCGGTCGCGCGCTATCTTCCAGCCCGAAGTATCTTGATGGCGCCCGGCTGGTCCGACGACGATCCTTGCGTTCAGGGGCTGCAGCAGGTGCCGGGGGTACCCGTTCAGCTGATGTACGCGGGCGATCAGCGACGCGTAGGCCGGTGGCGCTTGGAGGTGGTCCATCCATCTCCGGCTGATCTTCGCCGCGATTCATTAAGTCGCAACGATCGGTCTTTGGTGATCCGAGCGTCGGTCCACGAACGTAGGTTTTTACTTACTGGCGATCTCGAGCAGATGGGGGAGCGAATGGCACTGGGTCGGCCTCGCGATGTCCTTCGGGCCGACGTTCTGAAACTGGCACACCACGGCAGTGCCAGCTCGAGCGGCCGTCCGTTTCTCGCCGCCGTGAGGCCGCGGTTGGCGATTGCCTCGGCCGGTCGGAAGAATCGCTTTGGGCACCCGGCGAAGGTCGTACGTGAGCGGCTTGTGACCCTGGGGATCCCCCTGTTGCGGACCGATCTGGGCGGTGCCGTACATATCGAGATCGCCGCCAACGGAGCACTCGAGATCACACGACCTCCTTGGTGAGGATATGCTCGGGCAATGCTGCGATGCGTCGTCGTGCTGGGTGCCACTGCAACGGGGAAGACCGAATTAGGGATCCGGATCGCGGAAGCCTTGGGTGGTGAGATCATCAATGCGGATGCCCTTCAGGTGTACCGCGGCTTCAACATTGGCACGGCCAAACCATCGGCATCTGAGCAGGCTCGGGCCCGTCACCATTTGATCGATGTGTTGGCGCCCGAGGAACCGTTCTCGGCGGGTCAGTTTGCGGATCTTGCTTGGCCGCTGATTGGCGAGATCGAGGGCCGCGGGGCGTTGCCGATCGTGGTGGGGGGTAGCGGTCTCTACTTACGTGCGCTGTTGGACGGGATCAGCCCACTGCCACGAACCGATCCAGCGACCCGTGCGGCCTTGACCGTCGAGCTCGAGTCAGAAGGGCTCGGCGCGTTGTATCGACAGCTCGAGAGCGTTGATCCGGTGACGGCAAAACGGCTCGCCCCGGGCGACTCCCACCGCGTTCAACGTGCCCTGGAAGTGTGGCGATCGAGTGGGCGTACCCTGTCTTCTTGGATTGCGGAGCAACCCTTCGGCCACGCCCGCTTGGGAGCCCTCCGCATCGGATTGACGCTGCCGCGAACCATCCTGTACGATCGCATCGCCGATCGTGTCTGGAAGATGGTCGATCGAGGGTGGGTCGAAGAGGTCAAAGCCCTGATGGAACGTGTGGGACCCGACGTTCCTGCTTTCCAGGCCATCGGTTACAGGCAGATCGCGTCGTTTGTTCGGGGTGAGATCGATTTCGAGACGGCCATCGAGGCAACCATTAGGGCTACTCGTCGCTATGCCAAGCGCCAAGAGACGTGGTTCCGCCGAAGAGATGAGGTCGTCTGGTTCCCAGTGTCGGATCTGCCGGTGCGCTTTCCGTGGTTGCTCAGCCACCTGCGCACACGGAGGAGGAAGTGGCTGAATGAGTAGGCATAACATCAACATCCAAGACGGTTTTCTCTTTCAGAGCTTGAAGGAAGCTCGTCACATGAGTTTCGAGTTGGTGAATGGTCGAACGCTCGAAGGCCGGCTCAAGCGCTTTGATCGTTTCGCCGTCGTGGTTGACACTGGGCAGGCTGAGTTCTTGGTCTACAAACACGCCATCGCCATGATCACGGAAGCCAGCCCCGCGACTCCGTAAATCCCTTCCTGTGACGCCCGCGCGCTTCCAGCATCGTCTTTGCCGAGTCTCGACCCTGACCGCCTTCATGGCGGTGGGTTTGCTGGTAGCGTGTAGCAGCAGACCGGTCGTGCCACCGACCACGGTGGTGCGCCCGCTCGACTTACCGTTTCTGATCGCTCCCGCCGAAGGCTATCCACTTGCCGCTGCCGCGCCGCGGCTCTCGGCGCTGCAGGACGCATTCGATGCCCTGCGGCTAAGGCGGGCCACTGAAGTCGCGGTCGCTGGCGTCGAGACACTGCTCGCGGCGGAACCGTCGTTTCATCCCGCGATTGTCTTGCAAGCCCAGCTTGCCCTGTTGGACGATCGCGGTCACGACGCCTTGGAACTGGTGTCGCCGGTTGCCGAAGGCCTGCCGGAGTACCTGGCGGCTCAAGTGGTACGGGGCTTTGCAGCGGAATCAGCGGACGAGCCGGTCGCGGCCTTCGAGGCGTTTAGGGCCGCCGCTGAGATGAACTCCGATTGGTCGGATCGGGCGCACAATCTGCAAGCCCGCGCCGTCGAGGTTCAGCTGAATCGCATCGATGATGCGCTCGCTCGTGGCCACGTCGAGCGTGGTGCTGAAGCGCTTACCATACTCGAACGCTGGGCGCCGACAGACCCTGGAACCGCCGAAGCGAATTGGTGGCTGGCTGTTGCGCTCAACGATCCGGCTGGTGAACGCTTGGCGTTGGATACCTTGCTAACGTTCGATCCCGACCGCCGCGACGCGCTCGAGCGGCTGGCTGCGCTCGACGTGGAGGCCGGCGACCTGCAGGCCGGCCTCCAACGGTACGAGGGTCTCATGGCGCGTTTTCCCGACGACCAATCGCTGTTCGAGGACGTCGAGCGTGCCCGCTTCCGGTGGCGCCTGAGCAACCTACCACCGGTCGTGAGCAAGCTCCGAACAGTGCCCAAACTCAGCAGGGCGGAATTCGCGACCTTGCTGTACTGGTTGGTGCCCGAAGTCCGCTACGCCGAGCTTCGCAACCCGCCGATCGCCACGGATATTCTTCATCACGAGCAACGAAACGAGATCGTACGGGTTGTGAATCTGCGATTGCTCAGGGTCGACGAAACGGTCCATCGATTCCGTCCCGACTCTGCGGTACAGCGACGACGGGTGTTGGGCGCACTCTTGACCCTGCTCGCGCGTGCGCCTACGCCCCTTGCCTGTTTGGAGAGCGCGAGTGCCATCGACCTCAATCGCTCGACCTCGCTCATCTGTGAGACCGCATCGCGGTGCGGCCTCATTACTGATGCCGGGGACTGTCTACCAACGGCGCGGATCACGGGTGAGGAAGCGCTCGACCTGTTCCGCCACACTTTGGATCAACTCGGAGAGTAAGCTGGGTCGACCAGGTGTCCCTGCTTGCGTTCAGCCATCGCCCTCCGGAGCGACCTACCGTGACGTTGACCTGGGCCAATCTCCTTTCAGGACTGCGACTGGCAATCATTCCGCTCTTCGTCCTGGCTGTATTCCAGGGCCGGGCCATGGCTGCACTGACGTGGTTTGTCATAGCTGGGTTGACGGACCTACTCGATGGGTTCGTCGCGCGTTCCTATGCCCAGCAGTCGCGTCTCGGGGCTTACCTCGACCCCGCAGCCGACAAGCTGCTGTTGACCGCCGCCTTCCTGGTGCTTTCCTGGCCGAATGCCGACCTGCCCCAACGCATTCCTTTCTACGTCTTCATACTGGTACTGTTGCGTGACCTCTTTATCGTGATCGGAGCGCTCATCATTTACCTCCGGCTTCGCTTTACGGGCTTTGCCCCACTACGCTTGAGCAAATGGAATACAGCGTTTCAGATCATGGGCGCAGCGGTGGTCCTGATGGCGTGGGCGATGCGTCAGGCTCAGATGGCGGCTGCAGACTTCGCGGAGGTGGCATCGGAGCTGATGGTGATGATGGTGGTCGGATTCACCGTTGCCTCGGGACTCGAATACATTTATCGCTTTGTGTTCCGCTATGGCGACCTGGCGGCGCAGGTCGCGGCGGAGCGACAGGACGTGCCGGGTTGAACCTCAATCGGACCTCCTTGTTCTTGTTGGTGAGTCTTCTGGCCCTTTCGATGACTCCTAGTAGCGCTGAAGACCTCCGAAGCGTGGAGCGTCTTACGTACCGATGTGAGAGTGGACTTGGACGCCGCGACATCACGCTTTTCGGCAATGGCACTCTCCGGTTGCGTGAGCGCGTGGACAACGAGGATCAGATGAATCTGGTGGAGCTGACACCGGAGGAACTCAATCAGTGGCTCGACCATCTGTTGACCGAAGACCCGACCGACAATGCGCTCGATCGTCGCCGTATCATGACGGGTGTCGGTGGCGACTGGGTCGAGTCATGCGAGATGCGGCTGACACTGCCGGGTCGCGGCCCTGTGGTCTATTCCTTCGGTCGGTACGACACCCAGAGCCTCGAACTCGGTCGTCTGATCGCGATCGCTGAGCGCCTGGCTATTCGTGTTGCGCCCACCTACCGTTCGGACTTGCCAAGAGACTACATGCCAAGTTACGGCGATGTTCTCATCGACCGTCAGGGCCAGCGCTGGCGAGCGCTGTGGGTTACCGAGGATCGACGTGGTGTCGAGTTGCAGGGGCTTCAGCAGCCCATTCGCCGAATCGTTGCGATCGAGGCGTTGCCTGCGGAGTACGTCGCCATCGAAGCGGATCCGAGTCCTTGAGCGGACGCGGGATCCGGATTGCGGGTGGTACCTGGCGTGGACGTCGGCTGGCCGTGCCGGCCAAGGGGGTCCGTCCCACCGAAGGTCGGGTTCGAGAAGCGTTGTTCTCGATCTGGCAGCATCAAGTGGTGGGCGGTTCGTTTCTCGATCTGTTTGCGGGCTCCGGTGCTGTGGGGGTCGAGGCGCTAAGTCGCGGTGCGAAGTCCGTGACCGCGATCGAAGGCTCGGCACCGCTCGCCCGAGCGCTGCGCGATACCGTGGCTGGTGAGTCGACGTTTCAGGTAATCCGAGCCCGCTTACCCGAGGCTTTGGAACGACTTCCGGCGCAACGATTTGACCTGATCTTCGCCGATCCACCGTATCGATTTCTTGCTTACGATCGCCTTCTCGATCTCACCGAACACTGGCTTGTATCGGATGGTGAATTGGCCTTGGAGCACGCCAGCGAGGCCGAGCCGACCGCGGAGATTTCACCACCCGCCGGCCTGGTCTTGGCCGACCGGCGACAGTACGGCACGACGCACATATCGTTCTTCCGACGCCTCCCGACGAATTTGAGTGCTGGCTCAGGGTAGGATCGCCAGCCATGGCATTCATTCGCGTTCACACCGCTCGGCGGGAGCCGTACGAAATCGAGCTGACCAACGAGCGTTTCTCGATTGGTCGCGGGACCATCAACGACCTTCATTTCCAGGACCCCTGGTTGTCCCGGGTCCATGCCCACATCGTGGATCGCAAGGGGGAGAATTATCTGGTCGACTTGGGTAGTCGCAATGGGACCTATCTCAACGGCCATCCGTTGCGGGGCGAACATCTCCTTCGTCATGGTGATCGCATCGTGATCGGCGATATTCAGCTGTGCTATCTGCGTTCGGGTGGTGCTTTGCACGTTTCGGACGTGTCGGAACCCTTGGCCCAAGGGACCGTGATTTTGGGCTCGGAGGAACTGAGCTTTGATCGCTACCGTGAGGCCGACACCGTAGCGGGCCAGCAAACACCTGGTGCCAGCTTGCTGCCGGCGCTCAACGCCGCAGCGTCCGCGCTGCTGGTGCACCTGCCGCTCGACGAGCTGCTCGACAAGGTGCTCAGCCTGATCTTGGGGGCCGTGCCGGCCGAGCGTGCGGCCCTGTTGCTGGAGCGCGATGGTGATCTCAAAATCGATGCCGTTCACGGCTACGACCGGGGTGAAGACGTCGACATCAGCCGCACGATCATCGACACCGTGCTCGAGAACCGCCAAGCGATCTTGACCGTCGACGCGCAGACCGATGATCGGTTCGACCAGGCCCATAGCATTATGATGCAGGGCATTCGATCGATTATCTGCGTCCCGCTGTGGAACAACCGCGAGGTCATCGGTCTCGTGTATCTCGATCACCGGCTCTCGGGGCAAGTCTTCAGTCGAGACGACCTCCGCTTGGTCGGTCTCGTCGCCAACATGGCGGCCGTCAAGATCGAGAATACGCAGCTGTTGGCCTTGCAGCTCGAGCGGGAACGGCTTAAGCAACAGATGGCGTTGGGTGCGCAGATTCAGCGCAAGCTGCTCCCCGCGGGCGACCCCGTATTTCCGGGCTACGACATCTGCGGCTTGAACCGCTCTTGTTTCGAGATTGGCGGCGACTACTATGATTTCATTCCCAAGCGCGACGGCCGCATGGCCGTGGTGGTGGCTGATATTTCCGGCAAGGGGATCGGCGCCGCGCTGTTGATGGCGGTCATGCAGGCGTCGGTTCGGGCCTTGTTAAACCGTGCCAGCTCGCCGGCTGAGCTGGCAGTCCAGCTCAACGAAGTCTTGATCGAGAACTCGCCGTACAACAAGTTCGCCACCCTCTTTTATGGCGAGCTCGATCCCGAGACCCATACCTTCGAATACGTCAACGGCGGCCACAACGCTGGTTTGCACCGCAGCGGCGACACGATGGGGGAGCTGGTGTCGACCGGCCCGATTGTTGGCATGATCGAAGGTGCCCAATTCGCCAATGTCCGAATTGCCCTGGCGCCCGGCGACACCATCATGCTCTACACCGATGGCATTACCGAGTTAACGGACGACGATGATCACGAATATGGGATCGAGCGGCTCAAAGCCGTGGTCGCGGAAAGCCCCGGAGCCACCGGCGCGCAGCTGCTCACCGACGTCAGTGCTTCGCTCAAGGTCTTTTCACCCGGTGAGCGGGTCGACGACGATTGCACCATCGTGGTCGTTCGACGCCTGAGTGATGGCGAGCGGGCGCCGCACGCCGTCACGGGAGACACCGACGAGGACTCGGAAACGGATCCGAGTACCGCCAGGATCGACGATCATTTGACCCCGGTGGTGGACGTTTCGCGGTAGGGTTCCAATCTGGGACGGGTGAGCCCCTTCGCCAACCCTCTAAAGAGCAGCACAAGCTCTCGCGTAAACAGCAATCTCGCGAGAGATTTGCCGGACCACCACGAGGCTTGCGGCGATACCGCGCGAAGTGCAGCACACCACCACACCGACAACCGGACACTCGAGTCTCCTCAGCCAGATCGATATCGATCCGGCGAAGAAGCGCGAAAAAACTCGGCTACCGATTGGTGCCGCGGGCGATTTGGTTTGGAGGGCTATTCTACGAGTCGCCGCGACGCAGGAAGTGCGGCCCGAGATCTGCGATCTTGGGACAACCGAGAAGAGCCAACGCGGTCCGTAATTCGTCATGAAGCAGCTTCAAGGCGTGGCGAACCCCGGCCTCGCCGCCTGCCGCGAGGCCCCAGACATAAGGCCGTCCTATCAGTGTCGCATCGGCACCCAAGGCCAGGGCCTTGACGATGTCGGTACCCCGACGGATACCGCCATCGAGCAGGACAGGACACCGTCCCTCGACCGCTTCGACGATTTCGGGCAAAGCGTCGATCGAGGCAGGGACGCTGTCCAGCTGTCGGCCACCGTGATTGGACACCACAATGCCGTCGACGCCTTGGGCCACGGCTTCGCGTGCATCTTCCGCGGTCATGATGCCCTTGACCAGCAACGGAAGATCCGTGAGGCGGCGGAGCCAGGCGAGATCCCGCCACGAGAGGGTGGGATCGAGGAGCTGGTTGATCAGCCGGGTAAGCGCCGAACCGCCTCGGGCTTCTGAAGCGGCGGAGAGATCGAGGAATCGGAGGAAGTTGCGAGGCACTGCTTTTTCGGGCAACTGGAAGCCGTTTCGTTCGTCGGCCTCACGCCGGCCCAGTACGGGGGCATCAACCGTGACGCAGAGCGCTTCGTATCCCGCTGCCGCGGCTCCCTGAACCAGGGTTTCGGTGATGCCGCGATCGGCTGCGACGTAGATCTGAAACCAAAGCGGCCCTGAGGTTACCGCTGCGATCTCCTCGAGGGCGAAGGAGGAGAGGGTACTGGCAACGAAGGCTGTGCCTGCCGCCGCTGCCGCTCGCGCGGTTGCAAGCTCCCCTTCTGGGTGGGATAGAGCCTGAAATGCTGTGGGCGCGAGAAGAACGGGCAGGGTGAGTTCGTGCCCAAAAAGCTCGACGTTGGTGTGGATCTCCGAGACATCAACGAGAACACGCGGTCGAAAGAGCCACCGTGCGAAGCCCCGACGGTTCTCGTTCAGGGTGAACTCGTCATCGGCTCCGCTTGCGATGTATCCATACGCTTGCGCTGTCAGGCGCGCGCGCGCGCACGCTTCGAGGTCGTCGATTTTGAGGGCGTCCTGCAGGTTCACGAGGCCATGGATGGGGCCACATCCACCTTGATCGGAAGGGAGCGCGGGAGATCAATGCGGAAACACGATCCGACGCCGACCTTGCTGGTGACGTGCAACGTGCCGTCCAAGAGTTCGATCAGTCGGTGTGCGATCACCAGGCCGAGACCGCTGCCACCGCGGTTTTTGCCGGCTCTTCCCTGGGCGAAGGAGCTAAAGACACTGTCGAACTCGTCCTCAGGGATTCCGATTCCCTGGTCGATCACGCTGACCGAGACGGTGTTTTCGTCTCGGCGCCGGCCGAGCACGGTGATGGTCGTGTCGCTGTCGGAGAACTTCACCGCATTGAGTAGCAGGTTGTTCAAGGCTTGTGCCAATCGCTGCGGGTCGGCGACGAAGGTGAGGTTCACCGGCACATCGATCTCGACCACGATTTTCTTGTTGGCAGCCGCCAACTGAACCGCGGGCGTAAGTTGGCTGACAACCTCTGAAACCCGGCACAGGCGGGGCTGAATGTCGACCTTACCGGACTCGATTGCCTTGGCATCGAGTAATTCGGTGAGGAGCCGCCCGAGACCCGCGGAAGCGTCGTGAATGACGCCCAGGCTCTGATTCAAGTAGTCGGCAGTTAGGTCGGCGGCTTGCATCTGAAGGAGCTCGGTGGTTCCTTGGATTACCATCAACGGACCGCGGATGTCGTGTGCGGCCATGCCGATCAACTCGTCCTTCGCGTCGGCCAAGGTCCGGATTTCTTCTGCTTGGTGCCGTATTTTGGCGGTTCGAGATTCGACCAAGGCTTCGAGGTTGCGGTTGAGCGATGCCAGGCGCGCTCGTGCTCGTTCGAGCGCACCGATACGCGAGACGTTGTCGAGGACCGCCGAGACATGGTTCGTCGCGATGCCCAAGACATGGAGGTCGCGTTCGGTGAATGCTGGGAGTTGCAAGCGGTCGATGCACAAGACCGCCCGGGTGTCGCCTTCGCAGACCGCGGGGGCGGCGATTGCGGTTTGAATACCGCGAATCGAAACGCTGTCGGCGGCGGCGAACCGGTGGTCTTGGGGTAAGGAGGTGGCGAGCAGAGCGCAGGACTCTTGGGCCACCTGGTCGACAAATGTGGTGCTCGGTAGATCGACCTGCTCGTCATCTCGCCAGCCCGACTTCTCATCGCGTCGGAGCACGAAAACCCGAGCGCTATCAAACGTCTGGGTCAGGATCTCGCGAACCCGGTCGAAGATCTGCTCTTCTTTGGTGAGGGATCCCAGACTCTCGAATAGGTCCCGCAGAAGCAGGATGTAGTAATCGTCCTTAAGCGCCACTGCCCGGCTCGAGCGGAGGTGATCGAGCTCCACCCGGATCGTCGACCCGGTATCTTCATCCGATCCGCGGATGTCGTTGTCGCCGAGCGCAGGGGTGGTGGGGCCATCGGGGCCGGTGACCAAGATGGTGGTCTTGCCGACGCGAATCACGTCGCCATAGCGCAGCCGAAACGAGCCAATACGGTCGCCATTGACATGGGTTCCATTGAGGCTATCCAGGTCGCGAACGAAGACGCCATTGTCGGCACGGACGATCTCGGCGTGAAGGGAGGAGATTGTGGGTTCAAGGGCCTGGATATCGACATCGTCACGCCGTCCGATCATCAGACGCTTGCCGTGCCACTCGACACGATGGCCTTCGTCACTCGAATCGTGAAAGACAATGAATGCAATTTCCATGGCTTACGTTAGGCCTGACCATTCCAATTCGGTCGCACAGATCCGTGTGAGGGGATGGCTAGCCTACCACGCGGATGTTCGGGTGCAGTGGGTCCGCGGAGCGCGTATACTGAGGGTCGAACACCCCCCCCCCGAAACAGCCGTTGTTCGGCACTATACGGACGGAGATGAGCGATGAAGATTACACAACGGCGAGAAGAAGATGTGACGATCCTCGCCCTCGACGGGAAACTGTCCATTGGTGAGGGTGATGTGGTGCTGAGAACCGAAATTGATCGTTTACTGGATGGTGGCGCCCGCAAGATCCTCGTTGATCTGAAAAACGTGCGGGCGATGGACTCTTCCGGTTTGGGTGAATTGGTTCGCACCAAGACGACCGCGGAAACCAACGATGCTCAGATCAAACTAGTCAACGTCGAATCCAAGGTTCGAGAGATCCTGTCGATGACCCGTTTGATCGGCATCTTCGAAACCTTCGAAGATGAGATTGACGCTGTCGCGAGTTTCCGCGGCTGATTTCTACGCTTCCTCTTTAGGCTCGTAGCCGAGATTGGGCGCCAGCCAGCGCTCCGCCTCGGTGACGGTCATACTGTTGCGCGCGGCGTACGAGGCGATTTGGTCTGGGCCGACTCGGCCAACCGCAAAGTAGCGAGCGGCGGGGTTGGAAAAGTAGATACCGCTGACCGACGCGGCGGGCAACGTCGCGAAGTGCTCGGTGAGCTTCATACCGGCTTTTGCTTCGGCGTCCAGTAACCGCCACAAGCGCCCCTTGGCGGTGTGATCGGGGCACGCCGGATAGCCGAACGCGGGCCGGATGCCGCGATAACGCTCAGCGACCAGATCTTCTTGGGCGAGCATTTCGTCGCGCCCGAAGCCCCACGCGACCCGAGCCCGGTGATGCAGCATTTCGGCGAAAGCCTCAGCCAAACGGTCGGCGAGTGCCTTCACCATGATTGCGTTGTAGTCGTCGTGCTCCGCTTGATAGCGCGCGACCAGCGCATCGACTCCGTGACCCGCTGTAACCGCAAATGCACCGAGGTAATCGGCTTGGCCGCTATCGGCCGGAGCAACGAAGTCGGCCAAAGACCGGTAGGGCTTGTCGAGATCGGGTTTCTCTTCTTGCTGACGGAGCATGGGAAAACGCGCGATCTCGCTGGCGCGGTCTTCGTCGGCGAACAGCACGATGTCGTCTGTGGCGCTGTGGGCTGGCCAGAAGCCCCAGACCGCTTGGGCTTGAATCGACTTATCGCGAACGATCTCAGCGAGCAACGCCTGGGCGTGCTCATAGAGCTCACGGGCCGCGGCGCCGCGTTCGGGATCATCCAAGATCTTGGGGAAACGTCCCTTGAGTTCCCAGGCCGAGAAGAAAAAGGTCCAATCGATGAAGGGGATCAACTCGTCGAGCGCTTGGCACTCGATCGCCTGGCGTCCGAGACGGTCCGGACGCGCGGGCGGCGTGTCCCAGCCGAGGGCCAACCGACGTTGGCGAGCGACCTCGTAGGTGACTCGCGGCTTGGCACGGCGCGCGCCGTAGACGTCGCGCAAGCGCTGCTGGAGCGCGCTGTTCTCCGCCGCAAAGTGTACTTTTGCGTCGTCGTCGAGCAGGCTCGATACGACGCCCACGGCCCGTGACGCATCGAGAACATGAACTGTCGGCCCGCGGCTGAAATGGGGGGCGATCTTGATCGCCGTGTGTTGGCGACTGGTGGTTGCGCCACCGATCAACAACGGTTTTTCGATTCCCCGTCGCTGCATTTCGCGCGCAACATGTTCCATCTCGTCGAGCGACGGTGTGATCAAGCCGGACAGGCCCACGATATCGACGTCGTGTTCGATGGCCGCGTCGAGAATCGTGGCACCGGGCACCATGACGCCCAGATCGACGATCCTGTAGTTGTTGCAGGCCAGCACCACGCCGACGATGTTCTTGCCGATGTCGTGGACATCTCCTTTGACCGTGGCGAGCAGGACCTTGGGCTGGACATGGGTCGTGCCCGTCTCGGCGTTGGCGGCCCGCTCCGCATCAATATAGGGCTCGAGGTAGGCAACGGCACGCTTCATGACGCGTGCACTTTTGACCACCTGGGGCAAAAACATCTTGCCGCTGCCGAAGAGATCACCGACGGTCCGCATGCCGTCCATCAGCGGGCCTTCGATGACCTCGAGGGGGCGCGAACATTGGGACCGTGCCTCTTCGGTGTCGGCCTCGATGTGATCCACGATTCCGTTCACCAGGGCGTGCGCCAAGCGCCCGGCCACCGGTTGCTGGCGCCAAGCGTCGTCCACCACCCGGGCGCGCCCGCCGCCGCGAACCGACTCGGCGAAGGCCACCAGTCGTTCCGTGGCTTCGGGATGCCGGTCGAAGAGCACGTCCTCGATCTGTTCCCGCAAGTCTTCGGGGATGTTCTCGTACACCTCGAGTTGGCCCGCGTTGACGATACCCATGTCCATGCCCGCCTGGATGGCGTGGTAGAGGAAGGCAGCGTGCATGGCCTCACGGACTCGGTCGTTGCCACGGAACGAGAACGAGAGGTTGCTTACGCCGCCCGAGACATGGGCACCCGGGCAGGCCGCCTTGATCTGCCGGGTGGCTTCGATATAGGCCACGGCGTAGCCGTTGTGTTCCTCGATGCCGGTGGCGATCGCCAGAATGTTGGGATCGAAAATGATCTCTTCGGGGGCAAAGCCGACCGTTTCAGTGAGGATGCGAAAGGCGCGTTGGCAGATGGCGACCTTGTGGCCAGCATCCACTGCTTGACCTTGCTCGTCGAAGGCCATGACCACCACGCCAGCACCGTATTTGTGCACCGTACGGGCGGCGTTGATGAACGCTTCCTCACCCTCTTTGAGACTCAGGGAGTTGGCGATTGCCTTGCCCTGAATGCATTTGAGACCTGCTTCGATCGCCTCGAATCGTGAGCTGTCGACCATGATCGGCAGGCGGGACACTTCGGGCTCCGCCGCAACCATGTTGAGGAAGTGGGTCATGGCCTCGACCGCGTCGAGCATGCCTTCATCCATGTTGACATCGAGGATGTTGGCACCCCCGCGTACCTGGTCGAGGGCGACCTCGACGGCGGCCTCGTAGTCGTCGTTCTTGATCAACTTGGCGAATCGGCGCGAGCCCGTGACATTGGTCCGCTCACCGATCATGATGAAGTTGGCGTCCGGACGCAGGACGAGCGGTTCGAGGCCCGAGAAGCGCGCGTAGGGGCGCGGCTCCGGGACGATGCGCGGTGGCACGTCGACAAGGCGCTCGGCAATGGCACGAATGTGCTCCGGACGGGTGCCACAGCAACCGCCCGCTAGGTTGAGCCAACCAGCGCGGGCAAACTCGTCCAGCTTGCCGGCGGTGACGGTTGGCGTTTCGTCGTATCCACCGAAGGCATTGGGCAAGCCGGCGTTGGGGTAACAGCTGAGGTACACCGGCGCGATCTGGGATAGCTCTTCGACGTATGGCCGCATTTCCTCGGCACCCAGCGCGCAGTTGAGGCCAACCGAAAGCGGGCGCGCGTGGGCAATGGCGATCCACGCGGCGTCGAGGGTTTGGCCCGAGAGGGTCCGGCCACTCTTGTCGGTGATGGTCAAGGACAGCATCACCGGAAGGCGTTGGCCACCCGATTGCGCCCGCTCGTCGAACAGTTCTTCAAAGCCAGCGATGGCGGCTTTCAGGTTCAACGTGTCGAAGGTGGTTTCGGCGAGCAGGATATCGACGCCGCCATCGATCAGACCACGCGTTTGGGTCTTGTAGGCTTCCTTGAGGGAATCGAAGTCGATGGTTCGAGCCGCTGGGTTCTCGACGTCGGGAGAGATCGAAAGGGTGCGGTTGGTCGGGCCGATCGAGCCCGCGACGAAACGCGGTTTGGCGGGGTTGGTGGCGGTTGCGGCGTCGGCGGCACGGCGTGCGATCTGGGCCGAAGCCACGTTCAGCTCGTACGCCAAGTCTTCCATGCCATAGTCGGCCTGGGACACTGCTTGCGCGTTGAAGGTGTTGGTTTCGATGATGTCAGCGCCTGCCTCGAGGAACGCATCATGAACTTCTTCGATCACATCGGGACGGGTCAGCGACAACAGGTCGTTGTTGCCCTTGAGCTGGCCTTCGTGGTCGGCGAATCGGGTGCCACGGAAGTCAGATTCTTCTAGTTCGTACCCTTGGATCATGGTGCCCATGGCACCGTCCAGGATCAGAATGCGTTCGTGTAGCAGCTGTTCGAGCTTATCTTGGATGCTGGGCATGGCCATCTCCGTAGCGTCCGGCGGCGGGCTGATGCCGCGGGTGAGTGTCCGATGAGAATCCGAGTCAGGGCGCCGCGGAAAGAGGAGGGCGGCGGTGGGGGCGGACGAGGGCTACGTGCGGCTGCACATTCGGTCGTGGAGGTGGCCCAGGTGGCAGGAGAGGGTTTGCAAGGAAATACGCATGACCAGAGAAGTATAAGCGGACAGCGGCGACCTGCCAAGGCCGCCGCCGTATCGAACAAGCAATTCCGAGGGGTGGCTAGCTGCCGACCTCGCGCACGAAAATCTGATCGCCGTCGGAGTCATGATGATGACCCACCAACAGGTGTTTGCCCGCGGCCTTGGCAATCGAGACCATCTGATGGACCTCGGGACGACCAGGTGCACCGAACTTGAACTTGGTCTTCTTGGCAAAATCCAAACGGTACTGGGGCGTGTCGCCTTCGATGGGGGCGGCTTCGAACTTCTTGCCGCTGAACCCGAGGGCACGCTCGGTGGTAATGGTCGCGGACTTGCCATCGGCTTCGAACTTGATGTCGAACCAGACGATATTCATCTCGCTCTTCCACTTGTCCTCATCCAAGGTTTCGATGCGGCGTCGAGTTCTCTTGATCCGTTCCTCGGTTTTCTTGTCGACGTGGGTCGTCATTCCGCGTTCTTGACCCGGGAGTTCGAATTGAGCAAAAGAAGCGGTCGATCCGGCGAATGCGAACAGTAAAAGTAGACTGGTACAAAGGAGAAAGCGCGCGTTCTTGGTGTGGTTACCCATTGTAGTGGCCTCCGAAAGCAATGAATGTGGCGCGTTGAAACATAACTGCCGAACGCAGTCAATTAGTATGTCGCTTGGTATACGCGGAGGCGTGCGCTTTTGTTCGCGCCGTGAGAATTTTCTTTCCGTCTCCGAGACGTTAGCGACCCTGATTTGGACGTCGAAGACACTGAAGAATGATCAGATGACGCTCGGTGCCGTCGGTGTGAAAACCCGCAACCGCGTGCAGAATTCGCCCATCTGGATCGGCGCTATTCCAAAGCACCGTCGCTTGATGCCGTTGCCGGTAAAAGTGGTGGATCTGATTGGTCCATGGCAAGTAGTACGTGAACGCACCGCCTTTTTCAGGACTGTCGCTACCCAGCGCGTAGAACACCGCGAAGACATCTTGGCCCACCCACTCAGCAGGCCAATAGAGATCCCGGTGCCAGCCGATGCCGGTGGGTTCGAGACGCTGCAGCGAGAGGGTCAGTGAGAACGTGTCCCGTGCCGGATCGAAGCCGGTCACGTGACGAAAACCGGGGCTGCCGAGGCCGGTCTCCATCAGCGCGTAGAGCTCGGGGCTTTCGTCACGAGCAAGTGCGCCCCAGGTTCCCTCTTTGGTTGGGCGCAGATCTTCGATCACAGCGTCCAGATCAGATTCCTGATCGGCATCGAGAAAGAAGTCAATCGTGGCGCAGTGGTGGGCATCGAGCCGCTCATGAGCCTGTTCGGGATCGGCGAGCGCGTTCACCATGATCGACTGGGCCGGAACCAGAGGGTGGTCGACCACGGTCTGCAAACGGACGATGTCCTCGGCGACTTGCGACAGTTGGGGCCAGAGCCCGGCCGGCAGGTTCGCGAGCGTTTGATTGGCGCCAAGGCGCGGGAGGTCGGCCGCGATATCGAGTAGGCGAAAAAAGGCCGGTCGGCTCGCTGGGTCGACCGCAGCCCAGCAGGCCTCGACGAACGCGCCGGGATCGGACGCGTTGGCCGACTCGCGGTTCATCCGCTCGATCAGATCGAGTGTCGTTCGAATCTGTTCAGGGGTGACGTTGTTCATGAATCTCCGCGCAGGGTGAAGAGTTCGAGCATATGGGATTGCGTAACCGCGTGGTGGAACCACGTTGGTGAGGTGCCTGGGTTGACCTCATGCTGGCGTGATGGAGATTGGGTTCGGATGGCGCAGGGAGTTGGTGTGCCTGGTCGGGGCCGTCAATCCAATCGATCTCGAGAGGAGAGCATGATGAGGATGGTAATCCGTTTCGCGTTGCTGTTGGCTGCCGTCGGCTTGGCACAGTTCCCCAAGGCTCGTTCGCTGTGGATACCCCCGGTCCTTCGCGACGATCTCACGTTCTATCGCCGGCCCTCCATCAATCAACCATGCCGCCGCGTCCGGTTTCCTGACCCCGCTTGAGGCGACCGTGTCGGCGAGCCTCGTCGACCAGGAGGCGGCGCATTAGGCGGCCGGCCACGGCGAAGAAGTGCGCGAGGTTTTTCCAGCCGATGTCGGCGTCGACCAAGCGAAGATAGACCTCGTGGACCAACGCGGTGGGTTGCAATGTGCGCGGACCGTGCTCGCGAAGAAAACATCGCTGGCCAACTCTCTTAGCGGCTCGTAGACCAGCGGACAAGTTGGTCAAGCGCGGCCTCGTCGCCCTGGCGCCATGCGGTGAGCAACCGGGTTACCTCTCGTGGCTTGGGAGGCAATGCCGGTGCTGAAGGCTCGTCGAATAGGGGGCCTTGCGTGTCTCGTTCATGAGCGACTGAAATGCTCCGAACGCTCAGATTGAGCGAATCGCCGCATTGTATCGCCCCGGTCGTTGCCGCCCAGAGTTGGATCGTCGCGCGGTGGTGGGCTCCTGGCTCGGCTCGGGCCTTTCTGGGTTGCGCCTGGCCTGGCGGCGGTCGACGGTGTGACCGGCGAGGCTTACCAGTCCTCTGCCGAAAATCCTGAGCCGGCGACGTCCGTCTGCATCGGTTGCGTTGTGCGCTACTGGGCGGTCTTCATTGACACCGCAATGACAGCATGTCTAGAATCGCATGTCTTTCATGCTCAATCATATGAAGTCTGCCTGGTTGCGAATGCTTCTGGGCCAGAACGCGGCCAGAAGCAGGCCGATGGGGCGAGAAGGAATGACGTTCAATCTAAGGTTGCACGACTTGGAATCAATAGGCCGGTAGATTTAGATCTTCTGGGAACTAGAACACGGATGGGATAGCTCAGGTTGGAAGCGGTGTGAAATGGCAGTGCCTACGAAAAGTCCTTCTCAAAAAGAAGCATGGGACGTACTGAGGTCGCGAGAGGGCTTGACGTTCCTGGCAAGTGTCTTGTTAGTTGCGATCTTAGGCATAGCGGTTGCCCATCAGGTCGACCCGACTGAGAGTCCGCTCCATATAACTCTCGTTGCAGTTGCTGGAATGGTCTCATTGGCGGCCTGGATAGCATTAACCATTGCGACGTTCGACGACGAAGTCGAGTCATTGCTTGCTATCTTAGCAATTACCTGTGCTCTTCTGTTGCCCCTTGCTTGGATGCTGCTGGGGGCTAGTGGTTGGATTGCTGGCGTCCTTCTCATTGTCAATCTGATCGTGTGGAATTTCTTGGGCGTGGCGGCGGCGACAGAAGAGGCGAAGGCGAGTACGAGTTGGGAGCTATTGCTTCTCAGTGTGCTCGTATGCTGGGGCGTAACTGCTACCTTTGTGACCATCGGAAGCGTGCCTTACTCTGGCTTTTCCCAGGATCTACAGGCCTGGATAGTTACGCTTGGATTCCTGGCGGATTCGCGTTTTTTGTTTGGTGTAGTGGCTGGTATTCTTCTTTTCGGCACAGCGGTCTTCCGTGCTGTCAGGCTGGGAGTGCCTGAGCTGGATCCAATCGCCGCATGGCGAGTCCCGAATCCGAAGGAATCAGGTCTGATGTCAGCGCTTGTAGTACCAATGATCACGGTCTTAAATGGCTTACTCTTAGTGGCAAATATTCTTACGGATCTGGCCTGGAAGGCAATCAGACACCTGGTGATTTTCTTTGGTCGCGTTGGTCAGGAGTTTGTGTCTCTGGTGGGAGGGCTAGCAAAGCAGACGGGAGTCTGGTTTCGAACGTTGCGGACCTCGGCAGTCTTGATGCTCTCTGTAATCGGTATTGTCCTTGTGGACTTGGCGCTACCAAGGGAGATTTCTTATCTGCAGTTGGAGGACTGGTCCACCCAGCTGTCTTCCTTGGTGTGGCTGGCCGTTCTGAGCTTTGGCTGTCTCGCCGCGATCTGGCTGGGCACAGCTCTGTGTCTATCCGACGACCTGAAGGAAGCTGTCAGCAACCTCGAGATCAGCGGCAGGTGTGCTACCACTGGCCTGGGCTGGCTTATCATGGTGTATTTTGTAGCCGGCCTAGTAGTCCATGGATTTCACTACGCCTTCGGGCCTGTTCCTGGCTTCTCTAAACTCGGCTTATTCACGATGATTCTACTCCTGTTCGTCAGCGCTGGCGTCATCCATTCTGTTAGAAAGAATCTTGTAGACTAAGAAAGCAGTGCAACCCAGCGGGTCGAGCGGACGCCGGAACTCCGCTCATCCGCAAGGCCGTTGGACGGCGAATGTGACTGTGTACGACGTCAGGCCCAGACAAGGCGTTGGCCTCCTGTAACACGGGATGACCCGCGACGCTGTTCGCACCAGACTCGGTGAGCCTGACCGAAGTAAGACAAACAAACAAAGTAAGACCGAGGATCTAGGAGACGCGGAACCTCTTATCCCTCTTCGGCCCCCTCGACCCAGCCGTCCTTGAGCCGAATCACCCGGTTGCCGTAGGCGGCGTTTGCTTCAGAGTGGGTGACCTGGACGATGGTGGTGCCTTCGTCGTTCAGCTTCTTGAACAACGCCATGATCTCGTGTGCTTGCTCGGAGTGAAGATTGCCCGTGGGCTCGTCGGCCAAGATGACCGACGGGTTCATGACCACCGCTCGGGCAATGCCGACCAATTGCTGTTGGCCACCCGAAAGCTGGTTGGGAAAGAGATCCCGTTTGCCGACGATGCCAAACCGGTCGAGCGCGTCGCATACCAGAGATTGGCGTTCGGATCGCTTGACCTTGCGGTAGGTCAGCGGAACTTCGATGTTCTCGTAGACCGTGAGGTCATCCAGCAAGTGGTAGGCCTGAAACACGAAGCCAATGTGCTGTTTGTGCAGCGCACTACGGTGTTTGGGCTTGAGTCGGTGCACGGGCTCACCCACAAACTCGAACTCACCATGCCATTGGTGGTCGAGCATGCCGAGAATGTGGAGCAACGTCGATTTTCCGGCGCCCGATGGCCCCATGATGGTGACGAAGTCGCCCTCGGCGATGTCGATGTTGACTCGGCGCAATACGTAGGTCCGGCCGAAGCCGGCCTCGTAGAAGCGCTCAAGATTGCGCGTGCGAACGATACTCAGGCCGCGACCTCACTTTCCTCGACGACGCGACCATCGAAGAGATGCACCGTGCGCTCGGCGTGTTTGGCATACCGAGGATCATGGGTCACCATGCAGATGGTCGATCCGGCGGCGTGGAGCTCCTTCATCAGATCCATGACGGCCTCGCCGTTCGAAGAATCGAGGTTTCCCGTCGGCTCGTCGGCCAGGACGATCGAGGGATCGCCAACCACAGCGCGGGCCACAGCGACGCGCTGCTGCTGACCACCGGAGAGTTGGGCGGGGTAGTGCTTCATGCGGTGGGCCATCCCCACCCGCTCGAGCGCTGCTTGAACCTTCTTCTTTCTTTCGTTCGTCGGCGTGCCGCGGTAGGTCAGCGGCAGCTCGACGTTCTCGTAGACCGTGAGATCGCCGATCAGATTGAAGGCCTGGAAGATGAAGCCGACCTCGCGGTTCCGAATGCGTGCGCGATCCGACAGGGACAAGGTCTCGACCGAGTGCCCATTGAGTCGATACGTGCCGTTGGAGGGCGAATCCAACAGGCCGAGAATCGACAAGAGCGTCGACTTGCCACAACCCGAGGGGCCGGACACCGCGACGTACTCTCCTGCCTCGAGACTGAGGTGAATGCCCGAGAGGGCGTGGGTCTCGACATCCTCGGTGTAGAACACCTTAGTGACGCCTTCCAAGTGGATCAGGGACTCGCTCATGGGAATGCTCCTCTCGCTTTATGCGGGGTGGTGGACGCAGATAATCAAGAATACGTGTGGGTGGTGGCTGTGGTTACAGACTTGCTGGTTTGTGCCGTGAATCGAGTCACCGGATGCGAATCCGGTCGACGTCGTCATAGGCGCTGGTATCGGAGAGGATCACCTCGTCGTCGACATCGAGGCCGGCGATGATTTCGATGGTTTGAACCGAGATGCGCCCGAGTTCGACGGGAATTCGGACGGCCAAGGCACCGTCCGGCTCGACGCGAAACAGGCCGACCCGGCTGTTGGGCTGCACGTACGTCGGCCGGTTGACGTAGAGCACGTCGGTCAGGCGCTCGAGCTCGATCACGCCATTGACGCTGAGATCGGGTCGAGCGCCACGTGGCAACTCGCCATCGAGGGCAACGTCCACCGTGACCGAACCTTGCTGAACCGAAGGATCGATCCGCACAACGTGGCCTTCAATGACGCCGTTGCGGGTATCGATGCTGGCGATTTGCCCGACCAAGATGTCCTTGGCCTGGGTCTCGTTGATCCGCAGCTCGGCCTTGAGATTACGGGGCTGTGCCACCCGCGCGAGGGTCTCGCCGGAGCTGACGCGCTGTCCGATCTCCACCAAGACCTCTTGCAGTACGCCGTCGATACCCGCTCTTACCTTCAGCGAATCGACCCGGCCGCGACGGAGCCGGACCACGGCTTCGCGCTGGTCGACCTCGGATTGTTTGGCTTCGAGTTGGGCAGTATTCGCTTCGGCCAGCTTGGTCAGGCGTTGCTTCTCGATCTCGTAGCGGACTTTGGTTTGCTCAACAGTGAGTAGGGAGCGCTTCAGGACGATTTCGGAAATGACGTCGGCCTCAAAGAGCTCCTGGTTGGCATCGGCATCGAGTCGGGCGCCCTCGTCGTCCGCCTTGACGCGGGAGAGATTGGCTTCTTGATCCAAACGGCCGCTTTCCAAACGCAACTTGAGGTCGCTGTAGTCGGCTTTGGCGGCCAATACTTGAAGCTCGGCTTCTTCGAGGCTTTGCTCGACTTCGGGGTTGGAGAGATCGACGATGACTTGATTGGCGGTAACCGTGGCACCGGCTTCGAGGCGGCGACGCTCGACCACGCCGTCTTGCTCGGCGGCGAGGAATCGAATCTCCTTGGGAACCAAGGTGCCGGGGCCTCGTACCGAACGCAGCATTTCGCCACGCTTGACCTGTCCCAAAAGCACCGAAGCACGATCGACCTCACGAGCAGCAGGTTCGAGGCTGTTGAGGCCGACTGTAATGAGTCCTATCGCAATGGCAGCGGCAATCCCCAATAGGATTCGCTTTCGCAGTTTTTCTTTCTTCCGTGATGGGCGGGGTATGTCCATTCCTACCTCCTGGTCCTGCAAAGAGGCAAGGTGCGTGCCAAGGTGCGTGCGGCGGTGTCGCAGAGTCGTCGAGACGGTGTTCTTCTAGCCCACGTCACGGGAGCAAGCCCAAGGGTGCCCCAAAACGTCCGCTGGCGGGACAGCTGATTCCCATGACCGGACACTATTGGCCACCCAGCAACTGGTCGACGCGGTCGGCGAATTCGAAATCACTGTCGCTGATTCCGCCCACATCGTGCGTGGTGAGGTCAATCGTGACCCGATTGTAGACGTTGAACCACTCGGGATGATGAACGAGCGTCTCTGCAATCAGCGCCACCCGGGTCATGAAACCGAAGGCCTCGCTGAAGTCGCTAAAAGTCAGTGCACGGTGAAGCTTGCCGTCAACCCGTTGCCAGCCGTCGCGACGCGCTAACGCCTCGTGGATTTCGTCTTCCGAGAGCTTGCGTGGGGCCATGGGTGGATCTCCTTGCTCGATCTCGTAACGACAACCCGCAAAAGGGCGTCGCTGATGGCAGAATAGGGGGCGGGTTGGCGGCGACGGTGTCGCTGCCCCACTCGTACGATAAAACAGGTCATGAGTTTCTCGCACCTGTCCGATCCCCTGGCGTCACGACCCGCAGCAACCATTTTGCCATGAATCGACTGCTGATCCGAATCTGGACCGCCTGGGTCGTCACCGCTGGCCTTTCGATCGGCACGGCTGCTGCATGGACCATCGACGTTGCGTGGGTGCTGGAAGGGCTGCAAGCACGTGAGACCGCTGCCGACCGGATTGTCTCTGTGACAATTGAAATGGACTTGCCCACCGCGGCATGGGTCGAGATCACGCCGTTGACAAACGATGAACTTGCCACCGTTCTTCGCTGGCAGCCAACGAGCGACGCCGAGGCATGGCAACCCCCGCTAGGTCTGTTCGCCGATGGAACGGTGCTCCTTTGCGGGGGCGCGGAGGAACGGGCCGTTACTTGCAGCTCGATCGTTCTCGGATCCGATGTTTTGTCGAGCCTGACGCTCGAACAAGGGCTGGAGGTCACGGGGCGTTACCTGCTGGACGGCCTGCCGGTGGCGGATGCCAGGGTAGCCGTGGTGCCAGCCGGCCTGGCCTGGTCGCGGCCTTTCATCATGCCGTTGGGGCCGTCACCTGAAGCGGGCGGAGAGAATCCCGTATCCACATCGCTTCGCCGCGCCGTCGCCACCGATGATGGTGGGCATTTTCGGCTGCCCCAGCTGGCCCAAGGTCGCTACCAGCTCGAAACCGTGTTGCCGAACGGACGGGTGCACCATAGCGAAGCATTCGACGTGCCCGAGGTTTCCGACGGGCGTCGCCAACTCGGTGCCTTCGGAGACCCTGCGCCGGCTTGGGACCTCGGCGAGATTCTGGTCGACGATGGCTTGGAGATTGCGTTCGAGGTTATCGACCCGGACGGCAATCCACTGGTTGGCGCCACGGTTTTCGGACGCCAGGGTGCCTTGCCCCGCGAGTTGGTGGTCTTCGAGAGTCGGACCGACCTTGATGGCTACGCCGTTCTCAGTGGCTTCGATGTCGACCTGCCGGTACAAGTGGGTTGTCGCGCCCCCGGCTTCCGAGATCAGAAGGAAGACCACGCGCTCCTACCCGTTTTGGTCGACTGCGCCCTGGCGCCGCTGAGCGGGATCGTCGGGAAGGTGGTGGGACCCGAGGACCTACCGCCGCCCGGTACCCAGATCGTGCTGCGTGCCTTCGACGAGAGGGAATTGGCCGACCCGCCGCCGCCTTCCGCCGCCGAGACGCTGGCTTCCTTGGCCTTCAACCCGAAAGTCGAGCGCGTGGTCGGCACAGCGTTCGGTTTCGGTCTCGGTATCGGTATCGATCGGGTCGCCTCTGTGGCGACACGGATCGACATCCGAGACGAACGGCCGCTAACCGATGTCCAAGCCCGAGAGACGGTGGGCAGCGATGGGCGATTCAAGCTAGCTGGGGTCGAGCCGGGGCACTACCGGATCGACATCGGGGCACCGGGGCACGCAGGTGATCGCTACGAGGTCGTGCTCGATGCCTCCGGGTCAGCGCTCGATCTGGGTACGATTCGGTTGTTGCGGGGCCAACAGATCAAGGGTGTCGTGATCGCCGCCGATTCCGCCGAGCCGCTGGACGGTGTCTCCATCAGCGTAGTGGAGCCGCCGGGGCCTTCCGCGACGGAAACCGACTCGAATGGGCGGTTCGAGCTGGTTTCTGGGGACGGCGGGCCGGTGACGATCGAAGCTTGGTTGGATGGCTACGCTCGGGGCCGATTTGACGTTGGCATCGAGGCACTCGAAGCGGACGAGCCATTAACCTTTCGTCTGGCGAAGGGAGGCAGGATTCTCGCGGTCTTGTGGGATGCCGAGACCGGGATCGCCTGCGCTGGCTGTTCGCTCAGGGTCATGCCAGGCGGTCATGACCTGACCACGGATGGAGCAGGCGAGGCCCTGAGCGACGTGCTAATTCCAGGACGATACCGGGTCGAGCGGGCCGCGCTCGTTCACCGAGGCTCGTCGGTTGTCGAGCGGCCACGGGCCGAGATTCGCTACGCCCAGGTCCGATTCGGCGGCGTCGTACCGGTATGGTTCGGCGAGCGTCGGCAGCCGGTATCGGTGCGGGTTTCACCCTTATCGGAGGGCGTTTGGTACCTAAGCGCGCGAGGACAGAATCGGCGCCTTCGACTGGTGCCCGAACCCGACGGACGCTACCTTCTTGCACTAGAAAGCGGTGAGGTGCTCCACCTGTATCTCGAGCAATACGACCCGGGGAGCGGTTTCCTTGCGGAGGTACGCGTGGGTAAGGTGGAAGGGGCGGCCGAGGTCGATCCGCGTCCGACGGACCTTGTGCTACCGCTGGCCAGCGGCGTGGTCACCGCCTTGGTTCGCCGCGATGGAGGGAGGGCGGCCCGGCTGCCGGTCAGACTTCTGGCGCTCGCCGACCGAACGTTGATCGCTGCCGGTGGTACCGACGAGGAAGGCCATCTGCGGCTCGGCCATGTGCCACCGGGGGTCTATGCCCTCGAGATTGACGGCGTTCCGGCCCGGATGATCTCCGTGGGTATCGGCCAAATCCTCGACCTCGGCAACTTCGATCTGTTTCCCCGTCGGTGATCGGATCCGGTTTGCCAGTGTACCGAACGGGTGGTGAGACGGTAGATACAGTGTATTCAATTGTATCCAATGTACTAACGTGTATGTGTCGTAGATATATATGTTAGTGTTGCGTTATGTGTAGTTGGGAGGCGTTTGTGACCGGCTGGTCGAAGTGGGCGTGGTTAGTGTGGACTGCAGCGGTATTCTGCTCACCAGTGGCCGCGTGCCCCGCCGACGCCAGCAAGGGAATGGTGGCCAGGTCGCTCGGCACTCGCTCGGTCCGGGCCAGGCCGGTATCAATCCCGATTGACGAGATCATCGATGCCGAGGGTGGTGATGCCCCTGGGGTCGTTGGCCGGTGGGGCACCATGATGGATTGGGGGCTGACCGCCATCAATGCCGCACTGTTGCCGACCGGCAAGGTACTCGTCTATTCACGCCCAGACGAGCTCCCTGGGGGTTCGGCGGCGCTGCTGTGGGATCCCGTTAGCCTCGAGACGACACCGCTGGACCTCGACCGCGACCTGTTCTGCTCGGGCATGTCGATGCTGCCGGATGGGCAGATCTACCTGACCGGTGGCAACGCTCGTGATTGTCCGGTCCAGGGAACCAGCGATACCCACTTATTCGACCCTTGGGATGAGCGCTGGGCCCGGCTCGAGGATATGACCGTCGGGCGCTGGTATCCCACCAACACGCCGCTCGCGAACGGGCGGGTCTTGATCACATCGGGCATGGATCAGGCTTGCCGCCTGACCCCGGTCATGGAGATGTTCACGCCAGGGATTGGGCTCGAGGTGGTGCCGGATGGTGAGCGGTTGCTCGACCTGTATCCGCGTCTGCATTTGCTCTCCAATGGCTGGGTTGCCGGGGTCGGTACCGAAGCCAGCACCTGGATGTTCAATCCAGACCAGCCAGAGTGGCATTACGTGGGGGATACCGTCGCCAACATCCGGCGGTGGTCGGGCAGCAGCGTCCAGGTACCGGGGTCGCCGGACAGCATCTTGATCTTTGGCGGCGACTCGCCTTCGGTCAACTCGGTGGAGCGGATCGACTTCGCCGAGGAATTGCCTCGGTGGCGGTCGGTTTCGCCGATGTACTTCTCGCGGTCCCATTTCAATCCGGTGCAGCTGCCGGACCGGTCCATCTTGATCGTCGGTGGCGGGGGCGCCAGGCTTTACGACGATCCGGTGCTCAACGCAGAACGCTACAATCCCGAAAGCGATACCTGGACCCTCTTGCCGGCACAGCAGCACCCGCGGATGTACCACTCAACCGCGCTTCTGTTGCCCGACGGACGTGTCCTGTCCGCGGGGCAAGATTTCGGCATGAGCTTTCATTCGGCTGAGATTTATGAACCGGCCTACTTGCATCGTGGGGCACGGCCGTCGGTGACGGGCGTGCCCGAGTCGGTTGGCTACGGCGAGCGCGTCGTTTTGCGGGCAGTCGGCGAACATCCCATCACCAGCGCCGCCTTGATTGCGCCCGGTGCGGTCACCCACGGCGTGAACATGGGACAGCGTTTTGTCGATCTTGCCATCACCGTGCGCGGCTCAGCGGTCGAGGTGCAGATGCCTACATCAGGTCACCTCGCTCCAGCCGGCTATTACATGCTGTTTTTGGTCGATAACGATGGCGTTCCGTCCGTTGGAGAGTTCGTGCGTCTGGTTTTCCCAACGAAGCGTTAGGATGGGCTGATACGGCGCCACGACAAGATGGGCCGTAACAGGGTGAGGTCGTCGGTGTATCGTTGCCGGTCATGAGCGGCGTCCGTTTCGATTTCGACCCCACCGCCTACGAGCCTGAGCTGGTGGCGATCATCGAGGAAATTCGTGCTCTCGACGGACCAACCGACGATCGGTCCATGAGCCAGCTCCTGCGTCGGCATCCGAAAGCCGGCCGTGGTGCCTTCTCAAAGACGGAAATCATTCGCGGCTACCGAACCCTCGCTCCGCAATACGGTTGGAGTGACGAACCCTCGTTCTTGGCTCGGGTGCGGATGAAGCCGGTGCGGACACTGAGCGGCGTGGCACCGGTGACGGTGTTGACCAAGCCGTTCCCGTGTCCTGGTAAGTGCATCTTCTGTCCTAGCGATGTCAAGATGCCCAAGAGCTACCTGTCGCGTGAGCCCGGCGCCCAACGTGCCGCGCAGTACCAATTTGATCCGTACCGGCAGGCTCTGGGACGCTTGTTGGCATTTCACGCCACGGGTCATCGGGTCAACAAGGTCGAACTCATCATCCTCGGGGGTACGTGGTCGTTTTATCCCGAGGCCTACCAGATCTGGTTCGTCAAGCGGTGTTTCGATGCCATGAACGACTTCGAGGCAGCCCGCCGTACCTTTGATGAAGGAGGCGGACGTCCGGATGCCTTGGCGTTCGGCGGCAACGATATTGATTTTCGGGACCTCGACGAAACCATTGACGGCTTGGCGCCCACCCGGACCTACAATCAGGTGATCTCAACGTTCCTTCAGCAGTCTCTCGACGGCAGCTTGCTGACGGAAGCGGAGCAGGCGAGTTGGCACTCGCTCGAGGCGGTGCACGAGCGCAACGAGCGCGCTTCGGCTCGGTGTGTGGGCTTGGTGGTCGAGACGCGGCCGGATCACCTGAGCCCGGCCGAGGTGGAACGCATTCGACGGCTTGGCTGTACCAAGGTCCAGATCGGTTTTCAAAGCCTCTCCGACGCGGTCCTGGCGGCCAACAACCGTGGGCACGATACTGCCGCCACCCGCAGGGCCGTCGACCTGTTGCGCCAAGCCGGGTTCAAGCTACATGCGCATTGGATGCCGAATCTCTACGGCAGCGATCCGGCCCACGATGTGGTGGACTTCGCCCGAATGTTCGAGGATCCGGCCTATCGGCCCGATGAGTTGAAGATCTACCCGTGTAGTTTGATCGAGAGCGCCGAACTCATGGCTTACCATGCCGACGGTCGTTGGCATCCCTATCGCGAAGAGGAGTTGCTCGCGGTCCTCAGCGAATGCCTGCTGACGGTACCCGAATACTGTCGCGTAACGCGGATGATTCGTGACATTCCGGGAGACGATATCGTGACCGGTAACAAGACCACCAATTTTCGCGAGGTGGTCGAGGCGGCGCTGGCCCAGCGTGGGCTGGCCAGTCGAGATATCCGGGCCCGCGAGGTCCGCGGGCGGACCGTCCAGGCCTCGGAAGTACGGCTGGAAGAGGTCGTGTATGAAACCTCGATTGGTGAAGAGCGGTTCCTACAGATCGTCACGGCCAACGATGAGATCTGTGGCTTCTGCCGCTTGTCTTTGCCGTGTGAACCCGTGTTTCTCGACGAGATTGCCGGCAGTGCGATGCTCCGAGAAGTCCACGTTTATGGCCGAGTTGCCGGTTTCGAGGCCGGGGCGACGAACACAAGTGAACATACTGCTCGTACCCAGCACGTTGGCCTCGGCCGTCGGTTGGTCGAAGCGGCGGCGACACGCGCGGTGGCGGCGGGTTTCGAAGATCTTGCGGTCATCGCGGCCGTTGGGACGCGCGATTACTATCGAGGCCTGGGCTTTCGCGATGGCGTGTTGTACCAGCATCGTCAGCTGAGCGCCACCGCCCAACCGGCCGACCGGTAGGCGAAAGCCGAGGGAAGTGCCATAATTCAGCCTCCGGCTTCGGATCGTCGCTGCACGTTTGCCGCGTCGGACGAATCTTCAAGGCTTCCAGCAGCTGATCCAGGGAGAATTTCGTTGCGTAGAGTTGGCATATTTGGTTGGGGTATTGTCGCACCCCGGTCTCCCACTATCGAGGCCTTTACCGAGAACCTGGGCCGCGCCGACAGTTGGCTGGAGCCATTCAATGGCTTCGGCCCCGATAGCTTCCTGGTTGGCAAACCAGCGTTCGATCTCGAGACCTACCGTCCATGGATCGACGCTCGGTTTCCACCCAATCGCTACCGGCAGATCGAAACCAAGATGGGGCGGCCGGTGCAGTACGCCATTGGGGCCTTCATCCAAGCTCTAGGCCAAAACCCCGGTCTCGAGGACGAGCTGAAGAGCCTGGGAACCGAGGCGCACATCTATGTAGGCACTGGCTTGGGCGATTTGCCGACTCACTACGAGCAGTCGCTTCGCTTGTATCGAGCTCAGCGCCATTGGAACCGGTTTTGGGCCTCGGCCGAGCGCAACACCACCTTGCGCGCGTATTTCGCGGACCGCAATACAGCGGCTCATCTCGACGTGCCACCGTCCCCGGACAGCGCGCCCGAGCTCGAGCGGGATGTCGCCGAGGATGCTTGGTGGGCATTTTGGAGCGAGCATTCATCGGAGCTCCAGTCCTACCTAGACGACGTCCGGGAGATTGAGTCGATCGCCGTCGAGGGGGAAGTCGAGACGGGCAAGCTGGCGGCGCTCAAGGAGAAGCGAAGAAGGCATCGCAAGCTCCAGACGAAGTGGGGAGCGCCCGAGCCACCGTGGCAATCGGTCTCACCCAACCTGATTTGGAATATCGACAACATACCGGCCTCTCAAATCTCGATGCTCGCGGGCATCACCGGCATGACCATCTGCCCAGTCGCCGCGTGCTCGACCTTTGGAGTTACACTCAAGATGGCGATCGACGCGATTCAGCGTGGGGACGCTAAGGCGGTGGTGCTGGGCGCGACCGATCCGCCGCCCCATCCCTTGGTGGTTGGGGCGTTCTATTCGGCGCGGGTGATTGCCGCCGACGGGCAGGTCTCGAAGCCCCTAACCGAGCTGCGCGGTACGCACGTTGCGGGTGGCGCGGCGGTGTGGGTGGTCGGTGACCTCGATTACATGACCGCCCAGGGGTTCGAGCCTATTGGAATGGAACCCGTGGCGGTGGGGGTTACCGCCGATGCCGACCACATCATCACGCCGTCGAAAGAAGGTCCCACAGCAGCCATGCGCATGGCACTCGAGCGGGCTGAGGTGTCCGGGAAAGCCGTCGCCTCTTGGGATTTGCACGCCACAGCGACTCCGGGTGATTTCAACGAGGTCGAGATGGTCCACCAGACCGTTTCACCGAAGGTACTGGTGACGGCGCGCAAGGGGACCTTTGGCCATGGCATGTCGGCGGGAGGCGGCTGGGAGCTGACCGCCCAGTACTTGGGCCATCAGAACGGACATGTGTTCCCGACACCGCTGACGCCCGAAGAACTCAATCCCCAAATCGCGGGCGTTCACGAGCACTTCGCGTTCAATACAGGGTGCCCCATCCCCGATGGGCCGGTTGGCAAGATGTCGATGGGTATTGGTGGGATCAATGCTGCCGTCGTTTCGCGACCTTTACCCGGCCGATCCCGATAACGAGATACGGGTAGTAATCTTGGCACGGCAGAATGAGGTCGATGCCAGAATCGAACAACAACGAGTGGCGATTGCCGCTGGATGAGTTCGCCGCCCAGCGGGTGCTCCTCGTCCACGCGTTGGAGGCCGAAGATCGAACGGGAATCGTCGTACCCGCCGCAACCGCGCGTGCCGCGACCAAAGCGGCGCGTGCCGTCTCCCAGGTGGATTCCGACTGGCTAGCCCAACGGGCTGAAACCGTCGTTTCGCCGCTGTTGACGGAACCGGCGATCGATCGATTGTTGGCTGGCAGCTTCGCAGCGCGGGGCCTAATGCCGGTCGCGTTGCTGGCGTTCGGCCTGGGGCTCGCGACCAACGCGCTTGGTCCGAGTCATCGAGTTCATGTCTTGGCCTTGCCGCTGCTGGGCTTGGTGTTGTGGAATTTGGCGACCCTATCGCTCGGGTTGGCGCGCGGGATCCTGCCCCTTCCCGCCAGAGGTGGCCGCATTCTCGCGTGGTTGCAAGGGCTGGCCTCGCGACTGACAATGCGCACGAAAGGGGCAATGCGCACGAAAGGGGCAATGCGCACGAAAGGGGCAATGCGCACGAAAGAGTTCGTCGAACCGGCGGCCAAGGCGAGCGGCGAGACGGTGGTGGCTGCCGCGGGCCGGCGTTACTTGGGAGACTGGGCACAGGCTGTGCGGCCTCTGGCGTTGGCCCGAATACGACGGGCCATGCATGCATCATCCTTCGCCATGATTGCCGGTGTGGTCGCGGGGATGTATGCCCGAGGGCTTGGGTTAGCCTATGAAGCGACGTGGGAGAGCACCTTTCTCGGTGCCGGTACCGTTCAGAGGCTGCTCGATACCGTATTGGCACCTGCATCCATGCTTCTGGGCCGGCCTGTGCCGCAAGTCGAGGCAATCCGTGCGCCACTGGCCGGCGACGCGGGGCCCTGGATTCACTTGTGGGCCGCGACCGCGGTTTTGCTGGTGGGACTGCCACGTCTCATTCTCATGTTCGGTGCGTGGTGGCAAGTGGGGCGATTGCGTCGGGCGATCCCGGTGACCTTGCCAGCAGGGTACCGTCGTCGATTGCTGATTGCGGGGGGTGACGTGAGGCACCAACTCGATGTCCTGCCGTACAGTCATCAGCTCGAAGCCGGCACAGTGGCGGCACTCGAGGGGATCGCTAGAGAGGTACTTGGACCCCAGGCCTCGGTTCGGATTCACTCATCTGCGGCCTATGGCGACGAAGGGAACTTTGAAGGTCTGAACGCGCCCGCAACCGAGGGGGCACGGGTCTGGCTGGCCCTCTTCAACCTGGCGCAGACGCCCGAGCAGGAAGTTCACGGCAACTGGCTGGCCCGTTTGCTTGACCGAAAACACGAGGCAGATGCCGTCTTGGTCGTGGTCGATGGCGAAGTCTACCGGACTCGCTTGGGCGTGGCGCCCGATGCAACTCAGCTCGTGGCGCGACGCGCGGCGTGGGATCAGGTCGCCAACGCCGTCGGCACAACACCGGTACACGGGTACCTGCGTCTACCGATCACCACCGAGTTGACCGAGGGTTGGCTCTCGGGCGCACAGCCTGCCGGTGCGCTCGAAGCGCTGGTGGAGGGGTCGTGAGCATTCCTGAATTTGGTACCACCCATCCGATCACATTGGCGTTGGTCTCGCATACCAACGTCGGCAAGACCACCCTGGCGCGTACACTGCTCCGTCGCGATGTCGGCGAGGTGCTCGATCAAGCCCATGTGACCGAGTTGAGCGAAGCTCATGAGTTGATCACCACCCAAGGCGCCGCGCTTCGGCTGTACGACACCCCCGGCTTTGGCGACTCGGTGCGTTTGTTGCGCCGCCTGCGCCGCGAAGGCACACCCGTGGTGTGGTTCCTGCAACAGACCTGGGACCGGTGGACGGATCGGCCGCTGTGGTGCTCCCAGCAAGCCATGTTGACGATTCGTGACGAGACCGACGTGGTGCTGTACTTGGTCAACGCCGCCGAAACGCCGGAGGACGCGGGCTATGTTGTCCCAGAGTTGGAACTCCTCACCTGGATTGGTCGGCCGGTCTTGCTGCTCTTGAACCAGACTGGCGAAAGTGCCTTCCAACCTGGGGAGATCGGTCGATATCGTGAAGCATGGACGGCGCATGTGGCGCCGTGGCCGGTGGTGAAGGATGTCCTGCATCTCGACGCGTTCAATCGGAATTGGCTGCAAGAAAGTCAACTCTTCGCGCACGTCGCTGGGGTGTTGCCCGTTGCGCGCCAGCCGTTGATGAAGGTGCTGCTGGAGGCTTGGGACACGCGCAACCTGAGTACGTTCGATCGCGCGATTATGGCCGTCGCCAACTATCTAGCCAGCGCTGCCCGCGAGCGGGAACGTATGACCACCAAGCGCCCGAGCAGCGGGGAGAAACGTCAGGCGATGGAGGCATTGACCACCCGCTTGGTGGAGGCTACCGAGGCTCTCATGGCCTCGTTGATTGCTGAGCATGGTCTCGAGGGGTCGCCCGCCGCCGAGTTGGAGAAGATGGTCGACAGCTTTGCGGTGGAGGGTGAGGAAGCCCTTGATCCAGAGCGCGGTGCCTTGCTCGGTGGTGTGGTCAGCGGCGCCCTGTCCGGATTGGCCGCCGACCTCATGTCGGGCGGTCTCAGTTTTGGTGGCGGTATGGTCGCGGGCGCCATTCTGGGGGCACTGGGTGGAGCAGGCCTGGCGCGGGGCTATCAGCTGGCGCGTGGCGAGCGTTGGCCCGAAGTGCGTTGGACGGAGCCGTTTTGGGAGCAGCTTGCGGCGCAGGGGCTTTTACGCTACTTGGCCGTGGCGCATTTCGGCCGCGGCCGCGGTCCGTTCGAGACGTTCGAGCATCCAGAGCGCTGGCGAGACGCGGTCCAGGCCACGATCCGTGGTGACGAGGCAGCATGGAGCAGGGCCTGGAAACAGGCAGCAGCCGAGGACGAAACCCCCAACGCGGTCATCAGATTGGTCGATCGATCGTTGCGACGAGTGCTAGTGAAGGCGTATCCGAACGCGTCGGCGATCTTGCATCGGTAGGCTGGGCGGCTCTGGGCGGCTCTGGGCGGCTCTGGGCGGCTCTGGGCGCGCGGTACCCGGTTGGAGTAGGATCGCGCCGGGTACGGACCATGCGTGTTTTCTTCACCAATCTGGGCTGCAAACTCAATCAGGCCGAAGTCGATCAACTATCGCGGCAATTTCTGGCCGCTGGTCACTCGTTGGCCCCGGCCTTGGTGGACGCGGATCTGCACGTGGTGAACTCCTGCACGGTGACCCACTTGGCTGCCCGTGACTCGCGCAAGATCGCGCGTCGGGGCCAGCGATTAAGTCCCGAGCTGCGCACGGTACTTACTGGTTGTTACGCCACCGAGGCGCCAGCGGAGGCAGCCGCCATCGCCGGCGTCGACTTGGTTGTGGCCAACGACGAAAAAGATCATTTGTTGGCGCGGGTGCACGAAGCCTTCCCGGCTGAAATTCCCGACGACGCGGATGGACACCACACGGTGCCGGTTCCGTACGTTCCGCTCGAGTTTGGCCACGCGCGGGCGATGGTCAAGGTCGAGGATGGCTGCAACATGCGGTGCTCGTTTTGCATTATCCCGTACACCCGCGGCCGTCAACGGAGTCGGACCGTACGCGAAGTCGTGAGCGAGGTCGCCTCCTTGGTGGCTGGCGGTTACCGGGAGGTCGTCATCACGGGCGTGCAGATCTCGGAATTTGATGACCGAGGGCGCCGGCTCTACGATCTTGTGTCCGCCATCTTGGGTGAAACGCCGGTGCCACGGCTGCGGGTGACGTCTATTGCGCCGTGGAAATTCGATCACCGGCTGCTCAGCCTGTGGCGCGACCCGAGGCTGTGTCGGCACATTCACATGTCGTTGCAAAGTGGTTCCACGGCAACCCTCAGGAGGATGCGTCGCCCGTACTCGGCCAATGCCTATGCTGATCTGGTGGGCGAGCTCCGGACGGCCATTCCGGGGCTCGCGTTGACCACGGACGTGATCGTTGGGTTTCCGGGTGAGACGAGCGCTGAGTTCGAAGAGAGCCTTCGTTTCGTTGAGGACATGCGTTTCGCCCGTCCCCACATCTTCACCTACTCATCGCGCAGCGGTACCCACGCAGAAAATCTGCCCGACCCTGTGCCACACCCCCTCAAGAAAGAGCGCGTGGCGGCCATGCTCGAGGTCGGCCGGGCCAGCACCGGTGCCTTCGAAGCTGCCCACCTGGGCAGCCAGCTCGATGTTGTTTGGGAAGAGCGAAAGGGCGCGCGGTGGAGCGGCTTGACCGACAACTACATCCGCGTCTTCGCCGAGGTCAACGACGCGACGGAGCGCGATCTAACCGGCGAGATCGCGCCAGCAACATTGAGCGAGCTTCTGCCCAAGGGCGGTGTTCTGGGTCGGTTGACCTCGAGGACCGACCAAGGCGTGGCCGGAGTCGCGCAAAGGCGAGGGCTCTCGGTCGTCGCCTAGCGCGTTGGGTGATTCTTGGTGAAGTTGATGAATCTCTTTCCGTCGAAGCGGTGCACACCGGCGCTCGGTTCTCCAGTAGCTTCTACTCATTAGTGTCGCAGGTACAAGTAGATGTTGGCCTCGACGCTCTTGGTTCCGGAGTTGTAGAGGTAGATCCGGTAGTTGGGAAATCCGATCGGTAGGGTAGCCTGGGCCGCGAAGTAGCCGGTGCTCCCGGGTACGACATCGGCGGTCAACTCGATCGGGAGCAGAATCTCTGATTCCTCGTTGAAGGCCCGGATGACGGGGCCGATCTCGGGCAGCAGCAGCAAGCCAACCTTGCCTTCCTGAAAATGAATGCCTTTGACCTCCCCTTGAATACTGGCCACGAGGGAGGTGAAACCCTCGGTCTCAACCGATCCAGTCTCAGTAAAGTTGGTGATCTCCGAGCGCTTCACTGGCGACACCAACTGCTCTTCGAAGGACACCATGCGGGTATGGGGAATCGGATCCTCGATGGCGATTGTGCCGACAATGGTCTGGGTCTCGGGGAAGTTGTTGACGAAGACCTCCCGCATGGACTGCGACACCGCATTGCGGTTGGGGATCAACAGGGCAACCAACGCGACCAAAACCACGGGCAAAGCAAGCGAACGCCATTTCGACATGAGAGATCTCCTTGAGGTGGGTACGAATGCTCCAGGTATCTTGTCTACGTTGCTGACCATTCGACCTCAGGCCAACTCGCCGCGATTCCGCAAGCGTGCCAGGTGGGCTTCGATCTGCCTTGCGGCTACCGGCATGATCATGGGTGCCAAGCCGGGATAGACGGTGGGCACCATGGCGGTGGCGTCGCGGCAACCGTCACGCCACGCGGTCAGGACTTGGGCTTCGCGTTCGAGACGGTGTTTTCGGTACCAGCGCAGTTTTTCCGTGGCCCGCAGGATGGGCGGACCATGGGCGGGGAGGAGTAGCGACGGCGATAGGGTTTCGAGCTTGGCGAGCGACGCGAGATAGGCGTCCATGTCGCCCTCAGGAGGATCGATGACGATGGTCGATAGCGCCGAGACCAGGTCACCACACAGGATTGTGCCGGTCCGTTCATCGAGAAATGCGAGGTGCCCACGGGTGTGACCCGGGGTGTGCAGTACTCGGATGACCAGCGGTGGATCTCCGCCCAGCTCGACACGCTGGTTGTCGGCCAGAGTATCGTCGACCTCGATGCCCTGCCGGCGCAGCGGATCGATGGAATCGGCATGGGCCAGCACCGGGACGCCCAGCCGCTGGCGCGCTTCTTGGACCGCGCCAATGTGGTCGCCGTGATGGTGACTGAGCCAGATGGCCCCAATCTGAACGCCATCTCGCTCACGCGCCGCGTCGAACGCCTCGAAGAGCTTGGCCTGCTCGTCGGGAAGGGGTGAGGCTGGGTCGACCAACACGGCGGGGTCGTTGCCCAGAACGAACGTGTTGGTGTGGGTGGCGGGAGGCAGGGTCGGCGTACGAACCGGGAACTGAAGCACGCCGGGCCGAAAGGCGATGCGGCGCATGGGACCCAGGTTGGCTTCCTGCGGATCGCGCAAACGCGCGAGGGCGTCCGAAGGGTGGTCTTCGGACAGCACCCGCAAGATATGCACGATGGGTGGTGCCGCCAAAACGTCACCAGCTCGCCACGAGGCCAATGCCCCGGCGGGGTCAATCCAAGTGCCATGATCGAGCTCGCCCGGCACAACAGTGGGTTGTATCGATTCGGATTCTGGCCAGTGCAACAGGAAGAAGCGATTGTCGAAGCGCATGGGGGAGAGTGGTGGTGTCAACCACCGGCCAGCGAAGTCGAGACAGGTCGTGTTGAGACGCCACTCGAATTCCTCGACCAACGCCCCGAAACCCACGGCGCTGTCGAGCAAGCGGGTACGGGCGTCGGTGAGGAGGTCACTCGAAGCCCGCACACCGTCGGCAAGAAGCAATCCGCTCTCCTCGAACAGCTCGCGCACGGCGCAGACCAGAATTCCGGGCGCAAGATCATCGCCCAACCGTTGCCGAATCGCACTGTCATTGGGATCGAGCGAAGGATCCGGAGCGTGAAACGCGGGAATCGTATCGTCTTGCCCGGTGTCACCAGCGAAGATCGGTACGTCGGCGTCGGCACGGTCGAGCGCTCCACCGGGAAAAGCGTGCCAACCGCCCATGAACCGCAGTGCCGCCGCGCGACGCACCCAGAACACCTCGACGCGACCACCAGCGGTCTCACGCCACGGAACGACAGAAGCTGAGTTGCGAACCTTGCCGTGGGTGGATGCCGTGTCAGCACGGGCCGACAGGCGTTCGTAGAGGGTACCGGTGGATCCCATGCAGCATCTCCTTGCGATGAAGCCAAAGGCAGGGAAAATGCCTTCGGTCGCCCCCGACTTTACGCTACCATCAGTGTTGGTGATTGAATGAGCAACGACGAATCCCAACCCCAACGGTCCGCAACCCGTGCACCCGTCGATCGACCGGTTCGATTGCTGTTCGACGACAGCCTCGAGCCCGAGGTTGGCCTTTGCGGCGACATTTCGATTGGCGGCATGTTCGTGCTGACAGAGGCCGGCCGGCCAGCCGGATCGTTGGCGCGCTTCGAGCTCATGCTGCCCGAGCAGCGTGTTGTTCGCGGTCTGGGCGAGGTAGTTTGGAGCCGATCCGCGCCAGAGAGGGTCGAAAAGTCGGCAATGGGGATTCGTTTTCGCTTCCTCGAGCAACGCGATCGCCAGATGATCTTCAAGCTCGTCAGTCAGCACATCAAGGATCGCTTGGCCAGCAAACGACCCGGGGAACTGCCGGCCCATGCGCCACCCGAGTTACCCGCGGACTTGCCGGCGCCTCCGTTGCCAGCCAGCGCGTTTGCCGTTCCACCACCACCAAGCTCCGGCCCACTGGCTGGCGCCTCGATCGCCGCGACCGTTTCGGCCACGAGCCCGAACGAATCCTCGAGCTCGATGCCGGAACCCGCGAATCGCGATCGACAGCTCGATCTCGGCTTGGCGTCGGAGGCACCGCCCCCGCTGCTCGACCCGATCGACGCCGTCTTGGATGACTCGCTACCCGCGTCAGAGCTTGCCCGGCCCGTGATCAACGATTTCGATCCGCAGCCGGATGCTACGCCTAGCCCAGAGGAACTTGGTCCGGCGAACGCTTTGAATCGTCCCAACGCAGGTGGGGTCGATCCGACCGTCGATGCCATGGTGGACAACAGGATGGACGTCATGGTGACCGATCCCGAACCCCGTGAGCAGGCGTCGCCTTCGTTGAGCCTGCCGGACCTGAACGCCCCGGAGTCAGCTTCGGATGCGCTTCGCCCGGATCGGACAACGCCACCGACTGGCCTCAAATTGGACACCCCTGCGTTAGACGGTCACGAGGACGCGGGATCAGGCGCTTTGGCGTTGGATCACGGCAGTGATTGGGCGGACCCTCTAGATGACAGCAGCGACTACCTGCGCCGCGAAGGGCCACGGCGCACCAGACAAGAGTTACCGGTCGCGGGGATCCTCATTGTCGCCCTGGTGGTAGCGAGCCTCCTGACCTATGTCTTCCGGGATAACCTGTTTGCGAATCTGAGTAACCGTGGCGCGACGCCGGTTGCGGCTGAGCCATCCGATGCGTCGGCGCAAACCGCTCGGGCCCCTGAACCGGTTGCCCAACCGCAACCCGCAGAGGAACATACTCCGGTAGCGTCGCAGGGTGATCGCGCGGTACCTTCCCTGACAGTGCCACCACCGGCAGCGGCTTCGCCTTCCCAGCAACCGCCAGCTCGAACGACCGCTACCGGTGGCGAGCTGCCAGTGGTCGGGAGCCCGCCGCCACCGATTGAAACCGCGCCGGTGGTTTCCGTCGTTCCCGAGCCTGCCCCGTCCGAGCCACGGTCGGGACCTGCTTTCACGCGGGTGGCGGACGTGACCTGGCATCCGGCAACGCGCGGTGGCACGGTCCGGATTAGCACGGACGGCGAGGTGCGAGAAGGACGTTTTCGCTATTTCCGGCTGGAAGGCAAAAGCCCGCGTGAGGTGATCGTGATAACCGGCGTCACCGGGCCGTTTGGACGACCCGCCATCGCCATCGACTCACCGATCGTTGCCGGATTGCGGACCGGCTACCACCGCAAGAACGGCGGCAACGAAGTTCATATTGTGGTGGATCTCGCGGATCCTGAGGCGAAAATCACGGCCTGCCGTGCCGTTGGCCGTCGCCTTGAAGTTGATATCCAGCTCCCATAGTCGGTCGTCCGCAACGGTGGGCGATCGGTGACAGAAGTCACCGCCCAAGCAAGGTGGTCCCTCCGGGACCTCGAGCTGGGAACGATCCGGTTGGTCAGCCCGCAGAGGCGGGCTACTCAACCCTTGGTACGGAACACCAGGGCTAGGTCTAGACCAGAACCACCAACATCCTTACAGATGAGCCAGATGTTAATTAAGCGGGACGTCCGGGCCCTGCGTTTTGCGGCGGCACCGCGATGCTCTTGCGGCCGGACCTGTGCCGGCCGTCTTCATGGCAAGAGACGGACGGCCGCCAGGGGCGACGGCCGCTACAAGAAGGGTCTCGACAGCAAGACAAGAGACGGACGGCCGCCAAGGGCGACGGCCGCTACAAGAAGGGTCTCGACAGGCTCGTCGGTCTGAGGCGGAGCCTCGTTAGTACTACCCGGCAACCGCAGTTGGAACGGGTGCGTCGCATAGCACCGCTTCGATGCGCTCGAGGGCCCAGTCCAGTTCCTCGCGGGTGATGACCAGGGGCGGTGCCATCCGAATGACGTGTTCGTGGGTTTCCTTGCACAGCAGCCCTTGCTGCTTGAGCGCCTCACAGAATCGTCGGGCGCCACCCGCCTCAGCGTGGAGTTCGATGCCGATCCACAGACCACGCCCGCGTATTTCCTTGATGTGGGGTGAGTCGAGTGCCTGCAGGCGCTCGATGGCGTACTTGCCGAGCTCTGCAGAGCGGCCAACAAGGTTCTCTTCCATGATGACGTCGAGGGCCGTGCAGGCAATGGCGGCACCCAGCGGATTGCCACCATAGGTCGAGCCGTGGTCGCCGGGATGAAACACACCCATCACAGCCTCGTCGGCAATGATAGCGGACACGGGATAAACACCACCCGATAGCGCCTTGCCGAGAATGACGATATCCGGTCGAATGTTGTCGTGCTCGAACGCAAAGAGGGTACCGGTGCGCCCCAGGCCCGCCTGGATCTCGTCCATGATCAAGAGTGCGTTGTTCTCGTCAGCGATTTCGCGTAAACGGCGTAGAAAGCCCGCCGGTGGGATGATGATGCCGCCTTCGCCCTGGATGGGCTCCACCATGATCGCAGCCACACGGTCGTTCATCGCTTCCGCGACGGCTTCGGCGTCGCCATAGGGGAAGCTGCGGAAACCTGGGGTGAACGGTCCAAATCCGCTGCGCGATTGGGCGTCCGACGAGAAGCCCACGATGGTGGTCGTGCGGCCATGGAAGTTCTCGTCGAAAACAAAGATCTCCGCCTCGTCGTTCGGAATGCCCTTGACCGTGTAACCCCACTTTCGTGCGGCCTTGATCGCGGTCTCCACGGCTTCCGCGCCGGTGTTCATTGGCAGGACTTTCTCATAGCCGGAGAGCGTGCAGAGCTTTTCGTAGAAGCGCGGCAACTGATCGTTACGAAAGGCGCGTGAGGTCAGCGTAACGCGCGGTGCTTGCTCGATGAGGGTTTCGACAATGCGCGGGTGGCAGTGGCCTTGGTTGACCGCTGAATATGCGGCCAGCATGTCCAAGTACTTGTTTCCGTCGACATCCCAAACCCACACGCCTCGTGCCCGCGAAACGACCACGTCGAGTGGGTGATAATTGTGCGCTCCGAGACGATCTTCGAGCGCAATGAGATCTTGGCTGTTCATGTTTGATTCTCCAGGTTTCCAGGCTGGTCGAGCTGCCGACCGAGCGGTAGGTTGCGCGGCGTCCGCGACACTCGCGCCCCACGGCGAGCGTCAATGTGGGTTGGGTCCACGCTGACGGGTCGTTGTACCACAATTGACGGACCGAGGCGATCCAGGACACGAGTGTGGTGGCAGAACGAGAGCCACCACCATTTGCGCGAAAAAGCCGACGTGCGTTTGTCCGAGTCCGAACGCCAACCTGGGGTGCGAGCGATGGAGGGCGCTAAGCTGGATCACGGAACGGTCAACGTGCGACGCACGGGTGGCAGGCAACGCCGATCGTCGCAGGCTTGAAAGGTCAGTACGATCGCCATGCCTTCGCCATCTGGCCGGCCGCGCTTGGGACGGGTTTCGACAGCAAGGGTGAATTCGTCATCGTAGACCGAAATGGGTTCGGCGGTAAAGGCGAGATCAAGCTCATGACCTGCTGGATAGCGCGGGTTGCGAAGCTCGGTTCCGTCGGTCGGTTCCAGCTTGGTCGGTACGAGGTAGGTGTCTGAAGCGGGATTGGCGTTGACGTGCCAACCCTCGGCAACCCGGATTGTCACGGTGACCGGCCGCCAAACATCGGTCGGTTGGCCGCCGAGCGCCATCTCGGTGTGTACCAAGTCGTCGGTTTGGGCCGCCAGCATGTCGGCAACACTGGGCTCCGCGCCCTTGGATGCCGTTGGCGCGGTCGGACCGGTTTCGATTCCTTGGGCGCGGTGGACAGCGAGAGCGAAGGTTCGGTACGCCGCGGGGGAGCGGGTGGCGGCGGGGGCGAACGCGCGCAGCGACCGCTCGACCTCTTGGTGCCATCGGGGATCGCCGGTCCGCTCGGCGAGGTCTTGGAGCACAAGCAAGGCGATGGCGTTGCCGCCGGGGACGGCGCCGTCAGAGAGCGGCTTGGTGCGTGCGAGTAGATCGTCGCGCTCCACCGAGGCGTAGAAGCCGCCTCGCTCCTTGTCGCTCAGCCGCGCCACCATCTCATCGGCAAGGGTGAGCGCTTCGCTACGCCAGGTGCGTGCTCCAGTCGCGTCTTCGAGCGCCAGGAGGCCCCGTAGCAAGAAAGCGTAGTCGTCGAGGTAGGCGTCGATCTTGGCCTTGCCGCCGCGCCAGGTGTGTTGCAGGGGCTGGTCCTTTGGCCGCAGGTTGGTGAGCACGAACCGCGCCGCGCGGGCTGCGGCTTCCACCATAGAGGGCTCGTTGAGCAGGCGACCCGCGGTGGCCAGACCGGCGATCGCCATGCCGTTCCAATCGGTAAGCACCTTGTCGTCGGTCAGGGGGCGTTCTCGGGTGGTACGGCGGCGGACAAGTCTGGCGCGCAACGGGGCGAGCCGTGCGAGCAGGGCGTCGTGGGTGATTCCCTGGACCTTGGCAATCTCAGCGAGGGTTTTGGGCAAGTGCAGTACGTACTCATGACCCTCAAAGTTGGCCTCGCCGTTGAAACCAAAGATGGGCGCTAGGAACGCCGCATCTTCGCCGAGGGCTTGGTTCAACTCGGCCTGTGTCCAGACGTAGTAGGCACCTTCGCGGGCATTGGTCTCGGCGTCGATCGCGCTCCAAAGTGCGCCCTCCGGCGACGTCATCTCATTGGCCAAGAATGTCGCCGTCTCGCGCACGATCCGGGCGGCTTGGGGATCGTTGGTGACCGCGAACCAGCGCGCATAGACCTCGAGCAAGAGGCCGTTGTCATAGAGCATCTTCTCGAAATGGGGCACCAACCACTTGTGGTCGGTCGAATAGCGATGGAAACCGCCGCCTGCTTGGTCATACATACCACCACGTGCCATGCGATCGAGAGTCGTTCCCAGCATCGTACGGGCTCGCTCTCCGGATTCGGCGCCGGAGTTTTCGACCGCCAACAAGAGCAGAAGGTTCGAGGGCGAGGGAAACTTGGGTGCCGAACCAAAGCCACCCCATTCGGCGTCGAAACGTTGGTTTAGGTCGGCGATCGAAGCGGTCACCAGCGATTCGTTCGGCAAGGTGGCCGCGGGTGCTTGTTGGTCTTCGAGCATGCGGCGCATAGCGTCGCCCAGCCGGGCAGCCTCGCGCTGAACATCGTCGCGCCGGTTGGTCCAGGCGTCGTTGATGGCATTGAGCAAGGTTCGAAATCCGGGGCGGCCGCCGCGATCTTCCGGTGGGAAGTAGGTACCAGCGAAGAACGGGACCAAGTCCGGCGTCAGGAACACCGAATTGGGCCACCCGCCCCGGCGTGTCATCAACTGGGTCGCGGTCATATAGATCTCATCGAGATCGGGCCGTTCCTCGCGATCGACTTTGATCGGGATGAACCAGCGGTTGATCAAGGCCGCCATTTCGGGGTCCATGAACGACTCCCGTTCCATAACGTGGCACCAGTAGCAGGTCGAGTAACCCACGGAGAGAAAGATCGGCTTGTTCTCGGCCTTGGCACGCGCCAGCGCCTCCTCGCCCCAGGGATACCAGTCGACTGGGTTGGCCTTGTGCAGCAGAAGGTAGGGGCTGCTTTCGGCCGCCAGCCGGTTGAGCGGTCCATCGTGCGGCTCGGCTTTGGTGCCACCCTCGGAGGTCGGTGGTTTCTCGTCGTGGGCTTCCTCCGGTGTGGGGGTGTGAGGCTCCGAAGCCTGTGAGCCAGTGCCGCAAGCGACGATGACTGAAGCTGTAAGAACCAAGGCAAGCGCTGCGGAACGTCGACGAGGGCGCGGGAGCGTGTACATGATGACCTCGGGAAAAAGCAAAGAAGCGGGGAGCCAACGAGAGCAGCATAGCAGTGAGGGTACGTCCGACGGTGGTATGCTCCGCCGCTGTTTCGAGGAGGATTTCGATGACCGAAACGCGCCGACCGCTAACCAGTATCGCCGTCTTCTGTGGCTCTAACCTGGGCCGCCAACCTTCCTTTCGTTCGGCAGCCGCCGCGCTCGGCCGCGAGATGGCAGCGCGGGACATCGGCTTGGTGTTCGGTGGCGGCAGTGTCGGCCTGATGGGCGTGGTCGCTGATGCGGTCCTCGCCGGTGGCGGCACCGTCGTTGGGGTGATCACCGAGCAACTCGTGAGCCTCGAGGTCGGTCACAACTGCCTGACCCGACTCGAGGTGGTCGACACCATGCACACCCGCAAGGAGCGGATGTACGAGCTGGCCGATGCGATCATCGCCATGCCGGGTGGCATCGGTACTTACGATGAGCTGTTCGAGAGCCTTACTTGGAATCAACTCGGTATTCACGACCGGCCTTGCGGTCTTCTCAACGTCGACGGATTCTACGACCCGCTGCTCGCCCAGCTTGACCGTGCTTCAGCGGAAGGGTTCGTTGGCGTTGGAACGGCTAAAATGCTGGTAGCTGCAGCCAGCCCTGCGACGCTTGTCGATCAGCTCACTGATCGCGGTCGTCCTTCGTCAAAGCGCACGGAGTCTTGAGATGAGCACCAGCGATTTTGACTTGCTTCGAGAAGCCGAAACGAGTGCTGCCAACTACGACCTCACGACCGTCGACATCATCGGCCGGCTGACCGAATGGCAGGCACTGTGTGGATTCGAAGTGTCCAACGCGGAGGAGGACAAGGTGGAAATTTCGTTTGAATCTCTGCCCAAGGACATGGACTCCTTCGTTCACGATCTCTACGAGTTTTGCCCGAATCTGGTGGAGCAAGGAACCGGCTGTATTGGCGAAATGGTCGAGATGACCGGCGAAGTGCCGAAAGAGATGACAGATTTGGTGGAGGGCGTCGATCTCGACGATGACGACGCCGGGCTCGAGATTCTCAAGCGTCAGTTGGTCCGGGACCGAGAGATCGTTCTTTGGTGGGACTGAAGGCATCTGTCGACTGAAGGCACCTGTCAGACGGGTGCCTTCAATCCCGTTGCTCGGTTTCGCCGGTAGAACCGGAAGCCAAGCTCCAGACCCGCCCGCCGCTGAGAACCCGGGTGGATGAACGAGCCGCCGTCGGCGACGTGAGTGAGCACGGCGCAGCAGTCGAGGCATCAGATCGAGAGAGACAGAAGAGCCTTTGCCGCTCTTGGTAAGGCCAAGCAGCATCGACATTTGTCCAGTATGACTTGTCGCCATTCTCTTGAACGGTATAGGGGTAAAACGGGTAAAACACCGGAAGGTTCTTTGCAGAACTCATGAGAAAACTCATGAGAAAAGGGGGTGAAAGTATAAGATACGCTCCCAGTTGGCTCCTCTTGATAGAGTTCAACGTCGACGATTGCGCAGAAAAGAAAGGCCTCTGTAGAGCCATATTGCCCTCGTAATTCGCCATGTAATTCGCCATGTAATTCGCCATGTAATTCGCCATGTAATTCGCCATGTAATTCGCCATGTAATTGACAAGCGAGCAGCGACTCATCGAGAATGGATACTTACCCTGCCGTTTTCGAATCATTTCGATTCGTCCCCCATATCGATCCGGAGACCTAGATGCCTGCCCCCAAGAAACCCGATACTCTTCTGCTCACACTTACCGAAGTCTCCAAGAAGACCGGCATTTCAATGCCTACGCTTCAGCGCTACAAGAAGTTGTACCAGCGGCGAATTCCCACCGTCGGCAAAGGCCGCACTCAGCGATACAAGCCTGAAGCGCTTGCCGTCTTCAGAGCATTGAAAGTTGAAAACCTCGCTAAGCGCGGTCGTCCGAGGAAGAGCGCAACAGCTCCGTCAAAGGTGACTGCAACGACCGTTGCCAAACGAGTGCCCAAGAAGGGAGCTGCAAAGAAGACGGTCGCCAGTGAGCTATTGACGCTGACCGAGATTGGCAGACGCACGAGCATCTCATATCCGACTCTTCTCCGCTATGTTGCCAATCACGCCAAGCAGATTCCACATAAAGGCAAGGGACGCCTTCGCCGTTTCCTCCCGGAAGCCGTTGAGGTCTTCAATGAGCTGAGGGCGAAGAGCGTCCGCGGACGCAAGCCTTCGACGAAGAAGGCTTCCCCCAAAACGCGGACCAAGTCAGCCTCACCCGCCAAGTCGACGGGAGATGCTCGACTCCACTCTCGCCTGCGGAAGCTTGAAACGTCGACCAACAAGCTCCTGCGCGCCGTGGAGCGCCTCGAGACGGCCATTCGCAAGCCCGTGCGCCTCGAGGTCAAGTAGAAGCTACGACGCTCATCGCCTGACACTCACGACCTGCTTGGCTTTCATGGCTCTTCGGGAGACGGCGTGATTACGGTGGGTGAACTCAAAGAGTTTCTCCGCCAAGAGGTACAGATCGAAACTGACCAAAACCAGAACTGGGTTGCCGAGTGCGAGGAGTGATCCTTCCGACCTACCGGCGGGCTCGAACGTAGAGCACCGGAACCACCACGAGGTTGAGGAAGGTGGAGGAGAGAAGGCCACCCAGGATTACCTGTGCCATGGGACTTTGGATCTCGTTTCCTGGCGCGCCCGGTGTGAGGACCAGGGGAAGCAGGGCGAAGCCGGCAGTGAGCGCGGTCATCAAGATGGGCGCCATCCGTTCCTCGGAGCCACGCATCACAGCACGGGCGATCGGCAGACCGGCGGCGAGGAGACGTTGGTATTGGTTGACCAGCAGGACGCCATTGCGTGTGGCGATTCCGAACAGCGTCACGAAGCCCACGAGGGTCGCGACCGACAAGATGCCATCGCCCAATGCGACCGCGGCGATGCCGCCGATCAGGGCGAGCGGCAGGTTGACGAGCACCACCAACGTTTCGCGGTGACTGCCGAACTCGAAGAACAACAAGCCATAGATCGCGAGCAGGATTACGATGGCGAGACGTCCCAGCGTTTGAATGCTGCGCGCTGCTTCCTCGAACTGGCCCTCGAAGGTCACCAGGTACCCTTGGGGCAAGGTGACTTGCTGATTAACAGCGTCGCGCGCCTGCTCGACAATGCCAGCCAGATCCGCGCCTTTGACGTTGGCAGTGATCATGGCGACCCGCTGGACGTCTTCACGTCTGATCATGGACGGACCGAGCGCACGCCGGATGCTGGCAACGGACCCCAGGCGAACCACCGCACCCGTCGGCGTCGAGACCGGCAGAGCCGCGAGTTTCTCGGTGGCGGAGCGGAGATGGGATGGCAGGCGAACGGCGATGGTGGAGGACAAGCCATTGTCGACGATCTCACCAACGATCACACCTTGAAACAGGGCCTCGACCGCATCCGCGAGATCCGCGGCGTGCAAGCCGCGGCGGGCCATGGCCGACCGGTCGAAGTCGATCACCAGCTGTGGAATGGCGGCCTGTTCTTGGTTCGAGAGGTCCACCATACCCGGCATCTCACCCAGAATCTGCTCGACCTGTTGGGCGATCGTCCGCAACACAGCAAGATCGGGCCCAAAGACCTTTACCGCAAGATTGGTCTTGGATCCGGAGATCATGTGGTCAATTCGGTGGCTGATCGGTTGTCCGAAAGAAACGTTGGTCCCCGGAATCGTGGCCACGGCACGGCGCATCTCGTTGATCAGATCCTCCTTGGAACGACCCTTCTCGAGTGGCTCGAGCACGACCTCCATTTCGGAAGCGTTGACACCTTGTACGTGCTCATCCTTTTCGGCTCGGCCGGTACGTCGGCTGGTAGACAGAACCTCGGGAAACGCGAGCAGGGCTTCTTCTACTTGACCACCGAGCCGGTCGCTCTCGGCTAGCGGAATGCCGGGCGGACTCACCACCGAGATGGTGAGCGAGCCTTCGTTGAAGGGGGGCAGGAAACTACGACCCATGCCGGGGACCAAGGCGGCGGCGCCGAGGAAAAGCGTGACCGCGACCGTGAGTACGACGCGGCGATGGCTCAGGCACCAGGCGAGGGTGGGCCGGTACAGGGCATGGAGAACCCGTAGCAGCCATGGCTGCCGCGACTCGAGGACGCGTGCACGTCGGAGAAGCAGCATGGAGAGCACAGGCGTCACCGTCAACGCCACCACCAGGGAGGCGGCCAGCGCGGCGATGAACGCCAAGCCAAGCGGGCGGAGGAGGCGTCCTTCGAGGCCGGGTAGAAAGAAGATCGGCAGGAAGACGAGGCCAATGATCAGCGTGGCAAAGACGATCGGCGTGATCACCTCGGTGGTGGCGACCGCGACTACCTCGAGGGTAGCGGAGCGCTCGGCCTTCGGCCGGGCATGCTCCTGCTTGAGACGACGAAAAATGTTCTCGACCGCGATGATGGCGTCGTCGACCAGAAGGCCGATGGCGATCGTCAGGCCGCCCAAGGTCATGGTGTCGATGGTGAGACCGAGGGCCGAGATGACCAGAATGCCCGCGACCAGCGAAAGGGGAATGGCGAGCGCCGAGATCAACGTGGTGCGAAGACTGCCGAGAAAAAGCACGAGCACGATGACCACCAGAACGGCGCCGTCCCGTAGGGCTTCGATGACGTTGCCGATCGCGACTTCGATGAAGTCCGCCTGGCGGAAGTTCTCCTTTTCGATTATAACGCCGGCAGGAAGGGTCTTCTGCAGGCGGTCTACCGCCTGGTCGACCGCCGCGGTCAAGGCGAGGGTGTTGGTCCCGGGTTGCTTCTGAACCGAGAGGATCACCGCGGGGCGGTTGCGGTAGGCAGCCGTACCGCGCGCCGGCTCGGATCCCCAGCGGACATCGGCGAGGGCTCCCACCCGGAGCGGCACACCGTCGTCGACCCGGACTACGGCGGCCGCCACATCCTCCGGGCTTCGTGCCCGACCAAGGCCACGAACCAGGTATTCCTGGCCGCCTTCGACATGGAAGCCTGCCGCGGGACTTCGGCTGGCCCGCGCCACCGCATTGATGACTTCCGACAACGGCACCTGGTACTGCGCAAGGGAAGCTGGATGTACCGTAACCTGAAGCTGCCGAACGGTACCGCCGATCGGGACGACCTGCGAGATTCCAGAGATCGACAGCAGGTTGCGGCGCACAACGGTCTCGGCCAACCGACGCAGTTCTGTGGAAGGAACGTCGTCATTGGAGGTCATGGCAATAAACGTGATCTCGCCCATGATCGACGAGATCGGCCCGAGTTCGGGACGCCCGGCCTGGACGGGAAGGTCGACACGCTGGAGGCGCTCCGCAACAACCTGCCGGGCCCGGTAGATGTCGGTTCCCCACTCGAACTCAACCCAAAGTACCGAGATTCCGTCCGCCGACACCGACCGCAACCGCCGGACACCGGGCGAGCCATTGACCGCTGATTCGACCGGGAAGGTCACCAGCAATTCGATCTCCTCGGGCGCCATGCCCGAGGCTTCGGTGATCACGGTCACTGTCGGTGCCGAGAGATCAGGGAAGATGTCGACTGGCAGGTTGGCAATCCAGATGCCACCGAGTCCGGTCAACAAGGCCGCGGCACCCAGCACCAGCCACGGATGGCGAAGAGAGAAGCGGATCAAGCGTTCGAGTTGGGGCATTCGAGAACCTCAATGCACGTGGCCATGGCCGGTGCCTTTCGCCATCAGCGACGACCGTCGTATCGCATCGCCACCGCGCACCACCAAACGTTGTCCGGGAACCAGGCGCTCGACCAGCATCTGGTCTCCCTGGCGTTCGATCACGTCGATCTCCTGCCGCACAAACCGCTCACCCGCAAGCTGAAGGTAGACCACCGCAACCCCGCCGTCGTCCACCAGGGCCGACGTCGGGATGACCAGCCCATCGCGGGATTGGGTCGAGAGGACTTGGGCGTCCATCGTCGTGCCCAGCACCAAGCCCGTCATCGCCGGCGCTTCGAGGAGGGCAATCGCCGCTCCGGTTTCGCGTGACACTTCCGGTGCGACCGATACCAGCCTAACGCCGTCCTCGATCCGCAACGTCCCTAGCTCGGGATCGGTGAGAACAACACCTCGAATGCCGTCGCTGGCGAACTGGTGCGCCTGCGCCGGCGGCAGCGAGATCTCGAGCCAAACGAGATCCGTTCGCACCATCCGGGCCAAGATGTCCCCGGCTGCCACGGCGGCACCCGGGGAAGCATTGATGTGGGCAATCTCGCCAGCGAACGGTGCGCGCAAACTCAGACCTGTACCGCCCGTGCCGCCCGCACGCGCGGAGCGGGCGGCTTCGAGGTCTCGCGTGGCAGCGGTCTGGCGGGCGTCGAGGGTCTCGACCCGGACGCCCACCGCCTCCACCTCCCGTTGGCTGATGGCCTCGAGCGCGAGGAGTTCCTCCAGGCGGGCATGCCGAGCGCGGGTGCTGGCTAGCTCGGCCGCCAACGTTGTTACTTCGGCTGTGAGGGACGCCAGGCTGCGGTCGGCGGCGACAAGGGGCACCACTTGAAAGAGTGCCTCAGATCGCTCGAGCCGAAGACCCGCGAACGGCCAGGTTCCTGCTCCCGGAGGTGGTTGCAGTACGCCATCGATTGGAGACGTCACCAGAGCCTCACCGCCAGCGGGTGGACGGACGTGGGCCATGCCGGCAACGCTTCTCGCCAGGCGGCCCGAGCGAACCCAGTCGGTACCGAAGTCGCTCCGCCACTGCTCCTCCTTGAGAAAAGTCACCGGCTGCCCAGCGTCGGTGCCGCCGCGTGGTGCCGGTGCGACCACGAGCCCACCCGGCTGATCCGTGGTTCCCACCTTCACCTTGCCGCCACGAATCTCTTCAGAGGCATCGTTGGTACGAACGTGGAACGAGAGGTCGAACTCACCGGGTGTACTGGGCTCGATTGTCACGGTGAAAATTCCGGGATGGGTCGGCTGATCCGCACCAAAAACCTCGCGGCCCGCGGGCCCCGTCAGCACGATCTCGACCGAGCCGGATGTCAGTGGCGCGAAGTCGCTCAGCCGCGTAACGTGGGTGAACGCGACAGCGGTAGTGCCAGCAGCCAGGGGCTGGATCTCGGGGAAGATCTCGAACAGTTGGCCCCAGACCGTCACCGACCAGGTCGATTCCGGCGGCGTGGACGCGGGCTCGTCGTGCGCCTCCGGTGTCGATGGTGCAACACAGCTAGCGAGGCAAATGCCCAGCGCGACGAGGCAGCCAGTTCGGAGTGAAACGAGGTCAGTGGCCATGACCGCTCTCGTCCTCGCCAGGATCATGTGTGTGACTGTCGTCGCCATGGGAATGCTCACCGTCGCCGTGGGGGTGACTATCGTCGTCATGCGACTCTTGTTGAACAACATCTTCCTCGGTCAAACCATCTGGATCGACATCGGTGGGGTAGGCCGCCTCGTAGCGAACTTCTTCGGCCGATGGCGTGGCTGCCGGAGCGGGTTCCACGGCCTCCGTTGCTGCCGCGGGTGTGGGCGGCGTGGTCTCATGGGATTGGCACGAGACCGCGGTGAGCAGAAGGGCGGAAAGGAGTAGCTGGAGATGAAGGTTGGTCATGTGCGTTCCTCTTTTAACGAATTTCAGATCGGAGAGCCGGTGGCTGGTTGACTGTTGAATCTCCAGTGTCACCAGCCAATTGTTCGAGGTCACGGTGCGTGGCCAGCACTGCCTCGTAGAGGTCGAGCACGGCCAGCTCCGATTCGGTGACCGCCCGGTGGATGTCGAGCAAATCGGTCACGGTTGCCTCACCATGACTGAATGCGGCTTCGATACTGGCCAGCATGCGCTCATGCAGGTCCTGGAGCGTTCTGGCCTCGGTCAGGGCGGTGGTCAAACGCTCGAAGGACGCCAAAAACCCGGTGCGCGACAGAGCGACATCCCGTTGTACCTGTGCCAGCCGAATCTGTGCGTGTTCCACGTGGGCTTCGGACGCCAACTTCTCGGCGCGATTTCGACCGAAGATCGGAATCGACCAAAGGATGCCTACGGTGGGTCCGTCGGCGGACTCGTCACCCGCCCGGGCGCGTTGCCAGCCCACCTGAACCTCTGGTGTGCGAACAAAGCGGGAAACCGCTTCGCGCTCCAGTCTTGCGGCGGCAAGCTCACTTCGGGCAGCGCGAACCAGCGGGTGGTGCTCTCCCAGCGTCGGAGCAGCTGGTAAGGGAGGCAAAAGTGGGTGCGCATGGAGCGGAAGGGAGGGGGACCAGATTGTGGCTCGGGTTCTTGCTTGCCCTGCGGCGGCAGCGGCTTGCGCGACGCGGGCCTGGAGCACACCCGCCGCGAGGTCGAGGCGTTGAGCGTCGAGACCCGCCGCCTCTCCCTGCCTTACCCGATGGTGTTCTCGCTCGGCCAGTACCCGCACCCGGTCGACTTGGATCGACAGGCGTTCATATCGTGCCGCTGCGAGACTCCATTGGGCGAAGTCCTCTCTCATTGCGGACCGGAGGGAGAGCCAGTCCTGGGCCCATCGCGCGTCCGCGGCGGCCATTTCTTCTTCCCGCGCAGCGATTCGAGCCAGCCGGCCAGCTTGGGGAAGCTGCCAGGAGACCGTCCAGTCGACCTCATCGCTGGGACCCCTAAGATCCTCGCGAACGATGGCTAGCGTGGGATTCTCGTGGGTCGAGGCTCCCACCACCTTGGCCCGTGCCAACGCCAGGTTGGCCGCGGACTCGGCGAGTGCGGGATGGGTTTCGTCCAAAGCCGAAAGGAACTCGGCCTCAGAAACGGCTGGGTGATCTGGGGTGATCCCAGGATTCACGAGAAGAACCGACAAACAGCCGGCCCAAATAAGGCAATGCATGCTGACTCCTTTCCACAGATCGAGGTTCGAGGCTCGAAACGAGCCCGGGCCGCGAACAAGGGATCAAATCAGCAGCGCACAATGAGTCGTAAACAACGGGACGGTCTGCCCACATCGCAAGCACCATCCCATGAGCGCCCTGCCCTCGTTGGACACCACCCTCGGCGAGATCGAAACAAGCTCCGGTGCGACGGGTGCAGCGCTGGGCCGAAGCGTGGAAGCCAGACATTCGACGCCCTGCACGTGGTCGTGATTGTGGTCAGGGGCGGCCTTGGGATCATGGTGGTGGCCGTGCGCCGCCACCGGATCCGCGTGATCATGCGGGTGGGCCGTTCCGCGGGATCCATGATGGTCCAGCACCAAGTGAAGGTCCAGTGCCAGGGCCCCCGCCGTCGGTATCATCCAGAAGCCCAGGATCACTGCCGAGAGAATTCGTTTCATTGCCACACCCACGTGTTGACGGTGTCAGATTCGAACCGGAAGCGTCAACTCGAGGTCGTGCCCGTTCGGCAAACACCAACTGGCGACAGCTCCTCGACGCCCTTCACATCGCCAAGACGCCAAGATGTCCAAGGACCACGACTGGTGGGGCGGGAGCCAGTTTCGGTCCCAAGAAGCCACCGCTTCCTTCCACATTAATGCCAGGGGCCGATCCTCGAATGCCATTCCTCACGCCAGGGCGGCGAGCCGATCGAGCTAACCCAAGACGGTGGGTCAGCCTTCACCGCGGCTGACCGGGCCTACTCTGAGGCGAATATGAGATCGTCGCGGCAACGGTCCAGTGCGGAAAATAGGCCTATAGCAGCAAGTTCTAATCCTTGATGTGCTACATTTGATGAGTCGCGACAATGAACTTTGTGGGAGTAGAAAACATATCGAGACAGTCAATCACTATCGGGCTACTCGCCGAGGGATATTGAGATGACGATGGGGTCATGGTTCTCTTTCAGTGTTCGCTCTGCTAGTCCGCTGGTGTTGGTGGCCTCCCTCACGCTCGGCCTGTACCCTCGAGCTGCAGTGGCTCAATGCGCCGGATCCAATAACATCTTCTCGGTCGGCTTGCCCGGGACCAGCCCGGCGAGCGGAATTTGTTCAGCTGCGGGTGTTCTCTGCAAGAAACCGATTCTGACGGCCGGCCCCGTGTATCGGCTGGAGGATCCGGCCTGCAATCCCCGAACGGCAGTGGGCGGGTGCGTGGTCCAAGCTTCGGTCCAGTGCGAGTTCCCCGGCAACGAGGACAACGGTTCGGGCGTCACGCCATGGATCTTTTGGTTCAATCGCCCAGACGTTCCGGCTGGTTGCGTCCCAGGTTTTCCGATTCCGGCCGCGTGTACAAACGTGGCCGCGATCTGCGGCTTGCCTGGGCAATTGGTTCTCGACGACTTCGAAGATACCTGGATCAGATTCGGCGGCGTCACCTGCGACAACGCGCGTACCATTCTCGATGTCTACGCGGTGGGCGCCTTCGTCTGCCCGGTTAGCGGCAGCAGTTGCCGCCAGCTCACCGAAGTCGAAAACATCGAGCTCGGTGGCACCGCAATGGCAACCGATATCGGTTGCCCTCCCCCTCCGTGCAAGAAATGCCCATGCCAGTTGGGTGCTGGTGGAGGGGTAGGAGCGGACGGCGGACGGGTGACGCTGCCTTCATCGAATTCCTCGATAATGACCTGAACGGCGTCTACGAAGATGTGGACCCCGAAGACGAATACCGAACGCTCTTCAAGGTGGCGGGCGGTTGGGAGTTGGTCTCGCTCGACGGCACGCTGCAAGCATTCGACGCAGGCGGACAGTGGACGTTCACCCGCGACCGGAATGGTGAAGAGAAGATCGCGACCTACGACACCTCGAACCGCATCGATACCATCGACATGCCGGGCGGAAAGCGCGAGAGCTTCACCTACGACCCGGCAACCGGCAAGCTCCAAACGATCACCTTCTGGGGTGTGTTGGACGCCGCGTCGTATACGTGGACCTACACCTGGGTGGGCGACGACCTCGTCCGGATCGATCGGCCCGACGGCAGGAATCTGCATTTCGAATACGACGACCCCGCCAATCCGAACCATCGTCCCGGCTACATGACGCGCATGCGGCTGGAAGGTACCGACGGCGGCATGCGGCTTCTGCAGGCGTGGCGCTATGACACGTTGGGCAACGTGCGCACAGTCTGGAAGGGCACCGAAGATCCTGACGACACCGAAGTGGTCGATCGCTACGGCTTCTCATTCGACAGTCCGGCACTTCCGACCGAGACGACCGTGACCGACCCGCTGGGCACGGAGACGGTCTACAGCATCGAGTTCACCGATCGACGTTTTCGCGTGATGGACATCGCTGCCGACTGCCCGACCTGCGGCTTCGGCCCCGATACGGCCTTCCGGTACGACGACCCCAACCATCCACTGTCACCGACCGAAGCGACGAATGGTCGAGGCATTCGAACCCAGTTCGAGTACGAACCGCTTACCGGCCAAATGTCTCGAAGGACGGAGGCCGTCGGCATTGCCGGGGTCGAAAGGGAAACCCGGTGGGAGTACGCCCCGCAGATCCCGGCCTTCCCCACGCTGATCGAACGCCCCTCCGTCGAGCCTGGTGAGCTGCGAACAACCGCGAACGTCTACGACCCGGTAACCGGTGATCTGCTCTCGAGTACGGTGGCCGGCTTCGAACACGGGCTTGGGTTCTCGCTCACGACGAGCTTTGGCTACAACGCTTCCGGGGAGCAGACGAGTGTGGACCCGCCAGGGTACAGCACTGACGATGTCACCACATTCCACTACGATGACCCGGATCGGGAGGGCCAGGTACCCACCCGTCGTACCGATCCTTTGATTGGCGATACGGACTTTGAGTACGATGCCTTTAACCGACGCACCGCCGTCGTCGGCCCGAACTTCAAGCGCACCGAGACGGAGTACGACTCCCTCGATCGCGTCACATCTCTCATTGAATGTCAGGTGGCCCAGGTCAGCGACACCTGCGACAACGCACTCGGCGCGGCGTTGCAAACGGACCACATCTACAATGAGTTCGGTGACCTCGCCGTTACGATCCTGCCCGCGGGCAACGCCGTCGCCTACGAATATGACGATGCCGGGCGGCTCGTCGCTGTAGAACGAAAGGCAGACCCCCAACCATCGACCCACGGCGAGAGAAGCTTCTTCACCCTCGACAGTGCCGGCAACCGGGTCACTGAAGAACGCCAAATCTGGGACGGCGCGAGCTGGCTCACCAAGGCGCAAACCACCTCGTCGTACTCGAACCGCTGCCAGGTCGATACGGTCGCACAAGGAATGCCAGGCGAAGAGAGCGTCACCGAGTACGCCTACGACTGCAACGGCAACCTCGAGAAGATCTGGGACGCGAACCACCCGAGCGCCGGGCAGACAAATCCACCGTCGACGACCTACCTGTACGATGAGTTGGATCGGCTTGATACCGTGATTCAACCATGGGGTGGCGCGGGCGGTGCTGATGTGACTACAGCCTACCGGTACGATGAGCAGGACCATCTGGAGCTTGTAACCGATGCGGAGGGAACGATCACGGCCTACGGGTACAGTGACCGCGATCTTCTGACCATCGAGGTGTCGGAGGTTTCGGGGATGACGACGCACACCTACAACGAACACGGAGAGGTGGTGACCAGTACCGACGCACGCGGCGTGCTGAGGACGCGCACGATCGACGAACTCGACCGCGTGACACGGGTTGAGTACGCCGCAGATCCAACACTGACCACCAACTATACCTACGACGATCCCCAGGCCAGCAACGCACTGGGGAGACTCACTCGTATCGCCCGCAACGGAACTGATGTTGACTATGCTTACGATGAGCTCGGTCGGATGACACGCGATGGTGCGCTTGCCTTCACCTACGATGCCAACGGCAACAGGTCGACTGTCGGCTATCCCGGAGGTGCCCTCGCAGTCTATGGCTACGATTTCGCCGACCGGCCGGTGCGCCTCGATGTTCAGCCGGTTACGGGCCCCCTGCAGCCCGTGGTCATTGATGCTGACTACTTGCCTTCCGGTCCACTCAGCGACCTCGTACTTGGCAACGGCGTCACCGAGACTCGGGGATTCGACAGTCGATATCACCCTCGGTCGATCGCGGTCGCTGGTGCCCAAAGTCGGCTCTGGTCCTACCAGACCGACGCAGTCGGGAACATCACGCAAATCGACGAGACGCTCGATTGCGCGAGCCAGGATCTGGCGCTTCCGGGGGGCGTTATCGACGGAATTCAGATCCTCGAGTCCTGCGGGGCGATCACTGCCGATCCCGGGGTGACCATTGCAACACCCGCTGAAGTGGCCCTGCGGGCAGAGGATCACGTCGCGTTGGCACCTAGCTTCACCGTTGAGTCTGGCGCGACACTGAGAGTCCAGACCGGCGTCGATCTTGGCTTCCCCACGACGACCGCGCGCGGCTATGGGTACCAGGACTACCAGTACTTCCTCGATCTGGCTGACGGTCCTTGGGGCCAGCTTTCGTGGACTTACGACACGATCGGCAATCGCACCAGCGAGACCCGCGATTCAGCGACCGACATGTACGTCTACGAGACCAACACTGCGGGTATGGGCCATCGTCCGGTCCTCGACGAGATCCAACTCGCCGGAGGTAATGTCCGCGACTACACTTTTGGGCTCGCCGGCCACCTCCAACTGATCGCGGATAGCGTCGAAACCATCGATCTCAGCAACGACAATGCGAGTCGTCTTTCTGGGCTTCAGAACACCGGTGAGGCCGCGACCCTTCGCTATGACGGACGGAGTTTCTTGCGTCGGGCCGACCAAACGCCCGGTGGCAACTTCGTCGAGCCGACCTACGCGTCGGACGGGACACTCCACTCTCTCTTTGGCACGAACGACGGCGGTGCAACCACCGAGCGTCGACATGTCCTGTACTTAGGCGATAGACCAGTCGCATTGCTCGAAGACCAGTTGGCCAGTCTTGAATGTACCTTCGTGAGCACCGACCACCTGGGTACGCCGTTCGTCGCCACCGACCAGGCAGGTGCCGAGCGATGGGGTGGAGGCTTCGAGCCGTTCGGTGCCGACTGGCAGGCTGGAACTCCCGCTGACGCCCAAGAGAACGGGATCTTTCTGCGATTTCCAGGTCAATGGCTCGATGATACCTGGACGCGGGCCAGCGGGAGCACATCGCTTTTCTACAACGTCCATCGCTGGTATCAACCCAAAGTGGGAATCTATGGACGCGTGGATCCAGCGGGGTTGCGAGGAGACCCTCATCCCTTTTCCTACGTAGGCTCCAACCCCATGGGAAGCACAGATCTTTTCGGCCTCTTTCGGATCAAAGGCCCTGCGCCGGGTTGTGCGATCGAGTACATCATGAACCAGCTTCCCACGCTGGTTTCGAACTCGACCATCGTGGGCAACCTGGCACGCATTTCCGGATGCAGTAGTAGCGACATTCGGAATGGTCTTATTTTCGGAAACGGCCCTGAGATTGTTTTCGACAGCCTCGGGCCAACCACTGCCGGTCAGTTCGCGCCCTCCAGGCCAAATGAGTTCACAGTGAGTCGTCCAGCCACACAACAGACGTGTAGTTCTTGCTCTTGTCCAGATGCGCTCTTGGGCCTCGGAATATCCATTCTTCATGAGTATACTCATCAGCTCTACCAGCGATGTACCGGACCTGAACCCGACGCTGTAATTGACGCAGGGGACACGTTCGAGAATCACACCTATCCACCAGGTGTCGCCCAAACCGCGAGCCAAGCATTTCTCTACGGTTGCCCATGAGAACCCCCCTCTTCCTCATTCTTGTTGCACTCGCCTCGGCGACGCACGCGAAACTAGCGCATACGTCTCTTGATGAGTTCCGGAAAGCTGCACCATGCGGGCTTATTGTTGACGTTATCGACGTAGTCGATTCCCAGATTCAATTCCCCGCTACCTCCAGGAGGGTCGATCGAATCGGTCGACTCGCAATAGCAAGAGTTGCTCAAGTCATTGGTCAATGTTCCTCCGCATATCTCGATTCGAAGGGCGAAGTCGAATTTCTTTTCTCGACTGAGATTCACTCCTCTCATCCAGAAGCTGGCGAGCAAGCCGTTGTCTTTCTGCAGAAACGAGATGCGTATTTCCAAGAAGCAGTCTATGGCCGGAGCTATTGGCGCCTGAAGTCAATTGACGGCGTAGTAAACATAGAGGTGACGTGGCGGAATCAATTCCTTATCTCGCCTCTCGACCTTGCAGGGGCGAGAGCCTATGTGCCACTGGATGTCATCAAGAGAAGATGGGCCCATTCCGCCCATTCCACAGATCCCTGAGTGAGGATTCCCCCTACTACTGGAAACCCCTCGAGAGCACCTGAGCTGGACCCGGATCACTTAAGAAGTCTAAGTCAATAACACGGAGGATTTCAGACATGAATACCTCAGTACAGATCTCGACCCTCTTACTTGCCCTCAGTCTTACGGCTAGCCTCGCCTAGCACAAGACGCCGTCTTTGTCGATCCAAACGGTGACGTGGGAGTCGGCACATCGACGCCGGCGAGATCGCTTCATGTGGCACGTGACGACAGCAGCGCCAAGGTCTTAGTGGAGAACACCAATGCCGGCAGCGGACCGCAGACGATGTTCGAACTCATGAACAACGGCCCTACGCGGTTCACCCTCTCGAACACGAACGCCGACACCTGGAACATGAATGCGGCGAACGATGGCTACCGCATCAATGCCGTTGGGGTACCTTTTGTCATTGCCCGATTTGACACGGCCGGTGATCTGTTCCTGGCCGGTACGATACAAGCAACATCCGATCGCGATCGGAAGGAGGCCTTCGCTGAAGTAGACCCCGAGGAGATTCTGGACAAGATCGCCAATCTTCCGGTTACCAGCTGGCGCTACAAGGAAGGCGATACCGAGGCCAGGCACCTGGGCCCAACTGGGCAAGATTTCTTTGCCGCGTTCGGTCTTGGGACGGACGAGCGTCACATCTCACCGACGGACACCGCGGGCGTCGCGCTGGCTGCGATCAAGGCTCTCGACGCGCGGCTCCGCGAGCTGGGGGCAGAAGTTGAAGATCTGCGTCTCGAGAACGCTTCGCTAAAGGCGCTCATTGGCAATGATGTTGGCGAGCCTGACGACAGCGCAAGCGACGCCCAGCGACATTGATATTGACTGCCAAGTCAAACGCACGGCTCATGCACGGGTGTTAGGGCGGCTTGTGGGGCTTTGGTACCTTGAAGCCGGCACGCGCTGTGATCGGCCTACGGCTGTCAAACAGCCTTGGGATCATTTGAGAGTGGGGCTTCATCGTGACAGGCCGCCCCACTCAACACAATAAAGGGCGTTCCGTTGCCGTACGGATGGACCAACCTGCCGTGGCGCAATCGGGCACCCCAACGCCATACCGCCAAGTACCGAGAATGGCCAGGCCCGGGTGCGCACGCTCGAGCTGCTCGGCCACCTCGACAGCGCGTTGCGATGCCGGCGTCGGCTGTGGGATTCCAGGCCGCCAGCGGGTCACGACGTGGACGCGTGGCACACCGCGTAGATCGATCAAGTCACGGAGGGCATCGGTTGCCACGGCGACCAAGGTCGGGTCGTCGAGATCGACGAGGCCCGGTCGCCGACGGCCACCAACCATGGCGGTGATGGTGGCCGCACCAGGGGGCGCACAATCGGGAAAAAGGGTCGAGGAAAAGAGTGCTCCCATGATGCGCTTCCCTTCGGAATGCGGAGACAACAGTCCGAAGCCATCGAGTGGGTGGCCGATTTGATCACGGTCGAAGCCGAGACCCACCACCGCGACGGGTGCATGGGGAAGACCCGCGATCGGAGCGAGCGCATCGGCGGCAGCCAATGGGGCCAGGGCGACGGCTGTTTCAGCCGCCGGCAAGGCGACGATCAGCTGTTGGGCATCGACGCTGGCTTCGCCGGATGGCCCCGCGAGCGTGATGCGAAATCCGTCTTTTCGGTTGGTGACGGCGGTGGCACGGGTGCGGGTGCGGAGGTCTAGGTTGGACGCCAAACGCTTGGTGAGATTCGCGAAGCCGCCGCGATAGCCAACCAAAGACGGTCGTGAACGGCCCGCCTGGCGCCGAAGGCCGCGTAACAGACTCCCGTGGTCCTGTTCGAGACCAAAAAGGCGCGGGAAGGCGCGGCCAACCGAAAGCTCGCCGGGGTCACCGGCATAGACACCCAGCACCATGGCATCCGCCAACGGGCTCGCGCCGCGGCCCAAACGGCGGCGTACGAACGCTGCCATGGTCTCGTCGACGCCCGGCCCCAGACCGCGGCACGGTTCCGCGAGCAGGCGGGCGCGTGCGCACGGCGACAGCGCGCGGGTGGTGAGAATTCCAGGCGGGGCAGTCGGAAGTGCGACCAACCGGCCCTTGCGTACAAGGTAGCGGCGCCGAGCCTGCGGGGAAGCAGCGCACCAGCCGTCGCTGACGCCGGCATCGTCGGCCACAGCCTCGAGGGCCGGCGACTGTTGGACGGTGTTGGGACCGACTTCGAAGCGGAAACCGTCGACGGAGACGGTACCAAACGTGCCCCCAGGTCGGTCACTCGCCTCGATGACCGTAACCGCACAGCCGTCGCGGCGCGCGCGCCGCGCCGCCGCCAGACCACTGATTCCAGCTCCGAGAACAACAACGTGACGCGGGGAGCCAGGGTGTTTCACGGCATCGCTTCATCTCGGCTCATGCCATTTTTTCGTGCTGGCGCAGTGCCGTGCTGGTGGACCGCATCGATGAAGGCTTGGGCGTGGGCGGGGGGGGTCATCGGCAAGATGCCATGGCCGAGGTTCACCACGTGGCCACCGCCGCGGCCTGCCGTGATCACCTCACGGGTCGCTGCTTCGATCCGCTCCGGCGAGGACAGGAGCACGGTCGGGTCGAGATTCCCCTGAAGCACGAGCCGATCACCGACCTGGGCTCGCACCTGGTCGAGGGGAATCCGCCAATCGACCGACAAGACCTCGATCGGCAACTGCGAAAGCTCCGGTAGCAAATGTCCCGTGTTGCGGCCATAGAAGATCCGCGGTACCCGCGTGCCAATGCCTTCGAGGATCCGCAGCAGAGGTGGCATTGCGATCTCCCGCCAACGCCGTGCGTCCAACAAGCCACCCCAGGTGTCGAACAACTGCAGGGCCTGGGCTCCCGCTTCGATCTGCCCCAAGAGATAGTCGATCGTGACGTCGGCCAGTCGGTCGAGCAGCCTCCCGAGACCAGCAGGATCACGGTGGCTCCAACCCAACAAGTGGGCATGACTCTTCGAAACCCCACCCTCGACCAGGTAGGCGGCCAACGTCCAAGGCGTGCCCGCGAAACCGATCAACGGCACTCGGCCATCGAGTTGTTTGCGGACCACACGCAGCGCTTCGAACACATAACCCAAAGACTGCTCGACGTCGGGCCGCTCGAGAGCGTCGATGTCCTCTTGGTTGCGTACCGGACGGTCGAACACCGGGCCCTCGCCTGCCTCGAAGCGAAGCTGAGCACCCATCACATCTGGCACGAGAAGAATGTCAGCAAAGATGATCGCCGCATCGACCCCAACTAGGTCGACCGGCTGTACCGTAACCTCGGCAGCCAACTCGGGGTTCCTGCACAAGGTCAAGAAGTCATGGTTGGCGCGAATCGCGCGGTACTCCGGCAGGTAACGTCCTGCCTGCCGCATCATCCAGACCGGGAGTCGCTCGACAGACTCGCCACGACAAGCACGTAGAAATAGATCATTTGACACCCGCGCAGGATACCAAAAGGGCGAGGCGTTCGGTGGGCTGTACGGTATGATCGCACTGCATGCACCGCCTCGTGGCTTACGCACACAACGGCGTCCAACGCTTTGTCGTCGATCGCGCCGAAATGGTGATCGGTAGCGGTTCTGCGTGCGACATTGTTCTTCCGTTTGCCGGCGTCGGCCCGCGTCACGCGCGGGTTCGAACCCACGGAACGACCTTGGAGATCGAGGATCTCGGCGCGCGCAAGGGTGTGATCGTGAACGGCGAACGCACCCGGGGCATGCGCCTGCGCGTTCTCGACGAGGTGCGTCTCGGAAGCATCGCGCTGCTGGTCGAGGACGTGACGCCGGAAGCGCCGTCTTCGGCGCCGATCGCGCAGGAGAACGGCGTACCGCCGCCACCGATCACAGCGGAGGATTTGCTCGACCATCTGGCGAAGATCTCGCAATGGGTGCGCTCCGATGCGGCCAGCAGCCGAACCTTGGAGTCCTTGGTTACGGAGCTTCTCGAAGCCTTCGGTGGCGGCGTCATGTTTCTATTCCAAGGTGCTGCCACCGAACGAAGCATTAAGTTTGTGGTGGCCACGGAGGCACGGTGGTTGGTCGCTGGCGAGTCGCTCTTGACCCAGATGACGGGGGTAGCGGGGGAGGGTAGTGCCCAGGAGTGGATGGGCCACCTGGACGAGGGAACGGCTTGGATTGGCACCCGGCGTTACCGTGCCCTGGAGCGCCCCTATCGCCTGATGGTGGCCTTGCCCCACCGGCAACCGCAGGACTGGTCACCTCTCGGTGGCCTCGCCACCCTCGGTGACCTCCTGATCTTAGGCTTGGTCCATCATGTTGGCCAGTTTCAACCGATCGTTTTCAGCTCGCCGGCCCAGGCTGACTTGACCCTTGCCTCGGGGTTGGTCGTTGGCGAGTCGAAGGCGATGAAGCGGGTTCTCGATGAGTTACGGGCGGCGGTGGAGCCCTGCATTCCAGTCCTTCTTCGTGGTGAGCCCGGTGTGGCCAAGGAGCTGCTGGCCAAGTCGCTCCACATGTCGGGAAAGAAGAAGGACGGTCCGTTTCTGTCGGTTCGCTGTGGGGGGGCTGATCCTTCGCGGCTGGCGGTGGACCTATTCGGCTCGGAAATCCAGGGTCGGCGCGGACGGGTGGAACGTGAAGGCAAACTTCTTCTCGCCAACGGGGGTACCCTGTTCCTCGATGAGGTCGAGGTCCTGCCCCTTGTCCTGCAGAGTAAGTTGGTCCGTTTCTTACGCTCGGGCGAGGTCGAGCCGGAAGGCGGCACCGACGCGCACAAAGTGGATGTCCGCTTGATCACCGCCAGCAAGATGCCCCTCGAATCCCTCGTGGCCCGTGACCAGCTGCGCCTCGATCTCGCGCACCGCCTTTCGCGATTCGCGGTTGATGTTCCGGCGCTTCGCGATCGGCGAGAAGACCTGCCCTTGTTGATCCAAGCCGCGGTCAACCGCACCTGCCATGACGCCGGCAAGCGGGTTCAGGGCATCACCGTAAAGGCGCTCGAGGCCCTCGCGGTTTACGACTATCCGGGTAACCTACTGGAGTTGGAGAACATTGTTCGGCGCCTGGTCTCGCTTTGCCCTCAAGGCAAGCCGATCGACGAGTCGATGCTGCCGGAGGCTGTGCGCCTGGCAACGGTCTCGGGGATCCGCGCCGAGATCGAGACCGACAGCGATCTCGATCTCGAACGTCTGGTTGCGGCCTGCGAGCGTGCGGCAATCCGTGAAGCACTGCGCCGAGGCCGTGGCAACAAGTCGGAGGCCGCGCGGCAACTGGGGCTTTCGCGCAACGGCCTTGCTGCCAAGATCAAACGCCTGGGATTGAAGACCTGACATGGCGCCCCGTGACCGTCGGACGACTTTGGCCAGACTGATGCCCTGGAGGTCGAGCAACGCGGGCCTCTCGTTTGGACTCGAAGCGGCCGTATTGCTTGCGGCGGTGGTTGCGCTGTGGCTTCCCGGATGGCAGGCACCGGTCGCGCTGATCGTCCTGGGCTCATCGTTCTTGGCATCTCGGCGACGCCACCGCTTGCTTGTGGTCGGCATGGTTTGGCTTGCTGCTACGTTGATCGCGGCGGGTCTGCTGGTCGAGTTGAGCGATCACCGAAGCCCACGGATTCGAGAGAAGATTGCCGTGGCCTACCGGGCCCTGTGGGAAGACCTGGAAACCGCGGCGAACCAAGCGGCTGCGGCGGTGGTCGTTTCCGATGAGCTCGCCACGACGGACCAGGAACGAGCCTTCGCTACCCTCCAAAGCCTTGTAGCCCTGCCGCGATTCGAGCGCAAGACGCTGCTGCTCTTTCACCCGGACGGCGAGGCGATTGCCTGGGCCGGGGAAGGCCTGCTACACGAGGTGACGGGGACGGGGACGGGGTTGCCGCAGGATGGACCGGCAGTACGCCGAAGCTTCACTGCGGTGACCGCAATGATGGTGGTGGCGCTCGAAGGCGAGCGGCGGCCCTGGCGGTTGGTGGTGGGGCGGAGCCTGGCCACGGATCGTTGGCCGTTCGGCCGAACCGGGCTGGTAGACCCGAAGAGCTGGTCGATTGGACCCATGCCGTCATCGAACGACGACGCCGATATGTCATCGTCACCGTTCGGTCAAACGAGCGAAACCATCACTGTCGAAGGGCTGCCGCCGCTGGTCTTTTCATGGGGCTCGCCTGGGCCTCAAGTCGCCGACGCTTGGCTGCTGCGTCGCTTGGCTGCTGCGTCGCTCGCGTTGTTGCTCTTCATGCTCGCCCTTCCACACCTGCGAAGTGACAGCAGCGCTGCCAAAAACGCGGACCGGGAGTCGGTGCCAGACGGTACCCACAAGGTGGTTCTGTGGATCGGCGCGGCCCTGGCCATGGTGCCGGCTGCGGGGTTGCTGCCGATGCCAGCCTACGCCTTGGTCGGCGGCACAACGCTCGCCGCGGGTGCGGGGCTGGTGCAACGGCGGCGCGGACGCTTGGGCGTGATTCTCGGTGGGATGGCTGCTGTCGGCGGATTGCTCGGGGTGGCCATTTGGCTCCAACAGGCTGAAGGAATACCGGCATTGACCATTGGATTCGGTGGTGACGCGCAGACACAGGCCGTTCGACTAGGCTGGTTCCTTGCTTGTGCCGGTGCCCTTGCCGCGGCTGCGCGTCTGGGCGATTTGGGAGTGGGACGGTGGTGGACGGCGCCCACGATTGCGCTCGTTTTGGCTGGCGCAGCATTGCATGACCACATCGGTCTGGCACTTGGACTTCTTACCGTCGGTGCGGTCTTGTCGGCCTTGCGTTGGTGCAATGAGACCCCAACCAAGGGCGTCCTACGCACCAGTGGCGGCATCTTGACGATGGTCATGCTCTCGACAGGGCTCTGGGGCGCGCTCGACCGGGCACATTTACGCACAGACCTGGAACAAGAGACCCTGCCAAAACTTGCGCCACCGACCGCCGCCGAGATCAGTAGCATGCAGCTCGAGCTGCAGACATTCTTCGAACGCTTCGATGTGGCCGCCATTCGGCCCCCGGCTGGCGGGGATGCCGATGTCGGCGACCTGGCGTTCTCGTTGTGGCGTGCGTCACCGCTGCCGGAGCGCGACAGCCTCTCCGCCCTGGTGGTCGAACCCTACGCGGGAGCCATCTCGAGCTTCTCTTTTGACCTTCCACTGGATGGTGAGTTCGATTTGGTATGGGATCCAAGCCGGCTGCGGACACCGTGGACGGACGCCTGGAACTTGGCGCTGATCGAAGGCGTGGAAACCCTGAGTTCTGATGGTGAGCCTTGGGCTACGGTGCGGTACTGGCTGATGCCGCGGCCCGGCTTCCGGCTCGGTGTGTCCGAGGTCGACGAGTTCCAGACGGCCCTCCTGCGGGGACGTCCCCATCGCACTTCGGTCGATGGCCTGCCCAACGGCGTTCACTATGCTTTGTATCGTCCATCTGGGGACGTGATTGTCAGCCCATGGCGGGAAGCTCCGCCGCTCGACGAGACGATGCAGCTTCGTACCGAGGGCATCACGGAAACGCCGATTGGGCGCTGCTGGTTCTGGACCCAGACGGGAAGCGATGGGGTGGCCGTTGCCTACCTCGAGCAATTGACGCCGAGTGCCGGCTTGGCGAGAGCCGCAGTGCACGCGCTCGGCACCATCGCCGTGTTGGGCTTCTTGATCGTGTTCGCTGCCTTGGTGGCCTTGCCACGACTTCGGATCCGCGTCTTGGTCGAGCAGGTTGTACGGTCCTACTCCAAACGCCTGATCCTGGTGTACACGCTGTTGCTGTTCGTACCACTGGTGGCCCTCAACCTCCTGCTCCTTCGCGGCTTTGAAGATCGTCTACGGCGGGAACAGCTGGCCCAAGGAGAGGCGGCCCTCAACGCAGCACGGACGTTCTTGGTCAACTATGTTCAGGGGCTGGAAGACGGATTCAGTTACGACGTCTTGCTCGATCGCGAGTTGCTAGCGTGGTTGTCGAGTGTCGTCGATCATCAGGTGAATCTCTACTGGCGAAGCCGCCTCGCCGCCTCGAGTCAGCAAGCCTTGTTTACGGCTGGTTTGCTTCCACGGCGCATCCCGGGTGACGTGTTTACTCGCCTGAGTCTCCTGAACCACGACCTGGGGTTCCGTGATCGTCATACCGGCGAGTTGGGCTATCTAGAGGTCTATGCACCGGTTCGGTTGGCTGGAGAGCTGGTGTTCGTCCTTTCTGTTCCGCTGCTCGAGCAAGAAAAAGAGGTCGCTGGGTTGTTGGCCGGAATGCGCCAACGCGCGGTTTTGATCTCGGCCGCCTTGTTCGTGGCGTTGCTGGCGCTCGGCAGCCGGCTGGCCAGAAGCTTCACCAAGCCGCTCACTGAGTTGATCGACGGTACCCGCAGGATTGCAGGCGGTGCTGCCAGTCTCGGACTGGCCCCCAGGGAACTCGAGCTCGAAGCCCTGGCACGCGCGATTGATGACATGGCGCGACGGATTGCCGAAGGCCGAGATCGGCTGGTCCGGGAGAAGGAAGTCGTCGAGCGGATGGTCGAGAACATTACCTCCGGCGTCGTTTCATTGGATCAAGAAGGTCGGGTCCTCATGCGCAATCGGGTCGCCGTCGACCTGCTCTCGAGCGAGGTGGGTGAGGTGCTGACCAAGAGCCTCGCGCGCACGCCTGATCTGGCACCGGTTCTGGCATTCGTAGCAGAGGGGGAAACGCGCCTCCGTGCCTCGACAGTTCAACTGCCGGCGACAGTGGGCAAGGAATCGCGTGAGTGGAACCTGACCTTGGTACCTCTGCCGGGGCCCGGCAACCCGGCCGCGCTCTTGGTCGTCGATGACGCCACGGAGGCCCTTCGCGGCCAGCGCCTAGCGGCGTGGGCCGAGATGGCCCGGATCATCGCCCACGAGATCAAGAACCCACTGACCCCGATTCGACTCTCCGCTGAGCACATGCGCCAGGTCTACAAGCGCGATCCGGACCGGTTCGAAGAGGTCCTGGAACGGTGCACCGAGAACATTCTCAAGCAAGTTGACGAGTTGCGCGACATCGCTTCCGATTTTTCGACCTACAGTCGGATTCCGCGGGCTGATCCGCAGCCAGGTGATCTCAAAGAGTTGCTGGCGGAGCTGGTCGATGCCTACCAGGATGCATCGCTTGATGGCGTCGGTGTGGTGTTCGAGGCTCCCGCTGGACCGGTACCCGCTCGGATCGACGACACACTTCTCGGGCGCGCCGTCCGGAACCTGCTCGAGAACGCGCTTCGTGCCAGTGCTGGCACGGGCGACGGCGAGGTGTGCCTGCGTTTGGAGGACGATCGCGAGTCCATCCGAATTCTGGTGCTCGATCGCGGACCTGGCGTTGCGGTCGATGCGATTGCCCGCATTTTCGAACCCTACTTCTCGACCCATGACTCCGGTACCGGGCTGGGGCTACCGATCGCCCGCCGAATTGTCGAAGAGCATGCCGGCACCATCGAAGCAGTGAATCGACCTGGCGGCGGGTTGAAAGTCGTGATTACAATGCCAGGTGCCGATTTGGACAACACGGAGAAGGACCTTGGTGCGTAGCGGCTCGCCAAGTAGCACGGGCTCGCCTCTGATCGCGTTGCCATACCGCCGTCTGGCGCTTCAGCTGCAGCTGTTATGCCTCGCGGTAATCGCCACCACGCTCGTTGGCTGCGGGCACCGCTGGAACGGAAATGCCAAGTCGCCGGGTTCAGCGATTTGGCTCGCGGCGGACACGGCCCCGCCAGAAGCCAGCAAGCTGTCGCGCCTTGCCGAGCTCGGTGTGGGAGAGGTCTTCCTGGAAGCCGCCCGTTTGGACACCGAGTTGGGGCGCCTGATTGTGCTAGACAGCAGCAATCTGCTGGCATCCACGCCGACTACATTGGTCATCGGTGGCCAGTGGCACGAGCCAGCCGACGTCGAGGTCCTGGCGCTTCAGATCGCGCACGAGATCCAGCAGTTGCGTTTTGCCACGGAAGGCCGCGGTGCGATTCTCGGGGGTGTTCATTTTGACCTTCACGGTGTCCAAAACCTCGAATCCTACGGCCGTTTCCTGGCCCGCTATCGCAAGGAACTTGATCGGACGTTGCTCCTGTCGGCGAGCATTCGCCGCGATTGGCTTACCCAAGAGGGTCTAGAAGAGGTTGCGAGTGCTGTGGACTTCGTCGTGGCACACTTGTATGGACAGTTGCCGCGGGAAAAGGAAGATCCGGCGGCCTGGGACTTTATTCGGCTCGAACAGCGTTTGCAGGAGCTCGACCAGCTAGGCGTCCGCTACATGGTTGGCCTCACGACCCTGGGGACCGCAACCTTGGTCGCCAAGAACGGGACAGTTCGAGATCGGACGACCGAAATGGCCTTGGCGCCGTTACTTTGGGACCGCCGACTCAAACTAAAAGCTGGCTTCTCACTCGAGGGTATCAACCGGCAGGCCTATACCGTAGTGGCAGAGCGGATGGCCGAGATCAAGGACTGGACGTTGCGTCCTGGCGACCAAATCCGGGTGGTGCGTCCGGTCACCTCCCACATCGAGGAGTTTCAACGACTTCGGGGCGCCTGGAATCTCGAGAACCTCCTGGGTCAGGTCTACTATCGAATTCCGAGACCCAAGGAAGACCTCTCGCTGTCCCTCGACAACCTGATCGACGGGCTCGATCCGACACCGGCCTCGCCGAGGCTCAGTATCACGATCAGTCTGCAGCGCCGAACCGCCCGCGGCTGGCTGTTCCGGTTGGCCTTGAGCAACGGCAATGGCGAGGTCACCGAGCTGTCGCTCCTCGACGGCAACCACATCCAGCTCAGCACCGGCCGCGGGCGTATCAGCCGCGTCGATGTCGGCGACTTCTACCGCTTTGTATTGTTTCGACGAAAGAACCAGAGTGAGTTTGAGCAAACGTTCCGCAACGCCGACACGGTGCGCTTGCACCTGCCCTTGATCGAGGGCCACCAAACGTTGACCAGCGGCGACATCGAGATCGTGTCGCCTGGGCGCGAGCCGCAGTTGACCGTGCATGGCAACTTCATTCTCACCGATGGGCGCGATCTGACCCTGGGACCGCTCACCTGGAAGAATGGAAGAATGACCAACCCGGCCGAAACGGGAGCGCCTCCTCCTTGACCGATTGCGGGGTCACCGACATGGGTGGAGGAGCGGAGCCAAAACCAGGTTCGAGTGAAATTACACGCATGTTGGCGCGCTGGCGCGACGGCGATGAGCAGGCGCTCGAAGACCGCATTCCAGAATCGATCCTATTTCTTCGCCGCGGCATCCCAGGCGATTCGCCGTGTCCTGGTCGACCATGTGCGTTGCCGAAACGCGGAGAAGCGGCCCAGTTCGGGCGAGCGGCTTAGCCTTACCTTTGTCGACTCGCCTGATTCAGCGATTCTCGTCCACGTTCGGGGTCTCTTCCATGGCGTCGATAGGGCAGAAAACGATGCAGGCAAGGTGCGTTCGCTTGCCGAGGATGAGGCTGGGGATCGCCATAACTTCACATCCGGAGTCCGATCTCACGACGTCGATGAGAAGCGAAATGGCGACATAGGTGATCGCGGCTGTTCCTCCCTCCCCCTGGCCAAACAGGAGTCCGTCTCCCTGCCCGTAGAACCAAACGAGAAACACCGGTGTGACGGCGAGTATGGCTCCCAAGCAGCGGTCGAGGTTTCGCAAATAGTGAGAGACCGTCCAATGCAGGAGCATGTAGAAGACGGTCAGCCCCATCACAAGTCCGAGCGTGCGAAGGTTGTATCCGCTACCGGCCTCGAGAAGCACGGGGGCGTCGATGACCACTAGACAAATGGCAACAACCAGCCGAACCATTCGGCCGATAGGTCCCGCTTTTCTGGTGTTCTCTGACATGGCAATGCTCAGTAAGCCGCGTTCCTTGTCAAGGACCCCGCGAGTTCCTCAGCCTTGCTGACGAAACGCTCTGCGTCGAGCCGCCGCTGCTGGTACTCGCGGCCGAGAACTCCCAGTTGGTGTTCCCACCAATCGGGCTCCGGTGCTGACTCCCCCCAAGTCGTTCCTGGCTGGTACACCATCCAGAAATCCCACGCCGGGTACTCGAGTCCTTTGACGAAGTGTTGGACCGAAGCACCAACGCGCTGCTCTGCGTCCCAGTAGTGATGAACGTTGTCACCGCGTGCGAGCTTCATCGCATTCGCGACGTCTTTTTCCTTTGCGCCGAGTTGGCTCGAGGAAATGACGAAAACCGAGAGATTCGAAATGCCTCTTGCTTTGAGGGCTTTGTCGACTTCGGAGACCCCCCGAAGACAGACCCCTCACGTAGGGCCTACAAGAAGGACCACTCGGACATGGTCAAGGGCACCATTGAACTCAGACCGAAAAGGCTCTAGCTCGGAGCTTACGATCTGATGGGTCGCCGCCGCGTTCTCTGCTGCCAGGGTCGTGGTGACCCAACCGATCAAGCCCCCGACCCCTAGCAGCATGAGCAGAAGAAGGAACTCTGTTTTCAATGCGCGGAGTATCATCGTGTCAAATCCTCGAGGCCAGAAGTTGTAGAACGTTTAGGGAGAGCGCGAGTCCCCACAGGACTGCAGAAACCCAGAGGACCACACGCTGGAGCTTCGGGCGGTTCGTCGAACACCGATCACCCACCGCGACTGGCCTCCTTCGGTAGACGGTCCAAAACCCATAGCCAAGAAAAACGCCCGAGGCGAGAAGAATCAGGAGGCTGTAAGGCTTCAGGCCAGCTGCCCAGATCGAGCCGGTCACGCCCAGTGTGCTCACCAGAAGTGGAGCGAGGACAGGCACACAGCAGGCCATCGCGGCGGTCGCGAGAACCGCGCCACCGGCGCCAGTGGTCACTGCGCCCCATCCTCGTGTCTTACGCTGTTGACCCATGGCTAGAAGAGAGCGTAGACGGCGCCCAAGATCAGCAAAGTGCAGGTGCCCAGGCACCAGACGGCGCAAGCGCCGCCGCAAATGACGGCCGAGACCTTCTTCATCACACGGCTCCTTTCTTTGGGGTGTTTGCTCTGACGATGATCTGGATATCCTTGAGGCAGCATTTGCCGGAGGGATTGCGAATCTCACAAGCGCAGCTCTTCTCTTGTACCTTTGTGAGAACGAATTTGAGCGTTGGGCTCGCGCGAAGCGTCCGCGCTTCCTCTTCGACTGCCATCTGAGTGTGCTGAAAACAGTAGCAGACGAGGCCGCCGGTTGCTTCCTTGAAACCCGGGACTGTGTGCACGTCCGTTCGTCGCAGCTCTAAGCCCTGATTCCCAAAGTAGACGACTTCGCAATCGGGGTCGCGACAGAGAAACACCTCTTGGCTCGGGGGTATCGGAACTCTCGAAAGCGCTACCATTGTGATCCATTTCACCGGCTGACCGACGCCTTTCGAGACCGGGCAGCGACCGGCGCTTTCCTCCCGTGGCTCGGAACAACAGCCATCAGGAGTAGGCGTGTCTTCAAGCATCGGCAGCCTCATCGAGAAGATCGAGAAGCGGGCAGTCGCCAATCGGATCCGCCAACTCACAAAGAGCGTGAAGCTCCTCGAGCGCACCCACCATCCGGCTCAGGTCACGGATCCGCTCATGCAGGTCTCGAAGCTTGTCGGCGACTTGGTCCCGAACCTCTTCGCACGCTGTGGTGGGTTCCATTCGGAGCGTGAGAAGCTCCTGAATCTCGCGCAAGGAAAAGCCGAGCTCTTTGGCTCGGCGGATGAATCGCAGTCGCCGGACCGTCTCCTCGGGATACGCACGATAGCCCGACGTTCTGCGAGGTGGGGCGGCGATCAAACCCCGCCGTTCGTAGAAACGGACGGTCCCAACAGGCACACGAGCCTGCTGAGCTAGCTGTCCTATCGTCAAGCCATGCACAATTGAGAGTCTAAACCCTGAACCTAGGTGTAGGGTCAAGCCCTCAAATTCGCTGAGAGGCCAGGCGCGGTGGTCGATGTGCTATTCCGCTCCATTAGGGGACTGGAGTCGCTACTCCGACGGCAACGAGACTGCCTCTCGATCGTCCACCAGGTGAACGGTGCGGGTGGGGAAGGCGAAGCCGACACCGAGTTCTTCGGCCAGTCGCAAGATGTCGAGGGTCAGCTGATGCCGAGTCTGCAAGTCGACGGCGTAATCCCGCGTATCGACGTGCAGCACCATCAATACATTGATCGACGAGGCGCCAAATTCATTGGCGTAGACATGGCACCCTTCGGCGGTTTGGGGGTGGTCATCAATCAGCTTGCGAACGCCGCAACAAAAGGCATCGAGCATATCCGGCGTCGTGTCGTAGGTGAGCCCGAGGGTGGTTTTCCACCGGCGCATGGGGCGGGCACCGAGGTTGTCCACCGGCGAGCTGATCAAATGCGCGTTGGGGAGGGTAACCAACGAATTGTAGAACGTACGAATGCGGGTGCTCCGGAAACCGACCTCGTCGATCGAACCCTCGATGTCGCCAATCTGTACCGCGTCGCCAACCGCGAAAGGGCGGTCGAGCAGCACCATCAGCGAGCCGAACAGGTTCTTGACCAAATCCTGTGCGGCCAAGGCCACCGCGATACCACCGATACCGACGCCCGCTAGCAAGCTCGAGATATCAACGTCGAGATTGTCCGCTATGAAGATCAGGCCGAAAGTAACGATGAAGAGCTTGAGCGACTTGCGAACCAGGGGTGCCAAGAGATCGTCGAACTTGGATGGGGTCGCTTCCGCGCGCGCTTCGAGGATGGCTGAAAAGATGTCCGCGAACCGATAAAGGGCCCAAACCGTTGCGGTCACCACGGCAAAGCGGGCCGCCACCGCCAGGATAGCCAGCGGCCGGTTGGCCAGGTCAAGCCAGAAAATGGCCGTCCACCAAAAAAGCGCGGCAGCGAGCAAACCGACCGGTCTCAGGGCGCGCCCCACCGCACCGACGTCGATCTGGCGCAGCTTGGGGCCCAGTCGTCCGAGAACCACTTGACGGACCAGGGTGGTGACCAGACGCTCGAGAAGCAAACCGGCAAGGAAAAGTATGACGAGGCCGACCCATTGCCATTGCTCGAGCAGAAAGCCCGATTGCTGGAAAGATGCCGGAATCTTCCCGCGGAGCCAGAGGCTCATGGTCTTGGGTGCTTGACGGAGGCCGTCGAGCGTCTGCCAATTTCGCGTGGCGCCGTAGAGCGAAGGGATGCGTTCCACGGTCTCGGCAGTGAACCGCCAATCGCCTTGATCGTTGGGCGCTAAAGTCACATCGCCGAGCGTACCGACTGCAATGTGCAGCGGCGGTCCATCGGGAAGGGGCGACAGTTGGCTTGGATCGATCACCTCGACCCGATCGAGTACCCCCTTGAGCTGAATTGCGAGTTCACGGCCCCGTTTCTCCTGCACCATTTTCGGCAGGGCGCGGAGGTCGAGGCAGTCGATCGCCCGGCTCAGGTCGGCGTCGGCGGCGTAGAACGCCTCGAGGAACGTTCTCATGCTCGCCAGAGCCGATCGACGCTCGACGGGAACAGCGGTGCCCGTTCCTTCGCTCTCCGCCTCGATGTCTCCGGTGCCGCTGGACAGGGGCCCCTGTCCGAGACCAGCTGTTGGCCACGCGAGCAGGAGAAGGCAGCCCAATGCCAAGGCGCGGACATAGGAAAGCAAGGTCGGGGGTTGAATGTGGTGCATGCAGGCTCCGTTGAGGGCATTGAGCGGTCGGTTCGATGAGGGGGATGTGGATCGTGCGCCATGAAGTATCACGAACGATCGGAGCTGGCCAAGCGCTCGTGGCCCTTCAACCATCGTGGTCGAAAGATCAACTCACATTTGTTGGCGCACGAATGAACCCAAGGTACGTGAATGCGGTCCAAGCCTTCCGGTAGACTGGCGCCACAACGCCGGGATCGAAACCTACACCATTGCGTGCCCCATACGGGACTGGCAAAGCGCGAGGATCGCCGAAAGATGAAGGCTCCGAAACCAACGACTTCTAGTTTGTTCCTGCTCCTGCTCAGTCTTGTGCTGCACGCTCCGGGCGCCTCTTTGGCGGACCAAGTCGTACCCACCGAAAAGGGCAAAGACGCGGCGGCAGAGAGCCTTCCAACGGTCGCGGCCAAAACCGCGGATTTCGACCCGCGGAATGGCTTCCTCGCTTTCCACGTCGATCACAATGACGGACGGATTTGGCTCGAGCTACCGCCGCCGGGTGCGCGAGGAGTCACGGTGTCGGCTCTTTACCTTGAAGGGCTCCGAAGTGGGTTGGGGTCGAATCCGGTTGGGCTCGACCGCGGACAGCTTGGAGAGGCGCGGTTGATCCACATTCGACGGATCGGGCCGCGGGTCCTGTTCGAAGTGCCGAACTTGCGCTTTCGCGCGCTGACGGATCGTGTCGATGAGCAGCGAGCTACCGAAGAGTCGTTCGCTACCTCCGTGATCTGGGGAACCAAAATTGCGGCGTTGGATGTGGATGGCCGGTCGTTGATCGACCTGTCCGAGTTCTTGCTGCGCGATGCGCACAATGTGATTGCCACCCTCGAGTCGACGGAGCAGGGCGAGTTCAGTCTCGACCCTACGCGCAGTGCTGTCGAGCTTGCGGACTGCCTCGCGTTTCCGGACAACATCGAACTCGAGGCAACCTTGACCTTCACGGGTCGCAAGCCCGGGCCCCATGTCGCGGCAATCGCGCCGGTACCTGAAGCCGTTACCCTCGTGCAGCATCAGTCCTTGATCCGCTTGCCGGACGACGGCTACCGGCCCAGAGTTTTCGACCCTCGCCAGGGCATGTACAGCGTCGATTTTCTCGACTATGCGGCTGAACTCGACGAGCCGGTACGCAACCAGTGGATCGCGCGCCACCGGTTGGAGAAGACCGACCCGAGCGCAGACCGCTCGACCGTCAAAGAACCCTTGGTGTACTACGTGGACCGGGGGGCACCGGAACCGGTGCGCAGCGCCTTGATCGAAGGGGCAAGCTGGTGGGCCGATGCGTTTGATGGTGCTGGGCTCATCGATGCCTATCGGGTTGAGCTGCTGCCACCGGGCGCTCACCCATTGGACGTGCGTTATAACGTCATTCAATGGGTTCATCGCTCGACCCGCGGTTGGTCCTACGGCGCTGGCGTTACCGACCCGCGCACCGGAGAGATCGTCAAAGGCCATGTCTCTCTTGGCTCCTTGCGCGTGCGTCAAGATCGCCTGCTGTTCGAAGGTCTTGCCGGCACCGTAAACACCGGGTCCGGGACACCCGATGATCCGATCGAATTGGCCTTGGCCCGGATTCGCCAACTCGCTGCCCACGAAGTTGGGCATACCTTGGGAATCACCCACAATTTCGCCGCGAGCACCTACGGCCGGGAATCAGTCATGGACTATCCGGCGCCACTGATTGGGATCGATGCCAGTGGTCGATTGGACTTTAGCCAAGCGTACGCGGTCGGCATCGGGGCCTGGGACACCCAGACGATTCGCTACGGTTACAGTCAGTTTGCACCCAGCGTCAACGAGGCTGATGCTCTCGATGGGATCGTGCAACATGGTATCGAACAGGGTCTCCTGTTCTTGACCGATGCCGACGCGCGTCCGGCCAGTGCCGCCGACCCACGGGCCAACCTGTGGGACAACGGTGACGATGCGGTCGCTGGGCTGGAGCACGCGCTTGTCGTGCGCCAGGCCGCGCTCCGGCAATTCGGGGAGCACAATGTGCGCCCGGGTCAGCCGATCGCCGAACTACAGGAAGTATTGGCACCGGTGTACTTCCACCATCGTTACCAGCTCGACGCGGCGGCCAAGACGCTGGGCGGTATGCGGTACAGCTACGCCGTCCGTGGCGACGGCCAGGTTGCGACCGAAGTGGTGGCAGGCGACGAGCAGCGCCGGGCGCTCGAGGTAATCTCGCGCCTGCTCGAACCGGCCGAGTTGGACATTCCAGCGTCCATTCTCGCGCTATTGGCACCCCGGCCCTGGGGTTCAGAAGACAATCGCGAGATGTTCGGCACCACGACGTGGCCATCGTTCGATGCCCTCGGCGCGGCCGGTACTGCCGCCGGGCAGGCTGTTGGGGTCCTGTTGGAACCCAAGCGATTGGCACGCCTCGACGACTTCCACTCGCGTGATGCGAGCTTGCCGAGTATCGAGGACGTACTTTCCCGCCTCGTAACCCGTGCGTTCGGTGGCGCCAACCAGGACAACCGTCAGGCCGCGCTTCGTCACGTAAGCCAAAGGGTCCTAGTTGATCACCTCATCGGCACCACGTCCACGGCCGGTGTCCTGCCCCGCGTCCAGGTGGCGCTGGAACAGGGCTTGCGATCCATTCACCGCCGTCTCGACGGCGCAACCGGCGCCCATGGGGTGAGCCTGCGCGACGAAATCGCTCGTTTTCTAGGTCGTGGCTACGCTGGGCCGCCGACCGTCATCCCACCACTGGCGCCACCGCCTGGAAGCCCGATTGGCGCACCGAGCATCTTGGGTGCATGTGACCGTTTCGAGCCATGGCGCGCTCGGTGAACCGACCGCGGTTTGATGGCGTGAACCGCAAGGCTCACGCGATGGTTGGCGCTGGTCTAGCCTTGTGCTTGCCGGTACTTGGCTGTGCGCCGGAATCGACCTCGGAAGAACCCGCGCCGGCACCGCCAACGATGGCTGGTAATCAGACGCTACACCCGGTGGCGATACCAGCCACGGTTCCTGAGCGGCTCCGTGTCGAGGTCTTGGAAACGCAGCCACACGATCCAGCAGCCTTCACGCAAGGGCTCTTGGTACACCAGGGGTACCTGTACGAGAGCACGGGTCTCTATGGGCGGTCCCAGCTTCGGCGGATCGGGCCGAACGGGGGCTTGGTGGAGAAGAAGGTCGCGCTACCCGAGATGTTCTTTGCCGAAGGGCTGGAGCGGGTGGGCGATCGCTTGCTTCAGCTCACGTGGAAAGCAGGCGTGGTGCGTTCCTACGATATCGAGACGTTCGACGTGGTCGAAGAACGCGGGTACGCCGGTGAGGGGTGGGGACTCGCCTACGACGGCAGGCGTCTGATCATGAGTGATAGCACCGCCACCCTCACCTTTCGTGACCCGGCAACCTTCAACGTCCTGGGGCACCTGCCGGTGACCAATCAAGGCCGGCCGGTGCCGCAAGTCAACGAGCTCGAGTTCGTCGAAGGGGTGCTGTACGCCAACGTCTGGGGAAAAGACGATCTCCTCCGGATCGACCTCGAGACCGGCCATGTGACGGCTGTGATCGACGCATCGGATCTGCTCACGCCCGTCGAGCGTCGACGGGTCGATGTCCTCAATGGTATCGCCTACGATCCAGCGTCAGCGTCGTTCTGGATTACCGGCAAGATGTGGCCCAAGATGTTCAGGGTGCGGTTCGTGCCGGTGGAGTAGGTCCAGCTTCTTCGTTTCCCAAGTGTAACCTTCGGCCCAGCAGCCGATCCCTCTCATCCCGCCGGCCCTGGGATGGCCAGGTTTTCGGGGCAACAACCGTGACGGTGCCGTCACAGGTGTGCGGATCAAAACCAACTGGTCAGCTTCGCCACCTGTTGAACTATGGCGCCGGTCAGTGGGTCCAGGTTGGTCATCTCTCGCCGTTCGTGGCAACCTCATCTACACCCAGGAGCAACGCGGTGACAACGAGATTGTTGCCTGCTATCGGGCGACGACCGGAGAAGTGGTGTGGCAGCACCATGATCCTGCACGCTTTTGGGAATCGAATGCCGGCGCTGGCCCCCGAGCGACACCGACGCTCAGCGGCGATCGCGTCTATACACTCGGCGCCACCGGCATCCTCAACGCCCTGGACGCCCAGAGCGGCGCGGTCCTATGGTCGCGCAACGCCGCCTCCGATACCAATGCCGCAGTTCCAGAATGGGGCTTCTCGAGCTCGCCCCTGGTGGTCGAGGACCTGGTTATCGTCGATGCCGGCGGCCTTGTGGCGTTCGACATCACTACCGGCGATCCGCGTTGGCACGGACCACCAGCTAATGTGACCTACAGCTCCCCCCACCACCTGATCATTGAGGGTGTGCAGCAAGTCGTCCTCTTGAATGCGGCCGGCGTCAGTGGCGTCGCACTGGCAGACGGCGGGTTGCTCTGGGAACACTCGTGGTCCGGTTTCGGGATCGTTCAGCCGGCCGTCATAGCGAGCGGTGACATCCTGATCAGTGCGGGTGCCGGCATTGGCACCTCCAGGCTCGAGGTCGCCAACGGTCTAGGCGGGTGGACGGTGGAGGAGCGTTGGAGGTCGAAACAGCTCAAGGCCTACTTCAGTGATCTGGTGGCAAGCCAGGTGGAAAGGTGGTCGATACGGAAACGGGCAGCTGCTACTCCTCGCCGAGCAAGATCTGCTCGTCGTGCTGTCCGAGGTTGGTGAGCTGGCTCTGGTCGCCGCGACGCCCGAGCAATTCACCGAGATTGCCCGCATTCCGGCAATCGAGGGCAAGACCTGGAACCACCCGGTGCCTAACGAGCAGAACTACACTCAATCGCGTGCTTACCAACATTTTCGCCCACGTGGGCGAAGGAAGTACGTCAGCTGGTCGAACAGTTGATGTGGGCAAGGCGCACCGTGCTGGTATCAGCGACTTTGTCGTCGCAGCTCGAACAGGGTTACCGCCGCCGCTACGGTGACGTTGAGTGACTCGACTTGGGATGCCAAGGGGATGTGCAAATGGCGATCGGCGTGCGCGACGACCTGGCTCGACAGCCCCGCGCCCTCGGCCCCCAACGCCAAAATGAGGCATCCCGATGGCTGCGCATCGTAGATCGAGGTTCCACCGCGCGGTACCAAGGCCAGCCACGTGGCATCATTCTTGGCGAGATGGGTGTCGACGGCGTCGAGGGTCGCGTGCCGTACCACCGGCAAACGGAGGAGGCTGCCGGCGGAGGCCCGCAGCGCCCGCGGGTGGTTGGGATGCGCACAACCGGTGCCCAGAAAGAGACCGGCCGCCCCAGCGGCCTCGGCGGTTCGAACCAATGCTCCGAGGTTACCTGGGTCTTGGACGCCATCGAGAAACACGTAAAGACCATCCGACCTTGCAGGAAGCGCAGTGATATCGCTACGCGGTAGGTAAACCACCGCGGCAATGCCGCGTGGTGAGTCGGCGTCGGCGAGCTGGTTGAGCAAACCTGCCTCGACGGTTAGGGGTGGTCGGGGCAATCGCTCGAGCAAGGTGCGGGCATCGGCACGCTCGAGAAATGCCGGAGTGGCGAGTATGGCGGTCACGTCGAGACCAGCGGCCAATGCATCGGCGAGTAGATGTGGACCTTCGATCAAGGCATCCTCACCTTTACACCGGCGCGCGAGACGCATACGCTTCAGCTGCGCGTTCTGTGTGCTAACAATCATGGCAAACGATCTTACGAGCTTTTTGCGCCAACTCCAATCCGGTGTCGAGGTCACAGTAGCCAGTCGGCTGCCGGACAAGCTCCTTGGTGTCCGTGACGGATTCCAACGATTCTTCCACGACGGTCTCGAACGACCGGTACCCGTTTCTGTGGTGCCGCACACCCCTGCGGCCGACGCGACGACCGGGTTGCCCCTTTCGGACGACGCCATCGTCGCGCTTGCAAGGCAGCGTGCCATCGCGTTGCGAGACCAGGCTGGCGACGAGCACACCTTCTGCATCGGCTGTGAGGCTGGTATTCTGTCGTTCAAGGCAGATGCCCAGGAGCGATACTTCATTCGCAGTTGGAGCGTGCTCTTGGGCCTCGGTGACGAAGCATGGGGGAGCAGTGGCTCCCTCGAAATCCCCGGGCGGTTGGTCGAAGGCCTCGACGAACGAGATTTGCCCAGCGCGGTCCCAGCGACCCGGCGCCACGGAGGCATGGTCGGTTCGTTGACGGGTGGCCTCGAAGACCGCCGTGCGGCGACGGCGCTATCGACCGTCCATGCGTTGTCAACCATGCTCCACGGCCGCGTCGAGACACGGTTGCCGGCAAAGACGGTTCGGTAGCCCACTCGACCGGCCTTGTTCAAGGGCCTACGACGGTGGTCCAAGCCGAAAATCCTCGCAAGACCGAGCGACGCCGATCAAGAGAGGGCACTCGCGCCACCCTGAGCACGCCATTTCCCAGGGCGAAACCTAGGTGCGCACACCCAGGAACATGTAGAGCGAGAAAACTGCGAAGATTGCGCCTGGACTCCAGACCGCCACCACAGGTGGAAGGATGCCACCGTTGCCAAGGGCAGTGAATGCCGCCAGTACGGCCATGAAAATCATGCCCAGGATGATCGACAAGCCGATGCCGTAGAGCGCGCCGCGGCGGCCGAGGCGGAAGGAGAAGGGGAGGGCTACCAGCGCCATGACCAGGGAGATGGCGGGGTAGGCCACCTTGTTGTGCAAGCCAACCTCGAGCTCTGGGACGACCTGGCCCGAGTCGCGAAGGTCGGTAATGTGCTCGCGAAGCTCGGTGTATGTCATCGAATCTGGATGACGGATCTCACCCATGAGCGAATCGGGTGTGAGATCAAGCTGGTACTTCTGCGCAGAGTCGAATCGCCGGAATTCAAGCTCGTCCGGTCCGTCGAATGATCGAACCCAACCACCACTGAGCGTCCACCAACCGTCGCCGACGTAGGTCGCCCGATCGACCACAAGCCGGTCGGTGAGCCGATAGCGCTCGTCGAACTTGAACACCTGGAGCCGGTGCAGTTGCTCGCGCTCGGCGTCGTAGCTCAAGTAGTTGTAGAGCTTGCGATCTGGCGAGTCGATCCACTGCCGATCCGCACGCCGGATGCCAGGCCTAACGGGGCGATTCTTGATCACCGCCCCGAGTTCTTCGACTTGTGACTGGGCCGCGGGCAAGACCTCGGACTGGAACAAGCCCGAGAGCAACGCGACCAAGGATGCCGCCAAGACCACTGGGATCGCCAAACGATACAGGCTCATGCCCAGTGCTTTCGCGGCGATAATCTCGTTGCTACGTGACAGCAGGCCGAAGGTGACCAGCGTCGCGATCAAGACGATGATCGGTGCAATCTGGTACAGGATGGTGAAGGACTTGTACTGGTAGTAGGCCATCACCACGTCACCGGAGATCTGGTTTTCCAGTACCTCGTCGATGGTGTCGGTGAAGTCCGCAATGAGGTACACCGTGAGGCCGGCAAGAAGCGCCATGCAAAGCACCTTCCCGAAGGCCAGCAGAATGTAGCGGTCCATGCGGTTGGGGAAGCGTAGCTGGAGCGAGGGGATCCGCAAGACCAGGTCGGCGTTGGCACGACGGCGGGTAAGCTGCCGTTGACGTTTCGCCGTTCGTCGCGCTTGTCGGCGACCCTGCAGCCGGAGTACGCGCGACCAAAGATGCTCTTGAACCCAACGATCCGCCCGCTGAAGGAGAATGCTCTTATCGCTGTTTCGCTGCGCCAGTAGGTATACGCCAGCGATCAGCATGATGATGTTGGCGAACCAGACGGCGACGGCTGCCGGCAGATCACCCTTGGTCGCGAGCTCTTCACCCCAGTTCAGTAGCACGTAGTAGACGAGGATGATGCCGATCGAAACCACGAATCCCGATGAACGGCCACCACGATTGCGGGTGATGCCGAGCGGTAGGGCCAGGAGCCCGAAGACCAAGCAAACGGCGGGAATGGCGAACTTCTTGTGGATCTCGACCCGCGCCAAATTTCGGATTCGTTCGGGGGTCCGCGGGTTCGCCGCTTCAGACCGTAGCTCCTCGAGGTTCAGTGTGCGGAGGCTGCGGCCCGAGGAGGTGTTCGAGCGGCTGTCTACTTGAGTCGCCAGACCGAGTCGAACAGTCTTGTTCTGGATGATTTCGTAGCGCTCCGGATTCTTGAAATCGACACGATGCTTGTAGGCCTGCTCGAAGAACAGCTGAACCTGATCGACATCGGGCTGCGGTTGCGCCTCACCCCATTCCGCTACGACAACTTCGTCGTCGGCGAAAGGGCGTGCATTGGCCAGGAACGCTCCTTTCCAGCGTGAAGCGCCGGTGGGTTTCTCGAAGACGTAGAGAAGCTTCTTTTCCCAGCCAGGATAGAAAACCCGCGGTTCGACCTCTTGGCTCAAGCTCTGGTTGAGGATTTCGAGTCGCAGCTCTTCGAGCGCTGTGTTGCCCTTCGGCAGCACAGCGATCATCAGGTAGCCGGTGAACAGGGCAAGGACGCTGGACAGCACGAAGATCGGTCGGTAGAGGGAGAAAAGGCTCACGCCTGAGGCACGCATTGCCGTCAACTCGCTATCGGCTGAAAGTCGGCCGACAGCGATGAGAATCGCGAAGAGCAACGACATGGGAACCGTCATGACCACGATGCTCGGCAACGACAGCATCAAAAGCCGGCCAATGGTCTCGGGCTCGACGCCATTGTTGATGATCAGCTTGGCGAACTTGAACAAGGCCTGCAGCAGCAGCAAGAAGGTATAGGTCAGAAAGCCCAAGCCCAGCGGTCCCAGAATCTCTCGAATCGTGTACAGGTCCAGACGTCGCATGTCGCCGATTATAGGCGGTTCGGAATGGATCATGGTGGAGACTGGGACCAGTTGCTGAGCGGTTGATGGAATTCGGACCCGATCCAGCCTGAATCGAGCGCGAAACAGAGTCTGATAAGATATATTATGTAAACCTCCATGCGCTAAAAGCTCGGAGACCAGAGATTTGACCCTTCCCTTCAGGTTTTCCCGCACGACCTTGGTGGTGGCGCCTTGGGGCAGCTGAAAACGGCGGCGATGTCGTCAGGGATGGCAAGCCTTCTCATGAGGCCGGAGACGGCGAGCCTGATTCACGGCCGGAAGGCGTCTCGATCCAACGCCCTCTAGTCCTATGACAAGCGCATACGAAGGATGAGATGCGCGAAGATCTTGAGGCTCAAGTGCTTACGAAAAGCGAAGGCGCACCCGAAGGTTCGTTGAGCATTTTCGGAAGTGATTGAGCCCAAGAGATTTGTGTAGATCGCCTTCAAGATGCGCTGGTTTTGGGTCTAGTCCTGACGTAGCTCGGTGAGCGCAGCCTCGAGGGCATTGATCAGCTCGTCCCTACTGACTGAACTCTGCCGAAACCGAAGGGCCAGGGCGAATCGCTTGTCAGGAGCCCGGAAGCTGAAGACGTAGGGCTTGCGCCGCGGTGCCCGCGCCTTGGCAGGCTTGCGCTTGGTCCGCCTAAGGTCGTCACGGTTGAGTCCTCGACGGCTAACGTCCTCGAGGACTCGAACCATCGAATCTTCATCATCCTCTTTCAGGACTTCGAGCAAGAGCGACTTGGTGTGAATACCAAGTGCCTGCGCAGCCTCCCGGACACGAACCGGAAGCTTGAGCAGCGCCATGCTCTCCGTGACCACGGTTCGGGACTTCCCCACTGCCTTCGCGATGTTCTCTTGGGTATAGCCAAACCGCCCCTGCAGGCTGCGGTACCCTTCCGCTTCCTCGAATGGGGTCAAGTCCTTGCGCTGGAGATTCTCGACCAGCGCGATCTCGAGCGCCTCGTCCTCGGAGACATCCATTGGGATGACCGGAATCTCGCCGAGGCCCGCAGCCATCGCAGCGCGGTACCGACGCTCGCCACTGATGATTCGGAACTCTACCGAAGCGCCTTCTTCGTCCGAGATATCGCGGACGAGGATTGGCTCGAGGACGCCCTTATCCTTGATCGACGCAGCGAGTTCTTGAAGGTCGCCCATCGAGGTTCGGGGTTGAGTGGGATCAGGTTCGATCGCGCTGAGCGGGACGATCCTGCCGATACCTTCACCTTCACCACGGCCCGTCAAGTCGGTAACGAAGTGATTGTCGTGACGCATGCGGACCCGTTGTGGAAGCCCTCGCTTCCGCGCGACGGTACTAGACACGGCTCACCACCTCTTCCGACAACTTGTAGTACTCGAATGCCCCACTTGATTTGGGTGCAAAGCTGAGGATCGACTCTTTGTAAGCGGGGCTCTCTTCCAGCCGTACGCTCCTACTGATCGTGGTCTCGAAAACTTTATCCCCAAAGACCTTCACAATCTCCTCGCGAATATCTCTGGCTAGCAGCGTCCGCTTGTCGAACAACGTGATGACGGCGCCAAGGATCTGCAAGTTGGGATTGGCGCGAACCTTGATCTTATCGATCGTCTCGAGTAGATCGTCCGTCCCTTCCAATGCGAAATAACTCGATTGAATTGGAATGAGGACGTGGGTTGATGCAACCAATGCGTTGACCGTGATCAAGCCGAGCGTCGGCGGTGTGTCGATGATGATGTAGTCGAACCTTTCGTGGACATTGTCAACCTCATCCTTCAGGCGGAAGTGACTGTCGAGCTCGCCCAATAGCTTGGCCTCGACCTTTGCCAAGGCGATGGTGGCCGGTGCGACCTTGAGATTTGGGGACTCACCCACATCTTGAATGATGTCATCGAGGTGAACATCCGCTTCAGTCAACGCCTCGTACATCGCCTGTTTCAGGCCAAGTGGATCGAGATACGACATCGAGCTGTTGGCCTGCGGATCGAGATCGATTAGCAAGGTGCTGAAACCCTTCGAGGCCAGCGCAGCTGACAAATTGATCGCGGTAGTGGTCTTGCCCACTCCGCCCTTCTGATTGGTAATGGCAATGATCATGCGTGCCGCAAGCATACGAGATGACCCGAGAGCGGTCAAGCGATCTCACGTTACCTTATCGAAGATTTTGCATAGGGGAGCGTTGGGTGGATCAGGCAATGTCGGCGCGCCGACATTCTCCGCAAGTGGAAGAAAACTAGGCTAGTTACGACGGTCGGTATCGTGCTCCTTGACGCAATGTCGGCGCGCCGACATTGCACTCTCGACCCTACATTTCGTATTGACCTAGCTCGTCCGGATCAATCTCTTCAAGCCACTTCCGAATCTTCTCTTCATGCGACAGTCGGCTAGTCAAATCAGCATCCTGAACACGGTCAAACACGGTTTCAGCGACGAGGATGGTTGCCTCGAGGCGGAGGCCTAGGGCGATTGCATCGCTCGGGCGAGCATCAAGAACAACTTGGGAGTTGCCTTGCCCCAGGACGAGCTGGGCAAAGAAGGTTCCTTCTTGAAGGTCGCAAATTAGGATTCGATCGAGGTGGCCATCGAGGGTGTCCAGCAGTGCCGCCATCAGGTCATGAGTCATCGGTCGCGGGGACTCGATCCCTTCTAGCGCCAAAGCAATGGCCTGTGCTTCGAACTCGCCGATCCAGATTGGCAAGAAACGTTCGGTGTCTTCATCTCGAAGAATCACAATCGGGGTATTCGTCACGGGATCGAGAATGAGTCCCTTCACAGCGACTTCGACCGTATTGGGCTCATTCGGAACATTAGCCGCGCTTTGACTATCTGAATGCATACCTCATTGTGTGCCCGCCTTGATCCAGGGTCAAGGCATACGGCAGTCCGCGCGGCTATTGGATAGGGGCTCATCGTGGCGACCGGATGGCGCTGGCGCATTTGCAATGGGCCCGCGACATCAGCGATGCCCTGGCGCCATGACCAATGGGGCTTCGGCATACTTCACACAAAGCGGCTCGAGCCATTCGCTCCCTGCGCACCAAGGACCTTGGGGTTGCGACAGTAACCGTGAATCCAGAGCTATGGATCGGGTGGCCCCGGGCGGTGCTATCGGCGCGACGGACGACGGGAAGAAAGAGCTGATTGCAGTCGAGGACGGGTATCGCGAGAGCGAGGCGTCGTGGCTGGAGATGATGCGTGGGCTCGAGGCACGTAGTCTGACGATCGAGCCCGAGCTGGCAACCGGAGGAAGTTCTTGGCACAAGTTGGCCTTCCAAAAGCCGAGGGCACCGTCACCGGTTCGGGTTCAGGAAGCTCAGGTCCCATTCGTGCGCACCGAGCCGGCGCACATAGGAGAGCTTCTCCAACTCGCAGGTGATCGCGGCCGGTGTTTCGCCTCCGGCACCTTGGCTCAGCCATTTGAGTGTCGACTGTCTTCCCATACCAGGAGTTTGAAGAAGAGAGTCGAGCCTCCGGAGGCGCGGATGTGGTCTCTGTTGGAACGAAACCGAGATAGCGAAGCGCACAGAGTTGCAGAGCGATTCCCAGACGGCTCGCTGGCCGGCGGCGTATGGCGATGAGATCCCGATCCGAACCCATGAGGGTGAAGGCACGGATGAGATCTTCCTGTGGAATCTTCTCGGGAAAGAGGCTCAGGCGTGCAAGTTCGGCTTCCGAGAAGATCTTTGCTGGTATGTCGAAACCTACTGGCTTCGAACCCGCTTCGTAGACCGTACTCCGGGAGATTGAGAGCTGACGACCAATCTCGGCTTTGGGAAGGCCCTCTTTGAGCAAGGCGGTTACCGCTTGAAGCTTCTCTGGAGTGAGCCGGTAGCGCTATCCCTTCTTGCGTCCACCCCAAGTCTCACCGCGGCCCTTCTTTGCCGCAAGCGCTGTGCGGGTCCGTTCAGAGATCACGTTGCTTTCGTACTCAGCCATGCCAACGAGCATGTGTCGGAACATTCGAGAGGAGGCGCTGTCGCCAGTAAGACGACCGTCTCGCACCGAGACGTAGTCGATTCCTCGCTCGTCAAGGTCCTCCAGGAAGGCGATCAGATGTCGTTCTCGGCGGCCCATCCGGTCGTTGCGCCACACGACGATCGTTCCGACGTCGCCAGTTTCGATCTCCCGCTCGAGGCGATTCAGTGCTGGGCGATCCATCGAACGCCCAGTGTGCTGATCGCGATACCAGGAAACCTGTTGATCGCCAGCGTTGGGGTCACCCAGGCTCGAAGCTCAGGCTCTTGTGCGCGGAGATCCTGACGCGTAGTAGATACGCGGAGGTAGACCGCAATCGTGCTCTGATCGTCATTCATCGCGTACCATTATGTCTGATATGATGAATGCTTCAAGACAGGCACACGCCAGGCACCGTGTACCTGCCGCCGCACCGCTGTGCTATGGCTTGAACCCAAGGAAGCCATCAAATCGCACAACCGTGCACAAAGAGGAGGGAGACGCCAGATGCAACAAACAGACAAAGAAAGAATGGACGCCCACCACCGCGAAGTCAGAGAACGCGATACCAATCTGGCTCAACAACAAGCAGCCGCGAATCAGAAACACCATGATGAACAAGTGCGCCGGATACACGGTCAGTCAGGTGGTGGTTGCTTCGCCGCTGGCACAGCAATCATGACCGCATCCGGATTACGAGGCATCGAATCCCTGGCTGTGGGCGACGGCGTTAGCGCGTTCTGCAGTGCCACCGGTCATCTGGTTGAGCGGAAGATTGAGAAGCATGTTGCTCACTCGGCGGCCTGCATCTGGGAGATCTCAATTCTCGATGCTAATGCTTCAATCGCGACAACTGGTTGTCATCTGTTCCTGACAAGACGCGGCTGGAAACGGACCCGCCAACTAAGAGCTGGCGAGGAATTGCGGACCAATCTCGGCTGGGGAAAAATCCAGACCGTGCAAATGACAACCAGAATCGAACCCGTCTACAACCTGATTGTGGAAGGTCAACTTACATTTTTTGCCGAAGGTGTCGTGGCTCATAGCTTTGCATATTTCCGGGCACTGCGGACTTGGCTGCACCGTTTGAAACGCCCTTCCCAAAACGTTCAGCATGTGGCCCCGTCATTGGCAAAGGCCCTGGCTAGACAGATTTAATCAAGGCCTCAGTGTCGCGTGAAGCGCCCTCGGGAATCCAGTGTGCCGGGCGCTCCAGGCCGAGGCCGAGGGGAAGCTGAGTACTAGCGTCACCTCTGGCGTTCTCGATCTGCTCCTGGGTGAGGTTTCGCGCCGTGGCAAGATTGGCGAGATCGAGGTAGGCGCCACGGAAGTCAGCGTCTTCCAGGTCGGCATTCGCGAGATTGGCGCCAAAGAGGAAAGCACCACGGAAATCAGCGCCAACGAGAGTCGCACCTTGAAGGTCGGCTCTAACGAGCTTGGCGCCTTGGAAGCTGGCGCTAACGAGGTTTGCGTCCCGGAACAATGCGGCCCGCAGATTGGCGCCTTGGAAGTCAGCACCAACAAGATTCGCACGGATGAGAGCGACTCCAGCAAGATCTAGCTCCGATTCTTGCCTCCAAAGCTGGCGGCCGACTACTGTGGCGATCGTTTGAGCGAGGATCGCCGAGGCGAATAGCGTCTTTGTCATTCCCAAACTGCTCAATTGCAATTGATAACCGCTCTGTAATATGGCCACTCGCGGCTGTCTTGGCTTCGCCCAATGCAGCTACAGATCGGCGCTGAGGACGATGCCACCAACAACTTAGGCGACGAGCGAGCCGAGCAGGCTGTGAGGCAACCCGCGGTCGACGCGCACGCGTGTCAGCTGACCGAGTGGGACAGGGGCTTCGCCGTACTCAAAGTGCAGCACACGATGACAGGGCGTACGCGCGGTCTGGCTACCCGACTTTTTGCCCCACCCCGTCACCAGGGCTTCGATCTCCTGCCCCACCATCTGCTCGTTCTTCGCGTGCTGGATCGCACCTTGCGTTGCCAGCAGTGTTTGAAGGCGCTCGCCCGCAATCGAATCCGGCACGGCATCCAGGCGAAGCCTCGGCGCCGCAGTGCCAGGTCGTGGTGAGTACTTGAAGGCGTAGAACGAGTCGAATTGTATCTCTTCGACCAACGCTAAGGTGGCGGCGAAGTCATCATCCGTTTCGCCGGGAAAACCCACGATCAGGTCGGTGGACAAAGCAATCCCGGGACGAGCGGCACGGAGCTGGGCAATGAGCGCACGGTACAGCTCGACATCGTAGCCGCGTCCCATGAGCTTGAGAACGCGATCTGAGCCCGACTGGACAGGAAGATGCAGGTACGGACAGAGGTTTTCGTGGCGCGCGAACTGCGCCACCATCTCGGGAGTGAAGTCACGCGGATAGGAAGTGACAAACCGCAACCGCTTCAGGCCATCGATCGAGGCGACCCGGTCCAGCATCACCGCGAAATCCACACCCGTTTCAGGATCACGCCAGTGGTTGACGGTCTGGCCCAACAACTCGATTTCGACGAAGCCAAGTGAGAGTAGATGGCGGACTTCTTCGAGAACGTGATCCAGCGGCCGACTCTGCTCGGGGCCACGGGTGGTCGGCACGATACAGAAGGTACACTTCTTGTTGCAGCCCTCGATGATGGTCACCATACCCTTGTAGGTGGTTTCTCGGGCCAGCGCATCAATCTCGTAATTGCGCGTCGTTGCATCGGGAAAACCCGTTGCAACCACCCGCCGACCTCCCCGGCGTTGCTCGACGATCGCCGGCAGCTCTCCGACACGTCCGGGGCCGATGACGAAATCCAGATCCGATACACGCTTCAGGGCCTTCTCCCCCTCCTGCTGGGCCACACAGCCGCAGAAGCCGATGAGTAGATCCGGGCGTTGGCGCTTGAGAAGGCGGTACTCCCCCAGTCGTGAGTAGGCCTTCTGGGCAGCCTTCTCGCGCACGCTGCACGAGTTGAGGAGAATGATGTCAGCGTCTTTCGGCTCCTCGGTGGGAAGAATACCTTCCTGCATAAGCTGGCCGCTCATGCGCTGCGTGTCCAGCTCGTTCATCTGGCAGCCCCAGGTCTCGATATAGAACCGGCGTAGCTTTGACGGCGCCCTATCCTTTGCGACTATGGTCTCTGCGACCGCGGTCTCGGCGACCGCGGTCTCGGCGCCGATCGTCTTCAAACTCATCGAAGCCCACCACCGCTGCCACCACCACCGACATCCCTCGCTGGTCTCTCGATGATGGGTGTGTTGATCGCGTCCTGGTTGGGGACCGGACGGTCGACCGCCTGCCGCTCTTCGTCGTTGAGCTCGAGCTCCCAGCCATCGTTGAGCCAAGCAGGTGGAACGTCCATTGACCGGCCTTCATCGATGTAGAGCACAAGCGCGTCTTGGTACCGGTCGGCATCTTCGCGCAACTCACTCAGGCGGTCGATCGCGCGGTCCCAAGCGGGCTTGACCTGGGCATCACGAACGTATGGATCATCTTCGGCATAGAACCGTTGGCGCTGGGCTGCCGCTTCCAACTCGACGCGTTCAATTTCATCGAATGTCCGGCGCCAACTGCGGCGCAAGGACAACCCACGTTCCCGCCAGTAGTTTTCGTCGCCAGGGTCACCGAGTCGGTCTCGGTTCAACGTTCCTTCCGAAGCGCTGCCTCCGCCCAAGGTTGGTGGCGGCGCAGCCGGTCCCGATTCCATCTGGATGATCTGCGCCCCCTGTGCGTACTCATGCAGGTTCTCATCGTTGATCTCGACGACCGATGGCGGCGTCTCGTTCTTGCGTGCCTTGGCAAGACGCGAAGCTTCGACGAGGGTCTTGGGTTGGGCACTCTCGTCGCCGGGGTCGATCACAGTAACGGCTTCGCGTACAGCAGGTCGGTTCTTTCGAACCGGCGGTGGCAACGGCGGCGGCGCTTCCAAACCGGGGGTCACCTGCGACACCGATTGAGCCGGTAGGGTCTTGGGTTCTTTGGTCTTGCCCCCACCGCAAGCGAGTGTCGTGGCACAGAGCGAGACCAACGCCAAAGTGATTCCCGGTTGACAAGAACGGAAGGAAGGGTGCCTGCTGCTGTTCATGATGACTCCTCTGCTACGTCGGTACTGCTGTCGATGGCTGGCGACCACTGGTCCAATACGCGATCGATTTCTTCCGCCGTGGCCAACTCCGTACACTCTCGGACAGCAGCCATTAACTCCGGTGTCGAAAGCTCGCGGATACGGTGTTTGATTGCTGGGACACACCGAGGGCTGACCGATATTCGACGAAGTCCACAGCCGAGCAATAAGGGCGTGAGGCGTGTATCCGCGGCCATCTCCCCACAGAGGCTGACTTCAATGCCAGCCTCACGGGCATTGGTCACGACGGTCCGTAGCATTCTCACCATGCCCGGATGAAGCGGTTGATAGAGGTCGGTGACGTGCTCGTTGTTGCGGTCGACCGCCATAGAGTACTGAATCAAGTCGTTGGTGCCGATTGAAAAGAAGTCGACCTCACGTGCCAGGATATCGGAGATCAGCGCAGCGACCGGAACTTCGATCATGATGCCCAGCTTGCAATCACGGCGGAAGGGCACACCTTCCGCCTCGAGTTCGGCCATGGCCTCGTGCAGGCACACCCTGAATCGTCGCACTTCATCGACGATCGTGACCAGGGGCAGCATGATCCACAGCTCGCCGTGAGCACTTGCCCGCAGTAACGCGCGAATTTGGGTGCGAAAGATCTCCGGCCGAGCGAGTGTCAAGCGAATGCCTCTGAGACCGAGTACCGGATTCTCTTCGTCGGTGGCCATGACCTCGCGCGCAATCTTGCGGCCACCGAGGTCATAGGTTCGGATGATTGCGGGATGAGGTGCCGCGGCCGTGACCAAACGACGATAGAGCGCCAAATGCTCCTCTTCGCTTGGCAAATCAGGACTTTTCTCGATATACAGGAATTCGCTTCGATAGAGCCCGACGCCAGCAGCACCAAAACGTCGACCCTCGTCAATCTCTTCCGGCAGGTCGATGTTGGCCATGACCTCGATCTTGATCCCATCACGGGTTACCGCACTGATCTGGCCAGCTGATACCAGCTCGATCACCGCACGCTCGAGGTCGAGCCGACGCCGTTCGTAACGCGACACGGTTTCGGCATCAGGCCACGCGATGACCAATCCTGCAAAGCCATCGACGATCACGGGTACTTCTGACTGGTCGCCGAGGTGATCGAACATTTCGGTCAAGCCTGTGACCAACGGCAGGTTCAAGGAACGCGCAATGATGGTCGAATGCGACGTCCGGCTGCCATGGGCGATGGCGAAGCCCACCACGTTCTCGCGTCCGAGCCGCACTGCCTCGGATGGCGTCAGGTCATCGGCGACGATGACAATGTCACCGCGGACCTCGGATAGCTGATGGAGGTGAATGCCCCGCAACGCCCGCAGGAGATGCCGCGTAACGTCGCGCAGGTCTTCGCTGCGTTCACGGATGTGCTCCGCATTGAGGGCATCGAATTGCCCTTGCAGCTCGGTCGCTGTTTCGTAAACCGCCCATTCGGCATTGACCCGCTCTGTCTTGATGTGATTGACCACACGAGCGAGGAAAGAGGCGTCGGCCAAGAAAAGGGCCTGGGCATCGAAAATGGTCGCCAGCTCGTCGCCAAGATCGGCTTCGACCCGTTCGCGCAGACCATGCAACTCACGGGTGGTGAGCGCCACCGCGGTATGGAGTCGATCGACCTCGGTGTCAACTTCGCCTTCCGGAAGCGGAATTTGGTACACGTCGGCCATCCGTGTGCTCACGCATACGGCGGTACCGATCGCGATCCCATCCGAAACGCCGAGGCCGTGAAACGTCTCGGTTGGCGGCAGACCAACGGACCCCATCATCGATCCTCGCCAAAGCGGTCTTCGATCAGCGCCACCAAAGCCTCCAGCGCCTCATCTTCCTGATCGCCGTCACAGCGGATGGTCAATTGAGATCCTTGCTCGGCTGCAAGCAGCAAGATTCCCAGAATACTCTTGGCATCGACCTCTTCGCCGTCCCGCTCGAGAAGTACCTGGCACGGATACCGGCCAGCGGTATGGACAAGCTTCGCGGCGGCCCGTGCGTGAAGGCCCAAACGATTCATGATGCCTACGGTACGCTCGGTCATGACCCTCGACCTTCAGTTGAATGGGACTCCGCATCCCTGATCATTCGGATACTGCTGCAGCCCTTTTCGAAAACAAGTTGAGCGAACGAAGCCAGATCCTCCGCTGGTTCGATCATGCAGCCGACCCGTACAACCATGGGCAAATTGACTCCTGCGATCACTTCGACCCGACCACCCTCGCGCAAGCGGGTTGCGATTCGTGCTGGTGTACCGCCGTAAATGTCGGTGAGAATCAGCACGCCTTGACCACGATCGAGCCCCTCGAGTGCGGCTTCGGCTTTGGCGTAGGCATCCTCGAACACGTCATCCCACTTCAAGCAAAGGGCTTCGACTTGTTCGAGGCTGCCGGAAATCTCCCGCGCTGCCGCGAGAAGCTCCCGTCCCAAACAACCGTGGGTCAAGATCAGAACACCGACCATGGGCTTGCTCACCACCATGCCGGAGCGCCGACCCTACGGCAACGCCGGACGTTGGAATAACGACAGCTACAGCGTCTCCCTGGACGACAGCTGATCCTATCGTTGGTGCTCGCCAGACGCAATCAACGGGCAAGGTCGCGATGCTGCAGGCGCGAATTCCAGCCCTTGCTCTTCAGTCGGGCTGCTACACGCTCCGCGGTTGCGACCGACCGATGGCGTCCCCCGGTGCAACCGATCGCAACACTGAGATAGCTACGATGCTCTTCCCGGTATCGGGGCAAGAGAAAGAGCAGGAAGTCTTCAAGTCGATCGACGAACTCTCCGAAGTCTTGTTTGTCGTCGAGAAAGGCAAGAACCTCAGGATCCTGACCCGTTTGCTGACGCAGCGTTGGGTGGAAATAGGGGTTTGGCAAAAAGCGAACGTCGAAAACCAGGTCACTGCCGTGCGGGAGGCCATGCTTGAAGCCGAAGCTCAGGATCGATACCAGAAGGTCCGCTTTGGCGTCGCCGTGGGCTGCGAATTCGCTTCGCACCTCTCGTCGCACATCGTGCACCGACCAGTTCGTGGTGTCGAAAATGCGATCAGCATGGCCACGGAGTTCGGCGAGCAGCGCGATCTCACGCCGAATGCCATCGACGACGGGGCGACTACCCTCCCCGAGGGGGTGGCTCCGGCGGGTCTCGGAATAGCGCCGGACCAGCGACGCCTCAGCGGCTTCCAAGTAGAGCAAGATCAGCTCGTAAGGCACCGGGCGACTGACTTCGGCAATCAGCTCCGGGAGCGCCTCGCCGAATCCAGGAGCGCGAACATCGGTCACCACGGCGATCTTACGCAACGAGCCGACCTGTGCCTGAGGATCGCCGAGGAAGGTTCGCAACAACGGCCAGCGGAAGATTGTCGACACAAAAGTAGCCGATGTCTTCGAGCGCTCGAGCGGCCGTACTCTTACCCGATCCAGAGAGGCCAGTGATCAGGACGACTCGCAGGCGTTCAGGACTGTCGTTTTCGCTCAAGCTCAGCCTCCAACTTACGCACGGAAAGCGCGGGCAGAATCGTGCCCTTGTAGCTTCAAGACATGATTGCGGGCGGCAATCTCGACCAAGTTCGAAACATTGCGCCCGCTGGCGACCGGCATCCGAATGTAAGGCACGCGGGTGTCGAGCACGCGGTACACCGTTTCGTCGAGGCCAAGCCGATCGTACTCCTGCCCTTCGGACCAAGGTTCGAGCTCCACCACCAGGTCGATGGCCTTGCGTTCGCGTACCGCCGCCAGACCAAACAAGTCCTTGACGTTGATGATTCCCAGACCTCGCAACTCCATCAGGTGGCGGCCGGGTGCTTCCGAGGAACCAACCAACTCACCACTGGGATAACGGCGGACCGTGACGCGGTCATCTGCTACCAGGCTGTGACCGCGGGTAATCAGGTCCAGGGCAGCCTCACTCTTCCCTACTCCGCTCTTGCCAATCAACAGAACGCCGAGTCCGTAGATCTCGATCAACACGGCGTGCAACCGAGCGACCGGCACCAAATGATCTTCGAGGTAGTAGCTGAGCCGCTTGATCACGCGCCAGGTCCATTCGGGTGACGACAGCACCGGGAGCGGGAAACGTTGGCAATGTTCGATGAAGCTGGGAAACGGCGTGATGCCTTTGCTGACAACAAACACCGGGACCGCCAAGGCGGCGATCTCAGCAAAACGCGCGTGGCGACTCTCCGGGTCGAGGGTTCCGAGGTACGCGGTCTCACTCTCGCCGACGATCTGAACCCGCCCTGGGCGAATGTAGGGCATGTAGCCCGCGAATGCGAGCCCCGGCTTCTGGACCCGCGGATGGGTGATCTTGTTGTCGAGATGGGTGCCGCCGCAGATCACCCGCAATTGTAGATCGGCGAGCTCTTCACCGAGCAGATCAGCAACCTCGACATGCTGAACCAGGCCCGCCGAGACGGCGCCCGCTGCCTCGACGATGTCCTGTTCCGGGTTGGTCACCGCGGCACCGCGTCCGACGAGCCGAGAAGCTCGAAGATGGCCTGAGCTCCCTCGAGTGCCAAGATGCGCCCGATCCGTTCCTCATCTTTGACCCACCGCGAAATGGCCTGCAAACACCTCAGATGCGCTGCGGGGCGACTGGCCGGTGCAACGACCACGAAGACAAGCTGAACGGGGCCGAGATCCCCCGCGCCGAAGTCAATGGGGGTACGGGACACGCCAATGGCCAGCACCACGTTCTCTACTCCTTCCATTCGGCAGTGCGGAACCGCCACCCGGTGACCGATCGCGGTCGAGCCCAACGCTTCGCGCTCGTCGAGCCGTTGGTACAGCAGATCGGCATCGAGACCAGTTGCGGCTGCGACTCTCGCTGCCATGGACCGCAAGACAGTCACTTGATCGATGCTGTCCAGGAACGGCTCGATCAGGTCGGGCTCGGTCAATTCATCGAGGCGCATGAGGGAGAACTAGCAGGCGTCAAAGATCGGGGGTAATCAGACCGTAGTTCCTGATCCCGCCGGCGGTATAGGACACTGACGCGGTCGGTGACAGAATCGTGGAAAGACGAAAAACTCATTCTTCGATGCCTTGAGCTGAAGGGCAGCCTCATCAATCGTCATGGGCTTGATGGCGAGTCGATGAGAGCGGACCACACGCGGCGTCACTTCCGTACCGATGCTTTCCGACGCGATGACGTCAACCGGCCAGTGGTGTTCTTCTTCCAGGGCCCGCTGAGCGCGCCTTCGGGTATCCATGAACTTCTTGCGGCTGCGTCGTGCCTGTTTCTCGACCTTGTCAATGGCCGCGTTGATGGCGTCTTGCATGCTCTCGGCTTCTTCGGTTGCCTGCAGGACACCATGGCGATGCACCACATGGAACTCAGCAGTTCGCCGGTGCTTGTCTGCGGCGAGTGTCGCCCGGACTTCGATCGGCTCTTCGATGAACTTCAATACCTTGGAGAGCTTCTTGTTCGTAAAGGCACGGATATCGTCACGAATGCGGAAGTGGCGTCCGACGAAATCGACGTTCATTCAGCGTCCTCCGAAGGTGTGGTTGTGGTCGGATGAACTCACTCTCAGAAGATCTTCTTACGATCGGTCGAAGACGGGATGCTCAACTCATCTCGATACTTGGCGACCGTTCGCCGGGCAATCTGAATGCCCTCGCGCTTCAAGATGCGCATCAGCTCACTATCGGACAGTGGCTTGCGGGAATTTTCCTCACCCACCAGGTTCTGAATCTTCCGTTTGACGGACAGGCTCGAAATGTCACCGCCAATACGCTGCAACTGTGGAAGAAGAACTTCAGTGGGAACAAACCGCGAGGCGTGTGGACGTACTTGTTCGAGACCACCCGGCTCACGGTGGATTCGTGCATGCCAATATCTTCGGCGACATCACGAAGCACCATCGGGCGCAAGTGGTCGACGCCATGATCGAGAAAGCCACGCTGCTGACGAACGATCGAGGTCGTGACCTTGAAAATAGTCCGCTGCCGCTGGTCGAGGCTCTTGATCAACCACATCGCTGAGCGCATCTTCTCTTTGATGTATTGCTGCGCGTCATTCTGGCGACCCTCTCGGCGCATGTCACTCAACAGGCGCCGGTAGGCCTTGCTGACCCGCAATCGGGGTAGACCGTCGTCATTCAGCTGGACGACGTACTTCTCGCCCACCTTCACCACGTGGACATCAGGCTCGACGTACTGCGTTCGCTCGGTATTGAACTCCCTCCCCGGTCGTACTTCGAGCGTTCGGACCAGCTCGACCGCTGGCCGCAGCGACTGGAGCGGAACCCCGAACTCTTTGGCGATGATCTCGAACTTGCGGCGTTTGACCAGCGCCCATTTCTCGGTAATGAGTCGGCGCGCCATCGAATCCTCGGGCTCGCCTCGGACGTCGAGTTGTCGGATCAGGCTCTCCTGAAGGGACCGGCACGCCACCCCGGGAGGCTCGAAGCCTTGCACCATATCGAGTGCGCTTTCGACCTCCGCGCGGGGGTAACCCGGGGGATCTTCGGTCGGCGGCAGGACGCTTGCTTCTTCCTCGGCCGAAGGGTCTGATGCGGCGGCGTGCTCGACCGATGTTTCGTCATCGGCGGTTCGCTCGACTTCCGGAGCTGCTACTGGAACCGCAGGGTTGCCTAAGTCCGGCGACGACCCAGGCAACGTCGTTCGCAGATCGCCCCCGCCATCACCGCCAGCCACCGCTTCTGCGGAAGCCACGACCTCCGCGACGTCCGACACGGTCTGGGCCAAGAAGGCGGCGACATCATCTGGGTCGGCGCCCATCAACATGATCTCTTCGACCGTTGCGTGCAGGAAGCCCTCGATATCGAGGTTGCCGATGATCAACTCGGCAATTTCGCGCTGCAACTTTGGCACATCGCTCATATGGAGCTGCCACAGCAAGTTGTCGTAGAGATCGGGTTCCCGACTCAACATGTTCTCGAGCGGCGGGCCCTGGCGCTCTTCGTAGACCGAAGAATGGCCCTTGCCCTCCCAGCTTTCGGCGTACTCCCCGAAGTAGGCTTCGAGATCGACATCGCTCAGCCCCTCGGTCTCATCCGCCTTTTCTTCGGCCTCGGGCGCTTCTTCGTCGGCGGCGATTTCACCCTCTTCGAGAACTGGATTCTCGACCAGTTCTTCCGTGAGCACGCCTTCGAGTTCGATACGGGTCATCTGCAGCAGTTTGATCGCCTGCTGCAGCGACGGTGTCATTACCAGCCTTTGCGCCAGCTTGAGCGAGAGTTTTTGCTCGAGTGCCATACCGTCTCAGTGCCTAAAGACTGAATTCTTCCCCGAGGTAGATCTTCCGGACTTGAGGGTCGGATGATAACTCGGTCGGCGAGCCAGAGCGCAGGATCTCACCATTATTGATGATATATGCGCGATCGGTAATTTTCAACGTCTCACGGACGTTGTGGTCCGTGATCAAAACACCGATACCAATATCCTTGAGATGGCGAATGATCTTCTGGATATCCAGCACGGCGATGGGATCGATTCCGGCAAAGGGCTCGTCGAGAAGAATGAAGAGGGGATCGATAGCGAGGGCCCGGGCGATTTCCACCCGCCGCCGTTCGCCTCCGGACAAGGCGTAACCAGGAGACCGCCGAACTTCGATCAAGCCAAACTCTCGAAGTAGCAGCTCCACACGCCGGTTCTGCTCCGCGCGCGGTAGATCGAGCGTCTCGAAGACAGCCCTCAAGTTGCCCTCGACCGACATCTTACGAAAGATCGAGGCTTCCTGGGGCAGATAGCTTATCCCTCGCTGCGCCCGAAGGTACATGGGCAAGGCTGTGATGTCGACGTCACCGAGCGCGACTTGGCCGCGATCCGGAGGCGTGAGTCCGACCACCATGTAAAACGTCGTGGTTTTGCCGGCGCCATTGGGCCCCAACAGCCCAACGATCTCGCCACGCCCAACGTTGACTGCGACATCGTCCACCACGGCGCGGCCGCGGTAGACTTTGCGCAGACCCCTCGCGCTCAGTGTGAGGTTCTGCTCGTCTTCGATCCGGCGCCCGGCCATGATCGCCGGGCCTTGAGCTGGCGCCGTCATGGCGATGCCTCGTTTGCCACCTTGGGTGGCTTGCCGATCCACGCATTCGCCGCGGCCCGATCCGCGGGCGCTGTACTTCGCACATCGACGGTACTGGCATCAACGTCGTAGAGCAAGTACCCGCAAGCGAACTCGTTGCCGTTGCCTTCGCGGACTTTGATCCGCTCCCCGAAGACCTCTATCGTGGATGCTTCGAGGTGATAAACGGCGAGGTCGCCGAGAATCCGCCGGCCCGTGTCCGTGTCCTCGATTTCGACATCGTCACTGCACCGCATCCGCTCGACGCCGCCTTCATTCGGGCTCAACTCGATCTCCAACTCGGCACAGCGCATGCGCCGTTGCCCTTGCAGTGCGCGCACACCTCCGATGTAGACCAAGCGGTCCCGCTCATGCTGGTAGGTGAGTTGGCGCGCCACGACCTCGACCGGCGCACCCGGTCTCTCAGAGTCGAATGAACCGGCCGGTTCGAACACCGTCTTGACCGGGCCACCGCTGGCAGACAGTTGTTGGTTCGCCTCTTGGCCCCGCAGCTGATTTGCGGTCAACAGGTTGGGACCACGCCACGCACGTACCGAGCCGATAAACGTAAACGACGACGGATCGAGGGTCCAGTTCGCCTTATCGGCTTGAATGTGCACGGGACCTTCGCCGCGGGCCAGGGGGGTCGTCGCCAGGGCGCCAGCCGCCTCCTCGTCCAGCTGGGCATAGACCCCGTCTTCGGCACGAATCAGGCCACGGTCCCGAAGAAATACGAACTTGGGCGACGAGAGCTCACCTCGGCGGGAATACAAGGTGACGTTCTTGCCCGAGATATCGACCCGGTTGCGGGACCAATCGAGGTTGGCGCGTTGTCCCCCTGCAAGGTACACCTCGCCATCTTGGAGCTCGACCTGCCCGTCGAGCTGAACGCGGTCGACCGCGCCCTGTGGGTCGAAGCGCGCCTCGAACCGATCGGCACAGGCTTGTCGTAAGACCACCGGCTGGGGCGCGTCGACGATCTCCCGGAGCTCCAACCCATCACCAGACCCTTCGATCAGGCGCATGATTCCGCCTTCGAGATAGCCTGCCAAGGTTTTGCCGACAAAGACTTGACCGAAGCCGGTGTCGTCAATCACTTTGAGTTCGGCGCGCTGTCCCTCCCCCGCCTCCAACTGAACGCGTTTGGGCGTACCACCGATCGGCTCGAACTGAACCACCAATACCTTGCCTTTGACCCCAACTCGATGGCGGAGCCATCCGCGGCTGTCGTCGACGTCAAATGTTCCTCGAACGTCGATTCGAGCGCGGGCGTTCTCGAGCTGGTCCATTCCGTTGGAGAAATGGAGGGTCAGATTCTCACTTTCGATCCAGTCGTTGTTGCGCTCGAGCCGAACCTCACCCACGGCTCGGATCATGCCTTCGTCGCGCTCATGGTTGAGCTTGTCGCAATCGAGCTTGAAGCGCACGGGCGCGCCGGGTGTGCTGCGAAGATGAACACCACCGGACATGGAATAGCGATCCTTGGTCAGGTCCACGCGAAGCGACGAGGCACGGCCTTCGAGATCAGGTGGATAGCGCAAGGCGACCTGCCCGTCGCTGACCAGCACCTGGCCGACTTGACTAAGCTTGAGGGAGCGGGTGTCGAGTTCGAGACTATTGCCCCGTAGGCTCACATGCCCACGAAGCTCCGCGTCCTGGGTTTCGAGGTTGTAGTCGGCCGAATCACTCGTCACCAGCACGGTCTCGCCGTCTTCCCGGTAGAGCTCGACCCGGACGTCAGTCAAATGAGCGAATTCCTCACTAACCTGTCGAACACTGTCGGCCTTGATGCGGAAGATCCGTCGGCTTTCGATGGTTTGGGTGATGTCGAATTCTTCACTCTCGGCGAGTCCGTCGTTCTTGCGCGTGTCCGCAGACCGGGGCCGCGATTCGACCTCCGGACTGACCTTCGCGAAGTTGTGTGCCGCCAGCAGCACCACCACGCCCAGCACGAGCACCACACCCAGCAGCAGCAAGGCGGCGCGCAGCAGACGATGGGGAGCACGGGCGCGGGCTTTGGCCATACTTCGTCGAATCCCTCAAGAACGCCAGAGAGACGACACATCGGTGTCCGTGCGTCGTTGGGACTGGTAGAAATGATAGAAGGTCATGGCGATGTCGGCTCGATGTTCTCGAGAGGCCTTGGCTGTTCTTTAGCGTACGGACGGACATCGACGAGGCGCAGGACCACACCACCTCGGTAGTGGTCGGCCTCGAGCCGCCCGAGGACCTCGAAAGGACGTTCGAAGACCTCGCTTCGTTCGGCCCAGCTCCAACCGAGCAGGCGTAGCATACCGCCATCTGGGCCACGACAGTGGCCCGAGAGATGACCGTTGCCAAACACGCGGGGGCGAGTGGTGAGTTCCAAGGGGCCACGGACCCGCATCAGTGGCTGGCGGTTGCTCATGCCATGGGGTTCGAGCCGGTCGAGCTCCGCCAACAAGGCCGGCGTGACCTCACCGGCATCGAACGACAGCTCGTATTCCAGGCGTTTCTCGGCCAAGAGCTCGTGCCACATCTCGGAAGCTTGCTGCTCCCACTCGGCGCAGAGATGCTCGAGCTGTTCGCATTCCACTGTGAGACCGATGGCCTGGGCGTGGCCACCGAATCGCGGAAGTTGCTCGTGCCATTGGTCGAGGAACTCGTGCAGGTGAATACCCGGCACACTGCGTCCTGAGCCCGTTGCCGTGTTGTCCTCCACCGCCAGTAGGATGGTTGGACGATGAAACTCGCGTGCTAGCTTGCCGGCTGCGATACCGACCACACCGCGATGCCAGTCTTCGTGCCATCCGACGAGAATCCACGGCAGCGGGTCGCGGTCGGCAAATAGGCCTCGGGCCTGTTCCACCACCTGCCGCTCGCGCCCTTGCCGCTCTCGATTCCAGCCATCCAGCTCCTCGGCCAAAACCTTCGCCCGCTTGGGATCACGGCTCAGTAGCAACTCCAGCGCCTTGTTGGCCGAATCCAGGCGACCGGGAGCGTTGAGTCTCGGGCCGATCCGGAAGCCCACGTCCTGCGTGGTGTAAGGGCGCCGGAGCCCCGCGGTCTGGAACAGCGCTCGCAATCCGGGCGACCGCGTTTGTTCGAGTTCCTCGAGCCCGATCGCCGCGATGACCCGGTTCTCGTCGCGAAGTGGCACGAGATCAGCGATCGTGCCCAAACAAGCGATTCGCAGCAGCTGGCGCAAGGGAATCGACTTGCCACAAGCATCGGCGACGGCCGTGGCCAGTTTGAGTGCCAAACCCGCGCCGGAAAGCTCGGTAAACGGATAGGAACAGTCTGGGCGCTGCGGGTTGATCAACAGGACGCCATCCGGAAGCGATTCTCCCGGAAGGTGGTGATCGGTGATGATGACATCGAGATCCGCGGCGCGCGCCGCTTCGGCCGCGGCGATCGATGTGGTTCCACAATCTACCGTGACGATCAGCCGACATTTGTGGTCCTGGGCTTCTTGGACGTGGACAGGCTGGAACCCATAGCCATCGCGCATTCGATGAGGAATGATCGGATGCACATCGATCCCGCACGCACCGAGCACCGCCGTCAAGAGTGCCGTACCACTGACCCCATCGACGTCATAGTCACCCACCAGCGCGACCCGCTCCCCGGCATCCCGTGCCGCGACAAGACGTGTTACCGCCTCCGGAAGGCTGGCCAGTTCCCGCGGGTCGTGAAGCTGATCGAGCGATGGCTGGAGGAAGCGGTCGGCTTCTTCGCTAGTCAGTACGCCACGTCGAGCAAGGAGGCCCGCGAGCCAAGGGGCTAGACCAGTTTCCGCCAATGTCTCCGCCGCATCGCTCGGCGTCGCAGGCACCCACACCGTGTGTGTTGGCAGGGGTTACCTCTCAGCATACGCGCCAAGGGCGCGGAACTTGGCATAGCGATCATCGACCAACTGCTCCGGGGACATCTCGGACAGCGCGTCGAGTGCTTGCTCAATGGCGTCGCCCACCGCCCGAGCAGTCGCCGCCGGGTCGGTGTGAGCACCGCCCAAGGGCTCGGAGATCACCTGGTCGACCACGCGCAAGCGCTCGAGGTCGTGTGACGTTAGACGCAAAGCAGCCGCGGCGTCGGCCTTCCGGCTTTGATCCTTCCAGAGAATGGCTGCGCAACCCTCGGGCGAAATGACCGAGTAGATGCCATATTCCAAGATCAGCACCCGGTTGCCCACCCCCAGTGCGAGGGCGCCGCCACTACCGCCTTCGCCGGTAACCACAACAACAACCGGTACGGGAAGTACGGCCATCTCGAGGAGGTTGCGGGCAATCGCTTCTGCTTGACCGCGTTCCTCGGCGCCGATGCCGGGATAGGCGCCAGGGGTATCGATCAAGGTCACAATGGGACGCCCGAACCGGGCGGCGAGTTCCATGACCCGGAGCGCCTTTCGGTAGCCCTCTGGCCGTGGCTGGCCGAAATTGCGAACAATCCGTTCCTTTGTCCCGCGCCCCTTCTGGTGCCCGATCATCGCGATCGAGCGACCTCGGAAGGTGGCAAACCCGGAAACAATGGCGGGATCGTCCGCCACACCGCGGTCGCCACGTAGCTCGACCCAGTCCGTCGTTAGGTGACGGACGTAGTCGAGCGTGTACGGGCGGTCAAAGTGCCGCGCAACCAGGGTGATCTGCCACGGCGACAGCTTGCTGAAGACTTCCCTGGTGGTCTTGGCCAATGTATGACGCAGTCGATCGAGCTCGGCCTCATGGCCGCTACCCTCGGGATAGCCTTCGAGTTCCTCGATTCGTCGACGAAGCTCGACCAACGGTACTTCGAATTCTTGGGCAGTGGCAACCATGGCGAGTGAACCTAGCAAAGGGCTCGGGTAGGGTCAATCGACAACCCGTAGCCGGAGGCGATCAGACGATGGCCTGAACGTGTCACATGAGATCGTAAGGGTCGACGTCAATGGTCAGCTCCGGCGGCGGTTTATCTTCCATCACAGCCCGGACCAAACGCCGGAGGCGCGTGCCGCTAGGCCCCCGCATCAGCATCTGAAATCGCCACTGGCCGCGAAGACGCTCGAGCGGCGCTGCCGCGGGACCCGCGAAGCGAACCCCGCGTGCCAAGGGGTGCTGCATGAGGCGCCGTGCCATCTCGTCCAAGATTCCGCGAGCCCGGAACGGGTCTTTGTGCTGGCTCAAAAGCAACACCAGTCGGGTATAGGGTGGGTAGTGAAACACCCGCCGGAATCGCAACTCTTCGGCCGCGAAGGCTGGGTCGTCGTGCGCCAGGGCGGCACGAATGGCGTAGTGATCCGGATGGTACGTCTGAATGACCACCCGCCCAGGCCGTTCTCCACGTCCGGCCCTGCCCGCGAGTTGGGTCAGCAACGCATACGTCTTCTCCACCGCCCGAAAATCTGGGAACGAGAGGTAGGTGTCTGCAGACAGAATCCCGGCCAAAGCGACCCGCGGAAAATGATGCCCCTTGGACACCATCTGGGTACCGATCAAGACCTGGCTGTGACCGGCGCCGAATCGAGCCAACACCGCGGCAGCGCCACCGGGCCGACGTGCGGCGTCCGCGTCGAGCACGTCGGCTGGCACGTCGGGATAAAGCTCACGAAATCGTTCCTCCACCCGTTCGGTGCCTGAACCCACTGGTTCGAGGGCCTCTTCGTGACACGCGGGACAACGGACTGGCGCGGGCCGCTGGTGTTCGCAGTAGTGGCAGATCAAGCGGCTGTCACGACGGTGGTAGGTCATGGCCAAGCCGCAATCGGGACAACGGAAATCTTCGCCGCAGGCTCGGCACAGCAACACCGGCGAATAACCGCGGCGATTGCGGAGCAAGATGACCTGATCGCCGTCTTTGATCGCTCTGTCGATCTCCTCGCATAACCGCGGCGAGAACAAGACTTCGCCAGGGCGCGCGTCACCACGCTCCCGCCGCAGATCGACCAGAATACCCTCCGGAAGGGTGCCAAAGCCTGCTCGGGCGGTCAGCATGAGCGGCGTCAGCTTGCCGGTTTCGGTGTTGGAGCGACTCTCGAGGCTGGGGGTTGCGGACACTAAAACGGCCGTCGCACCATGTTCGCGCGCCCGAAACAAGGCGAGGTCCCGGCCGTTGTAACGTGGCACACGGTCCTGTTTGTAAGCACCATCGTGCTCTTCGTCGACCACCACGACACCGAGATTGGCGAGCGGGGCGAAGACGGCCGAGCGGGGCCCCAAAACCACCGAGGCCGCTCCGCGACGCACCCGTTCCCACTCCTGCTGCCGCTCACTTGCCGCCAGGTTGGAATGCAAGATCGCCAGCCGGTCACCATACCGTGCGCTCGCCCGTTCTGCCAACGAGGGGACGAGCGCGATCTCCGGTACCAGCAGGAGCGCTGTCCGACCGCGTTCCAGCGCGGCGTCGACCAACCGCAGATAGACCTCCGTTTTGCCCGAACCCGTCATGCCTGCCAGGAGCGCGGCCGAAAAACGTTCCGCGAGCACCGACGGCATCAGGGCCTCGACCGCCGACGCCTGGTCCGGCCGAAGTACGATCGGTGTTGCGTCGCGGGGTGGCAACCGGTGGCGTCCCAGCGACATGCGTTCGGGCTGGGTGAAACGACGCAACACACGCTTCCCCACCAACCGGCGAACGACCGCAGTGCCGCAGCCAATTGCCTCGGCGATCTCGCTGTAGGTCGCCGGTCGCCCCAGAACATCCAGGTAGCGCACGACGGCGCGTGCCTTGGGCGAGCGGCCACAGGCGACGAGATGGTCGTCAACATTTCCGGGCCGAAGCTCCACCGCCGCTACGTATCGTACCCCGGGCCGGGCTCCCGGTTGCTCGATACTAACCCTGCCTTCTTTTGCCAGCTGCTCGACCAGGGCTCCCAGGCCAGTCACTTGCAGGCGGTTGTTCAACGCTGCCAAACGTTGACGAGGGATCTCGAGCAAGGCTTCCACCAGCGCGGCCTCGGCGGGCGACCGACGCGGCGCCACCGCCCCTGCGTCGGTCAGGGATACCCGCAGATCACCCCATGGCGGGAGATCCTTCGGCAACATGACTCGGATCATCTCGCCGATGGGGGCAAGGTAGTAGTTCGCTGCGAACGTCGCAAGCTCGAGCAAGTCTCGCGGTACGACCGGTTCGAGATCGAGCACCTCGCGAATCGGCTTCACCCGATATTCCGGCACTTGGTCGGTAACCGCAGTCACCACGCCAATGTGGGGGCGCGGCCCCACCGTGACCCGTACGCGACAACCCGGCGCAACATCGAGCCGCTCGGGAACACCGTAGGTGAGCGTACCAGGCAGCGGTAGCGGCACCGCGACCTCGGCAAACCGTTCGGCCATCTACCTAGGTATCCAGGTTGGAGCAGTTTGGCGAGCAGAAATACCGGCCCGAACCGTCCGACGCCTCAATCGCGAGATCAGCCGCGACACGAATGCCACAGATCGCGCACGGGACGAGAGGCAAGACCTTCGGTGTCCTTGCGTCACGACTCCGGTTGTTCGTAGCAGCCCAATCCGCTTTCGCCTTCGCGATGGCCAGGCGTGAACGCTGGTAGAAGTGAACGGCGAGAAGAATCACCATGACGAGAGCAAGAAGACGGGTCATAGGACTCGCTTGCCCCGTGCGCTCATGGGCCGGTCGCGGAGCGCCGCCGCGCGATTTCGTCAATCAGTCTCTGGACCTCTGCATTTTCGGGTTGCGTCTCTTGGAGGTCCACTGCTGCTGCTGCCGCCGCATCCAGATCACCGAGGTCAAAAGCCAGAACGATGACCTCATTGTAGCGTGCTTGCCAATGCCCGGGACGCGCCTCGACCGCGCGCCGGAAGGTTGCCAAGGCTCGTTGCGAGTCACCAGACGACCGATAGGAAACCCCGAGGTCCGTCAACACCTCGACGTTGCCGCCGTCGAGCGTTAGATAGTGTTTATAGAGTTCGATGGCACGCTGCCAGTTACTGATGTCGAAGTTCAAATCCGCCAGCTGACGGACAGCCGCTGCATCGTTCGGATTGGACTCGACGTAGGCCCGAAGTTGCTGCACTCGAGCCATCGCCGGTTGTCCGCCGCCTATCGGGGCCGCTGTTGGTCCGGCGCTCGGAATCGGCGTCGCACCCGCGGCCAACCGGGGTGGCTGGCGCCCGGCCATCGTCTCGTGAGAGACGTAGCCGATCAAGAAACCGAGCAAGAGCCCGATGACGGCAAACAGTACATTCTCTCGCTTCACGCCGGGTAATCCCCCAGGGCACTGAGCACCGGACAGAAGTGACCGGATGCGAACCCATCCAGCCCGATTGTAGCAGCGACGCGACCAAGCCACCGCGACGATGGAACCCAAACAAGCAACGCCGCCCGAATGACCGGGCGACGTTGGGATCGCGAGACCGAATGCCTGTCGATTTCTCGGCTAAGCGTCGATCGTTTCCGCTACGGTTTCGGCGGTTTTCGCTTCAAGCTCGTCATCGTCGCCGGTTTCGGCCTCGGCAGCAGCCTCGGCCTCGGCAGCGGCTTGCTGCGCCTTCGCAGCTTCCTCCTCGCCAGCGATCTTTCGAAGCTTCTCGAGACTGGTCTCGAGAGACGCCTCGACGAGCGCCTCGGCGTCGTCATCGTCGAGTTCCTTGACGTGGGCGACTTCGCTTACGATGAAATACTTGGCTCGCTCGAACATCTTCTTCTCACGGAAGGACAAGCTCTTCTTTTGGCTCACGAGACAGAGGTTCTTCAATACCTCGGCAACCTCGGTCAACTGGCCAGTCTTCATCTTGTCGAGGTTCTGCTTGTAACGGCCTTTCCAATCCTTGTAGGTATCGATGTTGCCGTTTCGAAGAATGTCGATCAAACTCTGGATCTCGGCTGTTCCGCAAAGCGGCCGGAGTCCCACAAGTTCGAGGTTGTCTTCGGGCACCATCACCTTCGAGTTGTTCGAAAGCAAGCGAAGGTGATAGAGCTTCCGATCCACCTCGTCGAACGCCGCGCTCGAAATTTCTTCGACGACGCTCACGCCGTGATTCGGATAGACCACCTTTTGTCCTACCTCAAACATCCGTTGTGAACCCCTTTCTTCGACCATTGTCGTTCAATTTCGCGACTTCGCTGCCCGCGTGTCTGCCGGCAGCGAGCGTAGTGACGCACCGCAAGTACGCTTGTCGGCTTGCTGGTGCTTGCTTTGCTCGATTGACTGTCTCTCGGGCCAGGACACGCCAAGACACAGCAATCCCTTGGTATTTTAAATCATACACCCTATTCGGTTTAACTGTCAAGGTCCCGGCCCTGCCTGCGGGCACCGTAAACGGACCCGAATCCGAACATGACGCGTGATCCCCTGCAGAGGCTTCGAGCGACCTACCATGCCTTGATACCACCGGCTATTCGCTATCCGTTGGGTCATGCCAGGCGCGCGCTAGTGGATCGAATCCTACGACTCCGAACGCCGCGACCGGTACCCCCTGCATCCATGCTTCGTTCCGTGCAGTTGACGGAGTGGGCTCGCGAGTACCTCGAGGTCGGTCAGCGTAGCGCAGCGACAATCACCCGTGAATTGGCCGGTTCGCTGGGCGGGCCAGCCAAGGTACTCGACTTCGGAAGTGGCCTCGGCCGCACGATCCGGCATTTGGACTCCGTGGGTTGGCACTTGTTTGGCTGTGACGTCGACAAGGCCGCCATCTTCTGGTCCTCCTCGGCCTTGCCCACCGCGAAACATGTTGTTTCCGAGACAGCAGCCACCCTGCCTTTCGCGACCGGGTGCTTCGATGGCGCCTATGCGATTTCAGTCTTCACGCATTTCGACCGGGCCGCCCAGACGGCATGGGCCGGTGAACTCGCGCGGGTGGTGCGTCCAGGTGGCTTAATCGCGATCTCGACCATGGGACCCCATGCACTGAACAACTTCGTCGAAATCGACGGACCAGCCTGCCGCCAGGAACTGGCCGTGCATGGCTTCTACTTCTTCCCTGGCGGTGAAGCGTTCAACGCCCGAGGGGCATTCCATACCCGAGACGGTTTGGCGGGTATCTTCGAACCCTGGTTTCGCCTCCGCAGCTGGAACGAGGCTGGCCTCGACGGTTTTCAAGACCTGGCCGTTTTCGAGCGGCGAACGGAAGCTACTCCTCGCGCTTGATTTCGTACTGCTCCATTTTCTTATAGAGATTGCTTCGCGGAGTTTGGATCGTCTGTGCGGTCTGGGTTACATTCCACTTGTTCTCATCCAACTTACGGAGCAGAAAGAGGCGCTCGGCAAGCTCGCGGAACTCGCGTAGCGTGGGGACCGCGAGCAGGGCATCGGAGAGGTCCGAACGCCCTCCGCCCGCGCTCTGCACGGCATCCTGCTTGGTCACCTCATCACCATCTGTGAGAATCAACAGGCGCTCGACGAGATTGCGCAGCTCGCGAACATTGCCCTTCCAGGGAAGGCTTCGGAAATGCGCAATCGCCTCCTCCGAAAATGTCTTACCTCGATACCGATCCGCAGCCGCGTGGCGTCGGACGAAGTAGTCGACCAAAGCCGGTAGGTCGTCCAGATGCTCGCGCAAGGGCGGTGTACGCACCGGCACAACGTTGAGCCGATGGAAGAGGTCAGCTCGAAAGTTGCCTTGTTCAGCCGCTTCACGCAGATCGCGATTGGTGGCGGCAATCACTCGGACGTCAACGCGCACGGCCCGGGGGGCGCCCACCGGCTCGGCCTCTCCATTTTCCAGAACACGTAGAACCTTGGCCTGGGCGCGTGCCGACATATCCCCGATCTCGTCGAGAAAAATGGTCCCGCCATGCGCAGCGACGAACTTGCCGACTTGTTTCCTCGATGCGCCGGTAAAACTTCCCTTTTCGTGACCGAACAGCTCTGACTCGATCAGCTCTTCGGGAATGGCGGCGCAGTTGACCTGCACCAGCGGCCGATCGCGCCGCGAACTTTGGCGGTGGATCGCCTGGGCCACAAGCTCCTTGCCGGTACCCGACTCGCCAATAACGAGTACGCTGGCCGGGGTTGGCGCCACCTTCGCAATGGTCTCCCGAAGGCGTTTCATGGCAGCTGAATCACCGATCAACTCGTCGGACTCGTGGCGCAGATGGCGGTTCTCGGCCGCCAAACGGGACGAGTCGATGGCGTTGCGCAAACTGAGTAGGACGCGGTCACGCTGTAGGGGCTTCTCGAAGAAGTCGTACGCCCCTCGCCGTGTCGCCTCTACCGCGGTATTGACGTCGCCATGGCCACTGATAATCAAGACCGGCATCTCGTAGCCGCGCTGGCGAAACGCAGACAAGACTTCGAGACCGTCCATTTCCGGCATTTTGACGTCGAGCATGACCGCGTCGGGCGCCCGGTCGGCAACCTTGGCGAGCGCCACCGCGCCACTCGGAGCCTCTTCGACCTGGAAGTCCTCGAACTCCAGGATCATCCGCAAGCTCTCGCGAATCGATGCTTCGTCGTCAACAACGAGGATGACGGGCTTCTGTGAGGCCGATGGCTTGCTCATGGTGCTCCAACGTTTTCGCTCGTAGGGCGACGTCCAATCTTCTAAGATGCCATTCTCGCTTTCCGCGACCGCCACGACAACCCACGTCGGCACAAACACGTGGCACAAAACATGGCGGTACGAAAAAGGGCTGGCACCAGGCCAGCCCTCCGAATTCCCATCACGTCCGGCGGTTCCGAGACCACCTGGAGCAGCGACTAGGCCCAAAACCAGCGCATCTTGAAGGCGATCTACACAAATCTCTTGGGCTCAATCACTTCCGAAAATGCTCAACGAACCTTCGGGTGCGCCTGCGCTTTTCGTAAGCACTTGAGCCTCAAGATCTTCGCGCATCTCATCCTTCGTATGCGCTTGTTTTAGGACTAGGGCACTTCGACGAACGCGTAGAACGCGACCACCTGCTGCCCACTGCGGGGATCGAACCGGCGGATATAGAGTCGCAGCAGCTCGCCAGTGTCGGCATCGCCGACCAACCCTTCGAACGCTTCGGCGCTGTCGACGGGTTCACCGTTCACATTGACGATGATGTCTCCAGGAACTACATTTTCGTCGTAGAGGGGGCTGGTCGCCTCGACATCACCGATCCAGACACCAGCGAGATTATCCGGGAAGCTGTGGTTCTCTCGCATGCTCGAGGTCAAGTCTTGGTACTGAATGCCCAGCCACTCGATCTTGTGCTCGCGTTCGGGCTCTTCCGCTACATTCGCCGGTGCGGCATTCGCGATGTTGCGCTCTCCGAGCTTGACCTTCTTGGTCATCGACTTGCCGTTTCGAACGATCTCGAGCTCGACGGTCGCTCCTGGAGGCTTGCCGGAGACATGCTCGATCAGCTTGCGGGTTTCGCTCACCGTTTTGCCATCGACCTTCAAGATGATGTCGCCATTCATCAGCCCCGCCTTGTCCGAGGGGCCACCGACCACGACCTCTTGGGCCAAGATCCCGCTGACCTCGTCGAGACGGAAAGAACGAGCGATCACGTCGTCCACGTCGCGAATGTTTACGCCCAAGTAGCCACGCCGGACCGTGCCCGTCTCCCGTAGCTGCGGCAAAATGCGCTGAAGGGTGGTTACCGGGACCGCAAAGCCAATGTTCTCGGCGCCGTAGTTGATCGCCGTCGCGATGCCAACAACCTCTCCTTGAAGATTCACCAGTGGTCCGCCGGAGTTGCCGAAGTTGATGGCGGCGTCGGTTTGAATGAAGTTCTCGAGAGAAGCGTCGGGCGTGATGTTGATGTTGCGGCCTTTGGCGCTGACCACCCCGACAGAAACCGAATTGTCGAGGCGCAATGGGCTGCCAATGACCATGATCCAATCGCCAACCCGCAGGGCCTCGGCATCACCGAGAGCGAGGTACGCCAGATCCTGCTTCGGTTCAATCTTGAGCAAGGCCAAGTCCGTGGCAGGATCACTACCGCGAACCTCTGCTTCATAGACCTCGCCGTCGACCGTAACGCTGAGCTCGGTGGCGCCATCGACGACGTGGTAGTTGGTCACCACCAGGCCATCTGGGCTAATGACAAAACCGCTGCCCGCCGAGTCCCGCCGCTGCTGGGGCGCGTCTTCCTCGGGTTGTTGCTGCTGTTGGGGGCGTTGCCGGCGGCGAAACATTTCAAAGAGATCCTGGCGTCGATCCCGTCGGCGCTCGAAGGTATGGACCTCGATCGAGGCCACCGCTGGGGCCACTGATTCCGCAAGATCGGCAAAGCTCGGTAAGCCACTCACGTGCGCCGGGACATGCACCGCGCCGCTGCGGCTGGCCTCCGGTGCCGCAACGGTCAGCGGGGTCAGATTGGTGCCGCCAGCCAACACCATGCCGAAAACTACAGCCCCAAAGACTAGCGCCAGTGAGGCGGTTGTTCGTCCACGGCTACTGTTCATCGATTTCGCTCCTCATTGATCGGTTCGGTTGACATTCGCCCCATCAGCTCAAGCAAATTCTTTGCCAGGGCTTCCCTGCGATGTGGTCTCACGATAGGATTCCTTTGTCTCGGACGCCTGAGCTGGGCGTAAATTGAGTATCCGACCGCCGACGAGTAATGGTCTCGGTCGCGCCTCAGTCCAACCTGGCCAGCAGCGTCGTTCAGCCACGACCGTTGAAAGACGACCCGATCGCGCCAAAATGGCGCGCCGCGCCGGTGCCCAAGACGCGCAGTAAAGGGTCGGAAACTCGGTTGGGGATCGCCTTCTACGTGCTTGCGATTCTGCGCCATCTTGACCTATACTTCGCGGCGCCAGCTTTCTCGACCGGGGAGGTGGGTTCACAGCCCGCCTTTTTTGTTGTGAAAAAGGACCGAAAGTCGAACGTGCATATATGAACGCCACACTCCATCCAGACCTCCGATCCGAGGTAGCCGCCATCGCAGCCCAAGCCGGTTGTGAGGTCTTTGATCTTGCCTATGACGGCAAGGTCCTGCGGATCATGCTCGATCGTATCGACAGCCCGGTGACCCTCACCGACTGTACGACGGTCTCTCGACAGATCTCGGCGTTCTTGGATGTCAGCGACTTCGGAAGGAAACAATACACCTTGGAAGTGAGTTCGCCGGGCTTGGATCGTCCCCTTCGCGGAGCCGACGACTATCGGCGCTTCGTAGGTCATCTGGCCAACATCACGTACACGCCAACGAGCCAAACCAGCACCGACGAAGGTCGCGTCCCGAGCAGTCCTACCGCGGTTTCGGTAGTCGGGCGCTTGGAAACTTTCGACGAAACGACCGACGGCGGCGCCGTCGTCTTGATCGAGCCAGAACGCGAGACCCGCCACGTCATTCCGGTGACCCAGGTCCGACGCGCTCGCCTCGAGATCGAACTCTGAAGGACGGATTCTAGATGGCCCAGGCACAAACACCCGACATCAATCTGATGCAGGTCCTGCAGCAGGTCGCGCGGGAAAAGAACATCGAACTCGATCGTTGGATCGGAGCGCTCGAAGACGCGATGGCCTCGGCCGCGAAGAAGCAGCACCGGATCAAGGAACCGGTTCGTGCCAGTTTTCATCCGGAAACCGGCGAATTCGAGGCTTTCAAAGTCAAGACCGTCGTCGAGGAGGTCGAAGACCCCATTGCCGAGTGGGACCTCGAAGAGGCGCAGGAAGTGAAGCCGGACGCCGAGATCGGCGATGAAATCCTGACCCCGGTCTCCACCGAAGGCCTAGGCCGAATTGCCGCACAGAGTGCCAAGCAGGTGCTCTACCAGCGCATTCGTGAAGCCGAGCGCGAAAAGATCTACAACGAGTACATCGATCGTGTTGGTGAGATTCTCAACGGCACCGTGAAGCGTTTCGAGCGGGGCGACGTCATCGTCGACCTGGGCCGCACCGAGGCGATCGTGCCCCGTGGCGAACAGGCCCGCCACGAGCGCTACAGCCAGGGTGAGCGTATCCGGGCGGTGATCATCGAAGTGCACACCCTGCCCAAGGGACCTCAGATCGTTCTGTCCCGCACCGATCCTCGTCTTTTGGTGAAGTTGTTCGAGATGGAAGTGCCGGAGATCTACGATGGCACCGTCGTGATCAAGAACGCGGTTCGGGCGCCGGGAGAACGCGCCAAAGTCGCGGTCTACAGCCGCGAACGCGATGTCGATCCGGTCGGCGCGTGTGTCGGAATGAAGGGTTCGCGCGTGCAGTCGATCATCCGCGAGCTGCGGGGCGAGAAGATCGACATCATCGACTACAGTGACGATCTGGTGACCTTCGCTCAAAGCGCGTTGGCACCCGCGAAGATCACCCGGGTTTCCGTGACCCACCAAGGCGTGGTACCGCACCTCGACGTCATTGTGGAGGACGAACAGCTGTCCTTGGCGATCGGCAAGCGCGGACAGAATGTCCGTCTTGCCTCCGAATTGATCAACAGTCGTATCGACATCAAGAGTGAGACCGATGTCAAGGACGAGGTGGCTGATGCCCTCGCCCAAATGCTTCAAAAGGCCATGGCCGCGGACGAGGCGAGTGACGAAGACACACCGTCCACGATCGACTGGAGTGTGGTTCCGGGAATCAGCGAAGAGGTCGGTAGCGCCCTCACCGCAACAGGCTACTCTTCGATCGATACGGTCTTGGCTGCTGATGTCGACGCGCTTGCCGCGGTCGAAGGCGTTGGTGCCGAACAAGCGACTGCCCTTCTCACCTGGGCTGGCGAGCAACGCGAAGCCGCAGGCGAAGATAGTGCAGGCGAAGAGCTCGAGAATGACGATTTCATGTCCGCTCTCTCTCAAGCGTTGAAAGAGAGCGAGCATCTTAGATCTGCCGAAGACGATGAGGCGCAGGACGAGGCGCCCGCAGGCGGAGAGCCGGCCTAACCGGCGCAACGTTGGAGATCGCAGTTAGCGATGGGAAAGATTGCAATCAGAGACCTGGCGAAGCGGATGGGAATCCCCGGCCAGGACCTCGTGTTCAAGCTCAAATCAATCGGTGCCCGCGTCGAGGACGAAGGTACGCAATTGGATACCGATGTCATTCAGGCCATCTTGCTCGGCAAGCGTCTGACCCAACCTCGTGAAGTCATCCTTCGCGATACGGAGGACACACCCACACCCGGCATGGAGCCCGAGGAGGTTGTGACCGAGCATCAGGTTCAGGCCAACATGCGTCCCGCGCGGCGGGCCATGATTCAGCGTGTCGAATCCAAGATCGTCAACATCGACGCCATCAGGGGGCCAATGCCTTTGACTCCACCAGGCACGCCCCCACCAGCGCGCACGGCAGCGGTGCCTGATCCTTCCGCAGCCACGGAGACCGCTCCCGCTGCGACCACTGAAGTTGCGGCGAGTCCCAATGCCGAGGCAACCGAGCCCAATGCGGCTGCGACGGACGCTTCAGCATCCTCAGGAAAGCAGGTCAAGAAGGTACGGCCGACACGCTCAAAGGCTCGGGCACGCCTTATCTCGCGGCCTGAGGACGCGACTTCACCCGTCAAGGCTCGAACCGGCGCGGCACCTCCCCCACCCCGTCGGCCACCGGCGTCACGCCCCGTGGCGCGCCCGGTTGGTCCAGGCGGTCCTGGTGGTCCAGGTGGCCCGTCACGAACGCCGACCTTCTCACGCCCTCAACGGCCGACTGGCCGTCCTGCGCCTGCCGGGAACTACCGCCCCATAGGACGCCGTCGCCCTGGCCCAGGTGGTCGCGGGCCGATGCAGGATATGCGTGGGTTCCGTCGCCCGGCTCGGTCGACGACCCCGGTCGAGGTGATCGAGAACAAGCCCAGTTCCGAGCGCGGCTTGCGGCGTGCCAAGAAGAAGCAAGAAACCGGCGGCGTTGGCATTCGGAGGGCTGAAATCCCGGCCTTCAAGGAAGATCGCCCAGATGGTCCGGTGACGCTTACAGAGGGCATGACCGTCCGTGAGTTCGCCGAGAAGCTCGGCGTGAAGTCGAAGGATTTGATTCGCGCCCTCGTGATGCGCGGCGTGATGGCCAACATCAATCACATCCTCGATCCCGAAACCGCGAAATCGCTTGCCGGCGATCTCGGGGTCGAAGTCATGGAGGTCACGTTCGAGGAAGAGGTGCAATTGCGCCAGGAACTCGATCAAACGGAATCCGACCTCGAAAAATCGCCGCGGCCGCCGGTGGTCACGGTCATGGGCCACGTCGATCACGGTAAGACAACCTTGCTCGATGCCATCCGCTCCACCAAGGTTGCAGCGGGAGAGGCTGGCGGTATCACCCAGCACATCGGTGCCTATCAGGTCGAGGCCAACGGTCAGAAGATCGTCTTCCTCGACACACCGGGCCATGAAGCGTTCACCCTCATGCGGGCTCGCGGTGCCCAAGTCACTGATCTAGTGGTCTTGGTGGTTGCGGCCGACGATGGTGTGATGCCTCAGACCCAAGAGGCAATCGAACATGCTCGGGCAGCCAAGGTCCCCATCATCGTAGCGATCAACAAGATCGACAAGGACAACGCCAATCCGGATCGGGTCAAAAAGGACCTCGCTGATCGCGAGGTGTTGGTCGAAGATTGGGGTGGCGATGTCGTCGCGGTTCCCATGTCCGCGCTCAAGGGCGAGGGCATCGACACCATGCTCGAGATGATTATCTTGAACTCGGAAATTCTCGAGCTCAAGGCGAGCCCGGATTTGCCGGCTCGAGGCGCCGTCCTCGAGTCCCGGAAAGACATCGGCCGCGGCATTGTCGCAACCGTCTTGGTCCAAGACGGTACCCTTCGAACCGGCGACGTTTTCGTTGCCGGCTCCGCCTGGGGCCGAGTTCGATCGATGGCGGACGACCGGGGCCGGCCGATTGAGGAAGCACTGCCAGCAACGCCGATCGAGGTAATGGGTTTCAACGACCTTCCTTCGGCTGGTGATGCGTTCCAGGTGGTCGAGAACGAGAACGCAGCACGCAGCATCACGGACTTTCGTCGGCGTGAAGAACGCCAGCGTGAACTGGCCCCCAAGGCCTCACGGATGTCGCTCAGTCAGCTCTTCGATCGGATCGAAAAGGGCGAGGCGCAAGAGCTTGCGGTGGTGGTCAAGGCCGACGTCCATGGTTCCGTCGAGGTGCTCAAGGACACCCTCGAGAAGCTATCGACGGACAAGGTCAAGCTCAATGTCATCGGCGCGTCGGTTGGCGCGATTACAACCAACGACGTTGTCTTCGCGTCTGCGTCCGAAGCCATCATCATTGGTTTCAACGTGCGGCCTGAGCGTAACGCGATGACCTTGGCCGATAAGGAAGGCGTCGACATTCGACTGCACACGGTCATCTACGACCTGGCCGATGAGTTGCGTAAAGCAATGACGGGTCTGCTCGAGCCGATTTGGGAAGAGCGCAGCAAGGGCGCCGCCGAGGTCCGGGAGACCTTCAAGGTACCCAAGATCGGCGTCATTGCAGGTTGCCATGTCTCCGAAGGCGTCATTCCCCGGAGTGCGGACGTCCGCTTGTTGCGGGACAATCGGGTCGTCTTCGAAGGCAAGATTTCGTCGCTCAAGCGCTTTAAGGATGATGCTTCGGAGGTCCGTAGTGGCTTCGAGTGCGGTATCGGTCTCGAGGGCTTCCAAGACCTCAAGCCAGGTGACGTGATCGAAGCCTACGTCCGCGAGGCTGTTGCCGCGACGCTATAGGCGCCATCAAGAGGAATGTGAATCGGCGGTCCGCACGAACGGGTGTGGCTGGCTGGGAATCACGGATCGGGTGGTCGAGGGACTCCCGGTTCGCCCAGCTGGACCGTCGGCTAGCGAGACACGAGACAAGCGATGGTCGTGGGAGTTTCCGTTTTCGAGTTGCACCTGCCGGCTGCTCGCAGCCTGAAGCAGAAGCGTAAGGTGATCAAGAGTTTGATCGAGCGCATTCATCAGCGTTTTCGGGTCTCCATTGCCGAAACCGACTACCACGACTTGCACCAGCGAAGCGAAGTCGCTATAGCGCTGGTCGCCCAGAGCGAACACGAAGGGCAGCGCTCGTTCGACGTGATTCGTGACCTCATCGATCAAGAGCCAGAAGCTCGATTGACTTTGTGGGACCCACAGTTCTTGGAGAGCATGTAGTGAGCCAACGCAGCGAGCGTGTTGCGGACCTAATCCGCACTGAGCTGTCTGCCATCATCCAACGCGAGGTACGTGATCCTCGGGTTGCCTTGGCCTCCGTTTCCCATATTCGGCTGTCGGGTGACCTCAGCCATGCGGTCGTGGGTATCTCGGTGCTCGGCAGTGATGAGAAGGCGCGCGAGGAAACGGTGGCCGTGTTGATCCGTGCGAAGGGGTTCATCCGCAGCCGGCTGGCCCGAAAAGTCCGTCTTCGAGCAGTACCGGAGCTCGTGTTCAAACTCGATCGCGGCGCCGAGAACAGTCAAGACATGAGTGATCTCTTGGAGACCCTTCCCGATGTCGAGCCCTCCTGAGGCCCTGCTCAACCACCTGAGGGTTGGCTCGCGCTTCCTGGTGACCTCGCACGTTCATCCCGATGGCGACGCGATCGGCTCGTCGCTCGCTCAGGCGCGGATTCTCGCGTCCCTCGGCAAGCACGCCGTAGTGTGGAGCCACGATCCCATTCCCGCGTTGTACCAGCCGCTCTACGGCAGCGAGCAGGTGCATGTCGGAGAGGGTCCCCCACCAGGTTTCCCCGAGTCCTTCGACGCTGCGGTGGTGCTCGAATGCCCGAGCTTGGACCGCTGTGGCCATCCAGATGCCATTCAGGCGCTGCCTGTGGTGCTCAATATCGACCACCACTTGGGCAACGAGCAGTATGGCGCGGTGAACTGGGTCGACACGGATGCCGCCGCGGTGAGTATCCTGGTGCATCGAATCGCCGACGCCATGGGCGCCGCAGTCGCCCCGGAGACCGCCACGCTTCTCTACCTCGCTTTGGTCACCGACACCGGCGGCTTCCGGTTCGCCAACACAACCGCCGAGACCTTCGATTCCGCGGCCGCCATGCTCCGCGCTGGCGCCTCTCCCGAAACGGTCTCGCGGTGGCTGTATGAATCGCAGCCCGAAGCCGCAGTGCGCTTGATCTCCGAAACCCTGGCGACCCTCGAGCGACACCATGGTGGCCGGGTGGCGACCGCTTGGCTGACCCGCGACATGCTCGAGCGGGCGAACGCGCAGGACGGAGATTCCGAGGGCCTGATCGATTATCCGCGCTCCATCGCAGGTGTTGAGGCCGTGGCCATGTTCCGTGAGCTCGAAGACAAACATTTCAAAGTCTCCCTACGGAGCCGCGGCAAGACCGATGTCCAAGCCATTGCGCAGCGATTCGGCGGCGGTGGCCACCCCAACGCCGCGGGCTTTGGCTTTGCTGGACATCGTGACACGCTGTATCGAACGACGGTTGACGCCTTGGCCGCAGCCCTCGAGGAGGATGAGACCCGTGTCTCTTGAACTCAAGAACGGTCTACTGTTGGTAGACAAGCAGCCGGACTGCACATCGCATGATGTGGTCGTGCAAGCGCGGCGCCTGCTGCGAACCAAGAAGATCGGGCACTGCGGAACCCTCGACCCTGGAGCCACTGGCCTCTTGATCTTGACAGTCGGTCGGGCGACCCGCTTGACCCGCTTTTTGATCAAAGCGCCCAAGATCTACGAAGGATCCGCGCAATTTGGTACGGTCACCGACACCTATGATCTGGATGGGCAAGTTTCCGAAGAGAATCCCGTCGATGGTCTCGACGAGGATACAATTCGTCTTGCCATGTCCACCTTCCACGGCGAATACATGCAAACGCCACCGCCCTACTGCGCAAAGAAGGTGGGTGGCGTAAAGTACTACGAACTCGCCCGCCGGGGCGAAGCGACGCCAGACGACAAGAAACCCGTGACCGTCTTCGATTACCACGCTACCGAAGCCTTCGAGCCCGGCAAGGCCATGCCCTTCCTCCTCAGTTGCTCATCCGGAACCTATGCCCGAAGCCTGGTGCATGAGCTTGGGCAGAAGCTCGGCTGCGGTGGCGTATTGGCTTCGTTGCGACGAACGCAAATTGGCTCCTTGTTCCAACTCAGCCAGGCGCTCACCCTCGATGCTTTGCGCGAGCGGTTGGAGGGTGACCAGGGACCGGGCGACGCGTGGATCCCCTTCGATGCCATTCCTCTGCCGTTTGACGAAGTTGTCGCCGATGCACAACAGGCCAAGCGGATCGAGCATGGCCAAACGGTTTTGGTACGAGGCCTCGAGAGCGGCGAAGGTGATTGGGTCAAGTTGATCGACCAGCGCCAGCGCTTTATCGCGGTCGGGTCGGTCATCGAACGGATCGGTAGCGGCGATGTCGGGATCGTCCAGCCCAAGGTGGTCTTTCACTAGCTGGACGGGCCCCCGACTCCACAGACAAGTTTTCCAGTTTCAGAAGAAGAGAAGAATGAACAACGCGACGGCGATGTACGCCGTCCTCCAAAAGGAGTAGAGCCTTGGCTCAAACGACGGAAAACAAAAGCGAAGTCATCGAAACCTATCGCGCACATGAAACCGACACCGGTTCCTCCGCGGTACAGGTAGCGTTGTTGACGCAGCGCATCAACGAGCTCACGGAGCACTTCAAGGTCCACAAAAAGGACCACCACGGCCGAAGAGGCCTGCTCAAGATGGTGGGCAAGCGCCGCCGCTTGTTGGACTACGTGAAACGGAAGGACAACGACGCGTACTTGGAGCTGATCCAACGACTGAATCTGCGCAAGTAGGCGAGGTACGCACTGTCCTCCGGGACGGCTGAACCAGTTCGGCACGTCGCCGTCAGCGACGTGCTACCCCTTCTATCGATCCGCGTTGGCGCGGGGCCCGCGACATGCGTTTTCGTATATGGAAACACCTGTACCGCCGGAGCTGTCGCGCCGCGGATCGCGAATCATCACGGGCACGCAGCCAGCACGGACGTTCGTGCGGCGCATGCCCACTATCGAGAGAAACTCATGAAACAACGAAAAGAAGTTGATCTCGGCACCGGCGGCTTGGTGTTCGAGACCGGTCACATCGCCAAGCAGGCCAACGGCTCTTGCTTGGTCCGCAGTGGCGACACCGTCGTGTTGACGACCGCCTGTATGGGCGGCGACATCATGGCACCGCGCCCCTTTCTTCCCTTGACCGTCGACTATCGCGAGTACAGCTTCGCGGCCGGTCGGATTCCCGGCGGCTTTTTCAAGCGCGAGGGGCGGCCGAGCGAGAAAGAGATCCTCACCTGCCGGATGATCGATCGCCCCTTGCGGCCCCTATTCCCAGAGGGCTATTTCGGCGAAACGCAAATCATCTCCTTCGTGCTTTCCGCGGATGGCGAGCACGACCCGGACATCCTGGCCATCAACGGCGCCTCGGCGGCCCTCGCCCTTTCGGACATTCCTTTCTACAACCCCGTTGGCGCGGTGCGGGTAGGTTTGATCGACGGTGAGATGGTCTTTAATCCCTCCAACAGCGAACGCGACGTGTCTGAGCTCGACCTCATCGTGGTGGGTACCGAAGACGCTATCGTCATGGTCGAAGCGGGGGCCAACCAGCTCGAGGAGGCGATCATCCTCGATTGCATCTTCAAAGCCCACGATGAACTGCAGAAGAGCATCCGTGCACAACATGAGATGTTCCGCGCTTCAGGCAGGCAGAAGCCCACCTGGACTGTGCCAGAGAGATATCCGGCACAGGTCCTCGAGAGCGCCAAGACGGCGATCTACGACGACATGCGCCAGGCGCTTCACACACCAGGCAAGTTCGAGCGGAAAGACGCCGTCGACGCGGTCGTCAAGCCCTACCTCCAGCAGTTCGAAGACGAGGTCGTCGTTAGTCAGATCAAGAAGGCCGTCAAGGACTTCGAAGAAGAGCTCCTGGCAGAAGCAGTGCTCGACAACAAACGTCGTTTCGACGGTCGACGCAATGATGAGATCCGGGACATTTCGATCGACCTCGGCATCATGCCCCGTACCCATGGTTCGGCGCTGTTCACCCGCGGCGAGACCCAGGCCTTGGCCACCGCAACACTCGGCACCCGCCGCGATGCGCAAATCGTCGAGAGCTACGAGGGCGAGTCGCACCAGAAGTTCATGCTTCACTACAACTTCCCGCCGTTCTGCGTCGGTGAGGTTCGCTTCTTGCGTGGCGCGAGCCGCCGTGAGATCGGACACGGTAACCTCGCTCGTCGGGCGTTGATGCCTGTGATCCCGGCGGAAGAAGACTTCCCCTACACCGTTCGTTTGGTGTCGGACATCATGGAGTCCAACGGTTCATCGTCCATGGCAACGGTCTGTGGCGGTTCCTTGGCTCTGTTTGATGTCGGCGTGCCGATGTTGGCCCCGGTCGCGGGTGTTGCCATGGGACTCATCAAGCGCGGTGAGCGATTCGCCGTGTTGAGCGATATCGCTGGCCAGGAAGACCACCATGGCGACATGGACTTCAAAGTCGCAGGTACCGAGAAGGGCGTAACCGCCCTGCAGATGGACATCAAGATCGGTGGCGTCAGCCGCGAGATCATGGCCGCTGCGCTCAACCAAGGAAGAGCGGGTCGACTGCACATCCTCGAATGCATGGCTAACAGCCTGTCGACGCCGCGCGACGAGATTTCGAGCCTTGCACCTCGCTTGTTTACCATTCAGATCAGTCGCGACAAGATTCGCGACATCATCGGCCCTGGTGGTAAGACCATCCGCTCGATCCAAGAGGAGACGGGTTGTGAGGTCGAAATCGAGAACGATGGCAAGGTCATCGTGGCGGCGCCGGACGGCACCGCAGCCAAGCGGGCGCTCCAGATTATCGAGGAACTCACCGAGGTTCCCGAAGTCGGGCGCAAGTACCAAGGTCGGGTTACCCGGGTTGAAGGCTTTGGTGCCTTCGTCGAGATCCTGCCTGGTACCGAAGGCCTGCTGCATGTGAGTGAGATGGCACCCTACCGGGTTCGCGAAGTCACGGACATCCTGCGCGAGGGCGACCCAGTGGAGGTCAAGGTCCTCGAGATCGATGCCGAGGGTCGCAAGATCCGGTTGTCTCGAAAAGCCGTGTTGTTGGAGGATCCCAACTACGAGCCCACCGAGGAAGAACTGGCGCTGGCCGCATCTGCCCCAGAGCCGGATCGCGGTGACCGGGGTGGTCGTGGTGGTCGTGGTGGTCGCCCCGGTGGCGGACGCGGCGGCCCACGCGGACGACGGTAGTCTCACATCGACGATTTCTTTACTTACGCCACGGTGTCGATCTTCACATCGGCACCGTGGCATATTGGTGTATAATCACCTCCCTTCGCTGGCCGCAACAATGGACTCACTCGTTCTCGTAGTTGACGACGAACCCGCTGTACGGGAGCTACTGCGCTCTCAGCTGGAGTTCCTCGGCCACCGCTCGTGCGCGACGGCGAGCGCCGACGAGGCGCTCGAGGTCATCAATGGCACCGAGGGCCGCACACAGCCCGCCCTCGCGGTGCTCGATATCGAGATGCCCGGTCTCTCGGGTGTCGAGCTGTTGAAGCGAATCAAGGCAGCCAACAAAGACATCCAAGTCATCATGGTCTCGGGCCGTCACGACCTCACCACCGTCCGCGCGTGTTTGCGTGCCGGTGCCTATGACTACTTGGCCAAGCCATTCGAGCTCGAAGATCTCGGGAACACGGTCAAACGAGCCCTCGAGCGTCGGCGCTTGGTGCTCCAAAACCGGGCCTACCAGGAAGATCTCGAGCGCATGGTCCATGATCAGACCGTCGAGATCCGGCAGACTCGAGATATCGCCCTCTTCACCCTCGCCAAGCTCGCCGAATCACGCGACAGTGAAACCGGCATGCACCTCGAACGAATCGCCGAATACAGCCGTATTCTGGGTGAAACGATGCGCCGGGCCGGGCATGCCTCTGGAATCGACACGACCTATGTTGATTGGCTGGCCACCGCCAGCCAACTTCACGACATCGGCAAAGTGGCCATCCCGGACGCTATCTTGCGCAAAGCTGGCCCATTGACCGAAGCCGAAACTCGAATCATGCGCGCCCACAGCACCATCGGTGGCGATACCTTGCGGTCGGTCCTCGACCGCTATTCCGGGGCGCAGGCGGTCTTGCGCATGGCCATGGAGATCGCGTATTCCCACCACGAACGATGGGACGGCAATGGCTATCCCCGTGGGCTCAGCGGAGAGCAAATCCCGCTCGCGGCCCGCATCGTCGCCTTGGCAGACGCCTACGACGCGATCACCAGCCGTCGCCCCTACAAGCTCGCAGAGCCTCATGACGAGGCGTTGCGCCGAATCGACATCGATCGTGGAACCCACTTCGATCCTGAGGTTGTCGACGCCTTTGACGCTTGCAAGGATGCATTCGAGCAGGTCCAACGTCGAATGATGGACGGCGACCTCGAGCGGGCTTTGAGTCTCGATGCTAGCCCATCGAACACCCTAGCGCCCGCTCCCGAAGGCGACAACGCCTAGCGGCGTCAAGCGAGTTCGTCGAATGGCCGGATCCAACCAACTCACCCCGGAGCCAAGCCGCGGTACTTCGGGGAACCCTTCTCGAGGTGTTGATCGCGTCGAGCTGGTGCGGTACTTGGCAACGCTCTTGGACGCCGACACCGGCGCGGATTGGGCCGTTAACAACGGTCTTCAAGTCGAAGGGAACACCATTGTCCGAACGGTGGTGACGGGTGTGTCATCCTGCCAGCGCCTGTTCGATGAGGCCGCCCAACGCAGCGCCGATGCGGTGATCGTTCACCACGGACTCTTCTGGCACGGTCAGTCACCGCTCCTGACCGGCGTCATGGGCCGACGTGTGCGGACACTTCTGGCCAACAACATCAACCTCCTCGCGTATCACCTACCCCTCGATCGTCACGAGGAACTGGGTAACAACGCTGTTGCCGCCAAGGCGCTTGGCTTGGCAGAGATCACATCGTTCGCGCTGGCCAAGGGCCTACCGATCGGTTTCGCGGGACGCTTCCCCACCCCAATCTCAGTCGCCGAGCTGACTGCGCTTTGCGCCACTGTTTTCGAGCGAAAACCCCTGGTTTTTGATGGTGGTCCGGACCGGATCCGCACCGTCGGTATCGTTAGTGGCGGCGCGGCTCACAGCCTTCACGAGGCGATCGCGGAGGGTTTGGACGCCTTCATCACTGGAGAGCCGGAGGAATGGGCGATGAACCTAGCGCATGAAGCCGGTGTCCATTTCTTTGCTGCAGGACACCACGCAACTGAGCGCCTTGGAGTGCGGGTCCTCGGAGAGCATCTGGCCGAGCACTTCGATCTCGACGTGACCTTTGCCGACGTGCAGAATCCCGTCTGAGCCGCACGGACTACATCAATGAACGAAGCATGTGCTCATGAAATTGTTGAGTTCCACCGGTTCTTCCAAGACTGGTTCGCGGGCTCGACGCCGGAGGACGATGAGACGTTTGGTCGCGTGGCCGCTGTCCTGGCCCCCGGCTTCGAGATCGTAGGTCCAAGCGGTGCCCATGTGCCCCGCTCGACGCTGGTCGATGGCCTGCGCCGAGCCCACGGACAGTACGCAGAATCGGCGTTTGCCATCGAGGTCAAGGATCTGCGGGTCCAGGCCGTCGTCGAAGGTGTCTACCGCGTAACCTACGAAGAATGGCAACAAGGTGGTAACGAGGACGGTGGCCGCATCTCGACCGCTATCTTGCGGGAGAACACCGAAGCCCCCAATGGCGTCGAGTGGGTCCACGTGCACGAGACCTGGTTGCCGGGTCGCGGTGCGAATTAGCACCTAGCCAATTCACCGTGGTACCCAAGCCGTCGTATCACCACTTGTGGGCTCGTGGGGTTGTTATCAACGGCCAAAACCTCCTTGTCAGCAACCATCGGTAGCATAGCCTGTAGACGTCACCCAGCCGCTTGCCTGCTGCTGAGACGCTATGAGACCTGAGCCTTGGCGTAGAGGCGGAAAAAGTTGTCGCAGGTGATCCGCGCGACCTCGTCGACCGAGACCGCCCACTCCTCAGCCAAGCGCTCGGCAACTTCAACCACGTACGCGGGCCGGTTGGGTTTGCCGCGGTACGGTACCGGTGCAAGGTAGGGCGTATCGGTCTCCACCAGCAGCCGGTTGCGTGGGGCCAGGGGAATCACCTCGCGAACGTTGTCCGCAGCGCGAAACGTGATCATCCCCGACATCCCGAGGTAGAACCCCCTGTCGATCAGGGTCTTCGCCATCTCCACACCGCCGGCGTACGAATGGAAGTCCGCCTGCAACGCCTCGAAGGCAGGGTCCCCGAAGACCTCGAGCATGGCATCGTTGGACTCGCGGTTGTGCACCACAACGGGAAGCCCGAGATCGATCGCCACGGCCCACTGGTCGCGCATGGCACGCTCCTGAACGTCTCGCGGCGCGTGGTCGTAGTAGAAGTCCAGGCCACACTCCCCCACCGCCACCGCCTTGGGGTCGGCGAGAAGATCGGCGAGCCGTTGGGCATCGCCCGGGAGCCAGGTTGCGGCGTCGTGAGGATGGGTACCGAGGGCACACCACACATCATCGTGGGCGTGGCAGAGCTCCAGCAACCCTTCGGCGTCAGCGAGCTTGATCGCCGGCACCAGGAAACCGCGCACACCGCGTTCCCGCGCCGCATCGATCGCCGCTGCGCGCTCGTCCGGCGTCAGCGACTGTAGATGGCAATGGGAGTCGATCGGACCCAGAATCATTGACCCCAGTCCTCCGTAGTAGGTTCGGTAAGTGGCTGATCGCACCCGATGGCGAACGCTACCGCGGCGCAGACCGCTGACATCTGACGCTGGTTGAGTTGTCCCAAACGGTGCCCCAAGGCACGGCGATCAATGGTGATGATGTTGTGTAGGCTAATCACGCAAGGCTTCTTCATGCCGTCGTCGCTACCGAACCTGCGTGCCCGGCTCAACCGGCTCGATGGGCCGTAGCAAGACAGGCGTACCGTCGTCGGCGGCAAGCACCATGCCGTTTGACTCGACCCCCATCAGCCTGACCTTCTTGAGGTTGGCGACGATGACCACCTGGTTGCCGATCATCTCTTCGGGGGTGTAGTGTTTGGCCATGCCCGCGACGACGGTCCGTGGCTTGTCCTCACCCACGTCAACCGTCAGCCTGAGCAGCTTGCTCGACTTTGGGATCTTTTCCGCATCGAGCACGCTCGCGACCCGCAACTGGGTCTCGAAGAACTGATCGATGTTGATCCGCGCGTCGTCGCCCGGCTCCGATGGCTTGGCCGATTGCGTGGCCTCTTCCGTCTCAGAGACGTCGGTGGCGACAGTGGCGACAGTGGCGACGGCGGTCTCGTCTTCAGCGGTGGCATCACTCATATCAGTCTTCCTGTCCTTGTCTGTGGTCTTGTTATTCCCGGTCTTGGACTGCGCTACTGCTGCGGCGCCGAGATAGGCCGCCTTGTCGATGCGGGGAAAAAGCGGTGCGATCGTTGGCAGCGGCGCGCCCTCCGGCTGTCCGCCCCAGGCCATGGGATCGTCGCCACCGACATCGCCTGCTCCGATGGCAGCCAAGACAGCGGGAGCCTTGGTGGGCATGATCGGTAGCAGACCCTGGGCGACGATGCGCACCGCTTCCATCACATTCCACAAGGTCTCCCCCACCTCATCCATGGCGGCGGGGTCCTTCATCTTGCTCCAGGGGGCACGCGACACCAAGAACTGGCTGGCGGCGCCCATGAGTTTCCAGAGAGCCTTGAGCGCGCGATCGAAGGCAAAGGACGCCATGCCTTCGCGGTAGGCCACGACCGCCGCACGCGCTTCGCTTTCGAGGTGACCGTGTCCTCGTTGAGGCGGTGTTTGGCCATCAAAGGCGCGTTGGGACAAGGTGAGCACGCGACTGACGGTATTGCCGAGGCCGTTCGCCAGATCGCTGTTGTAGCGATCGATGAATCCCTCGTCCGAGATCTGCGCGTCTTGGCCAAAGACCATGTCGCGGAGCAAGTAGTACCGCAAGGCGTCGCTGCCAAAGGTCTCGAGAAGATCATTGGGGTCGACGATGTTGCCGGTGGACTTGGAGAGTTTGCGATCGTCGCGTAGCCACCAACCATGGGCCCAAATCGTTGTCGGTAGCGGAAGGCCCGCTGACATCAGGAAGGCCGGCCAGTAGACCGCATGGAATCGCAAGATGTCCTTGCCAACCAAGTGCAAGCGGGTCCCGTCACCTTCCCAGAACTGACGGTACAACGCCTCCGCATCTTCGCCACGGCCGAAACCGAGAGCGCTGATGTAGTTGGTGAGCGCATCCAACCACACGTAGACCGTGTGCTCTTCGTGCCCTGGGAAGGGAATCCCCCAATTCAAATCTTTGCGACTGACCGAGAGATCACGCAAACCGCCAGCGACGAACGAGCGCACTTCGTTCAGTCGCGTTTCCGGCCGTACAGACTCGGGATGGTCTTCGTACCAGCACAGGAGTGCGTCTTGGTATTTGGACAGGCGAAAGAAAAGATTCTCTTCGCGCCGCAATTCCGCCGGCTTCTCGTGGTCGGGGCACAGGTTGCCTTCGAGAAGCTCCTTGTCGGTGTAATACGCCTCACACGACGCGCAATACCAGCCCTCATGTTGAGCCACGTAGAGGTCGTCATTGGCGGCGATCTTGGCGACGATCGCATCGACACCTTTGGCGTGACGAGCTTCAGTGGTGCGGATGAAGTCGTCGTGCGTGATGGCCAGGCGCTCCCAGAGCGGACCATAGTTGGCCACGATCTCGTCGGCCCAGGCCTGGGGTGTCAGGCCCTTCTCTTGTGCCGTCCGCTCGATGTTCTGACCGTGCTCGTCGGTGCCGGTCAAGAAATACGTCTCGTCGCCCATGAGGCGTCGATAGCGTGCAATGACGTCGGCCACCACCGTGGTGTAGGTGTGGCCGATGTGTGGTGGCCCGTTGACGTAGTAGATCGGCGTGGTGACGTAATAACGGCTCATGTTGTCGCTCCCAGGTTCGGCATCACCCGCGCGGTGCCAAAGAGCGCCGGATTGTAGCAGGCCTTTTGTCTACAACGTCGCGCGGCCGCAGCGCGTTTACGGCTGTGATCCTCGTGCCTGGGGATCGGACAGGGAGAAGACGCTGGGTCCGGCCGCTTGTATGTTGGAGCTGCGGGAGGGGCGGGCCAGGTCTTTCACGAGACTCAACCTTCGAATCGCGACCGCAGTGGAACGCGAGAACCTCCCGCAGCTCCCCTCGCGGTGGCGCGGGGGGGAGAGGACGTTCCGGAGGCGGGGAGGTCGTTCCGGCCGCGAGGCTTCGAGCCTGAATGTAGATCGACCCCCCGCCCTCTTCGCCGATGCCGAGGAGTATCTGAGTGCCTCTGAGCCTGCATGAACAAGCTTGGCAGGCGATGGTGCAGGGTCGGGGAGCCGCCTTCGGATTCTATCCGAGGAGACCGTCATGACCATCAGCCAAGACCGGCTGTTTGCCGGGATCGATGTCAGTGCCAAGACCTTTGTCGTACGCACCGATGCAACAACCAACGTTCAAACATACGGCAACACACCTGCAGGGCACGGAAAGCTGATCCGACGCCTAAGTAAGTGCGGGCCGATCGCCCGCGTTGTGCTCGAAGCTTCTGGGGTCTACAGCCTCGACCTCGCTCTGGCCCTTCACAGGGCACCCAATGTCGAGGTCATGGTCCTCAACCCTCGCGTCGCTCGGAACTTCGCCAAGGCACTTAAGCAGAGATCAAAGACCGACCCCGCCGATGCCGAGGTCTTGCTCGAATATGCGCGTCGCATGGACTTCCAGCCCTGGAAGCCGCCCTCGAAGGAAGCCCTGGAACTCCGCGCCCTCCTGCGACGACGTGCGAGCCTCGTCAAGGCCAGAACAGCCGAAAAGAACCGTCTACATGCAGTCACGGCTACCCATGAACTCTCGCCACTCGTGCGACGTGACATCCAGCTTGCCATTCGACAACTCACCAAGCGCATCAGCAACGTCGAGAAGCTGGCCCAAAAGCTCGTAGAGCGTACACCCGCGTTTCACAACGCGCTACGGCGACTCATCACCGTCAAGGGCATCGCCACCGTCTCGGGTCTGCACATCCTTGCCGAGATCCTCGCAATGCCCGAAGGCATGACCGCCAAGCAGTGGGTCGCACACGCTGGCCTGGACCCACGCCACTTTCAATCCGGTGAGACGGTCCACAAGGCACCCAAGATCACCAAAGCAGGTAACGCCCACCTGCGCGCCAGCCTCTACATGCCAGCCCTCGTCGCGATCCAAAACCAGCCCACCGTCAAGGCCTTCTACGAAAACCTACTTCAACGGGGAAAGGCACCCATGCAGGCAGTCGTCGCCGTCATGAGAAAGATACTCGTAGCCATTCACGCCATGCTCAAACATGACGTCGACTACGATACCAATCGCTTCTACAAACTTCCCGATCCAGCTTGACGGCGAAGAGAGTATCTATCCATCTACAAGATCGTCTTAGTAGACGGCCGGCACAGGGTCCTGCCGCTACTCCTCCCTATGGCTTGAACTCGAGCCGGTTCGAGAGGATCTTGCCGGTGGCCTGCTCGTAGATCGAGAACACGATGTCGTGCGGTTTCTTGCGAATCTTGATGCGATTCTCGAACACCGTGAACAACTCGCCCGTTGGCAACTCGTCGAGGCGTAAGGGCAAGCCAAGGATCGGAATGTCCGCGGTGTTACCTTGTTCGTCGATGACCGCGATCCGTAGCTCGACTTCGCTGCGGAAGCCATCCGCGCTGGGCAAGAACGTGAGGACGTGCAACGGAATGCCCAGGCGAAACGGCACCTCCACCTTGCCCCGCCCAGCCTTTTGAGCCGCACCGAAGGTCACGGGTAGGTTCTCGGAGCCCGGAGTGTTGCCGAACAACAAGGTGCTCTCCACCATCATCGTGACTTCGGTTTGCTTGGAAAGGTCAGTAAAGTTCTCGCGTGTCCGAACTTTGAAGCCACGGCGGGTGGTACGAACCCGAATGGTGTGTTCTGCGTCGTCGCCAGCCCACGTTGGCGTGAAACCAAGCCAGTAGTAGGAGCGCGTATCTTCGACCACGCGCTCGAACACACTGTTGCTGGCGCTATTCAAGAAGGCCTTGCCGCCGGTCTCACGGGCCAGTTGGGTCAGTGAGAACTCGGCTTCCTGTTCGCGGCTGAACCGCAGGCTCGCGTTGGCAGGCTCGGCGTTGGCAGCAATACCTTCGCCGTCGATCAAACTCGGCCCCAATCCAGGCATGTCCGCAGTGTAGAGAGTGTAGCCGATGCGATTGGCCGTTTCGATCAACGGGCGGTAAAGCTCGTCGCCGTCCGGTACGTCGGTGGTGAAGGCCGAGCGACTGATGTCGTTGATGACCCAATACACAGGGTTGTAAGGCCAACCGCCGGACAACAAGATCATCACCTTGCGACCAGGCGGATTGGCAAAGCCCCGAAGCGCGGCCGAGGCCGCGAGAATGGTACGGCTCACCTGGTCGGCGATGCGTTCAGCTTCGGCCTGTTCCTCCAAGTCGAGATCGAGGCCCAGCGACGCGACGCTATCGGTGAAATCCCGAGGTTCGCCGGCTCGGAAGGTGCGGGACGTGCGAAAGCTGCGCAGCTCGGCACGCCGGCGCTGGCCGAAGGTGGGCCGATCCGCGGCGCTGTCGAGGACCCGCCCCAAGGCCTCGCGGGATTGACTCCACGTGCTCAACATGTCGACATTCCGGCCGTCGTAGGCCACGACCGCCATCCGGTCTTCCGGGTTGAGCAACGGTAGTTGATCACGCAACTGACGCAAGGCGCGATCACGGTCGCGACGAAAGGAGAAGTACTCATCGACGAAAATGAGGTAGCTCGTCGATACCGGGACGCCAGGTGCCAGCGCGGGAACGGTGCTTTCCGCCTCCCCCGGCGTGATCGAGCTGCCTCCTATCACCTCCGTGAAGTACTCCACGGGTACTTCCGTACCATCGACCGTCAGCACGAAGTCTTCCGGCGCAAAGCCGAGCACCCGGACCCCCTGCTTGTCGGTGACGACGACCTCGAGATTGATCACACGAACATCGAGCACCTCACCAAACAAGCCTGGATTCTCTTCCTGGGCTGCCACCGTCGCCGACATCGCGTGCACCAACAAACCAACAACCGCCCACGTCACAGCCGATGCCGAAATCATGCGGCAGCGGCGGAGGGTTGCGAAAGTCCGAGCAGTCTTCATCTTCATCACGAACTCCCGAGAACGGCCGATATAGCAGCGGCCTGGTCCGAAGGTGACTAGCGCTTTGGTACGAGAACGTCTTTTAGCCACAGGCGATCGGTTTTCGGATCCAGTACGGCCAATACCAGTTGATTGCCGCGCGGTCGGCTCCGTATGTCCAGAACATACGATAAACCTGGCGGATTGGATGTGGGGCGGACCGTCGTGTCCTCCATTGCGACCAGCACCGCACCCCCCGCCGGCGCCGCCGGATCGACGACCGACCAAACAAGTCCGGGGCCCAGCGGTTCGAGGCCCTCGAACGCACGAATCGTCATCCGGAGGACACCCCGCCCTTGTGGCTCGACCTCGACGGTCAACCTCTCCGCTCCCGGTAGCCCGCTTCCGAGCATCAAGGCCGCGGCCGCTTCACGGCCGACCCGCGTATCCTGAGCTGGATCCGCAAGGCCTGTGCGGGTGCGCAAGCCCGCCGATTCGCCCGCCACAGTGACCCGCAGCTCGGCTCGCTGGTCACTGCCCCGCCAACCGGGCCTGATCGCCAGGCGATAGCCCCGGCGGGCCGCGCCAATGCTTCGGCGCAGGAGATCAGCATGGACACCGTCGAGCCACGATGTACCGCCCGTGGCAATGGCGAGCTCGTCGAGGGTGGCGGCCATCAGCACATTCATCGAACGCCGACTCTGTCGTTTCTCGACCCGGCCACCGGTACCCCATATCGGAACCGTAACTGGCGAAACCACGAATCCCCAGCGATCGGCCGCCGCGACCAACGGCGCGAGAACCTGCTGGGCCGCGGCCTCGCCGGCAATCGGACCACCGTCGCGGCTCCACGTCAGAATCAACGCGTTCGAAGAAACCGGCCAGGCGCCAGCCAGCAGTAGCAAGGTCGCACGGGCAGGTGTCGCCTGGGAGGCGGTCGCTTGGTTGTCCAAGTCGGCAGCGTCGGCGCCCAGCTGCTCGACCGCGGCCGCGGCGGCCTGCATGACGTCCGCGACCTGCTCGGTTACCGTCCGTGCATGCTGTAGACCCGCTGCACCCAACGCCTGGCTGGCCTGCGCGCCATTGAAACCAATCCCTGAAAAACTCGACGTACGGCCAGGACGCAGGGCGCCACGATGTGTCGCAGCCAGTTGCCGCTGCTCGGCCAGCCGACGTGGGCCGAGCGCGGGCCGGTCACGGGCATGCTGGAGTCCGGCGCTCAACCGTGGGACCGAACGAGTCCAAGGCGTCAGAACGCTCAGGCGCTGACCATCGTAGGCCACGATCGCCATCATGTCATCGGGGCCCAAGTCATCGAGCTGTTCCCGCAGCCGATCGATGAAGCGATTCCGGGGAGCCGGCATGCAGAACACATCGTCGACAAAGATCAAGAATCGTCCAGGGAGGGAACCTGCTGAAACCAACGAGTTGGGCACGACGAGGGTAGGTTCATCATCAACGAAAACGGCCAGATCCTTCTCTCGCCAATCCTCTTGCAAACTGCCGACATCGTCGAGCCATACATCCAGCGGCACGGTCGGCGGTGGCGTTAGATCAAGCCCGCCGCCATCGGCAACAGCCAGCCGAGGCAGGGCCGATACCATCCAAACCAGGGCGACGGCGCAGCCAAGCGCTCGCCGGCGCCAGGCGCCCGCCGTTGGGGAATGAGGTGGAGACGATTTGGACATTCAGTGGCTCAAGTTTGCGCAATCGGCGGAGCCGTAACACAACCACCCATACAGACTAGCAAGTCCGATACCAATCGAGCGATCCTTATCCGCCACACAGGTTGCGCTGGGCCGCGCCTTGTGCCGACGCGAAGCCGTTGCTAAGCTGCCCACTCGCTGAATTTGGATCGCGACCATACGGGCACCGATCCTTTGTGGAGTCAACCTCGAATCCCCGCCCCATCATTGCCACGGTTCGATCATGACACCCTTATTCTATCGACCCCGCCGGCATGGGAGCCGGTACCGCGCCTGACGGATGGTCGCCCCCCTCACCACCCTGAGCCCCATCCGAGACTCGAGGAAATCATGCGCTACAACCCGGCTGAGATCGAACCCAAGTGGCAACGCACCTGGGACGAACGCCAGGCCTTTCGCACACCGACATCGATCGACGAGCTGCGCGACAAGCCCAAGTACTACGTGCTCGATATGTTCCCATATCCGAGCGGCGCTGGCCTCCATGTAGGACACGCCGAAGGCTACACCGCCACGGATGTGGTGACCCGGTTCAAGCGAATGACCGGGCACAACGTGCTTCACCCCATGGGTTGGGACGCCTTTGGCCTGCCGGCCGAGCGAGCCGCCATGCGCGAGAACATCCATCCGGCGATCATTACCAAGCGCAACGTCGACAACTTTCGCCGCCAGATCAAACGCCTCGGCTTCAGCTACGACTGGCGCCGCGAGATCTCCACAGCAACCCCCGACTACTATCGCTGGACCCAGTGGATTTTTCTTCAACTTCATAAGCGGGACCTCGCCTACTTGGCCGAGGTGCCAGTCAACTGGTGTCCGGCGCTCGGAACTGTGTTGGCCAATGAAGAGGTCAAAGACGGCGCCTACATCGAAACCGGCGATCCGGTCGAGCGCCGCAACATGCGGCAATGGATGCTGCGCATCACAGCCTACGCCGAACGTTTGCTCGAGGATCTGGATCTGGTCGATTGGCCGGAAAGCGTCAAGGAGATGCAGCGCAACTGGATCGGCCGCTCGACCGGCGCCGACATCACCTTTGACATCGTCGATCACGATGCTCAATTCACTGTCTTTACCACACGCCCGGATACCTTGTTCGGCGCGACGTACTGTGTCCTGGCACCGGAGCACTCGCTGGTCGACACCATTGCCTCCGAGGCGCAACGTACCGCGGTAGAGGCCTACATCACGACCTCGCGCAACAAGACCGATCTAGCGCGCACCGACCTGGCGAAAGAGAAAACCGGTGTCTTTACCGGCGCCCACGCCAAGCACCCTGTGACCGGCGCCCCAATACCCATCTGGATTGCGGACTACGTGCTCATGACCTACGGCACCGGTGCCATCATGGCGGTACCAGGCCAGGACCAACGCGATTGGGACTTCGCCAACATCTACGATCTGCCGATCGTCCGCACCGTCGAACCACCATCCGACTTCGCTGGCGACGCCTACATTGGTAACGGGCCAGCGATCAACAGTGATTTTCTCGACGGCCAACCGATCGCGGAAGCCAAGGCGAACATGATCGCTTGGTTGGAGACCAACGGCCACGGCAGCGCCAAGGTTCAATACAAGCTGCGCGATTGGCTGTTCTCTCGCCAACGGTATTGGGGCGAACCCTTCCCCATCATTCATCTCGATGATGGCTCTGTCGAAGCCCTGCCCGCCGAAGCCCTACCCGTTGAGCTTCCGCCCATTGACGCCTACAAGCCGACCGACGACGGACGGCCGCCCCTGGCGCGCGCTGAAGATGATTGGCTGATGGTCGAGTTGCCCGACGGACGCCGCGGCCTCCGCGAGACCAACACCATGCCGCAGTGGGCGGGGTCGTGTTGGTACTACCTCCGCTATTTGGACCCACAGAACGAAGAAGCGCCGTGGAACGAAGAGATCGAGCAGTACTGGATGCCCGTCGATCTATACGTTGGCGGGGTCGAGCATGCTGTCTTGCATTTGCTCTACGCCCGGTTCTGGCACAAGGTCCTGTTCGATTGCGGCCTTGTCTCGACCAAGGAGCCTTTCCAGAAGCTGTTCAACCAAGGCATGATCTTGGCCCCCAGCTACCAGGATGCGAGCGGGCGTTACCACCCACGCAGCGCCCTGCGTGAGAAAGATGGTTCGTTCTTCCCGCCAGGCTCCGACGAGCCGGTGACCGTCAAGGTCGAACGCATGGGCAAGTCAAAGCTCAATGGCGTCGACCCGATGCAAGTCATCGAAGAATACGGCGCCGACGCCGTTCGCCTCTACGAGTTGTTCATGGGGCCGCTCGAACAGACCAAGCCGTGGCAGATGGAGGGCCTCGAAGGCCTCTACCGGTTCCTCGGTCGGATATGGCGATTGGTGGTCGACGAATCCACCGATGAGCTGAACAAACGACTGACCGACGCTCCGGGGAACAGCGAGCCTACCGTTTGGCGGGAACTGCACAAGACGATCAAGAAGGCCAAGGACGACACCGATGGCCTCCGGTTCAATACCGCCATCGCTCAGATGATGGTCATGGTCAACGAAGCGACCGCCTCGAAGACGCTCCCCAAGGAGGCCGTGTGTCTCTTTCTGCACGTACTCGCACCCTATGCCCCGCACATCTCGGAAGAGCTTTGGCAACGCCTCGATGGTGACGGACTGCTGGCTACCGCGCCCTGGCCGGACCACGACGACGCGTTGTGCATCGAAGACACCGTTACCGTGGTGATCCAGGTGAACGGCAAGCTACGCGACCGGGTCGAGGTGGCACGCGGGACCGCTAAGGAAGAACTCGAACGGCTCGCTTTTGCTTCGCCAACCGCCGTGAAGTTCATCGGCGGCAAGACGCCAAAGCGAGTCATCGTGGTCCCCGACCGTCTGGTCAATGTGGTCGTTTAGCATCCACCTCAGCTGGCACCTTGTGAGGTGCTACCAACCGACCGCAGCCAGGTGGTCTCGTACCCACGATTCCGCTTCGCTATCCGTATCAACGAAGATATACGGGTAATCGGGTGCAGAGCGCCAGAACACAGCTATCATCCCACCACGCAACGCAGGATCAGGGGTAATGTAGGCTTCGGCAACGCAATGCAGGCGATACCGCTCGGCATTGCGCGTTTGATGTTCAGCGATCATGGCCCGTTGTACCGGCGTCGGCCGACTCGCAGCCGACTGGTTCACAATCATCCCAAACGCATCTTTACGCGCGAGTACGACCTCTTCGATCTCATTCAGATGCGCGGCAACCAGATCATCGGACGGCTCGCCAATATGCTGAATTCGAACCAACGGCCAAGCACCAATTTCGACAGTCAACTCGCCACTGCGGCTCTCGGAACGCTCTATCATCGAGACTCCTACAACTATCCCGCCGACACCACGAGCCCCCGACCTTCATTATATCAATCGGCGACTGTTACCCCAAAAACGCACCGTGCCCACCGCAGAACCATCCCAACTGACTCAGGAACTCCTTGCCCTTGACGAGGGCCTGCTGGTCGTCGTCACAGGCGCGGGCATCAGCGTCGCATCGGGGATCCCGACCTTTCGCGGAACCGATCCGGACGCCGTGTGGAAAAAGGACGTGACCGAGTTGGGTACGTTCCGGTATTTCCGGGAAGATCCAGTGGGCAGTTGGCGTTGGTATTCGAGTCGCTTCGAGAAGGTCCTCGATGCGGAGCCCAACGCTGCCCACTTTGCGCTGGTCGACCTCGAACGATGGCAAATTGCCCGCGGTGGTACGTTCCTGCTGATCACACAGAATATCGACCCGCTGCATGAACGCGCCGGCGCCCGTGAGTTGGTCAAGGTACACGGTAGTGCCGACCGGGTTCGCTGCGCTTCGCTCGGGTGCCGCCACGGTGCCCCTCGCGGTTCCATACCCCGGCCAGAGGACGAGATCGCTCGCTTCTTGGCCAACCCGACGGAAGAGGCGCTTCCCCGTTGTCCAGCGTGCGGCGACATCATGCGCCAACACGTTCTGTGGTTCGACGAGTTCTACTCCGAGCATGCCGACTACCAATGGCAGCGCGTGCAGACCGCGGCCGCTGCCATGGATCTCTTGCTCTTTGTCGGTACTTCCTTCTCAGTTGGGGTCACCGATCTGTTTGCCCGTGCCGCGTTGCAGAGCGGCGTCCCTGTTTACTCGATCGATCCGAGCGGCACGCCTCCGCCCTATCCCGGCATCGAGGTCATCGACGCAAAGGCCGAAGCCCTGCTACCCGAGATCGCCAAGGCGCTCGCCTAAAGCGCCCGCCCTATCCCTGATCAGCGATTGTCGCCGAGGGATCAGCCTGGTCGACACCAAGGCTGTCGAGGAGCGCCATGACTTGGTTCACCAGCGGCCGCATCGGTGGCAATCCAGCCAGTGTCATGAGCCGGATCACCAACCCGACGGTTCCATCGATCAACAGATGTGTTCGCCGACACTCAGGGGAGCGGTCGTGGACCCAGAACAAGATGATACCCATGAGGTAGAGCCACAGGAGCTCTGGCAACCGGCCTTGGATCACCTTCGGAATCCGCGTCTTGCCACGTTCGACGACCTCAGCCATGAGGTCGGTGGCTTGTTCCCGCACCGGACGCGACGCCTCGCTGAACGGGTTTAGCGGGCTCTGGGGATCGGCGGCGTTCTTGAACAGAAGGCCAGCAAACCGGTGGTAGGGCATGCTCGTTTCGATCTTGGCCTCCATCACACCTTGGAGACGCGCCCGCAACGATGTCTCGGTGGCCAAGATCGGTTCACAGGCGAGTAAATGTTCTTGATGGCTGCGGGCGTAGAAGGCCTGGATCAAATGTTCCTTGGAACGGAAATAGTAGTAGGCGTTACCCAAAGACACATTCGCCTGACTGGCGATGGCGCGCATGGTCGTTTTGTCGTAACCCCGCGACGCGAACAGGCTGAGGGCAACCTCGAGAATGCGCGCGCGAGTTCGTTCGCCCTTCGCTGTGCTCGCAGCGTCTTCTTTGGCTGCTGCATAGAGAAGCTCATCCGTCATGCTGCCAAACCTATCGTGGACCGCGTACCACCGCGACCGTACCGAAACGATACCGGTTCTTGGCGACAGCAGCGACGAAGCGTCGAGCCCAGCGCAGTCGCCCAGGCGTGGAGAACGCAATCGCTCGGTGCCCATGTTCACGCAAGGCCCACAGGCACATGATCCAAGCCTTGGCACCGTAGTACACGTTGTTGCCATCCGAAACGACAGCCAGATCGTTGAGGCTACGTTCATGGTCGAGTTCGGGAAATGCCTCGCGTGCAGCCGGGCCACCCGCGGCGACGAAACGAAGTTCGACCCGCTGCGGTTGGGCCGAGAGCCAGGCGCGGGCCCGCCGGCAAAGCCGGCAGCGCCCATCGAACAGCACCGTCAAGTAGCGCATTGGTCTTATCCTACAAGGCAGGCGTCTGGGGACACCGGAGGCGGTGCGGTGGCGAGGATCGCGCATCGGCGAATGCGGGCAAAGAGCCATAGGTTGAAAAAATGCATGCAGCCGAGAACCACCAGGACAAGGCCCACTTTCTCCGACAGTGCTTCGATGCTCCCAACGGCGTCGACAACTTCATAGCCGAGCTTCAGGGTCATGCTGATGTACCCGAGATTGATGAGATAAAAACCCACCACCAACAGGTGGTTTACTGAGTCGGCGAGGGCGTCGTTGCCCGCGAAAACGTCCACCAGGAAAACGCGGCCGTTCTTGTGCAAGGTACGCGCGACCCAAGCCGTTAGGGCAACGCTGATCACCAGGTAGATGAGGTAGGTCATGACAAGTGGATTCATGATGCGTTCCTTATTGAACACGTTCAGTAAAACGACTTTACGACCCCTAGGTCATCACGTCAAGTTCTTTCTTGAACTCGTTCATTTTCTGAAGACGTAGTCCCCCATGACCTTCTGATCCACCGAGTTCGCTCCGGCTTGCGCTTCCGCGCCCTTGCTCACCGACGCAGCTCCTCGTCCGGGCCTGCGTACGCCGACTTCCGTTGTGTGGTGAAATAGCGCCCCTAGCCAGGTCGGTTAGGCAAACTTTCAGGAGAATCGATGAAGCTCTGGCAGTTGTTCGTCATCGGCGGCGCCCTTTCCTGGGGCGCCTACGTTCCCATGCTCCATCAGGGCCAGGTCCTGCTCAACCGAGGTGCGTTGCGGGCCTTTCTCTGTGTTGGCGTCGCCTACTTCTTGACCGCCGTCGTCGTGCCGCTGGTGCTTCTCACCGGTGCCAAGATGGAACCGATGGAGTTCACTTCCGGTGGCGTTACCTACGCCACGGTTGCCGGCGTTTTGGGCGCAGCTGGCGCCTTGTGCGTCATACTCGCGCTCAAGCACGGCGGCTCCCCCATCTACGTCGCTCCGCTCATTTTCGCTGGCGCGCCGATCGTCAACGCGATCATCAGCATGAGCTGGCACAAGCCCAAGAACCCACCCGAGATTTGGTTCTGGGTTGGTCTCGGGCTGGCCGCCGCGGGTGCTGGCCTGGTGTTGCGCTTCAAGCCAGCGTAGCGACCACGGTCTCATCAAAGGCCGCTCGCCGGGCGAGCGGCCCACCGTTCCTTCACAGGCTAACGAAACTTCGCCTCAAACCGCCGAGCGAGCCCAGGACCCCTGCGCGGGGTGCTCGAGTGGCCTGCGGCCACCCTGCGGGCTGCGCTGCGCTCCCTGCTCGAGATACTGGGCCCACTCTCGAAACTTGATTCATTCTTCAGCATTCGACTCCCATGGAGATGTCTAGCCCCAAAACTAGCGAGGCTCCGCCTCAGACCGAGGAGCCGATTGACATCCTCTCTTGTAGCGGCCGTCGCCCCTGGCGGCCGTCCGGCTCTTGCCATGAAGACGGCCGGCACAGGTCCGACCGCTACAAGAGCATCGCGGTGCCACCGCAAAGCGCAGGACCCGGACGTCCCGCTTAACATCTGGCTCATCTGTAAAGATGTTGGTGGGCCTAGTGACCTAGGGCATACGAAGGATGAGATACGTAAAGATCTCGAGGCTCAGGTGCTTACGAAAAGCGCAGGCGCACCCAAAGGTTTGTTGAGCATTTTCGGAAGTGACTGAGTCCAAGAGATTTGTGTAGATCGCCTTCAAGATGCGCTAGTTTTTGGTCTAGATGCGCTCGTTTGAACCTAACCTCGGAGCAAATGCCGTGCGATGACCATTCGCTGCATCTCACTCGTGCCTTCGTAGATCGTCGTGACCCGTACGTCACGGTAAAGGCGGGCGATCTCATAGTCCTCGCAGAAGCCGTTGCCACCGTGAATCTGTAGGCACTCGAAACAGGCTCGGTTGGCTGCCTCGCTGGCGTAGACCTTGGCCTGGGACGCCAGACGACCTGCATTGCCATCGCCACGGTCCGCGGCCAAGGCTCCATGGTAGGTCAGCATTCGCGCCCGCTTCCAGCTCGGTGGCCATCTGGGCAAGCTTGAATTGGATGATCTGGTGCTTGGCAATGGGTACGCCGAACTGTACCCGCTCTTGTGCGTAGGCAATGGCCAAGTCCAGGGCACGCTGGTGAATACCAACCGCCTGGGCGGCAATGCCCAAGCGAGAATGATCGAGCGTTGCGAGCGCAATCTTGAAACCGCCGCCCAAGGCCCCCAGCAGGTTGCCCGCCGGCACCCGGCAATCGGTGAACGAAACCGGCGCGGTACGGGACGCCTTGAGACCGAGTTTTTCTTCAGGCGTGCCTACGTCGAAGCCGGGCGTCGCGGCATCGACGACGAAAGCGGTGATTTGCTTGCGCCCCTCGCCACCGTCGGTCCGCGCCAGCACCACGAAGTACTTGCCCTCTCCCGCGTTGGTAATCCACGCTTTCTCGCCGTTGAGCACGTAGTGGTCGCCGTCCCGTGAAGCGGTGGTTCGCAGGCTGCCTGCGTCACTACCAGCTTCGGGCTCGGTGAGGCAGAAACCGCCGATAACCTCCCCGGCCGCCAGCGACGGCAGCACCCGTGCCTTGAGATCATCGCTGCCGAAGTTGTCGATCGGCCAACAACAAACCGAGTTGGTCACACTCACCGTCACCGCGGTCGATGGACACACACGGGCAAGCTCTTCGATCGCCACCAGGTAGGTCAAAGTGTCGAAGCCGGCCCCGCCATAGGCCTCGTCGACCATCATGCCCAAGATCCCCAACTCCCCGAGCTCGTGAATAATCTCGCGCGGAAAGGTGTGGGTTCGATCCCGCTCGGCGACGCCCGGACGAATCTGCTCTTCGGCGAAACGCCGAACCTCATCGCGCAGCAGTCTTTGATCGTCACCGAGTGCGAAGGTAAGCGGCGTGTCGTTGTCCGGCGCGGTGACTGCAGAATTCATCACGTGCTAGCTCTTGTTGAGAATCCAGTCGGCGATCACCATCTTCTGGATTTCGCTCGTGCCTTCGTAGATCTCGGTAATCCGAGCATCACGGAAGTAGCGCTCCACGTTGTACTCACGAATGTAGCCGTAGCCACCGTGGATCTGGACCGCCTTGCTGGTAACGGTTTGGGCCATCTCAGAGGCAAACAGCTTGGCCTGCGCGGCTTCGAGGGTCGAGCGTTTTTGGTTGTCCTTGGCCCACGCAGCTTTCCAGGTCAGTAGCCGCGCGGCATCGATCTCGGTCGACATATCCGCCAGGTACGTCTGGATGGCTTGGAAGCTGGAGATCGGCTTGCCAAACTGCTCACGCTCGGCGGCATACGACAATGCTTCCTCGAAAGCGCCTTGGGCAATGCCAACAGCCTGCGCCGCGATGCCCACCCGACCGCAATCAAGCGTCGCCATGGCGACCTTGAAGCCGTCGTCCTCGGCGCCCAACCGCTGGCTCGCGGGAACCCGCATGTCCTCAAAGGCCAGCTCCGTCGTGCCCGACGCGTTGACCCCGAGCTTGTACTCGTGGACACCGTGGCTGTAGCCCGGTGTGTCCGCCGAAACCACAAACGCCGCGATGCCTTTGTGCTTGAGCGACGGATCGACCGTTGCGAAGACAATCGCGGTGTCGGCATCGGTACCGTTGGTGATGAACACCTTGTTGCCATTGAGCACGTAGTCATCGCCATCGCGAACTGCCGTGGTGCGCAAAGCCGCCGCGTCGCTACCGGCACCGGGCTCGGTAAGGGCGAAACACCCAAGGCTCTCGCCGCTCGCGAGTGGTGTCAGCCAGGTCTTCTTCTGTTCCTCGTTGCCCCATTTTCGCAGCGGGTCACAGACCAACGAATTGTTGACCGACAAGATCACCCCTGTGGACGCACAAACCCGGCTGATCTCTTCGATCACCAGACAGTACGAAAGGGTGTCCATCTCGGCCCCACCAAACGCTTCGGGGACACAGACTCCGGTCAAACCGAGTTCAGCCGCCTGGTCATAGGAATCACGCGGGAAAATACCCTTCTCGTCGATCTCGCGCGCCTTCGGCTTGATCACTTCCTCGGCAAACCGGCGGACTTCGTCGCGCAGTAACTTCTGCTCGTCACTCAGCTGAATGTGCATGGGATCTCCTGTAACCGACCAGCGGGCCGGGTTGGCGATCGTACCATGGGCAAGGCGCTCTCGCGGTTCTACCCCGCCTTCCCCGGAAAGGGCGAATCAACCAAAGGAGAGCCGAGAAAACGCCGCTGGGGCGACGGAACGAGGGGACGGAAATCGAGGCCCTACCGTGTCAACTGCGGCTGGTAATCTCGATCAGGTGATAGCCGAATTGGGTCTTGACGGGACCGTGCACTTGGCCCACATCGCCGCTAAAGACAACATCGTCAAATTCCCTCACCATCTGACCCGGACCAAACTCTCCGAGGTCTCCGCCGCTCCTTCCCGATGGGCATTTCGAGTGCTGACGCGCGACGTCGGCAAAGTCGCTGCCGGCAGCAATCTTACCCTTGAGATCTTCACACGCGACTTGTGAGTCAACGAGGATGTGGCGGGCGGTGGCTTTGGCCATGACGAGATCTCCTGAAGCAAATGGGACAACGGGGCGAGGCCCGTGCGAAAGGTGGGACGCGACACACGCCGCGCATCGGTGAGCATACCCGAATTGTCCTGTTGCGATCGAGACCGCTGTAGGGCAAGAGAGACCTGCGAGCGGAGCCCGCTCTCCATCACCGACGCCCGTGGCGACGGTTCCAATCACACCATCGAATGCACCGCCAATCCAATACAATACAATGCGCCTCGATCCGCGGACAACACACTCAGGTTTCGGAGTCACCATGATTCGCATGCTTTCGGCGGGCCTGTTGCTCGCTATCCTCGTCGCCTTCCCCGCTTTCGCCCAAAACGGTGGCCAGACGCTTTCCACCGGTGTCTACGTTAGCGACCCGGTTGTCCCGTTCGAGCTCAATGTCGATCTACGGACGCTCCCCTCAGCGCCCGCCTGGAAGCCAGGTGACCCGATCGAGGTGGTCCCCGAACGGGTTGCCTCCGACGGCCCAGTAGAGCGCATTGAAGGGTGGATTGATCCGGTCCTTCAACGCGGGGGGGCTACGTTTCCCGGCGCGCTCTTGCTCGCGGTCGAGGCCCATCCCCCAGGAAACAGCAACCCTCCCGACACGGTCGGCGCCGTGGGGCCCAACCACTACATCAGTATGGTCAACGCCTCGCGTTTCGCGATCTGGGCCAAGGACGGCACCAACCTCATACCCCCGACCCTCGTTCGGACGTTATGGGGCGGTGGCGCTTCGCCCTGCCAGGACGGCGATGGTGATCCGATCGTCGAGTACGACAACCTGGCCGACCGTTGGATCCTGCAAGAGTTCGACCTCAGCGGCAACACATTCTGCATCTATATCTCACAGACCGCCGACCCGGTATCGGGTGGTTGGTTCTCCTACTCGTTTTCAGCGCCATCCTTCCCTGACTATCCACAGTACGGCGTCTGGCCCGACGCGTACTACGTCGGATCTTTTGAGTTTCCCAATCTCGGGATCTACGCCTTCGACCGCGCCAACATGCTTTCAGGCCAACCCGCCACGTTTCAGCGATTTCAAATCTCGGCGCTCAACGGTCCCGATCCGCGGGTGACCCGCATCCTGCCGGCCAACCTCGATGGTCTGGTGCCACCTCCGGGTCCCAACCCACCCAATCCCTTTGTCCGCTCGGTCCATTCCAGTCAAGACAACAGTGACCCGGTCACCCGTCTCGAGCTGTGGGAATACCACGTTGATTGGGTCACCCCAGCCAACTCGACCTTTACCTTTGGCCAGATGCTCACGCCCGATCCGTTCGCGCTCCTCCCCTGCTCCCCCAGCGTCCGTGATTGCGTGCCACAACCTGGGACAGCCAACCTCATCGATGCCCTCTACAACAGGCTCCTTCGCTCGCTGCAATACCGCGTGCTGCCCGATGGGCGTGAAGCAATGGTGGTCAACCAAGTGGTCGACGCGGGAAGCGGTGTGGGCGGTGTTCGTTGGTACGAACTCAGCCGAGAACCAGCGCCAGAAGGCGCAGGCTGGACGCTCCGCCAAAATGCGACCTACAGTCCTGATGCCACCTACCGGTTCATGGGGTCGGCCGCGATCAACGCCCAAGGCGACATCGCCCTGAGCTACACCGCCAGCTCGTCAACTGAGTTCCCGTCGATCCGAGCCACTGCTCGCCGGGTAGACGATCCACTCGACCAAATGACCATGGACGAGTTGACCCTGGTCCCTGGCCTGGCTTCGATGACGACCAGCCAGCGTTGGGGCGACTACACCGCCTTGGGCGCCGACCCCAGCGACGACAACACATTCTGGTTCATCAACCAACGGTTGAACACCACCAGCCAACGGAGCGTATGGATTGGCGCCTTCACCATCGTGCCTCCTCTGTTTACCGATGGGTTCGAAAGCGGCGACACATCGGCGTGGGACCTGCAGGTTCCTTGATCTCATGCTGAGATGGTTCACGATGGGAGCAGCCCTGCTGTTGCTCCCACTTTTCGTTGCTGCCGGTGAGGAAACGGTGCCTGCTCCGAAGTCGGAGTGGGTTCTCGCGACGCTCAAGGATTCCTTGGAAGTCACCAACGGCGACACGCTGACCCTCCACCACTCCCAGGGCGATGTACGGCTCGAAACAGCAGCAGCCGATCGTGTTCAAGTCACTGCCGTGGCGCAGCACCACGCTGCTGACCCGCGTCTCCCGGCAATACGCTTCACGCCGGCCAAGGATCCTGCTCGGGACCATCGTTTGGTAGTGGACTTCGCTGCTCTCGAGATCGCGGAGCGCGAGGAATGGGCAAAGCGGCGGATCGACATCGGGCTCCTCGTTCCGGAAGGGATCGCGGTCGAAATCGAAACGACCGATGGGCTGATCGAGGCCAAGAATGTCCAGAGCCGGGCAACGCTTACCAGTACGCGAGGCGAGATCACGTACAAAGGCACTGGCGACCTCGTCGCGCACACTGAACGCGGTGCCATCCGCGCGATCCTCAAACGCACACGCGCCGAACATCAGGTCATCATGACGTCGCTGACCGGCGATCTCTGGTGCACCTTTCTCGAGGGTGCCAATGCCCAGGTCGATCTCATGACGCGCGGCCCCATCACCACCGACTACTCCATCGAGATCGACCGCAACGCAGGCTCGCCGCTCAAGAAAGGGCAGGTGCGGATGGGCTCTGAGGGGTCAGCCGTTCGTCTTGAAAGTCACAGCGGCGCGATTCGACTGCAAGGGTTGATCGTCCCGGAAGATTCCTGAACTCACTGCGGGCCGTTCGGCGTTCGAGGGCGAGACCGATCAAACAACGGCCCATTGCTGTATTCTGGCGCCAACACGGAGACCCGCATGAAGAAGAACCCTTACTCGACCACGGTACCGACATACCTGCTCACCGCCCTCGTCATTCTTGGCCTAATGTTCCTTGGTTGCAGCACAACCGGGAAACCGGCCTCGCCCAAGGACGCCCTGTACGAAGAGGACTTCGAAGAGGATCCCGAAGAAAAAACCGAGCAACCTGAAGAGGATGAGGCGCTCTTCAATGAAGACTTCGAGAACGATGGGCCGGATGAAGCTGACGCATCGGACGACGAGGAAGGCGGCGAGGGCTAGCCCGGGCTAGCCCGCATCGAGACGGCCGGTGCCTCGATCCGCTGGGCCCAAGGAATCAGGCAACCGAGCGAGACGCTACCGCAAGCGGTTACCCGGTTCTGCTAGCTACCTCAGTGACCCGGAACAGGTTTCTTCAGGCCATCCGACACACGATTCCTGACCCAGGTCACCGCCAGCCACCCGCCGTCGAAGCCGAGGTCTTCGACCTTGATCGCGGCCAGCTCAAACAGGCGGCGACCACCGGCAGCAAGTCCACACGCACTAACACACGATCACCTGCTCCTCAGCCTCGGGTGAGAGAGAGCGGCGCGCCATGATCGAAGGCGAGCGCAGTTCGTCGTGAGTACGATGGCGCTGTGGGGTGGAGTGAGGAGGGCTCATAAGGTCCGTTAACTATATATTAACGAACCTCAGACTACCCACTTTTCGACCCTCCGCCGCGGCGTCTTCTCAACGCCGCTCACCAACGAACTCGGACGGCGAGACCACGTCACTAGCCAAGGCACCGCCGCGATTCAAAACGGCTTCGCACCTACGAGGGGGTTGCAGCCAAGGATGGGCCCATCCTGGCGCTTTGGGCGTCAATCCTTGACGCCAGGTTGGCGTACACCCGAACCAGACACTTCCCCACGTTTCACATCTTTTCGATGTAGATGTAAGATCGATGTATGACTAGGACGCAAATCCAGTTCCCCGATCCCCTCTATCGTCGCATCAAAGAGATTGCCTCCATGAACGATTGGTCCCTCGCGGACGTAGTCCGCAGAGCCGCAGAGCAATATGTTCAACGTTTCCCAGAACCTCAACCAGACGCAGAACCTTGGAAGTTCCCTGTCCTCAATATGGGCGGCGATTTCCTCCAGGATCCCGCCGAGATGCACCCTGAAGTCGACGCGATCATCAGGCGAGCAAAATAGCCAATGCTTTCTGCTGACACCAACCTATTCCTCTACGCTGCGAACCCAGATAGCCCATACCATTCCGCTGCCGCGGAATTCTTCGAAACATGCAACGAAGAGGGTCTTCAATTCGCTATTTGCGAACTCGTTCTGGTGGAAATCTACATGCAGCTGAGGAATCCAGCAGTCCTCAAGAAGCCCTTCTCCAGTGACAGGGCGGCCGCTTTTTGCCAGAACCTCAAGTCTCACCCGAGATGGCAACTCATCGACTATCAACCCCATGTCGCCCATGGCTTGTGGCGCTGGGCAGCCACTACCAGAGCTGGTTTCCGCTCAATCATTGACGCACGGCTAGCCCTGACCCTTCGCCATCACGGTGTCACGGACTTCGCAACGGCGAATACGCGAGATTTCCTAGGCTTCGACTTCGATCGCGTCTGGAATCCTCTCGACAACTAGGACCAGCGAGGGCATTCACGCAGAAACCTACAATTTCGCGCCTATCGAGGGCAAACAGAAGAGTCGCTGGTCACCTTGTTCCAGTTCCGACACTCCCATCAGTGCTCTGAGAGCCAATTCGTGGGCCATGGTGTCGAAGGTTCTCGAAATCCTGTGGAACGCAGCTGGGGGAGGTGGTTTTCGGTCGGAGATCAACGGCCACGAGCTGTCTGGCGGCTGTCCACGTATCATTAACGAACCTCAGACTACCCACTTTTCGACCCTCTGGAGCGACGTCTTCTCGACACCGCTCGCCGACGAAAAGCGCTACTCGCCCGACAGCAGACGCGCTCGCATGTCGGCGACGCGTTCGGCACGGGCATCGGTTGTCGGATGACCGAGCTCGCGGTGATAGTCGACGCTTACTTGCGCCAGGCCGATCGCCCGTTCGAGGTCATCTTCCTTCTCAAGCAGGAAGGCCATGTTCCACGACGCGAAGGCTTCGCCCCTTCGATCGCCGATCTCACGCGCGATGGCAATTCGGCGGTCGTAGTGTTCGATGGCCTTGCGCGCGTCACCGAGAGCCGCGTACGCAGTGCCGAGGTTGCCCAGCGCTTGACCCTCTCCCCTTCGATCACCGACCTCCAGCGCGATGGCAAGAGCCTGCTCGTAGTGTTCGATGCCCTTGCGCGCGTCACCGAGAGCCGCGCACGCCAAGCCGAGGTTGCCCAGCGCTTGACCCTCTCCCCTTCGATCACCGACCTCCAGCGCGATGGCAAGAGCCTGCTCGTAGTGTTCGATGCCCTTGCGCGCGTCACCGAGAGCCGCGTACACATTGCCGAGGTTACCCAGCACTTGACCCTCTCCCCTTCGATCGCCGATCTCACGCGCGATCGCGAAGTCCTGCTCGTAGTGTTCGATGCCCTTGCGCGCGTCACCTAGAGCCGCGTACGCAGTGCCGAGGTTGCCCAACGCGGCCCCCTCACCGCATCGATCACCGCTCTCCTGCGCGATGGCAAGCTGCTGCTCGTAGTGTTCGATGGCCTTGCGCGCGTCACCTAGATCCGAGTACACAGTGCCGAGGTGGCCCAACAGGCGGCCCTCGGCGGCCTTGTCCTCGATGCTCCGAGCCGCGCGGAGCGCCTCGTCCAGCCACGCGATCCAATCGGATGGGTGGAGCCGAAGGTCGAGAATGTACACGCCGGCATTCGTCGATTCAACAAGCAAGCGACGCGCGGCCTCGTCGCGTCCGGTCTCACACAGCCACGTTCGAGCGCCCTCGATGTTTCGCCGTTCGAGATCGAACCCCCGCAGCCCCTCGAGTACACCATCGTGCCCCGCCTTGTAGCGCTCTTTGAAGCTTGCCAGCGCTGCGACGTAGAACGCGGCGTGACGGTAGTGGATGACGTCGGGCTCAGTGACGTGCTTTCGCGCGAATACCCGTGCGAGATCGTGGAGCCGGTAGCGCCCTCCAGCGAAGATCACCATGCTCGAGGAGATGTAGTCGGTGAGTGCGTCCTCCGCCCCGTCTTCCTCCATTTCCCATACAGCGGCTGCGGCAGAAGCCGTGAACGAACCGGGGAACACCGCAAGGTTGGACCAACCAACCTGTTGGGCGGGATCGAACAGGTCAAAACTCACCGCCAACGTGCGTACAACGCCGTCCACGAGGCCGCTGACTTTCTCGAGCCGGCCGACGTAGGCGGCAGGCTCGAGGTTGGTGCGCGTCGCGAGGGCCGAGCCGGCGAGACGCAGCGCCAGGGGCAGACGCCCCGTCAAGCGTAGGAGGTCATCCGCGACGTCGACCGCGCGCGACGACAGCTCGGCAAGGAACAGCCGCGCCTCTTCCTCGGGCATCGGACCGAGGTCAAGCACCTCGAGACCGGGAACGACGAAATGGAAGCGCGAGGTGATTAGGGTCAGCCAACCCGAGGGCGGGAGAAGCGGTAGGACCTGCTCGGCCGACGCAGCGTTGTCGAGCAGAAGGATGCCGCGCTTGTCTTGCAGAGTGCTTTGGAAGATGCGAACGAGCGTCGGCTCGTCCTCTGGGAGCTGGGCCTGCGGTTCGAGATCTTGGATCAACTGGGTGAGCGCGCCGGCGCTCGAGAGCGGTGACGGGCTTGCACCGAGGAGGTCGATCTCGAGGTGAGCGTCTGGGTACGCATCCCAACGCTCCTGAGCGATTCGTCGGGCAAGCTCCGTCTTCCCGATTCCGCCCATGCCCTGCAAACCCGCCGCGATCATTGCACCGGGCTTCGCGTCGACCGCAGCGAGGAGTTGTGTGAGTTCCGTTTCGCGACCGGTGAAGTCGCCAGCAGGAGGGAGGATGTTGTGGTGGCGTTCAGGCACGGGAGTGTGCAAAGGGTCGGGGAAAAACCGATCCAGAATGGACTGGTGGCCCCGGATCAACCGATCAAGGGTTGAAGGGCCCCAGAATTCGCAAGTGGTTCCTGGTGCCACACCAACCTTGACGGCCCGTTGAGTTTCGATCGAGAGGTCAGCGGTGGCCGCCAGGACGTAGGTACCGGGCTTCGCGTCGGGTCGGAGGCCCTGAAGCTTCTCCACTTCTTTCTTGGCTCGCGAGGGCGGGAACGTACCGACCTGCTTGCACTGAGCTACGTGCCGTTTGCCGCTCTTCGTCGCGAAGAGATCGACACCGTGTTGTCTTCTCGTGGTGGGGATAGTGTGATTGTCGAAGCAAGCAACGACAAGCGCCACCGTATACCGCCCTGTCTAGCCACGGCACCGCAGCCAAGCCGGCGGATCGTACGTGGTGCAACGTGGTCGCTTGTTAAGCGAGCCCGCCGCCCGACGATCAATCGTCGGACTGTGAGTGCGCCCGCCTACGCGGGCTGAGCTGCAGCAACGGAGTTCCCAGCCGGCGAAGGCCGGCACACTCCTAGCGCAGGCATTCATGCCCGCGCTAGGCTGTTAGGGGCAGTAGCCGCGCATGGTGCGGGCTTCGAGCGCTCGCGCATCGCGTTCGACGGCGACTTCGACCCTTCTGCAGCCCTCGTCACGCCCGGCCCACGAGCTGCGGTACCCCACCATGTATTGGCTCCGCAGCTCGTTGCCAATCTGGCGGTAGATACGCGATAGGTCCACGGGGTGGCGGACGCGGTGGCTCATGCCCCCGGTCTCGCGGGCCAGATCAGCGAGGTCGGGGCCGAGCGCACGACGCCCCACCAACATCGCGTACACCCTGACATTGGCGCGACGCGCGCGGGGGATGACGTCCGCGAGCCGATAGCGACTGTGGTTGTCGAGGCCGTCGGTGATCACCAACAACGCGCGACGCCCCACCAGGCTGCCGAATCGGGGCAAGATCTCGACCACGCTGTCGAAGATGGCGGTACCGACCCACGTGCGGTCGACCTCGACCGTGGCCAAACCGGCTCGCAATGCCGCGAGGTCGCTAACGAAGGGCACCACCGCGGTCGGCTGCTCGCGGAATGTGAACAGGCCAGCGTGATCGCCGGGCCGAAGGACGTCCTCCAGGAACGCGTCGGCACGGGCCAAAGCCTCGTCGAGCGCGCCGTCGTGTTCCATGGTCGGTGACACATCGAGCAGAATCCCCACGTTAAGGGGCAACTCGCTGGCCATCCGGAAGCGCTCGATGGTCTGGGGCACCCCATTCTCGAGCACCGTGAAGTCCGCGGCCTCGAGATCATCCGCGGCGCGGTTGCGCCGGTCGAAGGCACCAACCCAAAGCTCGACATCGTGCACGTCGACCTTTTCGGGCGGTACGGCTGCGTTCGCCAACAGCACATCCTCCGCGCGATCGCCGTTGTCCAGGTAGGCGACCGCCGTAATCGCGAACGGCCCAGACGGGACATCGGGCAAAGCGAGCGCGAAGGGCGGCTGGTGAAACGTCGAGCGAAGGTCCTGGTCGACGTAGATCTCGACCCGCTCGACCGTCCGTCCCGGTGGCACCTGAACCTCCACCCACGCGGAAAAGCCAGCCCGGCCCGGCAGCGCAGCCGGTCGCTCGCGCACGGCAACGAAGAAGCCACCGAGGCGTCCATCGAGTCGGCCTCTTGCCTCAGCGTGCAGCGCCAGGGTACCGGCCAGAATCGCGAACATGACCAGCGCAGGCGACAGGAGTGCTTTCCACGACCAGCAGGTCGCGACCACCTTCCAACATTGGGGAACCACCGTGTGAGCTTACAACGCAGGACGCTGGTCGGGAAATCTACCGAATGAATCCGAAATTTTCGGATTTACTTACGCCTTGATTACGCCATAGAATATTTCTAACTTACGCTCCAGTTACGCCATGAATACCTACAACCATCGAACACGAAACCACACCGCCGCCGGCTATGTCGAGTTGCGTACGGCGTCGGCTTTCTCCTTTCTCGATGGTGCCTCCCAACCCGAAGACTTGATCGAGCAGGCCGCTGCCCTCGACCTTCCCGCAGTCGCCTTGATCGACCGCAACGGCGTCTACGGGGCACCCCGCTTCTATCGGGCTGCGCGGGCCGCCGGTATTCGGGCATTGGTGGGCGCGGAGATTGTTCTCGGTGACGATCCTGAAGAAGAAACCAGCTGTGAAGACCGTTCCCGGGACACCAAACCCCGCAGCGCCAAACGCCGAAACACCCGCCGGGAGGCAAGCCAGCACAGCACAGATGCCGAACGCTTGACGGTGCTGGTGCGCAGCCGTGAGGGATATCGCAATTTGTGCAGGCTGCTGACCGCAGCGGCGCGCGGACGGCCAAAGGGGGATGCCCGCGCCACCTGGAGACAGGTACGCGCGCACGCCGGAGGCCTGCACTGCCTTTCTGGCGGTGGCGAAGGGCCGCTCGCGCGCCGCTTGCAGGGTCAAGAAGGCATGGCTGCCGGGCGACGCATGCTCGCGCAACTCCAAGATGTCTTCGACAACCGCGTGCACGTCGAGTTGCAGCGTACGGGGCAACGTGCCGAAGAGCACCGCAACCAGGCATTGGTCGCCCTTGCTGGGCGTCGACGCTTGCCGGTGGTCGCGACCGGCGGGGTGCGCTACGCGAAATCGATCGACAAAGAACTCTACGACGTACTCACGTGTGCGCGCCACGGTACCTCGCTCGACCTGGCAGGCCGGCGGCTCGACCCCGGGCGCCAGCGCCATCTGCATTCGCCACGGGCCATGAACGCACGCTTCCAGGACATCCCATCCGCGCTGGCGGAGAGCGTGCATCTGGCCGAGCAGCTCGACTTCACCCTCGCCGACTTGGGGTACCGCTTTCCAGCGTTTCCGCTGCCCGCTGGCGAGTCCGACGCTTCCTACCTACGACAGATTACGTGGAATGAAGCGCGTGCACGCTTCCGCCCGTTCACCGCCCGAGCCCAGGCACAGATCGCCAAAGAGCTCGACCTGATCGAGAAGCTCGATCTGGCAGGGTACTTCTTGATCGTCTGGGACCTGGTTCGCTTTTGCGCCCGGGAGCGTATCTTGGCGCAAGGACGTGGGTCGGCAGCCAACAGCGCGGTCTGTTACGCACTCTCGATCACCGCTGTCGACCCCGTGAAGATGGAGCTCTTGTTCGAACGGTTCCTCTCCGAAGAGCGGGGGGAATGGCCCGATATCGACCTCGACCTGCCTTCCGGTGCCCAGCGCGAAAAGGTCATTCAATACGTCTACCAACGCTACGGGCCTCATGGTGCCGCAATGACCGCCAACGTCATTACCTACCGCAGCCGACTGGCTTCCCGCGAAGTCGGCAAGGCACTCGGCTTCTCCACCGCACAGCTCGGCCAGTTGTCCAAGCACCTCGGGCGCTGGGGATACGACGCCCGCCGCGGTGATCGTGGTTCGGTAGCCGAGCGGCTGCGGGAAGCGAGGTTCGATCCCGAGGAGCCACGTGTCCGCCGCTTCGTCGATCTTTGGCAGCGGCTGCAAAATCTCCCTCGTCACCTAGGCCAACATTCCGGTGGCATGGTGGTCGCTCACGGCCGACTCGATGAGGTCGTGCCGCTCGAGCCAGCGTCGATGCCGGGTCGTGTGGTGGTGCAATGGGACAAAGACGACCTTGCCGACCTCGGCATTATCAAGATCGATCTGCTCGGACTCGGCATGCTCAATGCACTCGAGGAGGCGGTCCCGTTGATTCGCCGCCACGAGCGGCTGAACGTCGAGCTGGCGCATTTGCCCCCCGATGACCCAAAGACCTTCCGCATGCTGCGTGCCGCCGACACGGTTGGGGTTTTCCAAGTCGAAAGCCGGGCACAAATGGCCTCCTTGCCCCGAAACGCGCCCCGCACGTTCTATGACCTGGTCATTCAGGTCGCCATCATTCGCCCCGGGCCGATCGTCGGCGGCATGGTCAACCCATTCTTCGAGCGGCGCCGCGGGCGCGCCGAAGTGGTGTATCCCCATCCCAGTCTGGAACCGATTTTGAAGCGTACGCTCGGCGTTCCGCTTTTCCAAGAACAGCTCCTGCGGATCGCCATGGTGGCCGCTGGGTTCACGGGTGGCCAAGCCGAAGAGCTGCGGCGGGCCATGGGTTTCAAACGCTCAGCGGAACGCATGGAAGCGATCGAGCGCCGGCTGCGCGTCGGCATGACCGAGCGCGGCATCACCGAAGCGGCACAAGATCAGATCGTCAAATCGATCACGTCCTTCGCGCTCTACGGCTTTCCCGAATCGCATGCCGCGAGCTTCGCCCTGATCGCCTACGCCAGTGCCTACTTGAAGGCGCACCATCCCACCGCGTTCGCCATCGCCCTGCTCAATGCCTGGCCGATGGGCTTTTATCAACCCGCAACGGTCATTCAAGACGCCCAACGACACGGTGTGCGAGTATTCCCGATCGATGTCTGCTCCTCGCGCGTCCGCTGCACCTGGGAAGAGCCACCGTCCAATCCGCGATCCGCGCGAGTGCAGGTGGCCGGCGCGGTGCGTCTGGGTCTGCGTTATGTTCGTGGTCTGGGGCGCGATAGCGCCGCGGCCATCGTCGCCGCCCGCGATGAACGCACCTTCGACGACCTCGCCGACTTCACCCACCGCAGCGGCCTTCCCGAGCGCGAGCTCGAACGCTTGGCTCATGCGGGAGCACTCGCCGGCTTCGGTTTGTCGCGCCGCGCAGCTTTGTGGCAAGTCGCGCGTTTGGGGCGTCCGATCGGACCACTCCTGGCGGCAAACGAGGAAGGTGACCCCGGCCCCTCGCCCTTGCCCGAAATGGCGCCGATCGAATCCACCGCCGCCGACTACCACGCTACGGGCCTGACCACCGGCGTCCATCCAGTCGCCTACCTGCGTCAACACCTCGACCGTCATCGCGTGTTGCCGATCGTAGCGCTCACCCGGCACCGTGCTGGCACCACCGTACGCTTTGCTGGCGCTGTCATCGTGCGACAACGCCCAGGCACCGCCAAGGGCATGCTCTTTGTCACCTTGGAGGACGAAACGGGCATGGCACAAGCCTTGGTCGTTCCCAGCCTGCTCGAACGATACCGACAAGTCGTTGTGGGCGCAGCGGGACTGGTGATCGAGGGCCGATTGGAAAAGAGAGACGGCTCACTGACCATCAAAGCACGCCGATTATGGCCCCTCGAACGGTTCGAAACCGCACCAAGTCATGATTTCCACTGAAATCAAACGCACGCGCGAAGGTCATGGCGAAGCGCCTCTCTACCAAAAACTCGGACCTCCGTGTCCGAAGCCTCGACCCCGGCCATGCAGCAAAAATGAAAACCTCTCCGCATTTGAGCAACGCGTACACCAGAAATCGAGAATCCAGCGGCCGCATGTGCCTATGGCCAATTTCCTGGCGTCAGACGTCACACCGCCATTTACCCACAGCTATAGGAAAACTTCTCACCGACAAGCCCAAGTTCTCCGTATTTCTTCATCCGACGCCTTACTCGACAATACACAGACGTCATTGCCCACCACAACATCCACCCTTCGTCGATACGTCTTCCTTGCATCGAGTCGGGCCACGAAAACGAGGAGCGCCTGATGGTGACCCGCGCCGACCAGCGTGATCCCCAACCCCAGCAAGAGGCACCGGCGCGAATACGGGTCGGCCTGGTCACGACCTACCCGCTGCTTCGTGAGGCCATCCGACACGTGCTTCGAATGCATCGCGCGATCGAGGTTGTTGGCGATGCAGGTCACCCTGCCGCCGCCTTGGACTTGGTGAGGCACGACCATCCGGACGTGCTCTTCATCTTGTCTTCAGGCGGGGGACTCGACGAAATCGATCTCATTCAGCGGGTCCTGGCACTGGGTCGTCCCGTTCGTTTGCTCCTGCTCTCAGCCGATACCAGCGAGCACGCGGCGCTGCGCACCCTACGTGCTGGCGCTCACGGGATCCTCTCGCCAACGATGACCACCTCGGACATGGTGGGGGCGCTGCAAAGCGTCCATGCAGGAAATCTCTACTTGACCCCGGAGCTTCAGCGCGCATGCGCCGAACGTTACCTCGGTGTCGATGCCAGCAAGTCGCCCGAAGAGCGGCTCTCCGACCGAGAATTTCAAGTCATGCGCATGCTCGCCTTGGGCGATACCAACCGTGAGATCGCAGCCCGTCTCGGGGTCGGCGTGAAGACCATTGATACCCATCGGGCGAACTTGTTGCGCAAGCTGGGCCTGCGCAACAACGCCGATATTGCCCGTTTCGCCATCAAGAGCGGTACCGTCGAGGCGTAAGGGCAAACCAATCCGGCCGGCACGAGATCCAGCCGGCTCGGATGAAACAGTACGAGGGTCGGTCTTCTACGGAAGAGACCGGCTCGACGCGGACGCCACACCGTACTTTTCGGCGATCCGATCGTAGAAATCGATCACCTGCCGAACGTAGGTTCGTTTCTCTCGATAACCGCCGGCGAAGAAACTGCGCTTGAAGCCATGAATCACCACATTGCGCAATTCGGCCGGAGACAGGCTGAATGCGTTGCAGGCAAGCGCAACCTCGTCGGTGACGGTAGTTCGGGAAACCAGCCGGTTGTCGGTACACAGCGCGACGGACAGGCGCTCGCGAACCATACGGCCAAAGGGATGGTCTTCGACGCGCCGTAGGTTGGGCATGGTCTGCATATTCGAAGTGATACAAACCTCGAGCGTAATGCGGCGATCGGCGATGTACTCGCTCAAGCGTCGGACATAGCGCTCGGGATCGTCGCCTTGTACGGACTCGGCATCGAAGAGATGGGTGCCATGCCCAATCCGATCGGCGTTGAGCAGCGTGATCGCCTGGAAGATGCTCTCGGGTCCATAGGCTTCGCCGGCATGGACGGTCTTCTTCAGGAAGTTTCGGTGCGCGAGGTTGTAGGCATCCACATGGTCCGACGCCGGGTTGCCGGCCTCGGCGCCCGCCAAGTCAAAGGCGACGACCGCCAACCCCAGGCGATCGCGCGCCTCGATGACCGACCGCGCCAGCGATAGCGATGCCACGCCATAGACCTGTTTGGCCGGCCAATGGTCGAGCACCGACATCAGGCTTTTGTAGTACGGGGCAAAACCGCCGGTAAACATGCGCATGGCGCAAGTGATTAGCCCATAACGAAAGGGTGGCTCTCCGTGCTCTCGTACCGCTGCGGAAGCTTCATGTTCCCGCCGTACGCGGTCGAGCCCTTTGTCGACAGCTTGCAATACGGCCGCAATGTCGAGACCAGGTCGAACGTGCAGCTGGGGAGCGAAGCGCACCTCGATGTAGCGGACACCTTCCGCCAGGCAATCCTCGCCCAGCTCATAGGCGACCCGTTCGAGGGATTCAGCCGTACACAACACCGGGCTGGTGTAGGCGAAACCGTGAAGGTAGTCCGGCAGGTCCCGATACGATTCTTTGAAAACCAGCTCGAGCAAGCCTTCGGGCGTTTCAGACGGAAGCTTGACTCCATGCTCCCGAGCCAGCTCGATCAAGGTTTCGAGTCGCAGCGAGCCGTCGAGATGGAGGTGAAGGTCTGATTTGGGCAACGCCTCCAAAAAGGCGCGGTCATAGGTTGGGTGACTCATGTGTGAAGGGATCCTCCTTCGACGCAAGGATGTCAGGAAGCGTCGACGTGAGCAACGCATAGACCAGCTTTGGCGCTCGGCTACCCGGTCAAGCGCCTTGACGTCTTGCACCCATTTCTGTGCTATCATTCGGGCGTCGCGCGTCCGGAGCCCACGTCATTCTTCTCGCTCCGGTACGCTGCCAAGGTTCCCGTCCGTGTTTCCGCTCCTGGCTGCGTTGCCGCGCCGGATCGGGCCGGTCGGTCAAAGGAATCCAACCGCGTGTCACGAAACTTCAAGACGGGAGAGGTCCAGGCTGATTACCGCTTGGCCGTTCGCAGTCGCGAGACAAGCATTCTTGGCCGCAAGGAAGTCCTAACGGGTAAGGCTAAGTTCGGCGTTTTCGGCGACGGTAAAGAGATCGCTCAACTGGCCCTGGCCCGGTCCGCACAGCCTGGCGACTGGCGCTCCGGATACTACCGCGATCAGACGTTCATGATGGCGACCGGCGTCCTGACGGTCGAGGCCTTTTTCGCTCAGTTGTACGCAGATGCGGATGCCAATCGGGATCCGGCGTCCGCCGGCCGGCAAATGAACGCGCACTTTGCCAGCCGCTTGCTCGATGCAGATGGTCAGTGGCGCTCACAGTTGACTCAGGTCAATAGCGCTGCTGACTCGTCTCCCACCGGCTCGCAAATGCCGCGTTTGGTCGGACTGACCTATGCTTCGCGGCTTTATCGCGAACTCGAAGGCTTGGCCGATCAAACCTTGTTCTCGGACTTGTTCTCGGACAATGGCAACGAGGTCACGTTCGGCACCATCGGCAATGCAAGCTGCGCCGAGGGCATATTCTGGGAAGCCATCAACGCCGTGGGCGTCCTTGGTGGCCCGTTGGTGATGTCGATCTGGGACGATGGATTCGGCATTTCGGTGCCCAACGAGGTCCAGATCACCAAAGCCGACCTCGGAGCGATTCTCTTGGGTTTCGCTCGGACCGGTGATGGCCCGGGCTTCGCGCTGCATGTGGTGCCAGGATGGGACTACGCGGCATTGCGTGAGATCTACGCGGAAGTTACCGAAGAGGCACGGAACCACCACCGCCCTTCGATTATCCACGTCGTCGAGCTTACCCAACCACAAGGCCACTCGACCTCAGGTAGCCACGAACGCTACAAGTCAGAGGAACGGCTGGCGTGGGAAAACGAGCGCGACTGTTTGCACAGAATGCGTGCTTGGATGATCGAGACCGGCTACACCACGAATGAACAGCTCGAGACCATCGAAGCCGAGGAACGGCTGGCCGTTCGGGCAGCCCAGGAGCAAGCTTGGGCCGCGTTCAACAGCCCCATTCTGGACAATCGGGCCACGGTCATCGACCTTGTCGGTCGCCTGACCAAGGAAGCAAACGAAACCGACGAGCAGACGCCGCTCAACGAGATTGTGCGCAGCCTCGAGCGGGTGCCCAATCCGGTGCGACGCAACCTCGTCTCGGCGGCACACAAGGCCTTGGTCCTCAGCCGGAGCCGAGTCGACAGTCCGGCGCGTGAAGCGCTCGAGGCATGGTGGCGAGACCAGCACGCCGAAGCACGAGCCCGGTACAGCACCCATTTGTACAGCGAATCCGCCGAGCGAGCCGAAGCCGTTGCGATTGAGCCACCTCGATACGACGAATCCGCGCCATTGGTCAATGGCTTCGAGGTACTCAACAAGGCATTCGACGCCGCTTTGGCGCGTCGCCCCGAGGTGCTCGCTTTTGGCGAAGACCTGGGCAAACTGGGCGATGTGAACCAGGGGTTCAGCGGCCTCCAGGCACGCTACGGTTCGACGCGGGTCGCGGATACCGGCATTCGGGAGTGCACAATCATCGGCCAGGCCATCGGTTTGGCCCTGCGCGGGCTGCGGCCGATCGCCGAGATTCAGTACCTCGACTATGTCTTGTACGCGCTGCAGATCATCTCTGATGATCTTGCCACGTTGCAGTACCGGACCCGGGGCGGTCAAAAGGCCCCCGTGATCATACGGACCCGCGGCCACCGCCTGGAAGGTATCTGGCATTCCGGCTCCCCCATGGCGGGCATTCTGGGTCTGGTGCGGGGTGTCCATGTTTGCGTCCCACGCAACATGACCCAGGCTTCCGGCATGTACAACACGTTGCTCCAAAGCGACGAGAGCGCCATTGTCATCGAGGTGCTCAACGGTTACCGGCGCAAGGAGCGTTTGCCGGATAACGTTGGCAGTTTTACCGTACCCCTCGGTAAGCTCGAGACCCTGCGCTCCGGGGACGACGTGACGCTCGTGACCTACGGCGCTTGCTGTCCGATCGCCCTCGAGGCAGCCGAGCGCTTGGCCGCCCTCGACATTGGGGTCGAGGTGATCGACGTACAGACGCTTCTCCCGTTCGATCGCGACGCCGATATTGTCGCGTCGTTGAAGCGAACCAACCGCCTGGTCGTGCTCGACGAAGACGTTCCTGGCGGCGGATCCGCGTACATCTTGCGCAACGTGCTCGAGACCCAGGGCGGCTTTCATTGGCTCGACGCCGAGCCGGTAACCCTGACAGCCCAAGCTCATCGGCCGGCCTACGGTTCCGACGGCGACTACTGGTCCAAACCGAACACCGAAAACGTCTTCGACGCGGTCTATGGTTTGATGCACCGTGACGACCCCACCCGGTTTCCGGCGATGTTTTCGTGATCGCCCAGGAAGACGCGATTGAAGCTCGCTCAACTCGGCCCTGGCATTCTGCTGGCGGCGACATCCATCGGCGCCAGCCACATCTTGATGAGTCCCGAGGCGGGGGCACGGTTCGGCTATGCCCTGATTTGGCTGGTGATCGTGACCCATCTGGTCAAATACCAAGCCTTCGCGTGTGCGCCGCGCTACGTCGCGGCGCGCAGCGAGTCCCTGCTCGACGCCTATGCGGCGGCACCGGGTCCGCGTCACTGGGCGATCTGGATGGGAATGGTCGATATGACCATCCAAGCGGTAGGCGTCATAGCCGCGCTGGTGGGCCTCACGGGCTCCTTCTTGATGGCCGCCGTCGGTGGTCCGGGCATCACCGGCTGGGGCCTACTACTGACCGGCGTGCTTTTGGGCTTGCTGCGCTGGGGCCGCTACGGCTCCTTGCGCGCACTAAATCTCCTCTTGATCGGCGCCTTGGCGTTGGGCACGGTGGTCGCATTTGCCGCGGCCGCGCCGGCTTCCAGCGTGGTCACCGAAATGGTGCGCAGCATTGCCGACCCACAGCTGCCCGTTGGCTCCCTGTTGCTGGTCAGCGCCATTCTCGGCTTTATGCCGACATCAATCGCGGTGTCAGTATGGCAATCCCTGTGGGCCCTCGAACAGCAACGCCTTCGTTCAGGGCATCAGACCGGCCAAAGCACCAGGTCAACGACCGCCGATCGGCAGCAGCAGCTTCGCCGCGGTTTGGTCGACCTGCGACTCGGCTACGGTCTTTCGGCCGCGCTGGCCGTGATGTTCGTGACCTTGGGTGCCATCCTGCTCCATCCCCAGGGGTTGATTCCAGAAGGACCCGCGGTTGCCACCACCCTCTCCGAGCTTTACACCGCCCGGCTGGGCCCGTGGATGCAGCCCGTTTTTCTCAGCGTCGCCTTCTTTGCGCTGTTCTCGACCTGCTACACCATGATGGATGGCTTTCCGCGCGCCTTCGTGGCGGCCCGACGGGTACTCCACGGCAAGCCCGCGACCTCAGACAAGCCTCCCACCAGCGAACGAACCTACTGGGTGTTCCTGGTCGTCACCACCTTCAGCGGCATGACCTTGCTTGCCATGACACCCGACCCAACGCGGTTGGTCAAAATCGTAGGCGCCCTCGGGCTGTTGCTGTCCCCAATCTACTTCGCCCTCAACCTATGGGCGGTTACCCGTCGTATTGCCGATCCCTCGCTGAGGCTCAATCGCCTCGGAATGGCCGCCGGCCTGATCGGCATTCTGTTCATGCTCTTTACTGCCGGATTGCTGCTGTGGACGACGTTCGTTTCCAGCACGCCCGTGGCGGGCTCATTGTGATGCCTGCCCCCGGCATCGACCCGCACACCCGCGCCACGACGCCTGCACGACCGTGCATGGCGCACCTCGCGCAGCGGGACTGTGCACAACGGAGAACTTGTGTCTAGAAACATGCTCATCAACGCCCAACACGCTCATCAAGTGCGTGTGGCGATAGTCGATGGCACTACGCTCGAAAGTTACCAAGTCGACATGGCCGATACGGGGCTGTGCCGCGGCAACATCTACCGCGGGGTTGTCGCCAATGTTCAACCCAGCCTCAACGCTGCTTTCATCGACATTGGCGAAGAAAAACACGGCTTTCTATCAATCGACGACATCCTGCCTTCGGCCTTTCATCACCAGCCCAGAGCCGCAGCCAAGAGCGCGAAAGGCGCAGCCAAGGCAAAGTCAGATGGCGCCGGAACGGACGCCAAGGAAGAGAAGGAAGACAAACGAGGCCGGCGTGGTAAGCCAAGAATCGACGAAGTCTTGCAACGCGGCAAGCCGATTCTGGTGCAGGTAACCAAAGACGGTGTCGGCAACAAGGGTGCGGCCCTCACCACCAACCTCGCATTGGCCGGGCGCTATCTGGTGATGATGCCCTACGACGAGGTTCGCGGAATCTCGCGCAAGATCGAGGACGAGGACGCCCGCAAGAAGGTCAAACAGCGTCTCGCCAAGCTCACCTTGCCTGAGGGCGTCGGGGTCATCGTACGCACCAACGGCATGGATCAAGCCCAGACCACGCTCAGCCGTGATCTCTCCGCGCTCAACCGTCTGTGGCGCCGGATCGACGACGAGACCAAGCGCGGGCGTGGTGCCCGCTTGATCTACACCGATCAAGACATCATCTTGCAGGCGATGCGCGACTCCCTGGATAGCTCCATCGAGCAGGTGGTGGTCGACCAAGACGAAGCCTACGCCATGGCCCAGCGGTACATGGGTACCTTCATGCCGCGTTCGAAAACCAAGTTGGTGCGCTACGCCGAGCGGCTACCGCTGTTCAGCCGGTACCACCTCGAGTCACAGATCGATCGAATCTCCAACCGGTCGGTGCCGCTGCCCGGCGGTGGCTCAATCGTCATCGACCCGACCGAAGCGTTAACCGCCATCGACGTCAACTCGGGCCGTGCGACCAAAACTTCGGATCACGAGGAGTCGATCTTCAACGTCAACCTCGAGGCCGCACACGAGGTTGGGCGCCAGCTTAGATTGCGTGACATCGGTGGTCTGGTGGTGATCGACTTTATCGACATGCGCCTGCGGAAGAACCAGCGCAAGCTGGAAAAGGCCATGCGCGATGCCATGAAGCCGGACAATGCGCGCCATTCCGTCAGTCGGATCAGCGCCAATGGCTTGATCGAAATCAACCGCCAACGCATCAAGCAGGCTCTCTCACACCGAACCCATCGCCCCTGCCCCACCTGCAGCGGAATCGGCTCCATCGCCAGTCTCGAGTTCGCGACCCTCACCTTGATTGGCAGAATCGAAGCGCGGGCGGCGATCGGCAACCTCGCAGCGGTCATCGTCGGCCTCCATCCCGAGGTCGCCGATGCGCTTCAGAACACACATCGTGCGGAAATTGCGGCCCTCGAAGATGAGTTCAGCATCCGGATCGAAATCGTGTCGGCGTCGAATCTGCACCGTACCGAGGAGCGGGTCGAGTGGAAGCAGACCATGCCTGGCACGGCGACGGTGCGCAAAGCACCCAGCGCCTTGCGCGCGACCGACCTCGAACCAGGACGACCCAGCCGCCGACGCCCTGCGGCCGTCTCGGCGGAGGAAGCGGTCTCGGCTGCGAGCGATGATGCGCAAGAGGGCATCACGGGCGAGGGAGACGGCGAACGGCGCCCCACCCGCCGGCGTCGGCGCGGTGGTCGACGTCGACGCGGTGGTCGCGATGTCCAGGCCCCCGAAGCGCCGACCGAAACGTCGGCGGCAGCCGGTGGCGACGCTGCTGCCGTAGACGAGGCAGCCTCCGGCGCCGCCAAACAAGAAGGCGACGAACAGGAATCCAAGCCACGCCGCCGTCGCGGTTCGCGTGGTGGTCGGCGTCGGCGCGGTGGCCGCGGCCGCTCGGCAGCGAGCACCGCCAACGGAGATGGTGAACAGAGCCCCGATGAAGGTTCTGTGAGCGCAGACCCAGGAACCGGCATGCCGGAAGATCCGCGCGCGCGAGAGCTCGGCTACGCCCCCGCGGCGCGGGCTCGGTACAGCGAGTCCGACGCGCCAGTCTGGCATCGGCGGATGGAAACCGATGTGCCTTTGGGGGTCCGAACCCAGGGCGGCAATGCCAGCCAAGACTCTCCGTCCGTGGAAACACCAGATATCGACGAGACACGGACGGTTCCCAAGCGGCGCCGTCCCACCCGACGCCGGACTGCAGCCACGACCGCTAGCGGTGAGGCAACATCCGAAGCCGGAACCGCCACACCAACCCAGGACGAACCAACGGCCACCAAGCCGCGCAGTCGTCGCGGTGGCTCGCGGCGGCGTACGACGCGGGTTGCAACACCCGCCGCGGTTTCGGCCAACGCCGATGCAGCTGATGCAGCTGATGCCAGTGAGGTCACGCCCGACACACCCAAACCGCGCCGGCGTCGGGCCAGCACCACCCGCGCCAGCACCGCCCGCAAGAAGGCGGAGACCGAAGGTACCGCCAGCACGACCTCGGACATCACTCCGGACGAGGTCGCTGAAGGTAAGCCAGCGAAACCGAGAACCCGCCGCGGTGGGTCAACGACCGCCCGCAAACGTGCAACCACGAAAACCTCGAAAGCAGCCGACGCCAAGGCCGAGACCGAAGCTGGTGAGGGTGAGGACGCGGCAGAGGCGCCCAAGCCCAAAACCCGACGCGGTGGATCAACGACCCGGCGCAAGAAGGCCGAGGCCACGGGCACACCCAGCGATGACGCTACCGTGGTCACTGAGGACGACGCAGTGAAGCCCAAGGCCAAGCCGCGGACCCGCAGGGCCAGCACGGCCCGCAAGAAGGCTGGCGTCGAGACCGGGGTCGATACCGGCTCTGTCGAAGCCGAGGCCAAGCCGGCGCCGAAACCTCGCGTCCGTCGGACTCGGACCCACAAACCAGCAGCTTCGGCGGTTGCACCAGTAGAAACGGCAAGGGAAGCGTCCGCAGAGGCCCCCAGGGCGACCGTCGCTGCCCAGGGAGAAGCCCCCGCCGACGCTGATGCGACGACATCGGGGGAACAGCCCCGTTGGCGTTGGTGGCGTGCGGCACCGCCCGAACAAAAGAACAATTAACACGATCCCCGGCCAACGCCGGGCATCGCTCGTTCGTAACTAAAGGCGACCGGTCGTGACGTTGCTGGGTCATTCGGACCCGGCAACCCCCGGCCAGCCGCCGCGGCCTGGCACTGATTCACTTTCGTGAGGTGCTTCCCCTATGTTCGGATGTATTGCGCTACCCAAGCGCTCCGCTTTCGCCTGCTCGGTACGCATCGTGTCGGCGCTGCTGGCCATTACACTGCTGCCCATCGGCGGCCTTCAGGCTGAAGAGCCTAACCACGCCACCCCCGTGGACCTTGCTTTCCCGGAAAGCACACCCGCAACGCAGATCTACCGCGCGATCGGTTCTGCCAGCGGCTTAACGATCTTGTTCGACCCTGGTCTGCCTGACCGTATGGTCACGCTGGAACTGATGGATGTAGGTACGGATCGGGCGCTTGATCTTCTCGCGCGTGCCGCTGGCCATTTTGTGGTCGAGTTGGACAAGCGCACCGTCATGGTGGCCAACGACACACCTTCACGTCGGCGGGCCCATGAACGCGTCGCGCTCGAAACCTTCTACATCGAGAACGGCCGTCTCAACGACGTCGCATCAGCGCTGCGCGCGCTGGCTGACGCCGAAGAGGTGGTACTCGACCCCAATCTTCATTCGGTCACTGTTCGGGAGTCGCCCGATCGGATGGCATTGATCCGCAGCGTCATCGAGGCCCATGACCAGAGGCCGGGCCAACTCGAGTTGAGCGTCGAGCTCTTGCAATTCGACTCCCAGCGCCTCGCCGAGGGATTCGCCAAACTCGAACAGAATGGCGCGCAACCCGGGCCAGGTCGCATCACGGTGGCTGAGCTCGAACAGTTGAGGACTGGCGCTGGGGCCAGAGTGGTCGGCCATACGACGCTAACCCTCAAAGACGGTTCCAACGCCGACTTCGCCATGCTCGATCGAATGACCATCGGAGACGCCGCCCGCTCGGCCTATCCCATCGGCTTCGAGCTCGACCTTCACGGACGCATTCACGATCAAGGCCAGGCCGTGACGCTCCAAGTCGAGTTCGTCGGTCACCTGGTTCATTCTCGGCAAAGTGGATCCGGAGTCGGCCCGGTCTTCGGCAGCCGCAGTCTGTCGTCGGAAGCGCGGATCGAGGCCGGTGAGACACTGCTTCTGCAGGGCCTATTCCAGGTCGCCGCCCGAGAACCGGACGAATCGTGGCCACCCCTCTCGCCCCTCGGCACAGTGTTGACCCAAGGCTTGGACCAACCAAGCGAAGTCATACTCGCCATCACCCCACGAATCGTAAGTGTCCCGCAACGCCCGGCAAGCTGGCGGTCCGCCAGCGTTCGTCCCAGCGCGATGTCCAGGCAACCCAGTGACGAAGCACGACACCGTGAGGCCATGGAACGCATGCGCACCCGTTTGGACCAACTACCGCGTGGGCTCCAGCGTCAAAGCCAAGACAACGGCTCTTGAGTGGACGTCAACACTCGATCACGTTTACCGCCAAGCCGCCGCGCGAGGTTTCCTTGTACTTGAGCTTCATATCAGCGCCGGTCTCGCGCATGGTCTTGATCACCTTGTCGAGGGATACCAGGTGCCGGCCATCACCTCGAAGCGCCAAGCGGGCGGCGTTGATGGCCTTCGTCGCCCCCATGGCGTTGCGCTCGATACACGGCACTTGAACCAACCCACCCACCGGATCGCAGGTCAGACCGAGGTTGTGCTCCATACCGATCTCGGCTGCGTTCTCGACCTGCACCACACTGCCACCCAGCACGGCGACCAGCGCCGCGGCCGCCATCGAACAGGCCACCCCCACCTCGCCTTGACAGCCGACTTCGGCGCCCGAAATCGAGGCATTCTCCTTGAACAAGATGGCAATCGCCGCGGCAGTCAGCAAGAAAATGACGATGCCGTCGTCGTTCGCCGAGGGCACGAACCGGCGGTAGTATTCCAACACCGCCGGCATGATGCCCGCCGCACCATTGGTCGGCGCCGTCACGACGCGCCCGCCAGCTGCGTTCTCTTCATTGACGGCCATGGCGAACAGGCTGACCCAATCCAGGATCACCAATGGATCTTCGGCGTGAATGCCCGGCCGCTCTTTCATCTCGTGATAAATCAGCGGTGCACGCCTTCGTACCTTCAGGCCACCAGGAAGCACACCTTCGGTTCCACATCCTGTCTCGATGCAGCGCTGCATCGAGACAGCAATGCCCAGGAGCTTTTCCCGCGTCTCGGCCTCCCCTCGCCAAACGCTCTCGTTGCGCATCATGACCTCCCAGATGGCAAGGTCCTCGCGGGCGCATACCTCGAGCAACTCGGCGCCGGTGAGAAATGGCAAGGGCACGGGCGTCTTGTCGGCTACGATCTTGCCCACCTCAGCCGCGGTCTCATCCAAGACGAAACCACCACCCACTGAATAGTAGGTTCTCTCTGCCAGCACTCCACCCTCGGTATCGAAGGCTGTGAAGCGCATACCGTTGGGGTGAGCAGGCAACGTCTCTCGCCCCCGGAACACCAGATCTTTCTTGGTGTCGATCGCCATCATCGGACCGCCAGCCAAACGCAGCTGACCGTCGTTGGAGATGGTGTGCACCCGGGCCGTCACTGACGGCGGATCGATGGTCTCCGGCGTTTCACCCTCGAGGCCCATCAAAATGGCCTTGTCGGAACCGTGGCCCTTGCCGGTCAGTGCCAACGAACCAAAGAGATCGGCACAGACCCGGTGAACAGCCGGCAGGTGGCCGTCGCGTTCGAGTCCGTCGACAAAACGCTTGGCGGCCCGCATGGGCCCAACGGTGTGGGAACTCGACGGCCCAATGCCAATCGTGAAGATATCGAGAACGCTGGTGGTCATGAATCCCTCTCGGCTGTCCTTCGTACTACAGCGGCCAATCGTGGTGTGCCGATGGCGTGTGGCCTCGTCGCGGACTTTACGGGCCCCAGAGACAGGAGTCCATGCCTAAGAACGACGCAGCCCGCGACCCCGGGGGGACCGCTTGGAAGATCAGTGGCGTCCCCTCCCACCAAACCAAGAAGGGCCTCCACGTCTTTCGACGTAGAGGCCCTGGTTCGTCGCGGTGGCGTCGGGTTCCCCGCGTGGGTTGCCCTGTTTCGCGCGCCACGGCAGCGCGATGGTTCCCTAGCGGGACGCCACCTCCGTCAAACCGTGTGTACTACTATCCACAGGACCACCTCCTTTTTAGGCTGCTCCAAATCGGCGGACCCAACCGCCCAGCATCGCGGTGCCGCCCAAAAGCCCGCGAGCCGCCGCGCCACCCGTAGTTCGCCGGGAGCGCGCGGAGTACCTTGTGACTTATGCTTGCTCAGCAACCCAACGCTTGTCAAATCGAGGTGGCTGGGCGTCATCCATGCAGGGACGAATGGCGCCGATGCCGTTAGCGAAGTGCGGTTGCGGATGCGGCAAGAGGGACCGACCTGCCAATACGGCTTGATCGGGTTACCAACCTTCGAGAACCGATTACCGTCACGCCCAACCCGCGGGTCGAGTCCGAAGGGTCGACTTGGAGATCTGTGAAACCGCGACGCTGAACGCTCCACAACACTGTCAGCTGGTACGATTCGGCGCATGGACCACCTAGCACAAGAACTACAAGAAGCCGTCGAGAAATGGGACGCCCTCGGTTTTCCCCGACCCGACGTGTTCGTTGTTTCTGGCTCGGGTCTCGCCACGGGTCTCGGAGAACGCCTGCTCGGACCTCGCCCTTGGACCGAGATTATCCCCTTCCCCATCCGTGGGATCGAAGGCCATCCACTCGAGATCGAGTTGCTACGATCGCGCGCGGATCGCGTGGTGCTCTATAGCCGAGGCCGCCTCCATAGCTACCAGGGCTTCAGCCCCGCACAGGTGGTCTTCACGGTGCGCTTTGCCGCCCTGCTCGGCGCCAAGATGCTCTTGATGACCAACTCCTCCGGTGGTCTTCAGCCTCATCACCAACCCGGCGACTTGGTGTTGGTACGTGACCACCTCAACCTCACGGGGGACAACCCGCTGTACGGCAGCTTCCCGTCGACCTGGGGCCCCCAGTTTCCCGACATGGCAGGCGCCTACGACCCAACACTTCGGAGCCGAATCCGTGCGGTCGCGGATTCCCATGACATCGCGCTTCACGATGGAGTTTATGCCAGCGTTGCAGGGCCAAGCTACGAAACGCCCGCCGAAGTGGTCATGCTGCGACGCATGGGTGCCGATGTCGTGGGCATGTCCACCGCGCAGGAAGTGATCGCGGCTCGGCACATGGGGATGCGCTGTGCCGTGGTGTCGTTGATCGCCAATCCCGCCGCCGGCGTCACCGACGACGCGCTCGATCACGAGGATGTCCTGGCCGTGGGTCGTGCCGCCGGTGAGAAGGTGGCCCACCTGCTCCAATCCGTCCTTGCTGACGACGGGCTGCTCGACCCGCCTGCTTCTTACTAGGAAAGAGCGACGCTCAGTGGCTCGAGCAGGGAGCGCAGCACAACCCGCAGGGTGGCCGGAGGCCATTCGAGCACCCGCGTAGAGACACTGGGATCGCTTGGCGGTAACCACGGACTGCTACGGCCGGTGGATCATCAACCACAAGCCCGCGTAGGTGCGGGTCGCCCGCATCTTGAGCAGATAGAGCGCCTGCGCCTCGGCAATGTCGCCGTCCATCATGGCCTCTTCCACTTGATGGGCCAGTCGGCGAACAAAAAGCGCACCCAAACGGGTCGCCTCGCGCGCGGCGGTGAACACCAGTGAATCGCGCGTGACGGCAGTTTCATCGAGAATCCCCTTGATCTCTTCCACGTGCTCAGCGATGAGCGCTCGAAGGGCAACCGCCTGCAAGATCAACGACTCACGCTCTCGATTCCAAGGAACCGCTCCACCCATCCGGCGGTGTGCGATCACTTCCCGTTGCTCGAGGCCATAGCTGAAGACCTGCGGGTCGGTAATGACCTTCTTGGGCTCGAGGTCGAGGTCGACCTTCTCGAGTGCTTCGAGCAAGCCCTTATAGGCAATGGCAATCGGCGCCAGCTCCGTGGCGGGCTGCGGCGCGGAGTCCGGTCCTACGTATTCGTTCGGCAGCTCAGGGGGAATCAAGATCGCCGCGGTGTCATCGCCCGGCTGCATCCGTGGGACCAATTCCCGGACCCGACGACGCAACCGAGCCAACTCGACGAGCCGAACATTGGCCCCCTGCAGCTGTTGCTCGAAGCGGTCGACCTCGTCCCGGAAATCGTCGAGTTCTTCGCGTAGCCGCGCATCGTGAGGCCCGTCACGTTCGAGGTCGAACACTTGTTGGTACTCAGCGACAATCCGCTCCTCTTCACGCCGATACATGTCCTCGACACGATTCTTTGCGGTGAGGTTCGTCTCGACCACCGCCGTCAGGACGCGGGGATGAAAGAGGATCGTGCCAAAGCTGTGCTTGAGCTCGCGTAGGCGCTGCACGAGGCCAAGCTGATCGAGGCAATCGATCGAGTCGACCGTCGCCAACTGCAACCGAATGTCTTGGAGTTCGTCGACCGATGCATCCACCTCACCAACGTTGTCTGGCTTGTGCCGCAAGGATGCCCATAAGCCCTCGGTCAGCTCACGCAAATCGCTACGATCACGCAATGCCCATCGTTCTCGCTCTTCGTCGAACTCTTGGCATAGTTTGGTGACCAGGAAGTCCGCTTTGTCCAGGCGGTCGATTGGCCAACCTTGTCCATCCTGCGTATACAGGTAGAACTTGATCAGCTGCGATAGAATTTCGTCATCGTAATTCTTGACGCGCTGGAAGAATTGTCGGAGGCGAGTGGGGGCGATTTGAGTATCGGCATCGAGCAAGACCTGGTTGAGCGAATCAACACCCACTTGGACCGTATCGAGTTCGGCTTCCGCCACTTCCGCGCCCAGCTCATTGAGGTTCAACGACACCTTCTTGAGCTGACCGTAAACCCCTTGAAAATCAGCGTCGTAGGTCGTCTCGAGCGTTTTCGGAAAGACCTTGCACAAGCCTTGGATGAATTGATGAAACGTCCAGGCCGACTTGAAAGCGTCCGAGGCCCCAACGTACCGGCGATGTACTCGACCCAGCGCTTCGACCATCTTCGACCACCATGCAGCCCATTGATTCTTTCTACCGAGCGTGGCGAGAGAGGTACGTCCCCCCTCTGCTCTCCGCAATCGATCGGACCATTCTAGGCCATGCCAGATACGAAACCCACCCTCCAGCCATCCATCCTCATTTCTGCGGCTGAGATTCAACAACGCATTCAGGCGCTCGCTGCCGAGATCAACCGTGACTACGCGGATAGCGAACACTTGATTTGTGTCGGTGTTCTCAAAGGATCCGTCTTCTTTCTTGTTGACCTGCTCAAGCACGTAACCGTGCCCCTCGCAGTCGATTTCTTCCAAACGTCATCGTACGGCGACAGCACTGAGCCAGGCGAAGTGCGCATTCGCAAGGACATCGACCTCTCCGTGCGGGGTGCCGACGTACTGCTAATCGAAGACATCGTGGACACGGGATATACCTTGAGAACCATTCTTGACTTGTTGCGATTCCGGCGTGCGCGTTCGGTGCGCCTTTGCGCCCTGCTGGACAAGACCGAACGACGGCAGGTCGAGGTACCGATCGCTTACTGTGGCTTCCCAATCGACGATGTCTTCGTCGTCGGCTACGGCCTCGACTACAACGAACGCTACCGAAACCTCCCCTACATCGGTGAGATGGGGTAATCGCGGCAACCAATCGAGCCTCTCGAGGCCGCTCATTCGTACCCAAGGACGACAACGACATGAACATCGAGTCTCTTCATACCGACGACGCCCCCGCCGCCATCGGACCGTACAGCCAGGCGGTCGCGCTCGGCGATCTCATTTTCACTTCGGGCCAGATTGCCCTTGATCCCAGGACAGGCGAGATCGTAGAGGGAGACTTCGAGGTTCAGGCCAGGCAGGTCCTGCGCAACCTCGAAGCCGTGCTCAGCGCCGCGGGTTGCCGGTTCGCCGATGTCTTGAAAGCCACCATCTACGTGGCCGATCTCGCCAACTTCGGAACGCTCAATACCCTCTATGCCGAGGCGATGGGCGCCCACCGACCGGCACGATCAACCGTTCAGGCGGCGGGCCTACCCAAGGGCGCGCTCGTTGAGATCGATCTGATCGCGCGACGATCGACGTCTTGTTAGGACGTCCGCGCGGGTGTTTAGCCTACTCATCCTGGCCCAGGTAGGCTTCGATCAGTGATCCAACCAATGCCGAAGCACCGTTCGCAAGCACATCCGTGACTACCGATTGGCTCGCCTCGTCGAGCCAATCGAGCACCCCGAGATTCCCGTCCTCGGCCAACGCCGCCAGATCGTAGGCAGCGGTGTCGGCACCCCGCGCTGCCCGCAGAAGGGCCTGTCCCATTGATTCACGCCGTCCCATTCGAAGCCACAGCTCACCCGCCAGCGCCAGCGCCGCACCCAATGCATGGTTTCGTTGGGTCCGGCCTTCGCCTATTGCCGGACGAGCAACGAAAGGCGCCAGCCCATGCTCAGACGCAATGTGCGCGAAGGCACGTTCGCTAGGTTCCGGTCCGTGAAACAGGCGATCGAAAACCTCGTCGGTCCGATCCTCGACCAACCATTGGCGATCGACCGGCAAGACTTCTGCGGCGAGTGCTTGAACGGTGCGCACTCCGCAAGCGGCGAGCCGACGGCAACCGTCTTGCCAACCGTCAACCTCATCGGTCACACCAGCGATCAACGGCCACACCACATCGCAGCCCTGGGGCAGTTCGGAAAGCGGGCCGAGGTCGCCCGCCAACAAACATGGCAAAAGATCGTAAACCATCCACGCCCCACGCACCTCACAGACCTCACCCGGATGCACCTGGACCAAGGTCTGCGTTGCCGCCGAAACCAACTGTTCAACCAATGCCTCGCGCCGAGGACCTAACTCCGCAGAAACCGGAGGCACATATACAACGCCATCGCAGGACGCCGCGACCACGGGCTGCCACTCAGCCTCGCCCCGCGGTCGCGTCAAGCGACCCGAGCCAAGGTGAACAAAGGGCTGCTCCGCCGCGGCCCAGCCTCGAGGAGCATGGGTGATCCACAAGCGAGCGGGCTCAGGAAGCTGCGCGACGAGACGACGGCGACCGTCCTGAGTGGTCATTCGAGGTCGGCGCCACCGACATCGCCGAGCCCAGAGGCCGGTCCGAGATGGGGTGCGACAGCACGCTGGACGTATTTGGCCAGTACATCAGCCTCGAAGTGGACTTGGTCGCCAGGCTGACGCAGTCCCAACGTCGTGGCATCCAAGGTATGGGGAATCAGTGCGACCATGAAGCGATCGGCCGCCAACGTCGCCACCGTCAAGCTGACACCGTCGACGGTAACGGACCCCTTCTCCACCACCAGCCGACCATAGGCAGCGGGAAGACGGAAAGTCAGCTCCCGGTGGTCACCATGATCGTGAACTTCGAGCACCTCCAAGGTGCTGTCGACGTGCCCTTGCACCCAATGGCCACCGAGTGGATCGCCCATCCGTAAGGCAGGCTCGAGGTTGACCTCATCACCCCGCGCAACTTCGCCCAGGGTCGTACGCCGCAACGTTTCGGGTGATAACTCGACGGTCGAGACCATCCCATCGGCCTCCCCAGGGCCCAGCGTGACAATCGTCAAACAGACACCCGAGACGGCCAAGCTGGCACCGATCTCGAGGCCAGCGCCGAGCGACGCGCTGTGACCAATCGTCAACACCACACCACCGTGGGGCGATGAAGCTGGGGCGGCTAGGAGCTGACCACGCTCGCGAACAAGTCCGGTAAACATCCTGAACGAAACCCACTGATTAGAAGGTCGCCGTCGCGACGACGAGCGCGAAGATCGTCAAGGCGCGGCGCGTCACAGAGACGCTCCACGCCTGGCTCACCCAACGGACCGACTGCCCCCGCGCCACCGATCATGAGGGGGGCGCAATCGACCATGACACGATCATACAGCCCCGCGGCCACAAACGAAGCCGCAACCGTGCCGCCGCCCTCGACCAAGAGGCTGCGAATGCCACGTTGGTACAGGTCTTCGAGTACCTGGGGCGGATTTGTTCCCGCGGCGTCGTCAAGGGCCGTCACGGTTGCGCCGCGCGCTTCGAGCGCCATGACCGTTTCGGCCTTGCTCTGGGCCGACTTCTTCGTCGTGTAGACGAGGACTGGCCCATCGATGTCGAACAGGCGTGATTGGACCGGTAGCCTGAGACGGCGATCCAGCACCACCCGAACAATGGGCGTTGCTGCTCGCTCGAGGCGCCGGTTGAGCCGCGGATCATCGGCCAACGCGGTGTTGATACCGACCAAAATCGCATCATGGTGCTCGCGCGCCCCGAGGCCCCAGCGGCGGCCACCCGGCGACGAAATCCACTGACTGTCGCCGGTCGCGGTGGCGATCTTGCCATCGAGGCTCATCGCCCATTTCAGGGTCACCGCGGGCCGCCGGTGCACCATGGCAACGAGAAACTGCCAGTTGAGCTGTACAGCTCTCTTTGCCATCACATCGTGGACGACATCGATACCAGCCGCCCGCAGGCGGTCAAAGCCTTTGCCGGCCACCGCTGGATTGGGATCCGCATGGCAGGCGACGACCCTCCCAACACCCGCGGCGATCAGCGCTTTGGAACACGGTGGGGTGCGGCCGGTGTGGTCGCACGGTTCCAGGGTCACATAGGCCGCGGCACCGCGGGCGCCGTCACCGCCGTCGGCACCGCCAGCGTCGCGGAGAGCTTCGATCTCAGCGTGAGGACCACCAACTCTCCGGTGGTAACCGGTACCAATCACTTGCCCGTCTCGGGTCAACACGCATCCCACCATCGGGTTGGGCGACACGCGATCACGTCCGCGCCTTGCCAGGGCCAACGCCCGGCTCAGGTGACGCCGATCGAGGTCGGTCGCGGAGATCATCGAAACAGGGCCGAAGCGAAGGCGCGGGCGTCGAAGCGAATCAAGTCGTCCGCACCTTCACCAACACCCAAGAACATGACCGGCAGTCGCAAGTCGCGGGCGACCGCCACAGCCATGCCACCCTTCGCGGTCCCGTCGAGCTTGGTCAGAACCACGCCATCGATCGGCACCGCCTTGATGAACTCCCGCGCTTGCGAGATCGCATTTTGACCCGTAGTGGCATCAAGCACCAACAAAGTGCGTTGCTGCCAGCCACCAGACTCGCGCTCGACGATTCGGCCAATCTTCTCAAGCTCCGCCATCAAGTGCTTCTTGTTGTGCAATCGGCCAGCAGTATCGACGATCACGTGGCCAACACCTCGGGCCCGCGCCGCCTTCAAAGCGTCAAAGACAACCGCAGCGGGATCGCCGCCCTGGTTCTGACGCACCACATCGACCCCAATTCGCTGCCCCCACAACGCGATCTGTTCGATGGCTGCGGCACGAAAAGTGTCACCAGCGGCAAGTAAGACCGACCGCCCTTCACGCTGGTGCAAACGCGCCAACTTGGCGATCGAAGTGGTCTTCCCGACACCGTTGACCCCCACCACCATCGTTACGGTCGGCTGATCACCGGGCGGGGGTGGCTGCGGCGCATCGAGCAGCAAGATGGCAATCTCGTCTGCCAACATTTCCCGCAACTTGAGAACATCCTTGGTTTGGCCGGGCCGAACGCTCTTGCGTACCGCTTCCACCAATTCGAGCGCGGTCTCGACCCCCAGGTCGGCGCCAATCAAGGATTCCTCGAGGAACTCGAGGGTCTCCTCATCGATCGTTGCTCGACCGTCGACCGCCGAGCCGATGCGATCGAGCATCTCGGTATGGGTCATCGTCAAGCCGCGCTTGAGCTTCTTCCAAAAGCCCTTCTTCTGCGGCTCGTCTAGGAACGTGCGCTCGGGCGCCAGCTCCAGGCGACCTTCCGGCCGGTCCTGCAATTCCTCAGTCACGTGGTTTCTCGTGTTCGAAAATTGGTCGGTTAGTGTCTAGGTAAAGATCTCACGCTCGAGTTCCTGGCGAGCATTTTCGAGCGTCTTGAGTGCCCTTGCTACCAGGGCCGGCGGTCGTTGAACCAGCACGAGATAGTAGCCGTCTGGAAGCCCCGTCGCGTAGAAGTGAATCCCACTCTTCTCGATGTGCAAGCCCTGCGGTGAACCCAGCGATGCCTGGGTCAAAAAATCGTCCATCTGGCGTAGGTAGATGCCAACGTAGGCGCCGAGAACTTTCATGTCATACGGCGAGTATTGCGAACAGGCAAGGTCAACGACCTCGCCGCTGTCATCGAGGAACAGAACCGCAATCGCGCCATCGTTTGCGGCCAGGAGATTGGCGAGCGTGTATTGAAATGGCATTAGGGAGTCTCGAAGGACGCTGCCATCGGACTGACCGAAGTCGTGACGTTCTCAGCCAGGGAACGAGCATGCTCGATGTGTCCAGCGCGAAAAGCCAACAAGAACGCCGTAACGATTTTGGGGTCAAACTTGGTTCCGGCCAGTTTTTCGATGGTCTCGAGCGCGTAGGTAGACGAAAAGGCCTGCTGATAGGGACGATTCGTGGTCATGGCGTCGTAGGTATCAGCAACGCCTATGATACGCGCGATCAGAGGGATCTGTTCACGCGCGAGACCATCCGGATAGCCATTGCCGTTCCAGGCCTCATGGTGCCAACGTATACCTGGAATCATGGCTTCGAGGTCTGCGATCGGGGCCACGATCTCCGCCCCGATCACCGGATGTTCTTCCATCTTCGATCGCTCCTCTTGGGTCAGGACACCGCCCTTCTTGAGCACATCATCATCGACGCCGATCTTGCCGATGTCATGCAGGACGGCGCTGACCCATACCCGCTCTTGAACGTCGACCGGCACCCCAACATAGCGGGCGATGGCACGGCTGTAGGCCGCAACGCGTTCGGAGTGTCCCCGGGTGTAGGGGTCTTTCGCGTCAATCGCGGCAGCGAATGCACGGATCGCACTAATGAACAGTTCTCGGTTTGCCTGTGCCGCCCGGCGAAGCTGCTCGACATAGTTGGCGACGTAGTCGCTCATGCGGTTGAAGTCGCGCGCGAAGTCTGCGATTTCGAAGCCGAGGCCATGGGTATCGACTCGGCGATCGAAATTACCGGCAGCAATCTCATGGCTGGTATCCGCCAGGCGTTGAATCGGCTGGCTAAGCCAGCGGGCTGCGAGCAAAGCAAACGCCAAAGCCAGGCCAAGCAAGACCAGTGACGCGATCACCACCTTCGCCACGGCTTGCTGAACCACCGAAAAAGCCTGGGCTGCCGGCTTGTGCACCACCACCCGCCATCCGGTCTCGGCCACCGGAACCACACGGGCCAGGGTCGGTACCTGCCGTCCATTGACTTCGAGATCGTACTCGCGGGTAACGCTGATACGGCGGGCAAAGTCGGGAATAAGGTCCGATTCGCGCAGGGCCAATTCGATTTGCGGTGTTTCCGGCCAGGTGCCACCCGACCACAGGAACGCACCATTCTTGTCCACCAAGAAGACCTCTTCAGCGCTGTTCGGGTCGCTCGAGATGCCAAGCGAAACCTCAACGGTGACGAGGGCTTGCACGACCAAGGAGTCGCCACCTTCGGTGGCCTGATCGTCCAGCTGCGACACCGGAACGCTGATCACCACACCTGGATCTTGCGCTTCCGACAGAACCACGAAGCGGTAGACACCCAAGCCAGTGCGCCGGGTCTCCTTAAAGGTATCGAAGATCTCGTCTTGCACCCGCTCGTTAACATCCCGCTTGTTCAACCGCGGCCCTCGACCGCTGCTATTGAGCAAATGGAGGCCGATGATCTCAGGGTTGTATTCGAGGAACCGACGTAGGTGCGCCTCCACCCAGGGCTCGACGAAACGCTCTTCCAAGGATTCATAGCCAGGCTGGGCAAGAATCCCCTCACCCAGCTGGCGCAGTTGCTCATGGCGGCGCGCGAGATCCTCGCTCAACTTGTCTGCCAGCGCTTGTGCCGCACTGGTCAAGAGTACCGTTTCCTGATCCTTCAGGATCTGTCGGTAGTCGTTGATCAACCGCCAGCTGAGAATGCTGAGCGGGATGATGCCCGAAAACAGCAACAGCAGGAAGAGCAGGTGCCGAAGCTTGAGGTGCTGGATCAGGCGCAGCCGAAGCGAAAGGGGGCCCGATTGACGAGGTTCAGTCACAGTTTGATAGGCGGTTCGCGTCGTAAGAGCCATACCATGGCGCGCCGAGGTCGGCCAAGGCGGCGCAAGTCTACTACCCTCCGAGCGGTCCGGCGAGAAACTCGACGAGCATGGCACGAACCTGCGCGGCGTCGATCTCCGTCGTGATCTCTCCGACTCCCAAGCGTCTCGGCAGAACCCATGCCAATCCCCGCTCGCTGGCTTTTTTGTCCCGCGCCATCAACGTCATCAGCTCGTCGGGGTCCAACACCGGAAGAGGTGGCAAGTCAAGGCGCCTGAGCAACGCTTGGAGCCGTTCGGCATCTTCCCGGGGCAGGTCCCGCGCCTCAGCCAAGCGCAAAGCAAACAACATGCCGTAGGCAACGGCTTCACCATGCCGCAATCCTTGGTACCCGCACGCGGTCTCGATCGCGTGCCCCAAGGTATGGCCAAAATTCAGCAACCGGCGCGTCCCACCTTCACGGGGATCCACCTCGACCACGTTTCGCTTGGTGGCAATGGCACCCGCGACCACCGGCGCGAGGGCTTCCGGTTCCCCTTCCAACAACGACGACAGATCTTGTTCGATCGGCGTCAGTTGCTCCGGGTTGAGCAAGAATGCCATCTTGATGGCCTCGACCAGACCCGATCGAAGCTCTTCAATCGGCAAGGTCGCTAGGAAGCGGGTATCGGCTACGACCCGATCGGGGTGGTGGAACAAGCCGACCGTGTTCTTGCCCCCCGGAAGGTCGACACCGGTTTTGCCACCGACCGCCGCGTCAACCTGGGCCAAAAGCGTGGTCGGAACCTGGACGAAGGCAATGCCGCGCAGAAAACACCCGGCCACGAAGCCTCCTAGGTCGCCAACCGTGCCGCCCCCCAAGGTCACCAATCGACTATCTCGCTTGCCCCCCAGTTCGAGCATCGTCTGCCAAAGCGAAGTGGCGACTTCCGGTGTCTTGGCGCTTTCACCATCCGCCACATCGAGCGAATGGACCTGACCCGCCGACGCCAGCATCGGCGTCAAGGTATCCCCATGGCGGGCTCGGACCGGAGGTGAAGACAACACGAACACGGTCCGCCCCTCGACCCAACGTCGAATAAACGGTGCCGCCGCATCGCGGGCTCGTGCCCCGACATGGATCGTCGAAACAATCGCCCCATCGAGCCGAAGAAGCTGTTCCGCTTGGTGGCTCACGAATCTGCTTCGACCTGTTTCTTGGCCAAGACCAACCCAAGATCGCGCAGTTGTGCTTCGTCGATGGGCGCTGGTGCTTCGGTCATCAAGCAGGTCGCGGAGGCCGTCTTGGGGAAGGCGATCACATCACGAATCGAGTCGACCCTAGAAAGCACCATGGCCAGGCGGTCCAGTCCCAAGGCCAACCCACCGTGTGGCGGCGCGCCGTACCGCAGGCCCTCGAGCAGGAACCCAAAACGCGACTGGGCCTCTTCCTTGTCGATGCCCAAGAGCGCAAAGACGCGTTCTTGGAGATCGCGCCGATGGATACGGATGGAACCGCCACCCAGCTCCATGCCGTTGTAAACCACATCGTAGGCACGGGACCGAACCTGCCCAGGCGACGTCTCGAGCTGTTCGATCTCGTCGGCTGCAGGGCTGGTGAAGGGATGGTGAAGGGCGTTCCAGCGACCGGCGGCTTCGTCCCACTCGACGAGGGGGAAATCCGTCACCCACAGGAAGGCGTGGGCTTCGGCGGGCACCAAGTCATAGTCCCGCGCCAGCCTTTGGCGCAGGGCACCCAAGGCCTCAGCAGTCGTACGCTCGTCGCCCGCAACAATCAGGGCGAGGCCGCCTTCTTCCAGACCGAGGGCTTCCGCCGCCGCGCTCATTTCGGCCTCGGTCAGCGCAGTTTTGACTTGGAACGCCAGCGCGCCGTCGCGGTGCCGCAGATTGAGGGCACCCAATGCGCCGTAGCGGCGAGCAATCTCCGTCCAGCCATCAACCTGTTTTCGGCTAGCGCTCGCGGCACCTGGAACGGCAAAGCCACGCACCACGCCACCGCCCTCGACCGCAGCCTTGAATCCACGGAACGCGCTCGCGCCCAAGACGGCGGACAGGTCGACAATCTCGAGCCCATAACGCAGGTCGGGTCGATCACTCCCGTACCGAGCCATCGCATCCGCGTAGGTAAGCCGTGGGTAGGTCGCGGGCGGCTCAATACCGGCGAGGGGGAAGATCTCGGCGAAAAGGCCCTCGATCAACGTCATGACCTCGTCCTCCGAGGTGAACGACAGCTCGATGTCGACCTGGGTGAACTCCGGTTGACGGTCCGCTCGCAGGTCCTCGTCACGGAAGCAGCGGGCAATCTGGTAGTAGCGTTCGAAGCCGCTCACCATCAACAGCTGCTTGAAGATCTGGGGCGACTGCGGAAGGGCGTAAAAGCTCCCCCGGCGCTCCCGCGAGGGCACGAGATAATCCCGCGCGCCTTCGGGGGTCGACCGCGTCAGAATCGGTGTCTCGATATCGACGAAACCCTGTCCATGCAAGTAGTTGCGAATCGCCAACGTCGCCCGATCGCGAAGCAAGAAGTTCTGTTGGAGGGCAGGCCGGCGTAGGTCCAAGTAGCGATGACGAAGCCGGGTTTCTTCGGTAACGCCGATCCGCGCGTCCATGCCGAACGGCGGCGTTTCGGCATCCGCGAGGACTGCGGCCGACTCGACCTGGACCTCGAGCATGCCAGTCGCCATCTCGGCATTCACAGCATCCGCTGCTCGGGCCGCCACCGTACCCACGACCTCGATCACCCACTCGGCGCGAACGGGATCGAGCAAGCGATCCAGCTCGGGCTGCTCCTCCGGTTGGACAACCGCCTGCACGATGCCGCTGCGATCGCGAAGATCGAGAAACAGGAGACCGCCCAAGTGACGGCGGCGATGGACCCAGGCCTGCAAACGCACCCGGGTCGCGACATCTTCGACTCCGAGGGTTCCGGCGCCTCGTCGCTTCATGGCTACTTCCTCGCTGGCCGGTCAGCCGGCCCGGTATTCGGATGACCCGATCAAGGTCGATTCAAGTGTTCGTCGATTCAGGTGTTCGCTGGCACCGCGGCGGACGAGGCCACCGCGTTCATCTCTGCTACGTATTCGTCTTTGAGAGCGACATAGCGATCACAAATCGCCTCGATCTCGGAACGCTCCTCGGCCCCCAACGTCCGCACTACCCGCGCCGGAACGCCCAGAGCCAGCGAGCCCGCGGGAACCCGCATTCCCGGCGGTACCAACGCTCCGGCACCAATCTGGGCCTGATGCTCAACCACCGCACCGTCGAGAACCTTCGCGCCCATCCCGATCAATGCCCCATCCTCCACCGTGCAGCCATGCACCACGGCGGCGTGGCCGATCACCACCCCGGCACCGATCCAAAGCGGAAAACGATCATGGGTGACATGCAAGATCGTGCCATCTTGCACGTTGGTCCGGGCGCCGATTCGAATCTGGTTGACGTCCCCGCGCGCCACGGTCTGAAACCAAAACGACGTATCCGCACCGACCTCGATATCCCCCGTCAGGACTGCGTCCGGGGCAACAAATACACCGGTGCCCAGTCTGGGAAGTTGACCGCGATAAGGGTAAAGGGGCATTGGATTTGGCTACAATGGTCGACGCCGCGCGTGAGATCCACAGGCATTCTCAATCTGGGTAGCCAAGGCGTCACGCGATGACGGCGGAGCATAGCAGGCAACGCCCATGGCCGAGTCGGATACCTCGAACCACCACCGCCAGCCCCACGTATCGTATCCTTGCAGCTCGCGAGAGGCCGGCCCCCTATGCCCAACCCCACCCAGACGCCGCAACGTGTCGCCGTTGTGATTCCGGCCTACAATGAAGAGGCCTCGCTCCCACTGGTCCTCGCTGACATCCCGCGACCGCCAGTGAGCCGGGTCATCGTGGCCGACAACAACTCGACCGACGCCACCGCCAAAGTCGCGCGGGCGGGCGGTGCGGAGGTCGTTCTGGCGTCTCGCCAGGGCTACGGCAGCGCCTGCCTGGCCGCCCTCGATCACTTGCGTGCCACCGAGGCCCCCGACATTGTGGTGTTCCTCGATGGGGACTATTCCGACCATCCCGAGGAACTGCCTCAGGTCATGGCCCCGATTCTCGAAGGCCGGGCTGATTTCGTGATCGGCTCGCGGGTACTGGGAGATCGTGAGCCCGGTGCCCTGTTGCCGCAGGCGCGGGCAGGAAATGTCGTGGCCTGCACCTTGATTCGCCTGCTCTACGGCCATCGCTACACCGACCTGGGTCCCTTTCGTGCCGCTGCTTGGCCCGCATTCGAACGTCTTGGCATGTCGGACCCTGACTTCGGTTGGACTGCCGAACTCCAAGTCAAAGCCCTACGAGCAGGCATGCAGGTCGTCGAGGTGCCGGTGCGCTATCGACGGCGGGTCGGCGTCTCCAAGATCACGGGGACCATCAAGGGCACCTTCCTCGCGGGCTATAAGATCTTGTGGACCGTCCTGCGTCACAGCCGCGGGCGCGTGGAACAGGAGCCTCGGCCATGACCACACCAGCCACTGAATTCAGCGACCGACAGCAAGCAACCGTTGATGTCGAGGTACGCTACGCCGAGACCGACCAAATGGGCGTTGTCCATCATTCCAACTACTTCGTGTGGTTTGAGTTGGCCCGCACCGACCTGTGCCGCGCAACCGGCTTTCACTATGCCGAAATCGAGGCCATGGGCTACTTCCTGGTGGTCAGCCGAACCGAGACCCGCTATGGCCAAGGCGCCCGCTACGGCGACACGGTACGGGTCCAATGCTGGATCGAAAAGATGACCAGCCGCGGCTTACGCTTCGGCTACCGCGTCACATGTCAAGACAAGCGACTAGCCGACGGTGCCACCGAGCACATCTGGGTGCGAATTGCCGATCGGCGCCCGTGTCGCATTCCGTCCCAGCTCGAAGACCCGTTCCGGCGGCTGGTGAATCAGGCGGGCTAAGTAACCCGAATGGCCTCGAACACCGCAAAAGCGGTGTGCTTGTTATCGACGTCACCGTGATTGGCGATGAAGCGATCGGCCTGGAGGTTGTGGACGACGCCGGCTTCGAAGCGATAGGCGTCACCGACCTCGAGGTAGTGGCACACCCGGTTGACATCGTGAATATCATTCAGGATCTCGTATACCCGATCCTTCGCGCCCGCGGGCAAACCCGACCTCGAGTTCGAGGGTCTCGGGGTCAAAATAATCATCCGGCGGGCGACCAGGGAGATCGCGATCGGCAATGTCATCAGCACCCGAATGCCCGGCTCACAGCGCACCAGGAGGTCATAAGAAATCGGTTTCGGACACAGTATAATAGAACTAATAGAACCAATGTTCACTAACCAATGTTCACTAACCAATGTTCACTAACCAATGTTCACTAACCAATGTTCACTAACCAACGCTCATTAACCAATGCTCATAAACCGCTGCTTCCGAGGCGGCACCCGACTATCGTAGTTGCCAATAAGACGATGCCCAAATTCGGGGTTCCGCGAACCAACAACGCCAAAACCTCCGTAACGCGCGACGCACCCGCGGCATCTCACCTCAGCTCGCAACCTTGTCCCAACAGCGACCGAGTCCAGCGCGGCCTCAAACGACGGCAGCAACTCGGTGCAGGTTTCGACAGGGTTCAGCATGCCGAAATTCAAGACCTCATGCTCGCTTGATGGTCCTGCCGATGGGCCTACTAGACTCTGAAAGGAATGTCCGATGAAGTCACTCTTCGATTTTGCGCTTATTTCACAAGCAATGCTCACAGTCATTCTTTCGTTAGTGGCGACCGCGTCCCAAGCAAACCAAGACCCTCCAACACCGGAGACCGACAAGACCGATCTCCCAGCGGTGGCCGGAAAAGACTCGATCCGGAATGCGACCGGACCACGTCGTTACCTCGTCGACACGGGGCCTCTGCGCGTCCGCGATCAGTTCGGGCTTGGTCTCGGCTACCTTGCATTCGATCCTGTGGCGGCCGACAACTTGCCTCCTGGACGCTGGCAGGTCGACCTTATTGCAACCGTGGCCAATGATTTCGTTCATTCGGATGTCATCGAGACCTTCCTCGATGAACGTGACAATCGTCAGCCTCTAACCATCGACCAGCTCAGGGGTATCTCTGCTGACGGTAACAACCGCGGCATCTACATCCTCGATGCCGAGCACTATCGCACTGGCATTGCCGTTCGGCGCGGGATCACGCCCCGCATCCAAGCCGAGGTGGTGGTCTCGATCGTCAGCTTCCAAGGCGGGATCCTCGACGAGTTGGTCGAAGGCTTTCACGATGCATTCGGCTTTGGCCAGGCGGGGCGCACTGGGGTACCGAGAGACGCATTCCTAGCCTATGTCCGAACACCGGATCGAGAGATCTTCGTTGACCACGACCCGGACGTCCAACTTGGTGACACCGTTCTTGGCGTCAAGGTCGGTCTCTTGAAGCCCAACAAGACGAGGCGCTTTCACCTGGCGCTAGAAGGTTTGCTGAAGGTACCCACGGGCAGCGAGGATGCCTTGCTCAGCTCCGGCTCGGTCGACGTGGGTGCCCAGCTCCTCCTAACGCGTTACTTTGAGAAGGCTTGCCTCCATGCCTCGCTGGGTGCGGTCGGACTGGGGTCTTTCGAGTCACTTGGACTCAACCAACAGGTTGTCCTATCCGGCATGGTGGCGTACGAAAGGGCCTTGGGCACCAAAACAAGTGGCCTGGTCCAAGTGACCGTTTCTCAAAGCCCCTTCGATGACCTTCGCCTCGAAGAACTCGCCGCCACCTCGATTCAGATAACCCTCGGTATCAAGCGGGTCATCTTCGGCGAGCAAGTCCTGTTCCTCGGGCTTACCGAGAACGTGGCCAATTTCAACAACAGTGCCGACATTGGGTTTCATCTCGGCCTTACAAGAACTTTCGGTTAGGCCGACTCGATCAATCGCCACAACCGCCGACGGCGGTACCAAGACCGCCACGACGGCGCGCGCGACCACAGGATCCCGAGTCGAAGGGACCCTATAGATGCTCGAGCACGGCTTCGGCGCTCGACACACCGACATCCTTGCCAGGCTCGACGCCCAGGTATTGGACCACGCCGTTGTCGACGATCATGGCGAAGCGCATGGAGCGCGGGCCGAGTCCCAACGCGGCAAGATCCAGCTTCAAGCCGGTGGCTTCGGCGAATTCCGCGTTACCGTCGGCCAGCACGATGATGTCATCACCGATGTTGCGGTCCTTGGCCCAAGCCGACATGACGAAGGCGTCGTTGACCGCGAGACACGCGATCGTGTCGACACCGCGCGCGAGGATCTTGTCGCTCGCGACCTGAAATCCGGGCAAATGAGTATCGGAGCAGGTGGGGGTGAAGGCGCCGGGGACGGCAAACAGGACCACCTTTTTGCCGCCGAAGACATCGGCCGTTGTGTGATCTTGGATGCCGCTGGCGGCAAGGGTCTTGAAGGTCGCATCGGGCAGACTGTCGCCCACTTGAATGGCCATTAGGTGTCTCCTGATTGGGGTCACGCGGGCAATCGCACCACGCGGTTCGAACTCGATTCTGGAAGGTTGCGCCAGCCTTGCGCCAGCTGGGCCGATCCTATCCGAAGACCCTTGCTCTTCAGACCCTTGCTCTTCGAATCCCGGATCTTCCAACCGTCCCGCGCCGCCCTTCTCTCCCGCCGGTGAAAGGGAACTGGACCGAGAAGGCAGTGCCAGAGCGGTGAGCAAGGGCCCAACCTATGAGAAAGTAGGCGCGCTTTGTCCGGCGACGACTTCATGAATGACGACTTTGGCTTGACCTCCGCGGCCGAAGAACCGCCGTGGGCGCAGCAAGCCCCTGATGATGACTGGCATCTGGTCACCGGCGACGACTCCCTCCCCCTGCCCGCATCGACAGCCCCGATGCCCGCGGGGCCGATCGAGGAGCCACCGATCGGTGGGCCGATGCCCGCACCCACCCTTCGCCCGCCGAATCAACAATCAATGCCGCCCGGCCAGCTAACGCTCCTTCCCACCGCAGCTGCTCCACCGCCAACCAAGTGGTCGCCTCCCAACCCACGGCGCCCCCGGGAGCGGGTCGCACCTGACGACTTGGGGTCGCTGCTCGCATCCACCTTCGGTTTTGACGGGTTTCGCCCCTACCAGGAAGCCGTTTGCCGCGCGGTGACCGAAGGCGTCGATACCCTGCTGGTCATGCCGACCGGCGCCGGCAAGTCTCTTTGTTACCAGCTTCCTGGATTGGCCAGGGCTGGTGTGACCGTAGTGATCTCGCCCCTGATCGCGTTAATGGAAGATCAGGTCGAGAAACTACGAGCGAATGGTCTTGCAGCAGCCCGCATTCACTCCGGCCGCGACCGTGGAACGGTCCGCCGCACCTGCCGCGATTACCTGGACGGCACCCTCGACTTTCTCTTCATTGCGCCCGAACGCCTCGCCGTACCCGGATTCACCGAGATGCTCGCGCGTCAGACACCAGCACTCATTGCGGTCGACGAAGCTCATTGCATCTCACAGTGGGGGCACGACTTCCGCCCCGACTACCGACTTCTCGGCGAGCGGCTGCCGCAGCTCAGACCCGCGCCCATCGTGGCACTTACCGCCACTGCCACCCCCCGAGTGCAAGACGACATTGTGCGTCAACTCGGCATGGACGCGGCGCGCCGGTTCATCCACGGCTTCCGGCGCACCAACATCGCTGTCGAGGTGGTGGAGATGAGGCCCGCCGAGCGGCCACAGGCCGTCGCCCGTTTGCTCGCGGCGCCGGAACGACGCCCCGCGATCGTCTACGCACCATCCCGGCGGAAAGCCGACGACCTCGGCGAGTTGATGGCCAAGAACTTTCCCGCTGCCAGCTACCACGCCGGCAAGACGTCGGTCGTGCGCGACCGGACTCAAACAGCATTCCTCCGTGGGGATCTCGACGTCATCGTCGCCACCGTGGCCTTCGGTATGGGGGTAGACAAGGCCGATGTTCGCTCCGTTATTCATACCGGCATGCCCGGCAGCCTCGAAGGCTATTACCAGGAGATCGGCCGAGCCGGCCGCGACGGCAACCCCTCGCGAGCGGTTCTCCTGCACTCCTTTGCCGATCGACGGACGCACGAGTTCTTCCACGAACGCGACTATCCCGATTCCATGGTTCTCGACCGCATCTTCCGCAAGCTTCCTCAAAAGCCGATTCCCAAAGAAGTGCTGGCGGTCCAAGTACCTGAACTCGACGCCGAGGTCTTCGACAAGGCGCTCGAGAAGCTGTGGATTCACGGCGGCGCGCTCATCGACCCCGAAGAGAATGTAGCCAAGGGAGTTGACGCGTGGAAGAAGCCCTACCGCACCCAGCGTGAACACCGACTCGCCCAACTCGAAAACGTCACCCGCTTTGCCGAGGGCTCCAGCTGCCGAATGCTGCATCTGGTGACGCATTTCGGCGATCGTGAAGATTCAGGCGAGCCGTGTGGTCTCTGTGACGCCTGCGCTCCCGACGCGTGCCAAGCTCAGGATACGCGCCCCGCCTCGGTTCGAGAGAACCGCGTTGCAACAATGCTGCTCGCAGCGTTGCGGGAACATGACGATCAAAGCACGGGCCGACTCTTCACGAAAGTGGGTAGCGGGCTCGATCGCCATACCTTTGAGCAACTCTTGCGTGCGCTGACCCGCGCCGGCCTCATGACCCTGCGCGACGATTCCTTTGACAAGAACGGCCACACCATCCGATACCGGCGGGCCAGTCTCACACGTGAAGGATGGATGGCTCAGAAGGAAACAACGGCCGATCTGCGCCTCACCGGCTCTGCACCGGTCAAAAAACCAGCTCGCACACGCAGCAAGTCCAACAAGACCAAGGAGAAACCACAGCCGGCCCTCGATGCCAAACCACAGTTGGTTGGGGCGCTCAAGGCGTGGCGACTCGGGGAAGCTCGGCGGCGCAAGATCCCCGCCTTTCGCGTCATGATCGATCGGACGCTGGTGGGCATTGCCGCCACCCGCCCCAAAAGCGAGGCTGACCTTCTCGAAGTCAAGGGGGTCGGCCCCGCGGTTGCCGGCAAGTACGGCAGCACGCTGCTACGACTGGTTGCCGAGCACGACGACTAGGCCCAAAACCAGCGCATCTTGAAGGCGATCTACACAAATCTCTTGGGCTCAATCACTTCCGAAAATGCTCAACGAACCTTCGGGTGCGCCTGCGCTTTTCGTAAGCACTTGAGCCTCAAGATCTTCGCGCATCTCATCCTTCGTATGCGCTTGTTTTAGGACTAGGAGCCTGCCAGCGACAGCCCTTCGGGTTCAGGGGCGCGCGTCCATCGGGTCGTGCGACCGATCAGCGCGATGCCGACAAAACCCCGAACATCGAGGACATCATCGCTCGAAAGCGTCAACTTACACTTATAGGTCTTGCCACTCTCGGGATCATAGATCGTACCGCCACCCCAGCGCTGGTTACCTCGATAGCGAAAGCCCTCGAGCAACAACAAGCCAACAATGGGGCGCGCTCGCAAGGCCGGATCCGGATTCAATCGGTCGGTCTTCGGCTTTCCCTCCCATTCGGCTCCCTCACTGGCAGGGAACACTGCCTGGTACAGCCAAACGACCTCACCGTTGAGGGCGCCTCCCTCACGGGAAATACGCAACCGCGCTTGATTAACGCCACCGGCGGTAAGCCATTCTCCGACAATCGCGTCGGCGGGAGCGATTGCCGACACAGCCGCTTGGGTATCATCCACAGCCGATTGTCCCGAAAAAAGGAGAAAAAGGACCATTGGCACCAGTGGACTCTCGAACATGCTCGTCATCCTCCGGGAGGTCTCGAACTCGTTGCCGCTTTTCCCACACTTTACCAGGCCACCCGTCGGACCAGAATCGTCTCGTTGAAAGAACCTTAGGTGGTGACGTGCAACGATTCTTGTGCTATTGTTCGGCCGTTCCCCGGTGCACGATAACCGCGGTTTGGTAATGGCTCGATTACTTTGGGCGGCTACCGGATCGGAGACGTGCCTGTTTTCCGGCTTCATGGCCGGATTTTCAGTGTGGGAGTGATCGCCGGTGACTAATGTCCGGCGTAGTCAACAAGATCCTCTAAGAGACCCAGGAAGGAGTAAGCATGAGGCGATCACTTTTGATCCTAGCCCTCGCCGCCGTCACAATCGGTGGCCCCGCATTCGCAGAGCTGTGCACGATCGATAACGTGCCCGCAGCGACCCTGCTGATCCCGTCGTTCGTTGTCGACGTAACCCCCGAAGCTTGCACGAGCCGCACAGGTCTCACGACCTTGTTCTCGATCAACAATGCTTCGAGCGCACCCCAAATTGCGCACGTCACCCTCTGGACCGACCAGACCGTTCCGGTACTCGATTTCGATGTGTACCTGACCGGTTACGATGTGCAGACCATCAACCTGCGCAACATCTTCTGCGACGGCCAGCTGCCGCAGACCGGTTTCGGCGTGAGCCCCAACGGCTCGTGCTCGGACCCCGGCGTGCCGTTCCCGAGCTGCAACAACTCGGCCACCCCCGGTGGTGGTCCGAACTACATCAACCCCTTCTCGGGCGCGCTGATCACCCTCATGCAAGAGTGGTTCACGGGTAAACCGTCGAGTGCCTTGGGCACCTGTGCTGGTTCCGGTCAAAAGCCGGATGTGGCAATCGGCTACATCACGATTGACAACACCACCGACTGCTCGCTCGACTTCCCGTCCAACCCGGACTACTACACGTCGGGCATCTTGGGGAACAACAACGTCCTTTGGGGCGACTACTTCTTCCAAGATCAAGCGAACGCCTTTGCGCAGGGCTTCAACGCCGTGCACATCGAGGCTGATCCGCAGGCCTTCATGCCTGGCGATCACACCTTCTACGGTCGCTACAATGGCGCTTCGGCCGCTGATTACCGTGAGCCCTTGGGCACGACCTACGCGACCCGTTTCGCCCGTGGTGGTGCCTTCGACGGCACCAAGCTGAGCGTTTGGCGTGAAGCCGATGGCTCCAGCGCGTCGTACGGTTGTGGCGCTCCCGGCCCAGGCTGGTGGCCACTCGACCTCGCGAATCAGACCGGCAAGGGTGCCGTGATCGCGTGGAACGAGTCCGAGACGGTTTGCGAGATCGTTCCGGATCCGGGTCCCTCGAACCCATTGCCGCCCGAAGAGGTCGCCGTGTTCATCCCGAATGAGGTGAACCACTGTGCGGTTGGTGAGTCGCCGCTCACTCCGAACAGCTGCTTCATCGAGGTCTGCGATTTCGACTTCGGTTGGCTCTACGTCAACTTGCAGGCGAGCGCGAGTGCGTACGGTGACAACATCACCCAGAACTACGTAACGACCATCATGTCGGCTTCGGGTCTCTACAGCGTCGGCCTCGACGCGTTGAGCCTGGATTCGGCGTGCAGCCCGGCCATGGTCAACCCGTAAGGGCTGACTCATCGAGTTCGGCGGGCCGGAGAGCGAAAGCTCCCCGGCCCGTTTTGCGTCCAGCCGATACAGTTTCGATCTCGGTGGCCTGGCCCTAGACAGTGGATGCGTTGCTCGTATGGTCCCGGTTTCCGGCCCGATCCAGCCCGATCCCGTGGAGTAGCACGACCGCATGCGATAGGCTGGCGAGATGAGTCTCAACGAATTCCCTCGCAAATCCGGCCATCTCAGCTTCACCCTCGGGCTGCTACTCGGCGTCGTATGTGGCGCCGGGTCAGCGACTTTCGCGCAGGCGCCTTCCGGAACCGATATCCACTTGATTTCGATCGTTTCGACGCCGGAGGGCCCACGAACCGGCGCCATCAAGCCGGTCACTGATCGCGAGGGCTATGACAACCAGCCGCACTTCATCCAAGACGGCAGCGGCCTGATCTACACGTCGATCGGCGCGGATGGACAAGCCGATATCCGGCACTACACCTTGGCCACCGGCGACGACACCGCCTTGACCAACACCGCAGAGAGTGAGTACTCCCCCACCCCCACGCCCAACGGCGGCATGTCGGTCATTCGGGTCGAGCCAGATGAGAAGCAACGACTTTGGCGCTTCCCATTGGCGCGCGAGAAAACGGTACCGGTGCTCTTGTTGCCCGATGTCGAGCCCGTTGGTTACCACGCTTGGATCGACGACCGGCGCCTGATCCTCTTCGTTCTCGGCGAGCCACCAACCTTGCAACTTGCGACCCTCGGCGGCGCTGCCCCCAAAGTCATTGCCAAGGACATCGGTCGCGCGCTTGCGTCGATTCCCGGGCGAAAGACCATGAGCTTCGTCCACAAGATCAGCGAAGACTCGTGGTGGGTTACCGCGTTGGATCCAGAGACCGGAAAACTCGAATTGCTGATCGAGACCCGTCCCCATCGTGAGGACTACGCCTGGGCGCCCGATGGCAGCCTCTGGATGGGTGATGGCAACAAGCTCTTTCGGTGGCGGCCTGATCACGACACGACCTGGCAATTGATTGCTGAACTCCCGGTCGACGAGCTGACCCGTTTGGCCTTTCACCCCGAAGGCAGTGTACTTGCCATGGTGGCCGTACGTCCGGCCGAGCCTGCTCCGAGCCAAGCGTCCGAGCAGCGCTGAGGCCAGCTCGGTCGTGAGACGCCAACGCCAAGAACCGGTACGGCTCGCATGCGCAGCCCTCGTGGGTCTGCTGGCGATCGCCCAGCAGACCAGCGCCTCACATGCGTGTGAACCACCGCCGATGGAAGCAATCGCCGAAGCGACCAGCGCCTTGGCGGCAGGTCAGCTCGACCTCGCTGGGCCCGCAATTGCGAGAGCCGTCGAGCATGTTGGTCGACGATGCACGTTCATGGAGATTGCGCGCGAGATGGTTTCCCGAAACCAACTCGGCGCTTCCCGCGCCCTGGTCGTTGGCCTCGCCCAGGCGTGGTTACGGGAGGGCGCGCCAGCCGAGGCTGCCTCGATACTCGAGGTCGTTGCGTTCCCCGAGCCCCACGATTCGCGCGTGGATCAGTTGCTCGGTGAATCGTTGGTCAAGAGTGAGCAGCATACCAGCGCCCTCGTGCCGCTTCTTCGCGCGCGAGCGAATGGAAACGCGAGTCTCGAAATGCACCTCTATCTCGCAACGGCCTATTGGGAAACTGGCAACCCCGCGGCCGCCGAATCCGAGCTTCGCAACGGTCTCGCGGCTTCGGGCGGCGACGCCCTGTGGCACCACCAGTTGGGGCGGCTCCTGCTTTGGCAGGGCCGAGGGTCCGAAGCAGCGATGGCCTTGGGCAAAGCCTCAGAGCAACAACCCAACGCGATCGACCTCCATTTCGACCTAGGCCGTGCGTTGGCCTTGGCAGGCGATCTCGACGCCGCGAGCAGCGTTTTTCGGTCGGTCATCGAGCAGGCGCCTCAATTCTCGCAGGCCTACTACGGGCTGGCGCAACTTCAACGTCGACAAGGCCAAACCCAGGAGGCCGCGACAACCTTGGTGACCTTTCGCCGCTTGGTTGAAGAAGAGCGCCTGCGTACCCGCCAACAGGGCGTGGCATCCGCCCGATTGAATCACGGCTGGGATCTTCTACGCCGCGGCGAGAGCAGCGCGGCCATCGATCATTTCTCAGCATTGGACGAAACGGCCGAGGCCCTGCGCGGTCTGGCAAGTGCCTACGACCTCGCGGGCCAGGGCGATGATGCAATTGTAGCCCTCCAACGTGCGGTGGTATTGGCGCCGGAGGATCACAACCTCCGCCAGCTGCTGGCCAGCCAGCGCCTCGCCTACTCTCGTGTGGAGGTCCAGCAATGATCACCGGCGGAGGGCCGCCCCCTGCTGGCGACCATCCCGGGGTAAGTGGCTTGCTCGTAGCCTGGACCCAAGGCGATGGCGAGGCGGGTGGACAGCTCATGACTGTGCTCTACGACGAGCTACGACGCCTGGCCGCCGCCTACCTTCGGGGAGAACGAGAGAATCACACTTTGCAGCCCACCGCATTGGTACACGAGACGTTCCTGCGCCTTTGTGGAGGCCAGACCATTGCGTGGAGCGGTCGAGCCCATTTCTTTGCGATTGCCTCGAGCATGATGCGACGCATTCTGGTTGACCATGCGCGGGCCCACATGCGGGAAAAGCGGGGCGGTGGCATGATCTGTGTCACCCTGCATGAGGCCAACGGTGCGCCCGCGATCGACGCCCCTATCGAGATTCTGGCGCTCGATGAGGCGTTGGGAAAACTTGCCCGATTCGACGACCGAAAGGCACGGGTAGTCGAGCTTCACTTCTTTGGTGGTCTCTCGGTTTCCCAGACCGCGAGGGTGGTGGGGTGCTCGACCGCCACAGTCAGCCGCGACTGGCGGATCGCCAAAGCCTGGATCTACCGCGCCCTGCCTCCAGACTCCGAGGCCTCCGACGTCGAGGGGGCTCCTCCGGTCGAGTCAACGAAAAAAGAATCCGCCAGGTGATCAACCAACGAATTTGTAGCCACGGCCCCGCACTGTCAGGATGAACTGAGGCCGACTCGGATTCATCTCGGTCTTCTGACGCAACGAGGCGACATGGACATCGACTGTCCGTGTAAACGCATCGCTGTCGTAACCCCAAACCTCGTCGAGAAGCTGGTCCCGGCCAATGACCTGCCCACGGCGTTCGATCAGGTAGGCCAGAAGCTTGAACTCGAGCGCTGAGAGTGGGATTGGCACCCCACCCGACTGAACTTCGCTGCGCTGAAAGTCAATTTGAATCTCGCCAAAGACGTAGTGGCCGCTGGCCGCTGAAATCGGCGTTCGGGCCCGGCGGAGCAACGCCTCGATTCGGGCCAGAAGCTCCACCATTTCAAAGGGCTTGACCACATAGTCATCCGCACCGAGCTTCAGTCCGACGACCCGATCGAACACCTCTCCCCGTGCCGTGAGCATCAACACCGGAACATCGATGCGACGCTGCCGCAGGTCGCGACACACGTCGAACCCGTTCTTACCCGGCAGCATCACATCCAAAAGCACCAGATCAAATCCACCCTCGAGCACACGGGCCAACCCACGGTCGCCATCGGCCGCAGTCTCGACCTCGTAGCCTTCACTCAACAAACGATCACTCACGGTCAATGCCAAGCTCGGCTCGTCCTCGACGACGAGAATTCGCGGTTTGTCGTTCATGCTTACCTCTCGGCCGCCCTCGTTGGCAAGTGAATGGTAAACGTACTGCCGCGACCAACCTCGCTGGTGACCGCAACCGTTCCCCCATGGCCTTCGACAATGTCTCGCACCAAGCTCAAGCCCAGACCACTGCCGCCGATATGCCCCGTCGCGGAACCAGCGGGCTCACCACGAACGAATGGCTCGAAGACGCGCACTCGATCGCGAGCGGCGATTCCCGGTCCATGGTCCGAAACCAGGATGGCCACCTCGGCAACCTCGGCAACCTTCCCTTCGACCCGAAGCCAACCGCCTTCCGAGGCGTATTTGACGGCGTTCTCAATGAGGTTGCGAACCGCCTGAACAAGCGCGGTTTCGTCTCCCAAGATGACGGGCACTTCGTCTGCCACAACCGATTCCACAGTCATATCAGCTTCCTTGATCGCCATCCGCATTTCCTCGACGGCCATCTCGACGACCGTCGCGACCGATAGCGCCTCGCGAGCATAGGTCCTGCGACCCGCCTGGATACCAGCAAACGCCAGAACCTGCTCGATCATGGTAGTCAAACGGCGCCCCTCTCGCTCGACCAGAACGCCATACCGCCGGACACGATCGGGCTCTTGAACCACACCATCCGCCAGGTTCTGGCCGGCAACACGCATCGCCGCGATGGGCGTCCGAAGCTCGTGGGTAACCCCCGCAACGAAGTCGAGCTGCTGCCGCGCCAGACGGTGGATCCGCCGGGTCGCCACCAACAAGAGCGCCAGCGCTCCGCCCAGCAGCCCAAGAACCCCCACACTCAAGCCGAGATTGCGGCGACGTGCTCGCTGCACCGCTTCGTCTACCGAACCTCCAGGGGGTTCGGCGAACAAGCTCCACTGGGCCTCGCTTGCTCGACTCACCATCTCATAGGCATTGGGCAATCGGTGCGCGGGACGCCTACCCTCGATCAGCTCACGATTCTCTTCCGGCAAGCGCTGCTCTGTTTCCGGCCCGGAGAGCTCGGGGAGAGGCAAGAGCCGAAACAAGACCACTCGAGACTCGGCGGTTGCCGGCAAGGGTCCATTTGACGGCATGCCACTTTGAAAGACCGCCGTCGATGGCTCGTCGCGTCGAACCACCGTCAGACGAAACGGTTCTTCCCCTGCGGTAGCGAAATGGCGCGCCACCAAGTCGGGCAGAATGCGTGTCGAGATCACGGTTCGATCGAACCACAAGACGATCATCCGTGGCCTACCCATCCCCAGGTTACGGCCCCGCCGTCGATCGCCGCGCATGGGCAACACCAAGGCCGGAAGCTGGTCATTGAGCGGTCCCATCGCCCCACGCTCACCAGGACCCGGTGTGCCGCGGAGCCTGAATGGGAACGGCCTCGTGCGCGGATCGTCGAGGGCCTCCAGATCTGGAGGCAGGACCACCGGACGACCAACGCCGGTCCCGAGATCGAGCTCGGACCACGTTCCCGAGGGTCCGCCGGATCGAAGAAAGATGCCACGAATCAATTTGGGGTAGGCCGCGTTTCGATGCCATTGCCGGTAGGCCTCGATCAGCCGATGCTCGTCATGCCTCGTCCCGAGGGGCGGAACGAACGCCAACGCGACGAGCGAAACAATCCGATCAAAGTCGTGGGCAAAAGCCGCAGCTGCACGTTCGATTCCGAGCGTCGTACGCTCACGGTCGGCACGACTCAACTCACCGATCCACCGGTACTGCAACCAACCCACCAAGGCCAGCATGAGGGTCAAACCCAGCCCCAACAAACCTAAACCTCGCGGATCGTTCAATCGCATTGTCCGCGGATGCTAGCAGCCCGTAAGCTCCTTCCTAACATCAATTTACATTGCTAACAATGTCCTTGCGCTGGCTTGAGGACCAACCATGGGTCGATTCCGTATCATCTTGATGTCGAGTGAGAACACCAACGCAATACCGACAACGGTGCTTTCAGCTTAGGAGATCATCATGCAACGGACACGCCTACTCAACAGCCTTCTCGTTACCCTCTTTGTGGCCTACCCGGCAGCAGCCGAAAGGCCTGACGGCCGATTTGAGCACCTCGATGCCGACGGGGACGGAACCATTACGCGTGAAGAATTCGAGGCCCAAAACCACGCATTCGAACGCTTGGATCGCAATGCCGACGGTGTCCTGAACGACGCAGATCTTCCCGCCGGTCTCCGCAGCCACCATCGCGGTGGTCCGATTGCCCTGGCAGACAGCGACCAGGACAAATCCGTAACCCTCGACGAGTGGACCACCTTTGTTCAAGGCCTCGACACCGACCAAAGCGGAACAATCGACGACAGCGAACGAAGAGCGATGCGGCCCGAAGGACTCCACCGAGTTCGTGGTCGCGGTCCATTCGAACGTGGTCTCCAAGGCGAGCAGACTGTCGAAGAGATGACCGGTCTCTTCCAACGTCTTGATCGCAACGATGACGGGATCGTGAATGCTGAAGATCGCCAAAACCGGCGTCACCGGGGCCCGCGTGGGCCCAAACGGCACATGCGGGGGAACGCCCGCCCTGGTCTTAGACTGATCCACGCGGCTGACGCTGCGGGCAACGGCGACGGTGCGATCACCCGTGAGGAATGGCAGGCGTTTCTGGTGGTCGCTGATGGCGACAGCGACGGTGCCCTTTCAATGACGGAGGTCCTTGCCGCGACCCGGGCCAACCACAGCGAATCGCCTGCGGGCCGAAGCCTCCCCGTGGCCGATCTCGAGACCCGATTCGATGAACTCGATGCGAACGGCGATGGAACCGTGCAGGAATCCGAGCTTCCACATCGATCCCATCGTCGCGGCCACCACTAGCGAGGCTTCGCCTCAGACCACGAGCAGTGTACTCGCTACGTTGGCCGAACGGAAATCCCCCTCAATCCCCCTTTAGAAAAGGGGGAGGGCCGGACCCCGCAATCCGTCTCCCCCCCTTTTCCAAAGGAGGGCCAGGGGGGATTTTCTGCCAGGCAAGCTCTACATTCAACATCTGGCTCATCTGTAAAGATATTGGTGGTTCTAGTGACCTAGCGACAAACCATACCTCTTGTCGGATGGGTCGGTCGTTTTAGCGGCCGGCCCTCTACTGCCTCACCTACCCACCCCGTGACTGGCTCGGGTCGGACTTCCGTCAGCTACTGCATGATGAGCCAAATCACCAAGGCCACCACCAAAACGCCGCCCACGATAAGAGCGACGAACGAAGGCGGTACCGGCTCGGCAACCGAAGATCCAGGCTCCACCTCCGATCCGCTAAGTGCAGCGCAAATCTCTTCGGCATTGCCGAAGCGGTTGGCTGGCTCGCGGGCCAGGCACCGAAGAATCGTTTGCTCCCAAGCGACGTCCAGATCGGGTCGGTGCTCGCGGGGTGATGCCGGATCCTCCCGAACACGCCTAAAAACAGTCTGCAACGTGGACTGGGCAAGAAAAGGCAAGGTTCCGGTGACCATCTCGTAGATCACCAAGCCAAAGGTGTAGATATCGGTCGCCGGGGTCGCGGTTTCCAGCTCGAGCTGCTCTGGTGCCATGTAAAACGGTGTGCCCAGAATCACGTTCGTGGCGGTCAACGAATCTGACTCCATTCCACCGACTTCGGTCGGCGTGGTTCGCGCAACGCCAAAATCGGTGAGAACCGCGCGAGGTTCGCCGTCTTTCTCGGGCACCAGGAAGACGTTGTCCGGTTTGAGGTCGCGGTGCACGACCCCTGCTCGGTGGGACGCGGCGAGCGCCGTTGCCATCTGGCACACGATGGGAAGGGCTCCCTCCACCGTCAAGCGTTTTTCGACCTCAAGGCGGTCCGCCAGGGTGCTGCCGTCCAGATACTCCATGACCATGCAAGGAACCGGCTCGACGAACCCAGCCTTGCGTACCTCGAACACATCGTAGATCTGGAGCACATTGGGATGCGAAACGCGACGGGAAAGTTCGGCCTCCTGCTGAAAACGCGCAACCACCTTGTCGTTGCCCACGCGCTCGCGCAGAACCGTCTTCAGGGCCAACTGATCGTCGGTACGCAGGTCATGTACTTGGTAGACCTCGCCCATGCCTCCTTTTCCGATCAAACGGTCGACCCGGTACCGAGCCCGCACGATCTCGCCGGCCCGAAACATGTCGCTCTCAGATTCTTCGCTTTCATCGGCCATAAATGCCAACTCGGGTCCGAGGTTGATGGTTGCGCTGCTCTCGTCTTTTATTGCGGCCATGGTGGATTGATCGGTTGCCTTCGGCCCGGTGAGGGCTTGATGTTATTCATGAGCGTCGGAATAGCGAGCCCGAAGCTCGGGTAGCTGACGTTCGAGTCCAAGATCCCTTAGGTAGATGTACATGACGGCCATCGAGTCTTGGGGCTCATCGGTCGTATTGTGGTACACGCTGATCATCTCGTATTGATGGTTCGCGTACACGGGAATTCCCTCTTGACTGCCATAGGAATCGATCCGTCGCAAACCGATGCGCTCCGCGAAGTTCTCTGCCTTGCTCTTGAAGACCGTAGCGTCAATCGTCAGATCGCGAAGCTCCAACGACTCGGCAAAGGGGTGTAGGTGTACGGCGATGTAGTGAATCGTAGTGTCGTAGGGCACCCTCATGATCTGGGTCACGAGGGTCCGGTTGACCTCCCGCCCTGGCGGGACGACCCAGTGGCCGGTGAAGGTCCGACCGAATGGATCGTCGTAGGCATGCTCACTCGCAGCCTCTCCCAATAGGCAACCTGGGCCGTGGCGCTCGGCGTCGGCCTGGTTGATACCGTAGTACCCATCTTCTCCTTGAAGCAACTTGAGACCATAGGCCCCGATCGGGAACAACGGTTTCATCGTGCCTTCGACCTCTCGATCGCGAACAAAGCTCACGGTGACCCGATGACGAACATCAAAGGTCTGTCCCTCGATGTTGAGGTTCAGAACCTGTGTCGTTAGCGACAACGACTCGTCGGAAACAATGGGAATACCGAAGCCCTCGGGAAAGGTAATTTCTTGTTGCCCTTGTGACAACGTGAAGAGGCGTGGACTGAAGCTCTGCGTGGTCGCCAGTGCCGCCCGATGAGCCGTGGGATCGAGGTCGAGGTTGCTATGGCACATGAATTCTTGACGCTGAGGGGACTCACCGTCGCCATCGACCATCTCGGCTTCGTAGCCGGTAATCCAAATCAACTCAGGCCCCTCATCCTCTGACCTCAGATGCAGATCTTCGCGACTGGACGGTCCCGTCATCGAACGGTATTTACGATCGACGGTGTACGGCTGGGAAAGCACGACGCGGTGCTCGACGGCATCTCCGAAAGCCGGTCGTACCTGCCCCGGTCCTGCGCTGAGCAAGAACCACGTCGCGATGAGCGACAGGCCACCAATCATCGCCCCGGTCAGTCGTCGAGACATGCCAAGAAAACCGATTGTCGTGCCAAAGTCAACATCGGGAGCATTCTACCCTGGATTGGCAATCAGATCCGTGGCGAGCGAGTGCAGGTACTTGGAAGTACGGGGCATCAAGCTGTGCTCTATGAAACACCGCGCGATATACCTTCTCACCTCGGCCACGGAAGCGCCGCGAAATGCCTTGGGCTCAGGCGTTTCCATTTTCTCACCAGAAGTAGTGGTCCTACAAGAGACCTAAGGTTGGTGGTTGGTGAACGGATTCTGGAAGCGCGGATCGTCGAGCAAGCTTCGATCCGTAAGGCTTTCGAGAAAGGCAACCAATTCTCGGGTTTGAGTTTGGGAAATCGCGAATCCACGAATCCTGGGGCTTCGCAGTGGGCTTTCGGCGCCAATGCCTGCGTTCGGCCCAAGGGCGATTGTGCGCCCCCCCGCCGCATAGTGGGCCACGACCTCACCGAGGGTGCGCACGCTGCCATCGTGCATGTAGGGCGCGGTCAGTGCCACGTTGCGGAGCGTTGGCGCGCGAAAACGACCGGTGTCCCGCCGACGGCCCGAACGCTCCCGCAGACCGAGGTCCGATCGAGGGTAGGTCCCCCAACGTCCCTTTCGATCGCGCAGGTTGTAGAGCGCCGTATTGTGGAAACGTGGCTCCGTCATCGAAGCGCCGGTGAACGTCACCGGCCCTGAGAAGTTGAAACCACCGTGACACCCGCTACAGCCCAACCGTTCATCAAAGAACAGGTCCATGCCACGCCGAGATGCCGGAGACAACGCTTGGTGCTCGTCTCGATAGACAAAACGATCGAACGCGGAATCACCGCCAATCAACGTTCGCTCGAAACTGGCCAACGCACGAACAACGCTGGTCACCGAAATGGGGGTCCGATCACCGGGAAAGGCGGCCCGGAAACGGCGCTTCGTGGCCTCGTCGCTGCGCAAACGCCCGAGCACCGTCGCCACCGAACCGTCCATCCCCATTTCGATCGGGTGTCGGTTGAAAAGCGGGATCCGGGCCTGCTGCTCGAGCGTGCGAACCCGCGGTCCGGCCCAGGTGTAACTCAGGTTGTAGGCAACGTTGACGAGCGACATCGTCGAGCGACGGTGGTGCGCTCCCGTGGCGCCGACGGCATGTGCGCGACCATCCGTGAATGCCCGCGCGAGCTGGTGGCAACCAGCACAGGACAAGCTGCCATTCCCCGACAACCGCGGATCGAAGAACAACCAGCGACCGAGCTCGACCTTGGCCAGGCTCATCGGGTTGTTCGGCGGCATCAGCGGCACGGGGAATCCCGGTGGTAGCTGCCACGCGAACGTTCCTGCTGATACCGACGGCGCACCCAAGGCGGTCTGCCCGCAAAAGCCGGTGCCTCCGAGCACCAAAGCGAGGAGTGAGCAAACACCCACCCTTCCAAACCTCATGAGCTGCTGCCGAACGATGCCTTGGCCCACACTCGAATTGCCGCTACCAAATCCTCGCCTGCTGCTCTTGAGGGCTCGGCACGTGTTGGGCGACCTGCTCACGCTCAGCGATCCACGACGCAAGTGCGTCCAATGTAGGTGGGTCGACACCAGCAGGGTCAGCAGTTCGGTGCTCGAGCCAAGTCTTGATCGCGATCATCAGCTGATCTGCGAGCGCGCGATCTTGCCCAAAGAGCGACATGTACGCTTGCTTGGCATCTTCCGTTCGGTTCAGTCCCAAGTAGGCCTCCCCACGATATTCGATCGCGGGCCCATAGGAAGGCGACAGGGTCAACGCCCGGTCATAGGCTTCGAGAGCCTGATCGAAACGCCCCGTATGCCGAAGAACATAGCCGAGGTCACTCCACGCTTCGTGGTAACGGTCATTGAGCCCAATCGCATCGCGGTAGGCACGTTCGGCGTTCGCCCAGGTTTTGGCGATCTTCTTCTCAGCCTTGTCCTGTTTTGCCGGCTCCACGTCGGCCTGCTCTTCTTCCAGCTTCCAGGCCTTGTTGCGATACCGAACACCCGTGTTGTAGTGCCGTGCGGCCTCCACCATCGGGTCGGCTGGCGGCGCCGGTGGTGGTGGTGTCGAACTCGACCCACCTGCTGCGTATGCGATACCAGCAGGAAACACGAAAGCGAAAATTGTCAAGGAGCGAACCGTGGCACGGATCATGGAATTCCTCCACATGGTTGGGGCCAAATCGAGCAGGCCATCTGTGGTCCCCAGTCTAACCTGACCTCGCTCCAATCGTGGCCACTGATTGTTTGCCCGGCATTGCTCTTCTAGCTGATATCGTTTCTTGTTGGCTTGCCGCCAACTCCGACCCGGCCTGCACCCGATTCGACCGCATCTCACCGCAACGAAACACGACCCATGATGCTCCGATGGCCTGTTCTCTCCTCACTTGCGTTGATCGTCATAGCATGCGGTGCACCGCCACGTCCTGCTGATCGGACCACCCGAACACCGATGCGCCCTCTCGAGTTCGACACCGACTTCTTGTTGGGTGGTATCCAAGTCAACGAAGAGGGGGATGTCGAGGGTTGGCTCGACGCCCTCCAAGCAGCGGGAATGAACACCATTTCGGTGACGGACTACGCTCACCAAGGGGATTGGGACACCGAGAACCTGTGGTGGGATCCCAATCCTGGTTTGCTCACCGAGATTCGCGCCGCCAGGGCGCGCGGCATGCGGGTGGTGTTGATCCTGAGACTCGCACTCGACCATGCGTTCCCGCGCAACCGATTCATGTGGCACGGCATGATCATGCCGCAGTCTGAAGACCAGCTCGGTCATTGGTTCTCTCGGTACTCGGCCTTCCTCCGCTATTGGGCTGAAATTGCCGAACGGGAGGACATCGACGCCTTGATGATCGGCAGCGAGCTCAACGCCTTGACCGCGACCGTTCCCCTTAGCGCCCTTCCGGTGCTCGAGGACTACTTCCTCGACGACGAAAAGCAAGCCCAGCGCAAGCAGGATCTGCTCTCGTACGAGACCAAGATCGACGCACACAATCTGTGGATCAACGGCCGCGACCGCGAAGAATTCCCCGATCTCGAGGCCTATCTCGATGCCCGGATTGCCGCCGAACAGGGTTGGGCCGCCCGAATCACAACCGGTGACGTCGATCCGGCGACCACGCTCGATCGACTCAACCGCCAGCGTGCTGCCCTCGAAGGGCACTGGCTTGCTCTGATCGACTGTGTTCGGGGCCTGTACTCGGGCCAGTTGGGCTATGCGGCCAACTTCGATGCCTACCAGGATGTCGGTTTTTGGGACCGCCTGGACGTGATGGGGATCAACGCCTACTTCAAGCTCCGCGATCACCTCGTTCCCCAAGGCGACCGCGCAGCCCTTGGTCAGGCACTCACCCGCGGTTGGCAGACCGTCGTTGGCGACATCGCGACCTTCCGCGACCGCCACAACTTGGCCCACCTGCCCATCGTCTTCACCGAGATGGGCTTCACACCGCGAGCCAACTCGACGATCGAAACCTGGGCCGACAAAGGGTTCGCGCAGGTCAAGCGTCACCCCGACTCGGACTCGGACGATCTCGAATTGGTCATCTGGAACGAACAGGTGATCGACCGCACCGAGCGCGCGCTGGCTGTCGAAGCGTTGGACGGCGTCCGTCGCGCGCGGCACTTTCCACTGCGCGGGGTTTTGTATTGGAAGCTGTCCAGCAAGGACTACCACGAGGAGATCGAGCCGTTCCTTCTCCTGATCGGCCAGGAGAAAGAAGATCCCCTGCTTACGGCCCTGAGGCGTTTGGCCACGCCGTAAACCACGCTCCGTACCGAAAACCATGCCCGTACCGACCCTGCGGGGTCCGCGCAAGACGGAAACGGCCCGTCGCGATCGACGGGCCGTTTGTACGCTCGCTGGGACCTTCCCTACGCGGTCTTGCGCAGGAGACCGAAGGCCAACAGCATCAAGAGCCCGGACATGGCGAGCATGCCGCGCCAGTCGAGGCCCGGAATCGCGACACCGATGGGCATCCGCTCCCAGCCTTCATCGGAAAACGCCGGGAAGGTGAGATCGGTGTCGCCACCGGATACCGCCAACGCAGGCTCCATCAACAGGTTGGGAAACGCAGACGCCTCCCAATGCGAAATGGATGAGCCCTGTTGCACCGGATTGGTCGCGTAGAGCAAGACTTGACCGTTGCTCGGGTGCGTACCAGCCAAGGTTGTGAGGTCGGTCGTCATGATCGCCATCACACCCGGCAGCTCGGCGCGGATGGTGTTGCCGTCATCCAGGGTCAAGCGCCCGGATGGAATGGTCACGTCTGGGTCGGTGCCACCCAAATTGGGGGGCGGGCAGCCGGTAGCGTTGTCCGCGACGACGACACCGGTTGCGCCCTCGGCCTGGGCGTTACGCACTTTCTGAGTGAAGGAACAGGTTCCCCGATCGACGAAAGCAATGTTGCCGGCGACCGCGCCACCGTTGGTCCATGGACCCTCGCCAGTGAACTGTCCTTCGCAAGCGTCGGTCAGGGTGCCGACGCCATCATCAGCTAGTACCAAGGTTCCAGTAAGACCCGGCGATGCCAACGGCGGGCCAAAGTTCGACGCACCGAACGTGTAGTCGCCCGCGATCGCGCCTGGGCTTGAAATGGTGAGAAATGGCGTACCCGATCCCAAAACGTTGGGCGCCTCGGCAGTCGCCGCAGCACCATTCCAACTTACCTGGCGGCAGTTGAGCGCGGAAGCGGCACGATCGCCGTTGGTGGCCATGTTCGCCCACGTTTCGCCCGTCGTGTTGTCGAACGTAAACTGCGAGTAGACATCCGGCATGCCGGCGAAGAATGCGCCGGTGATCTCGTTGATGAAGTTCGCGAAACCCATGCCGTGGGCGAACTCATGCAGCAAGACCGGCAGCAGGTCGAGACGGTCGGCCGGCGGGTTGCCATCAAAGCCGTAGTACCAACCAGCAATACCTGGCAAGCAGCCGTTGTCCAGCTCGGAGTTGAAGAAGGCTTGGAGATCGTCACCAGATCCCAGGTCGGAGCCGGCAAGCGCATCGGCCAAGGCACTGTGGTACCAGGTACCAGCAATCGGCGCGTTGGCAAAATCAGCAAAGGCCTGAAGCGCGCCAGCGGCGCCCAGGGTCGCGCCCGTCGCACCGCAGGTCAACGGGTCGAAGCTCGATAGGATGCTGATCGTCACGTCGCTCTTGAGAATTTGTCCCCAAACGAGTCCAGCTTCTTCGAACAACAGCAGGCGCTGCTCGCCGAGGGTGGTGCCAGGGTTGCCACCTACCGGTGCGACAGGGGTGGGGTCGTTGAAGCCCTCACCAGGGCCATCGACGTTGTTGATCGAAAAAACCGCACCAGCCCAGGCTGCAGGCGCGCAGACGACAAGGCTTGCAAGGAAGAGGGCAATCAAGGTTGTCCAACGACCGCGCATCATCGCACTTCCTCGCCAGCAATATGCGAAGGATGCTGGTCATCGTGCTCGAGACAGCCGACCTGCGGTTGGCCGTCGCCGTCGACCGTCACAACCGCCGCGTTGATTCCAGCAACACCCAGGCGAGCGCCAAGGGCACCGTTCGCCAACGTGTAAATCTCCGCAGGGCCAGCCTTGGCTTCGATCTCGGCTGCAAAAGATGCATCGAACGCCGCAGCTTCGGACGCGGTGGGTGCGCGCAGCTCACCACTCTCCGGGTCGACTACCACCCGCAGGGCCGACAAGTCGGCTGGTATCGACGCCACCGGCCGGGTCTCGACGATGGTTGACGATACTCGTTCAGAAGCCAATGAAACGAGCGCAGCACCGGCCAGAAGCAGCGAAGCGGCCAGCGCTGCACCACCGAGATACCGACGAACTCGAAGCTGAGAGCCATTCATGGAAATCCCCTTCATAGATTCGTAGTCTTTCCGCAGCCTTCCCTTCTCGTCTGGACGATTGCGGGTCTAAGAGTGAAAGGCACAATAGCATGGCGATGCTATTCGCGATGCTATTCGCGATCCTCTCGCTACCAGCGTCACGGATGGTCCGGGTCGCATCCCTAGGACGTGACGACAGCCTCTCCATCCTGATCTGGCCTCAATCTCGCCTGTTTACTCAAGCGCTTTACGGCCTCCGGCAACCAGCGATCGAGCATCAGGATCAGATCCTCAAAGCGAAACGGCTTGGTGAGATGGTCATCCATCCCAGCTGCAAGACACCGCTCACGATCGTGGGTGCTGGCGAAAGCGGTAACCCCAATGATTCGACAGCGGTAGCCGTCCGCTTCTTGTTGGCGAATCCTACGGGTCGCTGTCAGCCCGTCCATCACGGGCATCTGACAGTCCATCAGGACCAGGTCACATGGCGTCTTTTCAAGTCGATGGACGGCATCCAGGCCGTTGTCTACGATCAAGGCTTCGACACCCAGTTGTTCGAGCATGCGCCTGATCACGGTTTGATTGACCGAATTGTCCTCCGCAACCAAGACGCGATAGCGCTCTCGGTGGGGTACCGACGCTGGCCTTGGTGCCTTCGACGGCGATGGCATCAAGACCGCTTGATCGAGCGCTGCAACGATCGGCAACCGGAACCAGAATTGTGAACCGGCACCGGGGACCGAATCGACCGCGATTTCGCCGCCCATCATGTGAACCAAACGAGCAGCCAGGGCCAAGCCAAGTCCGGTGCCACCATAGCGGCGCGACATCGACCGGTCCGCCTGCACAAACGGACGGAATATCTCCTCCTGCTGCGTCGAATCGATGCCCACGCCACAGTCGCGCACTGCCAATCGCAGCCAAGGTGCTGCGTCGCCAGGCTGCCGAGACGCCACCAGCTCGACTTCTCCTTCCCTCGAAAACTTGACGGCGTTGTCGACCAAAATCTCGAGTGTCTGTCGTATGCGCCCCGCGTCACCCTGGAGGCGCGGGGGTAGGTTGGAGTCCAACGTGACTGTGAGGCTCAGGCCCTTCTCTTCAGCTCGAGGCCGGTATTCCGCCTCAATCTGATCCAGCAGCGCGTGAAGATCGAAATCGAAACACTCGATCTTGAGGGTCCCTGCTTCGGCGCGTGAGTAATCCAAGATGTCATCGATGATCTGTTGAAGATCATCGGCAGCGGTGGCGACAATGCCCACATGCTCACGCTGGTGAGAATCGAGGTCGGTCAAACCGAGCAAACCCGTCATCCCGACGATGCCGGTTAGCGGCGTCCTGAGCTCATGGCTCATGTGGGCCAGAAACTCGCTCTTGGCCCGGCTGGCCGACTCCGCTTCCTCGATCGCCGAGCGAAGTGCGGTGGTACGTTCCTCGACCCGAGACTCCAAACTGAGCCGAAGGTCGTCTAGCTGTCCATGGAGACGATCAAAGCGCCGACCGAGGGACAACGCCATCGAGAAGATGAAAGCTGCGAACCCATAGGGACTGATGTACGGCAGGCTCAACACACCTCGTCCGGTAAGGATGTCGGCTCCGAAGGCCAAGGCCATCACAGCCCCACCCGCAGCGATGGTTTGGGCTTCGGAATGCCCTCGCCAAGCCTCGGAAAGGATGAGGCCAAGCGCGGCCACCAAGAGGGCCAGCGCTGCAATCTCGGACAACCGCACGGTCAAGAGGTTGAGTGTCAGGCCCGGCGCCAATGCGACGGCAACGGCGAGGACGACATGCGCAATCTGGAAACCACGGAGCACCCCGCCGATTTTCCGCCCTAAGAACGGCCACAGGAACTGGATCGCAAGGGCCGGAAGCAGGTAGCGGACCACATACTCAGCATCTTTGAGCAGCACAAAGTGATCAATGACGGTGAACCGCCACTGGCTATGCAGAAAGGCCAGTGCCGCCTCGGCGAGAACAAAGGTCCCAAACCAGAGGTTGACCCTGCGCTCGGGCCGCAGCCGAAACAAGTACAAGTGGTAGAGGGCGATGGCCAAAAAAAGGCCGGCGAATAGAAGCTGGGGCAACTGGGCTCGATCGAGCTGCCGCACCAACGCCGTATGCTCGCCCACCAATACGGGGCCGCCCGTAATGCCAGCAAGCCCAGGCATGGCGGATGGGCCACGCCAGACCCGCAAGGCCAGAACCAAGCGCCCATCGGATTCGATCGCCGACAGTGGGATCGGCAGAACCCGATACCGATCGTAGGCCAGCTCAGGTGTCGGTGGCAGCGCGCCGTTGGCGCCAATGAGCTGGCCGCCGGCGAACACCTCGTAGGCCGAAAAGACATCACTGAGTCGAATCGCCAGGTGCACATCAGGCCGCTCGCGCACGGCCTTCGCAACCAGCAAGGAGTACCGATACCAAGCGAATATGGCTTCACGGTGCCCCTGGTTCGTCCAAGAGCCGGGGACTGTGACCTCCGCCCACCTCCGATCATCAAAGTCGGGCTGCGCCCAAGCCAAATCATCACCGGGTTGAAAGCGCCAGATACCAGAAAGGCTTACCGCCTGATCTGGCTCCGAAACAATCGCTGACGAGCCGTAGATCGGACCCAGCGCCAGCAGGAACCCAAGGCAGAACAGCCCACCCTTCGAAAGCCCACATCTCAACGACACGGCGTAGCCCATGCGGCGCCAGGGCTTCGGTAGAGGACTCGATAGTCGATGGTGAAGCAACACGGTACATCTCCCAGCAGACTGGCAGCTCTCCCCGATCATCCTCCCATGCAGGGACTCCGGTCGAGTTCATCGAGCGCTCTGATTTTCGAACAGGAGCCGATGATACCAACAACCTCGAAGCACTTTGCCTTTCAGGGGTCGATCTGCGAGACTCTGCCGCCCGATTCGAAGCGTCAAGCCGTCGGGTTGAACCGTTGATTCAAGGAGTGCCTTGCATGTCCAGACCAGTGCCTGATCTTCGCGCGAATGGCCAGCTGGTGGTGACCGGTTCGCTGGCTTTCGATCGCATCATGGTCTTCGGAGGTAACTTCAAAGATCACATCCTTCAAGACAAGTTGCACGTGATCAGCATCTCGTTCTTGGTGGATGACATGCGCACGATGCGTGGCGGATGTGCTGGAAACATCGCCTATACCGCCGCCCTCCTGGGCGACGATCCACGAATCGTTGCGGCCGCGGGCTCCGATTTTGCCGCCTATCGTGACTGGCTGGATGACCAAGGCGTCGATACCGGTGGCATCGTCACCATCGACGATATGCCAACGGCTTCGTGTCACATCACCACCGATCAGAATGACAACCAAATCACCGGCTTCCATGTCGGCGCTATGGCCCGCGCGCGCGATATTGCGTTGGCGGACCATGCAGGCCCACGCCCGGGGTTGGTGATCGTCGCACCGGACGACCCGGAGGCCATGGTTCGTCACAGCCAGGAATCACGCGAGGCGGGCATCCCCTTCCTCTTTGATCCTTCGTTCCAGGTTACAGCCATGGACGGTGAATCGCTCGCCGCAGCCGCACGCGGTGCTTCGGCCATGCTGCTGAACGACTACGAGTTGGCAGTCTTCAAAGAGAAGACCGATACCGACGACGAAAGCATTTTCGAGCTTGTCGATCGGGTCGTGGTCACCCTGGGTGGCGAGGGTAGTCGCATCCTGAGTTCGACCGAGCAGGCCATTGAGATCCCGGCCGCGCCCATTGCTGAGATGGTCGATCCAACGGGCGCCGGCGACGCCTATCGCGGTGCATTCATGGTCGGCCTCAAGCGTGGTCTTGATCTCTCTGTCTGCGGCCGTCTGGGCAGCGTCGCCGCCGCCTACGCCGTCGAGCAACACGGCACCCAAGAGCATGCCTACACGCTCGAAGCCTTCAAAGACCGCTACCAAACCAGCTTTGGCGAGGCGGTTGATCTCTGATCCGTCACCATCGCGGCACGAGGACAAACCGATGACCGAACAACGTGAGACGCGCTATTGGCTGATGAAGAGCGAGCCCGATGTCTACGGAATCGACGATCTTGCACGCGATGGCGAGACCTGCTGGGATGGTGTCCGCAACTACCAGGCCCGAAACTTCATGCGTGACGAGATGGTGGTGGGTGATCGGGTTCTCTACTACCACTCACGCACCAAGCCCATGGCCGTCGTCGGCATTGCCCGGGTTGTGCGCGAGGCCTATCCCGATCACACCCAATTCGATCAAGACAACAAGTACTTCGATCCCAAAGCGACCCCGGAGACGCCGCGCTGGATGATGGTCGACCTCGGATTCGAGTCCAAGTTAACGCGCCCGGTGACCCTCGCTGAGATCAAGGAAGACGAGGGCCTCGACGGCATGTTGGTGGCCCGGAGAGGCCAACGTCTGTCCATTCAACCGGTCGAAGCCAAGCACTTCTTTCGTGTTCTCGAACTCGCGGGCCACGAAGGCTGATATCAATTCGCGTCGTTCGTTCGAACGACGTCGAGAAAAGCGTCGAGCACACGGTTGAAGCCGTCCGGTTCGTCCATCATCAGCCAATGCCCAGCGCTGGGCAGATCGACCGCATTCACCAGTGGCGAAAGTTTGTGCAGTGCGTTCGGCTGCCGATTGAGCGGGGTCGTGACGCTCCACACCGGCACCACCAGGCGATCGAGATCCGCGACCGGGCTTTCGGTCGCACCGGCCTCGAGAATCGCCGCCGCTACCGCTGGCTCACAGCCCTGAAAGTCCTGTAGAACCCGATCGATGGTTGAAGGTGCGGCGCCCCGGAGCAATTGTCGAAAGCTATCCCCCAACGCATCGGCCGGGTCTCGGCGCAACGGTCCGAACAAGGCCCGCCGATCGTTAGGGGAAAGACGCGTAAGGTCTCCGACAGGATCTGCGAGCAAAAGACCAGCAACCCGCGCTGGATGGCGCCTTGCATACCGCAAAGCCGCTTGGGCGCCAATGCTATGCGCGACGACGACGCAGCGTCGAAGGCCCGCGTTGTCGACCACGGCCGCGATGGCCTGTGCCAGCGCATCGACACCGTAGTTGGCACCCTCACTTGGATCTGACTCGCCGTGCCCTGGTAGGTCGAACGCCAGCCCCCGCAGATCCGGCCCGAGGGCGGCCAACTGCCCGCCCCAATGCTCGAGCCTGCCGGCGAGACCATGGACGAAGACCAACGCAAGCCCACCCTCAGGATGGCACTCCGCCACCCGTAAGGAACCGCCAGGCCCCGCAATCCAGGCATAGTCCAATTCTGCGGCCATTTCCTCGGCATCGGACGTGGTTTCAAGATTCGGTTTCCTCCTGGGGACACCGCGTGGCGATCGAGGCCGCAACAGGGCCACGGCGGCCACCAGGCCGGCAGCACCCGCCAAGCCCAATCCCAGCCAGCTCCAGCGCGAGCCGTTGCGTGGGCGCCTTCGTTGTCTCATTGCGACGCTTCCTCCCCCTCAGCACCAACCTCAGCAGTGGCGAGGGCGGCGTTCATGAAGGAAATGAACCGTGGCGAGAAGACGGAAGAATCCGCCTCGGGTATCTCGTCGAGCTCACGGCACCCCGCCAACTGCTCTTCCAATTGGGCCACTTCGAGGGCGGAGCCTGGCTCGGCCAACTCTGCCTGATCGAAGGCAGCAGCGAGGCCGAGCAAGCAAACGTGGGCTTTGACTCGTTTCTGCTTGCGGTCGACCGTGGCCAGTAGCTGAAGTGTCTGTTCCATGTTGCCGCCCAGGAAAGACTCCCCAGCATCGAGAAGTGCTTTCGGCGGTCGTCGAGCTGCTTGCCCCAGCCGTCCCAGTGCCCTGTCGAGGTCAGTACCCATGCTCTCGAGTTGGGCCGACGCCGCATTCGCCTTCTCGCGTTTGATGGTTGCGAGTTGCCGCTCCACTTCAGCGACGCGACGGCCGAGATCACGCGGGTACGGTGCCAAGTCGCGAACCCCCCGCAACGCTCGTTTGCCTCGGGCCTCTTCTTGCTCGAGTGATTCCAACGCGGAGGCTGTTGCCGAAGTCACGGCATTTCGTTTGGCATTCGCTTCCGCGATGATGTCCCGGAAACCGCCAGTCGCCTGCGCGGCCAGCCTTTGGGTTGCGGCCAAGTCTTCCAAATCGTCCTTGCGGCGCCCGGTACCCAGCCGCTCTCGGGCCTGACGCAGGATGCGATCCGCTTGGTCGTAGAGCGACGCCAACGACGGGTCCCCTTCTTCCCACAACGGCGCCAGCACGGGGTCACCGCTCAGCCGTGCAGCATCCGCAGCGACCTTTTCAGTCTCCTCCACCGCGGCGCCAGCCGAGGCCGAAGCGTTGGACGCCCGACTAAGCAAGGTCTCACAGGCACGCTGGCGACGCTTGAAATCGGTAAATTCGTCTGTGCGCTGAATCTGACCCAGATCGGCCGCCTCCCGGAAAACCGGCAAGGCACTCCTGCAGTCACCCTGTTCAGCCATCGCGGCTGCTAGGTAGTAACGGGGCGTGTACCGCCGTACCAGGACGCTGTTGCCGGCGCGCTCCTCGGAGCGGTCGGCCAACGCCGCGTTCATCTCGCGGACCACGTCGGCCCATCGACGCCCCGCAAAAGCTTCGAGGCCGGCCCGATAACTCTCGCGCCAATCAGCCCACGCACTGCTCGCAAAGACGGCCAGTACGACCAGGGCGGCGATGAGACGCAGGCCCTTCATTGCCACCATCCTGTGGCTTTGAACAATTCGGTTGTGGTCAACGTATCGAACCGTCCTTCGCACGTTGCCTCCACATCTTCCCGCACCTCCACCGCACACGAGACGGGTTCGGCCGCCATGGGATGCAACAAGGTCAATTGGTAACGCCCAACGGGCAGCGGTAACCGTACGGGCGAGTGACTCGGCTTGGGCAGTGGTTGTAGATAGCCGTCTTCTCCGATCACCTCGACGAGTTGGGCCCACGGTGTGGCTTGGATCCGGACAATCCCGGAAGCAACGGGCGCTGCGGGTAGCACCGACGTCTGCACACCACTCTCCGCTGGCGTCGTCACCACGGCCGGATGGGTCGGTCCCTTGGATCGAAAAATCGACCACAGGGCAAGGACCGCCAATAGAGCGACCACTGCGGCCATCCAACGCGGGAGGCCTCGTTTGCCTCGAGAAACAGCAGGATCGGCCGCGGAAGGTTCCGAAGCTGCTGCGATCGTTTCGGCGGTCACGGGCTTGGTCTCGACAGGATCCAACGGCCAATCACTCGATTTCGAAGGTTCGGACGAAGCTTTTTCGCGCGCGTCCAAACCAGCGATCGGCGGTGTAGCTTCATCAGCAGTTTCCGGCGGCGGAGGCACCGCAATCGTCTGCTGAGCCGTCTTCTCTTGATGCTCCTGGTACGTGTCCTGAAGCTCCTGGATCGCGGTTTCGAGCTCGCCCTTGGCGATCAGGCTACTGATCTCGCGAGCGCGTTCGCCCAGCGGGTCTTGTACTGTCAACCGAACCGTCGCCGCAACGTCGGGACCTTCTACCGGTTCGGACGCTTCCGGCGATCCATTCTGGGTTAGATCGAGGCTCACAACGTTGATCGGCATCGTCTTGGTCAGAGGACCCTGATCGCCACCCGTGGGTGGCTTTACCTCAGACGATCGTGATTCAGCGGCGGCAAGATCCGCGATTGCCTTGAGGGGCTGGGTCTCGACGGGACTCCGCTGCTTCTCGGTCGCCAACAAGACCGTGGCGTGTTGTTCGGCCGTAATGGTCAAGTCTGCCGGCGGCTCGCTTGGTGGACGAGCCGGTTTGGGCGGCGGGGGTGGTGGTCCCGCGACGATCGCGGACCGCACTTCGTCCAAGACCGGCAACAGCGATTCGAAATTGGGATATCTTCGATCCGCCTTCTTATCCAAGCAACGGGCGACGAGGGAACTCAGAACGGGCGGACAACCGACCCAAGCGGTGTCCAAAGTCGCCGGCACCTTGTAAAGAATCTGGTAGACCAACGCGGAAAGGGTGTTCCCGCCAAACGGTCTCTCGAACGACATCAGTTCGTAGGCGAGAACACCGAACGAGAACTGATCGGCCCGAGGGTCCAGAGGCTCGGCGCGTACCTGCTCTGGTGGCAAGTAGCTCGCGGTACCCAACGTCACGCCTTGCTGGGTGAGCTGCGTATCGGCGCTGGCCAGTTTGGCGATGCCAAAATCCATGATCTTGACCCGGTCGCCCGGCAGCACCCGGATGTTGCCTGGTTTTATGTCGCGGTGGATCACACCCTCACGATGGGCATAGGCAAGGCCATCGGCAATTTGCCGCAAGTAGTCGATTTTGACCAGCGGGTCGACCGGCTCCCGACGACGGATGACCTGATCGAGATCCTCGCCGTCGAGAAACTCCTGTGCCAAATACGGCAAATCGCCCGCGCTACCGAACGAGTACACGGTTACGATCGACCGATGCTGTAGGCGTCCGGCGATCTCGGCCTCGCGAAAAAACCGTTTGTGGACATCTTCGTCGTTTACCGTGCAAACCTTGATCGCAAGATCGCGCTTCAGGTAGGGGTCATAGCCTTTGTAGACCGTGCCAAAGCTGCCCTGGCCGATCTTGCCAGTCACCTCGAAGCCGTCGATCTTGATCACTTCACTCACGATTCGCTCGCGCTACGCACCTGACATCGCGAAATCGTAGCATCGCCACCAGTAGAATGCCGCAACAACCAGAGCGTGGTCGATACGTCCATCCGCGACCCAGTCGTCGATCTCGGCTCGCGGCACCAAGGTCACCTCGATATCTTCACCGTCGTCCAATGCCAACGCGTGGACCTGACGCGCATTGGGGACCAACCAGGTGGAGCATGCATTGGTTTGCAACGCTGGATTGGGCTGAACGGAGCCCAATGCGATCGGCGGATCCCCCACGAAGCCGGTTTCTTCCCGCAACTCGCGCACCGCAGCTACCGCTGGATCCTCGCCAGCCTCAACCGCACCACCGGGAATCTCGACAGCAATCGTGTCCACCCCGTGGCGATACTGCACCACCAAGACGATCTCTTGCTCAGGCGTCAACGCGATCACGTTGACCCAATCGGGCATGTGAAGCACTTGGTAGACGGCGGCGTGACCTGTTCGAGGCGACCGGCGCGTGACCTGCTGGACACCGAAGACCCCGCGTTGTTCCACCGTGCCTTCGGCGAGTGTTGGCCAAGAAGTTGGGCCCGAAACGTCGGTCATCGGCCTTCCGGTACAGGTGGATCCATCCCTCGCCAGCAGTTCGAGGTTACCAAATCTTGGCTACCCGAGGCTTTGGCATAGACGAAGAGCTGCATCCGGTAGGCGGTCAGAAAGCAGAGCGATGAGCGTACCAATGCGGGCCCCAGACGGCTGGTCTCACCCCACGGCAGGGAGACCTCGCGGTCTCGCAGCTCCGCTTCCGAAAGTCCACCGACGAGGCGCTCGAGGCTTGTTTGCTGTGCCTTCATGTGCTCGGAAAAGGACGACGCAGTAATCCGCTTGGCGTCGGCAGCGCGTTGCTTCGCGCGCGACCAATCGTTCTCGATGATCGCCTCGGCGGGCACCAAGGCACAGTAGGTCAGGTATTGCAGCAACTCGAGGGTTCCGCGCATGCCTTGGGCCGGCCGATAGGTCAATTGGTCGCCGGTGAGCTTGTCGTTTAGGTGACAGCAGACCTCGGTCTCACGGGCAGCCGTGGCCAGGAAATCATCCTTGGAGAACATGTGCCAGTCCCTCCTCGAGGCGGTTGGATACTGCCGATTCAGGCCGACTCCGGCTTGCAGTCCGCCAGGCCATGCCGTAACGTCGGTCGTTATGGACGACGTCGCGAATCTAACACGGTATCAGCCTTGGTATCGCCGGTTGCATTGGCAAATCTTGGTCGCTATGGCGCTCGGGATCATCGCTGGCCTGGCCTTCGGACCGAGCATCGTTCCCAAAGTCGGCTGGATCGGCACGCTCTTTGTGCGTTTGCTGAAGATGATCATCGTGCCGTTGATTTTCACCTCGATCGTATCGGGTGTGGCTTCGGTAGGAGGCGGCCGGGATCTCGGCCGGTTGTTTAGCAAGACGATGGGATACTACGTCTTGACCAGCGGCCTCGCAGCGATCACCGGATTGATCTTCGTCAACCTCTTTCGACCCGGGGTCGGTGCCCAGCTCGGTGGCATGGAACAAGGGGTTCTCCCTGAAAACCTGGGCTCCGCATCGCCGATTCAAATGCTGCTCGACCTGGTCCCGGTGAATGTTCTCGGCGCGGCGGCGAGCGGCCAGATGCTCCCCCTGATCTTCTTCTGCATCGTACTCGGCATGTCGATCGCCTCCCTGCCGGAAGCACCCCAGCGAACCTTGCTCGACTTCTTCCAAGCAGCGTTCCAAGCGATCATGAAGCTCACCTCGGGGGTCATCAAGTTCCTCCCCATCGGGGTCTTCGGCATGATCGCAAAGGTGGTCGGCGAGTCAGGGTTCGAAGCGTTTCGGGCGCTCGGGTTGTACATGCTCACAATCGCCTCCGGTCTCACGGTGCACTTGTTCATCACGCTGCCGTTGGCGCTGTTGGTACTCGGCGGCATCAAGCCCTGGATTCACTTCCGCAACATGGCCGACGCCTTGATCATGGCCTTCTCCACCAGCTCCTCGGCAGCGACCCTGCCCCTGACCCTCACCGCGGTGGAAAAGAAGGTGGGGGTCTCGAACAAGGTGTCGTCGTTCGTCCTCCCCATGGGCGCGACGGTCAACATGGATGGCACCGCACTCTATGAATGTGCTGGGGTGATTTTCATCGCCCAAGCCATGGGAATCGACCTCAGCATCACCCAGCAATTGGTGGTGGTCGCGACCGCCTTGCTCGCCTCCATCGGCGCTGCTGCGGTGCCCTCCGCTGGCCTGGTGATCATCTTCATCGTGCTCGACGCGGTCAATCTGAACAATGCGCAAGCGGAAGCCATCGTGCTCACCATGCTCGCCATCGACCGTCCGCTCGACATGTACCGAACCGCGATCAATGTGTTCAGCGACTCGTGCGGCGCCGCCATCATCGCCCGCTCGGAAGGCGAGACCGACGTCGACACCCGCGTTGTCGCGTGACCGCCTCACCATCGCCCGCCGCGCCATTGTCCGCTGCGCCATTGCCCGCCACCCCTTTACGACCTGTTCTGCCCCTCGGGAGTTGTTCATCATGACCTCACTGCGGCTCAAACGGGTGTTGATCACCGGCGGTGCGCGTGGCATCGGCAAGGCTCTGGCCCATGGTTTTGGTCGCGCTGGCGCCGAGCTGGTGCTAACCGACATCGATGAGGCGGCCCTGGCAGAAGCGCGAGATGAGCTCGAAGCAGTGGGTGTCCGCTGTTTGACCTACCTCATGGACGTCACGGATCCGGCATCGATCGCCATCGCCCGCGACCAATTACGGAACGATGCCGGCAGTATCGACATCCTGGTCAACAACGCCGGGATCGTCTTCGGTGGCCCGTTCTTGGACGTGCCGCTCGAGAAGCACCTGCGTACCTACCGGATCAACGTCGAGGGCACAGTGGCCGTCACCCACGCCTTCTTGCCCGATATCGAAGCGGCGTCCCGCGGGCATCTCGTCTTCATCGCCAGCGCATCGGGCTTCGTGGGCCTCCCCAACGGCAGCACCTACGCATCGAGCAAGTGGGCAGCCATCGGGTTCGCCGAGTCCATGCGCGCCGAGCTGGATCATCGGGGGGTCGACAACGTCGGTGTGACCACTGTTTGCCCGGGTTACGTCGACACTGGCCTGTTCGAAGGGGTGACCCCCCCAAAAACGACCCGCCTCCTGACCCCAGAAGTATTGGCCGAGAAGGTCGTCAAGGCCGTCGAGCGCAACCAAGTGTGGGTCCTTGAACCGTGGATCATCAAGGTGACACCCTTCCTCAAACACGCGCTTCCGACCCGCGTTTCCGACTACCTCGGGGAAGCCTTCGGCGCCAACAAGAGCATGGACGATTGGACCGGTCATTCCCCGCAAAGCACGGACGGCCGAGACCCACAATCATGAATCCCGAGCACGATCCACCCGCAGCCAACTTGGTGCCACCAACTTCGGCGGCACCGCAAGACGACCCCGCCAACGAGGGCTACCCACCCGAAGTTGCGATCCTCGATCTAGATGGCCGACGACTGGTACTGGTTGGCACCGCCCACATCTCTCAAAGCTCAATCGACCTCGTCCGTGAGGTGATCGAGAAAGAACGGCCGAATCGGGTCTGCCTCGAGCTCGATCCCCAGCGCTACGAAGCCCTTTCGCAGCAACGAAAGTGGGAAGGCTTGGATCTAAGACAGGTCATCCGCAACAAGCAACTCGCCACGTTGTTGGTCAACCTGCTCCTGGCTTCGTACCAGAAACGACTCGGTGAGTCTCTGGGCGTCGAGCCCGGACGGGAGCTCTTGGCCGCCGCGGAGGCTGCCAACGAGCGGGACATCCCCATCGAGCTCTGCGATCGCGACGTGCGCATTACCCTCAGGCGAGCTGCTCGCGCGACTCCCTTTCATCGCAAGATCTGGCTCATGGCCAATTTGCTTGCGAGCATCCTCGATCGTACCGAGCTGACCGAGGAGCAACTCGACGAGCTGAAGCAGCAAGACGCCTTGAACGAGCTGCTGGGCGAACTGGGCAAGGCCATGCCCAGTCTCAAGACGACGCTGATCGATGAGCGCGACGACTACCTGGCGACCAAGGTTCGACAATCGGAAGGCGATCACCTGGTCGCGGTGGTCGGTGCGGGTCACCTGAAGGGCATGATCGAAAGGCTAGAGAGCGGTAAAGAGGCCGACCTGGAAGCGCTCGACGTCATCCCGCCGGTATCCCCGGCTTGGAAGGTAGTCGGCTGGGCAATCCCTGCGGCCGTCATCGGTGCCTTGGCCTGGATCGGTTGGTCCAAGGGTGGCGCCGTTGCCGCCGACAACGCGACCTTCTGGTTCTTGGCCAACGGCATTCCCAGCGCCTTCGGCTGCATCTTGGCCCTCGCCCACCCGGGAACCGTCATCGCCTCGTTCCTCGCGGCCCCATTCACCAGCCTAACGCCGGTGATCGGCGCTGGCTACGTCGCCGCGTTCGTCCAAGCGTATTTGGCCCCACCCGTGGTCAAGGAATTCCAGAGCGTGGTTGAAGATGCGGGAAAGCCCAAACGATGGTGGAGCAACCGCCTCCTGCGCATCCTGCTCGTCTTCATCCTATCGACACTCGGCAGCCTGCTCGGCACCTGGCTCGGCGCCGGGAAGATTCTCTCGACCTTGTTCTAACCCCGGAAGGCGTAACCCCTTTGAAGGAGGGCCATGAGCCCTCCCGGCCTGGGCAGGGCGGGGGCAAGCCCCGCCCCTACATCTGTCTTCTAGGAAATGCATAGCGGCTATGCCGGCCCTTGCTCGAAACCACCCGGAAACACCTCTTCGATCACCGTCGTCGCATAGCTGCCCGCCGGTAGCGCAAACCGCAGCTCTAGCGCGCCGTCGCGCCAGGCGAAGCCGACTTCTTCGAGGCGAATGCGCAGTGGCCGGCGGGTACCGTACAAGCGGATGCCACGAGGCGGCGATAGGCGTTGGATATCGCCGAGGCCCACGGCTGCCATCGCAGCCTGCTCGAGTGTCGCCACCGCTCCTGACGGCCGCTTCATCTTGGTGCCGAAGATGGGGCCTGTCGGACTGATCTCGAAGGATGCGGCCCGCGGTCGGTCGCGTTCCAGATCATCCACCGTGTATACCATTCCTGTCACATGCTCGAACGCCACGTCACCCGGAATCACCTGGTCCAAGGGAAATGGACGCCGAGCCAAGACCTCGTTGAACACCGCGGCTTGAACCGCCGAGACCAGCAGCCAGGCCGTCCGTCGTTCGATCCGCAACCGATCCGCCCGCAAGATCGAGATGCCTTTCTCGACGTTGCCTCCGTTGTGGCCGAACCGTTGAGGACCGTACCGATTGGGTAGTCCCTTCTCACGGATCTGATCCAACAGGTCCCGCGCCCGTCGACTCTCCGCCTGGGTCACCTCGCGAACGGTCAATGCGAAACGGTTGCCGCGCAAATGGCCGGTTCGTAATTTGTCCAAATGCCGGTCCACCGCCAAGATTCGCCCCTTCGACAGCTCGAGCTTTTCCGCCTTTTCGGGGTCGAGATTCGGTACCGAGAACCACTGGCGGGTGACCGCAAATTTGTCCTTGCGCCCTGCATAGCCGACCTCCTTGGTCTCAACCTTGGCGGCACGCGCCAGCTCGCGGAGCACCTCGTCGGTCGTAGCCAGCCGCTTTTCGATCTGGATATAGGTGTGGGGGCCGGTACCCTCGAGAGACGATTCAGGAATCTCGTCAACGAAAAAGTCTTCCGGACAGGCGCGAATTCGAGGCACGGTTTTGCAATCCTACTACGCTTCCATCGCGCAACCCGTGACAACGTCCAAATGTCCGTTGTATCGACCTGCAGAACAGCGAAAGAGAACTACCGCCGTAAAGGCCTGGTAAGTTCCTCCGACGGGCAAGCGCCGACCTCGGGATCGGCATTACCGCATGCTACGCTGATCGGCCATTACCAGTCGGCTATTCGCTCAATCGCCAGTCCGCGGTTTCGCGTGCGGTCCCTACCCAAATTCGACGCCTCAGAGGACAAGATGACGCATCCCTCGACGCATTCCGCCACAAAAGTGGCACTCGCCTTGGTGCTTCTCCTCGCAATGACCGCCTGCGGTGGTGCGCAGAAGGACAGCGACGGATCCGCCGAAGCCACCCCCAAAAAACGCTTCTTGAGCATCGGAACCGCACCGCCAGGCGGCGCCTTCTTCGTCGTTGGTGGTGCCTTGGCCGAGGTCGCCAACGGTGCACCGGGCTGGGATGTGACTGCCGAGGCCACCAAGGGTTCGCGCGAGAACATCCGCAGGCTGCTTCGAGGAGACCTCGACTTTGGGCTCTCCAACGCTGCGATCACGTACTTCGCTCTGCGTGGCGAGGCGGGCTGGGAAAAGCCCTACCCTGTCCGTTCGGTCATGACACTGGCGCCCAACGTCGCGTTGTTCATTGCCCGCGCCGATTCCGACGTCAAGACGATCGCGGATCTTGCCGGAAAGCGCGTGGTGATCGGTCCTGCCGGTGCTGGTTTCGAAATGTTTGTCACCCCCATTTTGGCAGCCCACGGCGTCTCCTACGACGACTTCACGGCCCTGAACAACACCCAGAGTGGCGCGGTGGATATGCTGTCCGATGGCAGCGCCGACGCCGCCTTCCTCGGTGGCGCCGTGCCGACCGCTTCCATCGTCCAGGCTTCGGCATCCATGGATCTACACTTCGTGCCCTTTGACGAAGACGCGCGGGCGAGCTTGCTGGCCGATTATCCCTTCTATGCTCCCACGACGATTCCAGCCGAAACCTATCGCGGGCAAGAGGCAGACTTCGCCGGCCTGGTGGTGGGCGCGATGCACTTGCTGACCGCGGAGTCGGTTGACGAGGCAGTCGTCTACACCATGACTAAGACGCTCTACGAAAACCGAGCGCAAGTGGTTGAGCGTCATCCCGCCGGTCGCGCGATCAACCCCAAGAACGTCGTTGCGGATAAGGGCACGCCCTTCCATCCCGGGGCCATTCGCTACTTCAAAGAGGCCGGTATTTGGCCGGACGAGGCAGCGGCGGCCGCGCCCGAATCAGCAGAGGCCGCCGAGTAGTTGTCCGCTACGGGTCGACCCGGACGGCGCCGAGCCGGGTCCGAGCTCGCAGCCCAAAGCCCACTTGGCAACCCGTGGTACCGCCTTCTGGAGACCATCCAGGCTGCCTCTGGCTTCAAAACGCCACCAAGCTGATCTGATGGGAAGTTGGCCATGAAGAGAATCATCCAGATCCTCGCCGTCGCGCTGACGGTCTTCGCGCTCGCGGAGGTCAACTACCCCCACTTGACCCCGCAAACCCAGCTGGCGGTTTTTGCACTGCTGGGCATGGTGCTCTGTTTCTTGACCCAGCCAGCCTCGAAACGGTTTGCCGGCCAGGCGTGGTCCAAGGCATTGGACGTCATACTTGCGATGGCGGCAGTCGTCGTCTGCGGCTACGTGGCCGTTCAGAACGAACCCCTGTTTCGGTCGTGGTGGCAATCCGGCCAGTCGCTTGGTGATCGGGCGGGTGCCGAGGTGCCGCTCGACTTTGCCATCGGAACGATCGGCCTCGTCGTGGTGCTCGAAGCCGCGCGGCGAACGGTTGGGCTGGCCCTGCCGTTACTCGCAGGAGCGTTCTTGCTCTACGGCAAGATCGGGCCAAGCCTGCCGGGATGGTTGTTTCCGCACCGGGGCTATGAATTGGACCGCCTCGTGAGCCAAAGCTACCTTCATAGCCAAGGAGTGTTCGGTGTCGCCCTGCGGGTGATGTTCACCTACGTCTTTTTGTTCGTGGTTTTCGGGGCGCTGCTCGAGGCCACCGGCGGCACGGGGTTCATCATCGAACGCGCCCGTCGTTTGTTTCGAGGCGCGACCGGTGGCCCAGCCAAGGTGGCGGTGCTGTCGAGCGGTCTGATGGGGTCTTTGTCCGGCAGCGCCGTGGCCAACACCGCCACAACGGGCACCTTTACGATCCCCTTGATGATCAGCTCGGGATTCCGGCGCCACATGGCAGCCGGTATCGAAGCAGCAGCCAGCGCTGGCGGCGCCCTGGTGCCGCCAGTCATGGGCGCTGGTGCTTACATGATGTTGGAGTTGGTCGATCCTCCGGTCACCTACCTTCAAATCGTGCGCGCGGCGCTGCTTCCGGCGATCCTCTATTACTTTTCGATCTTCCTGACGGTTCACTTCCACGCACTCCGAGACGGCACCCGCCCCATCGACGAGACCGCCGACTTGGACGCCGACAACCCAAGCGCCGCCGCAGCGACGATCGGCAATGCCGAAGCGGGATGGCCGGAGGGCTTGACGTTCTTTGGCGGCTTGGGCGCCTTGCTCGCGTTTCTCCTCTACGGCACGTCGGTCTTTCGGGCCGTGTCTTTGGCTCTCGTGGTCGTATTCGTTCTTAGCTACGTCAACGCCCGGACGCGGATCACGCCGAGCCGCCTACTCGCGGCACTGACCAAAGCCGCACGAGCCGGGTTGCCCCTGATCGCCGCCGCCGCCTGCGTCGGGATCGTCATCGGAGTCGTCACCTTGACCGGCGTCGGCAGTAAGTTGCCGTCAACGATCATTCCGCTCGCCAACCAGAACCTCTTTCTGGCCCTGGTGCTGCTGATGGGCTCCTCCATCGTGCTCGGACTGGGCCTACCGTCGGCGGTCTGCTATTTGTTGCTCGCGACCCTGATCGGCCCCGCCTTGAGCGGTCTCGGCGTAGCTCCGCTGGCGGCACACCTGTTCATTTTCTACTTTGGATTGATGTCCATGGTCACCCCACCGGTGGCCCTGGCGGCGTACACTGCGGCATCAATCGCGGGCTCGCGCATCATGCGCACGGCCTTCGCGGCCTTTCGATTTGCCTTGGTCGGCTTTGCGCTGCCCTTTGTCTTCGTCTATCGCCCTGAATTGCTGATGCTCGCGCAGGACGGCAGCGCCGCTTCACCCATCGGCATCGCGTTTGCGTTCGGCCTGACCGCCGGCGGCATCGTAGCGCTGGCCGCCGCGGTAAGCGGCTTCGCGAGGCGCCCTTTGGGAGTCGTGGCTCGGGTCGGTCTACTGGTTGCGGCACTCGTGCTTTTCGCACGAGAGCCCTGGCTTTCGCTCGGCGTAAGCGTTACAGCCTTTGATCTGGTTGCGATCGGCGGTCTTGTTGCCGTGGCCTGGAAACCGCAAGAAGATCTCGTTCCTGCTAAGGACAGAGCGGGCTGATGAAGGCCCGCGGGGTACCCATCCGACCCGTGCTTGCATTGGTCGTCCTTCTAGGCTGTGGCGGTGCACCTCCGCCGCCGCTCACCACCGAAGCGGACCATGCGGACCATGCGGACCATGCGGACCATGCGGACTCGACGATCTGTGACGGTTGCAACCTGGTTCTCCTTTCGATCGACACCCTGCGCGCGGATCGCCTGGGTACCTACGGGGGACCGGCCATCAATGCCCCTGGCATCGACGCATGGGCGCGAACGGCGACGGTCTTCGAACGCGCGTACAGCACGGCCAACCGAACCGCCGACGCCCACATGTCGATCTTCACCGGGCTCTACCCTTCGGTTCACCAAGTCCGCAACGCAGACCGTCTCGAAGCCGCGGCCCCGTTGCTCGACCGAATCGAGACTCTGGCTCAGGTCCTCGGACGACAGGGCTACGCAACGGCAGGGTTCCATGGCGGCGGCAACGTCTCCGCTGCCTACGGATTTGATCGCGGATTCGACCATTACGAGTCACTCACCCGCTTCGACGCTCCGCAATCTCAGAAGTTCGACCGGGCACGCGCATGGATCACGGCCCGCCAGTCGGCGCCGTTCTTCGCCTTCGTCCATACCTACTTCATTCACGACCCCTACCTGCCCTCGGCGACCTACCGTTCCCTGCTCCAAGCCAACAGCGACAACCAATTGCCGACCGTGGAATCACTCGAAATCGAGGCCGGCGAGCGATACGCGACCTTCGGTAAGCGTTTCTGGGATGCGGTCGACCCGGACAACCCCAAACACATCGCAACGCTGCACGCCCTTTACGAAGCCGCAATTCGTGAGATCGACGATCACGTGAGCCGGTTCCTCGCGGCAATCGACGAACTCGAACGCCCAACGGTCGTTGTGTTGCTCTCGGACCACGGCGAGGAGTTCATGGAACACGGCATGCTTACCCACCATCAGCTCTACGACGAGTTGCTGCATGTACCGCTCATCATCCGGCTTCCGGGGCGTCGAGATGGTCAGCGGGTGACCACGCCGATCAGCATGGTCGATGTCGCTCCGACCCTTCTCGACATCCTGGGCGCGCCGCCCTTCGCGTCCGCGCAGGGCCAGTCCCTTCGCCGCTTGTTGACCGAAACGAATCCAGCCAGCGTCGCCCGCAGCCCCATTCTCTCGGAGAAAATCTGGCGAATCCAGCCGATGGGTGCCATTCGCAGCCTACGCTTTGACGACGGTTTCAAGGTCATCACGAACTTGAATCGGGCGAACGAACTCTACGACCTGAACATCGACCCCAAAGAGCAACGAAACCGAGCTGACGCTTCGGAAGCCTACACGGCCCGTCGGAGACGTATTCGCGTCCTGGTCGGGGAAAGTGCCGCGCGTCGAGACGAATTTCTCACGGGCGACAAAAGCCAGCCCCAGCCCCTCGATCGCGAGACCCGCGAGCAGCTGCGGGCCCTCGGCTATGGCGGATAGCCAAAGGAGCGCGATCCACGGTAACGTTTGAGATAACCTCGGTCACCAAACCCGCCGCCGAGCTTTGGCACGGCGCCAAGGAGAGCGTCCGAATGCACGATATCGATCCCACCGAAACCCGTGAATGGCTCGAAGCGCTGGATGCGGTGCTGGCCTATGATGGTGGTGAGCGCGCCCGCTTCTTGCTCCAGTCGCTGCACGAGCATGCTTCGCTAGGTGCCGCCGGCAGCAGCGTTTTCGCGTGCAACACGCCCTATATCAACTCCATTGGCGTCGATCGTCAGGCCGCCTTTCCGGGCGACCTCGCAATCGAGGAACGATTGCGAAAGATCCTGCGCTGGAACGCGATGGCCATGGTGGCTAGGGCCAACAAGAACCTTGACGGAATCGGCGGCCATATCGCCACCTACCAATCGGTTTCGACCCTTTTCGAGACCGGTTTCAATCACTTCTGGCGGGTGCCCGGTGCCAACCACGGTGGCGATCTCGTGTACTTCCAAGGACACGCGTCACCCGGCATTTACGCCCGCGCCTTTCTCGAGGGTCGGCTCGACGCGGAGGACCTCGACCGGTTCCGCCAGGAGGTCGGTGGCGGCCTACCCTCCTATCCACACCCGTGGCTGATGAGCGATTTCTGGCAGTTCGCCACGGTGTCGATGGGCCTGGGTCCACTTTCGGCCATCTACCAGGCACGCTACATGCGCTACCTCCACCACCGTAAGCTGGCCGATACCGACGACCGCTACGTTTGGGCCTTTCTCGGCGACGGCGAAATGGATGAGCCCGAGTCGCTCGGTGCCCTGGGCATCGCCGCCCGAGAACACCTCGACAACCTGATTTTCGTGGTCAACTGCAATCTGCAACGCCTCGACGGGCCCGTGCGCGGCAACGGCAAGATTGTCGACGAGCTGGAAGGGACTTTTCGCGGTGCCGGTTGGAACGTCATCAAGCTCCTCTGGGCCAGCGAGTGGGACGACCTCTTTGCACGTGACACCGAGGGGCGCCTGCGCAAGCGCATGGGCGAAATCCTCGACGGTGAGTTGCAGGTTTACCCTGCCCGCGATGGTGCGTATGCCCGCGAGCATCTCTTCGGCACGGATCCAAAGCTGGCCGCGCTCGTGGAGCACTTGAGCGACGCTCAGCTCGGGGGCCTTCGTCGCGGCGGCCACGATACCGAAAAAGTCCACGCTGCCTACGCCGCGGCGATCGCGCACGAGGGTCAGCCAACCGTGATCCTGGCGCAGACCGTCAAAGGCTTTGGCTTGGGCACCGCTGGCGAGGGGCTCAACATCGCCCACAACGTGAAGAATATGGGCACCGATGCGGTGCGCGCTTTCCGGGATCGCCTCGACCTGCCCATCCCGGATGAGGGTCTCGAGAAGATTCCCTACTTCCGACCGGCGGAAGACAGCGACGAGTTGCGCTACCTCCGCGAACGTCGGGATGCCCTCGGTGGCCCGATGCCGGTGCGCAACACCGGTCGAACGCCCGCCTTGCCCGCGCCAGACCTCGAGATTTTCAAGCCGCTGCTCGACGGCAGCGGTGAGCGTCAAATCTCGACCACCATGGCCTTTGTCCGCATCCTGACGCTGCTTCTGCGCGACAAGGCCCTGAGTCGCTACCTGGTGCCCATCATCGCGGACGAAGCGCGAACGTTCGGCATGGAAGGCCTTTTTCGCCAGCTGGGCATCTACGCTCCCCAGGGCCAGCTCTACGAACCCGTCGATGCCGGCCAGTTGATGTTCTACAAAGAAGCCCAGGACGGCCAGGTTCTGCAAGAGGGCATCAATGAAGCCGGCTCGCTCGCATCGTGGACAGCGGCCGCCACCGCCTACGTGAACCATGGTGTACCGACCATTCCGTTCTTCATCTTCTACTCGATGTTTGGCTTCCAGCGTGTCGCGGATTCCATCTGGGCCGCCGCCGATCAGCAGGCCCGCGGGTTTCTCCTGGGCGCCACCAGCGGAAGGACCACCCTCAACGGTGAGGGTCTGCAGCACGAGGATGGCCACAGCCACTTGGTCGCTGCCACCGTGCCCAATTGCGTGGCCTACGACCCAACCTACGGCTATGAGCTGGCGGTGATCATTCAAGATGGCCTGCGCCGGATGGTCGGAGAACAAGAGAACGTCTTCTACTACCTAACCACCCTGAATGAGAACTATCCCCAGCCGGCACTGCCCGAAGGTGCCGAGGACGGCATTCGGCGCGGCCTGTATCGCCTGCGGACGGCGCCGAGTCAGGCACGCAAGAAGCGGGTGCAGCTCCTCGGTAGCGGCGCGATTCTTCTGGAGGCGTTGGCAGCGGCCGAATTGCTCGAAGAAAATCATGGCGTCACCGCCGATGTCTGGAGTGTGACCAGCTTCACCGAGTTGCGACGTGATGGTCTCGCCTGCGACCGCTGGAACACCCTGCACCCCGAAGCCGAAGCCAAGGTCAGTTTCGTAGCCACCAACCTTGCTGGTACGGACGGACCCGTCATCGCGGCCACCGACTACATGCACGCCTTCGCCGACCAGATCCGCACCTGGGTTGACGGTCGCTATGTAACCTTGGGCACCGATGGTTTCGGTCGCAGTGACTCCCGCGCACAATTGCGCCACTTCTTCGAGGTCGACCGCACTTTCATCGCCATCACCGCACTCAAGGCCTTGGCCGACGAAGGTGCCTTGCCCGCGGAAGAGGTGGCACGCGCCATCGCCGGCTATGGGATCGACCCCGAGAAAGCCGACCCCACCACCGTTTGATTGAATCGATTGCCGAGCGACACCGGAGGACAGAGTATGGCCCAACGCGAGATCCGCATTCCCGACATCGGCGACTTCGACACGATTAGCGTGGTCGAGGTCTTGGTCGCAAAAGGCGACACCATCGAGGTGGATCAGCCTTTGATCACGCTCGAAAGCGACAAAGCTTCGATGGAAGTGCCGAGCACCCACGCCGGAACGATTCTGGAGATCCGCGTCGCGGTCAACGACGAGGTGGGCCAAGACGCGATCATCATGGTGCTCGAGACCAACGACGAAACCGGCATCACCGACGCCAATCCACTGCCGGCTGCAACGGACGAAGCCACATCAACAACCGACACGCAACCAATGACCGCCCGCGAGCTCACACCGGAGCCCCCGGCCTCCGAGCCGCCCCCGCCAGCTTCGCCCATCCAAACCGACTCACCTGTTCAAGACGCCATCGACGAAGCAGGCTTTGCCGGGGCCTACGCCAGTCCCGCAGTCCGCAGGCTTGCGCGGGAGTTGGGCGCGGACCTGGGACGGGTTTCCGGCACGGGGCGCAAGGGCCGGATCACCAAGGAAGACCTGCACAACTTCGTGAAGGTGGCCCTCGCGCACACCAGTTCTTCAGACCCGGCTGGCGCTGGCGTTGGTGGCTTCGAATGGCCCGCCATGCCCGACATCGACTTTGCTCGTTTCGGCCCGGTCGAGACCAAACCACTGGGCCGCATCCGCAAGCTCTCGGCACGCAACCTTCATCGTAGCTGGCTCCACGTCCCCCACGTGACCCAACACGACGAGGCCGACACCACCGAGATGGAGGCCTTCCGCAAGGCGGAGGGCGAGAACGCCAAACGCCAGGGTTACAAGCTCACCCCGGTCGCGTTCCTGCTCAAGGCTGCTGCCAGTGCCCTGCGCGCCTTCCCGGAATTCAACGCCTCCCTCGACCCAACGGGCGAGAACCTGATTCTCAAGGGCTACGTCAACATCGGCATTGCCGTTGACACCCCTAACGGGCTGGTAGTACCCGTCATCCGCGACGTCGATCAAAAGGGGCTGGCGACCCTGGCTCGTGAGCTCGGCGAGATCAGCGGCCGCGCAAGAGAGAAGAAGCTCATGCCGGCCGACTTGCAGGGGGCATGCTTCACGATTTCATCGCTGGGCGGGATCGGCGGCACCGCCTTCACGCCGATCGTCAACGCGCCGGAGGTGGCCATCCTCGGCGTCTCGCGCGCGCAACGCAAGCCGGTTTGGCGCGACGGAGCCTTCGAGCCGAGGTTAATGTTGCCCCTCGCGCTCTCCTACGATCACCGGGTCATCGATGGCGCCATGGCGGCCCGGTTCATCGTCCACTTGAGCGGATTGCTCTCCGACATTCGTCGGTTGTTGCTTTAGCCCGACCTATTTGAGAGGAACAAGAGGCGGATTTCTCCGCCTCCTGCGACCTGTTCACGCTACGGTGCAAACGGCCCGGCAAAGTCGGTGTTGCGCACCTTGTGCGCCCATACCTGGACCCCACTCGACAGATCGATGGCCCGAAGTTGGAGCGGTTCTTGGACCATCTCCTTGCCTCGGCGGGCCATCATCGGTTCCGACGCATAGACCAAGCGTCCATCGACCACCACGAAGGGTGCAACGCCCCGATGGTGATTGATGGTGCCGACCACCGCACCGGTTTCACGCAGTGCCACGGTCCAGCGGTACTGGCCCCAAACGTCCCGGGTGTCTTTCAGGCGCTCGGAGGCCAAAACATGAAGTCCGTCGATCGAGGCAAACTGACGACCGGGCAAGTCGAGCCGCTCGGCCACCGGCAACTCGCGCAACCCTCCGGACGCGACCCCTGCTTTGGCTTGCACAAACGCACCGGGCGCAACCGCTACGGCCGCACCGGTGTCCCAGCTCATTCGTGCGGCACCTTCAGCCCGTTCGAACCCTTTGTTGACCGGCATATCGACGACGCTCGCCGTACCAACGGCCGGAGCCATGTTTTCGCCGGGGCCGGGAAGGACCGCGCCTGTGCCGTTGGTCGAGGTCTTGGACCAAGCGATCATCGCATCATCACCATCGCGCCTAGCATGGGTTCGAAAGGTGGTAAACGGTGAATCGTCGATCGCACCCCGCACGCCTTCCGGCAACGCAATGGCCGCTTGGTGTACGAGTTTCGACGATTTCGCATCGAGCGCCACCACACGCAGCGCACCATCAATCCGTGGTTCTGCTTGGGCCAGCAATCTGCCGTCGGCGAGCATCAGTGGCTTGACCGCGTCGTCGCTGCGCCATTGCACCTGGCCTAGCTCGAGGTCGAGTGCATCGAGGCCACCTTCCGTGCTCATGACAAAAGCGGTCCCGCGCGCGGTGTCAACCAGGACACCATCGCGAAGCATCACGCCGTCACCGGCCGCGGGAAGCGCGACGAGAAAGGTCGCGGTCAAGAGCAGGAGCGTGCTCACAATGGGAAAGATAAAACGCTGACGAGGGGCTCGTGAGAAGAGCCTGTACTTGGATTCCATGGATGTTCCCCTCCAGGGGTGACACGCCAGCGCGGTCACGTACAATCGCCGTCAGAAACAGTATAAGCGCCCCAACGGTGGCGGTAAAGACATTCTTCATGCACGCTAGGCCAAGATGGCATAGTCTTTACTCGAGTAAGCGTCGGTGGGTCGCTGTTCGGTGCCTTCGGGCCCGGCTTCCATCGGCATCCAACAACGAGCCAGCAGTCCCGGTCAATCTCGTCGTCGTCAACACGAAAGACCGCCGGCATCGCTATGCCCAGTCGAAGCCGGCATCATCGCGAATGACTCAACGATCGAGGTGTCCCTTGAAAGACCTTTATGCGAATCGAACGAACGGCCGGGGCCGTTTTCTGCACGTCACCGCCATCCTCGTGGGCGTGCTCTTGCTCGCTTCTCCCATCTTGGCCGCCGGTGGTAACTGGACCGCCCAGGGTCCTGGACCGACGCAATTCGGCCAAATCGAAAACGTCATACCCAACAATGAAGTCGTAGGCGCCATCCACGCCATGGCCCCGCATCCAACCAATGCCGACATTCTCTATGCTGGAGGCACCAACGGCGGTATTTGGCTGACTGAGAATGCCACCGATCTGTTTCCCACCTGGGAACAGCAGACCGACAAGTTGATCTCGCTGTCGATTGGCGCTCTGGCCTTTGATCCCACCGACTCCAAGAACAAGACCTTGGTTGCGGGCCTTGGTCTGTTCAGCAGCTTCGGTCGGACGGGTGGTCCCCGTGCCGGCCTGCTGGTCACCAAGAACCGCGGCAACAAGTGGAAAGTAGTCGACGGCGGCGGTACGTTGGTGGACAAGAACATCTCGGGCGTCGCACCACGCGGCGACACCATCGTGGTCTCAATCGACTTTGCGACCGTCTTTTCCCTGGCCAACATCGGTATCTGGCGAACCACGGACGGCGGCGCCACATTTAGCCAAATTGCGATTGGCGACGGTTCGTCCACGGGACTGCCCTCGGGCGTGACCCACGATCTGGTTGGGGACCCCTCCAGCCAGGCGCGCCTCTTCACCAGCGTCGTTTTCGCCGACCTGGTAGGTGGTGCCAATGGCGTTTACCGTAGCGACAACACCGGAGCGGCGTGGACCAAGGTTAGTGACGCGGCGATGGACGCCTTGCTCATCAGCGGGGTGACCAGCAACGTCGAGTTCGCGGTCGGCAATCACAACAATGTGTACGCGGCCATTGCCAACAGTGGCCGGCTTGCAGGCCTGTTCCGATCCGGCAACGGCGGAGCCACCTGGACCGCCCTCGATCTCCCGTCGACCGTCGAAGATGGCTTTTCGATCGGCATCCATCCCGGTGGCCAGGCGAGCATCCATCTGTCGATTGCCGCGGATCCGGGCAACGCCAACGTGGTGTACATCGGCGGCGATCGCCAGCCGTTCTTCGGTGAGGCCTCCGGTGGACCTGGCTTCTTCCCCAACTCGATCGGTGCCGCAAACTTCTCGGGCCGCCAGTTCCGGGTCGACGCGTCGCAGCCTGCGGGCAGCCAAGCGGCCCACTTGACGCACTCGAACGCCCTTGGCGCTCCTGGGGGTGGCACCACCTCGAACAGTTCGCCCCATGCCGATTCGCGAGAGATGGCCTTCGACGCCGCGGGCAACTTGCTCGAGTCGGACGATGGCGGCATCTACCGGCGCACCAGCCCGGCCAACAACACCGGCGATTGGTTTTCGCTGAACGGCGATATCCAGACCAACGAGCTGCACGACGCGTCCTATGACAACTTCTCGGACGTGATCATCGGCGGTACTCAGGACAACGGTACTGATGTCCAAGGGCTGCCTGACGACGTCGTGTGGTCGCTCCTGCTCAGCGGTGACGGCGGTGACGTCGCCGTCGATGAAACCAGCACCCCCGGAATCTCGATCCGCTACTCGAGCGCCCAGGGCCTGCAGGCCTTCAACCGGACGTTCTGGAACGCGGCCAACAACTTTGTCGGCTTCGTGTTCCCGGCGCTCACCGTGCTCGACGGCGGCGCTGGCTTGGTGGGCCAGTTCACAACACCGGTGGAGCTCAATGCGGTCGACCCGACCCGCTTGATCATCGGCGGCGCCAATTCCGTCTACGAATCGCTCGATCAAGGCGACACGATCCGCGAGATCGGACCTGGCATTCAGGCCAACGGTAACGGTCGTGACGCTGTCGCCTATGGCGGCGCGGGCAACGCCGACATTCTCTACATCGGTTCGGGTACTGCCATGTTCGTGCGGACGGGTCCGCATCCGGCGCCCCTCGTGCAATCTCTCAGCTTCCCGGGCACCCCGTTCATCTTCACGGTGCGCGACATCGTGCTCGACCCCGACGATGCCAACACGGCGTTTGTCATCACCACCAACTCGGCCTACCTGACCACTGATGCTGGCGCCACCTGGAGTGACATCACCGACGATTTGGTGGACGACGCGTTGACCCCCCTGCGATCAATCACCTACATGGCCGGCGTGGATGGTGACGACATTGCAGATGGCGGTAGCGGTGACGTCTTGGCCGTCGGCAGCAGCAGTGGCGTGCACTTCGCGCGGGAGTCAAAGGGCTTCGGCAAGTGGAAACAGCTGGGCAACAAGCTGCCAACCGTCGTCGTCTTCGACCTCGACTACGACCCGACCGACAATGTGCTCGTCGCCGGGACCCTCGGTCGCGGCGCTTGGAAGCTCGCTCCGTTCGTCGATTGACGGATAGGGTGTAGCCACCATCCCGCGGCAAAGTTGCCGCACTCCACGGCCGCCGGTCTCGGCGGCCGTTTTCCACAGTCCCGACCTTCCCTGGTAGGATCCGCGCCCGAGAGGATCCTCCATGAGCAAAACGATAGAAGTCCGCGTTCCCGATATCGGTGACTTCGACACCGTCGAAGTGGTCGAAGTCTTGATCGTCCCCGGTGACGAGGTTGAATTTGAGCAGAGCCTCATCACCCTCGAGAGTGACAAGGCCTCCATGGAGGTCCCTTCGACCCATGCCGGCATTATCCAATCGGTCGCGGTGCGGCCCGGTGACCTAATCGGCCAGGGCGCCGTCATCGCGTCGCTCCAGGTCGCGGCGGCCCCTCCCACTGCAAAGCAAGCCGCAGGTTCCACCGGTACGGCGGAGTCCGTAGCCTCAGCCAACCCCAAACCCTCGGCACCTGCTCTGGTGACCGCCCCGGCCGGTGATGCCGATGTGCGCGCCGAGGTCTTGGTGCTCGGCTCAGGACCAGGCGGCTACACCGCTGCCTTTCGGGCCGCCGATCTCGGCAAGCGGGTGGTACTCGTCGAGCGCTTTCCGCGCTTGGGCGGTGTCTGTCTCAACGTAGGCTGCATTCCTTCCAAAGCCTTGCTCCACGCCGCCAAGGTCATCGACGACGCCGCCGACATGGCACCCCACGGCGTTCACTTCGGGGAGCCAACGGTCGATCTCGCGGCCCTCCGGGGCTGGAAAGATGGAGTCGTCGAGCGCCTCACGGGCGGTCTCGCGAGCATGGCCAAACAACGCAAGGTCGAGGTGGTGCACGGGCGAGGCCACTTTACCGACCCTCACTCCCTCACCGTCACCGGTGACCCCGAGTCCGGCGACACAGACACCACGATTGCGTTCGAACAGGCCATCATCGCGGTGGGCTCGCGCATCGTCGAGTTGCCCGGTTTTCCGTACGGTGACCCACGGCTGCTCGACTCGACCAGCGCCCTCGACTTGGCAGCGGTTGACGGCCGCATGTTGATCGTCGGTGGCGGCATCATCGGCCTCGAGATGGCAACGGTCTATGCGGCCCTCGGCGCCAGGATCACCGTGGTCGAGTTGATGGACGGCCTGATCCCGGGCTGCGACAAGGACCTGGTTCGGCCGCTTCAGCGGCGCATCGCCAAGCAATACGAGAACATCTACCTCAGCACCAAGGTCACCGGCATCGACGCCCGCGACGAGGGGCTCCACGTGACCTTCGACGGACCTAAGGCGCCCGCCGAAGACGTGTTCGACCGGATCCTGGTCGCCGTCGGTCGCCGGCCCAACGGTGGCCTGATCCAGGCTGACACGGCCGGTGTGGCGGTCGACGATCGTGGCTTCATCGCCGTCGACAAGCAAATGCGCACCAACGTGCCGCACATCTTCGCCATTGGGGATGTCGTAGGCCAGCCCATGCTCGCCCACAAGGCGGTCCACGAAGGCAAAGTCGCCGCCGAAGTCACCGCCGGCCACAACAGCCATTTCGACGCCCGGGTGATTCCATCGGTCGCCTATACCGATCCCGAGGTCGCGTGGGCGGGGCTTACCGAGACCCAGGCCAAGGCCGAGGGCATTGCCTACGAAAAGGGCGCCTTTCCTTGGGCTGCCTCCGGCCGTGCTCTATCCTTGGGTCGCGGTGAGGGCACCACCAAGCTACTCTTCGACCCGACGACCAAGAAGGTCCTGGGCGCCGGTATCGCCGGACCGCAGGCTGGCGATCTCATCGCGGAGACCGCCCTCGCCATCGAGTTGGGAGCCGACGCCGAAGACCTCAGTTTGACCATCCACCCTCACCCAACCCTTTCGGAGACCGTGGCGTTTGCCGCCGAGGTCTTTGAAGGCACCATCACCGACCTGTACCTTCCCAAGAAGAGCTAAGCGGTCTTTACACCGAAACGCTTGGCATTGCGCGCGCGGGCCTTGGCCGCCTCGACCTCGCGATCGCGTGGCGGCGCGGTGGTGACCAGACCATCGAGCAAGCTCCGGGCGATATCCGCAACATCAAACACGGCCTGCTCGAACACCTCGGTGTTGGCCTTCGAGGGCTTGTTGAAGCCGCTGATCTTGCGAACGAACTGCAAGGCAGCCGCCTGGATCTCTTCATCCTCCGCAGGCGGCTCGAAGTTGTACAACGTTCTGATGTTCCGGCACATGGTTGCCTCCCTTCGACGATGAAGATCCCTCAGTCGATATAGCCGAGACTGCGCAAACGTTCGAGCTCTTCCGAACTCATCGCACTTTCGACCGCGGCGGTATCAAGCTTCTGGCTCACCGCCCATCCTTGCCACCGCTCGAGGTCGCTTGCCAGCCGCTCGACGACGTCAGGATGCGCATCCGCGACGTTGTTCTGATCCAGTCGATCCTCCCGATGACGGTACAGCTCGTAGGTTGGTTTCCCGGCGGGCGGCTGAAGATTCCAAATCAATTTCCAGTCCTCGTCGAGGATCGCGAAACTGTCATGTTCACCTGGGTCATCACCCGCACGGTGCTCGGTAAAGGCCGGCCGTGAACGCTCCGAAGCCCCGTCGCGAAGGCGAGGCAACAAACTGTGCCCTTGGGCGCGTTCGGGTATTTCGATCCCAGCAAGATCGAGCAACGTCGGCATCAAGTCGATGGTCTGCACAGTACCGTCAACTACGACGCCAGCCGGCACACCCTGACCCCAAAAGAACAGCGGCACGTTGGCAAGCTCGCCATACACAGACGTACCATGCCAATGATGACCGTGCTCGAGGAACTCCTCGCCGTGATCGGCAACGAAGGCCAAAACCGTACGCTGCTCGAGACCAAGCTGACCAACTCGGGTCATCAACCGCTCCAGCTGAGCGTCCATGCCCCGGATGGAGCCGTCGTACCACGCAGTCTCGTGCGCGACGAACGCAGCCGCGTCGACACCCCCCGCGGCAAGCTCGTCGTGACTGGGTGCCATGAACCGCCGCAACAACGGACTCTTGATGTGAGGCGCGAGCTGTTCGGACCAGGCTTTGAATTGCGCCTTGGCCCCAGCTGGCGCCCACAGGGCGTCGTAGGGCGCCGGTGGCTCGAACGGGCTGTGGGGGTCCATCACGTGGACCAAGGCAAACGTCGGGACGTCGTGGTGCAGCTCGAGCCAGGCGAGATAGGCGTCGACCCAGCCTTTCGCGGACTTCGATTGGAAGCCAACCGGCGATTGCTGCGCCCCAAACTCGTGCATCGCCTCAACACCTTGATGGAGGTTCGTCAGCTGCCCCGAAAACGGCACCGAAGAGGTCGCGAACGTGGCGTAGCCGGCAGCACGAAAGGCCTCGGCCAAGGTCGTTTCGGCCGCCGACACACGGTCGTTGAGATCGACAACGCCCGTGGTCGAGGGATAAAGCGAGGTGAGAATCGACGAAACCGACACCTTGGTCCAGGTCGCCTGCGCGACAGCGTCGTCGAATCGAGCGCCCGTTGCGGCGAGCCGAGCAACGGTAGGTGCGGTATCGCGTCCGTGGCCCCATGCCTCGAGGTGATCCGGACGCAAGGTGTCAGCGAGAAACACAATGACTGTTTGCGGGGGCCGTGCCGCGGTTTCGGCGCTCGAATGGCTGCCGTCGGAACGCAGTGAGTTGCGAATTGTCGCGCCGCCCCAGAACGCCAAGGTGCCGGGCTGGTCGGCCGTCGCTTCGAGGCGTAGCTCGACGGCCTTACCGGCCCAAGGCGAAAGGTCGACACGGGTCGAATGCCACTGGTCCGGTGCCTCGGGTGAAACTGCGGCAGCCACCGCTGGCGCATTGCCTGGTTCCGTCACCACCACCCGAAACTCCGGCGGCGGTGATCCGACAGCGCCAATAGATAGGTCCAACCAGGGTGCGTCAGGCAATATCGCCGGGAACTCCACGACCTCCGGTGTGCGGGTCACGACAGTCTCACGAAAGACCTCACCGAGACCGTGCCACCCCGGTCCCGAGGGAATGGTTGCCAGCCGTTCATTGCGAAACACCAGCCGAAGTGACTCGACGCCAAAGGTCGCACCCGCGATATTGGTGGGTCGCAGGGCGATCGTCGTCATCCCCTGTTCGGCAAGTGGCATTTCGAGGGTGAAGACCTTGTCCAGCACCACGGTGTAGGTCTTGGTCTCCTCCCCTGCAATGATCGGACTCGACAGGGGCCAATCATTGGCCCGCGCCACCACAACGGGTATCGGCGGCCCCGGCTCCTGAAGCGGATGAACGCCCGCAGTGGACCCTGCCGATGCCCGTAGCCGCAGCTCGACCGACCACAACGAGTCCTTGGCCGGAAGCGCACGAGCCGCTTCGTCCGGGGACAGCTCCAGGAGAATCACCGGCGTCTCCGTAGTCGCGCGCCCGACCAGCAGGCCATCTTCCACCCGAAGATCAGCGACGCCATCGACCACCCGCCATTCGAATTCGAGACTGCTGTGACCGTCGAACCGGAGTTCCGCACGCGGCGGGACCGAGGGAGTGGCCGTGGGCTGGGCGATCCTTGCATCGCCCCAATGCTCGACCAGCGATCGGGGGTGACCAGCGTTCTGTGGCGTTGACCCGGGAACCTGTAGCGATGACCCACCACAGGCGACGGCCAAACCCAAGCACGAGCAGAGGACAAAAGGGGAACGGCGAACGGGACGGGCAATCATGGCAACGGCAACCTCAATTCAGCGAGCAGGCTGCCCGCACGGTCTTCTCTACTTCCTGCTCTCCCTTCGAATCGACAGTTCGAGGTTATCGGATCAAGCGCCGCCTCGATACAGGATCTTTACACCAGATGCGTCTCGTCGCTGGGTCAGAGATTGCCCAACAACCATCCTAGATGGGATCATTATTGCCAGGCTGCCTGATCGACCAGGGAGCGACCAACATCAACACCTGGATCAAACGATGGAGATCACACAATGAGATTGGCCCTTTTGACGTTGGCGATCGCCCTGATACTCCCCCTGTCGATCGTCGCAATGGACGGCGACCGGACGATGAACGGGGAATACAAGTGGAACCGGATGGACGAAGGCGCGCCGCTGGAAGCGATCTTCACGCCGGCCGGAGACAATGCTTGGGAGGTCTCGTTCCACTTCGAGTTCCGCGGCGAAAAGCACACCTACACGGGTACAGCCCAAGGCAACCTGACCGACGGCTCGCTCGCCGGCAAGGTCTTCAACGAAGACAAAAAGCGCACCTGGACCTTCGAAGGCGCTTTCGAGGAAGGCACCTTCCGCGGAACCCACCAGGAGCATCGCGGCGAAGAATCCTTCGACACCGGCACCCTTTGGCTCGCCGGTTGAAGTAGGCCGCGTTACACGCGAGAGCTAGAGCTCAACGAGGACTTGCCCAACGAGGACCCGGCTTCCCCGTTGGGCATTTCGGCGTTCAGGGGCGATTGATCCCTCAAGTTCATGTACATCTCGAGGCCCGGTCCATTCAGGCCGGGCCTCGCTTGCTGTCAAACGCCATCCCGCCGCCAAGCGCTATTTTCGAGGCGCGACCCACCGACCCGACGCCACCACCCATCGGATCGGGCCCGCCACTCATCGACTTCCCGCAACCCATTCCCTTCGTTCGCAGTACGTACAGGTATCGTGCGTCCAAGACCGCACGGCTACGGACCAGCGAGCGAGCCCGCGGCACACCGGGCGAAAGGGAGTGTCCATGATTCAAGTTGACGGATTGGTCAAACGGTTTGGCGAACGCACTGCGGTCGGCGATGTCTCGTTCACGATCGAGGGCGGAGAGATCTTCGGTCTTCTCGGGCCGAACGGTGCCGGCAAAACAACCACCCTCAACATGCTTTGCGGTGTTCTGCGTCCCGACGCTGGCCGCATCGAGATCAACGGCCGTGACATCTGGTCTCACCCCAAAGAAGTCAAACGTCACCTGGGTGTCGTGCCTCAAGAGATCGCCCTCTACGAAGATCTCACGGCACGCGATAATCTCCGGTTCTGGGGTTCGCTCTACGGTCTTCGGGGTGCCACCCTGCAGCGCAAGATCGACCAGGTGCTCGAACGCGTAGGCTTGGGAGCACGCGCCAACGACCGTCCCAAGACCTTCTCCGGCGGCATGAAGCGTCGACTCAATCTGTGCATGGGCCTCCTTCACGACCCCAAGGTACTGCTGCTCGACGAGCCCACCGTCGGTATCGATCCCCAGGCGCGTTTGTCGATCATCGAGGTGGTCCGCGCCGCCGCGGCGGCCGGAACGACGGTGCTTTACACCACGCACTATATGGAGGAAGCCGAAGATCTATGTGACCGAATCGCGATCCTCGACCAAGGCACGATTCTCACCTGTGGCGACCTTGCCTCGTTGCAAGCCTTGGCGGGTGAGCGCGAAACGCTCCGCTTGAGTGGCTCCTTCACCGAGGTCGAATGTCGAAGCGTCCTGACCCCGATCCGTGGCTTGAACGTTCTGAGCGCAACCGACGGATTGGCGGTACTCGCCCTCCAGGAAGACGGTCCCAGTTTGACCGAGATGCTACCGCGCCTGCTGGACTCTGCTTTAAACGTTGACGATGTCTCGATCCAGCGTCCCAACTTACAAAGTGTCTTTCTCCGCCTCACCGGGCGGGAGCTGAGGGATTGATGCCCGCCCTCGCCATTTTTCGTCGCGACATCGTTCGGCTCGGTCGCTCGCCCCTACGCACCGCGCTGATGTTTGCGGTCCCCTTGGTTCTCGCCGCCATGATGGGCCTGGCGTTCGGGGGCGGCAGTGATTCCAGCATCACCCTCACCGTCCTGGTCAAGGACGATGACGACAGCGTGGTCACCCGGCTGCTCACCGGTGGTGGTGGCCAATTCGATCCCCGCCTCCAGTTGATTGCCGTTGGGGAAGAGGGCTTCGAGCGGATGGAGGCAGGCGAGGCTTCGGCGCTCCTGCACATTCCCGCCGATTTCACCAAAGCCTACCTCGAAGGCAGGCCGGCGTCCCTGACGTTGGTCAAGAACCCCGCCGAGCGATTCATGCCGCGGGTTGCCGAAGAAGGAGCGACCTTGAGCGCAACCGTCCTCTCCGCGGTTTCGCGGGTCTTTCGTGACGAGCTCGAAGCGCTCGCGACCGTCCTCGACTCCCCAACAGGGCCCTCTCCTGATGCCGCGGGCACACTGGCGACCGGCATCACCCTCCGGCTCGCAAGCCTCGAACGCTACCTCTACCCGCCGCTGATTACGCTCGAGACAACAACCGTGCAAGCAGACGACCAGGAATCGCTTGCCAGCATGAACCCGATGGCCTTCATCTTTCCCGGTTTGGCGGTACTCGGCATCCTGTTTCTCGCGCAGTCGGTGACGCGCGACATTCTGCGGGAACGGGAGTCGGGTTTGGTACGGCAGTTGTTGACCGCGCCGGTAACGGTATCGGACTACCTACTCGGGAAAACACTCTCAGTTGTGCTGATCACCACGATGGGCTTTGGCCTCTTGGTCGCCATCGGCACTGCCGTCGGTGTCCCCTGGGGTCCACCGATCGCGGTTGCGGCACTGGTCGTGGCCACCGCCTTGGCCGCCGGCGGCGCCCTGATCTTGATCATGAGCCTGGTTGCCACGGAACGTCAGCAGGACGCCGTCACCACCATTGTCATCATGACTTGGTCCCTGGTCGGCGGTTCGATGGTTCCGCTCAGCACATTGCCTTCATTCTTGTTGCCAGTCAGCCGCACCAGTCTCAACTTCTGGTCGATCGACGGCTTCAACAAGCTCATCCTGCACGGTGGTGGCATCGCCGACATTGGTCTCAATCTCGCCATCCTCGCCGGCCTTGGGAGCTGCTTCTTGCTGATCGGCATGAATCGGCTCGGGCGTACCTTGAAGACGGGAGATCTCTAATGCGAACCATTGGCGCCATCGCGCTCCACGACCTGCGTCACCTGCTACAAGATCGCAGCGGTCTTTTGTGGACCTTTCTTATGCCTCTCGTCTTCGCGTCATTCTTTGGTGTCACCACGGGTGGCGGCGACCCCGCTACCGCCCGTGCCTACTTGACCGTGGTCAATGAGGACGCCGGTCCCCTCGCCGAACGTCTGCTCGTCGCGCTCGAGTCCCAATCCCTGCGCTTGAATCACGTCGCGCCCGACGCCAAGGCCACCACCGAGAACAAGGTGCGTACCCTGGTCATCCCGGCGGGCTTCTCGACCCAGGTCACGGCTGGTAAATCCGTCGCCTTGCGCCTGGAGAAAGACCCCGACACCAGTACCGAAGCGGCGCTGGTTGCTCAGACCAGGATTCTGGGAGCCATCGCCCACCTGATCGCCGAGATGGCGGCGACCGACGCGGGCGCCCCACTCGCTGACGACAGCAACGACCTGGTACGTCTCGAAAGCCGCTACGCGGGTACGCTGACCGCCGCACCGAGTGGCTTCAGTCAATCGATCCCCGGCTCGGCTGTGTTCTTCGTCATGATGGTGGCGCTAACCTATGGTGCCGCGACCCTCACCCAAGAACGCACATCGGGAATGCTCCGCCGTCTCGCCACCGCACCGGTTGGCCACTTCCAGATTGTTGCGGGAAAGGTCGCTGGCCGCTTGGCGGTTGCTGGCGTGCAAATCACGTTCTTCGTCACCGTGATCGCATTGGCACGCCGCTTCTTCGGGCTCGATCTAGCTGGATCCGTCGCCAGCATTTGGTTAGTGCTGATGGTCTACGCCCTCGCGGTCGCGCCGCTCGGTGTGTTGTACGGTGCCTTGTTTCGCGATCCTGACCAAGCCGCCAACGTCGGCGTTGTCACCACCATGATCCTCGCGGGGTTGGGCGGCTGCTGGTGGCCTCTGGAGATCACCCCGGCTGGTATGCAAACCGTTGGTGGATTATTGCCAACCGGCTGGGCCGTCAATGCCTTACACCAATTGATCGCGTTCGGCCGTGGCCTCGACACAATCGTCGTTCCACTTGCGGTCCTGCTCGGCTTTGGGCTGGTGTTCGCCGTCCTTGCCAGCCGCCTATTGCGTTGGGATTGAGTCAAGTGGGTTCAGCTATCGCCGCTTGAGACCACCCTCGGACGCCAACTTCTTGAGCGCTTCGATCGGGCGGCGATCGGGCTTCATCAGCTTGATGGCCCGGCGCAGGCACGCCTCGGCACCATCCGGATCGGCCCGCCGGCCCTTGACCAAGCCACCGTAGTAAAACGCCAATCCAAATCGCGGATCGACCCGCATGGTCTCATCAAGCTCACGCTCGGCCACATCGCCATAGCGGGCCGGATCGACGACGAACCGACAGTACGCCAGCTCACACCGGTACAGTGAGTTCTGGGGATCGAAGTCGTGGGCGAAGGCAAGCTGTTCGAGCGCTTCTCGATGATGGCCGCCGTCCATCAAGGCTCTGCCCTTCTTGAACTGGAGCTCGGAATCGAGAAGCTCGGATTTGATCGCAAAGATGTCGGTTCCTTTTGACCTCGCGTTGCGCTCTCGTAAACGCCGACGCCGGGCAAGAAGCTCATCACGGCGATCACGGTCCGAGAGTTCGCCGAAGGCACGGCCTCCAGCCAGAAACAAATCTTCGGCCTTCTCGCGCAACGGTGCCAGGTTTTCGCTGGCAAACCGCCAAGGAGCGCAGCCATCGCTGAACGTCAGGAACGCCTCCTCGATCTGCCGCAAGGTGGCGTTCTCTTCCAGGCCCAAGAGCTCGTAGGCGTCTTGTTTGCGATGCTTGAGGAAAGCCTCCATCAATGCATCGCGCAGGCCTGCGTCGGAGTCTTCGGTCGACGCCGATACCGCGGTTCTCCGGAGGCGTTTGAGCGGTTGGGTGTCAAGGCGCTTCGACGGTATCGCTGGTTCGACGGCCACCACTTCGGGCGCAGCCGGTGCCGCGACGGGCCGCGCAGATTCGGGAATCACCAACCCGAGAATCGCCAGCGCATAGAGCAACCGAACGATCTCGGGGAAAGGTACAGATGTCTCAGCGGCCAGCTCATCGATCCGCTTGCCATCCTGGAGCAAGGCCACCAAGCGTTCCTGGCGACCACTCAACATAATGTCCTTGAGGGGGTAGGGGGGCTCCGGATGCAAACAGAGCCGCGCGCCGATCAGGTCACAAACCGCGGCATCAACCTCCACCTGGCTCGAGAACTTCGCAATCCCGGTGACCACCAGCTGGGGTACCTTGATCTTGAGCGCCGATTCGATCGGAGGCATCTCGGTGAGCAGTCGAAAAGCGCCCTCGCGCCATGAGAATCCGTCGAGTAGTTTGCGCGCCAGGTTGGCCTGCAGGGCACGGTAAACCTCCGAAGCGCTCATCAAGCCATCGCGAATCACGACCTCGCCGAGCGGGATTCCCTCCGAAACACTACGGGACAGGAAAGCCTGCGCCTGTGCGTCGTCAATCGTCCCGCAGTTGACCAAAAAACGGCCAAAAGTCTCGTGCAACAAGTTCGACGAGCAATCCACCGGGACCCCGTCCTCGAACAGGATTCGCTTGTGCAATACGCTGCGCTCAATGGCCAGAACCACCGTGCGGCGGGTTACGGCCAAGGCATGCAAAAGCACTCCAAAGGGGATGGCGCGAAGGTCGCCCTCTTCCAGGTGAGCAATGGCGAGCAGCTGTTCGTTATTCGGAATCACGGTAGCAAGATCTCCGGGCGGGAAGCATCGGTCCGCAAGCATAGCCAGGTTCGCCCCATGCGCAAAGCGGCAAAACGGCCAGAACATCAAACAAACCCAGGCAATGGTAGATTTCGCTGCCAGTCCGATACCCTCGACATGATGCATCCTAGGGACCAAGCGCCATCCGATGCGCCCAAACATCGGTCGTCCGTGCGGCCTGAACGCTTGTTTTGGCTGGCCTGGCTGCACGTCATCGCGCTCGGTGCTTGGGCGATTGCGCAACCCCTGTTCAGCGTCCTGCGCCAACACCCCACGTGGCTCGCTGCCCACCGAATTGACGCGTTCTCAATCGCCATGCTCACGGTTGCAGCCGTGTTTGCAATGCCCATCGCTATCGGTGCGCTGGGTCTTCTGACCGCGCGCATAGGTGGACCAACTTGGGGACGCCGCTTGCTACAGACCGGTTTGGGATGCTTGGTCGTGTTGACACTGCTGCCGGTGGCGCGTCTCGTGCCGGGAAGCAATGCGTGGCCCCTCGGCCTGATCCTGGTTGCCGGCTTGGGGACAGCCATGGCCTGGCATCGATGTCGACCGTTACGGCTTTTCTTCACGGCCCTCCTGTCCGGTGTCATCTTGTTTCCAGCATGGTTCGTAGGGCGCGAACCGGTACGCACCTTGATCGCCCCGGGCACCGTCGCGAACGCCCCCGTGTCGCCTCTTCCCGCATCCGTAGCACCGACGGTGGTCTTCGTGGTTCTCGACGAGCTACCCGTCCTTTCGCTGCTCGACAGCGAGCTACAAATCGACGGTCATCGATTCCCTGGTTTTGCCCGCTGGGCCGCGACCAGCACCTGGTATCGCAATGCCACCACGGTCGCCGATGCAACAGCACAAGCGGTACCCGCGTTGCTGACCGGCAAGCTGCCAACCAGTCGCAAGGCCCCCACCGCAGCGAGCCATCCGGACAACCTGTTCACTCGGTCGGCGCGGGCCGGTCTGCCGCTCAACGTCATCGAGACCCAAACCGCCCTTTGTCCCCCATCACTGTGCGGCGACCAACCCACGGAGTCGGGCCGAGGATCGCATTGCGTGACCATGGATCTGCTCGCCGATGCGGCCGCGGTCTACCTCGCGGTCGTCACGCCGTCCGCGCTTCACGCACGGCTCGGCTTGCCACCAATCGATCGAGGTTGGCGAGGCTTCTGGCGCCGCCCCGTCAACCCGTCGGCGCCTCCGAACGGCGAACTCCCTTTGCCAGAACCCATGGTTCGGCTTCTGGCCGGTCTCGAGACCCGGCCCGCGGGTCTGCATTTCGCTCACCTGCTCTTGCCCCATGTTCCCTGGGACCACCTACCATCCGGTCGCCGCTACGACGGCAACGAAATCCCCGGTTTGGTCAACCATCTCTGGACGGGCGACCCATGGCTGGTGACCCAGGCCTACCAACGACATCTGTTGCAACTCGGCTACGTGGATGCCGTGCTCGACGCGCTGCGGCGACGTCTCGAGGCACTCGACCTCTTCGACAGTGCCTTGGTCGTGCTGGTGGCTGATCATGGAGTTTCGTTCATACCCCACCAATCGTGGCGACGCATCACACCGACCAACGCGGCCGAGATCGCCAACGTCCCGCTCTTGATCAAGTATTCAGGCCAGCACCATGGGAAGATCGATGATCGGATGGTCGAGACTATCGATGTCTTGCCGACTGTCCTGGCCCAAATCGATCAAGCCGTGTTGCACCATGCTTCCCTCCTGCCTCGGCTGGCAACGTTCGACGGTCACGATCTCAATGACCCCTCATGGACCACCCACCGGGCCAGCGCGGTCCGCCGGTGTTTTGTGTCCCGTTTGCGGGTCGCCGCCACCCCGCTCGACTTGCCGCTCGACTGGCTCGATCGACGCCAGGCGCGGCTCGCATGGAAAGTTCAGCATTTGGGCGAGGGCACCGACTCCCTGCTGCGGATCGGTCCCCATGCGGAGCTTGTTGGCAGACCCATCGCGGATCTCGATATCGCAACCCATGCCGGCGACGTACGGGTCACCTTCGACACACCAACAACAGGTACTTCAAGCATCCCTGCTCGCCTCACTGGAATCGTCCGCGGCGTGGCTTCGGCCGACATCACATCGAGCCCAATCCCCTTGGTGATCGCGATCAACGGCCGGATCTGGGCGAGTACCCGCACTCATCTCGACCGTGGCACGGTACGATTCAGCGCCATGATCGACGCCTTCGAATCATCCTCCCTCCCTGCCCCACCCGTCGCCTTCGTCGTCACTGAAACCGAGACCGGGTACCGCCTGTTGCCAACGGTCAGCACGCCATGACGAAGGCCGGATCGTCACACGAGCCCCAGGGCGCCACCGTCTCCTGGTCCTCGCGGGCCTTGCAGATTGCCGGGCTGTGGGCACTCGCGGTCGCCCAACCTCTCTTCGACCTGCTAGCGCGTCAACCCGAGGCGCTGGTTGCCCATGACCTGGGTTCCGGGCAACTCGTGGCGTTCGCGGCGCTTTTGGCACTCGGTCCACCAGCCGTTGCTGGCGCGCTGCTCGCCATCAACCACCGGCTGGCACCGCCCCTCGCCCACGTACTCGGCACCCTGATGGTGTCGGTCCTATCCGCGGCGCTCACGCTTTTGGTCCTTCGGCGGATCACGTGGCTACCGCCAGGTCTCCTCGTAGCCATTGCCATTGCCCTGGGCCTGCTGGTTGCACGCGCTGCCGGCAGCTCCACCGCGGTTCGGACCGCTGTAAGCCTGTTGGCGGTCGCGTCGGTGATTTGTCCCATTGTCTTCCTGGCTTCACCTTCCCTACGCAGTCTCGTACGACCCACCGACCCTGGGCTCGATCTCGGCAGCGTCACGCTCGACGAAGCCCCGGTCGCCGGAGCGCCGGTGGTGATGGTTCTGTTCGACGAATGGCCGCTCGTTTCGGTCCTCGAGGTGGACAGGACCATCAACGCGGCCCGCTATCCCAACCTGGCTCGGCTCGCCAAGCGCGCACACTGGTTTCGCAACGCCACCACCGTGGCGCACAGCACCGCCTACGCGGTCCCCGCCGTCTTGTCGGGCCGCTACCCCGATGCGCGTCGGCTACCGGTCGCCAACGACTATCCGGTAAGTCTATTCACCCTCTTGGCGGGCGCTGGCTACGCGATGAATGTCGTCGAACCCCATACCGACGTTTGTCCCGAGTCGTTGTGCGCGGAAGACGATCTCCATGCCCCGGCCATGACCCGCACGCTGGCGAGCGACCTACGGGTGATCTACCTCCATTTGATCGCGCCCCAGGCATGGCGTGATCGCCTACCAACCATTGGCGAAAGCTGGAGTCATTTCACAGGCCAACAAGATCAGCGCGAGGCTCCCAACACAACCGCGACCGACGACCAGGTCTCCAAGACAGGAAAAGACCTCACCCAAAGGGGACGATGGAAGGGCAAGAACCCAAAGCGTGAGCGTGCTTTTCACAACAACCCAGCCGGGTCCTTCCGCACCTTCGTCGAGCGCATCGACAAACAAACCCAGCCGGCCCTCCATTTCCTGCACGTGATGCTGCCGCACATGCCCTGGCGTACCCTGCCCGACGGTCACCGGTACGAGTCTGTTTCCGCGCCGCGTGAGCCCCATGGACTGGTCCGACAGCTGTGGAAGGGCACCGCGTTCGAAGCCCTCCAGGGCCAACAGCGCCATCTCTTACAAGTCGCTTCGACGGACAAGCTTCTCGGAGAGTTGATCGACCGGCTGGAAGCCCAAGACCTGTTCGACGAGACCTTGATCGTCATCGTTGCCGACCACGGCACCGGATTCCAGGTCGGACGCCTGCGGCGCAATCTGACCGTGCCGCTGATCGCCGACATCACCAATGTCCCGTTGCTGATCAAGATGCCCCATCAGGAAACCGGAACCACAGACGATCGCAATGCCGAAACGATCGATATCGTTCCCACGCTGATGCAGGCGTTGGGCGTGCCGGTCGAGACACCACTCGATGGCCGCAACCTTCTGGCATCACCACCAACCACGGTAACGAAGCAGACCTTTCGTTCAGGCCTCGCCGGCGCGGGACCCGGCCGGCCACTTCAGTTCGACATCGCCGACCTCGAGTCCCAACGGCAACAAAGGGTGAATCAGATCTTCGACGATTTCGGACGACTGCCGCGAGAGGTTTTCGCCATTGGTGACTTCGGTACCTTGGTGGGCAAGCGATTGACGACCTTGACCGTCCAATCCGAGCCCGCAACGATTCGTTCCCAGCTCGACCAGCAATCCGCGCTCGAACAAGTCGACCTCGACGCACCCCAGATTCCGGCCCGACTGACCGGCCTTGTCCGGTCCGTGGCGCCATCAGCCACCTCCCCGTCCGAGTCGGCGCCGTACACCATCGCGTTGGTCGTCAACGGCGTCGTGCGGGCCGTCACCGAGAGCCACTTGGACGGTGAAGGCCAGGAACGATTCAGCGCCATGATCGAGAGTCGCTCCTTGCGTGCTGGCCACAATCGAGTAGCCCTGTTGGAAGTATCAGGTTCTCCAGAACAACCTCTGCTGGCCCCCATCTCCTTGCCCCAAGCCGATCCGTTTCAGCCATTCGAGGCGGGCTTCGAGCACGGTGACTTGAGCGAATGGCCAAACGTGTCGGCGCGTGGCGTCGGGGGTCGACGTACCCCAAAGAAAGGCAAACCAAGGCCCTGACCCATAACGTCTCTTCCAAGCGCGACCGTTGCACCTCTCACGCGGTGACCGGCCAGCCCGTCGAGCGGACCCTCGAACGCCGAAGCGTCGCCTGAGAACGGGATCGCCTCGGAATCCGACCAATGGATTTCCGGCTGAAGCGCACCGAGTGGACCTACTTGGCGATTTCATCCTGCTGGCCGCGAGCCCGTGCGGGTCACGTTTCGAGGCCTCGACACACGAGCTGGATTATGGAATATTCGACCACTATATGGAATACCCCATTTGAATCCGATCGAGAGGTCCCGCGACTTGCCGATTCCAAGCCCTTTCCACTCTCGCACCTCGAAGCTCTGCTCCAGCATGATCTGGACGGACTGGGCCGGCTACTACGCGGTCGGATCCTACGACACGTCCCACGAGCCGGAGTACGTTGCCTTTCGCCATTCGGCGGGGCTGATCGACGTGAGCCCACTGTTCAAGTACGAAGTGCGCGGCCCCGACGCTGCCGCGTACCTTTCCCGGCTCACCGTCAAGAACCTCTTCGAGATGGAGGTGGGTCGCGTCGCCTATCTCTGTTGGTGTGACGACGCCGGCAAAGTCGTTGACGACGGAACCGTCTCCCGTCTCGACGAAACGCACTACCGGGTCACGGCGGCGGAGCCTTCACTCTCCTGGTTCCACCGACTGAGTCTGGGCTACGACGTCACCATCCAGGATTCCACCGACCGCATCGGCGCCCTCGCTCTCCAGGGGCCCAACTCCAGAGAGATTCTCAAGCAGATGACCGACGCCGACCTGGACGGTTTGAAATTCTTTCGCACCGTGCGCTGCCAACTGGACCAGACCGATGTCTGGATCTCACGAACCGGGTACACCGGTGACCTCGGCTACGAGATCTGGGTCGACCGTGAGCACGCCGAGACGGTATACGACGCCTTGACGGCAGCGGGCACGTCCTATGGCTTGCTCCCGGCTGGATTGCACGCTTTGGACGTGACCAGAGTGGAGGCGGGATTCGTCATGAACGGAGTCGACTATTTCAGTGCTCACCACGCCTTGACCAAGGCACGCCAGGCATCTCCTTACGAGCTCGGCATCGGCTGGACGGTTCAGCTCAAGGGCCCGAGCTTCATCGGGCAGGAAGCGCTGAAACGTGAGCAAGGGGAGGGTCCGGGCAGGGTTTTTGTCGGCCTTGACATCAGCTGGCCCGAGATCGAGGAGGTTTTCGCTCTCTATGGCCTGCCACCAGAGATCTGCTCTCATGCGTGGCGCGACGGACGCCCGGTTTATAACGAGTCCGGCCGCTGGATCGGGCAAGCCACCAGCGGATCCTGGTCTCCGACGCTCAAGAAAAACCTGGCTCTTGCCCAGGTCGAAGCGTCGTCCTCGGCGATCGGTTCGAAGCTGAAAATCGAGGTGACCGCCGAGTACCGGCGGCACCGCGTGACCGCTACGGTGGTCGAGACCCCCTTCTTCAATCCTCCCAGGAAGAGGTCGTGATGAGCAAAGCCTATGACGCGGTCATCGTTGGCGGCGGCCATAACGGCTTGATCTGTGCCGCCTACCTGGCGAAGGCCGGACGAAGGGTCCTGGTCCTCGAGAAGCGGCACGTGCTCGGTGGTGCAGCGGTCACCGAGGAGCTCTACCCGGGGTTCAAGTTCTCGGTCTGCTCCTACGTCGTCAGCCTCTTCCGGCCACACATCATCCGCGACCTAGACCTCGCCCGACACGGCATGGAGATCCTCCCTCTCGAAACCTCCTACTCTCCTCTGGTCGACGACCCGGGTCTTTGCCGCTGGGCCGATGGCGCTCGAAGCCGACGTGAGATCTCGAGATTCAGCGCTCGAGATGCCGAGATCTATCCCGAGTTCAGCCTGACAATGACGAAAATGGCTCAGCTGACGAGGAGCATCATCGATTCGCCAGCGCCGGATCCCACATCGCTGAATCCAAAAGAGATCTGGAAGCTCCTGCGGATGGGACGAGATGCACAGAACGGCGGACCCGCCACCCTGAACATGAATCTCAAACTGCTGACCATGAGCGCGGTCGATTTCCTCGATATGTGGTTCGAGTCCGACGTTTTGAAGGCTCCGATGTCGTGCAGCGGGATCATCGGGACGTACCTCGGGGTCCGCTCACCGGGAACCGCCTACGTGCTGCTGCACCACTACATGGGCGAGATCGACGGTGCTTTCCGGTCGTGGGGCTACTCGAAAGGCGGCACCGGTGGCGTGAGCATGGCATGCGCCCGCGCCGCCGAACAGTACGGCGTGGAGATCCGGACCGAAGCGGCGGTGGAAAGAGTCCGGGTCAAGAACGGTCGGGCCAACGGCGTGGTTCTGGCCAACGGCGACGAGATCGATGCCAAAGTCGTCATCTCGAGCTGCGATCCCCGGCTCACGTTCTTCGGGCTGGTGGGCGAGGATCACCTCGACGAGGACTTCACGCGGCAGATCAAGCGCTACAAGCTCCGTGGAAGCTCCGGCAAGGTCAATCTCGCGGTCGATCGGTTGCCGGTTTTCCCCGGCCGCGAAGGAACCGCTCACCTACGAGGCGACATCGCCATCGCGCCGAGTATCGACTACCTCGAAAGGGCCTACGACGAGGCGAAATACGGTGCCTATTCATCGCGGCCCTACATGAACGTCGTCATCCCTTCATTGCTCGACCCGAGCGTCGCGCCTCCCGGTAAGCACATCATCTCGATTTTCGTCCAGTACGCGCCGTACCATCTCAAAGAGGGTCCTGAGGCTTGGCCACAGCACCGAGAGGCGTTCGGCGACACGGTCGTCGATACGCTCGCCGAGTTCTGCCCCGGCCTCAAGGAGTCCATCCTCTTTCGTCAGGTACTGACCCCATGGGATCTCGAAAAGGAGTTCGGTCTCGGTGAAGGAAACATTTTCCAAGGCGAGCTGAGTCTAGAGCAGCTGCTCTTCCAGCGCCCTGCCGCGGGCTGGTCGCGCTATCGAACCCCGATCAAGGATCTCTGGATGTGTGGATCCGCCACCCATCCAGGTGGCGGAATCATGGGCGCTTCGGGCCAACTGGCGGCTCGAGCCCTACTCGAGGCGAGGGGGCTATGAGCAGTCCATACGACGTCGTCGTCATCGGCGCTGGGCACAACGGCCTCACAGCCGCCGCCTTCCTGGCCAAGGCCGGAAGGAAAGTCCTGGTATTGGAGAGGCGAAAGATCGTCGGTGGCCTGGCCGCGGGAGAGGAGTTTTTTCCCGGCTACCGCACTGCCGGCCTGCTGCACGACACCGCGGGCGTTCGACGATGGGTCGTGGACGGTCTCGGGCTCGAGAAACACGGTCTCGCCTTCCAGACCCAGCCACGACCGGTTTTCGTGCCTCAGGAAGCGGGCCCGGGGATCCTCCTCTGGGAGGATCCATCGCTGGCGAAGGAGGAGCTGTCGCAGCACTCGGCTCGAGACGCGGAAAGGTACCAGGAGTACCGCAACTTCCTCCAACGCATTACGTCGGTGATCGGACGTCTCCTGGACCAGCCTCCACCCGACATCTTCGAGCCCGGACTCAAAGACTTCGTTGCGCTCGGCCGCTCGGCGCTCTCCCTGCGGTTCCTCGGCGAACGCGACATGATGGACCTGTTGCGCATCGCGCCGATGTGTGTCGGCGACTATCTCGGGGAGTGGTTCGAAACCGAGCTGGTCAAAGCGGCGCTGGCCGGTCCGGCGATTTTCTCGACCTATGCCGGGCCCTGGTCTCCGGGCAGCAACGCCAACCTTCTGCTGGATGCGACAGGGCGCAACCCTCGGATCCATGGAGGCCCTCAGGCCTTTGTCGCGGCACTGGAGCGAGCAGCTCGAGACCAAGGGGTCGAGATTCGGACCGGCACCGGCGTCGAGCGCGTCGAGCTCAGCGGAGGAAAGGTGACCGGCGTGCGCGTCTCGGATGAAGAGATCATCAAGACCGCCACGGTGGCTGCTTCGTGTGATCCCAAACGGCTCTTCCTCGGCCTGCTACCGCCTGGAAGCAGCACGCTTCAGAGTGAGCGGAACATCGTTAACTTTCGGGCTCGAGGAACGACCGCGAAGATCAACCTGGCGCTGAATCGATACCCTGAGTTCGCCGGCAGGCCGGACCTCACTCCCACTGCCATCCGAACGGGCGAAACCATCGACGAGCTCGAGCGCGCCTTCGATGCGGTGAAGTATCGACAGATGTCGAGCGTCCCCTTGCTCGACATCTTCGTTCCCACCCTCGACTCTCCGGAACTCGCTCCGGCGGGGCATCACGTCTTCTCGATCCTCGCGAGCTTCGTACCCTACGACCTCGAAGGGGGCTGGAACGACGAACAGAAAGCCGAGCTCTCCCGTCGAGTCGTCTCCAGCTTGGCACGCTACGCTTCGGACATCGAGCAGTCCATCGTTGGCTGTGAGGTCATCAGCCCGGCCGACCTCGAGCACGAGTATGGACTGTCGGGGGGACATCTTCACCACGGCGAGCACAGCATCGACCAGTTGGTGGTTCGACCGACCCCCGAATGTGCCCGCTATCGAACGCCATTCGAGGGCCTCTTCCTATGTGGCGGCGGGAGCCATCCAGGTGGTGGCATCACCGGCGCTCCGGGCGGCCTTGCCGCCAGGGCAATTCTGAAGTCGCCGGCCGGCTAGCCCGGCCCGAGCCTTTCAAAATGGCCAGAAAGCAAGCTCCCGAAGGAGCCCAGGCAGTTGGCAGGGCGATACATCTCCTGAAGTCTTTCTCCCGACGCCAGCCGGAGATGAGCCTCTCGGACCTTTGTGCCGTCGGCGGTCTGACCAAGACCACCACACACCGCCTCCTGATGGCGCTCGAGAGCGAAGGCCTGGTGGTTCACGATCCGATCACTCACCTCTACCGGCTGGGCCCGGCACTCATCGTGCTCGGCTCGCGCGCCACGTTCGGCAACGACCTCCGCACCATCGTCGATCCGGAGCTCGAAGCACTCGCCGACGAGACTGGTGAAACGGCCACTCTGGAAGTGCTCGTCGATAATCGAGTCCTCATCCTCAGCGAGTACATCGGCCAACATCTGGTGTCGGTGGAAGCGGAGGTCGGAACGAGCTGGCCGGCCTATGCCACCTCGACTGGGAAGGTCCTTCTCGCGGCACTTCCCGAGGAGCAACGGTCACAGCTGCTTCTGTCACCCCTCACGGCGATCACCGCTTCGACGACGACCGACCCGAAGGAACTGAGCGAGCAGATGGAGCGGGCGCAGTCGCGCGGCTACGCCACCGCTGTGGAGGAGCTCGAGCTCGGCGCAGCCGCGGTTGCCGTCGCTCTCCGGGACCCTCTGGGCCAGGTCGTCGGCGCGATCAGTGTCGGCGGACCGACCAGTCGGCTCGGTCGCCGTCGCTTGGACTCCATCGGTCAGCAGCTGATCACGGTTGCCCAGCGACTTTCGGATCGCCTCGACGCAAGTCTCTGGTTGAAGCCCTCTGGCGAAAGACTCTCTGGTTGAGGCTTGCTCGGCACGGCGCTACGTCGTCTACCGACTCGCGCTCTTTTCGTGCGCTCGGAGCGGGCGCAAACAGTGGTGCGTGGATTCGGTGCGGTTTGGGGTGTAGACGGTCGCCAAAAAGCGCGGGGTTTTGGTCGTCAATACGCAGTTTCAGCTTTTCGCGCTGAGTTCATCCTTCAATGTACTTTCGATATTTGCGATATTCGCGATGGTTCTCGGCGATTGGCTTAACTGATTCGTAATCAACAGGCCAGCGGTTCAAATCCGCTCATCGGCTCCAGTAGATTCAATGGTTTACGGAAGATTGTTAGAATCCAACCAAGAGGATGGCAATCACATAGCAATCACTATCTGCGCGCACGGATGAGCCATCGATCTCCGTTGGCTCCAGGGGCATGACCCTCTACCAAGCCAGGGGTTTTGGTTGACACCCCGACCCCCATCTCGTGCAACCTCCGCACCACGCGGAGCAGAACGACGCGCAAGCAGCTCCGAGAAGTGTTCGTCGCATCGGCCGGAGCCCATGGGTACGAGCCAGCTGGGTGGTTCCGATACTCACAGGCCGACCTTTTAGACATCCTGCATGCCCTCGAGCAGCGAGTATTGTCAAACCCACCGCGTCAGCGATGATGGCGGCCCCGAAGAGGGTCACCAGTAGGCCGCCTATCAGGAGCAATACACCAAGAAGATCCAGTGTCAAGGAGGCCGGCGCTTGACCTAGTCGCGCAAGAGACACGTCTAGTTGGATTAGGCCATAACCAACGGCAGAGACGATCCCGCCAATTGCCAGAACAAGGAGGCCTCTACCGAGGATTCGAACTCTCTCGAAGCTCACTTGCGCTCCCTGTGAAAGCCATCTAGTCGCCGAACGGATTGCCGCCCACCTGCGGCGAGCGGAGCGAGCCGACTGGTGCGGTGGCGTGTTCTATGACTTGCCAATCCGGCATTAGGTCCAGCGCTCTCCGGTTCTCCAGTAGGACTTTCTCCGCCCTACCTTGAGGAGGTCTCCAAGCTCAAGGTCATCTTCTGTTTCTCCGAGAATCCAAAGCCCCTCTAGACGCCTCCCATCAGGCGAGACAAGGTGAAAGCCACTACCCTTGAGATCCTGCTGCCTCCAGCGAAACCGATACCGAATTACGCCAACATCGAGAGTTCCCTCAAGATCGCCCACAGGTGCGGCCGAATTCCACGAGTACTCACCGCATACTCTCCCGGTGGCTTGGTCGTGATGGAGTTCAAGCTCGCCTTCAGCTGAGGCGAAGATTCCGCTTAGATCTCCATCAAAGGTCACTGGTTTCGGCTCGTGCTCTGACTCGTCCAGCACGAAGCTGAGATCAGAGAGGCCACAGTCCTCGGCAGCGCGTTCGGCGCCCTGTTCCGTGGCTAGGCGATGGATCTCTTCCAGGACCCGATCGAAATACACTGCAGCGACCTCTGGCTCTTCGGCCATATGTGCCTCCAGGGCATGCCCGTCGACGATAGCCGTTCTGAACTGGGTCTGCTGGTCGATACCACGTAAGCGTTCAGTGAGGTTCTGCGAGACTCGACGGTTGGTGATGAGCATGTAGCCTCCGAGGTCGTGTCGCGAGAACCGATCCGATCGGAGGACCCCCTCAACATCTCGAATCTCACTCTCTGAGACTTGACGTCTTCCAGTTGGCACAGAGAACTTACATTGAATTCCCCAGCGCACAGGGCGAGCACCCCGGAAGGAAAATTCGACCATTTCAGTGGCCAAGATGTCCAGTCCGCCATCGGCGCCTTCGCCCTGGACGTCAATTTCAACAAAGCCCTTTCGGCTCAGCAGATGAGCTACTAGGTCAGCGAAGGCTCGCTCATCCAGTAGTTCCCACCGAACTCGACGCGGCATTCGAAACCTCCTACTTCGACCAAATCATAGAACGATTTGCGCGCGAGCGGCGCCAAGGGCCTCCGACTCCGCGCGCGGGTTAGACGTTGCCACAATCGCTCTCACGAGGCCACCGTCGCAAGCCACACGACCAGATCTTGGTAGTCCTTCAGTGATATTCGGTGACGAAACTGCGCTTCCAACGATCTCGCGCCCTTTGAAAAGCTTGAAGCAGTAATGATCATTCCCATGCTTGCGTTCGAAAGATCGGCCACTCCGTGGATCGCACGGACGATATCTGGTCCCACCAGGCGATCCGGCCGGTACTTCTTTGCATCTATGGCAAATAGGACGTCTCCAAGGTCGCTGCGTTGGAGTGCCCAGAGGTCTACGCCTCCATCTTTTGTGAGAGGAGTCCTCTCAACTTCGTATCCTAACTCCACGAGGAGCCGCTCTGCCAACCGTTCAAACGAAGCCCAGCTTAACCTATGCACATCAAGCGGCCTTCGATTAAGGTGCCGGATCAACGCGCCATTCACACGGTCAAAATCAAGAGCGACGAAGCTGGGCGGCTCTTTGGGCACTTCCAGCAAGGTACTCGTAGAAACAATTGCATCATACACCGCATCTCTAAGTAGTCTGGTGTCACCATTGTTCTTCTGGACTATAGCCAGGTTAAAGTCATCCGCACGCTTGATCGATTGCGGATTCGACCCCAAATTTGAGCAGATTATTACAGGAAGTTGAGGGTAATCCTTCCGAAGGAATCGGTCGTAGAAGCGCCACCCCGCATCCTCTAGGAACCCTTCAAATTCGCCCAACGTGCCGTCGTTGGCCAGCAAGTACGAGACAGATCGGCCAAGATCCTGGACCAAGACATCTGGGAGCCTTCCTCCGCGCAGTTCTCGGAGAACCTCATCTTCAGACTCGGTGATATGAACCGTATGACCTGCTTCCTGCAGAGCGTCGCAGAAGTGCCGCACTTCCCACTCCAAATCATCGAGCCAGAGTACAGTCGCCATCATAACTCCGTGTAGTTTCTTTGCTACCCGTCATGATCACGTCTAACGCCAAGCCTCAGCCGCGCGAAGGGAGCGGTAGTGACCGAAGCGTCGGCTGCAGGCAATGGTTAGCTGCCGAATGGGGAAGGCGCAACCTCTCATGAATACCTCATTCGTCTCATGGCTTGCGTTGTTGTCGGAATCGCTCGATATCACTCCAAATAGCATCGTATGCTTCAGCGTTGAATGGAGTGCGCGACACTTGATCCTTCATGATCTTGTCAGCGCTATCGAAATCACCGACAAACGCGTATAGTTTTGCGAGCTGAAGCCATCCGACAGTCCACGAGCTATCAGCGCGCAGAGATGCCGTGAGGACTTCGAGTGCTTCATTTACCTTCCGCATTGCCATACAACAATTCACCAACAGATCGGCACAGAATTGATCTGTCGGATCCGCTTCGTGCGCCGGCTTCAGAATTTGATAGGCTTCGTTGAATTGCCGGCTTTGAAACAAGTTGACCGCTTTATGAAGAGATGATCCGCCTATCCCTTGCCGCTTGAATGCTTCGTCAAGCTCGTCCAGTGGCGCATCTGCAAGTCGGACGTTCGATGACTCCTCTTCCGGTTCATCCGGTGTCATGAAAACTTTGGTCTTTTCCATGTCTATCTCACCATCCGGCGTGAATCGCACTTTTATGTGCCATCGCATTCGCTTGCCAGTTTTAGGATCAATGAACGTCAGCGATTCGATCTTGTCCTGCACTGAAACGAAGCCACCAGGCACGGTGTATATACATACCGGAAGCCAAGATTCATTGCCTTTCAAGATTTCATTCATCAGCCTGTCTTTGGCAACGGCATAGGCGTCGCGGTAAATCTTGAGTACTTTGCCAATGGGGGCGCTTGCCAGGTCGAGAAGTTCGTAAATGTATTTCTCTTCGCCAATATCAAGCAGTTTTCCAATAACGTGCTTCACGCCTTCAATGGCAACTTGTGCCCCACTGTAAGAGCCTAGGTCTCGGTTTGGTGTCAGCGTTATGCCCTGAACAGTACTCGTTGCGTCGCTCATTATATAAGTATCCGTGCTTCAGAGTTTAAAGCGAGGAAAAGTGGCGTCGCGAATAGCTGGTCGTCACGGCGCTCAATCGGAATGATTACGGCATCGAATGTCGGAAAGACATCGCCATTGAAGAAGTGATAATTACCGGAGTGCACTTCAATCGCACCATCTCGGTCAAAGTACTCGCTGAAATATCGCATGGAACAGGAAAGCTCGATTTTGACGCCGCTATTCTCGCATTTCAAAATAGCAGTCTGGCTATCATACGTTTCGACGCGCATTTCAGTACGAAGAAAATACATGTCGAATGGCAAAGACTGTGGGTCGGTTCCAGATTGAGTAAATGGGCCAATCCGGCCGTCTGCGTAAAGGCCCTCAAGTAGAACAAGGAGTTTTTCGATGAGTGTTGTTCGACGTTCACTTCTTGTTTCGATCTTATCGCTCCGACCGTATGTTCCACCCAGAGACAGTATCATCGCCAGCGGACCGAGTCTTCCTTCCGCTTTTCGCGTTGATTCGGACACCGAGACTTTCGCGACCTGCTGGCTGGGCATTTCGCCGCCCATCTGAGCAAGTTGCGCTAGGTACTGCTCCACCTTGTAGTTTGATATATAGCAAAAGTAGTACATGCGATCCTCTCAGTCTGTCGGACCAGGGAAGGTGCCGATTGAGTCAAGGCAACTAACGGTGCTTGGCTGAGCGAGCGGCGCCAGCCGTCCGCTCCAGCCAAGGGTTCGCCGGGAGGTGTAGTGTGGCTCGCTCATAGAGCCGGCGTTCTATCATGCATCTTATGATTGACTCTTTCGACAAGCTCATCGAGTAGAGCGCTCCACGGGCAGGAGGGTGTTGCTAGGTCCAGCGCCTCAAGCAACCTCTCCTGATTGTAAACATCGATAGCAAGGTGCGAGTATCTCTCTGGCAGATTGCGGGCCCAAGCGGACGTCTTTTCGCTAATCCCGGCCGCAGTGGTAGCCAAAAGACCGAGATTGACATCCTGATGAACCATTGTGCCAACCAACTCCCGGATTACCGCAGGGCTCTCGATAGCCGATGAGTTCTTCCTTCGCTTTACCTGCACAACTGCCTTGACTCTACCGCCGTATGCGAGAAGTAGGTCAACTCCTTCATCGCCGGGACCTCCAATGTGTTTCACTTGACAGCCGAAGTAGTCGCGAAAGATGGATCCCACCAGCCTTTCAAGCTGCTTCGGAGAGACATCAGTAAGGCTCAAGTCCCGTCGCGCGACTTGTTGCCGTACTTCGGCAATTGCAGGCGAAGTTTCCGCCCAGTCAAATTGATAGATAACACCCTCGTAGATGTGGGAGAACTCGATGTGCTCATTGAAGCCAGACTCAGATTCCTCATGATCGAGATACCACCACCCGCAGTTTGTACAGTTGAATACTCGTGCAGAGCTTTCACACCGCGCGTCGTCGATAAAGGCTCCTCTACGGCTCTTCCAAGAGCGGGAGAAGCCGGGCTCTCGTAGTACAGGCTTCTTGCAGTAAGCGCACTGTTTGGCATCAAACACGCGGACTGCAAATTCGCCGTTCTGAATGCTGTCGTAGACGTTGAACTGAATGCTCTGCTTGTCGGGCTCGGTGCCCAGGAACTCTTCCCAAGTCTTCCATGGTCGGTTGTCTCCTACATAGGGATTCCAAACACTCGATTGGGCAGGATGCTGAAGGTACCCACTTGGAGAAAGGACTATTCGATTGGAGTCATTCTTCATATCTATCTCAAACCGGAGGTATTGTTCTACGCTTCGGCATATGTGAGATGCGCAGGATTCACCTTTTACGAAGCAATTGGCTCAGCTACTCAATTGTGAGAAGAGCCGAGGGCTGAGTCGGCTGACGGCGAACGTGAAGCATCAGCGCCGCTCCTCATCAACATGCGGGAATCCACGAGGGCCATTATGCCGCGATCACCACAGGATCGACATTCGTCTTGGCGAGCGCTGGATGCGCTTTGATATGCGGTTTGGTCTAGAGCTAGAGTAGTTCCCAGAAGGCGTTGCTGGACCACTTGCCATTGCCAGATCATCCGCCAGACCTGGCATCTTGGCTTACTGCATCGACACGGGAGTCCTGCATACTTTCTCGCGCCGTCTCGTAACTTGCCTTAGGTTGTTTTCTTGGATCTCGCCAGAAGATACTAGCGTGGCGTAGCTCTGTACTTGAGCCAATTGGCACTTTCTCGCCATCAAACTCAGAGGCGCGCATAGCTACGTTAAACGATGGCCCCTCAAGTACCTGCGACTCATTGTACAGTATCTTAGGCGTTATCGTGTACAGACTCGCGATATGTCCGCCCCTCAGTCTGTTAAGTATAATCGTAAATCTTCCCCACGACTTCGGCTCAACTGCAAAAGAAATAGGCACAGAGCGATCGCGACCAAGCATGATGTGGTAGTCCTCGGAAGAGGGCACTACAAGAGGGCGGCCCACAAAAAGGCCGCTGACGTGCTCAGGAACAATCTCGACTCTCTTCAAGAAGGCGACCTGATCGCCCGTGTTTCTCAGCTTGATGTCAAGTTTGACGTAGGCTCCCAAGAATGGACCTCGCTCTTCCCCTACCAAGACGTCAACGAGTTCTAATTCGGCGGGCTTGTTCGAGGTATAAGCCGTATAGATCCCGAAGAATCCAGCTAACAGGGAGCTGATGATGAGTCCAGCAAGACCGACCATTGCGACCTTCACACCGACCCGGTTATCGCTTAACCACTTCATGGTACTCCCTCTGCTTCACGATCTCATACGGACTTGACTCGCGGCTCGGGACTGTTGGTCGAGCGGGTCGGCAGTTTTCCTTCGACTCTCTGTCCGCATATCCTTAGATTGAACGTCAGCTCGTCTTCTTTCTGTCGGCATCCATCTTGCCTCCCTGCGGTCCAGAAGGATCTGGGCCGCGATGCACTGCATCCAATTCAACGTGGCGGACATGTAATTCTAGGCAAGCTCTCGCCCGAGAGTCAATCATACGTGTCCAAGAGCGTATAGCGTGCCAGGAGTCCCCAATCGCCTCATCGTCACGGCTCGTGCGCATGGGCAGCTCACTCTTGCCGGCGGGAGCGGTATAAGCCCCTTGTTTGCTGCTAGGTAGGGTCGGTCTCTTGCTCGACCTCTGGCAGTTCAACGTGTGCTTCCGAACCACTGAGGATGACTCGCACTTTCGTGAGTCTGCCTATACGCAAGCGGCATGTCGCAGATCGAATCCAGACCTTCACTTCATGGTCGACGTAACCAGCCGCAGATCGGTGAGCTACGGTGAATGGGGCCGACGGCCGGGAGAATGCGTACCGGTTTTCAGGTTGGCGTGGAGGCAATCTCACTTGGGTGCGAAGAAGACGCCCGGGATCGGCCGTAAGACCTGGAAAAAAAGTAGTTATCTGATGCGCATCGCATTGCACCAACAGTGAAGCCTCACAGGCCCTTGGGGAGCCGAGAGCACCAGGGGCTCGAAGAAGGGGTGTCCATGTACCAGTCCGCGCTTTGCGCCGATCAGATTCGGGCGCTCTACCATCTCAAGCTCGTTCGGGGGCACCCAGTGGTTGCGCTACTCCCGGGCCGAGGTGACGGTCATCCTCGCGCTCGATCACCTGCTCAATCGCCGGCGAGCCTTTCACTGTTGATGGTAGCCGCTAGTCACGAGGAGCTGAGCCAGGCGGGGGCCGCTGCTCCCGCAGTGGCTCGCGCGTCTGGAGTAAACGCCGCGCTTCACTCGGCGCTGGTCGATGAGCGCACACGATCGGCCAGCCACGCGTCGAGGTCAGTCTGTCGATAGACGACGCGTCTGCCGAGCTTGACGAAGGGCGGCCCACCGCCTCGGGTGCGTTTCGTCTCTAGGGTTTTGGGGCTGAGGCCGAGGTACTTGGCAGCCGCGGTGGTGTTGAAGGCTTCCAGTGGCGCTTTGGTTTGTCTGGGTTTGCTGGGCTTTGCCGCGGCACGTGGTGCTCGCCGTCTGGGCATCCGTGGTGTGGACGCGTCAGTCTTTGCTCGGTGCCGTGGTGTCGTTGGCGCTGGCGTGGTTGCAGGGATGGCGTGGGTGTGATCGTGCTGTGCTTTGTCGAGTTGGATGAGGCGTTTGATGATGGCAAGTGGTGTTCCGGCGAGATCCTCGACATCTTGGAGGCCCTCGATCGCGGTGGACTGGTGGAGGTGTCCGTCGATCGTGATGAACCCGTGGCGGGGTTCTACTTCCACGGTGTGGCTATCGAGGTGGAAGGACCAGATGCCCGTGATTGGGTCCTCGTGTACGACGAGTTCGAGCGGCTTGGTCATCACTCGGTGAGTCTGTGGAAGGGTCCGCCTGGTGTGACGGCCCAGCACGCTTGGGAGAGGTCGCCATGATCACGAACGATTGTAACTGGTCGCCCTACCGGGCAACCGGCACTTCGCCGTTAGCGATCGAAGGCGGGCTGCGAATCAGGGCAGGGTGACGGTGCCAGGCTTCTGGATCGCGGCCTTTGCGACGTCGAGGAGATACTTCGTAACCGGTCGCCCTACCGGGCAACCGGCACTTCGCCGTGGACGATCGAAGGCGGGCTGCGAATCGAATCAGGGCAGGGTGACGGTGCCAGGCTTCTGGATCGCGGCCTTTGCGACGTCGAGGAGATATTGGGCAGGATCGATGCCGTTGAGCCTTGCGGTCTCGACGAGGGAATAGAGCACCGCGGCCGTCTTGGCTCCGCGCTCTGAGCGCGAGCAGAAATGGGTTTTGCGTCCGATCACCGGACCTCGGAGCGCCCTCTCTACCCGGTTGTTGTCGAGGGGGATCCTGCCGTCCGCAACAAAATGTGTAAGCCGATCCCAGCGCTTCATCATGTATTGAATCGCCTTGCCGAAACCCGATTGTCGAAGGCCGCCCTGCTGAAATGCCCACGCGCGAATTTGCTTGAGAATCGGCCGACTCTTCTCCTGTCGAATCTGCCGTCTCTTCTCCCACTCCTCCGGGCCGCCCGGGAAGGGGCCTTCGACCTCGCGGTCGATCTCATACAGCTCTCGGATCCATTGGAGGACCGGCTGACACCGAGCATCTTCGAGATCCCGGAACTTTCTCAGGCAATGAGCCCAGCAGTTGACCAGGGTAAATCGCGGCGGCTGATCCTCTTCGTCCGGTTTCGCCAGGATTTCGTAGACCTGGTAGCCATCCGCGACCAGGGCACCTGAATAGGTTTCCAGCAGGCTGCGCCCTGCTTCGGTCGATTTCGAGTCGAGCAAGGCATAGTAAGCAAATTGTTCTGAGCACAAACCCCAAACCGTGGCGGTATATCGTCTCTTTCGATGCCGCTTGCGCCCGATCTTGACCCCATTGGGTGCCAACAACCAGCCGGTTTCGTCGACGTGCAAGACCGGGCCTTCGAGAAGCCGGGTGAAGAGCGCGTCGTAAGTCGGCTCCAGGATCTTCGACAGAGCGATGATCTGATCTGAGAGCGTGGCGGCCGTGACCGTCAGCCCGGACCGCGCCATGCGCGTGACCTGGCGTTGCAACGGAAGTTGAGTAGCGCGGGGGAATCTCACCCCCGCGCTCTCCCAGAACCGTACGTGAGCCTCTCGACTCATACGGCTCCTATCGTCCAGCCATTCCAGTCCTCAGAATCTCCCAGTGGGCCAGCAAGCCCGGATTGCGGCGCGCGATGGCCTGAAGCCAGCGAGTCGCTCTTCGAGTATGACCCTTGAGGCGCTTCTTATACCTCGGTAACGGCTTCGCTACGCCCACAGGTTCCTCCCGTTGCCGGTTGTCCTGCGATTGCAGCTGGACGACGCGACCCCTTCGCTCCAGAGGGTTTCCCCACCTTCATCGCTACTACGAGTCGCTCCGCCCCTGTGTCCCGCATTGGTACTTGCACCCTTGCAGGGGCTACCTGCTCGGGCTCTTCCCTTCGCATCAGGACGACAGGTTCCCACGTTCCGCACAGAAGCCTGGTCCAAGCTCACGCCGCTTTCATGCCGGACGCCGCCCAGCCAATAAACAGGCTCCCTCTGGGCTCATCCCGGGCCAACCAAACTGCCCGGTTTTGACGTCGGGTAAATACTTCACGACACGTCATCAGCGGTTCGCTTTCGCTCGTCTTCCTGGACCTCACCTGACGCGGTCTTGCCGCGCCTTTTCCTTCGACGCTCACTACCTGGGCTCTTGACCCACGCAGCTCGAGGTGGTTTGAGACCTGGGCCTGCACCCCGATCCCGAGGGGCCTGCCCTCATCTTCCATGCAGCACGGCGTACTCCTTCTACCTTGTGGCAGGTGAGCATGCCTTCGTGGCACACTCTGATCGACGTACTTGTCAACGGCCACGGAGACGCCGAAGTCTGCCGAGTACCGACCGCCGGGGATCAACTTGGCCGGGCCGTGGGCGGTGACCACGTTGGCATTGCAGCGGCAGCGATACTTCTTGCGACGGTGAAGCACCAAGGAATAGGTGCGCTCGACGAGCGTAATCTCTTCGCTGTCCTCGGTGAGCCCCATCTCCTCGAGTTCGCCCTGGCAGACTTGGCAGGTCTGCTCATCTTGGGGTAACTCGTAGAGTTGCTCTTGCCGAGGCAACCGGGGCTGCGGACGGGGCCCGTGCCCTTTCTGAGGCTTCTTAGCCGCTTTCGGTTTCGCTTCAGGCGTGATCGGTTCCGCCGCCGCCTGGAACGCCTTCGAGCCCGGAGTTTCGAGTATGTCCAGCTCGGCCTGGGTGAGCACCCGCCCTTCCAAATGAGCGTTTCTCAACGTCAGATCTCGAAGCCTGGTGACCAGACGCCCGACCTCATCCTGGAGCAGGCCACAAGCCTGCTGAAGGATCTCAACTCGGGTTTCCGAACGCGCATCGAGCATGCACGTAGTATCTCATAAATACTTTATTATTAGGCAGGTATTAGCGGGCGATTTGGATCAATCTGCGGCGGAGATAACCGTCGGCGGCCCACCTCCTGGCAACCCTCCAAGAACAACGCAAGCTCCGAGGAGGAAAGCTCCAACTCGCTTTCGACCGCAGTCTTCCAGAGGCAGGCAAAGCGGCCCTTCTCGAGGCGTTTCACGTAAAGGCAAGATCCGGTCCCGTCCCACAAGAGCACCTTCGCTCGAATCCGATTCCTGGCCACGAACAAGTACAAATCACCGCTCGTCGGATCCCGACCCAGCTCTTCGCGAATCAGCGTCGACAACGTATCGAAACCCTTTCGCATATCCGCCGGCCTTGCGTAGGCGATCACTTGATACCGCCGAGGTAGAGGGAGCATCACAGCTCTCGAAGTAGGTCGAGAGCCTGCGATGTCGAAAGGCCCTCCAGGCGGAAACCATGAGGCGTCACCAGCACCAACTCTGCCGAGACCGGGACAGACACTGCTCGTGCAACACGCACCGAGCGAAATTGCACAGCCTTCTTCAGCCAACGGGAGAGGCCCGACAAGCTCAGCCCGAGCTCTTCTGCGATCAAGCGAACCCCGGCCCCAGATGCTCGACGACTTTGCGCGTAGCTCACCACTTCCGACCGAAGACCTTCTGGGCAACTCCACCTCTTCTGGCCACCGCGACTTTTCTCTAGCGCTTCGCGAAGCGCGTGCGTTCGATCCTGCATCGTGTTTCCTCCTGACAACACGATGCACGATTCTGGCGATCGCCGAAAGAATTGGGCTCGGGGGGCAGCGCGGTACCAGAAGGTCGGAGGGTGGCTGTTTGCCGGCGCCTTTCGGCTTCTTGCCGGTGCCTCAATTCCAACCATGGCCCGTAGACCTGCTCCCCCTCCCGTCACACCGGACATGCGGTTTTCCCACATCCGGCGTTGCCAACCGACTCAGCCGCAAGGTTTATGAGACTTTGCTACTCGGCGGCGCTGCCTCGATAGATCCTGTAGTCGTAGAAAAGCTTCCACTTTCCATAGATCTCATCGGGGCTCCACGTCGTCCAAGAGCGTCCCCCTTTTCGTTTCGGGCGCTGCCGAGAAGCGAACCGCCGGATCTTTGCATCAATCTGCCAGCTTACGAATTGAAGATCCCTCCCCGCATTTCCCCAGCGAAAGTAGTTCACCCACCCACGGACTCGTGGATTGATCTCCTGGACGATCACATCGGCAACGGGAACGTGCCGACGCTTTCGAAGGAGATCCCGAATCTCGCGGAGAAAACGGGTGCGCTTTTCCTTCTGTGGCCGCCGTAGGACCTTCTTCTTGCCTAGAACTTTCCGGTCCGGAACCAGCCGAAACGTAAAACCTAGGTAGTTGAAGGGTTCCCCGGCATCGAAGCGGATCATGTGGGTCTTCTCCTCGTTAACCGTCAAACCAATTCTCTCCAACTCTTCCCTCAGGCGGCGTTCTACCTTCGGCGCCCAGGCTCGTGCTCGGGGATGGGTACTGACCTGCACCAGCAGATCGTCGGCGAAGCGCGTGTAGCGGATCACCTCGTATTCTCCCTGCCGAGTCACGCTTTGGGCACGCTCCAGCATCCGGTCGACATCGTTCAAGTACAAGTTTGCCCACAGCGGCCCGATCACCGAGCCCTGTGGAACTCCTCGCTTGCCCGACGCCTTCAGGATCAGCTTGCACAGCCGTAGCACGTCACGATCGCGGATTCTGCGCGCCAACTTCAAGAGCAGGAGATCGTGCCTCACACTGTCGAAGTAGCTACGCAGGTCGAGATCGAGGACTTGCTGCAGTTTGCGATTCAGCCCCTCGTAGACCCGACCCAACGCTTGGTGGGCCGTGCGCCGAGGACGGTAACCGAACGAACCTGGTTGAAAATCCGACTCGAAGATCGGCTCGATCACCAGGCGCAGCGCACCTTGCACGACTCGATCTCGAATTGCCGGAATCTTCAACCCACGCCGCTTGCCGCCTCCCTTGGGAATACTCACTTCTCGACTGGGCAATGGACGGTAGGTTCGTTCTTGCAGCTCTTCGCTCAGAGTCAGAAGAAAACTCTCGACTCCCTCCGCTTCGATCTGCGCGAACGTCACTCCATCGATACCCGGCGCACCGTTATTCTTCTTGGCGAAACGGTACGCCGCCCCCAGCACGTCGAGCTTCCACACATGTGTGTAGAGGCCCCAGAAACGGTGGTGGGAATCTGCCTTCGCCTTTCGGCCTATCCGCTTCCTTAGATCCTGCACGCCAATGGAGGTCGTTGTCTTCCTCACTGTGCCTCTCTTCGTCTGCGGTTCGTCGATCAGCTGGGCCCCTTTGCAACTTTCGGCTCGCCGGCCGGAAGTTCCTCTGCTCTCGGCGAGGTCCCGTCGCATTACCAACGGTTCATCACTCGTACGGGCCCAGCTGCCACCCTCTGACCTTCGGCCCTGTTGCCAGGGTCTACCTTGCTCCAAGGGATTTCTCCTTGGGGTCAGGAGGGCTTCGCCAGTTCCGATGCAACCCTTCCTTGCGTGCCACCGCCATTACCCCGCCGGATTTGCGGCCGGTCATCAGCCAGATTTCCGACCCCAATGCTGCCTTCGCCCTACCCCGAGCGGCTCGGCTTCCGGATCGTCTCCTCACGAGGATTGCGCAGCGTTCGATACCTGCGGCCCACAAGGTCGCTCCCCAGTCCGGGACTGGGTTTGTCAGGAGACTTCGCACCCCGCTTTCGCATAGAGCACGCCTCCTCAGCTTCATGGTTCTGGCTCTTGCCATGTTGGGACTCTCACCCACTGGGTTACATCAGCTTCTCTGGTCATACCGGGTTAGGGCGACCAGTTACGGTTCATCACCACGAAACTGCAACGGGCGGCATATCGCCGTCCGCAGTCGGAATGGGGAAACGGCTACTATCTCTTCATCGACGAGTTCCATCAGTTCGTGGACCAGGCGTTCGCCGACGCGATGACAAACCTCCGAAAATACGGCCTACGACTCGTCAACGCACATCAGTCCCAATCACAGCCACCATTCGACACGCCACAGGGACAGGCGTTCCTCAGTACGGTCAAAGCGAATTCTCGAATTAAGGTTGTGTTTCGCCTGGACCGCCCGGACGCAGAAACTATCGCGAAGGAACTGTTCGCGGTGACGGATCCCCAGGTGAGCCACTATTCTGTAGACCGAACGGAGTCGTACTCTGAACAGCGAGCCACGAACGTCGCCTATTCGTTCTCTGTCACGGAAGGGACGGCGGCCACTTGGTCAAGATCGCGCGCGATTTCTCTTGGGCGGACACGCACCCTCGGCATCGGCCACACTTTCGGCACCAACATCGGCAAGACTCTTACGGACGGCATCGGAGGTTCGACGGCGGAGAGCTTAGCGAAAGCGATCACGAAGTCGGAGTCGGAGGGGGTCACGGAAGCCTACAGTCAGGCGAAGCAGATCAGCGTGGCGATTGGCACGAACTGGGCACAGATCCGAGATCACCGTAGGGGGCTGACACTGACTCAGGGAGAGAACGGAACGTTCGCCGTGCAGCAAGGGCTTGACCGGAGCATGACGCGAAGCGAACAACATGGCGAGACAGAGACAGAAGGGAGAAGTTCCGGAACAACAGACACGCAGGGCGAGACGCTGACTCAGGGACGAAATGGAAACATCGCCTACTACAACGACGGCCGAAGCAGATCGACGAGCGGCGAGAGTAGCTCCACCACTGGCGTCAGAAGTGCTGCCGCTTCGCAGGGGCGGAGTTTCAGCAGGGCGATTTCCACTATTCGAAGTGCTGCCCAGGGATTGACGGAGAAGAGTGGAATGACGGCTTCGGTGGGTCGGAAGCTCGACCGAGCGGTGAATAGCAGTGAAGGAGAAAGTAGCTCCGATGGCGGAAGCCGTGTCCGCACGGAGGGCACGGCCATTAGCCAGACTTTGGGAAAGTCCTTCGAGCGCGGCCGATCGGAGACAGATACCGAAAGCCGCACGGAGACCGAGAGCTGGGATAGATCTGTTGCCCATGCGTTCTCTCTTCTCGAACAGGTGTCCAAGACCTACTCAGAAGCGCTCCAGGAGAGTCGGACCGATACCGATGGATTCTCGCTATCCGAGCGCCGAGACTTCGGGCGTTCGGAGCAGGTTGGAGAATCGGAGTCTTTGGGACACTCAATGGGCCGGACGCGACGTCCTGTTTATTACACACTGGAAGAGAAAAGAGAGTTGGCGGTCAACCAGCTGCAAAGGCTCGGTAATCGGCAGTGCTTCGTCTCTACCGAGGCACTCAATACTCAGCTACTGGAAACACCCTATGTACCCGATCAGCAGTACGCCTATCTGGCCCAGGACTATCCGAAGCTGATGTTGGAGCTGCAACGAGTGCGCTTTCTCGGGACTGGTGGCCGACCCGAAGTAGCCTCGCAGACGAAAACGCCTGAGTTGAAGCAGAGTGAGGAAGAACCGGCGGTTCCCATCAGTCCGAAGAACGACAGAGATCCGTTCCTTGGCTGATACAGCAAGGGGCTAGAAAGAACCACCGTGATGTCCACTCTCACCGCCATTCAACGCCGTCCCGATCTCAGTTCCCACGAGTTCCACCGCCCGGCGAAGAGGATCGTTCGCCAGGTGAGCGTATCGAGCCGTGGTCGCCGGCTGACTGTGACCGAGCATCTTGCCGATGAGTGGCAGGGAGAGACCGGCGCCAGCCCCGAAACTCCCGAAGGTGTGCCGTAGATCATGGAGCCTCACATCGTCGAGGCCAGCGCGCTCCCTAATACGTCGCCAGGGCTTGGAGAGATTGACCAGGTGCTGGCCTTCTCGCTTGCCGGGGATGACGTAGGGATTCCCGGCGACTCGGTCGGTGCTCGCGAGCAGCTCCAGGGCGCCACGGCTCAGCAGCACTAGCCGCTTGCCGGTCTTGCTGTCGGGGAGACGGAGGCAGCCACTGTCGAAGTCCACATCCTGCCACTGAAGCGAGAGGATCTCATTCAGCCGACAGCCGGTGAGGAGAAGGAGGCGGATGGCGTTGGCTACGCCGGGGAGTTCGACCCGCTCGTGCTCGACCTCTTCGAGAACGGCGCCGAGGCGGGAGATCTCGGTGGCGCTCAGGTAGCGCTCCCGCTTCTCTTCCTGGTACGGCTTGACGTGGCGGCAGGGATTCGAGGCATCTGGCCGCCAGCCCCAGACCTCGGCGAGGTTGAACGCCTTCGACAAAAGCGCCAAGACGCGGTTGGCGGCGTAGGGAGTCTTCCGCATCCGCGAGTGAAGGCGGTCGATATCCTCGCGCGTGATGTCGACGACCTTCCGCTGACCCAGCTTGGGGAGGATGTTCTGCTTCCACATACGGCGATCGTTGCGGATACTGCTCGCCTTCTTCTTCGGAGCGTGGTCGGCCAGGAAGCGGGTGGCGAGATCAGCCATGGTCGGCGCCTTGAGCAGCGTCTGGCGGTCTCTGCTCGGGTCCAGCCCCTCGGCGGCCTGCGCCAGCACCTTGCGTGCTCTAGTTCTCGCTTGATCGAGCGTCAGCACTCCATAGCGCCCGAGCACCATGATCCGCTTGCGGCCGAGGCTCCGATAGGCCACCACGAAAGCCTTCTTGCCGCTCGGGTAGAGCCGCATTCCAAATCCGGAGACGACGTCATCCCAGCGGTAGTCGGTCCCGCCCTCGTACTTCGCTGCATCGATTACGCGTTTGGTGAGCCTCATGCCGGACCTCTCTGCCAAGTAACCACTGAGTAACCAGAAGTAACCAAGTTCAGGCGTATTCCGTCGCAATCCATGGAAGGGATAATAGCAGTTAGAGTTTTTATTTGCAACACTTAGAGTGGCACGCAGTGCGGTGACGAAACATCGAATCTGTGATTCGTAATCAGCAGGTCAGCGGTTCAAATCCGCTCATCGGCTCCATGTATCTCCTTTGGAATCTATGGTGTAGGGTCCCACGCGTTTTCGTGACCGCCATGGCCTTTTGTTCCGGATAGGAGCGGGTTCGGTTAGATTCGCCGTCGCCGCATTCCGGATGATCGGGGTGGGGAAACGGGAAATCGCCGAGGCCTCCACGGTTGGCACCAGAGTGGCACCCGGCGACTCCCAGAGGAGTGGCGATGCTATGTCTGGTTGGTGTCAGTAGCAAGGAGTACATCGAGAGTTCGTCTCGGGCCGTCCATCGCGGGTTGGAGCTGTCTTGCCCAGACCCGGATTGCGCGGACGCTCGATTGGTGGGTCACGGTGGTTACCGCCGATATCTGGGTGGCGAGCTGCAGAAGATCGCACGCGTTTGCTGCCGGCGTTGCGGTGTGACGCACGGGGTATTTGCCGGGCGATGCCTGCGCGTACCGCGACATGACGCTGGACTCTGTGGAGTCTGCATGGGATGCGCAGGGTCCGCGGGCCGCGGTCCGGGCGTCGTCGCATGCTGGGGTCAGCGCGATTCGCTCGATGCGGCGGGTGCTCAGCAAGCAGCAGACTGCCCTCGCGGCTGTGCGATGGTTCCTGCCGACGCTGCCGACGCTGCCGGCGCACGGACTTGCGGGTCTTCGCGCGGTGTTGGGATCGGGTGCTGGTGTGCTGCTTCGCGTCCGTGAGTTGCTGTGGTCGCCGACTGTGATGGCGAACCGCCAAAACCAGGATCTCTTCTCCACGCTCACGGTAGAAGATCTTGTACGGAAATCGGTTCGTGATTGCCCGCCGGACATCCGCGCGAACGATCGGATAGAGACGCGGATTGGTCGAGATTTGCTCGACAACCCGTTCGACTTCAAACCGGAATGCTTTATCGAGACCGGGCTGCTGTTCTGAGTACCACTCCCGTGCGTCGCGAAGGTCGTCTCGCGCCGCCGGAAGGAAGACGACCTGCGTCATCCCTCTGGCCAGATCTCGGCGCGAACCTCAGGCCACGGGATGACGGAGTCAGGCCGAGCGTCGGCCTCCGCAAGGCGCTCATCGATCAGCGCGGACTCTTCAGGCATCAGTGGCAGCTCGTCCTGAGCCAAGCTGTCCCACAGGGTGGCGGCAAGACTGGCTCTCTCATCGGCCGGTAGGCTGAGGAGTTGGGCTACAGCGGCCTTCGTCATACAGCTACGCTACCAGAATGCCGGGGCCTTGGCTGTGACGATCCCATAGCCCCAGCAATCGTCGCCCCGATCGCCTCCGACGCTGCCCGAACGGGATCGTCATCCAAATGGGCATACCGCTGGGTGGTCGTGATCTTCGAGTGGCCGAGCAGCTTCCCGATCACCGGCAACCCCTGCCCGCCGTGGACCCCGTATGACGCGAAGGTGTGACGCAGGTCGTGGATGCGGACGTTCTCGATCTCCGCATGACGACAGATCGTCGGCCAGAGATTCTGAAGGGACGCGCGATGGCTGACCGGCTTGGCACCAGGGATGACGTGGGGGTTGTCGTCGAAGCGTTCGAGGCCGGCCAGGATCTCCAACGCCGCGGTGTTAAGCAGGACCGTGCACTTGCCGGTCTTGCTGTCGGCCAGGTCGAGGCACCGACGCTCGAAATCAACCTCGGCCCAGCGGAGCTTCAGGATCTCGGCACTGCGGCAGCCGGTGAGAATCAAGAGCCGGATGGCGGCGATAGCGTGGGGTGAGGTCTCGGTGTGCTCCTCAAAATGCACAAGGGCTTCACCAAGCCGGCGCAGCTCGCCTTCGCTGAGGTAGCGCTCGCGCGACTCCTCCTTGTACCGACCGACGTGACGGCAGGGGTTGGTGCCTTCGGGACGCCAGTCCCAGACTTCGGCAAGGTTGAAGGCCTTCGAGAGCAGCGTCTGTCGGGTCGCATGGGGTGTCCGAGCACGGTTGCTCAGGGTTCGAGCAACCCAGAAGCAACCAACTCGACCAGTACAGCAGCGGAGCGCAGCGTCATGCATGCACCCAAGATAAGGCGGTAAGCCTTGGATGGTCAACCACTTAGCGTGGTCTAGCGTGCACTGGCGTCTACGAGCGCTGTGTAGCGTAGGAGCGGCGTAAAGGCGAGGTGGTTCCGGGACTCCCAGAATCTCAGATCTATCCTGGTTCCAGCTCTGTCTCACCTCGTTGCAACCACCAGATTCTCGAGCAGTTGCGCTCAGGGGTGAACTCGATCTTCGCGACCCCGCTGTCATCTCGATCAGCAAACACCGTTGCTGCATCCGGAAATCTGTCGAGCGCCCGAAGCTGTTGCAGCACGAGCGGGTGCACCACTGAGTTGCAATTCTCTGGTCGATACCTCAGGAACCAGCGGTCGACCTCGGCCCCTTCGCTCGATACGTGCTGCATGACGACCTCGACCGTCCCACGCGTGATCTTGAAGCCAAAGACATCGTCACGCCCTCCATAGTCCGTTGTCGTGTAGTCAGGCTGTCCCAGAACACTCGTTGCATCCTGCACTGTCATCCCCGGCCACAAACCATTCTCAAGAAACGGTTGAAGAGGCACCAACTCTTGAAGGTTCACTCCGGGCTGAGCATGGAGGTACGCTTCGGGCAGCTCCCGTTGCAGGAATCCGCCGGATGGACCGAACTCGATGCGGATCAGTGGATCGGATGCTTGAATCGTTTCGAAATCTCGTCCGCAGCCCCAGAGGCTTGTACCGACAAGCAGGAACAAGAATGAGCCTAGGATTTTGACGAAGGGCCTACTCGTCATCACTACTCTCGCCCCCTTGGAGTGTCCCAGGCTTGAATTCACCAAACGGATCTGGTGGCGGATTGTCAGCCGTCAGAAGTCGACTACACTGCTCCTGGCAGGTTACGCCTTGTGGGCATCGTCGACCAAGGCTGTTGTCGTCGAAGTCCTCGTCCTGGAATGCACTATCGCAATTCCCACCCTTTCGCTGAATCATGCAGCGGGTGAGATCGCTGAACTCTTTGAAAAGACTCGCTAGTACCGCAGTACTCTTGCCACCTGGACACTGCATTGCGATTAGACAGTTCCCAAGGCAGTGCTGATACCGGGTTCGTCCGTCAGCTCCTCTCCGAACCTGATCGCGGATTTGGGCTACACATTCGATATCACCTTCCGGAGGCGCCATGTAGTGATTGGGCCCACCATGTGGCGCATTGGAATGGGTCGGGTGCAGGCCGAGTGGGTCGAAGTTCACGAGCGGATTACCTCGCACATAGTTGTACGGTCGCCCCATGAGAATTCTCAGGTAGGGATCCGGTCTCGAATACTTGCCGACCGTAGCCGTGTACCACCGATACCACGGATAGACGTTGTACGTCTCCTCGATTCCCCAGGCCTCATCGACCCACTGCCCCGGGAAGCGTAGAAACATCCCAACCCCACTCGCCCCGTCGTAGTCAGCACCAAAGGGCTCAAAGCCACCGTCCCACAACGCGACGCCCGCCGCATCCGTCGCCAACACCGGCGTCCCGAGATGATCCGTCGTGAGGTAGGTGTAGGTTGGGGTACCGACAGCGTCGACACTGAGAATCGCGACGGGCCGACCGACGAGATAGACGACGACGCGCTGCTCGGTGCCGTCATCCTTCGCGACGTGGTGCAGGACACCGTCGCTGCTGTAGGTCGGTCCGGTGATGGGCTTGGGTGGACAGGTGCCGATTGGCGGGCCGGGGACGGTGGTGTCCCAACACGCCGTGCCGTTCGACTCGAATCCGTTTTCGAACAACACGCTAATCGACGACGCCTCGGCGCGACGCAGGAAGCTTCTCCCGTCGTAGACGAGGTCACTGGCCGCGTCGGTCGCTGCGCGTTCGATGCGACTCAGCCGGCTGGCGTCGTCGTAGGCGAAGGTCGTGACTTGGACACCTTCGGTCGCTTGGTCTGATTGCCGGCCGCGTCGTAGACGAATGACGTGATGACGCCGATCGCGGTCTGGTCGATCTGGTCGATCTGGGGCGAATGGCCGGTCGCGGCGTTGGGCACGTAGCTGTAGACGTCCATGGCGACGCCGTCGCGGTCTTCCGTCAGCCGATTGCGGTTACCATTCTGGTCATAGCCGAAGGCGAGCGCGCCGTCTTGGATGACGCAGCCGAAACGGTCGTGGCCGTAGTCGACACGATCTGGAAACACGGCGCCATCGCGCGTGATGCTCGTCAGGCGACCGAGTGAGAACGGCACCATGACGTCGTCGTAGGTGTAGGCAATATCGCGAGTATCGTCGGGGAAATCGACGAACGCTACGCGATCGAGCGCATCGACGGTGCGCGTTTCGAGGACGCCGCGGGCGTCAAGACGGGTGATCAACTCGCCGTGCTCGTTGTAGGAATTCGCGGTGGTGCCAGAGACCTCGGAGACTTCCTGGGTCATCAAATCCCGGTCGGAGTAGACGTACGAGGTGACCGTGCCCTCGGCGTCGATGACGCTGGTGAGATGGCCTTGGACATCGAAGTCGTAGGTGGTGACGGCGTTGGTCGCTGTCGAGCCGAAGGGCTGGGTGACCGTCTCCAGACGGTCGAGCGCGTCGTAGGCGTAGGCCGTCGTCGCAGGCGCGGTCTGCCCTGCCGACGGGTGGTTGGGATCCCACATGCGGTCGAGGTTGCCGTCACAGTCGTAGGCGTATTCGGTGATGCTCTCGTTGGCGGTGCCCGCCCCTTCTACGGTGCGATCAAGGTGGCAGCGGGTGGAATACACCTGCTCAGTGGCCGCGTCGACGATCCACATGGCGCCGTCCCAGCGCTGTTGCTCGGTGCGCGTGCGGTGGCCAAAGCCGTCGAGCGCAAAGACCGTGCGCTCGCCGTGGCTCGTGGGCATGTCGTCGGGCTTGCGCTCGATTGTCTCCAGGCGTCCAGCCTGGTCGTAGGCATACTCGATGACGTTGCCTTCGGGTAGCACGGTCTGAAAAAGGTCGCCGAAAGCCGTATAGCGATGCTCGGTTACGAGATCTTCCGCTGGCACGGCGCCGCGATGGATCAGGAAGCGCACGCGGTCGAGGTCGTCATACGTTGTTTCGGTCACGACGCCGTTGGGATCGGTGACACTGTCGCGACGGTTGAACGGGTCGTAGCCAAACGTCGTCGTGCCGATGAGCGGATCGGTCCGCGTCTCCACGATCACGCTGCCGCGCGCCGGATCGTAGGTGAAGGACGTCTGGTCGGCAATGCCGTAGCCGGGCGGGTCGACGATGTCCGGCACGCCTTCGGCTGTGTAGGTCGTCACGGTCGAGTACACGAACGCCGCGCCGTCTTCGACGCCTTCGATCGTCCGCGTTTCTTGATCGCCGCTTCTGCTGTAGCCGAAGGTCGTGCGACGAAGGTCGAGCGCATTGCCGCTGGTCGACGGCTGCTCGACCTCGGTGACCAGCGACGGGAAGGTCGGATCGTAGTCCCACGTGGTCTCGCGTTCGAGCGTGCCGCCGAAGTCTTCGATCCGCGACGCCAGCATGCCGTCGAGCGTCCAGCTCATGTGCGTGGTCGTGCCGCGACTGTCGATCCGCTCGGTGGGACGCAGCGGGTTCAGCGCATCGTCGTAGGCCATGCTCGTATTGGGACCGACGCCGCAGGTCGGGCAATCGCCGTCGAGCTGGGTGACGCGCACCTTGCGGCTCGCCGGGTCGCGCTCAAAAGTGGTTGTCGAGACGTTGCCCAGCGGGTCGCTCACCTGCGTCTCGCTCGGGAACAGCGGATTGTCGTAGGCGAAGCGCCAGAGGTCGACCGCGCCGGGATCGGTGTCAAGCGCGGCGCCGGCCCAGCTCGCCGTGGCGTTGGCGAAGTCGTCGTAGGCCCAGGCGCGCGCGATCCGCTCGCTCATGTCCGTTTCTTCGAGCGTCATGCGCGTCAGGTAGCCGGGATAGCGCACGTCGGCGTACAGGAACGTCCTCGCCGTGCCGTCGGGCCGATCGATGCGCGCGAGGTCGTCGCCCGACCAGGTGTAGCTCCACGTCCGCGTGGTCACCGTTTCAATTTCTACGAAGGTTCCAAGACCGACAGCGAGACGACGGCACAGGTGACGGTCCGCAAGGGCGGCTAGCATAGCGTGGGCATTCATGCCCGCGTTACGTCAAGACTGGTGAAGTTTCAGAGCAGTAAATTTGAGATCAGCTCATGCCCCAAGTCGCTGGTAGACGTGGTGTCCATGGCGCCCAAACGCCTCGAAGTAACCGGAGTACCACTGACACAGCGACGCGCCGGCTTCGAGCGCTTCTTGCACATGGTCTTGGCTCTCGATTCCGCCCGTGGCGATAATGTGGAACTCGTGCGGGGCGGGCTTCGTGCGCAAGTGTCTCGCCGCAGCGCCCACCAACCCGAGAGCGTCAAGACGCAAGGGACGACCGCTCACACCGCCACCAAATCGACTGGTGAACGCATCGAAGAGTCGGCGCTCACGGTGGTCGATGCTGGGTCGGTGGCGGGCATAGGCGGTGGAGGTGTTGCCAAAGTTGACCCCATCGAATCCAAGACCGATCAGCAAGTCCACCAGCGTTGGCACCATCGTTTCCGCCGTGTCGCAGGACAGCTTGACGATCACCGGTAGACGACGGCGACGGCGGTCTAGAAACCGCTTGCGAACGACCTTGAGTCTGCCCGCGAAGGCCTCGATGCCCTGGCCGTCGTCCTCGGTGTTGGGGCAGCTCTCATTGAGCTCCAGGAAGTCGACGCGCGCCTCGTCGTAGGCGCGCATACCATCGATAAGGAGCGGCAACTTCTCCGCTTCGGTTAGGTCGTCGCCAGGGCAGGCCGCAACGCTGGCGCCCAGTGGGCAGGCTTCGACATGTTGGACCCTCGCCAAACGTTTGGCGACAGTGGCATGGCCGTCGTTGGGCAGTCCCAGCCAATTGGACGCAGCGCCGGATCGTGGATACGGCGCGAACGGTTGCGCGACACCGTAACGACGATTGCCTCGCCGTACGCGTCCCGTCGTCGTTCCGGCCAGAAAGAATCCCGCACCTTGCGCCGCCACCACGTCGTAGCCACGTCCATTCTTGAACAAGCCCGCTGCGTTGCCCAGAGGCAAACGAAAGGCCAACCCCCAAAGCGCGCGGACATCCTCATGTGCACGACCAGCGTCGGCCGGAACTTGCGTCGTGAACCGGGTAAGAAATCGACGCCGTCCGGAGCTATAAAGACGAATCGCCAACAACGCTGGAAGGCCAACCAATGCCGGTCGCAGGCTTCGTTCGATCCGGGCCAAATGGGCGGAATTCATCGTCAATGTCAGGACCTTGGTAGCACAATCTGCCGCCGATCTGGATCGCGGGCGGCCCGGAAGAAGATTGCGATGTGGCCGATTCGACCAGCCAGGCCACAGTGGAGCGTCGCGACAATCTCGTCACAAAGCGCCGCTTTTTGATCCTTGTAATCGACAAACCGGACCTTGACCAGCTCGTGATTGGCGAGGGCCTCGTCCAGCTGGCTCATCAATGCCTCGGACAGGCCCATCTTGCCGATATGAATGAGTGCCTTTTCATGATGCGCGAGGCCCCGAAGATGCTTACGCTGCGAACTGCTGAGTGTGGTGTTCATGACCAGTCGATACTGTCATGGCCACCGCACTTTCAGCCGTGATTTGACAGCAGTTTGACGGTTGGCCCCGGGGCGTCGTGCGCACAGGTAGTACCATAGTGAAGGTCGCGCTTCCCGATGGTACCTGCAAGACGACGCCTGCAATCTTGGCGGCCCTTCTCCTCACCCACATCTGCTTCACACCACCAACCAGGACGCACCATGACGCAACGCCGCTTCACCGGACCGATTGTTCTCGCCGGGCTCCTCCTGCTTCTCGGCAGCACTTCACTTTCCGCAGACTGGCTGGTCACCAGCTTTGGCATGCGGATTCAGACCCAGGGCCCCTGGACCGAAGACGGCGATCAGATCTCGTTCCTTGACCACAATGGGGTCGAGCGAACGGTGCCAGCCTCGAGCGTCGATGTGCCCGCCAGCCGTGAGGCCACAGCCAAGGCCGACACCGTCGTGCTCTACAGCACAACCTGGTGCGGCTACTGCAAGGCCGTTCGGGAGTTGCTCACCGAGATGGACGTTGAGTTCGTTGAAAAGGACGTCGAGGCAGATCCAGCCCACTATGCCGAGTTTGTAGGCAAAGCTGGCGACAAAGCCGCCGTCCCGGTCCTGGACATCGCAGGTAAAGTCATTAACGGCTACAAACCGGCGTTGATCAAGTACTACGCTGAGCAAGTGCCTAAGAAAAAAGATGCTCAGGACGACGAGGCGGCCGAGGCGGCTGAGGCAGCCGCAAGCGGACGATAGAGCCCGTCCTACGTTGACTGTGTAGCTTCGATGCGCGCCAAGCGCTCTTCGATTGCGCCCAGCTTGTGCAGGATCAAGATATGCGTCTTCTTCGCATCGATCCCGACCGGGCTGGTGTCGCTGTGGATCAAGGCTTCGATCGCGCTGACGTCACCATGCTCCCTTTCGTTGTAGGCTGGGCGTATGGACTCGGTCGATGCCCCGGTAGTTGAGGAGGTTCGTCCATTCCGTTTGGGCGATCGCGTGCGCGTGTTTCCCGCAGCCTGTGCGATTGAGGTCGGCGACCAGACCCAGCGCATCGATTTCAAGGCGATGCAGGTGCTTTTGACGCTCGCCGCTCCCCATACGACAGCCGATCCGAGTGAGACGAATCCCTCCCCAGGCGCCACCGCTCACACTGTGACCAAGGAGATACTCCTAGCGCAGGTTTGGCCAATGACCGCTGTCACCGACGACGTCCTTACCGGCGCCATCAGCAACCTGAGGAAAGCCCTTGGCGACGATGCCCGAAACCCACGTGTCATCCAAACCGTCCCGCGGGTTGGATACCGGTTGATTGCGCCCTATTGCAGAATCGACTCGCCGACCACCGGAGACGATCAGGCGACCCCGACAGGGCGCCCAACCTGGAAAGTCGGGTGGCTCACAACAGGGCTCGTTCTTCTTCTCGGTGCCGCACTCGGCTACCGGACGCTCGCCCCAAACCCAGTAGCGCCCCCCGTTCGCAGCATGGCCGTACTGCCGTTGGTCAATCTCGCCAACGATCGCAATGACCGATACCTTGCCGAGGCGATGACCGAAGCCTTAATCACTGAGCTGGCACGTGTTCCTGACCTCAAGATCATCTCCCGAACCTCGATGGCACGCTTTCGCGACACCTCTCGCCCTATCCCCGAGATTGGTCGCGAGCTAGGAGTCGAAACGGTCGTCGAAGGATCGATCCAGCGTGAGGGTAACTCACTTCGGGTTTCTGCTCAGCTGATCGATACGGCCACTGACCACCATCTTTGGGCCGATAGCTTCGATGGCGGTATGGACGACGTACTGGGTCTCCAGCGCAGTGTCGCAACCGCCATTGCCACCCACATTCAAGCAGCTCTGGCGCCCACAACCGACTCACCCCTTCCCATTTCAGCCGACGCCTACGAATCGTACCTGCGTGGCAGGTACTTGGTGGCTCGCCGAAACCAACAGAGCCTGCGCGAGGCGGTCGCGTCGTTTCAGCAAGTGAACGAGGCAGAGCCAACCTTCGCGCCCGCCTGGGTTGCGCTTGCCCAAGCCCAGATCGTACTGGCTGATGAGCGGGTCCTTCCCGCCGCGGAAGGCTATCCGGCGGCACGCCATGCCCTTGTTCGAGCGCTCGAACATGCCCCTGCGAACGCGCGGTGGTTCGCGCTGGACGCGACGATCGATCACTTTTTCGAGTGGGACTTTCCCGCCGCCGAAGCGGCTTACGAATCGGCCATCGCGCTCGACCCCAGTGATCCACTTGCCCGGCGCGGCTACGCCGCGCTCCTGGGTACGCTGGGTCGATTCGACGAAGCTGTCGTACAGATTCAACGGCTGCGCGAAGTCGATCCTTTGGCTTACTCCCGGCCCGACATGGCCACGCTCCTGACGTCAGCGCGTCGCCTGCCGGCAGCGCTTGTCGAGCTTGATGATCAGATCGCCAAGGAACCGCAGAATGCGCCACTCTACCTGCAGCGGGCGCTTGTTCTCAGCTACTTGGATCGATCAAGCGAGAGTGTCTCGTCCTATCAGAAATACCTCACCCAGCGGGGAGATGACGGAGCAGCCGTTGAAGCGGTACGGCGAGCATTCGTCCAGGATGGGTTGACCGGTGTCTATCGCCTCGTCAGTGCCGAATTCGAAATGTTGGTCGCCCAGGGCATTTCCATCACTTACACCGATCGGGCCCGCGCATTCGTTGGTGCGGGTGCCATCGACAAGGCGCTCGAAGCCCTCGAGCGCGGTGCGACCCAGCGTGAAGCCGACATCCTCGGCGTTGCTCATGACCCGGCTTTCGACCCCATTCGAGACGCCCACCGCTTCCGCGACCTTCTAAAGATGCTCCGCATCTGAAGCGGTCAGCCTTTCTCAGAACTCTCCAGGTCCTTTTCGGGACTCCTCAGGCCACGGTTGCCTACGGTCGTTGTCTAGCCGGCACCTGCTGCCGATTCGAACAACCATCGATGGAGTACCCCAGCCATGAGTCGAAGTACAGCTTCATTCCCGATTTGGTTCCTGGTTCTGACCGCGGTCGCTCTGGCTTGGCAAGCCTGGGGGGCGATCGATCTCTTTCGCACTGGCCGTTTTGGCTATAGCCTCAACACCGACAACATCGTCCAGCAAGTCTCTCCACATTCCCCCGCCGAAAAGGGCGGCCTTCTTCCAGGCGATCAGCTGTTGACCGTGGACGGCATTTCGATTGATGACCCATCCATCGCCAACCGTCCGCGAACTACGGTCGGCACGCAGGTCCGGCTACGCGTCAATCGGGACGGCTTGGCACACACCTTCCCCTTGACCGCTGGCCCGCTAACGCCCAGTACCAAGACCACGTCGTTGATCAACAGTGCCATCGGCATCGCATTCCTCCTTGCGGCGTGGATGGTTCGGCGACATCGCCACGACCGCGCGACGACGCTCTTTACCTACCTTGGACTGACTGCAGCCTTGCTATTCGTCTGGACTCCCTGGGTTGGTACGGGAATCGCTGGACGAGCCCTGGGCTGGGTGCTAAACGTGCTGGTGCTGGTCGCCTGTGCTCTCTTTCTTCATCTTGTCTGGTATCTCCCTCGCCCACGTCCCTTGCTGCGCCGACAGGGCCTGATTGTCGCCCTCTACGTCCCCGCCATCGTCGATATCGGTCTCGCGCTGGGCGCGCTTATCGCTGCCGACGCCACGGGCGGCGTATTTGCCCTGATCGCTGGCTACCTCAACCGATGGGCGCCGCGGATCTTCCTGATTCTTGCCCTCGTCTTCATTGCCAGCAGCTTCCTCGCCTACGGGCCCGATGAACGACGTTTGAACGGTCTCCGAACTCTGCTCATCGGCACCATGGTCAGTGTCATTCCCTACGTCGTGCTGGGGATCGCGGCCGGGAGTTTCGGACTACCACCCGCCCTCGCATCGCTGAGTTTACTGGTGCTGCCTTTTGCTTTGGCCGTTGCAGTACTGGGTGCCAACACCAACCCCACGATCAACCGAACAGACGGGATCAACTAGCGTGACCGCCACGTGCTAGCCATTTTCCTGCCATTCGCAGCATGGTCGGCTCGTCGGAAATATCGGCGATTCGGGCAATGTCCATCCAGGCAAGGGCATTGGACTCATCGCTTACCACGAAGTGCTCATTCTTTCTGGCCCGCAGGGCATAGCGAACGTCGTGGTGAAGATGGGCTGGCTCCGTCCCTCGCTGTGGAATCTGATGGATATCGACGTCGAAAATCGCTTCCGAAACCGGCTCAATGACCGTCAACCCTGACTCCTCGAGCGCCTCGCGCAGGGCCACGTTCAGCACGTTCGAATCACCATCGGCATGACCGCCAAGCTGAAGCCACTGTCCGAGTTTGCGGTGGTGCGTCAACAGGACGCGGGCACCTGCCTGATCGACCAACCAAGCAGACCCCGTCACATGTCCCATTGCCAGGCTGCGCTCAAAACAGCCGGGCTGCTCGGCGACGAACCGGCACACGCGGTCAATGGTCTCCATTTCTCCGGGATTCTCAGCGCGGTACCGTTCTAAGGCCCGAAGCAAATCTTGTCGATGCATGGGTCTCCACCCCACGGTTCAAAGCAGGCGCGTGAGTTCCTCATAAGCGACCTCCGGTAGGCGCATACCGACCCGCAGGCCCACCACCTCTGGACGTGCGATTCGTACGACCTGTTCGTGGAACATCGGCACCACACGCGCTTCGCGCACCAATTGCTGATCCAACTTACGATATGTGGCGTTCCGCAAGCCGGCATCCAACTCATGACGACCGGCCTCGATCAAGGCATCGATGGCCGCGTTCGCGCAATAGACCCGATCCGCACCGTATTCCGAATGGAACAGACTCGCGAAGGTGTCAGGGTCGGGATAACTGGCTAACCAGCGGGTCACCATGACGTCGGCCACACCGGCGAACTCCGGATCGGAGCCGTCGACCGCTTGGACGACCTCGACCTGAACCCCAGCCGCCTGCCACGCTTCGGCTACGCGAGCCCATATTTCCGCATACTGGTCCCGGTACACCGGCGCCAAGGAGACCGAGAGACGAAGCCCATTCAGGGGCGCCAGCTCGGCTGCCGACAGCGCCGAACTACGCGGCGCAGCCGCGTGTCCCAAGAGCCCAGGCGGAATTAGGCCATGTGCCGGCGTGCCAAACCGGCCCGCCGCCGCCACGATGGCGTCGCCGTCGATGGCCGCCGCCAAAGCGCGACGTACCCGCTCGTCCGCCAAAGGATCCTTGCGAGAATTGAACAGCAGGTAGTACGTGCCCAATCCCGGGGCTTCCTTGTAGCCGCGCGCCAAATCCGTGTCTTCACACAGGCGTTCGAGGGCCGCGGGAGTGACAAAACCCGCAATCGCTAGACGACCACTACGAACTTCCGCGACGGTTCGTTCTGTAGACGAGCCCAACTCGAAAATCAGGCGTTTACACCGAGGATAGCCCTGTCGCCAATACTCGGGGTTGACCTCCAACTCGACCCGCTCATCGGGGTCGAGATTGACCAGCCGGAAGGGCCCGGTGCCCGCGCAGCCACTCCGCCAGTTACCACCGAATCGCGTACTGCCGTCGGGCACAATCGCCAAGGTTGACATCGCTAGCACCAGGGGGAAGAAACCACATGGGCGCTCGAACGAGAGAACCAACTCGTGGGCCGACCGAATTTCGAAGCCCGCGATCTCGTCCTTTCTGCCGTCGCGGAAAGCACGGGCACCGCGCAAGATGAGCAAGCTAGAAGCCGCGTGATCGTCGCCACAACGCAAGATTCGCTCGAACGAGTACCGTACATCGCGGACGGTCAAGTGCCGATCGTCGTGAAAGCGAACGTCGTCCCGCAGTTTGAGGTGAAGGCGCATTGCTCCTGGTGCAAGGTTAACCTCCGAAGCCAGCCACGGAACCATCCTGGCGCCATCTTCCACCCGGACCAAGGTCTCGAACACGATCGGGATGACCTCGGCTGTATCGGACACAGTACTTGCACAAGGATCGAGGCTGGTCATTCGGCCTGGAAGCGGGATCCGCAGGGATCCCCGTTCTGGAAAGGACCGAACGCTACTCTCGACCGGGTCGTTAGATGGCACCAAGCCCAACGAGTCGAAGTTCACGAAGGGTGCCCGGTTGCGCATCCGCATGCGGCGCACGCGAGGGCCCGCAATCCGGTAATCGATGTCGTGGAACATGGGCATGAGTACCCGCTCCTCGACCAACAGACGCTCGAATTTGCGATAGAGGCGCTGCCGAACGTCGTTTCGCGACTCCAAACGCGCACGCTCCATCAAGGCATCGGCCTGGTCGGAGCCCCAGAAGCCTCGGTAATGCCCGGCCTGGCTGTGCAGCAGCCCGTAGGTGAAATTGTCGGGATCATCGTAGTCAGCGAACCACCGGCCAAACAACAGATCGACGCCCTCAGGAGCCTTCGCCAACGGCAGGTAGTCCTCCAAGGTCGACGCCACCACTTCAACTTCAATGCCGTACGACGCCCACTCGTCGAATAGACCTCGGGTGAGCGCCTCGTAGCGGTCCATCCATTGAGGGTGAATGCCCGCCCGCAGACGGATCGGCAGCGCCAGACCACAGCTCGCCAGCTGCGCCTGCGTATCTTCCCGGTTGCGCGGCTGGGGGCGACGGCCGGGATCGTGACCGAGAATACCCGGCGGAATCAGGCATACGGACGGTTGGGCAAAACGACCCAGGGTGCGCCAAACGATGTCCTGTACCCGGATGGCACCGAAGAGGGCTGCCCGCAATCCATCACTATGGGCTGAAGGGCCGAATCGATTGAGCAACAAGAAATAGACGTTGCGTTTGGTGATCTCGGCCAGGCCTCCGCGAAACCGTTGGTCTCGCTGGATCTCCGTTAAGGCCGCCGGACGCAGATCGCGGCCGATGTCGAGCTCACCGCTCCACAAACTTTCGGCGATCCCCGCCGAATCGAGGTCCGTGCAAAACCGCAGGGTCTCGATCAGCGGCGGCGTGCCGCCCCAAAAGTTTGGGTTCCGTTCGAGATCGACCCAGCGCGGAGTCTGCCGCCCCAGCCGGAAGGGGCCGGTCCCCAACAGTGGCAGCCCTTCCCCGACCGACAGGGCAATGCCAGTACCGGGGTCGCTGAGCAGCACGGGCAAAATCGGAAGGGGTTCATCGAGAACGAAAGACACGGTCTCATCGTCCTCGGCAACGATCCCGGCAATCTCGGTAGCCTCCCCGGCACGAAAGTCCTCGACGCCCTTGATCGCGTCGAACGCCGGCACCTCCATGGCCTCGGGCCCACCCAGAGCCGATCGCTGGAGGCTGGCCTTGACGTGCTGCGCGGTCACGGTTGTGCCGTCGGAAAAACAGGCCTCCGGCCGCAGTCCAAATCGAAAACGGCGGCCCTCGTCAAACACCTCCCAAAACGCACTCAGCATGGGCAGTGGCAAACCTGCTTCGTCGCTGGTCACCAGCGTCTCGAAGACATTGGCCATAACCTCGGAGTCGTCGATCACGCCATGGTGTCCCGGCTCGAGCTTGGTCAGGGGATTGGGCACGACGGTTACCAACCTCCCACCCTCCACCACCCCATCCCCCGCGGTGTCCGGATCGGACGCCTGGGCGACCTCGGCCTCGGCCAGCAGTTGCCGGGCAACCTCATGCTGGCCTTGCAGGTTGGCCACCATTGCGCCGAGCTCGAGGAGGCGCATTAGGGTTGGAGGATCATCGCCGTCCCGTGCCAGCGCGAGCCCCTTGTCGATCCGGCGCCGTGCCTGTTCCACGCGGCGCGCCTGCCAAGCGATCTCCGCCGCCAACAACGCTGCCCGAGCCGCCGCACCGGGCCGCGGCACAGCTTCTTCCCGAATCCGAGACTGATCGGCATGCCGCAAAGCGAGGTCGAGCTGGCCCGCAGCGCGAGATGCTTGCGCCATCAGCGTATGGGCTTCGGCCTCGGCACCAGGACTTGCTTCGCCATCGGCATCCGCAGCCAACTCCAGCACCGTAGCCAGAGTTCGAATCGCTTCCCCGACCCGAAACCCATCAATCGAGGTACGGGCATGGGCCAGGCCATACCGAATCGCCTGCTCCACACAATCTGCCTCAGCGAAGTGATGCAGTAGCTGCGGAAAGATGCGTTCCAAACGCCCTGCCCATCGCTCCTCGAGACGTTCGGCATGGCAACGATGAAGCCGCCGCCGACGGCGGCGCCCCATCCCCATGTAGAGCACATCACGGACAATCGTGCTGGCGAAGCGAAGCACGTCGTCGCGACGATCAGCCTCTTCGACCAGTAACCCAGCCCCAACCAAACTATCGACATCGTCGCCCAACTTTTCGTCGCCCTCGCTCAGACCATCGATGTCCGCCACCAAGGCTTCGAGGTCGTCATAGCGAAGCGAGCGGCCGAGCACGGAGGCGGTAACCAACAACTTCCGGTGCCGTGCGGGAAGCCGCTCGAGCCGGGCCCGGACCACCTGATGGATCGTTTCCGGAAGCGCGTCGCTCGACATCGCCGCCTCCCCGGACAGGATCCACATGCCGGACTGGTCCCGAGCAATTCCGCCAGAGTCGATCGATGAACGCACCAACTCCTGCGTGAAGAACGGGTTCCCCTCGGTTGTCGCGTAGAGCTTCGAGGCGAGATCTTCGGAAACGGGCTCCTCGCCCACTAGCGAACCCAACAGGGCGCCGTGCTCGTCACGAGACAGCGGTCGAATGATCAACGCCTCGAAGGATGAATCACCTTCGAAGCTGCTCAAGAGCCGATGCAGCTCGTGGCCACGCGCCACCTCGTTGGTCCGGTAGGTCGCCACCAGTAGGATCGGTGTCGTACTCAAACGATGGGCGACATACTGTAACGCTTCGACCGAAACATCAGCATTGTGAAGCTGGTCCAACACCACGACCAAAGGCTCTCCACCACCGATACGCATCAAGCTCCGCGCCAGGACTTCGAAAATCTTTGCCCGCCGGGCCTTGATCTGTTCGGGCCGCTCTGCGGTGAGCCGTGGCGGTAGGGTGACCTGAGACTCCACGTCTGCGATCGCGGCCACCTCCGACAGCATGGGGAAGGTGGCACGAAGCTCCTGTGCCCACGAGCCAACCTCCTTCCGATCGCTGCGCACTCCGGAGCGGCTCTGGCGTTGGAAGTAGTCCTGAATGACCTCACAGAAGCCCTGGTAGGGAAACGTCGCCTCGTGTTCCGAGAACCGGCCGTGGTAGATCGGTACGCCACGCGCACTGGCCAAAGTGATCAACTCCTCCACCAAACGGGTCTTGCCGATCCCCGGCTCTCCGCCGATGATCACCAACTGGCCAGCACCACTGGTGGCAGCGTTGAGGCGTTGCTGCAAGGCCAGAACTTCGACGCTACGACCCACCAAGGCAGCAGGTGCGTGAGCCGTCCTCATCGCAGCCGGGACTACCGGCATCTGGACGGTTTGGCCATCATCCACACCATCCAGGTTTTCGTTGTAGCGCCGAAGCGCCGATGCCAGCTCATGGCCACGTTGCAGTCGATCCTCGGGGGCCTTGGCCAAGCAACCAAGGACGATCCACTCGAGCGCTTGGTCGATGATGACGCCGCGCTCGCGAAAAGACCGGGGATGCTCGTGAACGATGCGATAGAGCAACGCCGTTGGCGAGCCCGAGAACGGTGGCTCGCCAGCCAGACACTCATAGAGCACGGTCGCCAATGAGTAGATATCGGAACGGGCATCTTCATCGGCCGACGAGGCAGCACGTTCGGGGCTCACGTAGGCGAGCGTGCCAAAGATCTGCCCGGTGCGGGTCAGGCGATCATCTCGCGCCGCCACCGCGAGCCCAAAGTCCATGATGCGGACCCGCGGCGATTCGCCGGGCTCACCCAGGATCATCAAGTTCTCGGGCTTGACGTCTCGATGCAGCACGCCATGTTGGTGGCTGTAGTCGAGCGCGTCGGCGGCCTGAGCAATGATCTCGAGCGTCTCACCCAAACGCAGGTTTCGCTCGCGAATCAAGATATCGAGCGTCCGGCCACTGAGCACTGGCATGACCAGAAACAACGAACCCTCGTGAACACCAAAGTCGAAAATCGGCGTAATCGCTGGATGATCCAAGCGGGCAACCAACTGCGCCTCGCGCCGGAAGCGGCTCTCGGCCTCCGCCGTGATTACCGCCGGCGGGATCATTTTCACCGCAACATCGCGCTCCAAGCGTGGATCGCGCGCTCGGTAGACCACGCCCATGCCGCCGCGACCGAGCACGCTCGTAAGCTCATAGCGATCCAGGAGCTTGATCCCAATCATCGGATCACGGTACTACCGGTCGGTATGTTGGGGCAACGACATACGAGATCATTGAATCTAAACGTCATGGACTCGGGTAAGCGACAAAGGGTTCCCTAACTACATAGGCGAGAAAGAGCGGCATATGTTACAGGTCTCTGGCAAAACGTCCCATCAACAATACAATGTGAGGGCTGTGCCCAACCTCACGAAGCGCTCAAATGGCCGTTCTCATTCCTTTCATGCTGCAAGGGCGTGCCCCTGGACGAAGCTCTTGCAGCATGGAACTTGCTTCCCCTTGCTGGCCGTTGCGCTCATAGGTGCAGGTATCGCGCGTGCGGACCCGGATCCCATTCACGGCGCGCCTGCAGCCTTTGACCTCGAGGCCACCACCAACGAGACCGTGTTCACCCCCGCGGGAGCTGTGATTCGCCAGAGCGCGTCTCAGCAGTCCTCGGTCCTGCTCCGACTCGATGTCGAGGCGGCGCTACCGGTCTTGGACCGACGAGGGCCCTGGGCCCAGGTTCGCTTCGACACAGTAACCGGTTGGCTTTGGACAGGTGCCGAAGGCGACCGGCCGGCCGACACACTTCCCGTGGTTGGCTCACCGCGATCGATGCCTGAGCCGGCGGACAAGCCGCCTTCGTCGGGCGCGATCGTGGCGAGTGAGGCACGGGTCGAATCCTTGGTGGCACGTCTCGGGACCACCAGGCGAGAACTACGGGCGGGTCCCTACACACTCTGGACCGATGTTCCGGATCGAACCAGGCTTGATCGCATGATCATGGTCGCCCAGGGTGTCGACGCCGCCTTTGATGAACGCTACGGGCTGGCAGCGAAGCCGCCGGGCCGTGAGGTGATCGTGGCGTATACCGATCCTTCGTCCTATCTAGCCGTGGCAAATGAGGTCGAAGAGCTCGAAGGGGTGTTCTCGCGTGGCCACACCACGGGTGGTATCGCGGTTTTGGCCGCCGACGGCCCGAAACGGCATGTCGAAGCGATCATGATTCATGAGATCACCCACCTGGTTACTCGACGCGCCCTCGGCGGTTGGCTACCGACCTGGATCGAGGAGGGACTGGCCGAGAACCTCGCCTACTCCCACGTCGATGGCAAGGGCCGAATCGACGTGGACCGAGTCGGTCGGTTTCCACGCCAACGCCAAGCCGTGGTCGATCAGGGCATCACCTGGATCAGAGAGCGTCAGGTCGGTGCCGAGGCCGGCTTCGAGGTCATCCGTCAGGCCTACGCCAACGGTGTCGCACCAACGGTCGCGCAGCTCATCGAAATCTCGTTTGATGAGTTCGTCAAGACCGATACCCGGGACCTGCACTATGCACTTGCTGCCTTTTTCGTCCGCTATTTGCTCGACGGCGACGACGGGATTTTACGAAACGGTTTTCATCGGTTCCTCCAGCAGATCGCGGACGGCAACGTCGCCAGCGCCGAGAGTCTCCTAGCGAACCTCGGCCGCGACTGGGCGTCTCTGCAGCTTGGCTTTGACACCTATCTCGACACCCGACCGCGCTAAGGCCGACAAGCCACCGGTTCACGGCACCTCCCTCCGGGTGAAAACCGTCCTGGGCCGGGCTACCGGTTCGGGGTGGTCGGTCGTGCCGCCGCTACGTAGCGACCGGGTATGATGAACGCCAACGATGATCGCATTTGCCACATTGTTCCTTGGTCTTGTGTTGGGCCAGCAGACTGTCGAAGTTTCCGTCGGAGACGATGTCGCCTCGGTCGTCTTGCAGATCGACGGCAACAACATCGTTCGACTCACCGAGGCACCTTGGCGGACCGTCATCGACTTCGGGAATGACCTGATCCCCCACCGCTTCGAGGCCATCGCCCTGGACCCCGAGGGCCAGGAGTTGGGACGTGCGCTGCAGTGGATCAACCTACCGCAACCACCTGCCCGCGCCTCCGTTGTCGTGGAAGCCGCTACGGAAGAGCAGCCACCGATCGCAAAGTTGACGTGGGAAAGCGTGGCTGGCAGCGAGCCCGTCTCGCTGTTGGTCTCCTTCGACGGCCGTCCACTCGCCGTCGAGGATCCACGGCGAGTCGAGTTGCCACGGTTCAACCCGGACCGGCTGCACTTTCTGCGTGCGGAACTCACGTTCTCTGAAAACGTGACCTCGATCGTAGAGGCGACTTTGGGCGGCATCTACAGCGATCAGGTATCGACCGAGCTCACCGCTATCGCGGTCCAACTCGAAAAGGGTCGACCGGAGCCAACCCTGGCGAGCCTCGAGAACATGGTCTTTAGGCGCGGCAAGCCCGTGCGCGTCGTGGCGGTCGATCATGCCGCGGCCTCGGTACTCGTGGTGCCCGATCGCAACCTCGCCTCAGGCCTAAAAAGGCTTCAGAACAAGGCCCCAGCCAGCGGGGGCCTGATCCACCCAGCGAGTCCGCGGCATCCGCTACGGTTCTGGTCGCGGGTGGCAGGCGCCCCAAGCCTACGCGTCGTCTGGCCCATGCACCGGCAACAGGCCGGTGCCAGTATCGCCTTTCAACTCTTCGCGACCTCCCAAGACATTGATGGCGGTAGCTTGGGTATGCTGAATCTGCTGCTGTTGGCCCAACACCCGCCTGATCTGGGTGATGCGCCCCAGCGGCTGGCGGATGCCATTGCGGTAGCCGGCATGGAGGCCGCGGGTCGGCGTCGGCCGCGGGCCGTGGTCTTGGTCGTGGGTGAAGAGCCGGTTGAAGCCAGTGTCCTCGACATGACCCAAGCACGCAAGTTCCTGGAACGCCTACAAGTTCCCCTTTATCTTTGGGCACTCCACCGAAATCCGAAGATCCCTGAGTCGTGGGGCACCTTCAAAGACGTCTCTCGTCCAGGCGCGTTCGAGGCAGCCGCACGCAAGCTGGGTCGCACGTTGGAGCGCCAAAGGATGATCTGGCTCGACGGTACCCACTTACCGCAGGAGATCAGTCTGTCGCCGAGCCTCGAAGGCGTCACCTTGGCGCGGTAGGCGCCATCGTCATAGTCCGATCTACGGACGGACGGCGCGGGGTCTGGCCTGGTACTACCGATCGGACCCGCTTCCTGCTACGGTTCGCGCCACCCGTCTTCTCAGCTACGGCCGGGAAACTCGGCACCCAATACTCGAGTCGGAATGAGCGCATCCATCATCGCCTTGCTACTGGTGCTCGCTGGTAACCATCAGACCGGGCCTGACTCGGAGCCACCATCCATAGACGAAGGGTGGACGGTTGCCGTTGTGGTCGAGGGGCTCGACGATGAGGCACGTACAAACGTCCTTGCTACGTTGGCGATCCGTCGTGCCGAAGATACCGAGGTGTTGCTCAGCACGGTCGCCGTCCGAGGGCTACACGGTCAAGCCACGCACCAAATCCAGCGGGCCCTCGAGCCCTTTGGCTACTACCGACCGACGGTCGAGGCCCATCTCGATGCCCGCGATGAACGGTGGCATGCCCGCTACGTCGTCACCCCTGGCGACCGGGTTCCGCTCACCTCAGTCGATGTGACGCTCGCGGGTCCCGGACGCGACGAGGTCAGCCTTGCATTCATCGTCGCCAATGTTGATCTGGCTCCAGGTGCTCTACTCGACCATCGGCTCTATGAGCAGGCCAAGGCAGCCCTACTCGACGCGGCCACCGAGCTTGGTTACTTCGACGCCGAGTTCACTACCAGTGCGGTGCGAGTCGACGTGAAACAATACGGCGCCGAGGTGGCGCTCCGGTTCGAGACTGGTGTCCGGTATCGTTTTGGCGCGGTTACCTTCCTGCAAGAGGTCGTTGACCCATCCATTCTGATCGGGCACATTCCCTTCGCGCCCGGTGCCCACTTCCAAGCGGCGGCCTTACGGTTGCTGCAAGCCAGCCTTCAAGCAAGCGACCTTTGGGAGCTGGTCGTGGTCCATCCACGGCGCGACCAAGCCGCCGACCTGATGGTCCCGATCGAGGTCAGTCTCGTGCCGCGCAAGCGGCGACGCGACGCGGTCGGCATCGGCTTTAGCACGAATACCGGCCCCAGGGGGTCTGGTTCCTTTTCATTTCGACGTCTCAATCGAGCCGGCCACCGCGCTCATGTCGATCTCAAGGTTTCCGAGATCGATCGCAGTGGCGGCCTTCGCTACGTCATTCCTCGGGCCGAGGCCGAGCGCGGAATTCTTCGGTTCGAAGGCGGTTACGAGGAGCGTATGCCAAACTCCAATGAGGATTCTTTAATCTTCATCGGGTCCAGCTTGGCGCGCATTCGCGGTCGCTCGCGCCATGTCTACTCGCTGCGGGTCGAGCAGCACGACTTTGACGTCGCCAGTGACAGCGGTGTGATCTCTTTGTTGATCCCCGGTTTCAGTTGGTCGCGGGTTCAGGCCGACAATCGGTTTCGACCACGCCACGGTCATCGGGTGGCCTTGCAGGTGCGTGTCGGCACCTCGGCCGAAGATCCGAGGACATCCTTTCTTTGGACCAGTTTCCGGGGCAAATTGATCCGTAGCTTGTCGCCTCGTTGGCGCGTGATCGGCCGCTTCGATGCTGGTACAACCCTCACCGACCGCTTCGCCGCGCTCCCGCCATCCCTCCGTTTCTTCGCTGGCGGTGATGACAGTGTGCGCGGTTTTGGCTACCAGGATCTTGGGCCCCAAGATGCGGCGGGAGCGGTCCGCGGTGGAGACCTTCTGCTGGTCGCTAGCGGCGAGCTCGAAGCACGCTTTCTCCAAGATTGGGGGGCTGCAGTTTTTCTGGACGCCGGGAACGCGTTCAGTGACTTTGATCAGGGCGAGCTGGCGACCGGTGCGGGTATCGGTCTCCGGTGGTTCTCGCCCATCGGCACCATCCGAATCGACGTTGCGTGGGCGCTGAGCGAACCGGATCGCCCCATCCGCTTGCATCTCGGCTTGGGCTTGGAACTATGAAAAAGGTCGTACGCAAAGGCCTTCGACTTGCCCTTCGATGCCTCATCGTGCTCGTTGTGCTCGCCGTCCTGGCCGGTGTTGCGCTGTATTGGCTTACAGGTGAGACCGGCAGTCGGCGGTTGGTTGGCGCCCTGGAGGGACGCCTCCCCGGATCCTTGGCCACCGGTCCGGTTGCGGGATCCCTGCGATCCGGCCTTCATCTCGAAGACATTCACTACCAGAACGACGGCATGACCCTCGATGTCGACGACATGACCGTCCAGCTCCACCCGCTCCAGCTCTTCCGCGGTTGGCTCGAAATCGAGCGTCTCGCGCTTCGTGGTGTCCGGATCGGACTCCCGCCCGCCAGCCCATCAACCAACAACGAGCCACTGCCCGATGTTGACCTGCCCCTCGGTATTCGATTCCATTCGGGAACCATCACCGACCTGACATGGTCCCGCGGAGATGGTCCCAAGCAGCAGATTGCATCGATGACGTGGTCTGGGTACACCGAGGGTTCCACCCTGAACTTGGCGTCATTTGCGGTGGATGCTCCAGAGTTCGAGCCAGCCTTCGATATCGAAATCCAAGGCTCACTCGAGATGAATGGGGACTACCCTCTCGACTTCACGACCATCTGGACCGTCACACCACCCGACATGGCCAGCCTCGATGGTCATGGACGACTGCATGGCGACCTCGAGGCGCTGCGGGTGGACCAAGAACTGGTGGCGCCGACGACCTTGGCCGTGACGGGCACGATCCTGCAGGCCGCCACCGACCCCGCGCTCGACCTGACTCTCATCACCGAGGCGCTGCAGCCCAATGCACTGCGCGTCGATTGGCCCGAGTACACCATTGTGGGCCAAGTCGCGGCCTCTGGTCACCTGCACGACCTGCGATTGCGCGGAAAGCTCGACGCTACAGGCTCCACTGGCGCCCCATGGCACGCTGGGTTCGAGATCAACCGCGAGAATGATGCTTCGTGGCAGATCGAGGCGTTTGAACTCGCGCGCGCGGACGCGATCGAATCGTTGACGGTCGCCGGTCTGATCGGGCTCGATCCAGACAGTCAGGGCCTGGAGCTGACCACCCACTGGCGCGGCGTCCATTTCCAAGCGGGCTCCGTACCGTGGTCGGTGGATCAAGGCCAGGCCACCATCAGCGGCCCCATTGACGGCTACAAGCTCCAGGTCACCTCGGCGTTGACGCTGGGAAGCGATCCACCAGGAAGCATCACCTTGGTCGGTCACGGCAATCAATCGTCGTTTCAGATCGATCAGTTCGAAGGCGGGTTGATGGAAGGAACGTTGGGCGCTACCGGTAGGGTGCAGTGGCAGCCACTCCTTGCGATCGACCTCGACGCCCGAGGCCAGAGCATCAACCCCAGTTCCTTCTGGCCGGATGCACCCGGCCAACTGGACCTTCAAGCTCAACTTTCCCTCGCTCACAACCAGGCCAAGCAGCTTGAAGGCGTCGTCCGCAGCGTCTCCATCCATGGCACGCTTCGCGGGCAGCCAGTCGATGCGACGGCCGGATTGACCTTCGACGAATCGGGCGCGATCACGATCGACAGGCTCGTCGGGCAATGGGCCGGCGCCGAAGCCGAAGCGCGGGGCACGGTGGGTGACACTTGGGATCTTGCCTGGTCGTTGGCGGTCCCGGACCTGGCCGACTTGGCAACGAACCTCGCGGGCGCCCTCCGGACCAAAGGACACGTAACGGGGCCCCGCACCCGGCCGACGATCGCTGGCGCTGCACAAGGGAGCGAGCTGGTGTACGGCGACCACCGTGCCGAGTCGATGGTCGGTACCATTGATGTGGCGCTGTTCGAAGGTGGTCAAACCGATCTTGATTGGACCCTCAACTCCGTGGTGACCGGCGGCCGAGCCCTCGGCCAAGTCGTCCTCACAACCAGCGGCACCACGGATAAGCACATCATCAACGCCAAGGTAGTCGGCGACGACCTCAACGCCATGATTCAGGCTCAGGGCGAGGTGGTCTGGTCCAGCCATGCTTGGCAAGGATCCGTCACGACGTTCGACATCGAAACGCCCCAGCCAAAGGATGTAGCAGACGCCCGACTCGGCCTCCACCAGGGTTCCCTCCACCAGGGTTCCCTCCATATTGGTTCCCTCCATATTGGTTCCTGGCACCTCGAGAAGCCCGCAGCGCTGGCAGTCGGGACCACGGGCGTCACCATTACCGACCTGTGCGTGGCTGGTAACCATGGGCGCGCTTGCGTGCCATACATCTCCTTGATGTCCGGTGGCCCGGTAATCGTCCAGACCGACATCGATCTCGAGGCGCTTGGATACCTGCGGGCCCAACTTCGCTGGCCTGCGACTCACGCTGATCGACAGTCGCCCATCGCGGGCACCGTGGCCCTGGCCTGGCATGATCTCTCGACCTTCGCCCCCCTACTTCCCGACGCCATCGAGCAGCTGGCCGGCAAGCTCGAGGTCGATCTCGACTTCGCCGGCACGCTCGAGGCGCCAACCGTGCACGGGCAGGCCGTGCTGCGCGACGGAGGTCTGGTCCTCTCCAAGCTAGGCGTCACCTTCGAAGGGGCATCCCTCCTTGCCGAAGGCACCGGCGATAGTCTGCTTATGCTATCTGGCAGCGCGACAAGTGGCGGAGGCACCATGATCGCGAGTGGCACCCTCGGGCTCGCTTCGAAGGCCCTCTCCCTTCACTTGCGTGGCACCGCGGTCGAGGTGCTGTCCCAGCCAGCATGGACCGTCGCCGGTACCCCGGATCTGAACCTTGACGCCAGCCCAACCCGCATCGACGCCCGGGGTAGCCTCGCCCTCGACACCGTTCGCATGGTGGTCACTTCCGAGAATGGCAAACGCGAAGATGCGTATCTGGTTCGGCCCGGTAAGACTGAATTCGTTCTTCATCTCGAACAACCGTTCGGAGACCCTACAGCCGCCACGCTCGGCGGGCGGATCGATGTCGAGATTGACGACCTAACGTTTCTTCCGGCGTTCGTGCCCACCCTGCGCGATACTCAGGGCCGCCTCGACGCTGAGTTGGCACTGGCCGGCACACTCAGTGCACCGCGGGTGACCGGCGATGCCCGGATCCGCGACGGACAGGCTCATCTCCCTGAGTTGGGGCTCACCTTCGCCGACATTACCTTCGAAGCCCACGAAAGTGGCCTCGGTGGCACAACCGTACAAGGCACCCTCCAGAGCGGCGAGGGAACGTTGGGGATCACCGGCAAATTTGATGCCCGCGCCCGCACGGCGGAGTTCGACTTTCAGGGTACCGATGTCACGATCATTGACCAGCTCGAGGCAACGGTGGTCGCCTCGCCCGCCTTGACCCTGCGCCTCGTGGACGACCGTGCAAGCCTCAGTGGCTCGGTGACCATCCCCTCAGCCCGCATAGACCTCGATCACCAGGGTGCTGCCATTTCAGCATCTCGTGATGTCGTGGTCATCGGCCGAACCGACGATGCCAACCGTGGCCCCACGTTGGACACCGATGTCGAGTTGGTTGTTGGTGAGCACGTAGTGGTCGAGGGCCTTGGTTTGAAGCTGACGCCCCGCGGCAGCCTGCGTCTGCGCCAGGAGGCGGGTCGGGCCTCGAGCGCGGTCGGTGAGCTGCGCGTGGACGGCGGTTCGTACCGGATCTACGGCCAAACTCTGACCATCGATTCCGGGCGCGTCAGCTATTCCGGTGGCCCGATCACCAACCCATTGCTCGACATTCGCGCCACCCGCAAAACGCGTAGCGAGGTGATCGCTGGCGTCCAATTGACCGGACCCCTGGCCGAGCCTGAGGCGGAGGTCTTTACCGAACCGTCCAGCCCACCCAGCGATGCCCTCGCCTACCTGGTCATCGGTCGCCCCCTGGCCGAAGCTGACGATGGTGACGACAACTCGCTCACCAACGCAGCTACCAGCGTCGGCCTCAAACGAGGCAACCTGCTGCTCAAGCCGCTCGCAAGCGAGGTGGGGCTGGATAGCGCCAGCTTTGAGGACACCAATGACGCCGACAAGGCTCGCCTCCTGATGGGCAAGAACCTATCCCAGCGACTCTACGTCGCCTACGGCATCGGGCTCTTTCGGCCGGTCAATACCTTCGTCGCTCGCTACCGCCTGTTCAAGAATTTCACGCTCCAAGCCCAGACCGGAACGGAAACCGAGATCGATTTCCTCTTCGATCTCGAGCGTGGCGGCCCCAAAGGTCAACAGCCGTAACGGGCCGCCTTCCTTCCCCGCCAAGACCCACCCAACAGGACAGGCCCCACACTACCCGAGTGTGGGTGGCTTTCGAGGTGATCATTGGTGCAGACTCGCCCGGATGAAAAATGAGAATCATTACTATCACGCGATCGGTGACCTCAAGGCACGGCTGAACCAGGATCTCGACCGTGGCGCCTTGCGCGAGTTGCACAAGCTACGACCCACTCGCCATTTCGTCGTCGTCGCGCGCCTGTTGCTGCTGGTGGCGCTGTGCGCATGGGCCACCTGGCAAGCACGATGGCCTTGGATCTGGATACCAGCGATCGTGCTCCAGGGATTCAACATCTTTGGCTTCATCATTTTGCTCCACGAGCAGTTGCACAAGGCCATCTTCAAGATCAGCCGTCCGCGTCTCGAAGCGTTCCTGGGGCACTTATATGCGCTGCCCGCCGCCATCTCGGCGACGCAGTTCACCATCTGGCACCTGGATCACCACAACGAGCTCGGCTCGGAGACCGCCGACCCCAAACGGGCCCATCTCAGCCCCAAGAAGAATCGACGCTGGCTGAAGCTCCTCTATTTCACGCCAGCCCTTTTTGTGCTCTACGCTCGCGCGGCAGCGCATGAAGCGACGACCTACACCCTAAACGAGCAACGGGCCATTCGCCTTGAGCGCTGGGCCAACATCGTCATTCACCTCTTGGTGGCCACCGGGATCGCCACCCTGGGCGGCGGCTGGGTGCTGCTGCGTGTTTACGTCCTACCCCTGTTCTTCGTCTTTCCAATAGCGTTCGTGCTCAACCGACTCGGCCAACACTACGACATCGACCCCCGGGATCCGGCCAAGTGGTCCACCCGCGTCGATGGCAATCCCATCTGGCACTTCTTGTTCCTGTGGTCGAACTTCCATATCGAGCATCACTACTACCAGCGGGTTCCGTTTTACAACCTCGGCCGACTCAACCGTGCACTCCATCCCTTCTTTGAGCGCACGGGCCTGCGCAACCGCTCCTACCGTTCGCTGCTGTGGGGCTGGCTGGTAGAAAACCGCGCCCCCCACACGGACTGGAGCCCGGTCGAAGAACCGTAGCGACTACGTTTCGATGTCAGCCGCCGGGTCGACCCGCTGCGGACCATCGAAGAAACTGAGCAGAAGCGGAACCGGTTCTTCTCCCCGCTTCGCGATCATCCATTCGCACGCGCGCACGCAATCGCCACACTCGAGGCAGTGATTGCGCCCAGGCGCATCGGCAATGGACAGGCCGGGACGTGGGCCGGCGGGCGCCATCAAGTCGCGCGGCTTCAGGTCAACCGGGCATACATTGTCACAGGCGTCGCACTCGATACAGGTTTGGGACGCATTGCGAAAATGGACGCCGAACCACCGGGCCGGCGACACGAACAAATAATAGAGCCCGATCGGGCAGGTACTCTTGCAGAACTCCCAGCGCCACCAACGCCCGTGCGCGTAGGCCAACCCGACGCCGACCAACAGTACCGACCACGCCACCACTAGGTCCCTCGAGTCGCCGCGCCACAGCACCCTCAGGTCCACCCACCAGGCCGATGCTTTGCGCGTCGCAGAACGCGCAAGAGCTTGAGTCGACGATTGATCTTCGCTCCCATCTCAGGCCCTTTCTCGATTCGCTGGACAATGGGCAGTGGGAAACCACCCCGCCCGGGACCCACCTCGACTACAACCAGCGGGCCAGTCTGATCAGGCGCGGCCACCTCGTCTATCAGAAGTACTGCGTCGGCTGCCACGGTGCCTACGGCGACGGGCAAGGCGTCGCCGCGGCGCGCTTGATCACCCAGCCACGGGATTTCACATCGGGTATCTACAAGTTTCGCTCGACCGACTCCGGTAGCTTGCCGCTCGAAGCCGATCTCTATCGAACCATCACCCGCGGTCTCGCGCGCGTCAGCATGCCCGCATTCCGGCTCATGCCAGAAGGAGACCGGATGGCGGTGGTTGAGTACATCAAGACCTTCTATCCTGGCTGGGACGACGAAAAGCACCGGCGCGTGACCGTCCCGGTGCCTCACCCGCCAGACGATCTAACGAACGGCCACCGCGTGACACGCGGCCGCATGGTCTACCTACAAATGGGCTGCGGTAAATGCCACGGTGTCGATGGCCGTGGCACGGGGGCGACCCAGACCGAGTACGTCGATGCTTGGGTCGAACCCCAGGCCGCCTTCGACTTCACCCGTGGCTCCCTCAAGGGCGGCAACGCGGCCGAAGACATCTACCGCACCTTCCACACGGGATTGCGCAGCGTCATGCCCACCTTCGGGGGCGACACCATGGCTGGCGTCGCCGGTGATGGCTTTGCGACCGCAGTTGCTGAAATCGACCCGAATGAGGCCGCCGAATTGGCGGCGGTACTGGACCAGTTTCCCGCTGAGGCGGCCACCATTTACGGCGAGATGACCGATCAGGATCGCCTGGCCCTGGCGGAGCGCAACAGCTGGGATCTAGTGGCCTACATCCTTTCATTGCGCCAGAGCGGTAGCACCGCCGAGGCCGTGCTCGGAACCCAATAAGGACCCACGATGGACGCATCCGCCCATACGGCTTCGGATTCCCACGACGCCGAGTCCCACTCGCCACCAGCCAGCGCGCTGGTCGAGAAAGGGCTCGTCCGGTGGCACTTGATCGCCGCCGTCACCTCGCCGCGATCGCCCTCATCGCCGGCCTTCTGTATTCTTTGCAACTGCTGCAGTACTGGCCGCTTCCCAAAATCGCGGTGCTGTCCCCTGGACGTATCCGCATGGTCCACACGAACTTGATCGCGTTCGGCTTTCTGACCAACGCTTTCTTAGCCATGTTGTACTGGACCGTGCCTCGGTTGACCGGCCAGTGCGTCGCCTCCAGCAAGCTAGGCTGGGTGATCTTCGCCGCCTGGGATGCCATCATCGCGGCGACGTTCGTGGGCCTTCATCTTGGCGAGGCGCAGGCGGTCGAGTGGGGTGAGACCCCCGTCTGGGTCGATCCGTTCGTAGTGGTCGGCGCCATTTTGGTGTGGATTCAACTCTACACGCCGATCGTCCGCAGCAAGGAAAAGGCCCTCTACGTCAGTCTGTGGTACTTCAGCGCCGGCTTCGTGTGGCTCGGGCTGACCTACATCATGGGCAACTTCTTTCCGCAATACCTGGTCGCCGGCAACGCCGCTGGCCCGCTGCTCGGCTTGTACATTCACGACCTGGTGGGACTCTGGGTAACGCCCATGGGCTGGGGCATGATGTATTTATTTGTGCCGATCATCCTGCGCAAGCCGATCTGGTCGCACGCCCTGTCGCTCGTGGGCTTCTGGGGCCTCGCGTTCTTCTATCCGCTGCAAGGTGTCCATCATTTCCTGGGCTCACCGATTCCGATGTTCGCCCAATACTCGGCCGTGATTTCGACCATCGCGATCGAGATCGTGGTCACCACGGTGATTATCAACTTCTTCATGACCTGGCGCGGCAGCGAGGGTTCGCTGGCACGGAGCATTCCGATCCGCTGGTTCTGGCTCGGCGCCTTCAACTACGCCTTGACCTGCTTCCAGTGCGCCTTCCAAGTGACCTTGACCTTTCAGCAGGTGATCCACTTCACGGATTGGGTCGTCGGTCTTGCCCATCTGGTCATGTTCGGCGTCTTCAGTTTCTGGATCTTCGGCATGATCGAGCACTTGTGGCCCAAGCTCACCCGCCACGAGTGGTGGAGCCCGGCCTTGCGACGGTGGAATTTCTGGCTCACCGCCACGGGCCTGGCCACCATGTTCCTGACCCTCACGGCGAGTAGTCAGGCCGAAGGATTCATGTCCATGAACCTGGTGCCACGCGAGACCATTCTCGAAATCGTGCGCCCGTTCTGGATCGTCCGCACGATCAGCGGTATCGGCATCATCGCCGGCTTCACTTGCCTGCTGGTCAACATGATCATGACCACACGTGCCATGACCACACGTGCCGGTCGAGTCGCGCACATCGACACCGATTACACACCCTTCGAACAGATCGACAACAACGAGGAGGCCGCCCTTGGAGCGGTTTAGCTTCATCTTTCTGGTCGCCGGCCTCGGCTTCTTCGCGCTGGCGTTCGTCACCAGCGCCTGGATCCCCATGCTGCCGGTCCAAGGTCTCGAGATTCGCACCGTCGAGCAGTTGGCGTCGAAGCCGCCGCTCTCGTTTCTCGAGCTCGAGGAGCAGTACCCGCAAGCCTTCGCAACCGCCTTCGCTGGTTTGAGCCACACCGAGGCGTTCGCCGAAGCTCTGCGTACCGGTCACAAGACCTACGTCGGCGAAGCCTGCTGGCATTGCCACAGCCAACAAATCCGCCCGTGGGGCAACGACGAGGCTCGCTATGGTCGGCGCAGCTTCCCCGAGGAGTACCACAACGAGCTAAACATGCCGCCGCTGTGGGGTACCCGCCGGATTGGGCCCGACCTGATCCGCCGGGGCGGCGCCCAGTCCAACGATTGGCATGTCGCGCACTTCTACAACCCGCCCGACGTCAACCCCACCAGCGTCATGCCCAGCTACCCGTGGTTCTTCGAAGCAGACGGCTTGACCCCGAACAAGACTGGCCTTTCGATCATCGCCTACGTGCAATGGCTCGGTACCTGGATTCCGCGTCACGAAGAGACGATCTACGAGATCCCCGCGATCGAGGCGACCCATCCGGCGCCCAACCTCGACCGACCCACCAACCCCGACCAGCCCGAGGCCGAACCCGAGGCTGAAGGCGAAGACTTCTGGGGGGAATGATGGCCATGCATCGACCGCCACTGCCACCAAGGCTCCACGTCGTCGAGCCGCGTGATGACGGCCCCTCCAAACGAACGCGGGTCTTCCTGTGGGGCTTCAGCGTCGCCATGGTGGTGATCGCGGGTACCGGCTTCGGAATGAAGTTGATCGAGTTCTACGCCACCGCTACCACCAAAGGGGCCGACGCATTGGCGTCGTTCCTGATTCCCGTGCTCAACTATCTCTTGGTGGCGGGTGGCTTCTTCTGCCTGTTTTTCTGGGCCTATTTCTCCGGCCAATTCCGCGACCTCGAGGCCGCCAAGTACCGCATGCTCGAAATGCACCACGAATTCGAGCAGCAGAGCGACGGGTGAGATGACCATGAAAGAAAACGAGCCCCAGAACACCGAGTTTCGTCGGCACAAGTACCTGAGCTACCAAGGCTACGCTTTCCCCTGGTATGCCACCTTGATTTGGATCTCTTTCTTCGTCGGTGGGCTGATCTACTTCGTACGCAACGTACTGCTCCGGTAGCTCATGTGACCGGTGTTGCCTGCGCACACTGCCGGCTGCCCGTGCCCCGCACGCGGCGAGCCGCCGGAGCCGAAGACAGAGGTGACGACGGAGGCGCGGCCTACTGCTGTTTCGGCTGTCGCTTCGCGAGCGCGCTCGCCCGGCCCGCGATCGATAGCACCGTCGACGATCCGGCATTCGGTCCGCCCAGCACACTTCTGTTGCGGCTGGGCATCGGTATCTTCCTGGCCCTCAACATCATGGTCGCAAGTTGGCTGTCCTACGCCCACGACCTGTTCGGTGCCGGCGCGCAAGCGCGCGATGCCGATGCCGTGCTCGCAGGCCTTTTTCGCTACGGCGCCTTGTTCCTCTGCACGGTGGTCGTGGCCCTGCTCGGGGTACCGCTCCTGGTCGATGCGGCCAGGCCCCTGCGCCAGCGGCGAGCTATTACTACATCGCTGCTGATCGTCATCGGGGTATTCTCGGCCTATGCCATCAGCGTCGTGCATACCCTGCGTGGCGCCGGCAGCCTCTATTTCGACACGGCCGCGGTGGTGCTGGTGGTCGTCACCCTCGGCAGCCATCTCGAGCCTATTGGTCGTGCACATCTCGGGTCGAGCGGGACGCGTCGTCCCGCCCACGCCCCACCGGCCACCAAGATCGGAGCCCTCATCGAGCTCCGTCGAAATCGATCAACCGGTCCAAACCCTCGGCGCGGCATCACACCGCATGGTTGACGGGCTCGACCGCACCTGACGCCATGCTGGAACCGATTCACGGCGTCCTCTACAGCTCCCTCTTTGTTGCCGGCGTGGCAGGCAGCCTTCACTGCGTGGATATGTGCGGGCCGATCCTGCTCAGCTTCGGTCGACGCGTGGAAGGCGGCGAGCCCGCCACCTTCGGCGCCCGATCACTCGATCTGCTTTGCTTGCACGCCGGACGTGTCTGGACCTATTGCCTACTCGGCTTGCTCACCGGCATGGCGGGAGGCCACTTGCGACTGGAGGCCAACGCGCTAGGGTGGCAGCGACCGCTGTCGATGCTGGTTTCGGTGTTGTTTCTGATCGCTGGCGTCGCTGCGCTGGGTATCGTCCCCGGATTCCGACTCGAGAAGCCGCGTACCGGCTGCGGCGTGCTCACCGTAGGCCGGGTACGGTGGCTCTCATGGCTGATGCGCGATCCGCGGCGCGGCGCGCGCTTCTTACTCGGCGCCGTCATGGGGCTCCTTCCCTGCGGCCTCGTCTACGCGATGTTACTGGCCGTCGCTACCCTCCCCACGCCGTTGCACGGGGCCCTCGGCATGCTGGTTTTCGGTGCTGGTACCCTGCCGGCCCTCTCCGCGTTGTTTCTTAGCAGTGCCACGCTCCCCACCTCACTACGGGTGCACGGCCCTCGGGCAACGGGACTTATCCTGGTCGCCGCCGGAGCCTTCATGCTGGTCCGAACGCTTTTTGTGGATCCGTCGATGGGGCCGATGCATGGGATGCCGTAGCCGATAAACCACCTCGAGATCGATCAGTCAGGATTCAACCGTGCGACGAGCCGTCGCCAGGAGAGGCTCACGCAGGGCTCGGAGCGCCTGCGGCAGAATCAGCACCGAGAACATCAGTGCCAACAAGACGCCCAGGCTGAGGGTGAGCGCGAACGACGCGAGTCCACGGTGATCGGTGAGCGCAAGCGTTCCAAATGCGGCGATCGTCGTGGTCGAGGTGAGCACGAGGGCGCGGCCCGTTCCGACCAATGTACGCTCGAGGTCGCCAGCTTCGGTCAAGAACCGATGGACCAAATGCACGCCGTCATCAACAGCAAATCCGAGCACGATGGGTAAGGCCATGACATTGAGTGGATTGAAAGAGAGGCCGACAAGGCCCATGACCGCGTCGAGGCCGGCCAGGGTCAGCAAAGCGGGGCTGGCCGCCAACAAGGTCGGTAGCCAGTGTCGAAAATGAACGGCCAACCAGAGGACCAGGAGCGCCAACCCGTACATCGTGGCGAGCCTGCGGGCCCGTTCGGCCCGCGTGATCATGAAGCGTCCCAAGATCGGCATGCCGGTGACGTCTGGGTCAAGAGCCTGCATCGCGTTGACGAAATAGTTTTGTCCCGACTCGGACCAAACTTCATCCGACGGGTAGGCGTAGACCGCCAGGCGGCCATCGTCGGTCCGCATCGTACGCAGCAGGGCCGGCGGTAGATCGGGCAGCACAGTGGCCGCGCCAAAGCTGACGCCGAAGTCGCGGAGGGAGCGCACACTGCCGACCGTTTCCTCGTTTACGAGCTTCCAGGTAAGGTCCTTTACCTCAGTCATAGTGTTCACGGTGAAGGCCGCGAAGACCGGTGAAAAGTCGGAACGTCGCACCATCTCGCGTTCGAGGCGAACCGTTTCCGAGGCGGCGGGTTGGAGGTTGAGATAGTCGCGGTCGAATCCCGGATCAGGTGCCAAGCTGGCAATCAGGGTGATAGCACCGAGGCCGATCGCGAGCGGCCGGCTCTGGAGCCGAAAGAGAACCTGGCCGGCTCGTCGGGTGCGGTATCCACGCCGCCTACGGGAATCGGATGTCCTGCCAACCTTCGAGTTGATGCCGAGCGTGAGCGCGGCTGGCAATACCGTGAAGCTGGCCACGAGACAGACCAGGACACCCATTCCGGCGATGATGCCCAACTCGGCGAACCCGCGGAAGCCTGAGAAGGCGAGCGAGAGGAGCACCGAGGCGGTGGTCAAGGCGCTGGTAACGAGTGAAGGCGCGAGGCCTTCGATCGCAGTGAGAATGGCACTGCGGTCCTCAACCCCGGTGGCCAACAGCTCCTCGATACGATCAACGACATGGATGCCGTAGTCGATACCGAGACCAAAGAGAATGGATGCGAAGAATGCCGAGAGAAGGGTCAAGTGACCAGGGTAAAGGCTGACGACCCCAAGGACGCAGGCCACTGCCAGTGCCAGGGACAGGGTGGCGGCGAGCGGTCGGCGAAAACGGCCGAAGGCAACCATAAACAGCGTCGCGATCAAGGCCAACGAGGCGAGGGAACCGAGCTCAATGTCGTGCTGGATGATGTCGCGGTCGTCGAGTGCGTAGGCCGGTAGCCCCGTTATCCCGGCGCGCACATCGGCGGGCACCAACGAGGCCGAGTCGAGCACGTTCTTGACGCCCTTGACGAACGGGGTCAGCGTAGTAATGCTCGAAGTTGGATCGTCGGGTTGAAGGAACAGGAAGCCCAGACGCTGGTCATGGGATGTGAAGTAGTTGCTGACCCCCATGACATCGAGACCGGCGGCATCGAACGGTGGCCGATCGATCACGGTGCGGACTCCGGCCACGGCGCGCAAGGCAGGCCCGAGACGGTCGATCGCGCGCTGAATGGCCTTTTGGTTGTCGCTTTCGAGTACGACGACCAGGAGATTGGGGGTTCCGAAGTCGCGCGCAAAGGCCGTGAATCGTTGGACAACCGGTAGATCGGGATCGATCAAATCGAGATTCGAGGTGCGAATATCGAGGTTCCAGAAGGCCAGAACAAGGCCCAACAGCGAGAGAGCGGCGGCCAGGAACAGTGTCCTCTTGGGCCGACCCACACTGGCCCTGGCAAGCCGAGCTGGCACGGAGCGTGGCTGATGCTTCATGGACCGAGGGGCGGAGATGGAGTGACACGATCGTCGTCGAGCAGGAGGGGCATGCGCCAGACTACGCCAGATGCGCGCGCTGCCGCGGCGAAACGCGGCAGAGCGGTCGATGGACGATCCAATGACAGCGTGAAAGTTCCAAAGTGACACGGCATGACCGACTCGACGCCGAGGACCAGCGCCGCCGCAACCGCTTCTTCGGGGTTCAAGTGGTAGCGACGCAGTGGGAAACGAGGTGCAAAGGCGCCGATCGGCAAGATGGCGGCACGCGGTCGATACCGGGCGCCGATGGTTGCGAAGTGATCACCGAAGCCCGTATCGCCGGCAAGATAGAGGGCGTCCGAAGGTTCCAAAACGGGACGGATGATATAGCCAATCGCACGTAGACCGCTGGCCAATGGATGGTGTCGACTGCCGTTGTGACGGGCGGGCACCGCGCGGATTTCGAGAGGTCCGATCGTCAGTGCTCCGGTGGCCTCCAGCGGTACCACAGGAGAGGCGCGCCGAAGGCGGTCCGGCAAGTAACGCTCGCTACCCGACGGGACTACGATGCACCGCAAATCTCCGATCCGATGCAGTGTGGGTAGATCCAGGTGGTCGTAGTGAGCGTGGCTGATCAAGGCGACGTCGATCGGGTCGCCGGCATCCCAGGCCGCTTCGAGCGCCTTGCTCGATGGGCCCACGACGCGCCGCCGGGCGATCGAAGAGCGGCGATTGACGTTGGGATCGAGGAGCAGTCGGACGCCATACCATTCGATCAAGAACCCAGCGTGCCCGAGCCAGCGAACATCCGGAGCGGGCTTTTCTTCGGTACCGCGCCACAGTGGCCCATCGGACGGGCGATCCGTGAGCGGAATTCGTGACCAACCCGTGGCTTCCATCCAGGGGCGCGAAGGGCTCAACCAACCCAAGAACCACGTGAGTCCCGTTGCCAAGATCGTTGCCAAGATCGTTGCCGCGAGCACCAGCGTCGATATCGTGAATGGAGACTTCACTGCTCCTTGATCGAAGGGTCGGCGGCCAGGCTCGGGGCCAGCCCAGGGCTCCAACGACGTTGGCGGCGGCAGGCCGGTGAGCGACTCGACGAAAGCGGTGAGGTCGTCGATGTCTCGCAGCGGCAGATATTCGTGCCCTGGCATGTCGGTTCCAGGCATACCGTAGCGGATCATGCGTGCCACTGCGTCGGCTTGCGATTCGCTGTTGGGTCCCCACGAGATCGACCAAAAGGGTCCCTTGCGCAGGTTCATGGCCCGACGGGCCACGTCACTGGGCAAGGCGGCGGCGAATGGGCCATCACCTCGCGCTTCCGTGCCGTGGCAAGGGGCACAATGGGAGCCGAAGAGTGGACCACCACGCCGAGCGTCTCCCCGATCGGTGCTGGCCGTGAACTCGTGGGTCTGAGCCACCCACCGAGTGCGCTGTGCGCGTCCCAGGGAACCGAGATAGGCAACCAGGTCGTCGCCGCGCGAGTCGCTCTGGCGGGTGTCGGCGTTGAACAGGTGACCATAGGCCGGCATACGCGACGTGGGTGCCAGTGCGCGCGGATTGATCAAATGAAGGCGTTGCCAGGTTGGGTTGCGTCGGGCGCCGACGTTGGTCAAGTCGGGGCCCTGGCGTCGGTTGCCGATCAGTGGCGGCGCGTCGGTGCGGTCGAGCGGTCGGTGGGGACCGAACCAGCGCGCGTCGGATCCACGCGGCCGAGAATATTGCGAGTGGCAGTTGATGCAGCCTTCTTGAATGTAGACGCGGCGCCCGCGCCGTACGGCGTCGAAGGACCGGCTCGTTGGCGGGTCGAGGGATCCAGAAGAGAGGTCGGACGAAGGTGATGCCTCCCCGTGGCTGACGACGGCGAACAGGACGATTGCGCCGGCAATGATGCCGGTTTGAGCGTGTGCTCGTGCCAAGCAGGCCAGCCGATTGGCATGGGTGAGTAGCCAACCCAGGCCGAGTCCGAGTCCAGTCAACAGGATGAACAACCGCGGGATGTGGTGAAGCTCTTGCGCCATACCGACACCCAACGCCGAACCCAACCAACCCCCGATCCCAAAGACCGCACCTGCACGCCACCGACGGGGAACCGTGCCGGCTTCGTCTCCACGGTAGGCGGGGTACGCGACCAACGCGACCGAATAGAACGAGATGCCGACCGCGTACAGTGGGCCGGCCCACCACGACGCTGCCGTACCCGCATCGAGAACCGAGAACGAGATCGAGAAAAATGCGAAGGCGGAGAGGAGCAACGAGCGAAAATGGCCTCGGTCGATCATCAAGCCCGCGAATACGGCGGCCACCAAGTGGCAAACACCTTGAATGAGCTGGCGGCTGGGTCCCTGCCACGTAGCGGCTTTGAGTGGCGCGGTTTCTTGGATCACCGCGAAGGCGGCCGAGTCCATCCAAATGAGCGCCAGGAACGAGAGCACCACGCTAATAAAGCCGAGACCACGAACGTCGCGAGCCGTCAGCGCAGTAGCCCCTCCGGTGGGACCGGGGTTGCCTTCTGCCGCCCTGCGGCTGTGACCCTGGAGAACTCCCCAACCCAGCATGCAGGCAGCAGCCGCGATGACAGCTTGGCGCTCGGGTGTGGTGTCGAAGATCGATGGAAGGTTGCATGCGGCGTAGGCGATCCCAGTGCCCAGTCCGACCCGCAGGCCGAAGCCAGGTCCGGGCAGAAAACTACGTAGATCCGTCGCCAGCGCGACCGTGATCAACGCCGTTCCCGCTCCGATTGCAGCCGAAACGACCAGCAACGGCATGAGCGTCGTGGTCACCGTCGAACTCAGTGCGGTGGCGGCACAGATCAAGAATCCAACCGTGAGAACACGCTGTGCGGGTACCCGCCGCAACCACCACGAGGTGGCCAGACTGGTCGCCAAGCCCGTCACACCCATCGCGGCCATCGCGCGCTCGACGTTCGCGGGTTCATGAAGTTGCCGTTGCAGCCAGTCAAGAAAGGCGAACTGGGCAAATAGCAGAAAGAACACAAACGTCGTGGCCACAGCGACGACGCCGCGCCAGGGAGAGTACGATGGCGCTGGCGCGCTATTCATTTCGTAAGATCTTCAGTTGCAGCGCCGCGAGCCCGAGATCGAAACCCGTGACCAGGAGAAATCTCGGATCGAGCGCACCGAGCCAGACGGCTACGCCCACGAAGGTGCCGACGACGGCCCGGATCAGGGCGGTTAGCTCGAGGGTCGTGGCGATGCGGGCTGGGCGACCCGGTCTGCCGGTCGCGACCAACGCCAGCCAATAGGTCAAACCCACGGCCGCGACAAAGGCTCCGACGAAGCGCACGAAGATGGTGGGCTCGGCGGACTGCGTCACGCCCATCAACCGGAGGGTCGTTGTTGGCATGCCAACCAACAGCGCACCGGTGGCCGTATCGCAGGCCCCGGCCAACACGCAGTACGTTGTCAAGGTCCGGTTCACGCCGGCACCTCGCTCGGCACCATGCCGGGCGCCGGTCCGGCATCCTTCGCGAGCAATCCGGCCAACCAGGTCACGGAGGCCACCATCATGCAGAGGCCCCCCACGAGGCGCAGGAAATACAGCATTTGGACGCCGAGATCTTGGCGGAAGAGCAAGGCGGGTTCGATTCCTTCGCGCGTGCCGAGCACCAGCAAGACCACGGCCCCAAGAAGGTTGCCGCCCTGCCAGAGCAAGAAGGGGAACCGCTGCGCAAACGGATCGACATCGACCCTCGCACTACCTCCCGGAAATGGGGAGCGCAAGAGTACTTGCAGGACCAAAACGTCCAAAGCGGTGACCAGGCCAGCCATGGCGACGTGAGCGTGGGCGACGAGGGCGTTGGTGAACTTCCACCGTTCGAGTACGCCAGGGAGAAACCCGAGTACGCCCGTCGCCACCAGCAGGAGGCCCCAGGCACCGAGCGCGCCGAGCCAAGGGCGACTGGCGGCTGGCCAATCAAAACGACGCAGGTGCGCTCGGAGGAGCGGCAGCCAGACCGTCAGGCTCGTCAGACTGAAGATCTGGAGCCATGAATGGTGTGACTCATCACCGTGGGCCGGCAGGGCGAGCAGTTCGAGCATGGCGAACCAGCCAGCGTGCAACACGAAGACCACCAGGGTCATCCGGGTGACGGGGCGCTGATCGCGCTTGTCGAGACGCAGTCCGAGCAACAGCGGCAGGGTGATCAGCAGGGCAACGATTCCCAGGGTGCTGCCCAAGAGGCTGCTTCCGGTGGCGCCGCCCGAGTCCGGATTGATCGGGGGATAGACCTCGGGTCGCGATGCCCAGAAAAGCAGGAACGGAATGCTCGCGAGTACCACCAACAACAGGCCCCGCCACCAAGATGATCCGCGTTGTGCCGCACTCGTTCGGCGGGTGCGATTGAACCCCGTGAGCAACACCAGGAACAGGCAAACCTGAGCGCCGAACAAGGTCCATCGGGCGATCCCAGACCATTCCAAGAACAGCTTGCCGCTCGACCCACCGGCCAACACGGACAGGGCCCCAATCAGCAGGCTCGCCGACCATCCACCGAGTCCCCACGCACCCAGCGAGCCTCGATCATGGTCGACCCGGTACAGGTGAAGTAACAGACCAACGAGGGGCAAGCTGCACCAGCCGTAGAGTTGCAAGTCGAGGTGGACGGGCACCCAGCGGCCGTAGGTGAACGGGATCATGAGGTCGCCGAGCTGGGGAACGAGCAGCAAGACGGCGAGCAGAACCCCCACCGCGTTGGCGACGACCAGCCACGTCAGACTATGAATGGCAACGAGACGAGCAAGGGGCGGGTGGTCCATGATCGCGGTGGCAACCGAGCGCGGCGTTCAGCGCACGCCCACGGCGGTGGCCGCCGTCGCCGAAACCAGGGTTCCGACCGCCGCGATATCAACGCGCACCTCTTTGGCAACACGCAGAAATACGATACTGGGGTTGTGGAGCCCCCACTCGACATAGGGAACGTTGATCGCCAACTGCGCCTCGACGTTTTCGCCGTCGATCGACACCGTCGCCGACAGCGTCAGCGGGTGCTCGACGCCAGCCAGCGCAACGACGCCATGAAGCGTGACGTCATTGGGGCTATCGACGTTGAGTGTCCCCTCGAATCGCTGTGCCTTGAAGGTGATCGATGGGTGGGTCGCACTCAGCAGTACCTTCTTGTGCATGGTTTTGTCGCGCTTCTTGCTGCCGGTGTCGGCGCGCCTCGCGTCGAGGACGATCGAACCCGTGGCGGTACCCGTATCCGGATCGAAGCGAACTTCGCCTGTTCTCAAGTGCAGGACACCCTCCACATCGTGGCCCGTGGCGCCCAAGTGAAACGAGACCTTGGTCGCGGCGGGATCCAGGGAAAGCAACATGTCCGTGGCTGCGAGCGGCAGCGCGTTCATCGACACGAACCCGGTGAAGAACAGGGTCGCGAGGGCTGTTCGGAGATGGGACGCGCGAATCAGGCTGTGGTTCATGAGACTCCAGAGGCAAGGTCAGAGGTGGACAAAGAAGGCGGTGCGGATCGAGTGGTTCGCAGGCTGTCGAGCAATGCGTTCGTCTTGAGCTTGGTTTCTGCGTACTCGGCACCAGGGTCCGAGGCGGCAACGATGCCAGCCCCGGCAAAGAGGCGGACTTGACGGTCCTCGATCAGCGCGCTGCGTAACGCAACCGCGATCTCACCGTTGCCGTCGAGGTCGAACCAGCCAACCGGAGCGGCGTACCAGCCGCGTGATTCGTGGGCATTGATCCAGGCGAGCGCGGCCGCGGTCGGGGTTCCGCCGACCGCCGGGGTCGGGTGCAACCGGGCGACCAGCTCGAGTACGTGGCGTGGGACGGCGAGGGTACCAGCGATCGGTGTCTCGAGATGACGAACGGCAGCGATCCGGCGGACTCGCGGTGTCGTTGGCACCGTCAGATCCGTGCACCACGGCCGCAGACGTTCTTCGATGGACTCGACCACCAGGCGATGCTCGAGTTGATCCTTGGCGCTGTCGAGCAGTTCCGCGCCGGATGTGCCGAGGGGCGCGGTGCCAGCGAGCGCCACCGTGCGGACACGAGCCACATCGAGCGCAATGAGGCGCTCCGGCGTCGCGCCCACGAATGTTCGGGGGCCGCGCCCGAAGGCGAACCGGAACGTACCGGGCTGCTGTTGGCGCAGGCGGCGCAGGAGACTCGGTAGATGAGGCGGCCTGACGAGGCGGACTTGGGTAACCCCAGATGCCACGACCTTTTCCACACCGCCCGCTGCGATGTCCTGTTGGATGTCGAGGACATTCCCGTGCCAAACCGCTGGATCGGGCCAAGACACATGGACAAACGAGCGAGGCTTCGGTGCATCGTCCAGGGGCGAAACGGTATGGTCCGCCAAGGCGTCGAGGAGTCGCTCGACGCGGGCGACGCAGGCATTCCGCAATGCCGAACGACTCCGTGTTCGATCGGGTAGTGCAATCGTCAAGCACGCGCCACCATCGTCGCGTTGATACAGGATTTCCGGAAGCACGAACGCTGCGTCTCCGAAGTCGCCCCAGGTCGGGTGCTCGGCTGCTCCCGGCTGGAAGGCGAAGCCACCGAACCACTTCGTTGGATGGGGGGACAATCCTGGATACGCAACGATGGACAGCTGGCTTCCGAGACGACGGGCTTCCGCGCGAACCGTCGCATAGCGATCGGCGCCCCAGGCCTGCAATCGGTGAGCGACACCGACTCCCGCCATTGCGTGCTGCTCGTTCTCCCAAAAAACAACATCGGGCTCCGACAAGATCTCGAGGAGATGGGTCGCGTCAACGGCGGGAGCTGGAATGGTGACCACCGCGGTGCGTCCCTGGCCCGCACCACAAACAAGGTGGTCGGCCAGGAAGACCAAAGGATCCACGGTTCTCTGCCGCCGTGGTGCTCGCGATCGTCGGTGGCCTCGTAGCCGATTGACGACCGCGGCGTGGCGTTCGGACAAAAGTCCTTGGGTCTGAAACACGGTCCGCCAGCGGTGGGGCTCATCGGTCAGCGATTCGAGATGCCGGTCGGCCTTCGCAAGCTGCGTGGCGACCCTCTCGAGCGCCGCGTCGAGGCCCAAGGCCGCAACCAAATTCGGGCGACCGAGTTGGACATCACGACGACCCGTCTTACCACTCTCCTGGTCCCGAGCGAGGACATCACCGAAGTCATCGAGGGCTTGGTACACCCGGCCCCAGAGTTCCGCCACATGCTCCAACGCTCGCTGGTGACGGCGGCTGCTGCCCGCAACGATGGCCGGCAACACCAGCGAGAGCCGCAGCAGGCTACCGGTCTTGCCATCCGCGATGGCCTGAATCCTGGCCGCTTGGGACGCTCGAGACTCAGTTTCGCTCGGTTCGGACGATGTTTCCTTGGCGCCGAAGCGTAGGTCGCGGGATTGTCCGCTCAAGATTCCAGCGGTACCGAGGCAGCATTCCACGAGGTTGGACGCCTGCGCGGCTCGGACCGGGGTCAGGGTGGCGAACACCTGCCAAAAGAGCGCGTAGCCGCGGTTGACCAGGGCCAAAGAAGCCAAGATCGCGTGCGCCTCGCCGTGGACTTGGTGGCTGCATGGCGCACCCCGGCGGGTTGCGGCATTGTCCATTGCTGGGAGGTCGTCGAGCAGCAACGATGCTGTGTGAAAGTACTCGATCGCGATCGCGATCTTACAAGCAGCGTTTCGTGCGACACCGTGGGCATCCAGAATGCCGTGGGCCAAGCGAGCGCGAAACAGGCTACCGGGACGCTCGAGCGTTTCCGTCAGCACAGCCTGGAGGCCGGATGCCACGGTGCCGCCATCGCTGGCCAGGGTCTGATAGCGCTCGCGCAAACACGGTGCGGCGAAGTCCGCCGATCGTGCCGGGGGCGCCGCCAGAGCCTGTCCCGCGCCAAGGTCGCGTAGATGAGAGGCGGCGATCATGGCGTGGGGCCGCCGGTTGACCAACTGAGGGGTGGGGCGTCTAGGTGGTTGTTGCGCGTCATCGTGACATTGGACGACGGTAGATGCTGAATCCTTCGGAAAAGTTTCTCAGTCGTTGCCCGGCATGACGAGCAGCGTGTCTTGTGAGGCAGTATGACCCCCAATAGAGTCCTGAAATGATCACCAAACGACTCATTTCAATCTCTTCCCTTGTGCTACTGCCGTTCCCGCTTTTGGCGCAAACTCCGGACTCCATGGACCACGCTGGATGGGCCTGGAGGGGCCACGTCCGAACGTGGATACGGTAGGCTTCAGGGAATTCGTACCCTAACCAGTCTGGAGACGAAATGCGAATCCTCATAGCCGATGATCATGCCCTCTTCCGCGACAGCCTTCGTAGCCTTCTCTCGGCGAACGGTATGGTGATCGTCGCCGAGGCGCGAACTGGACGTGAGGCGGTCGAGCAAACCCGCAGTTTCAAGCCAGAAGTCGTCTTGATGGACCTCGCCATGCCCGAGCTCGACGGCCTCGCAGCCACTCGTTTGATCAGCGCCGAGATGCCCGAGGTGAAGGTGGTCATCCTGACCGGATCGAACGAGGACGAAGACCTCTTCGAGGCCATCAAGTCGGGGGCCCAGGGCTATCTGCTCAAAGATCTTGATTCTAAGAGATTCCTCAACTTGCTTCGCGGTCTAGGTCGCGGTGAGCCGGCGCTGACGCCGGCCCTGGCGCGAAAACTCCTCACCGAATTCGCCAACCCGAAGACCACCTTCACCGCCAAGGATCCCGACGCCCTCACCGCGCGGGAGCTGGAAGTACTCGAAAGCATGGTCGAAGGTATTACTTCCAACCGAGCGCTGGCCCGCCATTTGGAGGTGAGTGAAAATACGGTGAAGTTTCACGTTCGCAACATTCTAGACAAGTTGCACCTTCACAACCGCGCCCAAGTCGTGAGTCATGCGTTGCGCCACGGCATGGTCGACCTGGATCGCGGAACAGCCGAGCCGCCCGATCGCGGCTAACACTCCCCCAATGCGCAGGCTCACCCCTACCCATCCGGGCCTTCAACACTGCCTTGGAAGGTATTCGGTGCCTCCCGCCCCCGCGGTCACGATGACCTTCATTCGGCGTGGACGCACTGCCCGAAGCGCATTCGAAGGAGCTATTGAAAGATGACGTCCAAGAAGATCGACACCGATGAATCAGCCGCTCATCGGCACGCCCGTTTCCTTTCCGCCTTGGCCCACGAGCTTAGAACGCCGCTGGGAAGTGTACTGATCTTGGCAGAAATGATGGTGGCGGCCGACGGCTCCGGCAACATGTCGGGCCGCACCAAGAGCCGGGCGGGCAAGCTTCAACAGGCGGCGCTCGATATGCGTGATCTGATCGATCAAGTCGCCCAGCTGGCACGTATCGAATCGGGTCGGGTGCCGGTCGATAACGATGTTGTTGCCGTCGACAGCTTGGCCAGTCAGATCAATCAGGTCCTTCGGGAGCGCAACGACACCGGACCATGGCCCGAGGTTCGGATTCTCGAAGGTACCCCAGGCCTGTTGCACACCGATCGAAATCGGTTGGCGGAAATCGTGTCCTGTCTCGTAGGAGACGTGGTCGTGGACGAGGAAAGTGCGGTGAAGATCGTGATCCGGCGGGAGCCGCCGGCACCTGACAGCACCACCGGCATTGTGATCGATGTTTGCCACGCCGGCGTAGACTTGCCCGCCAATCGATTGGAGGCAATCTTCGAGCCCTTTCAGAATGCCTTCAAGCAATCCGAACGACACCACGGCGGCCAGAGCTTGCGGCTGACGATCGCTCACGCGCTCAGTCACCAGCTTGGCGGCATTTTGTCCGTCCGCCAGGAACCAGAAGGCAGCTTGACGTTTCAACTCGTCCTGCCACCGTGACCAACAAAGTACCGCTTTTTCAAGAATCGAGGACAGCGCGAACTTGGGCCAAGAAGTCGCTGGTTACGAATGGTTTCTGAACATATGCGACTTCGCCCGTTTCAGCGCCGCGCAGCGCGAGATCCTCATCGTTGTAGCCCGACATCAACAGTACTTTGAGGTTGGGCATACGAGGCACGAGCTGCCGGGCCAAGTCCGTCCCAGTCATCCCCGGCATCACGATATCGGTAACCAGGAGATCGATCGTCACCGATGCCACCTCGAGCAGCGCTAGTGCCCGCTCGGGACCTTCGGCCTGCAGAACATCGTAGCCACTTCTCGCCAGAATATCTTGAATCAGATCGCGAAAAATCTCGTCGTCCTCAACCACCAGAACAGTCTCCGAACCACCAAAGACCGATGGTTCCTCGGGCGTGAGTGCTGGTTCCTCTCGAGCGGCCACGGTGGCTTCGCCAACCTCTGGCAGAAGGACGATGAACGTGCTACCCGCACCGATCTCGCTTTCCACCGAGACGCAGCCGCAGGCCTGCTTGACGATGCCATAGACCGTCGACAAGCCCAGGCCGGTGCCTTTTCCCGGCGCCTTGGTGGTGAAGAACGGCTCGAATAATTGATCCAAGATCGACGGGTCTATGCCGGAGCCGGTATCGCTGGCGCGCAGGCGAATGTAGGGCCCGGGCGCTTGCTGAGCGCCACAATGTGGGCATACATGATCAATGTGAATTCGGTCGAGATGAATCTGAATCCGACCACCCCGTGGCATAGCGTCGACCGCGTTGACCACCAGGTTCATCACAATCTGCTCGATCTGACCCGGATCGGCCTCGATGCGGCTGTCGCCCTCGCCCAGGTCGAGAACGAGTTCGATGTCGTCACCAACGAGGCGATCGAGCATGTCTTGCATATCGTTCACGAGCGCCGCGAGATCGACGACCTCGGACCGCACCAACTGTTGCCGACTGAAAGCCAGCAGCTGGCGAGTCAGGCCGGCACCCCGGTCGGCGCACCGGTAGATCTGTTCGGCCGGGTGGCGCAAGCCGTCATCGAGTCGTTCGATCAGCATTTCGCTGTAGCCGGTGATCGAGCCCAGAAGGGTATTGAAGTCATGGGCGATGCCACCAGCGAGCCGGCCCACCGCCTCCATCTTCTGCATCTGTCGAAACTGCTCTTCGAGCCGTGTCCGGTCGGTGATGTCGAGGCCGACCGCCAGCACCCCGGCCACCGTCCCGTCCGCTCCCCGGAGTGTGCTCGAGTACCACTCAATTTGACGAAGCGCATCGTCAGCGACGGTGATCGGACTGACAAATCCGAGGGTGGGATCGCCCGCGACCGCTCGCTCGAACACTTCACGGACGCCCGGCTGGTCGGCAACGGGAACAAAGCTATCGAACCAATTGCGACCGCGCGTTTGCGAGAGCGATCGACCAGCGAGTTCTTCGAGGTAGTGGTTGTAGCGCACAATGCACCCGTCGACATCCAGCACAAGCACGATGGCATGGGCGGTTTCGAGAAGGTTCTCGGCGAAGTCGCGTTCGCGGCGCAACGCCTCGCGTGCCTCCTGCCGCTCCGTGGCGTCGCGAATGATGCCGAGGAACGAGCGACGCCCTTCCTGGTCCACCTCGGAAACCGCCAAATCGATGGGAAAGGTGCTGCCGTCTTTGCGCCGGGCGACCGCCTCTCGGCCGAGACCAATGATCTTCCGCTTGCCGGTTTCGCGGTAGTTGGCAAGATAGCCGTCGTGCTCGTCGTGGTACGGCCCGCCGGCATTAAGATCTTGACGTTCTTGCCGATCAGCTCATCTGGTGAGTAGCCAAAGAGGCGCTCCACCGCGCGATTGACCGACTCGATAAGGCCCACCTCGTTGATGGTGATGATGCCATCGACCGCGGCGTCGAGCAACGCTTGAAGCTTCGCCGTGTCGTGTTCGGGACACGCGGAAGAGTCCTCCGAATGCACCGTCTCTCGAGCGGAAGTCGGAGCCTCGGTGGAACGATGCACCATGTGTAGCACCTCAATGCCAGTCGACAGAGGAAAGGCCCAGCAAGATCAAATCTCGAGCATTGGCCCATTCTCTATCGTGGTTCCGGGTCGACAGGCCCGGATCTCACTCAACTCGCCACGGGATGGGCACGGACCCGATCACCGAGTCTACCGTGTCGAGGACAACGTGCTCGTTCGAGGCCAGTTCCTCGACGGGCTCCCAACGTGCCGCCACCGCGTCAAAGATCTCGAGGCGGCCGTCGCTGACACCATTTTCGCGGGCCCGGCGACGGAGGCGACGGAGGCTGACCGTCGCCGGCGCCCGGCATTCGAAGAACGTGAATGGAACGCCCTCCGATCGGGCCAGGTCACGGGCCGCGGCACGGCTGGCCGCGGTGCGAAAGGAGGCGTCGAGAATAACCGTCCGCCCAGAGGACAGCACCGACGCAGCCCGCCGGAGCACCTCATCGTAAACCTGCTCGCTGATCGAAGGATCGTACGCACCGGTGAATGGCGCTTCGTGAAGCTTCTCGGCGGGCTTTGCACCGAGCATCTGTTTACGAGTGCCCTCGGTGTCGACGATCGGCGCCGCCAGCTTCTCACCCAAGGCCTCGGCGGTCGTGCTCTTCCCAGCCGCGATCTCACCGCCCACCGCGATCAGGCGAGGTGGAACCAAACTCGGCCGTTCGCAGGCCAGCGCGAGCAGGAAGAAACGCCGGGCTTCACGCTTGGAGCGCGAGCGCAACACCGAGGAAGCGCTGGCGTCTTCGGCCAGCAGAGAAAGCACCTTGCCGCGGACATAGGCGCGGTAGCTCTGATAGAAGTCGATCAGCCGGTAGAGGTCAAAATCGCCTGTCGCACGCGCGTAGAAGGCCAGGAAGCGCTCGGCCAGATCGACGCGCCCATGCCACGTCAGATCCATGGCCAGGAATGCGATGTCGGCGCAGACATCGGCGTAGCGAAAACGCTGGTTGAACTCGATCCGGTCGATGATCGTCACGCAGTTGATTCGATCGAGATACACATGCTCCAGACGCAAGTCGCCGTGCCCGTCACGAACCCGGTGGGTACGGAGGCGGTCCGCGAATAGATCCGCGTGGCGCCTTAGGAATCGAATCTGCCAATCTTCGATCTCGGTCGCTTCCGCCGTACTCACATACTTGCCGATGGTGGCCCGAGTCTGGTCGAAGTTTTCCTTCGCGTTGCCTTCGATGACCTTGACGGTGCCATAGCGCTCAGCCTCGGTGTCGAGCACTGCTTGTTCGTGAAAGCTCGCGATCCGCTCGGCGATTTTCCGCACATGGCTGCTCTCCAACCGACCCTCCGCGAGTCGCGTATCAGCGCGATCCGCGCGGGGCAGCCGTTTCATATGCACCGCCCAGTCAACTGCTTGCCCCGGACCGCCAATCCGATGGCGGCCATTGCTATCAAGCGTGATCGGCAAGAAACCCTGGTAGACATCCGGCGCGAGGCGCTGGTTGAGCCGCACCTCCGCTTCGCACGCTTCGCGACGCTTGCTCGGCGTGCTGAAGTCGAGAAATTCCAAGCTGACGGGCTTCTTCACTTTCCAGACATCGCGGGCGCCGAGAAAAACCCAAGAAATATGGGTCTCCTCGAAGTCCATCCCGGGACCCAACAAGTCACGCTTCAGCGATTCTCCGACTTCAGCTCGCTCCTCACCCATGGTCGACCCTCGTCTCAATTTCGACGATTGGCATGCTCGAGAGCCCCTCCCTGCCGACCATCGACCACGAATCGTGGCGGATTGAGTTTGGCCTCTGCCGAAGGTGGTGAGAACACCCTCCCGGGCTGCCTCGGTGCCTGCCTCATTGGGTGGTGCCGCCTTCGGCGATCATCGGATCTCGAATACCTCGGACGAGTTGGCGTCAGTTGTAGCCACCTTGTTTGGCGCTTGTTTTAGAGGACAAGATCAAGCCAAGGTCAGCCTAGTCCTAAGACAAGCGCATACGAAGGATGAGATGCGCGAAGATCTTGAGGCTCAAGTGCTTACGAAAAGCGCAGGCGCACCCGAAGGTTCGTTGAGCATTTTCGGAAGTGATTGAGCCCAAGAGATTTGTGTAGATCGCCTTCAAGATGCGCTGGTTTTGGGCCTAGGCACGTAGGGGCTCGGTCCGACACTCCCCCATTTGCCCGTGCTGCTGATTCGGGCGACCGGCATACCGGCTGACCGGACACTGAATGCAGTTGAGGACTGCGCGGCTTGAATCTGGGAGGGGCCTGGAGGTGACGCCGGGCCTCGTCAGTCCTCGGGCAAGTTGTCGGGCCAGCCTTCCGGCGGCGTGCCGTCGCCTATCTTGCCGTCGCATTCAACACCTTCCCACCAGCAAGGGTGGGTAAGGCCGGGCGGTAGTGTTGTTTTGACGCTTCCCCTGGCGACATCGATCTGGAGCTGAATCAGGTTCCTTGCATGACCGAGGTCGGCGTCCTGGAGGTTGGCGTCCTGGAGGTTGGCACCTTGGAGGTAGGCGGCCGCGAGTTTCGCTTTCTTGAGGTTGGTGTCCTGGAGGTAGGCGTACTGGAGGTAGGCGCCATTGAGGTTGACGCCCTGGAGGCCAGCACCCTGGAGGTAGGCGTACTGAAGGTTCGCACCACTGAGGTTGGCGCGCCGCAGATTGGCGTCCCGGAGGTTGGCACCACTGAACTCGGCGCCCTGGAGGTAGGCGTGTTGGAGGTTGGCGCCACTGAGGTTGGCGCGCCGCAGATTGACTCCAAGCAATTCTTCTCCTCTGAAGTCCACTCCAAACAGTTGCGCCCACCCTTTGGGGCCAGCCATTTGAACAAGAGCCTCCGCGGCATCTCTGCGGGCTCGCCTACTGGCTGAATGAGGGCAGTCCTTCTGATCCTCCTTGTCGCATTGAACGCGGTCATAGATCGTCCCCAGTAGCTGCGACCTTCGCGCCAATCTCGCCTCGTCGATCTGCTGCTCGGTCAGCTCGCGGACCTCTTTAGTCTGCTCTTGGAAGTACCGGTTCTGATCGGAGATCAGGCTGTTCTGGCGCAGTAACAGCCACGCTTGTGCGCCAGCGGCAAACACCGTCAGCAACCCGACAATCGCGCCGGCACCAATAGCCGCTGTCGCGGCACCTCTCACGAACAACCGCCATGCAAGCGCCACGGCAGCCGCCTGGTACCGCTTGTCGCCGCGGCCGCGGGAACGGTGCTTCAAGTAGTTGCGCACCGCCGGAATCAGGCGGTGTTCTTGCTCGAGCAGCGCGATCTCGTTCGCCGCCACGCGCTCGTCACTTTCGCGTGCGTCGGTCTCGAGACGAGCCTCTACGGCTGCCAAACGGTCTGCGAGCCCACCGAACGGCGATTCTGTTGTGTCCATTCCTGCATCTCCCCTATTTGGTTGACAGTCCCATCATATGGGCGCCGGGGAGGTGGCTGGCGTTACCCGTACTGGCTTGTTTGGACCTCGATAGGTCCGACACGCTATGATCCGCGGTATATTCGACACGCTGCGAAAGCATGGGAGCACATTATGCAGGCTCGTCGCTTCTCCACCCTGATAGCTGCCCTATTGGCCGTCATCGTCGCGCCGCCGCTTGCCGCCACGTCGACCGTCACGACGGTCTCAGGCGACTTGTATACCGGCCGCATCCACCAAGCCAAGATCAACATGATCGAGCCCGGAGGTGGGAGCATCGGACTCAAACGTGAATCCCTGCGGTTCATCCAGCGGCGATCAGACGGAACGCTGGCCGCGAGATTCAAGGTCGGCCTTCCGATCGCTGGAAAGCTCGATGGAGCTATCTACTTGGACAATGACACGACCAGTCGATCATTCAAGCACGACGATATTCAGACGGTCGTCTTCGATCAGTTCGTCTTGCTAGACGCCGCCAGCACCGTGGAAGACTGCCCGATTCGGGGCGAGATACCCCTCGGCGGCAGTCTCAACCGGAAGACCGTGTTCACCGCGAGGTCGCAGCGCGCCCGGTGCGGCGAGACCTTCATATCCGGGATCGAGATCAAGCGACTCGGGAAACCTGGAAAGGCGGGGTACGGCTTCAACTTCAAGGTGTTCGTCGCCATCGCCGAGGGCGACGACGAAAAGGCCCACATTGGCATTTCCCTGCGTCAGGACGGCAAGGACATTGGCACCACGTCAGCGTATTTTGATGGCGACGAAGGCGAAACGAACATCCCGCGTGGGCTTCAGATTCTGATCCCGCCTGGCGTGCTCGACCTAGACGGTCCACCGCCCTCGCTGCGCTTCCAGCTCATCACGAGCGAATGGGAAGCGAACCGCGGCAAAGGAACTCGATGGTGGTGGTTCACTCAGCGCTTCGCACCGGGCCGGCGGTAGTCGCTATCTCTCAGCCGCCGTCGTTCGGCTACTGCGTCCTGAGTTGGCTGCGCTCGACGCCGCGGGCCGCGCAGCTCGGCAGTGATCGCCCGGCGGTGGCCTATTCACTGCTCACCAGCTATTGACCATAGTTGCATATTTGTCTCACTATAGATATAGTGGTATCACACGTTAGACATCGTCGCGTGAAGAAGTCACAATGCACAATGCACAATGCACAATGCACAATGCACAATGAGGTACACCAGATGAAGAAGTTCGCAGGAGTCTTACTTTTCTCGTTGGCCTTGATCTTTCTCCTCGCCTTGGTGGCGGTCCCCGCTACCGCAGCACCTTGGTGCTCGCAGTACTGTTCCTGCTCTAGCAATTGCTGGACACAGTGTTATGACGAGGGTGGCGCTAACGCCTGCTTCAGTTACACCTGCGCCGACTTCTGCGGCGGCTTCGCCCCATCGAAGGAGAAGAACGTGTTCGCCTTCGCCCTGGAGGCTCAGGCGCCCCTATCCTCCACCCAATCAACGATCGAAAAGGCAATCAGTCGGCAAGCCGGAGAACACAACGTGCGCGAAAGAGTAGCCATGACGGGTTCCGATGAAGTAGGCGTCCAAACGCTCCCATTGTTTCGGGTTCCGGTTGCCTGGTACCCGTCGCCACCGGTCTTCATCAACAACCTCGCCTGCTCGGTTCCTGCACGATGATCGCCCACCGCCACTACTGCCCGGTCGACGCGCACCGTGATGCGCACGGATGCGGCGAGCCATGACCGACAGCGCTGTTAGTGATCGCTCATATGGCGGCAAAGCCGGATCGCCGTAAGGGACGCCACCTGACACATACATACATACTCTTCTACCTGCCCTAGCCACGGCGACAGCCGAACCGGATCCCCTCTGAATAGGCTGTCGCGTGGCGGGGTGGTCTACCTGGCAGGTATCCGCTCGGAGCCAAACGGCACCGCATTACCCAACGCCAGCAGATACGAAGACAAGTTAGCCCCATCGGTCGCCCAGCCAGACATCTGACATCGGCCAGGTAACGGCCAAAGGCATCTGCCTCCTCCGTCCGAACGTCCAGCGGCCATGGCTCGGCATCTGGCCGCGGCACCAACAGACGTCTCGGCGCATCTACCGCCGCCGCGGCTACCACTCGACGTGGACGTGATCGTCGCTGGTGCTAACTCCCTCGAGCACGACATCGAAGTCAGGTCTAGCCGATTATCGAGTTCGGCGAGGGCCTCCGTATTGACGCAGGTCTCCTATCGCCTAGGATTTGGGCTGTCTAACAGGACTACCCGGCCTTGCGTCGAGTTAGCGAATACCCCGGTTGGCTCGTTCCAGGAGCCGGTCGGGATTTCGTTCGTTTCGGGCCTACGGCGGCCCGGCGAAATAGAAACTCGGTTTCTTGCTGGTGCTGATTGGAGCCACGGACGACGGCCGCTTCGAAAGGCGCGTCGGTTGGCAAGGTCTCGATGACCCGGCCAACCACCTCACGTATTTGAAAGTTGTGGTCCGTCATCGTCGATGAATTCTTCGCCTGAACTCTCTTACTCTTGGCCACGTTGTTCCCTCAGCTGTTCTCACCGAGCGGCACGGTCGGTACCGCCGCGCGCGCCATCCGTTTGGCGAAGTAATAGATCCGTTTGAAGTTCTGCACCACATCCGTCTCGACCCGAAGGTACGCCACCTATCGGCCGCTCTCGCCCTTGCGGGTCTTCTTGCCACCACGCGTACGCTCTTTGTTTGTCTTGTTGTTCTTCTTGTTCTTGGCCTTGGCTTTCTTTTTGCGTCCTTTGTCACAAATCTTGCGTTTCTTCTCTGCCTTGCGCTTCTTCTCCGCCTTGCGCTTCTTCTCCGCCTTGCGCTTCTTCTCCGCCTTGCGCTTCTTCTCTGCCTTGCGCTTCTTCTCTGCCTTGCGCTTCTTCTCCGCCTTGCGCTTCTTTTCCGCCTTCATCTTGCCCGCCTTGTCATGTCTCTTGCGCTCCTCGACTTCTGGCCTGTCTTCTTCTTTCGTCTCGAGTGGCACGATTGCCGCGGGTGGCGGCAACGTCTCAACCGCCGCCCGCTCCTTCGGGACCAGCGATACCGACTGGATTAGCGTCTGGGCGGCCCTCTGGACTTCCGCGGCCCGAGCAGGACCAAAGCCGCGAACAGCTTCGATCGTCTCGATCGAAGCGCCCACCAGCCCCTCAAGGTCCGCGACGCCAGCCTTTTCCAACGTCCCAACAGTGGCTGGACCAATTCCCGTAACATCGATCAGCGTCTTGCTCGGCATGATGCCCTCCGGTCTTATCTACACTGGGCTGTTCTACATTGGCGACGAGTGTACTGAGCGCGAGTTTCAGGTGCCCCCCTCCAGCGAGTGGGCGAAGCGGCACTACACCGTCCGACGAGGCGGCAAGGACCAACACCCATCGGAAGGGCGCCGCCATTTGGAACGGAGCGGCCACCACCAGCACGGTTCCCGATGAGTGGGCGGTCTCAACCAACTCTACTTCTCCCTAGCCGTCGCTTCCGAGCCGGAGCCGTAGACCGCGGGTACCCACTCCATGTTCTCGAGTGGTGGCCGCTCGTACTCCTCCAGCGCCTTGGGCCGGGGCGACAACTCCACCGCGGGCCGCACAACGTCCTCGTACGGAATCAAGCTCAACAGATGACGAATGCAGTTGAGCCGCGCGTGCTTTTTGATATCGGCGTCCACCATGTACCACCGCGCCTCGGGTATGTCGGTATGGGTCAGCATCGTATCTTTGGCTTTTGAATAGGCCACCCAACGCTTGCGAGCTTCTTCGTCCATCGGACTGATCTTCCATCGCTTCCTCACATCGCGCATCCGATCCTGAAAACGCCGCTCCTGCTCCTCGGCGCTCACCGAGAACCAATACTTGATCAGGACGATCCCCGAGCCCACCAACATCCGCTCGAACGCTGGGCAGGCCCGCAGAAACTCTCGATATTCGGCGTCGGTGCAAAACCCCATTACCCGCTCGACACCGGCTCGGTTGTACCAGCTCCGGTCGAAGAGCACGATTTCGCCCCTGGATGGTAGGAAGGGAACGTATCGCTGAAAGTACCATTGGCCCTTTTCGCGTTCCGTAGGCACGCCGAGGGCGACAACCTTGACGATGCGATGATTCAGCCGCTGAACGATCCGCTTGATGGTGCCACCCTTGCCCGCAGCGTCCCGCCCCTCGAATAGCACCACGACTTGAAGGCCTTCGGACTTGACCCACTCCTGGAGCTTCACCAACTCCTCTTGGAGCATCCCGAGCTCTGCCTCGTAGTATTTCCTGGTTGTGATTCCATTGGCTTTGTACTGTCTCAAAGTTGCTCCTCCGATATGCAGATCTCTTTGCGATTCGCCCTACATTTCAGTCCATTGAAACAGGAGACGCCCGACCCATTCGGGTAGTACCTGGCCACCGACAACAGTGCCAACGGGTGGAGCCACGACACGGATTCAACCGCCATACTTCTTGCATCTACGTCAGGATAGCGGAAGGGCCGCGAGTTCGCCACGCCTGCATTTTCGATGTCTACCAGGCGGAAATGAATACGCCGCTCCACGCCGTGGCGACCGAGATGGCTCGCCGCCACATCGGTTCCGCGTTGGTGACCAAGAACGGACGACTCGCCGGTATCTTCACCGCCACCGATGCTTGCCGTGTCTTGGCCGATGTGCCACCGGCTGCGCAACGGGTCCTGCTCCATCGGGCGACGAGGCGGCGTAACCGCTGGCCGGAATTACGCGCCGGACACCCTCCTTGAGGGCTCGCGCGACCAGGCGGTGATCGTCCACCACCTGAGAAAAGCAAGGAAATATTCGAGAGATCTCCCGCCGTCGAGCGTCTACCCCGTTGAACGGAGACGGCAATGGACCCGATTGTGCTCACCCAGCAACCTTCGATCGTGCGACCATGCGCTGGCCCTCTAGGTCCTCGGCCAGGGCCTCGATACCGCAACCGGTGCCCGCTACACCACCGACTACACCGTGCGGCCGATGGAGGTTACCGTTCCAAACCTCCTCATCCGCCTACGGTTCTCTGCCCTCTTGCGGGCACGTGCAGAAGTAGCGATGGCAGACGGCAATGCCGCCGAGTCTTGGAAGGATGCCGTTCGCATCTTTCAACTCGCCCGCTGGACCACCGACGACACACCAACGCGCCAGTTGGCGAGTGGGCTCAGCGAATGGATGTCGTCGCAGCGATGAACCGGATGCTGAACGCCGAGCAAGCAGTCAGCTTTCATCAACTGCTCGATCCCCGAACGTCCTGGAGTGACTTCGAGCTGATCGCCTCCGCCGGAACCCTCCATCGCTTGCTCTTCGACTGGCAGCCCTGGCGGCGCCTCAATGCCGCTCTGTTTCTGGAAACGGCAGCGCCACGGTTTGCCGCTTGTGCAACCCCGAACCACGCGCAAACCGAGTCGCAGCTGGAATCGGTTCGGGCCCTGCCCCCGGCGTGGGCCAAACCAGCCCGCCATCTCCACTACGATTGCCTCGATGTCGGTACGAAGCGCGACATCTGGCTCGCCGAGCAACACCAGGTCGGGTTGGCCTTGAAACTGGAAGCGGATCGAGAAGCCATGGGGCACTACCCCGACGCGCTCACCGACTCCAGAACTCCTGACATACCCTTTTTCTCAAATGTCCGGTTGAGCACCGTTTGCGTGGTCGCGAGCGCCTGGAAACGCGAGGCTTCGAGGTGGTTCCGGCTTGATAGCGAATCGCATTCTGAGGTTGGTGCCTGGGAAGCGCGTGCTTGTCAGGCTGAGCTGCTCGCAGACGGCGGTGAGGGCTTGGGTCTTGTGGGGCGAGCTGAGCGGATCGATCGACACGAGTAGCTCGGCGTCGGTGACCTGGATGTCACCGCTGGCCGAGAGGGCGCTGTGGATCAGTGTGCGTCCCTCCTGCTCGGTTCGTCGGTAGTAGGGCGCCAGGAGCCGTAGCAGGTCGCCCTCGGCTTGGTATGCGACCATCTTGAGGATGTCGGTGAGGTGCTTGCGCTCTACGGCCAGCTTGATGACATCCGCTTCGACGACCTCGTGGACGGGAACGCGGGTAGGGATGGTCGCGCGCTGGGTCTCGAGGTCGGTGACTCGCGCCATTGCTGCGCGGACACGGGCAGCGCTTTCGGCGTTGGCGATCTTGAATCCACGCATCGTGGGCCGAAGATCCTCTTGGTTCTGGAGGGCCGTGAGCCCGTAGTGGGCCTGGAGTTGCTCGAGATGAGCGTTGGCTTTGCACAGCTCGGCGTTGATCTTGCTCCGTTCGGGGTTCGGGACCTCGCGGGTGGCGTCTGCCGGCTCGGTTCCGTAGTCCACCAGCGCGTCGAGTGCGAATTCCTCGCGTAGGTATTTGAAGAAGTTTTCCTGCCGCCAGCGGTCAAACATACGCCAGGCGACCTCGATGGTGGAGAGGTCCCGGCGAGAGGTGATGATGGATGTCTGGTGGCCGTTGTCGCTGAGGCGGGTGACCTGGCGCAGGTACACCCGCTTTCGTTTCTTCTTCCGGCCGTACTCGAGGTAGATGCGCTGATCGGCGAGAAGGTACTTGATCTTCTTTCCGTGGACCGTCTCCTCGATCAGTGTGAACTTGCGCACAGGCACCGGACGATAGGGGGCCTTGCGGTACGTGAGGATGTCGAAGCCGTCGGCGATGAGCTTGGCAAACAGCTGCGGGCTCCAACCTCCACGGTCGAAAACGACGGTGACCCGCCGGTCGCCGAGAAGCTTTCGTACCTCTTCGAGGACGATGGGAAGCATCGCTACGAGTCCCTTGTTGGCCTCGGTAGGGACCACGAAGAGCGGCTCGCTGTGCGCATCGTTGATCCAGTAGTCGGTGGTGGCCGGCATAGCGATCCGCATTCGTGCCACGTGCGTTTTGGGGATCCCTCGGTCGCCGTGGTAGGCGCGCACATGCCCGTCCACATAGAGGAAGCCCATGGCATGTCCCCGCGTGGCGACCCGACGCTGCGCCAAGGCACGGCCAAAGTCGCCAGCCCGGCCATGAGCTGCGAGTCGGGCGAGCTTGTTGCGCAGAGTCTTCACCTCTGGTGCGCGGTCGAGTCCGAGAATCTGACCCAGCTGGCGAGGTGAGCGTTCCTTGAGCCCTTCGGGTCGCTTGATCCGCAGCAGCGCCATCAAGAGCAGGGTCACCACGGTGGTGCGCAGCCCGTAGAAGGCAGGCCCGATGCTGCCGTAGATCTCGCGGGCGATGGATAGCACGCCGCTGTCCATGAGTGCAGGAATCGCCAGCAGAGCACCGAGGCCTGGGACCTGGGTCGCCGCTCCGAACACCGGTGCCGCATCATTGAGCAGTCCCAGCCTCGCCAGAAGCCGATCGCCAGCGCGATCGGCCGGATCAAGGTCCAGCGACAAGGGGGCCCGATCCAGGTCGGGCGCCGAAGCGGACAGTTTTGGGTCCGCACCCTCTCGGCCCCCACCGTCGCCGGGATCGAGCGTGGGATTGGCGTCGGTAAGGGCGTCGTCGGCCAGCCGTTCGCCAGAAGCGGACAGTTTTGGGTCCGCACCCTCTCGGCCCCCACCGTCGCCAGGATCGAGCGTGGGATTGGCGTCGGTAAGGGCGTCGTTGGCCAGCCGTTCGCCAGAAGCGGACAGTTTTGGGTCCGCACCCTCTCGGCCCCCACCGTCGCCAGGATCGAGCGTGGGATTGGCGTCGGTAAGGGCGTCGTCGGCCAGCCGTTCGCCAGAAGCGGACAGTTTTGGGTCCGCACCCTCGAAGGGCATCGTCAGCTGCTCTGCCGGCCGTTCCTTCCAGCCTAGGCGCTTCACGAGCTTGCGGACGGCCTTCTCATTGATACCGAGCCGCCGGGCGATCTCACGATTCGACACACCCTCGGCCTTCCAGCCATTGACCGCGTCCTCGCGGGCCTGCGGCACCCGCGGCCGTCCCCGTGGAAATCCACGTGGCCGCCCCAAGGCACACAGCCCACCCTCCTCGAAGCGGCGCTGGTGCCGACGCACAGTGCGAACATCGCAGCCAAAAGCGCCCGCAACCTCGGTCTGCCGTGCCCAGCCCAAATCAACGAGGCACACCATCGCGTGGGCCTCGCCGGCCTTGTCGCTAGCAGCGAAGTGGGCAAGCGGCAGGCCACAGACAGTCGCAACCTGGTAACCGCCCCTCAGCAGGAGGCGGCAGCGATCGTTGATGACCACGATCCCATCGGGAATCCCGGCGTGGTCTGCGAAGAGGACGTTCTCGTCGGCCGTCGGTGCCATACCCGATCATGCATTGGCACAGGGAAAAAAGCGGACAGTTTTGGGTCCGCACCTACGACAGCGTAGGCCCAGAAAACTCGCCAATTTTAAAGGGTATGTCAGGAGTTCTGGACTCCCCGATCGACCCCTTTAGTGGCAAAGCCTATCGGTACCGCAGAAAGGACAGCAGTTACCGCCTTTACAGCGTTTCCACGAACGGTACAGACGATGGCGGTGTCCTGGCTCCCGCCAACGACAAGGGCTTCGCTGATCTGTACGCGGGTGACCTCGTTTGGAAAGTGACCAAGCCGTCTGCACCCTCGTAGCGAGGTGAAGAACGTGAAAAAGGGTGGCCCGGCGACGACCCTTTGTTCTCTTCAGCGGTGCGACGTTACTGGGCGTGGTAAAGGCGGGTATCCACCAAAACCGGCATGTCGAACCAACTGTTGCCGACCACGAACTCTCGGCGGGTCAGCCCTCTCCGATACCAAGCGTTGAGTTCTTCATGAGCGTTGATATTCATCTCAATTCTGAGTTGATTAACGCCCTGCAGATTCAAGGTCACATCGATCGCTGGACTGTAGTTATGCATCTCTACGGTCTCATGAATCAACGTACCGTCAGCGTAGAAACGCAAGGTCCCGGAAGCGCCAATGCGAAACTGGTTCGGCCGCTCAATCCCACCCCAGCCATCCGGTGGCCGCTGCAGGCGGATGAACTGGTGTGTGGTGGTGTTGACAATCCCCCACTCGTAGTTGATATCGATCGAGTCATCGAAACCGACTTTCATCGTCGCCAACCGGTAGGCACCGTCGAGGGTCCAGGTAACCGATGAGTTGCGGCTCCAGTTGCCGAACCAGGAAATGCCCGTCGGGTACCGTACGCCAGCGAGGTCGATGGGTTTGAAACCACCAATCGGCGCACCGGGTTGGTGCCCATCGAAACCGGTGCGGCCCTTCCATGGCCCACCTTGAATACTCGAAATGCCGGTCCAATTCAAATCGGTGAGGCTGATGAAGTCGCCAGCCGGGTCATTCGACGCCGATCCGCAGCCATCGCCTTGCTCTTCCACACCAAGGGAACGAGTCGGTCGCACAACGCTGGTCGCACCGTTACCGGGAAACACCACGATGCCGTAAGAGTAGAACGGCTGGTCGCAGCTCGTCGAGATCCGGTTGTCTCGCATGTTGTCGAGACCGAGCGCACCGAGAACATCACGAAAGTGAAGGCTGCTCTTCGCTGCGACGTTCAAGACCGTGTCCGCAACGATAACCGTGCCATCGTCCTGGAACAGGCTTACGGTACAGGCGGTGGCTTCCGGGCCCAAGTTGAGGATCGCGAAGGAAGTCAGCGACGAGCCACCTCCATCGCGGCGTTCGAAGCCTTGAAGAACCTGAGAGCCATCTGCTGGCGCCGCGTCACGGCAGCTCAACACTGGCAAGTCAGCGCCGTCCCCCAAATCAGAACTCGTAGACGATTGGCGGCTCCAACGGGCCGACACCAGCATCTCCGGTGAACCGGTCACCACCAGCATGCCAGGTCCGTTCGGGACACTGATGCTGCGGGTGCTTTGGGGTTGCGTCCAACGACTCGTCACCTCGGTTGGATCGCCCGTGCCGTCTTGGCCTTGGGAAACCACGCTATACGACACACGCCGTAGCGCGCCCACGTCGAGGTTGCTTAGCAGAAGGCGCGTACCGTAAACGCTACCGTCTCCGAGCACGACCTCTCGATTGAGTGGGATGTAGAGGATCTCGTCTGCGGCGACGGATGTCGCTCCCGCAACAAGGCCCGAGGCGATCAGCAGGCACACTCCGTACCGAACGGCGCGGCTGGTCGTCATCATTTGCTCTCCTAGTCGGTTGTCGGCTACCGGTCGCGGATGGACCGCCTCATGCACATGAATCTGTGCACTCTATCCCGACTTCGGCGTCGGGGTCAATGCTGACTCGACTAAGGGCGACCATCGAAGATCCGCTCGGACTCGCTCCATTTTGCTACAGGGGTGGCAGGGCCCGGTGTACTCGAGCACGGCATCGCCGATACGGAAGAACTTGTCTTTCAACGCCAATAGGTTGAGGCCCGACACCACGATATTGCGCCGCAGGAGCGCAGGCGGAATGGGCTCCCGTCCAAGACAGGCCGCAATCACACCCAGGTATCGGGTGGGCCCTGAAGAAACATCGGTTCGGCCAAATCACGCTCTTCAAGGTCTTGACGGTCATTCGCAAGAAGTCAGGCTCCCTGCTGCAACCCTCGTCCATGATAATGCTCTGCTCCTTCGTCCGGGTGGCGAACCTGCGCACTCCTCTTGACATCCCACAGGAGATATTGCACACTCTCATCTGGGCATCACACAGGAGTTGAGACACATCATGGTAAACAGCAAATCATCGATTCTTCAAGGCACACTCGACCTCATGGTTCTGAAGACGTTGGAGCAGATGGGACCTCTGCATGGCTACGGCATCGCACGCCGAATCGAGCAAGTTGGTGAGGGGGCCCTGCTCGTCAATCAGGGGACCGTGTACCTTTGCTTGACCCGTCTCGTCCAGAAGAAGTGGATCCGTACGAAATGGGGCGTTTCCGACAACAATCGCCGGGCCAAGTTCTACTCGGTCACCAAGGCGGGTCGGCGGCAACTGCAGGCAGAAACCGAGAACTGGGAACGAATTGCCGGAGTCGTTGGCCGGGTGCTGCAACCCACGGAAGGGAGCTAGGCGATGCTCGCGATCTTTCATTCGGCGGTTGCGCGAATTCGCGCCTACATGCGTCCTCAGGACCTCGATCGAGAGTTCGATGAGGAGCTGGAGGCTCATCTGGCATTGGCTGAAGCCGACAAAATCAAACAGGGCATGCCCTCTGAGCAAGCACGGCGCGCGGCGCGGATCGAGCTGGGCGGACTGACGCAGCTGCGTGAGGCGGGTCACGAGGCCCGCGGCCTACCCCACCTCGACACGTTCTGGTTGGACATCAAATTGGGATTGCGCATGCTGCGCAAGTCCTGGGGACTCACGCTGATCGGCGGCCTCGCAATGACCCTTGCCATCATCATTGGCATTGCGGTGTTTACCTTCTTCGCTTGGGCGACCGGAGATTCGCTACCGCTCGACGACGGCGAAGATGTGGTTGCCTTCAAGATCCAGGAAGCCGCGACCCGGGAACTGCGCGGTACGGCGATGCAGGACTTTGAACGCTGGCGCGACACGCTGCGCTCGGTTGTGGACCTTGGCGCCTTTCAAGCCGTCGAACGCAACTTCGCGCTCGGAAATGACGCACTTGGCGACACCGGTGGTAGCTTGGTCGAACCGGTCACGGTTGCCGAAATGACCGCGGCGGGTTTCCGCCTAGCACGGGTGGCTCCCCTCCTCGGCCGGACACTCGCCGAAGATGATGAGTCAATCGGTGCGCCGCCGGTGGTCGTGATCGGCTACGACGTCTGGCAGTCGCGTTTTGCCGCCGATCCGGCGGTCGTAGGAGAAACCGTTCTGCTCGGCGGCGTGGCCCACACTGTCGTTGGGGTTATGCCGGAGGACTTTGCGTTCCCGGTGAATCACCGTTTCTGGACCGCCTTGGCCTTCGATCGTTCAGCTCAACTGCCAGCGCCTCCGGAGGGCGCGGTGTTCGGCCGACTGGCGCCGGGTGTGACGCTCGAGCGCGCCCAGACCGAGCTGGCAGCGGTCGGCCTGTTGCCGCCGGCCGAAATCGAGGATCGCGACGAACAACGTCGGGCGCAGGTATTGCCCTACGTCGCCGGAATCTCGAGCGATGATCCCGCACAGTTGCGCTGGATCGTTCGCTTGGGTCTGATTCTCGTCAGCCTGCTCCTCGTACCGCCGTGCGCCAACATCGCGATCTTGGTCTACGCCCGAACGATGACCCGCCAGGAAGAATTCGCTGCACGCTACGCACTAGGCGCCAATCGCCGTCGCATCGTCGCGCAGCTCTTTATTGAGATGCTCGTGCTGGCCGGCGCAGCCGCCGTCGTGGCCTTGCTTGCTGTTCGGCTGGCACTCGGATGGATCGTGGACCAGCTCATCACCCACCAAGCGGGCCAGGTACCATTTTGGTTGGACTTGACACTGCCCGTCGAAGCGGCTGTCTTTGCCGCTGTGCTCGCCGTGGTCGCTGCTGTGGTCGCGGGACTCATCCCAGCACTGAAGGCAACCGGACAAGCGATGCGCACCGGACTACGCGCGCTAGGCAGCCGAACCGGCACCCAGCTTGGCCGGACCTGGACGGCCCTCGTTGTACTCCAGGTTGCGATGACGCTGGCCGCACTTCCGGTCGCGATCGAGATCGGTTGGGGAACGATCCGAAAGGGTGCCATTGGCCCTGGATTCCCGGCCGATGAGTACTTGACCGCCCGGATCGCACTCGAACGAAGGACAACCGACGATGAAATACCCAAAGACGCGTCGAATTCGTACCTCACTCGCTTCACCATGCTCCAAAAAGAGCTGATCCAGCGATTACAGAGCGAACCCGACATCGCTGGCGCTACGATCGGTTCGTTACCGGGCGACGAACCATGGGAGTTCATCCAATTTGATCCACGAACACCTACCAACGCCGATCTGATCTCGTCCCGCAACCTGATCCGAACGGGCCGCGTGGACGAGTCGTTCTTCGACGTGTTCGATATCCCGTTCCTCACCGGACGAGACTTCGCCGCGCGAGATTTTCAGCACGAGGACACCGCGGTTATTGTGAACTGGACTTTCGTTCAGCAGCACCTGGGTGAGGTAAACCCTCTTGGTGTTCGGCTGCGTTATGTCCCTTCGCGACAAGCAGAAACACAAGACGAGCCGACGCCGAAACCCTGGCTGGAAATTGTCGGCGTGGTGGCAGACCGTCCAGCGGGTGCCACCAACGGCACGGTCTACCGCCCCATTGTGGGAGGGCAAATGGTCGCCGAGACCCTCTCCATACACGCGACCTCCGACCTCGCTTCCTTGGCGGATCGGCTCCGCACCATGGCGGCTGCAGTCGACCCCACACTCCAGGTGAGCACGACGCTTTCGCTCGATGCCGTTTACCATGAGAAGGCGTTCGGAAACAACGTCGGCGCGCTTTCGCTCGGCGCGATCATGCTGAGCGTCTTGCTGCTCTCGGCCGCGGGCATGTATGCGCTGATGTCCTTCACGGTGAACCAACGTCGGCGCGAAATCGGGATCCGTGCTGCCCTGGGTGCGCAACCGCGAAGTCTCCTGGCCGGCATCTTCAAGCGAGCCCTCCAACAACTTGGCGCGGGAGCGGCTGCCGGCATCGCCATCGCAATGCTCGTCGGTCACTTCCTGCCCGCCGAGCAACTCGGCGGCTGGCGGGTCCCCGGCGTCATCCCCGCCGCTGCCGCCCTGATGCTTCTCATTGGCCTGCTCGCCGTCGCTGGCCCCGCTCGCCGCGGCCTGCGCGTCGACCCTATCGAGGAATTGCGGCAGGGCTAGGCCGGGCGTTGTGTGTTGGTTGGTACTTGGTGGGTCATGGAAAGACGAGTCACTTGGCGAGCAACGATCCGTCGTCCCCAGCCCTGTTGAAAGCCCGGTTCGATTCGCAGCCCGCCTTCGATCGCTAACGGCGAAGTGCCGGTTGCCCGGTAGGGCGACCGGTTACCCCGCTGCCCGGTAGGGCGACCAGTTACGATCAAGCCAACACCTTCGATCCAAATCTCACCGCCATCCCACGAACGATTCTTCCGCCACTCCCAGCCATCGAGTCGGGCGGATCCTGTTAGCCTCGCCTCCGGGCCGAACGTTCTTCAAGGAGACCACCATGACCACCACGCGCCGCTTTTTGACTGCTGAATGGCGCAATCTCGTGATGCTCAACTACGAGATCGACCCTGAAGTCCTCGCGCCTCACCTTCCAGCTGGGTGCGAGATTGACTTCTGGGACAACCGGACCTTTGTGAGTGTCGTGGGCTTTCAATTCTTCGAGACCAAGGTCCTCGGTCTTGCGATTCCGTTTCATCGCAACTTCGAAGAGGTCAACCTTCGGTTTTACGTTCGAAGAAAGGCGGAGGACGGCTGGCGCCGTGGTGTTGTCTTCGTCAAAGAGCTGGTGCCACGGTGGGCCATCGCATTCGTTGCGCGTCGCCTTTACGGCGAGAACTACCAAGCCCTACCCATGCGGCACGAAGTCGGCACCCCGACCGCGAGCAACGAGGCCACGGTGGGTTATGAATGGCGGCGCGGCGGGGTTTGGGAGGGCGTGTCGGCGATCATCTCCGGCCATCCCATTTCACCCGCCGACGACTCGGAAGAATCCTTCATCACCGAACACTATTGGGGCTACGCTGCCCAGCGAGACCGCACCACCGTCGAATACCGCGTCGAACACCCACGGTGGCAGGTTTGGCGTGCCAACTCGGCTTTGCTCGAATGCGACATCGCTACGCTCTACGGACGCGAGTTCACCGCTCCGCTGGCTAGTGCTCCCAGCACCGCATTCGTTGCCGACGGCTCGCCCACTGTGGTCCGAAAGGGCCGTCCGCTGGGGTAACAGAGCCCACCTACGAACCCGATTCGAGCATGCGCTCCCAGGTCCGGTTGGTCACTTCGTCGAAGCCACCTTCGTCGTTGCGCACCAGCACCAACGCGGCGAGGCCATGGTGCTCCGCGCGCTGCAAGCCCTCGACCGGACCCAGCACCACCAACGCGGTGGCCCAGGCGTCGGCGGTCGCGCACGTGTCCGCGATGACCGACGCCGAGGCGGTGCGGTGCGCGATCGGCACGCCGCTTCGAGGATCGAGAATGTGGGAAAACCGCCGCCCATCGAACTCGCGGTAGTTACGATAGTCACCCGACGTCGCGAGGGCTTGGTCCGCCAACGGAACAATGCGCTGGGTCTCGCGACGGCCCGCGACCGGCCGCTCGATGCCAACCCGCCAGGCCTGGCCATCGGCGTTGGCCCCCGACGCGCGCATTTCGCCGCCGACCTCCACCAGATAATGGCGCATGCCCGCCTTGTCGAGTGCGGCAGCAACGCGATCCACGGCGTAGCCCTTGGCGATGCCCGAAAGGTCCACCTGAACCTCGGTGTGAGTCTTCATCACCCCATGGGTCGACCCGTCGAGCGTGAGCTTGTCGTACCCCACATGGTCACGCAACGCGGCAAGATCGGCACCGCTCGGTGGTTCAGCCGCGGCATCAGGACCAAATCCCCACGCGTTGACCAACGGTCCTACCGTCGCGTCGTAGGCACCACCCGAGGCGATCGAGATCGCGATCGACTGGGACAAGACACCGAAGAGCGCGTTGGAGAGCACCAAGGGTGCACCTGCCGCCTGCCGGTTGAGATCGTTGAGCTCGGAGTCGTCGCGATAGGTTGACATCCGATCATTGACCGCTTCGAGGGTCTCGTCAATCGTCTCTTTGAGCGCGACCAAGGTCTCCTGGGCGATCGGTGTCGCCGCGATCTTGACACTGTACGTCGTGCCCATGGTTTCACCGCGCACCACGTGGGTATCGAGGCTCGGAGTTGGTGTCGAACAGCCCGTTGCCATCAGGCAACCGAACAGCATCACACCCACAGAACCGAAACGAAACGACTTCTCTACTCCAGAGGACATGCCTTCTCCCATCGGCGACCAGCGCCGCTATGAACCGCGTCTCGCCAGCTTACCCCGTCAACAGGAGCGTGGCGCCGCGGTCTGTCCCACCCGGCGATCCAATCCACTGCAACAACTCGGCCCAATGCGGGCAAGGTTACGATCGCGCAGCTGCCCTGACCCGTCCGTGCAAGAGGCGTGATAAAAACCCCGAAGGATTCCAACCTCGAATGACTCTAATGGGACGACCCGTGCGTGACCGCGAAGTCCGCCTCTTTCGTCATCCACGTATTCATCACGGTCGAACGCCTTTGAGCGAAACCGAAGGGCGACTCTATCGATGAGCCTAACCCAAGCATTGCCACGCTCCAGTCCGGCTCGAGACTTGGTGCTCCTTGCCCTCGCGTCTCTTCTTTTCTTCGGCGTCGCCTTGGGTCGGCGTGACCTGTGGAATCCCAACGAACCAAGTTACGGTCGCGCGACCGTGGAAATGTTCGAGCGAAGCGACTGGTTGCTCCCGACGATCAACGATCAGGTGTTCACCGAAAAGCCCATTCTCTACTACTGGGGGGCGCTCGCCGCTTCGCACCTACAAGGAGCTGTCGACGAGTTCAGCCTCCGCGTTCCGGCGGTTGTCGCGGCCTGTGCGAGTGTTCTCCTAACGTACCTCCTCGTCTTGCCCTACGCCGGTCGGCGGCGGGCATTGTTGGCGGCGGCGGTGTTCGTGACCCAATTTCAGGTCTTCTGGGCTGCTCGCGCGATCCAGATGGATATCTTGGTACTGGCCACGACCCTTGGCGCCCTCGTCCCGCTCACCCGAATGCTCGACTTCGGAATGGCGCCCACCCGAGCCTGGGCGTTATCTGGCATTGCTTCTGGCTTCGGATTCGCCGCCAAAGGCCCTGTAGCCTTGATCATCCCCGGATTGGCGATCCTTGTCTATGCCCTTTCCGACCGGCGTTTTCTAGCCTTGGTTGGACGCGGCATCTGGGCTGGAGGCCTCGTTGCGTTGGTCGTTGGCGCACCGTGGTACCTGCTGCTTTGGTTCAATGGCGAAGTCGACATGCTCAACGAAGTGTTGGTGCGCCAGAACTTCAGTCGATTCTCCGAAGCTTGGGATCACCAACAGCCTTGGTGGTACTTCTTGAAGTACGTTTGGATCGACTATGCACCGTGGGCCTTACTCCTTCCCGCCGCCTGGCTCGCACGGCCCGAGGATCCCGATGAGCGACGACTCGCTCGGCTGAGCTGGATCTGGGTTATCGGAACCATCACCTTCTTCTCGCTGTCCGAAAGCAAGCGGGCGCCCTACATTCTGCCCATCGCACCGGCCGTTGCGGTGTTGGCAGCCGGGGTGGTCGATCGCTGGCTGGTCGGTAGCCTACCCAAGGCGGCGCGTCGTGCGGCCCTCGTGGCCTTCGGCCTACTCGGCGTGATCCTGGTCACCGGGGGGGTCTTCGCCCTCCTCCCCAACGAGAACATTCCCCAAACACTGTTGATGGTCGCTCGCACGCTCGGGCTGGTACTCGCAGCCACCGGCGTCTTGGTTGGCTTCGGCACCGCCAAACGCCAATGGCTCCCCAAGCTAGCACCCATGACCCTGCTCGCCGGATTTGCCTTGCTCTACCTCCTGGCCGCGGTCTGGGCTCTACCCAAAGTGGATCCTCTCAAATCTGCGCGCGGGTTCTCTACTGAACTGGCGCGCGAACTGGAGACCCGCAACGGAACCGTCGCCGCCTATGGTCTGTGGAAATGGCGAGCAGGCTATGCCTACTATTTGGGCCAGTCGATTCCCAACCTCCGAGACGCCGAGGATCTCGAGCGCCACTGGCGAACCGATGCTCCCCTGGTGCTCATCGAAGGCCGGGAGCGAGACGAAGACTATGTCCGAGACGAAAGCGTGGTTCGATCCGTCAACGAGCTTCGAGACGAGGACGAAGTTCGTGCCGAATTGACAACACGACTCCCGGACGCCAAGCTGATTCTTCGAAGAACCATCGGTAGCCGCGTCGCCTTGCTCTACGCACGGAATGACGGGTAGTCAAGGCCACCCTCCCGCCATGCCCGAGCACTCGCCCGAAATCTCGATCGTCGTACCAGCCTTCAACGAGGTACGCCGACTCGAACGTACCCTGCCACGAATTGTCTCCTATTGTGTTTCGCGGGCAGAGACGTTCGAGGTCATCGTCGTCGACGATGGCAGCACCGACGGAACCTTCTCCTTCGCGCGCGACTTCGACCCCGAGAACGTGCGCGCGGCCAGCCTTCCAATCAACCGCGGCAAGGGCGCTGCCCTGCGCAAGGGCGTCGAGAACACGCGAGGCAGACTGGTCCTCATAACCGACGCCGATCTCTCGACGCCCATCGAAGACATCGAGCACCTCGAGGCCCACCTCGCCGAAGCCCCCGTCGTCATCGGCAGTCGGCGTCTGGCGGGCGCACAAATCCTCGAGGAACAGCCTGCCTATCGCCGTTTCATGGGTTGGGTCTTCCGTACGCTGGTGCAGAGCGCCGGGGTTCGCGGCATTCGCGACACCCAATGCGGCTTCAAGCTTCTGCAAGGTGACGTCGCCCGCGATCTCTTCAAGGACCTCGTCACCGATGGATTCGCTTTCGATGTCGAGCTCATTTGGCTGGCGAGGAGGCGTGGCCACAACGTCCGAGAGGTCGCGATCCGCTGGTCGGACGATCGCGCCTCCCGCGTGCGTGTTCTGATCGATCCCGCAAAAATGTTCTTGGAAGTATTGAGCTTTCGCCTCAAGCACTGGAAACGTTCCAGGAAACAGCTATCAAGAAAGCATGACCCAGCCTCGACAATGTAGACCCTGGCGCCATCTTCAGCTCGTTTTCAGATCCTCTCCCTGGTCTCTCCGTACAAGACGAGTTATTCCTCGCCCGGACGCACACCCATGAATCTCACACGACCTGCCGGTATCGTGCTTCGCGCCATACCTGGCGCACCAACGTAAGAGGCCCGCCTCGCCGGCGGGCCTTGCACCTCGATCACGGAGACGCCGACTCGGCGCGCTTGCCTAACCGAAGTCGTCGAACAGGATGTTCTCGGGCTCGACGCCCAGGTCATCCAGCATCTTCATGCACGCGGCCAGCATCATCGGCGGACCACATAGGTAGTACTCGGCATCTTCCGGCGCCGGGTGGTCCTTGAGGTAGTTGTCGTAAAGCACTTGATGGATGAAGCCGGTGTAGCCCTCGAAGTTGTCCTCGGGCTGTGGCTCGGACAGTGCGAGATGCCATTCGAAGTTGTCACTCTCTTCGGCAATATTGTCGAAGTGATCGACGTAGAACGCCTCACGCAGGCTGCGAGCGCCGTACCAGAACGACACCTTGCGGTTGCAGTCCAGCCGACGGAACTGATCGAAGATATGGGAGCGCATCGGCGCCATACCCGCACCACCACCAATGAAGATCATCTCCGCATCGGTGTCTTTGGCGTAGAACTCGCCGAATGGACCGGAAATGGTCACTTCGTCACCGGGCTTGAGGTTGAAGATGTACGACGACATCTTGCCCGGAGGCGTGCCCTCGGGTGCGCGTGGCGGAGGCGACGCAACCCGGACATTGAGCATGATCATGCCCCGCTCTTCTGGGAAATTGGCCATCGAGTAGGCCCGGGTGACCTCTTCGTCAACCGTGGAAACATAGCGCCACATGTTGAACTTGTCCCAGTCACCCCGATACTCGTCTTCGATCTCGAAGTCCTTGTACGGTGCCACGTGGGGCGGTGCTTCGATCTGAATGTAACCACCGGCGCGAAATGGCACGGACTCGCCTTCGGGAAGCTCGATGATGAGTTCCTTGATGAAGGTGGCGACGTTGTGGTTCGAACGGACCTTGCACTTCCACTGCCGAACATCGAAGACCTCGGCGGGGATCTCGATCTTCATGTCGGACTTGACCTTCACCTGGCACGACAGACGACAGCCTTCGCGCGCTTCACCCCGTGAAATGTGCCCCGCTTCGGTGGGCAGCATGGCACCACCGCCATCCTTCACGTTCACGGTACACACCCCACAGCTGCCCTTACCGCCGCAGGCTGATGGGATGAAAATCTTGTTCTGCGCCAGGGTGTTCAGCAACGTTGTACCAGACTGGACATGCAGCGCCTTGTCCGGATCATCGTTGATGAGAATGGTCACGTCGCCAGCCGGCACCAGGTACCGCCGCGCGAACATCAGTAAGGTTACCAACGCCAAGATGATGAAGGTGAACATCAAGACGCCGAGGCCGATGGTCTCCATGGTTCCGCTAGCTCCCTAGAAAGATCAAAGGGCGATGCCCGAAAAGGCCATGAAGCCGATCGCCATCAAGCCGGTGAGGATGAAGGTGATTCCCAGTCCACGAAGGCCAGCCGGCACATTCGAGTAGCGCATACGCTCGCGAATGGCCGCCAGCGCGACGATCGCCAACGCCCAGCCAATGCCCGAGCCGAGGCCAAACACGGTGCTCTCGGCCAGGGTGTAGTCACGTTCGACCATGAAGAGCGAGGCACCCAAGATCGCACAGTTGACCGCGATCAGGGGTAGAAACACCCCGAGTGCACCATAGAGCGCCGGGAAGAACCGGTCGAGGGTCATCTCGACGATCTGAACCATCGCAGCGATGGTGCCGATATAGGTCAAGAAGCCGAGAAACGAAAGGTCGTAGCCGGCGAGCGAGCTGCTGATCCACGACAAGCCACCTTCCTTGAGCAGCAGGTTGTAGATCAGGTTGTTGGCCGGCACGGTGACCGCCAACACGAAGATCACCGCCGAGCCGAGGCCCACCGCCGTATCGACCTTCTTCGAAACCGCCAAGAACGAGCACATGCCAAGAAAGAAGGCGAGCGCCATGTTCTCGACGAAGATCGCCTTGATCGCGAGATTAAGGTACTGCTCCATCTCAGTCCGCCTCCACCTGATCGGGCTTCCACGTACGGAGCGCCCAAATAAACAGTCCGATGATGAAGAAAGCCGCGGGTGACATGACCATCAGGCCATTCGGTACGTACCAGCCGCCTTCGCTCGCCAGGGGTAGCACCACATGACCGAAGAGCTTGCCAGCGCCCAGCAGCTCACGCAGGAATCCGGTCGCCAACAGGACGACGCTGTAGCCCAAACCGTTGCCGATGCCGTCGATGAAACTCATGACCGGACCGTTCTGCATGGCAAAGGCTTCGGCGCGCCCCATGATGATGCAATTGGTAATGATCAGGCCGACGAACACCGATAGCTGCTTGCTGATGTCGTAAACAAAGGCCTTCAGCACTTGGTCCGCCAGGATCACCAAGGAAGCGATGATCGTGAGCTGAACGATAATGCGAATCGACGGCGGAATGTGGTTGCGCAGGATGCTCACCGCGACATTAGAGCCCGCGAGCACCGCAATCACCGCCAAGCACATGACCGCGGTGGTCTCCAACTTGGTGGTCACCGCCAAAGCCGAACAAATGCCGAGAACCTGTAGCGCAATCGGGTTGGTCTCGAAAAGAGGGTCCAGCAGGACCTTCGACGTCGAATCAGCCATCAGGCAGCCCTCCTGGTCGCGCCCATCGCTTTTCGGTAGCGGTCCAACATCGGTCCGTAGACTTCCGGTCCAAGCCAGAAGCGCAACATGCAAGTGACACCGCGGCTGGTAATCGTGGCGCCACTCAAGCCATCAACCTCAAAGGGTTCCTCGGTCGCCGGCTTGGCCCGACCCTTGATCACCTCGATCGCTGCCATTCCGTTCGAGTCGAAGATCTTGCGACCCGGCCACAACGCCTTCCAACTCGGATTGTCGACCTCGCCGCCAAGTCCCGGCGTTTCTTTGTGGTCGTAATACGTCAGGCCACGGACCGTGGTGAGGTCCTTGTCGAGCGCAACGAAGCCAAGGAGGGTGGACCACAGTCCGTATCCCTCGATCGGCAGCACGAGCATCTCGACCTCACCCGCATCGTCGAGTACTTCGAAAATCTGGACTTGCTGTGGAATCCGCTTGATTGTGCACCGGTTGGCGGGTGCCACCATGCTGGTTGCAGGGTTCCTCTTGGCCTTCTGCTGATCGAACCCGGCCGGGTCGGGATCGTCGACCTCATCGCCCGTCTTGATGTCGATCAACTTGGTCCGAACGGCACCGAAAAGCTTATCGATTTCTTCTGGTGTGATCGAAGCGCCGGTCTCGACCAACGCCGCTGCTTGGAGCACGTTCTTCTTCTTGTCGAGCGCCTTGTTGACGTCTTGCCGGCCTTTCAGGCCAACCGCCGCCGACGACACGATCACGGCGCATGCAATGCACACAGCCGCCGAGAACAGGAGGGTATAGCGAACGCTAAACTGCATAGCGAGCCTTTCTGCGCCGGACGTTGGCACGTACCACGTAGTGGTCGATGAACGACGCGAACACGTTCATGAACAGGATGGCGAGCATCATGCCTTCTGGGAAGGCCGGGTTGAGCACCCGAATGAAAATCGCCATCACACCGATCAGGAAGCCGTAGATGTACTTACCTTTGTTCGAGTGGGCCGCCGAAACCGGGTCGGTGGCCATGAACACCAGACCGAAGGCCCAGCCGCCGAGGACCATATGCCACCAGAACGGCACATTCAGCAGCAGGTTGGTCTCCGAACCAATCGCGTTGAGCAGTAGGCCCGCGGCGGTTGAGCCGAGGACACCGCTCACCATGATCCGCCATGAGCCGACCTGGGTGACGATCAAGATCAGCGCACCGATGATGCACGCCAATGTGGAGGTCTCGCCCATCGAGCCGGGGACCAGCCCCAGGAAGGACTGTTGCCAGTCCAACCCGCCGGTGGTCTGTGCGATTTGGGCTTGCCCACCGATGGCGCCGTTAGCCAGGGCCGTAGCGCCACTGTAACCATCGGGCGCCGTTTGGGCGGCGATCCAAACGTTGTCGCCCGAGATTTGAACCGGATAGGCAAAGAAGAGAAAGGCGCGGGCGGTCAAGGCTGGATTGAGGATGTTCATCCCCGTACCACCGAAGATCTCCTTGCCGATCACCACGCCAAAGATAATGCCGATCGCGACCTGCCACAGCGGGATGGTCGGCGGCAGTGTTAGCGGGAAGAGCATGCCGGTGACCAGAAACCCCTCGTTGATGTCGTGCTTGCGCACGACCGAGAAGATGGCCTCGGCATTGCCGCCAACGATGAACGTCACCAGCAGGACCGGCAAGAAATACAAGGCACCGTGAACGATACAGGCCATGACGCTTGCCGGGTCGAAGGCCAGCCCCAAGCCCTGCATGGCCTTGGTCTGCCAGTTCTCGAGCGGCAACGCACCCGCCGAAATGGCACGGTGCGCTTGCAAACCGGTGTTGTACATGGCCATGTAGATGGCCGGAATCAAGGCCACTACCACGGTGATCATGATCCGCTTGAGATCAACGGCGTCGCGCACATGGGCGGCGCTCTTGGTCACCGTCCCGGGCGTGTAGAGAAAGGTGTCCGGCGCTTCGTAGAGGGGATACAGCTTTTCGAACTTGCCGCCCTCGTGAAAGTGCTTGGACTGCCGGTCGAGAAATGAACGAAGGGCCTTCATCAGCCTTCCTTTTCGATCGTAGTCAGCAGGTCTCGGAGGTAGACCCCATAGTCGTGCTTGCTGGCACAGACAAAGCTCAACGGTCCGAGGTCTTCCTCGTCGAGTTCCAACACACCGAGCTCTTGCGCACGCTCGATGTCACCCATGACGAGCGCCTTGAGCATGAAACTGGGCATGATGTCCATCGGGAAGACCCGCTCGTGGGTGCCGATCGGAACGATGGCACGGTCCGAGCCGCCCTTGCTGGTGGACATGGCGAACTTCTTGCTGGGCAACAACCGCGACGCAAAGGCGTTGATGGTCGAATACTTGTCGAGGCCCGGCATCAGCCAGCCCAGAAACTCGCGCTCACGCCCTTCACGCAACACGGAGATCTGTTGGTGGTACCGGCCGAGAAAGCCCGTGATCTCGTCGCCCGCGGTGCGTCCGGCGAACACGGAGCCGGAAACGACACGCTGCTCACCATCGTGGAGCTCGCCAGCCACCAGATCAGCCGTCGCGGCACCGATTCGAGTGCGCAGCAAACGGGGGTTACGGACGCCGGGTCCGGCCAGAGAGACAATGCGCGTTACGTCGATCTCACCGCCCGCGAACAACTTGCCGATGGCGATGGCGTCCTGCGCCCCGAGGTGCCACACCTCCCGGCTCATGTCGACCGGCTTGAGTGTGTGGATGTGCCAGCCGACCGTGCCCGAGGGATGCGGGCCATCGAAGGTCTCGATCCGCACGTCGCCTTCCCGAGGCACCGGCACGTTGGTTCCTGGCGCAACGCAAACGACCGTCTCGCCGCCACTCAACTTCGCCACAGCCGCCACGCCACGCTCGAAATGCTCTTCTTGTCCGGCAAGCACAGTCGCCATGTCGGGCGCCAGCGGGTTGCTGTCCGTAGCCGTGACGAACACCGCCGCGGGGGTATGCGACGGGTCGGGCACCGAGCTGTAGGGCCGCTTGCGGAGGGCTGCCCACAGCCCCGACTCGACCAACAACGCGATGACTTGATCGCGGGTCAGTTCGTTGGGGTGCTTGCCCGTGTCGGCTGCAAAGCGAACCGTTTCGCCGCGCCCGCTGCGTTCGCCCTCGTCGAGCTCGATGATGACCGATTGCAACGCGCGTCGAGCACCTCGGTTGACACTCACGACGCGACCGCCGCCCGGTGCGGTGTAGCGCACCCCGGGTACCTTCTTGTCCTCGAACAAGAGCTGGCCCCGGCGAACGCTATCGCCGTCGCGAACATGCATGGTCGGCTTCATGCCGACGTAGTCGGCGGCAAGGAGCGCAACCCGACTGGTCGAACGTGCGTCCTCGATTCGCTGCTCTGGTGTGCCGTCGATCGGCAGCCGCAGCCCTTTCTTGTTCCTGTGCAGAGCCATGTTGGTTGTGGTCCTCGTTCGAGCGCACCCTTCGCCTCATGTGGACGAACAACGGCCCTTGGGCATTCCGGCGAGTTGCCCGTGGGCGTGGCGCGCTACCGTGGAAGCTCAGCCAACCACCGGGCGGCGCCGTTTCTGCCCGCTGGAGTGAGCCTGATAGGCGTGCATTCTGCCATTGTTGGCAATTCGCGCCAAGTCCTTTGTGAAATTTTTCACAAGCTCGAATCCAACCCAGCCATGCCAACAGTCCTACCGACCCTGAAACGGCCCGCAGATGATCGTCCCGAGCGGAGCCTCAGGCGTCGGACCTCGTCCGCCGACCAAGGCTCGAAAGCCTGCTCTTCAACCACGCAGTACGCCAACTTCCACAGCCCGACCGCAGCTGTGTCCAACGCCCCCACAAACCAGGCTAGGGGGGGGGGCACCGCCCCTAGCCGGCGGATCGTACGTGGAGAAACTTGAATCTCGCCCCGCGATGCCTGGGACTAAAGGCCCAGGCTACGAACCACCACCCCGTTCGGGGTGAAGAAAAGCGCCGCTCTTCACGCGGAGGCCTGACGGTACGTAGCCTGACATTTCAATGCCAGACTCTCGGTGGGCGACCCACCAGAACCGGCGACCCGTTGTTCCTTCGTGCGGGAGGGACGACCTAGCCGTAGGCGGTGACTTCCATCACCGTTCGGATTCGTACCCGCCGGTGCTTGGAATTGAAGTTTCAGGCTAGCCTGGTGGATTGCTACCAGTGCCGAACTCTTGGCCCAAAAACCAAACGAAATCCGACGTCGTTTTGGCGCTGTCCGACGCGCTAACGTGGCAAGTCATGCAGTTCGGCTTGGAGTCGTACGACTCCATGGTCGCGTTGCCCATGCCATTGGGGTTGTCCGTGTTACCGCTGTAGTCCGACACGACCAACGTCGAATCGAAATCGCTGCCCGTGGTGGTGCCGCAGTCGCTGGAAATGCTGTTGTACCACTGGGTCCCGACCAACTGGTAGTGAGACCAAACACCCGTGCCCAACGTCGGCTGGTAGGTCGCATTCGCCGTCGCGGCCTCGGTACCATCGATCGGCATGCGCCGACAAATCTGGCTTGCTTGGGTTGCCGGCTGATCGAGCCAGAAGGCAGTCCCATCAGTGGAGTTGCCCGTCGGCTTGGTATTGCAGGCCGCGCAGGTGGTGCACCCTGCATTGAAGAAGCTGGTGGCGCCGGTGCTCGGGCACGTACCGTCGCTGTTGCAGTCTGGAACATTGTCGACCTGCTCGAACGTGCTCCAGATCCAAGGCCACTGCTGCTCGGTCTTGTGCACGAAGTGCAGTCCCACCAAGCCGATCTGCTCCTGCGTACAGACATCGTACTGGTCGCAATCATCACCTGAGCAATCGGCTTGCTGGCCGGCCTGGCTGTAGAGGCCTGGGGTGTACACGAGCGCGTCATCGACATGGAACGTGCTGGCGTCGTCACCTTCGCCGAGAATCTTCCAAGCTGCCTTGAGCATCAACGCGCCAGGGGTACCGGTGCTGGTCGAGCCGCAGGTGAACTGCATGGTCTGACCCGAGTTGGCAAATGTGGCTTGCCCGGCTTCGGTGTACAGACCATTGCTGACGATGTACTCGAACATGTCCTCGTTGGTCACCACCTCGAACCGACCAAAGTTGCCGTTCTGGTCGATCAAGGCGCCGGTGTCGAATGCCTCTTCGAAGAGATCGTCCGCCTTGTTGGCCTGATCGAGGATCTTCATACCGTCTTGGTATTGGCTCTGGCAGGCTGTGGGCACAAAGGTTGTGCCGAAAACGGGCAGATCGTCGGTGGTGTCGAACAAGTCGTCGGTGGTCGACCAGGTCTCCCAGGTGGTGTCGTTGTCACCGGTGGTACTGATCGTGCCACTCGTCGTGCAATTGAGGGCAATGAACGTCTGCCAGGAATAGGCATCGAAGTCGGCCTGGTTTGGATTGGCAGGATCGGTCAGCGTCACGTCATTCGGAAGCGTGCAGTCGACGGCTACCAATGCGTCCGTGGGGGCTGTGACTACATCATCGGCGGCCGCGGCGTCGTCGGTTGCCGCACGGCCGTGGCCATCGCCACCACCGCAGGCAAGGAAGCCAGCCAGCATCAAAAGGACCAGCGGCAAGGCAAGAGTGCGAATCAACATGGCGAACTCCTTGGGATTGAAGGTTCTGCCGCGTCCTTGGCGCACGCGACAGCGGCAGAGCGGCTCTGACCTCCCCTTACCCATCCACCGAATCAGCGTCTCGCCAGCCATACCAAACTTGGGTTGCAATGAATTCAGCGTACAGAACCATGTCCGATAGGTCAATGCCAGCCAACCAGGTCAGAAAACTCTCCGGAGTCAATTCATTCGTCAGACGGGTCCCGATTCGACTCCGCCACGTCACAGAAGCCATCGAGGCATTGGGCATTCCTGCTTCCGTCTTTTTCAATGATGCCATCGGCAGCATCTCGACGTTCGCCGCTGATCGCTTCATAGCGCTTGTTGACCTGCACTGCTCCGCCCAACGGGGATTTGTGGACCTTAGGGTCTGTCACGAAATAACTGAATCAATCGTCTCTCGGCTTGCCAGGATGGATCGTGTAGTTCCAGTTGCCATGTCGCTGCCTACAGTCTTCTTGACCGCTCTGTCAGCGGCGAAAGGGATGTGTACTTCGCCTGCCAGATGCCGGTGTCCATACATCAACAATAGACCGAGTCTACCCCCGAAATCGAGCAGTTATTTCGTGACAAGCCCTAGGGCTTGTCACGAAATAACTGAATCAATTGCCTCTCGGTTTGCCAGGGTGGATCGTGTAGTTCCAGTTGCCATGGAACGCGTGTCGTTCTAGGTTGACGTTGGCCATCTGTTCCTTAGTCAGGACTGTGCCTTTGGGATAGCTGCCGTGGTCGATCTCGGATCGGACCCGCAATCCCGAAGTCGTTGTGGTCGAGCCAATCAGATTGACGATTACCGCCAGGCTGCTTAGCGGCTTGCCTCGCCAGTTCATGGCGATGTGGGAGAAAAGGCGATGCTCGATCTTGTTCCACTTGCTGGTACCAGGCGGGAAGTGGCAAACCGTGATCGAGAGACCTGTGCGGGTAGCGAAGCGGTGCAGTTCCCACTTCCATAGGCGAAGACGGGAGCCGTTGCTGCCACCCCCGTCCGCTGTAATCAACAGGGACCTGACACCCTTGTAGATCGGACGCCCCATCCGCTTCCACCAGCGCCGGATTGAGTTGACTGCAAGCTTGCCGGTGTCATGATCGATTCCCACACTGACCCAGCCTTCATTACGGTGCAGATCGTAGACGCCGTAGGGAATCGCCTTGCCCTGCTCTGGGACTACAAAATCGTGTACTCGCACCGGCTCGGGTACGCCCTTCGGTCGCCATTCCCGGCCCGGATTCTTGAAGTCTCCAACCAATTCCTTCTTCTTCGTATCCACCGAAATGGCCGGCTGCCTGCCCAGTTGGAAACGGCGCACCTGCTCGCTGATATAGCGGAACTGAGCATCACGATCTGGACTCTGAGTCCCTTCGCGCGTTTTGCGGTTCGCCTGGAGGCTGTAGCCGCTTGCATGCAACATCTCGGCGACCAGACGGTGGCTTACCACGTGCCCCATCGAGCGCAACTCTTCGGCCAGACGCCGAACGCTCTTCGACGTCCAGCGCAAGGGCGAACTCGGGTCGCCAGAGGCCGTTGGTTCCACCAACGCCTCCAGGTGCGCCGCCAGAGTCGCGTCCTTGTCGGTCGCTCGTTTGCGGCCTCCTCCCGGTCGCCGAGTCCGATCGGAACTCAGCGTGTCGCCCGACTCCAGTTCCCGAATGCCGCGAGCAATCGTTGAACGTGAAATCCCTGTCGCGCGCTCAACCAAAGCGATACCACCATGGCCCAATGCCCGCGCTTCTGTCGCTGCCCACAGTCTTCTTGACCGCTCTGTCAACACTGGCGCAAGGGATGTGTACTTCGCCTGCAAGATGCCGGTATCCATACATCGACAATAGATCGTGTAGATCTCGAAATCAAGCAGTTATTTCGTAACAGGCCCTAAGGTTGGAACGGCGGCCTGCAAAAGCCGAGCGGTCTCAAGTGCTCGTGCGGATTCGTTCGTGACGGGCTACCACAGGTACCAAGGTGAAGAACGGCGGGGTGATTGCCCCAGCCACCTGAAGTCTGTGTTGGATGTCTCTGTAGGGTAACTGGTCGCCCTACCGGGCAACCGGCACTTCGCCGTTAGCGATCGAAGGCGGGCTGCGAATCAGGGCAGGGTGACGGTGCCAGGCTTCTGGATCGCGGCCTTTGCGACGTCGAGGAGATACTTCGTAACCGGTCGCCCTACCGGGCAACCGGCACTTCGCCGTGGACGATCGAAGGCGGGCTGCGAATCGAATCAGGGCAGGGTGACGGTGCCAGGCTTCTGGATCGCGGCCTTTGCGACGTCGAGGAGATATTGGGCAGGATCGATGCCGTTGAGCCTTGCGGTCTCGACGAGGGAATAGAGCACCGCGGCCGTCTTGGCTCCGCGCTCTGAGCGCGAGCAGAAATGGGTTTTGCGTCCGATCACCGGACCTCGGAGCGCCCTCTCTACCCGGTTGTTGTCGAGGGGGATCCTGCCGTCCGCAACAAAATGTGTAAGCCGATCCCAGCGCTTCATCATGTATTGAATCGCCTTGCCGAAACCCGATTGTCGAAGGCCGCCCTGCTGAAATGCCCACGCGCGAATTTGCTTGAGAATCGGCCGACTCTTCTCCTGTCGAATCTGCCGTCTCTTCTCCCACTCCTCCGGGCCGCCCGGGAAGGGGCCTTCGACCTCGCGGTCGATCTCATACAGCTCTCGGATCCATTGGAGGACCGGCTGACACCGAGCATCTTCGAGATCCCGGAACTTTCTCAGGCAATGAGCCCAGCAGTTGACCAGGGTAAATCGCGGCGGCTGATCCTCTTCGTCCGGTTTCGCCAGGATTTCGTAGACCTGGTAGCCATCCGCGACCAGGGCACCTGAATAGGTTTCCAGCAGGCTGCGCCCTGCTTCGGTCGATTTCGAGTCGAGCAAGGCATAGTAAGCAAATTGTTCTGAGCACAAACCCCAAACCGTGGCGGTATATCGTCTCTTTCGATGCCGCTTGCGCCCGATCTTGACCCCATTGGGTGCCAACAACCAGCCGGTTTCGTCGACGTGCAAGACCGGGCCTTCGAGAAGCCGGGTGAAGAGCGCGTCGTAAGTCGGCTCCAGGATCTTCGACAGAGCGATGATCTGATCTGAGAGCGTGGCGGCCGTGACCGTCAGCCCGGACCGCGCCATGCGCGTGACCTGGCGTTGCAACGGAAGTTGAGTAGCGCGGGGGAATCTCACCCCCGCGCTCTCCCAGAACCGTACGTGAGCCTCTCGACTCATACGGCTCCTATCGTCCAGCCATTCCAGTCCTCAGAATCTCCCAGTGGGCCAGCAAGCCCGGATTGCGGCGCGCGATGGCCTGAAGCCAGCGAGTCGCTCTTCGAGTATGACCCTTGAGGCGCTTCTTATACTTCCGCTCGGCCCATCGCACAAAGGCGAAGTCCAGCGGTCGAAAGACCGGCACCAAGGCCGATCGATAGAAGCGCCCGTAATAGGAAATCCAACCTCGTATGATGGGGTTGAACATATTCGCCAGGTCAGTCAGGCTCTTATCGGTTCGCCTTGCGATTTTCCACTTCCTGCGCATCGTCTTCCGCATTGCCTTCGCCGCTCTGTGGCTCACCCCAGGGCAGAAGCTCGTGAAGAGCTCACCCCGTCGGTTGCGAGCACGGCGCGGCTTGAACGTATACCCGAGGAAGTCAAAGCTGACCTCCGGGTACCGGCCCCTCCGATTGGAGTCCCGGCAATAGACGAGTTTCGTCTTCTCCGGGTGGACCGCAAGTCGACAATGTGCAAGGCGCTGGTTGATCGCTCGTTGAACCTCTCCGGCCTGGATCTCTGTCCGGCAATGGATCACGAGTCGAGTAGCCCGGGGGATTTGCACCCCCAGGCCCTCACAGAACCGGACGTGAAACTCTCGCCTCATCCGGCTCATCCTGCCCCAGTCGCTGGACGCACCCCGAGCTGCCAGTGGGCAAACAGGTTTGGCTCTCGCCGGGCAATTCGACCCAACCAATGGGTCGCTGCCCGCTCGCGGCGGCGGAAGCGCCGGTACTTCCGGCACACCCACGCCACGAGCGCTCGTTCCAGATGACGAAGGACTTGCTTCCACTTCGAGCGGTAGAACCGACCGTAGTAGTTCGTCCAGCCCCGCACCACCGGGTTTACGAGCTGCGCGAGGTCTTCCAGGCTCTGATTGTTCCTGGTCGACGCCATTCGCCACTCACGGATGGTCTTGCGTACGGCCTTGGCGGCCTTGGTGCTCACCGCCGGCAGGAAGCTCACGAAGAACTTTCCGTGGCGATTGCGGGCCCGTCGAGGTTGAAAGGTGTAGCCGAGGAAGTCGAACGATACGCATTCGTACTCACCCCGGCGGTCGTCGTCTTTGCAGTACACGATCTTCGTCTTGTATGGATGAAGTTCGAGCCTACAGACGGCGAGCCGCTTGCCAATCGCTGCCAATACAGACTCGGCCTGGGCCTCGCTCACGCAATGAACGAGAACATCGTCCGCATAGCGCTCGAACTGAATGGACGGATGACTCCGCTCCATCCAGACATCGAACGCATAGTGCATGAAGAGGTTGGCCAAGAGCGGACTGATGACACCACCTTGGGGTGTTCCTCGCGTCCGCACCACCCGGGTTCCATCCTCATTTTCGATCGGGGCACGAAGCCACCTCCCGATGTAGAGACGAATCCACGGGTTGTCCGTGTGGTGGGCGACTGCCTTGAGGACAAGGTCATGGTCCAGATTGTCAAAGAAACCCTTGATATCCAGGTCGATCACCCAATCTGCACGCCAGCATCGCTTCCGAGCGATGCTGATCGCATCATGCGCAGACCTGCCAGGACGGTACCCGTACGAGTCATCATGGAAATAAGGCTCCACGACGGGCTCGAACACCATCTTGACGACGGTCTGCGCAATGCGATCTCCCACTGTCGGAATGCCCAGTGGGCGCATGCCTCCTCCACCCTTCGGAATCTCGACGAGCCGCACCGGTGGCGGAAAGTACGACCCCGACGCCATTCGATTCCAGATCTTGTAGAGGTTACCCTTCAGATCCTTCTCGAAATCCGCCAGAGACTGCCCGTCCACTCCGGAAGCTCCCCGGTTCGCTTTGACCCGTTTGTACGCTTCCCAAACCATGCGCTTGGGGACATCAAACGGCTTTGCTTCAGCCACAGGCTCCTCCTCTTTCGAGTTGGCCTATCGCCTCGGCAGGACAGGTCGACGCCTTCGCTCCACCCGAGTTACCAGGCTTCATCACTACTACGCGTCGATCCGCCCCTCCGCTCCGCATTGGTACTCTGCTCCTCGTGGGGCTTCCACTTGTGAGCTCTCCCTTGGCATCGGAGCGGTAGGTTCCCACGTTCCACACGAGAGCCTGGACCGGGCTCGCGCCGCCTTCATGCCGGCCGCCACCTGGGCAGGAGACAGCCGTCCCCCAGGCTTCATCCCGGGCCAACAACTGGAGCCCGGTTTCGACGGCGTCCCTACGCTTTCGACACTTCATCAGCGGTTCACTCTCGTTCGCCTTCCCGGTCCTCACCTGATGGAGTCCAGCTCAACCTTTTCCGAATCGCTCACCACCACGGCCATTGGGCCGCAGCAGCATCCGGCGGTTTGGGACCCGCCTCTGCCGGCCGGTCCCGAGGGGCCCACCCTCATCTCTCGCGCAGCAAGGCTGCTTCAAAGCGGTGTCTACATGATCACCTCTTCTCTGCGCCGTCGTGGCGCACTATCGTCCGCATATCTCTCGAACGGCACGTCTGGGTGGCTCTCACCCATCCAGGTATCGAACGCGAGATGCATGAAGATATTCGCAATCAATGGACTGATCACACCGCCTTGCGGCGTACCAGACTTCCTTTCCTCCAGTGAGCCATCCTCCCGCTGCAGCGAGGCTTGCAGCCACCGCTCCACGTAGAGAAGGACCCAGCGACAACTCGTGTACCGACGAACCGCGCGAAGCGTCAGTCGGTGGTCGAGCGTGTCGAAGAAAGCACGAATGTCGAGGTCTAGAACCCAATCGTAGCGCCAACAGCGCCGTCTCGCCTGCCCGATGGCATCGTGGGCCGACCGGCCCGGGCGATAGCCATAAGAGTCGGGATGAAACTGCGGCTCGACAATTGGTTCCAAGACCAACTTCACCACGTTCTGGGCGACTCGGTCAGCGACCGTGGGGACGCCCAATCTTCTCTCTCGACCGTCACTTTTAGGGATCACCACCAGCTTGACTGGTGGTGGAAAGTAAGATCCTGACGACATCCTGTTCCAAATCCGATAGAGATTGTCCTTCAAGTTGACCTCGAAGTCCTCTATCGTTTGGCCATCCACCCCAGGTCCACCATCGCTGGCTTTCACCCGGAGATAGGCTTCCCACACCAACTTCTTGGGGATCGGTAACGGCTTCGCTACGCCCACAGGTTCCTCCCGTTGCCGGTTGTCCTGCGATTGCAGCTGGACGACGCGACCCCTTCGCTCCAGAGGGTTTCCCCACCTTCATCGCTACTACGAGTCGCTCCGCCCCTGTGTCCCGCATTGGTACTTGCACCCTTGCAGGGGCTACCTGCTCGGGCTCTTCCCTTCGCATCAGGACGACAGGTTCCCACGTTCCGCACAGAAGCCTGGTCCAAGCTCACGCCGCCTTCATGCCGGACGCCGCCCAGCCAATAAACAGGCTCCCTCTGGGCTCATCCCGGGCCAACCAAACTGCCCGGTTTTGACGTCGGGTAAATACTTCACGACACGTCATCAGCGGTTCGCTTTCGCTCGTCTTCCTGGACCTCACCTGACGCGGTCTTGCCGCGCCTTTTCCTTCGACGCTCACTACCTGGGCTCTTGACCCACGCAGCTCGAGGTGGTTTGAGACCTGGGCCTGCACCCCGATCCCGAGGGGCCTGCCCTCATCTTCCATGCAGCACGGCGTACTCCTTCTACCTTGTGGCAGGTGAGCATGCCTTCGTGGCACACTCTGATCGGCGAACTTGTCAACGGCCACGGAGACGGCGAAGTCTGCCGAGTACCGACCGCCGGGGATCAACTTGGCCGGGCCGTGGGCGGTGACCACGTTGGCATTGCAGCGGCAGCGATACTTCTTGCGACGATGAAGCACCAAGGAATAGGTGCGCTCGACGAGCGTAATCTCTTCGCTGTCCTCGGTGAGCCCCATCTCTTCGAGTTCGCCCTGGCAGACTTGGCAGGTCTGCTCATCTTGGGGTAACTCGTAGAGTTGCTCTTGCCGAGGCAACTGGGGCTGCGGACGGGGCCCGTGCCCTTTCTGAGGCTTCTTAGCCGCTTTCGGTTTCGCTTCAGGCGTGATCGGTTCCGCCGCCGCCTGGAGCGCCTTCGAGCCCGGAGTTTCGAGTATGTCCAGCTCGGCCTGGGTGAGCACCCGCCCTTCCAAATGAGCGTTTCTCAACGTCAGATCTCGAAGCCTGGTGACCAGACGCCCGACCTCATCCTGGAGCAGGCCACAAGCCTGCTGAAGGATCTCAACTCGGGTTTCCGAACGCGCATCGAGCATGCACGTAGTATCTCATAAATACTTTATTATTAGGCAGGTATTAGCGGGCGATTTGGATCAATCTGCGGCGGAGATAACCGTCGGCGGCCCACCTCCTGGCAACCCTCCAAGAACAACGCAAGCTCCGAGGAGGAAAGCTCCAACTCGCTTTCGACCGCGGTCTTCCAGAGGCAGGCAAAGCGGCCCTTCTCGAGGCGTTTCACGTAAAGGCAAGATCCGGTCCCGTCCCACAAGAGCACCTTCGCTCGAATCCGATTCCTGGCCACGAACAAGTACAAATCACCGCTCGTCGGATCCCGACCCAGCTCTTCGCGAATCAGCGTCGACAACGTATCGAAACCCTTTCGCATATCCGCCGGCCTTGCGTAGGCGATCACTTGATACCGCCGAGGTAGAGGGAGCATCACAGCTCTCGAAGTAGGTCGAGCGCCTGCGATGTCGAAAGGCCCTCCAGGCGGAAACCATGAGGCGTCACCAGCACCAACTCTGCCGAGACCGGGACAGACACTGCTCGTGCAACACGCACCGAGCGAAATTGCACAGCCTTCTTCAGCCAACGGGAGAGGCCCGACAAGCTCAGCCCGAGCTCTTCTGCGATCAAGCGAACCCCGGCCCCAGATGCTCGACGACTTTGCGCGTAGCTCACCACTTCCGACCGAAGACCTTCTGGGCAACTCCACCTCTTTTGGCCACCGCGACTTTTCTCTAGCGCTTCGCGAAGCGCGTGCGTTCGATCCTGCATCGTGTTTCCTCCTGACAACACGATGCACGATTCTGGCGATCACCGAAAGAATTGGGCTCGGGGGGCAGCGCGGTACCAGAAGGTCGGAGGGTGGCTGTTTGCCGGCGCCTTTCGGCTTCTTGCCGGTGCCTCAATTCCAACCATGGCCCGTAGACCTGCTCCCCCTCCCGTCACACCGGACATGCGGTTTTCCCACATCCGGCGTTGCCAACCGACTCAGCCGCAAGGTTTATGAGACTTTGCTACTCGGCGGCGCTGCCTCGATAGATCCTGTAGTCGTAGAAAAGCTTCCACTTTCCATAGATCTCATCGGGGCTCCACGTCGTCCAAGAGCGTCCCCCTTTTCGTTTCGGGCGCTGCCGAGAAGCGAACCGCCGGATCTTTGCATCAATCTGCCAGCTTACGAATTGAAGATCCCTCCCCGCATTTCCCCAGCGAAAGTAGTTCACCCACCCACGGACTCGTGGATTGATCTCCTGGACGATCACATCGGCAACGGGAACGTGCCGACGCTTTCGAAGGAGATCCCGAATCTCGCGGAGAAAACGGGTGCGCTTTTCCTTCTGTGGCCGCCGTAGGACCTTCTTCTTGCCTAGAACTTTCCGGTCCGGAACCAGCCGAAACGTAAAACCTAGGTAGTTGAAGGGTTCCCCGGCATCGAAGCGGATCATGTGGGTCTTCTCCTCGTTAACCGTCAAACCAATTCTCTCCAACTCTTCCCTCAGGCGGCGTTCTACCTTCGGCGCCCAGGCTCGTGCTCGGGGATGGGTACTGACCTGCACCAGCAGATCGTCGGCGAAGCGCGTGTAGCGGATCACCTCGTATTCTCCCTGCCGAGTCACGCTTTGGGCACGCTCCAGCATCCGGTCGACATCGTTCAAGTACAAGTTTGCCCACAGCGGCCCGATCACCGAGCCCTGTGGAACTCCTCGCTTGCCCGACGCCTTCAGGATCAGCTTGCACAGCCGTAGCACGTCACGATCGCGGATTCTGCGCGCCAACTTCAAGAGCAGGAGATCGTGCCTCACACTGTCGAAGTAGCTACGCAGGTCGAGATCGAGGACTTGCTGCAGTTTGCGATTCAGCCCCTCGTAGACCCGACCCAACGCTTGGTGGGCCGTGCGCCGAGGACGGTAACCGAACGAACCTGGTTGAAAATCCGACTCGAAGATCGGCTCGATCACCAGGCGCAGCGCACCTTGCACGACTCGATCTCGAATTGCCGGAATCTTCAACCCACGCCGCTTGCCGCCTCCCTTGGGAATACTCACTTCTCGACTGGGCAATGGACGGTAGGTTCGTTCTTGCAGCTCTTCGCTCAGAGTCAGAAGAAAACTCTCGACTCCCTCCGCTTCGATCTGCGCGAACGTCACTCCATCGATACCCGGCGCACCGTTATTCTTCTTGGCGAAACGGTACGCCGCCCCCAGCACGTCGAGCTTCCACACATGTGTGTAGAGGCCCCAGAAACGGTGGTGGGAATCTGCCTTCGCCTTTCGGCCTATCCGCTTCCTTAGATCCTGCACGCCAATGGAGGTCGTTGTCTTCCTCACTGTGCCTCTCTTCGTCTGCGGTTCGTCGATCAGCTGGGCCCCTTTGCAACTTTCGGCTCGCCGGCCGGAAGTTCCTCTGCTCTCGGCGAAGTCCCGTCGCATTACCAACGGTTCATCACTCGTACGGGCCCAGCTGCCACCCTCTGACCTTCGGCCCTGTTGCCAGGGTCTACCTTGCTCCAAGGGATTTCTCCTTGGGGTCAGGAGGGCTTCGCCAGTTCCGATGCAACCCTTCCTTGCGTGCCACCGCCATTACCCCGCCGGATTTGCGGCCGGTCATCAGCCAGATTTCCGACCCCAATGCTGCCTTCGCCCTACCCCGAGCGGCTCGGCTTCCGGATCGTCTCCTCACGAGGATTGCGCAGCGTTCGATACCTGCGGCCCACAAGGTCGCTCCCCAGTCCGGGACTGGGTTTGTCAGGAGACTTCGCACCCCGCTTTCGCATAGAGCACGCCTCCTCAGCTTCATGGTTCTGGCTCTTGCCATGTTGGGACTCTCACCCACTGGGTTACATCAGCTTCTCTGGTCATACCGGGTTAGGGCGACCAGTTACCAAGCTTCTCGCGTAGCAGATCGGCAATTTCCTCTCGCAGAGCTTCGGCATGCGCCTCGGTTCCATGAAGGAGTACGACGAGTCGAGTAGCCCGGGGATTTGCACCCCCAGGCCCTCACAGAACCGGACTTGAAACTCTCGCATCATCCGGCTCATCCTGCCCCAGTCGCTGGACGCACCCCGAGCTGCCAGTGGGCAAACAGGTTTGGCTCTCGCCGGGCAATTCGACCCAACCAATGGGTCGCTGCCCGCTCGCGGCGGCGGAAGCGCCGGTACTTCCGGCACACCCACGCCACGAGCGCTCGTTCCAGATGACGAAGGACTTGCTTCCACTTCGAGCGGTAGAACCGACCGTAGTAGTTCGTCCAGCCCCGCACCACCGGGTTTACGAGCTGCGCGAGGTCTTCCAGGCTCTGATTGTTCCTGGTCGACGCCATTCGCCACTCACGGATGGTCTTGCGTACGGCCTTGGCGGCCTTGGTGCTCACCGCCGGCAGGAAGCTCACGAAGAACTTTCCGTGGCGATTGCGGGCCCGTCGAGGTTGAAAGGTGTAGCCGAGGAAGTCGAACGATACGCATTCGTACTCACCCCGGCGGTCGTCGTCTTTGCAGTACACGATCTTCGTCTTGTATGGATGAAGTTCGAGCCTACAGACGGCGAGCCGCTTGCCAATCGCTGCCAATACAGACTCGGTCTGGGCCTCGCTCACGCAATGAACGAGAACATCGTCCGCATAGCGCTCGAACTGAATGGACGGATGACTCCGCTCCATCCAGACATCGAACGCATAGTGCATGAAGAGGTTGGCC
>CBDFNS010000018.1:0-368102 GCA_965250305.1 Candidatus Multivoradales bacterium | reverse complement strand
CACCTTTCTTCGAGACGTTCGCGGCCAGCATTCGGCATCGGCCGCTCACAGCCCATTCGTCGGTGATCGAATACACCTACACGTTCTCGGCACGTCCAAGTTGGCTGCGTTTCGTTCTTCATCCAGTGATGGAGTATCTCTTCGGACGGGAAAGCGAAACCCGAATACGATCGTTGGGTCGCTTTGTCAGCGATCAGGGTTGTTGAGCGCCTCAGCGAGTGGTTGCACCTTCGAGCGGATCTGAACATCGTCGAGCGTGACCCAGTGCCCTAGGTCGTCGCCCTCGCCTGCAACGAGCCCGACACGGCCGCGGCGGTCGGCGGTGGTGGGCCACGAAATCGCGCCCAATCGCTGCCACGACTCCTTGGCGTTCGCGCGGAAGAAACCAACGAACGCACCGTCCTCGACCACCAGGCGCAGGTCGACCTGCGCTCCTGTGTACGGTGTAGCTCGTGAGGCTTGGTCCCGTCCCCGTCCGGATTCCTCATGCACGAGGATGATTTTCTGCGTTTGGTCCTCGACATGGTTCAACTGAGTCAAGGTGACCCAATTGTCGTCGTCTACGTACCAAATCAATCCAACGTGCTCATAGGTGCCCGTCATGGCTTGGCTCCCGTTGACAGTCACTTGGGCCTCCCAGGGATCGTCCGCCATCGGCTCGGCGTGCAGCAGGATGTTTTTCTGCGTGTTGCGCGCGTTCCAAAGTGTGCCGTTGGTTCGCATGTGCAACTTGCCGTCGATTACCTTCCAGCCAGATGGGTCCTCACGGAGCCAATGCCAACCGGCGCTGATTTCGTCGACCGCGAAGTCGTCTTCGAATACGGAGGTGGTCTGTGGCTCGGCGTTGGTCGGTGTCGCCAGCAGGCAAATGGCGAGTGCAAGAGTCGAGGGCTTTGGCATGGAGATCTCCGCTGACTTCGAGCTTTGTTGGTGTTCGGCGCCGAGGTGAGGCGGAACTTGCTCAACGGGACAGGAGCAACAGGAGCGGGAAGGCGATTTGATGATGTCAGGTCCCCCAAGCGTGTGCCGCACCTGGACCTCATGGTTTTACTCGATCCGGAACGTTTTTCCGCTTCTTCATCTGAGGGCCTCACTCAATAGGAAGCGCGGCAGCAGGTGTCGCATTGTCGTAAGGAACGGGCGCTGGCACGGCTGGTGTCCAGGTGCCGAGCGGTCGCGCTCGGAAGAAGGGGTAGACCATGTCTTTGGTGAACCGAGGTTGGATAGGTGTGTCGATTCTTGCTTGGACCGTACTTCTCGTGGGGGTGCCTATTGGGGCACAGCCGGTATCGTTTACCGATGCATCCGGCACGCTGCCGCCGTTTACGCACAGTGGGTCGCCGCAAGGTGATGGTTTTGGCGGTGCAGCATGGTTCGATTGCAACAATGACGGTCTACTTGATCTGTTCCTGACCAATGGTCGCGGTAACAGCAACGCGCTGTTCCAGAATAACGGCCCTGCAGGCTTCGTCGACATCTCGGCGTCGGCGGGCATTCAGAATGGGACGGTCGGCAACAGTGGCGTCATTGCAGCCGATATCGACAATGACGGTTTTCAAGATCTCTTCTTAACGGGTGATGGTGGCTTCGCGGGTGATGGCGACACGCCGGTTGTGCTCTTCCGCAACAATGGAACCGGCGCCTGCACGTTTCGAAACATCACCGGGTTCTCAGGCATTACCGGCCCGATCACGCATTTGAGCGCGGCATTCGGGGATATCGACAATGACGGGTTCGTTGATCTATTCATTGGCGCCTCGGGTAGTTTCTGCCTGACCGGAAACCCTGCCTGCGTGCCGGGAAATCATCCCAACCAGCTGTGGCGCAACAACGGCAACTTGACCTTTGCCAATATCTCGGTCGGGTCGGGCGTCAACAATGCCGATGGCGCCTGCGATGTCTTCTTTGGGCACTATGACAACGATCCCTGGATTGATCTCTTCGTCGGTAATTGCAACAAGCTGAATACAGGACCGCCGGTGAGTCCGATAGCGTGGCCCATATCGGTGTTCCGCAACAATGGCCCACCCACCCCCTTTGTGTCACTGTTTACCGACATCGCTGCCAGTGTTGGTATGGGCGCGCCCGGTCTGTTCATGGGCCTGGCGCCAGCCGACATCGACAACGACCTCAATATCGACGTGTTTGGCACCAACATGGGCAACGCGCTGCCGGCGTTCCAGCATGCGTTGTGGTGGAAGCAAGGCACGTTGTGCCCGACGCCAGCACCGACGTATATTGATGTCTCACCGATCGTGGTTAACCCGACGCAGGAATTTGGTTGGGGTGTGACCGGGCAAGACTTCGATAACAACGGCTGGGTCGACATCTTCTTTGCAGGCGCGCTACCGATCGCCGGTGTAATTGGTCCGGGGCCGACAGGCGGGAATCCCGGAACGTTGTTGTTCAGTCGTCTGCCCGCCAACCCGGTGTTCGACGATCAGACAGCCTCGTTGCCCCTCAGCCTGTTCGATCACAACACATCGGGTGTCGCGGCCGCAGACTACGATAATGACGGCGACGTCGATATCGTCGTCCAGACGGATACGAACTCGCTTTTGGGCGGCGCACCGGTGCTATACCAGAATCAAGGACATCCGACCAATCGATGGTTGCGGGTTCGGGTGGTGGGTACGACATCGAATCGGGACGGCTTGGGCGCTCGAATTGCCGTGGGCACTGCAGGGCAGCCGACGCAGATCCAGGGTGTCTATGCTGGTTCGAGTTTCCTTTCAATGGACAGCCAGTGGCGCCACTTCGGCTTGGCGGGTGGCACGTCGACGACCGTGTTGGCGGTGTGGTGGCCGTCCGGCGTGATCGAGGTCTACCCGAACGTCGCCACCAACCAGACCGTGACCTTGACCGAAGGGACCGGCGCGGTGGTGCCGCTCAACTGTCCCTAGCATTCTAAGGATTGCCTCGCACCCATTTCGTTGCCCGAAAGGCTCGGAGTGGATGCCGTTGATTTGGATTGGTATGCTCAGCGTATGAACCCATTACCAGAAGACATCGCCCAAGAGCTTACCGAAGTCGTTGAGTCAAGTGTCCAGTCGCTTCGGCAGCTCGACGATGCTCGCGCGGCATCGCGGCCGGCACCGGGCAAGTGGTCGATCAAGGAGATCATTGGACATTTGATCGACTCGGCGGCCAACAATCACCAACGCTTTGTTCGTGCGTGCGATTGTGATGAGTTGGTGTTTCCCAAGTATGAGCAGGACTTCTGGGTCCGGGTTCAAGGCTATGAAACCGGCCCATGGCCGGAATTGCTCGACTTGTGGCAACTTTACAATCGACATTTGGCACGGGTGATCGTTCGGATACCTGCCGCCAAGCGCGGTGTCGTATGTAAGATCGATCCCGACCCACCGGTCTCCTTGATGTTCTTGATCGAAGACTACCTGGTGCACATGAAACATCACCTGGGCCAGATCGAGCGACAGCGTGCGACGAGAGTTCATTGAACTCACTGAACCGTCAGTTCGACAGGGGGACCACCGGTGGTGGCGACACGGGCAGTCCAGGACTGTTGGTCGGCGCCGTGGACGACCACCGTCCACGGGCCGGCCGGTACGTCGAGAACGGTCGCATGGCCGGCGGTGACGGGGCAGGCTTGACCGTTCCTACGAGCGAACGGGCTAGCTTGGAATGAGTGACCCGCGACCAGTGTCCGCCATCGGCGCCGATCAGCAGCTTGTAGGAGCAACCAACATTTGCTCCTCGGGAGAACCGTATGGCCCAATCGCCGCGACTCACGCTGCCACTCGAACGTTCCATATCTTCCCGCAGTCGGGCCGCGTCGCGGCGTCGGCTGATTGTGATCGCGCTCTTGGCGCTGAGGTTCCCCGCCCACTCCCGGCCACTCTGGCGCCGGGCTCACCGTTGATTCAGGGTCTGTTCGAGGGCACGGCACCCGGTCTCGGTAGCCCCCAAGATCCACGCTTCGACGGCGCTCGATAGCGACATCCAGCTCCAATACGAGCTGATCGCCAAGCAGCTGACGCTGCTGCGCGATGAGGTCGGTCCCGACCGTCGGATGATCTTTCTCGAGCTGCCGATGTCGTTCGATCCACGGGCGAAGAGGGCCAGGAAGCACCGCATCTTGCTTGAGGCGATGGGCTTGGTGGCTGGTTGAGTACTTGTTGCGACGCGACCTGGGCTTGTTTCCAGGCGTTGTGAGCGAGATTCAAAAGAGAGAGTACGATTGAATGGCCCCCTTTCGATCGCGAATGTACGTTCTCTTGGGAGAGGTCTACTCACCAAACAGGAGGAAGAAGCGATGAAGGAGATACTCAAGACTCGAATGGCGTTGCGGGTGGGCGGTTGCATCTGCTTTTTTCTAATGACGGCGGCGGTGGCGGTTGGGCAGGTGCAGAGCCCGCCGCCCCCGTGTCTGGGGGGGGAGACCGCATTGCGTGCGATCCGATTGTTTTCAGGGACGATCTGGAAGCGAGGGGAGTTGAAGGATGCAACCCTAAGAGACTCCTGCTTCTATGTGATTGATCACGAATCGGGGGTATTGCCGCGACGGGGCATTCTGACCTACGGACTCGAGTTCGATTTCGAGATCGAGATTCCCGCAGGCGGGGCCGTAAATCTGAGCTTTCCGCAGCATTTCCTTCATACTGGCGGCAAAATCTGGGCCGAATTCGAGCTGCGGCGTAAAGATGGATCCTGGGACTCACTGGGGATCGCCACCTCGCAGAGTGGCGCTGTCCATTGGAAGCCCAAGACCATCAACAATCCGACTGACTACTACAGGGACGCTCCGGGCCCTGATCGTGCTGGGTATGCGTGGGTGGAGGCTCGGGTGTCGTTGTTCAACGGGGGGATCGATCCGACCACACCGATGCCGTGCGAGGAGACCAAATGGGATCAGGGTGGTGGCAAGGGCAACTAGCCCGCATTGTTCAGTGCGCCGTGAAAAGCCGGCGACTTCTAGTGGGTGCGAATCCCACCCGGCAACTGGTCGCTCCAGCCGGAAGCAATCGGAGCGTCGGAAGAGGCAACGAATCCGTCGAAGCCTCCGATGTAGAGGGTCCTAATGGGATTTGGCAAACATGTAGGCCGAACGCGAGTGAACGTCGAGCAGGCCCCGAAACGGGTAATGCGGAAGCCGACCCTCCTGAACTTCGGGGAAGGCCGCCGTCGGTTTGGTAGGAAGAGCGACATGCGCCGAACCGATTCCGCCGGGGTAGTGACGACGGCATGCATGGAAGAGGAAGTCGTTTGGAACACGGGAAGGTGTACCGAGAAGATGTTCTTACCTACGCGTATCGTTTGAGCCGCCACAATGGCGGTTCTGGGGGCGTGGATGGTGAGCGCTTCGCGGATATCGAGTCGTTTGGTGTCGAAGCGTGGCTGGGTTCATTGGCGAAGGATCTGAAAGAGAAAACGTATCAGCCCGAGGCAGTGCTTCGGGTGTGGATTCCGAAGGCGAGCGGCGGCCGTCGGCCGCTTGGTATCCCGACGATTCGCGACCGCGTGGTGCAGACGGCAGCTGTGTTGGTTTTGGAGCCGATCTTCGATGCCGACCTGACGCCGGAGCAACACGCCTACCGAGCAGGTCACAGTGCTCATGACGCGGTGCGCGGTGCGCATGCGCTGGTGAACACGGGACATTGTGAGGTGGTGGACGCGGATCTGTCGGACTACTTCGACACGATCCCGCACGCTGATCTCCTGAAATCGGTTGCACGTCGCCTCAGCGACGGTCGCATGTTGCGACTGATCAAGCTGTGGCTGCATTGCCCGGTGGTGGAGATCGACGGGCGTGGTCGTCGGCGTCCGCTGCCGGATCGGAAAGGTCGAGGCTGTCCGCAGGGCGCTCCGATTTCGCCGCTATTGGCGAATCTATACATGCGGCGCTTGGTCCTGGGCTGGAAGGTCTTGGGCTACGCGCAACGTTTCGGCGCGGAGATCGTCAACTATGCCGACGATCTGGTGATCTGCTGTCGCCACGGGGCCGATGAGGCTCTGATGGGGTTACGTGATCTGGTGGCACGGTTGAAGCTGACGCTCAACGAGCAGAAAACGCGTGTGTGCCGACTTCCCGAGGAAACGTTTGACTTTCTGGGTTACACCATCGGTCGTTGCTACTCGCGCACGACGGGCCGAGCCTATCTGGGCACGCGTCCGTCCAAACGAGTGGTGCAGCGGATCTGTCGCGCGATCAGTGCGCAGACGTCGTGCCGATGGACACTCGTCGACGCCGAGAATCGGGTAATTCGTCTCGACCGACTCCTGGTCGGTTGGTCGAATTACTTCTGCCTCGGTCCGGTGAGTCCAGCCTACGCGGCTGTGGATCGCCACGCCTGCCGCCGGCTGCGTCAGTGGCTGTGTCGTAAGCACAAGGTCCAGGGTCGGGGAACCTCACGCTTCCCGGACGAATACCTGTACCAGGAACTCGGACTCGTCCGGCTCAGCGAGCGAACGCGCAGCTTTCCGTGGGCGACAGCGTGAGTCTCTGTCCGAAAGCCGGATGCGGGAAATCCGCACGTCCGGTTTGATGAGCGGGAGGTGGAAACGGAGCATGGTCTGGATATTGAGGCACCGGCAGACGAAAGGGCCGGAAACAGATAGGCCGAACCTAAACCACCGCGCCACCTCTCGACTCTACTGAGCAACCGGCTACGAGACCGTAATCACCAATGTCTTCTGCGTTTCGCTCGTTCAGGCATCCTCAACGTACAGACAGTACGTTTCGTTGCCTTCGCTCGCAAGCCTGGCAGCCACAGGCGCCTACGGTCTCTCGCTACGGCCGTGGTGAAGTCATGAATAATGCGGGCTAGCGATCACTGGCGCCGGAGACGGGCGAGGTTCGCTTGGATGAGGGCATACCCAGGCGCCTCTTTGTTGTCCGTAGCCTCCATGATCACCTTCGCCTCCTCCCAGCTGGATTTGGCTTCGCCGAGTCGACCCAATTTCTCGAGAGCGACCGCGAGGTTGTTCAGCGCGGCCGCCACCCTGGGGTGCTCGCCGAGCGTCGCCCGGAGAATGTCGAGGGCCTTGGCATGTGAAGCAGTGGCCTCCTCGTTGCGGCCACTTTCGCGCAAGGCCGTGCCCAAGTTAGTGAATGTGTTGCCGGTCCGCCAGTGATGTTCTCCAAATAGCTCCTTTCTCAGGGCCAGCGATTCTTCGAGTACCGCCTCCGCCTCCTCGTATCGCTCCACGTCTGTCAGCACGACCCCGAGGTTGTTGAGCGTCTCTGCGACCTTGGGATGCCTGCCGAGATGACGACGGCGGATGGTGAGCGCGCGTTCGAAGTGACGCAGTGCAGCCTCGAAGTGGCGCTCTCGGCGAGCCAACTGGCCCAGGCGATGTTCGCTCAGTGCTACGTCGATGTGGCCTGGCCCAAAGTGACCGAGCCTCAATGTGTGGGCCTCATCGAGTAGCGCCCTGGCTTTCTCGTAATGCCGTTGGTCGGTACGTAGGGCACCAAGTTCGTCAAGGCTGTCGGCGATGTCGGGATGTCCAGCTGGCAGGCCTTCCCGGCGTAGGGTGAGTGCGTCGACCAGCAGGGGCTCGGCCCGGTCGAAGACAGCCAGTTGTCGATAGACCTCGCCCAAGGTATCCATCAGGCGCGCACGAGCGAGGGGTTGATCGGAAAGGGCACTCTCCATTTTGAGATCTGCTTCGTCCAGTACCTCGATCAACGAGCGCTTGTTGGCATTGTCCGGGTGGGTTGATTCAAAAAGCTCGACGACGAAGCGCAGCGTTTGTTCGGCATCGCGCTCGCGCTGGCGGGCGATTGCCGCTTGCTGGTCTGCCTCGTGTGCGCGCTGCCGTGCGATTCTGGCTTGGTATGTGGTGGCAACCGATCCGACCGCCATGCTGAGTACGATCAAGGTCGCCGCACCGACGCCGAGCCAGTGGCGGTGCAGGAACTTTCCGGCACGGTAGCGAGCGGTTGGACGGCGGGCTAGCACCGGCAAACCGGTGCGGTGGCGATGGAGGTCAGCGGCCAATTCCGCGGCTGAGCCGTAGCGTCGGGAGGTGTTCTTCTCGAGTGCCTTGAGGACGATGGTGTCGAGGTCGCCCGCAAGTTGTTTGCGGTGCCGCGCGGGTGTTCCGATGTACCATGGGCTCTTGCCGTCGTTGTCACCCGCCGATCGACGATCCCAGACCAAGCTCGGTACTGTGGGCTGTTGGTCCAAGACAGCCTGTTCGAGAGCGTGGCGGGCGTCGGTTTCGACGCGGTAAGGGCTGCTACCGGTGAGCAAACGGTAGAGCACGACGCCCAAGCCGTAAACGTCGCTGGCGGTGGTCAACGCTTCGCCGCGGATTTGCTCGGGGCTGGCGTATTCTGGGGTCATCAGGCCGCTACCGACGGTTTGGGGCGACGGCCGGTCAGCTTCTTCGGAATCAAGCAAGCGTGCGATGCCGAAATCGAGTAGCTTCGGCACGCCATCGGTGGTCACCAGGATGTTGGACGGTTTGAGATCGCAATGCACCACGAGATTGCGATGCGCTGCGTGGACCCCCTGACAAACCGTGCGGAAGAGGTCGATCCGATCCGCAATCCCAAGTCGGTGGTCTTCGCAATAGCGGTCAAGCGGAAGACCCTCCACGTACTCCATGACCAGGTACGGTCGGCCGTCCTCGGTAACGCCGCCGTCGAGGAGCCGGGCGATGTTGGGGTGCTCGAGGTGTGCCAGGATTTGCCGCTCCTGGTGGAAACGCCGGACCAGTGATTCGTGCACCATGCCGCGTTGGATAACCTTGACCGCAACATTGGCCTTGTAGGCGCCATCGTCACGCTCGGCCAGGTACACCATGCCCATGCCACCGCGGCCGATCTCGCGCAAGAGCCGATAGCGATCGAGTTGCTGATCCGTAGAATCGAGATTCTTGTCGCCGAGAACGCGGGCGGCCAGCGTTACGGCGGGGCTCTCGAGTGGTGTGCTGGTCTCCGCGTCGGCGGCCAAAAGGGCGGCGACACGCGCGGTGAGTGCTTTGTCGTCACCGCATTCGTTTTCGACGAAGGCAGCGCGTTCCGTTTCGGCGCGTTCGAGTGCGGCCTGAAAAATGGTCTTGGCGCGTTGCCACCGCTCGCGAGTTTCGTTCATGTCTCTTGGGGGGTGTGTCGGAGGTGATCGAGGAGCCACGCGCGTGCCGTGCGCCATTCGCGCTTGACCGTGGTGGGCGAGAGGTCGAGTGCTTCGGCCGTCTCCTCGACGGTCATCCCACCAAAGAAGCGCATTTCCACAACCCGAGCCAGACGCGGCTCGAGCGCGGCGAGTGCATCGAGCGCGTCGTCGAGCGCTACCAACTCGGCAGCGCGCCCAATCGGCACGTCGAGCGCCTCGTCGAACGCAATATTGGGCATACCGCCACCCCGTTTGGCCGCCTTCAGTTGGCGGACATGGAGCATGGTGATGCGTCGCATCAGCTGCGAGGCGACACCGAAGAAGTGGGCACGGTTGGCCCAACGTACGCGGTTTTGATCGATCAGCTGGAGAAAAGCCTCATGCACCAAGGCGGTGGGCTGCAAGGTGTGCCCGCGCCGCTCCCGTGCCATGTAGCGTTGGGCGAGCCGGTGAAGCTCGTTGTAGACCAACGGCATCAGGCGGTCGAGCGCTGCTGATTCGCCGTTGTTCCAGTCGATCAGCAACTGGGTTACGTCGTCGGCCATGTGGATTCCCCTGGGTCGACCCTACACCATGGCAGCACCATTTGCGGACGGCCGGTTCCGCGCGAAAAGCCCGGGTACGGCGGCACGATGCGGTTGCGGCCCGCGGTCTCTACGAGCATGCCCTCGTGATCGAGCCCACCTCTCCGCGACTCCTGCTCGGCCTCGCGTTTGCGTGTTGCTCGCCCCGCGACGCTTCGCTATGGTCTGGATCTGATCGACGTTCAGATCCGTGCTGGTATCCCGGACGCGGCACTCGCCACCATTGCTGAGCTCCGGGGTGAGGGGGAAGTGGACGACCCGCCGCTCGACCTGTTCGAGGCCGACGCGAGCGAAGACTTGGGCGACTACGCGCGTTCTCTGGCGGCAGGTTTGCGGTCACGGTCACGGGCGTCGGCGGAGAGCGCGCCCCAGATCGTGGTGCGCGCTCGACAGCTTCGATGGTGCCTTGGCGGCGTCGATCTTGGCCAACCGCGCCGCGTTGCTCGCTGATCGCGGCCAGATTGACGACGCCCTGGCCGCGTACCGTGAGTCTGCGACGTTGCTGGCCGAGCTGGGCCGTGGGCTCTGCGGCGCACGTGAACGAGGCGGGGCGCTACCGTGGTGCCGGTGTACGCCAGGGCCAACTCGAGGTGGCGTTGTTGCGCGGTGAGCTCGCCAGCCGTCAAGGCGACGGCCGTGCTGCATGTAGCGCAGTCACTTCCCGTCCTCCAATTCGCTCACCGGCACCACGATGGCCGGGATCGCGTGTTCTTGGAACAGAGCAGTGAACGCGGCTAGATCTTGGTCGAGAATGCGCTGCAGTTCTTCAGCCTGGGGCTGCCACAGCGCATCGAGATCGTGAAACCGTTCGCGCGCGCCGTCGTTGACGATGGGCTCGAAGGTGTCGACCGTGGCCATCAGAGACAACAACTCGGCATTGAGGCGGTTGGGGAAGTTGATGACGTCTTGGAAGGTCGTCTGCTTGGTCTGGATCAGCTGGTCTTCCCAAGCATCGATGGCCTCAGTCACCGTGGTACCGGCTTCTTCGATGGTCTCGGCGTGCTCATGGTCGTCGAGCCGGGCGACCCAGGCCTCGACTTGAGTGCGGGTGTCGCGCATGCGGGCCAGACTGTCGTGGATGGTTTGGATGCGGGTCCGAATGCCATCGAGGAGTTTTTGTTGGGCGGCGAAACCCGCGGCGTCGTAGGGAATACGCGGGTCGGGCAGGACCTCGAAGGCTTGGCTCTGGCTGACGTCGCCTCGGCTGAGGCGTGCTTCATAGGTTCCAGGAGCGACGCGATAGCCGTCAAGGCTACCGAAGACCAGGACCTCGGGCACGTTGACCATCGGGTCGCGAGTAAGGCCCCAAACGAAGCGATTGAGGCCAGGTTTGGCGTCGAGGGTCTCGGCATCGGAGTCGTCTTCATCGGCCTCGCTCGACACGGTCCGCACCACATTACCGGCGGCGTCGAAGATGGTCAGCTCGAGCGGTGGTATCTCTTCTTCGGATTCGCCGCCGCCTTCTTCAAGATCTTCGCCTTCGCCTTCCGTTGCTGCCGGTTCTTCCTCGGTGGGCGCCGTCTCGTCGCCTTCGGTTGCCTCTTCTTCGGCCGGCAGCAGGTAATGGAAGAGCACGCCATTGTGCGGATTGGTGCCCGCGTTGCCACCGGTGCGGCGACCGCCTCGACCACCGCCGGTGCGGTGTGCGGCACGCGGAGCGAAGAGGTGAAGGTCTTCGATCGCGGCAACCTCGTCGTTCATTTGGTGCAGTGGCGAAAGGTCGTCGAGGATCCAAAATGCCCGGCCTTGGGTGGCGGCGATCAAGTCGCCATGACGCACGATCAAGTCGGTTACCGGCACCACCGGCAGCTTCAGTTGCAGCGGTTGCCACGCACCGCCATCGTCAAACGATACGAAGACACCACGCTCGGTACCAGCGTAAAGCAGCCCGGCGCGATCGGGATCTTCGCGTACCACCCGCACGATGGTGTCATCAGGGATGCCTTCGACGTGCCGCGTCCAGGTAGCGCCGTAGTCGCTGGTCTTGAAAATGTGAGGAGTCAGATCGTCCCATTTGTAGCGCGTAACGGCGAGATAGGCGGTCGCCGGGTGGTGCGGCGAGACATCGATGGCGTTGATCATCGCGTGCCCGACTTGCGGTGGTGTGACGTCGAGCCACTGCTCGCCACCGTCGCGGGTGACGTGCACCAAGCCATCGTCGCTTCCGGTCCACAAGACCTCCGCCTCGTGAGACGATGCGGCAAGCGCCAGAATGGTGCCGTACACCTCACCGCCGGCGCCTTCGTTGGTGATCGGCGCACCGCCAGGGCCTTGACGGTTTTCTTCATCACGGGTGAGATCGGGACTGATCTCTTGCCAGCTCGTGCCACGGTCGGTTGATTGAAGAACATGGTTACCGGCATGGTAGATCGTCGCCGGGTCGTGGGTCGAAACGACCACCGGCGCATTCCAATTGAAGCGGTACCGCACTTCACTGGGGGTGCTGCCGAGTCCCAGATAGGGGTAGGCCATGATGTCCCGCGTTTGGCCGGTGACCATGTCGTACTCGTCGAGCAGGCCTTGGTAGCAGCCACCATAGATATAACGGGGATCGTCGGGGTCGAAGGCCGGGGTCGCACTTTCGCAACCGCCGATCGAATGCCAATGCCGTTCTTCGATACCGCCACTCATCGAGCGACTCATGATGGCGATCGCGCTGTTGTCTTGCTGGCCACCGTAGACCCAATAGGGGAACCGGTTGTCGACGTTTACCCGATAGAATTGGGCGGTCGGTTGGTTACCTTGGGTGCTCCAGGTTGCGCCGCCGTTGATCGAGACGTTGCCGCCACCATCGTTGGCGTTGATCATGCGCTGGTTGTCGTCGGGTGCGATCCACAAGGCGTGGTTGTCACCGTGCGGCGTGGGCAGACGATCGAAAGTCATGCCGCCATCGATCGACTTCATCACCGGTGCATTGAGCACGTAGACGATGTTGGGGTCTTGGGGATCGGCGGTGATGTGGGTGTAGTACCAGGCACGCGCCCGCAACACACGATCTTCGTTGATGCGTCGCCATGATTTGCCGGCGTCGTCCGAGCGGAAGAGGCCGCCCTCCTCCGCTTCGATGATCGCCCACACGCGCTTGGGCGTGGCCGGAGAAACCGCGACGCCGATCTTGCCCATTAGCTCGGGGAGGCCCTTGGACAGCTGTTCCCAGTTGTCGCCACCATCGATGGATTTCCAGATCCCACTTCCCGGCCCGCCACTCTCGACCTGCCAAGGATAGCGACGGTGTTGCCACATCGCGGCGTAGAGAACGCGCGGGTTGGTGGGGTCGAGGGCTAGATCGCTCGCGCCGGTGTCGGCATCCACATGCAGCACCAGTTGCCAGGTACCGCCGCCATCGGTGGACTTGTAAATGCCGCGTTCGGGGTTGGGGCCCCATAGATGGCCCTGGGCCGCGACCCACACGGTTTCCGGGTCGTGCGGGTGGATGTGAATGCGGCTGATGTGAAACGTCTGTTCGAGCCCTACATTTTGCCACGTGTCGCCGCCGTCCGTGGACTTGTAGATGCCGTCGCCATGGGTGGTCATTACGCCGCGTACGGGGGCTTCACCCATGCCGACCCAGACCACGTTGGCGTCTCCGGGAGCCACCGCAATGGCGCCCACCGAGCCCGTCTCGAAGTGATCGTCGGAGACGTTGTTCCACGTGGTACCACTGTCGGTGGTACGCCAAACGCCGCCGCCGGTGCTGCCGAAGAAGTAGGTGTGGGGCCTGTCCGGTACGCCCGCGACGGCGGTCGCTCGGCCGCCGCGGAAGGGCCCGATGTTGCGCCACTCGAGTGCCTGTATCAGCGATGAATCGAATCGCGGCTCTGGGCCTTCGTCCGCGACGGCAATGACGGCCGATAGGATCAGGAGGCTGAGTCCGGCGATCACGCCGAGTGTCGTTTGAAACGGGCGGTTGGGGGTTGAGACCAAGCGCGAGCGGGCCTCGTTCGAACGGGCCGGGTTCGAATAGGCCGGGCTCGAAGAGGTCTGGAACGACAGGCAGAGCGACGGCTTCATGGACGACTCCTGTGCGGAAGTGCTCGCCGCAAAGCCGCGCCGGGCCATCGCTCGAAACAGAAGTGAAGCCGAGCGGGGCAGACCGAGCGGGCAGGGCCGAGCAGGTTGCTTCGATGATCGGGCTGCTCTAGCGTAACCGACCCGAGTGTCGACGGCTACGGGATGCCCTCGACATCGAGCTCGGCGTCGGGTGCGAGAGTCGCGTTGAGGAAGTGGCGCGATGCGGCGAGACCGCCACGTCGTCCAACCAGGTTGCGTCCGTTGAGCAACTCGCAGCCGTTGACGGTGACCTGGCTGGTCAAGGCGGATCGTTTGTCTTCGTCCATGACGACAAAGCAGGGGGTCGCCATGCGGACATCGGCGCGGGTTTTGCGTCGCAAGCGGATGGTGGGACGCCCGAGGGTCTCGGTGAGATCGAGGTCGACGCGTGACGAGGCCACTTCGAAGTGGTTGAGTCGCCCGACGCCGCTGCCGACGAGCGTCGACTGTTGCGCCTTGAGGTGGAGGGTCGTGATCTGGTGGAACTCGAGCTCCGCGTTGGCGATCTCGGCCTTGAGTTGCCCGACAAGACCCTCGATGCGGCCTCGGCTGTTCGACTTCATGGTCAAGGTGAGCGGCCCGGACACCGAGCTCAGGTCGAGATCGGTCCCGTTTTCCACGTGCACATCCGCGATGCCCTCCCAACCCGTTGCTCGCAAGCTGCCGCCGCTCTGTTTGAAGGACATCTTTCCTTGCCAACCGTCGAGGACGACATCGAGCCCGGCGCCGGCGATGGTCAGGTTGGCGTTGCCGGTGCCACCGCGGATTTCCATTGGGCCATCGCGGGCAATGAGCCGGGTGTGCCCTTGCCAGCCGTCGAGAACGACGAGCGCTCCGCGGCTATTGACCGCCAGGGTTCCGCGGCCGTCGCGCAGAATCGTGTTGGTGCTATCGAGCTCGAAGATGGCGTTGGTGACCGAGTCGACCAAGGCCAAATCGCTGCTGATTCCCTTGATGTCGGATGGGCCGTGGTGGGCGAGGATCTCCGCTTCACTACCCTCCGTGACGGTCAGTTTCAGGTTGCCGCCGGTGTCGCTCGTTCGAACGACGGCGCCAACGGCTGCGATCAGCACATCGCGCAGTCCCGCGACGTCCACCTGGCCGCCTTCGACGCCGATTTCCACACGGTACGGCGAGTCGCCGTTGTCAGGCTGGGTGGGTGTTCTTTGGCGAGGTCGGGCGGCAGCGACGGCTTGGCCCTGGGTGTTGGGTGCGGGTGGCGGGGCGTCTTCCTCGTCATCTTCCGGATCGCGCGCCGCGTCGAAGGAATCTGCCGCTGCGACACGTAGGTCGATATCGATCCCCTGAACAACCAGGCGTTGAGATGGTGAAATGTTGATCTCCACCCTGATGCGCTCGGCGCCGTCGAAACCGTCACTGCGTACGACGCGAAGCGGACCCTCGGTCCAGTCAAAGGCGAGTTCGGGGGCACCAGACGACTTCGCTTGGGTTGAGGTGGCTTTGATCCAGGGTCGCGCGGTGGGGTCCACCACGACGCTCACCGAGGCGTTGTGCAACTCCAGCTCGATATCGCGCTGGGCGGCAAGCTCGGAGTCGACCGGCAAAGGACCACCGATAGCCAGCAGGGTGTGGGGAAGAAACCAGAGGGTCAGGAGTGCTCGGCGCAACGGCATCGTGTGTAGTCCTCGGTTCGGGGGAGCGCGGTTCAAGGCCAGAATGACCATTTTAGCAAGGATCGTCGATTGGCCTTGGGTGCATGGGGTACGGCGTTGTGAGAAAGTCACGCCAACGTGTAAACACCAGCTCGGCCCGGCGCGGATTTCGCTGGCCGTCGAGCGCGATTCGGAGTGGCTGGAGGCGTAACGTGACGATGGAAGACAAGGCGTACGAGAAGCTTGGGGCGTTCTACCTCGGACGACCCTACGATCTCGAACAAGGAGAAACACGCCCCGAGCCGTTGCTCTATGACGCCAAGGATCTGGTGACCCATGCGATGTGCGTGGGCATGACCGGCAGCGGCAAGACCGGCCTGTGTATCGGTTTGCTGGAAGAAGCGGCGATCGACGGTGTGCCGGCCTTGGTGATCGATCCCAAGGGCGATATCGGAAACCTCATGCTCACCTTTCCGAAGCTCGAGGCCAGTGACTTCAGGCCTTGGGTCAACGAAGATGATGCGCGGCGAAAAGGGGTCGAGCCCGATGCGTTCGCGGCCCAGCAGGCCGATTTGTGGCGCAACGGCTTGGCGTCGTGGGATCAAGAGCCTTCCCGGATCGAACGCTTGCGCGCGGCGGTCGACATTTCGATCTACACCCCGGGCAGCGAAGCCGGCTTGCCGGTATCGATCCTGTCGTCATTCGCGGCGCCACCACAGGCTGTGCTGGACGATGCGGATGCGTTCAAGGAGCGCGTTGCCACGGCGGCCACCAGCCTGCTCGGCCTGCTCGGTGTCGACGCTGATCCCATTCGCAGCCGTGAGCACATCTTGCTGTCCAATCTCTTCGCCGATGCCTGGCGCGCGGGCCAGGATCTCGACCTTGCAGGCCTGATCCAAGGCATCCAAGACCCACCGATCGAAACAGTCGGCGTCATGCCGCTGGAGTCGTTCTTTCCGGCCAAGGATCGGTTCGGCTTGGCGATGCAGTTGAACAACCTGCTCGCCTCGCCCGGATTCGCGAGCTGGCTCACCGGCGCCCCGCTCGATGTCGACAAGATGCTGTATACCGAGACCGGCAAGCCGCGGATCGCCATCTTTTCGATCAGTCATCTGAGCGATCCGGAACGGATGTTCTTTGTTTCGCTGCTCCTGAACCAGACCCTGTCGTGGATGCGGTCGCGTTCGGGCACCTCGTCCTTGCGCGCGTTGCTCTACATGGACGAAATCTTCGGCTACCTGCCACCGGTTGCCAACCCGCCGTCGAAGCCGCCGCTGCTCACCATGCTCAAGCAAGCGCGTGCCTTTGGCCTCGGCTTGGTGTTGGCGACCCAGAATCCGGTCGACCTCGACTACAAGGCCCTTTCGAATATCGGGACCTGGTTCCTCGGGCGGCTGCAAACCGAGCGCGACAAGTTGCGGGTGCTCGATGGTCTGGAAAGCGCGGCTGGGGGCAACACGCTCAGTCGGCGTGACATCGAACGAATCTTGAGCGGCCTCGGCAAGCGCGTGTTCCTGCTCCACAACGTGCATGAGAATGGCCCCGCAGTGTTCCAGACCCGTTGGGTCTTGTCATACCTGCGTGGCCCGCTGACCCGTGACCAGATCAAGAGCTTGATGGCCGACCGCAAGGCAGCGTTGGCAGCGAGCACAGCTGCCGCACCCGTCGCCGCGCCCGCGGCAGTTGCCGCGCCGTCCGTTGCATCGGCGGCGGTCGTGGCACGGCCCGTTCTGCCTCCCGCCGTCAAGGAGCGGTTCGTGCCGGTAGCCGGTCGCCCCGATGGCATCGAGTATCGACCGTTTCTGGTGGGTGCTGCTCGTGTGCACTTCGTCGACAGTCGCAAGGGCCTCGAGACACAGGAGGACGTCGTACAGTTGGTGCCGATCGACCCGAATGGTGATGTCGACTGGTACGCGGCGCAGGAGCTCGATATCGAAGCCGATCGGTTGGAGCGCGATCCCGCGTCGGACGAGGTCTCGTTTGGCGAGCTCGCGGATGCCGCCGGTACGGCTGCGCGCTACAAGCGCTGGACCAAGGACTTCGACGATGCGCTTTACCGCAGTCGTCGGCACCCGCTGTTCCAGAGCACCACGTTCAAGTTGATTTCCGAACCAGGCGAAGCAGAGCGTGACTTCCGTATTCGACTTTCGGATGTCGCCCATGAAGCACGCGATGAGGCGGTGGAGAAGTTGCGTGATCGCTACGCATCCAAGTTCCGTACGGTGGAAGACCGCATTCGCCGTACCGAGCAGCGGGTGGAACGCGAATCACAACAGGCGAGCAGCCAGAAGATGCAGACCGCGATTCAGATCGGGTCCACGCTGCTGGGCGCGCTGTTTGGACGTCGCCGGTCGATCACCACCGCTACCCGCAGTGTCGGGCGCATCGCCAAGGAACGTGGTGACGTCAAGCGGGCCGAGGAAGAGTTGGTCGCCCAAAAGCAGCGACTCGAAGAGCTCAACGCCGAGCTCGCGGTCGAGGTCGAGACCTTGGGAGAGCGCTTTGATCCCGAGCGAGAAGAACTGGAGATCTTCGAGCTCAAGCCGCGGCGCACCGATATCGATGTGCGGTTGCTGGCCCTGGCCTGGGCGCCGTACCGTCAAGGTGAGCCAGCTTGGTAGGGCGCCATTGACGAAGCTCCTTACGTATTCTACGATTGCGTAAGGAGTTTTGATGCCTCAATCAACCATAACGAGCAAGTTCCAAACGACGGTTCCCAAAGAGATTCGTCAGAAGCTTGGGTTGGCGCCGCGTGACCTCTTGTGTTGGGAGATCGTCGGTCAGGATGTCCGGGTGGTGCCGGCCCGACGTGGCTTTCTTGATCGCCGGGGTAGTGTCCAAGTGGGTGCCGGCTCCGCGGTCGAGGACGTGCGATTGGCCCGATCCCGTCGCGGTAGTGAAGGATCGTGAAGCGGATCGTCTTGGATACGAACGTGTTGGTCTCGTTCCTCACGGACCGCAATCTGCAGCAACAGGCGCGCGCCGCGACGTTGTTGAAGGCTGCTTCCGAGGGCTCTTTGGAGATCATTGTTCACCAGGCGGTGGTTATCGAGATGGTCTATGTGTTGGGGAAGTTGTACGGCATGGACCGCCACGAGATCGCGGGAACGGTTGCTGATCTGCTCGCCGCGGCCGGGGTAACGGCGACGAATGATGTTGCTTGGCCGCGTGTTCTCGACCTCTGGCCGAACTCGGTTGTTGACTTTGCCGACGCGATTCTCGTCGTAGCGACGATGGTCAATCGGTATGACGCTGTTGCGACGTTCGATCAACGCTTGAGTCGCCAGTTGGAACGGCAAGGGCTCGCGCCGTACTGGCCCGGCTTGTGAGGCTGTGCCTCTACCGAGCGAGCCCAGTGTCCCTGCGCGGGGTGCTCGAATGGCCTGCGGCCACCCTCCGGGCTGCGCTGCGCTCCCTGCTCGAGACACTGGGCCTCGCTCTCGAAAGTTGTCACAATTGTGAACTTCCTCGGAATCATCGGGCCCTCTAGTCCTAACGAGGCAAGCGCGCGGTAAGCGAGATCTACAAGGAGAGCGTGTGCTTGCGAAAATGGTGATCGGACTGGTCTGGATCTGGGGCCTCGGCTCGTATGTGATTGCCACGGATACGTTGTTTTCGGGCGTAGGCCGGATTTTCGTGGTGCTGTTGCTGGCGGCCCACCTCGTGGAGTGTGTCCTTTTCTTTCCGCGCCTGCGTCGCGCTGAAGGTGGATTGGTGAGCAACCTCCTGCAGACCATGCTGTTCGGTATCGTCCACGTGCGGTCTGCGGGGCGCTCGGAATCGGCGGGGTCATGAAGGGCATTTTCGCCATGTCCAGGTGGTCAGCCCGCGACACCGTTTCCGCTCGCGGCGGTGGACGATGAGCGCGTGACGTTTGAGAACCTCGAGCATGACTTCCCTCAACGCGTGATCTATTGGCGGGAAGGTGATGTCCTTCACGCACGGGTCGAGGGCGACGCGGGGGGGGAGGCTCGCGCCATGGAATGGGCATGGCAAAGAAAGGCCTTCCCCGATGGCGCTGAACCGGTCGGGACAGCACTCGAGGTCAAGGATCCGCCTCCTGGCGGTCCGTGAAGCCGCGATCGGAGCGATCCTGTGAACCGGTTCTCGATCGTCACTGCTAGCGACGCTTCGCCTCAGACTCTGTATCTCCTTCTTCGGTAGCGGCCGTCGCCCCTGGCGGCCGTCCGACTTCTGTCAGGAAGACGGCCGGCACAGGTCCGGCCGCTACAGCAGAAGATTGCTCTACTTGCACCGAAGCCAGGGCATCGAACATCAACATCTGGCTCATTTGTGAAGATGTTGGTGGTTCTAGTGACCTAGTCCTAGTCATCGTTCGTAGGTCCTGTTTTCGGGTCGTTGGCTGCTGCCAGGTACCGCGCCAGTGCCTGGCGCAGTGGTTCTTCGTCAGGCGCGAGGGCCAAGGCCCGTTTCACCGCATCGGCTGCCTGAGCACTTTGGCCGTCACCATGAAGGGCTGCCGCCAGGTTGGCCCAGGCCTCGAAGCGCCGAGGTTGGAGGCGTACGAGTTCCATCCATTGTGGCGTCGCTTCGGCGAATCGACCGAGATGCAGCAGGGCTTCACCGAGGACATAGCGCGCTTCGGCACGCGCTGGGTCGAGCTCGACAGCACGTTTGAGCCGCGGTACCGCTGCGGTATGTTGTCCAGCTTTGAGCAACGCGGTCCCGGCGCGCAGGGTGGCGAAGCGGTTGTTGGGTTCGTCGGCCAGCACCGCATCGAAGCGGGCGACGGCGGCGTTGAACTGGCCGCCCTTCATCAGGGCTTCGGCATCGAGCAGCGTTTGGCGCATTTCCACCCGATCCTTGGGGTCGGGAAGGTTCGCGGGAGGCTCGTCCGCGCCACCACCGCTACCGACGTAACCGAGCGCACGCAATTTGGCCAAGCTCTCGGGGTCGGCCAAGGCTGCTGACATGCCGACCATCGGGCGAGCCTCGATCTCCTTGAGCAATGCTTGAAGGCGTCGTGCCTCCCGTCGTGCCTCGTTGATCAGATTGCGGCTTTCCGCCGGGTCGGCATCGAGGTCAAAGAGCTCGGGCTTGGGCGCCACAACCAGTTTCCAGCCCTGGTCACGCACCGCCTTCAGTGGTGCCCAGCCGAAGTAGACCCAAGGTAGTCGGGTTTCGATGTAGGCCGGCGCGGGCTTGACTTCGGATTGGGCGATCAGGGGCCTCAGGCTATGGCCGTCGGTGTTGCCGAGCGCTGGCAGATCGAGCAGGTCGAGCACAGTAGGGGCCAGGTCGACCAAGCGCGCGGGATGGTCGCTGCGTCTCGGCTCGATCGTGCCCGGCCAGTGCAAGATCATCGGTACGGTCACCGTTGAGTCGTAGATGAAGTAACCGTGTGTGGTCTCGCGGTGTTCGCCCAGTGCCTCACCGTGGTCGGCGGTCAAAATCGTGAGCCTCGGACGAGCGTCCGGAAGCGTCAGACCGTCGAGCAAGGTGCCGATCGCGTGATCGGTGTAGGCTACCTCGCCGTCGTAGGGACCTCGGGGACCGGGTTGCCAAAATGTGCGCGGCGGGTCGTATGGGTCGTGGGGGTCGTAGTAATGCACCCAAGCAAACCAAGGCTCGGGCGCGCTGCGAAGCCAGTCGAGTGCCGCCGCTGTGGTGTCGCCGGCCCGTCGTTCCAGCCACCCTTCTCGCCCCTCTGGCAACGTGTCATCGTAGTGGTTGAAGCCGCGGTCGAGGCCGAAAATGCGTTGTAGAGGAAAGCCGCTGACGAAGGCTGCGGTGGAGTAGCCGCCCGTGGCGAGCGCTTCGCCGAGGGTCGGCACCGTTGCTGCCAGCAACTGACCATTGTCGCGAACACCGTGGCGGCGGGGGATCAGTCCAGTCAAGATCGATGCGTGCGCGGGCAAGGTGATGGGTACCGGGCTTACCGCCTTCGGCATAGCGAGACCGGTCTCCGCCAGTCGATCGATCGTAGGGGTTTCGCCCCGGCCGGCGACCCAGCCCAGGGCGTCCGGTCGCAGCGTATCGACGGTGATCATCAAGACATTGGGCGTGGTCCGGTTCGAGGGGTCATTGGCGAAGGTCGGCGCTGTGGCGGTGAGCATCGAAACCATGGAGATCGCCAGCCAGGCCGTGATGGCGAGCGGTCCTGGACAGTAGTCGGCGGGGGCCTGACTTGGACCATGGATGACGTTATTGCGGAGTCGTTGACCCGTGGGCCGTTCTTGCAGTACCGTCGCCTTGAATTCTACCGTTGAGAAACTCGACATCGCCAAGAGCTTATCGCTCCCTCCGCTTCGGAGGTTGGCTGTTTCCCTCAAACCTCTGGAGAACTTCGATGCGCACACTCGGTTTCATCATTGTTGTGGCACTACTGCTTGCCATGCCTGCTGCCGCGGCGGTCAATCGCACGGACGCTGACTTCGCCGGTACTGGTCAAGATGGCCCCTTCCCGGAAGATGGGAGCGATGTGTGTCCGCCGATGGCAGCCATTACCGGCCCGCTCCCGTTCATGGATTCCGGTGATACGTGTGACAACACCAACACCATCACCAGCTATGTCGGGACCTGCGGTTTGCCGTTCTCCTACGGCGGCGAGGACGAGATCTATGAGATCACGCTCGGTGCGGGTAACAATGTCGCGTTTAGCGCTGACCTCACCGGATCGGCTGGCGACCTTGCTTTGTTCTTGATCGGCACCTGCGGTGATGGCAACTCCTGCATCGCCAACTCGCAGGACTCGGTTGGTGCTGGCGCTGGGCCTGAAGATATCCCCGCCGCGGCCTACACTCCGGGTACCTACTACCTCTACGTTGATTCGTACTACAACGCCGGTACAACGGCCAGCTGTGGGACCTTCACGCTTACCGTCACGGGCACGTTGCCGGTCGAGCTGATCGAGTTCTCGATCGATTGATCGACTCGCGTCGGTCTTCGGGCCGGCACGACCTGGCGCCACGCCGGGATACAATCTGCCCTCGCGCGCGAGGGCAGATTTGTTTCTAAGGAGTTTTGCTTTGGCTCTGCGTTCAACCAGCATTGGCGCGGCGGTACGAATCACCGCACTGATGGCACTTGTCGGTGGCGCTAGTTCCTGGCCAGCGCGCGCGTCCGAAACGACGCTGGTGCTCGATGAGCCGCGTGCAGAGTTCGATCGCGCTGCCTACCTCGATGAGGTCGTCGAGCACCGCTTCGCCTTTCGAAACGAAGGTGCCACGGACGTCATTGTCGTCGAGGTGGTTGATGTCAGTGGCAGCGCGGAGATCGAAATCTCACCAACCACGATCGCTGCTGGCGCGTCGGGAGAGATCGTCGTCCGGCAGCCCATGGAGCGCCTCGGCGAGTTCAACCATCGATACGCGATTCTCACCGATGAGTCTGGTCGGCCCCGGTATCGATTCACCCTCTCGGGCTTCGCCCAATCGGCGTACGATCCGGAGGTCATTCGGGTCGACTTGGGATGGATCGACCGGGCCCAGGGTGGTGAGCAGCGTATCGAGCTGTCGAGTCGAGAGGTCGCACGCCTCGAGGTGCTCGGTACCGATGGACTGCCCGATTGGCTGGCTCTTCGAGAGGTCGAGCGCCTTGGGGTCGCGGGTGAGGGAATGGCCTTGACGCTTACCATGGCACCAAACGCGCCACTCGGTATGCAAGGTGGCGAAGCTCAGATTCGTACCAATGTTGGCCACCAGCAAACCCAACGTGTCGCTTGGAGCGCCAACGTCTTTGGCGACATCGTTCCGAGCGAGAATCCAATCGAATTCGGCCTGGGCCGCGAGGGAGGCCGGGTCGAGACTGCCATCCGCCTCGAAAGTCGAACCGGCACGGCCTTCGAGGTTGACCGGATCGACGATCTTCCCACGCAGCTTACGGCCAGCTATCGACCCTGCGGCGGAGAAGACCCAACGCCCAGCCCTTGTTGGCACCTGGAGCTCGTGGCGTCCTCTGCTGGGCGCGACAACCTCAGCGGCGTGTTTCAGGTTCGCTTGGTGGGTCAAAGCGAGCCATTGCCGCTGCGGTTTCGGGCGATCTTCGTGGGCCGCGATACCATGATCCAGCAACTCGAGGTGCCCGGCTCTGGAGCGCAACCATGAGGATTCTCTTGGTGGGAGTCCTTCTGTTTAAGGTGGCGGTCGCACCGGTTCCAGGTCATGCGCGTGAGAGGCCAAGCGCTGTCCCTGCAGGTTCGCACGACGAAGCTGTGGCGGAGCAGGCAAGCGAATCGGCGGCGGGCGATGCCATTGCTTCGGAGGTTACCCTGGCCTCGGAGGTTACCCTGCGTTGGAAAGCGCAGCAGGAAGAGCGGGTCTACGGCTACATCGTTTATCGTTCCGAGCAACGGGAAGGCCCGTTTCGGCGTGCCAGCGAGCGGATCGTACGGGTGGTTGGGGACGAGCCGGAAGAGACCCATGCCTATGCTTGGACCGACCGCGATGTCGTGCCGGGAACCAAGTATCACTACTACCTCGACGTGGTTAGCAACGCCGGCATCAAACAGCGTTTCTCGGGCGTTTTGAGTCGGGTCGCGCCAGCGCTTGCGTCCGCTGAAACCGCGGCGGAACTGGAGTCCAATTGAGTATGACCGAGCACCGGGCATGATCGACGCCCTGCGCACCCCGGACGAACGATTCGAAAACCTGCCGGATTACCCATTTGACGCCCACTACGTCGAGGTGGGTAGCGGGTTGCGGATGCACTACGTAGACCAAGGTCCGCGCGATGCCGCACCGGTGTTGATGCTGCACGGCGAACCCTCATGGTCGTATCTTTATCGCTTTATGATTCCGGTCTGCTCGATGGCGGGACATCGGGTCGTGGCGCCCGATTTGATCGGCTTTGGCAAATCGGACAAGCCGAAGCAGGTGGCCGCGTATTCGTACCAAACCCACATGGACTGGCTAAAGGCCTTCGTCGAAGCGCTCGATCTGCGCGACATCACCCTCGTGTGCCAGGACTGGGGCTCGTTGCTTGGGCTCCGATTGGCAGCGGAGCATGAGGCACGGTTTGCCCGCATCGTCGTGGGCAACGGCGGATTGCCCACCGGTGATCGGGCAATGCCCAAGGCCTTTAAGATCTGGCAAGCGTTTGCGCGCTATTCGCCGTGGTTTCCCATTGGGCGCCTTATCGCGTCCGGCTGTCGCCGAACCCTCGACCCAGCCGAGCGCCAGGCCTACGACGCGCCCTTCCCGTCTTCGTCATACAAGGCTGGTGCGCGCGCGTTTCCGCGTCTCGTACCCACCTCACCCAGCGACCCAGCGGCGCCCGCGAATCGTATAGCCTGGGAAATCTTAGGACGGTGGCAGAAACCGTTCTTGACGACCTTCAGCAACGGCGACCCGATCACCCGCGGCGGTGATCGCTGGCTGCAGAAGCACATTCCGGGTGCCGAAGGCCAGCCTCATGTCACCTTGCGGGGTGGTCACTTCTTGCAGGAAGACGATGGGCCACGGTTTGCCGCAGCGGTCAACGATTTGATCGCGGCGACTTCGTAGACCCAACCGTCGCTTGGTCCGCGTGATCCGCTATTTCACGCTAGACTACATTTCACGCCAGATCACGGCCAACCCGCGACACGGCCTTCGCTAGAAGCGATATTCGTATGTCGGGTATTCAATTCCGTGATGCTTTGCGCTTCACCAGTGAGCGCCACAGATCAGCTTTTCTCTGAGAGCCGCTTCGGTGGTGCTGGTGTTGTCGTCGCGTGGCGTGCTCTGCGTGGCGCGGCTATTTCGGGCTCGGCGAATCCGCTCGTCGTGGCCCGCTAACCCGAGGAGATGCAAATGCACTTTCGATTGTTGAACGTTGGCTCATCGTGGATCGCCGTCCTGGGATTGCTCGCAACTTTGGCTGTGATGCCCGTCGCCGTCGTGGCTCAAGAAGGGGGGACGAGTACGCGAGCGGCCAATTGCTTGGAGCGGGTTGGAGAGCCCTATGAACGTGGTGACAGCGTTTACATCAAGGTCAAGAACATCTGTACCGACACCATTGCGGTCGAGTACGACGTCGGCGTCTACAAGTTTGGAGTCCTGGGAACGCGGATCTCGACATCCACGGATTCGGCGGGCATCGATCCTGGCAAGACCGCTGAGCTGTGTGCCAAGAAGCCCGCGGCTGCTGGCAAGTACTGCTTCCGGTTCGAGGTCAAGAACTTCGATCAAACCAAGCCACTGGACACCTTCCATCGGTGGCTCAACAACATCCAAGTGGCGATGTTTGGCGGCACCGCAACGGGCGATTTCGTCGTTGGCGGTAGTGGTTTTGCCGAGGGCGATATCGCGTTGGTGGCCGATACACCGCCTGGCTGGGAAATCGAGCTGTCGACTGACTATGTCGCCGCCCAAGACTTCCCTGCCACGGTCTCGTACACGATTTACGGTCCTGATGGCTCGTCGGACGAGCCGGTTGTCCTAACCGTCCACGGTTACGATGCGGTGACCGGTGAATGGGTGTCGGATGCCAACTTCACGGTTGGCAAGGGTCCGGACACCGCTCCGACCGAGCGGGGTAGCGATGATGGTACGGCTGGTGGTGTGATTCACGACCGGAGTCTGGATACCAAGCCAGTTGATGTCGACGGTGCGCCCAAACCTTCGCTCGGCTACGCGGGCGAGGAGTCCGAGAAGCCGGCGGTCGGTCAAGCGCTGCTCTATGGTTGGACCGAAGCCGGAATGTTGGATGTCATTCCACAAGCACACTTCGAGTACCAGGGGAGTGACGGATGGGAGACCATCGGCACCGACGGGGCCGAGGGCGGCGAGGCTTTGGGGGTCGCCCTTGCGCTGTGGGATACGGCCGCGCTCGAAGCGGGTGACTACTTGGTTCGCGTCACCATGACCGACTCCAGGGGTCTTCGTGGTAGCACTGAACGTCTGATCTCGGTTGGCAAACAACCGGTGGCGGAGGCAACCGGAACGGTCACGCAAAGCACCGTTGAGCTCGACGCCAACGGCTCGTTTGATCCGGACGGCGGCATCGTTGACTGGGCGTGGGACCTCGGTGATGGCACAGTTGCCTATGGCCCGACAGTCACGCACACCTATTGCGGGGGGAACGCCTATCCGGTGACGATGACCGTCACTGATGTCGACGGATTCGAGTCAACCGCGGTGTGCACCGCCGACTTGCAAAAGGCGACCTTTGTCTGCGCCGCGACCTGTGGTTGCGAGAAAATGGACATCAAAGGTGCCGGAACCACGTCAACCATTCCACATCATCCGGTTGGGGGCGGTGGCAACAACAATGGCCCAATGACCCCGACCTGGGCCGGCGGTACTGATGGAAACCATCTGGCGTACAAGTTCGAGGTCTTTGCCAAGCTGAAAGCGGGAAGCGACCCGGCGTTGTGCACTTTCAAGCAGTGGGTCAAACGTACCGCAACCTATCTTGGAGGTACCCACGACAAGATGCACAACGGACAGAGCTATCCGGTGAGCGGTGGCAGCTACGCTCCGGACGGACCCCACACGGGCAACCACGCCTCCAGCGCTGGTGGCGGTGGTAACCCGCCGTCGATTGCCTGGGTCGATGGCCCCGGTTTTCATTCTCTTACCGCAGCCCAAGCCGGCGCTGGCGGTGCGCTGGGGACCTCGTACAACGCTAAGTTCTTGGCGATCGTCAGCGGACCCGCGGGGACTTGCAAATGTACCTGGGAGGTCGACATGAAGGTCAACAACATGGGTGGCGTGGTGACGGCACCGACACTGAAGAACAAGAGTTGCTCTCCGTAGGGGCGGTGTGAATGTTCCGGGCGACCCGAATGGTCGAGTTGCCCGAAGCTGGTCGTCGTTTATCATCGGGGGATGGCAACAGCATCGACGCCGCAACGCATCGGTTTGATTGGGCTCGGCGGCTACCTGCCCGAGCGCGTGATGACCAACGACGAGTGGACCCAGTACGTCGACACCTCGGACACGTGGATCCGTGAGCGCTCGGGTATCGAGCGAAGGCGGATCGCGGCGGAAGACGAAAGCACCACCGAGTTGGCGGTGGCGGCGGCCCGCTCGGCGCTCGCCGACGCGGACCTCGACGCCACGGATCTCGACGAGATCATCATCGCCACCGACACGCCGGAGTACCCCGTCCCCGATACCGCCGCGTTCGTTCAGCACCAACTCGGCGCGCGGGAGATCCCGGCGTTCGATCTCGCTGGCAGTGGTTGTGCCGGCTACCTCCAAGCGCTCGACGTGGCCCGTGGTCGGGTGCTGCTCGGTGCCGAACGTGTGCTGGTCGTTGGCGTCGAGGCGCTCAGCAAGCGCATCAGCTGGCGGCAGCGCGAGACCGATGTTTTGTTTGGCGACGCGGCGGGTGCCGCAATCGTCGGGGCCAACGCACGGGTGGAAATCTTGGCCGCCGTCGCCGGCACCGATGGCAGCAAGGCCGACATTCTGTGTTTTCCCAACGGTGGCACCAAGAACCCGTTCACCGAAGCGATGGCGAAGGCCGGCTTACATCACAAGATCGTTATGGACGGACGGGCGGTGTTCCGCGAAGCAGTCAAGCGCATGAGTGCCGCCGCGCAAGATGTACTGGCCAAAGCCGGGCGCTGTCTCGATGAGGTTGACCTGGTGGTACCGCACCAAGCCAACCTGCGCATTATCCACGCCGTGGCCAAGAAGCTCGGTGTCGGTCTCGAGCGCTTTGTGATCAACGTCCAGCACTACGGCAACACCGGCTCGGCGTCGATTCCCGTGGCCTTGTGGGAGGCCGATCAAGCCGGTCGCATCAAGCCGGGGGCACTGGTCCTGTGCCCTTCGTTTGGGGCCGGTTTTCACTGGAGCGCCTTGTTGCTGCGATTCGGCGACCGGTGAGCGTTGGTACCAATCAGCTCGACCGACCGTCGCTACTGGCTCTGCTCTAGGAGGCGTACGGCGGAGCTTCATTTTTGCCAGCCATGTGGGGGCCATGGCGCGGCAGCTCGATGACTGTGTCCGCTATGCCAAAGAGCGTCGCCAGTTTGGCCAATCGATCGGCGGTTTTCAGGCGGTCTCGAACCGGCTCGCCGAAATGAAGCTGCGGCTCGAAACATCCCTGCCGATCGCCGTCGGGATGGCCCGGCGGAGGGATAGTAGGAACAGATAGGCCGAGCCTAAACCACCGCGCCACCTCTCGACCCTACCCACGGCCGCAGCGAGAGGGCGTAGGTACCTGGCGGTCATGGGCGGCGCCGCCAACAATGGGAACCAGGACGAACAGGGCGAGAAGCGGAGAAATGCGATTCATGCGGCCTCCTAGCAGTGTGTGGATACGTCTTGGATGATTTCTTTACCTTGCGTCGAGGCGAAAGTTGTGGTGTTCGACCCCGAGACGACATAGAAACGAGCGGGCTCGCGATGTCCTCTTAGTCGTTCGGCGAGCGGCCGCAGGGTCCAGCGCCAGCCGTACCAAGGGCGCCAGACGTGCCACGCCATGCCGATTTCTCGACCGATTGTGTCGAGTCGGTCTTGGGTCAGGAATGCCTCGTTGGTGACCGAACCGCAAACGCCTCCGTGTTGGGCGCGAAACGCAGCGTCGCGTTCCTGCACCATGGCCCGACCGCTCGCACGTTTGCGATAAAACGGCGAGTCGAGGATGACGATGCGGCCGCTTGTTGTAAGGACCCGTTGGGCTTCACGAAGCGTTGTTCGATAGTCGGTGCTGTAGTGCAAGGCACCGTTGAAGATCACCAGATCGACGCTGCCTTCGGCATACGGCAGGTGGTCGAAGCTCGCTTGCACCGGCAAGAAGGGCAGCGGGTTCCCGTAGTGGCGGTGGGTACCCAGGCCATCACGCGAGTCGTCGTCGAGGTCGAGGGCGGCGACCTGGTTGCCCTGGTTGGCCAACCGGTTGGCCAGCCAGCCGTTGCCGGCACCGAGATCGAGAATTCGGAGCGCGCTGCGGTTGGTGGTTCGCAGAGGCTGGACGACGCGGCGCAAGACCGTCCGGAAGCTCTGCGCTCGGATACGCCAGATCTCGGCGTGGTGGCCTGAGGTGTCGCGAAAGGGCAGGGCTTGAAAATAGGCGCCATTGTCTTGACCCCAGGCCTCTGCTTGCCTGACCGTGCGGTAGCCAGCGAGGAAGCCTTCGGTCGCCGCAGCCGCTTCGACGGTGAGCATGCGCCAGATGCCGTCCTCGCGTTCGAAGCGCGTCGCGTCTGCCCTGCAGTCGAAGCGGTTGTCATCGACTCGCACGAGCGGCGCGCGGCAAGCTGGGCAGGCAGACGGGAGGAGCAGTGCTGCGGTCACGCGTCGTCGCCGAAGTAGGCCTGGATACGACGGAGCATAGCGTCGTCTTCGGCCGCTTCGCATTTCGTGTCGCCCCAAGCAGGCGTTTCCGAGCGTCGGGTGTAGACCGTTTCCTCGGTCAGTGCCGCGAGATCCAGCTCGGCGAGGAAAGGGCTGATCTCGGCGATACGTTCGCCACGACCGCGTTGAGCCAGGACATCCGGGCGTACTAGGTAGAGATGGCGGCGGGCTCGGGTGACGGCAACGTAAAGGAGGCGACGTTCTTCCTCACGTGCCTCGGGATCGTCGCGACTGGCCCAATTCGGGAAATGGCCTTCGTTGAGGTTGATCACGAAGACGGCCTGCCACTCGAGGCCCTTGGCTGAATGGACAGTCGACAGGGTGATCGCTTCGTCGTCGGGATCATGATCCTTTTGGGGACGGGTCAGGTTGGGCGGATCGATGGCCAGATCCGCGAGGAATTGATCGAGAGTGTCGTATCGTTCGGCAAGGGTCTGGAGCGCCTCGAGGTCTTGCTGTCGGCGACGGACGTCGTCGTACTTCTTGGACATGAGGCGTTGGTAGAAAGCCAATGCCTCATCGAGCCGTTCGGAGACGCTCGTGTCTTCACCTCTAAGCTGGCTAAGGAGGGCGCCGAGTTTCGCAAGGTCGTCGCCGTATCGTTGGCGCGCCAGGTGCGGCGCGGCGAGGACCTCGAGATCACCGCCCGCCTCGATCACCTGGCTGGCAATACGTTGGGCACCGGTTGGGCCGATCCCCTCGAGCAAGGTCAAGACTCGGTGCCAGGCCGCCATATCGCGTGGATTGGTCGCCAACCGCAACAGGGCGCACACGTCCTTGATGTGGGCGGCCTCGACGAATCGGACGCCGCCGTATTTCATGAATGGGATGTTGCGTCTCTGAAGCTCGACCTCGAGTGCGTTGGTGTGCCAGGCGGCACGCGCCAGGACGGCGATTTCCGCCAGCGGCGTGCCCTCCTCGCGCATCGCGAGAATTCGTTCGGCAATGAACGCTGCCTGTGCGCCATCGTCGTCGGTGCGAACGTAGCGGGGTTTGGGGCCCGTGGGAAGCTCTGAGAACAGGGTCTTGGGCGTTACTTCCCGCGCTGGCGCCAGTATTGCGTTGGCCAAGTCGAGCACCGCCTGGGTGCTTCGGTAGTTCTGCTCTAGGACTGTCCGCGCGCAGTTCGGGAACAGGCGTGGGAAGTCGACGATGTTGCGGAAGCTGGCGCCCCGGAAGGCATAGATACTCTGTGCCTCGTCGCCCACCACCATCAAGTTGCCGTGCCCGGCGGCAAGCAGCGCGGCGATGTGCGCCTGAAGGCGGTTGGTGTCTTGGAACTCGTCGACCAAAACGGCATAGTAAGTGGCCGCCAGCTTGGCGCGGACCACCTCGTGGCCAGCCAACAAATCGCGAAGGCCCACCAAGAGGTCATCGTAATCAAGGACGTTGAGCTCTTTCTTGCGCGCGGCGAACCGCTTGCCAAGGTCTTCGATGTCGTCGCGGTCGTCGACGAACTGTGGCATGTCTTCCGCCAACAGCTGTTCGAGCGAACGGTTGGTGTTGACCTGTTTGGAGAGGAGGTCGAGGAGCGTGTCTTTGCGCGGGAATCGCCTTCCCTTGCGGGCGTATTCCCCTTCGGTGCGGACCACCCCAATAAGGTCACCGGCGTCGGACCGGTCAACGATCGTGAAACCGTCGGTGTAGCCGAGCAAATGCGCCCAGCGTCGCAGGACCAGATTGGCGAATCCGTGAAAAGTGCCGCCGCTGACGCGCTCACAGCGCGCGTCGAGCACGGTCGAAGCGCGTCGGAGCATCTCTTGTGATGCCCGACGGGTAAAGGTCAGGAGGAGAATCGACTCCGGCGCCAGGCCTTGGGCGACCATGTAAGCAACCCGATAGACCAACGTTCGGGTCTTGCCAGTTCCAGCGCCAGCAACCACCAGATGCGGGCCAGGCGCGGCGGTGACCGCGGTCTTCTGGGCGGCGTTGAGGGCGCTGTCGAGCGCCAGCTCGTCTTCCTGGGCATGATGCGGCCCTGACGTGGTCATGGGTCGATGTTACCGGAAGCAATAGAAACCGACCCGGCGCCCCATAAGGTTGCGCGTCGGGCCGGGGAGCTGGCGACGATACGGTCCAGCGTGAGAGAGATGCACTGATACCGAGGTGGCGCCATCGCTCGATGGCACATGCCGCCAGCGGCCTCCATTCCAATAGGAGTCGCCGAGCGTAGCGATTACCCCTCCCCTTGCCAGTCGAAGATTGCCGACCTGCTACGCTGGCGGAAACGTGCCGATCGCGCTGGGAAGGTTGGCGCTCGACGATCGGGGGAAAGGGATCAGGTGCAGCGCAAGATTCGCAAGGTCGTGGAGGGGAACCGCGAAGCGGCCGGGTGGCTCTACGATACGTTCTCGGATCGGCTGTTTCGGCGTCTGCGTCAGCGCTACGGCTATGCAGGTGGTCTGGACACCGAAGACCTGCTGCAGGACACGTTTATTCTGCTGTTTCAACATGACTACCGCGTCCTGCGCCGTTTTCTCGATCGTCACACGGGTGCTGAGTTGCAGGCAACGCAGGTAGAGCGATACCTCTGGGATCTGGCCTGCGGCATCGCCACCAACCGTCGGCGGTCGGCGGTACGGCGCAAGGTCGTGCCCTTGATCGAACCCGAACGGGAGCAGGTGGACCCCACGGCTGAGCGCGCCGTCGTCGACCGCGATACCCTGCTCCAGCTCGATGCCTGCTTGCAGGGTCGTGGTACCCGGGTTCACCTCTACCACCAGTTTCGACACCGCGATGGGCTGACCCCGAGTGAGATCGCACAGATCACCGGCTGGTCGCGGAAAGCGGTTTACAAGCTCAAACAGGCGTTCAACGACGCCTTGCGGGCCTGTGCTGAGCACCTCGGGATCGAGCAGGGGTGATTTCGTGAAGCGTCTGGCGGCGGCGACCGTCGGGCTACTGGTGGCCTTTGGCTGCGACCGCGGACCGGGCCTGCTCGAGGAGGTCGAGGTCGCCTGGACCGGCCACGAGGAGGTTGAGGTCGATGCGGAGACCGGCACCCTGACACCGGTCTTGTTCGGCACCGCGGCGGCAACGGTTTGTTTTCGTGCACCAGCGACGCTCGATACCTCGGGCTGGCAAGCCCGGCTGTTCTGGCGTGTGGACCATCATGAAGCCGACGTTCGGGCGCCCCAGCCGGATCTGGGGGAGCCGTCCAGACGCATGGCGTCGACCGTCTGCTTTTCGCTACCGACACCCGCCCCTGGCGAACGGGTCGCACTGTGTGGTCAGTTGCACGATGCGCAGACCGAAAGAGTAGACGATCTTCCGTGCAAAGCAATGCTCTACCAACCGGCGAGAGCGGCACCGTATGACGAGTTGAATGCCCGCTTCAGGGGCGGTTTGGCCGCGGGCAGTATGGAGGAAATCGTCACGGGCCTCGATCGGACTGCTCGAGAGGCGCGAACCGAGGGCTTTCCGGTCTTGGCGACGCTCGCCGATCTAGCATCGGTGCACTACCTCGTTCAAGAAAAGACACCGAGTGCGTTGGCCGCGGCACGGTCCCGTCTCGGAGACCTTCCGGGCTGGCTCGACCAGCCCGAGGTCGATACGGTAGCTGGGCAGGTGGCCTCTCAGCGTGCTCGATATGCGCTCGCTGTGGGTTGGCAGTTGGCCCGAGCATGGCAAGACCTTCGCGAAGCCGACCGGCACTTCTTGCGCGTTGCCGAGCCGTTACGCATCGTGGTTCCCGAGGCCGAAGCGGGACTGCTCGCACGGTTGGGTGCATCGACGCGGGCAGTTGCGCACATCAACCGCGCGATTGAGGAATGCGGTGAGGACGGCTGTTATGCGTTCTTCGTGTCCCAAGCAGCAGCCGATTCAGGGTTCTGGACCTTGCTCGATCCGACTGCAAACGCGAAGGCGCTGGCAGCTGCCGAACGCTCCCTCGAGAGGGCGCTGGCCGACACACCGGAGAGCTTGCCGGGCGGGCGCGCCAACATTCTGGTCAACTTGGCCATGGCTCGGGTTCGCCAACTCGGCGACGCGCACGACTACCTTCGGCGCACGCGCGCCCTTCTCGTCGACAAGACGGAGATCGGCGCCGCGCGCGTCGCTGAGTTGGCAGGTTGGGCGGATTTGGTCGAGGCTCTCGGAGCGCTAGGAGATGGCGAGGCAGGGCGGGCCCTCACCCTTTGCGACGATTTGGTAGCGCACGAGCTTACCCCGCGCCTTACGGCTTGGGCGCTCGACTGTATGGCACAAGCGCACCGCCGCCAGCGTGCCTTCGGCCAAGCTTCCGCGGCGTATCGACGCCTCTTCGACTTCTACCAATACGCGACCCCGCAGGCCTTGGGGCAAGATGTGCCATTGGGACCGAGCCAGCGCGCGGACGCGTTCTATCGCGCGGTCCAGGTCGCGGTCGAACTGGGCAATCCTGACGAGGCTTGGGCGCTGCTCGACCGACTCGACAGTCTTACAGTGAGCGAGTCGGCGCGACGGGCTTGCCGCGAGCAGCTCACCGACCCGGCGTTGATCGAGGCGTGGCAGGTTCGAGATCGTCGTCGGGCCGAGCTGTCTCGAAGACTCCAAGCGTTCGAAGCGCCGGTGTCAGGACGTCGGCGTCAGCAACAAATCGCAAGCGAGCAGGCGACACGTGCCGAGCTCGACGAGTTGGCGCGAACTTGGCCTGGGTGTGTCGGGGTACCTGCCCCGGTGGCAACCTTCGGTCCCGAACTCCGTGCGCTAGCGGTGGAGGACGAGGTATTGGTCTTGCGCCGGGACTCCGGTGGTGTGGTGGGTGTGGACCACCGAACGCCGATTCCGCGTGACGACCTGCGGCGGGACATCGAGGCGTTGGCCGACGCCCTCGACCATCGTACGCTCGATGACAAGGCGTGGCGCGTCCAAGCTGAGCGGCTGGCCCTCGCACTCACACCACATCATTACCAAAGCCTCGAGAGCGAGGTTGCGTATGGTCTGTACGGCCTTCTGCAGGGCGTACCGCTCGAAGCACTTCCGTTGCCGGGTGAACAAGACCGGTGGTTGGGCGACGTGCTGCTACCGATGGTCGTTCCAGTTGGGGCTCCGCCGACCGCCATGGTGAACCGACGCCTCGATGCTACGTGGCTTTTCGTGGTTGATCCCACTCGCAATCTGCCAGCGGCAGCGGCGATGGCTGATTTTTACGGCGAGCGGTTTCCCACCGCCCGCTTGCTTCGGGGCGGCGAGGCCACACGAGGAAGCTTACTCGCGGTGTTGCCAACGGCGTCGTCCCTGCATGTCGATGCCCATGTGAACTTCGATGCCGCATTTCCTTCCTTGTCGAGTATCGAGTTGGCCGACGGGCCCCTACGACTCTTGGATCTCGAAGAACTCGAACTGTCGCTAGCGTTTGCCAACCTCAGCGCCTGTGACTCGGGACGGTGGCCGATCACCGCCGACCGGGGTCGGTTCGGCTGGGCGGGTCGCTTGATCCGCGCAGGCGTACCGTGGGTGGTGGCGAGCCGAACCCGGCTCGATGACCGGCTGGCCGGCATCTTCAACCGGGCATTCTACGAGGAGGTAGGCGCGGGAGCCACGATTCCCGCCGCGTTCGCGTCCACGATGGCCGTGGTGCGTACGCAGTTTCCAGCTTCGACGTGGGGGGCACTGCAGCTTTTGCGTGGATCGGTTTCGGATTTTGGGAAGATTGATGAAAAGACATTTGTGGGAGGGGGGGCAATCGAGCGCGACGACTACTCCCAGGACGATGAGAGAGATGCGCACGTGCGATCCGCCGATCGCGGCGCGTTGTCACGGAGGTCCCATCGATGAACGAGATTGAATCCACTGGGCTGCTTCGCACCCTGGCGGATATCGACGAGGCACCGATTGGCGACATGCCAAGCGATGATCAGCTTCGCCGATATCGCGCCGGCGCCCTTTCCCTATCTGAAGAAGAGGATGTCGAGCGCGCTTTGGCCAGCTCATCGGCGGCGCGTATGCGTTTGGCTGCGCTCGGTGGCATGGCCATGGCGACGCCTTCATCCGCCGTACGCGAGCGGGTGCTGGCTGCGCTACCGGCACCCAGGGTGGTGCCACGTCAGACACCACGCCGAGCCTGGTGGCAGGCTGCCGCCGCTGCTGCTGCGGTGGTTTTGGGTGTCGGCTACTGTTCCCTGCCTACCACGCCGTTGCCCGAGGCACTCGAGTACGTGGTCGAGGCCCATGGTCTAGCATCGAGCCGCGGTTCGGTGATGGCGAAGGGCGACACTGTCGTCGAAGCGACCCTGGAGACCGTCGTTCGTTTGACCATGACCGCAGCAGATGCCGGTGCGCCTGGTGTGGCCTACGCGCTGTACCGGCGGGTGGCCGGTTCGCTGGAGCGCGTCGCGGCCCATCCAGAACTGCGAGTGGAAAAGGGTCCGGGTGGCGCGACGTTTGAGGCTCCCGCGGAGTTGCTGATTGGCAGCAAGCCAGGGACCTACGAGATCTTTGCCGTGGCCGCTCGTCGAGGTGACCTGCCAGGGCGGCTCGAGTTGGAACCGGATCAAGATCCCTTGACAGCGTTGACCGACGGCCGCCGCCGTCGAGCGAATTCGGTACGCATCGTGCTCCGCGGGCAAATGCCCGAAACCCGTTGAGAGAGAGAGGAGCTTACCCATGACGACTCGACGAAATTTCCGTCGGCGGCGGGGCGTGTTGCCCTTGGCCGTGTTGTTGACGATTGGCACTACGACTACCGTCGCCGCTGGTCAAGAAACCACATCTTGGGCGCTATTGCCCGATGGTTGTCAGGCGGGGGCGGTCGAGGTCGAGGTGGCGTGCGGCCGTTTCGGTACCTTTGTCTTCAACGCCTCGGGCGCTCCGCCTTCGTGCGCGAGTCAGAGTGCCACGGAGTCGTTCAAGACCTACGGCGCACCCAAAGGGTACTCGAGTTTGCTAGTCGATCAACCACCGGTCGAGTATCCGGACGAATGGACGCTTCCTTTCGGAGGAGTCCATGGTTCTGCATCGATCGGCAACGTAAGAGGGGCACCAGTCGGCGGCGAAGTCTGGTCGGCGGTGATCGACTGGGACACGTGGCACGGCAAATCCGTGGCCTGGATCATCGAGGACATGGCGCCCAGTACGAGGTTGCTGTTTCTCAACCTGCTCGATCCGGCGCTCGACAGCGTTGGAACCGGCATTTCGGACGGGCACGTATTGGCCAAGTTGTGTCGAATCGAGAACTTGGTGGATGAAGGCACGGCGCCGCCGCCGCAGCTCGTCAACCTTAGCTTCGGCCGGTATGCGAATCAGGCCGAGGCACGTAGTGGCGCCAGCTGCAACCGCAGCCATCTGAGTTGTTGGATCACCCAGGTGATCGAGTCGTTGGTTGGCGGTGGCACTGTGGTCGCGGCGGCGGCGGGCAACCATCGGTCGCTGCTCTTCCCAGCGGTGATCGATGCCACCGTGGCCGTGGGGGCACTCGATTTGGCAATTTTCGAAGACACCTATGGGGTCACGCCGGCATGGGAGTCACCCGTCGAAGTCGACGCTTGGCTCACGGCCGACAACGTTTGCCTACGGGGGGGGTGGCATGCACCCTCCGGAACCTCCTTCGCTACGGGTATTTTCAGCGGTTGGTTGCTCGCAGCTTTGCGGGAGTGGTCCGGCGATCCGACCTCCGTCAACGAGTGGCGGCCGACGTGGCTTGACGATGACCCTGGCGATGGCTGCCTGGCACTGATGGCCGATGGCACGCCCATGCACGATTGTCGGGTCGAAATCAGTACCTTCATGAGCCTCGTATTCGAGCCCAGCTCGCCACAGTCTCCGTGTTATCGGCCGCCGGGGAGCGGCAGCAATACTGTGAAGGTGCCGGTACCCACCGGGCCACTGCCTGCGCCGCGTTTCGAGTCCTTCGATCGCTGGCGGTCGACAGCGCATCATCCGACTCCCGAGAGTGACTTCTGTATCCCCTGCCATGGTGGTGGTGGTGGTGGTGGTGGTGGTGGTGGTGGTGGTGGTGGCAGTAGCATCGTGCACACGACAAAGGCGATGGGCCAGATTCTTATTGACGTCGACGCCCTGATTCTCGACATGTCGGTGTCGCCGCCGACCAATGGGTTTGTCGACGCGATGTATCTGCGAACGGGTGGAGCGTTCTACCGGTTGGACCTCGAAGACGCCGCGCTGTCCGAGATCGGAAGAGGTACGGTTGACCGGCTGATCATTGGAAGTGGGATGCTGTTGGTTGACGAGCGGAGCCAAGCATCCTTGGTGGCGGTGATTCGTACCCGCGACGACATGAGCTGTGACGAGGTCACGGCTGGAACGTACGTTGGGCCGGGACGTTGCTATTGGAGCCCGACGCCGATCTACCTCGAAGAGGGTGAGTAGACAGTGTCTCGTAGGGTAGGATTTGTGCCTACTGAGAATGGTGAATGGTGAATGGTGAATGGTGAATGGTGCGGTCGTACTCTCGCGACGCGCCGAACCGGGAGCGCGTCATGATCCACACAGATCGTTCTTTGCCGTCGGCCGTCATCTTGACGGCGGCATGCTTGGGGTTGTTCTTCCTCAACGCGCAACAGACCCGTGGCGCCGCAGCGCATGGGTGCGCGGATCCTGGTGGCAGTTTGGGTGGCGTCGCGCTCGATGGCGCCGACGTGGGCGACATTGATTTCCCGACCTCCGCTGGTCCCGCGGCGTAGGCCCATTTCGAGCGTGGATTGCTCCTGCTACACAGTTTCGAATACAACGACGCGCGGGCGGCGTTCCGGGATGCCCAGGAAGCCGAGTCGGACTTCGCCTTGGCGTACTGGGGCGAGGCCATGACCCACAACCACCCGCTGTGGTTGGAGGAGGACTTCGAGGCCGGCCAGGCTGCACTCGCCAAGCTTGGTGAGACGCCGGAAGCGCGCTCTACCAAAGCGGCGACCCTGCGTGAGAGGGGGTATCTCCAAGCGGTCGAGATCTTGTTTGGTGAGGGCGAAAAGCGGGCTCGTGATCGCGCCTACGCGGATGCTATGGAGGTGATGATGGTGGCTGATCCGGATGATCTCGACGCCGCTTCGTTCTACGCTCTGGCGTTGATGGGTACCTGCCACGACGGTCGCGATACCGCCTAGTCTCGTCCCGGCAGGGACAACTTGATCGTAAGCGGTGATTTCAATCACCGCCGATTCGCCGCGCGGCCCGACTGCCGAAGCGGGATGCCGTTCCTGAGTTGAGCCCGAGTTCCGTCGACTGGACAGGGAGGGATGGCCTTGGCCGGGTTGTGGACTCACAACCCGGCCAGCCGCGTCAGAAGTAGATGACGAAGCTGAACTGCTCGTCGACCAGGTCTCCGTGGTTGTCTCGAGTGTAGACGTACATCGACTCGTTGGTCACGTAGCCAGGCGTGGCCACGTAGGACGCATCGGATCCGTGCTGGGCGGTGGTCAGGACTGCCGGCAGGACGGGCAGTTGGCTCCACGTGACACGGTAGGTGCCCAAGGATTCGTGGTTGATCACGATACTCGCGTATTCAGGGTCGCCGCCGTACGTTGCGACGCCGCCGGTCGGACCCACGTTTGCAAAGACATATGCCATCTCGTTCTCCTCATTGAGTTGCAGGCGTTTGTTGCCTACAGGGAGGTAGTGACACGAGAGGGTTATCTATCGCATCAGGGAGCGAGATCTGTCGCAATACTCCGCGTGCTACACCGCCCGCTCGCCCGCGTCCAGCGGATGACGCAGGACGTCGCGTCCCGCTTCGGTGAGGGCGGTATCGCCCGCGGCAGTGAGCCGTAGGCCATCATCGAGGATCTCGATCCAACCGCGCGTCGCGAGTGGTGCAACGACCCGTGCCAGCCGCCTCGATGGCCACGAGAAGCGGGTGGCAACGTCGGCCGCGGGCACCAACCCCTCGCCGTCGTGCAAGTGCAACATCAGCAGTTGCTCCGAAGCGGATCGACGCATTCGGCGGTGCCGAATCATCCGCGCCAGCAGTCCATGCCGGGGTGATCCGAGAAAAACCACCAAGAATTGAAGACCGGCGACCGTGGCGATCGCACCGGCGATCGAGGCGTCGATCCAGCGCGCGAAGCCATAGCCGAGCACAGCCGACGACACACCCAGGGCCATGCTCAACAGGAGCATGCGACTTAGTCGCTCGGTGAGCAGGTAGGCGGTGGCGGGTGGTACGACCAGCATGGCGACCACCAGAATCGCACCCACGGATTCGAACGCACCGACCACGGTGACCGAGACCATGGTCATCAGCAGGTAATGAACGACCCCCGGCGCGAAGCCCAGCGCGGTAGCCAACGGCGCGTCGAAAGTCGAGAGTTTGAGTTCCTTGTAGAACAAGGTAACGAAGGCGATGTTGGCGGACAGCACGACGCTATTGATCCACAGCGCCTTGGGGCCGATGGGGCGGCCTCGCCAGTGGAGGAGATCCCAGGGCGTGTAGGCGATCTCGCCATGCAATACGCAGTCGAGGTCGAGGTCGACCTGGGCTGCATAGCGGCTGATCAAGATGACGCCGATCGCGAACAATGCCGGAAACACCACGCCGATCGAGGCGTCTTCCTGCAGGCGCCCTGTCCGGGTGCCGAGCTCGACCAAAAACACGGTGAGCACACCGAAAATGCCGGCGCCGATCACCATGGGCAATGGGCTGCGGTCACCGGTGATCAGGAACGCGAGCGCAATCCCCGGCAGCACCGCGTGGCTAATGGCGTCGCCAAGCAAGGCCATTCGGCGCAAGACCAAGAAACTGCCAATCAAGGCGCACGCCGCTGCGACGCAGCTCGCCACCACGAGGATGGTCAGTGTGGGGCTCATGGGTGTTGGCCTTCGGTCGTGGGCCGTGGAATGGGTTGACCGTGGGGATCGACCTTCGGAAAGTCGAGTTGGGCGTCGAGCTCATCGAGGGCCCGTTCGTCGAGTGCGTGCTCCATGGCGTCGGCATCGCGATGGACATGGTCCGCGGGAAGTTCGAGCGCACGGGTTAGGTAGGTTTTCCCAGAGCCGGTGCTTGCGAACCACCTGGGCGGCGTCCGTGAAGCCCTCGGTTGTCAGAACCGGGCCGCGCGGCCGTTCATCCAAGAGGCCGCGGCGGCGGAGTTGACGGGTAGTGCGTCCAATCTGGCCTCCAGACTGTCCACGCACTCCCATGAGCACCGACCACGGTACGGGTGTCGCCCAGTCGTCGCCGTGCCGCTCGCCCCAACCGTAGAGATCCTTGAGCAGGTTCTCGCGTCGAATCCTTCGCACCATGCGTAGGTAGCGCCACCCCGACCAGACCAAGCCTCGGTTGGGAGCGATCAACAGCGACAAGACCAAGATCGCGCTCGAACACAAGACGATCACGGGGCCGGTAGGAAGCCGCGCGACGTTGGCACTGAGCAGTGCGCCAGCCGCGCCGGAACCACCCCCAATGGTTGCGGGCCAGAAGCATCATGACGCCCAAGCGTTCGGTCCATTGGCGGGCTGCGGCAGCAGGGGTAATCAGCGTTGCCACCATCAAGATGACACCGACGGTCCGGAGCCCGACCACCACCACGATGACCAGTAGCAAGGTGAGAAACACCTCGAGTCGGCGCATGGGAAAGCCGAGGCTATCGCCAAATTCGCGATCAAACGTCAGGAGCTTGAGTTCCTTGTAGAACAAAGCGAGCGACGCCAGCACCAGGCCACCGAGGATGGCCATCAGCTTGATGTCGCGTGGCAGCAACGCCGCGGCTTGGCCAAACAGAAAGTGGTCGAGACCACTTTGGTTGCCGTAGGGTAGTTTCTGAATGTACGTAAGCAGCACGATGCCCAGGCCGAAGAATACCGACAACACAATACCGATGGCAGTGTCTTCCTTGACCCGACTCCAGCGCACCACCGCCAGGATCACGAGGGCGCCGAGCAGGCCGGCGACCAGCGCGCCCAAGAAGAGCGGTGTGGGGCTCTTGCTTTGAAAGGCCAAGTAGCCGAGACACACGCCGGGCAGTGCCGCATGGGCCAAGGCGTCACCCAGCAGGCTCTGGCGCCGAAGAAGGGCGAAGCAACCCAGCGCGCCACCAACGATGCCGAGAAGACCCGCGCCGAGCAGCACGGTCTTGGCAGTGAATGTTAGGTCCATCGCGCCATCCTGGAGAAATCCCCCTCCAGCTCCCCCTTTGGAAAAGGGGGAGAGCCAGACCAGCGCGCGGACTGTTCCCATTTTGCAAAGGGGGACCGAATCTCGAAGCCGGCGAAGGCCGGCGCACTCATAGCCCGACGATTCATCGTCGGGCGGGGGAGGATCGTACTCACTCGCCCGGTGCCTTTTGGTGCAAGGCTGGATGGCCGGCACCAGCGCCCAAGAGCGCTTCCGCGGCCTGGGTCAGCACGGTCAAACGGCCACCATAGGTTCGTTGAAGGTTCTCGGTGTTGAAGGTCGTGGCCACCGGACCCGAATCGATCAAGCGCATGTTCAACAGGACGACGTGGTCGAAGTACTCCGCGACCGTCTGCAAGTCGTGGTGCACCGCTACCACGGTACGGCCATTGGCTCGCAGGTCTTGCAACAGGGTCAAGATCGCGTGTTCGGTCGTGGCATCGACGCCGGCGAAGGGTTCGTCCATCAAATAGAGACGCGCGTCTTGGGCCAGCGCCCGCGCTAGGAACACGCGCTGTTGTTGGCCCCCCGAAAGGTGGCTGATTTGGCGCTCGGCGAGGTCGCGGATGCCGACCTCGTCGAGACACCCGAGCGCCATCTCGCGCTCGGCCTTGCCGGGACGTCTGAACCAGCCGAGTTTGCCGTAGAGGCCCATGGTGACGACGTCCAGGGCATTGGTGGGGAAGTCCCAGTCGACGCTCTCCCGCTGCGGAACGTAGCCGACCCAGGAGCGTCGCTGGCGATACGGCGCGCCGCAGATCTTGACCCAGCCGGTGATGGGCTTGACCAAACCTAGAATCGCCTTCAACAACGTGCTCTTTCCGGCGCCGTTGGGGCCGACGATCGCGATGAGCTTGCCTTCGGGAAGGGCCAAGTCGACGTCCCAAAGCACGGGTTGCGTGTGGTACGCCACCGTCAGGTCATGGACCTCGATCGCCGGATCGCGTTGTGGCTCGATCATTTCAGGGCCTCGACAATGGTATTGACGTTGTGGCGCACCATGCCGGGATAGGTGCCCTCCGGCGTGCCGGCCGGACCCATGGCATCACTGAACAGCTCGCCGCCAATGGCGACCTGATGACCTCGCGCCTGGCAAGCCGCTTGGACGGCTTCGATGGTTTGTCGGGGGACGCTCGATTCGACGAAGATAGCCGGCAGCTTGCCCTCGACCACCCGATCGACGATGCGATCGATGTCTTGGAGCCCAGCTTCCGTGGCGGTGCTGATGCCTTGGATCCCGATCACCTCGAGGCCATAGCGCTCGCCGAAGTAGCCGAACGCATCGTGGGCGGTCACCAGAACCCTACGCTCCGAGGGGATCTCTTTGATCCGCTCGAGAGCCCAACCGTCGAGTGCCTCGAGCTCGGCACGGAACGCGTCGGCCCGCTCGCGAATGTCGGCTTCGCCGTTTAGACGCAGCGCGACCAGGGCGTCGGCCGAGGTGTCGATGGTGTGGATCCACAACGAGACATCGAACCAGATATGCGGATCGTACTGGCCGAGAAAGGCCGGCGGTTCATTCCGGTCGGCTTCGGGCACACTGTCACTGACGGCCACAACCGATCGGTCACGCGCCATCTTGACCAAGATGTCGCCCATCTTGCCTTCGAGGTGGAGGCCGTTGTAGAGGATCAAGTCCGCACCTGCCAGCTTCCGAACGTCCCCCTCACTCGCCTTGAACAAGTGGGGGTCGATGCCGGGGCCCATCAGCGTTTCCACTGCACCCAGATCGCCAACCAACCGGGTGGCTAAATCGCCGATCATGCCGGTGGTGGCGACCACAGAGAGCTGGCCGCTGGATACGCGCTCACCGGATCCAGCGGGGGAATGGTCGCTGCCGCAGGCCGTGAGCAACGCCAGCAACGAAACGATCATCCAGACGAGTGCAAGATTTCTCATAGGGAGATTGTATTTTTTGAGTACTCAAAAAGTCAAGCGCTGTCATCAATAACGTACAAAAGCCCCGCGATCAAGCGGGGCTTTCGCTCGAGACCATGCGACGAAAATTAAGGTATCGTCGAATCCCAGGCTATGGTGTCGCCTGACTCAAAACCGTCCTCGAACAGGCTATTGGTTGGGAAAGAGAAGCCGATGGACGACGGGCTACCCGGCCGGGCTCCTAGTGATAGTGGTTGGTCGGCGTCGAACCAGAAGTTGTACATCGTGCACCAGCGAAGGGCGTTGGCACTTCAGGGCAGATCTTCGCGGATGGCTTCGAGTCTGGCGACACGTCAGCATGGACGACCGCCGTGCCATGAGTTGGTCTTGAGGTGCTCGCCCCTTGTTCGTCTTGGCGATCCAGACGTTGATAAAAAATTCCCGCGAGACACCGCTTGACGCACTCGAGGCCCTCTGGTAGGGTCCCCCTCCCTGCGACGATCCTGGGGGTTCAGTCGGGGAAAATGCGCTCGCGCTTTACCTCGATGATGGCCTCAAGCTAACCCCAGACTTAGTTCGCTCTCAAGCCACGATTCGAATTTTCGGGTGTCGTGCCCGAAACTTGGGTCGAGGTGTCTTTACGACGCGATTGGTGCGGCCCGTGTTGGGTTGTGCCGAATCCAGGAGACTGTCGGATGCCGACGATCCATCAGCTGGTCAGAAAAGGGCGGGTTCGCCAGAAGGCGAAGACCAAGAGTCCTGCCTTGCAGGCCTCGCCTCAAAAGCGCGGCGTGTGTGTGCGTGTGTATACGCAAACGCCAAAGAAGCCGAACTCGGCGCTCCGTAAGGTTGCGCGTGTCCGACTGACCAACGGGATCGAGGTGACGACCTACATTCCCGGCGTGGGGCACAACTTGCAAGAGCATTCGATCGTCCTGATTCGGGGTGGTCGTGTCAAAGATCTGCCGGGTGTGCGCTACCACGTCATTCGCGGCACGCTCGACACAGTTGGTGTGGACGGTCGCCGGCGCGGACGTTCGAAGTACGGTACCAAGCGTCCGAAGGCCTAGTCCGGGCAGACGATCCGAGAAGCGAGGCGATTTCACTATGCCAAGGCGTCGAGAAGTACCCAAGCGGCTGATCCTTCCGGATCCGCTCTATAGCTCTCAGTTGGTGACCAAGTTCGTGAACGTGGTCATGAAGGACGGCAAGAAGTCCGTGGCCGAACGCATTCTCTATGATGCGCTCGATCTAATCCGCGAACGGATCGAAGATGATCCCATGCGGGTCTTCAAGCGGGCTGTCGACAACACCAAGCCACAGGTCGAGGTCAAGTCACGGCGGGTCGGCGGCTCGACCTACCAAGTTCCGATCGAAGTTCGGCCGTCACGTCGGTTGGCGCTCTCGATGCGGTGGTTGATTGATTTCGCCAAGAAGCGCGGCGAAAAGACCATGCGCGAGAAGTTGGCCGGCGAGTTGATGGATGCGGCCGAAAACCGCGGTGGTGCCATCAAGAGGAAGGACGACACCCACCGGATGGCTGAGGCGAACAAGGCGTTCTCTCACTATCGCTGGTAGGGGTCTCAAACGAAACTGACCGCACGCGACCAGGCCGAACGGGCACGGTCGCTGTTTCGATAGCGCGCTCAGCGCGCGTACTTAGGGGGCTCGCTTTGGCCGACTTCGGCCGGAAGTGAATAGCCCCGGAGTCATCACCATGTCTCGCACAGTGCCACTCGACAAAACCCGCAATATCGGCATCATGGCCCATATTGATGCGGGCAAGACCACCACCACCGAGCGGATCCTGTATTACACAGGGATCAACTACAAAATCGGTGAGGTCCATGACGGCAATGCCACCATGGATTGGATGGTTCAGGAACAGGAGCGCGGGATCACCATTACGTCCGCTGCGACCACGTGTACCTGGAACGACCACCGCATCAACATCATTGACACGCCGGGTCACGTTGACTTCACCGCCGAGGTGGAACGGTCTCTGCGGGTGCTCGACGGTGCGGTTGCCGTGTTTGACGCGGTCGCTGGCGTGGAGCCGCAGTCTGAGACTGTTTGGCGTCAGGCCGACAAATACAAGGTTCCGCGGATCGCGTTCGTCAACAAGATGGACCGAGTTGGCGCCGACTTCTATCGCACTGTTTCGATGATGAAGTCGCGGCTAGCCGCGAAGCCTGTGCCGGTGCAGCTCCCATGGGGCAAGGATGCCGATTTTCGTGGCTTGATCGACCTCATGTTGATGAAAGGGGTTGACTACAGCAACGAGAACCTCGGGACGCAGTTCGAGCTAGTCGACATTCCCGCCGAAATGGCGGAGGCCGCCGCCAAGGCGCGCGAAGAGCTGATCGAGTCGGTTGCCGAGACAGATGAAGCGCTGCTCGAGAAGTACCTCGGGGGCGAAGAAATCAGCAACGACGAGTTGCGAGCTGCCCTACGTGCGGCTACGGTTGGTAACGAGTTGCATCCGGTGTTCTGCGGAACGGCATTCCGCAACAAGGGCGTTCAGTCGCTCTTGGACGCGGTGGTTGACTTCCTGCCTTCGCCGCTCGACATTCCACCCATCGAGGGGACGGAAGAGGGTTCTGACGAGAAGTTGGTACGGGAGTCGAGCGACGATCAGCCTTTCGCAGGTTTGGTCTTCAAGCTGATGACCGATCCGTTTGTCGGGCAATTGGCGTACTTCCGGGTCTACTCGGGTGTCGTCGAGGCTGGGTCCCACGTGATCAACGCCACGCGGGGCAAGAAAGAGCGCATCGGGCGCCTGCTCAAGATGCACGCCAACAAGCGGGAAGAGATCCAGACGGTCCGAGCTGGCGACATCGCGGCTGCGGTAGGACTCAAGAATGTTCGGACGGGCGACACCATTTGTGCCCCCAAGGATCCGATCATTCTCGAGACGATCACATTCCCCGAGCCCGTGATCTCTGTCTCGATCGAGCCCAAGACCAAAGCAGATCAAGAAAAGCTCGGTATTGCCATGGGCAAGCTGCAGGCTGAGGATCCGACCTTCCGAGTGCACACCGACCCGGATACGGCGCAGACGTTGATTTCGGGCATGGGCGAGCTTCATCTCGAGATCATCACGGATCGACTCCTGCGTGAGTTCAAGGTCGGCGCCAACGTGGGGCGGCCGCAGGTTGCGTACAGAGAGTCGATCACGATCGAAGCGTCTGGCAACGGTGTCTTCAAGCGTCAGTCTGGTGGTAAGGGCCAGTTTGGCCACGCCAAGATTCACATACGGCCGACGAAAGAAGCCGACTTCGTGTTCAACGACAAAATCGTCGGTGGCGCGATTCCCCGAGAGTTCATCAAGCCGGTGGAGCAGGGGATCAAGGAAGCGATGGAGACCGGGCCTCTGGCTGGGTATCCGTTGGCCGGCATCGAAATTGATCTCTACGACGGCAGTTTTCACGACGTCGACTCGTCGGAAATCGCATTCAAGATCGCCGGCTCGATGGCGTTCCAGGACGCGTGTAGGCGCGCGAAGCCAGCGCTCTTGGAGCCGATCATGGCGGTCGAGGTCGTTACCCCGGAGGAATACATGGGCGATGTCATTGGTGACTTGACGTCGCGCCGTGGACGGGTGCAGCAAATGGAAGCGCGCAGCGGTGCGCAGGTGATCAGTGCCAAAGTACCGTTGGCCGAGATGTTTGGCTACGCCACGGACGTACGATCCATCTCACAAGGCCGAGCCAACTACACCATGCAGTTCGATGCCTACGAGAAAGCACCCAAGTTGGTGCGTGAAGAAGTCATCGCCAAGGTTGCGGGCTAGCCCGTTCGAAATCAGCTAACGGAACAAGTGGAATCGCGGAGGAAGCATGGCCAAGGAGAAGTTTGAGCGGAATAAACCGCACGTGAACATCGGCACGATCGGTCACGTAGATCACGGCAAGACGACGTTGACGGCGGCGATCACGAGTGTGTTGGCGTCTCAGGGATTGGCCGAGTTCGCGGCCTTCGATTCGATCGATAAGGCTCCCGAAGAGCGCGAGCGCGGTATTACGATCGCGACGGCCCACGTGGAGTACGAGTCGCCGAACCGCCACTACGCGCACGTGGATTGTCCTGGCCACGCGGACTACGTGAAGAACATGATCACGGGTGCCGCTCAGATGGACGGCGGGATCTTGGTGGTTTCTGCCGCCGATGGTCCGATGCCTCAGACCCGTGAGCACATTCTCTTGGCCCGTCAGGTCGGCGTACCGTCGCTGGTGGTGTTCTTGAACAAGTGCGACATGGTGGACGATGAAGAGCTTCTGGAGTTGGTCGAGATGGAGCTTCGTGAGCTTCTCTCGTCGTACGACTTCCCAGGCGACGACATTCCGATCATTCGCGGCTCGGCGCTCAAGGCTCTCGAGGCGGGAAGTGCGGATGACGAATGGGGCGCAAAAATCAACGATCTGATGGCAGCGTGCGATAGCTACATTCCTCAGCCGGCGCGCGACATCGACAAAGACTTCCTGATGCCGATCGAAGATATTTTCACGATCCAGGGCCGTGGCACGGTGGTAACTGGCCGCATCGAGCGCGGGATTGTGAAGGTTGGCGAGGAGATCGAGATCGTCGGTATTCGTGACACCACGAAGACAGTGGTAACGGGTGTCGAGATGTTCCGCAAGCTGCTTGATCAGGGCGAGGCGGGCGACAATGTAGGCGTGTTGCTTCGCGGCACGAAGAAAGACGAAGTGGAGCGTGGTCAGGTCTTGGCGAAGCCGGGGTCGATTACGCCTCACACGAAGTTCAAGGGTGAGGTGTACGTGTTGAAGAAGGAAGAGGGTGGTCGTCACACGCCTTTCTTCAACGGGTACCGTCCGCAGTTCTACTTCCGTACGACGGACGTGACGGGCAGCTCGTCGCTTCCGGAAGGCACGGAGATGGTGATGCCGGGCGATAACGTGAATCTGACGGTGGAGCTCATCGCTCCCATCGCGATGGAGAAGAGTGTTCGCTTCGCCATTCGCGAGGGCGGCCGCACCGTTGGTGCCGGTACCGTTACCGAAATCATCGAGTAACGACGGCGTTTTGTTGACGTTACGCGACGGGCTACGAGAGGTCTCATGAGGACTGAGGTTGGACGATGATCAACGAGAAGATCCGCATTCGGCTCAAGGCGTTCGACTACCGCATTCTGGATACGTCGACGCACGAGATCGTCGATACGGCCCGGCGTACGGGTGCACGGGTGGTGGGGCCGATTCCACTGCCCACCCACATTGCCCGCTATACGGTGAACCGGTCGCCGCACATCGATAAGAAGTCGCGTGAGCAGTTCGAGATCCGCACCCACAAACGCCTTCTCGACATTTTCGAGCCAACCAGCCAAACGGTTGATGCCTTGATGAAGCTCGAGTTGCCTGCGGGCGTGGACGTCGAGATCAAGGCGTTCGGTAAATAGGGGAGCGACCGATGAAAGGCATCCTCGGAATCAAAGTCGGAATGACCCAAATCTTCGAAGAAGATGGCAAGGTCGTTCCAGTAACGGTGGTCAAAGCCGGCCCCTGTTTGGTCGTGCAACGCAAGACCACGGGTGATGATGGCTATGAGGCCGTGCAAATCGGCCTGGTCGACGAACGGCCGCCGCGCAATGTCAACAAGCCGATTCGTGGCCACTTCGAGAAAGCAGGCGTGTCTCCGACTCGCCGGCTGATGGAGTACCATGTTGCGGCAGACGATCCGGCCCAGCCTGGTGACCAGCTGCAGGCGACCATCTTCGCTGAAGATGACTACGTCGATGTGGTCGGGACCAGCAAAGGCAAGGGCTTCCAGGGCGTGATCAAGCGGCATGGGTTCAGTGGTGGTAAGGCCACCCACGGATCAATGTTCCATCGCGCTCCGGGTTCGATCGGCCAGTCGGCTTACCCGTCGCGGGTTTTTCCAGGGCAAAAGCTGCCGGGACAAACCGGTGGCAAACGGGTGACCGTGAAAAACCTCCGGATCGTCAAAGTCATCGAGGAAGAGAACTTGATCTACCTCAAGGGCGCCGTCCCGGGCGCGCGCAACAGCTTCGTCGCCTTGTGCGAGGCGAAGCGCGGTTAGGAGCGCGAGCGATGAAAATCGAAGTCAAAAACTTCAGCAACGAAAGTGTGGGTGAGGTAGAGGTGCCGGAGACGGTGTTCTCGTATCCTTACAAGGAGCACCTCATTCACACAGCCGTTTGTGCTTATCGTGCGGCTCAGCGCGCGGGCACCCACAAGACCAAGGTTCGTTCCGAGGTCGCGGGGAGCGGCAAGAAGCTCTGGCGTCAGAAAGGCACGGGGCGGGCACGCGTCGGTAGCATTCGGACACCACTCTGGCGTTCGGGCGGCACGGTTCACGGACCACAACCTCGGTCGTACACCAACGGGTTCTCCGTAGGCGAGAAGAAGAGCGCCCTCAAGTCAGCGCTTTCGCGCAAGCTCGAGGATGGCCAGATCATGGTGCTCGACTCGATGGAGCTCGACAGCTTCAAGACGAACGCCCTGGATCAGCAGGTATCGGGTTTGGGTGCGGGTGCGAAGGCGCTTCTGGTGGATTCGCGCGAGAACGAGAATCTCTGCCGTGCTGTCAAGAACAATCCGCGGCTCAAGACCGTTGATGCGCTCGCGGTGAACGTCTATGACGTCGTCGATCGTGAGTTTGTAATCATCTCGCAGGCCGCCCTCGAGACGCTGGTTGGGGTGTTGCAACGATGAGAGTCCAAGACATCATTCGCCGGCCACTGATCACCGAGAAGTCGACCATTCAGCGTGAAGATGTCGGCATCTATGCCTTCGAGGTCGCGCGTGGTTCCAACAAGGTGGAAATCAAGCGTGCCGTCGAGGCGCAGTTCGGCGTCAAGGTATCCGAAGTACGCACGACCAAGGTGCATGGCAAGGTGCGCCGGCAAGGTCGCTACGAAGGGCGTCGGCCCGATTGGAAGAAGGCCTACGTTCGCCTGGCCGAGGGAGAGAAGGCGATCGAGTTTTTCGAAGGCGCCTAGAACATCGAGGCGTCCGGGTAGGTTTACTGCCCCACATCATCGCGAGCGTTGCGCGGATAAGCCAACGAGGAGACGAAGCAGATGGGAATCAAAAAGTTCAACCCGACCAGCCCGGGGTCGCGGTTCAAGACAGCGGAGAACTTCGATGAAGTCACCGCGTCGCGACCGCACAAGGCCCTTACCACGGGTAAGAAGCGAATCAGTGGTCGCAACAACAAGGGCCGGATCACGGTGCGATTCCGTGGTGGTGGCCACAAGCGGCGCTATCGCGAGGTCGACTTCAGGCGCAACAAGTTTGGGGTTCCTGGTCGAGTCGCGACCATCGAGTATGACCCGAACCGGTCGTCTCGAATCGCGCTGATCAACTACGTGGACGGCGAAAAGCGATACATCCTCTGGCCTGCTGGGTTGGAAGTTGGTGCCATGGTGCTGGCTGGCGAAGATGCCGAAGTCAACCCGGGCAACGCCTTGCCGCTGCACGCGATTCCGCTTGGTACCGTCATCCACAATGTCGAGCTGAAAATCGGCAAGGGTGGTCAGATGGTGCGGAGCGCTGGAACGGGCGCTCAGCTGATGGCGAAGGACGGAGACTACGCCCAGATACGCTTGCCCTCGGGGGAAGTCCGCCGGGTGCATCTAAACTGTTACGCCACGATCGGCCAGTTGGGTCAATCGGAGCATGGTGTGGTCAAGCTCGGCAAGGCCGGCAGGAAGCGCTGGCTTGGTCGTATGCCGCACAACCGTGGTGTGACCATGAACCCAGTCGATCATCCGATGGGTGGTGGTGAAGGGCGGTCCAGTGGCGGCCGGCATCCTTGCACGCCGTGGGGCGTGCCGACCAAGGGCTACAAAACACGCAACAACAAGCGCACCGACGGCATGATCGTTCGTCGTCGCAAGAAGCGGTAAAGGACGCGCCATGGCACGGTCTCTAAAAAAAGGCTTTTTCATCGACGAGCATCTCGTCAAGAAGGTCGACGGGGTGAATCAGGGCGGTCGGCGTCAGGTCATCAAGACCTGGTCTCGTCGCTCGACGGTCACTCCCGACATGGTAGGCGTAACGATCGCCGTCCATAACGGACAGAAGTTCATCCCCGTCTACGTCAGCGAGAACATGGTTGGGCACAAGCTCGGCGAGTTCGCCATGACAAGGACATTTCGCGGCCACGCTGGTCGGAGAGAGCGCTTTGGGCGCGCACGCTAGGAGGTAAAGCGATGGAATTCGTAGCACGCCTCCGGCATCTCCAAGCCGGTCCGCAAAAAGTACGTTTGGTTGCCGACATGATCCGCGGGCGCGGTGTAGAAGAGGCGACCAGCATCTTGCAGCTGAGCAACAAGGCAGCGTCGTTGCCACTCGAGAAGCTGTTGAAATCGGCGGTCGCGAACGCGGAGAACATTGACGAGGCGCTCGATATCGATCGGCTCTACGTCAAAGAGATCTTCGTAGACGGCGGTCCCGCAGCCAAGCGGATCTGGTTCACTACCATGGGTCGGGCGTTCCGTAAGTTGAAGCGGCAGAGTCACGTGACCATTAAGCTCGACACCCGCAAGGGTGACGAAGCCGGCAAGAGGAGTTAGCTCGTGGGTCAGAAGACACATCCATACGGGTTTCGCCTGGCCTACCAGAAAGAGTGGCACTCGCGCTGGTTCGCGTCTGGCACCAACTACGCCGAGACCCTGCACCAAGACCTGAGCTTGCGCGAGCGGCTGAAGAAGCGGCTCTCGCACGCTGGGGTCAGTGAGGTCGATATCGAACGGGCAGCCGACCGGCTGCGGGTGACGATTTACACCTCCAGGCCAGGCATCATCATTGGCCGCAAGGGTGCCGAGGTGGACAAGCTCCGCGACGACCTCAACAAGTTCACCGGGCGTGAGGTCCACATCAACATTCAGGAGATCCAACGACCCGAACTCGACGCGCAGCTGGTGGCGGTGGCCATTGGTGGGCAGCTCCTGCGCAGGGTAGCGTTTCGGCGCGCCATGAAGAAAGCCATGGAATCGGCCTTCCGTTTCGGGGCAAAAGGTGTCAAAGTCATGGTTTCGGGTCGCCTTGGTGGCTCCGAAATCGCAAGGACGGAGTGGTACCAAGACGGTAGGCTTCCGCTCCACACCCTCAAAGCGAACATCGACTATGGCTTTGCCGAATCGCACACCAACTACGGTGTGGTTGGCGTCAAAGTCTGGATTTACAAAGGTGACCGGCTTCGGGAGCGGGCGCGCCGCGCCGGCGTCTGAGCCGCTTCTGGATTCTAGGGGACAGCAACCATGTTGATGCCCAAGAAAGTCAAGTACCGCAAGTGCCACCGGGGACGGATGCGCGGGCGGGCAAAGGGAGGCGATGTCCTCTCGTTCGGCGACTACGGTCTGCAGGCGCTCGAGCCTGCGTGGCTCACAGCCCGCCAGATCGAGGCTGCACGTATCGCCATGACCCGTCACATCAAACGTGGCGGTAAGGTCTGGATTCGAATTTTCCCAGATAAGCCGGTCACCAAGAAGCCGCTCGAAACCCGAATGGGTAAGGGTAAGGGGCCGCCCGATGCTTGGGTGGCTGTGGTGAAGCCAGGTCGCGTGCTGTACGAGCTCGAAGGCGTAGAACCCGAGTTAGCGAAAGAAGCGTTCCGACTGGCGGCCCATAAGCTGCCAATCAAGACGCGCTTCCTATCGCGTCATCAGGCAACCCAGGAATCGTAGGGGGGATGTTATGAAAGCGATTGAGCTTAGAGAACTGACCCCAGACGAGTTGCGGGACAAGGAACGTGACCTGGCGCAACAGCTGTTCACCCTGCGGTTGCAGAAGGTTACCGGCCAGCTCGAGAATCCGTCCAAGGTCCGCCAGGCACGGCGCGAAATGGCGCGCGTACTGACGGTGCTAAACGAAAAAGAGAAGGCCGCGGCAGCGGCTGGCCCCACGGCCTAAGCGGAGCGCACGGACATGACGGAGACAACGACCAGCGAGCAAACACGCGGACGACGCCAGGTGCTGACCGGCACTGTCGTCAGCGACGCCTGTGACAAGACCGTCACGGTCATCGTGGAAACGCGCGTAATGCATGCCCTCTACAAGCGGTACATGAAACGGACGACACGTTTTGCCGCCCATGACGAGACCAACCAGTGCAAGGTCGGTGATCGGGTGGCGATCGTCGCCTGCCGACCGATGTCGCGCCGCAAGCGGTGGCGCGTTCGCGAGATCCTCCAGCAGGCGGGAGGCGGCCAATGATTCAGATGGGTTCGGTCCTCGACGTCGCAGATAACAGCGGTGCCAAGAAGATCGCATGCATCCAACTCTTGGGTGGTTCGTCGGGCCAGTACGGTGGTGTCGGCGATGTGATCACGGCTTCGGTCAAGGAGGCGCTGCCGGAGGGCACCGTCAAAAAGGGCCAGGTCGTCAGGGCCGTGATTGTCCGGACTCGTAAAAGCAGCCGTCGGAAGGACGGCAGCTACATTCGATTCGATACCAACTCAGCCGTGCTGATCGACACCCAGCGTGAGCCAATCGGAACGCGTGTCTTTGGGCCAATCGCGCGCGAGTTGCGCGAGAAAAAGTTCATGAAGATCGTTTCCCTGGCTCCGGAAGTCATCTAAGCGCGCGGGAGAACGGTCATGAAGAAGAAGGTAAAGATCAAGAAGAACGATCAGGTCCTGGTGATCGGCGGCCGTAACCGGGGCGTACGCGCCAAGGTTCTGCGGGTCATGCCCAACGAAGGCAAGGCCATTGTCGAACGGGTCAACCTGGTCAAGAAACACACACGACCCAACCCGCAGCGCCAGATTCAGGGTGGCATCGTCGAGCGTGAAGCGCCGATCCAGTTGTCGAACCTGATGGTGATCTGCCCCGAAACCAGCAAGCCTACCCGTGTGGGCTTGCGGCGGCTCGAGGACGGCAAGCTCGTCCGTGTCGCCAAGGTGTCGGGCGCCGAGCTGGGCTGAACGGCGCCCACGGAGCAAGCGAGATGGCGAAGAAGAAGCAAGAGAACATCGAAACGGCCGCGCTGGCACCCGAGGACTACATCCCTCGGTTGCGGACCCGCTACCTTGACGATGTCGTACCCAAGCTCAAGAAAGAGTTTGGTATCGAAAACATCATGGCGGTTCCCAAGATCGTCAAAGTTGCGGTCAACATCGGGCTTGGCGAAGCGAGTCGCAACATCAAGTTGCTCGATGTCGCAGTCGAAGAGCTGACCGTGATCGCGGGCCAAGCACCGACCGTAACCCGCGCCAAGCAATCCATCGCGAATTTCAAACTGCGTGAAGGCATGCCGATCGGCTGTCGCGTGACCTTGCGTGGTGCCCGGATGTGGGAGTTCCTCGATCGCCTAATCTCGACGGGACTTCCTCGGGTACGCGACTTTCGCGGTGTGTCGGAGCGCAGCTTCGACGGGCGCGGCAACTACACCCTCGGAGTTCGGGACCATCTGATCTTTCCCGAGATCGACAGCAATCAGGTCGACAACCCGAAGGGTATGAACATCACCATCGTGACCACCGCGGGCAATGACGAGCGCAGTCGCTTCATGCTCAAAGAGCTGGGCATGCCGTTCGCGTTGCGCGACGAACGATAGACAGGAGAACCCATGGCAACCAAAGCCAGTATCGCAAAGACACTCCGCCCGTCGAAATTTTCGGCCCGGCATCGTAACCGCTGCCGCCGTTGTGGTCGGCCTCGGGGTTTCATGCGCCGGTTCTCGTTGTGTCGTATCTGTTTCCGCAACCTGGCGCTTCAGGGCTACCTGCCCGGTGTGATCAAGGCGAGCTGGTAAGTGCGTACGGTCCATTGTGGACTGACGACAGGAGAATGAGATGAGCATGACCGACCCCATTGCCGACCTATTGACGCGGATTCGCAACGCGCTCTTGGCCAAGCACGATCGTTTGGACGTGCCCACGTCATCGTTGAAGGCGAACATCTGCCGTCTGTTGGCCGAGCAAGGCTACATCGATGGCTACGAAGCGATCGAGCAGAAGCCTCAAGGGATTCTGCGGATCTTCCTTCGCTACAGTGCGGCAGGCCAACCCGCCATTCGTCGGATGTCGCGTGTAAGTAAGCCTGGACGCCGCGTGTACCGAGGGGCTGATGACATCAAGCCTGTGCTCAACGGTCTCGGGGTTTCCCTGGTATCGACGTCCAAAGGTTTGATGAGCGATGCCGACGCCCGTACCCAGCGAATGGGCGGCGAGATTCTCTGCGAGATCTGGTAGCGGAAGACCGCGCAAGCGAGGAAAGCAGCATGTCGCGAGTTGGAAATCAGCCCATCCCGGTGCCCAAGGGTGTCGCGGTGGAAATGAAGGACGATGTCTTTGTGGCCAAGGGTCCCAAGGGCGAGGTCCACGAACGGATCCTGCCTGAGTGTGGGGTCGAGGTCGAGGACGGGGAAATCCGCGTAACCCGCAAGGGCGATAGCAAGATCGCCCGCTCGCGGCACGGTCTAATTCGAGCCCTCTTGGCCAATGCCGTGGCCGGTGCCGATCAGGGATTTACCAAGGTTCTCGAGATCGTCGGCGTTGGTTATCGCGGTGAAATCAAGGGTAAGGAGGTTCACCTCGCGCTCGGTTTCTCCCATCCGATCGTGTACCCGATCCCAAAGGGGATCAAGGTTGAGATCGACAAGAACAACAAGATCACCATTACCGGCGCAAATCGCCAGAAAGTGGGACAGGTCGCCGCGGAGCTCCGCAAGTTCCGACCGCCAGATCCCTACAAGGCGAAAGGCATTCGTTACAGTGGCGAAGTCATCCGACGCAAGGTCGGTAAAGCTGGCGCCCGGTAGGAGCGAGGACAATGAGCGAATTTCACGCCAAACGAGTACGCGCGAAGTACAAGCGTCGTCAACGTGCGCACCTGCGAATACGCAACCGTATCTCCGGGTCCACCGAGCGGCCACGTCTAGCCGTGTTCAAGTCACTGAAGTACATGTACGCGCAGGTCATCGACGACTCCACCGGTCGAACGTTGGCGCAGGCCAACTCGACAGAGGCCGACTTGGCCAAAGGGCTCGAGAGTTCGCCAGGGTCGAGCGAGGCGGCGACCGCGGTCGGCGCTGCCGTCGCTGAGCGTGCGAAAGCGGCGGGCATCGACACGGTCGTGTTCGACCGCGGTGGCTACGTCTACCACGGTCGGGTCAAAGCCGTCGCCGAGGCTGCCCGTGAGCAAGGATTGGTATTTTGAGATCGGTCATGACGAAGTTGGGAATCAAGGAGAGTAGCTGTGGCTAGGGACTTCGAACGCGACTCTGAGTTCTTCGAGCAGGTAGTCCACATCAACCGCGTCACCAAAGTGGTCAAGGGCGGTAAGAACTTTTCGTTCTCTGCTCTGGTCGTGATCGGCGATGGCGCGGGTCGCGTGGGCTATGGATCGGGTAAGGCGAAGGAAGTCCCGATGGCGATCCGTAAGGGCGTCGAGGCGGCCAAGCGTAATCTGATCACTGTGCCGATGGTGGACTCAACCATTCCCCATCAGACATTGGGTATCTTCGGTGCTGGTAAAGTCTTACTCAAGCCAGCGTCTGCCGGTACAGGCGTGATCGCGGGCGGACCCGTTCGTGCCGTCATCGAGTGTGCCGGTATCCACGACATCCTGACGAAGTCACTGGGAACCACCAACCCCCAAAACGTAGTCAAGGCAACCTTCGCGGGGCTCTTGAGCCTCACGGATGCGGCTTCGGTGCGCCGTCTGCGCGGTCTTCCCGAGCCGGAACCTGCTGCAGACGCGACCCAAGCCTGACGGCGGTTCGGTACTGCGAGACACGAGGAATAGGCGATGGCCAATAAGAACGAGACGATCAAGATCGAGCAAATGAAAAGCCCGATCGGTTACCCGCGGCCCCAACGCGAGGTGCTGCGCAGCCTCGGCCTGCGCCGAATCCGCCATGTGGTCGAGCGCCAAGACACGCCTGCCGTCCGCGGCATGGTCAACAAGATCCAGCACCTCGTGCGTATCGTTGAGGAGCAATCATGAAACTCCATGACCTTTCTCCCGCTCCCGGTAGTCGCCGTCCCCGCAAGCGGATCGGCCGTGGCCCTGGGTCGGGCACAGGCAAGACCGCCGGTCGGGGCCACAATGGGCAACGCTCACGCGCCGGATTCAGCCAGCGTCTGGGCTTTGAGGGCGGTCAGATGCCCTTGGTTCGTCGCGTTCCGAAACGCGGCTTCACCAACATCTTTCGCGTGACCTTTCAGCCCGTGAATCTCCGTGGGCTGGTCGACTTCGAAGGCGAGGTTACCCCGGAGCTACTGGAGAAGCATGGCTTGATTCGCCCCGGAGCGCGTTACAAGATTCTCGGCGATGGTGAGATCACACAGGCTTTAACCGTGTCCGCACACAAGTTCAGCAAGAGTGCTCGGGCCAAGATCGAGGCCGCAGGCGGCACCTGCGAGGAGCTTGACTCGTGATCGAGAGTCTGCGCAATATCTTTGCGATTCCGGATCTGCGCAAGCGGCTGTTCTTCACGTTCGCGTTGCTGGCGGTCTACCGGGTGGGATGCATCATTCCCACACCGGGTGTCAACCCGCAGGTGCTCAGCGAGTTGCTGAACCAGAGTCAAGGATCCTTCCTGGGTTTCCTGAATACCTTTACGGGTCAGGCGTTGGGCAACGCTGCGGTGTTCTCTTTGGGCATCATGCCCTACATCACCTCGTCCATTATCCTGCAGCTGTTGACCGTGGTCATCCCGTACCTCGAGAAGCTCTCCAAGGAAGGCGAGCTCGGTAAGCGGAAGATCACCCAGTACACCCGCTACTTGACGCTGGTTGTTTCGACGATCCAGGGCACCAGCATTGCCTTCGGTGTTCAGAACATTCCAGGTCCAGGTGGCGAACCGTTGGTGGCAAATCCCGGTCTCGGATTCGTGGCCATGACCGTACTCACGCTTACCACCGGTTGCGCCTTCGTGATGTGGTTGGGGGAGCAGATCAGTGAGCGCGGGATCGGCAACGGCATTTCGTTGATCATCTTCGCTGGTATCGTCATCGGTCTTCCGGGTGCGATTTTCAGCACAGTGAGTGGGGCGGTTTCAGGAACCCTCAATGCGGGAATGATGGTGCTGTTGGTACCTTTCATGCTGGCCGTCACCGCATTCATCGTGTTCATGGAGCGTTCGCAGCGCCGGATCCCCGTGCAGTACGCCAAGCGGGTCGTTGGGCGTAAGGTCTACGGTGGGCAGAACACGTATCTGCCGCTTAGGGTCAACACCGGTGGTGTGATCCCGGTGATCTTTGCGAGTTCCATCCTGGTCGTTCCCAGTGTCATCGCCGGTTTTCTCGGCGAACGCTTCAAGCCGATTCAGACCATTGCTGATTCGGTCAGTTGGGGTGAGCCGCTTCATTACCTGATGTACGCGGTCACGATCATCTTCTTTTCGTACTTCTACGTCTCGATTATCTTCAACCCGCAAGATACCGCTGAGAACATGCGCAAGTATGGCGGCTTCATACCTGGCATACGATCGGGACGTCGTACGGCAGAGTACATCGACCGGATCTTGACCCGGTTGACCTTGATCGGCGCGCTGTACTTGACCTTGGTGTCGATCCTTCCCGAGCTTCTCCTCAACGGCTTCAAGGTCGCGAGCTTGCCGTTTGTGGGGAACTGGCTCGACGGCATCATGCCCGCATGGGTCTCGAGCGGCATGGGCATAAACTTCTACTTTGGTGGGACGTCTTTGCTCATCGTCGTGGGCGTCGCCATGGACTTCGTGCAGCAGGTCGAGAGCCAGCTGGTCATGCGTAACTACGACGGTTTCTTGAAGAAGGGGCGGGTCCGTGGACGCCGCTAGTCCGATCCGGCGCATCGTTTTTCTGGGCCCTCCCAACTCGGGGAAGGGGACCCAGGCGGCGCGCCTGGCCAAGGTGCTTGGCATCCCACACATCTCGACTGGCGAGATGTTGCGTGCCGCAGTGGATGCCGGAAGCGCTCTCGGACAGCGTGTTGCTGGTGTCATGGCCAAAGGTCATCTGGTATCCGACGACATGATGGCTGATGTTGTCCGTGACCGTTTGGCACAGCCCGATGCTGTTGGTGGGTACATCCTCGACGGTTATCCGCGTACGACGCCGCAAGTGGACCTGCTCGATCAGATTCTTGATGGAGCGAGTCTCGAGGCAGTATTGATGGTCGACGCGCCCGAGGACACGCTTATCGAGCGTGCTTTGAACCGGGGCCGCGAAGACGACACCGAGGAGGTCGTTCGCGAGCGTCTCGTTGTCTACCGTCGTGACACCGCACCCCTCGAAGCGCACTATGAGCAAGCGGGACTGCTGCGCCGGATCGATGGCACCCAGACCATGGATGGTGTGGAAGGCCAGATTCAGGAGACACTGGGAGTCGCCTGATGAACGTGGTTCTCAAGACCCAAGGCGAGCTCGAGCTCATGGACGAAGCCAATCGGCTGGTCCATCGGGTACTCGACGGCATCGCGGAGCGCATCGCGCCCGGTGTTACGACCCGTGAGTTGGACCAATGGGCCGAAGAGACGATCCGCGGGGCTGGAGGCGTCCCAGCCTTCTTGAACTACCGTGGTTTTCCGGCCACATTGTGCACTGCACTCAACGATGTCATCGTTCACGGCATTCCTGATGCGCGCCCGCTCGAAGAAGGTGATATCATTGGCTTCGACTGTGGCGTCATGTATAAGGGCTATTATGGTGACGCCGCACGAACGTTTGCTGTTGGGCCGATTTCGCCCGAGGCACAGGCGCTGTTGCGGGTGACCCGCGAAGCGCTCGACCTCGCGATTGATCGGGTTCAGCCTGGCGGTCGTTTGTCGGACATCAGCCATGCGGTTCAGGCCCACGTTGAACAGCATGGATACGCAATCGTTCGGGACTTTGTTGGCCACGGGGTTGGTACGGCACTTCATGAAGAGCCGCAAGTACCGAACTATGGACGGCCAGGGAAAGGGCCGCGGTTGCGAGCAGGCTTGGTCTTGGCGATTGAGCCGATGGTTAACGCGGGATCGGGTGGTGTCAAGGGCGACGCCGACGGTTGGACGGCGCGGACCAAAGATGGCTCACTTTCGGCCCATTTTGAGTACTCGATAGCCGTGACCCCGAATGGACCTTGGGTCTTGGGTTGCGACCATCCGGTGAACCAACGCTCGAGCCAGCGAAAAGCAAGTTGAGACGGCGGATTGCGACAGACGATACGAACGAGAGGAAGAAAGAGGAAACGACGTAGTGGCCAAAGAAGAGGCAATTGAAGTCGAGGCGGTGGTCAGCGAGACTCTGCCCAATGCCATGTTTCGAGTCGAACTCGAAAATGGCCATCAGGTGCTCGCGCACATATCCGGCAAGATGCGGAAACACTTTATCCGCATACTGCCAGGTGACCGTGTGCTCGTACACTTGTCGCCCTACGATTTGGATCGCGGTCGCATCGTCTATCGGCTCAAGTAGAGCCGGTACGTGTTCAAGAAAAGCGGGCGAACGTCATCGTCGCGCGCGCCTTTGAGGTGAAGTCATGAAAGTTCGAGCATCGGTGAAGCGAATGTGTTCCAACTGCAAAGTCATAAGACGTCGCGGTGTGGTGCGCGTGATCTGCACGAATCCGAAACACAAGCAGCGCCAGGGCTGAGGCCGAGGAGCGGAGCATGGCACGTATTGCGGGCATCGACCTGCCTCAGCAGAAGCAGGTTTGGATCGGTTTGACCTACATCCACGGCATCGGACGGAATGTGTCGCGCGGGGTCCTAGCGAAGGCTGGGGTCGAGGAAACCGTCAAGGTCAAGGATTTGACCGAAGACGAAGCGCGGAAAATCCGGAACGTGATCGAAGAGATTCGGGTCGAGGGTGATCTCAGGAAAGAGGTCGCCACTAACATCAAGCGGCTGATGGAGATTGGTTGTTACCGCGGCGTGCGACATCGCCGCGGTCTTCCGGTCCGTGGTCAGCGGACGCACACCAATGCCCGAACCCGGAAGGGACCGCGTCGCGGACCCGGCGGGCCGAAGCGGCGCTGACACGAGGTAGATCATGGCGAGAGCACAAGGCAAGGGTGACAAGAAGTCCGCCAAGCGCCGCGATCGGCGCAGCGCGCCGCATGCGATGGCGTTCATTCAGGCGACGTTTAACAACACCCTGATTTCCATCACCGATCCCGAAGGCAATATGATGGCCTGGTCGTCGGCTGGCAAGATGGGCTTCAAGGGCTCGCGAAAGGGCACGCCCTTCGCTTCACAGGTTGCGGGTCAGCAGGCCGGTCAGATCGCGCGCGATCTCGGCGTGCGGACCATCGACGTTCATGTGAAGGGTCCGGGTGCCGGGCGCGAATCAGCAGTCCGGGCACTTCAGTCCGCCGGTCTCGGCGTCAAGTCGATCAAAGACATCACACCCATTCCGCACAACGGCTGCCGTCCCCGCAAGCGCCGTCGTGTCTAGCTGAAGGGGCGCATGAGATCGGGTGCAAGCCCGATCGCGCTGCTTCGAACACCATGCCAAGAGTGGTGGCGTCTCCTTTGGAGAGCGCCACCTTGTCTCGCGGGGAGACGACGTGGCCGCCGGGTGTGCCGGCGGTTTACGCATCGGGCATGGACATCTGTCGCCGGACGATCCGCACCAGCAGGGCGAGACCGAGGCGACGATCGACAGGAGAATTGACGTGGCTCGATATACCAGCGCCGTTTGTCGGCTCTGCCGCCGGGAACGGATGAAGCTCTTCCTGAAGGGTGATCGCTGTTTCAAAGAGAAGTGTGCGATCGAACGTCGCGCCTATCCGCCGGGCCAGCATGGCCAACGTCGCGGTCGGCGGACCATGGGCTACGGCCTCCAGCTGCGCGAGAAGCAGAAGGTCAAGCGCATCTACGGCGTCCAGGAGCGGCAGTTCCGCACCTATTTCAAGAAGGCGGACCGCAAGAAGGGCATCACAGGCGAAAACCTGTTGGTCATGCTCGAACGGCGGCTCGACAATGTTGCGTTCAGTCTCGGATTTGGTGCTTCGCGTGCGCAAGCGAGGCAGCTGATTCGTCACGGCCATATTCGGATCAACGGCCGGCGGGTGACGGTTCCGTCCTTCCAAGTTGCTGTAGATCAGCAAGTCTCGGTCAAGGACGGTAGTCGCAAGAACGAGTTCGTCCGCGCCAGCGTCGAGACGGCTCGCGGCCGCGGTGTACCCGAATGGTTGGAACTGGAACCCGAGAATTTCACCGGCAAGATGCTGGCGATCCCAACGCGCGAAGACATCAAGATCCCGGTTCAAGAACAGCTCATCGTCGAGCTCTATAGCCGCTAAGCGCGAACGCGCTATCGAACAGGATCCATCGTCTTTTTCGATCGCACCAACTAAGGAGCCCTCTCCGATGCTGTGGAAGGAATTTCAGCGACCCAAGCGGGTCGATAGCGATACCGGGACGGCCACGCAGGTCTATGCGGCGTTCTCGGCCCAGCCGTTCGAACGTGGCTTTGCCACTACCGTGGGTAATGCGCTACGCCGTTGTTTGCTCTCGTCCATCGAAGGAGCGGCCATCACGGCCGTTCAAATCGAAGGTGTTTTACACGAGTTTTCATCGATTGCCGGCGTCGTAGAAGACGTCACTGACATTGTTCTCAACTTACGCCAGCTTCCGGTCAAACTCGCTAACGAGGAGACCAAGTACCTGAGCCTGGACGTCCAGGGGCCCGGCGTTGCCCGGGCTGGTGATCTCACCGGTGACCCGTCGGTCGAGATCTGTGATCCGGATCTCGTCATTGCGACGCTCAACGAAGAAGGGCACCTGCGGATGCAGGTGGAAGTGAACCCCGGACGTGGTTACGTTACAGCGGACAAGAACTTTAATGAGTCCTTGAGCATCGGCTGGGTGCCGATTGACTCGGTTCACTCGCCGGTTCGGCGCGTCAACTACAAGGTGGAGCCTGCGCGGGTGGGTCGTGCGACCGATTACGAGCGACTCAACCTCGAGATCTGGACCAACGGAACGATGGCTCCCGAAGAAGCGCTGTCGCAAGGCGCCATGCTTCTGCGGGATCATCTCAGTATCTTTACGCACGCCGAAGAAAGCATGCGCGAAGAGGTGCCCACCGCGCTTGCCGAAGAGCTCAGCGGCCTCGACAGGCTGTTGGGACGCTCGATCGACGAGCTCGATCTGTCGGTTCGTTCCGCCAACTGTTTGAAGAACGCCAACATCCACACCCTTCGCGATTTGGTCCGTAAGGCCGAGAAGGAGATGCTCGAGACAAAGAACTTCGGTAGGAAGTCACTCGAGGAGCTCCAGGACGTGTTGGGCAAACTCGGTCTCGAATTCGGCATGGACGTGCCGGAACACGCGCCGGGTGCAGACGCGTCGTTCTGACGCTCGAACGCAAGGAGGACGACCATGCGTCACGGTATCCGGGGACGAAAGCTGGGTCGCACCAGCGCCCATCGCAAGGCGATGTTCCGAAACCAGTTGGTGTCGCTCATGGAACATGGGCGGATCACGACGACCTTGCCCAAGGCCAAGGAACTGCGTCCCATTGCCGAGCGGTTGATTACGCTTGGCAAACGGGGAACGGTTCACGCTCGCCGGCAGGTTCGGCGGTGGTTGCCGCCGCAGGTTAAGCCAGAACGGAGTTACAGGTTCGGACAGCCAAAACCTGATGATCTGAAGAAAACCACGCTACAGAAGATCTTCGACGAGATCGCACCGCGGTTCGCCGATCGGCCAGGTGGTTACTTGCGGATCGCCAAGCTGGGCCCCCGAAAAGGGGATGCAGCCGAGATGGCGATTCTCGAGTTCGTGGACTATGAGCTCGGTGAGGGCGTTCCGAACGCCGACTGATCCGAATAGCAGTTGATCGCAAGAAAAGGCTGGCGGTGACGCCGGCCTTTTCTTGTCGTTCGGGTAATCTACGAAGGCCTTGGCGGCATGGTAGGGTTGCCTGCCGTCTTTCGTTGATGGGTCTCAGTGATCCTCGGGTGGCATTCCGTTTGGAGTCCTTCGGCACGTTTCGAGGAAATTAAGAATATGGGACCACCCTGCCGCGGGATCATCTCCGCGATTGGAAACACGCCGCTGGTCGAACTGCGTCGCTACCTCAGCGCCAGTGACATTCGGTTGTTCGGCAAGCTCGAAGGCTTGAATCCAGGTGGCAGCGCCAAGGATCGACCGGCGGCGGCGATCGTCGAAAAGGCGCTGGCGGAGAGTCTGATTGGACCGGATACGTTGGTTGTCGAGGCTAGCTCCGGTAACACCGGAATCGGGTTGGCCCAAGTCTGCGCGTACCATGGGCTGCGATTTCGTTGCCTGATCGACCCCAAGACGACCCAACAGAATGTGGCAATGTTGCGCGTCTACGGTGCTGAGATCGAGATGGTCGAGCACCCTGATCCGATCACGAACGAGCTTCTGCCAGCGAAGCTCGCGCGGGTAGATGCGATGTTGGCTTCGGATAAAGATGTGTTCTGGGTCGATCAATACGGTAACCAGGCCAACTCCGGTTCGCATTATCGGGGTACCATTCGCGAGATCGTCGAAGCACTCGGCAAGCCTCCCGATGTCCTGTTCTGCGCCACGGCCACTTGTGGCACGTTGCGCGGTTGCGTGGATTACCTTGCGGAACTGAACATGCCAACCCAAGTCATCGCAGTTGATGCCGAGGGGAGTCAAATTTTTGGTTCGGCGCCGCGGGAACGACTGATTCCTGGACTGGGGTCGGCGATCCGGCCCTCTTTGTGTCCCTCCGCAGGAATCGAGCGGTGTGTTCATGTTACGGACGAAGACTGCGTCGTGGGTTGCCGCCGCTTGATTGGCCGGGAGGCGATCCTCGCGGGAGGCTCATCCGGTGGCGTGATGGTCGCTGTCGAGCGTGTAGCACCGGAATTGGCTCCTGGCAGTGTCTGCGTCGCCATTCTCCCCGATCGTGGTGGCCGCTACCTGGACACCGTTTTTTCTGACTCTTGGGTAGCGGAATATGTGGGTGATGTCGCCCACTTATGGCACGCCGAGCCGTCAACCGCCTTGAGTGTTGCTCAATGAGGGATCTGACTGTCCTGGGTGCTGCCGATGTTGCATCGGCTCTCAATGGTCACGAGAGGGACGTACTTGCGAGCGTTCGTTACGCCTACGAGGCCCATGCTCGGGGCGAAACCTCGTTACCCCATTCGGGCTTCTTGCGATTTCCAGACAATGATCGCGACCGAATCATTTCGTTGCCGGCCTACCTTGGTGGCGACGTCGGTCTCGCCGGTGTCAAATGGATCGCTTCGGTTCCCAGCAACGTCGAGCGTGGCCTCGAGCGCGCATCCGCGGTGGTCATCGTCAACGATCGGCTCACCGGACGACCACAGGCAATTCTCGAAGGTTCGATCATCAGCAAGAAGCGAACTGCGGCCAGCGCCGCGCTCGCGGCCGAGGTCTTGCGTCGTGACCGGCCACCGACCACGGTTGGCTTCGTTGGCTGTGGGCCGATCAATGCGGAGGTCGCCCGGTTTCTCGCTTCATCGTGGCCGGCAGCGCACGACATCCAGTTGTTTGACCTAAGTACCGAACGGGCGACGGAGTTCGGGCGCGGTATCGCCGAGGAGCGGCCGAGTTCGAACGTGTCGATCGCATCGAGCTTGCACGCCGTCTTGGCAGAATGCGACGTGATTTCATTTGGGACCACCGCAGGTGTGCCGCACGTTGCCAATCTGGATGGCTGTCGGCCGGGCACCACGATCCTGCATGTGTCGCTGCGGGACCTGGCCCCAGAGATCATTCTCGATCAGCCGCGGGTGCTCAACGTAGTGGACGATTTCGATCACGTTTGTCGCGCACAAACCTCCATCCATTTGGCCTCAGCGAGTGGTGACGACGATCACAGCTTTGTCCATTCATCGCTGGGGGACTTGCTTTTGGGGCGTTCGACGCTTCCCACCGATCTCGCGTCTCGAATCGCGATCTTCAGTCCCTTTGGTCTCGGGATCCTCGACTTGGCCGTCGCGGGCATGGTCCTCGACGCAGCGCGGACCGATGGACGTGGCACTGTGATTCCGTCCTTCTTGCCGTGAGCGTACAGACACCGATTTTCGTCCTGAGTTCGGGCAGGACCGGGTCAACCCTGCTGGCACGGATGATTGATCGGCACCCTGATTTGCTGTGCGTTTCCGACCTCTTTGAACCGGTCGGTTCGGTCCCCTACTTCGACCGCAACCAGGTGCTGGACGGCCCGGCCTTCTTCGGCATTCTAAGTCGGCCTTCCTTTCCGCAACGGACGCGCTATTGGCGCCTGCAAGCGAACGCCGAGCTGCTGTTTCTGCACGACGACGACGAGATGGTGTCGCTGTTGTTGAGCTACACACTGCCTTTTCTGACCAAGGGCCAACCGATGGCGCTATTCGAGGAAATCCGGGTCGCTTGTTCGACGCGTGGCTTGGAGACGATGCCCTCGCATTTGATTTGGCTATTCGATTGGCTGCGTGACCGGTTTGGATCCAAGGTTTGGATCGAGCGTACCGGAGGGTCCTTGCCGCATACGGACCAGATCGTGGCGCGGTGGCCCGAGGCAAAGATCGTCCACAATTACCGTGATCCCCGCGAGACCGCGATCTCGATGCTCACCGGTTCCTTCTTTCGACTCTACTTGGAGTTGAGTCGAGACCCCGATTTGGCCGAATGGGACTCGGAGTTTATGCCGCCAGTGGAAGATATGGGTGCGATGCTCAACGGTTGGATGGTGGATGCCGTCCCCGTTTTGGACAAGGTGCCCGATGGGCAGAAAATCAACCTTGCGTACGAAGATTTGCTCGGCAGCCCAGAAGACACGTTGCTGCGTTTTGCGTGCTTTGTCCTCGATCGATCCGAGCCCACCGCTGCCGATCGCGTTTGGGCTGCGGAACAGGCGTCGACCATACGGCCACCGTCGCTCAAATTTCCCCGTTTGTCGCCGGATGATCAGGCCCGGCTCGAGGCCGCGGTGGCACCTGCGGTTCGGTTGCTTGGCTACGGCTAGCGTTGCGAAGCTTCACCTCAGACCGACACGCGATGTACTCGCTGCGATGGCCGAACGAGAAATCCCCCTCCAACTCCCCCTTTGAAGAAGGGGGAGGGCCGGACCCGCGATCCGTCTTCTCCCCTTTCTCAAAGGGGGGACCGAGGGGGGATTTCTGCTTACGGAAAGCTCGTCGCTCCAACGAGACGTTAGGCTGAATCAATGAGTGCATTCTCGTTTCGCTGCCTGGAGTGTGGGGCTCGCTACGGTGAGGATCCGGCTCGGTTGGTTTGTTCGATTTGTTGTGAGCAACAGCAAGTCGGTGGACCGACACGCGGCATTCTCGAGGTCGAGCTCGATGCACTACCGAGCGCATGGCCGGCGGCGTCAATCGCGAGTCGAGAAGTGCTGCCGTCCTTTCTGCCGGTTCGTGCTGAGCACCTGCCGGACTTGGCGGTGGGCGGTACGCCTTTGTTGCCGGTGGCGCGTTTGCGCTGCGCGCTCGGCATGGATCACCTGTGGGTCAAGGACGATACCCGCAATCCCAGCGGTTCGACCAAAGACCGGGCGTCGCAGTTGGTGGTGGCCAAGGCTCTGGAGTACGGATGCCAGACCGTGGCCGCAGCATCGAGTGGCAACGCTGGTGTCGCGCTGGCAGCGCTGGCGGCAGCAACGGGTGTGCGAGCGGTCGTCTTCGTACCCGCATCGGTTCCCGAGGCCAAGCTGGTTCAGATGCTGAGCTATGGTGCGACGGTGCTGCCAGTCGATGGGACCTACGACGATGCCTTCGATCTTTGTTTGGCAGCTTGCGACCGATTCGGCTGGTACAACCGCAACACCGCACTCAACCCGTTCACCATCGAGGGCAAGAAGACCGCGGCCCTAGAGATCGGGGCTGCGCTGGCGCCCGAGGTGCCCGACGCAGTAGTGGTGCCCGTGGGGGACGGGGTGATCCTGGCAGGTATCGCCAAGGGATTCGCCGATCTCATGCGTGCCGGTTTGATCGCGCGGGTACCGCGGCTGATCGCGGTCCAAGCGGCGGGCTCGGCCGCGATTGTGCGGGCACTCGACGCGGGTCAAGCGACAGTCACCCCACTGGCGTCGGCCGAAACGGTCGCGGACAGCCTGTCGGTGAAGGCGCCTCGCGGTGCCTACGCCTGCCTGCGCGCGATTCGCGAGAGTGGTGGCTCAGGTGTCACGGTATCGGACGACGCGATTCTCGATGCCATTCCGTTCTTGGCGGGCCACGCGGGTGTCTTTGCCGAGCCCGCCGCGGCAGCATCATTGGCCGGTTTGGTCACCGCGCTCGACCGCGGCCTCGTCGGCCGCGACGAACGGGTGGTGCTGTTGATCACCGGGACTGGACTCAAAGACGTAGCCGCCGCATCTCGCGTGGTCCAACGACCACTTCCGATTTCGCCCAACCTCGAGGATGTCGGCCAACGAACCGAGGAAGAAGGGCGTGGGTAGATGTCCGTATCGCTGGCCTCTAGCCCACCGTCATACCAACCGGGCAGCTGACGCCGGTGCCCCCGAGGCCACAGTAGCCTCCGGGGTTCTTGGCCAGGTACTGCTGGTGGTACGCCTCGGCGTAGTAGAAGGGCGGTGCGTCGAGAATCTCGGTTGTAATCGAGCCGTATCCGGCGGCGTTCAGCTCGCTTTGGAACGCATCTCGCGACGCCTCGGCTGCGAGGCGCTGGTCGGCTGAGTACACGTAGATCCCCGAACGGTATTGGGTGCCCACGTCATTGCCTTGGGCCATGCCTTGGGTCGGGTTGTGGCTTTCCCAGAACGTCCCGAGAAGCGTGTCGAAGGTGGTCTTGGCTGGGTCGAAAACCACCAGCACGACCTCATTGTGTCCCGTTGCGGCGGAACAAACTTCTTCGTAGGTGGGGTTGGGCGTGAGTCCGGCGGTGTAGCCGACCGCAGTCGAATGGACGCCGTCACGTTGCCAGAAAACGCGCTCCGCACCCCAGAAACAGCCGAGGCCAAAGGCTGCCTGCTCAAACCCGTCCGGGAAAGGCCCTTCGAGCGGTGTGCCGAGCACCTCGTGACGGGCGGGGACGCGGATGCTCTCCGTGCGCCCGGGTGAGGCCTTCTCTGGTTCGGGCATCGAGATCTTCCCCTTGCTCCACAACATGCAGATCTCCTTTCTTCGTTTCCCCTTGGGCATCGGCGCGAGCCCATGCCATGCGGTATTCTGACATGCCTTTCGGGAGTCATCAAATGGCTCCCTGCGCCACAAAGTTACCGGAGACCACATGGCTGAGATCGCCTACACTCCAGCGGTTCACGCTGTCACTTGGCCTTCATTACACCCGCTCGGTGGGCGAGGTGATGGCCTAGAAGGCCTCTACTCACCCGCATGCTGCGGATAGAGCTCGATGCCGTGGCCACCAGAACGCTCACCAAGAATCTGCTTGGCGGCGTAGAGGATCTGGCCCGTGTGGTACCCCATGTGTTCGACGGCGTGAAAGATCGCGCCGAGAATGGTGGTCTGGTAGCCCTGGACATCGATTTCTTGCACGAGGTCTCCTGGATCCAGGGAATCGAGGGTACCCTGGCAGAAGGAAACCTCTTCCGCGAGTGCATCGATCAACGCCGGGCCATCGTGGCTTCGATCGGCGCTGAATTCGCTGGCGCGATCACGATCGCATGCGGTCAAGCCCACCCCTTCACCGATCCACAGCGATAGGTTGCCGCGCAAGTGAAGGATCAAGTTACCGATACTGTTGGTGGCCTGGGCGGGTCGCCACCACAACTCCATTTCGTCGACCGATGCCACGGCAACCTCGATCTTTGCCAGGTACTCTTCGAGGTAACGACCGGCAAGCTCGGCGAAGTCTGCCGTGGCGCCGCGCGACAGTGCGGTGACGACGGGCTGTGTGCTCATCGTGTCCTCGCCGTTCGCGCGGTCTCGTTCGACATGGCTACTCGCTGGCGGCCGGCTTGCGGACCTTCGCACTGACGATGGTCACCGTTTCGATCGGCACATCGCGCTTGCCGTTCTTGACACCCGTCTTGACTGCGGCGATCGAATCGACGTTTTCCGAGCCTTCGATCACATGTCCGAACACCGTGTAGCCCCAGCCACGAGGGTTCTTACCGGTGTGGTTGAGAAAGTCATTGTCCACGTGGTTGATGAAGAACTGAGCCGTGGCACTGTGGGGGTCACCTGTGCGGGCCATGGCGACGGTGTACTTGGCGTTTTTGAGCCCGTTGTCCGCTTCATTTTGAATGGCAGCATTGGTAGGCTTCTTGGCCATGCTGGCGTCGAATCCACCGCCTTGAACCATGAAATTCGGCATCACGCGGTGGAAGATCGTGCCGTCATAGAAGCCAGCTTCGACATAGGCGAGGAAGTTGGTTACGGTGCCGGGTGCCTTGACCGGATCGAGCTCGATCACAATGGTGCCTTTGCTCGTTTCGAGCACGACCTGGGGATTGGTCGTGTCCTGGGCGCCAGCGCAGATTGCGGCCAGGCTGCCGACGAGCGCGAAGAAGAAGCGTTTCATGAGAGTACCTCTTGGGATCGGGTTGGGAAGGCGCGCAAGCGCGCGGAGTGATTCTAGGACTCGCGTGCCAAAAAAGCGACGCTGGCGGCGTCGAGGCAGCTGCCAGGGATAATATCCCACCTGACCGTCAACGCGTTGCGCGCGCCGAGGCGGCCCGGTCTACTCTTCCTCGTCCGACTGTGCCCGGGCGATGATTTTGGCCTGAATCTGTTTGGGCACTTCCTCGTAGCCCGACATTTCCATGCTGAAGCTCGAACGTCCTTGGGTGATTCGACGCAGAACCGAGGCGTAGTCGAGCATCTCGGCGAAGGGCACCGACGCTTTGACGATCTGAGTGTCGCCTTTGGCGTCCATGCCTTGAGGGCGTCCGCGCCGTGAGGACAGGTCGCTCATGATGTCGCCCATGAACTCTTCGGTCGTGGTGATTTCCACGTTCATGACCGGTTCGAGCAAGGTGGGCAGCGCTTGGGCGATGGCATCCTTAAACGCCAAAGAACCGGCGACTTTGAACGCCATTTCGGACGAATCGACGTCATGGTATTGACCGTCGAGGAGTCGCACGCGGAAACCGCCGACGGTATAGCCCGCCAAGAAACCACGTTGACGCGCTTCTTCGATCCCTTTCGCGACCGCGGGACGGAAACCCTGGGGAATCGAGCCACCGAAGATTTCGTCCTTGAACTCGAAGACGTCCCGATCGGCGATCGGCTCTATGGCAATCTTGCAGTCCGCGAATTGGCCCCGTCCTCCAGACTGCTTCTTGTGCCGGCCGTGGCCGTTGGCTGGGCGCTTGATAGTCTCGAGGTAGGGAACCTTTGGTGGGTGCAGAATGACATCCACCTTGTGGCGCGCTTTGATTTTGGCGATCGAGATCTCGACGTGGAGTTGGCCGCTACCAGAGAGCAACATCTCTCCGGTTTGGGCATCGCGCCCGAAGCTCAGACTGATGTCCTCTTCCATAACGCGGTGAACGGCCTCGCCGATCTTTTCTTCGTCCCCTTTGGCCTTGGGCTCGATCGCGAATGAAATGGCCGGCTTGCGCACGAAGATCCAGCCAAGCCGAACCGGGTGGTCCTTGGTGCACAGCGTGTCGCCCGAGATCGTGTGTTTAAGCTTGGCCACGCCGCCGATGTCGCCAGTGATGAGCTTGGAGATCGCGGTGCCTTGCTTGCCTTGCATGGCCTGCAAGTGACCAACCTTCTCGGTGTTCTCGTCGCGGCTGTTCCAGTAGGTCGTGTCTCCGGGCATGGAGCCACTCACGATCCGCATCAGGCTGATCTTGCCCGAGAACGGATCATTGAGTGTCTTGAACACCAGCGCGGCCATTGGACTGTCAGGGCCGGTCTCGAGGTCGACCGGGTCACCGCCGATGGTGGTCGCCGGGTAGGTGCCGCGATCTGTGGGGTTCGGCATCACATCGACAACGGCGTCGAGGAAGCTCGAGGTTCCGATACCATGTACCGCGGCACCAATCGTTACGGGGACCGCCTGGCACTTTTGCACCGCGCGGCGTAGGCCAGCGGCCAGGTCGTCTCCCGAGAGATCCCCCTGTTCGAAATACTGGTCCATTAGGGCTTCGTCGGTTTCGGCGATGCCCTCGACCAGTTTCGAACGTGCCGACTCGACGTTCTCGGCCAGGTCTTCTGGGATGCCGATCTCAGTACCCTTGCCATTGCCGTCCGGTTCGAAACGGAAGGCCTTCTGGTGGATCAGATCGACCACGCCTACGAAGCCGTCCTCTTTGCCGATCGGCAGTTGGATGGGGCGAACGGCCCGTCCGAAACGTTCGCGTAGCGCTTCTACGGTGGCGTCGAAGTCGGTGTATTCGCGATCAAGCTTGTTGATGTGAATCATCGTCGGTTGCTTGATCTCGGCCGCGAAATCCCACAGTTTCTCCGTCATCACTTGGACGTTGGATACCGCGTTGATCGTCAGTACCAAGGCGTCCGTCGCCCGAACTCCTGAGCGCCCCTCGGCGCCGAAAATACCCAGGCCGGGGGTGTCGATCACGTTGATCTTGTGCTTGCGCCAGGGCAAGAAACAGGCAGCGAGCCCAATGGACGATTTACGCGCGATCTCGACTTCGTCGAAGTCGGTGACCGTGTTGCCGTCCTCGATCCGATTGAGACGATTCACGACGCCGCCGGTATACAAAAGTGCGCTGGCGAGCGTGGTCTTACCCGTGTCACCGTGTCCGGCCAGAGTGATGTTGCGAATCAAGTCAGGGCTGTCGACCTGCATCCTGAAAAACCTCCGGATCGATGAGCTTGGCTATGATGTTCGAACACTGTGCGATAGGGACGGCGACTATACCATTTGGGGGGAGTGTTCTCGGAAGCGGTTTGACTCCCCAAGGCTGACCCCCTAGAATCATCCAGTATTCTGTTCATCACCTGCAGAGATCGCCGACGATGACGTCAAAGAAGCTCGGCCGATACGAAGTATTGGGGGAGCTCGGCAAGGGCGCCATGGGGATCGTGTACCTTGCTCGCGATCCGATTATCGAGCGGCGGGTGGCGCTCAAAACGTTCCGTTTGGGTTTTTCGGCTCAGGATCAAGAGCTGGCTCAGTTTCGTACGCGCTTTCTGCGTGAGGCCCAAAGCGCCGGAATCCTCAACCACCCCAATATCGTCACGATCCACGACGTGGTCGAAGACGCCGCGGCGGGCGTCATCTTCATTGCCATGGAGTACGTCGAGGGCACGGACCTGAAGCTCCTTATGCAGCGCCATGAGCGCCTGCCCCTGCGGTTCGTGTTGGAGTCGGTGGCGCAAATTGCCGACGGCCTCCACTATGCCCACGGCAAGGGCGTTGTCCACCGTGACGTGAAGCCAGCGAACATCATCATCACGGCCGAGAAGCAGGTCAAGATCACCGATTTTGGGATCGCGCGGCTCAACCAGTCGAACTTGACCGTAGAAGGGCAGATGCTTGGGACGCCCAACTACATGGCGCCCGAGCAGGTTCTGGCGCACGATGTCGACCATCGTGCCGACCTCTTTTCGCTCGGGGTGATGCTGTACGAGCTGATTGCGGGCGTCAAGCCCTTTCAAGGTGACAACTTGACCGTGGTGACGCATCGGATTGTTCACGAGCCATATCGGCCCGTTGGTGAGCGGGTGGTGGGGTTGCCCGCCGCGCTGGCCACGGTCCTCGATCGGGCCATGCGAAAAGATCCGGCCGAACGCTATGAAGATGGCGCATCGATGGCCCGCGATCTGCGCGCGATCTTGGCGCCAGCCCCGGTGGCGACGACACCGCGAACCACCTCGTTTCTCGAACAGACTCCGCCATCGCCGTCTTCGGGAGCGCCGTCTTCGGGAGCGCCGTCGCCGTTGCCGCCACCACCCGCCCCGTCGTCGGACGGCAGCGTCGATTCGTGGTCAAAAAGTAGCGATGGAACCCTGGCCGCAACGGTGATCACGGATCGCACGCCGCCGCCCGACGGCCGTCCGTTGCCTTCCGAGTCATCACCATCGATCACGGGCGAGTTGGTTGCAGTGCCGCCATCCGCGGAGATGCCCTCGTCCGTTGCCGTGCCGGCGCCGCGGACGGGCGCGCCTCGGCCGAGTATGGGTCGGCTGGCGACGGTCTCGGCGATGGCTGCGATTTTGGCGTTGATGGTGGCGGCTGGCTTCTGGCTGGCATTCGTGGGAGATCGTGATGGCAGTCCTGATCGCGCCGCGCCCGAAGCGGAGCTTCAGCGTCGATGGTTGCCGCTCTACACCGAAGGCCTTGCTTTGCTCGAAGGTGGTGACCCGGCTGCTGCGATTGTCCGCTTGGACCGGGCGTTGGCGATCGCCCCGGCCAACCGCAAGATCCGCCAAGCGCGCGACCAAGCGGATCGGGTGTTGGCCTTATTGGTAGAGGGGGAGCGACCACAAGAGGCCGCGGTTGCGCGCGTAGAGAAGGCACAGAGAGCACTCGACCGGCGCCGTTATCAAGACGCGTTTGATTTGGCTGGTGAGGGCCTGGAGCTGGATCCGCGAAATCGGGAAGCGACTGAGATTCGTAAGCAAGCTCAGGAAGGGCTGGCCCGTCGAGCGCAGGCGCGGGATCGGTTTCGCACTCCGATTGTCCGCGGTGAGGCTGGAGCGCAGAGCCAATCGCGGTCACCGACGCCAGCTCCCTCGGCAACCGGCTCATTGACCATCGATTTCCGGTCCGAGGTACCCTCGGGAATGCTGACGATCTACATCGGTCAGGAATCAATCTTCCGTGAGGCCTTTGACTTCGTCGAGCGACGGGGTTTGATTCGACGCGAATCTCACGGTGGACAGTTGACCGCGACCCGCACGGTCAACGCGGGTTCCCTCAAGCTCAAGATCTACCTCTGGCGGCAGGGGAGCGTGACCGAGGTCGCCGAGTTCGCCGGCACATTGCCACCGGGTGACAGCCGCACGCTGATGGTTCGCGCCAACCCTGAGGGCAATCTCGACGTATCGTTGGAGTAGGCCACCGCCTTACGCCACGGTCGCCGTCGACAGGCCGATCGGTAGACCCGCTTGGTGGATTCAGTACGGGGGCGCTCTAGCCGGGTTGGATGATCACCTGCCGGAAAGGCTCATCGCCTTCGCTGGACGCATGAAGTCCGGCGTCGGCGATCATCTCGTGTTGAAGGCGGCGTACCCAGCGATTCTGTGGCGCCAGGGCGACGGGGGAACTGCTGTCCACGGCTTGGTCGATGGCTCGTTGTACCTCGGGGGTCGCAGACTCCGGCCCCAGCTCATCACCCAGATTGAACTCGTGGCGCAGGAAGCGTTCGATTTGTTTGGGCGTGTTGCTCTTGATCACGGCCAGGGGAACACCGCGCATCTCGGCTTCGAGTAGACGCTGAGGTTGCCTTCGCTCCTGGGCCTTGAGAGTCACCAGCAGGTCGGCCTCGTCGATCCGGTGAACCAGCCGCGCCGGGACTCCCAGTGCTTGAATCTCCCGTTCCAACCGACGCCTGCTCACGGCGAAGGGGAAGATCCTGCGCAAGCGTTGACCCGGCGCTTGGTTCAACCCGGGCAGCGCCAACCGTTGATGGCCCGCTTGGTCCGCGCGGCCTTGGCCATCATCTTTTTCGTTTTGTGGGCTGGCTGAGGCTGCCTCGATGTCGTAGCCGCCGGTGGCGGTTCGCTGGCGGATTTCGGGCGCCACGTGGTGTCCGCGCAGCCGTGCGTCAACGACCTCGTCGATTCGCTCGTAAACCGCCAAGCGGTCCTTGCTGTGGATTTCCACCAACTCCGAGAACGTGGGTGGCGCTTTGCGCTCGAGCACGGTCTTTTGGGTGCCACAACGACGTGCTTCGTCGTCGGAAAGGGTCACCGCGTGGATGCCGCCGACGAGATCAGCCAAGGTCGGATTTTGCATCAGGTTCTCGAGGCTGTTGCCGTGCGCGGTCGCGATCAACTGAACGCCGCGCTCGGCGATGGTGCGTGCCGCGAGCGCTTCGGCGGCGGTACCGATCTCGTCGATGACGATCACTTCCGGCATGTGATTCTCGACCGCTTCGATCATCACCGCATGTTGGGCCGCGGGCGAAGGAACTTGCATGCGTCGCGAGTGACCGATACCGGGGTGGGGCACGTCACCGTCGCCCGCGATCTCGTTGGAAGTATCGACCACGATGACCCGTTTGCCCAGATCATCGGCGAGCACCCGCGCGGCTTCGCGCAAAAGGGTTGTTTTGCCGACGCCGGGGCGGCCGAGCAAGAGCAGGGACGAGCCGGCGTCGATGCGATCACGGAGGATGTCCACCGTGCCGTGGACTGCCCTCCCCACGCGGCAGGTCAAGCCGACGATGTCACCGGCCCGATTGCGCAACGCCGAGATACGGTGCAACGTACCCTCGATACCGGCCCGATTGTCGACTCCGAAATGGCCAACTCGGCTGACGAACTCTCGCAGATCCTCACGCGCGATGGGCGTCTCGGCGAGGGTTCGCACTTCGCCACCCGCGAGTCTTGCCTCCGGCTTCCGGCCAAGATCGAGGACGACTTCGACCAGGCGATTTTGATCCGGGAGCGCCCCGATCGCCGTGCGGAGCGGTTCAGGCAAGATGACGAGTAGCGGCTGAAGGTCGTCGGCGACCACACGCTGCACGGGGCTGGGATCGAGCACAGCTCCTCTCCTGAGATCCATTTTGATAGGGCAACTGGCCACGACCCTAGAGCAGTCAGACTATCATCGGTAGTGTCGGAACGCCGATTTTGTGAGGACATGTCAGCGCGAGGGGAGACAAGATTCCATGAGTGTGGTTGCGGTTGTAACGTGTGAAGAAGAGGCTGCAGTGGTGGCGTTGGGCGGGCTCCGCATTGCGGAGGCCATGGAGACCGAACTCTTGGTTTTGTGCGTGGCAGCCACGGCAAACGAGGAGCGCGTGACCCTCGATTCACTTACGGCCAAGTTACCTGGAACGGCATCGAGCTGGCTGCAAGCAGCGGTAGATGCCCTACGAGCGGCAACCGTTGGAACGACTGCTGTCGATGCCGCCGTGGTACCCACGGTCCAGGTGCAGACCCTGGGACCAGAGGACGCGCCAACCACCGTGCTCGAGCGTGTTGCAAAGGCGGATGGGGACTACCTCATCGTGGGTGCGCGGCGCGAAAAGGGCGACCAGCGATCAGACGACCTGGCCCATGGGCTGTTCGATGCCTCATCGGTCCATACCCTCATGGTACGGGTAGCGTCGACCTCCGCGACACGCCCATGGAAGCGGATATTGGTGCCAACCGCTGGCGGGCCGAATGCCCGACAAGCCCTCCGGCTGGCTTCGAAGTTTGCGGCCGAGGACGATGTGACCGTGGTGCCGTTGCGGGTGCAGCCCGCCGAGGGCGAGTTGGCCGATGCCGTGGGCAAGCGGTTGTTGCTCGACGACCTCGAGCGCGCGGGGGTCGCGAGTAGCGGCCCAAATTGGTTGCCGCGGGTAGCGCTGGGCAACAGCGCCGAGACAGTGATCGCGGAAGTCGCAGCGGAGGGATTCGATCTGGTCTTGCTGGGTGCTTCGCGATTGGGCGCGCTCCGGGGGCAGCTCTTTGGTGCCGTGCCCGAGCGGCAGTTGGCTGGTGTACCCGGCCCCGCCGTTGCCGTCGTGCGTCGCCGCTGGCCGGCAATGGACCGCTTTAAGGCCCGGGTCGGGCGCTGGCTGGACGCGTTCGTTCCCCAACTGACACGGGACGACCGGGTGAGACTGTATGCCAGGATCGAATCCGGCTCCGCTTGGCGTTTCGATTTCATGGCGTTGATGGGTTTGTCGACCGCGATCGCTACCCTCGGCTTGCTGCAGTCGAGCACCGCGGTGGTGATCGGGGCCATGTTGGTCGCGCCGCTCATGACACCGATCTTGGGGGCCGGGCTAGCGTTGGTTCAGGGTAATCTGCCGTTGCTTCGGCGGGCGATCGTGGCGGTAACCCTTGGGTACATGCTGGCGCTGATCATCGGGTTCGTCGGTGCGGTGGTGTTTCCCATACCAGCACTGACGGCCGAGCTGCTGGCGCGGGGTGGTCCCACCTTGCTCGACCTGGGCGTTGGCTTCTTCTCCGGTGTTGCCGCGGCGTATTGCATGGGGCGTCCTGGCTTGGTGGCCGCCTTGCCAGGGGTCGCCATTGCGGCGGCGTTGGTGCCACCGATCGCTACGATCGGTATTTCTCTGGCACTCGAAGAACCGGCCAATGCTGCGGGTGCAGCGCTGTTGTTCGGGACCAATGTGGTGGCGATTGTCCTCGGTGCAGCGATGGCGCTTTGGGGATGCGGTGTGCGGCGCAAGCCTGGGCCGTCGACCGCGCGTCGTTGGGCTCAACTCGGCTTTGCCTTTCTCTTGCTCAACGCGGCGGTTCTGGCCGTGCCACTGTCGGAGCCGCTGCGCCAATACCGAGGGATCACGGTTGCCAGGGAGGCACAGCTTGCTGAGCGGCTGGCGCGGATACCGAACGTGCGTCTGTTGCGTGTCGAGGCGAGAAGGGTCGAGGGGCGCCTGTCGATCCGGATCGACATCGAAGCGGCTGAGCCGCTGCCTTTGGTGCTGACCGAAGAACTGGTGGCGTTGGTGCGCACCGCGCGGAGTGACAACCCCGAGGTGCGCATCCATACCGAGTTGGTTTCGGTGGACCGGTGATCGATCCTAGCGCGGCCAGCAGACGGTGTCCTGCACGTCTTGGCAGCTCTTGAAGATCAGATACCGGCCATGCATGTACATGTTTTTGCACTGCGCCTGACGGACCAACGTGAACTCCCAGTTCGGGGAGTTGTTGTGCCAGGCGATATCGCACTTACGCGTGTCGCGCTGGCCGTTGGGAAAAACCAGGTCGCAGGTGCCGCGGCGTAGGGTTCCCTGGCCAGCGACGTGAAAGGTGATGTACTGCCACGAGCCGTTGCCGCATTGGAAGCGGGTGCCGTTGTTGGGCGCTGGGCCGGTGGTGTCGGCCGTGGCGGCAAAGGGCAAAGTGAGCGAACAGAGAACGAGGGCGGTGAGCAGGGTTTTGGCGCTCATGGTCATCTCCTAGCAGGCAGTGCGTTGACGTTGCGGTCGTCGAGGCTCGGCGAGCCCGATGCGGCCGTTCATTGCCCTTATCAATCCAATTCGCCGGAGATTGTTTATGTCACCTGGGTCGACGACCGCTGAGCGGACGCGCGACAGCGATTCCTGCGGTGGTTCCAGATTTGCTACAAGCGTTGATCGACGATCCCCAGGATCGTGTCGGGTGAGACGCGTGTGCGGTAGTTCTCGGCCACGTGCAGCCAAACGACGCGCCCATCGGGTGCAATCAAGGCGTTGGCGCTCTGGGCGATATCGACACCGTCGTAGCGTCCGGCAGCATGGCGAACGTCGAGGAGGTCCATCAAGGCGCCATCCGGGTCCGAAAGGAAAGGGAATTCAGCATCAGCGGAGTCGCGCATACGCCACAGATCTTCAGCAGAGTCGACCGAGATCGCAACAATCTGGACACCGCGTTTGGTGAAGGCATCAAGCTGTGATTGGAGCTGAACCAGCTCCTGGCGGCAGTAGGGTCACCAGAAGCCGCGATAGAAAACCAAGAGGGTTGCGCGTGATCCGGCGGTGGCCGCGAGAACGGGCTGGGGCCGTCCTTCGTGGTCGGTTCGCTCGAGGGTGGTAAGGGCACTGATCGTTTGACCCTCTTGGACCCGCAGCGCCCGTGGGGCGTAGGACGAGTAGTCGAGGGTGTACCACGCAAAGAGACCGGCGACTGCGATTCCCGCCGCAAGTGCGGCAACGCGCAACAGCGATCGTCGTTCCATGACCTGACGCGCCAGTGTGAACAGGCCGATCGCAGCGCCCAGGTAGTGCGGCACGGGATAGCGCTGAAAAATACCCAGGGACATCATCAGCATGAAATAGGAAGTGACCGAAAGAAGAACCAGGCCGAGGCCGAGCCCTGTGCGCATTGCGTACCTCCATAGTGACTTCAGCAGCCGATGTTCTCACACTGGCCACGACACAGGTGACGAAAGCGATGGGAACCGAGCGTGTTGGCTGGTGGCCGCGGGTTGCTGCAGTTTCAAGTCAGGCGGTAAGCGATGTGAGCACGAAGATTCCTGCCCGCACCACATGGGGGCCGAAGCCGCCGATCGAACCGATCACGCCCTCCGCCAGCAACTGTGCGGCGCCCGTCTCCTGCATGGCAGCGCCGAGCGACAGCATGCCAGCGATCAGGAAGACTGCCCGCCATTCGATGACGCGGTACGCCTCGTCCATGTCGAGGCAGCCCGTGAGGACCATCAATACCGCACCAGTCACGGTGGCGACGTAGATCGGTAGACCGGCGATGACCGCACCAACCACCGCCGCCATCAGGGCCACCGCGATTGGCGCCTTGCGCGATCGTGGGCTGGGCTCGGGGTCTTGGGTCAACAATAGGTCTTGGGTCAACAATAGGAAGTCAGCTTTACTGCGCAAGACCCGCAAGGTGTCGCGCGGGCCAAAGAGCAACAAGGCGATAACAGGCTTGGCCGGAATGGGGCGGGTCCACGATACGATGCGAGGATGAGCGTGAAAGGCGTACGATGGTTGCTTGGCGAGCTGGATGGTTTGGTGCGCCAAGACATCCTGAGCCCCGAGGCGGCAGGACGCTTGCGAGAGCACTATGGTGCCGTGGCGGTTGCCGGTGACCGACGCCTTCGTGAGCTGTTCTTCGCTGTAATTGGCGCACTATTGGTCGGTGGTGGTGTCATCTTGCTCTTGGCACACAATTGGGCCGCGTTGTCACGACCCGTGCGAACCGTTCTTGCGTTCGTGCCCTTGATCGCGGCGCAGGGGTTGGTGTGCTTTACGTTGCTGCGCCGACGCGGGTCGCCGGCTTGGCGTGAGGGCGCGGCAATTGGGGTCGTTTTTGCGTCGGCGGCGGCGATTGGACTGATCGGCCAGACCTACCATATTCCGGGCAATCTCCATGGATTCCTCGGCGTTTGGATGCTCCTGACGCTGCCCGCGATCTACTTACTCGAGGCGACCTCGGTAGCGCTCGTTTACCTAATCGGTATCGTTTTCTGGCTTGGGACAGGGGGCGAACACGCTGCTGGTCGCTCGCTGTACTGGCTTTGGTTGGTGGCGGTCGCGCCGTACCTGGTCCTGCGCTTGCGCCCGCGAGGTGGGGTGGGCACCGTCATTGGGTGGACGCTGGCTCTGACGGTCCCGGCAGGGGCGTTGATCACCGCCCACGATCTGGCGTACGACGCCTGGGCCCCGATCCAGGGACTGACCCTTGGGGCGTTCGTGACCTTGGGTGTTTGGCTCCGTCGCCAGCGGGGTGACGACGGAACGGGATTCTCTTTGCTTGACGATCCACTGTTGGTGGCGGGGACCTTGGGCGGCCTGATTCTGGCCTTCGTGTTGAGTGTCCGAGAAGTCTGGGCGGATATCGGTGGTGGCGGTCAGGGTTTCGCATGGCGCCCAGGTGGCGAAGCCGGGTTGTTGCAGTTTGCCTTTGGCATCTTGGCGGTTGGCCTGGGCGTGATTTGGTGGCGGACCCAGCGACGAGACCCGGTCTTGGCATTGCTTGGTCTTCTACCGTTGTTGGTTGTAGCCGCTTGGATATTGGCGGTAGGCAGCGGGCTCGGACCGTGGATGCTGGCGATGACGTTCAACCTCTTTCTGAGTGCGCTGGGCATCGTGGCGATCGTTTGGGGTGTCCGGCGTCGCCGGATGGACTACGCCAATGGGGGCCTCGGGATCGTGGCGTTGTTGTTGGTGGTTCGCTTCTTCGACAGCGACCTGCCGTTGGTGGCGCGGGGTTTGGTCTTCGTCGCGGTTGGCATCGGTTTTCTGGTCGCCAACCGTTGGCTGGGCCGCCGAGCGGCCAGCGACAGGTCGGAGGCTGCATCATGAATCGGGTTCAGGGCTTTGTGCGGCGGTTTCGCTGGCCTCTTTTCGCGGTCATGGTCGCGACGCAGTTGGCCGTGCCTGCTTGGATGATCTATGCGCGCGAGCGGGTGCTGCGACAAGGTGAGGTGTACCGCTTTCGCGCCGAGCCAGTCGACCCTTACGACGCGTTTCGCGGGCGCTACGTTGCTTTGTCTTTGCGCGGCCAACGCGTGCCACAGTTGGCCGACGCGCCGCTCGCCCATGGTGAGAAGGCTTACGTTGTCTTGGCTCGTGGCGCCGATGGTTATGCCCACTTCGCTGCCGCACAACGGGCCAAGCCAACCACCGCGGGTTACCTTCGCTTGACGTTGGTGGGGTTGGATTCCGAAGGACTTCGCTTCGACCTACCCTTCGACCGCTACTACCTCAATGAACACCTGGCGCCAGCCGCCGACGCGGCGTTTCGCCAGCGCACCAGCGGTGGTCGTCGAGCGGCTTGGATCGACTTGCGGGTCCTCGGTGGTCGTGGGGTAATCGAGGAACTCTATATCGACGGCAAGCCCGTTGCGGACGCGGTCGCTACCGCGCCCTGACCGGCAAGCGATTCGCCACCGCCAGCGACAACGCCACCGCCAGCGACAACGACAACCAACACGACAACGACATGCCATCTTCTGCGTCATCGCGCCAACCGGGTGGACTGTCTACCGCCGCCAATGCCTGGCTAGCGGGTGCTTTGGGTGGTGGCCTGTTTCTCGCGTTGGGTGTTGTCTACGGTGGCAGCGAGCTGCTCGCCACCAGCCCGGCGCCGGAGCTGAGTTGGTGGGTTGTCGTTCGGTCGATCGCGCTCTTTGCTTGGGGAGGCGGGCTCCTCGGGCTTGCTCTGGGGGGGCGTGTGGATTGGGCTTGCCGGTGTGCTCGGACGCTCGACTCGGTGGCTGGTTCCGACCATCATCGGGGCGAGCGTGGGCCTAGCGACGTTGGCGTACCTCTCGGCCTGGTGGCAGCTCGACGTGCCGTCCTGCGATGCCGAACGGTGAAGTGGCAGAATGAATAGGAAGGCACGTTGTTGGGTATTGTTGATAAGTACTGTGGACGGTTGACGCGTTTCAATATGAGGAGTGAGCCATGAGCAACGCGGGATTGGTAATGGCGATTCGGCGAAAGAAGCTGATTCGGGACTTCGAAAGTGCAGGCGCGATTACCCCAGCCCGGGCCGTAGCGCTTTCGGCGCTGGGTTCTCGGGGTGGTTTTGTGTTCCGGCGCATGGTCGCAAGTGGGGTGCTGGTGGCGACCGAGGACGACCGCTACTGGTTGGACATGGTTGCCGCAGACCGGGATACACGTCGGCGCCGTGGCGTGATTTTGACAGTGGTAGGGATCATCGGCGCGATCGTGGCGTGGGTGCTGGCCGCAAGCTGACGCGGTGTTGGCGGTTTGCAGCGCGGCTCGAGGAGATTGAATCAACAGGGGCATACAACTGGGAGCGATCAATATGAAACGTTTCGTGACGAAGGAAGGCGCGCTCTGCCATCTTCTTCTGTTCGTTTGTGTTTTCGTGGCGGCACCCGCATTGGCGGTCGGACCTAAGGTCGAAGGGCAGTTGGTGGACGTCGACGGGCAGCCCATTGCAGGCGCAACGGTTCACGTTCTCCCCTACCGTTCTACGTTCGAGCGCCGTGTTGCCTTGCTCGATGATGTGGAACTAGCGTCGGCAGCGAAGGCCAAAACGGCCTCGGATGGGCACTTCGCTGTCGTGGCCCCCGAGGTTGGAATGTGGGTTCTTCGAGCGTCTTCCAAAGGGCATGTGGACACGACCGTGCTGCTCGTACCGCTGCTACGTGATCAGCAGTTGCTGCCGATCGAGGTACCGCAGTCGCGGTCGATGACCATTCGGGCCGTCGGTGCCGACGGCAAAGCAGTATCGGGTGCTTTGGTGATGATGGATCATCAAGACCAGCGCCGCCGCGGTTACTCCTTCAGGCGACAGCAGTGGGCTCCAGCACGAATCGATCGGCAAGTTGCACGTACCGACGAAAAAGGCCTTGCGGTCGTTCAGGTCGCCGACGGCGGAAAGTGGATCGTACGGGTGGCGTCACCTGGTGGACTGGTGGGACTAATAGACGACGCCATGGGTGCGCGGGTCGAGGTTACGCTACCCGCCGGGCAACCGCGATCGGTACTCGTCAAGGGCGACAACGGCAAACCGCTTCCGGGCGTGCTGCTGGCGCTGGGCTCGGCCATGGTACCGATCGGGCGTACCGATCAGGAGGGGCTGGCCACTGTCACGTGGCCGGGTGCCGGTACGGCCGAGTTGATCGGCATCACCGCCGAAGATCAATGGGGCCGCGAAACGCTCGAGCCGCTTGCGGAAAACGAACCCGCCGACACGTTTGTTATGACGCTCGAGACGCCGGTCTTGGTGGCCGGTAAGGTCGTGTCATTGATCAATCGGGATCCGGTTGCTTCGGCGCTCGTTTGGGAAAACGCAGATCCTGCGAATCACGCCCTTACAGACGGCAAGGGGCATTACCAGCTGCGCCTTTTCGAACGGCCGGGGCAGTACCTCAAGGCCGGTGCCCTGGGCTTTCTTGACGGTGGCGACGCCGTTACCGCTGCGGCGTTGGACCAGGGCTCCGGGCCATCTGTTGTCCTGCAGGCCAGTTTCGATCAGCGGGGTATCGTGGTCGACGTGGAGGGCCAGGCCGTTGCCGGGGTGCGCATTTCGGCGGTACGTATGGGGCATCGTGGTGCGATTACGTCCAAGAATATGGGTGATTTGATTGTGCAAAGCGGACCGGATGGTCGCTTTGTCCTTGGGCCGCTACCCGCAGAGGTACCGCTCCGATTGGAGGCGAAGCGGCAAGGCTACGCCCAGGCCTCGGTCGAGGTCGCAGCCGTCGCGCCTGGAGCGGTCGCGCCGGTTGCGCGGATCGAGTTGTATGCAGGGCAGCGGGGCTTCGGCTTTGTGCTCGACGGCGATGAGCAGCCGGTGGCGGGAGCCAACGTGTCTTTGGTTCGAGGCCTTCCGGCTGGCGCAACCTTTGATTCTCTCCATCTTCTTGCCCGCCAAGAGCCGACTCTGGAAGTTTCGGCCGCTGGCGGCGGCTTTGTGTTCGCGGACCTCGGACCGGGCTCCTACGATCTGGCCGTTGACAGCGTTGGCTTTGCGCCCTTTACGATCCCTGGGATTGTGGTGGCCGCTGGCGAGGCCGAAACGGACCTCGGAACGATCTTGTTGGAGCCGGGCGCGTCGATCGAGGGTGTGGTGGTCGATCTCGAAGATCGACCACTTGTCGATGCAGAGATCCGTGTGAACCGATCGTCGGGAATGCGGATCGATGTGATGATCTCCATGGCTACGGACGAAGACCGGCCGGTGGTGCGAACCGGCGTTGACGGTCGTTTCGAAGTGAGCGATCTCAGTCCCGGGAAGGCCGTCGAACTGTCCGTGAAGCGAGCGGGCTATACGACGGTGAATCTGCAATCGGTGAAGGCCCCGTCCGATGAGCCCGTGCGTGTCGTCCTCGAGCCTGCCGGTCGTATTTCGGGTGTGGTGGTCGATGGCCAAAATACGGGGGTCGAGGGTGCGCGCGTGGCGCTCCTGCACGAGGGCCTGGGGATCAGGGGCCGAATCGGCCGCAACCGTCTGAGTTTCGATACCGACAAAGAAGGGCGATTCGATGCCGAAGAGGTCGCAGCCGGTAAGTGGCGAATTTCGGTCAAGGCGCCTGGTTACCAAGACGCTGAGCGCGGTGGTATCGAGATCGAGTCTGGCGAGACTCATGCACCCGTAAGGATCGCGCTCGAGAAAGGGGCGGTCCTCGAGGGCAAGATCTTGGACGCCACCGGCGTGCCGCTGGTGGGAGCGGTCGTTCGTGAGATGCGCGAGACACGCGCGGGCATGAACTGGGCAATGGGTTATGGCGGTGAACAGGTGATGAGTGAAGGCGAAGGCACCTACCGCCTCGATCGGTTGGCACCCGGCGCGACATCGATCGTTGTCGAACACGGTGAGCATCGCAAGCAGGTCCGCGATATCGAGATTCGTCTAGGAGACAACAACCTCGACTTTCGTCTCGAGCGCGGGTTCACGATCCGTGGCGAAGTGGTTGACCAACAGGAAGGAAACCCGATTGCCGGTGCGCGGATTTCGGCCCAACCCGCGAGCGTCAACTTCATGAGCTTCTCGGCATCGGAGGTGATTTCAGGAGCCGACGGTACCTTCGAGGTTGAAGGGCTGGACGAAGGGCTCTACACCGTGGGCGCCAAGCGCGAAGGCTATGCCTCCGCGACCACCGAAGAACCGGTACTGATAGCCGGCGATTCGGTGGGTGGCGTGGTCTTGCAGCTGGGATCAGGTGCGACGCTGACCGGGCGGATCCTGGGCCTCGACCTCGATGATCTCGCCCGCGTGACGGTTATTGCGCACTCACAAAGCAACGGCGGCATGCCGAGCATGGCGCAAGTCGACTTCGAAGGGCGGTATCGGATCGAGAACTTGGCGCCGGGATTTTGGTCCATCATGGCGTCGCTGGACATGGGGGGAGCCACGGCAAACGAGCAACGAACGATCGAGCCCGGCGATAAAGAAATCGAAGTCGACCTCGACCTTGGCGGCTCAATCGACTTCGGGGGACAGGTTTTGTTGGCAGATACGGCTCCCGCTGTGGGATACCGCATTATGGCCACAGGTGCAGCGATGTCGAGTTTCGGGCACGGGCAGACGGATGGTCAGGGGCGCTTTCTTTTCGAGGGCATGAAGCCTGGCCCACACGACTTCACGGTCCATAGCCCAGCCGAGTTGCCCGTCCACCAAGAGACCTTCGATGTGGCGGACGGCGACGAGCTTACGATCAAGCTCGAGACCTTTCGGGCGGTTGCTGGCCGGGTGGTCGATGCGCTCGATGGCATGTTGGTTGATGGTGCCGAAGTATCGATCACCGTTCAGGATTCAGATGTGAACTTCTTTGGTGCCCTGGGCGGCAGCATCATGAGCGACGGCGCTGGACGATTCCAATTCGATCAGATCGCGCCGGGGCGCTACCGGATCACGGCCCGAAAGGATGGCTACGGGGTCGCCACCAGCGACGTTGAAATCCAAGAAGCCGAAGTCGGCGATGTAGAGCTGCGCATGGAGCCGAGTGGTGGTTTTACCCTGTTCGTTCAGCATGCCAGCGGTCGAAGGGTCGGGTACGCCTCGGTTGTTGCGCTCGACCCAGGTGAGCAAGTCGTGCTCTCGGGGCAGTACTCTGCGGGCGAGAACGGTCGGGTTCGCTTGCCCGACTTGCCGGAAGGCTCCTGGACGCTCATGGTGGCGGCAGACGGCTCGCCAACCGTAGAGCGTGCCGTCCAATCACCTGGACCAACCCTTACCGTTCAAATGCCCGAAGGCGGCGGGATTCTCGCGACGGTACCGGCTTTGGCGGATGCGGGTTTGACCGGCAAGGTCCGGGCCCTCGACGCGCAGGGACGCCCCTATCGCTACACAAGGTTAATGAGGGCGGTGGACGCCTGGGATGTCTACGGCGGTCTGGCGCGAATCGCCCCGATTCCTGCGGGAACTTGGGTCCTCGAACTGACCCTCCCGGATGGCACGATCTATCGCGGTGTCGCCAACGTCGTACCGGGTGTCAATGCCGAGGTTACGCTTCAGTAGGTCTCCCTTACATGTGATCGAGTGCCTGTTCGAGATCGGCGATCAAGTCGTCAGTGGCCTCGATCCCCACGGCCAATCGAACCTGGCCGTCGACGATACCCAGGCGAAGGCGCTCGGAGGGGGCGAGTCCCGCGTGTGAGGTCAGCATGGGGCGAGAGACCAGCGTTTCGACCCCGCCGAGACTGGGGGCGGCAATGGCCAGGCGAAGGTTGCGTAGCAGGGCGGCGGCGACTGCGCCATTGGCCAAATCGAATGCCAATACACCGCCAAAACCTGTGTAGTACTGCTTGCCACGTTGGTGATCGGGATGGCTGGGCAGACCTGGGTAGTGCACGGTCGTCACTTCGGTTCGGTGCTCGAGCCAGGTGGCGATTCGCTGTGCGCTCTCATTCTGATAGCCGACCCGCAAGGACAGGGTCTTGAGGCCCCGGTCGAGCAGGAAACAGGCGTGGGCGTCGAGTGTGCCACCGAGGCTGCGTGCGCACGTTGCGACCCGTTCAACGAGGTCGTGCCGGCCAACGACGGCGCCCGCGACCAGATCGGAGTGACCGTTCAAGTACTTCGTGCAGCTGTGAAGCGCAAGGTCATATCCCGCGGCAACAGGTTTGAAGTTCACCGGCGTTACAAAAGTCGCGTCGATCAAGGTCAGCAAACGGTGTTCGCGGGCGAGCGCCAGAATGCCGTCATGATCCGGGACCCGCACCAACGGATTGGAGAGGGCTTCGGTGAGCACGGCACGGGTGGCGGGGCGCAGCACCGCGGCCAGCGTTTCGGGCCTGCGCGCGTCGAATCGATCGACGGAGATGCCCATTCGGGGAAGCTCCACATCCACCAAGGTCGCCGTACCGCCGTAGAGGGAGTCCTGCACCACCAAGTGGTCGCCTCGGCTTAGATGGGCCAAAAGGGTGGACGCGATCGCCGCCATGCCGCTGGCGGTTACCAGCGCGGCATCGGCCTCTTCCAAGATTGCCAGCTTGCGGTGAAGCTCTTCGTGGTTGGGCGTGTTGTTGTAACGCAAGTAACGCAGGGTCTCGTCGGGATCGTCGCCGCGAAAATCGAACGTTGCGGTCTGAAAGATTGGCGTCACTGCCGCACCGCCGATGCGAGGGTGGTGCTGGCCCGCGTGGATCAGTTGGGTACGAAGATCAAGGTTTCGCATACATGAAGACTACAATAGGACCCGGTTGTGGTTCGCCTGTTTCCGAACGGTACAGAGGCCGTGCCAAAGCGGTGATGCAGGCTGTGAACAGCCTTGCCGTGTCCATGACGGATACGCAGGCATTCAAGGTGAGCTCGAAGAGCTCGACTCCATCTTGACCGTCGCGTTGGTCCTCGAGCGCTAAGAGCCTGGTCGGTCAGCGCACCAGCCACCGGACGATGCCGGCACCGGCGGCCAATAACAGGCCGGTGCCGAGCGTCGGTTCCTGCGGATAGAGCGTTGCGCCCGCTACCAGCAGGCCGGCGGTCAGCACCGCCAAGGCGATGCGCTCGTTCGTCTTCTCCAACCGCTCGAGGCGTCGACGCGCGTCCGGATTGAGTGCGGTGCGAACGGTCAGCCGACCCCGCCGTGCCTGAGCCAGAACACGGCTGGCATCCCTGGGCAGGGAAGCCCATGCCTTGGCCTCGGTGGCCAGCCGCCCTTGCCACCCGTGCACGGCCTCGCGTGCCAAGCGTCGGGCAAACGGCAAGGTCTCGTTCCACGGGTCGAAGCGTTCGTCGAGTTGAGTGACCAAGCCGACCAGGAGCTCGATGGCACGGCTGGCAAACATGAGGTCAACCTGTACCTGGACGGGCGTCTCGAGCAAGAGCCGGCTGAACTCGCGCCACAGTGCTGCGCCCTCGGTGCGCATGCGGCCGCTGATGCTGCCCAGATCGACGCCCCAAAAGCGTTCGAAGACCGCTTCGAGTGCTTCTTCGAGTTGCTCGAGATCAGCCCCTGGCAGCAGAAAGCCGGCCTTGGCGTAGGCCTGGATGACCGCACGGGCGTCGCGATTGCCAAAGCCGATTACGTACTGACGAAGCGCCGAACGCAACCGATCTGGAATCTCGGCCATCATGCCGAAGTCCACAAAATGGATACGGAAGCCCCGCTGCTCGGCGGCTGGAACGGCCTGGCCTGGCCGGGCTTGAAATTCGGGAGCATCACCCGGGCCGGCCAGGGGCTCGACGAACAGGTTGCCGGGATGGGGATCGGCGTGTACGAAGTGGTGGACGAACATCTGCTCCATGTAGGCGGCGTACAGCGTTCGGGCCAGCTCGGCGCGATCGATGCCGGCGCGATCGAGCGCGGTGGTGTCACCGATTCTGATGAAGTCGACTCGCTGTTGGGTTAGAACGCGCTGGGTCGTCGTGGGCCAGTAGATTTCCGGAGTAGCGATGTGCTCGTCGCTGGCGAAGGAGGCGGCGAACCGCTCCGCGTTGGCGGCCTCTGTGCGCAGGTCGAGCTCCTGGCGGGTGGTGGTGCTGAACTCATCGATCAGCCAATCGAGATCGATTCGACGTCGGACGAAACCCCAGAGCTTTAGCCAGCGAATCGCCAGGCTGATGGCCGTCAGATCGGTCTCGACTTGGCGTTCGATGCCAGGGCGCAAGACCTTGACCACGACGTTTTCGCCACTCACCAACTGGGCCTCGTGAACCTGCGCGAGTGAGGCCGCGCCCAGGGGGCGTTCGGCGATGATGGGGAAGACCTCGTAGGCTTCGGTGCCGAGTTCTTCGGAGATCTGGCGTACGATGTCGCCGAAGGGTGCCGCTGGAACCTCGTCCTGCAAGCCCGCCAACTCCTGAGTCACGGCGGGCGGAATAATGTCCACCCGCACGCTCAGATATTGGCCGAGCTTGATCAACACGCCGCCCATATCGGCGGCCAGCGCGCGATAGCGCCGGGCGATGTCGCGCCAGCGCGGTAACGGCTCGCTTCGTAGAGCGCGCAACAGGGGTAACGCCAGCACCAGGTCATGCCACAACGCATGGGCGAAGATGCGCAGGAAGAACCGCCGCACTCGGCGGAATCTACGACGATCGATGTCGATCGAGGCGGCGGTGGTTTTCACTTCGACCATGTGCGGTATCTATCACAAGCCAGGTCGGCTGGACGTTACAGCCTGCCTGCGCTAGGGTCGCGCCCAGCATGGAAGTACCCTTCTTTCGCCCCGACCTCGGGGAGGCCGAGATCAACGAAGTGGTTGCCACCCTGCGCTCGGGTTGGTTGACCAGCGGTCCACGTAGTACTCGCTTTGAGCAGGAATTTGCCGAAGCGGTCGGCGCCCCTCATGGGTTGGCGCTGAACTCATGCACTGCGGCGATGCACCTCGCCCTCGAAGCGCTCGACCTGCGCCCGGATCAGGCCGTGTTGGTGCCCACCATGACCTTTGCCGCCACAGCTGAGGTGGTGCGCTACTTGGGTGCCGTTCCGGTATTGGTGGATTGCGATCCGGTCACCCTCAACATGGACTTCCAGGACGCAGAACGTCGCCTCGACGACCTCCGTGCGGGGCGCGTCCCTGGGGTCGCTGGAGCGATCGAGGCCGTCGGTGTTATGCCCGTCCATGTGGCTGGAGACGTGATCGACGGTGAGGTGTTGCGGGCCTTTGCCGAACGGCATGGCCTGTGGGTCGTGGAAGACGCAGCCCACGCGTTTCCCGCATCCTGGCGTCCTGACGCGAAATTACCATGGGTGCGATGTGGCTCCGGGCCGTCGGCCGTTACGTGCTTTTCGTTCTACGCCAACAAGACCATTACCACCGGTGAAGGGGGCATGGCGGTGACCGCGGACGCGGAGCGTCTCGAGCGCATGCGTAGCCTCTCGTTGCACGGCCTGTCGCGTAACGCCTGGGGACGCTATTCATCGAAAGGCGCATGGGACTACCGGATTCTGGCGCCTGGGTTCAAATACAACCTTACCGACATCGCCGCGGCCATCGGGTTGCATCAGCTGGCACGCGCCGAATCGATGCGTGAGCAGCGGGAAGCGGTGGCTTGTGCCTATCGCGAAAAGCTTGCGGACATCGCCGCGATCGAGTTGCCGCGCTTTCCCGAGAACCGCATTCACAGTTGGCACCTGTTTCCGATCAAGCTGCGCCTCGAGCGACTGCGCGTCGATCGCGATGCCTTTGTGGAGGGCTTGCGGGATCGAGGCATTGGCTTCTCGGTGCACTGGCGTCCGTTGCACTTGCACCCTTACTATGCCGAGGCTTTCGGCTGGCGGGCAGAGGACTTGCCCGCATCCACGGTAGTATGGCAGCGGCTGGTTTCGCTGCCGATTTTTCCGAGTCAGCGGGATGACGAGATTGCCGCGGTCGTGGATGCGATTCGGGCACTCGTGACCCAGCACGGAAAATGAGCGCGTCGCGCGGCCTGCCGCGTTGGGTCGAAGTGCCGCTGGCGGTCGGTGGAGTCGTGTTGGTGGCGCCGGTGCTGGTGCTGGCGGCGCTGCTCGTACGCGTCACTTCGCCGGGACCCGCGATCTTTCGTCAGATTCGCGTGGGGCGTGGCGGGGAGTCGTTTGCGCTTTTCAAGTTGCGATCCATGCGCATGGGAGCGAAGGGCGCGGCGGTTACAGCGGGTGACGACGCTCGGATCACGGCCGTCGGGCGTATCTTGCGTCGCGCCAAGCTCGATGAGTTGCCGGCGTTGTGGAACGTCCTACGGGGCGACATGTCGTTTGTTGGGCCGCGACCAGAGGTTCCCCGGTACGTGGACACGAACGATCCCCGTTGGTGTGCTGTCCTGGCTGCACGGCCGGGGATCACCGATCCGGTGACCCTGCGATTGCGTGACGAAGAAGGGCTACTGGCCTCGATCGAAGGCGATCGCGAGGCGTACTACCGGGAGCACTTGGTTCCCTTCAAGCTGGCGGGTTACCAGGCCTACTTGGACAATCGAACGGCCTGGACCGACTTCGGGGTCATCATCAGGACTGTGCTGGGCGTCGCACGAATCGGGCGTGTCGCGCCGCCGACCCGAGAGGAGATCGAGGCGGCGATGCAGCCTGGTGGTCGCAACCGACCGGCCTGAAACAACGGAGCCCTGGCACGCCGACCCCGTTGCCCACGATCGTGTCGATAAGCGCCGCAGGTGACTTCAGCTTCGAGCACTGGTCTTCGTTATCTCAGCGAATCAAGAGCATGCTGGCCAACGGCATGGCGATGATCCTGGGGTCCGGCACCTTGGCGTTATCGGTCTGAGTAACGAGGAGGCCGAATGGTGCTCGGTTGACGGATGCTTCGAGGAAGGTTCGGAGATCCTCGGTGTCACGCATGGGGTCGATTCGCCGTTGATACTTCACCTCGATCGGTATCCGTTGGTCACCCACGGTGAGGACAAAGTCGACTTCCGGATCGCTGCCCCGTGCGGGCAGGTGCGCGAGGTCGAGACCTGGGACGGTAGAGAGGCCGGCGCCGACGATGCTCTCGGCCAAGTGCCCAGCGAGGGAAGTTTGCTCGGGTTGACGTTGTAGGTCGGCGGGAGCGATCGGTACTGGTTCCTGCAACCAGCTGGCTCGCAAGGAGTGATCGCTCAAACAGAGTTTGGGGTGACCACCGGTCTTCTTTAAGCGCAGCTCGAGGGGCGGGATGGCCCGCACGAGCAGGCTTTCAATCAAGAGGCGCAACGTATTGTGTACACGATCGCTGTCGATGTCGGAGCCGAGGGCTCGGTGAATTTCTCGCGTGAACAACGTGATTCCGGGCGATTGGCCGGCATAGCGACAAGCGAGCCGGAAGACCTCTTCGAGCAGTTGGGGGTTGTCATCCCCAACGTGCTGGAGGTCGATACGAATGACCCGTCTGATGACGTTCTCGTTGAGTTGATCGGCGATGAGTGGCCAGGAGATCGATGCCGCCCGATGGGCAAGGGGGAAGCCACCTCGTCGGGCAAAGAGCTGAAATGCAGCGTCTCGCTCGTCGCGTTTTTCTTTTCCGTGTCTTGCGAGGCCGGTCCAAAATTCGCTCGTCTTGAGGACCTCGAGCCCGTTGTCGTGTAGGTAGGGCTTGCCGAGTTCGATGTTGTGAAAGGAGGCAATTTCTGTGACCGAGAGGGCGCCCGCTTCGAGTGTCGTAATGCGCCCCGCGAGGCTGTCTCGGCCAGATTCGATCGCCAATGCCGAACTGCCGGTGACCAGCATGGTCGTCTCAGCGTGATCGATCAAGAACTTGAGCTGGGGGGCCCAGCTGGTTAGGTTCTGAACCTCGTCGAAGACAAGGAAGGTCGGCTCGTCGCTGTGGGCCGCTTGATTGAGCGTCTTGCCGAGGATGGCTCGTTCATACCAATCGACCAAGCGGACGATCGGTTCGCGATGTTCGGAAATATCAAGCTCGTCGAACTAAGCGGCGAGGATGTGCGTCGGCTTGGTGCCACCGTCGAGCAGGTCCTGTACAACCTGGTGAAGTGCGGTGGTTTTGCCCACTTGCCGTGGGCCGCGGATCACGACGATCGGTGCCAATCGGTGTTGGAGTCGTCGCTGGATCGCCGAGACGAGATGGCGGCGGGTCTTCGGCAACGGCCGTTGCGGCGCGTCCGACCACCACGGGTTCATCCTGCGTAGGTCATCGACCAACGCGGGTGACAGGGTGACGCTTGAGTCGGGCTTCGTCATTGCGTGCATCTTGAGCGCGGGTTAAGAGTGTACTGATTTCTTTACACCCGACGACTCTACCGCAGCCCTGGAAACCGCATTCGTGGAACGGATCCTCGAGTGCACGAAGGTGGCAAACCCTGCCACGCAAAAAAGGCCGGTTCCTCTCGAGGAACCGGCCTTCTCCAAATCTCCAAGGGTCGCGTGCTGCGACCCGAGGGCATGCTTACATCATGCCGCCCATGCCGCCCATGCCGCCCATGCCGCCCATGCCGCCTGGGGCACCGCCGTGGTCGTCACCCTTGTCTTCCTTGATCTCGGTGACCAGGGCTTCGGTGGTGAGCAAGAGACCGGCGATCGAGCCCGCGTTTTGCAACGCGTTCTTGGTCACCTTGGCGGGATCGATGACACCGGCTTTGATCAGGTCTTCCATCCTGTCCTCGCCGGCGTTGTAGCCAACGGCGCCCTTCTCGGCCATGATGTCCCGGACGATGATGGAGCCTTCCTCGCCCGCGTTGTTGGCGATCTGGCGAGCCGGCTCCTCGAGTGCGCGTCGCACGATCGAGACGCCCACGGCGAGGTCACCCTCGGCCTCGACCTTGTCCACGTCCGCGATGGCGCGCAGCAAAGTGACGCCGCCGCCAGGGACGATGCCCTCTTCGACAGCCGCCTTGGTGGCGTGCATGGCGTCTTCCACGCGCGCCTTCTTCTCTTTCATCTCGGTCTCGGTGGCCGCGCCGACGCGGATGATCGCGACGCCGCCGACCAACTTGGCCAAGCGCTCTTGCAGCTTCTCGCGGTCGTAGTCGGAGGAGGTCTCCTCGATCTGCGCCCGGATCTGCTTCACACGACCGGAGATCTCTTCCGCGCGACCCTTGTCGTCGGTATCGGTGACGATCGTGGTCTCTTCCTTCGTGATCACGACCTTTCTTGGCCTCGCCGAGGTCCTCGAAGTTCATGTTCTCGAGCTTGATGCCGAGATCCTCGGTGATCACGCGACCGCCGGTCAGGATGCCGATGTCCTCGAGCATCGCCTTGCGACGATCACCGAAGCCCGGCGCCTTGACGGCGGCGATCTGGAGGGTGCCGCGGAGCTTGTTCACGACCAAGGTCGCGAGGGCTTCGCCTTCGACATCCTCGGCGATGATCATCAGCGGGCGACCCTGACGCGACACCTGCTCGAGCACGGGAAGCAGATCCTTCATGGAGCTGATCTTCTTCTCGTGCAGGAGGATCTTCACGTTCTCGAGCACGGTCTCCATGCGCTCGGGATCGGTGACGAAGTAGGGTGAGAGGTAGCCACGGTCGAACTGCATGCCCTCGACCACATCGAGGGTGGTGTCGAGGCCCTGGGCTTCTTCAACCGTGATCACGCCGTCTTTGCCGACCTTCTCCATCGCTTTCGCGATGATCTGGCCGATCTCGGGATCGTTGTTTGCCGAGATGGTGCCGACGTTGGCGATCTCGTCACCGGTCACGGGCTTGGCGAGGTCGTCGATGGCGGCTACGGCAGCTTTGACCGCAAGGTCGACGCCGCGCTTGAGGGACATGGGGTTGGCGCCGGCGGTGACGTTCTTGGCGCCTTCTCGGTAGATGGCCTGGGCCAACACCGTGGCGGTGGTGGTGCCGTCACCGGCAGTGTCGGAGGTCTTCGAGGCAACCTCGCGCACCATCTGGGCGCCGAGGTTCTCGAGCGGATCGGCAAGCTCGATCTCTTTGGCGACGGTCACGCCGTCCTTGGTGATCGTGGGTGAGCCAAAGCTCTTCTCGATCACAACGTTGCGACCCTTGGGGCCGAGCGTGACCTTGACGGCGTTGGCGAGCTGGTTGACACCCCGGAGGATGGCACCGCGGGCGTTCTCGGAATAGGTAATCTGCTTCGCAGCCATGTGCGTCGTATCCTTTCAGTCGAAGAATTCGTGACGGAGAGTCAGTACGGGGCGGGGCCTGATCAGCCGATGACGGCGAGGATCTCGTCCTCGCGCAGGATCACGTAGTCCTCGTCTTCAATGCGGACTTCGCTACCCGAGTACTTGCCGATCAACACACGGTCGCCAGCTTTGACGTCCATGGGGGCGCGCTTGCCGTCGTCGACAATCTTGCCGGGACCAGCAGCGACAACCTCGGCCTCTTGGGGCTTCTCTTTGGCGGTGTCGGGGATGATGATGCCGCCGCGAACTTGCTCGGCTTGCTCGATGCGCTTGGCCACGACACGGTCGTGAAGGGGACGGATGTTCACAGTTCTCACCTCCTGATGGGTACTAGAAACGGTCGCGATTTGTCTTGTTGTCTTGTTCGAGACCGGCTCGTAAGCAGGCCTGTTAGCACTCAAAGGCGTCGAGTGCTAACAGAGTGTAGTCAGACCGTTTCGACCTGTCAATATATTTTTCCAAGATCTGATGGTTGAGATGTCAGATCTTGCCTCTTCCTGGCCTAGGAATCCAGAAACAGCGTGGCATTTGCCGCGGAGAGCGACGCGAGTCGCCATCCAGCTCGACGGATTGCCGGGCTTGGGCGAAGGGTCGCCTGGGGCTGAAGGCCCAGGCTCAAGAACGGCACCCAAAGGGTGCAGGAGTCCGCAGGCTCCCCACGCCCTGGGCGTGGCCGTGGTTAGCCTGGTATTTTAATGCCAGGTGAGTCGTTCCGGAGGCTCGTTCGACGCCGGCTAGACGAGTTTCAGCAGGTGACCCATCTTCTCGCGTTTCGTTCGCAGGTAGTCACGGCTGGTTTCGGTCGGTGGTACCTCGAGCGGCACGCGTTCGGTGATCTCGAGTCCGTAGCCGTTGAGTGCGATGTATTTGCCCGGATTGTTGGTCATTAGGCGCATCTTGCACACGCCGAGGTCGCGCAGGATCTGGGCGCCGATGCCGTAGTTGCGCTCGTCGGCGCGGAAACCGAGCTTCTCGTTGGCCTCGACCGTGTCGTGGCCGGCATCCTGCAACTCGTAGGCCTTGAGCTTGTTGAACAGCCCAATGCCGCGGCCCTCTTGTAAGAGGTACAGAAGCACCCCGCTGCCCTCATCCTGGATGGCCTGCAGGGCATGATGTAACTGTGAACCACAGTCGCAGCGCGCTGAGCCAAAGATGTCACCGGTCAGGCATTGGCTGTGAACACGAACCAGCGTGGGATGGTCAGGGGTGATTTCCCCTTGAACAAAAGCTACATGCTCTTCGCCGGTGGCGGCGGAACGATAGGCGCAGGTCCGAAAATCGCCGTAGCCCGTGGGGATCACCGGCTCGGCAACGCGTTCGACCAGCGTTTCGTGGTGCAGCCGGTGGCTGATGAGACCGGAGACGGTAATCATGGGCAGGTTGTGCTTCGCGGCGAAGGCCACCAAGTCGGGCACCCGCGCCATCGTGCCGTCGTCGTTCATGATTTCGCACATGACCCCGCCCGGCTTGAGGCCGGCAAGGGTTGCCATGTCGACAGCCGCTTCGGTATGGCCGGCGCGTTTGAGTACTCCGCCGGGCCGGGCCTTGACCGGGAAGACATGCCCCGGCCGTACCAGATCTTCGGGCCGCGTGGCATCGTCCATAACCGTGCGGACAGTCGTGGCACGGTCCTTCGCCGAGATTCCCGTGGTGACCTTGCCCTTGGCTTCGATCGACACGGTGAATGCCGTACCGAACGGGGTCATGTTGTCGTCCACCATCATCGGCAAGTTCAGCTCTCGACAGCGCGCTTCGGTTACCGCCATACAGATCAGTCCACGAGCGTGTTTTGCCATGAAGTTGACGATCTCAGGGGTGACCTTCTCGGCGGCGACCACCAGATCGCCTTCATTTTCACGGTCTTCATCATCCGCGATAACCACCATCCTGCCGGCACGGAAGTGGGCGATGGCTTCGTCGATTGGTGTGAAGGTCGGGCCGTCGGACATGAAATCCTCCCGTCGAGATGAGACCGGAATTGGTGCCGACATGGCGATGTCAGCGTCTACCATTGGCAGTGTACTGGTGGCTCTGAAGGGGGGTCAAGTTACCGCATCGCGGCAGGTACGGCGTTCTCGGGGAGCGCGCCTGGTCTCGGGCGTTTGCGGATTACACCGTACGGGTCAGGCGAGCCAGGTAGGTGCCGTCGTCGTCTTCGAAAACGAGCTGACACCACCAACCGGCACGGGCAGCCGCCTCGGCAAGGGTGTCAGGGTCGGCGAAAAGCCAAGAGAATGGTCCTGCAGGAGGCTCGCCGTCGTAGGACATTTGGTAGCGTACGGCTCTCGGATGGTGTCCTTGAAGGTCACGCTCTGCCATCCGTTCGGGCTCGAGTGGATCTCCAGCCCGCGTCAGGTCGGCGCCGTCCACGAGGACAATGCCATCGGGCGCAACAAGGCGATGCAGCGCGTCGAGCAACCGATCGAGACCCACACGGTCGCCAGCGACGCCGATGCCGTTCATCAGCATGATGATCGTGTCGAACGGTTCTTCGTTGGGGCCGAGCATGAAGGTGAAAATGTCGCCTTGGCGCGGATCGCTGACGTCCCGGCGACCCATGACTTCGACAGCCAGTGGATCGATGTCGAGCGCCACCACGGTATGGCCTGCGTCTTCGAGCATCAACGTGATGGTGCCAGCGCTTGCGCCCACGTCGAGGACACGGCCGTCGGCCAAGGCCAACGCCATCTCGTCGGCGGGTGACAGTCCTCCATCTCGGAACAGCGCGGCAGCCGGAAGCTGGTCACGACGTCCGTCTTCGAACTCGAGGTTGATAACGGCTTCCCGGTTTCCATCGAGGTAGGCGCTGAGTGCGCGCCCCAGCGGAGCCCAGGGCGCGGCGATCTCCTTGGCGATGGTCAATTCTCTGGCGTCGCCGTGCCTTCCGGCGCCTCTTCGGTGGGAACTGTTGGCGGCGGTCCGGCAAAGGAGTCGTCGGTGATCCTGGGATTGAGCGCAATCGACTCGACCGCTGGTACCGCTGGCGTCGCCAAAGCTGTTCTCGAAGGCTTTGCCCGGCCGCTGCGGTGGGGCCCACCAAACCGTGGCCAAGCTTTATCTGCCTCGGTTGCAGCGGAAGCCGCCAGCAACGTCACAGAAAGCATGAACGACAGTCTTCGCATCTCGGTTCTCCCACGTCGGATTTCGCGTACATCTACGGTGGCCCGTTGGCTGAGGTTGCAAGATCGTGGTGGGAGTTCGGGGCGGTCCGGTACACAATATGGTTGAACCTGCAATCTACTGGGAGTCCTTTCCACCTAGAGATCCTTTCCATCAGGAGACGCAATGAACCAATCTGTTGATCCAGCCCGAACACTGACACTGGTGTGTGCCAGCATCCAAACCTACAGTGCCTACAACGCGGGCGCGGTTTTTGCCAGCGATCCGCTCGAGTACATCACGGCACCCCCTGGCACTCGGTATGTCGACTATTGGGATGGTCAAGACGTTTTTGACGGCAACCCGATTCACGAGCTGGTGTTGTTTGGGTTGATCTTCGAGTACACGGACGATCCAGGTCGCTTCATCTTTGCCTTCCGCGGCACCAAAGGCATCGCCGAGTGGATCGATGATCTCAAGGTCGCCCACGCATCATTCAAGCCCGAGACGAGCGCTCCGCAACCGCCGGTGCCGGCCAACGCGTGTGTCGAGGATGGCTTCGACGAGATCTATCGCTCCATGCAGGCAACCCTGTTTGCCAAATTGGGGGCGCTGCAGCCGAAGCAGCTCGAGATCACCGGCCACAGCTTGGGTTCCGCGCTCGCAACCTTGTTTACCCTCGACGTGGTGCTGAGTCGGCCGGATCAGCAGTACGTGAGTGAGAACTTCGCCAGTCCGCGGGTGGGCGATGCGCATTGGGCGGCTTACTACGACAGCTTGACGACAGGCAAGGGCCAGCCCACGACGCGGGTTGTCAATACCAAAGATCTGGTGCCCAAGGTGCCGCCGAGGGTGCTCGGGTACAAGCACATCGGGCAGGCCTTAGACATTTGCTTCGAAAAACCAACAGGCATCTTGCCAGACTTTGGTTTACGCCACAGTGCAGACAACTACCAGCTAGTTCTACAGAAGAAGCTCGGTGTCACCTGCGATTGTCGGCTGGAGGATCCACCGGTGAAGGTGAAGATCTGCACGCCATAGGCGTCCCAGGATGGGCGTCGTTCACGGGTGGCCGCCGAGCGGATGAGCTTGCGGCTCCGCGGTCGGTCCGCCGCGTCGCGGTGGCTTGATCAACAAGAGGCGAAACACCAAACGAATGCCAAGGGCCACTGACGCGTATTCCGACCAACACCCACGGCGCTCCGAGTAGGCTGTTTCTCTGTGCGCCGTGTTCGAATGTCCTCAAACGGAGCGAGACATGAGTTGGTTCAAGCGGAAGAAGTCGTGCGTGCATTGCCGGGTCAACCAGACCAAACGAGAATTCGAGGGGAATCCCACGTGCGCTGGCTGCCGGTTGGAGATCCTGATGAGCCGTGAACCCGAGCTTCGGTGCCCCGCCGATGGCACGGCGCTGGTCAAGACCGAGCAGGGCGAGATCTTGCTCGACCGTTGCCCGCTGTGCTGGGGAATCTGGCTCGATGGAGGGGAGCTCGAGGCGATTCAGGAGGCTGCCAAGGAAGAGGGCATGACCAATGGAATGGCGATGGGGATGGTGATTGGCTAGCAGGTGAAGGTGGCGTCCCGTGGACGACGGTCTGGCGCGAAGTTGTTCCGATCTCTTGTCTTGGGCCAGGCCGCGCATCCAACCGTGAGGCTTCCAACCTCGCCTGCGAGGCGTTCCGTTCAAAGCGCCGTGCGCAGCTGCAACGTATGAAGTGAGGCCTTGCCTTCTCGCTCGACCTCGAGAACGATGGACTCACCCGCGCGCGACAGTTGCCGGCGGAGCTCGTTGAGGGTTAGGTGCATGGTGGGCACGCCGTCGAGGAGCGTGATGCGATCGTCCACGCGCAGACCAGCGATGTCGGCGGGGGAGCCGGGCGCGACGTCGGCGACCCGGAAGTGATCGAGTTGTTCGCCCTCGGTGACCACGAATAAGCCGCTGGCGTCTTCTGTGAGTCGTTCTTTGGCGGGCGGCTCTTTGGCGGGCGGTTCTTCAGTGGGCGGTTCTTCAGTGGGCGGTACGTCGCTCGGTGGCTCGACGATGATGCGGCGGTTCGGGTAGTCGAGGAAGACGCGCGCGCCCTGGAATAGGCGCGCGCCGAGCAGGCCGTCGCGACCGCGACCGGTGTAGGCGTCGCTGGCGCCGAGCGGTGGGAAGGTGACTTTGGGTCGTGTGATGGGCCAGTCGCCGAGCTGGATCGCTTCCAGGTGAGCGGTGTGATGACGGACCGGGCCGCTGACCCCGTATCCGACGAGGACCGACGGCGTAGTGCTGAGCCGATCTTCGAGATCGTGCAGGGCGACGAAATGCCGGTGCAGGGTCAGAAGGCCACGGTCGCCTGTGTCGACGCCAAAGCGGGCCCGCAAGGAGTCACCATTCGGCAAGGTGATGCTGCCGTCGAGCAGGGGTCTGTCGTTGGCGTTGAGGGTGATGGGCAGCGTGTGACCGGAGCCGTTGTACGTAAAGTGCGCGGGGTCGTGCAGCACGATCGTCGCGGCGCGATAGTCGATCTCGACGACCAACGTCTTGATCAGATCGGCACCGATTGAGCCCGACGACGGATGGCCGTTGGCGCCCGCCGTGCCGCGCTGGAGGACCGCGACGCCCTGCCCGCGCAAGGTGAGTCCCGGCAGGCGCAAGGACGCGACCTTGCTGAAGCCCACGCGGACGGTACCGTCGCCGCCAGCGGCGCCCTTCACGGTCTTTTCGCCGCGCACAACGAGGCCGAGACGATCGGCGAGGGCGCGGTTGAGGATGGTGACGCTGACGCCGGTGTCGAGAATGAACCACTCGGGATCGGCGCCGTTGACCTGAACCGGCACGTGCACCTTTCCCGAGGCCAATCGGATCGCAATGGGCACCGTATGGTGGCCGTTGTCGAAGACAGGCTTGGCGGGTACGGTCGCCGCAGACTCGGCGAGGACGGCAGGAGCCGTGATCAGCAGCAAGGCCACCACCCAGCGAGCAGTGGCGTTGCGGATTGGGTTCGGATTCATAGAGGCCTCCGTCTTGGTGAAGGCCTCAGGATAGAACGACTTTTGGCTTACCGCTCGTCGAAATAGCCTCGGATGGCACCGATGAATAGACGCACGGTCTCGCTGTGATTGACCGTCCCGGCTTCGGAAAGCTCGATCAGGCTGTCGACGACACAGCCGAGGTAGGCGGGGAAGGGTTCGGCGCTGTCGATGCTGCACGGAATTTCGGGAAAGCGTAGGCGACTTCCTGAGCGAACGTGGTACAAGCGATTGCGAACGCCGCCTGGCCACGCCACTTCGACGGTGGCGCGTCTTTGCGAGCCCAAGCCGGCCGTTTGGCGCAGGCTGTCTTGCGATGCGTAGCTCGAGCCGCCGAGCACCGGCAGCAGCACGGTCTTGCCGTGCCGGGGCGTGACTTTCACCACCGCGCCAATACCGTCTCGATTGACGGCACCACCGTTGGTGATGCCGACCGTGCCGATGGTCTCGACGCTGACCCACCGATTGCCATTGCCGCTGCTACGCTCGACGGACAACGTGCCATCGGGTAGTTCGAATCCTGCCCATTCAAACAGGAAATCCGGCGGCATGGCGAGCGGATTGAAGGTAAAGAAATTGGCGGAGTCCGCTTGGAATTCTCCGCCAAGGCCAAAGCCTGGTGTGAGCGGGAACGGTTCGGGGAAGTTCTGATTGGAAACCGAAACGATGTCTACAAAACCATCATTGTCGAGGTCGCCGGTCGCCATGCCGTGCACGGTGCGGCGTAGATGATCAGTCGATCCGGCGAGCGCTACGGTGTCGCGACTGAAGTGGCCGGTCCCGTCGTTCTCGAGGACGGCCCCGGGGTTGGTGGTCAAGAAGGGGCCAATATCCAAGCCGCCGTGAAAGACGATGTCGGTATCGCCGTCGTTGTCATAGTCGAACGCGGAAGTGCCCCAACCGAATGGTGTGTGCAGCGGGCCGTCCGCCGCGCTGTCGGTAAAGGTCCCGTCGGCCTGTTGGAGGAACCAGCGGCTGCCGCCGTTTAGGACTGCGAAGTCGGGAACCATGCCGGTGATTGCAACGAAGCCGTGGTTGCCGAAGTTCGACCCGAAGACATCGAGGTGACCATTGTGATCGAAGTCACCGAAGGAGAGACCCATCCAGGGCGCCGGCTTGTTTAATCCACGGGCCTGGCTGACCTTGGTGAAGTGGCCGCTGCCGTCGTTGATGAACAGCTGGATATAGCCGCGATCGGTTCCGCCGAGCGCTCCGATCGGAAATGCGGCTTGATCGTCGCCGTGCAGGATGTCCATGTCGCCGTCGAGGTCGATGTCGACCATGGAGACGGCCCAAGTGATGGTCGCGACGCCCGGAGGGGCTGCCGGCAAGTCGAGATCGAGAACGCCAGACGCCATCGAGACGTCCGCAAAGACATTGCCACCCAGGTTGCGCAAGAGCTGATTGGGCTGATTGAAGCCGAAGGGCTCGACGAAGATGCCGAACTGCTGGACCATGTCGAGCGCGTTGCCGACGATGATGTCGAGCAGACCGTCACCATCGATATCGCCCATTGAGCACGAGCTGGAGGTCGCCACGGCACTGCCGACGCCGCTGGCCGCTGAGATGTCGGCAAACGTGCCGTCACCGAGGTTTTCGAACAGGCGGTTCACCTCTTCGTTGCCCAGGACGATGAGATCGTGGTCGCCATCGTTGTCGAGGTCACCGAAACACGTTCCGTTCGAGTCTTGGTCGGTGGCATCGACTCCGGCGCTGATCGCGACGTCGCTGAACTGGAGAATCCCGGTTTCGATCAGCTGGTTTGCGTAGAGACTGTTCGCAGTCCCCGGGCCATTGGTGACGTACAGATCGAGGTCTCCATCGCGATCAAAGTCCAGAACAGCCACGCCGGGCGCGCCACGGCCTTTCAGGGGCGTGACGAGAAGATCGTCGAAGTCGTAGGTAGGCTGTTGCTTGATCGCGTCGAAGAGGGCCTCGCTCAACGACTCAGTCCTGCGGTAGTCGATTCCGGCCTGATGGCCTGCGGCGATGTCTTGGTACGTGATGTCACCACCGCCTGCTGAAACCGCTCGCGGCATCAGGCCGACTACCAGGATGCTGGTCACCAGGATTGAAGTGAAATCGTTTCGTCTGCTCATCTAAGAACCCCACTTTCGGTGTATTGCCGAACTTCGACTTCGGCGTTGATCTGATCCGGATAGGAGTCGTCGGTATTTCCGATGCTTGAAATCGACCTTCGGAGTCGCATGGTCGGGACGTGTTCGAAGCCATGGTTTCGAAGCGATGGTAGGGAGAAGAACCTCGACGAAACAGCGCATGCGGATGCGTATTGGGTGGCCCAGTTGAGGTTCAGAGTGCTCATGAGACGGCGTACCGGCATCTTCACGGATGAGAAGAATCGGAATTGCCGATGGATATGGCGAAAGAAAAGGGCTGACCCATCGGCCAGCCCAAAGGTCGACTAGAACGAGAACTGCGTGCCGAAGATGACCAAGGTCGTCTTGTCATCGAGCATGCCGGTCTGGAAAACCCGCATGATTTCGGCGGGCTCCAGCGGGAACGCGAAACGGTTGCCTTCAGCGAAATGAGCATTGAGGCGAAGAACCAGGTTCTGGCTATACCAGTAGTTGATGCCCACGCCCCAGTCTGTATTGACGAAAAACTGGCTGGCAAAGGGCGGCAACATCGCTTGGCGCGGAGCCGGGATCTTGCCCTCGAAGTCGTCATAGCGGACAGCCAGTTGCCACTTCTCGGTGACGTGAAACCCGACCTCGGCATAAAGGGCGTCCGCTTCGAACTCGTCACCATGGTTGAGCTCGAAATGAGCGAATTCGGCGCGTGCCGACCAGCGGCTGTCGAGGTATTCGACATGGGCGCCGAAGACTTCGTACGGGAACTTCTGTGCCACGGCGAAGTTGGTAATGGTCTGATCGCCCACGTAGCCCGAAACACCAACCATAAGACCGGCAATCGGGGTCGTGAGGTTCAGCCGCCCGCCGATCACGTCGTCGACTTCGATATCCGAGACCGCTTCGCTGGCAAAGACATCCTCCGGGTTTCCTGAGATGATCCCGGGTACCCGAATCTCGCCTTGAAAAGCGCCCGCGTAGAGATCCCATTCCAAGCTCCAACGCGATCCGTGTTGGACGCCTCGGAGGCCAGCGCCATCGTAGGATTGGGCGGTGAGGCCATTGGGGCCGTAGATGCTCTGCGGAAGGAGAAAGAACGGCCGGATCGTGCCGACATCGAAGACCTCGGTGTAGAGCCCGAACGGATGTTTGACGCGACCGAGACGGAGTTTGAGGTTCTCGAGCAACGTGAGCTCGATGAAGGCAAAGTCGAGTTCGGTTTCGAGGTCGTCGCGCCGTTGCTCGAAATCGACTTGGGTGACGATTGACACTTTTTCGTGGGGCGTCGCAGCAATATTGAGCGAGAACTGTACGTTGTCGTACCGTCCGTCGCGTTCGCCAATCGCATAACGGTTGCCGTCCGTGTCACCGTAAGCCCAGCTACCGAAACCGTGGATGAAGAGATCGTCTTTTTCCAGGGCGGTTGCTGACGCTGCTAACAGGGTGAGGATGCATGAGGCGATCACCAGCACGACGAGTGGCTTCCGCGAGGCCAGAAGCGGGCAGTGTGTGGCGACGGTCGTCGCAAGCTGGTTCATGAGTCGCTTCCCTGACGGTCACCAACTGTGAGCTGCTTGACACCGCTGAGATTGGCAGCGCCGGACACATAACCGATTCCACCCCGGTTCTGACGCACAAATGCGATCACGGCTTGGTCGTCGGAGACTTCTGGCGGTGGCAGGCTGCGTGCCGAGAATATCTGCCGCTGCCAATAGCGCTGGACATTACGGAGATCGCGGCCCAAGACGTCTGTTGAAAAGGCTTTGCGGGTGTCGTTGACTTTTTGGTCGATGGGTTGCACACGTTCGCCATCCGGCCAACGGCCATTGGTCTTGAGCATCCAACGGGCGACCTCCAGCCGGGTGGCTGAATTGGCCGGGTTTTCTGGATGCACGACAACGCGGAACGACGCTTGTGGTTGCGCCGCCGCGGTGTGGACGATCGAGATCGTCGCAATCGTCAAAGTGAGTGCGGTGATGATTCGTTTCATGATCCCCCAAGGAACGTTGTGCCGACCGCGTTTGCTGGAATCCCCTCCAGGTCGGCTAGGGTTGGAAGTAGGCGCGGATACCGCTCCACAAGAAGCGGACCTTTTGCGCCTGGGTAACGACGCCTTGCTGCCGCAACCCGTCAAGGGCCGGTAGCAGGCATCCGAGATACTCATAGAAGCTGTTCCACGATCCGTCATAGCTACACGGAATCTCTGGGAAAGCGATGTTCTCCCCACGGAAGACTCCGTAGAGTCGGTTGCGTACACCGCCAGGCCAAAAGACCTCGAGGGTGCCGCGTGATTGCCGGCCGAGACCGAAGTAGGCCTCGCTGGCATGCTGGGAGGCGAGGCTCGAGCCGCCAACGATTGGCATCAGCACGGGATCTCCGTTGTGGGGCTCGAAGCCGAAGACGGCGCCGAGGCCACTTCGGTTGACAACCGCGCCGGCGATTAGCCCGACGCTACCGATTGGGGAAACCGTTATTCCTTGGTTGGCGTTGCCGCGATTGAGCTCGACCGTCAAGTCTCCCGGTGCGAGGGGAACCCCGGCCCAGACCAAACCGGCGGGGGTGGGTGCGTAAAGGGGGGCAAAGCCGCCCACGCCATCGAAGATGCCACCGTATTGAACCGGCGCGGGCAACAGCGGTAGCGCGTCGGGGATGGTCAAGTTGGAGGCGGCCACGACGTCGGGAAAGCCATCACGATCGAGATCGCCGGTGGCGACGCCTTGGATGTTCCGGCGCAGGTACGAGGTCCCGAGCGCATTGGCTTGGTAGGTGTAGGCTCCGGCGCAGCCCTCGTTGCGTAGCACGACCCCAGGGTTGTCGGAAACCACCACGAAGTTCATGTTGAGGCCGCCGTGGTAGACAATGTCCTGATCGCCGTCGAGGTCGAAGTCGGCGACAGCGCTGCCCCAACCAAAGACCGAAGGCTCCGCGGTGCTGGCGCCGGTTTCGAAGAAGCTGCCGTCGCCGTTGCCGTAGAAGCTTCGGGTCGCTTGGTCGCCCAGCTGGTAGCCGCTGCCGCCCAAGGTCGGGATACCGTAGTCCCCGAAGTTCGAGGCCCAGATGTCCAGGCTCCCGTTGCAGTCGAGATCGCCGAAGCCAAGGCCCATCCAACTGCCGGACGAGACGTCGTTGAGGTCGACCGGCTGAGCCGTGAAAGCACCACTGCCGTCATTGAGCATGATTTGGAGAAAACCGCGATTCAGACCACCGTCGCGGGCGATGGGAATGCCGCCTTGGTCATCGCCGAAGATGACGTCCTGGTCACCATCGAGGTCGATATCGATGATCGCGACCGCCCAGCTGATGGTCGCCGCGCCTGGCGGAACGATACCGATCTCGCGGATACCCGAGCTGGCGCTGACGTCATCGAACGCTAGAGCGCCGCGGTTGCGAAACAGATCGTTGGGGTGGTTGAGTGCATAGGGCTCGACGAAGATGGCGAGCAGCTGGGTGTAGTCGAAGGTGTTGCTGACTACGATGTCGAGCAGGCCGTCACCATCGATGTCGCCAACGCTGCACGAAACGCTGCTCGTCGGTCCGCCTTCGAGGTCGCTACCGATGACCTCGGCAAAGGTGCCGTTACCTTGGTTCTCGAAGAGGCGATTCCCTTCGCTGCGTCCTAGTACCACGAGGTCTTCGTCGCCATCGTTGTCGAGGTCACCAGCGCACGCACCGGTGCTGTCTTGGGCCGTGGCATCAACGCCAGCGCCAACCGCCTCGTCGATGAAAGCAAGGTAGCCCGTTTCGCCAAGACGATTGCGATACAGGGAATTGGGGCTTCCTGGACCGTTGGTTACGTAGATGTCGAGGTCGCCGTCATCGTCCGGATCGAACACCACGACGCCGGGGATGCCGTTCGCGCGCGTCGGCATGACCGGTAGCTCGTTGCCCGTCAGGGGCTGCTGAAGAGACTGTTGTTGGAATGCTTGGATCGTGGCCATGGTTGCCGAAGGGGTACGCTGAAAGTGCATACCGAGAAGGCCAGCCACTTCATCGAAGGCAAGCTGGGCAGGGCTCGAGGCCAGCACGATGGGTGCCGCGGTGAAACACGATGCGACGCAAAGCAGGCTGATGAGACGGCGCGAGGCAGGTAGACGGGTCTCGTGGCATCTGTCGAACATGGCCGATCCCCCTTAAGGAATAGACGGTAAGGAATAGACGATGATGGTTATGGAGAAAGACAAGTGACCTACACAAGTCTTAGACCATATTCCCCAACAGGACGATTCACAGAATGAGAATGAGAATGCCAACCGTCATGCAAGGATAGTGCCTGTTTGGGGATGATTCCCGTACGCCAATCTCAATTCTTGTGTGGGATGTATTTATCTTGACGTTCAGAGTTTCAAGATGAGCGCGTCTTGTTCTGGCGGCAGAATCTCTCTTTGTTCGAGATCGATATTGTCGTTGGACCCTTTGTGATCGGATCTCCAGTTTTGACTGAAAATGAATGTGCCGAAGAATGGCACTGGTCAGTGCCAAAGATTGTCGCTCCGTCCGATGGGTCGGGCGTCGCCGGTCGACTCGCCACGCTGGTTTGCCAAAACCAGGACCGTTTTTGGTCGGCGGTCGATGAGCCGCGATGGCAATCGTCCGATTGGCAGCGGGGAGCGCAGCAGCGAACCGTGAGGAGAATGGGGGGCTCGTTACCGACGCGGTAGGAGTAGGTTCAGGGCGCTGAGATCATGACGTTTGGCGCGCTGAAACAAGGGACGGATGGCCATGTGGATGGGCTGAGCGACAAGGTCACCATGGTAGTATCGGCCCATCATTTGGGCGTTGATCACAAGCTGCCCGCGGGCCCAAGTCGAGTCGAATGCTGGTGAGCGATGAAGCTCGCCGAAGGCTCGAGCAGGAACGGACACTCTAACCTCGTAATGAGACTTAGCCACGGTCGATCGACGGATCGGCGGCGCGCCTGCTCCACCTGGAGGATACCGATGAAGATTTCAGTTTCCAGTCGTTCTCGCTTCGTTCTGTTCATGGCAGTGGCTACTGTGCTGGCGGCGCTGGCCATCGAGTCTTTTGCCCAACGAGCGTCCTTCCAAGGCCAAGCCTCGGTGGTCGTCGTCGAAGTGCCCGTAACCGTCACCCGCGATGGTGAGCCACTGCGCAATTTGACGAAGGACAACTTCGAAATCGTCGACGGTGGCAAGAAGCAGGAACTGATCGGGTTTGAGATGGTCGACCTGACCACGGTCCTGCCGTCCCTGCAAAGTGCGGCCGAGGATGCCAAGGTGCCGCAAGCGGCCCGACGCCATTTCCTCCTGCTCTTCGATTTGGCCAACTCTATTCCGTCGTCCATCATCAAAGCGCGTGAGGGGGGCTTGCAATTGCTCGACACGTTGCACCACACCGACGTTGCCGCGGTCGCGATCTACAGCAATACTGGCGGGGTGAATTTCATTCTTGGCTTTACTTCGGATCGTCGGCAGATCGAGCTGGCACTCGAGACCTTGGGTGTTCCGGACCTTTTCGAACGAGCACCAGATCCGTTGCAATTGTTTCTCGGCGACCTTCCGGAGGCGGGCGGAATCATCAACAGCAGTGACGGCCCGGGCCGGGGAGTTGGGAACGAGGCTGCGAATGAGGCCGCACAGGAGACGCTGCTCAGCGCGCTCGAGACCCTGGCGAATGTTCAGCGTACGGAAACTGCTCGTCGGATCAAGGCGCTCACCGAAGATTTCACACAGATGGCCGGCGTGCTCAGCAACATTGAAGGGCAAAAGCACGTCGTCTATTTTTCGGAGGGTTTCTCCAGCCAAGTCTTGCTCGGCTCGGGAGGCGATAGCCAAGAGACTCGCGCTTCTGCCGAGTCCGGCGAAATTTGGAATGTGGGCTCGGATTCTCGGTTTGGGAACACGAGCTCCTTGAACGATCTCGAAGACATGATCGAAGCGTTCCGGCGTTCGGGCGCGACGGTGCAATCGGTCGATATCGGTGGCTTACGTGGCGCCAACGACGTCCAAGGCAGGGTTGATGGCTCGGATGGGCTCAACGCCATGGCCAAGGACACAGGCGGCGCCTACTATGACAACTTCAACGACTTGGGCGCTGCCATGGGGCAGATGCTCGAGAGCACCAGCGTCACCTACCTGTTGGCATTCTCACCGCGCGGTCTAAAGCAAGACGGCAAGTACCATCGCATCAAGGTCAAGCTCAAGAACGCGCCGAGAGCGCGATTGTCGCATCGTGCCGGCTACTACGGGCCTAAGCCGCTGGGTGAGGTCACGGCCGTCGAGAAGCAGATCGATACCTCGCAGCTTATTCTCAGCGGCGAGGATGGTGGTCCGATTGGCGTCGACATCTTGGCCACCCCCATGGAGGTACGCGGCGAGATTCCCTATGTACCGCTTTTGGTCGAGGTGGACGGCGTCAGCTTGCTCGAAGCACAGTCCGGCAACGTAGTCCAGGTCGAGCTGTTCGCCTACGCATTTGACCAGGTGGGTGGCGTTGGAGATTTCTTCACGCAGACCTTGGGACTGGATCTTGCCAAGGTCGGCCCGGGCCTGCGTCAAAACGGTCTCAAGTACTGGGGGCATATGGACCTTTTGCCCGGCAAGTACAGCGTTCGGGTCTTGATCCGCAATTCCTCGACGGGCCGGTACACCCTGCGCAATGTTGCGCTCGACGTGCCGGCCTACGACAGTGCGGGTGCTCAACTCCTGCCGCCCATGTTTCCCGAGGAGCAGGGCAAGTGGGTGCTGATCCGCGAACCGTCCACCCGCCAACGCGATGTCGACTATCCGTTCATGGCTGTCGACCAACCCTTCATCCCGGCGGCCAAGCCGGTTCTTGCACCCAAAGGAAAATCACCGTTCTACCTAAAAGCGGTCAACCTGCCCGCAGGTATCGAGTTCGAAGCGGCGGTCATGACTGTGGATGGCGGTGCGGTGAACGGCGGCAAGGTCATGGTTGGCCCCGTCCAACCCGCAGGGGATGGTATCCAAACGGCCAGCGGAGAACTCGAGACGGAGGGTCTACCGCCGGGTGAATATCAGCTGGTGGTCAAGGTCAAGGGCAACCCCAGCCATAGCAACAAGATCGTCTTCGTCGTCGGCTGATCAGGGGACGCGCAAGGTGCCGAGCAGCTGCCGCAGCTGCTCGGCGTCGTTGTCCCTCATGCCCCCGGCAGGCCCTTCTTCGAGACCGCGCTCGACGGCGGCGATCGCGTCGTCGGTCCGGTCGGCAGAGATCAGGGCCTTTGCCAGGGCCATCCATCCAGAAGCGTTGCCGGGCGTTGCGAGGGTTACGCGTTCGAAGTGATCGGCCGCGGCTTCAAGGCGCCCTGCCCGCGCCAAGCCGACGCCGAGATTGAAATGGGCATCCGGAAAGTCTGGGGCCAGCGCCAGCACCTCTTGGTAGCGGGTGATGGCGCCGTCGTTGTCGCCGACGTGTTGGCGCAGCCCTGCGAGGTTGAAGAGGGCGAGGACCCGCGCTCGAGGTCTTAGTTCGAGCTCCAAGGCCGCTTCCAGCTGGATCTCGGCCTCGGGGAAGTTGCCCTGGCGGGTCAGGATTGCGGCAAGGTCCAATCGGGCTTGTCGATTTTCGGGGTTGGTGGAAACCAAGTGTCGTAGGTCCTCGACCGCTCCGGCGTCGTTACCAGTCTGCGATCGGGCGCGCGCTCGGTAGTTGAGTGCCTCTCGGTCGTCTGGATCGAGTTCCAGCGCCTTGTCGAAAGGCTCGAGCGCGGCCTGGTGTTGACCGGTCTGGGCTAGTGCTTTGCCGAGACTGGTGAGGATCGGTAGGTTGTCGACCAGTCCGGCCCGTGCCGCGCGCAGATGCACGATGCTCTGACCGACGGTCTCAGGCTCGCCAGCAAGAAGCTGGCCCAATCGGAGATGGACGACGGGGTCGTCGGGCGTCAAGCGGAGCGCGGATTGGAAGGCTCCTACGGCTTGAGCCCTTTCATTATCGACGAGAAGACTCGCGCCCAAGGCCATATGCCAGCGGGCGTCTTCCGGTGCCATCCGCGTCGCGTTGCTCAAACAAGCCAGGGCGGCTGGATTCTGCGAGACAGCCAAATACAAGGTCCCCATCAAGCCGAAGGCATTCGCCAAGGCGACGGTTTCGGTGGTCTCATCGGCGACCGCGCGATCGAGGTTGGCACGTGCAGAAACCAGCTCTTCTTGGAGCGCGGACTCGACGCCTTCAAAGGTAGGCACGGGAACGGGAACCAATTCGACCCGCTGGGCCTGGCTGGCGATCGCCGTGGTTACAAAGAGAGAAATTGTGAGGGCCGAGCGGTTTGCAATCGGTCGAAAAGGAACGTGGAGCATGGGTAACGTACCAGTAGCGGTTGGAGTCGTGATGAGGGCCGTCGGTGCGGATGTGGAGCATAGCAGTCGAATGATCGACTCGCGTTCGCCGGCCCCGCGCTGCGCGCGACTCGCACCAGCCCTGTGGGATGGTGCCGGACCCACCCTCCTCACCAACTTTCAGGTGCCTATGCCCCTCTGTGACGAGTCCAAACAAGTTCGGGCTAACCGGAAATCGAGAAAGCGACGCTGGTGTTGCGTACCGGCGTCTCGAGGGTGGTTTGACCACTGAGCTCCAGCTCGAGCGTGTACGCTCCTGGCGGTAGGCTGGGCGTTGTGAAGTCGAGCAACAGGCGTTCAGTGCCGGTTGGCATCTGTTCGCGGCCTTTGATTGCCAACGCCACACGATGGCCGGGGCCCGATTCGACTCCATGTGGTCGGACAACTCCGGCGATAGGGTCATCAGCATTGGCCAGCGTTCGATCGAGCCAGACCATAGTCGGCTGTCCCGCATCGAGGTTGGCCCTGGGGATGGGAACCCACATTTGATCACCCGTCATCCACGGATACGGTGCCGACGGTCCGGCGGCATTTGCGCTGACCATGACCCAGTCCCCGGTGGGCTCGACGAAGAGCGGTGGCGAAGTGTTCTCGACTTCGAAATCGGGTACCACGACCGAGCCGGATTCCAAGCCGTAGGTCAAGGCGCCGTTGTTGCGGACCAAGGCTCTGACCTCGAAACGACCTGGCGGCAGCGCGAGTTGGCCACAGAACTTGATGCCTGTATGGTCGAGATTCTTGCGCGTCTTGGCGAGGTTCATGCCGAGCATCTGGTTGTGAAATGCGTGGACCGTGCCCTGATCGTCGATCGCGTAAACATGGATCTCGCCATTGAGCAAATCCCCACGATGGGCTCTTATGAGGCCGGGACCATCGATCTCGACCACGTAGGGGATGATCGCCTTTTTGCCATCGCTGGTCCGCGGCGCGCCAGGGATCGCCGCGGCGGTGACCGCGAGGCCGATGGAGCCTCCTTGGCGGCGGCCGAGAACCAGATCGGCGTTGCTCAGGCGTTTCTCGAGCGGCGTTTGCTGACTCCAGAGCTTGGGGGCGTAATAACCGGAGCGGTGGACGAGTTTGGCGCCCTTGATACCGCTGCGGAGCTTGACGCGAACCTTGCGGTAGCTGCCATCAGGCAACAAATCCTTGGGTTGAAAGGCCAGGAGATAGGTGACGCTGGTGCGGGCGAGCACCTTGCCCATCGCTTCGGTGAGGTCGTTGAAGTTGCGAAACAGCTCGCCGCCGGTCTCGTTGGCCATGAAAAAGAGGCCGTCTTGGCCCGTGGATCGGTCGGCGAAGGGATCGCCTTCGATCCGCACGCCACCGACGTTGCCGATCGTCTGCACCGTGTTGATGGCCCGTGCGCCACCGATATCGATGGACTGAATGACGGCATCGGATCGGCGGAAGGACTCGAGCATCCCTTCGAGGTCGTTCTGGAGCCCGGTGCTACCGAACACGGCGTCAGAATCGACGTTCCAAATGTCGCCACGCTGCGCCGCCTCGGCGGTATCGGTGTCCTTGCCGCGTCCGAGCATGAGATCGCTTTGGAAGCCTTCCGAGAAGTAGAGGACTTGTTTGCGGCCCTTAACCCGCGCCAGCAAGTTCGCCATTTCTTCGAACGAACGGCTCAAGTCGGTGACGCGATTGCGTTGGTTGGATTCTTGAGCCTTCTTTTCAGCCAAGGCAAAGCTCTGGAAGAAATCGATCGCGGCCGCTTCCCGTGCACTACGTTGGTCATGTTCGCCATCCGGAATGGTTCCATCGAGAATGCTCTCGAGAGTGGCGCGTGCTTGACCGAAGACGATCCCCAAGGAGTCGGGCGCGCGGTCGACCAACTCCGGTGCGCCGAGCGTCTCGATGGCGAGGCGGACCTGATTGCGGTCTGAAGTAAACCCGAGCATGAGTCGCGCACCCTGGGATCGGCTGTAAACACCCACGGCCGCAAGGTCGGTAGCATGCAACCCTGTGCCAACCAGCTCGAGCGCAGCGTCACGAGCACGGGTCATCGAGGCCGGTTCGGAGAATGAAAGGTCGAACAGGAAGAGGAAGTGCCGCCGCGCCATCGCGGGTACCTCGAGGGCCATGGATGACGAGCCGGCCGTGGCTTCGATCTGCGCAAGGTCGATGGTCTCGAAGCCGGTAATCTGTTGCCGCTTCTTGCCGTCAAAGAGCTCGAAGTCGTCGGCCGTGAGACCCGTAACCGGCTTGCCGGAACGCACCACCTGAACCGGGATCTCGACCACCGTGACATCCGTGGATTCCCAGAACCGCTCCCGTTCGGCCACGAGGGTGCCAGCAACGACGGTGGAGGCGAGCGCGAGGACAGCGAGGGTAGCGTGGCGAGGTGGTCTCATAGAAGGTCTCCGCTGGATTCGAGTTGAACCTGATGTTGCAAGAAGGAGGTGGTCGTGGCAAGCGTGTCTCGAACCGCAACGGCCAAGATGGTTCGGCCGGGCAACAGAGGCATATCCACTTCGACGATGTGCTCACCGGTGCGCGCGACGTCGATCATGTCTTCAGCTATCCGAATCGGGATGAGCTGTCGGCGCATTTCGATCGGTCGGTCTTGTTCGTCCTGGGTCGAGATGACGACGTCGACCTTACCCTCGTAAAACCCGTAGCGTCCAATGAGGGCCAACTCGCCGAGCGAGAGTGCGATGCGCAGTGGCACAACCATCTGTCCTTGATCATTGGCCAGGGGTTGACCCGTCGTGAGCGAGATGTTCAAGGGGTTATCTTCGAAACCAAATCGCAAAGCAGCAAGGGTGCGCTCGGCAGTGCGGGTTTCTTCGGTCTTGTCTAGGTAGGTCCTTCGGTAGTGCAACCGCACACCCTTGAGTGGGTTGACGAGCTCGACCTTCAAACGATGAACCCGGCCGTCGTGAGGGTGGGCGGGTTGAAAGCCGAGCGCATAGTAGGTCTTGCTGTCCCGGCTCATTTTGGCCAGATCTGCTCGTAAATCGTTGCCGTTGAGCATGGCCCGGCCACCGGTTTCGTTGGCGAGGGCAAAAAGGGTGTTTTGTCGGTTGGACCGTCGGATGCTGTCGTTCTGTGCGGACGGGCGAATGTCGAAGGTTCCTGCGCCCAGCGTGATGGGTCCGGCGTAGCGACTGTCCGCTGCGCTGTTGCCTTCGAGGCCTGTTCCATCCAAGGTGTAGAAGGTGATTCGATTGGCGTTGGCATGGCTGGCAAGCCGATGAAGCGATTGGCTGAGGTTGACCTCTTGACCCTGCCGGATGGCATCAGTAGCCTGGTTTGGGCAAACCTCGGACAGCAGGTGAAAGAGGTCGAAACCGGGGTAGAGGCCGATGCCGTCACTGAGGTAGAGGACGATCTTGCGTCCCGGTGCGCCGGCCAGGGCGCTGGTGAGTCCGGATAGGCCTTGCAGTGACGCGCGCGCCCTTGCGCGGGCGGCGTCGGCGTAGCTGCGGGCGCTGTTGGTCATGAGTCCGTACAGGTCAGAGCAGGGGTCTTGGTCGGTAGCAGCCGCCAGCTCGACGACGTCGCGGAACTGCCCCAAGACCAACCGTCGCTCGTTGCGGTCACGAATACCGTCGCCCATGGTCTCGCGGATGCTGCGGAGCGCTTGCCCGATTGCCGCGGGTTCGTTGGTGAACGATTCGGCCACCCGTAGGCCATCACGGTGGGTCACCACCATCACCCGGTCTTGCGGCCTGAGTGTCTCGGCGATGACCTCATTGATCTGGTCGAGGTAGCTGTTACGCCGGTGGGGTGTCAGCCGGAGGTTGTCCACATAGACCACCAACAAGACGGACTCATCGGGATCCTCAACACTTGGCGAAGTTGCTTTCGGGGAGTCTTGGGTGCGAGTGCTTGGGCCCGAGGTCGGGCTGGGGTCGTGGCTCGCTTGCGTTTCGGCTTGCCAATCCTCGACGGTCGCGGCATAGAAGTTGGTCACATCAATGGGATTTCCGTCTTCGCGAACACGAAAATCACTGACGGTAAGACCGGTAACGGGCTCACCACGTCTATTGGTCACCACGACATCGACATTCACGAGGCTGACGTCCACGTGGTCGAAGACCTGCGTGTCAGCAGGTTCTTGGGCGGCGCCGGACGTGGCAACCAACAAGGTCGCCAGGGCGTAGGCGTAGGGCCGCAGTCGGGTCATGATCTTCTCCTTTGGCCGAATGGTACCCCGAGGGCGTGCCGTCCCCTGCGGACGTTTGTGATTGGCTGGCCTCGCGGGGCGAGTCGCCCACCAGCAACTTTGGGTGCGTTCACAGCCGAGGTCCGAGACATACCCTGGTGCCCCGCACAGGTGGTGTGCGGGGACCAAGCCTCAGCTCAGGAAATGGAACCGGCCGGTGGCAGGACGGGAGCGCGCTGGACAGGACGCAACGACGAAGGTCGGGTAGGTGGGGTGAGGTTCAGCCGCCCGCGCCACGACGCAGGCGTGCAAGGGACTCGGCTGCGCGCTCATCCTCGGGGCGGAGCTCGAGAATCCGTTCGAACAACTGCGTTGCTTCCGCGTTGCTCCCTAGAGCCGAAAGGAGCAGGCCGAGGTCACTCATCGCTGCGACGTGATCCGGAAACAGCTCAATCGCGCGCCGGAAGTCTTGTTCTGCCACGTCGCGCAGGTTTTTGCCCAGGCGTATTGCGCCGCGAAGGTAGATGGCATCGGGTTGATCGGGAAACGCTTGAACCGTGGCCTGAGCCGAGTTCAGTGCATCGTCGACCCGACCGAGGCTGGCCAGCGTCTGAGTTAGATAAAGACGAGGGCGTAGGTCGCCGGGGCTGATCGCGATCTCGCGTTGGAGCAGTGCCATCGCCTTCTCGACATCGCCAGCCGTCAACGCCGCACGCGCTTTGACCAAACTCTGTTCGATGGGATCACTGGCCGATCGTTCGCTTTCGCGCCGTCGTTCGGTTTCCCCCTGCGTCAACGACTGGAATGTAGCCAGGGCGGTCTTGGCTTCGTCCCGACGCCCGGCGCCCATCAGGGCTTCACCGTAGTTCTTCCAAGCAAGCGCATGGTCAGGAGCAACGCTCGTAGCCTTCTCGAGGTACGAGATCGCGTCTGCGTGGCGGCCCGCCGAGACCAACATTCGACCGTAGTCGATCACGGTTTGCAGCATGAGCGGGCGGGCGATGAGTGATTCTTTGGCGGCCGCTTCGGCGTAGGGCGCCAAGGTGGTCACCGCTTCCTCGACTCTGCCGGTTCGGTACAGGGCTTCCGCGTATAGCAAGGTCGTTCGTGGTGTGCCGCCAGCCTGGTCGGCCAGCAACTTCACGGCATCCTCAGCCCGGCCAACATCGAGGTAGGCGTCGGCGGTCAGGCGCATCAGATCGCCCGCGATTTCGGGAGGGTGCTTGGTGAGAAGGGGCTCGAGCACAAGCAAGGCGCTGCGCACATCACCCTGCTGCATGAGTAGCTGACCGCGCAACAAGCGAACTGGTGGCTGAGAATCGGGCAGCCCGGCCATGAGTGGTACCGCTTCGGTGGGCCGTTCGAGCTGCAAGGCGAGAGCCGCGGCAGCCAGCCGCGCCTCGGTGTCGTCTGGGTTCCGAAGAGCCCACGGTCTAAGGAGTTGAAACGCTTGAACGCTCCGGCCCTGTTTGGCGCGAAGGAGGCCGAGGGCGCGCGCGGCCGGCGAGACCGGCATCATCGACACCGAACGCTCGAGAAACCGCTCGCCCAGCTCAGCCTGTCCGACACTCAAGGCCGCTCGGCCCGCGTTGAACAGCACCGCCGCGTCGCTGGAATCTTGTTCCGCCATCGGGCGCAGTACATCAAAGGCTTCTTGGGCTCGACCGGTTTCGAGGTAGAGCGTTCCGAGGAGACCGAGATCCACCTTGGTTGCGGTTCCGTTGTTCTTGACGGGTTCGAGAAGTTGGATCGCACCCGCCATGTCGTTGGCTCGCAGGCGCTCAAAGGCTTTTTGGCCCACTTCCGAAAAGGATGCCTGAGGGTCTGGTGCGTCCTGCGCGATGGTGACACCCGTCGCCAGCAGCGACACGAGCACGATCGTCGCTGAGACCACCGCCGGTCGGCGATGGTTAGCCCGGAAAGGTCGGCAAGAGCCGAAGAACGGCAGAGTCACTCGAGACATCGCACTTGGTTTCCTGAATTCGTGGGGGTGGCGCTGAGCGCCGGGGTGTTGAGAATACCAGGTTGGCTTGGGTTTGCCGTTGTCACTTGCCGGATTGGGCCGAGCGGCCCGATTCTGGGGGCTCGGCGCGCTCAAAGCGAGCCATTGCCGGCATCATCGCCCATTTGTTGAGGAAGGCGCTCGAGGTTGTCGAGGGCTACGGCGTTGTCTGGGTCTCTTTCGAGCAGGTCCTCGAGCAGCTGGCGCGCTTCGGAGAACGCGCTTCGCTCCGCCAGCATTACTGCCAGTTGGTTGGTGGCACCGGGGTGGCCGGGGGCCTTCTCGATCGCGCGATAGAGATCTGCCTCGGCTTCGGACCGCTGGCCGAGGGCCAACCGGGCGAAGCTGCGGTGAACGTAAGCACCTGCTAAATCGGGCGCCAAGTCGATTGCCATATTCGCTTCCGCCAGAGCTTCAGTATGGCGACCCTTCCGGTGAAGCACAGCGCTTGCCATGGCCCGCACGTGTGGGTGTTGTGGTTGCAAAATCATCTCTTCGCGAAGGATCGCCAGGGCGCCGTCGAGATCGCCCGCCTCGCGTTTCGCCATCACTTCGCGGAGGCGTTGCTCGGTCGGGTTGTCGCGTCGCCATTTCTCTTCGGTCTGCTGGTGCGAAACCAGTTGATCGGATTGAGCAAGGCGTTTCACCTGGGCGGCAGCGGCGGCGGCCTCAGTCCGTTGGCCATCGGCGAACAAGGCCCGACTGAGGTGCTGCCACGCTTCGCGGTCCTCGGGTTGGGCAACGGTCACCCGCCGAAGTGCCTCAACGGCGTCGTCGTTGCGTCCCACGAGAATCAACAGACGACCGCGCTCACGCTCGATCGAAGGGAGGTCGCCGGCATGGGGGACAAGTGTTTCCAGAGCATCGTCAACCTTGCCCAGAAGGTAGAACGCCTCGGCGCGAAGCAGGGCAAGATGTGGATCGTCTTCGGTGCGACCGTCGGTTAGGGCCACCACGTCGTCGGCGCGCCGGGCACCGAGGTAGCCACGCGCCAGAAGGCGCCGCGCTTGGTGATCAAGAGCCGGTGGGCTCTGGGGCCCGATCAGCGGCTCGAGCCATTCGATCGCGGACACCGACTCGGTGCGCCGAACTCGGATATCGCCTCGGAGCAGCCGCGCGTGTGGGTGCTCGTCAGGCACGGGTGCCAACAGGTCGTCTGCTTCGGTCAATCGATCCAGTTGGACCGCACACATGGCAGCGGCCAACCGCGCTGCTTGGTCTTCAGGATGGGCGTTGACCCAGGGCTGGAGGCGCAAGTACGCGGGGAGCAGCTCACCTCGCTCGAGCCGTAGCAGGCCCAGGAGTCGCGGTGCCTCGCCCGCATCCGGGCGCGCCGATGCTTGCTCGAGCCATCCGAGGGCATCGGTAGGCTCACGAGCAGCGAGGGCGAGGCGCGCCGCGTCGACCAGGATTTGGGTTGGTGGATCCGAGGTCAAGGCGAGTGGCCGCAGGAGCTCGAGTGCACTCGCGACGTCACCGGAGGCTGCTAAAGACTGAACACGGGAAAGCAGGGTCGCGTCGTCCGCAACCATCAAGCTGGGCGCAGCACAAGCCGCGACCAGTACGAAAGCGATGAGATGGGTTCGGTTCATGAGTCCGTGATCGTCAGAGTTCGAGAAGTTGAGGATGATCCTGACCATGACGATCGTATCGTAGCGGCATCGTGGTGTGGCCCTGCGCTGCTCAAAGGATTCGGGTAGGCTCGGCTGCGATGCGCGGCAAGAAACGGAAACCGGGACCCAAAGGCAACCTGCCGGCCCCAGCAAGCAGTGACGCGCTGTTAGCGATCGGGGTATTGCTCTGGAGTGGCCTCATTCACGGCCTGTATCTGGCAGGCGACGCGCTGTTGTTGCGGCCGGTGAGTGCCTTCTTCTTCGCGGACGGCGTCCACTATTTGGAAAGTGCACGTCATCTCGTTGCGGGTACAACGGCCGATGCTGGTTTGCCGTTTCATCCGCCCATGATGAGCTGGTTGTTAGCACCGCTGTGGCTGTGGTTGGAAGATCCCGAGGCGGTGTTCCGGGCTTCGAAGGTCATGATGCTCGTGTTTAACGCGATGACCTATGCCGCCGTGTTTCGCTTGCTACGTCGGAACCCCGTGCTGCGTTGGTCAGCCCTTCCGATCGCCCTTTTGTTGCCGTTGGTGTTTGGCGAGATTCTGCTGTCATCGGTGGCCAACAACGAGGCCTTCTATCGCCTGCTTCTGGCGCTGATTCTGTTGCTCGGCTGGCGACGTCCGGTGGTCGGCGGTTTTCTCCAGGCGGCTGCGACCCTGACCCGGGCCGAACATCTCGTGGTGGTACCACTCCTGTTGGCGGTTGCCCTGGTGCGCCCAGTGCGGCGGCGTGCCGCGCTGGTAGCCGCGTCGACCGCCGTGGTGCTCTTGCTACCGTATGCAGCGGTCACTTCGATGGGCTTACGGTCTTACAATGCGCGTCATGCCGCGACCTTGCCCGAGTCTTTGCCGGCCGTGGTGCCCGTGTCGTTCTATGGCCCGCTGAATTTCGCCCTCGCCCAAACCGAAGAAGATATTTTCTTCAGTCGGCGTTCGTTGCCCATTTCACGGGGCGCTGCCGCCGCGCTCGATCCCAATCACCCCGTGCACAATGCTTACATCGTGCATGGCTACCGAGTTGGGCTCGAAGCGATCGGTGACGACCCCCAGCGATTCGCCTTGCGCAGCCTGCGCAAGGCGGTGTTCTCGTTGCGGGCCTTTGTCTATGGTTGGACCTGGCGTGATTTTCCCAAGCCGCCTGAATGGCGAAGGTGGCCGGTGGACATGGCCTCTTCACGGGCGCCAGTCTACGAGGCATTACTCGGAGCCTTGATGTTGATCGGCGTTTGGGCACTTCGCCGTGAGCGGACGCTCATGGCCATTGGCCTGGGGTTGGTGACCTATCGCTTGGCCATCAACATTGCGTTCTTTCCGTACTTGCGCAGCATGATGATCGCGGCGCCGTTTGGCGTGGTGCTGGCGGTGACGGGTGTTGGATACTTGCTCCGCAGGTCCGCCCGACCGGTTCTGATCGTGATGCTGGCTGGGATGGCGGCGTTTCACTTGGCGACTGCTGCATCGAAGCGGCAGTACCTGATCGCCGGGGAGCGTGACGCGCAAGGGACGATTATCGACGATCGCGTCGTTCGACTGAAGTACGTCGCGCCGGATCACCAGCCGTGAGGCCGTGGCAGGTGATCGCCGTGCTTGTCTGGTGCCTCGCGCCGGCCGGACGGTCCGCACCAGCACCCCTGCTACGCGACGTTACACCAGAAACCGCGATCAAGCGGGTCAATGTCAGCGGCTCGCATACGGCCAAACAGACCATTCTCGAGGAAAACGGCAGTGGCGTCGCGCTCTTCGATTACGACGGAGATGGCGACCTCGACCTCTATTGGGTCAACGGTGGAACCCTCGAGACGCTGCGAGGTTCCGCGCCACCCGTGCGCAATGCGTTGTACCGCAATGACGGTGGTTGGCATTTCGTCGACGTCACAGCACACGCCGGGGTCGGTCACGAAGGGTGGGGGTTTGGTGTCGCGGTTGGCGATGTCGATGGCGACGGCGATCCGGATCTCTATGTCACCAACTTCGGTGCCAATGTGCTGTACCTGAACCAGGGTGATGGGCGCTTTGTCGACGTGACGGACGCCGCGGGGGTGGGTGACCTTGGTTGGGGGCACTCGGCTGCGTTTGGTGACTACGACGGCGATGGCGACCTGGACCTCTACCTCGCCAACAATCTCGAATTCGATATCGAGGCACTACCCAACGGCGGCCGCCCGTGCGCGTACCGTGGTTTGGATGTGGCCTGTGGCCCGATTGGTTTCACGCCGCAACCGGACCGTCTTTTTCAGAACGACGGCGACGGGACGTTTACCGATGTGTCCGAAGCCGCCGGTATTCACGCGGCGGCGCCCCAGTTCGGTCTCGGCGTCAAGATGGCCGATCTCGACGACGACGGTTGGCTCGACATCTACGTAGCCAATGATTCCGGGCCCAACTTCTTTTTTCGTAGCCTCGGTCGTTCCCAGTCCACCGATCCGAAGCGCGCAATTCGATTCGAGGAAATCGCGTTTCTCAATGGCGTTGCCACCTCGGTGGATGGCCGTTACCAGGCCGGAATGGGGGTCGATAGCGCGGATACGGATGGCGATGGCCAGACCGATCTGTTCGTGACCAACTTTGCCCACGACCACAACACCCTCTACCGTGGTGTCGGCGAGGGCTTGTTTCGCGACGACAGTCACCCGTCGGGCCTGGGCGGTCCGAGCCGTCTACCCATGGCCTGGGGTACGCGGTTCCTCGATCTCGACCACGACGGCGACCTCGATCTCTACGTGGCCAATGGTCACCTCTACCCCGAGGTCGAGGCTGGCGGAGTCGAGAAATTCCCGCAGCCCGACGACCTATTCCTCAACACCGGCGGACGATTTGTGGAGGCATCGGATCGGATCGAGCGGGCGGGATCGCGGGTCAGCCGGGGGGTGGCAACCGGCGATCTCGACGGCGATGGCGATCTCGACGTGGTGGTGTCTGAAATGGGCGCGGTGCCGTCGTTGTTGCGCAATGAGGGTGCCGTCGGCGGCTACGCTATCCTCGATCTGTATGGGTCCGACGGTAACCCCAAGGCGGTTGGCGCCAAGATCCGGTTCACCACCGGCACAACCGTCCAGCGTCGAGACGTCACCCGCAGCGGATCGTACCTATCGTCAAGCGACCTCGCCGTGCATGTTGGCGTGGGTTCCGCCGAGCGCCTGGACCGGGTCGAGATCCAATGGCCGATGGGTCAGAAGACGGTGTTGCATGGCTTGGAGGCAAGCCGGCGGTACGTCATACGGGAGCGTTGAGCCGCGTCCTTGGTCGATTCTCTTTTGGACAACACAAGGTCTCACGCATCAGTGGCTACGGTCGGTGCGGAGGATATCGACCGACGATTGGCGTAGTGACAAGCAATCTGTCTTGGCTTTCGCCAATCCCGTAGCTGTAGAAGGTGTCGTCGCAGGACCGCTACTGGATCGCGGCCAGTTTGCTATCGTCAGGAAAGCGCAGGCGGGCAAATTGGAGCAGGCGGGCGGCTTGTTGTTCGTCGCCCAGGGCGCGCAGGGTCTCGACCGCCGCGGAATAGGCGCCGGGGCCGTCGTTGGTGTCGACGAGTTGGCGCAGCACGGCCGTAGCGTCACTCGACCGACCGGCAAACGCGTGGAGAAATGCTAGTCGCGTATAGGCGTGGATGCTGCCCGGGTGCATACGGATCTCGTCACGGAAGGCGGCCTCCGCCTCCGCGGCGCGACCCTGGCGCGCTTTGAGCTCGCCCGCCACGAAGCGCAAGTTGGGCGCGAGGTCTTCGCCGAAGCGCTGTGCTTGGGCGGCTTCGGCATGCGTGATGTGCTGCTGCGCGGCTGCAAGATCATCGCGCAGGAGGGCGGCTTGGGCCAGCAGAATGTGGGCGCCGACATCGCCCTCGCGGATGTCGAGCGCCGCGCGCGCATGATTCTCGACGCCTTCCATGTCTTCGGCCTCGAGCGCGATGGTCGCCAAGACCGAGTGGGCGCTGGCCGGACTGGTCGCCAGGGCCAGTTCGGCGTGGCTGCTGGCCTTGTCGGGTTGGCCGATTTCCAGGTAGAGGCGAGCCAAGCCGAGGGCGACGTGATCGGCTCCGCCGGTAAGCTCGAGCGCTTTCTCCAGCGCGCGTACGGCCTCGTCATAGCGGCCGAGGCGCTGAAGCGACAGCCCGAGATGCTCCCAGGCATCGTTCATCGCTGGGTTGACGGTGGTTACCTGCTCGAAAGCGGTGGTGGCATCGGCCCAACGACCGGCGCTGAAGTGCCGGAACGCCAGCCTCAGCTCGCCCAGTTCATGGAGCTGACCCTTCGGATCGGGTAGCGGAACGTCGCTCAAGGCGCTCGCCGAGGTCAGGTAGCCGAGCGCCTTGAGCTGGGCGGCGGTCTCGAGGTCGACAGCACTCGGTGCGGTCAAGGTACGTCGCCGCGCCGCGACTTCGTCCCTGAGCCGTGCGTAGTCGCGCCGCCGCTGGTCGCGGAGATTGTCGCGCTCGGTGGGATCGCCCGCCAGGTCGTAGAGTTCGGGATCGGGGCCGTCGATGAAATGAAGATCATCGTCGATCAGCGAGATCAACTCGCTCCAGCCCAGGTGCAAGCGGGGGTAGTAGGTTTCTGCGTAGAGGCGCCGGGACACGGTTCTACCGTCCGCCAGCTCGAGCAGGGAGATGCCGTCTGGGCGCGGCAACGGCGCGAGGCCGGTGAGGGCGGTGAGGGTTGGCGCGACATCCACCAGTTGGGCCGGTGCCGGAACGGTCGTGCCCGCGCGGGCATCTTCCGGAAGCTTGACGATCAGTGGCACCTGCAATGCCTCGCGGTAGAGCAAGATGCCATGCTCTTGTTCGCCATGGTCACCGAGTCCCTCGCCGTGGTCGGAGAGCAGCACGATGATCGACCGATCGTAGACACCCAGTCTCCGCAGCGTCTCGAGCAGGGAGCCGACGGCGGCGTCAGCCGCTGCGATCTCGCCATCGTAAGGGTCAGCATAGCGCGTGGCGAAGGGCGCGGGTGGATCGTAGGGCGAGTGCGGATCGTAAAGGTGCACGAAGAGGAAGAAGGGGGCGTCGTTGCCTTCCCGCTCGAGGGTGTCGCCCAACCAGCCTGCGGCACGGCGAACGGTCTCGGCACCGGGTCGCTGGCTGCCGCCGAGGGCGGCGCCGGCGCGCAGGCCGAGGGCATCCTCGTACCAGGAGAAACCATTGCCGATGCCGCTGTCGCCGCGCAGGACATACGCCGAGATGGCGCCACCGGTGAGGTAGCCGGCCGCGCGCAGGTGGGACGCCAGGGTCGGGACGTCGTCACCGAGGCGATACCCCACGTTGTCGCGCACGCCGTGCTCGGCAGGCAAAAGGCCGGTAAACAACGACATGTGGGATGGCAGCGTGAGTGGGTAATGGGAAAAGGCGCGCTCGAAGCGCATGCCGTCTCGAACCAGCCCGTCGATCGCTGGCGTTTCGACACCGGTGTAGCCGTATGCAGGCAGCCGATCGGACCGCAGGGTGTCGATCGAGATGAGGACGATGGGTGCTCGTGGGAAAACCTTGGCGGCGACCGTTCCATTCGCTACGGACGTGGTATCGGATGGCTCAGAGGTTCCGCAAGCAAGGGTGATGAGTAGCAGCCACACAAGACCGCCTCGCTGGACACGTTGACAATGCGACTTGGCTAGTGTGATTCGCCACAAATCTGCCATCCTCTTTTCGGCCCATCTAGGGCTCTGGCGGCGTTGCTCCTCTTCGAAAGATTCCCAATATTCCTGCTTCGTAGCGCCTTGCCAGAACCCAAGATGGCCTCGAAGAGGAGATGCCATCTGTGTGGCGCACTGCACTAGGATTCTTTTGGCTTGCCCCACGTTCATTCTCCAATCTGCCCGAGCAGGGTCTGTGCCTCTTGGATCTCGCGCGCGAAGCGGGCCGGCGGCGCGGTCGCAATGTAGCGCCGTAGGGTGTCGCGACCGAGGTCCGTCTGACCGGCGCGGGTGGCCGTGAAGGCGAGGTTGTAGAGCGCGTCGAAATGTTGGGGGTCGTGGGTGACGGCCTGCCGCCAGGCATCGATGGCACCGGCCACATCTTGAAGCTGAAAATGCGCGACGGCGAGCAGGTTCCAGGCGTTGGCACGTGATGGGGTGGTTGCCACCGACTGTTCCAAGTAGCCACGGGCTTCATCAATGCGACCACCTTGCAGCGCCAGTAGGCCTCGGATCTCTTGGCCACCTGGGTTGTTGGGATCGATACGATCGAGCTGGCCAACCACTGCCGTCGCTTGGGCCGGCTGACCAGCAGCGACGAGGGCTGTGGCCAGGGCGACCAGCGCCGGTGGCTCGGGATGCTCACGGGCCAGGGCGTCGAGCAAGGGTAGGGCCTCGCTGTGGCGACCGTCGGCGGACAACGCCAAGCCCAGGCGTTGCCGAAGCTGCGGGTTCGGGGAACCTTCGAGGGTGGCTTGCGCGAGGGCCTGGGAAGCGCCTCCCAGGTCGCCTTCCACGAGCGCGACTTCGGCCAGGAACTCATTGGCCTCCACCGGTTTGCTGGTGAGCGCGATCCGGGCGTGCTCGCGCGCTTCGTCGAAGCGCTGGAGGCCTAGCAACGCGCGACCAGCCAGTAGCGCTGCTTGGGGTGATCCGTCGGTCAGTGTGAGGGTCTGAGCCAAGGCTTCGAATGCCTCGTCGAAGCGCTCGAGTTGCAGAAGCGAAGCACCCAATGAGGCCCAGGCATCGACCATATCGGGGTAGCGGTCCAACAGCGTCCGGAATGCGGTGACGGCGGCGACGTGATTTTGGGTGCGCAGATAGCTGAATGCCTCGTCGAGCATGGCGGTGGCCGCGACCAGTTCTCGTCGCGGGTCCTGGAGCGGACCATCGGCGGGAACGGGCGCTGCGTTGCTTAGATAACCCAGGGCGGCCAACTTGCGCAGGGTTTCAGAGTCTTCATCGTTGGTTGGTGCAACCACGGGCTGACGCCGCGCGAGGGCTTCCGATTCGAGCGTGCGGAAGGTGCGCCGGTTGTCGGTCAGGATGTTGTGCCTTTCGGCCGGGTCAGCCACCATGTCGAACAGCTCGGGTTCGGGCCCGTGGATGTAGTGGAAGCGACCCGCGATAACCGAAGCCAGGTCGCTCCACCCGTAGTGGAGCCACGGATAGAGCGTCTCGGCGAACAACGGGCGTTCGGCCTGAACGTCCTCCAAGAGCAAGGAGCGACCCTGCAATCCTGGTGGCGTAGGCAACGCCAGCACGTCGGTTAGGGTCGGCAGCACGTCGATGAGCTGCACCGGCGAAGCGACGGATGCTCCCGCGCGACGATTGCCGGGTAGCTTGACCAGCAGCGGAACGTGGATCGATTCACGGTACAGCATGACGCCGTGACTCTTCTCACCGTGTTCCCCGAGTCCCTCACCGTGATCCGACAGCAGGACGATCAGTGCGCGATCGTAGAGACCGAGAGTTTCCAGTTCGGTGAGAAGCCTACCAACAACGGCATCGGCCGCGGCGATCTCGGATTCGTAGGAGTTACCGTATCGCTCGGCGAATGGCGCCGGGGCTTGGTAGGGAAGGTGAGGCTCGTAGAGGTGGAGGAAGAAGAACAGGCCAGCCGTGTCGCCACCCTGCGCTGGTGCGGCTGCTTGGCGGAGCCAAGGTAAGGCGGCGGCCAAGGTGTCGGTACCAGGGCGCTCTGCTTCCATTTCCAAACTCGAACCGGTGTCCTTGGTGGCATCGTCGAAGAAGTCGAAGCCTTGGGCGAAACCGCTGGTTGAACGCAGCACAAAGGTCGAGACCGCCGCGCCGGTTTGGTAGCCATGGCGTTTCAGTAGCAGCGGCAAATAGGGCTGGTACCCCTTGGCAAGGCGGTACCGGGCGTTGTCGCGCACACCGTTCGTCCCGGGCAATTGGCCGGTCATCAAGCTGACGTGCGATGGCAAGGTTAACGGTGCGTGGGCGTAGGCACGCTCGAATAGGATGGCATTCGAACGCAGGCGATCGATGGCGGGGGTCTCGACACCTTGGTAGCCGTAAGCGGGCAGCCGGTCGGCGCGCAGGGTGTCAATCGAGATCATGACCAGCGGTACTGGACCTTCGTGGTTTACGATCCCAGCTGTGCTGCTGCCGCTCGGTACCGGCGTAGCGGTCGCAGGAGCGTTTGGCTTCGCGCTGTCGGACTCGCCACCGCAGGCGAACGCGAAACTCAGTGCGAGGCCGGTCAGAACGATTCGCGACCTCATGGGCTCAGGCTGTCCAGTACCTGACGAGCGCGAGCAATGTCGGCAGCGAATCGTTCTGGCGGTGCTGCGTCGATGTAGCGTTCGAGTGCCCGGCGGGCGCGCGACCGGTCCCCGATCTTGGCTGCGGTCAAACCCATGTTGAATAGGGCGTCGAGCATCTGAGGATCGAGCGCGACCGCGCGCTCCCAGGCAGCGATCGCGTCACGATCGCTGCCCAGAAATGCGTGGGCCACGCCAAGCGAGTTCCAACTCGTTGCTTGATTGTCGGCCAACGAGACGGCTTTCTGGAGCATCTGAACCGCGTCCCGGAGCCGGTTTAATCGCAGATAGACCACACCGAGGCCCTCGAGCGCTTCGGCGTTGGACGGCTCCTTTTCGAGCACACCGGTAAGCATGCCGAGCGCTTCTTGTTGAGCGCCAACTTCGGAAAGGGCGCTGCCCAGCAGATTGAGGGTGGCGGGGTCCTGGTCGGCGGCCAAAGGACGTAGCAGCGCAATGGCATCATGGGGGCGGCCGATCTCGGCGAGGGTGGCGGCCAGCTGGCGCACCACCGCATCGCTGGTAACGCCTTGGTTGATGGCCTTCTCGAGGACGGCGATGGCTTCGTGGGGTCGTCGCTGTGCCCGCAAAACCAAGGCGAGATGCTCGTGTCCCAAGCTCATGTCCGGTCGCGCGCTGATCAGCTCGCGGGCGAGTGTTCCCGCCTCGTCGAGTTGGCCTCTGGCGTACGCATCGATCATGCGGTGCAGCTTGTGGTCGAGGCCGATGAGGTTTTTGGGGTCGTCCTCGGGGCCAAACGAGGTCTTGCTGTGGCCTCCGGTGGCGAGGTAGCCCAGGCTGCGTAGGTTCTGGGCCTCTTCGCTGCTCACCTCGCGCTGTCCTGGCGGCCAAGGTTGCTCATCGGGCAAGGCCCCGAGCAATGTCCGATACCGCCGTCGCTGATCGTCGACGTGGTTATCTGCCTCCCGCGGATCTTCGGCGAGGTCGTAGAGCTCTGGCAAAGGGACCGATATGACCTTCTCGTGTCCGTCGATCAATCCACGGAGTGGTGCCCAACCACGGTTGAAATAGGTCGAGAGGGCTTCGAAGTACACCGTTCGCGTGGCGTCGGGTTGCCGCAATAGAGAGTACCCAGCCAGATCGCCTTCGTATTGCAGCCCGAGCGTCTCTAGGACGGTCGGCACAATGTCGACGTGACCGGCGAGGCGCTCGTCGGTTCCGGGCTCGATACCCGGTCCCCAAAGGACCAATGGGATCTTGAGGGTTGCGTTGTACGCGAACAGGCCGTGGGACTGCTCACCATGATCGCCCAAGCCCTCGCCGTGATCGGAGGTAAAGACGATCACCGCTGGACGGTCGACGCTACGAACCCGGTCGAGAAACGGGCCGAGATAGGCGTCGACGGCCGCCACCTCGCCCAAATAAGGCTGGTCGGCGAAGCGCAGACCGAAGGGTGCCGGAGCCGCGTAGGGGGCGTGCGGGTCGTAGAGGTGAATCCACACGAAGCGTTTGCGCTGGGTACCGCCCTCGCCGGCCTCACTGCCGATGCGGTCCCACCAGGCATTCGCCGCGGCCATGACGCGGTCCCCGGAGCGCTCGGCGAATTGGAATTGGCCGTGCTTCGCACCAGCCGTGTAAGTGTCGTCGTAGGTTTCGAAGCCGCGGTCGAGACCGTAGCGGGAGTCGAGTGGGTACGCACCGATGAACGCGGCGGTGGCGTAGCCCGCGTCGGCAAGCAGCGTCGCGAGGGTAGGGATGTCGTTGCCGAGTACGAATCCACTATTTTCGCGGACGCCGTGTTGGTGTGGATAGAGCCCGGTGAGGATGTTTGTGTGCGACGGTAGCGTCACCACATTGTGGGCAAAGGCACGGGAAAAGACACGGCCAGCGGCCGCCAAGCGGTCGAGCGCTGGCGTCTGCGCGCGCTCATGGCCAGCGAAGCCAAGCGCGTCGGCACGGAGGGTGTCGACGGTGATCAGAACGACATCGGCGTCCTGGCTGACGGAAGCTGAGGGCTGGCCGGTTGGCTTGGATGCGGCGACGGTGGCGGGTGGCGCGGGGGCTGTGTCCAAGGTCCCCGATGCGGCGGGGGCCTCTCCGCAGCCGAAAGCAGGCAGCGCGACCAGAATCAGCGCTGCCAGTGGCGATCGGCCTCGACGGAGCATCGCGGTTCTCAGTCCGAGGTCTCGAGGTACTCGATGAACTGCTGGGCTTCACCAGCGTTCGCATGGTCCGGTGCGATTTCGAGCATCTTGGCGAAGTCCGCTTTGGCTTCGGCGCTGGAACCACCGGTGAGATGGCACAGCCCGCGGTAGTAGTAGGCGTCGGCGTTGTTCGGATTCTCGGTCACTACACGGTTGAAGGTCTCGAGCGCGCTTTCGAACTCGTTGTCGTTGTAGGCCTTGATACCGATGTTGAGCAAGGTGTCGCTGTCGACCGTCATGCCTTCCGGCATACGGGCGATGTAGACCTGGGCGTCGTCTTCGCGGTCCGCGGCCACCAACAAGTTGATGATCAGGCGCGTCGAGTCGAGGTCATCGGGGGCCAGTTCGATCGCCTTTTCGAGGGTCTCGATGGCCTTGTCATGGTTGCCTTCCTCGAAGTAGGTACGGGCGATACCGCGCATCAACGGCGCATGGTGCTCCGGTTCGAGACTTTCGAGGGCTTCTTCGTACTTGGCACGGGCCTCGGCGTGGTTTCCAGCCTCGAGGAGGGCGTTGCCTTCGTCAACGACGCCGACGGCTGATTTGGTCGCTGCTTGTTGGAGCTCTTCTGCGGTAATGGGTCTCAAAGCGACGTTGACCGGAGGGTTGGCGCCAAACTCGTTGACCTTCACGGAGCCTTCACCGCCGTGATAGCCGTCGGCGGCAAGCACGGCGTTCCAGTTGCCGCCGGACAGGCCGAGGATCGACCACTTACCCTTCTTGTTGGTGGTCAGCGGTTTGGGTCCGCTGCCCTCGATGCCGTTTTTGGTCAGTACTACCGTAGCGCCAACCACGGGGGTGCCGTCCGGGTCGGTAACTTGGCCCTGGAGCCGGCCTCGGCCAGCCCAGTCTTGGGCTTGGACGGCGGGGACGGCCAGAATGAGGGCCACAGTGATCAGGAACGCGGCAATGCGAAGTGGTTTCATTTTCGAGGTCTCCTTGGACGGGGCCGGGCGTCTCGTTGCCGATGCGCCGGCTGGCGGTCTCGACCAGAAATGTCCACTGGTGAGGACGTTTCTGAGCGGCGGGTCTTGTCGCGACAGCCGTTGGAGGCACGGCACGGGACCCTGGTTGCCTACGCTCGAGTTGGTTGCACGAGACAAGCCAGGTGCCCGTTCGCGATGCTCGAAGCCAGAGTTTACCGTTCCGGCGGGCAAAAAAACAGCCGCCGGGACCTATTCCGGCGGCTGACTCGATCGGTCGAGATTCGGCTCGCCTACCGAAGGTTCAAGCGGAGCGCGACCCGGAATACGCGCGGGCTGAGAATCTCTTGGACGTGATCGGACGTCCCGATTCCCAGCTGGTGCTCACGCTGCAGGACCGTGGCCTCGCTAAAGAGATTGAAGACCTCGTTGACCTGGCCGCCGCCAAGGAACACGTCCCGACCTCACGGTCGTCGAGAATTCGTCGAGCTGCGCCTGCAGTTGGTAGCTACCCGGCGAAAGGCCGAGGAATCTGGTTGCCGGTTAGAGGGGCAAACGGCACACCATCCGCCTTTGGCAGTGATCGAGCGTCCAGTGGCTGTGACGAGGCGGTTGCTGAGGAGCGTGGTGGGGAGTGATCCTGGCGGGCGCGGTGCTAAGGCGATTACACCGAGAGGGCGGGGAGATCAAGGGCTTGAACGCCCGCTCCAAGCTGGCGGAGGCCCATGGTCTGTTTCATGCGTGTCGGCGATTTCTTCCGCCCAAGAGAAAACGGCCGCCGGGTTTCCCCGACGGCCGTTTTCAGACTTCTGTAGCTGGCGTGTGCCGACTAGCGGAAGTTGATCCGGAACGCGATACGGGCGATGCGCGGGCTGAGAACTTCCGTAACGAAGTTGGAGGTACCCGTACGCAGCCGGTGCTGACGCTGCAACACGGTGGCCTCGTTGAAGAGGTTGAACACCTCGGCGCCGACCGTGAACGAGAAGTCGTTGACCGTGAACTCTTTCTCGACACGAAGGTCGACCGTCAGGACGTCGTCCAGGCGGAAGTCATCGCTGGAGTTCGTGGCCTGCAGGTTGAAGTTGCCTGAGTTGCTGAGCGGGTTGGACTCACGGGTGAAGTACGGAACAGCGTAGCCTTCACGACCGTTGATGCTGGTGGCGACGTTGAAACCCCAGCGACGATCGGGAGCAACTTGGTACATGCCGGTGAGGCTGTAGGACCAGTTGCTGTTGATGTAGACGCCACCCTTGGAGCCCGAGCCGGTGCCCGAACCCTGGAGGACCGGACCGCCATCGACTTGACCACCGCCAAGGAACGAGTTGGGCTCGTTGACCGCGCCGGCCGGGATGTCCCAATCGAACTCGGACCAGGTGAAGTTACCGCGAAGCATCCAGCGGTTGGCAAGACGCTTATTCACCGTCAAGGACACGCCGAAGTATTCCTGCTCGCGGTCACCGTTGTAGGTGATGAAGTTACCGTTGTCGGACAGACCCGGGACCAGGCCATAGATCGGAACGACGTTGGTCGAGCCGTCGGGCAGGGTCACGGTGCGGCTGCCGGTCTGGGTGTAGTCGGTGGCACGATCCGGACGGACAACGCCGTTGTCGATGATCAAGTGATCCGACTCAGCGATGTCGCTGATGTTGCGCCAGGTCAGGTTGAGACCAACGACCAACTCGGGGAGGATCGCATGCTCGACGCCGAGAATGAGCTCGTCGGTGAGCTGAGCGCCGTAGTTCGGATCCACCTGCGCGTCCGTTGATTGCAACAGCGGGTCGAACGAGGAGGTGAACAGCGGACCATCTTGGAGGTTGATGATCTCATCCACAGTGACATCGCCGTCGCCGTTTCGGTCATCGTAGTAGAAGTATGCATACGACGATTGCATCGTGTTGAGGATGAACGAGTTACCCTGGCCGAGCTGCTCGGCGAATTGCGAGAAGCTGACCCGCAACAAGGTGTCGCGATCCTCACCCAAGGCGTAGGTCAGACCCAAGCGGGGGGTGATGTCTTCCCAAGTGAAGCCCTGGTCGCGGCCCACGGACGAGGCAGTGGGAAGCAAGGGTTGGCCGGTGGCCTGGTTGACCTCGAAGCCCGGGACACCTTGCACGGTGGCAGTGTTGACGTCACCCGACTGCTCGTCGTAGCGCAGGCCGATGTTGGCGGTCAGGTTACCGACCGTCAACGTGTCCTGGACATACAAGCTGGTGTACGTGGTGTCGACGGCGCCCGCGAAGTCACGCGAAACCTGCGCGATGTTGTAGGGGTAGTTGAACGAAGTGTAGAAGTCGAGGCGCAGGACGTTGCCGGGCCACGACGACAGCGAGGTCAACTCGGCGGTGCGGTAGCCAAGGCCGAACTTGAGTTCGTGGTTGAGGTTGCCGCTGTTGAAGAAGTAGCTACCATCGAGTTTGGCTTGTTCCTGCGGACGATCGGTCTCGTGGTGCAGGAAGTTGTTCTGCCAGATGAAGTTTTCGTCGAGAATGGCGTTGGGGCCACTCGGGAAGCCACCCTGAGGCGTCAACTGGAAGCCACCACCAACCGACGAAATGAGGCCGGTGACGAAGAAGCTGGAGTTGAAGATGTGGGTGTCTTCGAGCTTGTAGATGTCCGTGGGGCCGGTCTGGTTCCAGGTGGTGGGCTGAGGACGGGTGGGACCGGCGTTACGGCCGATCTTGATCTTGTCGCCGTAGTTGTAGAAAGCAACCAGCGAATTGCTGGCGCCCAACTGGGCGTTGATCTTGGCACCGTAGGTCTCGAGAAAGGTGAAATCCGAGACATCGGAGATGGTCAGGAGGTCGACCTCCTGGCGGCCGTAGTTGGCCCAGACCCAGAGCTTGTCCTGTACAACGGGACCACCGAGCTCAGCACCCCAATCGTCGGTGCTGACGATACGGTTGCCTTGCGAGAATGCGGTCTGGCCATCGCCCAGCTCGCTCTGGTCGAAGTCGAGGGAGTCCTGCCAGCTGTCTTCGGCCTGAATGAAGCGACCGGAACCGCGCCACTCGTTGGTGCCGCGCTTGGTCACCATGTTCATGGTCACGCCGCCCGAGGTCAGCGAAGCGTCGCTGCCGCCGGTCGAAACCTGCATCTCTTCGAACGCGTCGAAGTTGTAGTAGGTCGGCGAGGAGCCAATGGCGCCCATATCGGTGATGACCACACCGTCAACCGCCCACACGCCGTCACTGCTGTTCGAGCCAGGACCGGTGAAGCTGGACTGCTGGCCACTCTCGTTACCGCCGACGTTGATGCGATCGGTCTGGACACCGGGTACCGAGGAGAGCACGGCCCAGGGATCACGTGAGGTCGGGATCTTCTCGAGCTCGGTTTGGCTGATCGTCGAGCCGGTGGAGATCTTGCGCTCGTCAAGGAGCGGGCTCTCAGAGGTGACCGTAATGGTCTCCTCGATGGCCGGGCTCAGGGCGATCTCGAGGGTGGTGTTGCGGTTCACGCTGACCGACACGTTCGGGTAGTCGATCGTCGAGAAGGCGTCGAGCTGCGCTTGCAGCTGGTAGCTACCCGGCGACAGGCCGAGGAAGCGGAACTGCCCTTGGGCGTCCGTAACCTGGACCCGCGGCGCGCCAGAGCCCGTAACGGTGACGGTCACGCCCGGAAGGGCTGCGCCCGTGTCGTCGCTGGTTGTACCGAAGAGGTTACCGGACTGGGATTGGCCGAAGGCCACGCCGGTACCGGCGAGAAGCAGCGTCGCGCCGATCGCGACAAAGCGTCTCCAATTCTTGATGTTCGTCATCCAAACTCCTCTGTGTGCGTCGCCCGATGCTTGTAAGGAAATCTCACAAACCTGTGGCGACTGTTTCCCTTGCTTCCGCGTCCTCCAATGAACGCAGAAAAGTCTCCGGTTCCCACGAAACCTGATCGCGTTCAGATATGGGGAAGGCAGAGAACTCAGTCAACATAGCACAATCCGATTGGAGAGGCCAAATCACAGACCACCAACACCGTTGCTAATGTCGGGTTCGCGACTGTCTATGAAATATAGGAGATATTCTGTTGAATAGCCATCAACTACGGAGGGCCGAGTATGCTGGCGATTCGTGAAGTCCATCTGTCGAAGGATGAACGCGACCAACTCGAACTCCTGATCCGCTCTGGCCTCCTGGATGAACCAAATTGAGCTCTGGTCCAGCATGCTGACGACCCAGGCCATTCGCCGGGAAGGCTTCCGTAGCGTCCGAGCTCTGCTCCACCGCATCTATGCGTTCATCGAAACGTGGAACGAAGAGGCAGCACCCTTTCGGTGGACAAAATCCGCCGATCAGATCCTCGCCAAAGCCATTCCTTAGGCATTTGCGGGACGCGACACTGGGAGACCAAAGAAAACGGCCGCCGGGTTTCCCCGACGGCCGTTTTCAGACTTCTGTAGCTGGCGTGTGCCGGCTAGCGGAGGTTGACGCGGAACGCGATACGCGCGATGCGCGGGCTGAGAATTTCCGTAACGAAGTTGGTAACACCCGTACGCAGCCGGTGCTGACGCTGCAACACGGTGGCCTCGTTGAAGAGGTTGAACACCTCGGCGCCGACCGTGAACGAGAAGTTGTTGACCGTGAACTCTTTCTCGACACGAAGGTCGACCGTCAGGACATCGTCCAGGCGGAAGTCATCGTTGGCGTTCGTGGCCTGCAGGGCGAAGGAACCGGAGGAGTTGAGCGGGTTGCTCTCCAGGGTGTAGTAGGGAACAGGGTAGCCCTCACGACCATTGACGCTGGCTGCGACGTTGAAGCCCCAGCGACGATCGGGAGCAACCTGGTACATGCCGGTGAAGCTGTAGGACCAGTTGCTGTTGATGTAGACGCCACCCTTGGGGCCCGAGCCGGTGCCCGAAGCCTCGAGGACCGGGTCGCCATCGACCTGGCCACCGCCGAGGAACGCGTTGGGCTCGTTGGGCGCGCCGGCCGGGATGTCCCAATCGAACTCGGACCAGGTGAAGTTACCGCGAAGCATCCACCGGTTGGCAAGACGCTTATTCACCGTCAAGGACGCGCCGAAGTACTCCTGCTCACGGTCACCGTTGGACGTGATGAAGTTACCGTTGTCCGACAGACCCGGGACCAGGCCGTAGATCGGCACGACGTTGGTCGAGCCGTCGGGCAGGGTCACGGTGCGGCTGCCGGTCTGGGTGTAGTCGGTGGCACGGTCCGGACGGACGATGCCGTTGTCGATGATCAAGTGATCCGATTCAGTGATGTCGCTGATGTTGCGCCAGGTCAGGTTGAGACCAACGACCAACTCGGGGAGGAGCGCATGCTCGACGCCGAGGATGAGTTCGTCGGTGAGCGGAGCGTCGAAGCTCGGATCTATCTGCGCGTCCGTTGATTGCAACAGCGGGTCGAACGAGGAGGTGAACAGCGGACCACCTTGGAGGTTGATGATCTCATCCACAGTGACATCGCCGTCGCCGTTTTGGTCCTCGTAGTAGAAGTATGCATACGAACGTTGCGCCGTGCTGAGGATGGTCGTGAAACCCTGGCCAAGCTGCTGGGCGAATTGCGAGAAGCTGGCCCGCAACAAGGTGTCGCGATCCTCACCGAGGGCGTAGGTTAGACCCAAGCGGGGGGTGATGTCTTCCCAAGTGAAGCCCTGGTCGCGGCCCACGGACGAGGCAGTGGGAAGCAAGGGTTGGCCGGTGGCCTGGTTGACCTCGAAGCCCGGGACGCTTTGCACGGTGACAGCGTTGATGTCACCCGTCTGCTCGTCGTAGCGCAGGCCTATGTTGGCGGTCAGGTTACCGGCCGTCAACGTGTCCTGGACATACAAGCTGGTGTACGTGGTGTCGACGGAGCTCGAGGCGGCGCGCGAAATCTGCGCGATGTTGTAGGAGTAGCCGAACGCGGTGTAGTAGTCGAGGCGCAGGACGTCGCCGGGCCACGCCGACAGTGAGTTCAGTTCGGTGGTGCGGTAGCCAAGGCCGAACTTGAGCTCGTGGTTGAGGTTGCCATTGTTGAAGAAGTAGCTACCATCGAGCTTGGCTTGTTCCTGCGGACGATCGGTCTCGTGGTGCAGGAAGTTGTTCTGCCAGATGAAGTTTTCGTCCAAGACCGCGTTCGGGCCATTCGGGAAGCCACCCTGAGGCGTCAACTGGAAGCCAGTGTCAACCGACGAAACGAGGCCGGTGACGAAGAAGCTGGAGTTGAAGATGTGGGTGTCTTCGAGCTTGAGAATTTCCGTGGGACCGGACTGATTCCAGGTGGTGGGCTGAGGATTACTGGGACCGGCGTTGCGGCCGAGCTTGATATTGTCGCTACGGTTGTAGAAGGCAACCAGCGAGTTGCTGGTGCCCAACTGAGCGTTGATCTTGGCGCCGTAGGTCTCGATGTCGGTGAAATCCGAGACATCGGAGATGGTCAGGAGGTCGATCTCTTGGCGGCCGTAATTGGCCCAGACCCAGAGCTTGTCCTGCACAACGGGACCACCGAGCTCAGCACCCCAATCTTCGGTGCTGACGAGGCGGTTGCCTTGCGAGAATGCAGTCTGGCCATCGCCCAACTCGCTCTGGTCGAAGTCGAGGGAGTCCTGCCAGCTGTCCTTGGCCTGAATGAAACGGCCGGAACCGCGCCACTCGTTGGTACCGCGCTTGGTCACCATGTTCATGGTCACGCCGCCCGAGGTCAGCGAAGCGTCGCTGCCGCCGGTCGAAACCTGCATCTCTTCGAACGCGTCGAAGTTGTAGTAGGTCGGCGAGCCGCCGATGGCAGCCATGTCGGTGATGACCACGCCGTCAACCGCCCACACAGTGTCACTACCGCTCGAGCCCGGGCCGGTGAAGTTGGATTGCTGGCCACTCTCGTTACCGCCGACGTTGATGCGATCGGTCTTGACACCAGGCACCGTGGAGAGTATGGCCCAGGGATCACGTGAGGTCGGGATCTTCTCGAGCTCGGTTTGGCTGATCGTCGTGCCGGTGGTGATCTTGCGCTCGTCGAGGAGCGGGCTTTCGGAGGTGACCGTAATGGTCTCCTCGATGGCCGGGCTCAGGGAGATCTCGAGGGTGGTGGTGCGGTTCACGCTAACCGTCACGTTCGGGTAGTCGATCGTCGAGAAGCTGTCGAGCTGCGCTTGCAGCTGGTAGCTACCAGGCGACAGGCCGAGGAAGCGGAACTGCCCTTGGGCGTCCGTAACCTGGACCCGCGGCGCGCCAGCGCCCGTAACGGTGACGGACACGCCCGGAAGGGCTGCGCCTGTGTCATCGCTGGTGGTACCGAAGAGGTTACCGGCCTGGGATTGGCCGAAGGCCACGCCGGTACCGGCGAGAAGCAGCGCCGCACCGATCGCGACAAAGCGTCTCCAATTTTTGATGTTCGTCATCCAAATTCCTCTGTGTGCGTCGCCCGATGCTCGTAAGGGAATCTCACAAACCTACTGGCGACTGTTTTTCTTGCTTCCGCGTCCTCGATACAGTGAACGCAGAAAAATCTCTGGTTTCCACGAATTTGATCACGTTCAAATATGAGAAAGACAGAGAATCTGACAAGTATAGCACGATTCGATTGGAGCGGCCAAATCACAGGCACCAGCACCGTCACGAGGGAGACCAAAGAAAACGACCGCCGGGTTTTCCCGACGGCCGTTTTCAGACTTCTGTAGCTGGCCTGTGCCGGCTAGCGGAGGTTGACGCGGAACGCGATACGCGCAATACGCGGGCTGAGGACTTCCGTAACGAAGTTGGTAACACCCGTACGCAACTGGTGCTGACGCTGCAACACGGTGGCCTCGTTGAAGAGGTTGAACACCTCGGCGCCGACCGTGAACGAGAAGTTGTTGACCGTGAACTCTTTCTCGACACGAAGGTCGACCGTCAGGACATCGTCCAGGCGGAAGTCATCGTTGGCGTTCGTGGCCTGCAGGGCGAAGGAACCGGAGGAGTTGAGCGGGTTGCTCTCCAGGGTGTAGTAGGGAACAGGGTAGCCCTCACGACCATTGACGCTGGCTGCGACGTTGAAGCCCCAGCGACGATCGGGAGCAACCTGGTACATGCCGGTGAAGCTGTAGGACCAGTTGCTGTTGATGTAGACGCCACCCTTGGGGCCCGAGCCGGTGCCCGAAGCCTCGAGGACCGGGTCGCCATCGACCTGGCCACCGCCGAGGAACGCGTTGGGCTCGTTGGGCGCGCCGGCCGGGATGTCCCAATCGAACTCGGACCAGGTGAAGTTACCGCGAAGCATCCACCGGTTGGCAAGACGCTTATTCACCGTCAAGGACGCGCCGAAGTACTCCTGCTCACGGTCACCGTTGGACGTGATGAAGTTACCGTTGTCCGACAGACCCGGGACCAGGCCGTAGATCGGCACGACGTTGGTCGAGCCGTCGGGCAGGGTCACGGTGCGGCTGCCGGTCTGGGTGTAGTCGGTGGCACGGTCCGGACGGACGATGCCGTTGTCGATGATCAAGTGATCCGATTCAGTGATGTCGCTGATGTTGCGCCAGGTCAGGTTGAGACCAACGACCAACTCGGGGAGGAGCGCATGCTCGACGCCGAGGATGAGTTCGTCGGTGAGCGGAGCGTCGAAGCTCGGATCTATCTGCGCGTCCGTTGATTGCAACAGCGGGTCGAACGAGGAGGTGAACAGCGGACCACCTTGGAGGTTGATGATCTCATCCACAGTGACATTGCCGTCGCCGTTTTGGTCCTCGTAGTAATAGTATGCATACGAGGCTTGCGCCGTGTTAAGGATGAACGAGAAACCCTGGCCAAGCTGCTGGGCGAATTGCGAGAAGCTGGCCCGCAACAAGGTGTCGCGATCCTCACCGAGGGCGTAGGTTAGACCCAAGCGGGGGGTGATGTCTTCCCAAGTGAAGCCCTGGTCGCGGCCCACGGACGAGGCAGTGGGAAGCAAGGGTTGGCCGGTGGCCTGGTTGACCTCGAAGCCCGGGACGCCTTGCACGGTGACAGCGTTGATGTCACCCGTCTGCTCGTCGTAGCGCAGGCCTATGTTGGCGGTCAGGTTACCGGCCGTCAACGTGTCCTGGACATACAAGCTGGTGTACGTGGTGTCGACGGAGCTCGAGGCGGCGCGCGAAATCTGCGCGATGTTGTAGGAGTAGCCGAACGCGGTGTAGTAGTCGAGGCGCAGGATGTCGCCGGGCCACGCCGACAGTGAGTTCAGTTCGGTGGTGCGGTAGCCAAGGCCGAACTTGAGCTCGTGGTTGAGGTTGCCATTGTTGAAGAAGTAGCTACCATCGAGCTTGGCTTGTTCCTGCGGACGATCGGTCTCGTGGTGCAGGAAGTTGTTCTGCCAGATGAAGTTTTCGTCCAAGACCGCGTTCGGGCCATTCGGGAAGCCACCCTGAGGCGTCAACTGGAAGCCAGTGTCAACCGACGAAACGAGGCCGGTGACGAAGAAGCTGGAGTTGAAGATGTGGGTGTCTTCGAGCTTGAGAATTTCCGTGGGACCGGACTGATTCCAGGTGGTGGGCTGAGGATTACTGGGACCGGCGTTGCGGCCGAGCTTGATATTGTCGCTACGGTTGTAGAAGGCAACCAGCGAGTTGCTGGTGCCCAACTGAGCGTTGATCTTGGCGCCGTAGGTCTCGATGTCGGTGAAATCCGAGACATCGGAGATGGTCAGGAGGTCGATCTCTTGGCGGCCGTAATTGGCCCAGACCCAGAGCTTGTCCTGCACAACGGGACCACCGAGCTCAGCACCCCAATCTTCGGTGCTGACGAGGCGGTTGCCTTGCGAGAATGCAGTCTGGCCATCGCCCAACTCGCTCTGGTCGAAGTCGAGGGAGTCCTGCCAGCTGTCCTTGGCCTGAATGAAACGGCCGGAACCGCGCCACTCGTTGGTACCGCGCTTGGTCACCATGTTCATGGTCACGCCGCCCGAGGTCAGCGAAGCGTCGCTGCCGCCGGTCGAAACCTGCATCTCTTCGAACGCGTCGAAGTTGTAGTAGGTCGGCGAGCCGCCGATGGCAGCCATGTCGGTGATGACCACGCCGTCAACCGCCCACACAGTGTCACTACCGCTCGAGCCCGGGCCGGTGAAGTTGGATTGCTGGCCACTCTCGTTACCGCCGACGTTGACGCGATCGGTCTTGACACCAGGCACCGTGGAGAGTATGGCCCAGGGATCACGTGAGGTCGGGATCTTCTCGAGCTCGGTTTGGCTGATCGTTGTGCCGGTGGTGATCTTGCGCTCGTCGAGGAGCGGGCTTTCGGAGGTGACCGTAATGGTATCCTCGATGGCCGGGCTCAGGGAGATCTCGAGGGTGGTGGTGCGGTTCACGCTAACCGTCACGTTCGGGTAGTCGATCGTCGAGAAGTTGTCGAGCTGCGCTTGCAGCTGGTAGCTACCAGGCGACAGGCCGAGGAAGCGGAACTGCCCTTGGGCGTCCGTAAACTGGACCCGCGGCGCGCCAGCGCCCGTAACGGTGACGGATACGCCCGGAAGGGCTGCGCCTGTGTCATCGCTGGTGGTACCGAAGAGGTTACCGGCCTGGGATTGGCCGAAGGCCACGCCGGTACCGGCGAGAAGCAGCGCCGCGCCGATCGCGACAAAGCGTCTCCAATTCTTGATGCTCGTCTTGATGCTCGTCTTGATGTTCGTCTTGATGTTCGTCTTGATGTTCGTCATCCAAATTCCTCTGTGTGCGTCGCGGTGTTGCTTTTCGTTGATGGGGTGGCGATCACGCGGCGATGTCGTTGTGGGCCGCTCGCTGCGACCCATTTCCGAAACCTCGATCCGCGGCTGACCTCGTTCGCGAACGAGCGTAGCGTCGTGGATTGCGTAGAGGCTGCTACGAGAAAAGAGATCGCAAAGGGCGTGCCACCGGAGTTGACCAGAATAGAGTTTGGTAAGTGAAAGACAGGAAAAAGTTTAGCGGTCTTATGGCGGATGAGTATCGAGCCCGATATCGATGGCAATTCAATCCGCTGGATGCCTGATCTTCAAGGTCTTGAATTCGTGCGAAACGGGGCAAGGAGGCAGTATAGTAAACGTCATGGCTAGAATCAGACCCACACCGTTGAAGCGCTTTTTTCTAGGCCTCTTGTCGACCTGCGCGTTGGCTTGCTCCCAGTACGAGCCACTCGATTCCGTGGGACATCTGCGCGAGCAATACGCTGAGAAGATCGATGAAAAGCCTGCGGAACAGATCCAGGTGCCGTTCGAGCTGAGCACCGAGATCGAGACTTATTTGAGTGAGCGACTCAAGCCGGCGCCCCGTGAGGTGGTGCGGGTCGAGCAGATTGTCGACTTCATCTTTCGGAAGTTGGAACTCAAGTACTCGCTCCTGCCGACCCGCAATGCGGTCGAGACCTACAGCGCTCGCGAAGGCAACTGTCTTTCGTTCGTCAACCTCTTCGTCGGCGTCGGCCGCCACCAACGGATGAATCCCTTCTACGTCGAAGTGGTTGACCATCAGCGATGGCGTCACCAAAACGGCATGGTGCTGAGCCAAGGACACATCGTGGCTGGGATGTACGTCAACGGCGAGCTGCGAACCTTCGATTTCTTGCCGTATCGGCCGAAAAGCTACCGGCAATTCAATCCGATTGATGACATCACCGCCTCAGCGCACTACTACAACAACTTGGCGGCCGAGTCGTTGATGGACAGTGACCTCGAATCCGCGACCGAATATTTGCGTTTGGCGACCGAGCTGGCGCCGAAGTTCGAGAAGGCACTCAACAACCTCGGTGTCGCGCGCGCCCGCACTGGCGACTGGCAGGGGGCCCTCGATGCCTACGAGCGAGGTTTGGTCACGGCCCCCGGCAACGTACCGATTCTGACCAACATGGCGCGGCTCTACCAGGAACGTGGTGACCTCGCCAAGGCGACGGAGATGCTGTCGCAGATCGAGGACGTTCAAACCACCAATCCGTTCTACTTCGTCTACCGTGGTGAGCTGGCTTTGGCGCGAGGAAATGCCGAGGATGCCTTGGATTTCATGCGTACGGCATTGAAGCTCGATTCGGAAATCCCCGAAGTGCATGTAGGATTGGCCAAGACGTACCTAGCACTTGGCGATGTGCCGAAAGCTCGCCACCATGTTGAGCGGGCCCTTCGGCTCGACGCAACGCATCGAGAGGCTCGTGGCATGGCAGTGATGCTTGCTGAACGGCCGACGCCCGAAGCGCAGTGATAGGGCAGGACCACGCGCCAGCCGCTCGACCAGTGTCGTGAGCGGACATTCGAGGAGAGGAACGCATGCGCAAGCCGAAACGGGCATCCAGGACTTCACCCGACTCCTCAAGTGCTGGTTTACGACAGTGCCTTACGCTGATCCTGCTCACAAGCCTGGTGGCGTCGGCGACCGAAGGCAAGCCCAAGGCGAAGACCAAGGTTTTCGACGATGTGACCAACGTCGTTCAGGTCGAGGTGCCGGTCAACGTGACGACCCGCAACGGCGAGCCGATACGCGGCTTGACGGCTGAGGACTTCGAAGTCTTCGATCTCGGCAAGCGTCGAGAGTTGGTTGGTTTCGAGGTCATCGACTTGGCTGCGTTGGACGCGGCGGCGGCGGAAGATCGGATCGCCGAGTTGCCCGCGGTGGCCCGTCGCCATTTTCTGTTGCTCTTCGATTTTTCGTTTTCGAGCCCAACCTCGATCTTGAAAGCGCGGCAGGCGGCCCAGTCGTTCGTCTTGGAAGGGATGCACCCCACCGATTTGGTGGCCATCGCGAGTTTCTCACTCGAGTATGGGCCCAAGCTGGTGTTGACGTTTACTCCTGACCGCGCTCAGTTGGCCCGTGCCATCGACGGCCTGAGGATGAACCGTGACGGGGCGAGCGAAGATCCGCTGCGTTTTTTTGTCGATGCACCCCGAGGACTTACCGATCAAGGTACCGGAGCTGGTGAGTCCAATGGTGAGCGGTCGGAAATCCGAGAGGCCTTGGAAGAGTCGGGGTTCGAGAGTTTTCGCGCGATCGGCAATCAGATGCAGCGGGGGGCTCGTGCCTTCGAGCGCAGCCGGATCACCTCGTGGTCACGATCGATGGGAGAGCTGGCGAAGATGCTCAATAGTGTCGCCGGCCGCAAGCATGTGGTGATGTTCTCGGACGGTTTCGACAGCGAGCTGTTGCTCGGTCGTGCGCCCACGGTCGAAGGCAATGAGACCGAGTTGCAAGACCGCATTGCTGGCCGCCTGTGGCTGGTCGATGGCGACGAGACCTACGGCAACGTCCCGCTACAGAACGACATCGAGTCCATGCTCGAAGAGTTTCGGCGCGCCGATGCCGTGATTCAAGCAGTAGATTCTTCGGGGATTCAGGCCGACTTCGACACGAGCATCGGGGCTGCGGGCGCCAAGGGTGGTGACGCCTTGTTCTTCATGGCCAATGAGACGGGGGGGCACTTGTTCGAAGACGCGAACGACCTCGTGGGCCAGCTTCGTCGGGTGCTCGAACGATCCACGGTGACCTACATCCTGTCGTTCCAGCCGCAAGGGCTGGCGCTCGACGGGCGATACCACCGGCTCAAGGTCAAGCTCAAAGACAAGCGTAGAACCAAGCTGTCGCATCGCAGTGGCTATTATGCACCGCGTCCGTACGGTGGTCTTCACCCGTTGGAGAAGAGCCTGCTCGCTTCGGACGCCATCGCCAGCGCCGAGCCGAGTCAAGACGTGTTGATCGATGTCCTTGCGGTGCCGTTCCGTTCGACCGCCGAGATGGCCTACGTACCCGTGATCATCGAGGTTGAAGGTGAGACGTTGTTGGCGTTGCAGGAGGAGGACGACCTCATCGTCGAGATCTATGCCTACATCACCGATGAGGTCGGTGAGATGCGCGATTTCTTCGCGCAGTTGGTGTCGTTCGACCTGCGTGCGAACCGCGATCGCTTGAAGACTTCGGGAATCAAATACTACGGACATCTGGAGATCGAGCCCGGGAAGTATCTCCTGCGCGTCTTGGTGCGCAACGGAACAACAGGACGGACCGGAGTCGAAGTGGTTCCGATCGAGGTCCCGCCCTATGAGGCGGCTGAGTTGCAGGTGCTACCGCCTTTCTTTCATGACAGCCCAGGGCGTTGGGTTTTGCTGAAAGAGCGCGTGGACGAAGCGCAGAGCAAATCAGTGATCTACCCGTTTACCGTTGGCGGCGAGCCATTCGTGCCAGCAGCCAAGGCGGCTTTGCGACGCAACGAATCGGCCGACCTGTGCCTGGTGGCCTACAACCTGAGCGCGGAGAGTTTGGACTTGCGTAGTTGGGTCATCGGGGGTGACGGTGTCGCCGTGCGGGACAACGCCTTCGACTCGGTAGAGCGCACCGTTACCGGTATCTCGGGACTCGACAAGCTGCGGGCACGATTCGACTCCCGCAACCTCGCGGTCGGCGAGTACACCCTGCGGGTGGGCATGACGGACCCCGATACCGGCATCGAACAGATGAGTTCGATCCCCTTCGTGATCGAGAACTAAGGACTTGGGGATTTCTCGTACCCATCTCGTCGTACACTCGTCTGTGATGGGCGTTGTCTTCTTCCTTTCGCTGTTCGTGTTGTCGACCGTCGCTGCGCTCGAAGCGCAGGCGTCGGGCGTCCCAGCGCTGCTCTTTCGGGAATCCAGCGCCGCGTGGGGAATCGACTTTCGGCACCATCACGGTGGGGCCGGCGACTTCTACATGATCGAGACGATGGGTTCTGGGGTCGTTGCCCTCGACTACGATGGCGACGGCGACCGTGACCTCTTGTTCGTCGATAGTGGTCCGGTGCCGGGCCACCAAGGGGACACGCCGCGAACCCGCCTGTTCCGCAATGACGGTGCTGGCACGTCGGCCACACCACGTTTCGTGGATGTCACGACCCAGGCTGGGATCGAGGTTACGGGGTATGGGATGGGGGCAACAGCGGGTGACGTGGACGGCGACGGTGACTTGGATCTTTACGTCACGGCCTTCGGCGCCAATCAACTGTTGCGCAACCAGGGCGACGGTACGTTCGAAGACGTCACGGAAACCGCGGGCGTGGGGGATGAACGCTGGAGCGCCTCGGCGGCCTTCGGTGATGTGGACGGCGATGGCGATCTGGATCTCTACGTGACCAATTACGTCGATTTTTCGTACGACAAGAATCCCATCTGTGGCGTCAAGGCACGGCAACGTCGGTCGTACTGCCACCCCGATGTCTACGAGGGTGTGACCGATCGCCTTTATCGCAACCGCGGCGACGGTACGTTCGAGGACGTGTCGGTGAGCGCGGGCATCGCCACCGAGTCACCACAGGGCCCGCCGCGGTTGGGCAAGGGTTTGGGGGTCGTGCTCGAGGATCTGGATGGTGATGGGCGCAGCGACATCTACGTGGCCAACGACATGGTCGCCAATTTTCAATTCCAGAACGCCAGCAAGGGAACCACGCTGCAGTTTGACGAACTGGCGATCTTGACCGGTACCGCGGTCAGCGACCTCGGTGCGCCGGAGGCCGGTATGGGGATCGGCATCGGTGATACCGACGGCAATGGCTACCCAGACCTCCTGGTCACCCACCTCGACCTCCAAACCAATGCTTTCTACAGCAACAACGGGGGTTTTTTCACCGAGCGCCGCTTTGCCAGCAAGTTGGGGGAGTCGTCCTTGTATCGGGTTGGCTTCGGCGCTGCCTTCGCCGACTTTGATCACGACGGTGATCTCGACTTGGCGGTGGCCAACGGTCACATCATCCACAATGTCGAGGAGTGGGGTACGGGAATGACCTACAAGCAGGCGAATCAGGTCTTCGAGAATCGAGGCGATGGCACTTTTCGAGAGCAGCCCAACGCTGGGCTCGAACCGATTCGCGCCAGCCGTGGGTTGGCCACCGCCGATTTGGATGGCGATGGCGACCTCGATTTCGCGATAACCAATTCGAACGATGACGCCGAAGTGTACGAGAATACTTCCCCGAGCCAAGGCCGATGGCTGGCGGTCGACTTTCGTGGCCCAGTGGGTGGCAACACCGCCGGTATCGGTGCTCGGGCCAAAATCGGGTTGAGCAAGACCACTGCGTATCGGGCTGTTCGCACGGGTTCGTCGTATTTATCCCAGAATGATCTGACACTGCACTTCGGTGTTGGGCAGGCGAAGCAGATCGATCTGGAGACGCAATGGCCCGGTGGCCGGGTCGTTCATTTGCGCGGCATGACGGTGGACGCTCGCGTGCGGGTATCGTTGCGGGGTCAGCACCCGTCGGTTGCAATCGATCCACCGAGCGAGTAACCCGGCCAGCGCGCAACAGCAGCGCTCGCTGGCCACTATTGGTCGCTCCTGGAGACGGGAAGAAGGTCGAGGTTGGGCGATCAGGGCTTGGGAGGCACCAGTACCAGGGTCGTGGTGGTGGCACTTGGCAAAGCCGAGATGGGATCGCCTACGGTCCAGGTCTCGGTACCGGAATCATCGGTCGAAATGGTCGTCGAACGGGCCTCTCGGAGCGAGACCGTGACGGCGAGCTTGCCGTCTTTGGGGGCCGGCCTCCCCGTTTCCGTTGTCCAAAAGTTGAACAGTTCGACCTCGGTTTCCTTACCCGGCTCGAGGGCGTCCATAAACACCTGGCGTTCATAGACCGCCAGTGAAGTGCCGCCTACCGAGACGTCGAATCGCAAGGCTGACACGACGCCGGGGCTGCTGTTACTGAGGGTAACGCGCAACTTGCACAAGGTGTCGACCCCTGGCTTCGACGGCGATATGGACAGGCCTTTCAGCTGCAAAACCGGCTTGGCGGGTGCTTCATCGGTGGGCGCTTGGGCCTGAGCAGCTGTGGCGGCCCACATGAGGGAAGACCACACCAAAACAGCCGTGCCCACACCCCAAAACCAGGCTCGTTTGTGCCCAGAGCGTTCCACGGTTGGTCTTTGGGGTCGTTGCCACCTTTCCATGGGTTCAAGGCTAGCAGAAGGCGCCTCGGGGAACCATGAATCCAGCCGGAACAATGCTGCGTGCCCGTAGCGATCACCGAGTTCGTTGGCGCGCGCGGTCGGATCCGAAGATTGGTTGACGCGTCTCGGTGGCCTCTGGTACCCTTCGCCGTTCCAAACGAGCGCCCTGTGCGCTCTGGGAGCTTGAAGAGAAGGCCCGTAGCTCAGCTGGTTAGAGCGCTACGTTGACATCGTAGAGGTCAGCGGTTCGAGTCCGCTCGGGCCTACCATCTTCATTCTTGCTAGGCGCTTAGCTCAGCTGGTTAGAGCGCTACCTTCACACGGTAGAGGTCAGCGGTTCGAGTCCGCTAGCGCCTACCATCGGCACCGTGCACCGCGGCTGGCTGATGGGCCATCGACCCAACCCACCGCATGAGCGTGCATTGCGCGCGATTTCGAACCAGCGAGGCCTCGCACGATGTCGACCCCTCAGATCGAGCTGACGCTTCCCGATGGTTCGGTACGCGCCGCGGACGTTGGCGCGACGCCGCTCGATATCGCGATGTCGATCGGGCCCGGCTTGGGCAAGGCAGCGATCGGCGCCGAACTCGATGGCAGTACCGTCGACTTGCGTCAACCCATGACGGCGGGCGGCGGCTTTCGAATTTTCACGGCCAAGAATGACGAGGCGGAGGCGTTTGTGCGTCACAGCGCCGAACATGTGATGGCCGACGCGGTCAAGCGACTCTGGCCCGAGGCCGAAATCGACGCGGGCCGTCAAGATCACAGTGAAAAGTTCCAGTACGACTTTCGGTTTTCGCGCGCCTTCACGCCCGAGGATCTCGTGGCGATCGAAGCGAAAATGCGCGAGATCGTGAAGGAGAACGCTCCGTTCGAGCGGATCGAAGTGTCTCGTGACGAGGCCGCGACGATTTTTCGTGAGATGGGGGAGACCCTCAAACTCGAACGTCTCGCGGACATTGCCGAAGGCGAGACGATCACGTTGTACCGGCACGGCGCGTTCACCGACCTGTGCCGTGGGCCGCATGTGCAACGGGCATCGCAGATCGGCGCGATCAAGTTGCTCGAGTCGTCTAGCGTGTACTGGAAGGGCGACGAAGCCAACGAGCGCCTGCAGCGCATCTACGGCACCGCCTTCACGTCTTCCAAGGCGATGGCTGCATTCGAGCAGCAGGCCGAGGAGGCGCGGGCGCGGGACCACCGCCGCCTGGGCCCCCAGCTCGACTTGTTCAGCTTCCAAGATGCGGCGCCCGCCAGCCCGTTCTTTCACCCGAAGGGCACGGTTGTCTACAATGGCCTGGTCGATTTTGTTCGCGAGCTCTACCGCCAATACGGGTACGACGAGGTGGTGACGCCACAGATTCTCGATGTCGACCTCTGGCATACCTCCGGGCACTACGCGAACTACCGCGACGCCATGTTCTTCACCGAGGTCGATGAGCGGCAGTTCGCGGTCAAGCCGATGAACTGCCCGACCCACTGTTTGATTTTCGCAACGCGCAAACGCTCCTACCGCGATCTGCCGATTCGGTATTCGGATTTCGGTCGATTGCATCGGTACGAACGGAGCGGCGTCATCACCGGCCTGACCCGGGTACGCTCGTTCGCGCAGGACGACGCGCACGTCTTCTGCACCGAAGACCAAATCGAGGCCGAAGTGTTGGCCGTGGTGCGGATGATCCGGCGGATCTACGAAACCTTTGGGTTCACCGACATTGTGATCGAATTGTCGACCCGGCCAGAGAAGCGTCTTGGCTCGGACGAGATGTGGGATCGTGCCGAGGGCGCCCTTCGCGCGGCCCTCGATGGCGAGGGCATCGACTACGAGATCAATGCTGGCGATGGTGCGTTCTACGGTCCCAAGATTGACTTTCAGGTCTTCGACGCCATCGGTCGCAGTTGGCAGCTCGGTACTGTCCAGCTGGACTATCAGTTGCCCGAGCGCTTCAATTTGACGTACGTCGGTGCCGACGGCGAGAGCCACCGTCCGGTGATGGTGCACCGCGCGATGTTGGGCTCGCTGGAGCGTTTCATCGGCATCTTGATCGAGCACACGGCGGGCAAGTTTCCGTTGTGGCTGGCGCCGGTGCAGGCGGTGGTGTTGCCGGTGTCCGAGAAGTTCATGGACTACGGCCGCAAAATCCACGCGCAACTGCACGATGCGGGTCTCCGTGTCGAGCTGGATCAGCGTAACGAAAAACTGGGCTACAAGATTCGGGAAGCCCAGGTCCAACAGGTGCCGTACATGGTCGTAATTGGCGGCCGAGAGCAAGAACAAGGTACGATCAACGTCCGTCGCCGCGCTGGCGACGAAATGGGCGATGTGACGCCGGAGGCGTTTCTCGCCCACACCGCGTCGTTGATCCAGGATCGGGGCAACGAGCTCTAGGTCTGGGACGCGACCGGAATCGAGTAAGGAGAACACTGTGCCGAAGATGAAAACCCACCGCGGTGCCGCCAAGCGCTTCAAGGTAAGTGCCTCTGGGAAGGTGCTACGGCGGCATTCGGAGACCAGCCACATCTTGACCAAGAAGTCCACCAAGCGGAAGCGCAACCTGCGCAAAGCGACCTTGGTCTCGCCGGCTTTCGCGAAGACCATCAAAGCGATGATTCACTAGCTTGAATGGTACGGCGATCCTCGGATCGCTGATGAGACCCAGGACGGAACGAACCTGTCCGTCCGGGTCGCTGGCGTCGGGCTTCGCGCCCGGTTGCCGAATCACGGTCCCAACCGGGGCCACCAACAACACAAACAACGAGGTTCAGTCATGCCGAGAGTTAGACGCGGCCCGAAACGCGCCGCCAAGCGAAAGAAAGTACTCAAGGCCGCCAAAGGCTTTTATGGCGCCCGTTCCAAGGCCTACCGCGTAGCCAAAGAAGCGGTCGATCGTGCCAACAGCTACGCCTACCGTGATCGGCGTCAACGGAAGCGTCAGTTCCGCAGTCTGTGGATTGTGCGCATCAATGCCGCGTCCCGTCTGCATGGCCTCAGCTACAACCGTCTGATCGACGGTTTGGCCAAGGCCAGTGTCGAGGTCGATCGCAAGATGCTCGCCGACTTGGCGGTGCGTGACGCGGCGGCCTTCGGGCAGATCGCCGAAACGGCGAAAGCAGCCCTGGCCGAAGCCTACGGCGAGAGCTAACCCAAGCCGAGAGAAGACGGCCGCTACGAAGGAGAGGTCTCTCTCAGATGGCCGCCAGAGGCGACGGCCGCTACGAAGGAGAGGTCTCTCTCAGATGGCCGCCGGAGGCGACGGCCGCTATGAAGGAAAGGTCTCTTTCAGACGGCGGTTAGAGACGACGGCCACTACGAGGGGAGAGGTCTCTTGTAGCGGCCGGACCTGTGCCGGCCGTTCTCTTGGTTGACCCGGAGGCCATACAGCCCATGAACGAAGCAACGGCGAGCGAGACGCTCGAAGCCCTCGCACAGCGTTTCGCGTCCGAAGCATCCGCGGTGACCGACCGCGGTGGCTTGGATGCGCTTCGCCGTGCCTGGTTGGGGCGCAAAGGAGCGCTCAAGGACCTGATGTCGCGCATGCGCGACATCGCGCCCGAAGAGCGGCGGGCCTACGGCCAGGGCGTCAACCAGCTCAAACAAGCCGTTGCGACACGCATCGAAGCGCTCGAGGTCGAGGTGGCCGCCGCCGAAGCGTCGAGTGCTCAGAAGAGCCGCGCGGTCGATGTTTCCTTGCCTGGTCGCCGACCGCAAATCGGCGCGCTGCATCCCGTGACGCGGGTGACGCGGTTGATCGAGGAGATTTTTGCCGAGCTGGGTTACAGCGTGGCTGAAGGTCCTGAGATCGAAGAAGATCGCTACAACTTCGAGCTGCTCAACATGCCGGCGGGTCACCCAGCGCGCGACACCCAGGACACGTTCTTCCTCGACAGTGTTTCCGGCAAGGGCTCCCTGCTGCGCACACACACCTCGCCGGTTCAGATTCGGACCATGTTGGCGCGCGCGGAACCGCCGATTCGGGTCATCTGCCCAGGCCGTGTTTATCGGCACGACAACGATCTACGGCATTCGCCCATGTTTCACCAGGTCGAGGGCCTGGCGGTGGGCGAGGGCATCACGGTAGGCGACCTCAAAGGCACGCTCCAGGCGTTTGTTCAACGCCTGTTCACGCCGGATACTGGCGTTCGCCTGCGACCCAGTTTCTTTCCGTTCACCGAGCCGTCGGCCGAAGTCGATATCACCTGCCCGTTCTGCCGCGGCACCGGCGCGATCGATGAAGAAGCGTGCGGCACCTGCTCCAAGACGGGTTGGCTCGAGATTCTGGGTTCGGGAATGGTCGACCCACGGGTGCTCGACATGTGCGGGATTGATCCGGATCGCTACAGCGGTTTCGCCTTTGGACTCGGTCTCGACCGGGTGGCCATGATTCGCTACGGTATTCCCAATATTCGCATGCTGTTCGACAACGATGAACGGCTGCTCCGCAAGGTGCGCGGCTGATGCTCTTCTCCCGCAATTGGATCGGCACGTTTGTCGAGTTGCCCGACGACGATGCGTTGGCCGAACGGTTGACCGCGGCAGGCCTGGCGGTCGAAGGGCAGGAGCCGTTTGACGACGGTACGCGCGACGGCGACGTGGTGATGGATCTCGATGTCACCACCAACCGGCCCGACGCCATGAACCACCTTGGTCTGGCACGCGAAGTTTCGGTACTTTTCGAGCGGCCTTTGAAACTTCCCGCGGCGACCGTCGAGGGCTCCGGACGCGCGGCATCGGCCGTCGCCCGACTTACGGTCGAAACGCCGGACCTTTGTCCCCGGTTCATAGGTGTAGTGATTCGCGGTGTCGAAATCGGGCCGAGTCCCGCGTGGCTGGTACGCCGACTCGAGGCGATCGGCTCGCGCTCGATCAACAACGTCGTCGACGTGACCAACTATGCCCTGTGGTCGGTGGGGCAGCCCATGCATGCCTATGACCTCGGCAAGCTGAAGGGCCAAGAGCTGCGCGTCCGCACGGCCCGTGATGGCGAGTCGTTGACCACACTCGACGGTGAGAAGCGGGACCTCCAGGCGGGGCTGCTGGTGATTGCCGACGCCGAGGCGCCGGTTGGACTGGCCGGCATCATGGGCGGGCTCGAAAGCGAAGTGACCGAAAGCACGACCGACATCCTGCTCGAGGCTGCGCACTTCGATCCCAAAACTGTGCGTCGTGGCGCGAAGCGGCTCGGCATGCACACCGATGCAAGTCACCGTTTTGAGCGTGGTGCCGACCCGGATGCGTGTCTGTGGGCCGCGCAGTGGGCCGCCGCGATAATTGTCGAATTGGCGGGTGGCACGGTGCTCGCGGGACATCTCGAGGAGTACCAGCCGCGTGCAGAGTGGCCGCCGCAAGTCGAAGTGGAGCAGGCCAAGCTCGAGCGTTTCGCGGGCGTCGAAGTGGCATCGGCGGACGTCGAACGAATTCTGACCGGGCTTGGCTTCGGGTTGGAATCGAGCGGCGCCAAAGGCTCCCTCAGATGGTCTGTCACGGCGCCACCTTGGCGATACTACGACTTCGATCGCGCCTACCCCGCCGATGTCTATGAAGAGGTCTTGCGGATCGTCGGCCTCGATTCGGTGCCCGCAACCTTGCCCGCGATCGGCCCGCCCGACGCGCCCGCGCGGCCAGAACATGTCTTGCGTCGTTTGACGCGGGAGCATTTGGCAGCATGCGGCTTTGCCGAAGCCATCGACTACGGGTTCCTCGACCGTGAACGCGACGCCGCGTTTCCGTCTTTGCTGACCCTCGGTGGTGACCGCGAGCCGTTGCCGTTGGCCAACCCGCTCTCGGATCGCTACGCGGTCATGCGTCGGTCCGTGCTTCCGGATTTGGTCGCCAGCGCGCGGTACAACCAACGTCGCGGTGCCGAGGCCGTCCGCCTGTTCGAAGTGGGCCATGTCTTTGCCGTCGCCACCGAATCTGAAGCACATCCGCATGTGCTCGAAGACGTGCCGGTTGCCGAAATGGAGACCCTCGCTTTGGTGCTGGGTGGCGTCCTCGGCACACCGTGGGAACGCCAGATGACGTTCGATTTTTTCGACCTAAAGGGCGTGATCGAGAGTTTGGCCACGGCCACCGGCGTGAGTCTCGAGCTGGTGCCGGCGTCCCTACCGCGCATCGTCGAAGGTACGGGTGCCCTCTTGGTCCGGGCCGATCAAAGTATCCAAGTCGGCCTCGTCGGCGAACTCGACGAGGACGATCGTGGCTATCCGCTGTACATGGCCGAGCTCACATTGCGAGGTTTGCTTCCGGCCGGCGATCGACTCGATGTCGAGCCACCGCCGCGGCTGCCGGGGATCTCGGTCGATACGACGTTGACCCACGCGGTCACAACGCCTTGGACCGAGCTTTCACGGGTCATCGAGGAACAGTCCGTTGTGGATCTCGCCGACTATGGTCTGAAAGACCGGTATCAGGGGAAGGGCGTGCCTGAAGGTGCGGTCAACACCACCATGACATTTCATTACAACGCTGGCGATCGCTCGTTGACCCAAGACGAGGTCAACGAGCGACATCGGGAACTGGCCGCGGAGCTGGAACAGCGCTTCGGCTGGAAACAAAACGTGGAGGGAGCGTCGAGATGAGCATTGCCTGGCTAAGGGATCTCGAAGAACGGGTGCAAGAGGCGAGCACGCGATTGCGTGCGCTCAAGGAAGAAAATGCGGCGCTGCGCAAGGCGAATGGTGAGTTGGAAGAGCAACTCACCGCAGCCCAGGCGCAGGGTGAAGAGGCGGCCGCCTGGGGGCAGGAGCGCGACGAGATTCGGGGGCGGGTCGAGGAACTTGCCAATCATCTCGAGGGGCTTTTAGGCGAAGACGAGACCCCCGCATGAAAAGGGGTCCCCGCCGGGCTGTGCTATAGTCGGGCGCCTGTAAGTCTCTAAAACTGTGACGTTTGCCAGTTGCATTCGCGAAGAAGAAGCCGAACCGCACCCCGACATCGAGACGATGACTGCCAAGAGCACCACAGCAACCGAGGTGGAGATCTACGGCAATGTCTACGGTGTTCGTGGCAATCACGATCGTGATCACCTGCTGCGGTTGGCCGCGGTCGTCGATCGCAGGATGCGCGATATCGGTAGCCACGTCAGCACGGTCGATAGCGGCAAGCTGGCGATCCTGGCGGCACTCAACTTGGCGGACGAACTCGATCAACGCACCACCCAGCAGGAAGGGGAGCGAGATCGGATCGTGGACAAGGTAGCGGAGCTCACCGGCGAGCTTGCCGAGGCGCTCCAAGAATGAGCCGGAAGGAGGTGTGTGAGCCGACTCCGCATCCGACGAGCCGGGCACAGGCGCCATGTTGATGATAGCCTGGGGTACATCCCCCGTGCGGATGGTGATGGGTCTCTCAGTTCAGTAGAACCAACATTGAGCGTACGGGAGTCTCAATCCAGAGTGCCTGTGCCAGCCTCGCTCGTACGAGGACGCTAACGGCCTTCTGCGCGGACACCCACCTGGTTGGAACAAGGTTCTAACCGTACTAGGGCTCTCACGGCTGGCGGGGGATGTTGACCTTGCGTTGCGCTTGTTTTGTCCCGACCCCACCTGCTGACGACCATCAGGGGACGGCGGCTTGTTGAATCAAATCACTTGGGTGTTGGCGGTCCTTTTCGCCATTGTCCTCGCCATCCAGCTGTACTTCCTGTTTGTTCGGCGTAGCGCCGGCAAGGTCCTCTCCGAAGCGGAAGGGCAGGCGACGGCGTTGCGTGCCGAGGCAGAGCGCGAAGGCGAGACGCGTGTGCGCGAGGCCGAAATTGCGGCCAAGGAGAAGCTTCTCCAAGCACGCAACGAGTTCGAGAAGATTTCGCGCAAGCGCCGTGGTGAGCTCGAGAAGTTCGAGCGACGCTTGGTACAGAAGGAAGACAACGTCGACAAGCGTCTGGACGCGCTCGATAGCCGCGAGAGCGAGGTCCACACCCGTGATCGAGACTCACGTGAGCGTGAGAAGGAAGCAGAGGCGGCCGAGGTCGAGTTGCGCGCATTGCGCGACGAACAGCGGGTCAAATTGGAGCAGGTTGCAGGCTTGACCGGCCAGCAGGCCAAAGAAGAGTTGGTTCGGCTCATGGAGACCGAGGCGCGCAACGAGGCCGCACACCTGGTGAAGCGGATCGAGGACGAAGCCAAAGAGCAGGGGCACCGTCACGCACACCGCATCATCGCCAACGCGATTCAGCGCTCGGCCTCCGATTTCGTGGCCGAGACAACGGTGTCGGTCGTGCTGCTACCCAGCGATGAGATGAAGGGTCGCATCATCGGTCGTGAGGGACGCAACATTCGCGCCCTCGAAAGTGCGACGGGCATTGACCTGATTGTCGACGATACCCCCGAGGCCGTGATCTTGTCGGGATTCGATCCCTACCGTCGTGAGATCGCTCGCGTATCGCTCGAGCGCCTGATTCGAGACGGGCGTATTCATCCCGCGCGTATCGAAGAAGTCGTCGAGAAAACCAAGGCTGAATTCGAGGAACGGGTGCAACAAGAGGGTGAAGCGGCGGTTCTCGAGCTGAACCTGGCTGACATTCATCCGCAGTTGATTACCTACCTCGGGCGGCTGCGCTACCGCACCTCGTATGGCCAAAACGTGCTCAAACACAGCAAGGAAGTTGCTTACTTGGCGTCGACCATGGCGGCGGAATTGAAGGTGGACGTCCACGTGGCCAAGCGTGCTGGTCTCCTTCACGACATTGGAAAAGCGGTTGATCGTGAGATGGACGGTGGGCATCTGCACATCGGCATCGACTTGCTGCGCAAGCACGGCGAGTCTGACGAGGTTGTCCATGCGATGGCCTGTCATCACGGAGATTTCGATCCCCAAAGTACCGAGGCTGTGTTGGTAACCGCGGCCGATGCGCTGTCGGCCGCGCGCCCTGGGGCACGCCGAGAGGTACTCGAAAGCTACATCAAGCGTCTCGAAAAGCTCGAAGAACTCGCCAACGCCTTCAAGGGCGTGCAGAAGAGCTTCGCCATTCAGGCCGGTCGCGAAGTGCGGGTGATTGTCGATGCCAAGAAAATCGACGACAATAAGGCGATTTGGCTGGCGCGTGACGTCGCCAAGAAGATCGAAGGTGAGCTTACCTATCCCGGTGAGATCAGGGTCACCGTGATCCGTGAAACGCGTTCGATCGAGTACGCACGATGAGGCATCTCTTTGTTGGTGACGTGATTGGCAAGCCGGGACGGCGCGCCCTCCAGCGTGTGCTTCGGCCGTTGATCGAGGAGCGTGAGATCGAATACACGGTGGTCAATATCGAAAACGCCGCGGGGGGCTTTGGCGTCACCGCCTCGGTTTTGGCCGAGCTCGATGCGTTGCCGATCGATTGCTACACCACGGGCAACCACATTTGGGACAAGCGCGAGGTTCTGGCGCTGCTCGAGAGCGAACCGCGCTTGCTTCGGCCGGCCAACTATCCGCAAGGCAATCCGGGCACCGGCGTGCACGTCGGCAAGACAGCATCCGGCGTGCAGGTGGCCACGATTAACCTCGAGGGCCAGGTCTTTATGAAATACCTGCCCTCGCCATTCGAGGTTGCCGACCGCTTGCTGGCCGAGCTCGATCCGGCGGTCAAAGTGATCATGGTCGACTTCCACGCCGAAGCTACCAGCGAGAAGCAGGCCATGGGCTTCTTCCTAGACGGCCGCACGTCGGCTGTCTATGGAACACATACCCATGTGCCCACCGCCGATGAAAGAATCTTGCCTCAAGGAACCGCGGTCATCACCGACGTGGGTATGACCGGGCCGTATGAAGGCATCATCGGCTTCCGTGCAGACAAGGTGCTCAAGCGTTTTGCCCTTCAGACCAGAGTCGCCCTCGAAGTCGCCAAACGCGACCTCCGGGTCGCCTGCGCCATCACCGATATCGACGACGAGACCGGCAAGGCAACGAACGTCGAGCGGCTGTTGATTCCCGCACCGCAGTAGCTGGCACCCAATGGCTTTGGGAGGTTCCGGCCGCGGCGGCGGCTTCCTTCATGCGGGCTTCTGTTTCGGAGTCGAGATAGAGCGTCAATTGTGCCATGAGTCTCTCCGAGAAAAGTATGTGCTCAAGTATATTTGGTCGACAATGGCTAGATTGATTGGCGGGAAGACGGAGTTTAGCCGTTGGCTGCGAGCGCATCAGCGGCAGCGTCGACGGACACGAGAGCGATGAAGGCGTACTTGTTTTTCGTCGGAGCAGGTGCTGGACTCCTTGTCGTGGTTGGTCTGCTGCTGTTTGCTTTCCAACGAAGGCTGCTCTACCCAGTGGCCCGTCTCGGCTTGCCGATCACGTTACCGACTGGGGTTGAAAAACTGGATCTCTCAGACGGCTACAGTCTGTTTCTCAACGCGGCCATGCATGAGAACGACGCTCGACCCACTTTGGTATTTACCCACGGCAACGGTGAGACTGCCTTTCTCTGGCACGACCAATTCGCCGAGGTCCTTGGTGCGGGGATCTCTGTTCTCTTGGTGGAATATCCCGGCTACGGTGGGGCATCCGGCAAGCCATCGCTCGGGTCGATCACGCGGACCATGCTGGCCGCCCACGCCACCATCGTCGCGCGTTCGGATGTGGACCGCGACGCGATCATCGCGTACGGCAGATCGATTGGCGGTGGTGCTGCCGCGATTCTCGCGCGTGACCGCAACGTCGCGGCGCTCGGGCTCGAGTCGACGTTCTCGTCCATGAGCGAGCTGGTGGCGGACCATGGCTTCCCTCGCTTCTTGTTGCGCGACCGGTACGACAACCGGCGAATCGTTCGTGATCTTGATGTTCCGATCTTCTTGTTTCACGGTCTGCACGACGGGATCATTCGATTCGATCATGTGCGGCGCCTCGAGGCCGTGGCGCGGAACGCGGTCACGGTGACAGGTGGTTGTGGGCACAACGATTGCGCGCGACCTTGGGCGGCGTTGCTGCGGTTCCTTCATGAGAAGACCAAGATCGAGATCAGGAAGCGAGGCTCGTAGAGCCATACTGGACACCATGCCGGCACATCCCAAGACCGTTGAGTCAATCCAGAAGGCGGCACTCGAACTCCAGCCCAAAGCGCGGGTGCAACTCGCCCACCACCCAGGTCCGCTCTCCAAAGGTTACCCTCGGCGGTGAAAACAACAGTGCTTCCATGCAGCGCCGGGTGGCGGTAGTAGCCGCGCTCCCCGGCGTGGGAAGGCATTGCGTCGAGAGCCGCGATGAGCAAGCCGAGCGAAAGAGCAACCATGGCCGGAACCCCGCAGAAGAAAGGACGATGTAGACGTTGCCACGCGTTGGTTCGAGTGTTATGCCAATCATTGGTAGGATCAAGCTATGAAACGGATTCGACCGGTCCATGGTTTCGTTGTCGTACTTCTTCTAGCTGGTGCAGTTTGGGCAACAGACTACGCACTCGATGGCGGGTTTGGTCACCAGGGCTACGAGCGTGTCGCACCGGGCCCGGATCGATCCATCCGCCTCGAGACCAGCGAAATGGGGCTCGACAGTGTTCGCTTCTACCGGTTTCTCAACGAGGGCAACCAGGAGGTGAAGTTCCTGGTTGGCCGTGACGAGCACGGCGATGTGCATGTGGGGTTCGATGCCAGCGAGACCCACTACAAGACGAAGCGTGGATTCCGGTTTCAGGACGGCTGGCTGGTCGACACCAAATGCGAGACCGCGAGCAGGCTTTCGGAGATGCGGATCAGCAAGCGAGGTGGTTGCCGGCCCGTACCCCTGCGTCACACCTTCGAGGGGCAGACGCTGGTGTTGGCGGAGTCGGACATCTTGGCCGGCTGGCGGCTCTTCCGTTGATCGGGTGAAGTGATCAACACCTCGCCCATCGAGAACGAGCCCGTCGTCGAGATCTCAGCCAGTGGTGTGGACGTTGGTTTGATCCGCTGGATGCTCTCGTTGAACTCAACGGAGCGCTTGGCTTGGCTGCAAGATACAGTGGACGGTATTTGACGATGGTCTATGTCATGCAGATTTGCTGGATCGCACCAACGAGCATGAGGTGGCGGGAAACGTCGTCCGGGTACTGGATCTCGATGCGATCATCGAAACCAAGGCCTACGCTGACCGGCCGAAGGACCGCGCCGCGTTGGAGATTCTCGAGGAACTGAGACGGTTGCGCGACGAATCCGGTGAGAAGTTCAGGTCAGGACGCGCGTAGATGTTCGCGAATCATGAGGGCAGCGGTGGCACCTTCGCCAGCCGCGCTGGCAGCTTGGTTGGTGGCACCGTGACGCACATCACCAGCGGCGAAAAGGCCTTTGACGGTGGTTTCGAGGGCGCGGTCGGTACATACGAAGCCGTGGTCGTCGCGTTGGACTTCGTCGGGTAGCCAGGCGCTGTTGGGGTCCAGGCCAATGAAGACGAAGACAGCGGCGGTAAAGAGGGACTTTTGCTCGCCCGTCTCTCGTTTCGTGATTGCCACGCGCTCCAAACTGGTGGCTCCTTCGAGCGACGCGACTTCGACGCCGTAGCGCACTTCGATCTTGGGCTCCTTCTCGATCTTCTCCCGCACCAAGGCGGGCGCCTTGAGCTGGTCTCCCCGCACCAGCAGTGTGACCCGATCGGCAAAGCGGGTCAGGAACAGGCTTTCTTCGGCGGCACTTTGTCCACCGCCGACCACCGCGACATGCTGGCCTCGGTAGAACGGTCCGTCACAGGTGGCACAAAAGTGGACGCCCGCGCCAATCAACGTGTCTTCACCCTCGACGCCGAGGCGGCGGTAGGTGGATCCGCTGGCCGCCAGCAGGCTGCGGGCACCGTATTCTTTGCCGCTGCTGGTCACCGCGTAGAGCGACTCGCCTTCGCTTCGAACCGATTCGATCGCTTGGGCTTGCAGGATCTCGACGCCGAAACGACGTGCTTGTTGAACCAGTCGCTGGGAAAACTCGTTGCCGGTAATGCCCTCTGGAAAACCGGGAAAGTTGTCGAGCCGATCGGTGATGCCGGCTTGGCCACCCAGGCCGCTGCGCTCGATCACCAACACCTCGAACCCCTCTCGAGCCAGGTACAGCGCTGCCGTCAGTCCCGCCGGCCCGCTGCCCACGACGAGGGTGTCGTAGTAACTCAGAGAAGCCTCGGTGTGCAGGCCCAGCCAGCTGGCGAGGGCCGCGTTGTCCGGGTTGGCGAGCATACTGCCGTCGCCCCGGACCAAGGTTGGAATGCGCCGCTTGCCATCGTTCTTCGATTCGACGAACGCGATGGCCTCGTCGTTGTCGGTGATATCGACCCAGTTGTAGTGAATACGATGCTCGCCCAAGAACTTCTTGGCCCGGCGGCAATCACCACACCAATTGGCGCCGTAAAGAGTGAGGGGCGTGGCTTCCATTTCGGGCTCCTTTGCGGGCATCGTTCATTTCCTCCAAACAGATCGAGCTAGAACTATCATGTCTCTTGGACCCGTGCCGCCCCCGACTCATCCCAGCGTTGGGAAACAGTGAAATGCACAACCGCGCGCATGGTTACCCGCGGCTGTCGTAGGATTGCCGAATGAGAAAGAGAGCTGGGCTATTGTTGGTAGTGGTTGGTGCCCTTGTGGGTGCTTGCCGAACATCGACCTCGCCTCTGCCGAGCGCCACACCAACCGCCCTGAATGTGATCGCTTTCGGTTCGTGCGCGCGCCAGGATCTTCCGCAACCGATCTGGGACCGGGTGCTCGACGCCGAGCCCGAGCTCTTCTTGATGCTCGGTGACAACATCTATGCCGATGCCCTCGACGCCGAGACACTGACAGCCCAGTACGCGCGACTGGCAGCAAATGAAGGCTTCGCTCGATTGCGCGCGAAGGTGCCGATTCTGGCCACCTGGGATGACCACGACTACGGGGTCAACGACGGGGGTGGCGACAATCCACAGAAGCTCATGTACGAGCAGGCGTTCCTCGACTTTTTCGAGGTGCCGGCCCATGCGCCGCGCCGTAGTCGCCCGGGTCTGTATGCGTCCAAGACGATCGGGCCACCGGGCCAGCAGGTTCAGGTCATCCTGCTCGATACGCGGTTCTTCCGGAGTCCGCTGACGCCGAGACCACCAGGCGAATACGCCACGCTTGGTCGGTACGTGCCCTCGGACGATGCTACCGCCACGATGTTGGGGGACGCCCAGTGGCAATGGCTCGAAGCGACCTTGCGCCAGCCCGCCGAGCTACGTTTGATCGTGTCGAGCATTCAGGTGATCGCCAACGACCATAGCTGGGAAAAGTGGGGAAACTTGCCGGGCGAGCGGTCACGGCTGTTTCGAGTGATTCATGACACCGGTGCCAACGGGGTGGTCTTCCTCAGTGGTGATCGCCACATCGCCGAGCTTTCGATGCTGCCAGGCGACGACGCCAACGGGGTCGGGTATCCGCTGTACGACCTCACCGCCAGTGGTCTTACCCATGCCGCGACCACCTTGCCGCCGGAAGACAACCACTATCGGATTGTGACGTCGGAAGCGTTGAAGAAGATCAACTTCGGCTCGGTAAGCGTTGATTGGTCCGCAGGGGCACCCACGGTGGTGTTGGCGGCTGTTGGCCTCGACGGGGAGACTTTGATTGAGCAGCGGGTCATGCTGGCGGACTTGCGTCGAGGTCCGGCTCGGTGATGCGTCTTGCCGTCCTCATGCTGATCGGATGGCCGGTATTGGCGTCGGTCGCGATGGGCTCGGACGCGTTGCTCGTGGCGTTGACCGATGCGCGACAAGAGGCTGAGAACGAGCCGAACGATCCGGAACGGCAACTCGCGGTGGGCCGTCTGCTGGCCAAACTGGGTGCGGTGGAAGATGCCTTGGTGGTACTCGATGAGGTCGTGACCTTGGCGCCTTCGCTCGCTGAGCCCTACCATCTTGGCGCGCTCCTGTTGCGGGATACTGATCGGCACGAAGAGGCGATCGCGCGACTCGAACAGGCCCTGAAGGCGGGCGTCCAAGATCCGGCGGTTCGCGAAGAGCTCGGCTTTCTGCGGCTCGGTACGGGCGATGCTGCTGGTGCCCGCCAGATGGCCGAGATGCTGGTTTCAAGCCATCGAAACCGTAGTGACGCCTGGTTGCTTCTCGGGCTTTCCCTCGCCGCCGATCCAGACCGTCGAAGTGAGGCGGCCGAAAAGCTCGAAAGGGCGGTGGATTTGGGTTTGAAGCAGCCAGCGCGGGCGCATTTGGAGCTCGGTGCGTTGTTGATCGAGACGGATCGCACCCAAGAAGCGCTTGCCCATCTCCAAGCCGCCCGCGATGCCTTGCCAGATCATCCAGAGAGCTATTACAAGTTGGGCAACGCCTTGCGTGCGGCGGGTGATCTCGAGGGTGCCCGGGCAGTACTCGAGCGATTCCAGACGTTGAGCCGTGCGGCCGATGACGCCGATCATGGCGCCAAGGCGTTGGGTGCATGGTTGAATGAAGTGCAAGCCCTTGCGCTCGACAATCGACTGGAGGAGGCATTGGCGGGGGTCCACGCCTTGCGAGAGGTGCACCCAGACGCGCCAGCGATTCTGGCGCTCGAGGCCAAAATCACCTTTTCCATCGGTGAGCAGGAGGCGGCGCTCGATGGCATGACGCGTGCGGTGGCCGGCAATCCGTCGCGCGCTGAGTATCACTACCTCGTTGGGCAATTCGCCGTGGCACTGGGTCGTTTGGCCCAGGCCCAGCCGGCGCTGGAACGCGCGGTCGTCATTCAGGCCGACCTCGCGGAGGGCCACCGTCTTCTCGGGTTGGTTCACGCCCAGCAGGGACATTTCACGGAGGCCGAGGCCTCCCTACGTCGGGCGCTGGGCCTGGGCGTCGATGGTGCTGATTTCAGGCGAGCCTTTGCCGAGGTCTTGAAGCGATTGGGCCGTCAGCAAGAGAGTGACGAGCAGATGGCGGTGTACCGACGACTTGCGGGGAACTGAGTGGCGGAGGCGGAGAAGACCGTTTCTAGACCGCGGCGAGCGAGGACCGCCTGCATGGTGCTCTTACTCGCTGGTAGTCAAACCCTGGCCGCCGCCGACCCACCGCGTTTCTCGGAGGTCGCCGCATCCCTTGGTATCGACTTTGATCACCGTCACTACGGTACCGGTGAGAAGTACATGCCCGAGAACATGGGCGCCGGTGTCGCGTTGCTCGACTACGACGGCGACGGGCGACTCGACGTGTATCTGGTTCAAGGTGCGCCCTTAACCGATGCTGTGCCGGTTGGCGCGTTGAAGGATCCGCCGGCAACCAACCGGCTGTTTAGGCAGGGTCTTGGGGGGCACTTCGAGGACGTGACGGCACGCGCCGGTGTCGGCGACGAGGGGGTTGGCATGGGCGTGGCGTACGCCGATTACGATGCCGACGGCGACCTTGATCTGTACATCACCAACTTTGGCGCCAATGCGTTGTATCGCAACCAAGGGGACGGTACGTTTGATGATGTGACCGCCGCAGCCGGCGTGGGGGGCGACGACTGGAGCACGAGCGCGGGCTTCTTCGATGCCGATGGGGACCGTGATCTCGATCTCTTCGTTGCGCAGTACGTCGATTTCACCCTTGCTCGCCATACGTTCTGCGGCGACGCCAAACGCCGGTTGCGCGCCTACTGCCACCCGGACATCTACGGTCCCCTGGCCGATGTCTTGTATCGCAACAACGGCGACGGCACTTTCACCGACGCGAGCCGTCATGCGGGTGTTTTGCCGAGTCCTGATGGCAAGGGGCTTGGCGTTGGATTTGCCGATTTCGACGGCGACGGGCGGACGGACGTATTCGTGGCCAACGACTCGACCATGAACCACCTCTATCTTGCCGAGGCCGGTGGACGTTTTCGCGAGAGTGCCTTGCTGGCGGGTGTTGGTTTCAGCGGCACGGGTGCTGCCGAGGCCGGAATGGGCGTCGCAATCGGTGACCTCGATGGAGACGGCCGGGAAGACATTCTCGTCACCCACCTGGACCAAGAGACCAATACCTACTACCGCAACCTCGGGCAAGGCGCCTTTGCCGACGCCACCGAGGCCGCTGGCCTGGCCGCGCCCAGCTTGCCTTGGGTCGGCTTTGGCACCGTGGCCTTTGATCACGATCTCGACGGTGATCTCGATCTGTTCGTGGCCAACGGTCACATCATCGACAATATCGACGCGTTCGATGCCTCGCGCAGCCATCGTCAGCCGGCTCAGCTTTTCGACAACCAAGGGTCTCGAGCACAACGTGGCGTCCGTTTCGTCGAGCGGTCAGGGCGGCTCGGTCTGGACCAGCCACTGGTTGGACGGGGTGTCGCCACGGGTGACCTCGATGGTGACGGTGACCTCGATCTGGTCGTGACCCAGAACGGTGATCGCGTACTCGTCTTGCGCAATGCCAGCTCGCAGACCCGGTCGGCGATCGGCTTCGTGCTGCGCAGCCGGGTAGGCAATCCGCATGGGTTTGGTGCCCGTGTCACCGTCGAGGCCTGCGGTCGCAACCAGGTCCGCGAGGCTCGCGCGGCCAGTGGCTATCTTTCTCAGGGTGCCAACGACCTGATATTCGGCACGGACCGCGCTGAGGTCGAGGTGGTGGTCGTGCGCTGGCCGTCAGGGCGGACGGTCCGGTTCGTCGGCTTGCCGGTGGGCAAGACCTATCGTGTGGTGGAACAAGGCGCCTTGGAGTGAAGCAGCCTTCATCCTCGAAGCCTGGGGCTGAAGGCCCAGGCTCACCGCAGTCACCCCGTTTGGGGTGAAGAGCTTGGACCCGATCTTCACGCTGGAAGCGTGATTGTCATTAGCCTGGGATTTCAATCCCAGGGTCGCGTGATTCGCTCGGCCCACGTGCTTGGACCCGATCTTCACGCTGGAGGCGTGACCGTCACTAGCCTGGGATTTCGATCCGAGGATGGTCTCCGTCGGCGGTCCAAGAAAAAGGCCCCCCGCCAAGGCGGGAGGCCCTTCTAAGGGTGACCGAGTCGAGCCCGGCCAGCGCGCTGACCTACTTGAAGCTCAAGCGGACGCCGAGTTGGAACTGCCGTGGCGTGGTGATGAGCGTACCGGCGAGACCGAACTCATCGTCGGCGGGATCACGTTGGCTGAAGCCGGTGACCGCGAAGCTGTTCTCGTCGAGAAGGTTGAAGCCCTCGCCGAAGATGTCGATCACGACGTTGCCAACCTCGAAGAACTTCGACACGCGGAGATCGACTCTGCTGATCGACTCGTTGCGTGCGGAGTTGCGCGCAACGACCTGACCGTTGACCACCGGGCGGGTGTCTGGGCAGTTGAAGCCCAACCGCGACCCACCACAGTAGGAAAAGTCATTGGCGCCATCCACCAGGCTGTAGGGGGTGCCGTCGCGGTACTCGATGATACCGCTCACGCGAACATCCCCGGGAAGGACCACGAGACCACTGAGGACCAGGCGGTTCTCGACGTCGCGGCTCGAGAGGCCCCAGTCGTAGCGGATGTCGTTCGGGTTGCTCACCGTCACCGAGGTCGCGCTGCGCTCGTTGGAGTCGGTGTCCTTATCCTCGGACCAGGTGTAGTGAGCCTGGAACTGGTAACGGCCGTTGAAGCGCTTGTTGACCTTCAGCGTCAAGGCCGTGTACTCGGACTCACCGATCGACTTGCGCACGAACAGCTCGTTGAATACGGGGTTGGGGCGCGTTCCCGAGTACACCGGCCGGCCGAACTCGTCGAGCGTGAACGTACGGTTGGTCTCGATGTTCGACTGTAGGTTGCTACCTTCGGCGTAAATGAAGTCTACGCCCGCGGCCCAATCGGCTTGCAGTTGACGCTCGTAACCCACGTTGAAGCGCCAGGTCTCCTGGTCTTCAAAGTTCGGGTCGATGAACGATGGTGAGTTGGGGGCATTGGCCGGCGGATTCTCGTTGTCGATCGGCTGGCCGAGTGGCACGTAGCCGATGTCGCCGGGGCCGACGTTGATCCGACCAAAGTTCGGGAACAAGCCATTCTGCTGGATCTGGCTGGCAAACAGCAGGGTCGGCGTGCGACCGTAGAAGAGGCCGATGCCGCCACGAAGGACATCGGTGCCCTCGTCGTTCAGCGAGTAGGCGAAGCCGATCCGGGGCGCAAAGTTGTCGGTGTCGTCCGGAATGTCACGACCTTCGGGGAAGATGTGCGTGAGGTTGTCCGGGTTGTAGGTCGCGTTGTAGCGGAAGCCGACGTTCATGGTCAGCTGACCGTTGGGCTTCCAGCTGTCTTGGGCGTAGATACCGAGGAGCTCTTGGGCCTCATCGTAGTTCGGGAACGTCACGTCACCGAAGTTGATGCGCGCGTTGAACGCGTTGTTGTCCAGGAAATCTTGGATCGAGCCAAAGTCGTAGCGGCCATCGAGGCTACCGGCGAACAACTGCGCGAGATCGTCTTTCTGATAGTCAAAGCCGAACTTCAGGTCATGCGCGCCAAACAGGTACGAGAAGTTGTCCTGAACCTGAAGCTTGTCTTCCTCAGCCAAGATCGGGAGGAAGTCGAATTTGCCCACCGAGTCGCGCGAGCCGAAGCGGAAGCGAACCTGGGCCTCGATCTCTTGGCCGACACGCAAGGACAGACGATCGAGATCGTCCGACGCGGACTGGATCCGGAACTCGTTGACGCCGCGTGAACCGATGACCGAGACCAACGAACCGACAATCGAGAGCGTGTCTTCGAGCTTCAGCGATTCCTCGTCTTGGAAGGTGCTCATGCGCTCGTAATCGGTGGTGTTGATACGCAACGAGGCGCTGTTGGACTCGTTGAACTGATGGTCGATCTTGCCGAACAAGATCGTGTTGTCCACCGAGCGCAGGAACAGGCCGGTGGCGGTGCCATCGGCGTTGCGGTCGTAGCCTTCTATCAGGCGCAAGAAGCCGGGCTCGGTCTGGCCACGCTGGGCAATGGCATCGTATACACCGGCGGTGCGTAGGCTGCGGGTGATCGGATCGTCGCGCTTGACTTGATCGTAGGAGAAGAAGAAGTGGGTGCGGTCCTGGGAAATCGGGCCACCCACGGAAAGACCGTAGTTCTCGACCTTGAACTCGTCGACCGGGCGAGAGCCGTCGTTGCCGCGAGCGTTGTCGAGCGGCGAGCTCGGCAAGTCCTCGGCCAAGCCCTCGTCACGGAAGAAGTAGAAGGCGCTACCGTTCAAGTTGTTGGTGCCCGACTTGGTGACCACGTTGATGTAGCCGCCAGCGTTGGCGCCGTACTCGGGCGCAAAGCCATTGGTGATGACCTGGAATTCCTTCACGGAATCCTGAGCGATGACCAGGCCGTCGTTCTCGGTCGACTCACCGCCGCGGCCGTAACCGAAGAAGGCGCTTTTGGCGGAGGTGCCGTCGACGTTGAGGCCGGTGTAGATGCCGCGCTGGCCACTCATGGTGACGAAGCCGCGAACACTGTCGTTCTGGACCGTTGGTGCCAGGAAGGCGAATTGCTTGAAGTCACGGCCAGCGATCGGTAGTGCTTCGATTTCCTCTTCGGACACATAGGAGGCCGCGCTCGAGCGGCTGACCTCGACGAGCGGCGTGTCGGAGGTGACGGTGATCACCTCGGAGACCTCATGGACACCCAAGCTCAGTCCGGCGTCGATGATCTGACCGACCTGGAGCCGGACGTTCTCGCGCCGAGTCGTTTGGAAGCTATCGAGCGTCGCGGTGACGCTATAGACACCCGGCTGCAAGCTCGGGGCCTTGTAGCGACCGCCACTGTCAGATTGAACCGTACGAGAGATGCCGGTTTCGGTATTGGTGATTTCGACCGAAACCCCGGGCAGGGCGGCGCCACTGCTATCGGTGATGAAGCCCTGGATGGTGCCCAAGACCGTCTGGCCGAAGCTGCCGGTGGCCATCACCAGCAGAGCGCAGAGTGCGACGAGCGCGCAACGCTTGATAAGGGGAAGAGAGTGCATTTGGTAACCTCCGTCTCCGTTTCGTGGCTCTGAGAATCAGCGTCGTGCGTTCGCGTATCGCACGACGCCGGGCAGACGTGGCTGCGTCAGAACGTATCGCTCACGATCGAGCGAGATTGATCCTGATGGTAGGGGGGAAACCACTTCGGTGACGCAGCTTTACAGCATGGGTTGCTTTGTAAAGACAGCACAACATCTTGTGCAAGTTGTTATCAGAATGTCGTGCAAGTTGTTATCAGACCTACAAACCCTAGCATTTCGCGGTCAAAATCGCATGTCTTTGGCCGCCGGCAGGTAAAGAAATCGACATGGCCGCCGCAGTTGGCAATGCCTATCGAATCTATCGAATGAATGTCGAGAACACGTGAAGCCAGGGGCAAGGTTGGCCGGCGAACCGACCATGCTTTTGGCAGGCGTGGTGGCTCAGGCGCTGGGGAGTTCGACGTAGAAGGTCGTGCCGTGGTCGATCTCGGTGTCGAACGTGATGGTGCCGGACATCGCCTCGACCAGCTCCTTGGCAATCGTCAGGCCAAGGCCCGAGCCGCCGATACGGCGGCGTGGGGACGCATCGAGTTGCGTGAATCGTTCGAAGACACGGTGGCGGTACTCGCGCGGGATTCCCGGACCATGATCGGTGACATGGACCACGACCCGGCCGCCGACCCGGCGACCGCCAATCTCGACTGTCTTGCCGGCCGCTGAGAACTTGATGGCGTTGGAGAGTAGGTTGAGCATCACCTGGGTCAGGCGTCGACGATCTGCCAGCACGAGCAGACCTTCGGTCGCCTCGAGCTGGAGGCGGATTTCGAGATCGTCGGCAAAGGCGCGGACTCCGGCACGGGCGTCGTCGAGTAAGGCTGAAAGTCCGACGGGTTCGAGATTGAGGGTGATCTTGCCGACATCGAGCTTTTGTAGGTCGAGGAGGTCATTGATCAGTTGTAGCAAGCGTTTGCTGTTGCGATGCGCTACGGTGATCATCTCGTCGATTTGGTCCTTCTCACCTGCGAGGGCACCGCTGTCCAACAACCCGAGAGAGGCGATGATGGAGGTCAGCGGTGTGCGCAACTCATGGCTGACGGTGGAAATGAACTCGTGCTTGAGACGCTCGATCTCATGGCGTTCGGTGATGTCTTCACAGGTGGTCACGCGGGCGAGCATGTTTCCCAGCGTGTCCCGCACCACGTCGGAGACCAGGCGGACCGGAAAGATCCGGCTGTCACGGGTTACATGGGTGGTCTCGCGCGCCCATGGTTCGTCGCCGTCGGGCGGGCCGTCGGGCGCGCCGATCTCGGCATTGGTGGCCGTCAGCTCGGCGGCTTCGGCGCCAAGCAATTCACGGACCTCGTAGCCATGCATGACCGCATCAGCCGGGTTGACGTAGACGATGATGCCCTTGGGGTCGGTAATCGTGACGCCGATGCTCATCGTTTCGACGGCTTTCTCGAGCATCCGCAAGGAGCGCTCGGCGCGTTTGCGCTTGGAGGCTTGAACGACCAGCTCTCGGTCCACCCGCTGCAGCTCTTGCGTCTGTTTGGTCAGCTCACGCTGAGCGGTCTCGAATTCGACCGTCGCTGCTTGCTCCTGGCTAGCCCGGATCGCGCCATCCAAAAGTACGCCGATTGCCAGACAGATATAGGCCAGCATTTCGAGAAGATGGGTGACGATTGTGCTTGGGGCGTCCGGGTGGGTCGCCAGAAAGCTCGCTTGAAGCTGGCACAGAATCTGGGGAATGGAGCTGACGATCAAGGCGTACGCCAAGACATTGCCGTTGGCGCGGTGCAGGCGTGGAAAGACCACCAAACCGGCAAACGTGAAGATCACGAGGGCGGGTAAATCGAGGGGGCGACGAACCAACGCATCGACATCGAGTGCCGGTAGGCGCACGAAGCCTGCCACGACTGCCACGGACATCAAACCGGCTAGCACGGCCAAGCCGCCGACAATCAGTTGAGGCCTCAAAGGGCGTCGGCTGGATCGGGCAATGCTCCAAACACCGGCGCACAGCGCCACGGCTTGAAAGGTACGCGCAGTTGACCACAGCGTGAGACGGGTGAAGGAGTCGAGTGGCTCGAGCAAGGAAAGCGCCGTGATCAGGCACTCGAGAAGGCCAGCGATGGCGAGGGTGGTCGCCAGCAGTTTGGGGACCCTATCGCGCGGTAGGTCGTCGCGGGTGGTGGTTGCTTGGAGGGTCGCGAACAGGCCAACCAACAAGGCGAGGCAGGCCGCCGACCATGATGCCAAGGCGTGCAAGGGCGCCAAGGGCTGCGCCAGGCCGAGGAGGCCGGTGAGCCAAACCAGTAGCGAGAGCCCGCCGACCGCGGCCAGGAGGGCCCGTGCCGTGCGCGGCGTTGCCAGGTGGCGACCCCATAGGGTTGGCCAGCCGAGCAGTTGCTGCTCAGGCGATTCGCGGGACCAAGGCCGGGTGCTCATCGCGCTGGCGGGGACTCATGACGGAGCCAGGAGGTCCGCACGATGTCGCACAGGGTAGTGGGCTCGAATGGCTTGACGATCACATCGAGGGCGCCCAGACGGTGGTACTCGGCGACCTCGTCCGGTTGTGCCTTGGCGGTCATGAAAATGACCGGTGTTGCGGCCAACGAAGGAATCTGGCGCAGTGCGCGCAAGGTATCCGGACCGTCCATTTCGGGCATCATGACGTCGAGTAAGATCAGGTCGGGAGGGGCCTCGCTGGCCGCACGTACACCGTCCGTTCCGGACCTGCAGCAGGTCACCGAGAACCCACCAATGCGCTCGAGTACCATGCTTGCCACGGTCTGGATGTCCAGATCGTCTTCGATCAAGAGAATCGTTCGTAGGGTGAGCGCGTTCATCTTGTAGAAGAGTCGAGTATACTGACATCAAGATCCTATGTCCGATTCGAACGAACCCAGTCGCCGAAAAGAGGGTGCCGTGTGTTCCCGACGGGGTTGGCGTATGTTGGCGAACCGACCATGAACACCGTGCCTGACGCATCCAACCACGGCGCGCCGTACGCCGTATTGGTGGTGGACGACGATCCCGCGATTCTGGATGTCGTGAAGCGTGCGCTCGAGCGGGAAGGCCTGGAGGTTGCTACCGCTGGTTCCGGCCGGGAAGCGCTGGCGTGGATCAATGACCACGGCTTACCGCACTTGGCAGTCGTCGACATCAAGATGCCGGGAATGGATGGCCTGGAGTTGAGTCGGCGGATGCAGCTGTCCAGTGATGTGCCTGTCGTGCTGTTGACCGCAGTGGATGATGAGCACACGGTTGTCGACGCTTTCGAGAAGTTGGCCGAGGACTACGTCACCAAGCCCTTTAACCCGCGTGAGCTCGCTGCACGGGTCAAGCGTGTGCTGCGGAGGATGGGCGATTTTGCGTATGCGCGCGCGCCGGTCCTCGAAATTGACGAACGCCTGCGCGTTGATCTGGTGCATCGGGTCGTGACCGTGGAGGGGCGGGAGACCTCGCTAACCCCAACAGAAGCCAAGCTCCTCCACATCTTGATTCGTAGTACTCGTCGTACGGTGACCACCGATCATTTGTTGCGTCGGGTATGGCCGCTCGAGGAGGTGTTCGAAGACACCCTGCGGGTCCATATGCATCGCCTACGTCAGAAGATCGAGCCTGACCCCGCCCATCCTAGTTACTTGGTGACCCAGCGAGGTCTCGGGTACTGTTTCCTACCCGCCGAATAGCCACGCCCCGCCGACTAGACGCGATTAGACGGTTGCCAGCGCCTGCCACAGGGCGAGCTGGCCGGAAAGCGCTTGGCGAACGTGCTTGTACTCGGCCTCTAGGGCGTCGAAAACCGTGGCCTGTTCACGGTCAGAAGCCGATGCTGCCTCCAGTTGTTCACAAAGTCCAGACATGCGCAACGCACCCAGGGAACCGCTGCTCCCTTTGAGGCTGTGCGCGATCGATTCCACCTTGGGCTTATCGCCGTCTTTGACGGCGTGGCGAAGGGATTCGATCTGCTCCCCAGCGTGGGCAATGAAGGTGCCGACCAGCTCTTCGATGGCGGCTGGCTTGAAGCCGTAAAGGCTCTCGAGGACCCGCAGGTCGAGATGGGTGTCGGTAGGCTCGACCGTGTTGTTTTTTTTTGCCGGCTTTTCCAGCATGGCCTTGCCTGTGCGCACCAGGACCAGGCGTAGCTCGGCTAGCGACACGGGCTTGCTGATGAAATCGTCCATCCCCGCTAACAAGCACCGCTCGTGATCTTCGGTGGTGGCACTGGCGGTCATCGCGACAATCCGCGGCCGTTGTGGCTGAGGCCAGCGGCGACAAATGGCTCGGGTGGCTTCGAGGCCGTCGAGCTCCGGCATCTGAAGGTCCATCAAGATGACATCGAAGGCCTGGCGATCGATCGCTTCGATCGCTTCGCGGCCATTGGCGACGATCGTGGCTTCGTAGCCCATTTCGTTCAGCAGCAGCAATGTGACCTTTTGGTTGACGGGATGGTCCTCGGCCACCAGGATCTGTAGCGGGAAGCGTTGGGCGAGGGCGGCATCGATCCCGGGCTCGTTCTCCTCGGTCCAGGCTGCGGTATCGGCTTCGTTGAGCAACCGGGTGCGGGCGGTGAAGAAGAAGGTCGAGCCCTCGCCTTCACGCGTCTCGAACCAAATGCGACCCTTCATCAGCTCGGTAAGGCGGCGCGAGATCGCCAGGCCAAGGCCTGTGCCGCCGTACTTGCGAGAAGTGGAGGTGTCGACCTGGGTGAAGGCGCGAAACACACGGTGAACCTTGTCCGGGGCGATGCCGATGCCAGTATCGGCAACTGCGAAACGTAGTTCGAAGCTGTCGCGCCCGGTCTCGCGCCCCGAGACCGTAACCCGAACCGAACCCTGGTCCGTGAACTTGACGGCGTTGGTCAGCAGGTTGGACAACACCTGCCGAAGCCGGGTGATGTCTCCCTCTTGGTGCTGCGGAACGGTCTTGTCGATGTAGGTCTCGACGGGCAGTCCCTTGGTGCGCGCCTCGGCTGCCACCAAGTCAACCGCCGAGGAAACGCACTCGGCCACATCAAACGGTGCTTCTTCGAGCTCGAGCCGACCTGATTCGATTTTCGAGAAGTCGAGAACGTCGTTGATCAAGCTGAGTAGGGTGTTGCCGCTCGAGCGAATGGTCTGGGCAAAATCTCGCTGGGTTTCGTCGATATCGGTGTCGAGTAGGACCGTGGTCATCCCGATGATCGCGTTCAGCGGGGTTCGAATCTCGTGGCTAATGTTGGCGAGGAAAGAGCTCTTGGTGCGGTTCGCTGCTTCCGCCGCTTCCTTGGCGGAGGTCAGACCCCGCTCGAAGGTCTTGCGGGTGGTCACGTCACGCACGATCGCGAGGACGGTGGGGCGATCGGCTTGGGTCTCCAAGGGCGTACCCGTGACCTCGGTGGTGCGGTAGTCGGCGCTCTGCGTCAAAACCCGCACTTCGAAAGGTGGCACGGGTTTCGCTTCGGTAAGACGCGCGATGTTCTTCTCGGCCAGCGCGACATCTTCGGGATGAATCAAGTCGAGCAGCGACCGGCCGATCCAGAGGTTTCGAGACCACTTGGTCAAGGTCTCGAAGGCGGGGTTGAGCGACTCGACCCGGCCTTCGACCCCGCTCAGGGTACAGATTACCTCGGGGGCGAAGTCCACCAACCTTCGGTAGCGACCGGTACTCTCCCGCAGCGCGTTGGCCATCCGGTGATGGTCGCTCATGTCGATGAACAGGAGCACCGCACTGAACTGATCGCCTTGATCGGGCCGCGGTGTCAGTGTGTAGGACACCGGAAGGGCTGTGCCGTCACGGCACAAGAAACGTGTGTCTTGAACCTGGGTTGCGGTTGGATCGGCTGGCGCATCGTCGATCTCGGCCGAGCGGAGGGTGGTCGCTTCAGGCGGTCGACGTTCTACGCGTTCGAGAAAAGGCGTGCCGACCAAATCGGCCTCTCGATATCCCAGTAGTCGCTCGGCTTCCGGGTTGAGCCACAGCAGGTGCCCTTCGATGTCCAGGAGACAAACCCCGGCGCCGAGCGCGTCAATCACAGCCCGCAGCTTGTTGCGTTCTTCTTCGATTCGGTGTTTGGACCCGGCGCGAATCCGACTGCTCAACGAGGTAATTTCATCGGAGGCGGCGGTCAATGATTGCTCGAGCATCCGGCGGTATTCGTCCGCATCCGTCAGCGCGGTGCGAATCTTAGAAGCCCACTGTGGCCAATCATTGGCGGCAGGTGGCGAGGTGGCATCCAGTCCCAAAGCTTCGAGTTTGCGCTGCATGGCGCGGGGCGGGCTGGGGCTGGGTTTCGGGACGCTGGTCATGCTCGGGCAGGAGGCGCTCGCGATGCCTGGGCGCCTCTTTCGAACCAGCGTACCATTTGTCACTTGGTGGCTTGACTTCGGTGGTTTGGATCCGTATTATGCGCATATGCGCTTGAAAATGCACGCGGGAGCCACTTGGATACGACTGTCGTGGGTGCAGCGATGAGTCGGGCCGCTGCGCGAAGGTTGGCCTTGCGCCGGTTGCTGGAGCAAGGGATCGCGGCCAATCAAGAGGCCTTGGTCGATCGGCTGGCGCGGTCCGGGTATCGGGTGACCCAAACGACTGTTTCGCGGGATTTGGCCGTGCTCGGAGCCCAGCGAGTCACCCGGGATGGGGGCTTCCGTTACGTTCTCGACAGCGGTACAGGGCAGGTGGACGAGGCCGCCGCCACCCTCGCTGACCTCATGCGAACTTTCGTGGTTCGAATCGATCATTCGGGCAACCTGGTGGTTATCAAGACGACACCGGGTGCGGCTCATCCCGTCGCCGCCGCGATCGATACGGTGACTACGACCCGACTCCCTTCTGGAGGCCAGGCCGTGCCCGACCGGCCAGCGGCCGACCCTTTGTCCTCCGCGCAATCCTTGGATGCGTTGTTGGCGAACGAGATCTTGGCGACCGTCGCGGGCGACGACACCGTGTTGGCCGTTACCCGCGCCGCCGACGGCGGCGCCGCGGCGGCGCTTCATTTTGAAGATATCTTGGAGAAGCTTTCATGAAAGTGATGCTCGCCTATTCAGGCGGCTTGGATACGTCGGTTATTTTGCGGTGGATTCAGGAAACCTACGACGCCGAGGTGGTTGCGTATACCGGCGACGTCGGCCAGGGAGGCGACGAGGTAGCCAAGGCGCGCCAGGCCGCGCAGGACACCGGTGCCGCGGACATCATCGTCGAAGATCTGCGTGAGGTCTTCGTTCGTGAGTGCATTTTCCCGGCCATGCGCGCCAACGCAGTGTACGAACACTACTACTTGATGGGTACCGCCCTCGCGCGGCCGGTCTTGGCCCGTGGCTTGGTGCAAGCAGCCGAGCGGGCGGGGGCCCAGGCGATCGCCCATGGTGCCACAGGCAAGGGCAACGATCAGATCCGGTTCGAGCTGGCCGCGTATGCCCTCAAGCCGGATGTGAAGATCATCGCTCCGTGGCGGGAGTGGGACTTTCGGGGGCGTGCCGATCTGTTGCAGTACGCAGCGGAGAAGGGGATCAGTCTGGCGGCCGTGGGCCGGCCCGAATACTCGATGGACGCCAACGTCATGCACATCTCCTATGAAGGAGGTGTGCTCGAGGACCCGTGGGCCGGACCACCAGCCGATATGTTCCGGATGACCACCAATCCAGAAGACGCCCCGGACCAGTCCGAGTTCGTGACCATCCAGTTCGAGCGTGGAACGCCGGTCGCGGTCGATGACGAGCCGCTCGAGCCGGTGGCCTTGCTGGAGCGGCTGAACACGATCGGTGGCCGGCATGGGATCGGCCGCGTCGACATCGTCGAGAATCGGTTTCTCGGCATGAAGAGCCGCGGTGTGTACGAGACCCCCGGTTGTACCCTGCTCTTGCATGCTCACCGCGCGGTCGAGTCTCTGACCCTCGATCGGGAAGTCCAGCACCTGCGCGACGAGCTCTCGCCGCGCTATGCCGAGATGGTCTACAACGGGCTTTGGTTCAGCCCTGAGCGGGAGGCCTTACAGTCGTTCATGGACTCCGTGCAAGTGCGGGTGAACGGCGAGGCGCGGTTGAAGCTCTACAAGGGTGCGGCTGCGGTCGATGGTCGGCGTTCGGCAACCCACACGTTGTACGACGAGGAGATCGCCACCTTCGAGGCCGATGACGTTTATGACCAGAGTGACGCGACGGGCTTTATTCGCCTGCGCGCCTTGCGCCTGCGTACCCTGGGCGCACGGCGGATCTCCGAGGGCGAGTAGGCGTCATGAGCACCCTACGCGGTCGATTCGAGACCGGAACGAATGACGACATGCAGCGCTTTGGCTCGTCGATCGAGGTCGATCTGCGCATGCTAGAAGAGGATATCGACGGGTCCATGGCGCATGTCAGCACCCTCGAGCGCGCGGGCATGTTGGCGGCCGCAGAGGCCGAAGCCCTGCGAACCGGGCTGGTGACGGTGCGCGACGAGATCGAGTCGTGCGCGTGGCGGCCGACCGACGCGCATGAGGACATTCACATGGCGGTCGAGACCCGCTTGGTCGCGCTCGTGGGTGAAGTGGGCAAGAAACTGCACACGGCCCGTTCGCGCAACGACCAAGTGGCGACCGATGTTCGTCTGTGGCTCAAGCGTCGGGCAGCGTCGTTGGAAGCGGCTCTGACCACGCTGATCGGCACGATGTTGGACCGAGTCGAGCGCGATGGTGAGACTTTAATGCCGGGCTACACCCATCTCCAACGTGGGCAGCCGATCTTGCTCGGGCACCATCTCTTGGCCCACACCTGGGCCTTGACTCGTGATCTCGGACGTCTTCGGGACGCTGGCCGGCGCCTGGATCAGTGTCCTTTGGGGGCCTGCGCCATGGCCGGAACGCCGCACCCGATCGATCGAGCTGCGACCGCGAGCGACCTGGGCTTCGCGGGGCCGGTCGAGAATGCCATGGACGCGGTGGCGGCGCGGGATCACGAGCAGGAGATCGCGGCGGCCTGTGCCATCACCATGGGACATTTGTCGCGCATGGCCGAGGAACTCGTCATGTGGGCCAGCGCCGAAGTGGCCTTCATCCGTATGGGCGAAGGCTATGCGACAGGATCGAGCATCATGCCCCAAAAGCGCAATCCCGACGCCGCCGAGTTGGTTCGCGGCAAGGCCGCGCGGGTGATGGCTGATCTGCAAGCATTGTTGGTGTTGACCAAGGGGTTGCCCATGGCCTACAACCGGGACCTCCAGGAAGATCGTGAACCGCTGTTTCACGCGGTCGAAACGACCCTGGCCTCGGTAGGCATCATGGCGGGAATGTGGCGCACGCTGGAAGTGAAGACCGCTCGTTTCGACACGGCCCTCGAGGGTGATTTCAGCTTGGCGACCGAGCTTGCCGATGCATTGGCCGCGCGAGACGTGCCCTTCCGCGAAGCCCACGAAGTGGTGGGTCGCATCGTCCGCTGGTGTGAACAAGAAGGCGTGGATCTACGCGGATTGACCTCCGGCCATGCTGCCAGCTTTCATCCGGCCTTTGCCGAGATCGATCTCGCGGCATGGCTTGATCCGCGTGCGGCCGTCGCCCGCCGTTCGTCGCTGGGTGGTACCGCCTGGAGCGAAGTGGTGCGTCAAGTGGCGCTCTTGCGTGCAGTTTAGAGGGTCGCACGTAACGACGGTACCGCTCGATTGGTCTCGGGTTGCCTTCATCGTGGTAGAGCTGGAGTTAAATCACGCGCTGTTCGCGTTTTCCCAAAGCCCGAATCCCCGGAGGACTACCATGAGAGTTTCGCTACCTCGCAGTCGTGACCTGCGCCTGGTTTGTGTGGCGCTGTCGATTTTCTTGCTCGGTATTGGTGTGATCCACGCCGCCCCCACGCCGTCGGAGCTTCGCCAGAGTTTGACACCGGCCTACCATCAGCTGCAGAACGATCCGACGTTTCTCAGCCTACGCGCTGCGACGGTTGGCCACGAGAGCGAGCGTGCGATGGTCGAGCCGTACCTCCAGTACCTGCCCATGTCGCCCAAGGAGTTGATGGAAATCGACATGAACCAACGCCGGTACGAACACATGATTCCGCCGTTCATCATCGTCTGGCACGAGCGCTGGATGGCGATGCACGAATCCTTGGCGCGTCAGCACTATGGCGATGCAGTGGTGGATGAGGTGTTCGCGCGTACGGCGGTGGACGGCGCGAAGCAGGAAGGCGTGGCGGCAAAGGGCGGCGTGGCGGACACCAACCGCAATCCCGGCGCGACCTTGCCCGATCCTCCCACGGGCTACCAGGGAGAGATCCAAATCGCCGTCAATCACAACAACACGAACCAAATGGTCGCCGCGGCCAACACCTTCGACACCATTCCTGGTCTGTGTGTACCGAGCACGCAAGCGGTGGTCTATTCAACCGATGGCGGCACGACCTGGGGTTACACGTGCGCTCCGGGCCCCTCGGCCTACACGGGGTTGACCTGTGCTGGCAGTACCTTTGGGAGTGACCCAGCGGTCTATTGGAACGACCAGAATGAGGTCTTCCTCGAGTACCTCCTGCTATGCAACAGCGGTGGTACCCAGTTCGCCGTGGTGGTCGCGCGATCGGCCGACAGTGGCGCCACCTGGTCGGCTCAAGGCATTATCAAGAACAGTTGGGGCCTCGGGTTGGTCGAGGACAAGCAGTTCTACTTGATTGACAACGATTCCGGCAGCCCCTTCTACGGTCGCCACTACACGTGTTGGGACCGAGGCAATAACGAGAAATTCGCCTACTCGACCGATAACGGTGCGACGTGGACCGAGGTCAACTTGCCCAACGTCTCGGGTTTCCAACTCGGCTGCGAGATGGCGGTCAATGACGACGGTACGGTCTACGTCATCTACGACTCCCTGACCTGCGGCGGAAGTTGCACCAACGAGATCATGTACTTTTCGAAGTCGACAGACGGTGGTGTGACCTGGTCGGCGGCCCAAAACATCCAGGACTTCAATCTCGTGGGCTTCAGCGGGGCGAACTTCCCGGACGCGCAGAACAACCGGGGTGTCAACCCATTTGGTGCGATCGAGGTCGACAATTCGGGTGGGCCTTGTGACGGCACGCTCTATGTCACCTTCTCGGACTGGACTTCGGGTGGAGTCAACAACACCGACGTGTGGACCATTCGCTCGACAGATGACGGCGCAACATGGAGCGCGCCGCTGAAGCTCAACGATGATGGTCTGGCGGGCTTGCCCCAATTCCACCCCGTGCTCGAGATGGACCAGCAGAACGGCTTCCCGGTGTTTGCGTGGCACGATACCCGCAACGACCCTCAGGGCGACGAGGTCGACTACTTCGCGGCCCGCTCGCTGGACTGCGGCGCGAGCATCGAGACCAACATCCAGGTCAGCCAGCCGTCCTCGGAGTTCACCAACGCGGGCATCTCGTTCAGCAACGAGTTCACGGGCGACAACCCGCTAGCGAACGCCAACCAATACGGTGAATACATGGGAATCGATGTCGAAGGTGGCTCGGCCTACATTGCGTGGACGGACACCCGCCACTACTTCCCGGTCTTCAACGGCCAGCGTGAGAACATCGGCTTCGCCAAAGTGGATTTCGCCATTTTCGCCGATGGTTTCGAGTCCGGTGACACCTCCGCTTGGTCGGTCACGGTTCCCTAGCCGCTTCCGATCGCAGTGGTCCTGGCCGAACCAGAAACGGGCCGCTTCGCCCTGCGGAGTGGCTCGTTTCGGTTCAGGCTCCGACGCCCAAACGCCGAAGTACGTGGGTAAGTCGTCGTCGCGGCCACCACCAGTCTGGTGGCGTTTCTTGAGCCACGACCCCGGCATGGCTCCAGATCCTTCGGGGCACCACCCGCCAACCGCCGCGGCTCGATCTTCCGGCGAGAAGCCGCGCGAGGACGATGCGGGGTGTTCCCGTTTTGGCTTCGCCCCGCTGGAGCACGCTGCGGACCAAACTCCGTTCGGGCGCGCGGAGGCTGGGCGCCAAGCCTGCTCGGATGGCGTCATGGGTAGCGCCCGGAAACAGGGAGCCGGCCATCATCGCGCCGAGCATCGCCGGTAGTTGAAGGTCCCATTGAACGGCCCGGTCGATCACCCGTTCAGCGAAGCGCGTGGCCATCGAACCGAACGTGAGGCGAATACGCTCGAGGTCCCACCAGCCGAGCAACGTGCGTGGCGGCGGGTTGAGCCATTGGTGCGTCGCGGCGATGATGTAGGCATCGGCGGGGTCGGGGCCGTGCGGCCCGGCGTCGGGGGAATCGACGATGGCAGCGGCGTACCCTTCGGGCACCAGGCCCCAAAGTCGAAAATGAACCTCGAGCAGCGGGCTCCCCTCGCGGCGAGCTTGCCAAGCGTAGCCCTCCTCCGCCCGGTAGCGTTCGACGGCAGGATCGTCGCTGACCGGGGCCCAACCCGCGGCCGACAGGGCGGTTCTCGCGGCCTCGAAGTCGCCGGGTCGAATCAACAGATCGATATCCGACGACGGACGATCTTCTTCCGCCTCGTAAACCCGTTGGGCCAGATCACAGCCTTTGATCGGCACCCAATCGATGCCGGCGCGGTTCAAGGTGTGGCCGAGCCCGAGGAGGGTGTGATTGAGCAACATCCAATGAGCTGATGCGGCTGCAAGTGTTTGCCGACTCGCGTCGTCGAGCTCGATCTGGTGGGCGTGTGCTCGGCGGGCGACGGCCGATCGCAGAAGGTGGTGGTCGAGAGGCTGCCCTCCCTTCATGCAGGCGCGAAGGGCGTCGGCGTCACCCATGAGGGCGCGGACAAAAAGGCGTTCGTCGTCGCCGATGGGCAGGATTGGCGTGATCAGGCCCTCGTTGGCAGATCGTCGACAAAGTCCCGCACGGCTTTAGCCACCCGCATCCGGGCTTCTCCATCCCATAGGGGAGGGCGGGTGCCGGTCTTGTAGCGTCCCGCCAGGACATCGTCCACCAGTCGCAGAAGGTGGTCGTAGTCGTCGCCCACCAAGGTGTTGGTGCCCACTTCGACCGTGGCGGGTCGCTCGGTGTTTTCGCGCAGAGTCAAACAGGGAACTCCCAGCGCGGTGGCCTCTTCCTGAATGCCACCCGAGTCGGTCACGATCATCTTGGCGTCGGCCGACAAACCGAGGAATTCCAAGTAGCCGAGTGGTTCTTCGAGCCGAAGATTTGGGGTCGATTTGGCCCGGTGCCAGAGCTCGGTGTCTTTCATTCGCGCACGGGTGCGGGGGTGAATCGGCCAGATCACGGGAAGGTGCATCGCCACACGGCCAAGGGCTTCGATCAACATTCCCAAGGCACGACGTTCGTCGACGTTCGACGGGCGGTGGACCGTGGTCAGCACGTAGCCGCCGGGCTCGAGGCCGAGTTGCCGGGGCTGTTCGAGAGCACGCGCTTCCGGTAGCTGGCGCTCGAGTGCGTCGATCATCACGTTGCCAACCAACTTGACAGCGCCTTTTGGTCGTCCCTCGTGCCGCAGATTTTCGATCCCGCTTTTCTCGGTGACCAGCATCAAATCGGAAATCGCGTCGGTCAGCACCCGATTGATCTCTTCAGGCATCTCGCGATCGAAGCTGCGCAAACCGGCCTCCACGTGGATGACCGGAATCCCCAGTTTGACCGACGCCATGGCGCAGGCGACCGTGGAGTTGACGTCACCCACCACCAGTGTCGCGCAGGGGCGTGGCTCCGCCTCAAGCAACCATGCTTCGAATCGTTCGAGTACTCTCGCGGTTTGGGCTCCGTGCCGGCCCGAGCCGACTTCCAGGTGAACATCGGGTGTGGGAAGACCGAGCTGGCGGAAGAAGAGATCGCTCATGACCGCGTCGTAGTGCTGTCCGGTGTGCACCAAGACCGGTCGAAGGCGCGGCGCGACGCTGGCCAACCCATTCAGAATGGGTGCCATCTTCACGAAATTGGGGCGGGCGCCGACAACGCAGGCGAGGGTTTTGGTTTGCACGGTGGGTAGCGGTCCGAAGGTGTGAGTGGCGTCGGCGAAGTATATCCGGCGCTGTCCAGTGGCATCGTCTTCTCGTTGGCCGGTCGGTGCAAGAGACGATTGCGAAGGTGACACACGACGGAGCCCAAATCGCCCAACTCGGTAAGAAATTCCAACCTCGTGGCGAACCGAGCGAGGAAGTTTTTCCCTCGAACGGTCCGCCGGCCTGATCACTCCGGCGTCACCACCGCGATGTCATGGGTGTCGAGCAGGCGCAGGGCATCGAGCAGCGATGCCAGCGGCCACGACCAGGGCACCAGGCGGCGTGCGATCGGTGGCGCCAGCGTGGTCCGCCGCACGACAATGTGGCAGTCTGGAAAGAGCTGCCGCAGCTCTCGGCGCGGGACACCGCGCACGTGCGGGTTGCGTGGGTTGTCGACCCGAAAGTCGTACCAAATGATGGCACCACCCGGGGCCAGCACGCGGCGCATCTCGGTCGCAATACCTTGCCGTACCGCGTTATCGAGCACCGAGGTAAAGACGGTGCTTTGAAACACCAGATCGAAGGTGGCGTCGGCCCAGGGCAGGTGGGTGGCGTCGCCGGCTCGAAGATCGGTGCCCGGGAGCGTGATGGCGGCTTCCGCCAAGCGCCCCTCGTCGAGGTCGATGGCCGCGAGGTGTTCGCGGGTGGCCCCGAAGTCGGCCAACAGCCGCAGCCAACGACCGGTACCGCAGCCGATCTCGAGTACTCGCCGCTGGTCGAGCGGCAGCAGCTCGGCGTGGGTCAATGCCCACAGCAAGGCCCGTTCCTGGCTGTGACGAAGAAAGAGGTTGGCGGGGTGCCGGGGGCTGTAGTAATCGGCGGGAAGGTCGCGGGCGCGGCGGGCGTATTCCGCACGGATGCGCTTGGCTTCCCGTTGGACCTGCCGATCGACTTCACCGCTGTTGCTCATGGTGTGGCCGGTTTGGCAAGGACGTCTCGCAGCATGTCTCGAAGTGCCGGCAACACGGCTTCCGCGGCGATCCGGTGGCCAGCGGGCGCCAGGTGGGTGTCGACGTGGCCGTAGAGCGTTCCGATGCCTTCAGCGTGGGCCGCGCGAAGCGCTGGCAACGTGTCGACAAGCGGCAGACCGTGTTCCGCAAAATAAGGGGTCAGCACGGTCGAAGGCTGGGAGAGATCGACGGTCGAGGGGTCGATCTTCAAGGACGTCATGTAGCGGGTGCTCACCGCGTCGTCCACCTGGTAGACCCCGGGGAGCAGGACCACGAGGGTGGGAAGGGCTTGGCTCGCGGCCAGATCCGCGATGCTCCGAACAATGTCTGAGCTGATTGCCCAGCCCTTTGCTTCACGATTCTCGCGCATCAGCGAAGGGGGAAAGTAGTGGGCCGAAAGACCGATTCGCATGAGCAAGAACTTGAGGCGGTTCTTGGCCAGAACGAATAGGTGCGCATTGGATTCGAGCGCGTTGTTGATCGGGTAAGCGACCGCACCGATGAGCTCGTTGCGGGTGAGCGAACGCGGGAACCGCAAACCAGGGCTTTCAGCACTGGGGCGTGGATTGTAGTGGTCCTTGAAATAGGGCACAGCGTCGTTGCCCACGAAATAGAACACCACGACAGCGTCGAATTGCTCCCGCGCCAGCTCGCTCCTTGCCTCGATCAAGTAGTGGTTGGGATCCCATCCGCCAACCCCCGTGTTCACCACCCGCCCTTCGCCGAAAACGGCAGTCAGGCCGGTTTCGAGGTGGTGGCTCATGGTGTCTTCGTGGGCGACTTGGATTGCCTCCAGAAAGGAATCGCCAAGGGCCAGCACCCGCCAGCCTTTAGTGGGAAGTGGTTGCTCACCAATTCGATGGCCATCGGCGTCGGTGTGGAACCGCACTTCGCGTTCCCCGGTGTTGATTTGTGAGTCTGCGTTGGGGGCGTGGTGCCAGCCGACGCCGTCCTTGGGTTGCCAGATATCGCGGCGAAAGGCGATCAGCTGCTGGGGTGCGATCAGCCGGACGGCGAGCTCGAGGCAGAGTACGGTCAGGATCGTGGCGCCCGTGGCCAACAACAGGCCTTGCGCAACGCGTTTGACTCGTTTTCTCATGGTCGCTTGTCTAGCCCCAAAACTAGCGCATCTTGAAGGCGATCTACACAAATCTCTTGGACTCAGTCACTTCCGAAAATGCTCAACGAACCTTCGGGTGCGCCTGCGTTTTTCGTAAGCACCTGAGCCTCGAGATCTTTACGTATCTCATCCTTCGTATGCGCTAGGTCACTAGGCCCGCCAACATCTTTACAGATGAGCCAGATGTTAAGCGAGACGTTCGGTGTCCTGCAGTCTGCGGCAGCATCGCGATGCTCTTTCGTAGATACTCTCTTCGCCGTCAAGCTGGATCGGGAAGTTTGTAGAAGCGATTGGTATCGTAGTCGACGTCATGTTTGAGCATGGCGTGAATGGCTACGAGTAGCTTTCTCATGACGGCGACGACTGCCTGCATGGGTGCCTTTCCCCGTCGAAGTAGGTGTTCGTAGAATGCCTTGACGGAGATCTGGTATTGGATAGCGACTAGGGCTGGCATGTAGAGGCCGGCTCGTAGGTGGGCGTTTCCTGCTTTGGTGATCTTGGGTGCCTTGTGGACTGTCTCACCGGATTGAAAGTGGCGTGGGTCCAGGCCAGCATGCGCGACCCACTGCTTGGCGGTCATGCCTTCGGGCAGGGCGAGGATCTCGGCAAGGATGTGCAGCCCCGAGACGGTAGCGATGCCCTTGATCGTGATGAGTCGCCGCATCGCATTTTGAAACGCGGGTGTTCGCTCTACGAGCTTCTGAGCCAGCTTCTCGATGGAGCTGATGCGCTTGGTGAGTTGTCGAATGGCAAGCTGGATGTCGCGTCGCACGAGTGGCGAGAGTTCATGGGTAGCCGTGACTGCATGTAGACGGTTCTTTTCGGCTGTTCTGGCCTTGACGAGGCTCGCGCGTCGTCGCAGGAGGGCGCGGAGTTCCAGGGCTTCCTTAGAAGGCGGCTTCCAGGGCTGGAAGTCCATGCGACGCGCATATTCGAGCAAGACTTCGGCATCGGCGGGGTCGGTCTTTGATCTCTGCTTAAGCGCCTTGGCGAAGTTCCGAGCGACGCGAGGGTTGAGTACCATGACCTCGACATTGGGTGCCCTGTGAAGGGCCAGAGCGAGGTCGAGGCTGTAGACCCCAGAAGCTTCGAGCACAACGCGGGCGATCGGCCCGCACTTACTTAGGCGTCGGATCAGCTTTCCGTGCCCTGCAGGTGTGTTGCCGTATGTTTGAACGTTGGGTGTTGCATCGGTGCGTACGACAAAGGTCTTGGCACTGACATCGATCCCGGCAAACAGCCGGTCTTGGCTGATGGTCATGACGGTCTCCTCGGATAGAATCCGAAGGCGGCTCCCCGACCCTGTACCATCGCCTGCCAAGCTTGTTCATGCAGGCTCAGAGGCACTCAGATACTCCTCGGCATCGGCGAAGAGGGCGGGGGGTCGATCTACATTCAGGCTCGAAGCCTCGCGGCCGGAACGACCTCCCCGCCTCCGGAACGTCCTCTCCCCCCCGCGCCACCGCGAGGGGAGCTGCGGGAGGTTCTCGCGTTCCACTGCGGTCGCGATTCGAAGGTTCAGTCTCGTGAAAGACCTGGCCCGCCCCTCCCGCAGCTCCAATATACAAGCGGCCGGACCCCGTGCCGGCCGTCTTCATGGCAAGAGCCGGACGGCCGCCAGGGGCGACGGCCGCTACAAGAGGGAGCCTGACCGGCCTGTTGGTCTGAGGCGTAGCCTCGCTAGTTTTGGGGCTAGCTGGATTGCTGTTGCGCTTCACCAGAGGCCACCAGCGTTGACCGCAGAACCGTATCGAGGTGGTCGGCGATGGCGGCGCGACTATAGCGAACCTCGGCCTCACGACGTCCCGCGGTGCCAAGAGAAGCTCGTAACTCGGGGTCACAGGCGAGGTGCTTCCAGGCAGCCGTGATCGCGGTCAGATCGCCCGGTTCGACAGCGATGCCAGAGGGTGCGCGCGTGACCCGGCTGGCGGGTTCACCACCCGCGATCAGCAGAATCGGTAGTGCCGAGGCCATGGCTTCATAGATCTTGCTGGGCACGGCGCCGGGCAAGGTGCGGCCGAGGCTGATCAGCGCGATATCCGCCACCGCTAACAGGGCGGGCACCCGCTCTCGGGGTTGCGCGGGCAGCAAACGGACCCGGGTGATGTGCTCATCGTGCACGCGGGCCTCGAGGTGTTCGCGCAAGGGGCCGTCACCCACCAGGACAAGACGTCCGGGGGTATCTTCCGGCAAGGCGAGGGCAACGTCGAGCACTTGATCCAGGCCTTGCGCCAGGCCCAGTAGACCCGCGTAGAGAAAGATCGGACCCGGTTCGTTGCCCAATAGCGTATGTGCCTCTTGGTCGGTCTGATCGGGCCCGAACCGGGACGGTTCGACGCCGTTGGTGATGACCGCCGTGGTGTGGTCGGGAACCCGCTCGCGCACCGCGTCGATGATTTCGGATGATTGGCCGGTGATGGCCGCGGCGCCGCGGTAGAGCCAGAGCTCGAGGCGCTCAGCCATGCGGACGGGGAGACTGCCGGCCCGCACCACACCCATGTGAACCGCCGAGGCGGGCCAAAGATCGCTGACATTGAAGACGTAGGGGCAACGCCAACGACGGGCGAGGTAGCGTGCCGTTAGCCCGAGGAAGAGCGGCGGCGATTCACAAAGCAGCAGATCGGGTCGCGCGCAGCGGCTCGGACCCAACAGGCTGGCCGTGCCAACAAACGAGAAATACGAGGCGAGGCGACGTACGAAGCCGCGCTGGCTTGGGAAGAGTGGCACACGCACCGTGCGCAAACGGCCGATGGACTCGACAGTCGGCCTCATCCGCGGGTAGCCATCAAAAACCCGGCCAGTCGGGTAGTTGGGCAAGGCGGTGAGCACCTCGACATCCCAGCCTCGGTCGATCAAGCGCTCGCCGAGTTCGGAGAGACGCACTTGCGGCGCACCCATCTCGGGCGGAAAGTACTGGGACAGAATCAAGAGTCGAGGTCGTTTCATGACAAGGCCTTATCTCCGAGATGCGAGATGACGGCTCGGAACTTGCCCGCTGCTGATCGCGCGATGGTGTCGACCAGCTCGACAGTGACGGCAACCTTGTCGCCCAGGCGCTGGCGCACCCTGGCGATGATGAGTTGCTCGTCGCTGGCGCCAAACGATGGTGTTGGCACCACGCGGACCCGGATATGGTCGAGCGCTTCTTGCACGATCTGACCTTCCCGCACGGCCGGCAGGTCAACGAAAATGCCATGAAAGCGAACCATGGCGCGGCCGTCAGGCCCGACCACGACATCTTCCGTGCGGCCGACGACTTCGGCCAGAACCGGCATGGTGCGACCACAGGGACAGGGCTCCAGGGCCCACGTCGCGACATCGCCGAGTCTGAATCGGATCAGCGGCTGGTGGTCGCGCATCAAGCAGGTAGCGACCACTTCACCGGGCTCACCCGGCACGCAGGCTGTACCGTCGGGCCGAACGATCTCGACCACACCGGCATCGGGGCTGACGTGGAGGCGACCTTCGGGGCATTCGCTGGCAAAGACCGCGTTCTCGACGGTGCTGTATTCCTCGAAGACCCGACAGCCGTAGGCCGCTTCCATTTCCGTGCGCATCGACTCCGTGAGCTTCTCGCTGGTGGTGATAATGGCGTCGAGCGTTGGAACCTCGAGCCCTTGTTCCAGAATGTGGCGGGCCAGCAAATGAAACGAAACAGCGTAGCCAGTGAGCCACCGTACTCGGTGGTTGCGGAGGGCCGCGACGTAGTGAGGTGCCGTTGTGGCCGACAGATGGAAGGCCGAGAAATAGACCTGACGCTCGGCCAGGTTGAAGCGATGGAACGGCCCGGTGCTGTGGGGGTTGGGTACCACCGTTCGTCCCGAAAACGTGGCGCGCGAGCGCCGAAAACTGGTGCCAGCCCACGCTGCTGAGCGCGCCTCGCGCAGGGCCAGTGAATTACGAAGCTCGCCGACGGTCCAGATACAGGCAATCGGGGTGCCGGTCGAGCCGCTGGTGTGGAAGACCATGGTACGTGGTGACCGCCGGTCGGTGCGGACGAAAGCGTGGGGATCAGCGCGCAGTGGCTCTTTCTCGAGCATCGGAATCGCTTCGAGATGGCCGTCCTCGGCGGCGTTGCGTTGGTCGCCGTTCCAGGTGTCGCGGTAGTAGGGGACGTGGCGGGCGCAGTCGGTGAGCAGGCGCCGGAGCCGGTCCTGGGTCCACGCTCGCCACTGTACGGTGTCGAAGTGCTCGCGCTGAAGGTAAGCTCGGCGTGCGGCGTCGTACCCTGGACCGAACCGCAGCCATTGCCAATAGACCCCGTAGGTACTGACCGCCGCGTGTTGGCCGATTGTCGGCAAACGCGCGTAGAGTCGCTCACTCAGGGACACGGTCGCTCTCCCAGCGCCCGTAGAAGCGTCTGCCACCGGTGGCAGACCTGCGGACCATCGCATGGCGCGGCGATAGCGCGTCCGGCGCGCGACAGCGCGCTGGCCAGCACGTTGTCGTCGAGCAGTCGCTCCACGGCGTCGGCCATGCCATCGATGTCGTCGGGATCCACCAGCAGAGCGCTTTCCTCGTGACGCACGAGATGGCGCAGGCCACCGGCATTGGTGGTGACCACTGGCAGGCCGAACGCGCCGGCCTCGACCACGCTCACCGGTGCGTTGTCGATCCGGTTAGTGTTGAGAAAGATGTCGTGACGCGCGAAGGCATCCTGCTTGCCTGCTTGGTCGAGAAAACCGATGAATGCGACCGCGTCGGCCAACCCCAGTGATGACGCATGCGCCCGGCAAGCGGCCATTCGGCCCCGATCTTGGCCGGCCATCGTCAGGGTGGCATCGGGCCGGCGCTGGCGCAGCCGATGCAAGACGTCAATCGCCATCAGGGGCTGGTAAATCGGGTGGAACGTCCGCATCCACAAAAGCCGTGGGCGTGCATGCTCACGGAGGCGAAACGGATAGTCGATGAGGGACAGCGGATTGGGAATGGTGTCGATGGCCGAATGTCGATCGCGAAACGCTTCGGCCAAGTAGGCCGAAGGCGCCACCAGTCGATCGGCACGCCCGAGAACGCTCGCTACCCAGCGAGGGTGTTTCTGGGCGAACGTCGGCAAGTTGCCGCCGTGTAGCCAAAGGACGAGCGGCACTCGCAAGCGGTGTCGGGTGATTCGGCTGGTGAGGTCAGCGAACGCAAACCCCGGTCCGCTGTAGACCAACCCCACCACTACGTCGACTTGGCCTCGCCAGCTGCGCAGAGCGCGGCGCGTATCGAGCAAGCGTGCCCACGAGCGCCGTTGGTTGGAGGTCGTGTGGGCCGTCCAACCCTCGTGTTCGAGCAGAGTCGCCAAGGCTTGGCCAGGGTTGGCGACCCAGCCTGCATGGCCACCGAGCATCGGGCCGACCAGGCCGACGCGGCATGATGTCGAGCTCACGGGGTACCGATTGGGCGCAGTCTGGGGGCGGAGGTGGTTTTCGGCACGGGACGCCGGCCGCGTCGAGGTGGCTTGTGCCAGCGGATCATCGCCAAGCCGAACAGCAATGAGATGACACCGATCCGCATGGCGGCATGAGACATCTCGAGCATGGCCCAGCCGGCGAGTGCCCCAGCCCACGCTTTGGTCAAGGCGGAGGGGGCACGCAAATAGGCCTGAACGCCCATGCTCACGAGCAGCAAGAGCGCCAAGGCGCCGAAGATGCCGTGTTCGGCGAGCATCCGGGTGTACTCGGTATGCGCCGCGATATTGATGCCAAATACGGCGCGGCGCCGGTCCTTGGCGCCACCGGGTCCGACACCGAAGATGGGATTGTCACGCCAAATGCGAAGCTCTTGTTCAGCGATTGAACGGCGCAGCGAAGGGTCGACGCTGGCGTACCGCTCACTCAGTTTGCCGCCGGTCCAGTCGTCGAGTGCTGGGAGGATGACCTTGGTACCCAGTACGGCAAACAGGATTAGTGCCGAGATCACCGTGATCCGGGCTCGCGGCTGGCGCAGAAAGTGAGCACCCAAGAATGCGGCGCAGACCACGGCATTGATCACACCGCCGCGGGAGAAGGTTATGACCGACTGGGTGATCATCAGAAGGCCGAGCGCGAGGAAAGACCAGCGCCAGATCCCGTGGCGTGTTTGAAGGGCTATGAATAGGCACAAGAAGGCACCCAGGCCCAGGGTGGCCGACACCTGGTTGGGTCCGAAACCACCGCTGGTGGTGAAATTCGATCCTGAATGAAAGATGATGTGCTGACTGGTGAGTGTGATGTAACCCACCATCGCGCTGATACCAAGCATGGGCGCGGTCAAGGCAATCAGCAGACGGCGCAGGTCGAGGCTGGTACTGGGACAGGCGGAAAGCACATAGGCTGCGACCGCGAGGGCAAAAGGCCCGGAAAGGTTGAAGCTGATCTGTTGGCGGGCGTGGGCCGTCATGCCGAGGCGCTGGACCGTTATGGCGACCGGGGGCAGGAGCAGAAGAAAGTAGAGGGGGGCGATGAGCCGTGGGCGCTGCCAACCCGGAAGATTGCGGCTCGCTGCCAGCAGTAGGAATGCGGAGGCGTACTTGCCGAACTCGTAGAAGATCGAACCACCGGTCATGCGCCAAAGGACCTCTGCGCCACACAGATACGCCGCGGCGTAGACGGCACGATCGGCGGTGTGCCGCGATTGGCTCCATGCCAGGCCGATGGCGAGCACCGCGATGCCGTGGACGATACTGAGGTCGTTGAACCTGCGCATCAACAACCCAACGGGGGCGTGTGCGGCGACGAACAGCAGCATCTGCAACTCGGGCGCGGCTCGGCGCCGAACCGGGATCGCCCGAATGTGGCGGAGGGTGGTGTCGAGACGAATCGAGGTAGCGTTCATGATGGGCTCAAGAACCAATGATGGTACTGCAAGAAGCTCCCTAGCCCGGACCGTGGCCAAAGCGTTGACGAAGCTCGTCGAGGATTTCGGCATCGGTGCGACGCGTTTTGTCCCGCTGGGCCAAGAGGGTGATGCTCGCGGGATTGACCAAACCACGCCCACCGCCCAGCGCGAGACGATCGAGCACCGCCAAGCCGCCGAAGACAAAGCGCGACAGGACCACCGTGGCGCGGCGCAGCAGGCGTACGTTGGTGAGGTTGGTTAGGGCCGCATCGAGCGCGTAGGCGACGCCGCCCCAAGGGCCCATGCCGCGGTCCAGGTGGAGAACCTCGGTGTGCCGGAAGAGCGCGCGCAAGCCGGCGGGTGTGCAACGAAAGAAGTCGATCGGGATGCCGTGCCAGGGAAAGCAGAACGGTACGGTGATCAGCAACAAGCCACCCGGACGCACGACCCGTTCGAGCTCGGTGGCGGCACGGATCGGGTTCATCACGTGCTCGAGCACCATTTCCGCGATCACAACATCAACCGAGGCGTTGGCCAGCGGCAAATCCTGCACGTCGGCAAGCAAGATCGGGCCGAATCCGGCATCAACGTCGGTGGCGAGCCAACTGACCGCAGGGAACCGCCCGGCCACCGCTTCGGGCCGTTCACCAGCACCCACCACCAATCCCTTCAGGTCGTCCTGCTCGAGTTCGGCGAGCGCCTGGCGCAAGCGTTGATCGATCCGATCCGCGCCATGGTCCTTGGCCAGAGTCGGCAGGGCCCGACGCAGGCGGCGCTTGACCGGGCTTTCGGTGAGCTTGGCTTCGAAGTAAGTGCCGCGCCCTTCCGTGGCCGTTTCGCCCGTGCCAGAACCCGGTTTGGCCGACGTCTCGGCCACCTGATCCTCGGCCACCTGAGCCTCGGACACGGACGCGAACGCCGAGTTGCTCGTGAACAAGGCAGGAGTGCCGGCGTGTACGGGGTAGCGCTGGCGACAATCTCGACATGAGATTGCGGTCGTATCGATTGCGAGTGCACCGTGGCACGCCGGGCAGACCACCGCTCCCGTGTCGATCCATGACCGGTAGCTTGAGGCAATCTTCTCCTTGCGATCTGTAGCGGCTGATTCCGTGGTGGGTTGGGCGTTCATGTCGAAGGTTCGCCGGGTGGCAAGACCGCTCGGTAGCAGGCTTCGAGTTGCTCGATGGCCGCCGGGACACCGTAGACCGACGCGACCCGCTGACGCAAGCGCTTCCCCAGAGTCGCGCGGGCGCTTGGATCGCCGAGCATGGTGATCAAGGCATCGGACAGGGCACCTGGGTCCTTGGGCGGGACGAGCACACCGGCCTGCCCGGCGTCCAGGACCTCGGCACACTCGCCGACTTCGGTGCTGACCGTGGCCAACCCAGCTTGGCTGTACTCGAGCAAGGCCAAGGGCAAACCCTCCGACGAGGAGGCGAGCACCCCGACGTCGCAAGCGCGCAACACGGCGGGCACATCGCTGCGATGGCCCAGGATGGTGATGGACGAATCGAGGTTGTTGGCCTTGATGAACTGTTCGACGGCGAGCCGGGTCTCGTTGCCGGTGCCGATCAGAAGCAGGTGCGCACGTGGCTCGCGCGCGGCGACCTCCGCCATCGCCTGCACCAGATTGGTGTGATCCTTCTGATGCCGAAAGTTGGCGACACAGACAATCCGGCTGCCTTCGCGGCCGGGAAGCGTTGGGGCGGGTGCCTCGTCCTCGCGCGGAAGAACGAAGTTACGCAGGTACCAAACCCGATCGCCGCGGACCCCGAGACCGTTACGCGACCATGCGGCGAGTTGGGGGTTGACCGCGATCACGCCGGACGCCCGTCGCACCGGCCATCGATACAGCCATTTTCGCCGTGGGTCGGTGTCATGGCGCCCGTAGTGGTCGTGCCACAGCAGGGCCGGCTGTCTGGATCGCGCGGTCAACTCTCGGGCGGCGGTGGCGATGAAAATACTGGAGCTGTGGGCGTGCACGATCTGAATTTGGTGCTGGCGCACGTAGGCACTCAGCTGGCGGATGGCCTGAAGGTCGAAGCGTCCTCGGCGGGCAAGGCGAAGTCGACCGACGTCGGGGCGGACCGCCGCTTCGAGCAGGCCCTCCGAGCGGGTGGTGGCCAGGAAGGGGCGATAGCGCTCGCGGGGCAACGCGTTGACCAGGTTGACCGCCATCCGCTCGGCACCACCGACGGCCAGTGAGTCGATCAGGTGCAGGACGCCGATCCTACGGTCGGTTCCATTCATGGGGCTGCTCGCCGATCGCGAAATGCCGATCGCGGGATGCCCCAGCGCTCGGCCATGAGGTCGCCCAGGGCGGCACGCAGGGATTCGAGCGAGTACCGTTGACCCCAGGTTGCGGCGTTGCGGGCCATTGCCAACCGTCGATCGGGTGCTCTTGCCAGCTCGGCAAGGGTTGCTGCAAGGGCCGCCGCGTCGCCAGGCTCGATGACGATGCCGCGTTTTTCGCTGAGCATTTCAGGCACCAATCCGCGGTTTGAGCCAATGGCAACGAGGCCGAATGCCATGGCTTCAGCGATCGCTTTGGGCCACCCTTCGGTCTGGGAGATCAAGATCAACACATCGTTGCGCTCATAGCAGTCGAGGACCGTGTCGAAGGGAACGCCGCCGGTGAAGAAAACGCGGTCGGAGACGCCCAAACGCTGGACTTGATCTTCGAGCCTCGCACGCTCAGGCCCTTCGCCCACCAGGGTCGCTTGCACCTTGATGTCCTGGCGACCGAGCTGGTGCACCGCGTCGATCACGGCGTGGACGTTCTTGGCTTTAGACAGACGGCCGACGAACAGCAAGCGGAGTGTTGCGCGAGGCGCGTTGCCGGGGGAGCGTTGCGCAGCACAGTGGCTGGCGCGCGCGACCTGCTCGTCGTCGAGCACCGAGGTGAAGAAGGGCACAACCTTGGCGGGCTGTTGGGGCCAGTCGCCATAGACCGTCACGAAACCGCGCCACCAGGGGGAGCCCAGCAGGCGACGTTGGAGTCGGTAGCTGCGCGCCTCGCCCGGATAGCCACACCATTGGCCCGCGTACTTCGCCACCAGTCGCCTGCTGAACAAGGGCGCGAGCAGGATGCCCAAAAGCCCCAGGTTGCCTGGGCAGCGGATGTGGATGGCGTCGGCACCGCGCAAGGCGAGCGCCAGTCTCATCACCATGAACGGCATTCGGGCAAGCAACACGATTTTCGCCAGCACGGTATCCCCGCCACCACTGAACTGTGGGCGCAACGACACGTTGTCGCGGGTGAGTGCGGCGGCATCGTCGGGGGGCTGGGCTTCGCGAACGGGCGCCGCGATCGCGACGTTGGCGAAGAGATCGCACCAGATGTCGAGCTCGCGGGCATAGGGACCGTACGCCCAGGTTCGTCCTTGCCACATATAGTGCGTTACGTGTGAGACCACTACGAGCATGCTGGTGTCGGGGTTCATGGCCTACTCAGCCCCGGAGAAGTAGGTTGGACCCCCAGCGATCAGGGTGCGTGCCCAACGGTGGGCCTGGCGCCACCGTCGAAGGAGGTTGGGGAGGCGGAGCAGCCGCCACGGCAGCGGGCCTCGGCCGCTCAATGAGCCAAGAAGGTAGGCCAAGAACAGACCCCGTTGCGCGGCGGGCGCCGACCACCGTAGCCATCGGTAGAGGATGAAGGGTGAGGGTTTGGGCTTGGGCGTCGCGTTGGCCCAGGGCTCGAGTGAGCTGCGATCGGCGCGAAAGCCGCCGCGTGGCGCGTGCAGGTGCACGAGTCGGAGGGTACGCGACTGGTAGACCCGCCCGCCGGCGAGGTTGAGCCGGAGGCCGAGTTCCTGGTCTTCGCCCCAGCCCTCGATGGTCTCGTCAAAGGCACCAATTGCAACCAAGGCGTCGCGGGCGATGAGACTGCGTCCGCTGCCGATCCCCGTACACGGTATCGCGGGGCGTGGTGGCGCATCGGTGGTCGTCGGGCGTTTGGCGTCGGGACCGAGCTCACCGGCATTGAGGGCATGAGCGCCGCAACGCCGGGCCTCGTCGAGCATGGCGGCGAGAAACGAGGGTTTCAGGCGCACGTCGTCGTCGAGGAGGGCAATCCACGCCGCCCGGGCGTCGTCGAGTGCGCGGTTGCGCGCGCGTGAGGCGCCGAGTTGATCGGTGGTCCGATGGACGAGGGTGAAGGGGTCGTGGCGTTCTGCCAGTGGTGCCACCAGCGGTGGTGTCTGGTTGGGCCCATGTTGCTCGACTACGATGACACGCTCGGGTAGCAGAGTTTGGGTGGCCAAATCGTCGAGCACGTCGAGTAGCGGGTCGATCCGGCCGAGGGTCGGGATGATCACATCGATACCGTCGTCCCGATCGCTGTTGGCGGCCTGGCTCCCGGCCGGGTGCGCGGACAATGTGGGCACGAGGTTGGCTGCCAGCGCGACAGCCTTGCCGCGGGACGTAGCGAGATGCCGCAGACGAACACGCCACGGATGTGTGGTGCCCCATCGTTGGTCGATCAGCCAAGCCAGATCACGTGACGACCACGGGTTGAACACCTGCTTCGAGGGGCCGCGAATGAGGTCTTCCGCGAGGCCATCATCGTGCAGGACCATCACGCCTTGTTGCGTAGCCTGCCAGGCCCGATAGGCCCATCGAGCCGAAGCACCGCGGTCTTCCAGGGTGCCGCGACTCGTCACGTCAACCGCCAGCATGGTCCTGAGGGCCGTGGCGTGGGCGACCCCCGCCGTGGGTGCGAGCAGCCAGCTGACGCGGGTTCCGGCGTCGCCGGTGGGTGTGACGAAGGGATCCTCTCCCGCCACGGCTTGGAGTGCGCGCAGCACCGGTTCCGGCGTGAGGCCCAGTCCCAGGTGACGCGCCTCGGGGCCCGCGCCGAGACGAGACGCCCAACGCTCCGGCGTGCTCAGGAGCGCCCGGATGCGGCGTTCATACCAAACCACCACGTCGGCCCCTTGGTCAAGGGCATCGCCAAGGGCATCGCCGAGCGCCCGCCGGAGCGCGTCATCGGGTGCACCAGCCCCGGCGTCGTAAACCACGATGGCCACGTTGGGAGACGTGATCAAACCGGATCCTTTGTGGTGTCGGCGGGGATGTCCGCCTTCTGGAGCAAGGTGTCACACCAGCGTTGGGCCACTCGCCATTGACGCTGAACCCGCAGGAGCTCGGCCGGCCAGACGAGGATCGACCGCGCGAGTAGGCGCTTGATGGTGTAGAAAAGTCGGTAGCCTTGTCGCTGGGGCAGCGTGAGGTGGCGGGCTCTCGAATACAACACGGTTGGCGAAGGCTTGGGCGCGACGGGCTCGTCATCCCACGGCTGGGCCAGTGGTTGACGGAACCCGCCACGCGGTGCCTTCAGATGGAGGATCCTGACGCCTTCGTCGCGCAGGGTCTCGACGCCGCTGCGCAGGAGCCGAACACCGTACTCATAGTCTTCGCCGAAACCACCTTCGTGGCGAATATCGAAGCCCCCGGCGCGGACGATCGCTTGGCGTGTGACGAGGGCGGCGCCGCTGGCAAAGTTGGGCCACGGTCGCGGTGGTCCGGTTGTCTCGCGTTTCAACGCGCTCGGTTGCTCGTCGTGCTGAACGACCCGTGCCTGGACACTGCTTACCCCGTGATCACGAGCGGTGCGCAACAACCCGGCGATCACGTTGGGTTTCAGGCGCACGTCGTCGTCGAGCAGCAATACCCAATCGCCGGTAGCCTTCTCGAGGCCGACGTTGCGACCCCGGCAAGCTCCGCTCCAGGTCACCGAGATACGTTCGATCGCGAAGGGGACATCGATCGCGTCGAGTTCGTGGAGATCAGTCGCACCGGCTTCGACGCCTTGCTCGACGATGATCGTTTGGGTTGGTGGGTGGGTTTGGGCGGCAAGGTCTCGCACCACATCGACCACGTGTTGGGGGCGGCCCAGGGTTGGGATCACGGTGGTGATGGAATCGTTCAGATCCTGGTCTTCGCTGCCTGGCGCGAGCGTTGTCAGGGCTTCGGCATCGATCACCGGTGGTCCTTGGGAACAGGCAGCGCGAAGCGCCGCCAGGCCGCGAAGGCGACGGTCGAAGAGCAGGCCGGCAAACAACCAAAAGCCGAGCCACCGATGACCATAGAGCCGGCGGATCAGGGTCGCCGTCTGCGACGAATCGAAAAGGCGTGCGGTTGGTACTGCCGCTTCCGACGTAGTTGCCAGTCGGGGCTCGGCGCGCGGTCGTAGCCCGACACACTGACCCCGGTGGGCCACTTCGACCAGGGCCAACGGCAGATCGAGACGGGGGTCGAAGGCGCAGGCCACCAGCGCACTCGTATGAATGAGCCCGGCACCGGGACCCGCCAGCCAGGTCGCGAATGGTTCCCGTGACGGCGCCCGGCGTAGGTAGGGTGTATCGAAGTCGACAAATCCCAAGGACGCGGCGGCACGATCGGTGCGTTGGATGCCGCCGACGTGAATCATCTCGAGGCGGCTGTGGCAGAGCGCCGGCCATCGCTCGGGTGGGATCAGGTTGTCGGCCACGGCGCGATCGCGCCACGCGATCCAAGTATCCGTCACGCCTCGGGTCGTTTCCGAGGTGGCGGTCGCCAGGGCATGCAGGCTTTCACTTGCCCGAGGATGGGGGATTGGCAGATCGTGCCAAACGCCATCAATACACCGGCGGGTCGCCACCGCGTGGCCACCATCGAACTCCAACAGCACGACGGCATCCCTGCGCACGGGTGCTTGGGTCGGTGCGGCGGTGCTAGCCCGCATGGGGATCCTCGGGCGGCCGGACGAGAAGGCTGACGAGGCCACAGACGCGTCCAGCGGTTTCGGTCAGTGCAGGCAGCGGCCGACCCCGACTCGCGTCGGCCAACCGGCAGGCGGCCAGCAAGAGACTCGTCGACCACCAAGCGGCGCGATCACGTAGGGCCGGTCGTGGCCAACGCCGCCGCCACACCAACCAGCCATTGCGGGAGACCATTACGCCATACCGGAAGCGATTGGGGCGTCCTGTTGGGGCATGATCGTGCCGGGCCCGGGCGCGGGTGGTGAGAAAGAGCGGTCCCACGCGACCGGCGCGAAGGGAAAAGTCCAGATCTTCGTACAAGCCGTACCCTGCGAAATACGGTGAAAAACGGACTTGCTCGAGAAGTCCGTGACGCCACGCCGCGGCGCCGCCCATGACGAACTCCACCGCGTGGTCTCGTCCGTCTGGAGGTAGGAACGAAAGCGGCCGGGCGTGGCCTGCCGGTGGCATGTGGCCGGGTGGCGCCGTGCTGTCGAGACCGACCGCGCGCCGCAATCGCCAGCGGATATCCTCGCGCCTCACCCAACTGCCGTGTTCGTATACACCGCGAATTGCCCGCCCGTTGTTGGGGCCCCCGGCCGGGTCGTCCAAGCGGCGCCAAGCGACCTCGTCGAGCGCGGCGCCCACCCCAACCGCCTCGGGGTGCCGGTCGAAACAGGCGAGGATTTCGGCGAAGTAGCCGGCTGCCGGAATCGTGTCGTCGTCCAGGAAGGCGACCACGTCGTGTGGCGCGCGGGCTCCGATCGCCGCGATGCCGTAGTTGCGTTGGCGGGTGAGACCGCGCTCCTCTTCTGGCACCCGTACATACTGGAGGCAAGGTGGCTCGTCACCCACTGCCCGGTCACCCACTACCCTGGCTTGGAACCTCTTGACGGCCTGTTCGGTTTCGTCGTCGGGTGAACCATCGACCACCCAGATTGCGTTGGGTGGCCGGGCCTGATCGTCCAGGCTGGCGAGCAGCCGCCTGACTTCCCTCGGCCGGCGGAAGGTGCAGATGATCAAGGTCAGGTGCGGGTTTGCCGCTTCGGTACCGAAAGGAGCGCTCACCCGTGGCCCCCGATCACGGTTCGATACCAATCGAGACTACGGCGCGCGACGCGATCATCGCTGAAGTCGTTTTCGACCCGTATGCGCGCTGCCTTGCCGAGCTGCGCCGCGCGGACCGGCGAGGCCAGAAGATCGACGATCGTCCGAGCCATGACGGCGGTCTCGCCACGGGGCACCAACATGCCATCGCTGTCATGGCGAATCACCTCGGGCGCCCAGCCAACATCGTAGGCCACCACCGGTCGGGCACAGGCCATGGCTTCCAGCCAAGCCAGGGGCATGGCCTCCGCGAACGAGGGGAAAGCACACACCGCGGCTTGCTGAATGGCGCCTTGCATCTCGCCATACGGCAAGGCACCTTGGTAGTGGGTACGGTTCGCAGCCTCAGGTGTTAGTTCAGCGCGACAAAGATCCCAGGTCGACGCGGCGCCGGTTCTGAGATCAGGCGCATCGCGGCCAATCAACCGCAAACGGGCGCTGGGGCGGATAGCAACCACCTCAGAAAACGCCCGACACAGATCGATGATGCCCTTCTTGCGCACCAGGGTGCCGAAGTAAAGGATGGTGTCGGGCTCGACATCTTGCGGTTCGCCGGGCTGGAACACCTGGGGGTCGATGCCGTTGGGGATCGTACGGATCGGCCACGGCAGGCGAAAGAGGGCGCGGGTGCGCTCGCCGGTGAACTGGCTGACCGCCGCGACATCGTCCGCAGCCCGCAAGGCTGAGCCTTCGGCCGCGCGTACCGACCGCCGAACCGGCTCGTCGAGCAAATCACCGAAGTAGGTGGCGGAACCGTGGCAGCGGATGACCAAAGGGCAGGGCAAGCGCATGCCAGCGGCGGGCCCGCACCAGTCGTGGGTTTCGACGATCGCCAAGTTTTCGGTGCGCACCAGCCCGCGAAGCGCGCGGCTCGCTCGCCAGCGATTGAGCAACCAACCGGCCTTGGGGATCGCGGTTGCGCCCAGGAACCGTACGGCGACACCGCGATCCTCGAACGTCTCCTCGGGACCCCATCCGATGACCGTAACGCGATGGCCTCGTGCCACCAAGGCGCGTCCGAGGTTGCGCATGCTGGTGCCGATGCCGCCCGAGGGTAGCGGCGGATACTCCGTGGTCAAGAAACCAATGTGGAGCGGGCTGGTGTCTTCGTTGGCGGTCACAACCAGCGTCCCAGGTCGAGCAGTTGACGAAAGCGCTGGCGTGGGCGACGACCTGGTGCGGGAAGGGCGCCGGCTTGCTCCAGCAACCGTTCACGGGCCGCCTCGGTTCGGGACCACACTTGATCGCGGAGTCGGTCGCGGAGGCGGTCATAGACGTCGGTCAACAGGTCTTGGTTGGCCATGAACTCAGGCCACAGCGCGGCGAGCGCCGCGGGCTGATCTTCGTCGATCCGCCATTGTTCCAAACCGTGGCCGTCGAGACTGTTCTGCTCCAGGAAGCGGCGTACCTTCGGGGTACTCGATACGGTGATCGCGGGGCGGCCCAGTTGCAGGGCAAACATGAGGCCGTGGAAGCGGCCGGTCAGCGCAACCGATGCCGCGCGCAACGGCGCGAGGGTGGGTTCTTCGGGCACGGTGTTCTCGGGGCCCAGGACCCGTGCCAAGACCGCTGCATCACCGCCGCCCTCGAAGTAGAGGGGCCAGGCGTGAAGAGGGCCTGGTAGTGCCGAGAGTGCCTGGCGCCAGCCATCGATGGGTAGGTTGTTACCCGGGCGCAGGGTTACCGCGACGCCCGAGCCCGCGGTTGCAGCGCGCGGGTAGGGGTAGAGCCAACTGATGTCCGGCGCCACGAAAGCGTTTGGGTGGGACCCGACGGCATCGAGCGAGCCTTGGTCCCGAAACCAAGCGAAACTACAGTGGTCGAGGAAATCGCGGAGCTCGCGGCGCAAGCTATCGTCCAAGCCTTCGACACTGACCCCAGCCAGGGCTACCGGAATGCCGGCCGCCCGGATCCACCGCGCCATGTCGCGGAAGACACCGCCACGGCGCATGATCAGGCCACCACCGCCGATAATCGCGGCGTCGTAGGTGGCGAGCATCGCGACAGGTGGCGGCCGACCGGCGGGCAAGAACGCCAACGTATGCCCTTCGAGCCAGCGGGTTAGGCAAGCCTGCATACGATCGTCGCCAGCGTTGCGGTGGTGGTACCAACCGAAGACCGCGATGTTCACGGGAGTTCCTCGTTGTTGGCCTTTTGCCAGACCGCGGCGAGTTGGCGACCGCGGCGATCGTTGGCGTCGGCCAGCTCGGCCTCACGCGCTGCGAGGTGACGTGGCAGGTCGCTGGCAAGCGTGCCGAAGAAGCCGTAGCTGCGATGGGCGATCAGGCGGTAATCGGGCAACAGCGTTTGCAGTCGCGCCACGGAAATGCCCTGGCCCGAAGCGAACGGCAGCCCGTCGACATGGATATCGGTGACGCTCCAGATCTCCTCGGCTCGCATCGGGCGCTGGATCGTTCCGTCCACGAGTAGTGTTTCGTTGACCTGGTGGAGGTAACCCTGGGGCTGGGTACCGGTGAGCTCGCGCCAGACGCGGCTTGCGATGCGGTGGGGAAGCAACCGACGCAGGCGGGCCCATTTGCGACGACGGCTGTCTGCCTGGCGTCCCTCGTTGCAGCGTTCGATCAACACCGGATCGTCGAGCACGTCGCCGTTGGGATCTTGGAGATTCACGAAGAAGCCGCCCGGGCTCTGGCGCTGCGAGAGTTGACGGCCGAAGGCGGCGAGATCGGGAATATGGTGCAAGACCGAGCAGGTCAAGACCAGATCGTATGCGTGAGATTTGTCGCCGGCGCGGGCCGGCTCGATGGAGTCGAGCGTCCCTTCGTGAAAGTGGGGTTTGATCGACCAGTCCGCGGCCCGTGTGGCACTCTCCCGCAGCATCTCGGGTGCGGTATCGAGGAGATCGATCGAAGCAATGCGGTGGCCGATCGGTGATTGGAGCAGCATGGCGGTACCCAGACCCGTGCCGCAGCCGACATCGAGCAGCCGCATGCGTTCGGGAGCGCCAGCCGACAGAATGTCATTCGCCAGCCGGTTGTAGACGGCCGGTAGGCTTTGCCAAAGGTCGTGGTGCAGCGCGTCATAGGAGCCTGCCTCGGCAGCGTGAAAAGCGAGATTGACCCGCTCGTGGAACGCTGGTGGGGCCAAGGGCGACTGGGTGGCGGCGACCAACGGCACCAAGCAAGCGTAGGGGTCGCCGGATTCGACAGCCTTGTTGGTCACGAGGAGCCTCGTTTCGAGAGCGCCTGCTTGCGGCGGTACAACCATCCCACCACACTTTCGCGTGTAGCCTGGGCTGGCCCGATGGGGCCGGGTACACCAAAGGCCATCGGCGACGGCTTGTTTTCGCTGGCAAACCGGTAGAAGCGCGCTAGGAAAGCGAGCAGGCGTTCTGCACGCTCAAAGAAGCGCGCTTCGCCGTAGTGTGCCTGGAGAAATGCTTGGTGTTCGATCGTGCCGGGCTGGGGAAACTCGGCAATGGCGGCCATCACCTGTTCGACATCCCAGTCCGGTGAATGGCTCATGAGTCGGTAGCCGAGCACTTCGGGTTCGATGAAATCGCCGTGGCCACCGCGCAGGTCGCTGACCACCGTGCAGCCACAACTCATGGCTTCGAGATCCTGGGTGGAGATGCCCTCCATCAGTCGCCAGCCACCGTGGACCGGCTTGCTGCGTTGGGGGGCGAAGGCGTAGAGGTAGACCTTGGTTCGGTTGAACAGCGCATACAGCTCGTCGCGTGGCACAAATCGATCGAGCACGTGGACGTTGCAACGCGTCTCGAGCATTGGCAGCAGCGTCTCGAAGATGTAGCTGGGCTGCTTGCGGGGCACCACCAGGACGTCGATGTCGCGGTTGCTGGCGTTGTTGCGGCACGCGCGTGGCAGCACCGGTGGAAGGTAGAACTGCGGGCTGTGGGGCCAGGTGCGTTGGGCGTAGGTCATCATGAACCGGCTCATGGATAACACCGGTACGTCGGGAGGCAGCTCAAAGCCCCAATCCAGTGATTGCTGGTAGTACAGCATCGGAAGCCGGCCGTAGTACGTGGTCACCAGCGACGCGACATCAGGCCCCCACGTCACCAAGAGCGCCCAGCCCTCGGCGATCAGTCGGTCGGCCTCGTCGGGCAGATAGCCCACCCCGTCTTCTCGCTTGCCATAGGAAAGCAGCTCGACTTCGGTGCGTTGCCCCAGAAGATCGGCAAACCGAACGGTGTTGAGATGACCACCGCCGCGGATATCGGGATCGATGACCGCGGGTAGGCAGACCGCGATCTTGGGGAAGGGAGGGGCACCGTCGAGGTGTGAGGTCATCGTCGCGCTCCCGCCCGTGCACGGGCTTGGTTGAAGGCTTCTGCGTAGCAGGCGGCCACCCGGCTCGGGGAGACCACCGCGAGTTGCTCGTCCGTGGGGCGCAGTGTGTCGAGCGCGTTCTGCTCCCAGGCGTCGGCCACGACCTCGAGCGCTGCGGCGATGGCGTCGGGGTCGCCCGGAGGGGCGCGCACTCCGCGGCCGAGGTCGATCAAATCGCGGGCCACGCCCTGGTCGGGACTGAGCGCCAGGATGGGGCGCTCCGCGCCCAGGTAGTCGGCGAGCTTGGAAGGGAAGAAAATACCGAGCTTCATGTCCGCCTCCACAAGGAGCAGCACGTCCGCGGCTTGGAGCGTGTCCCAGACTGCGTCCGGACGTTCGAAGCGATGGAAGGCAATGACGCCCAAGAGGTCCGCCGGGGGCTCCGGCAGGGTGTTGCCTGCGTAGCGGCCAACAAAGCCGATTTCCAGCGTCGAGCGTAGGGATGGCTTGCGCTCGAGGAGCCGCCGCACACCGTCCAGCAGGGGTTCGATTCGCCGTTCTTGCATCAGAAAGCCGGCGTGCAGAATGCGCAGACGCGCGCCACGCGGCTTCGGACGCGGCGTATGCCAAACGTTGCCAATGTGTGGGGCGATCACTGCGCGTTCGCGAAACCGCTGACGTGCGCCGGCGAGCTGATGGTCGCGTTGGTGCTCGGAAGGGTAGATCTGAACATCGGCCCGTTTCAGAATGGCATCGAGTCGCTGGTCGAGCCGCCAGCACAACAGGCGGCCTGCGCTGGACCGGTAGGGGAGCGGGTAGTGTTGAAAGGGCCACGGATCACTGAAGTACGCACACCAGGGAATGCGCCGTCGACCCCGATTGAAGGCCAAGCCGACCAAATGGCTGGTGAAGTGGTTGAGTCGGGTGACCAGGACATCGAAAGGGCGTGCGTCGTGAAGCTGGCGAAGTTGCCGTGTGGCGGCGGTGACCCAGGCGTGCTCGTCACTCCGGCAGCCATGGGCCCAATTGGGTACTGCGGCGAGCCGGCCCCAAAGCCACGATGTACCGTCGCGTTTTTCCAAAGCCTGCCACCAGCCAGGCACGGGGTCGGGCGCCACCCGGTGAATCTCGACGCCAGCGACCGGGCCGTCCTCGGGCGTTATCTGATCGTCCTCGAACCAGTTGTTGCAGCCAATGACGACGGTGACGTGATGACCGGCATCGGTTAGTGCTCGGGCCACCTTGGCCGTCGATTGACCCGCGGCGGTGACGTTGTAGAAGTGGTATGAGACGAGGGCAATACGCTGCGGCGAGTTTGGCTTCACGGTAGGCCTCACGGAGAGCCTCCCGGCGAGCGGAAAAGGGTGCAGTACCGAGCCGGCCCGTCCGGGTGTGTCGGATCGAACGGCTCGAGGGCCCAGAAAGGACGTTTCTCGTTGTCATAGAATTGCCGCTGGGTTTTCCATGACTCGTGGACGGCTTCGACATCGTCGAGAATCGGCACGAAGCCGCGTGCAACGACCAGGTTTGGCACCGCATCGAGCGGCCCGCCGCCCACGGCCAGCAAGCCGCCAGGCGCCACTTGCGCGGTAAGGTTGTCGATTGCCTTCGTTACATGCTCGACTGGAAGTCCCACCAGTACATTTTGACAGGTCACCAGGTCGTAAGATTGCTTGTTGTCGGCCGGCTCGAGCACGTCGCTTTCTTCGAAGGTAAGGAAGCTGCGCCACGGCGTTCGCAGGTACAAGTCGCGGCGCAGCAGGCCGCGGCGCAACAACCGACGAAGGCTGGTCGGCACCTCGGCGGGGAGTTGCTGTTGGGAGAAGGTGAACCTTTGGGCCATCGCCAGCCAAGTCGGGCTGTTGTCGAAACCGTCGATGCGCAGCTGTGGTGCGGCCGGGTCCACCGCGTCGGGTATCAGGCTGGCCAGCAGGCTGATGGCCTCGCAGCCATCCGCCACGCCGTGGACCGCGATCCGACAGGATTGCTGAAGTGGATCGGGCATCAAGCGCGCGATCAAGGCGAGCTGTGTCGGGTTGCGGAACAGGCGGGTGATCTTGACCACGCGTTGGCGCGGGGTGCGCCGGGTGTTGGGCCGGCGGAGCCTCTTTACGAACTTTCGAATCATGATCGGTCCTCGATCAAGCGCCTGGCGCGCTGGGCAAACGGTCCAAAACCAAAGGTGCGTGCACGCTCGATGGCCTGCGCCGCCAAAGCCTCGCGTTTGGCCGAGTCGTGGATCAAGCGGCGTGTCGCTTCCAAGGCCTCGTCCTCGGTCTGCCACAGGACGCCGCAGGGGGGATCGCCGAGGATTTCCGGTTGGCCCCCGCGACCGATGACAACGGGGACGGTACCCGCACTCATCGCTTCCACGGTAGCGATGCCGAAGTGTTCCATCTTTTCGGGCTCAGCCTCGGCGTCGACGCCAGCACCGGTCGCGTGCCAGAAAAGGGAAGCCCTACCGATCAGGCGCTCGAGCTCATCCCGATCGGGGGCGATGTGGATCCGCACTGGCATCCCGTGGGCCGCTTGCTCGACTCGCGTCACGTAGTCCGCGTCGTGGGGAAAGCCCGCGAGATGAAGCTCCCAGCCCTCGACGCCCGCTTCGAGCAGGCGCCGAAACAGTGCGACCAGATCGAGCTGGCGTTTGCTACGACCGCCAGCAGTGAAGCGACCGAGCGCGAGAATGATCGGTTGCTTCGGGCGTGGCTCGATCGCGCGCACGGGCGGATGAAGTACTTTCGCGGTGCGACCCCAACGATGCTTGATCCAGCCGGCCGTGTAGTGCGAATTCGCGACGATGGTGCGAAAGCTTCGCAGCCGCAGCCGTTCCCCAGCGGTCAGCCGCTTGCTGAGCGGGAACTCACAAAGAAGGAAACTGCGACGTGAGAACGCGAATCGCGGAACATAGGCCGATTGGACGATGCTGGCGTCGTAGCGCAGATCGCGGAGCCCCTTGCTGACCTCGCGTAGGAGAGCGGGGCCCTTGGTCGGCTGCTGGTGTCGGAGTCGCGGATGGTGCTCAAAGGTTGGCAACATCCGTTCGAGGACGTCGGCTTCGACGGTGGGAGGATAGATCAGCTCCACGTCGTGTTCGGCTGCCAAGGCAGCGCTGAGGGCGTACACATAAAGTACGCCGCCTCCACTGGTGGCGGTGGCCGAGTGGCTGTGAATGGCGATTCGCACGGATACTACTTCTCGATCGCGAGCCGGTAGAAGATGTTTCGCACCGGGTACCAATACATAAAGCGTTGTTCGTAAAGCATCTTGTGCCGGTTGATGAAGCGCAAAATCAAACGATCGAACCACTTGGGACGGTACTGCCAGATCCAGGCTTCGTCGGGGGGCCAGGGCTCATGTCGATCGAGAGTGACTTCGAGCTGACGAAACCGTGCCGTGCTGTAGGCGAAATGCTGTGCGGCAAAGGCCTCGGTAAAGTATTGAAAAGAACGCGCCATGAACCCGCGTTTGTGGGTGGGGTCGGTCCACAGGTGATAGCTCGATGCATAGGGCACGAGGATCGTCACCAGGCAACCTGGACGACCCACTCGGTGAACTTCTTCCATGGTCGCGATGACGTCGTCGAGATGCTCGAGCACATTGACCAGGTAGATCCGATCGAAGGCGTTATCCGGCAACGGCCAAGGCATCCGATCGAGATCCCAGACCACGTCGGCCGCCGAATCCATGGTTGCGTCCACGCCGAGTGCTTGGGGGTGCTTGGTACGGCCGCAGCCGAGGTGCAGGATGCTGGGGAGTGGCTCGGGCAAGCTCACGTTCAGTGGCAAGGGCTTGGTGCTCATACTGCCGTGACCCCAGTCAACGCGGCCACCAGTGCGGTTCCGAGCCGCTCACCGGCACCACTGTCGCTTGGCCCACACCAACGATGGGCGAGCGCGCGCCGTCCAGCACGCCTGTGGGTGGGGTCAGCGAGCGCTTGGCGGACGCCGTCGAGCAAGGCCTCGGGGCTTCGGGCCAAGTCAACGGCATCGTGATCAAGCACGGTGCGGTAGTGGCTGTAGCGGTAGTACCGCTCGATTTGCCGAGTATGGCGTGCTTCTGGTCCCAGATCGTAGGCGACGTTGATCACTGGCCGGTCGCTGATCGCGGCTTCGAGCGTGATGGTCGAGGCAATGTTGATCACGGTGTCGGCGTGGCGGATGGTGTTGATCGCGAGCTGGTTTTCGTCATCGGTAGGGAGGAATGCTTGCATACTCCGGGTGGTGTCGCGGCTGGTCCGGGCCAGCTGGAGGTGGACCCCGGGCCGCTGTTCCAGTGCTTCAAAGCGGGTGCCTGGATCGTTGGGGTGTAAACGCACCACGAGTTGCGGATCGCCAGCGATCTTACCGTTGCTCATCGCATCCGCGAGCCGCTCGACGACGAGGTGTTCGTTCGGAGCGAGGAAAGGTGTACAGGTGGCGTAGAGCACGATCGGGCGTGCTGGATCGAGGTCGAGTCGCTCGCACAACACTTCACGACACCAGTGGCTCGCGGGTGAGGCATAGCCATCGAAGTGCGGAACGCCCGTGGCGCGACACGGGCGGTCGGCTGACTCGGGATAGTAGCGCCGTAGCTCGTCGGTAACCTGCTCGGACCAGGTGAAGTAGTGGTCGAAGGCTTGGGGCATCGGCCCTTTCGAAGAGAGGTTGTCCCACGAGTTGACCCAGCAACCGGTGGCCAAACCCATCCGTCGTGCGACCAGCAGGGGGGGCGTCTCGATCGGCAGGTAGGCCACGGTGGTCACGACCATCGAGAGCGCGTGCTGGCGGAACAGCTGCTCGTAGTGCGCAGCTGCTTCGGCGTTGTGGTCCAAGAAGGCCCTCCCCGCGTCTTGCCGTAGCCGGGCGACCCGAGCGGGTGTCGCGCTCATCCTGGCCCGGGCTCGTCGTGCGGCCAGCGACAACCGGTGGCGCCAGTGGTGCGGCCGGTGCATTTGTTGCTTGGCCCGGCGGGTGGTGGTCATGCTCATTTGCTGGAAAGCGAGCTCGTGACGACCTTGAAGATGCCCGTAGGCGCTCGCGTCGTGCTGCGGGCCTGCAAACGGATAGAGGGCCTCGACGGCAACCTGATCGCCCCAGCGCGCCCTGAGGTCCTCCACCATAGAAGGATCGGTCAGCACCACGACCCGCGCGGCGCGTGCCAAGGTTGGCAGCACCTCGCTTTGCAGGAACGTACGTACGCCCCAGCCGACGCTGATCACCAGGCCGATTGTCGGGCGCGTCATGGGAGAAGGCGGCGACTCCGGTCTCATCATCCGGTAAGCGCGAACGCCGCGGCCGGCGCGCAGGCATGGTCGCCGAGGTCGCCCACATAGCGGCGATCGAACAGCGAGCCCGGCGGCACGAAGACCCAGTTGGCCAGCACCCGCGCCGCGTCGGTGGCCAGCCCACCGCGGTGGAGACCGTGGGTGTCGCAGAAGATCAGGGTGCCCGCCTTGCCCTCACAGACTAGCCGATCGTCGGCCGGAATGCGCGCCGCAACGGCGCCGTCAGGCGGGTAGCTTGCACTCAGCGGATTGGTGTTGGGCCAGAGCTCGCGATAAGGGCCGTTGGCGCTGCCCCGGACGTACTCGAAGGGTCCTGCACCAGTGTCGATGTCGACGCAGTAGAGAAAGATCTTGACCAGCCGCTGGTCCTCGGGATCGCGGTGCCAGCGCTGCGAGGCGATCGGTGTGTGATCGTTTGACATAGGCAGGTTGATCCACAGGTCCGTGTAGATCAATCGCGACCACAGCCCCAGGTAGGCGTTGACGGTGTCGAGTAGGAATGGATGCAGGCCGAAGCGCACCAGATCGGCGTCGGGACGCAAGGTATGCCGTTGCGCGAAATGCTTGACGAGATAGGGCTTGCGGCCAACGGCTGTTCCTTCTCGAAGTGCTTGCTGGCGTTCGGTGACCCTGCTTCCGCTGGCGAAACGCTCCGCCTCTTGGCGGATGGACGGCCACAGCTCGGCGAGTGGCTCGAGCTTGTCGACGTGACGGATCGCGATCCCGTCGCGGTGGAGGTCATCCGTGATCGCCCTTTGGGTCGCGGCGAGTTGCGTCGCGTCGCGAGCGTACGCGCGGCGGCTGGCCGGATTGCGCAGCAAGTGCGAGTTGACGCGGTATTTGAGGAACCGGAGCTGTTGTTTGAGATCCATGGTCAATTCGTTTCGGTTGACGCGTTCGGTTCCCGGGCGAGCAGCCACCAGGTGGACGCTACCCGACGGTTGAGCCAAGTCCGGCTACCGCGCCGGTCGAGCACGGATTGCAACGTGTTGGTCGTCAGGTCGAGCGCCTTGCCGGCCGCCCGTCCCACGAGGCCGTGATCGATCCATCGCAGTCCAAGGGGCGAAGTGCGCATTGTGAAATGCGTCATCCGCCGGCAGCGGAAGCCCAACCGGCTGGCGCGGTAGAGCACGAAGTCGATGGCTTCGTCGGTCGAAAAAAGCCAACGATGCCGATCGCCCGGCGCCTCGGGCGGCAGGCCATAGTTCTTGTAGGCCGGGCGGCCGATGGTGAGCGATGGCCAAAGCGCGGTCCAGCAGTTGGGCAAGCCGATCAAGACGTGGCCGCGGGCGATGCGAAACAGCTCGTCACAGTAGAAATGGGGATCGGCCAGGTGCTCGAGTACGTCGGTGCACACCACGAAGTCCGCGCTGGCGTCGCGCAGCGGAAGGGGGGCACCGGAGAGCAGGTCGACACGCACGTCCGGCATCCCGAAGCGATCGAGGCCGAGGTAGCGGCCAGTGACCAGCTGGCCGAGACGACCCCGGTCGCAGCCGACATCGACGACCGTCTTGTCGCACCACTGACGATTAGCTTCGTAGATATGACGTTGTCGGCGTTCTCGGCCGGCAACCAAGGTGGACGGAGCGAACACGACCTCGATATCCGGATGGTGCCGGGAATGATCCAGACGCTGCCAGTCGATATCGCGCTCGAAGCCTCCCGAGTTGAGCTGCTGGCGCCGAATGCGGGCCGCGGTCCGTGGATCGGTCATGGCGCTGCGTCTCGAAGCGAGAATCTGTGGTGGAGCAGCAGCGGACCGCAGTCCGCGGGAATCGAGGCACCGGTGCCATAGAAGTCACCACCGGCGACCGTCAGCTCACCGGCATCTTCCACCAAGTCTTCGAGTTCCCGCTCACTCTTGAGCCATGCCTGCAGGCGGTAGGTTCCGGCGTTCAACGGCAGCTCGGGAATATCGATCTGGATGGTTCCGGTCGGACCCCGTAGGGTGGTGATCGGGCAGCCGCAGAAATCGTTGACACAGACGAACAACGTTTCTCCCAGGAGGTTGGTCCAGCCCACCCGGACTCGAATATCGGGCAGGTCCGGTCCCTCGATCCGATAGGATAACACGAGCCTCGCCGGGTCGCCCGAGGTCAGATGCAACGTCTCTTCGCCGTCGGCCTCTGCGGCGATGCGGCTGAAACGGAGCCGGCCGCGACCACGGCGGTGGTTGGCCGTTTCCAGCAGCGGCTTGCTGGCCTTGGAACGGCGAAGGTAGTGCTCGATCGCGGCGTTGCTCGAACCCTGAAATGCGATGCGGCCATTGTCGAGCACGACGGCGGAGCGGCAGAGGCGCTCGACCGCGGAAAGATTGTGGCTGACGAAGAGCACGGTGCGGCCGGTCTTCGCGATCGCCCCCATCTTGCCCAGGCATTGTTGCTGGAACGCGTGGTCGCCCACCGCCAGTACCTCGTCGACCACCAAGATCTCGGGATCCAGATGGGCGGCGACGGCGAACGCCAGGCGCAAATACATGCCCGACGAGTAACGCTTCACGGGGGTTTCGATGAACGCGGAAACGCCAGCGAAGTCGACGATCTCGTCGAATTTGCGCTCGATTTCCGCGCGTTTCATGCCCAAGATGGCGCCGTTGAGGTAGGTGTTTTCACGGCCGGTGAGATCGGGATGAAAGCCGGTGCCAACCTCGAGCAGGCTGCCGACCCGGCCGCGCAATACCGCGCGGCCCTCGGTCGGCAAGGTGATGCGCGAGAGAATCTTGAGCAGCGTGCTCTTGCCGGCGCCGTTGTGCCCGATGATGCCGACAACCTCGCCTCGCGCGACCTGCAACGAAATGTCGCGCAAGGCCCAGACCACGTCCTCGGCATGGTCCCGGTCCTCGAAGTGACTGAGCTTGTGCAGTTTTCTAAAGTTGCGGAGCGGTGCCTTGAGCCACGCCATGGCGGCACCACTGACGGTGTCGTGCCGCTCCTCGGCCTGACCCACGCGGTAGACCTTGGAGAGCCCTTGAATGTCGATCGTCGTCTCGGTCATCAGGCCACATCCGCAAAGGCGCGTTCTTTGTGTCTGAAGTAGACCACGCCGGTCAAGAAGATCAACAAGGTCGAAACGGCTCCGGAGCCGATCAGATCCCACGGCATGGCGGGAACACCGATCAAGGCTGCGCGGAAACCCTCGATCACCCCGGCCATCGGGTAGAGACCATAGAGCAAGCGGTATTGCTCGGGAACGGTTTCCGCGGACCACACCACAGGCGCCGCGTACATCAGGGTTTGGATCAGGAAGCTCGACGCCAATCTGACATCTCGGTACTGCACCGCGAGTGAGGAAAGCCACATGCCGAGGCCAGCTGCGGTCATCATCATCATCAAAATCAACAGCGGTAGCATGAGGATACCGAGGTTGGGCATGACTCCATAGAGGACCAGGGGCAGAGAGACCAGCAGCAAGGCGATCGCAAAATCGACCAGGTTGCTGAGGGTCGGCGCGATTGGCACCAACAAGCGGGGGAAGTAGACCTTGGATATCAGCCGGTTGCCGACGAGGCTGTTGGTAGCAGCGCCCAACGAAGACGAGAAGTAGGTCCAAGGTATGACCGCGGCCATCGAGAACAGCGGATAGGGGACGTCACCGGTGTCCACCCCGACCAGCTTGCCGAAGATGACCGAGAAGATCAGTACCGAGATCACAGGCCGAAGAACCGCCCATGAGAAGCCGAGTACGGTCTGAGCGTAGCGCACCTTGACGTCGCGCCAAACGAGCAGGAGCAACAGGTCACGGTAGGCCCAGAGCTCACGCCAGTCGGGCAAGCGGATGCCCTTTTGCGGTTCGATAATGGTGGGCTGGATTGTCATGAGGGGTCTCCGGCGACGGCGTTAATCGTTGCGACTTCTGGGGTGGGCTCGCCACCGATCAGGCCGAGGCCAATCCACTGCCATACGAAGAAACTGTTGTCTCCTTCGCCGCTTCGGAAGCGACGCCATGTATCCCGGACGGCCGCTGCATCGAGCCAGCGATCCGCCCATTGATCGAGCGCGTTTTCGATGGTGTCGTTCGCCCAGTCGGCGAGTGGTCCGCGCAACCATTCGCGTTGGGGTGTTTGGAGGGCACGCTTGGCGGCGGTCGCGTTGGCCCGGGGCAGGCGGGCGGTGACCATCCGACGCAACAGCCACTTGCCTTCACCATCGCGAATCTTGCGATCCACGGGTTGCTCGAGGGCCAACTCAACCAGTCGATGGTCGAGAAAGGGCTCGCGCAGCTCGCACGAGGCGCGCATGGAGACCCGGTCATTGAAGCGCAACGCCCGTGGCAGCTTGGTGTGTCCGAGGTCGCGCAGCAAGATATCGCGCAAACGGGCGTTGGCGGTCAGCGCCGGGGCAGGGCCTCGAGGCTGCGGGGTGGCGAGCGCCTTGAAATCGACGGTCAAACACGACGGTCGAACCGGCGACTCGCGGGTGCCCTGGATGGCGTCGGACTGCCCGGGTGGCGCGGCGAGCGCCGCGGCGTGGTAGTCGTAGCCAGCCCATTGTTCATCCATGCCCTGGCCGTCGAGCAAGACAATCACCCCGCGTTCCCGAGCTTGTTCGAACAGCTTGGCGTAGGCCAGGGTTGGCAGCCCTCCGTAGGGCTCATCTTGATGGGCGGCGACCGATGCCGCGAGCGCCGGAACATCCGCTGCGTCAAGGCGGCACACGTCGAGCGGATGGCGTGTACGCGCGAGCATCTCTTCGACCCAAGGCAGCTCGTCGTAGCGGGCATCACCGCAAACGAAGGTGAAGGCGCGGACATCGCTGTCGTTGCCCTGGGCCGCGTGAACCGATGCCAGGAGGGCGGAGGAGTCGAGTCCGCCACTGAGATTGACGCCTACCGGCACGTCGGACCGAAAGCGGAGCTGAACGCTTTCGTCGAGCAGCGCCGCGTAGTTCTCGCAGACCGCGCGCTCTGGGCGACGGTCGATTTGATCACCAACTCGAGCCCGGAGGTCGTACCAGCGGTGGACCGTGGTCTGGCCCGCGCGCCACGTCAAGCGACACCCTGCGGGTAGCCGCTCGATGCCGAGCCAGAAGGTCGACGTTCCTTCGTCGTGGCTTCCGTGGGCCAGGTACCGCGCCCACGTCGCGGGATCCGGCTCTCTTTCGATGCCGGTCGCGTGCAACGTGCCGATCTCACTGGCCAGGCTCAAGCTACGGTCGCGATGCCGGTGCAGGTACAGCGGTTTGACACCGAAGCGATCACGAACCGCGTGTAAGGTTTGGTTTTGGCGGTCCCACAACAAGAAGGCGAACATGCCCACCAAGCGGTCGAGGCAATGCGGTCCCCACTTGCGCCAGGCGGCGAGCAAGACCTCGCTATCTGAGTTGGTTCGGAAGGGATAGACGGCCGCGAGCTCTGTTCGCAACTCGAGGTAGTTGTAGATCTCGCCGTTGAAGCTCAGATGGAACCGGCCTTCGACGTCGGCCATAGGCTGGCGTCCGGCGGGCGAGAGATCAATGATGGCGAGCCGGTTGTGGCCCAGCCGGACCGCGGTGTCGCTCGCGATGCCCCGCGTCTCATGCCAATGGCCTTGGCCGTCCGGCCCGCGGTGGTACTGGCGCGCGAGCGCCCGCGTCATCTTGGACCCGGCCTCCGGCCCGTGTGCAGCAGGACCAACCATGCCGACGATGCCGCACATCAGGTTGTACCTCGCGAACGCCTCGCCGAGTGCTGGCCGAGCTTCGTGCATGCGGTGCTCACGTGTTGGCCTCCAGCAGTGCTTCGGCGCGTTGCCAATCGTCGATTGTATCGAGGTTCACGTGCCGGGAGGGGTCCATGGGATGGGCCGCCAGCCGGGGCGAGAAGAGAGTTGACTGATCCAGTACCAACGTTCGGCGGGCTACATAGACACTGCCATCGCGATGAAACGCGGAGGGGAGCTCTTGCCGGCGGGGGATCGGCTCGGCTTCGCCGGTCGCGATCCGCAGGAAACCCTGGTTGTTGGTCTCGAAGACCCAATGGGGGTTGTACTCGTGCGGCACGGGCAGGACGGTTACCGCGGCTTCCACCTCCGGCCGATCGAGCAAGGCAACACAGGCGTCGATATCGCTCGCACGACGCAAAGGGCTGGTGGGTTGGAGCAGGCAGACGGCATCGAAGAAATCGCCCTCGGCTTCGAGTGCTCGCAGTGCGTGCGCCACAACAGGCACCATCGGGGTTTCGTCGCGCGCCAGCTCCGGCGGCCTATCAAACGGGACCTCGACACCCAAGCCTTGTCCGAGTGCCGCGATCTCGGGGTCTTCGGTCGACAGCACGAGGCGATCGATTCGTTCAGCGGCGTGGCCCGCGTCGATCGTATAGGCGAGCAGCGGACGACCCGCCAGGGCGCGCGCGTTTTTGCGGGGGATGCCCTTCGAGCCACCGCGGGCGGGAATGAGGCCAAGCACTCGCATAATCGGTCAGTACGGGAGTTGCTTCTCGATGCCGAGTGGTGCCGTGGCGAGCAAGGCGGCGATGCGTTTCCCCGCATCGCCACGACCATAGGTGAGGTCGTAGGACCGGTGCTGCTGCCCGGGTTGATGGGCGTGGCGATGGACCGCGTCGACGATGGCGTCCGTTTGGTAACCGACGTCGATGACGTTGGCACCGCGCTCGCGGCCCTGCTGGCGGGTGCCGATGTTGACGACCGGTACCCCGAGGTAGCTGCACTCCCGGATGCCCACGCTGGAATTGCCGATCAGGCAACTGCTGTGCATCAAGAGCGCCAGAAAATCTTTGGGGCGCATGTTCTTGAAGTAGTGAACCGGAGCGTCCCCGTGCTCTTCGCGAAACGCGCGAATGGCGTTTGACGTGCCGTCGGAGCCGGCGTCGACATTGGGCCAAAACCACAACGTTGGGCGATTGAGCGCGATCACCGCCTCGAGCGTTTCGAGGGTGTGCTGGCGTGCAGCCTGATACTCGGTGGTCACCGGATGCTGCATTACGACCAGGTACCCGTTGTCGAGCACCGGGACCGGACCGACGCCGCCATATTGGGAATATGGGTCGAATCCCAGGCCGTCCTTCCGGGTCGTTGCAACCTCCGCCGCGAGGTCGATCGAAGGGCAACCGGTGACCGCAACCCGCTCGGGATCCTCGCCCATCCGTAGGACCCGCTCGCCTGCTCGCTCGGTCGAAACCAGGTGCAGATCGGCCAGTTTGGTGACCGCGTGACGCACCTTCTCGTCGATGGAACCCGTCACCTCTCCACCTTGAACGTGGGCCAGGGGAATGTTCATGTACGCGGCGGAGATGGCCGTCGCGATGGTCTCGTATCGATCCGCGACGGTCACGACGATGTCGGGCTTCAGGTTGTCGAGCACGGTGGGTAGCTCGAGCAGGCCGAGGCCGGTGGTCTTGGCCATCGTCGCCAGGTTTTCGCCTTCCAGCACCATATAGACGCGCGCCGCCACTGGCAGGCCGTCGGCCTCGATGATGTCGAGTGTCTTGCCGTAGCGATCCAGCAACGCGGAGGCCGCGACCACCAACTGAAGCTCCAGCTCGGGATGGTCGTGGATGGCGTGCAGCGCGGTCTTGATGCGGCTGTAGCTGGGCCGCGCGGTGACGACGACGCAGATCTTTCTCACGGCTTCCTCATGCTTTATGACGTTCCGGCGGCGGCGCGAGATGGGCGGGGTGGAGGCGCTGGTTGCGCGGAAGATCGGTAAGCAAGCGGCGCCCGACGACCTCCTCGAGTCGTTCTGGCGGCATTCCCGACCCGGGCTTCTTGAGCGTCAGATCGGTGGCCTCGAGGACCGTCCCGGCCGGAAGTTCACGATCAGTCACGATGCTCTTGGTAAACATTTGGCGCAAATCGCCGAGCCGCTCGGCTTGCGCGTCCTTGTCGATCGGGTTGGCGCGCATGGCCTCGATGAATCGAACCCCTTCGACCAGTTGGCGCAGCTCATCCGTGGTCACCGAAGCGACGACATCCGGACCAAACATTTCGCGGCTGAGGGTGATGTGCACCTCGAGCACGTCGAGGCCCAGAGCGGCGCCAGCCAGGCCTGGAAACACCGTCCCCGAATGATCTGAAAGTCCCGCTGGGCACCCGTATCGCTGGCGCAGCCAGTCCACGATGTCGAGCCCGACCTTTTCGGGTGAACACGGGTAGGCGGAAGTGCACTGCATCACGGCCAACGGTACGCCGGCCGCGCGCACCACTTCAACGGCGGCGTCGATTTCCGCTACGTCGCTCATACCGGTCGAGAGCAGGACAGGCCTGCCATTACTGACGATGCGCCGTAGCAAGGGCAGGTTGCCGACCTCGCCGGAAGCGATCTTCCACGCCGCGATCCCGATTCCTTCGAGTAGCGTGACGGCCGCGTCGGAGAACGGTGAGCTCAGGAACAGGAGCCCGCGTTTCTCGGCATGCTCTTTGAGAGCCTGCCACTGCGGCTCGGCGAATTCCATCCTTCGCCAGTAGTCGAAGCGCGTTTCGTCTTGGGGGCTGAACTTGATCCGCCACGGCTCGTCCGGTGTGCTCTCGGCATCCGCGATATGGGTCTGAAACTTGACCGCATCGGCGCCCGCATCCGCAATCGCGTCGACAAAGGCGTGCGCAAGACCGAGGCTGCCATCGTGGGCCTGTGCCACCTCGCCGATGATCAGACAACCTGGTGCGGCGTCAGGATCGAGTGCGGTCAGGAGCTGTTGGCGAAGATCAGGTGTCGTCACAATGGGCTCCGCCCCTATCGATGTCGGGCGACACCGGGCGGTGGCGGGTCAAGAGCGGTCGAAGCTGGCGGCGGAACAGCGCCACGGCGAACATCGAGAATAGCAGGTTGTCGGGTCGTCGGCCTGTGGCGTTGGTCGGCTGGCAGTTGGCCGTTGATCTCGTCGTCGCATGGGGCGATGATCGCTGCGAGTGCTTGGGTCCGTGCGGCCATAACCGGCGCAGGATAGCGTACGCCAACGGCTGAGCCCCACTTGACAGAGGAATTGGGAACCGCGACACTGAGCGGCCGACCCATTCCTGTCTTATTGCAAAGCAATGAACCTCGATTTCCTCACCGACGCTGGCGCCACCCTGTCTTTGATCGATCTGACCGTGGCGTTGGCGCTTGCCACTGCCCTGGGCATGGGGTTGGCCTTGGTTTATCGGGTGACGTTTTCCGGCTTCACTTTCGAGCGAACGTTTCTGGTCACCCTGGTGACCATGCCGCCAATCGTGGCGGTGGTGATGGCCTTCATCGTTAACAACCTGGCCTTGTCGCTCGGTATGGTCGGTGCACTCTCGATCATTCGTTTTCGGACCGTGATCAAGGATGCCCGCGACATGGTGTTCTTGTTCTGGACGATTGCGATCGGCCTGGGCTGTGGCACCAACAACTGGCTCGCTTCCGTGGTGGCGAGCGTGTTTCTCGCCAGCGTGCTGTTGGTACTGCATTTCTTGCGGTTTGGTGCCGTCAAGCGCACTGATTTCGTGTTGGTCGTTCGCGGCACCGAGGCCGAGGCATTGCCCGCGACGCGGACCCTGGTTCGGGACGCCGTCGCTGGGGCGCAACTGCGCTCGCTCGAGCAGGACGACGACGGTTGGGAGCTGGTGCTGGAACTGCGGCTCGAAGATGCGCCGCCCGAGACCCTTGGCTGGGTCCAAGACCTGCGGCAGCTGGCCGGCGTGGGTCGGGTGTCGTTGTTGGCGCCCCAGCTGTCGCTGCCGGTTTAGTCAAGATTGATCCCGTCCAGAAATGCAGTTTTCGGAACAAGTAAGCGGCCGCCGACGCCCGTTTCTCGTTTTGGACGGTTGCTAGCGGATGCGCATCAAATTGTCGGCTGACACGGTCCGTCGCTTGGTGGTCGTACACACGGCGCTGCTGGCGATCATTGTGCTTGCCGGCCTCGCCGGGCTGGCGTTCGCGGTGCGCAACGAGCGCGTGCGCAACACCATCCGCGCGATCATCAGCAAGGAGAAGCAGCAGAGCGCCTTGCTCGAGCGGCTCGGTGGTGACGACGCGAACGCCGCCACGCTCGATCACTGGAGTCTCGAAATCGCGCCCCAAGACATGCGTGATTTGCAGGTGCTTACCGAGTCGTTGCGCGAGGCGCAGGCGCTGACCGATGCTGACAAACGCTGGTATCCCGCAACCTTGCGGATGGACGGCGAGGCGTACGACGGCAAGGTTCGGCTGCGTGGTGACCTCGACAGCCATTGGCGCGGCACCAAGAAGTCGTGGCGCTTTCGCGTCAAGGGCGACCGGTATCCGCGCGGCTACCGCGAGATCGACCTGATCATCCCGTACGACAAGGGCTACGAAGTCGAGATGATGTCGTACGAGGTCGCGCGCGAGCTGGGACTTTTCGCGCCCGACGCCGGGTTCGTCAACGTCGACCTCAACGGCGTCGACCTGGGTGCGTACCTCTGGCGCGAGCCGCCGGGCAAAGAGGCCCTGGAACGCCTGCAGTACCCCGAAGGCGAGATCTTCGCCGAGCAGAATACGTGGATCCAAGAGTTCTTCTCGGGTCGCGGCCTTTACCGGCTTTACTCGCCACCAGTCAGCTTCTTCCCTGCTAACTGGGAGCCTGACGTCCATCGTGACGTGCCGGTCGCGGGCTATTTCGCCCAGCGCTGGAACACGCTGCTGTCGTTGATCACGCTGCCCTCCGACGACGCTGGCGACGCGCGGTTCGCGCGCGAACTGCCGAACCTGATCGATCTCGACAAGTACCTGACTTGGAACGCCCTTACCTGGCTCTTTGGAAGCACCCACAGCCACTGGGGCGACAACCTGAGCTGGTACTACGACAACACTACGGGTCGATTCGAGCCCTTGCTTTATGATGTCTTCCGCTACCCGCTCGAGAACGACAAGCTCGGCACCTTCGAGCACACCGAGCACGACGAGTTGGCGCTGCGGGTCTTGCATCACGCGCCGTTCCGCCAGCGTCGCAATGCCATTCTGTGGCGGCTGGTGACCGAGGACGCCTACGACTTGGCGCGACGGAGCGCCGAGGCGGGCACGCCGCTGCGACCCCATCTCGTGCGTGGTATCGACGCGCCGAGCCTGGAAGAGGTCGAGACGTTCCAACAGCAGACGCTGACCATCTTGGACGCCAATCGGACGTTGATTCGCGGTCATTTGGCGTTCGGGCGACTCTTCATGGCGCCCGAGCTCGACGTCGTGGACGAGCGGCCGCTGCTTCGTGTTCGTCTCGTGCCCGACGCGCTGGCCGAGTTGGCGCTCGCGTCGCTGGTGCTGCACCTTGCGCCCAACGTAGGAGACGCGGCTCCGTTCCTCTCAGGCGAGATGAGCGCGGTGCTGCGGGATCCACGGGGCGTCGCCACCCCGGTCGTGGTCGAGGTGACGCGGACACCGACGCTCGACCAGCGGATCGAGGTGCCCGTGGACGAGGACGGAGAAGCCGTGGTGGAGGCGATCCGGCCCGCGATCACGGTGCGATTCGCGTCGCCGATCGCGCTGACGACGCCGGTCGATGAGCGGTTGGCGCCACGCATGGGTACCTACGTGATCGAGCTTCCGTGGCCAGACGTTGACGTCGCCACGTGGCGGACGCCGGGCACGATTGCCGACATGAATGGTACCTTCGAGCACGGCTTGTCCGGTGAGCCGTTGCCCGCCAGTCACGTATTCCGCGCCAGCCCTGCCTACGCATTCGCCGCGTCGGCACCGCCGCCTGGTGGCGAGGTCGAGGCCGCTTCTGGCAATACAGGAGGCCTGCGCTGGCATCGCGCGGATGGGGTGGTGATCGTCGAGCCGGGGATTCATCGCTTGACTGAGGACGTCGTGTTGCCCTGGTCGGGCCACACCCTGCGACTCGAAGCCGGCACGCGGCTCGAAATGGCGCCGGGCGTTAGCCTGGTGCATCGCGGCCCGCTCGAGGTTCGCGGCACCGCCACCCAGCCAGTTTCGATCGTGGCCGCCGACGACAGGCGGCCGTGGGGCGGCATCGGCATCATTGGCGCCGAGACGCGGTCTCGGGTCGAGCACCTGCATGTTCGGGGTGGTGGCGAAGACTGGGTCGACGGCATCTTTCTCTCGGGCCAGCTGTGTTTCTACAGCTCGGACGTCGATCTCGACGCAGTGGCGATTCTCGATGCCCGTGCCGATGACGGTCTCAACGTCAAACGCGCTGACGTCGACATCCGAAACAGCACGTTCTCGGGCAACGCCTTCGATGCCTTCGACGGTGACTGGGTAACCGGCACGGTGGCCCAGTCGCGCTTCGTCGACAACGGTGGCGACGGGATCGATGTCTCAGGCGCCACGCTCATGGTGCGCAGCAGCCTATTTGCCCGCCAGGGTGACAAGAGTCTGTCGATCGGTGAGCGCAGTGAGGTCGTGGGCGTCAACTTAGTGGTGCGCGACTCGGTGGTTGGTGTCGCGGTCAAGGACCGATCTCGAGCTCATATTGTGTCGTCGGTTCTGTACGGCAACCAGACGGCGGTGACCGCGTACCGCAAGAAACCCATCTTTGGCGGGGGGGACGGCGTCCTGGTGTCCAGCCTGCTGTGGGGCAACGGTATCGACTACGAGGTCGACGACGAGTCGAGTGTGCGCCTTCTCGGGGTCGGTCACGAGGCTTTTGAGTCCCAACCTCGGTTGAGCGCGAGCGACAATCGTGTGGCACCAATGGCGGTACACTACCGCAAGGGTAGTGAGATCGAGTTCACGTTCGTTGGGGACACCGGCTCGCCCTTTGCCCGAGGTTCCAAGCTCGACGCGGCGGACCTTCCGGCCCTCGACGACCTTGGTTTGCCGGCCTTCGACACTATTCCTCTCGGATTGATTACGCCCCTCGATTTGACGTCATGTCCGGCGATCCCCGCTTCGAGCTGAAATACCGCCTCGACCCGTTCGTCTACCGAGCGGTGTTGGCGACGGTGCGAACCCACATGTACCGGGATGGATTCTCGCGCAAGGCTGGCGGCGCCTACTTGGTACGGAGTCTCTACTACGACACGCCGTCGTGTGGTGCCTACGTCGAGAAGGTCGTGGGCGAAGCGCGCCGGGTCAAGCTGCGTGTACGCACCTACGACGCCGATCCAGCCCGGGCACCCTTTGTGAGTGTCGAGCTCAAGTGCCGCGAAGCACAGGCGATCGTCAAGCACGCCACCAAGGTGCCCGTTGCCGACTACCAGACGTTCGCGGCGACCGGTGCTTGGCCACTGCTCGACGATCCGGAGTTCGACGAACCGGTGCTCGCCACCTTCGAGCGCCATCGACGTAGCGGACTCGAACGACCCATGGTGCTCGTGGCCTACGAGCGAGAAGCCTTCACGCCGCGTGGTGGCGGGCCGCTACGGATGACCTTCGATCATCACGTCCGCGCTGCCGCGGCCGACGATCTCTTCGCGCCCAAACCGCGTTGGCGGAGTGCCGATCGGCATACCGTGATCCTCGAGATCAAGAGCCCAGGCGCTTTCCCGCCTTGGGTCGAAGCCGCGATTCGCGACCACGGCCTCGCGTCCGGCCCCAACAGCAAGTACACCCAGGCGATCGAGCAAGCCTTACCGGCGGTTGCATGGTGAGCCCGCGCGCCTTCGCGGCCGACGTACACGCGCGGTTCCGGGTGCGTCCGGGCAGTGCCCACATCGCCACTCAAACCGCCATCGAGGGTCTTGTTCGTTGGCTCAGGCGCCGATGTCCTGAGCGAGTGCTCGAGATCGGCGCCGGTATCGGCACCTTGACGTTCGCCACCGTCGAGACCCTCGACGCGGTGCACGGACGCGGTGCGTACCAACTCACAACGACCGAGTGCCACGCGTTCTGCTTGGAGCAGCTGAGCGCGAATCTCATGAAGCAGCAGGGACGGTACACGGTCGTATCGAGTCCTTCCGAGGCGCTCGACGATGGGCCGTTTGACTTCCTCATTGCCGACGGCGGTGATCCGAGCGATACCAGCGCATTTCAGTGCCTGGCTCGAGGCGCCGTGGTCTTCATCGAAGGCGATCGCAAGCCCCAAGCAGCCGCTCTCGAAGCAGCCCTCGCTGGCCGTCGTTGGCAAAGTGCCGACATCCGCACCCTTCGTAGGCGCGACCTTCCCGAAGGTGGTCGCGCCTACGATGGCGGGTACCGGATCTACGCACTCGAGCCCGCAATCGGCACTCGTCTCCTGCTGTGCTGTCGGCGTGTGGCCACCAGCTTGGTCTTCCGCTTGCGGCCGCTGCTGCGGTAGGAACTTGAGACACAGTGTCCAGGAGGGACGTCTGATGCAGGGGACTCGGGACAGTTTCGGTCATGGCAGCACCTCGGTACAGGGATCGGGGCTGGAATGCGATGCGCGCGCTGACGCCGCCGTTGGTCTGCTTGACGAGAATTCAAGCCTGTGCTTGAATAGCGTAAGTTGAGCGTAACACGACGCTATGCATGGTGAGATTGACAATGAGAATGCCGAACGTAGTTAGGGCCGCGGAAAGAAATAATCATCCCGTTTGAGGCTGCGCTTCAATCTTGATGAACCATGCTTCCAAGCCCGTGGTTCGCTCCAGACGTTCTTCGATGCCCTGCATGAGCTTTTTCGCTACGGAGATGCCCTTGTGGTAGGTCTTCTTGACTTGGCGCACGGTAGGCCGGATGCCCCGATAGGTCATACTGCGCGCCAGACCGACGGCTTTGTCGACGCGGTCCAGGATCTCGCCTCGCCAGTGGTTCTCCAGCACGCCCCACAATCGTTCCACGGAGTTGTACTTGCTGTGGTACGGCGGGTAGTAGGCCAACTGGATCGCAATTTGCTGAGCGTCGGCAAGCTCCACAAGCCGCTTCAACCACTGAGTACGACGACCGTTGGTCTCGGGGCCGTTGTCGGCGTTGATCACCAGCGTGTGCAGCCCGAAGCGCTCTTTCCATTTCGGCACCATCTCCTCCAGCTGGTCGACCACGAAATCTGCTGTGACCTTGCTGTGGCCAAACCACAAGTGGTTGTCGCCCGTTTGCGGCAATAGGATCCCAAACGGCGTCAGCGTTGCCTGGGGCTGAAAATCGTGATCCCAGGCTTTCTCACCTTGTCGACTGTAGCCCCCGCGCGAGAACGGTCCGATTTTCACCGTCGCCTTGGTGTCCAGTGAAATCCGTAGCACGCCTTCGTTCTGATCAGACGCTTCGTTGATCCTATGGATCTCTTCAAAGATGGCATCCGTCTCTGGGATCTTCTTCAGTGGAAGACACTTACGGACCTTGCGAACTCGATAGTCGAGGTCGTTGAGCTTGTTCCGCACCGTGCGTGTACAAGGCAACTCAGCCTCCTTGTAGCCGCAGTGAGTGCGCAACCGTCGCCGCACCTCTCCCGCGCTGAGCGGCGAGTAGATGCGGGTACTACGGAAAGTTGGATCGGCTTGCCCGGACGGCTCCACGATCGAGCGGATGTCTTCGAGTAGATTGGGTAGATGTTCTTCGGACCGGCGTCTGCCTCGTTGTCCAAAACGCTCTTCCAAGGCTTGGCCGCTCTGAAGCTCCGCCTGGCCCTTGCGAATCGTGCCGCGGTTCCAGCCCAAAAACCGCTCGGCGAAGCTCTGGCCGCCCCGGCCCAGCAAGTTCACCACACCGCCCATGAATTGTCGCCGCCCACTGCCCTTGAGCAGCGACGCGGTATTTTTCCATAAGGCGATTTCCTCTACATTCGATTCTTCCAAGCGTTCGCGATGAGGCGAATTCTAGCAATGCACGCCCGAAGCAGATAGGGGTTCTGGATGATTATTTTTTTCCGCGGCCCTTAGTTTGTTTACGGGAGCAGGCGGGCTTGACTCGGGATTCGAGTCTGCCGGCTTCCGGACATCGGTGGCAGTCGAGATGGACCCAAATGCGGTGGCCACTCTTCGCCACAATCGGGATTGGACAGTGCTCGATGAAGACATCCACCAGGTTAGTTCCGAGCGACTTCTTCATGTAGCAGGGTTGAAACAAGGTCAAATGGACGTCTTGATCGGTGGCCCGCCCTGTCAGCCGTTCTCCAAGTCAGGCTATTGGGCTACGGGTGACTCCTTGCGTCTCGAAGACTCTCGGGCCGGAACGCTCGGAGCGTACTTACGTGTCCTCCGCGATTCCCTACCTAGGGTCTTTCTTCTCGAGAACGTTCCTGGTCTGATATACCGCAACAAGAGCGAGGGCTTGGAGCTTATCTCTCAAGCAGTGTGCCAAATCAATTCGGAATGTAATACGCAGTATTCGTTGAGTATGGCTAAGTTGAACGCGGCGGATTTTGGTGTGCCTCAACAGCGAGAAAGGGTATTCATCATCGGTAGCCGCGATGGAAGACAATTTCGATTTCCGGATCCCACACATCGGACAGATCAGGATGGCAACGCAGAACCCTCTGAGGTCCGACGGCATGTAAATACTTGGGACGTACTCTGTGATCTCGAAGACGATGATGATCCGGCATTGAACCTTAGAGGAAAGTGGGCTGATCTGCTGCCTTCGATACCGGAAGGCCAGAATTACCTCTGGCATACCAGCCGAGGCGGCGGTGAATCCTTGTTTGGTTGGCGTCGTCGATATTGGAGTTTTCTTCTCAAGCTTTCGAAGTGCCAACCGTCATGGACGCTACAGGCCCAGCCTGGCCCGGCGATTGGGCCATTCCATTGGAAGAATAGGAAGCTCTCAGGCCGTGAGCTGTGTCGACTGCAGACGATGCCCGATAGCTACGAAGTCGTAGGGAGCCAATCTGCGATCCAGCGTCAGGTAGGCAATGCGGTCCCGTCGGCACTTGCCGAGGTTCTCGCGCGTTCGATTAGAGAGCAACTCCTGAAACAGAAACTCGACCAGGGTCCCCGGCTAGTGCCTCAGTGCCGAGCCGACTGCCCTCGAGCAGAAGAGATCGAACAAGTTCCCGAGAAGTACTTGCCGCTTATCGGTGATCACATGGATCATCCTGGAACTGGAAAAGGTTACGCCGCTGCGAAACGTGGAAGGCGAGCGTCTTCAAAGCGACCAATGGTCTCGGTTGCGCGCTAATCGGAATCAACGGCGTTCGTCTCACGCCGCCGCGCTTCATGACGCTTCGTGAACGATATTAGGCTGGACTGCGACTCCAGTTCACGTAAGATACGGTCTATTCTTACTTTCTGGCGAATGGCGGACTTGTTTAGGTAGAAGATATGGAGTCCAGTGAGGCGGCTCTTGATCAGCATTTCTGCGCGGGCTGGATCAGTACAGGAAGCTCTGGGAACTACAAACAAGATGTGAGTCATGCCGAGACCTGCTGCCGCTCCGATTTCACGGTCCACGCGGTCGATGTCGAGATTGGTGCTGGTATTCTTAACCTGGACCGACCACCGTTGGTAGCTCAAGCCGACAGTTCTCTCTGCGATCAAATCGATTTCCGCGGCAGGCACTCGGTGCCGCCACCGGTCAATGCGAAGGCCGAGGGCAAGGCACAAATGGAGAGCAAGCATCTCTCCTCGCATCCCACGCTGATGGGAACTGCGACTGGGTCGCGCGTTTGGCCCGAAACCCTCGGGCTCACCGGTTAGGCAGTGGTGGGTGTGCGTAGGAGCAAATCGCCCGAGGCGCGGGCGAATTGGCTGGAGACAATCGAATTGCCGATGGTCGACAGGATGTCCTTTTCGCTGTCTTCGTATTCCAGCTGAATTGAACGCTCGAGTGCTACCCGTTGCTCGCCGCTCAGCCGGAAATGGATGGTGCGGGGCTGCTCCAGCCGGTAGCGCTCGACTGAGGTCGGTGCCTGGTCGGCGAGGAAAGCAGGCACGTCAAAGTGCAACGCGAGTGTCGGGGTCGTCTCGAGATCGCGCGAGATGTTGGTGATCCTGCTGGCGTCAAAGCGCAACAGGTCAACAACAAAGGTTCGGTTCTCGGGGCTGTCCTTGCCGGACTCCCGCAGCAGCATCTCTAGTGTCGTTTGGGCGAGCGCGACGAGTTCGGTGCAAAAGCGCGTCTGGATGACGATACGGAAGCTGTGGAGGATGTTGTAACCGAGCGTGCCGCTCAAGTATTGCTCCACCACCTCGGGCTGTTGAACGAATTGCTGCACTGCCTCTGAGTTTTCCCACAGCTCGTCGCGTGTGGCCTGTTCGAAGCGGTCGAAGACCTCGCGCAGGTCGTCACCAAGTTCTTCTTCGAACAGTAGCGTCATCCAGCGCTGGACCGAGATCTCCTGCCAGCGGAGGAATTTCATGACGGCTTGGAACAGTGGCTGGGAGGTTCGACTGTTGGTTTGAACGCTGACGTTGTTGTAGAAGATGCTGATCAGCAGGTGCATCTTGCGGCAGGCGACGTAGTCGTCGAACGGCATGGTGTTGGTGGCCATGCAGATCTCTTCCAACTCGCCAGCTACGATCGTCTCGCCGAGGACATCGTAGCTGCCGATGCAGTCCGCCATGACACGGAAACGGCCCGTCATGGCGAACTTTTCTCGGTTCTCGGGCAAGAACATTTCGCTACCTGGCAAGATCCCCAATTGGTAGGTGATCACGTGGTTGAAGCCCGCCTCGATGATCTCGCCAATACTCGCGAAGTGAGACTCGCGGGTCTCGCCCGGTAGGCTGAGGATCAGCTCGCAGCGCGAGGAGATATCTTTTTGTGCGGCCTCGAGCGCTAGCTGCATCAGTGCGTCGCTCGAGATGTTGCTGCGCTGGATGTTCTCCATTACGGTCGGTGTGAGGCTTTGGACGGAGCCGGTCAAGCGCAGGACATGGTTGACCAACTCGGCGGCCTGAATGACTCGCTCACGTTTGTTCTTGCCGGTATCCGAGAGAATCTCGTGCGGCCAGTCGTACTTTTCTTGGCATCGCCGGATCGTGCGGCAGGTGTCGAGGTCTTGCTTGTACATCGCGAAGTTGGAATCGGCGATGCGCAAGTCATTGCGACCGCCGAGCTCGCGTACGCGCTTCATCTTGCGCGCGATGTATTCGATTTCCTCGTCGACCTGCCACTGCGCGTGCCGGTTGACCTTGTTGTAGTAGGAGACACCCTCGTCACAGAACGCACACTTGAACGGACAGCCGCGGTTGGTCTGAATGATCGGCATCAACACGCCGTCGAAGAAGGGATCCATCTTGCCGGTGGTGTAGGGCGAGGGAATCTCGGTGAGATCAGCAAGGCGCGGTAGGGGTCCGGTGATGTGGGCGCATCCGTCCGGGTCGATCGAATGGACCGAGAGCAGCGCGTCGCCGACCGCGCGTGGGTCGAGATCGGCCTCGATCAAGGTCGCGATCAGGTTGGAAAATGCTAGCTCGCCCTCTTTCGGGATGTAGAAATCGATCTCCGGATGGGCGCGAAGATAGGCTTCTTGTTCCGCCGCCGTCAGTGGGTAGTGAGGCCCGCCGAAGACGATGATCGTGTCGGGTGCGTGCTGCTTGATGCGGCGCGCGAAGGCGAGGGAGAGCTCGCTGTTCCAGACGAAGTTGCTGAAGCCGACGATGGCCGGCACCCCCTTGGTCTCCAGGGCCTCGGCGAGGGTGGCCGGGTATTTGAAGATGCGGATCGGATGCGCCAAGCCGAGGTTGTGTTCGGTGAAACTCGCCACGCTCGCGACACCGATTGGAAAGGTGTCCGATACGATCTTCGCATTGGAGTAGGTCAGATCGGACAGCCAGATGCTGACCTCGGCGTCGGTCCGGGACAAGGGGATGCGCTGCTGCGGTGCGATGTCGACGCGAAGTCGGCTCATGGCCCCGATCCTATCCAATGCGGCTGGCGGCGCGAATTCCGCGTTTGGGCTTGGTGTGCTCAGACTGACGCGATGGTGCGCAGCGCCGAGACGCAGCGTTCGGTGGCTTCGTCGAGTGGCTGGGCGACTTGCGCGTCGAGCCAACGACGCCGCGCTGCAGCGCGCGCCTCGGGCTCATCAAGGGCCTGCCGCACCGCGGGGCCCAGTTCCTCGCGCTTCGCCACCCACGTCAAGGGCCGCAATGAGCGGAGAAGGCGGAAGTGTGGCATGTCTGGGCCATGGCTGATCGACAGCAAGGGATCGGCGTCGGGCGGGTCGTAGGTGATGAAGATCGATGGCTTATGGTAAATCGCGAAGTCCATGGCCATGGTCGATCCGACGTTCACCACCAGTGTGCTGTGACGAACCACGTTGACGAGCAGGCGAACGTCTTCGGGGGTGGCCACGATCTGGGTCCAGTCGCTGTCGCGGTCGATCAGCCAGACCGGCTCGGATACCGCGATTTCCGGGTAGGCGTCGAGCACGGCTTGGTAGCGGCCGCTGATGTCGGCTGGGCTGCGGCGAAAGAGAATCTGCGGTCTCTGAGCGTCGGCGAAGCCGCGAACCACCTGCGCGAGATCCGCCAGGTAGCATGGATCATAGGGTGCCGAGGTCAAGTCGCAGCCCGAGTAGCAGATCACCGGACGCGCTGGGTCGAGCCCGAGTCCTTTGAGGAACGCTGCCCGCGGCTCGATCATCGTTGGGTCGAAATAGGGTTCGAACTGCGGAGTGCCGACGATGTGGATACGCCGGTTCGCGACCTCCGGGTAGTAGCTGTCCAGCTCGGCCGCCATGTGCTCGCTCCACACCAGATAGTGGTCGGCGGAGATTGCCATGCGGCCTTTGGGCAAGTTGTCCCAGGAGTAGATGAAGTTGGCCGTTGGCATCCCGAGCCTGCGGGCCGCGGCCATCGCCGGAATCGCCCGGCTGGCGCGCTGATGGGTGCAAAAGACAACGTCGGGACGCTCGGCCTCGAGCACTTCGGCACAGGGCTGGAGGTATTTCCGCTTGGCCACCACCCAGCCATGGCAACGATCGAGCGCGATGGTTCCGGCACGAAAGCCGGCGATCCGCCCGAGGGTACGGGCTGCCAGGTCGATTGTCCGCGGCACCCAGTGACGAGACGGCCGCAGGTAGCGCAGCAGCACAGTCGAGCCGTCGCGTTGGCCATGCCAGTGGATCTGCGCATAGAGCTTGGACCGGCGCAAAACCCGTTCGAGCAAGGGCTCGCGATACGACGGCAGGGTTTGCCAGCGAACGCGGTCGCCGAGGCGAGTGCGATGAGGCGCGATGCTTGCTTCCGGCAGCGCGTGCCATACCAAGACGTCACCCTCGTCAGCCAACCGCTCGCAGAACGACGTGCACAGAAAGTTCCGAATCGCGACCCCGTCGGGAATGATCAGCACCGTCTTCATGAGCGATCAGGATTCCCGTCGTCCGCCGGTTTCCGCAGCGCTGTCGTCAAGGTGATGCCGCGCCCGAGCCGGCTGGCGAGCCAGCTTTCGAAGTTGCCGACGGGTTGCCACCAGCGTAGGCGGCGAAGGATGCTCTTGCCGAAGTGGTAGGGGGCGCTGCGTTGGTAAGGCATGTTGGACCAGTGGGCGCCGAGGGTGCTTTCAGCTAACACCTCGAAGCCGGCGTCGACGGCGAGACGGCGAAGAGCGCGGGCGTCGAGCCAGTTCTCGATCGGTTGCAGGCCCTTGGTGCCGGCCTTGTAGCGCGCTTCGAAGCGCGCGTTGGGGGTGGTGAGCAGCAGCAGGCCGCCGGGGCGCAGCACGCGATGGAGATCGCCGAGAAACGGCGCTTGGTCGAGGGTGTGCTCGATGACCTCGCTGCTGATGGCGACGGCGTAGGTGGCGTTGGCGAGGGGGGTGGGATAGGTGCCGTCGCCAGCGACGAAGTGGGCGTCGGGATGGCGCTGGCGCGCCTCATCGAGCACTGTCGGCGTGACGTCGAAGGCATGGACGGCGCCGAGCGGTGTCAGCAAGGGGATGAAACGGCCGCTGCCGCAGCCGTAGTCGAGCACCGTCCAAGGCCTCGGCAGCTTGGCGAAGCGTTGCAGGTCGCGCAGCATGTGGCGCCAGCGGCAACGCTCGGGCGGTCCGAGCGCGAAGTCGCTGCGACGCCATAGCTCGGCGTAATAGGCGTCGATCTCGGCACGGGTTTTCGGCACGCGAGCATCACTCCCGACGAGGTTCAGTCGCCGACGAAGGTCGGCGCACTCATAGCGCGGGCATTTATGCCCGCGTGGCGGTAGGGCTCGTGAAGGTTCAGGCTAGCCACGGCAGATGTACTGGACGAGGTCGTAGTAGCGGTTGACGGAGTTCTCGTTGTCGAAGTAGCCATGCAGGTAAAGTTGATCGCCGAGTACCCGCGTGGCGTCGCGAATGAAGACCGTGGAGAACGTGGTGCCATTGTAACGCTCGGGTCCGCGGTCGACCTCGTCGAGGCTGTAGAGGCCTTGCAGCTCGCCCTCGGCACAGGCGCGGTGCAGATGCTCGTCGATCGCCTCGCGCGCCGCGGGACGTTCGAGGCGGAAGCGAAAGTCGATCATCGACACGCCGCTGTAGGGCACCACCGTGTAATTGACGATGAAGTTGTCGTCGTGCACGAAGGGCAGCAGGTTCTTGGCTGATTTCTCGAGCGTGCAGAACTTGCGAATCAGCGTGAAGTTGTCGCGCAGACGGTATTCCTGGATGTTGTGAATCACGTTGACGTCGCTGTCGACGATGCCGAAGGAACGGTGCAGATGGTCGGCGAGCGGTAGGTAGGCGTTGACCGTGCACGAGCCGTAGGAAATCACCCGGCTCGCCGGCTCGATCGCCGTGTGGTTGAAGCCGTAGACGATCGTCTGGTCGGCGTCCCACGAGGTGGCTGACACCAGGACAAGCCGCGTGTTGCCACACAAATAGGGCTCGCAGCGATCGCGCAGCGTGTTCTTGCCCGAGCATTCGAAGACCAGCTTGGGATCGCCTAACCATGGCACCTCGTCGTAGGCCAGGTTGGTATAGCGGATCACGTGCTTGGTGCCGTCCGGGGCCAGGATGGTCAAGGTCTCGCCGTGGTATGAGACCTTGTATTTGTTGAAGACCACGTACCGATCGGTGGTGATGATCTCGTGTGCCTGAGCGATCGTCAGTGCATCGTCGTTGATCCAACGAATCTGGAAGGCCGCCTCTTGACTGCGGTCGACCCAGTATTTCAGGAGGTGCAGGCCAAAGCGGCCGAAGCCGTTAACAGCGGCGGGAGTGGTCATGAAATTACCTTCCGAATCGTTGTGGGTACTGAGCGAGAGTTGGGAACGTCTGGGTTGGCCAAGGCGGCGAGCAAAGCATCGTGCACCCTGCCATTCGAGGCGACCACATCGCGTACGGTGAGACCGACGGGCCGACCGGCGAAATCGGTAACGGTACCGCCCGCTTCGGTGAGTACGACATAGCCAGCGGCCACGTCGACGATCTTGGTGGTGTTCCAAACCCGCGCGTCGATGGTGCCGCGGGAGATAAAGCAAAGGTCGCCGGTCGCGGTGCCGAGAATGCGCACCGTGAATGCGGCGCGGGCGAGACGCGCCAGGTTGTCGAGCACGGCGGGATCGCCGTGAAGTTGATTGTCGTAGCACACGACTGCCTTGTCCAAGCGATCGTTGGTGGACACGCGAATGGGCTCGTCGTCGCAGAAGGCTCCACCCCCACGAACGGCGTGGTAGAGCCGGTCTTCGAGCGGGAAGTAGATGACGCCGAGGTGGAACGTCTGGGGGTCCGCGAGGGCGATCGAAACCGCCGAAAACGGGAGGCCAGCAATGTAGTTGTGGGTGCCATCCAGTGGGTCCACGATCCAGGTTGGGCCGTCGATGGACGGGAGTGACGCACGCTCTTCCGCGATGATTCCATACCGAGGGAACGCCTCCGCCAGATGCTCGAGAACGATGTTCTGCGACGCGAGATCGACTTCGGCGACCATCTCGTGTTGCGACTTGCGAATCACCCGGTACGGCTCCCGAAAACACTGGCGCAGGTGTGCGCCCGCGGCGTGCGCGGCCCGCCGCGCGGCCTCGAGCTCTGGCGTGAGATCAAACGTCGGCATGATCGGCGCGCTCGCGTTCCACGAGGACCCGGCGCAGGAGTTTTCCCGACGGCCCTTTGGGGATGTCATCCACCAGTACGAAGGTGTCGGGGCATTTGAAGGGGCCGACGGCATCGAGGCAGTGCTGACGTAGGGTCTCCTCGTCGAGACGCTTGTTGCCGGCCGGTACGACGAAGCTCTTGATGCGCTCGCCCAGGTAGTCGTCGGGGATGCCGATCGTCGCCGCCTCCTTGACCGACGGGTGGGCGAATAGGATCTCGTCGATCTCGCCTGGGAAGATGTTCACTCCTCCCTTGATGATCAGGTCCTTGCGTCGATCGCTGAAATGGAAGCGCCCGTCGGCGTCGACGAATCCGAGGTCACCGGTGCGGTAAAAATCACCGTGAAAGGTGTCGCGGTAGGCTCGTTCGTTGCGGTAGTAGCCGATGAAGACGTTGGGACCCTTGATCGCGATCTCACCGACCTCGCCCGCCGGGCATGGAGAGCCTTCGATGTCGAGGATAGCGACTTCGTTGACATCCAGCGGCCGACCGATGCTGCCCGGCTGCCAATCGGGCTCGCCGGGGTCGTCGATGTGGGTAGGCCCGGTTTCAGACAGCCCGTAGAGGTTGCCGACCCCAAGCCCGAAGCGTGCCTGAAAGCGATTTTGGACCTCCACCGGGAGCGGCGCCGACCCACAGCCAACCCATCGGAAGCCGGTGATGTCTTCGCGGTCGTAGTCGGGGTACGGCGTGTTGAGCATGGAGAACAACACCGATGGCACGACCTCCATGTAGCGAATATCGTGTTGAGCGATAAGGTGCCAAATGTGGCTGCGAACCTTCCAGAAGGACTCGTGGAGGGCGATGCCGCCGCCCGAGAGCATGCAAGGCAATACCGAGTAGTTGATCGACGCCGTGTGACCGAGGGGCAGGAACACCAGGTGGCGGTCGTTCGCGGTCCAGCCGAATCCACGCACGATCGAGGCGATCAGCGCCATCATGTTGGCGTGTGAGTACACGATCCCTTTGGGGTCGCCGGTCGTGCCCGAGGAGTAGTAGATGCAGGCCGGTTGGGCGGGGTCAACTGTTTCGGGGGCCTCGGTGGGCGCGAGCGTCCCGAGCGCGGCAAGAAATCCGCCACCTTCGGTCTCGTCTTCAACCAGCGAATAGCGTGCTTGCGGCCCGTGTTCGCGCAGGTGATCGAAGTGGCGTTGTTGGGCCAGGACCAGCGTGGGTAGCGTGTAGTGCAGGTTCTTGGCCACGTCCTGAGGATGCAGGCTGAACGGGAACGGATTGAACACCGTGCCAAGTCGCAGCGAAGCGAAGTAGAGCACCAGGTACTCGATCCGGTTGTGCAGCACGGCCGAGACGATTTCACCCGGCACCGCGCCTTGATCGAGGAGCCAGACACAAGCTCGGTCGACGAGATCGTCGAAGGCAGCAAATGTCCACTCGTTCCCGGTCGTGCCGTCGAAAGCCCAGACCCGTTCACCGCGCGTGCGCGCGTGCTGAGCCAAGACTTCGGCGAGGGTCGCGCAACTCGAGGTGACCGTCATTCACCGCACCCTTTGGCACGAAGCAGCCGAGCAATATCGCCCACGGTGAAAATCTCGAAGACCTCGGCGATCTCGAAGCGCACGCCGAACCGTTTCTCGACCGCTTGGATCAGCGTCAGCTGGCCGAGGGAATCCCATGGGTCCACGTCCTCCGGACCGAGCGCGGCATCGACTTGCTCGGGGGCGAGTGCGAACACGTCGGCGACAATGTCGTGCAGTTTCTTCATGGGCTTCGAGGGCCGAGGACCAATGTAGGACAACGTAGCTGCGTGAGCCATGCTGCGGGTGCATCGTCAGGGGGCCGGCTGGGCCTGGGCGGCCAGCCAACGCTGAACGGCCTTCGGAGCCGGCTAATTGGGGCGATCTTGATCACAGTCCGAACGGGTGTAGTAGAGGTCGGGAGACGCGAATACGGTTGCTGCGTCGTCGATCATTTGAGGATCGGCACGGAAGGTGGCGCGCAGATTACGGGGCGTCGGATCGAGGGGCTGGAAGAGACTGGGCAATGCGGCCGGCATGGTGTCTTCGCGGACAAAACCCACCGCTTCGAGCGGACCAGCGAACGCGGAAGACGTGCAGAAGAAGTCGACCATCATGACGTTCGATCGCTGGGCTTCGGCCACCAGCGCGGCGGCCAAATCGCGACCGGCGCCCTCGGTGGTCAAGAATTCCAGGACCCGGATGACGCTTTCCGAACGATCACGGAGGGTCTCGAGCCGAAACACGGTGAGCCCAGCCACGCTCCCTGCCTGGTCAACGGCGACACGCAGCTCATAGTTGAAGCGCGGATGCGTGCGGTATCGCCACTCGAGATAAGCAGCGTCGCGCCAGGTGCCGACGAGTGTGGGCGCGAAGGTCTCGGCCCAGGTGTGATCCCACGGCTCGGCATGGCACGGAGCCCAGGGTTTGATCTCGTAGTTGCTCGCGGCCAGCGGCACGGTCGGACGGGCGGCGCACCAGGCCGCTCGGGCGGCTTCGGTGTAGTGCTCAGGCGACGCCGACAGCAGGGAGGCGAGTTGGTCACAGCGTGTCACGCGCACCCAGCGTGGCACCTGCTCCCAACAAGCAAAGCCGAGTCGCTCGAAGGCCGGCATAACGTAGGCATTGGCGCCAATGGTTCCGACCACGGCGAAACCACGGCGAAGGGCCTCGCCCATCAGGCGAAGGCCAGCGACCTGGACATCCTTGCCGGGCCGTACTTGCCAGGTGGCGAGCCACGCTGCTGGTGCGGTGTTTCCGCGATGACAAAAGACGTAGGGAATGAGGCCCAGGATGCCGACCATCTCTTCCCCGCGATCCGCGACCAAAATCGCCAGTAGATCCGGGTCGTTTGGATGACGGTGTTGCCACTCGACCAACGCTCGGTCACGGGCGAGCACGTGGCCGGAGGACCAGTGAGTGTCGATGAACGACTGAAGCTCTGCCAGTCGGTGGCGTGGGCACCAGTCGATATCGATGGCGGGGTGGTCGAGGGTGGGCACAGCGGACGGCGTTCCTCGCGACGGGCAGGCATCGCGTATCTGCGTGCGACCGTCTGAAAGAAGAGCCTGAGTCTACCACTTGCCCACTCAATACGCAGGCGAACAACAGACCTTTTGCGGCATCAATGCCTGCGGTGAGACTACGATTTGGCCATGAGAGCGAGGACATTGGCGTGATCTTGCCTCGGGTACTCGAGCGCAGTGCCGCCGCCGACGGCCATGTCCGCCCGAAAGCCGATGGTTACGCCGAGATCACGAAGAATGCCTAGCGTTTCGTGGTTGTAAGCGCCACAGGGGTGGGCAACGGTGGTGATTGGAGCACCGATCAGCGCGGTAAGATGTCTTTGGTTTCGTTCGTATTCGGCCTTTTGTACTGGTGGAGGGTACGCCGCCAAGTCGGTAGGATGACTCCACGAGTGCAAGCCGATCATGTGGCCTCGCCGGTGCAGCGACACGACGTCTTCCTCACGCATCCAAAGGGCCGCGGCCGATCGTTCGAGGGCATCAGCCCGGTCACCGATCAAGGTATCCATGGCTGCATGATAGGGGGTGGGACCGAGCACGCGATCACGAAGGAACCGGAATCTGCGATCGTTGTCCGAGTAGAACGGTGCCGCGGTCAGGTAGGTGCTGGGTGTGAAATTCGCGAGCGCCTCGTGGCATCGAGCGGCGTCCGGCAGGCTATCGACGGTGGCGAAGAAGGCAGCGTAGAAGTGATCGACGGACTCGAAGAAATGGTGTCGGAAATGCGCATACAGCTCGAGGGCGGGGATCGGGCCACGGAGTGCCGCCGAGTAGACGAAGAAGAACGCGGTCAACTCGCGCCGTTCGAGCTCCGGGACTGCAAGGTCGAGCTGGCACCGGAGCGAGTCGTCGAACGTTAGACAAACGTCGTGAGCGGCGAGGGTTCCGGCTTCGGCGCGTGCCAGCCACCGGTGCGCGGGGAGCAGGTCGACGCTGGCCTCCAGGTGATCCAGGAGATTTTCCAAGGTGTCGGTGGTGAGGCTGCCCTGGCGAGCGAGGTGGGATCGATTATCGTGGAAGTGATGAAACATGAGGGCGTGCGGGGTGGGCGGCACGTGGGCGGCGTAAGGGCGTGGCATTACAGTGCCGACCCTATCGCTGACGCCACCCGATCGGGTGGCGTCATGAAGATCGTTTTGGTGGTGCCGGATGGCGTGGCGATTGGCAACTTCTGTCCTTCGCTCACAAGCCTTCCACAGGTGCTCCGGCGTCCCGGTCCGCTACGCCGTCTTGATTCCCGCGTCGCGGGCGGCGGGATGGTTGGTACAGAACCAGGCGTAGGTGCGGCCGATGCCCTCGCGCAGGTTGATCCGAGCGCGCCATCCGAGGTCGGCGAGCTTCGACACGTCGAGTAGCTTGCGCGGCGTTCCGTCAGGCTTGTCGGTATCGAAACAGAGCTCAGCTTTGGGATGCACGACATCGCGTACCAATTCGCCCAGCGCGCGGATGCTGAGATCCTGGCCCGTGCCGACGTTGATGTGCTCCGCGTGGTCGTAGCGCTCCATCAAGAACAGGCACGCGCGGGCGAGATCGTCAACGTGCAGGAACTCCCGACGCGGGGCGCCAGTGCCCCAGATGGTCACTTGGGTAGCACCTCGGATCTTGGCCTCATGAAATTTGCGAACCAATGCGGGAAGAACGTGGGCGGCCTCGAGGTCGAAGTTGTCGCCCGGTCCGTATAGATTTGTGGGCATGGCCGCGATAAAGGGGCTTCCGTATTGTCGCCGATAGGCCTGGCACATCTTGATGCCAGCAATCTTGGCAATGGCGTAGGACTCGTTGGTGGGTTCGAGCGGGCCGGTCAGTAGGTATTCTTCCCGGATCGGCTGTGGACACTCGCGAGGGTAGATACACGAACTCCCGAGGTAGAGGAGCTTCTCGACGTCGTGTTGATGGGCGGCGTTCACCACGGTCGAGTGGATCATCATGTTGTCGTAGATGAACTCAGCCGGACGGGTGGCGTTGGCGAGAATGCCGCCCACGGTGCCGGCGACCAAGAACACGTACTGTGGTTTTTGCTCGCGGAACCACCGTTCGACCGCGGCCTGGTCGCGCAGGTCGAGTTCGTCTCGGGTCGCGGCAAGCAGCTGGGTGAAGCCGCGCTGCCCGAGCAACCGCATGATGGCGGAACCGACCAAGCCGCGGTGGCCCGCTACATAGATGCGCGCGTCGAGGGATAAGGTCTGGTTGAGGTCGGGCATGAATCTAGGACTGAGGTTTGCCCAGGATCTTTTGTGCGTAGTCTTGCACGAATTCTGTGCGCTGAAGTTGCGGTAGGCACGAGCGCATCGCGGCGGCGGCGGCGGCGCGGTCGCCGGTCTCATAGAGCGCGATCGCAAGGTAGAACTGCAAAGCAGGGCGTTCCGAGACCACACCGCCCTGTTGGATGAAGTGGACGACGTCGCTCCAACGACGAAGCCGATAGGCGACTTCGGCGACCAAGAACTGGGTTTCCGGAGTGGCTGGGTGGCCTTCGGCGAGGCTGGTGCTCGCCTCGAGGAGACTTTCCATCTCCGACTTCTCGTTGGTGGCCCGCAGGCGTTCACGCAAGGCGTCGATTCGCGCTGTCACGGGCGGTTGCGCTGGTGGGGGTACCGGTGGTGGCGGTGCTTGCGTCGCCGCGGTCGTTGCCGGCTGAGACGCCGAAATCGTTGGGGTCGGTGGAGCCGGGACCGGTATGGTTGGCGGCCCGGCAGATTCTTCGCTGGCGACGACGCTGGTTGCCGGGTCGCCGACAGTGGCCGGGTCGCCGATGTCAGGCATCGGTGTGGGGACGGGGGGCGCTGCGGCTTGTCGCTTGAGGCTCCGTCTGGTCTGGCGGTCGAGTGCGCGAAGTGGCTTTCGTCCTCGCCACGCGGCCGGGACGGCGTCGAGCACGGCGGCAGCCTGCTGCCAGTCTCCGGTTGCGGTAAGGCAGGTGACCAAATCGGCGGCCAGACCAGCATCCGATGCCGGATCGCCACAAGCCTTCAGATCGACGACGGCCTCGGTGCACGCACCTAAGCCGGCTTGGGCCCGTCCAAAAAGGCATTGGGCGTGGGGGTCATTGGCCCGCAGCTCGGGAAGCGCGGCGAGCGCGTTGCGGGCGTTGGCGGGTCGGCCGGAAGAAAGGTCCAACTCGGCGAGCATGATCCGCCAGCTGGCGTCACCGGGAGCTGATTCGATCAAGCTCTCGAGTTCTTGACGACGACGATCGGGGGGCAGCGCTCGAACGTCCTGCTCGCGCCGGGCACGGGCGGCATTGCGAAAGGCAGGTAGTCGTTGAAGCTGCTCGTAGGGCACCGCTTCGACGAGTCGTTGTTCGAATGCAGCCCGCGTTGCGGGATCGATCTCGGCGTCGCTGTACGCCGAGAAGCGCGTTTCGAGATCGAGTAACCGGGCGGTGGCCTCGTCAAAGGCCGTGGCGTTGCCGGTTCGGTGGTGGGCAAGTGTCAACTGCGTCAGGCCAACGGCCAAGCTGGTTGGTTCGTCGAGCAGGCCAAAGCACGCGATGCGGAGATCATGTGCTGCTGCCGAAAACTGGCCTTGTGCCAAAGCAGCTTTCCCCTTGGCGAGCAGGTTCTCGTAGAAGGGATCCGCTGCAAATGAAGGCGCGGTGCCCAAAACAACCGCCAGGGCAAGTGAGGCCACCGCGAGTCGGATCAGGATCATGGCGGGAACTGTATCAACCAACACGCCGTGGATGACAGGTCGCAGAGTACGCCATGCTATGCGGCGGACGACTTGGCCGATGTGTCGACGTGGTCTTCCGCATAGGTCTGGGCGTAGTAGTAGTGCTTTGCGTAGCGCGATCCTCCGCCTGGATTGAAGCGATTCATTACCGTCCCGAGCAACCGAATCCCGCCGAAGCGGAGACGTTCGCGGCAGACTTTGGCGTGGTCGCGGACCAGGTGGCCAGCGCGCACGGTGATGACAATGCCGTCCACCAATTGGCCGAGGATGGCCGCATCGACCACGGGCAACACCGGCGGGGTGTCGATGAGAACAAAGTCGAATTTGCTGCGGAGGGCGGTGATGAACTCGCGCATGCGGTCGGAAGCCAAGAGCTCCGATGGATTGGGTGGGATCGGGCCGGAGGGGCACAGGTAGAGATTGGGGACCTGCGTCTGGATGATCAGATTGTCGGGTTGCTCGGTGCCCGTCAGGTGGTTGACCACGCCGGTTCGGTTGCTGGTCTCGAAGACCTTGTGCATGCGAGGTCGGCGCAGGTCGCAGTCGACCACCACGACGTTTCTTCCTAGCTGGGCCATGACCACAGCAAGATTGACGGTGGTCGACGTCTTGCCCTCCCCAGGCTCTGCGGACGTTACGACGACCGACTTGAGTTCCTCGGCGCTCGAAAGCAGCAACGCCGTGCGGAGGGATCGATAGGCCTCGCACACCGCCAAACGGGGTCGGTGATGGGGCAACAACTCGATTTGAACCTCTTCCTCCTTGCTTTTTGATTTTTTGCCGGGGCCGCGGCTTTGGCGCTCAGCGCGTTGCGATTCGCCGTAGCCGTATCCGTAGCCGTATCCGTAGCCGTATCCGTAGCCACCGTAGCGCAGACGGGCGGCATAGCCCTGGTTGCGCTCGGCCACGTCGGGGATAACGGTCAAGGTCGGCAGGCCGGTAATTTTCTCGAGGTCTTCGGGGGTCTTGATCGTGCGATCGAGGAATTCGATCAGAACGATCAAGCCGGCACCGATCATGAGGCCCAAGATCAAGGACGTACTGACGTCCTTCTTGAGCACGGGTTTGAACGGACCGCCCGGTTGGATCGCGCGGTCGACAATGCGAACATTGGACTCTCGTGAGTCCTGAATGCGAGAGGCGAAATCGGTTTCGGACTGGCGCTGCAACAGCAGGCTGAGTTGCTCTTGCTTGTTCTCGAGTTGCATGCGCAGGCTGCGGAATTGCAAGGCGGTGGAGTTCAAGGACACCGCACTTTGCTGAAGCTTGCGCAACTCTCCATTGATCGCCTGTTCTTCTCCGCGCGCCTGCTGGTACTCGGAACTGGCGAGGTCGCGAGCCTCACCAGCGACACCTTGGACCAGGCTGTTCAGCTCGGTGCGCTTGTTGTCGACTCGTTGCTTGAGTTCCACCATGTCCGGCCATTCCGGACGGAAGTTGCGCAACTTGGCCTTGTACTCCCGGTCGAGACGATTGAACTCTGAACGCAATCCCACCACGCGAGAACCCGCCACCGCGTTGGCGATCTGATCGTCAGACCAATTCTTGTACTGATTCCAGATCGCTTGTTTGTTCAGCCGAACGGCGACCACCTGGTTGAGTTTTGACTGCAGGGCTTTTTGTCGCTCGAGCAGTGCCTCGCCCGCGGGATCGAGCGCAAATTCCGTGTCGCTGCCGTGGCCGGAAACCTGGGTCCGAAGGCCCTCGATCTCACCGCCCAACTTTCCGATCTGGTCTTCCAGAAGACTCGACGCCTTACTCACGGTATCGGAGCGCGTCTCGATACCCCATTCGATGAAAGCCTCGGCGTAGCCGTTGGCTGCTCGGGCCGCCAGATCCGCCGAGTTCGACCGATACGTAAGCTCGACCAACTGGGTTTCCCGAATGGGGTTGACGGTCAAGCCGCCGCGTAGTTTCGAGGCATGCCGGGCCAATGCGACATTGTCATCGCTGGCGGTTGATACCGCGGCTTCGTTGCTGGCGATCAGGCTATTTGAACGCCCCGTAAATGTAGGATCCTGCGTGAGTCGAAGATTTTGGACCACCCGTTCCGCCATGCCGCGGCTGCGCAGGAGCCGGTACTGCGTGGGGTAGTACTCCGTGTTCCACCACTCTTCGAGCCAACTGGTCTGGCCGCCGAGTGCGACGGTCGCGAGTTGCCTGCGCTCGATTTGGATGACGGTCGTGGCCTGGTACTGCTTGGTGGTGAGCGTGTACCGGATCAGGGCATAGGCACCCGCGAGCAGGCAGCAGATGAGAATCAAGGGCCAGCGCCGACGCAGGGCCCGCAGGTATTTGGCCAGCTCGAGCTGGCCGTCGTCACCGCCAGCGAATTCCTGCTCGACGGAGAGAAAGTCGTCGTGCACGACCGGTTGGGGTGCTGATCGTGGATGATTCATCAGAAGAACGACTCCTTGACGACGATGATGTCGCCGTCCTCGATCTCGATGTCGGGATCGCGACCTTCCAGTACGCGTTGGTAATGAACCTGAATCTCTCGCCGGCTGCCATCAGGCTCGAGCCGCATGATCCGCATTTTGGGTGAAGCCGTCGCCGACAAGCCGCCGGCCCGAGCGATGGCGGTCAACAACGTGATGCCGCGGGTGCTCGAGAAGGTCTGTTGCCCGGCCTCGGTCACTTCGCCCATGAAGTAATAGGTCAGCTCGCGCGCGGCTTCGACGTTGATTGAATCCCCGGGCAGGATCGGGATATTCACCGAGGGATTCTCTCGATTGAGCACGGTGTCGATGTCGAGCTCGATCCGGTCGGTTAGACCGTTGGCCGCGCGGCGGCGAACCTGGATCGTGCGGCCGCGCTTGTCGGTTACGCCGCCAGCCTCGAGAAGGACGTCGAAGAGCGATAGGGACCCGCGAATCGACACGGGCCCTGGTCGTTCCACCGCTCCGAGAACCGAAACGGGCTGGGAGCGGAAGTCGGTCACGCGAACGGTCACGCTGGCCTGGCGCAGGCCAACAGACAGGAGTTCGTTGCTAATGCGTTCGGCGACCTCATGCTCACTGGCGCCGCGAACCAAGATGGCTCCGAGTCGGGGCAGTGAGATGGTGCCGTCTTCGCTCACGGCATGCTCGCCGTTCATGTCGGGTAGCTCGACGACGCGCACCATCAAGCGGTCGCGTGGACCGATACGGTACGAGGTGGCTGGATCTTGTCCCCACAACGAAGGGGTGAGACAAGTGATCCAGGCGGCAAGGACAAGCGTGGCCAAAGAGCGCATGGATCCAAGTGTAGCGCAGGCGGGCCGAGTCGCGTAAAAGCGACCAGACCCAGCGCAACGCTTCGCGGGTACCGCCTTACCAGTCGCCGGTTGGGTCCCCGACTCGCAGACGGTCGAAAACGCGCCGAGTAAGACGTTCGAGCGGCAAGAAATCGAGCCGGAAACCGTACGTCGTTACATCCCGATCGAACTCACCACCCGGCGTCTGGTAGCCGAGGGTTCGGACCTCCAGGTCCAAACGAAGGTTGCGCCCGAGGTTCATGCCGATCCGTGCGCCATAGCTGGTCACGTCATCGGTTCGGATCACGACGTCTGACGTCAGTGATTGGTACCGGTCTTCGCCCGTCTCACCGAAAAGAGCGAGCGAATAACGGTCTCGAATCGACCCTCGCCACTGGACACCGAGACGCTCGTTGATGAGATAGGACGACGAGAGATCGAGGGCATAGCTCAAACTGCGACGACCGAACACCAACAACGAACTCCGCTCGGACAACTCCCAAACGGTTTGCAGCAGACCGAGGGTCTCTTCGCTCTGGGTGAGCTGAGATCCAAGGTCGGGCTCGAGCGTGCGGCGTGAGATTTCACCGTCGGCGGCGAAGCGGTTGCCAGCGAATGCAATGCCAAACACGGGACCGGTCGAGGTGTTGGACAACAACCGCGCGTCCCGCTCAAATTCGGCCGCAACCTCTTCGTAGCCTGCGCGCAGTCGCAATCCGCCCGGGGCGCGGTACTCGACGAAAGCGCGAAGTGAAACCTCCTCTCGGTCGAGTTGACGAAAGATCACGCTGTTGTCTTCTTGGTTGGTTGACTCGGTACGCTCTCCACCGAGCGCAATCCAGAATCGGGCGCCGAGCCGAAAGTTGCTTTGCAGTCGTGTCGCGACGGTGCGGTTGCTGGTCAGTCGCTGGATTTCAGGAGAGAAGAACTGCTGTTGCTCGGTCCACCGTTGGGACAGCTCGAATTGCGCGCGGTTGAGGTACGCGAAGAGACCGGTGCCGTACCGACCGTTGAGTCTGCTGCGGTCCTGGTCGTCGGCCCACCAGGTGTATTCCGGAAGCACGTGGGTCGCCCAAATTACCTGTGGTCCGAAGCGGACATAGCCACGCACGCCCGCGCCTGCGGTGACGGTATAGTCGTCCTGTGCGTTGTCGCGGCCGTTCTCCAGCGTTTCCCCCAGCACATTGGCACCGTCTCGGATCCCAAACCAAGGAGTTATGCGGAAAACACCGAGCCGCCATGGTGCTTCGTCGACCCGCTCGTCGAAGGTGGATTTGTCGGGCAGCGTGAGCGCAAACCCGCTGGTTCCTGGAGGGATGAAACCGGTCGACTGGGCCGCCAGGTCGCCAACGGCGAGCATGCCCAGCACGCAGGCGAAAACGATGGGTCGTTGAAGCTTTCGCCGCATGAGATCCTCTCAGTCAGTGTATTCTCGGACGCTGCGATGATACGACAATTGGACCTCGGCGCCACGATCGCCACCGCAATCCTCCTGCTGATGGTGCTTTGGGCACCCATTCCTTTCGCCAGTGTGTTGCCGGCCGAGCGCGGAGCGCTGCAACTGGCTGCATTTGTCGCGCTGGCAGCGCTGGCGTGTTCTGGACGTGGGGTGCTTACGGCGCTGCGGCCCGCGGCGGCCCCGGCCGCGACGTTGGTGGCGGTCGGCGTGCTGGGCTTGTTTCAGGCAATGACCTTGCCTGGAGGTCTGGTTGCACTACTGTCGCCGGCGAGTGTCCGGGTATGGGCCACGGCCCAAACAACGCTGGGTGAGGCGGGTGGCATGGCCGCTGTGTCGTTAGCGCCGGTGGTCTCGCGAACGACCTCGTTGCAATGGTTGGCGGTCGCCGCGACGTTGCTGGTGGCGACCTACGTGGGCGAATACCGTGGCGCCCGGCGCTTAATCGGTGGTGCTTTGGTGCTCGGTGCCGTTTTTCAAGTCGTCTATGGGGCCGAGCATTGGTTTCGTAGGGCCAACACGATCTGGGGTGTCGAGGTGCCTGGTGACGTCGGCCGGCTCCGGGGAACCTTTGTTAACCCGGATCATCTAGCGCTTTACCTGGCATTTTCGGTGGCGTTGTGTGTTGGCGCCGTGTGGTGGGCCGTTCGGCGGCAGCGTCTCGAGCTTTCAATGGAACGCAGACTCCTGTTCGCGTCGCCGCCTGTGATGCTCCTTGGCATGGTGTTCATTGGCCTCAGCTTTACCGGATCAAGGGCCGGACTGGTGGCGACCGTGTTGGCTGTCCTGGCCCAGACCGGCCTTTTGGCGTACCACTACCGCAGTGGAAAGATGTTGCTTTTCGGCAGCGGGGGCCTGTTGCTCGGTTTTGTGGGAATCGGTTTCTTCGGCTGGCGAGCCGGCCTCGGACGGTGGCTCGAGACCTCGGCCTACGACGTTGCATGGAACGGCCGTCAGGTCGCCTTCCGCGGCGCGCTGGAGCTGTGGCGTGATTTTCCGTGGTTGGGGACCGGCTTGGGGACCTTTCGCCAAGCGATGCCGTTGGTTCAGGACGGCGGCGTCGAAGGAACCTGGACCCATGCTCATTGCGACTACCTCGAGTTGCTGGCGACCACCGGAGTGGTTGGCTTGCCCTTGGTGCTGTATGGGGCCCTGCGGATTGGCATGCGTTTTTTGGTGGTGCTGCGGTCGGGGCGCCGCTCGGAGGACCGGGGGGGGGCTTTGGCCGCGCTTGGAGCACTGGTCGCCGCCGCGTTGGCGTCGATGGTCGACTTTAGTTTGACCATCCCGGCCAATGCCATCACCTTGGCAACGATCTGCGGGTTGGCCTGCGGTACGCCGACCGGCCGGCGCAAGTCTCAGCGCAAGCGTACGTCGCCGGGGCGAGCGGCTTCGCCCGCCAGGGTCCGCCATTCGAGCCAGGAAGGCTTATCGGTCCGAGCCGTTACCGGCACCGTGACGATGCCACCGGCATAGACGGGAATGGTGCGAACCACCGCACCATCCCAAATTACTTCGACCACGGCACCGACTGCGGGTGCCTGCGCGACTTCGATCGCCAGGTGTGTAGCCGGGCTCGCTGGCAAGAGCGGCAAGCGATAGTGATCGCGCTCACGTTGCCACACGGTTGCCGGCCAGGTTGAAGTACGGTGCTGTCGAAGATCGTTCGCGGCTTCTTTCGCGACATCTTCCTGGCCTTCGGCGCGCGCGAGCTTTTGGCGTAGGAGATGGTAGGCGATGCCGCGTCGGGAACCGATTCCCAACCGTTCGAGGGTCGCCCGTGCGTCGACTAGAAGATCACGATCCAAGAAGTAGCGGGTTTTGGCCAGCAGGTAGGGGGCCCACGATGGCACCGTGATCGTCAGTTCCAGCCGTTCGAGTCGATCGGCCAATGCGAGATCACCACCAATCAGGGCCGCGAGCGCGGCTTCAGGTGGTGGCAACCGTTCGGCGATGGTGGCCAGACGCGCGACATTGGGTGGCGTCAGCGGTGCCACCCAGACGGTCTCCATTTGAAGCGACCAAGCGAGCCAGTCGCGGAGGGCGGTTCCGGTGCCGGCGGTTTGGAGGCCGGGTGGATAGTGGGCGAGGGCGCGATTGACGAGGGAGGCGAAGCGAAGTGTTCGCGGTGCCTCGGCGACCACCCGGGCGAACCGGGTGCGGCTATGGAAATCGTCCCCCAGGCTCAAACGCTTCATACCATCGGCAAGACGCGCTTCGAGAACGGCCTCGCGGGCGTCCAGGGCGTGCAAGTGCGCTTCGCGAAAGAGTTGCCACTGGTGGTTACGGGCGAACTCCTTTGCCAACAGGCCCCAGGCCTCGGGGGTCTGGGGCACAACAGAGAAAGCCTCTTCGGTGCTGTCGGCGAGCGCCATCCACGTTGGGCTCAGGCGGGCGAACGAATCGGGATCTTGGACAAAAGTTTCTCGAAGCAAATCGCGTGCGAAGGCCTTGCGATCGGCGGACAGCGCGGGCCACAGCTCGAGGTATGCGGTGGCCAGAAGTCGCCGCGGCTCGGGTTGGCCCGGCGCCTCGCGCAATGCCGCGAGCATCGGCTCCTGCCAAGTCGCCGACTCGGTGAACAGGCGTGGATCCCGGTCGATTGACCACTGCAGGTAGGTCGTCGCGCCGAGCAACATGGTGGCCTGCCAGCTGTTCGGCTGAGCACGCAAGCCGTCGGCTGCGAGGGTGCGGGCCGCGTCCAATCGACCTTCTCGCTTGGCGATTTCCGACCCGCGCTGGTCGCTTGGGAGGGTGGCCAGGGGTGGGGCCGCCAGCAGATGGAAGACCAATGCCCGGGCGGTGGCAAGCCGCGCATGATGTCTGGTACCTTCACGCTGCACGGTCTCGACGACCTTCGGATCCACTACGCCCGCGGTCGCGAGTTGCCCGATCATGGTGTCTCGGTTGGCCTGCCACGACCGGATCGAGACGATCGCCGTGACCGCCAGAACGGTACAAGCTAAGGCGAGCACCAAACGGATTGGAAGCTCGGGCAATCGGGTGTAGTGAGGTGACCTGCTCATGGTTCGTTTCGGTACGATACCTCGGTGCCGTGCCCAAGCGAAACGCGATAGGGTCGTGGTGCTATCGAATCTAACTCCCGCGAGGCGGCAATCATACGCATGAAGGTTACCGAACATCTGGCGCGCGCGTCCGGCCCCTTGATCAGCTTTGAGATCATTCCGCCGATACGAGGTGGGGATATCAAGAGCTTGTTGGCTGTAATCGAGGACTTGTCCCGGCACCGTCCACCGTTTATCGATATCACGAGCAACGCGTCCGAGGTGGTCTATGAAGAGACCCCCGACGGGATTCAAAAGCGGACGAAACGCAAACGCCCTGGTACGTTGGGCGTCTGCGCCTTGATCCAGAACAAATACGACATCGATGCTGTACCGCATGTTCTGTGTGAGGGTTTCAACCGGCAAGAGACCGAAGATTTCCTGATCGAGTTGCGCTATCTGGGAATCGACAACGTGCTGGCGATCCGCGGTGATGACCTGGGCTACAACAAGCCGTTGGCGCCCGGACGCAGTGCGAATGTCTACGCGATCGATTTGATCGAACAAGTCGCGGCGATGAACCGGGGTGACTACCAAGAAGACCTCCTCGACGCGCAGCCAACCGAGTTCTGTGTTGGCGCCTCGGGCTACCCGGAGAAGCATTTCGAAGCGCCCAACCTAGAGACCGACATCCGGTGGGCGAAGAAGAAAGTCGAAGCGGGAGCCGAGTACATCGTCACCCAGATGTTTTTCGACAACGCACATTACTTTCGCTACGTGGATGCTTGCCGCGCGGCGGGGGTCGCGGTGCCGATCATTCCTGGCCTCAAGATTCTCACCAACAAGCGACAGCTGGCGAGCATTCCTCGGTCATTTCATTGCGAGATTCCAACGTCCTTGTCAGACGAGGTTGCCGCCGCCGAGGCCAAGGACGCGGCCAACATCGGGATTGAGTGGGCGTTGGCTCAGACGCGTGAGCTGCTCGACAAGGGTGTGCCTTCGGTGCATTTCTACGTCATGCAAAGCTCCAAGGCGATTAACGAGCTGCTGGCACGTCTCGCCCTATGAGGCGATCATCGAGGCCACTGCTGTCGACCCTGGGCTTGGTGGTTTGGTTGGCGATCCTGACGTTGGTCGGGGTGTCAACGAGCGCTCGTGGAGGTGACTCGGCCGGCCCGTTGCGCAGCTTCTTGGCCGTGCGCGGGGACCAGGTGTTGATCGCCGAGTCGCCCGACCAGCTGGTGAGTCCCGCTTCAGTACTGAAATTGGTGGTCGCAGCCGCTGCCTTGCACCATCTGGGGCCGACCTATCGCGCGACGACCGTAGCCCGAATCGAATACGCCGCTCAGCGTGGCGTGGTCAACGGCGACCTGGTGATCGACGCAGCGGCGGACCCCACCTGGAATCAGCGTTTCTTTCCTGATCGCGCTCTGGGGCCCGTGGCCCGGTTGGCCCAGGCCATCGCCGCCCGCGGCATCGTCCGTGTGGCGGGTGACCTGGTGGTCGATGTCAGTGGTTTTCCGGGGCCCGCACAACCCTTCGATCGTGCCTTGGCCGAGATGGCGCTCGCCTACGCGGCGCCAACTTCGGGTCTCGCGATCGACGAGAACGCGGTCAAAGTCCGGATCGCGCCAGGATCGGCAGTGGGCGCAGCGGGTTCCGTTGCGATGACCCGTGGTCGGGCGGGGGCGCCTACGTTTCACAACGAGATTCGCACGGTTGGTCGAGAGCGTCACGATCGCGGTACCGTCGCTTTTCGACCGCTGTGGGATGCCGGCGATATCCTTGTTCGGGGTGAGTATCCGATCAGCGAACCACCCTACGAGATGGCCGTGAGTGTGCCGCGACCAAGCTGGTACGCGGGAAACGCCCTGAAGGCCGCGCTGGCGGAACAGGGCGTTGCGGTCGCTGGACGCGTACGGGTGAGCGAAACACCGATCGCAGGCTCGGTGGCGTTGGCGCGAATCGATTCGCCGCCGCTGGCGGACTGGCTTGGCCCCATCCTCTCCGAGAGTCACAATTGGTACGCGGAGATGTTGTTTCGGCATATTGCTCGGCACGCTACTGGCGAAGGGCGGATTGCCGAGGGCCTGGCGGCCATAAATGACTTCATGGCTCGCGAGATCGGGGTGCCCCCAGGGGCGACGGTCCTGGCCGACGGCTCCGGTCTTTCGGCAGATAACTTGATCACGGCCCGTGCCGTCGTCAGCCTCTTGTCCTGGGTGCGAAACCAACCTTGGCATGCGGCGTTTGTGTCGTCGTTGGCGGTGCCGGGGCGCGGCACCTTGGCGGCTTGGGGGGCCCTGCCACCAATCGCGGCCAAGACGGGCAGCCGTCGACATGTCGTGGCACTGGCTGGGTATTTGAACCCGTTGGCCGAAGAGCCGGTGGTGTTCGCTTTGCTCTTCGACCACGTCGCCTTTGACAAACGGGTTGCTCGCCGCCAGATCGTGGAACGACTGCGCATCCTCGATGATCGACAAGGAGATCCAGAATGATTGAACGCGAAGACCAGGGTGGTGTTGCCGTTTTGCGAATGGCACATGGCAAGGCCAATGCTTTCGACCTCGAGCTGTTCCAGACCCTGGGCTCGCGGCTCGCGGAGGTGACGGACGACAAGACGGTGCGTGCCGTGGTGCTCACCGGCACCGGCTCGATGTTCTCGGCTGGCGTCGATCTCTTTCGCGTGGCGAAGGACGGCGCGGACTACCTCGAACGTTTCCTGCCAGCGCTGTCCCAGGCTGTGCGCGACTTGGTTGCGTTGCCCTTGCCGGTGGTGGCGGCGGTCAACGGGCATGCGATCGCAGGTGGCGGTGTCCTCGCGGCGGCGTGCGATCAGGTCGTGATGGTCGAGGAGCGGGCCAAGATCGGCTTTTCGGAGCTCTTCGTGGGGGTGCCCTTCCCCGCCATAGCCCTCGAAGTCCTGCGCCATCGCCTCGGCGTGGCTCGCACACAACGTTTGGTGCTCACGGGGCGTTTGCTGACACCGGCTGAAGCAATGGCACTCGATTTGGTCGACGAGCTCGCGCCCGCGGCGGACGTGCTCGAAAGGGCCTGTGCTCTCGCTGCTCAGCTGGGTGCGGTTCCTCGGGCAGCCTTCGAAACCACCAAGCGCCATCTTCGAAGCGGCCTTCTGGCGGCTGTCGATGGTCCGTTGGCCGCGATCGACGCTGCGGTGGTGGCGCAGTGGTCGAAGCCTAAGACCATCGAACGAATTGGCGCTTTCCTCGAGAAGACCGTGGGTCGCAAGGCTTGACGGGCGCGGTCGTCGACGCGGTCGTTCTCGCCGATAAGCCTTGGCGACCTTTCGAGAAGACGGCAGTGTCACCAGGACCCTACGGAGAACCAGGTCTGGTTACCCTGCGACAGGGTGTATGCTTATATGAAAGCTGGCCTGGCTCTTGCAGGTCAGGTAAGACAGCGGGCTGGCGCTCCACCGATCGACATCGAGTAGACCCAGAGCGCCGGTGCCGCTGACGAATTGCTTGAAGGAGGTCGATGACAATGTCCGATCTAACCCAGTCGAAAATAGTTCAGTTGATCGCGCGATGCGGTCGTCGGCCTTTGCCAGTTTTGGCGACAGCATTGCTCTTGGTGACACCGGCGATGATCGCGGCGGAACCAGCACCACCGTCCAAGAGCCCATCGGCGCGCTCATCATCGGGTAGCAGCGCCTCGCGCTCATCATCGAGTCGCAGCGCCTCGCGCTCATCATCGAGTCGCAGCGCCTCACGTCCGTCGTCGAACCGTAGCGCCTCACGTCCGTCGTCGAACCGTAGCGCTTCGCGTCCATCGTCGAACCGTAGCGCTTCGCGTCCATCGTCGAACCGTAGCGCTTCGCGTCCATCGTCGAATCGTAGCGCTTCGCGTCCATCGCCGAGTCGTCCGAGCGTGTCTTCGCGCCCGGCGCCCACCAAACCTGGTGTCGCGAGGGCGCCGGCTCCCAGCAAGCCGCGGGTCATTGATCGCCGGCCTGGACGGACGGTCGAGCGGCCGCGAGACCAGCGCCCCGTGTATTCGCCGCCCCCAACTCCGCCGCCGACTGGGACGCCAGCCACGGCACCCCGACCAGTGCGCCGGGAACGGCGATCGGTCGATATCGGGTCCGAAGGTCAGGTCCGCGACACCATTTCGTGGGAGCAGGCTCGGGAGCGGATCGAAGCAAGGGATCCGACCATGGAAACCCGTGGCGCCCGTCAGGGGGGCCGAGAGATTCGCGGCGAAAGTGGGCCGGAAAATCCGGGTGGCCGATCGGTCAGTTACGGGACGCCGAGTGGCGGCGTAACCGCTCCCGTCAATGCCGGACACGGCGGTCGGTACGACAACCGTGGATACGGTGATCGTGGGCACCACAACTACCGTTACACCCACAACTACAACTACTACCGCTACTGTGGCTCTGGCTACTATGGCAACCCCTACTACTGGGGCGACCCATGGGGTCACTACGGCTACGCGCGCTTGGGCCTTTTCTTCGGCTTTCACGGCTACTACCCGTACGACCGCTACTACGGGTACCACGGGCCGTCCTCGTACGTGGTACTGGACGAAGCCGATCCTTACCAGGAGAACGTGGGTGCACTCGACCTCAACGTCCGGCCCAAGGATGTCGAAGTGTTCTTGAACGGCCACCCAATCGGGGAAGCGGGCGACTTTGATGGATTCCCACAGTTGCTTTGGCTCGAAGAGGGTGAGTACGAGCTGATCTTCTACAAAGAAGGGTACGAAACCCAGCGGCGAATTTACGAGGTCCGGACGGGGTTGCAGGTCAACGTCAAGTTGAACATGACCCACGGTGTCTCGACACAGCCGGAGAATCTCAGCCATCGCTATGCTGATCCGGAGAGCTTCGTGCCTGCCAGCGAAGACGCCGAGCCCACCGTGCGTCCAACCATCGCCTCAGGCCCCGAGTTTGGGCCGGAGTTGGAGGCGTACGAGGCGGCCGAAGCCTCGGGCACCGCGGCTGACGACGCACTGGACACACGCCAAGCACCCGCTTGGGTGCGGCTCGAAGTCGAGCCCTTGGCCGCTTCGCTGTACCTCGATGGCAAGTTCATCGGGACCGGCGAACAGGTTGCGGGTCACCTAGGAGCCTTGCTGGTCGATGCTGGTGACCACCTGTTGGAGGTTGTGCATCCAGCCTACGAGCCGAGAGAGCTTCGGTTCACCGTGCAGCCGGGGGAAGACCTCAGGTTGTCGGTGCCGGAACTCTTAGCACGGGTTGATGACGAGCTGAGAACGGCCAATTCGGGCGCGACCACCGGCACGTTGAAGTGACTCGTAACTGCCCCGGATCGATCAACGGCGTCCCGGTTTGGGACGCCGTCTTGGTTCTCAGCGGTCTTTCTTGCGATAGACGAACTTGTGACCCGACCAGGTCGCGTCCACCGCGCACACCTTGACATCGACCAGGCCAGCGTCCAGTCCCAGGGAACGGATCACGCCGCCGTCGAGATCGGTGGCGACACCGCTCGCCTTTTTGGGCCAGGATAGCCAGAGCATGCCATCCGATCGCAATGCGTCGCGTGCGTCCGGTAGATGTGATTCGAGCACGCTGCGCTCGATGGCAAACAGATGGATGAATGCCGCGTTATCCGACAAATGGTCGGCAAGGATCACGCCTTCGGGCAGCGGTGCGAGCAACTCAGCGTAGTCGGGCGGGGCGTTGATGACGGCAACCCGCGTGCCCGGCTTGACGCCGAGTTTCTTGGCCAAGGGGGTGCCGGAGTAGCCAGCGGTCGATGGTGGCGTCATGTTCAAGGTCCAATGTGGCGTAGTTCGACGAGGGGGCCTTCGAGGCTGCGCCCGCTGCGTAGGTCGACCACGCCGACGACACTCCACAGGCCATCGCCCTCGGGGTCAACCAACGCTTGGCTGACTTCCCAGGTGCGGCCGCCTGTTTCGGTCAGGTGGGTACGGTGTGCTTGGCGGGCGTCGTGGTTGAAGACCAGCCTGCCGTAGGATTCGTGGAAAGGCGCCATCGTGGCTTCGAGGTCTTCGGCCGCCCAAGGATCTCCAGACACCGGCGGTCGCAACCACGCGGCTGCTTCTTCGTAATTTCGCTTCGACAAGGCGCATACCAGTTGATGGAGCTCAGCACGAACCCGGGCGGCAAAGGCTTTGGGGTCGTCGAACAGGGCATGCACGCGCAGCGCTTGGCGGGCCCGGGCTTCGGCTTCCCGATCGCGGTGAAGCTCGGGATGGAGAAGGCTCTCCCATTCTTCGATCAAGCTGGTGTCCGTGTGCTCGAGCATGGCGCGGAAGAAGCCAAGGACATCGTAGACCGTTTCAGTCTTTGCCTGCTCGGGGACGCTCTGGTCGAGGGTCTTGTACAGCTGACTGACGTACCGTAACAACACGCCTTCCGAGCGCTGGAGACCGTAGTTGCGGACGTAGCCCTCGAAGCTGGCGTACTGTTCGTACATCTCTCGGCCAATCGACTTGGGGCGAATCGTATCGCCACCCACCCAGGGGTGAATCCGGCGGAATTGAGCGAAGGTGTACTCGATCATGTCCAGGCTGGGCCGAGGGTGGGTCACGTCCTCCAGCTTTTCCATGCGCTCTTCATAGGGCACGCCCTCGGCCTTGAGCCTGCCGATCAGGTCGCCCTTGGCCTTGTGAACCTGCGCTCTCAGGACGACTTTGGGATCTTCGAGAATCGCTTCCACGAGCGTGACCACGTCGAGCGCGAATTCCGGGTCGTCGGGATCGAGGGCATCGAGTGCCTCGACGAGATATAACGACAACGCCTGGTGCAATGAAAAGTCCCACTGCAGGTCTTCGTCCACCACTACCCAGCGGTAGTTGGTCTGGCTGTCCTTCTCGGTCTTGATGACCCCGGCGCGGTATAGAGAGCGAACGAGAATGGCGGCCTCTTGTACCAGGCGCGACTTGCCACCCTCGGGCTCGTGGCATCGTCGAATCAGGGCGCGCAGGGTGTCGAAGTTGTCGTGGTCCGGATCGTCACGATCGGCGTCGTATTGCAGGGTGTTGAGCACCATGCCGTGAGAGATGCGGAACTTGGATTTGAGCATTTCGGGCGGCATCTTGATCAACCGCTCGAACGTCTTCTGGTCCCACGAAATGAACCCTGGCGGCGGCCGTTTGCTCGATTTCTTCTTTTTGCCCTTGCTCTTGCCCTTGCTCTTGGCTTGGGCCCGGAGGTTTTCCACCACATGCTCGGGTGCTTGGCAGACGACGCTGCCTTGGTCGTCGAATCCCTTGCGCCCGGCCCGGCCGGAGATCTGTTTGAAATCACGAACCTTGAGCAGGGAGATTTTGGTACCGTCGTACTTGCTCAGCTTGGTGAACAAGACGGTGCGTATGGGGATGTTGACGCCGACACCCAAGGTGTCTGTCCCGCAAATGACCTTGAGCATGCCCTGCTGTGCCAGTTGCTCCACCAGCAACCGGTACTTGGGGAGCAAGCCGGCGTGGTGAACGCCGACACCGAACGAGAGGAACCGGCGACACTCTTTGCCGTAGGGCGTATCGAAGCGGAACCCCGCCATTGCTTGGCCGATGCGCTTGCGCTCGTCGCGGGTGCACAGCTTGAGACTGGTGAGGCTCTGGGCGAGCTCGGCGCACTCGCGCTGGGTGAAGTTGACGATGTAAGCGGGGGTCTTGACCGTATCGAGCAGGTCCTGCACGGTTTCCACCAACGAGGTCTCGCGGTAGTCGAAGTCGAGAGGCACGGGCCGGTCTTCGGAATAAACCAGCGAGATCTTTGTACCCGTGAATCGCTCGACGCGTTCGGCGATCGGCGCCGTGTTGCCCAGCGTTGCCGACATGAGGAGAAACCGTGTTTTCGGCAACGTGATCAACGGCACTTGCCACGCGACACCGCGGTCGGGATCGGCGTAGTAGTGGAACTCATCCATGATCACGTAGTCGGCGCCTACGCCTACGCCTTGGCGCATGGCCCCGTTGGCCAACACTTCGGCGGTGCAGCAGATGATCGGGGCCTTGGGGTTGATCGAGGCATCGCCGGTCTGCATGCCCACGCGGTCGGCACCGAACGCGTCGCATAGGTCGAAGAATTTCTCGCTCGCCAGTGCCTTGATCGGACTGGTGTAGAACGAGCGTTTGCCTTCGCAGAGACCCTTGAAATGCATCGCGACTGCCACCAACGACTTGCCCGAGCCCGTTGGCGTGTTGAGGATGACGTGACGACCCGCCATCAGCTCGAGGATGGCCTCTTCTTGTGCGGGGTAGAGCGAGAATCCAACGTCGCCGGCCCATGCGAGGAAGGCATCTAGGATGACATCCGGGTCGCGTGTTCCGCCCTCGGGGATGCGGTCAGCGAGCCGCTTGGGTGCGGCCGGTGTTGGGCTGTTGCTTTGCGTATCGGTGAGATCTTCTGCCATGAAACTCCTGTAGAAGACCTTACTGTAGCGCCTTTCGAACTGTAGCGCCTTTTGATCGGCGCCGCCGATTTGCTCAGGGCGGGGCAGTCGTGCCGACTCGAGCGCTAGTCCCACTCGCCCCGGTAGGCGCACCGAGAGTCACCGCGATGAACGCACTCGGTCTTGGTCATGCGGATGCTCGCGGCACCCACCGCGCGGCCCATCTCTTCCAGGTAACCGAGGTTGACTCGGCAGTGGGCCGGCGCCACGTTGGGGAACTCTTCCAGACCCATGGTCGCGGTGCCACGACTACTTTCGAGCAGGGTCACGGAGCCCTCGTCGCAGTGGTGGCGCCACAGGTAGGGACCCCAGGACGAGAAGCCGCGGTGGACCAGCGTGTCAACCGACGAAAACACCTTGAGAATCTTGAGGGTTGTACTGGCGTCGGCGCGCAGGCTGAATCGGCCAACGTCCTCCAACAAAGAAAGATTGCCATCGCCCATCTCGCGGTCGACGGTCTCGAGCAAGGTTGAATAAATGACGTATGGGTACCAAGAGAACGCGCGAATCGGCTGGTTGAAACTCGGCCGAACGGCGCTGGGTAGGTGCTCGAGCAAGGCGGGAATACCCCCCTTGAACTCCGAGAGCTTGACATAGCGCAGCACACCACGAATCGATCGGCCCTGTACCTGTGTCACCCAAACATCCCCCGACGACGCGAAAAGGTCGCCTATCGTGAAGCTCCCCAATCAGGTCCCCGCGAGATTATACGTGCTTCCGCGGCGTGGCGACCGAATGGTTTGGTGCCAAGGGCGAAGACGGGCAGGGAAATGGCATAGGTTGTGCTTTCTAGGAACGAGGGAATCGCGCGAACGCTTGGGTTTGCTCGGCTGCTGGGGTGTAGCTGCGCCAAACTGACACCCCTCCGATGTCGTTTTTGCTCGTTAAGTCTTCTGTACGAGTGACCAGGTCAATTTGAGAGAGGCGAAATAATGTCCGAAGCGGTATCCAATCACTCAATCTCGAATCATGCGCCCGCGCTGGTCGAGGTTGACAACCTCGTCAAGCACTACGGCTCGATCCGAGCGGTTGACGGCATTAGCTTTACCGTTCGGCGGGGCGAGGTGCTGGGCTTCCTAGGGCCGAACGGTGCCGGCAAGACCACGGCCATGCGCTTGATCACGGGTTTTCTCGAGCCCGATGGTGGTGTGGTTCGGGTTGCCGGGCATGATCTGGCGACCGACTCGCTTGCCGCGCGCCAAGCAATCGGCTATCTGCCGGAGAACGCACCCGCCTACAGCGAAATGACGGCCGTTGGGTTTCTTGGCTTCATCGCCCGAGCCCGCGGGCTGTCCGACCCCGAAGGGGCCGTGCTGCGGGTCGTGAGTGAGACCGGGCTCGAGCGGGTCATTCATCAGACCATCGATACCTTGTCGAAGGGCTACAAGCGACGTGTCGGCCTGGCCCAGGCGTTGATCCACGATCCGCAAGTCCTCATTCTCGACGAACCGACCGATGGCCTCGATCCCAATCAGAAAGTGTTGGTCCATCGGTTGATCGAAAAACTCGCGAAGGACAAGTGCATCATTCTTTCGACCCACATTCTCGATGAGGTCGAACGGGTGTGTAACCGGGCGATGATCATCTCGCGCGGTAAAGTCCTGGTCGACTCTACCCCTGCCGCCTTGGTGGCCCGGGCACCAAGGCACAACGTGGTTCGGTTGACCCTTCGCGACGCCGCGCCAACCCTGGCCGAGCGTTTGCGCGATCAGGCCTGGTGTGCCCAGGTGACGGAGCCGAGCGAGCACGTGCTCGATGTTCATCCGGTTGAGGGTGAGAACCACCTCGGCGATGTGTTGGCCGTCGCCGAAGGCAACGCTATCGAGAGTGTGCACTTGGAGGAGGGTCGCCTCGACGACCTCTTCCGCGAGCTGACCGAGGGGGTGGCGGCATGAGTGCGGCAACACATGGTTCCGGTGGCGGCCGCTTTACCGGCCTGGGTGCGATTTTCGAACGGGAGTTCAAAGGCTATTTTTCGTCGCCGTTGGGCTACATCTTCATCGTCATTTTCTTGGTGGCGAGTGGTTGGTTGACACTTTCTCGCGACTTTGGGCGCTTCCTGGAGTTGCGGGAAGCCAGCCTGACCCCGTTCTTCCAGTACATACCGTGGCTTTTTGTGGTGCTGGTGCCAGCGGTGGCGATGCGTCTGTGGGCCGAGGAGCGCAAGACCGGAACGGTAGAGCTGCTCTTTACCTTGCCGGTGACGCTGGAGGCTTCCTATTTGGGTAAGTTCCTGGCCGGTTGGTGTTTTCTCGGATTCTCGCTGCTCTTGACCGCGCCGCTTGTTGTTCAAGTCGCTCGTTTGGGCGATCCGGATTGGGGCGTGCTCCTGACCGGGTATGTGGGCTGCCTGCTGGTGGCGGGTTGCTACCTCGCCATCGGGATGCTGTTTTCGGCGTTGACCAAGAATCAGGTCGTCGCCTTTATTCTCGGCACCGCAGCGACCTCGGTATTCTTGATCATCGGGCTGCCTCAGTCACTCGACGGCATCGGTCGTACCCTGGGTACGTATCCAGCCCAGGTGCTCGAAAGCCTCAGTGTCGCCGACCATTTCGACACCTTGACCCGAGGGTTGGTCGAGATGGGCAGCCTCGCGTTCTTCCTTGTCTTCACCCTGGGCTGGCTGGTTTGCGGCATGCTGGTCCTCGAACGTTCTAAAGCCGCTTAACCCGGAGGGATGATCATGGCGAATCTTCTGCGCAGCCGCACGACGACCATCGTGCTCGTCGCTCTGGCGGTGATCTTTGGCTTGCACGTGTTCACCCGTGTTGCCGAAGATGTTCGAGCGGACTTCACGGCCGACAATTTGTTTTCGCTCTCCGAGGGGACGGATGACATCCTCACCAAGCTCAAGCAGGAAGGCGTGCAGCCGCTCGACGTCACGCTGTATTTCTCGGAGACCACCGGCAAGACGCTCCCCAAGTTCATCAAGGACTTCATCACCTACAACCGGTACCTCCGGGCACTCCTGAAGGAGTATGCCTTGGCCTCGGGCGGCAAGATCGAGGTGTCTTTTGTCGATCCGGTCCCGGACAGCGATGAAGCGCAAGACGCGGCCGATTACGGGCTCGACGGCAAACCCATCAACCAGCATGGGGACCTCTTCTATTTCGGTTTGGTGATCCAGACCCGCACCGGCAGCAAGGACGTCATCGACTTCCTGTGGCCGGCCGAACAAGAGGCCGTCGAGTACGAGATCACCAAGCGTATCCATCGGTTGATCTGGCCAACGAAGAAGCGGGTGGGCGTGCTGTCGAGCTTGGAGGTGATGTCGGATTCGAGCAACCCCTACATGGCCCAAATCCTGGCTGCCCAAGGCAAGCAGCCGAAGGAATCTTGGTTGGCGATGAAGCTGCTCGAAGAGTCTTTCGAAGTCTCCAAGATCGAGACGACGACCGATCACATCGCGCACGGGGACTACGATCTGGTGGTTATCGTGCATCCCAAGGACCTGCCGGCGCGGGCACTTTGGGCGCTCGACGAGTGGGTCGCCACTGGCGGCAACCTGTTGGTATTCGTTGATCCCTACGCGCTCGACGACGCCCCGCCACAGGATCCCCAGCAGCCGTGGCTCGCCATGCAATACAAGCCGGCCTCGAACCTCGATCCGCTGTTGGCGGCCTGGGGGATCGAGCGCGTGGAAGACCGTATCGCCGCGGACTTCGACCTCGCGGTTTCGCGTGCCACCAGCCGTCTAGGGGGCGCCGAACGTCAGCTGTACGATTTGTCGTTTGATGCGCGGTCGCTGGCGGAGACCACGGCCGAAGGCCATCCGATTGTCCAGGGCCTCGCGGACCTTCGTTTCTTCATTGCCGGAAGCTTGGCCACGATCGACAGCGGTGGCGACGATGCTGCCGCTGGCGACGACGCGGAAGCCAGCATCGAGGACGGCATCACGCGGGTGCCGTTGATCACCACGACCGCAAAAGGCAACACCATCGAAGTGGTTGCCGGCTTTGGTGGCGACGGTGCCCTGGTCTTCAACGACCTCAGCGACGTGGGCAAGGTTCAGGATCGGTTCCGGGAAGGCACCAAACCGGTGGTGCTCGCCTACCTTCTCCAAGGCCAGCTACCTTCCGCCTACCCGGAAGGCACGCGGATTCCGGCCGGAGCCCCGCCGGCACCGCCGCCGGGATTGCCGCCGGGCGTTCAGATGCCACCGCAGGATTCGGGTGAGATGGTGGAGAAGGCACCCGTCGCCGAAGATCAGCGGCAACCCGCCTCGGTGGTAGTGGTCGCCGATGTCGACTTCATTGGCGACCGAGTGGCTTTCCAGAGCTCGTTGTTCGGTGTCCAGGCGGCCAACGACAATCACAAGGTCCTGCTCAATGCAGCCGACTACTTGCTCGGTTCGCAGGAATTGATGAAGGTGCGGGCGAAGAAAACCATCCGCAGGCCGTTTACCCGCTTCGACGACATTGAGGCCGCAGCGGATCGCGAGACGTTGGAGCGCGAGCGTGAGCTTCGTGCCGAGATCGAGCGGTTCGAAGGCGAGCTTCAGGAAAAGAACAGCAGCCTGGGGAGTGGCAACGCCGCGCTGTTCCAGAAACAGGTCCAAGACGAAGTCGATCAGCTCAACGAACGGATTCGTGGCAAAGAGCGCGAGCTGCGCGACATTCGGTTGGCCAAGCGGGAGTCCCTGGAGGGCGAGGAGGCACGCGTCCGTTTTGCGACGCTGTGGTTGATGCCTTCGCTGGTGTTGGCCTTCGGTCTCGCGCTCTTCGTTCGCCGCAAGAACCGTGATGCGCAAGCACGGGGAGGTGCCTGATATGGCCCAACGATCAGACAAGACTGCCAAGTTGAACAAGATCCTGGGGGTAGCGGTGGTCGCAATGGTGCTGCTGTCATTCCTTTCCTACAACGCCAGTATCCGACGCGCCGAGCGTTTCGAGCGTGGGCAGAAGTTCTTGCCCAATCTCAACCCGGACGAGATTGCCGAGATCACCGCAAGCAAGGGTGAGGCATCCATGCATCTCCGCCGGGAGGGGGAGCGTTTTGTCCTGGTTTCGGCCGATGGTTACCCAGCGGCCAATGAGTCGGTCAACCGATTCTTGCGTGACGTGCTGAACCTGACCCTCGACAAAGAGGTGGGGCGCGGGGATGATGCCTTGCGCGAGAAGCTGGGCCTTACCGACGAAGGCGACGAGACCACCGCGGTCGCGTTTTCCGATGCCGCGGGCAATGAGATGGTGCGCTTCTTGGTGGGTGCGGGTCTCGAGGGCGGCGATGGCCAATACGTCGTACGGACGGATCAGGAAGACGCCGAGATTTACTTGACGGGTGAACGGGTCTTCCTTTCGACCGATTCCGACTCGTTCGTCGACAAGGACATCGTCGATGTTGCGGAAGATCGGGTCGTCGTCGTGCGCGGGGTCGACTTTGTGATCGCTGCGAACGAAGAAGGCACGATGGGGTTGGTTGACCTTCCGGGTGGCAAGAAGGAGAGTGCCAAGGTCGCGTCGACCAAGGGCGCGTTGGCTGGGCTCCAGTTCACCAAGCAGCTTCTCGCCAACCATCCGGACGTCGCCAGCCTTCGTTTCGAGCCACCGCTTGGCCTCGAACTCAACGACGAGTCAGCGTATCGGGTTGCCGTGGCGAAGAATGGTGAAAAACACTACCTGCGCATCGAAGGTTATGCGACCGTCGATCGCGTCGAAGTGCCTGTTGACGCCACGGAGGAAGAGGCCAAAGAAAAGGCTGACCTGGCTCTGCGTCTCGACGAGATCCGGGCCTTCAATACCTTCCACGGTTCTTGGATCTACGAGGTGCCGTCCTATACGGCCGACAAGTTCCGGGTGCGCATGAAGGACTTGTTTGAAGACGCGTAATCGGCGGGAATCAGGAAGACCCAGGCACGCCCGTCGTGCCCGGGCTTGCCTGGTTCCATGGGGCCACCTTGCAGTGGTCTCCTGTTTACTCAGATTGTTTGAGGGTGCGCATGAAGGCCCTGCTGACCGGCAGCTCGGTACCCCCGCGCAGGACCGCGAAGTAGCGGCTTTGGATTTTCGAGTATCTCCTGGGTTTCCATTGGCTTTGGCGCCGCGAAGCACCATTTCGTTACATCCTTCTACGGTCCTCACCGCCTCCACACTTATCTAACGCGCGATTCCGACCCGAAACCGTCCATCGTGGTCAGAGCATTGGCGAACGGCTGATCTTCAACAAGACAGCCGGAGACGAGCGTGCCACAATCGGCGCCTGACCGTACCGGAGTGTCGCGACATGGCGCCGACCGGTGAGCCAAACGCACCACCGGAGCCATCGTGAGCGAAAGCAGTTGGAATGAACCAGGGTGGATCGGGACGCTGGCCTCGGCGACCACGGAACCGACCATGATCGACGGGCTGCGCATGTTCGTCGCCATGGGCCTGGCACTGGCGACCGCGTTCGCCTTCCAACGCGGGCTCCTGCGCCGGGGTTTTCCGGCTGGCTTCGTGGTGCCTTGGCGGGCGCTCGGCGCGTCGGTCCTGCTCACGCTGTTCTTGTTTGTTGGTGTTTTCGTTCCCGCCGTCTTATTCGACCAGCCACCGGAGATCGATACCGCCGCGCTGGGTCGGATCGATTTGTTCGCTTCGCAGCTGGTTATGCTGGCGGTCTTGGCTGGCTGGGCGCTGTTCGCGTTTGGCGAGCCGTTGCCCTCTGCCGCGGATGACGAAGTTGAGGATGCCGGGGTGGATTGGGACCGGTACGCCGAACCGAATCGCACGGCGAACGGCTCGGCGGGGGTGGACGGGGTCCAGGCCTCCGTTGCGGAGGTCACCGCGCACCGCGACTGGGTGGCGTTCTTTGGTCTGCGCACAGCGCGTCCGCTCGAGGAGTTCAAAGTGGGGTTGCTTGCGGGTGCCGGTGCCTGGGCGGCGGTGATCGCGACCTCGATGGTGGCGGGATTGTTGATCTCGGCCATTGGTGGCGGGGACGCATTGGATGTCCCGGCATCGCCGTTGATTGTCTACCTGGCTGGACTGCCTGTGGTGTGGCGCCTGGCGTTGAGCGTGGCGGCGGGGGTGGTCGAGGAGATTTTTTTTCGGGGCTTCCTGCAACCGCGCCTCGGGATTGGCCTTTCGACCGTTTGCTTTGTGCTTGGGCATGCCGCTTACGGCCAACCCATGATGTTCGTGGGACTGACGGTCTTGTCCCTGATTTACGCGATGCTGGTACGTCGTCGTGGCAACATTTGGGCCGCGATCGTCGCCCACACGCTGTTCGACGCGGTCCAGTTGTTGGTGGTGGTTCCCGCGGCCCTCGAAGCGGTGGCCACGGGGCCCGGCTGAACGCAGGGGTAGATGCCTCGCTGAGGAAAAGTGGGTTGATCTGGTACAATCCTCAGGCTGATGTCCTCGCCTGAATCCCATGTCCACATCTCGATCGGTAGCCGATTCGAGCACATTGATCTGATCCAGATCGTGGTTGACGATGCGCTTGGTCGACTCGGTCTGGACGAGGATGGGAGACATTGGGTGGGCATCGCCGTCCGCGAGGCGGTGGCCAACGCCATCAAGCATGGAAACAAGCTGCATCCCGAGAAAAACGTAGAGGTGGAGCTTTCCGTCGAGGGCGAAGAGGCGATCATCCAAGTGGAGGACAGCGGGCGCGGTTTCGACCCCGAAACCATCGACGATCCGCTGGCCCCCGAAAACTTGCTCAAACCGAATGGTCGTGGAATCTTCTACATGAAGAATTTCATGGATCACGTCGAGTTCACATTTCGGCCCGAGGGTGGGACCGTGTTGACGTTGCGCAAACGCATCACGCGACCGGGTGCGGAAGCGATACAAGCACCCGAGAAGGAGGATTCCGAGGAATGAAGATCAACGTGAAGCAAAGCGATGGCGTCACGATTATCGAGCCCAAGGGCAAGATCACCATTGGCGTTGGCGACGTCGCACTCCGCGACGCGGTTCATGAGGCGCTGGACGCCGGTGCCCGCAACATCCTGGTCGGCCTCGGACAGGTCACGACCATCGACTCGTCGGGAATTGGCGAGTTGGTCAGTGCCTACACCACGGTGACCAATCGTGGCGGGAAGCTGAAGCTCAGCAACCTGCCGGCCAAAGTCACCGACATTCTGCAGATGACCCAGCTGATCTCGGTCTTCGAGGTCTTTGGAACCGAGAAAGAGGCACTGGCCTCGTTCTGATCCCCGGGGCGATCACGACCCATGGGTCGTGATCGCTGCGTCCGATCCTGCTCAGCCGACGGCGGGCCGTGGGTACCGGCGCTTGCCCGCGAGTGCCGCAATCCATCGAGATGACGCCCACGGAGACGGCCTCGCAGGCCAAGTTCAGCGGCCTCACGCGCGAGATTCGCGGTCTGGCCCAAACCGTCGACCAGCGACTCGCAAGCCTGCTGCCGGCGGCCGATGCTCGACCTACGGCCGTCCATGCGGCCATGCGGGATGCCCTGTTGTCACCCGGTAAACGCCTCCGGCCGGTGTTGACGTTGATCGTCGCCGAGATGCTCGGCGGGCGTCGGTTCAATCGGGCGGCTGCAATGGACTTTGCCTGTGCCGTAGAGATGGTGCACGCGTGCTCGCTGATTCTCGACGACATGCCGATGATGGACGACGCGCAGCTGCGTCGAGGGCGGCCAACCACCCATACCGTCTACGGTGAAGATGTTGCCGCGCTCGCCTCTTTCGGCTTGCTCAACCTCGCCTTTGCGGTGACCGCGGAACGGGCCCAGCGTCTTACCCTCGATCGGTACACGAGCGAGGACCTGCTGCATCGGTTGACCGAAGCGATCGGTACGGGTGGCCTGATCGGTGGCCAAGCGCTCGATCTCGAAAGCGCGGGTGAGGTCCTCGATCTCGAGCGCCTCGAATACGTCCACAGCCACAAGACCGGCGCGTTGTTCACGGCGGCGGGCGAGCTTGGCGCCATGACGGCCGATGCGCGCCGGCGTGACCTTGCGGCGGTTACGCGGTTTGCCAAGAATTTGGGGCTGGCGTTTCAGATCACCGATGACCTGCTCGATGTCACCGCGACCCCGGAAGAAACGGGCAAGGACGGTGGGCAGGACACCGACAAGCAGACCTTCGTCAAGTTGCTCGGGATCGACGGGGCGCGGGCCCTCAATGATGAGCTGCTCGACTTCGCGGTTGCGTCGTTGCGTGGGTTCGGTCGCAAGGGCGATCCATTGCGGGCCCTGGTACACCTGGTGCGGGACCGTCGACGGTGACAGGGTCGAAAGTTCCAGGGTCGACGGTGCCAGGGCCGACGGAGACGGGGTCGAATCGACCGCCGCAACCCGAGGAGGGCGCGGCCCGTCTCGATCAGGTCCGCGGCCAGCTGCGCCGGATGGGCTATCTCGATCACAGTGTCGAGCGATTCCTGCTGCAAGATGCCTTGCGGCCCCAGCGCGCCGTACGCACGGTGGTGCTGTTGTCGGTCAAAGTGGGGTTGCTGGGAGGCGCGTTGGCAGCCTTGGTGGCGGCGTTGTTTTTGGCGGCCGTCAATGGCCTGACACGCACGGCACCGTTGGATGTGGTGCCGCTGTTCCTGCATCTAGTGCCACCGCTGGCGGTCTTGGTCGGCCTCTCGTTCTTGGTGCTGGCTGGCGTCATGGTGCTGATCCTCTTTTTGTCGCATACGCGGCGAATCGAAGCGGTCAGTTTTGCCATCGCGGTGGTCACGGCCCTCGCTGCCTTGGGGATGCTCCTCGTACGAGGGCGCGACTTGATCGAAAAACTCGAACGTTGGCAACAGGTCGCCCTCGGCGGTTTGGTTTTGTTGATCGTGGTGGGCGTGGTGCGGATTGTTCAAAGCGGCTTGCTCTCGCTTTCGATCCGCCTGATGGACCACGCGCCCGAACGGCGGGCCTCGCGTTGGCTGTGGCGAGGATTGCTGGTTGCCGCTGCCGCGACGGCTGGCATGACGCTACCGGCGTTTTTCGGTGTCGCGCGCGAGGTGCCTTCGATTCCGGCCAGTCTGCCGACCCGACCTGGGGCCCGGGCGGTCCTGATTGGCGTCGACGGGGTCTTGCCCGAGGAGTTGGCATTTGTGCGGGCGTCGGGTGGGCTTCCCGGCCTGGACCAGCGATTGGCCAACGGCGGGATCCTGTTGCGTTACCCGCGGCCAGCAGTGCCGCCGGCCTCCTTTTGGACAACCGTGGCAACCGGGATCGGTGACCCCGATCACGGCATGGTGTCACTCGACAGCTTTCAGCCGGTGGGCCTCAGTGGGACCTTGAGTCGCAGTGGTTGGTTTCGCTGGTATTGGTCGACCATCGGCCGGGCAACCGGGCTGGCGCGCTACCAACCTGTGTTGGCCCACGAACGCCGCGCCCCCGCATTCTGGGAGCTGGCGGCCCGTGGTGCGGTTCCAGGCTTGGCGATCAACTGGTGGGGTACCTTCCCGGCTGCCGCCGACGCGGGCCTCGTGCTGGCGCATGGTGGCTACCAGCTGCTGGCGGAGGAGGTGGAGGGTGCGGTGGCTCCGGGCGAGCGAATCGCGGAACTTCGCAACCAACAAGCACGGCTTGTCGGGACGGCGGTCGAGCCAGCATTGGCGTCGGTGCTCGGTGCGGAAAATTTTGCGGCGGTTCGCGAACAGGCCTTGCGCCCGGACGCCTTTTACCGGGATGTCTTTCGCGAGCACCTTGGCCCAACGGTCAGCGCGGCCGCGCTCTACCTGCCCGCGCTCGATGTCCTGCCAGGCTTGGTCGACCTGGGCGCGGTGGCGTTTGGCGCACTTGTGCGTTGGCAGCTACACGAGGTGGACGCCTTGATCGCCAGCCTCGACCCAACGATCGACATCGTGGTGGTGGTTTTTGATCCTGGACGCCGGGGACCCAGCACCGGAGCCAAAGGCCGGGCGCTACTTTGGCGTCGTGACGGCTGTCGTGACGACGGGGAATTGGTGGGCGATACCGAGATCGCGCCGGCCGCGATTGCGTCTGCCCTCCTGCGCACCCTCGGTTTGCCACAGAGTCGCGAATTGGCCGAGCCGCCGGCGATGTGCCAGTGGCCGTCGCCCAGTTTGCGGCTGGATTCGTTTGGCGTGCGCGATTCCGGCGCGGTGGGCGCGGCCGGGGACACGTATCTCGAGAACCTCAAGTCGCTCGGGTACCTCTGAGGGGCTTCTCACCAGGCCCGGTGGGTGCCTGGGGGCGGCCTGCGGGCGGGCCTGCGGATTTCCTCTGGTATGCTCGATTAGACTGCCGTTTCGTGCGGTCCTGTCTCCGAATTCACAGTTTCAATCACGGCTTCCAGCCAACCCCCCTCCTTCGCGCAAGACTGCCATGGTGCGGTCCGGGTCGGCCTCGTGAGGATCTCTCTCTATGCCAGCAAGACATCAATCGATCACGCGTCTCTCGATCTTCATCCTGGTATCGCTCTTGGTGGGCGGTTTGTGGTCGGTGAGCGCACAGGCCGCTGATCCCAAAGTGGTGGTTCTGGGCTTCGACGGCGCGGACGCCGCGCTCGCCGAACGTTGGATGGACGAAGGCAAGCTACCCAACCTCGCGGCCCTGCGAGATCAGGGTGCGTTCCGGCCCTTGCAGTCGACGATCCCGTCGCAAACACCGGTCTCGTGGTCGACGTTCGCCACCGGCCTCAACCCGGGACGGCACGCGGTCTTCGATTTCCTGAAGCGCGATCCCGCGACCTATGTGCCGAGCTTTGCGGCTTCGGAGGAGAGCACCAAGCCGTTTCTTTGGGGCACACGAACACCGATGATTGTCGGTTTGATTGTTGGCGGTGCGCTCCTGTTGTTGCTCTTTCTGCTGCTCAAGCTCTTTCGCACACGCACGGCCGTAGCGTTGGGGATTGCCGGCGTGTTGGCGTTGATCGGTGGTATTACCTCGAACGCTGCCGCGGATCGTCTACTGCCCAAAGAGGTACCGATCGCGATCAACAATCAGCAGGGCGACACGGTCTGGGAGGTGTTGGGTGCTGCTGGGAAGAAGGTCAAGGTGGTTCGGCTGCCCGTGACGTTTCCGCCCGAACCCTTCGAAAACGGTGAGCTGCTCACTGGTCTCGGAACGCCGGATCTTTCGGCGCGCATCGGCAAGCCGTTCTATTTCACGTCCGAGCTCTTCTTCCAACCCAACTCGGGTGATTTCTCGGGCGAGTTGGTGGAGCTGATCGACAACCGCGGTGAGATTCCGACGGAGATCAAGGGGCCGCCGAACAAGCTCTTCCCCGACGGGGACAAGTACATCACGATTCCCATGACGTTGACCGTTCCGGAGGACCGCAAGAGCCTCCAGATCGCGGTGTCCGAGCAGACCCTGAATCTCGAGCCGGGTGAGTGGAGCGATTGGGTTTCGTTCACCTTCCCCTTCAACCGGGTGGTCAGGCTTCAAGGCATTGGCCGGTTTCATCTGATCAGCGTCGACGACGAGGTACGGCTCTACCTGTCACCCATCCAGTTCGATCCCGAGAACCTGCCACCATCGATCGAGGTCACCCATCCGGCAGCGTTCGTCGATGAGCTAACCGGCCATCACGGGCCTTTCAAGACCATCGGTTGGGCGGTCGACACCTGGTCGCTCACCGAGGGCACGATCGATGAAGAAATCTTCTTCGAAGATATCGATTTCACCGTCGCCAAATACGAAGAGATGCTCTATCGCCTGGTCGACGAAGGCGACTTTGATCTCTTGGTGCATTACTTCGAATACACCGACCGTGTACAGCACATGATGTGGCGGTACTTCGATACCGAGCATCCGCTCTACGACGCCGAAGGCGCCGCAAAATGGGGAGATTCCATTCTCGAGGCCTACCAGGATATGGACCGGATCGTCGGTGAGACGCGCAAGCGCCTGGGCAAAGACGGCATCCTGATGGTGGTTTCCGACCACGGGTTCCAATCGTTCCGCCGGGGTATGAACTACAACACCTGGTTGGTCAAGAACGGCTTCATGAAGCTCAACGGCGAAGACGCCAATCGCATGAACCTCGAGGATCTTTTCGACAAGGGCGATTTCTTTGTCAGCGTCGACTGGAGCCAAACCCAGGCCTACGCGCTGGGCCTCGGCCAGATCTACCTCAACGTCAAGGGCCGCGAGGGCCAAGGCATCGTGGAGCCGGGCGAAGAGTACGAGCAAATTCGCGACGCCATCTCTGAAGGCCTGCTTGCGTTTATCGACGAGGAAACCGGCGAGCCACCGGTGGTCTACGTGTGGAAGCGCGAAGAGATCTACACCCACTTCGATCCCCAGCTGATCCCCGACATCATCCCGTCCAACGGCTCTGGGTATCGAGTGGGTTGGCAGGACGCGCTCGGCGGGATCGGCAAACACATCGTCGAAGACAACGACAGTCTATGGAGCGGCGACCATTGCTCGGTCTACCCGCCTTTGGTCAACGGCATTCTGTTCAGCAGCATCGGCCTCGAGGGCGACGAAGCCCGCATGTCCGACGTCATGCCGACGTTGCTCGACCTGTTCGACGTCGCGCCCACCACCGACCTCGACGGCGACAGCCTACTGCCGCCGGGGTAGGAACGGGCTGAGCCGGGCGGGCGCCGGTCTTTCGATCGGCACCCGCCGCCTCACGACGCATCTCGTCGGCGTTCAAAGAGTTCGCGCTGGCTCTTGAAGTTCACGAGGCCATTCAATTCTCGGCGTTCGATCGCCAAGTCGAGCTGTTCTGGCGAGGCGAACGCACAGGACTGTGCATCGAGTTCCCATTGAATGTCAAAAGGCGCCTCGACCCACCGCGCGCACTTGGGCGCTGGCGGTGATGAGCCTGCGGATTCCTATGGCCCTCAAGCGAACAGAAACAGTGCTCGAAGACCTAGTAGGTGCTACCTTGCTCTGCCGCAGCTGCGTAGGCACTTATCGCTCCCCTCACCGGAGGATGGCGCTGCCGGCCGTCCGATTCAAGGGTTGAATGTGCCGCGATAGTGGCCATTGCTTGCTGCACCAAAGCGGAAGTCTCTACTTGCCTTCGTAGAAGCACCGCTCTTGCCAGGAGCAAGACGACTGACCTCGGCAGTCTGGTTTTTGGAGGTCATTGCACTCAAAACGAGACAGAACGAAAGGATTTTTGATACAGCGGTTGGGTTTCCAGTCGCACCAGCGACGGTAGCTGGGACATTCTGACTGATCTAGATCGTTGCAGGTTAGCGAACCGGTGCGGCGGCGACACTCCGTACGCAAGGTGCATTCGTTGAGTGCACGACAGTCTTGACTGTTTAAATCATTGCATTCAAACGGTCCAGCCACCACACGTTTTCGACACGCACCACGGCGCCACCGACACCACGAACTGTAGCGTGAGCACTGATTCTGGTTCAGATCTCGGCAAGTTAGCGAGCCAGAACGGCGTCGGCACTGTGTTTGTTGCCGGCATTCCGAGTGCTTGCCACAGTCATCCGAAGATAGGTCATTGCATTCGAAGGGAAGCAAAACCTCCGGACGCTTGGTGCACTCCGCCTGCTTCCAGTTGCACCAACGGCCATAGCGCTCGCAGGCATCCAGGGCTGGCAAGTCGCTGCATGTGAGGGAGCCTCGCGACCATTTGCACCCTCCCCAGTGGCAAACGTCTTCATTGTTGCAGGAAGACTTACTCAAATCCACACACGGATTTGGACAGCATACATCCACCGTTACCACGACGTTATTCCCAGTGTCGCTGCAGGAATTCAGCGTTGCTGAAAGAACACTCGCCGGCATGGGACCGCCTATCTCAGTCTCGCATGCGGAGCGATAGTGGTGCGAGCTTAGGCGGCTAGAGCGCACTCGTTCCTTTACCGCGTCGCAGTCGGAGAATTGCGGCTTCGGATAGTTCAGCGATCCTGTCTGTGCACTCAATCCGCTGGTACAGAGGGAAAGCTGGGTTTTTTGAGATGGTGCTTGCCGTGACCGTTCCATGGGCGGCACCTGGGAATCACCTACTGTCGGAAACAGCACCAATGTTAGCAGGCATAGGCGGGCTACGTGAGTTCTCCTAACTCCTTTAAGAAATGCCTCGAAGAGTGGGTTCGTCAGACGGTCACCCGAGCGAGTGTTGGTTCGCATGGCTCCTCCATTTCTCATTACAATTCGGCCACGAGACTGCGGAAAGAGGCATGATCTCCACCGCACAAACACTGACTGTTGGTCTGGGGATCGACCCAACTGGATTTGAGACAGGGCGCTGCGAGCGACGGCTCGGTGCTGTAGGACTCGGGATTGTTGAAGATGGCGCCGGAGGTGGTGTTCTCGACCGCGCCCAGGAACGCTACGATCTCGAGACCGGTGTCGTAGCCCAAGGCATAGGCATTGTTGGCGGTGACGACCGCATCGACGACGGCGGCATTGGCACCGGCGATGCTGGAGATGGCCAAGACGACGGCCGCGAGCAGCAGGATCCAGCGTTGGGGTATACACTCCATGACATTCCTCCATGATTCAGTAGTGATTGTGGTGAGCCAGTGCTGGCCCGTTACTCGGCTATTTCACGATCAGTGCCACTTGGACTTACTGTCATCACGGGATCGTAACTTGTTGAAAACAATTGATTTAGCGGCTAGTCCTGGTGGTGGATGACACGGGACGCAAGCCACTTGGTTATGGTGTGATTACCCTAGAATGGGCGGAGATGCCATAGGGCGTTCGAAGGAGATCGTGTGGGGCCGACGAAGGGTGACGAAGGACGACCGACGAGTCCGTTGTCTTCTTCAGGGTCATCGCAGGAGGCCCTCCAGCGACTGCTCGCCCTCGGCAAGGCAGTGTTGGCGGAGCGCGATCTCGACGCGGTGCTGACCGCTGCGCTCGACGGGGTGATCTCGTTGTGCAAGGCCGAGCGTGGGCTGATTGTGCTCTTCGGCGACGACGGTGAGGTGATCGTCGAACAAGCTCGGCACTTGAGCCGAGAACGGCTCGATGAACCGGCATTCGAGATCAGTCGTTCGGTGATCGAGCAAGTCCGAGCAGCTGGTGAAGGCTTCTGGTCGTCCAACGTCGTCGACGATCCTAGTCTTGGCCAGCGTGCGAGCGTGGTTCGGCTGGCGCTGTTGTCGGTGATCTGCGAGCCGATTCGCTTCGACGACACCACGATTGGCGTGGTCTACCTCGACAACCGCAGCATCGAAGGGCGCTTCGATGCGAGTGATGCGGCCTTGGTGGCGCAGTTTGGTGATTTCATTTCGTTGGCCGCCGGTCATGCGCGCGAGCGTCACCGGCTTCAAGGCCGTATCGATGCCTTGTCGGCCCAACTCGGCCAGCAATTCGACTTCGGCGCCATCGTCGCGCGTGATCCGGCCATGCTGGGTGTGCTCAAGCTGGTGTCGCAGGTTGCCGATACCGATGCGACCGTCTTGATTCGTGGCGAGAGCGGCACGGGCAAGGAGCTGGTTGCGCGCGCGTTGCACGCGAATGGCCGGCGGCGGACACGGCCATTCGTAGCCGTCAACTGTGGTGCGTTGCCCGAGAACCTGCTCGAGGCAGAACTCTTCGGCCATCGTCGGGGTGCCTATACGGGCGCGGTCGACGACCGTGAGGGTTGGTTCGAGCGTGCGGGCGATGGCACCTTGTTTCTCGATGAGATCGGCGAGTTGACGCCGTCGCTTCAAGTCAAGTTGTTGCGCGTGCTCGAGACCGGTGCCTTCGCCCCGGTGGGCAGTTCGCGGATGCGCCAGAGTCGGGCGCGCATCGTTGCTGCCACCCATCGCGACCTGGAGACCATGGTGCGCGACGGTAGCTTACGCGAGGATTTCTTCTATCGCCTGAACGTTGTGAGCCTCTGTGTTCCACCGCTGCGCGAGCGGCCGGTCGACGTGCCGCTATTGATTGATCATTTCTTCACCGAGCTCACGGCACACCACGCCAAACCCGATCTGGTGCTCGATCCCGCGGCGCGCAGTGCGCTTCTCGGGCACCGCTATCCTGGCAACGTGCGCGAGCTTCGCAACCGGATCGAACGGGGTGTGCTGTTTGCGGACGGGAACCGCGTTACGGCAGACGCATTCGGCGCGGCGCCGGTCGAGCAGGTGCCGAAAGGGCGGTTCAACGAAGCCAAGCGGGCGGTGGTGGAGCGCTTCGAGCGTGACTTCCTGCACAGGGCCTTGGCAGGCTCGTCCGGCAACATCAGCCAAGCCGCGCGCGACGCTGGTTTGGACTACAAGAACTTCTACACCAAGATGCGCCGGCTCGGTATCGACCCGACGCGTTACAAATCGCCGGAATCAGGCCGCCATGGGTGTTGAGACACCGCCGCCGCTCCTCACAGTGGGGAACCGGCTCGTGGATCGGTTCGTCATCGTCGGCTTGTTGGGGCGCGGGGCGATGGGTGAGGTGTACGAGGCGCGGGACGAGCAGCTCGAACAGCAGGTTGCAATTAAGGTCATGCGTCCCGAAGTGGTGGACATCGAGAGCCTGGCCCGGTTCCGTCGCGAGGTGGCGTTGGCCCGAACCGTCACCCACCCAAACGTTTGCCGGGTATTCGATTGGTTTCGCGACGAACTCGAAGTGGATGGACGGCGGCAGCAACTGATTTTCTTGACCATGGAGCTGTTGGCCGGTGGCGAGACGCTGGCGGAGCGCATGCGCCGTGATGGGCCCTTGCGGCCCGACGTGGCGTTGGCCTTGGTGGAGCCGATCATCGTCGCGCTGGCGGCCGCCCACGCGGTCGGCGTGGTCCATCGAGATTTCAAGAGTGCCAATGTCATCATCGTCCCGAGCCCTGCCGGCGAGGGCGAACGGGTGGTGGTGACTGATTTTGGGATGGCGCAGCGTTCGGCGTCGAAGGTCGCACCCGCACGGTTGACGGCAACCGGACACTGGGTTGGCACGCCGGCCTACATGGCACCTGAGCAGGTTCGCGGGGAGCCCGTGACCCGCCGGACCGACGTTTACGCGTTCGGCGTCACGCTCTTCGAGATGGTCACCGGGCACCTCCCGTTCGATGCCACCTCGGCCTTCGACGCTGCCGTGCGTCGGCTCAGTGAGCCCTCGCCGTCGCCGCGCGACTGGGTTCCCGATCTGCCACTCGCTTGGGAGGCCGCGATCGGGCAGTGCTTGAAACGGAACCCGCTTGATCGATTTGAACGGATCGAAGATGTTCTGACGGCGTTGCGGACTGGGTCTCCTATGGTCAAGAAGCCGCCACCATGGCGCTGGATGGGTGCGGGAGCGGTGGTGCTTCTAGTGGCTTTACTTCTGGTGGTATTGGCGGGTGTGTACGGGTCAAAGCGGGTGCGTTCTCCGGACTCTGCCACCGAGTCTCCACAGAAAGAGACCGAATCAGCTGGGGAGGGCGACCGATTCGATGGCTTGATGCGCGCGGGATACGCGGCGTTCGAAGATGGTGCCACGGGCGAGGCGGCGGCGACCTTCGAAGAAGCTTATGTGGGCGCGCTGGCTCAGAGCGATCTCTCACGGGTACAACGGGCGGCCGGCGCGGTGGCGGCCGTGCTGCAAATGCGTGGTGAGCTTCGTCAGGCCTTGAAGGTCCATGAACGCGCGCTCGAGCACTACCGCAAGGTCGACGCCCGGGGCGCACTGGCGGTAGCGACGTTCAACATTGGCGCCATCCGAGCAGAACTTGGCGAGCTCTTTGCCGCCCGCGGTCTGTTTGAGGAGGCGCTCGCCCGGTACCGAGACGAAAAAAGCAGCGGCGGGGAAGCCACGGTCCGCTTCGCGCTTGGAGATCTCGAAGCGCGAAGCGGAAACTTGTGGGTGGCGATCGAGCACTATCGTACTGCGTTCGAGGCACGCCAGGATCTTGGCCGACCGGTAAGCGCTGCGCGCGTCGCCACGGCGTGGGCGGAGGTCGAGGCCGAGCTGGGCGACCTTCCCGCGGCCCATGCCCGGATCGATCAGGCGGTCGCAACGTTGCGTGCGAGCAAGGGGAAACAAGGGCTGGCGCCTGCCTTGGCGACCACGGCACGCATTGCTTGGCTGGAGGATCGGCTCGGCGATGCTCGCCAGGCACTCGAAGAAGCCTTGGCGATCCGGCGTGAGCGAAACGATGAGATCGCCGTCCAACAAACGCTCTGCGACCTCGCGCAGATTTCGATTGATGAAGGAGTTCCTGCTCTGGCCGTGCCCGTCGCTGGCCAGGCCGCGGACCGGTTCGCGGATGCGGGCCTGTTGGACGCGGAACTGCGGGCGAGGTTGGTGCTGTTTGAAGCGTTTCTTCGTGGTCGTGACCGGGAAGGAAGCGAGCGGGCGTTGGGCGACATTCGAAGACTCGCGCGTGCGAGCGAGGGTTTCGAGGGACCGGTGCGTGCTCGCTTGGCGGAGCTCACTCGGTTCGATGCCGACGAAGACGCGGCCGAAGTCGCGGCCCTGCGAGTGATCGCCTCAGTCGCCGAGTCGCGCGCGGTGGCGATCGAGATCAGGTTGGCGCTGGCCGAGCACTTGTTGCGGCTCGACGATGTCGCGGGCGCCACGGATTTGCTCGACGAAGTCGTCCGTGAGGCGAAGACCGCGGGTTTGGGTCGGTACCTACGTAAAGCGGAGCATCTCCGGAGCCTGGCGCGGTGACTTAGGGACGAGGCGCTGCCTGAACCTGCTCGAGGCGGCGGCGTAGGTCGTTGCGTTCTGGAGCGATCTCGACTGCGCGTGTAAGGGCTTGAATGGCTTCGGTCGTGCGCCCGGAGCGGCCCAGACAAGTTGCCAGATTGACCCAGGCTTCGACGCGTCGGGGTTGACGGCGGGCCAGCTCCATCCAGTGGTCGGCGGCGGCGGGGAAGTGGCCCTGGCTCTGAAGAGCCGCGGCAAGTACTTGGCGGGTCTCGTTGTCCTCGGGGACGGTGGTGAGGACCTGCTCGAACCGGGCGAACGCGGCCGTGGTGTCGCCGCGTTCGAGCAGCGCCGCGGCCGACCGGGCCAGAGCAAAAGGGTTGTTGGGCTCGGTTTCGAGAACCGCGTCGAAGCGGTCGATTGCGTCGTCGAGTTGACCGCGCTCGGCCGCCGCGAGCGCCTCGGACAGCGCGTTCCATGTGGCGACCTTGTCTTTGGGGTCGGCGAGTTTGCTCGTCGGACCAACGGGATCCCGTTGTTGGCCCGCGTCGACGTATCCAAGAGCACGCAAGGTCGCCAACGCGTCGTCGTCGGCGGACGTTGCCTCCTGGGCGGCACTGGCTTCGATCTGATTCAGGGCCTGTTCGAGGCGCCGGGCCTGTCGTCGGTTGCGCGTGGCCAGGTTGGTGGTCTCGCCCGGGTCGGCGACCAGATCGTAGAGCTCGGGAGTGGGGGCGCGAATGAGCTTCCAACGCGCGTCGCGTGTCGCCGCGAGCGGTGCCCAGCCGTAAGAAAGCCACGGGCGTTGGCTTTCGAGGTACGCGGGTGGAAGCGTGAACGATGGGTCACCAGCGAGCAGCGGGCCGATGCTGACGCCGTCGAGGTTCGCGGGAAGGGGCAAGCCCAGGAGGTCGCTGACGGTTGGGAATACGTCGTAGAGCCGTACTGCTTCGCGGCTCGAACCGGGTTTCACGTGACCAGGCCAGTGAACCACGAGCGGTACCCGAACAACGGCTTCGTACAAAAAAAACCCGTGGGTCTGTTCGCCATGCTCTCCCAAGCTCTCGCCATGGTCGGCGGTCAGAATGGTCAGAATCTGATCTGGCTGGGTGGAGAGGAACGCCCGCAGGGTACCGATCGCGTGGTCGATGTAGCGGACTTCACCATCGTATGCGCCCCGCGATCCTTCGCTATGAAAACCTGCTGGCGGGTCGTAGGGATCGTGGGCGTCGTAGTAGTGCAGCCACACGAACCAAGACTGTCGTTTGGTGGTGCCGCGCTTGGTGGTGCGAAGCCACGCCATTGCCGCTTCGGTGGTTGCCTCGGCGCGTCGCTCCGGTTGGCCCTGTGGCCGTCTTTGGGGCAGGGTGTCGTCGTAGTGCTCGAAGCCGCGGTCGAAGCCGAAAACGGCGCTCAGCGGGTAGCCACTGACGAAAGCCGCGGTCGCGTATCCGTGGTCGCGTAGAGTCTCGGCTAGGCTGGTGACCTCGGCGCCGAGCACCCGGCCATTGGTGCGAACACCGTGGTGGCGCGGCAACAGTCCCGTGAGGAGCGACGCGTGGGCCGGCTGGGTTAGGGGGACAGGCGTTACCGCGGCGGGGAAAGAAAAGCCTTCGCGCGCCAGCTTGTCCAGGGTCGGAGTCGACCGCTTTGGGTCGATCCAGCCGAGGGCGTCGGCCCGCAGCGTGTCGACGGTGATCAAAACAACGTTCGGAAACGTTGTGGGGCTTTCGGTCTCTCCGGCCAAGAGTGCGCCGGAGAGACCGAAAATCAAGAGGCCCAACCAAAGCGGGCCGGAGAGGCGTTGTGGAGTGCCATGCTGCATTCCGTAACCACGCTTACCAGCCCGCATTGATCAAAACAGGCTTACGGGACGGTGATCGTCCAAGCGCTGGTGTCGCCGGATTCGAAGCCGTCGGTGAACAGCAAGACCGACGTACAGGTGTTCGACTGGACGTCGGCGACCTGGAAGTCGACGTTGGTCAAGGTTACTTGGTCGAACGAGAAGCCGGCCAAAGCGAGCCCACCATCGGTGCTGTAGGTAACGTCGAGCTGAATGGGATCGCCCGCCAGCCCGCCGGCACCGAGGGCCGCCGCACTAAAGGTACTCGATCCCCAAGTGGCCTGAGTGCTGGCCCAGCCGTTGGTTGGATTGCACCCTGAGTAGTTAGCGCTGCCCGAGGCTTCGTAGGCTCGGCCACCGTCGGGCTCGACGGTGGTGCTGGTGCCATCGACCTCGACCACCTGAACGTTGGCGCGGTCGTACCAGGTGCCACTCGACTGGGGCTCGATGGTGTAGTTGTTCCACACCTCGAGCGTTGTGCCGGCGGAGGGCACGAAGACGGGTGAACGGATCTGGTCGCATTGGTTGTCGAGCAACGTCGACGATGCAACAGCCGCGCTGGTGCCGTCGCCGCCACCGTTTGCGCCCGTTTGGTTGAAGGTGCCCTGAAGCACCTGCCAGCCATCGAGATCAGCCTCGAAGTCGAAGGTGCGAACGGGGAAGTTCTGCAGGTCGCTCTCCGTGTTGCTGATGGTGAACGTCGCGCTGCGGGTCGCCCCCGCGAACTCGTCGGCGGTAACGACAACCACCAACTCGATGTCGTCATCGGGTGCGAGGCCGCTGGCCGCGAAGGTGAAGGCGCCGACCGCCGAGTCGCACGCGGCGAGGCTCGCGCTGACAATTGGTGGAAGCGTGACCGAAGCGTCGATCCCAGGATGGCTGGGCGAGGTAACGCTGTCGATTCGCAAGTTGGTCAAGGTCGCGTTACCGATGTTGGCGAGATCGAAGTTCGCCGAACCGAATTCGCAGTTGTCGAGGAAGATGTCGCCGTCGCCGCCGATGTGCGAAACGCTCAGTGAGTTGGCGGCAATCGCCACGTTGGCACCGGCTGTTGGGGTCACCGTCATACACGAGCTGGCGGGACCAAAGCAGGTGTCGCCCTGGCCCACGGCAATGACGGTGTAGTAGTACTCGCGGCCGTTGGCGAGCTCGGTGTCGGTGAACGACAGCTCGGTGGTCTGGGCGACCAGCTTCTTGCCGTAGTCACACGCGGCCACACCCTCCGCGCGGTAGACGTTGTACAGGGTGACGTTGGACTGGAAGATCCAGCTGATTACCGCGCCACGATCGATCGGCGTGACCGTCACCGTCGGCGGGTTGACCGGTGTGCTCAGGCAGCCACTGTTTTGCACCATCGGCGCCGGGCAGGCAATGCCGTGACGTGCGAAGGCGGCGTTGATCGCGGTCATATGCGGCGTGCCGTTGGTGAGGTCACCATCATCGTCGTCCGCGGCCAGGTAGTTGAGATAACCGCCGTCACCGTTGCAGCCGTCGCCGGTGCCGCTACCGTTGACACAGTTGAACCAGGTGCCGACCAGGGTGGCACCGTCGAACGTCAGCTTGGTTGCCAGCTCACGGGCCCGGTTGGAGTCCATGTTGAACGGCGCGGCGGGCAGGTCGCGGTTCCACAGGTCCCACACCGCTTCGGCGTAGACGGCACCTTCGCAGTGAACCGATCCGCCGCACGGGCCGTTGGTATTGCCAGCGCCGCAGGTGTCGATGAACGCAATGTCATGTGGAACGCCCGAGTTACGGTTGGCCCAGTCGATGTCGCGAACGCCGGTGCAGGAGGTGCAGGGATCGCCGTAGCCACCGCAGTTGGAGCCTGGACGGAAGTTGCGACCGATGCACGAACTGTTGAGGCGAAGCGAGGCGTAGACATCGGCAATGCCCTCACCAGGACTCGAGATGCCAGGGTTGGCGTCGGCGCCGTCCATACCGTGACCCCACTCGTGATCGAAGACGCCCGCGATCTCCCCGGTGTTCGAGCAACCACCGCCCGAAGTGAAGAAGATCAGGCCGCCAGGGCCACCGAAGGCGTTGCAGTTGCCGGCCGCGTTCATCGTCGCGGGCAGCTGGCCGTGGACCCAAAGGTTGTTGGGCAAGTAGCTGCGCGCTATCCCGTTCATTTTCCCGATTTCGTAGAAACCGGAGCGGCTGGCATGGGTATCACCGGGCGAGTGGCCAGGCGGGACCGTGCAATCGGTACCGCCACTCGTACCGAGATCGAGGATGTCGGCGGCGGTGTTCTCGTTGATCGCACCGCAGGTGTCGGTCATGGCGAGATAGGGGCTCTGGAGCGTCGTGGTGATGGTGCCATCGACACAGGCGGCGAGGTTGCCGCCACTGTCGGCAAAGAAGTTCTCACCACCGACTTCGATGTCGGCGAACGGCATGGGGAAGATCTGCTCGGTGCCGTCATCGCCGACACCGTCGTTGCTGATCGGGAACACACCACCAATCACGGTGCGGGTGCTGGCGTAGTTGTTTTTGTCTTCAAAGGCCAAGAGCTCGCCGGTATGCGCGTCGACCAGCGATTCCCAGTCACCGATCTGGCCCACGAACGTCGCCGGCAAGACCCAGGCGAGGCGGTGGCTGTAGCCTTGACCAAGCGCGACGGACCGCGGATCGGTTCCTGCCGCCATGGGAATGATCTCAAGGTGGGGCTTGCGCCAGCGAATCTCCGCGCCTTCCAGGCCCGCGTGACCCTCGGCCACGGCCATGGCGGTAGCGAGATCGATAGTGGGCTGTATCGAGACGTTGATATCGCCCCATTGGATGGCGCCGAAGAGCGTTAGGTTGCCCTGGCTGATGACACCCGTGAGGAAACTACCGCGCACCGGAACGCCACCAACGATGCGAGGGGCGTTGATTTGGATGTGGCTTTCACGCTGGATCGTCACGTGGCTCGGGTGACGCAGCTCGGTGATGTCGATGCCGAGCGCGTCGTGGTGCTGATTGACGTAGCCAACGAACGACTCCCAGACGGCGCGCTCGAGGGCCGTACGGTTCGCCGGCTTGGCACCGGTCGAGTCGGCCCACTCGAGGTTGTTGCCCCGGCCTGGAACGATTGGGGCTGCTGGCATCAGGGTGCCCCAGCGGCCGCTTCGGGGATCGAGTCTTGCCGTGCCTGGGGCGACCCCCAGCGAGGCAAGCGCAGCAAGTCTGGCATCACCACCCCGGCTGGCGATCTCGGTGTCGGCGACGTAGAGCTGACTAATGTGGAGATCGGGGTGCCGGTAGGTCTTGGCGCGTAAGGGGCCGTCTTTCGGTTCTTGAAAACCGAACATCGGTAGGGCAAGCCCGAGCGCGAGGGCCAGCGTGGCGAAGCGAGCGAAGCGTCTGTAGTCCATTCTTAGTGATCCTCGTGTTTGGAGGTGCACAGCAATTCGTTCTGTGCTCTTCGAGTTCATGCCAGAATCATATTGTTAGCTCGATCGAACCTTGCCACAATTCAGCGATAAGAATAGGTTTGCGATAAGAATAGGTTTGCGATAAGAACATTAACCTTCGATGTTTTCACGAAACTCGTTAGAGGGGGTGCCGCCCTGAGCGTTTCCGCCGTGGCGTCACTAGCGGTGACGGTATTGCTGTTTGCAATACCAACTTCGTCGTCGCCGGATGTGGTTCTGATTACGCTCGACACGCTGCGCGCGGACGCCCTTTTTCGTGACCAAGAAGGCACCATCGCCGCCAAGGTCGTGGCGCACACCCCCGTACTCGACTCGTTGATGGCGCGCGGTACACGCTACAACGACGCGGTCAGTGCGTCGCCTCTCACGTTGCCCGCCCACGTGTCGGTGATGACCGGTCTCAATCCGCTCGAACACGGGGTGCGCGACAACGGCACAGTGGCATTGGGAACCGGGATCCCGACCTTGGCCAGTGAGCTCGCTGCCCTTGGCTACGAGACCGCTGCGATCGTCGCTTCGCGGGTGATCGACCGGCGTTTTGGGCTGGCCCGGGGTTTTGAGCATTACGACGATCGGATGCTAGCGGAGCAGGTTGGCGAGTACGGCTATCCCGAACGCGATGCTGCGGCGGTGACCGATGCCGCGCTGGCTTGGTTGAGCGCGCGCACGAACAAGCGTCCTGTTTTTTTGTGGGTCCACTATTACGACGCTCACGCACCGTACGACCCGCCATTGCGGTTCAGTCGTGGGCCGACCGACTCAGACGCGCAGCGTTATGCGGGTGAAATTGCCTTCATCGACGAGCAGCTCGGGCGCTTGTTGGCGGCGCTTCCCAGGCAACCCGAGGATCGAGTGGTTGCCGTCGTCGGCGATCATGGTGAGGCGCTCGGAGACCATGGTGAGCGAACGCATGGTCTGTTTGTGTATGGCGAGGTGCTGCAGGTACCCTTGATCCTGGCCGGGCGCGGGGTACCAGCAGGCGCGGTGGTTGCCGAGACTGTCGCCAGCCGGCAGCTGGCCAGCACGTTGGTTCATCTGGTTTCCAAGGTCAAGACGTCGCTTGGTGGTCCCGTGCTGCCGGGGCTCGGTCCGTCGGTCGTGGGCGGTACGGCGCCAGCCGCCGTTTACAGCGAGACCCGTTTGCCCGAGACCACGTATGGATGGAGTCCACTGCGGGCAGTAACCGGGCGTGGGTGGCGTTTGATCGTCGCACCCCGTTCCGAGCTGTACAACCTCCGGACCGATCCCGCCGAGACCGTCAATCTCATCGACGGCGAGCGTCGGCAGGCGCGGCGACTTCAACGCGCCTTGGGCGAGTTCGAGCGGGTCGAGGCGCTGCCATCCCTGCCCGTATTGGTAGACCCTGGGCTGGCAGCCGAGCTGCGGAGTCTCGGTTACGTCGATGGCAGTCGTGGCGGGGATGCCACTTCGCGCTCGGGACTCGATCCCAAGGATGGTTTGTCACTGCTCGAGGAACTCGCGGAGGCGAAACAGCTGTTGGCGCGAGGTAACTCGGCGTTGGCGGCCGAGCGTCTGGCGGCGTTGGTCGCCAAGAGCCCGGGGAACGGTCCATTCCTCGCTGCCTATGGTGCGGCATCGCTGGCGGCTGGACAGGGGAAGAAAGCGATTGCTGCGTTCGAAGCGGCCTTGGCCCTCAATCCTCGGCTGGAATTCCTGCACCACCGATTGGCCCAGGCGCACTTGACCTTGGGCCAGACCGAGCCGGCTGTTGCGGCCCTCGAGCGGGCGTTGAAGCTCGATCCACGCTATGCCGCCGCATGGCTGACCCTGGCGGAAGTGGCGCATCGTCGGGGTGATGCCCGAGCGGAAACCAAGGTGCTCGAGCGGGCCCTGGTGGCGGGCGCCAACAGTGCGGCGATCCTGCTTCGGATGGCCCAACTCACGGACGCTGCGGGTTCGATCGATGCCGCCGAGCGCCACCTTCGCCGAGCGTCGGAACTGGCGCCCGCCTGGGCGCTCGTATGGTTCGAGCGTGGCCGGTTCCTCCTTCGCCGTGGCCGGACTGCAGACGCCCGACAGAGCCTCGAGCGGGCACGCGACCTCGAGCCGAGTTCGGCCATCGGGCGCGAAGCCGCGCGTCTCTTGCGGGGGGGCGTCGAGAAATAAGAAAGGCCGGCTCTCGAGAGAGCCGGCCTCGGCCTACAATTTCGTAGGGTTGCGGACCGTTACTGGCAAACGCGCGAGGACGGTGGACCGTTGCTGCAGTTGCCGGAGCAGCAGTCGCCGTCGTTGTTGCACGATTGGCCAACAGCGGTGCAACAGCCCGTGCAACTGGTGCCGTCGAGGGTGCAGTCGAGGTTACAGAAGACCGAGCCGCCGGAGCAGCCGAAGTCGCCACAAACCGCGCCGCCGAGGTCAGAACCATCGCATTCTTCGTTCCCTTCTGCGACGTTGTTGCCGCAGAACGGGCAGCCGGTGCAGCTGCTGTAGTCGAGGGTGCAATCGACGTTGCAGCTCGGCGAGCCGCCGGTACAGCCTTGGCTGCTGCAGGTGGCACCGGCGAGATCGCCGCCGTCACACTGCTCGCTGCCCTCGGCAATGCCATCACCACACATTGCTTGAGTCAGCTGAGGCCAACCGATGTCTTGCATCTGCTCGACGCTAAGGTCGACGTCGTCATTGGTCAGACCGGTAGCAAAAGGCTCCATCAACGCATTGGGCGTCAAGGTTGTGTCCCAATGCGAGACCGACGATCCAGGTTCGGTTGGATTGGGCGCGTAGAGCCGAACGAAACCGGCATCATCGGCGCCAGCGAGGAGCACGGGGTCCCGGGTCAGGGTGGCGTTGACACCCGGTAGATTGGCCTTGATGGTGTCGCCGTCGGCAAGCGTGAGGCCAAACGAAGAAATGGTGATGCTCGGATCAGAGCCGCCCATCGATGCGGGACCGCCCGCAACGTTGTTAGCGACCAAGGCGGCGACCGCTCCTGCATTCTGGGCGTTGAGTACCTTCTGGGCGAACGTACAGGTGCCCCGGTCGATCAGTGCGATCTGACCGGTTACACCGCTAAAGGGTTCGCAACCATCGGTCACAGGGGCTACGCCGTCATTGATCAAGACCACGTCTGCCGTCACGCCAGGCGCCGCTACGGCGGGGCCGAAAGCTGCTTCCTGTGGCTGGTAGGTGCCGGCGATGCCCGCCGGACTGTTGACCGTCAGAATGGCCCGGGTGGCCAGGAAGCCAGGTGCTGCAGCGGTAACGTTGGGACCATCCCAGACCAAGTTGCCGGTGTTGATCGCCGAGGCAGCGCGTTGGGCGTCGGTCATTTGCGGCCAGTTGAGGTTCTGGGTGTTGTCGTGGCTGAATACGGCATAGATGTCAGGCGTGCCCTGGAGCATCGCGCCGGTGGCATCGTTGATGAAGTTCGCATGGCCGAGGCCGTGGGCGATCTCATGTAGGACCACTTCGAGCAGGTCGAAGTCGTTGCCAGGGTTGTGATCGAGTCCCAAGTACCAGTTGGAGCCGGCAATGCAGTTGTTGTTGTTGTCGATATCGCTGTTGAACGTTGCCTGGATGTCGTTGGCCGACTGGCCGCTGCTGATCAGGTCCTGGCCAGCGATGGCATTGGCCAACGCGATGTGAAACCACGTATCGGCCACCGGCGCATTGGCGAAGTTGCGGGCCACTTGGATCGCTCCCGCCGCCCCCAGAATGCCACTATTTGCATCGCAATCGAGCGGATCGAAGGCCGCCTCAACCACGATCTCGGCGTTGCTGTCGAGAATATTGCCCCAGATCTCGGCGGCACGCTCGAAGACGATGAGCCGTTGTGCGCCAAGGGTCGTTCCTGTGTTGCCGCCAACCGGACTAACGGGTGTGGTGTCGTTGAAGCCTTCACGCCGTCGGTCGGTGTTGTCGATCGTTACGGTGGCGCCGAACGACGGCAGGGCGACTGCGAGCAGCGTGACAAAAACCAACGCGGGACGGAGGGCACGATGCGCAAGGATGCGACTCATGATTACTGCTCCTCGCGTGGGTTCGGGGCATCGGTTGCCGCCGCGGATCTGGTTTCATCGAGGATTGCCGCCGCTTGAGCGGTCGAGGTTATGCAGTCCACGTTCATGGAACCGTCGTCGGCGCGACGGGCGACAGTCATGCTGCGAAACCGGCCTTGTAGGTCGACGGTCACGGTACCGTCGGGGTGCCGAACCGAGGTCAAGCCTTCCGACGACCGGCTCAACGCGGACTGGGCCCTTGAAGAGAGGGGCGTGAGCTCACCTTTGGTGGGTGGGCGCATGGTTCCGGTCTCGGGATCGCGCACGACGCGCATGGTGGCCGCACCTACGGTGGGCTCCACAGCGCTGCTTGCCGCCGCTTCGTCAGTAGCGTCTGTGGCCGCGGTGGATTCGTCGGCCGCCTCTTGCGGCGCACTGTTGGACGCCTCGTCTTGAGCGTTGAGAGCGGCCGCGCTTACGAGCAGCGCAATGAGGGCCACTCCCAGCAGCGCCCTGATGGGATCCTGGGACATGGATGGAGACAAGCGGTCGTTCATGATTTCTTCCTTTCAGATCGATTGGGGTCGATGGCGATGGCCACCGTGCGGGTACACGAATCCCAGACCGAGCAACGCGGTGAGGTGCAGCGATACACCGATGCGTAGCCCGCTTCACGCAGTTCGCTAGCTTGGCTTCGGGATATCGGCTTGCCGCCGACGAAAGGATAGAGACGCTAACTTTGTGAATGTTCGACATTAACATCGTTCTGGCGACAATTACATCGTCCTGGTGACAAAGAAATAAGTTTGCTCATCCCGACTATAATCAGGCCATGGGTGACTGTGACATCCACTGCGATGGGGGCCAGCTGTTGGGGCCAAGGTCCTGGCTACGCGTGCTGCTGGCCGTGGTGTCTGGCCTCCTCTTGTCGGCGATGCCCCAAGGCGCCGATGACAGCGATCCGCGGGCTGCGGCGCTGGCCGCGATCCGGGCCGAAATTGGGCGTTTGGAGACGCGGCTCAACGCCATGCGAACCGAGGAATCCAGCCTGGAAGCCCGCCTCGAACGGACCGAGGTCGAGCTGGACTTGCAACAGGGCCAGCTTGCCGAAGCGAGTGCGGCGCTCGAGCTTGCCGAAGCGCGTGCCGACGCGGCCGACGAGCGTATCCTGGTGCTCGAGGCCGACCTCGCTGGGTCGCGGGAGGACCTGCGGCGACGTTTGGCGGGCTTGTACCGGCTACGCCATGGGTATCTTCGTTTGCTGCTCAGCTTGGAGCCAGACCGTGCGCTGCTACCCGCGGTCCGGCAATTGCGCTTTCTCGCCCAGCGCGATCAGCGCCTGTTGGTGAACTTCAGAGCGACGCGGGATGCCCTGGACATCGAACGGGAAACGTTGGCCGTTCAGCGCCGCGAGATTGCCTCGTGGCAAGAGCAGGAGGCAGCGCGTCATCAGGCCTTGATCACCTTGCGCCGGAAACAGTCACACTTGCTCGCCGATGTGAGTCGACGGCGGGCCGCACTGGCCTCGCGGGCCGAAACGCTGATCGAGAAGGCGCGCAAACTTTCGACGTTCATGAGTGCGCTGACCGGGACCGGGCATGTACTCTTGGATGGCCGGCCGATGCAAGATTTCGAAGGGGTGGTGGATTGGCCCGTCGCGGGTTCGGTTGCCGTGCCGTTTGGGCCCCGCCGCGATCCGCGCTACAAGACCGAAGTGCCCCATCACGGGGTTGACCTGCGGGTCGATACGGGGACAGGTTCGACCGTGCGGGCTGTCTACCCCGGCGAAGTTCTGTTCGCGGGGCCGTTCGAAGGATACGGAGACATGGTGGTCGTCCACCACCCAGGCCGTGTGTTCTCGCTCTACGCGGGGCTGAGCACGATCGATGTCGAGCGGGGGGCCACGGTCGCGTTGGGTGGCGCGTTGGGCACTTCTGCCGAGACGCTCTACTTCGAGATTCGGCGGGAGAACCAACCGGAAGATCCGACCAGGTGGCTTCGTTGAGGGGCCGGCTCCAATGCGTCGAGATGCCGAATCTCGCCCCTGCGTCGCGTTGGGCCCCCAGCGCCAGCGGTTTACACCCTAGAGACGTCCTCGTGGCGGTCCTGTGCTATTGTTTTCGGGATCGCGGCGCGCTTGCAACCAGCCGTGTTTGGTACGAATACCGATCGTCTGTGAAGGCCATTTCATCGCCTGTTAGACCGGCAATCGCCATCGCGGAACTTCCCGATTCCACAACCCAGCCCCGAGATTCGTCATGATCAGCCGTGGCCGATTGTCCTTCATCTTTGTTTCGCTCGTGGTGGTGGCTTTGCTCGTCGCCGGAACGCTCTTTGCCGCTTCGGCACGGGAGCGCGACGATGGTCACGATTCGCTCTACAAGTACCTGTCCATGTTCATGGATGTGGTCGATCTGGTGAAGCGCTCCTACGTGGACGAACCGGACCCTGCTTTGCTGTTCGATGGCGCGTTCGAAGGCACCGTTGATGCGCTCGATCCCTACTCGCTCTACGTGCCCGCGGCACACCTGGAACGCTATCAGCGGAGTCGGGACGTGGACACGCGCCGCAGCGGCTTGGTGGTCTTCAAGGAACGCGGTGTGGCCTACGCGATTGCGGTCCACAGTAGCAGTCCCGCTGCGACGGCCGGCTTGGAGCGGGGTGACCTTCTGGCGACAATCGGTGACCGATCGACCCGCGAGATTCCGCTGTGGGAGATCCGCGCGATGCTGGCCGGAGCGCCAGGGACGACGTTCGAGATTCAGCGAATTCGGTTGGGGCAGAAGGCTGACGTGACGTTGACCTTGGCCGACTTCCCGCCCCCTTCGGTTTTGTTGGAGGCTGCCAACGGTGCCGCGGTGATGACCATTGAGACCATTGACGAAACAACGGTCCAGAGCGTTTCAACCAGTCTCGCGTCCTTGGCCAGCGTCCCGCCGGCATTGCCGGGCCTGGAACGACCCGATCGTCTGGTGATCGACCTACGTGACACGGCGGCTGGCGACGAAACGGCAGCGTTTGAGATTGCGAGCCTCTTCGCCACCGGTGAATTGGGAGTCCTTTCGGCGCGCGACGAAACGCTCGAGGTCTTCGCCAACGAAACACCTCCTCAGTTTGTCGGCACGGTGGCGGTACTGATCAACCGCGGCACGCAAGGTGCGGGTGAGGTGTTGGCCACTGTCTTGCACCAGCGGGTGGAAGCCACGCTGGTCGGTGTTCGGACCTTCGGCCACAGTGGCCGACCGAGCCTGATCGCGCTTTCCAATGGCGATCGTCTGCAACTGACGACCGCCTTTTATGCGGGACCCGATCGAGCGCCCATCAACGAAGGGCTCGAACCGGACGTGGAAGTGAGGCCGACGGTTTTTTCGCTCGGCGACGAGGTCGAAGCGGAAGATCCGGTGCTCGAGCGAGCGTTGGCGATCGTCCTGGACGAAGAACCGGTCGAGACGCAAAAAGCGGCCTAACCCGGATTATTCATGAGCAACCGGCTACGAGAACGTAATCACCAGCGTCTGCTGCTTCTGACGAAACACCGCGCTCGTTCAGGCTTCCTCAACGTACAGACAGTACGTTTTCGTTGCCTTCGCTCGCAAGCCTTGCAGCCACAGACGCCTACGCTCTCTCGCTGCGATCGTCATGAATAACCCGGGCTAACGAGTATCGGACGACTCACGCGTTGCCGCGTGGTCGAATCGATCCCTTCGAGCGATGGCGCCACCCAAACGCCGGATCGTCACGACGACGCCCCGCAGCCCAAAGCGAAAGGCCATGCCGGCCGACCGCCAAGCCACCAAGGCGTCGCCCTTGCGTGTCGGGCTCGGCTTGATCGGCCTCGCACTGCTCGCCTTGGCGCTCTACGTAGGACGTGAGCTGATCGAGCCGCCCCCGCCTCCCGACCTCGGTGGCGTGGCCGCGATGGAGGTCACCCCGAGAGCACAGGAGTCCGACGGGGTCGTTGGCACAACGGCTCCTTCCGCGGCGCCACCTGCCATCGTCGAACCGACGCTCGACGCGGCTCCACAACCGGAGGCGACCGGAACCATCCTCCATTCGCCGTCTCCTGGATTTCGAACCCCGGGCGGCCCGGCCCGGCTGGCGGTCGTGATCGACGACTTGGGGCGTAGCCTCGAAGAAGTCGATGCGCTGACCTCGATCGGGGTGGCACTAACGTACTCGGTGTTGCCGTTCGAGTCGCGAACACCGGCGGTGGTGGCGCGTTTGGCAGGCCTCGGCGAAGAGATCCTGTGTCATTTGCCCATGGAGCCGCTGGGGCCACTCGACCCGGGGCCCGGTGCCCTGCGATCCACCATGAGCGCCGCCGAGTTGGTCCGTGCCACCCAGAGCGCGTTGGCGGCGGTTCCCGGCGCAACCGGTGTCAACAACCACATGGGGTCCGGCATGTCGTCTCACCGACAGGCCATGACCACGGTCCTCGAGGTTCTCGTCGATCACGGTCTTTATTACCTCGATTCGCGTACCACGGCCGACACGGTGGGTTATTCGGTAGCCCGCGAGTTGGGGTTGGCAGCGGGTGAACGCCAGGTCTTTCTTGACGCCGACCGCGACCCGGCCGCCATCCTGACCCAGTTTCGACGGTTGCTCGATGTCGCCAGATCACGGGGAGGCGCCATCGCCATCGCCCATCCCTATCCCGAAACCTTGGCGATCTTGCAGCAAGAATTGCCTCTGCTACTGGACTTAGGGTTCGAGATCGTTCCCGCCAGCGAGTTGCTCGATCACTCGGGTTGAGGATTGACGGACCGCCACGTAGAACCACGTCTACTTCCTCGGCGCCCACCGTAAGGCTCGGCGCGCGGCGCCGACGAACGGGCGACCGAAAATGCTGGGGCGCAGGACTTCGAGTTGCAGGGCGCGGGCGCGCAGCCCGGTATCCCAAATCAAGACCAGCCCGGCAAGGACGACCAGGAAATCGAGCAAGCCGGTGGACCCACGGAGCCAGGGTGCAAGGGTATTGAAGGCGCCGAGGAGACCGGTACAGACAATCGAAAAGCGTGTCCACCGCTGGGGATCGTAACGGTACGCCGCTGCGAGTTTGTTCTGTGAGTCTTCACCGAGCAGACCCCAGAGAAAGGGCATGCTCTCGACCCACATTGCGGTGCGCACGCGCTGTTGCTCGCGATGGAGGTCACGGACTTCTTCGGGGTGGTAGGCCACGAGGGCCGGTGGTACCCGGTCGGCTGGAAGGGGTTCGAGGACGAATCGATGCCGTGGGCCTGCGGGTGTGTCGATCACGCTGCGCTCGAGCAGCATGTAGACCATGCCCTGGTAGGCAATACCGGTGATGCCGAGTGTCCAATGCTCCTTGGCAAGACGGGAGCGTATCTCGAGGCACCCGTCTTTGAGCGGATGAACGACATCGCGTGCCGTGGTCCAGGTCTGGTGGCCCGGTGGTGCTGCCGAGGGCGCGCTCGCTGCCGCGGCAGCGCCGCCGGTACCTCGGCCCAACACCCGAAAGACCATGACCGGCAAGACAATCAATGCCGTACCGCACGGCATGTCGGTGGACCACGCTACGCGCAGCCGTACGACCGACTCGAGGGCGAGGTAGACGAATACCATCCACCAGGGTGCGAGCGCGCGCGCGAGGGGCTGCCATGCTCCGAAGTCCACACCGCGGCGGGCCGCGAAGCCGATGCCGGCCGCCAAGGTGGCCAAGCCCAGCACCACGAATGCCGAGACGGCGGTCGTGCGCGTTGCCGTGACCCCGAAGTTGCGCTCCAACCGAGATTGGTCTTCGCCCGGAAGCAATCCTACCAACGGTGCGATCGCCATCAGTTGGCCACCGCGACGGCGCTGTTGGACGCGTTCGCGGTGGTTTTTCGCCAGCAAGGAACAAGCTTCGGCCGTCAGCTCCCCCGTTCCGCGAAAGACCTCCGCGTCGTTCCAGGGCGCGAGTCGGTAGCGCACGCCGGTTGATTCAGATTGGGCCTGGGTGTCCGCCTCGACAATCTCCCACCAGGTTTCCTTGAAGCGAAGCGCCGTACCGGGAAAGGCACTGCGGGTGGCGCCACCGGGTTGGCGTGCGGTCCAGCCGTCGGGGGCAAACGGTGTCGTAAGGCGCCAACTCTGCTGGTTGAGGCGGACCAACTGGAAGCCTGCTCCAAGGTCGATTCGCTCCGATCGTTCGCCGATGGGCATTGTTCCCGAATCCTGGTCAGCCGAGTACCCGGTCCCGGTCCCGGCGTCGTTGCCAAGCCCATCCGGCGATGGGAAGGAGCACGGTTACTACCGCGTCGGCAGCAGAACCGGTGGCGTCGAAGCGTTTGCCAGTTTGCCGGATGTCCATCGCGTCGGCGAGTTCGACGCCCACCGCGAGGGTCGCGGCCAGGGCCAAGGCCCAGGCTATTCGACGCCGCCGACCAACGCCACAAGCGCCCAGTGCCAAGCTGGTGAACGCGTAGGCGACCCCGCCGAAAATCAAGTGAAGTGACCACTTGGCCGCTCCGGTCAGCTCCACGAGAACGCCTTTGTAGGCGTTAATGTATTCGAACAATGTGGGGTGAGAGCGGGTTTGCAGCTGAGGCAGAGTTTGCCGGTAGATGCGCGTCGAGATCCAAGTCCGACGGACCCGCTGTAAGAACTTGTCCTCCACGGTGTCGGTCGGTTGGGCGTCGCGGGTGAGTCGCCACAGCAACGGCGGCGCTAGAAAGGGATTCTCTTCGCGGGTACCGTCCGTCTCGGCGCGTGCCAGCCGGCCCAGCTCGCCGTGTTCGAGCGCCTGGATGACTGTTTCGAGCCCTTCTCCGAGCGATACGACGGCGAGCACGGCGGCCAGCTCAGGGTCGTCTGCCGCGGGGCCCAACACCGTCAACCGAGGACTCAGCTCCCGGCGGTACTCGTCGAGAGCCGAGGCGGCAGCGGCGAGCTGACGATCGACATCGAATCGGTCGTCGCGTGACCGAAGCCCCGTACTGGCGACCAGGCCGAAGAGGCGAAAAGGGCGTCGGTGCGAGCGGCCCACAACGCGTGGGTCGACCGTGAGTCCATAGCGCTGGGCGGTTTCACGGTCAAACAAAAACGCGCCGGCGCGTCCGTCGGGGGCCTTGGCGGCCAGTGCGAATCGAGATGCGCGCAAAACGCCCGCCATCAATGCACCTTGGTCGACTGGGCTTAGAGTGCTTTTTGCCAACCAAGTAGCGACGCGATACTCGTTGTTCTTGATCGTGATTGCCGCGGGAATGAGCACCAAACCGAGGCCAACCAAAATCAAGGCCAGTACCAGCCAACGCCGGTTGCGTAGGCGGGTCATCGGAGTCGCGTTCCACGTGCCACGATCATCGTTCTGCCATGGTAGCCGACACCGCTTGCTCAGGAGGTAGACTTTGGCAACCTTGTGCCAATCAACTTCACAGGTTTTCTACGGAAACCGAGTACACAACGCTAGGATTTCATCCGGAATCTCGCCTACGACTGTACAGGTTCATCTGCGCGGATGGGTGAAACACGACCTCGAGGAGACCCGACGTGAGCTCTGAGCCAACACGGACCAACCCCCAGCGATCCTCGGTTGGATTGGGCCTCGTCGTTGCCAAGCGGTGGGCCATCGTGGCGTCTTTGATGGTGTTGGCAGGCGCTGACGTTCAGGCGCAGGTGCCCGCCGAGCGTGGGATTTTTCTCGAGACGGTCGATGTGACGTTGGTCAACATCGAAGTGGTGGTAACCGCCGACGGCAAGCCCGTAACCGATCTCGAGGCGGAGGACTTTGTCGTTCTCGATGACAGCCAGGTCGTCGAAATCAGCCTCTTCCAACCCATGGTGGGTGGTCGGCCGCGGACATTGGCTTCGGTACCGGATGCCGACCTGCCCGCGAATGTGCCGAAACCTGAGGCCGTGCCGGTCCCGCGCCGGGTCGTCATTGTGGTCGACGACAGTTTTCTGGCGCCAGCCAGCCGGGTCCGCCTACTGAAACGGCTCGACGAGAGCCTCGACCAGTGGATGACGGGGGACACGCGTGTCTTGGTCGCTCACAAAGACCGGAACGTCTCCGTCGTAATACCGTTCACGGGCGAAAGTGCGGAAGTTGTGGCTGGTTTGGCCGAGATCAGTTCGCGAGCACCATCGGCTTTTCCGTTACCGGGCGTACGGGCCGACGTCGCGACCTTACTGTTGGCGGCGAATGATGGTGGTGGCCTGCGGCTTGCATCAACGGCCTTGCCGCAAGGTAGCGCCGAGGCGACGGAGCTGGCTTTTTGGGTCGAGATGGTCGGGCAAGATTTATTGAGCTCGCCGAGGGGAGCCGAGAACGGCACGGGTCCACGAGATCCGGCCGGGGTTTCTGGGCCGATCTCGATCGAGGTTTACGTTTACGCCCTGACGGAAAAGCGCGGGGTCGTGGGTCATGGTGGTTTTGGCTTTGACATCGACCTAGGCCCAAAACCAGCGCATCTTGAAGGCGATCTACACAAATCTCTTGGGCTCAATCACTTCCGAAAATGCTCAACGAACCTTCGGGTGCGCCTGCGCTTTTCGTAAGCACTTGAGCCTCAAGATCTTCGCGCATCTCATCCTTCGTATGCGCTTGTTTTAGGCCTAGGCGCGGACCGCGCTCGGTTGCGCGGAAGTGGTGTGCGTCTGGCCGCCACGGTTTCCGTCACCGGTGAGCCAACGATGCTACGTGTACTCGTACGCCGGGCCGATACGGACACGTTTGGGTTGATTACGGCACGCTTGCAACCGGAAAGTGCCGCCGGAGCGACGCCGGTGTTGGTCGTACGGGATCGGTCCGAGACGTGGCTGGAAGTGCAGGGTCGCAATCCGCCGTCGCTGCTGTGGCAACCGGCCTCATTGCCGGTCTTGGTGGCCGGTGCGCGGTGTGCCTATTCCGACGAAACCGACCGGTCATTCCGATCGAAAGTGACCGGTGTTCGGAGCGCAGCGACGCTGTCGTTATCCTCAGTTGAAGGTGTCCACTTTCGCGATGTCTGGATTCCTCCTTTCTGTTCTTTTTCTTGATCGAGTGTATTCGAAAACCCGTCGTCGCCGGGGCTGTGCGTGGCTGTGGGAAACGCGGGCGGGGGAAAGGTGGGAGCGTTTTCCAACGGTTGTGGAAATCGCCTGAGCGATTTCCATCAGCCGGTCAGCCTCCACAGTCCATCTTGGGCCGTGTCCGGATTGTCCGGATCGGGCCGCAGGCCCGCTTCTTGGTCTGGATCCGGGATCGCTTCTGGCTTCTTGTCGATCACGCGGCCCCTCGACTGGCTGTATCGCGCTTGGCGCGTGTTCTCTTGGCGCGCATGGAGTCGCCGTCGATTGCGAGCTTATATGCACCGTGGACGACACGATCGAGGATGGCGTCGGCCAGCGTTGGATCGCCGATGACCTCATACCAGCTCTCGACGGGCAGCTGCGAGGTCACGAGCGTGGAGCGTCTCCCGTAGCGGTCCTCGATGATCTCGAGTAGATCGCGTCGCTCGGCCGCCCCGACCGGCGCGAGTCCCCAGTCGTCGAGTTATGTGGAGCGCCACATAGATCGACGAGCTGGGGTATCTCTCGTACGATGCCCGCCACGCGGACTTGCTCTTTGAAGTCGTCGCCCGGCGATACGAGAAGCGACCCACCGTCATCACAACCAACAAGCCCTTCGCCGAATGGGGCGAGGTCTTCCCCAACGCCACCTGCGTCGTCACCATCGTTGACCGGCTCGTCCATCGATCCGAGGTCATCGCCATCGACGCCGAGTCCTACAGGCTCAAGGAATCCAAGGAAGCGGCGCGAAGTCGGGCGAAAAAGCGAGCCCGTAGGAGTAGGACCTCCAACAACACGCCATCGTGAAGCGTTCCCTCTACCTCGAACGCGTCATCAGCGCCTATCTACATCCGCCCGACACCCCAAGAAAGGCGCGACCACTCGACTGGGCCGTCGCCAGCAGCTTCTACAAACGGCGGCTTCCACTCGCTACCGTCGAGCACGCCATTCGGCTCGCAACACTCAGAAGACGCTTCGGAGAACAGGGCCTCGAGCCCCTCGAGACCGTACGATCACTCGCCTACTACAGGCCGCTCGTCCAACAGATCCATCACCAGCCCCACGATCCTGGATACGTCAGGTATACCGCTGAGAACTATCGCAAGTACCTTGCCGGATGATCTCAGCGCCCAAAGCTGAAAACCGCGCCTTGACGACCAAATTCCCGCGCTTTCTGTCGACCGTCTACAGGCAGTCGGCGCAACGGGTTAGGACCTCGCCGGCAGCCGGAGTCCGGCACCGCTGTATCGAGGCCAGGGCTCGATAGTGACTCGGCAGCATCTGTTGGGAGTACTTGGCCTCGAGAGCACCACGGAACTTCGAGATGAGTGCAGCAAGCTCCATCGCTACAGCCTCTCGAGGTCGACATGAAGACGACCGACCAATCGGTCAATGGCGTCCGCAGAACTCTGTCGCGTGGTCTCTGTCAGGCGAGCGTAGCGTGCGGTCGTGGTCGGGCTACGGTGACCGAGCAGGGCCTGGATGTGCCGTAGGCTGAGCCCCTGCTCGAGCAAGTGGGTAGCGAAACTGTGGCGCAGCGAGTGGACCGAGATCTTTTTTTTATTCCGCAGTCGGCGAGCATCAGTCGAACTGCCCTTTGCGCGCCTCCCGGGTCCATGTGGGTCGTCGCCCGGCGGATATTATCCGGCGATCCCGACGCACAGGGGAAGAGGAGGTATGGGTTACGATGCTTGGCCCACAGCGCGCGCAGCCCCCGGTACGCGAGATCGGGTAGGGGCACGAATCGGTCCTTGTGGCCCTTGCCCCGGCGAATGTGCACCTGGCCACGGGCCCGGTCGATGTCGCCCACTGTGAGCGAGAGCGTCTCACTGAGCCTCAGTCCCATTGAGTAGGTGGTCAAGACAAACACTCGGTATCGCAGTTTTCGAGCGGAACCGATCAGCCGCTCCACCTCCTGTACCGTAAGAATGTCCGGAAGCGTCCGGACTCTGGGAGGCTTGATGATCTCGATCCAACTCCAGTCCTGATCGAGGATGTGCTCCCAGAAGAACTGCAAGCCGTTGCGATCGACTTTCACGGTGGACCAGGAGTGAGAGTCGACCAATTCGGCGAAATGCACCTCGAGCTGCTCGATTGAGACACGGTCCGGAGCGCAGTCGAACCGGTGCGCCAATCGGCGCACGGCGCGGGAGTAAGAATCGATCGTTCGCTTCTGGTACCCCTTGAGCCTCAACCCCCGAACGTGCCTTTCGTACAGACCGGCAAAACGTCTCTCTTCCTCTGAGGTCATGGCATGCTCCTTTTCTGAAGTCACCCGATATTGGGCAACCAGGAAGAAGGCTACCGTGACCTACGGATCCGCTGTACCCGCCGCGAAGCGGCTTCGTCCAACAAGCGCTTACAGCGGACCGGGAACAGGTTTTGAATCGAGCTGATAGTCTTCTGGCGCCGCGCGCTCCACCGCATGCTGTCCGTTAGGCGGCTCAACGAGTAGGAGACTATGATGGCGAAGATCACCGGGATTGGCGGCGTATTCCTGAAATGCCAGGGCAACAGCGCCGCCCTGGCAGCCTGGTATCAGGAGCACTTGGGCATGCCGCTGGAAGACTTTGGCGGCGCTGTCCTCAAATGGCCGGACGATCGCGCCGAGGACCGGGGCCTCACTGTGTGGCATCTAGCGGAAAGCGACAGTCAGTGGTTCAGCCCAAGTGATTCTTCCTTCATGATCAACTACCGGGTCGACAACCTCGGCGAGATGCTGGCGCAGCTGCGTGCGAGCGGCGTGGAAGTCGTTAGCGGACCCGAATCGCACGAGAACGGCAAGTTCGCGTGGATCATGGACCCGGATGGGAACAAGGTCGAGCTCTGGGAACCGATGATCTGGGACGACAAGAACAAGGGGGCCTGAGGTCCATTCCCGATGCCGCCCAACAACCGATCCGCTGCGCGAGCCGCGCCGATGGCACCCCCGCCCCTGCTGGCGCCCTCGAGATCTTGGGCCTAGGGATGCGGCACGACGACGTGCAGTGCCTTGGGGTGCCGGGTGAGGCCAACGTAGATCGCGGCCTCCGTCGACAGGCGCGGAGGGGTTGTGGTAAAAAAGCGAACCCGATTGCGAGGTGAGTTGTACCCATCGGGAGCCGTTTTCGCTTTTTCGAAGCCTCGCATCCTCGGAAGACGTCTGCCATCCCCTTGTGCTCCACTCCGCTCCAACCAGGGGCTGCCAGTGTCTCGCGCTCACGATCGACAAGGACGACGATGAAGATTCTGGGCCTTTCTTGTTTCTACCACGATGCCGCTGCGTGCTTGGTGATCGACGGCAAGGTCATTGCTGCCGCCTCCGAAGAGCGTTTCACGCGCATCAAGCAAGATTCCGAGTTCCCGCGCAGCGCGATTCGCTACTGCTTGGAAGCCGGCGGTATCGAAGAGGCTGACCTCGATTACGTGGCTTTCTACGACAAGCCGCTGCTCAAGTTCGAGCGCATCCTCGAGACCTACATTGCCGGGGCGCCGCGAGGCCTGCCCTCTTTCCTCAAGGCGGTTCCGCTGTGGATCAAGAAGAAGCTCTTCATCCCAGACTTGATCCGCAAGTCGCTACCCGCGTTCAAGGGAAAACTGCTGTTTCCCGAACACCACGAATCGCATGCGGCGTCGGCCTTCTACCCGTCGCCGTACGATGAGGCCGCTTTCCTCACCATCGATGGTGTTGGTGAGTGGGCGACCACCAGCTTCGGCGTGGGCCGGGGTAATGAGATCGAGATCCTGCGCGAGATTCACTTCCCGCACTCGCTCGGCCTCCTGTACTCGGCCTTTACGTACTACACCGGATTCCGGGTCAATTCGGGCGAATACAAGGTCATGGGCTTGGCGCCCTACGGTGAGCCCAAGTACGTCGACCTGATCCTCGACAACGTCATGGATCTCAAGGACGACGGCTCCTTCCGCCTCGACATGTCGTACTTCGACTACGTGTCCGGGCTGCGCATGACGAGCAAGAAGTTCCACGACCTGTTCGATGGACCGCCGCGCGAGCCGGAAACCGACCTCCGTCAGCGCGATATGGACTTGGCACGCTCGGTCCAGGTCGTGTGCGAAGAGGCGGTTTTGGCCATGGCGCGGCACGCCCACGAGCTTACCGGGCAGAAGTACCTGGTGATGGCTGGCGGTGTCGCGCTCAATTGCGTGGCCAACGGTCGGGTTCTACGTGAGGGGCCGTTCGACGACATCTGGATTCAGCCGGCGGCAGGCGATGCGGGTGGCGCGCTGGGTGCGGCATTCATGGCTTGGCACGATTACCTAGGAAACGAGCGAACCGCCGAGCCCCGCGGCACGGCGCGCGGTTCGTATTTTGGGCCATCGTTCAGCGACGACGAGATCACCGCCGTCTTGGACCGTTACGGGGCCAAGTACGAACGGGTGGAGCGCGATGTGCTTCCCGACCGGCTGGCGTCGATCATTGCCGACGAAAAAGTTATCGGCCTCTTCCAAGGGCGCATGGAGTTTGGGCCGCGAGCGCTCGGCAGCCGCAGCATCATCGGCGACGCACGGTCCGAGGTCATGCAGCGGACCATGAACCTGAAGATCAAGTTCCGCGAGTCGTTCCGGCCGTTCGCCCCATCGGTCATGCATGATCACGTAAGCGAATACTTCGACCTCGATCGCGAGAGCCCCTACATGTTGTTGGTGGCGCCGGTGGCGGAGCAGCACCATACGACCTCCGCCGATGAAGAGTCGCAGCTGTTTGGGATCGACAAGCTCATGGTACGGCGCTCGACGATTCCGGCGATTACCCACGTCGATCATTCCGCGCGTGTGCAGAGTGTGCATCCCGACGACAATCCGCTCTATTACGAGATCATCCAAGCGTTTCACCAACGCACCGGGTGCCCCGTGATCATCAACACGTCGTTCAACGTACGTGGTGAGCCCATCGTGTGTGATCCAGAGCACGCTTTCGTCTGCTTCATGCGTACCAACATGGACTACCTCTCGGTGGGCCCGTATCTCCTGGCGAAGACAGAGCAGCCGAATTGGAAAGAAACCGAAAACTGGCGCGACGAATTCGTGCTGGACTAAACCCTACAAAGCAAGCCAACGAATGACTCAAGTTCGAGAGCGGGGCCCAGTGGCCCGAGCAGGGAGCGCAGCACAACCCGCAGGGTGGCCGCAGGCCATTCGAGTACCCCGCACAGGGACGCTGGGGCCGCTCGGTGATCGTAGGCAAATGTTCAACAGTCACAGGTCTTGACCATGTCGATACGCGAAGAAATTCAAGCACTTCAGCCCGATACCAGCGACTTTCGCAAGTTCGGCTGGGTCGTTGGCGGCGCGTTCCTGTTGTTCGGTGCGCTGTTGGTTTGGCGCGGTCACGAATGGGGCCGTTACCTGCTTTGGGCCGGTGGTGTGTTGGCCGTGGTCGGCACGGTGCTTCCGCGGGTCCTCAAGCCGGTTTATTTTGGTTGGATGTCGATGGCGGTGGTGCTCGGGTTCTTTATGACCCGGGTGCTCTTGACCGTGTTCTTCATCCTGGTGATTGCGCCGGTGGGCCTGTTTTTCAAGCTCATTGGGCGCGATGCCTTGCACCGTAAGATGGACCGTTCGGGCACAAGCTACTGGATCGAGAAGACGTATCCGATCCGGGATCGAACGCGTCTGGAAAAGTTCTTCTGATCTGACGGAGCGTCATCACATGATCGAGTTTTTGAAGCAGTTCTGGGAATTTCTCAAGGTGCGCAAGAAGTGGTGGCTGGGACCGATCGTCGGCATGCTATTGCTCTTGGGCATGCTGCTGGTGCTGACCCAGGGCTCCGCGCTCGCGCCGTTCATCTATACCCTGTTCTAGGGCCAGCGGGCTGGCTTCGTCCACGCTGAACGACGACAACCTCGTCCGGCTACGCCGGGTAGGCGGTGGCGGCAGCTGAGTCTGAATGGGGCAACGTTGTGCTGCTTCGCGCCGTCTACAACAGTAGAGGGTACCGAGGGCGGGTCGTCGCGGCTGGACGCATCGAAGCTCGTCTTCTAACGAGGAGCGAGCCAATGAGCCTTCAATCGTCTGGGTGTGAAACGAAGCGGCTGGCTCGACGCCACGGAGGCTGAGGGGGTCTCAGCGCGTCAGAGTCGAGAGCTGATCGGCCGCAATCAGTTTCTCATCCAGAGTGACCAAGGTCAGGTCGTAGACCAGGGCCGTCGCTGCGATGAAGTGGTCCGCTGGGTCATTGTGGGCCAGGTTCAGAGTCTGCACGGTCTTGGCCACCTCGAAATTGAAGGAAGCCTCTCTCATTGGCACTGCATCGAGAGCTTTTTCAACCCATTCACCGTACGAGCTATGTACTCGAAAGCGTCCCTTCTGGATCAGGAGCCATGCCTCCCATAGCGTGATCGGGGCCAGCCAGCAGCGACCGACGGCCTCATCGAGGGCTTGGCCAAGGCTTCGTGGAAGGTCCTTAGAACCCAAGACATACCAAATCCAGATATGGGTATCGAGAAGAAGGCGCACTATCGCAGCGCTTCCCAGTCCTGATCGGACAGGGGGCTCACGATATCGCCCAGCACTTCGGCTGTTCCCTTCATGCTGCCGAAGTGGCTATGGCTGGTCGGTACTGGCGGCGGCGGTGGTTGGATCTGCGCCACCGGCTTGCCGCGCCGCGTTACAAGGATCGGCTCGCCGGTCTTGCGAACTCTTTCGAGGGTTGCCAGACAAGTAGCCTTGAATCGAGAAATGGCGATCACGTCCATGCGACGAACCTACTATGGTCCATTCAATTGGTCAATTGTTCGACAGCCCTGGTCTGAGGTGGTGATCCAGTCCTTGCGCGACCTCTTTCAGGATCCGGATCTCGGCCAGGTGCAAGACGATTTGACCCACTCAGCCGTTGATCTCTGTCCCCAACCGCATCACCTGCTCGACCAAGAAATCGAGGTCTTCGCACTGACTACGGTGGTTGCAGATTGCGACGCGGATGGCGAATCGGCCTTCGATTGCGGTGCTCGAGGGTACGGCCAGCCCCTCCTCTTGCAGCCGCAACAGAATTTCGGCGAGAGCGCCAAACGCACTGTCGACGTGCAACCACAGCCTTTCGAGGCGTGCTAGCGGCGTAAGGGTCTCGAGGTCATCGGTCGCGCCAGTGTTGACCGTTCCGGCGTTGCCCACGATGGCGAAGGGCCGGAATCCTCGTGGCGGCAGTGCTCATGGTGTGTCTCCTTGGGCGCAGACCGCTGGCTCGAGCGGTTGGAGGGGCGTCGCGCGGCGTGGTTTGGCCCGCATCCGTGCGACATGAATCAAGAGAACGGCACCCACGATAAGGCCAGCGCCTGCCAGGGCGCGCGCACCGATCGCCTCGCCAGTCCACCATCCCAGCAACATCGCGATTACGGGGTTGACGAAGGCATAGGTTGAGACGGCCGATGTTGAGGTGGTCTTCATGAGATAGAGAAAGGCCGAGTGGGCGATGATCGAGCCGAAGACCGCCAAGTACAGCAGCGCCACCACCGAGTGGGCCGATACCGCGGCCAGGTTCATCTCTTGCCATTCTCCAGCAGCGGTACCGACCATCAGCAGGACTGCGCTACCAGCGATCATCTGCATGGCGGCTGACATCCAGGGTGAAGCGGGCAGGTCGGCGGTGCGGCTGAGCAACGAGCCGAACGACCACGATAACGCCGCCAGGACCAAGACCAGCGCCCCCAGTGGGGCGACGCCCCCTTCGGTGGGCCCGACCAGCAAGCCGACTCCCGCCGTTCCGAGAATTAGACCAGCGATAACCCACGGTCCCGGCTTGGGTCCGCGGAAGACGGTGGCGTCGAGCAGTACCATCCACAGCGGCATGGTCGCCACCAGCAGGGCGGCGAAGGCGGACGGCACAGATTGCTGGGCCCAGGTCACCATTCCATTTCCGCCGAACATCATCAAGCCGCCAATTACCAGCGCAGCACGCCACGTTCTCGGATGGGGCCGAGCGGCGCCGCGAAAGCGCAGGAATGCGTAGAGAAGGCTGCCGGCGAGGAGAAATCGGATACCAGCCATGAGAAAGGGTGGCAACGTCTCGATGGCAATGCGAATACCCAAGTAGGTCGAGCCCCAGATCAGATAGACGGCGGCAAATGCCAGGAGCACGGGCATGGACAAGGTCGAGGTGTGTTTGGTGGTGCTCATGATGGACCCAGCGTGGCAGAGAACGAATCTCCATAACAGATACAAAAACAGTCGATTGTTTCCATAACAGTTGGTGGTGCTGTAGGCTGTGTGAATGATGCCCGATGCCACCGAAACGCGTGCGCCTCTTTACCGATCCGTCGCCGATCAAGTCGAGTCGCTGATCGACGAGGGGACCTTGCCGCCGGGTACCCGGATCCCCTCGCTGCGCCAGCTCAGCCGGCAAATGTCGGTGAGCTTGACGACGGTGATGGAGGCGTATCGGGTGCTCGAAGATCGCGGCATCATCGAGGTACGGCCGCAATCTGGCCACTTCGTGCGACTCGACGCGCGAACCTCGCCGCCCGAGCCCGCCCGAACCCAGACGTGCGTGACACCCGGATCGCTGGATACAGCTGAGCTCATTCAGCGTATGATCAAGGAGGCCAGTGAGCCCGGTTTGGTGGTGCCGCTGGGTGCCGCGGTGCCCAATCCGGCCTTTCTGCCTACGAGCCGACTCAACACGCTCTTGGCCCGCGCCGTGCGTCGTGATCCAGTTGCCAGTCAGTCCTATGGCAGCATTCCTGGCCGCGCCGAGCTGCGGGTCGAGATCGCCCGCCGTGCGGTGGATGCTGGTTGTGCACTGTCGCCCGATGACATTGTTGTGACCACCGGGGCGATGGAGGCCATTGGCTTTGCTTTGCGGGCGGTGACCAGGCCGGGGGATACGGTGGCGATCGAAACGCCGACTTACCAGGGTTTTCTGTTGGCGCTCGAGAGTCTTCACCTCAAGGCCGTCGAGATTGCCACCTGCCCGCGGGACGGTGTGTGTATTTCGTGTCTCGAAGAGGCGATCGAGAAGCGCGATGTGCGCGCGTTTCTGGGGGTACCCACGTTCGGTAATCCGCTCGGGCACAACATGCCCATTCCCCAGCGCCATGAGCTGGTCGCCATGTTGGCCCGCCATGACGTGCCCATGATCGAGGACGACACCTATGGCGACCTGGTATTCGACGGCCCACGGCCACCAACCGTGCAATCCTTCGACAGTGAAGGGCGCATCTTGCTGTTGTCGTCTTTCAGCAAGGCCTTGGCGCCGGGTTTCCGCGTAGGGTGGATCGCGCCGGGTCGTTACCGAAAGGATGTCTTGCGTTTGAAGCTCAGTACGTCCTTGGCAACGGCGGCCCCGACCCAGATGGCGATCGCCGACTATCTGGCGGCGGGTGGGATCGACCGCCACCTGCGACGCTTGCGGCGTACGTTCAAAGACCTGGTGCGTCGGATGATCGCTACGGTTGCGGAGCACTTTCCCGAGGGTACGCGTGCCTCGCGACCATCGGGCGGCTATGTGTTGTGGGTCGAGCTACCCGAAGGGACCGATTCCTTTCGCATTTATCGTGAGGCGTTGGCGGAAGGCATCAGCCTGATTCCCGGACCGGTCTTCTCGGCCACGGGGCGCTATCGGAATTGTCTTCGGCTCAACTGCGCTATTCCGTGGACGGCCGCGGTTGAGGCCGCGGTCGCACGGGTGGGCGCGTTGGCGCGGTAGACCACCCTCACGATGTGCCACTGCCCTCTGCTTCACCAGGTCTGGTTAGCCCTGAACCGACTTTCAGATCTACGTAGGAGATCAGTTGTGGGCGAGGGTCAACGAAGGAAGCCCTGCTCCCCTCCCAGCTCTTGTTCCAGTTTCTGGAGGTCGGCCAAGCGTTGCTCGATGAACCCTTCTGGATCCTCATCTTTGTAGAACATCCATGAGAGTTCTGAGGTCACGAAGCCTCGCAGGTCGCAGGCGTTCTCTTCCCGGATCCGCAAGTGCTGTCGCAGCGTCTCGAGATGGTCTGCCGTGACGAGCACGCGATTGGCAGGAGAGCGATAAAGCTCGGGGCTCAACTGCTTGCTACTGTAGAGATTCTGCAACGCCTCGTAGCCTTTCGTGGCCAACAACTCATCGGCGTCTCCCCACCGATTCGCGGTCTCATGATTCGCTGCGGCGTTACGACGCTCCGCGGCCATCAATAGCGACAAGAGCTTGCAGCGAGCGAGGCGAAAATCGAAGCGAGCGGGAATTGAATCGAGCTGATCCATCGGCTCGAGTTCGACCTCCCGGCCCCGTGCGATATTTCGAACGAGATCCAGCGCTCGCCGCAGGCGGGTCGAATTGGCGCCGATCGGGAAGTACGCATAACACACCCACCAGAACCAGCGCACAAGCCGCTCGATCACAGTCCTATCCGGCTTGGGATCGATTCGGAAGGATTCGGCCAACATTACCGGCACATAGCTGTAGGGAACGAGCCGTGGAGAACCGAGTTGACAATGTTCGCGGAGGAATTGGGCCGCCCGAGCTACGTGCCGACCGGTCTCTTCCAAGACCTCGCGGCGTGGGTTGATACGACGGGCAATTTCGTCGGCGTTGCTCTCGAGATCCTCCCTTCTAGCGCGGCGAGCTGAACGCTCAGCAATACGTTCTCCGAGTGCGTCTCAACCACCAACGTCGGAGGATCGGTCGCAGCGGCGACTTCACAAAGGTAGTCGCCGAGGGTTCTCTGGACCGCCGGATGGAGATGAAGCTCAGGCTGCTCCAACGCCAACAGCCGTCTTCGTGAGCCTTCCAGGCGTGCTTTTTCGATGGCCACGACGATGGGCAGCACCTGAGTGATGCCTTCGCCAGTGTCGAGAAGATTGACCCGCAGGGTCGGTTCGGAGAGTGGGCTCAAGACGAAAGCGAACCGCTCCGACCTCGCCTCTATGTCCAAACGTAGGTCGAGGATCCGCTCGAACCAACCCGAGACCGCAGGAGAGAGTTGCCGCTCCCGCAGGTTATCGGCCACCAAAGCTTCCAGGGTGCCGGCACCTTCCGGCGAAATCTGCGATGGTGACTCGCCCCAGAATGCCACTTCCCGTTCCGGTAGTGATCGCACTGACCCCAGCCACTGAACTTCCTGAGCCAAGCGTCCCAACTACCGTTGGAGGTGTCGAAGTAGCGGATTCTCGGAGGTTTCTCCGAAAATGCGGGGGGGTCAAGCCTGAAAACCGAACCGGGACCTCCCGCTCATTGCCTCTGTCTTGAAGCTGAAATGGAAGCTGTTCATCGGAAGGGTCGAACCGGGGAATAAGCTCGGTATGAAGAGCCGAGCCCGATCTCGACACGTCGAAGCTCCGGACCAGATTCCGTCTGAGCTCCGGGAAGGACCGCACCGTCAGGCGGTAGGCCAAATCGACGGCCCTGGAACCGACAAGATGAGGGCCAGCAACGCTAGCCCTGGCATCGCTCGCCACCGACTACACGCCCCCCTCCCCCCCGCAGGCGCAACCTTCACTGCTTCACCATGTGTGCCTTCACCATGTGCTCGGCGTCCGGCCCGTGGAGCCGGCGCACGATCGGGTACCGCCGGTGGACGGCGGCGAGCTTGAAGAAGGTCGCCGCGCGCAGCCGGGTGCGCCATGTCGGCCGCCAATTGCCCGCCAGGATGTCGATCAGAGCATCGACCAGGCCCCACCGATTTCCAGGCTGAACCAACAGGTCGCGGAAGGCCGGGTCATAGAAGCCGCGGGCGAATCGATGAAAGAAGCGATAACGCTTGCGTTGGATGCGATCGAATTCGCGGAAGGCGCGTGCGGACATATCGCCTTTGATCAAACCCCGATCGATCGCTTCGGCGGCTTCGACCCCGGATTCCAACGCCACCATGACGCCGGTCGAAAACACCGGGTCGATGAACGAACCGGCGTCACCAGCGAGTAGCCAGCGGGTACCGGCGTAGGCGTGGGCGGTGTAACTGAAATCGGCGTCGCGCCGCACCGGACCAACGCGGGAAGCGCCCCGCAGGGCCTCGACCGCCAGCGGCGTCGAAGCCAACAGGCGATCGAGAGCCTGCTCCTTCGGTTCCAACGCGCGACGTGCGGGCGGCATGACAAACCCTGCGCTGGTTACCGTGTCGGAAATCGGGATCAACCAGATCCAGCTCAGGTCGCGGCAGGAGATGATCCGGATGTCGCCCTTGCGAGCGCCAGCGAGGGCGGCCACCCCGGTGTACTGCGCGTGAATGGCCACATTCTGCAGGTCGGGATCGATGTCGCGGAGTCCCAGTTGTTTGGCCAAGAACCCGGCTTGGCCGGATGCGTCGACCACGACTGACGCGCGCAGGGTCTCCGTGGTGTCCGCTTTCGGGCGGTTTGACCCGTGCTCACGGCTGGTATTGATCGCTGTGACTGTTACGCCGTCCTCATTAAACACAACATCGTGGACGTGGCGCTCCTGGCGGACGTCGGCGCCGGCAGCGATCGCATCGTCGAGCAACAGCGCGTCAAAGCGTGAGCGCTCGACTTGGTAGGTCAGCGGGTCGGTTACGTTGGGGCCGTTCGCGAAGTCGATGTAGCTCGCGTGCTCGCCGTCTTCATTCGCGAAACTTGCGCCCCGCTTCTCCACGAAGCCGCCAGCCCGAAGCCGTTCTTCCAAGCCGAGTCTTCGGAAGATCGCATTGCTTGCCGGAAGCAGCGATTCACCAATGTGAAACCGCGGAAACCGCGTTCGTTCCAACAGCACTACCTGACGTCCGGCGCGTGCCAACTGACCGGCGACAACCGCGCCGGCTGGCCCACCGCCAATCACTGCGACGTCACACGTCACGATGCCAGACTCTGCTAAGCCAGACTTCACTACGCCAGAATGTGACACACCAGCCCGCTCTTCCATGCTCACCACTCACCCATTCGGTCGGAGGAAAATCGAGATGCTACGTCACGCTGACGCTTATTCTGGGGGGTAACCAGCCGAAATATAGAACGCACCGGCGGCGGCGGCAAGCTTGGTAGACTCTTGCAGCCTGAGGTAAAACGCGAGCCGCGCTACGAGCGGCCCTTTCACGCCATCTCTGCGTTGCAGAATCTCGAAAGACCACCGGTATTCCTGTAATTCCGCGCCTTGATCTGGCGCGAAATGCCTCGCTCTCGCCAGCGCCTGACTTTCACCACGGACTGCTAGGGACCCAAAAGGCACCTGAGATTGCGTGTGAACATCGAGACGCTCATTCCCCACCGACCGCCGGCAAGGCTGGTCGAGCGGGTCGTTCGGTTCTCGGCCTCGGAAGCACAGTGCATCGGACGGGTTGCCGATACCCATCCCTTCGCCGTTGGGGACGAGGTGCCGGTGGTGATGGGTATTGAGCTGGCCGCGCAAACCGCGGCGGTCTTCCATGGGTTGCGCGCGGATCTTCAGCACGAAACGGCTTCGCGACCTGTCATCGGCTACCTCACGACGCTTCGCGAGGTGCAATTCCACCGACCAACGCTGCCTGTTGGCCATGGCTTGATTGCGTCGATCCGCGCGACCGGTGGCTTCGGGAGGCTCTTTCTCTGTGATGTGGAGGTTCATTTGGAAAGGGGCCTCGAGCTGGTGGTCACGGCGACCCTCGGTACGGTTGCCGAGCCGTAGCGCAGATTCAATCAATACGGTTTCAGTCAACGCGGAGTCAGTCCACATTACGGGGCCAGAGCTTGCGGAAGGTAAACCACTGGTGTGGGTGCTCACGAACGGCCCACTCGATTTCAGTTGCGATCTGGTGCGCGGCGGCCTCCAAACCGGCACGACCGGTTGATGGCACCTGAATCGGGGGCCGGATCGCGACTCGTGCGCGATATCGCCCCTCTCGAAAGACGTACGCGGGAAGCATTGCGACGTCGGCGGCCCGCGCCAGTGCGGGTGGCCCCAGCGGTACACCAAACGGCTGACCGAACAAGGAGGTCGTCAACACCCGGCCGTCGGTTCGCGGACGATCGCCTTGGAGAGCCACGATCTCGCCGCGACGGAGTGCTGCCAACAGCTTCATGCCGAGCACGGGATCGCCCTGCACGAAGTGCATGGTGAAGCCGGTCTCACCCGCTTGTTCGGCGAACATTTGGCGCATGAAGGTCTGGGCCTGGGGATCGAGCTCTTCTTCGCGCACCACGTGCACGTGCCGGCTGGGCGCGAGCATGGAACCGGTCTCCCAGTGACCGATATGGGCGGTGACCAGGACAAATCCCTTCGGATTGTCGAGGGCGCGTTGCCATTCTGACTCCCCATCGATTTCGACCTCCACCACCCGGTCGGTGCTCATCTGCTCGTAGCGCTCGGTGAGACACCATGCGAAGTTCAAGAGGGTCTTGAAGATCCTGATCTGGCGCCGCCACCAGCCACAGGGGCCGAGCACGGGTACGAGGTTGCTGACGACCGCCGCCCGGGCACGCCGCAGGACGACGAAGAAAAAGCAGGTGAAAACCAGAACTGTCGGTGCGATCAGCCAGGTTGGAAGCACCCGTGCGCCCCACCGATGAAAGCGAAACCAAAAGACCCCCGTGACGTGAAAGGCGCCGAGCCAGCGGCGGAGCAAGCCGGCTTCCTGTGCGTGCGGTGAAGTCGTCATGGCCTCAGTGGTGTGTTCGCGGGTGTGCCAATGTCTCGATCGCGGGGAGGACGAGAAGGGTCGCAAGCCAACATGCGGTCACCCCGGCTGCAATCAAGGCTCCACCGTTGCTTAGACCGGGTATGTCCGAGAGCATCAAGCTCGCAAAGCCGGCTGCCGTGGTGAGCGTGGTCAGCAGGAGGGCCCGGCCAGCGCCGTGCAACGCGCTGCGAATACCGCTGCCAGGCTCGACGTCGGGTCTGCTCCGGGCTCCATGCATCACATGAAGCCCGTCGTCGATTCCAATGCCGAGCAGGATGGGTAGGACGGCGAGGCAGAAGAGATCCAGCGGGCGACCGACCGCGGCCCAAGCACCCAAGGTCCACAAGGTGCCGAGCACGACCGGCAGCAAGGCGAGCACGCTCGAGATTACGTGACCGCGAAACGAGACCAAGACCACCAGGCCAACAGCGGCCAAAGCCAGGAGCGACAAACGCCGTAGGTCCGCTGCGGCCATGGTCTGAAGCTCCTCGCCAAGGGCACCGGCGGCAATCACCACGGAGCCTGGTGCAACACTGTCGAGCGCTGCCTCGAGTGTTGCCGGCGGGCCGGAGGGCCACGCACCGGTCGGTAATCGGACAGCGATCGATGCCCAAGCGTGTGGATCATCGGGAACTTGATGGTCGGAAACCAAGGCAGAAGCCAGCCAAGATGGCCAATGCTGAACGGGCGGCGGACCGGGATCTTCGCCGCGGGCGAACGCACGCAGCGCATCGAGTCCTGTCGCGAACGCTTTAGGGTTCAGGTTCGCGTTGACCAACGCCTGTTCCAGCGCGTCCGCTGCTTCAGCGAACGGTAGGGCGCGAAGCGCTTGCAGTCGCCGTTCGCGGTGCGTACCGCCAGCGAGGTAGTCCGAGGGGCTCGACAGGGTGGCGCCAGCGGGAAGGCTCGCACGGAGCACGGCCGTTGCGGCACGGGTGCGGTCCAGCGCCTCGGCCTGGTTGCCGCCTGCAACCAGTACATGGGCGGTGTCGAGGCCGACGCCGAAGCGATCCGCGAGCAGCGCTTCGACAGCCCGTGCCGGTGGATCGGCTGGACGCAGGGCCCGCGGATCCGCGTTGAACTCGAGCGAACCGAGCGACCAGACCGCGGCCAAGGATCCCGCCACGGCCAAGGCCACGATGGTTCCCGCGCGCCGAGTGGCAAACCCCGCGGCAAGGTCGATCATGCTTCCGAGTCGGCGCCAGGACGCGCCCGGCGCGTTCATTCGTGGCGCGACGGCGACCAACATCACACCGCCGACCGTCGCCAGCGCGACCAGCACCATGACGACGCCGACCGCGACCAAGGAGCCGACTTCGCGCAAGGGTTGCAAGCGTGCGAGGCCGAGGACCGCGAAACCTGCCGTGGTGGTCAGCGCGGAGGTCGCGATACCCGGGCCACATTCGGCGACCGCGTTGGACAGGGCTTGGTGTCTGGATCCGGTAGCACTGTAGAGCTGGCGAAACCGGGTCGCCAAATGGATCGCGTAGTCCACGCCGAGGCCGATGAGCACCGCACCAAAGCCGATCGAGATGGCACTGATTTCCGGTGTCCACCAGCCGATCAAGCCAGCCCCCCAGAGCAGACCAACGAGCAGCGGTACGAGCACCGCGATCGGCAACAGGATGCCCTCGAAGGCAAGGATCAAGACCGCGGACGTGGCGATGAGTGAGCCGAGAATGGTGCGCCTGAGATCGTGGCGCAGCAAGCGCTCGTCCTGGGCCGCGTAAAGCGGACCGCCAACGGCGCGACAGCGGAAGGCGATACCGGTTTCTGCCGTCACCGCGTCGCATGCCTCGTCGATTGCGGTCGCCACCGCTCGGCCACCCGCCGGATCCATTTCGGGGGCGGTCGGCGTTGCGACAATCAACGCGGTGTCGCCGTCTTGTGACAAGAAGACCGACGTCCAACCGTCGAGCGGCAGACCTCCGACCCCGCGCATCGCGGGTAGCGTTTCGGCCAAACCGAGCGGATCGTTGGGCGCCCAGCGTCGGTGAAAGGCCCCCGCGGGGGTTGTCAGGCTGGCCCGCAAGCGCGCGACCCGTTGCCGGATCGCCTCGGGAGTGAGGCGTTGGGCGACGGTCTCGAGGCCGGCATCATCCATCAACAAGGGCGCGCGCGGCGCAACGTACTGGAGAAAGAACGACTCGTCGTGCTCGGTTAACCCGGCGCGTACATCGGTCAATTCGGGGTGTCTGGAAAGCTCGATTTCCAGCGCCGCGGCCACCCGCACGAGGTCGACGGTTGGGCCCGAATCGGCCGATGTCGCGTCTGTGGGTTCCACCGCCACGAAGACCAGTTCGAGGCCGTCGAAATGCTCGAAGAAGGTGCGGTAGGCGTCGGCGACCGGAGCACCGTTGGGCAGCATCGTGGCCAAGTCGGCATGCAGGCGTATTCGACCCACCGCCACGAGTGCCAAGCAGGTGGCCAGCAGCGCGGCGAGGGTTACCAGCACCGCTCGCGCACCGATCCAGGACCGGTGTGCCGGCGCTGCGATCCGAACCGACGGGCGCCGACGGTGCGGGTTGGTCACTGCCGCCTCGCGTCGAAACGGGCTCGGGTGACGGCGAGGGCGATCCGCAGGCTATCGATCAGCGGGCGGAAGTGGCTGGTGGTGCGGCCGTCCGCAAAGCCCAGCTGAATCGGAACGTCGACCACACGCAAGCCATGCCGGCACGCACGGACGACGACAGCGCTTTCGGCATCGAACCGCGATTCGGGAAACCCGACGGTGTCGATCACCCGCTTCGCGTAGAGCCGGAACCCGGTCTGGACGTCCACCAGTGACTCGCCAGCGGCCCAGGAGATCGCTCGCGAAGAAAGTCGGTTGCTCGTCTGACGTACGCGGCCCATCTGGGTAAACAAATGCTGGCGGGTACCCAGGACGAGGTCGGCTCCGTGGGCCCGCTCCAGCAGCTTGGGTATTTCTTCCGGCAGGTGCTGGCCATCGGCGTCGAGGGTCAAAACCCAGTCATGACCGCGTGCGAAAAGCAGATCGAACGCTTGGCTGAGCGCATGACCCTTACCGCGGTTGACCGGTACCGAAACGACCTCGGCGCCTGCCTGCCGTGCGGCCTCGGCGGTCCCGTCGCTCGAGCCATCGTCGATCACCAGGACATTGGGCATCAAGCGCAGGGTCCGGATGACGACGTCGCCCACCGACGGCGCCGCTTGAAACGCCGGAATCGCTACGGCGACGTGCGAGTGATCGATGCGGGTGGTCATTGGGCCGATCCCCGTTCCAAGACAGCGTAGGCGGCGGCGCCGCCTACCGCCAAGCCGATCGCCAGCACCCGGCGCGGCGGTGCCATGGGACGGCCGTCGTATGGCACCAGGTCCAGTTCGGGATCGATTTCGATAAAACCCGGTGTGGTGGCGAATTGTGTTCCTTCGGCGGCAAGCAACAAGCCGGCCAGGAGGCCGCCGCCGAGCTCGCCTGTTGCTGCCTTTGGTACCAGTATCGGCGGTAGCGGTGCGGTTCCCCAAGCCGTCTTCAAGACCCTGGCTTCGAGCCGATCACCAACAATCGAACCGGAAGCGCTGCTGACGATGGCGTCGAAATCCTCGGACGCAAGCCCTATACGGCCGAGGAAATCTTGCAGGGAAGCAGCGAGGCCGGCCGCGTCGGTTCCCCAGCCATGGGCGGGGGCGGTCGGATCGAACGCACTGCTGCCGCCCGCGACCCTGATCCAGGTCTTGCCAGGACCGCTGCCAAACCGTTGGCGTGCCTTGTCGAGTGGTTCGAGTACCACCGCGGTAGCACCTTCGGCGGCAATGAAACCGTTCCGGTGCCGGTCGAACGGTCGTGCGGTCTCGGTGCCGTGCTCGTCGGTACGTGCCAGCGCTCTGAAACGATCGAAGATGGCGTGTTGCAAGGGCGTGACCTCGTCGACCGCCACGACCACCACCCGATCTGCCCGACCCCTGGAAATTTCCCGGGCACCCTCCATGAGTGCGATCAACGGGCCTGCTTCGCGTTGGGTGACGGTGAGGTTTTTGCCCCGGGCTCCACACCAAATAGCGACTTGTGCCGCCGGGGCGTTGGCCACCGATTCTGTAAACAACATCGGTGAAACGGCCATCGGCCCTTCGGAACCATGCTGCCGCAGGATGGCTTCGGTGAAGGCAAGGGGCCCGTAGGCGTTCGAGACCACGATCGCGGTGCGCTCGGCATCTTCGTCGTCGGTCGTGGTGGTGAGGCCGGCATCTTCGAACGCGAGTTGTGCCGCTACTCTGGCCAGACGTGACGGCAGACTCATCCGACGCGCGATCCGGGCGGGCAACCACGGTGAAAGATCGAGACCACCACACAAGCCGGCGAGTCGAGCCCCGCCCGATCGGTGGTAGCCCGCCGAACGGTCTACTTCCTGCCAGGGACCCGCATCGCTGGCCAAGGACGAGGTCATGACCGCGCGACCACATCCCGCCGGATGAACGGTGCCGAGTCCGGTAACCACCACCGGCACCGCTTCCGCAAGGTCCGACGCGGCGATCACGACCTTTGCCTCCGCGGTACGCCGCCAAAGATCAGCGCTGCGTTGGCGCCGCCGAAGCCGAAGCTGGTTGAAAGCGCGTTTGGTGGACGGCCATCGGTTCCCGGACGCGGACTCGGCAGCCGACGAGGCGATTCGGTCACCAGATCGACAGCCATTGACTCGTCAACGGGTGCCTCTCCGGCGGTCGCGTGGACGGTTTCCGCATGAAGGCATTGGACCGTCGCCACCGCTTCGATCGCGCCCGATGACCCGAGTAGATGGCCCACCGAGGCTTTGGTGGAGGTGACCCAAACCCGTGGTGCACGGTCCCCGAAAACCTGCTCGATCGCCCGCCACTCGGAAGCGTCGTTGTGGGGCGTACCGGTTCCGTGGGCGTTGATGAAATCGACGCGATGAGGCGTCATTCGGGCGTCGGCAAGGGCATGGCGCATCGCCCAGGCCGCGCCGTTTCCTCGGGGGTGGGGTGCGGTCATGTGGTGGGCGTCGCATGAGGATCCAGCGCCCGCGAGGATGGCCAATGGAGGCACGCCGCGTGCCGTTGCCGAGGCTTCTGTCTCGAGCACGATCACCCCGGCACCTTCGCCCAGACTGAGTCCGGCACGGCCTTGGCGGAAGGGGCGACAGGCCTGAGAGTCGACCACCCGCAGGGCGTTGAAGCCGGCGTAGGTGAGTTGGGACAGCGCATCGGAACCGCCGGCGATCGCGAGTTCGACCTCACCGGATCGGAGGGCGTCGAGCGCCGCGGCGATGGCCAGTGCCCCCGAAGCGCAGGCCGAAGAGAATGAGCGCACCGGGCCACGGACGCCGAGCATTCGCGCAACGGCGTCACCCGGATTGTTCAGCGGGTGGGTGCGCAAAATACCAACCCGCCCGGCCCGCGGTTTGGGTCCTGTCGCGTCGCGGTAGTAGGCCTCCGCTTCGGGCATGCCAGCGGTGCTGGTACCGAAAAATACGCCGCACGGGCCGCCGAGGTCGGTTGCGGAAAGACCCGCGGCGCGCACCGCCTCTTGGGCGGCCGACTCGGCGAAGTGGTCGGCCCGGGCCGCGCGCGCCCGGCGGACGGGCTGCCGTCGGGTGGAAGTTGGCCGTGGCGGCGCCTCGCCGACGATCCCGGTTCGATGGCCCTGAACGTTGAATCGCTTCGGCGGACCGATTCCGGTTTGATCGGAAAGAAGGCCTTGCCACAGGCTGGCCGCGTCCCAGCCCCAAACGCTGACGGCGCCGAGTCCAGTCACGAAGACCGGCTCATCAGAAGCTGTCACATGGCGCTCCCGGCTTTGCATGGAGCAGCGGAGTCCCGTGATGACAGAAGTTGGCCGACGAACGTCTCCAAGCGCGCGACCGTAGCCAGCGACTCCTGGTCGACCTCATCATCTGCGATTCGCAGGCCGTACTCTTGTTCGAGCGCGACCATGAGCTCGAGCGCATCCACCGAGTCGAGGCCCAGGCCCTCTCCCCAAAGCGGCGTGTCGTCACCGATGCTCTCAACGGTCATGCCCTCGAGATTCAAATTGTCGATCAGCAGTTGCTTGATGCGTTGGCGGGTCGGCGCGATACCTGACATGACGCTAGGTCCCTCTCGGCGCGCAGGGTCTGCAAGCACAATCTGCGAGCACAATCTGCGAGCACAATCTGCGAGCACAGTCTGGTGAGCACAGTCTGGTGAGCAATCGTCGAGCCGTCGTCGAGCCGTCGTCGAGCCTTTCAGTCGTATTCGCGACCCGCGACCAGCCTCTCCAACAAAACATTCATAAACAGACCCCAGGCCAAGCGTGTGTTCCCGGCAGTCATCGATAGACGCCAACCGGTGTCAAACCCCGATGCTGCCCCATGTGCCTGGAGTGCGTGAGAGTATATCCAAAGCACCGTACGGAATCATCCGGCTACGGTGCATCCCGCCGCGCAGCGATCATGTACGACGACCCGATTCTCGACGCTTTCTCACGGCGCCTGCGCGCGACCCCCGAGGCACCGATCGTTATCACCCCCAACGGTGTGGCGCGGGTGGCCGATGTTGCGGCCCAAGCAGATACCGTGGCGCGACAACTCTCGGCCGCTGGGATCGGGAGGGGTGCGCTGGTTGGAATGGCGTTGGCCAACGGGCCGGCATTTCTGGCAGGGCTACTTGCCGTACGCCATGCTGGCGCTGCTGCTTTGCTCCTGGACGCTTCCACGCCAGCCACCGCGCGCCACGCCACTGCCCAGGCCTTGGGGTGCCGCGCCTTACTGACCGCGCGGGGCACGGAAGTGTTGGCGTTGGTGGCGGTGGCGGTGGCGGTGGAGATGGATGACACGACCGCGCCGCTGCCGGCTGCGTTGGGCGGGGATGTTGCCGTGGTCAAGCTTACGTCCGGATCGACCGGCCAACCCCGTGGCATCGTGACCCCAAGCGCCGCTTTGGTGGCAGATGATGCTGCATTGGCGACGACCATGGCGCTGCGCGATGACGAACGCATCTTGGCGGCGATTCCGATGTCGCACTCGTACGGACTGTCCAGCGTGGTCATGCCAGCGCTCATGCGGCGCGCGACCTTGGTGGTGCCGGCGATCGGCGATCCGCTCGACCCCATGCGCATGGCCTGTGAGCACCAGGTTTCGTTCTTGCCCACGGTTCCAGCCTACCTGCAAGCCCTGATGCGACGGGCAACGCCGCCTCGCTTGCCGTCGACCTTGCGGCTAGTGATCACCGCCGGTGCCCCGCTCGGGCCCGCGACTGCCACGCGCTTTCGGGCGCACTACGGGCAGCCAGTTCATGTGTTCTATGGCGCCAGCGAATGCGGTGGCATCGCCTTCGACCGTGTTGGCGATGCAGGCGAACGCGGCGCACTGGGTACGCTGGTCGATGGTGTGAATGTCGAGATCGAGTCGGTGGATGGGCGTGACCCAAACGAGGAGGGGCGTGGACGCGTGGTGGTGCACTCCCCAGCGGTCGCGCGTGGTTATTGGCCGACGCCGGATCCAGACCTTGGCTCGGGCTGTTTTAGGACGCAGGATCTGGCGACCCTTGCAGGCGGCGAGTTGGTGTTGGAAGGCCGTCTCGATGCGTTGATCAATGTTCGTGGCAAGAAGGTCAACCCGCGTGAGATCGAGACCGCCCTCGCTACCATGCCCGGTGTCGAGGACGTGGTCGCTGTTGGCGTCGCGGTCGGTGACGAACGGATGGTGCGCGTGTTCGTTGCGGGTCCTTCCGACGCGCTTGGTTACGACGAGGTCCAGGCGTGGTGTCGACATCACCTGGCTCGCCACAAAGTACCCCGCAGCATTGTCTTGCTGGCGGCGATCCCGCGCTCGTCGCGCGGCAAGGTCGATCACGTAGCGCTGGCGGCCCTCGCAGGTCCCGGGTCGTCGGTTCAGAGCCCATGACCACCTTCCCTCGACGCTGGGTCCCGTCGGCGTTCATTCAAGTTTCGATCGCGACTCATGTTGGCGCCGTCGGTGTGGTGTTGGCGTCGCCGGGGCGTTGGCGTTTGGCGTTGGCGGCGCTGGTCGCCAATCATCTGTTGTTGCTCATCGTGGGCGTACTGCCCCGAAGCCGCTTTCTCGGACCCAACCTAACGCGTCTCGGGGAGCCTGAATCACGCGACGGCCAGGTGGTGTTGACCATTGACGACGGGCCCGATCCGGAGGTGACCCCTCATTTGCTCACCATGCTGGAAGCACACGGCGCAACGGCGAGCTTTTTTCTGATCGGTCGGCGTGCCCAGCGGCACCCCGATCTCGTGGCAGAGGTCATTCGGCGCGGCCACGCGATCGAGAACCACACCTACAGCCATGCCAATGCCTTTGCCTTGAAATCCCCGTGGGAACAAGCGAGGGACATCGATCGTTCTCAGCGAGTCCTGACCGAGATCGCGGGACGCCCACCGGTCTACTTTCGTCCTCCAGCGGGCATTCGGGGACCCTTCCTCGATGGCATCCTCCATCGTCGTGGCCTCCTGCTGGCGTCGTGGACCCGTCGTGGTTTCGATACCGCGGACGGCAATCCCGAACGAGTCGCCAAGCGATTGACGGACAACCTCAGGGGTGGCGACATATTGCTGCTGCACGATGGCAATGCTGCCCGGGATTCGGCCGGGAAGCCGGTAACCCTCACGTCCCTGCCCAAGGTCCTCGAAGCGTTGGGTGAGCGTGGGCTGTGTGGTGTGGCGCTGCCGCGTCCAGCAGGCCGCCCAAAAACGACTCGCATGCACGATTGACCGTCATCCAGCGACGGGGATACGATCCAGCGACTCCCATCGATGATGTTCAACGCTCGAGACTCAAAAGGATCTAGGATGCCCAACCACATGATTCGGACCCTGGTCGGAACGGTATTGATCGCTGCCTGTGCCAGCCCGCTCGCCGCCAAGAAAAATGTTCCGGAGATGGCGTTGGTGTTTACGCCCCAACAGTCAGTAGGCACCGCCGAGGTCGAGATCACCGAAGCCATGCTCGATAACGCCGTGGCCTTGCGCGTCCGTGACGCGCGTCCAGGCGACAATCCCCAGGCGATTGGAACGCGTACCGACGATGACGATCGGCGCGGTCGCCTGACAGCCACCAACGATGTGGCCGAATTCGTGCGCGACAACTGCGCCGAATTGGCCGCGGAATGGGGTGTACAGGTCAAGGACGGTGCCGCGTTGGTGCTCGACGTCGCCTTGATCGCCTTCAAAGCGACCGAGACCAACCAGGCGGTTGGTGCCACGTACGAGGCTGAAACGCGCTTTTCGGCCAAGTTGATGCGCGGTGAAACCGAGGTGTGGTCGGGTACCGCACGGGGCGACGCGACACGGTATGGCAAGAAGTTTTCCAACGCCAATATCAATGAAGTGCTGAGCGACGCGCTTCTCGAGGCGTTTGCCACGTTGCTGAGCAGCCCCGGTCTGCACGGCGCTTGGGCCAAACGCTAGTCGATTTGGTGCCGAGGCCTGCGGGATTGTGGCCTTGGCTCTGGGTTCCAGCTCATGCCTCAAACGTCACCTCTGCTTCCTTCGTGGGTCCGCCGCATGTTTGCTGGCGTCGCGGTCTGCGATCGACGGGACACCGGCGCATCGACCCTCGCCATGCTGCGGGTCGAAGCGGCTGACTCGTCGCGTTGGCTGCTCGGTGTTGCGGCCCTCAATGATGCCGCGCACTTGGACGATGATGCGCTACGCCACGGTACGCGGGAACTCTACAATCGGCTATGCGAGGCCGTGGCGGAAGGCCCATGGTGCCCGGTTCGTTTCTGGAACTTCATTCCGCAGATCAACCAACCGGCGGCCGACGGCTTGGATCGCTACATGATCTTCAACGCTGGACGGTACGAGGCCCTTCAACCACGGGTCGCGTCCTTGACGGCGCTGCCCACGGCCACGGGCGTTGGTCACGACGGCCAAGATCTTCACGTATTTTGCCTGGCCAGTGACGGTCCGGCACACGCGGTGGAGAATCCGCGTCAATGCTCGGCGTACCGATACTCGCGTCGTTTTGGGCCGCGGCCGCCTTGTTTCTCGCGCGCCACGGCCCTGCGGCTGGCTGCTCGGCCTTCGCTGATCATCGGCGGCACAGCCGCGATCCGTGGCGAGGTCTCGAAACACCCGACCTGCCTCAAGGGACAACTCGCCGAGACCTTCGTCAACCTCGAGGCATTGGTCGAACGGGCGTCCGGCGGTCGGGCCACCCTGGCGGACAGTGCCAACGAACTGCGGGTTTTCGTGCGGCGGCTGGAGGATATGCCCGCGGTTGAGCGGGAGATCGCAGACCGCTTGCCCGCTCTGAGGCATTTGGAGACCATGCAGGCCGCGATTTGTCGCGATGAGTTGTTGGTCGAGATCGAGGGATTGGCGTCGCTTCCTGAGCCCGCGCTTTGAGTCGGTCTCTCGACACGTTGTTCCACGCGTTGGTCGACGTGGTCGCGCAGCGCTATCGTGCCGCCGGTCGCCGTCATCGGGGTTTTGTTCGGGGCAAACTTCGCTACGACCCCATGTATCGAGCGTTGCTGCTCGGAGATTCCTTACCGTCCAGTGGCCGGGTGGTCGACGTTGGATGCGGTCGGGGGATTCTGCTGGCCTTGCTCGACACGGCGCGGCGTGAGGAGGGGACCCAACCTTCGTTGGACGGCTGGGTGGCGCCGACCGTCGATCTCGTGTTACACGGTATCGAGCTCATGCCCAGCGCGGTCGCGGTCGCACGGATCGCGCTCGGACCCACGGCAACAATTGACGAGGGGGATGCGGCAACCCATCCGCTGCCGACCGCCGATGCTGTCTTGCTGCTCGACGTCCTGCATTATCTCGAGCGGGAGGACCAGGACCGGCTCATTGCCCGGGCATCGGGCGCGCTCGTGCCAGGTGGTGTTCTGGTGATCCGCGAGGCTGCGGCTGGTCCCGGCTGGCGCTTTGCCGCCACCCGCGCGGCCGAGCGTGTGCGGGCCCTATTTCGTGGCCATTGGCGGCAGCGTTTTGCCTACCGCAGCGCTGTCGGATGGCGGGAGTTGGCCGAACGCCATGGACTCACCGTGTGGGCCCAGCCCATGTCGGACGGTACGCCGTTCGACAACGAGCTGATCATTGCGCATCGAGACAGCTATTGAGGCTGTGCCTCTGATCGCCGAGCGAGAGTGGCTGCCGAACTGGAGGACGATGGGCCGGTCGCCGACCAGCGACGCGAGTTCGACCGGATTGCCTTCGAGGTCGCTCAGCGTGAAGGCAGGCGCTGGGGCGCCGATCGCGGGGGCGGGGGTCGGGATCTCGGTTCAATGCGCGGACGGCTCAACGGCAACGCTCAGCTGGTCTTGGAGGGTGCGAAAGGTCGCTTCGACTTACGGATTGGGACGTGTCGATGAACGCTGGATCGCCAGCCAACGAAGGATGCTCGAGGATGGCCAGGTCGCGACTGACCAACGCAACGCCGGGATGCTCCGGGTGGGTGAGGTGGGCAAAGAGGTCGACATTGCCGTCGACCCGCAGGCACAAGCCGGAGCGCGGCAACGACACCATTCCGTTCGCGTGCGCGAGCGGAATGGTGTCGGCATCAACGGAGAACACCCCCGCCACCCGTCCGTCGGGTAGGTCGGGGGCGAAGGCATTGCCGGTTAGGGGCGAGTCGCTCACTGCGCCAATGCTACAGCGTCACCAGCAGTGAGGGTGGCCGGGTTTAGCTACCTTCCTTTTTGGGGTCGAGTCGGAAGTTGACGGTCAGGTTGTAGTAAGCGGCGACCGGCTTGCCGTTGAGCGTGGCAGGCTCGAAATGCCAGGTCGAGATTGCGTCGACGGCGGCCTTGGTGAGGCCATCGAGTTTCTTGAGCACCTTGACGTCGTCGATCGTGCCGGTTTCGGAGATGGTGGCTTGAACGATGACGACACCCTGGGTGCGTTCTTTGCGCGCTTCCTCTGTGTACTGAGGGGGCGTTTTGACGATGGCCCGCGGCGCAATGACGTCACCACCAACATGGTAGGGACCATCGGCCTGGGTGGGCTATCGCCAACCTCGGCAACAGTGGCTGGCTCTATCACCAGGAAGAGGTAGGGGGCTTCCTCGCCGTTGGTGCTGCCGATCACCGCCTGCTTTCCGCGCTCGGCGATGACCCTGGGCTCGGCGATCACCGCGGAGCGTTCGAACATCTTGGCTTCATAGCTGGCGGTTTCGTCGTTGAAGCCCAGCAGGTTGATATGGAGCGAAACTCGAGACGACTCCGAGGGGCCTGGGAGGTCGCGCCCACCGCCGATGTCGAGGCTCAAGATGTTGGAGTAGGCGACGTCGAAGCGTGCCAGGTAGAAGCTCTCGACCAACTGGGTACCGATGTTGGTCATGCGCAGGCTGTGTTCTTGGTCCTGGGTAACGAAGGTCAGATGCATCACCGCCCGCTGCCGGGGGGGCAAGTTTGGCGAGGCATCGTTCGACATCCAAACCGGCGACCGGATCCCGTGGACGGTCCGCGTGATGGGCGACCAAAGTCAGGGGCACTAGCGTGATCCGGCGACGTGCCCGTCGCAGACAAGATCGAAGCACCACCCGCGAGAGCCACGGTACCAACGCCGCCTCTTCTCGCAGTGATGTGATCCGCCGCCAGGCGAGGACCAACCCGTCCTGAACCGCATCTTCGGCTTCGAGATCACCGATCACCGACCGTGCCATCGCCACCAGAGCGCCCCACCGCGCTTCGACGATGATCGCGAATGCGTCGCGGTCGCCCGTCACGGCTCGATGGATCACGCTGGGTTCGATGCCATTCATACCGGTAAGAGACCCGTACGCCTCTCGATCGTGTACATCGACCCGAGTTTTTCCCTTAGAGTCATTCCTGCGATAGAGTCGATGCCTTTGCGGCATGCCGCTGCCGATCATCGAGTTCACAACCATGCGTTCAATCATCGTACCGTTTGTTGTCGCTGCCGTTTCCGTTCTGCTGCCGAGCGCTCATCCGCTCGCTGGGCAGACCAAGCACATTCTCGCGTTCGGCGACAGCATCACCACGGGCTTGGGTGACAATGGCGTCATCTGCCCGACATCGACTTTCGGCGGGTATCCCGATCGGTTGGAAGACCGGCTGAGATTTCGGGGGATTAACGCTAACCTCGTAAATTTTGGGATCTGCGGTGAAACGACCGTGGCTGCCATGAGCCGGCTCGACTCGGTTCTTGCTACGGGCGGTGATGTGTTCCTGGTGATGGAAGGGACCAACGATCTGACCGATCCCTACATCAGCCTGTCAACGGTTCGCTACAACCTCAACGAGATGGCGAACCGAGCGTACGACGCCGGTTTCGAGCCCATCATGTCCAGTCTTATTCCGCGTCGGGTCGATTGTGGTTCCAACGCGGAGTCGCAGGCTCTGGCGGGGATACTCTCGGCGGACGCAGCCTCGCTCGGCTACGTCTACGCGGACCCATACGCCGCCTTCATCAATCTTCCCGACCTCTACGAGACGTACTACAACGACCCGTGGCACCCACTGCCCGCCGGCTACGACAAGCTGGCGGATGCGTTCATCCTTCCGGCTATCGAAGCGGTCCGACGGTCCGATCTTCCGCGCGGCTGCACCGCGGGCGACCAGACGCTGTGCCTCAATGAAGAACGCTTCGCGGTGACCGTTGAATGGGAAAAGCCGGACGGCGAGACCGGGGTCGGCACGGCGATTTCGCGCACGGCCGATACCGGCTCGTTCTGGTTCTTCAATCCCGACAACATCGAGCTGGTCATCAAGATCTTGGATGGTCGGACGGTCAACGGGCATTTCTGGATCTTCTACGGCTCGTTGTCCAACGTAGCCTTTACGATCACCGTGGTCGACACGGTGACCGGTGAGAAGAAGCAGTACCAAAACCCGCAGGGCAACTTCGCCAGCGTCGGCGACATCAACGCCTTCGAGGTGGCGCCCGACGAGCCGCCGCCGGCCCCGGCCTCGGCTGACCTGTTACAGGTACGGGATCACCTGGTGGCGATGCCCTTTGTGCTGCCCAATACGCCGGCTACCCGCGGTGTCGCGATGGGAACCTGCGAACCCGCCGCGACCCACCTTTGCCTCAATGATTCACGCTTCAAGGTCGCGGTCACCTGGCGCACCTTCGTTGGCCAAACGGGCATCGGCACCGCCATCCCGCGCACACCCGACGCCGGCAATTTCTGGTTCTTCAATCCTGACAACATCGAACTCATCATCAAGGTGCTCGACGGTCGGGGCAACAATGGTCATTTTTGGGTGTTCTTCGGCGCGTTGTCGAATGTCGAGTATACGATTACGGTTGTCGACACCGTAACGGGTGCCGAAAAGCAGTACCGCAACCCGCTGTCGAATTTCGCCAGCGTCGGCGACACGATGGCCTTCGCCGTCGAATAGAAGGGTTGCCTCGGTGGGGTTAGCGTGCCGCCGTGTCGCTGGCGTTGCGGATGAGCTGGTAATAGAAGGCGATGGCGTTACCAAGCGCCTCGACTCCGATCCGCTCGTTTGTACCGTGAATACGCGTTAGATCCTCTCCGCGCAACACCATCGGTGTGAACCGATAGACCCGCTCGGAGAGACCTGCGTAATGTCGGGCATCGGTACCGCCGAGGGTGAGGGTCGGGGCGACGATGGCGGTGGGGAAGATCTCCCGGATCGTCCGCGCGATGGTGGCATAGCCTTCTTGGTCGATCGGGGATACTGGACTCGGTTCGGACGCGAAGCCGTGTCGACCGATGTCGATGCTTTCGTCGTCGATCGCCTGGCGAACGTGGGCTTCGACCGCCGCGATCGAATCGTTGGGGTGGATCCGAAAGTTGATGACCGCGCGCGCTTCGGTGGGCAGCACGTTGGCCTTGACGCCACCTTCGATCATCGTTGGCGCGATGGTCGTGCGCAACGTGGCGTTGGTGCCGGTCTCACCGGCGAGCTGGTGCCGGAGTATGGGCGCGAAAAGCCAGCGATTGGCCAACACGGTTCGGGACAGCAGCGGCATCTCGGGGGCCAGGTGGTCGAATAGCTTCGCCATCGGGCCGCTGATCGATGCGCGCATGGGTCGCTCTTGCAAGCGCGCAATGGCGCGGGCCAGGCGACCGACCGCGGTCATCGGTGGTGGCGTCGACGAGTGGCCACCCGCGGCCTGGGCGGTGAGTTCCAGGCTGACGTAGCCCTTTTCGGCGATCGCGATCAGTCCCGCGGGAGCATCGAGGCCTGGCAGCATGCCTGCGACGATGGCCATACCCTCGTCGAGCACGAAGATGGGAGCGATCTTCCGGTCGGCGAGGTAGGTTGCGATGTGGACCGCGCCTTGCTCGCCGCCCACCTCTTCATCGTGGCCAAAGGCGAGCATGATGGTGCGGTTGGGCTCAAAGCCATCGCGCAGTAGCGCCTCCACCGCTTCGAGCAAACCCACGACGTTGACCTTGTCGTCCAAGGTTCCCCGCCCCCAGACGTACCCTTGATCAATCACCCCAGCGAACGCCGGATGATTCCACCTGTCTTCGGTTCCGGGTGCCACCGGCACCACATCGAGATGGCCCAAGAGTAGTGCCGGCGGGAGCGCCGAATCGCGTCCCCGCCACGTGTAGAGCAACGAGTATTCGTTGATGATCACGCGCTCGAGCGACGTTGTAACACGGGGATAGGCGTCGGCCAGAAACGTATGCAGGTCGCGCAGGGCATCGGTAGCGATGTCATCGGCGCTGGTGGCGATGGTGGGGTAGGTCACGGCCACGGCCAAGCGTTGTGCGGCGGCCACCGTGTCGATACGAACGTCTGTCACGGGCGGCGTTTCGGGTTGGCGCGAGGGCAGCAGCCGGGCGCGTACCAAGGCGACGGAGAGGGTCGCCACCACAAGGAGCGCGGTCGCGGCGAGCGCCTTAGGGAAGAGCCGTTTCATTGGAATTCGTCCTCCGCGCGCAAGGCCGCGGTATCGAGCGTTTGGGCGTGGTCGTTCAGAATACGCGCCACGGCTTCGGGATGTTCTGCTTGGATGGGTGCCAGAAGCGATGTGAATCGTGGTTCATTGCCGCGGACTCGGGCCATCAGTGCTTGGGCGCACCGCAAGGATATCGAATCGAATCCGCTGGCCAGCGCACGCTCAATCTTGGTGTCAGCTTGTCCGTCGAGGCCGGCCCGGAGCTCGATCAGTGCGGCGTTGATCAGCGCGGGGGCGTACCCCTCGCTGCTCAGAGCCAGGGCGCGCTGGTAGGACGCGTAGGCCGCGATTGGCTGGCCGAGGGCTTCCAGGACAACCCCGACGTTGTTGGCAATTCGGGGTTCGCCTGGGCTCAGGGCGCGGGCTCGTTCGTAGGCCTCGAGTGCTTCTCGAGGTTGTTCGAGCGCTTCCAGCGCGTTGCCCAGCTGCAGCCAGGCCGCACCGTCCGTGGGATCGAACTCGACGCTCTTGCGTGCGTCGGCCATGGCTTGGTCGGGTTGACCCTGTTCGAGCCAAGCGATGGACCGGAAGAAGTAGTCGCGTCCAAGGCTTGGCCACGAGGCATCGGACCGCGGTACCAGAGCGATCGTGGCCGCGACCGCGGTCACGGCTAGGCCTGCTACCAGCCTTCGTCCGGCCCGTTGCCGTGCAGTGTCCACCAGCCACAGACAGCCGCCCGCCGCCAGGATGCAAAGGAGGGGCCACAACGGGATCCGATAGCGACCGGTCACGAAAAACAACACGACACCGGCGGCATGGCATCCGACCACCCCGAGCAGCCAAACGAGACGGCGACGATCTCCTCGACGCCAGGCGTACCAGGCTCCCAAAGGTCCCAGAGCCAAAAGCAGCCACCAGCGCACGGGCAGGGCGGCCAGCACTGGAGACTCTTCGGCGGCCACAAAGCTGTAGCGCTTGTTGTTGGGAATCTCGCGATTCCATGTCAGGTAGCTGATCTTGCGCAGGATCAGGGCGCCCCAGCCGGTTGGTTGTGCGGTTACTTCGGCCACCGCCCGCTTTCGCCAATACTGTGAGATGGCTGCCGGCGTGGGCGTTGCTTCGGGGTGTGCACGCCGAAATCCCTCGGCAGCAAAGACCTCCACCGAGTCGCGGTAGGTTTCGGCATAGGTCACCTGCCAGTCCTGCCGCGGCACCATGCCATCCGCCCCCTGCTTGTTGCCGAGGTAGAGGTTGACGCCGCCCGCGGAGGGGAGAAGGCCAAACCGGCCGGTGATGTGTTGCTGGAACCCGGCAAAGGCCGTCAAGACCGCGAACAGGCCAACCGCCGCAGCGATCAGGCGCTGGGTCAGTAGCCTTCGGTGGTCCGAGTGCCTCCGGTCGGCGACCCAGGCGATCATCGGCAGTAGGCCAACGACCAGCACGGCGTTGGCCCGGGCCTGAATCGCCAACCCGCACCAGACACCAGCCGTCAACCAGCGGATGGTTGAGCGCGCGATCGGGGGTGCTGTCGGTCCATCGTCGCCCAGCCGGCCGAACACCGCTACGATGACCGTGAGCAGGAACGTAAAGCCGCTTGTGATCAGCAGCTCACCTTCGAAGAACAGCGGTGGTCCTGCCAACACATAGAGTGTGCCTGCGAGCGCACCGCCCGTGGCGCTGCGCAACAGCCGAGCCGCCAGCCACACCACCAGTATCGCGGTCGTGATGCCCAGGACGTGCTGAATGGCGACCGCCAACGGGCGCCCGAATGGGTCGGCGAGCCGGTGGGCGCCAGCCAAAAACAAAGGGTAACCCCAAGGCCGGAATCCCGGATTCATGACCGCAGCGTCGCTTCCCTGACCCAGGAGGGCGAGGGCCAGGCCGTCGTAGTAGGCCTCGTCGAGGATCGGCACGCCAAAGAACGCCGAACGGGCATGCTCCGTTAGATAGAGAACCCGAACGACGAAGGCGAGCAAAGCGACCCAAAGGGCGGCACGGGCGGTGGCAAGGGGCGCGGGCATTGGTGGATCGACAGTTTGTCATGCACCGCCCCGCGCCGCCCAACGAGAACCTACATGCATGCATCGACGCCTGGCGCGAAGCCGAAACCGGCACCAACACTGTCCACGCAGCGAAGCCGGGCGGCGCCCTCTGCATCGTTGTCGCAGTCGCCTTGACCTGCGCCACAGGGGTCACAGGTCGTACAGTACCGGCCTGCTCCGAGGGTCTCGGGGCAATCACCCATGCAGACATCGATGCCAGGTGCGAAACCGAAGTCGGCGCCCACGTTGTCGACACAGGTCAGGCTTCCTGCGCATTCGGCGTCGTTGTCGCAGTCGCCTTGACCGGAGCCACAGGGTCCGAAGATTGGATCGCTGCAGAGAGACGGATTTGTAGTCACTCACGCTCGCAATTGGAAGTCCTACCGGGTTCGGCCTGGCGGGGTCCAACAGAACTTGTTCGAACCGCCTGCGCGCCTGGCTACGGTCATGCCGTTCCAGCCGAACGATAAGAGGACGCTCCCATGACCTCTTTCCGAACCCTGATCCTCGACGAGCTCTTTCACGGTGAATCGAGCGCCGTCGATCCTCTCGAGGTGTAACCCGCGAACATCAGTGTGACTCGTCGACGAAGCGCCCTCGGTCATCCGACCTCTCTGGCCTCAACAATCGCCCCCGGCCCGGACCTCTTGGATGGGGTGGGATTGCCCTTGACAAGCGGTCGTTCCATATCAGTTAGGCCTTGAATGAGTCTTGAGACCGACCAGTCTCCTCCCGATCTCTGTTTTGCTTCACCGAGCCGAGTTCACTCAAGAGTGAGTGATTCTCAGGTGTTTGTGCGCATCTGGTAGGCTCTTGCTGCTGCCGTAGATCCAAGCTAGCCATTTGTGGTGAGCAAGACTAGTAGATCGATTCCTAATTAGTGTTCCAATACGCGACGATAGTTGATAGCTTGGGCTCGCCCCTTGCGGGGGCAGAAGGAGCCCTTGTGCCGTTCGCGAGCCAGAAAGCCAAACTACGGCTAACATCCCAAGATCGTATGACCTTGAACAAGGTTGGACGGTCACGAACAGAATCCTCCTCACGCGTGGAGCGAGCTCAGATTCTCCTCGCCTTTGCCGACGGTGAGTCCGTTTCCTCGATTGCTCGGCGCCTCGGCACCAGCCGTCCCAGAGTCGGTCGATGTGTCGACAGAGCACTCCAGATCGGGCCAATTGCCGCGCTCGAAGATCTCCAACGCAGTGGTAGGCCGAGTATTCTGACCCCCGAGGCTGTCGCATGGGTCGTGTCGCTGGCTTGCCAGAAACCCAAAGATCTCGGTTACTCCTACGAGCTTTGGACGACGCAACTGTTGGCTCAGCATGTCCGAAGCCACTGCCTCACTCAGGGACACCCAAGCCTGGCGAAACTCGCACGCGGCACCATCTCGAAGATCCTCGCCAAACACGAGATTAAGCCGCACAAAATCCGTTACTACCTTGAGCGTCGTGATCCAGACTTCGACTCTAAAATGGTGCAAGTTCTGCTTGTCTATAGGGAGGTCGAGGTCTTACGCGAGAAAGGCGATGAAGAGAGCGCAGGTCGGGTCGCCTATCTTTCCTATGACGAGAAACCAGGGATGCAAGCGCTGCGCAACGTCACTCCGGATCGGCCTCCGGTTCCTGGAGATCTACCAACACACACCCGCGATCCCGAGTACATCCGAGACGGAACCTGGACGCTGATGGCCGGAATCGACTTGATGACAGGATTCGTCCACGGCCAGGTGGTGCCTCGCCACCGGAGCTGCGAGTTCATTACTTTTCTCGAGCAGGTGAGCAGCGCCTATCCTGAGGACACAAAGATCAAGATCGTGCTCGATAACCACTCGGCGCATACCTCGAAGGAGACTCGGGCCTATCTGGCGACGGTGCCGAACCGTTTCGACTTCATCTTCACGCCAAAGCACGGCTCCTGGCTCAATCTCATCGAGATGTTCTTTTCCAAGATGGCTCGAACGTTCCTGCGAGGCATCCGTGTCACCTCACGAGAAGAGATGAAAGAGCGAATCGAGTTATACCTGAGCGAGATCAACGAAGCTCCGGTGCCCTTCCGTTGGAAGTATGGACTCGACGAGCTAACATGACGTCATAGGAATGGAACTTTGGAATCGCTCTACTAGAAGAGGAGAGTTCCAGTGTTGAATTATCTCGAAAGAAACAATTGGATGAGAAGGGCGAATGCTGAGGTGCAAAGACGCTTGAGTGTCAAGAAGTGTTTTCGGTTAGTTAGTTAGATCCCATCCAGAAATGCGGTTTCGAGCCCACAGGCCTGTCGAATGGGCCCTCGTCTAAGGGTCCATTGGGGGTGCTGCTCACCGGGTGATCGTGGAATCGACCGCCAGAGGTGCGAATGCGGCAAGGACTGCATTCGCGCCCATATCTCATCCAGGCGGCCCGTCGGGGTGCCGCGTGCTTTGACCGCCGGTCGGCTGATCAAGCTTGGCTGAGAATGGTTCGGGCCATGACCAATAGGTTGCAGGAAACGATCGAGCTCCAGACGTAGCTCTTGAACGACGACCAGGAGCGCCAGGTGCAGCGATGCAGTCCGAAGGTACGCTTCAGGAACGAGATACATCCCTCGATGCCGGCTCTGAAATTGCGTAGCTTGCGGTAGACGTAGAGGCTCTTGGCCATCTCGGAGATCTTCAGAGAGCTCTTGGAAAAGACAACATCTTGGGTCCCCAGTTCTTGGATCTTCTCAAGGTTGCTCGCCGAGCTGAAGGCTCCATCGAACACGACTTGGCGCGGCGCTTTGCCATAGATGTCTTGCTGACGTTCGACGGATGGCACAGCCATGTTGGCATCGGCGGGATTGCCTCGGAAGATCTGGCAATCCAGAACCATCGAGGACTTGCCACCGGTGAGACAGATCTTGTGGCCGTAGTATGTGTTCTTGAAGTCTTTGCGGATGATGTCGGAGTGGTCTTCGAAGACGGAGACGAGTTTCTCCGAGGCGTGTACGCTCTCGCCGTCGAAGACCCGGCGACGAGTCTGATCCAAGGTGCGCTCGATGAGGTCGAGAAACCGGGCCAGCTTCTGCTCGAGGGCCGGGTCGACGACCCGGTGAGCCTCCAGCAGGGCAACCGCTTCCAAGGCCTTTTGCTGGATCTCCTCGGCAACCTTCACGAGATCCCTGTAGGACTCCCGACGCGCCACTTTCCTTCGCGCTACAGAGATCTCACGGCAGCGGCGCTTGGCTCGTTTCTTCCGGTTCGGAAACGTGAAGAGGCCGGCCGGTAGATGCGCCTGCACCCGCTTCATTAACCGGAGGAGTACCCGGATGCAGTCCCACAACTGCTGCGAGTCTGCGGGAGGATGCATCAGCGTTTCGACCACCGTGCAGTCGACTCGGGAAAGCTGCCCGCTCTCGACCTTGCGCTCGCGGGCCTCCAGCAACAAGAGGCGATTGATCGCTTCGAGGGTTTCGGCCCGAACTTTCTTGATCGCCGCCGCCAACGTCGATCTGGCGGGCGTTTTTTGAGCGAAGCTCATGCCGCAGAAGGATCTATAGGTCTGCGAGTCGGCGAGGTGAAAATGGAGTTCGTCGTAGCTCCAGGTATTCATCTGTTTGAGCAACAAAGCGCGGAACACCAACTCGGCCGTCATGCCTCGTGCGCCGGTTGAATGCGAGGCATTTCGGGTAAGGTCTTGCCAGACGAGATCGGCGATCTTAGGATGTTGGTCGATCAGGCCTGCGAGGGTCTGTAGCTCTTTGGCATGGTCCAGATCGAGCCAATTGTAGGTGAGATTGGGCTGAGATTCGCGAGCTTTGCGCATTCTGGGCTCTCACTTTCCGAGTTAAGTTCTTTGGACTCTGTGTTTTAATCGACTTGAGTCTATCAGAGAACGTCTCAGAAAATGAGCTCAGATGCGCGTTTAACCCTCTTGTTTTCAGCTGATTACGGGTTATTGGATGGGATCTAGCTAGCTAGATCCCATCCAGAAATGCGGTTTCGAGCCCACAGGCCTGTCGAATGGGCCCTCGTCTAAGGGTCCATTGGGGGTGCTGCTCACCGGGTGATCGTGGAATCGACCGCCAGAGGTGCGAATGCGGCAAGGACTGCATTCGCGCCCATATCTCATCCAGGCGGCCCGTCGGGGTGCCGCGTGCTTTGACCGCCGGTCGGCTGATCAAGCTTGGCTGAGAATGGTTCGGGCCATGACCAATAGGTTGCAGGAAACGATCGAGCTCCAGACGTAGCTCTTGAACGACGACCAGGAGCGCCAGGTGCAGCGATGCAGTCCGAAGGTACGCTTCAGGAACGAGATACATCCCTCGATGCCGGCTCTGAAATTGCGTAGCTTGCGGTAGACGTAGAGGCTCTTGGCCATCTCGGAGATCTTCAGAGAGCTCTTGGAAAAGACAACATCTTGGGTCCCCAGTTCTTGGATCTTCTCAAGGTTGCTCGCCGAGCTGAAGGCTCCATCGAACACGACTTGGCGCGGCGCTTTGCCATAGATGTCTTGCTGACGTTCGACGGATGGCACAGCCATGTTGGCATCGGCGGGATTGCCTCGGAAGATCTGGCAATCCAGAACCATCGAGGACTTGCCACCGGTGAGACAGATCTTGTGGCCGTAGTATGTGTTCTTGAAGTCTTTGCGGATGATGTCGGAGTGGTCTTCGAAGACGGAGACGAGTTTCTCCGAGGCGTGTACGCTCTCGCCGTCGAAGACCCGGCGACGAGTCTGATCCAAGGTGCGCTCGATGAGGTCGAGAAACCGGGCCAGCTTCTGCTCGAGGGCCGGGTCGACGACCCGGTGAGCCTCCAGCAGGGCAACCGCTTCCAAGGCCTTTTGCTGGATCTCCTCGGCAACCTTCACGAGATCCCTGTAGGACTCCCGACGCGCCACTTTCCTTCGCGCTACAGAGATCTCACGGCAGCGGCGCTTGGCTCGTTTCTTCCGGTTCGGAAACGTGAAGAGGCCGGCCGGTAGATGCGCCTGCACCCGCTTCATTAACCGGAGGAGTACCCGGATGCAGTCCCACAACTGCTGCGAGTCCGCGGGAGGATGCATCAGCGTTTCGACCACCGTGCAGTCGACTCGGGAAAGCTGCCCGCTCTCGACCTTGCGCTCGCGGGCCTCCAGCAACAAGAGGCGATTGATCGCTTCGAGGGTTTCGGCCCGAACTTTCTTGATCGCCGCCGCCAACGTCGATCTGGCGGGCGTTTTTTGAGCGAAGCTCATGCCGCAGAAGGATCTATAGGTCTGCGAGTCGGCGAGGTGAAAATGGAGTTCGTCGTAGCTCCAGGTATTCATCTGTTTGAGCAACAAAGCGCGGAACACCAACTCGGCCGTCATGCCTCGTGCGCCGGTTGAATGCGAGGCATTTCGGGTAAGGTCTTGCCAGACGAGATCGGCGATCTTAGGATGTTGGTCGATCAGGCCTGCGAGGGTCTGTAGCTCTTTGGCATGGTCCAGATCGAGCCAATTGTAGGTGAGATTGGGCTGAGATTCGCGAGCTTTGCGCATTCTGGGCTCTCACTTTCCGAGTTAAGTTCTTTGGACTCTGTGTTTTAATCGACTTGAGTCTATCAGAGAACGTCTCAGAAAATGAGCTCAGATGCGCGTTTAACCCTCTTGTTTTCAGCTGATTACGGGTTATTGGATGGGATCTAGTTAGTATTGGGGTCGTCGGACTGGTCGCCTCTCTAGTAGATCGCTTCCTAATTAGTGTTCCAATACGCGACGATAGTTGATAGCTTGGGCTCGCCCCTTGCGGGGGCAGAAGGAGCCCTTGTGCCGTTCGCGAGCCAGAAAGCCAAACTACGGCTGACATCCCAAGATCGTATGACCTTGAACAAGGTTGGACGGTCACGAACAGAATCCTCCTCACGCGTGGAGCGAGCTCAGATTCTCCTCGCCTTTGCCGACGGTGAGTCCGTTTCCTCGATTGCTCGGCGCCTCGGCACCAGCCGTCCCAGAGTCGGTCGATGTGTCGACAGAGCACTCCAGATCGGGCCAATTGCCGCGCTCGAAGATCTCCAACGCAGTGGTAGGCCGAGTATTCTGACCCCCGAGGCTGTCGCATGGGTCGTGTCGCTGGCTTGCCAGAAACCCAAAGATCTCGGTTACTCCTACGAGCTTTGGACGACGCAACTGTTGGCTCAGCATGTCCGAAGCCACTGCCTCACTCAGGGACACCCAAGCCTGGCGAAACTCGCACGCGGCACCATCTCGAAGATCCTCGCCAAACACGAGATTAAGCCGCACAAAATCCGTTACTACCTTGAGCGTCGTGATCCAGACTTCGACTCTAAAATGGTGCAAGTTCTGCTTGTCTATAGGGAGGTCGAGGTCTTACGCGAGAAAGGCGATGAAGAGAGCGCAGGTCGGGTCGCCTATCTTTCCTATGACGAGAAACCAGGGATGCAAGCGCTGCGCAACGTCACTCCGGATCGGCCTCCGGTTCCTGGAGATCTACCAACACACACCCGCGATCCCGAGTACATCCGAGACGGAACCTGGACGCTGATGGCCGGAATCGACTTGATGACAGGATTCGTCCACGGCCAGGTGGCGCCTCGCCACCGGAGCTGCGAGTTCATTACTTTTCTCGAGCAGGTGAGCAGCGCCTATCCTGAGGACACAAAGATCAAGATCGTGCTCGATAACCACTCGGCGCATACCTCGAAGGAGACTCGGGCCTATCTGGCGACGGTGCCGAACCGTTTCGACTTCATCTTCACGCCAAAGCACGGCTCCTGGCTCAATCTCATCGAGATGTTCTTTTCCAAGATGGCTCGAACGTTCCTGCGAGGCATCCGTGTCACCTCACGAGAAGAGATGAAAGAGCGAATCGAGTTATACCTGAGCGAGATCAACGAAGCTCCGGTGCCCTTCCGTTGGAAGTATGGACTCGACGAGCTAACATGACGTCATAGGAATGGAACTTTGGAATCGCTCTACTAGGTTCTGCGCAGGGAAAACTGAGCCTTCTGTCAAGACTCACTGAATAAGGGAGCGAAGTTGATGAAGAATTCGATTTTAGCGTTGTTGGTGATTTTTATCGCGCTTGGTGCAGATGCTGAAGTCCCCGATACCCTTGGGCCCTTCGGCGGCAGCAGAGTACAGCCGATTTGGGTGAGCGAAGCCAGTCTCACCGGAGACGACGAGCCCCAGTGGGAACTTCTAACGCCAGGCGAGGAGAAGCGCCTTCGAAGTCGAATACGAAAGATCGAATCGTATTTGGAAAAGGACCAGCTCGAAGGCATCGATAGAAAACACGACGGGTGTCGGATCTTCTCTGGAGGTGGGTCAGCTCCGGTCAAGGTAGATACTCTCCAGGAGATGGTTAGTTCCTACCGCCGGATCGTCGCCGGAGTTGTCGTTGATGTCAAAGCGGGTCTCCTTGAGGGTAAGGTTAATTCTCTCTACGAGCTCAGGGTCAACACTGTTCTGAAAGGCCACGAGGCTGGCTCCACAACAGAGTTGTTCTTCTATCCATCGGGCAAGATCTCTCTCCTCGGGCAGAACCTTTGCTCCGCCACTCGCGCTCCGGGCGAGCAGCCTCGCGAAGGCGATCTTGTAGTGATCTTCTCCGGCGCAGAAGACGGTGTTGGAAACCATCCGGGTACCCCTCCTGTCATTGTCGATGGACAAATCTTCTGGCAAGGCCTGGAAGGGTCTCTCGTCGCACCCCGTATGTTGGGCGGTCAACCGGGCGCATCGAGATTCAACGCAATGAGCGACCTGTTGGTCGAGCTTCAAGGCGCCCTGGTGGGCCAATGAGTAAGATCGGGAAAGCCGCATTCGCATTTGTCCTGCTGCAGCTCGCATGGATTGGTTCGTTGGCGGCCGATGTTTGTGCGCCGCCCTTCGAAGATGGAACCGCATTGAAGGATGGAACTGACTTTGTCCACATTACCTCCATAACCGTAGAGGGCGACGATACCGATCCCTTCACACAACAGCAGCTTCTCGATCTTCTCGCCTTAACCGTCGGCGATGCCGCCGAAGCATGGAATTCGTGTAGCGGTACTCACACGGGTGACAAGCCTTTGCTCACGCTGCAAAATCCGCCACAGGATGCGCAAGTCGTGGAGGCATCAGTCGTTTGGAATGACGAGACGCAGTTGTCGTCCGGCGACTGTGCAAGCGAAGCCTGCGGGTGTTGGGCTTGGGAGACAGAATACAATCAACAAACGCAGCAACATGATGTCGTTGGTGGAACGATATACCTGTATACATCAACTCTGAGCCCGGGCGGCGATCACGTCAGTGCATGCGCCATGGGAACAGGTCTTTACGAAGAAATTCTGAGTGGTATCTTGCACGAAGGAGGACATGTGCTGGGTCTGGATCACCCTGTCAAGGGCAACGCCGCTGCTTGCACCAGCGCCAACAGGGTGATGGCACCGAATCCATCGCCGCTGTATGATCAGGACGGCAACCCGTATGTGCCGCAGGGGGGGACTGCGACGCAGCAAAGGATGTAGCGAATCGACCGTGTACAGAGGGATTGGGAGACGACTGTGACGATCCGCCAGGCGATGACGAGCGTGAGTGGCCTCCGATTGACCCCTGCGATCACAATTCGAACTTACCCGGCTGCGGAGGTCCCGGTAGTGGCACACCATTTCCGAACTATGTGTACACCCCCGGCACCGAGCCTACCGTTCCAGACGGCGTGGTGACTGTTACGCCAGGGGGGACAATCTGTATTATCTTACCGCCACCATTCGTCGGTTGCATTCCGGTGATCATCTTCGCACCTCCGGACACGGAAACGGCGACCAAGGGCCACTGGGAGTGCACGGGTTCGAGCGCAAATCCGACCGAGGGTGCGACGTGTTCAGGCTTCGGGCCCTATGTGACGATCATTCGGCCGAATGAAGGCGATGTCGTGTCCGGTCAAGTGAGGGTCGAGGTCGCGGTGTCAGATGCGGATGTGGGCGGTCGGCCGATCGGTCTCTTCGTGGACAAGTCACCGGCGCCGCTGTTGAGCTATTTCGAGCAGCTTCCGTCGACCGAGATCTGTGATACGCAGGCGGGTGAAGATCCGGGTTGCCCCTTTGTGGGCTTCGCCGGCGTCTTGGACACGACCCAACTCAGCGACGGTGTACACAAGTTACAAGTGTTGGCGCAGCGAGACGATGCGGTCAGTCCCTTCCTAAGTTGGCAAGAGCTCGAATTCGAGGTGCGTAACCAGTCGATGCCGGCGCAGCCGAACATCTATGTCGTTCAGCAATGGGATAGCCAGCAGGTACCGGACGGCGGCTCGTATACATTTGGGGAACGTCAGATCCTGGCGCTGCCTGTAGTGGCTACCTTCCTGGTATGCAATCTGGGTGGCGATGACCTTTTCCTATTCAACCACTCGACGATGGTGACCGGCGATGGCTTCAGCCGAGGTTTCGGAAGTCCCGCGAGCTTCGTGGCACCGCAGAATTGCAGTCAGCTCAAGCTCCGCTTCGATGTAGACGACCCCGGGACATATACGGGTACGGTGAGCATCGTTAGCAACGATCCGGACGATGATCCGTACTCGTTCACGATTTCGGGAACGGCAGTTGGATCGGATACTGGGCCGGAGCTGGTGCTGCGTGAAGTGATCGATGGGGTAGAGACGTCGAACGAGTACACGAATGGTCAGCTCGTGGATCTCGGCGATACGCCAGTGACACTCGGGGTGTCTCGGGTGCACTCGATCCGCAACTTCGGTACGGAGGATCTGACAGTCACCAGCTTGTCGGTTTCTGGAGATTGCTACTTTACGGGCTGGAGCCACGACGGTTTGGTGATACCGCCGGATGGCGGTGTCTGGTTCGGCACGGCCTACAACTGCTTGGATGTCGACAAGCCGTTGGGGGCCTATCCGGGCTCTGTGACGATTCGCAGCGACGATACGAGCGCGGATCCGTTTTCGCTGCAACTTCGTGCGGACCTGGTTGTAAATCCCAATCCGCGCTTGTGGGTGCGACGCGTGGCCGGTGGAGTTCCAGGCGACTATGTCTGGAATGGTCAAACGGTCAACTTTCCCTCGACGCCGGTAGGTGATCCGACGAGCATCTTGTTCGAGATCAAGAACCTCTCAAGTAGTGCGAATCTGGTGATCTCGAATCCGTCTACACTGGTAAGTGGCACCTGCTTCAAGCAGATCGGGACCGATCCTGCGACTGTCGTACCGCCGCTGTCGACGACCACGCTCCGCGTTCGTCTCCATTGCCAGACGGCAGGTTCGCAGTCAGGTATGGTGACCATCCAGAGCAATGATCCCAACTGGCCGGGTCCAGGTACTCTCCAGTACTTCGTTTCCGGGACGGTTACTTCGCCGTAGATGAAGCCATGCCCGGCGTGGGAGGCGAGGGTCTTCCGCGCAGGGCTACAGGATATGATCGAGCGACTCCGACCACCCGTTGCCTACGGCGTTGCGTGCCTCTCGCTGGCCGGTGCTTTTCTGGTCTTGGGGTTTCCGAATAGCGAGTGGTATCCGGAGGCAGACCGGACGGCCCAGCGGCTGATGGGGACGGTGCTACTCGGTGCGCTGAGTGTTCTCTGGGCGTGCGCTCTTTTCCGCGCCGGCAAGCGACTACCCGCGCCGTTGACGCGGCGAGTGGGGTCCGCCGTGTTGGTGGCGATCAGTATGGTTGTTCTGTTCGGCTACACGATTGACCGGATGGTCGACCAACTCCTTCGCATTCCCATCGATGCCTACCGTGCGGACATGCTGGTAGTGATCGAGGAAAGCCTGAAGCAATTCACCGCTGGCCAAAACCCGTATCAGATGTATCGGGTTCCCTGGCCGGTACCGCTTCCCTACGGGCCCGGACTCTGGCTGCCTTTCGTGGTGCCGTTCTCGCTTGGCATCGACCTACGGTACCTATCAATCCTCGGTAGCCTCGTCATTCCGATCGCTGCGGCCACGGTATTGGTTCAGGATGCGGCCTGTGGGCGTTGGTGGCGGACGGTGGTGCTCGGGTTCCTTTTGGTCACGATGGTCACCAGTCCTGTCTTGCTGGGGTTCCTGCCGGCAGCCCACACCCCGGCATATTGGCCCCTTCTCCTCGCCTTCACCTGGTTCTTCGCGCGTAGGAAGATTGTCGTGGCGAGCGTACTCCTGGGCCTGATGTTGGCGGCACGAACGACGATGGTGGTGCTCGTTCCCGTGTTTCTCATCCACCTCTGGTTGCGGCATCGCAAGAGTTTCCTCCCCGGCGCAGGGGCCGTTGGCGCGGCCGCGATGCTACCGTTCCTTCCCTTTGCCGTGACCGACCCGAAAGGGCTCTGGCACTGTATGGTCGTCGACTACGTCGAGCGAGTGAAGCCCTTCGTGTGGTCGCGGCCGGAGTGGCTCGATGATACCTTCGGCCTCACGGCGTGGCTGGTGCGGAACGGCTGGGAGGTCGTGTTGGCTCCGGTTCAAATCGGGCTGCTCGCGATCGTCTATCTGGTTTCGATCCGGTTCGCGAGTCGTGCGATGGGGGCATTGGTGCTCATGGTCCTAGCGCTTCTCGCCTTCAGCACGACCGTGTTCTGGCCGGTTCACTACCTCCATCTCGATGTGCTCATGCTCGCGAGCTGTGTGCTCCTGGTGGCACCTAAGGCCGAGGAAGCTTCAGGCAAAGTTCAGGCCCAGTGGGTCGGTATCGGCATGGTCGTGGCAGTGCTCGTCACTGCGGCTTTGACCATCGTTCGTACCAAGCCGGTGAGCATGATTGACATCGGCACAACAGATGCCCGCCATCGGCTCTACAAGGGATTCTCGGTGGACGAAGTGTGGCCGAGTGCAGAAGGAGATCGTACGGCGGCATGGGCGACCAGCCGCGAGGCCTGGATCCTGCTGCCGCGTGCCAGTCGCGCGCCGGCGAAACTCAAGATTACGCTTCATCCGTTCATGCCGGATCCGGGTGAGCCACAAAACGTCGTGGTCGACCTGAACGGGGCCTCGCTTGGTCAGGTCGAGCTGGCTCCTGGCTGGCAGGAGCTCACTTTTGAAGCACCTCGGTCGGCTTGGCGGTACGGCAACAACGTGCTACGCCTCCGATTCGCCTACGCTCGTTCGCCGTATGAGGTCGGCCTGTCCGATGACCAACGCAAGCTTGCGGTTGCGGTGGATCGCATTGAGGTTGAGGCATAAGAACCAGAGACAATACCATCAGCTCCTATGTCTCATTCGCGACCCCTACAACCGCATTTGAAGAATCGTGCGCGACGAGGTGAGGAGATACTCCCCTGGGTGACCTCGAGTTCTCTAGGATCATCGTCGTTTGGATCGCGTGAGCCACAGTTTCGCCAGCGCGTATTCCAGATCGCTCTTGGCTACGAGAACTGCAACGACGCTGATTGCCTTCGGCACGACCCATTGCCAATGGTAGCCTGTGATCTCAAGCCTAAGGATGAAGTCGATTCTTGATCGCACCCACCTTATCGCGGTTTGAAACCGGTCAGTCGGTGCCTGCCATCGGCCGACTGGTTCGCAGGCTGGCGGGCAACGATTAGCCCAATTGGTCGTCTTCGACGATCTCTTCGGCGAGGGTGTCGCGGAGCGAAATCAGGCGCTTGGCGTTGGCGTGATCTTGCATGGCCTTGCCCACCGCGCGCCAAGCTCCCATCGCGTCGCCCGCATCCCGAAGGGCTTCGACCGCATCGACAGCCGCGTCGATTGCAACATCGGTCCCCGAAACCGTTGCGGTGTTCCTGTCGGCGGAAGCCTGGGCCTGGCTGGCTTCGGCCGCTGCCATGCGATCGCGAATCCACTCGTCTTCGGGGGCCAACGCCCGTGCTTGCCGGAGCTTGTCGATCGCTTCGTCAAAGCGTTGGGCGGCAAGGTGTTGCTTGGCGTCACGGATGAGCCGGTTGACCCGGTCTCCGTCGCGATCTTCGCAGGCGGTCCGCTCGAGAATCTGACGTAGGGCGTCGAAGGGCTCGACCTTGCCGAACCGACTCTCGGCCGCGAAAAGCACTTGCTCAGCCCGCTCGAGATTGCGTTCTTGAATGGCGCGTAAGACGGTGCGCTCGGATTCTAAGATCGCTTGCTTGCGGTGGTAGGCATTGGCATCGTCTTGCATACCCGCGCTGACCGAGGCGACGGTGTCGGGCCAGTGGACCCTCCGTGGCGGCGACGGTGGCGCATTGCATCAAGTCCAAAGCGGTACGGAATTCGCGTTGGTTGGCGGCGGCCTCGGCGCGAGCGATTAACGCATGTACCTGGACCTCAGACTTGCCATGGTGAACGTCATCGAGGCGTTGGCGCAGCGCCGTGAGTTTCCCGCTCGGTCCGTAGGCTTCGGTGGCCTGAAACAGTGCGACATCGGCCTCGAGCAGCCGGTCTTCGACGATCAGAGCTTGGACCGCTTCAGTGGCCGCGACGATGGCCTCGAGTCGCGTCTTTGCTGCGTTGAGGGCTTTGTGGGCTGCCTGCAAACCGTGCCTGGATCTCCGCGGCTTCCTCGGCTGTTGCGTCCGCATTGGAAGGCGCTCGTGGCGGTGCCTTTTCGGCGAGCCTGCCTTGCGGTATCGAGGCTGGTTTTCGGCCTCCGCCAGATCGTTGGCTTCGAGCGCGGCCTCGAATGCCGCGTAGCAAGCCTGCAAGTCGTCGCGCCAGCGTCGATGTTTCGCATCCCGTTGCTGGAGCGACTCTTCCAGCAGACGCCGAATGGCGGTGTTGTCCGGCTGCAGGTCGAGCGCATTGCGGAGGGCGCCAATGGCCTCGGCATGGCGGCCCTCCGCCGCCAGTTGGCAGCCGGTCGCGAGATGACCGTCAAGTGGATCTTCGGTGGAAGCGGGGGAGGCATCGGCTGTCGAATCACGGACGGCGGCGAGTGGCGCATTTCCTGGTGGAGGTGTTTTCGACAGGTCGAACCGCGCGTCCAGTCGGTACTGGGTGGATCCCGGTAGCGGTGGCAGAGGCACGTCGCTCGGCGACCGAATGAGCGTCATCAGCTCGTGATGAGCATGGTTGTCGAGGGGAAAGTGCTGTTGGACTGAGGCTACGATCTCAGCGAATGCCGCTGCGTTCCGAAAGCGATCGTCCGGTCGTTTCTCAAGGGCGCGTTGTACCGCACTGCGTAGCATCTGGGGGCACCCGCCCCTTCGGGATCGGTTTTCGAGAACGGCTGGGGTGGCCGAAACAGGTGACCCGCGATCAGGGTGGAGGCGCCGTCCCCTTTGATCGGCCGTGCGCCGGTCAGCAGTTCGTAGAGCACGAAGCCCGAAAGCGTACAGGTCGGAGCGAGGCTCGATTGCTTCGCCTCCCTCACCGAAATGCTCGGGTGAGGCGTAGCGAAACTTGCCCAGAAAAAACGCCTTTGGAGGTGAGTTCTTGGGCGCGCTCACCGTGTTTGGCAATGCCCAGGTCGATGATCTTGACCAGCGGCTGGCCTTCGACATCGGTGGTTAGCATGAGATTGTCCGGCGAAACGTCGCGATGGACGAATCCCCGCCGGTGTAGGTAGCCGAGGGCGCGCAAGGCTTGGCGGGCGATCTCGAGGGTCAGTGCGAGCGAGGGAACGGTTCGTGAGCCGATCAACTGACCCAGGTCGACTCCGTCGATGTGCTCCATGACAATCATCCCGACGCCGTCTTCGTCGAGCGTGAAGTCGAAGATCTGAACGACATTGGGGTGCCGTAGCCGAATGGCCGCGCGTGCTTCTTCGGCGAATCGGGCACGCAGCTCTTCGGTGTCGTCGAGTTGGGAACGCAGCACCTTGACCACCCGGATCTCGTCGAGTAAACGATGGCGGACTCGGTAAAGCGCGCCCATGCCACCGTCACGAATCTTGGCGACGATTTCGTACTTGCCTTCGATGCGTTCGAGTGGGAGTGCCATGATCTAGTGTGGTGAGTTGAGCGGGCTACAGTTTAGCTCGAAACTCGATGGCGTTTTTGGACGAAACGACTGGACGCGGAGTGCCGGGCGGCCGGTAGGGCAGAATAGGACGAATGACAACGAAGCCACCGCCCCAAGCATTCGATCGGACCGACCCTCCTTCCGAGGGCTCGCCGGTCTCGCCAGCCGGCACCGAGTCGCTGGCGCGCCCGGTCGCTGGTGGCCACCGTTCCGCGCTGCCACGCCGGAGCGTGTGGCCTTGGTGGGTGGCCTTGGCGGTCCTCGGGATCCTGTTCTTGGCGGTTTGGGCGGCATTCAACGGTCAACGCTTGACCGGTTCCGGCACGCGAATGACGATTGCGAACGGCGGCAGGGTGGCGTTGTTGCCGTGGGTCAACGCCACCGGAGACCCCGCCTTCGACTGGACCAGCATTGGGCTGATGGAGGTCGCTGCGCAGGCGATCTCCGAAACCCCCGAGATCGAGATGGTACCGGTCCGGTGGGTGGAACAGGCGTTGCGGCGACGGCGTCTCGATGTCGCCGACGAGGGTGCGCGGCAACGAGCCCGTGAGCTGGCGGTGGCATTGGGTGCGTCGCTGGTTTTGGAAACGACACTCCGACGCGGTGATGACGAGGATGTACGGTTGGAAACGACGCTGTGGCGTGAGGATGTGGTGGAGGCGGCGGCGACCTACAAAGGGCGCGAGATAATGGAGGCTGCAGAGCAGTTGGCGGACGGCGTGGCGCGAGGTCTCAATCCGGATGCACTGCGGGTGACATTCGCGCGCTTGTTGAGCGGTGACTCGTTTGCGGATCAGCTCTTTGCGATGGGCCTCGACGCGCTGCGTGCCGGGCGCGTCGCTGAGGGTGAGTCCTATTTCGACATTGCCGTGCGGCACCGGCCGCGATTTCTGCTGGCACGCTCACGCCTCGCCGAGTGTGCGGTGGCGCGCGGCGAGCTGAGTCAGGCCCGAGAGGGTTTCGTGGCGGTTCTGGAGGAGGCTCAAAGCCGCGGTGACCGGTACTTGCAGGCCGCGAGCCTGCTTTCGCTGAGCGATGTTGCCGCGCGTGGGGGAGCGGACGACGAGGCTGATGAGCTGGCGCGCCAGGCCGAAGCTATCTACCTGGCGCTCGGTGATCGGGCCCGGCAGCTGGAAACACTCGATATTCGCTCCCGCATCGCCCTTGCGGGCCGGCGTAGTGCGCGCGCGGAGGCGCTGTTTATCGAAATTCTTCAGGCGCAACGTGCCCTCGAGAACCGACTTGGCGAGATCGATACCTTGCGGCAGCTGGGCAGTACCAGCTTGGCCAACGGGGACATCGAGGCGGCTGCCGATTTACTGGGAGAGGCACGCGTTGAAGCGCAGGCGCTGGGTGATGTGGCGTCCGAGATGAACATCGCCGCCAGTCTCGGTGAGGTCGCCGCGCGTCAGGGCCGGATCGAGGATGCCGACGACCTGTGGTCTGAAGCCACCGCCCACTACCGCCAACGCAATGATCAGGCGCGGACGCTGCTGTTGGCCGAGAAGCGCGCTCGCTTGCTGTGGTCCGATAAATCCTACGAGCGGGCTGAGGATCTGTACCTCGATGTCCAGGAATTGGCGGTGGTCCTCGGAGACGAGGCCAGTGAAGGGCGAGCAGCGCTTGCGCTGGCCGATATTTTGTTGCGCAAGGGCTACCCCTACCAAGCACGGCCGCAACTCGATCGGGCGTTGGCCCTAGATCGCTTGATCGACGACCCGCTCGCCATTCAGCGGGTCATTGCACGTTTCGCACACGCCCAGGGCAGCCATGGCGTGGCCGTGGATACCCTGCGCGCCGTGCGTGACCAAGCCGGGACATCGTGGACCGAGGACGACGCCAAGCTACTCGCACGCTATGAACGGGCTCGGTTGGATGCCGAGCATGACCCGGAATCATGATTGGCTAAGTCACTAGCCAGATCCCATCCAGAAATGCGGTTTCGAGCCCACAGGCCTGTCGAATGGGCCCTCGTCTAAGGGTCCATTGGGGGTGCTGCTCACCGGGTGATCGTGGAATCGACCGCCAGAGGTGCGAATGCGGCAAGGACTGCATTCGCGCCCATATCTCATCCAGGCGGCCCGTCGGGGTGCCGCGTGCTTTGGCCGCCGGTCGGCTGATCAAGCTTGGCTGAGAATGGTTCGGGCCATGACCAATAGGTTGCAGGAAACGATCGAGCTCCAGACGTAGCTCTTGAACGACGACCAGGAGCGCCAGGTGCAGCGATGCAGTCCGAAGGTACGCTTCAGGAACGAGATACATCCCTCGATGCCGGCTCTGAAATTGCGTAGCTTGCGGTAGACGTAGAGGCTCTTGGCCATCTCGGAGATCTTCAGAGAGCTCTTGGAAAAGACAACATCTTGGGTCCCCAGTTCTTGGATCTTCTCAAGGTTGCTCGCCGAGCTGAAGGCTCCATCGAACACGACTTGGCGCGGCGCTTTGCCATAGATGTCTTGCTGACGTTCGACGGATGGCACAGCCATGTTGGCATCGGCGGGATTGCCTCGGAAGATCTGGCAATCCAGAACCATCGAGGACTTGCCACCGGTGAGACAGATCTTGTGGCCGTAGTATGTGTTCTTGAAGTCTTTGCGGATGATGTCGGAGTGGTCTTCGAAGACGGAGACGAGTTTCTCCGAGGCGTGTACGCTCTCGCCGTCGAAGACCCGGCGACGAGTCTGATCCAAGGTGCGCTCGATGAGGTCGAGAAACCGGGCCAGCTTCTGCTCGAGGGCCGGGTCGACGACCCGGTGAGCCTCCAGCAGGGCAACCGCTTCCAAGGCCTTTTGCTGGATCTCCTCGGCAACCTTCACGAGATCCCTGTAGGACTCCCGACGCGCCACTTTCCTTCGCGCTACAGAGATCTCACGGCAGCGGCGCTTGGCTCGTTTCTTCCGGTTCGGAAACGTGAAGAGGCCGGCCGGTAGATGCGCCTGCACCCGCTTCATTAACCGGAGGAGTACCCGGATGCAGTCCCACAACTGCTGCGAGTCCGCGGGAGGATGCATCAGCGTTTCGACCACCGTGCAGTCGACTCGGGAAAGCTGCCCGCTCTCGACCTTGCGCTCGCGGGCCTCCAGCAACAAGAGGCGATTGATCGCTTCGAGGGTTTCGGCCCGAACTTTCTTGATCGCCGCCGCCAACGTCGATCTGGCGGGCGTTTTTTGAGCGAAGCTCATGCCGCAGAAGGATCTATAGGTCTGCGAGTCGGCGAGGTGAAAATGGAGTTCGTCGTAGCTCCAGGTATTCATCTGTTTGAGCAACAAAGCGCGGAACACCAACTCGGCCGTCATGCCTCGTGCGCCGGTTGAATGCGAGGCATTTCGGGTAAGGTCTTGCCAGACGAGATCGGCGATCTTAGGATGTTGGTCGATCAGGCCTGCGAGGGTCTGTAGCTCTTTGGCATGGTCCAGATCGAGCCAATTGTAGGTGAGATTGGGCTGAGATTCGCGAGCTTTGCGCATTCTGGGCTCTCACTTTCCGAGTTAAGTTCTTTGGACTCTGTGTTTTAATCGACTTGAGTCTATCAGAGAACGTCTCAGAAAATGAGCTCAGATGCGCGTTTAACCCTCTTGTTTTCAGCTGATTACGGGTTATTGGATGGGATCTAGCCAGATGTTAGGCGTGACGTTCGGAGTCCAACGGGAGCGGCGGCATCGCGGTTCTGTGCGTAGTGGCCGGACCTGTGCCGGCCGTCCTCATGACGGCAGAGCCGGACGGCCGCCAGGGGCGACGGCCGCTACAAAAGAGGGGCCTCGACCGGCTCGTCGGCCTGAGGTGTAGGCTTGCGAGGAGCCTGTTGCGAATAGATGGATGGTGCCTGGCGGAGGGACGGCCGCCAGGGGCGACGGCCGCTACAAAAGAGGGGCCTCGACCGGCTCGTCGGCCTGAGGCGGATCCTTAGTCCCGAGGTAAGGAGACACGACCGGCGACATCACGGTGATCGATTTCGCCGGAGCCGTCGCTGCGAACGGTGAAGTCGCCACCGACACCGCGAACGCGGATGCTGCCCGACCCATCGACCCGCACCAATGCATCGCCATCGACATCGGTCATGACCAGCTCTCCGGAGCCGTCACTGTCGATTTCGACGCCACCGACGCGGTCGATTTCGACGCTACCTGACCCGTCGTTGACCCAGACCGTCCCGCGGACATCTCGGATGTCGATCTCGCCGCTACCGTCTTCGACGTGGACACCTTCTTCCACGTCCTCGATCCGGATCGACCCACTCCCATCGTCAACTTTGGCGCTGCGCACATGCCGGATTTCGAGATCGCCACTGCCATCGTCAACGGCCACCGAAGCTTCGGCCGGTACTTCGACCACCAGGTCGATGTAGGCGTAGCGCCGTGCCAATCCGTGCCACTCGTCATCGGGTTTGGTGGCGACCACCACGATGTCGTCCCCACGTCGATCGGTTTCGACGCCAAGTGCGTCGAGTAGGTCCGCGCTCGAGGCGCACGCGGTGCCGTGAATCCGGACGTGATCGAGATTGGGGGCGCCCACGACATCGAGACTGCCGGCACCGACGTCGATCCGAATTCGGTCGGCGTCGCTGGCCGCGATGGTTTCGTCGATGAGTGCTTTGAATCGACAGTCAGCGGCGGCGGGAAGGGCGGTCAGGGCTAACATGAGCGAGATTCGGATCAAACGCGGCATGAATCGTTCCTCTTGGTTGGTGCAGTCGTCGATCATAGAGACGGTTCGGGAACACCAAAGGTTTAAACTGGCGGGTCCCAGGCAGTCACGAAATCCCGTTGGACGCCCATCAAGCCCGGGCTGGCCGGAGCCCGAGAAGACGCGCGGGCAACAAGAGAATCGCTTTGACCAAGGCGAAGACGCCATCGACCGCGATACCGACCAACCGAAAGGGCAAGAGCAGCAGCCAGATCAAGGGGAAGATCAGCAACGCCAGAATGGCCACTGGCCAGCTGATGAGGAAGAGGATGCACCAAAGCAGGAAAATCCACATCGTATTGCCTCCTGGGTCATCCTACGGCGGAGATCAGGAGGGGTTTCGTTGGACCAGTGGATTGGCCCGCGATTCAGCGCCGCTGAAAGCGAACGGTCACCACGTAGGTCAGCTCAACGGGCTCGCCATTCATGGTTGGTGCCTCGAATTGCCACTTGGACACCGCGCGGACGGCTTCCTCGGTCAATCCCATGGGTAACCCGCGCAGCACCACGACATTGCGAATCCGACCCGCGCGATCGATCACCGTGTCGAGGATCACCGTTCCCTCGAGCCCAATCCTGCGTGCGCTCTCGGAGTAGCGTGGTTCGACGAACACCGTGCGCAGGGGCAGCTCGATACCCGCGCCGACCCGCAGGGGTTCGCTCGGTGGTGCCGGAGCAGGTGGTGCGGGCGCGGGTGGTGGCGGCAAAACCAGCACGGGGGTCTGGGGCATTGGCAATGGCGGCGGCTCGGGGATCTCCAGATCCACCAACAGCTCCACGGGGGGCGGCTCGGGGAGGGGAACGGACACGGTGGCGGGTTTGGGTGGTTTGGGCGTCTGCGGTTTGGGCGGTTCGGGCGGCGGCGGCTTGCGTTCAAAGCGAATATCTTTGAGCACGAGCGTCGTGGCCCGCTCGGGCTTGGTCGGCGGGCGCTCTGGCTTTTGGGGCATGACCACCGCCAACAGGGCGAGATGCAACGCGGCTGTGACGGCGATGGCGATCTTCAAACGAAGGTCTTCGCGACCGGAGGGCGCGAACACGAGATGGTCGAGAGCGGTGGTGCCAGCCAACGCCGGCGCGTTCGGTTGATGGGTCATGACAGCTTCCTCCTGGGGGCGTCCCAGCGCTACGGCTCGACACCTTGGAGCGATGTCGAACGCGGCGCCATGGTGACTCGGAGATGCGTGCTGCCGGCCGGCGGACGCGGGTCGAGAGCCCGGGCGTTCGTTCCTTAGAGTAGACCCGCTGTGTGCTCGTCAGGTTCCCAATGAGCCGATAAGATGTTGCCATGTCTTTGCAGAATTGGGCGTCTCGAACGATCTTCATGGCCCTTTGCCTGGTTGGGGCCGTTGCGGCAACGCAGGGGCAGGAACCGGCCTCCCGCTGCCAAGAGACCATTGCGGAGGCAGCGGTGATGGCACGCTCGGCGCAATACGATCGCGCCTTCGAGCTGTACGAGCAGGCCGAGGGGATTTCAGCGGGTTGCCGAGCCCGAGCACAGGCGGGGATGGCGGAGGTTTGGAACAGCCGCGGCAATGCCAAGAAAGCCATCGCGGCTGCCGAGTCGGCCCTCGCCGGTACCGAAGATGCCGTCGTGTTGAGCTTGGCGTACCACCAAATGGGCCGTGCCTTGTTCCGCAAGGGGCAACGGGCGGGCAAGCAGACCCAGCGTGCTGAAGATGCGTTTCGGCGTGCTGTAGCACTGTCTGAAGGCCGCGACGAGAAGATGATCCATGGCTTGTCTCGTTTGTACCGCGAGACCAAACAGGTCGACAAGCTGGCGGCATTGGTTGCGGCGTACCCAGAGGTCAAGCTCTGGACCCGGGAAGACCAGGCGGCATTGTTTCGGCGTGCCACGTCGCCGTGTATGAAGCAGACCGGTCCCGCATATTGGGCGCGGCCTTGGCCACGGTTCGCCGTCCGCACGGGTCCGACCTTTCCTGGCCTGAAGGATCTGACCGAGTTGGAGCTCAGCGGCAAGAAGGCAAGAAAAGGTGATTCCGACCGTGATTCCGACCGTGATTCCGACCGTGATTCGGCCGATGCCGCCGACGACTCGGAGGGTGCGGTGGTCGCGTCACTCGAGGATGCTGACTCGACCAGTGAGATCGATGGGGCGGAAGAACCGATTGCTGAAGACGAAGAAGGGAAGATCCTAACGACAAGCTTCGAACGGCCAGAGCGCCTCACAGGAGGCGCACCGCAGTACACGGACGTTGTGCGTCGCAGTCGGGTTCAAGGCGCTGCTCGGCTCGAGGCCCTGGTGCTCAAAGATGGAACGATCGAGCGCGTCCGCATCCTGCGCGGCTTCAATCCGGCTTTGGTGCGGGTGGCACAGGAGTCGATCTGCGCCTGGACGTTTGAGGCGTTGGATGTCAAAGGAGAGCCGTCGCCCTTCTATCTGTTGGTCGAAGCCGATTTTCGGCTCGAGTAATCGAAGTACCTTAGGTGAGTCGACGTGGGGGAAGGACCACGTTGGCGACGAGCAGGCCGGTGACCAGGGCAATGGCGACCAGGGTCATTGTGAACGCCGCTTGCACCCCCGAGAGGGTGTCGTGGGCAACCAACGACGCCATACTGCGAAAGCCGATGCTGCCCGGAACCAGCAGCATTAACCCTGGTAGTTGGACCATGGCTGCTGGTCGTCTAGCGAACCGTGCGACCAGGTTGGCGGCGACGCCCACCAGCACCGCTCCCAAGAACGCACCGATCTCGGGTCCGAGCAAGACGCTACCGGCACGACCGCTGTGCACTGCCAAGACGCTTGCCGCCAGCACCCACCCGATGTCGCGAGGATGGGCACGAAATTGGACGGTCAGGGCTACGCTGACCAACAACAAGGCCGCCCATTCGGTCCAGGCGGGTGCGGCGGTTGGCGCGGGAATCTCGCCGACGTCGAGCCAGAGCGAAGTCAGACGGTTGCCCAGACCAACGCCAAACCCCAAAGTCACGAAGACCAGCATCGCGCCTGCCAACCGAGCGCTGCCCGAAACCAAGTGGCGGGTCGCGAGTTCGGTCATGGCCACCGTCAGGGTCATGCCGGGGACCAAGGGAATCAGCGCGGCCAGGGTTACCACGTAGATCGAGACCGGCCCGTAGACAGCGTGGGCAAGGCCTGCGAGCAGGGAAGCGGTAAGCCCGGCCAGCGGGTAGAGCAGCCTTCCGGCCGCGGGCCAGCGGCCAGCGCCGTAGGCAATCAAGCCGGTGACCAGGCCGAGCACCGCGGCGGTGGCGATTTCGGGCCATCCGCCACCGAAGAAACGTGACGCGGCCGCCGCGACCAACGCGAACGAGACGGTCTCGGCGGCAACCGGCCAACGCCGCGGCGCCGACGTTACCTGGGCCAGGGCGCGCAGTGCTTGGCTCGGTGACTGTTGGCCGTCGAGGACCCGTTCGATGATCGTGTCGAGTTGGTTCAGGCGTTCGAGGGCGGTGTCGCCTGGCTGGACCCGTTCGAGCCGCGTGCTGCGTCCATCGTTGTTGCCGAAGCTGGCAAAGATGGCCGTTGGCGTCGAGAAGAAATGCCCCACGAGGCCCAGCGCCACCGACATGCGTTCCATGGCCTCTTCGAGCTGATGGGCAGGTGCCCCCGCTCCGTGCAGCGCGCGTCCAATGCTGATGATGAACCGCTCCGAAGCGCGACGGTTGCCGCGAATGCGGCCGGGTTTGGCGATGTTCGATGATTTCGACGATGACGGCATGACGGCAACCCTATCGAGGCGGCCGACAATGTCGAATCGCGGTGCCGGCGTCAATGGGCTGGTTTGCATCGACAAGGTTCTTCCGGCCCGAGAACGTTGAGCTGTTTATCAAGATCCACGACGGTCATCTCAACACACGACGGTCATCCCAACAACGGCCACTTCTGGATCTTTCTGTGCGCGTTCTCGAACATGGGCTACACCGTGACGGTGACCGATACCCAAGCCGGTGCGACGCGCGAGTACGTGAACGAGCGAGTACGTGAACGAGCCGGGCACCCTGCGCAGGTTCGGCGACACGCTTGCGTTCCCAGGGTAGGATCGCCGGGAACAACCGGCAGGTCGGCCGAGCGCCCTGCGCGCGAGATCTACGCGGCTCCGGTGGCCTCGTCATGCATGGCTTCGAGCTCGGCGTGGAAGGCATCGGCGATTTTCTCGGGATCCGGTACGAGGCCCTGATCGGTGGTGATGCCCAGCCGAACGTTCCCGGCGTAGCTGAGGATGCTGATGCCCAGTCCCAGGCGACCTGATTGGGGTACCCAGAACAGCATGTCGCGGATCGTGCGTCCACCGAAGTAGAGCTTTTCGCGTGGACCGGGAACGTTGGTCATGACCGCGGTTGCCTTGAGTCCGAAAATGCGCTCGATCAGGCGTTGGATTGCCGGGGGGCTCATGCCCATGCCGTGCAGGAAACCCAGCACGACCCCCGCTTCGTAGGACTTCTTGAGCGCCGCCATGCGCTTGCGCAGGACGGCAAGGCGCTCCGCTCGACTGGCGAGACCTACGGGCAGCTTGAGGAAGACCAGGCCAAACTGGTTGCCCATGTCGGCTAGCTGATCGACCTTGCGCAGACTGACCGGTACGGCGGCGCGGAATTGAATGCCATCCACCCGCCGGCCATGATCGACCAAATAGCGACGCAAGGCCCCGGTCATGGCGGTGAGCAGGACATCGTTGAGGGTGCCGCCGGTTTGATCCTTGATGGTGCGCACGTGGTCGATCGGTACTTCGTCGGACCACGCCACCAGCTTGGTCATGGTCAACGGACCTTTAAAGACCGTTCGTGGATCGGGTGGCCGGAGGACCAGTCGTGAGAAGGCAGCGCCGAGCTTGCCGGTCATGCGAGCCTTGCTCGCCGAGGGCACCGCACCGCCCGAGCGCGTCATCAATGCCATGATTTCGGGCATGACCTCGGAAGCATGGGCCACCGCTTCGTCACGGACCGCCGGGTCCGAGTCGAAGAGCGCGGCGAATGGGCTGTCGTGTGCGGCTTCGGCGCCGGTTGCTTGGTCGATGGGCTCGGCGTTGGCGGTGGTGTCGGTGAGCGAAAGCAGCACCATCATCAAGGCAACACCATCACCAATGGCGTGGTGCAGTCGCGAAACCAGCACGCTGCCGCCATTGTAGTGCTCGACCAACCAGAAGTGCCACAAGGGCCGGTCTCGCGGAAGCGGCTGGCTCATGAGTCGGCTGACTTCGGCTTGCAGGCTGCGCTTCTTGCCAGGTGCCGGTAAGACCAAGCGGTCTACGTGGCGATCGATGTCGAAGTCGGGGTCGTCCTCCCAGCGGACGGGCAGGCCCCGCTCGAATCCGAGTCGCTGCCGAAAGCGTCGTACCCGAGCCAACCGGCGCTCGAGAATAGTCGCGAGTGACGGCAAATCGATGGTCTCGAGCAGCATCACACCGGTGATGACCATCAGATTGTCCGGCTCGTCCATGCGCAACCACGCGCGATCGATGGGGCGCAGAGACTCGGGAACGTTCGGTGCTGGGGCGGTGCTCACAGATGAACCTCAGTAGGAATGTTCTTGCCAGTCTACCGTGCTCTGTAATGAGTTGTTATGGTGCTGGGGCATTTGCGTCTCGCTGTAACGTCTGCCGACTGGAAGGTCCCTTGATTCAGTAGTTGCTTTGGTCAACGCCCGGCCTGGGTCACGGACCTGATGGGATGGGCGTTTCCTGCTGCCAACACAGGCTCCGGACGGGCGCGGCTCGCCTTGAGGTCGACTATGCTCGGGCCATGTCATTGTCAGGCTGCCGTACCCGTGCCGACGCCGAAGCCTCGGACCGAAACGACTCCCTCGGCGGATGCCGTGCCGAATTCGAATTGCCGCCGGATGTTCGCTACTTCGATGGCAATTCGCTGGGTGCGTTGCCGAAGGCGGTCACGCCTGCCGTCGAGGCGGCCGTGGCAGACCAGTGGGGCTCATGGCTCGTTCGCTCGTGGAAGGACCCTTGGATTGACCTTCCGGCGCGATCAGCAGCGAAAATTGCTCGATTGATCGGTGCACGCCCAAAGGATGTCGCGGTGACCGATTCGGTTTCGGTCAATCTGTTCAAGTTGCTCTCCGCAGCCGTCGGTCTGCGGCCTGAGCGAAACACCATTCTCGTGGATGGTGACGAGTTTCCAACCGATCTCTACGTGGCCCAGGGCCTGTGTGACGCATCGGGCGGCGCAATCCGTTTGCAGGCTCTCGATTCCGGCGCCGACTGGGTGAGTTCCTTGGCGGGTCGCGATGACGTTGCGGTGCTCTGTGCGAGCCATGCGAGCTACCGCACGGGTGCGTTGGCCGACATGGCGGCAATCACGATGGCGGCGCATGCGGCGGGCGCGTTGGTGCTGTGGGATCTCTCGCACAGTGCGGGCGCGGTCGACGTTGACCTCGGGGCCTGCAACGTCGACTTCGCGGTGGGGTGCGGTTACAAGTACCTCAACGGAGGACCGGGTGCCCCAGCGTTCTTGTACGTGGCGCCGCAGTGGCAAGAAGTGGTACACAATCCCATTCAAGGTTGGCTGGGTCATGCTGATTTCTTCGCCTTCGAACGGGCGTACCGGCCCGCTCCCGGCGTCGAACGGTTTCACTGTGGCACCTGGCCGATTCTCAGCATGACGGCGTTGTGCGCGGCACTCGACGCCTTCGAGGGTGTGAATCTGTTTGCGCTTCGGGGCAAATCTCTGGCGCTTGGCGATCTGCTTCTCGAACGCATCGAACCACTGTGTGAGGCCTATGGAATCGAGGTCATTACGCCGACTGAGCACCACCAACGCGGGAGCATGATCGCCGTTCGCCATGCTGAGGGCTACGCTGTGATGCAAGCATTGATCGATCGCGGGATCGTCGGTGACTTCAGGCCGCCGGACATCATGCGTTTTGGCCTGGCCCCGCTCTACCTGCGTTTCGTGGACGTGTGGGACGCCATCGCGACTCTCGATGAGGTGCTCGAGACCCGGGCCTGGGACACGCCAGCCTATCGATCGCGAGGCCGGGTCACCTAGCGTGGTCAGCCTGGTTTGACGTCGGCGCCAGCCTCGCATCCAAAAGGTAGCTGATGAGCACGCCGCCGCGGTAGGTAGGTCGCCCCAGCTACTTCTGGCGCCAGGTCCCGTCGGGCATCTGGATCCAGTCGCCTGGTTTGGCCTTTTCGCGCAGGGTGGCGGCGTACGTCGCGCGAATCCGTGGGGCCTGCGAGAGGTCGACGCTCTTGGCCGCGGCAATTTCTTTGTACAAGGCATCTCGGTCCTTGTTCTCGCTCTTGACCAAGCGCTGAACGGCGGCACGGTCACGTAGGTCGAGGCTGTCGAGGTTGCGCACGGCAACGTCACCTTTGTTGGTCTCGCCGATGGCGCCGGATGCCTTGAAGCGATTGAGCTCAGCGAGGCGGGCGGCGCGGCTGTCGATGATCTTGCGGATGGCGGGGTTGGTGACCTCGGGTGCGGCAACAGCGTCACCCTGAGCATACGCTTGGCCCGCGGTGAGCCGCAGCAAGGGCTCGGCGACGTAGGCCCACAAGGAACGCTGGCCGTCCAAAGCCTGCTGGTGCCGGAAGGAGGCGGTGCCAGCGCCTGCCACCCGTTCGACCTCGTCCTCGATCCGTTCCGAGAGGTCCTTGATCGCTTCTTCGGGGAAATACACGTTGATGGTGACGCATCCGAAAGCGATCACTGCCGTCGCCACAAGAATGAAGGCCGTTTTCGACGCCGGCTGATTGGTAGATGTGTGCCTCATCGCTTCTCCCTTGGTTGCGAGTGTAACCCACGGATCGGTCCGAAATCCGGGTTCGAGGATCTTGGTAAGCAAGCTTCGTGCCGTTGGCGCCCATGTTTGTCAGGGTGCTTGGCCAAGATTGATTTCGAAGTTGCGCAGCCGGCCGAGCATGGTCTGGAAAGATACGGTGTTGCCGGGTTCGATGTTGACAATATCGATCGGGAAGGGAAGACGGCCTTTCAAGAAGAGCTCCCGCTCGTTGCGGCTCAGGAGACCGCGTAGTTGGAAACGATCGTCGCGCAAGGCGATGTCCACGCCCAAGGAGCTGTAAGTGAATCGTCGCAGGAATCGGTGCAGGCCACGATCGAGTCGACCGATTCGTCCGCCGGTTCCGAGGATTGAAATGTTGTTGACCGCTTTGACGTCGATAAACCGTTTGGTGTGTCGTTCCGGCACCGATTCGATCCGACCGGCGCACCGAACCGGGGTGCCGCGGAACAACTCGCAGTGGCGCAAGATGCCTTCGACTGAGCCCGTCATGATCCCGAAATCAAAGGTGCGGGTGACCTGCTCGAGATCGATGTCCGCGAAGTCGGCGGAGAAGGTCATCCGAGGGTAGCGAGAGAAGACCTCACTTCCCGCGATATCAAAAATGCGAACCGAGCCGCCAAAGACGTTAAGGGCACCGTCGCCTTCGACTTCAAACCGGTCCATGGTGGCGCGAACCCGCGGGAACGCACCATCGAGCCGGCCTTCGAGCGGCGGCAGGCTGAGTCGTTGCGCGGCGAGCCCGAGGTCCACAGCCCGCAATTCGATCGCGGTGCTGATATGCCGTGAAGCGCGCATGAGGTCGACCAGGGCGAGCGTACCGAGACCAAGACGGCCACCCAGGAAGGGCCCGTTGAGGCCACCCGCAAAGCGAACCGTATCGGCGACGATGTTCAGCTCAGTCGCCACCGGTTCAAATCCGAGGCCACCCGCAACCAGCCGGTCAAAGCGGATGCGACCCTTCTGGGGTGGGCCATTGATCACGGCGGGGGTCCCGCCTTGCCACGTCACATCGATCGGCAGCTCGAGGTCCAGCCCTTCGGCGCGAAATCGGTCGCCAGCAAACGTGACGAGTCCGCGAGAAACCGTCAACGAGCCGCGCGCCGATCGCCGCGCTGCATCCCATTGACCGGCCAGCTCGACTTTGGTGCGCCCAGCGGCTTCGAGTTCATCCAGCCAAGGAACCGAACCTTGCAGCGGTGTGCGTACATCGTGTGTGAGCAGCGCGTCGAGGTCCATGCTTGTGACCTCGAATTGGTAATCGAGGCCGTTGACTGTGTTGGTTCCGATTGCCAAACGTCCTTCCGGGGCGCCGGCCGAGGCGGCTCCCTCGAACCGCAAGCCCACGTCGGCCTGCCAGCTGCCCCGTTCGGATTCGCCTGCTAGCGCTGGGCCTGCTGCTGGTTGCCAGCGGGCCTCGATCTCGGCGACCGCCGCGTGGGCACCGTAGTCGGCGAAGACGGCTCCCCAGAGCATTTGGAAGCCGCCAATGTGGGCTAAAGCGTCGAGGGTGATGCCGGCAGCGTCCTCGGTGTCTGCGCCCGCGGTATCCACCACAGTGGCTTCGGTCGGCGTGACGGTGATCTCGGCGTCGATCGGCAGACCCTGTATGACGCGGCTGCCGTCGTCACTGACCAGCCCGCCATCGGAAAGGGTGATGTTGCCCGCGAGGCTCCAGGGTGTGTCCGCGGTGGTGTGGAGGTTGAGCTGGGCCTGTCCGCCGCCACTCAAGGTGTACCCTGCTGGGACCAGCTCGCCGAGCGTGGGGACGTGTGCGAGCCATGGGGTGAGGTCCTCGAGGACGGTGTCGAGATGAAGCGCCAGGGCATCTGGGTTGAAGCGACCCGCGAGATGACCCCGACCCAGCGGCCCGGCGTCAATGTCAACGTCGATGGGATCGACCCGGAGGTGCTCGGTGTCGACGACGGCGGTGCCGCCGAGGGTAAACGGGATGGGTTCGAGGACCTGGCCGTGCAAGACCGGCGAAAGGGTCAACGCCGTGGGCGCGACCGCGAGGCGAGGGTGTGCGGTGGAGCCTCCGATGGCGACCGTCATGGCTCGATCGCCGGTCCAGTGCCACCCTGATAGTTCTCCCTGTTGGCCTTCGAGCGTGGCTGCGACGTCGATCGTCTTGGCGCGACCCGTGCTCAAGTCGATGGCGGGGAGGTTGATGTCCGCGGTCCAGCTGTCGATGTGCACGTGATTGGTGGTGTGCTCGTTGACCCAAGTCGCCAGCGTCTCTCGGGCTCGGGCGCGCGCCCGTAGACCCAGCTGGTTGCGACGCAGCTCGATACTGGATGCTTCGATGTTCGCCTCAGCCGCGGTGAGCCGGTGCCGGTCGTTCAGCGCGACAACGAGGTCGCGCGCCGTGACCTCGAGCCGTGTTGGCTCGATCGCCGTGCTGGGGCCGTCGAAGCTGGATTGGTCGAAGAAGACAAGCGCCCCGATCCGCACGTCGAGCTCTCGCGCGTTCAGCTTGCGGCCCAATCGGTCGTGGAGAACCAAATCATCGAGGCCGACGGTGGCTTCGACAGTTGGGGAGCTCCGCGGCCCCTCGATCCGGCCTTCCGCGTGCCAGCGGCCCTCGAACCGGTCGAGCTGGACGTTCGGGGTATATGTCGAGGCCAAGCCTGCGAGCCACGGAAGCAGCGCACCGTCGCCGAGGCCGTTGATCATGAGGTGGTGGGAGTCGACGACACCGTCCAACTCGAAATGGCCCCAGTCGTCGAGCGAGAGTGCGGCAACAGCCTCGATCCGGAGCGTGTCCCCGTAACGACCACGTCCTTCGAGAAGCAGGCGGGCTGGGATCGCGATGGCAACGTCCGTTGGCGTGCCATCCGCGGTCTTCAATAGGCCTGTTTTCAATGGGCCTGTTTTCAATGGGCCTATGGTCACCTGGTCGGTGTCGAGTTGACCCTCGACGGAAGTGTGCCAGGCACGTTCTTCGTACTCATCTTCCAGATGTGCAACCCCCGACAGCGAGCCTCGAAGGCCGGCCAGCGTCCAGCCCCGATCCAAACCGTCGAACTCCCCGGCACCATCTGTGATGTTCGCGTGCCACAGGAGCCCTCGATGGGTTTGGCCCTCGATCGCGAGGTCGAGCACGCCATTGGCGCGGAGACCGGACTCGCCATTCACAGCCGCGAGCCAAGGCGCAATCAGAACGCCCTCGAGCTTCGTTTCAGCGAGGCTCCATTCGCCAGAAGCGCTGCGCTGAAGCGCGGCGTGGGCTGCGCGAACATGGGGCAGGTTGGCGTCGATCTCGATTCGCGGTTGTTCGCCAGCCGTCGTCAGCAGCAAGTCGATGCGCGAGGGCCCCGGCAGCCTAGCGGCAGCGGGGGTGTTGGGTGTCTCGATTCCGAAGAAGTGCATGAGGGGTGCTGTTGCCAATTGCGGGACTCGGGCCTGCAAGTTGCCAACGATTGTGGTGCTGCCCATGCCAGTCAGGCTGCCGTTGATGGTGATGTGGTGAGCCGGGCCCACTGGTTGATCCGGCAGTTGAACCCGCAGGCCTCGAATGGTGGCCGTGTCGATGGTTGGCGGAGGATCGCGACTCACAACGGTGGCATCGCTTGGTGTTTGCAGCGCGAGAACACCACCATCAATATGCAGCGCGCGCAATCGCCCTTCGGCGACGGCCTTAAGGTTGCCCTCGGCCTCGATATGCGCCACGTCCAGGCGTGCCAGCCGGGGTTGGGAGGCCATGTGGTGGATCGTTACGTGGTGCAGCCGTACCCGATTCGACGCCGCGATTTCCAGACGGCCGATGGTGACCGTCGCCCCCAGGCGCGCGCCCAAGGCCTTGGCCAGTTGCAGCCGAGGTCGATCCCGTAGTACCCACGCCACCATGACCAGCAGACCGAGCAGGACGGTGACCATGAGGAGCCTTATTCGGCGGCGTCTCATGGGAGCATCATTTCAGGCCGAGAGACGTTTGTGGTCCGGTCGTGTAGCATCCGGGTGTGATGCGTACGCGAGGGGCAGGCAGGCGGAGCCAGCTGGGGACGATCTTGATCGAACGGGGTTTGATCAAGGAGCAAGGTCTCGAGCGGGCGCTTGCGATGCAGGGGGAGCTTGGTCAACGGCTGGGTACCAATCTTCTCGAGTTGGGCTTGATCGCCGAGTCGGACCTGTTGCAGGCACTCGGAGCGTTGCGCCACACCCAGGTCGTAACCGCCGAAGAGCTACGCTCCGTACCCGCTGAGATCATTCGACTGGTGCCACCCAAGTTGGCTCGGCGCTACCAGATCGTACCGGTGAAGCGATTGGGTGGCACGCTCTTGATCGGCTCCTTGAATCCGGGGGAAGCGCTGATCGAAGACGAGATCGGGAGCCTGACGTCGCGCTTGACCCGTACAGTCATGGGGCTCGAAGCACGTATCCACGAAGCCTTGGAACGTTACTACCAGGTACCCGCACCGGTGCGACTGACAGCGTTGGTCCAACGGATCGAACGCGGCAGCCGAGAAATCGTCGAGCCGCCACCGTTGGTGGCGGATGCGAGCGTCGCCGCCCCGGCACTGGCTCGAGAAATACGGGTTCAAGAAACACGGGTTCAAGAAATACCGGCCCACGAGCTACCGGCCCCAGAAGCACCGGCCGAGTCCGCCAGTGTAGCTACAGCGGAGCCTGCCACGGGCGAGACCAAGAAGCCCAGATCGCCCCTGCCGGAGCGGCCGATGTACGTCGAGCTGCCGGAGGAAGAGCGCGCGCTGATCTACGGCAAGCGACGGCGCGAGGCATTGGGGATCGACACCGACGACGCCACTTCCGATACCGACGCCACTTCCGATACCGACGCTACTTCTGAGACCAACGGCGCGGTCGCGGATTCGGATGACTCAGCTTCCGGCAGCGTCCAAGTGGGTGTGGTCACGCCGCGCGGGACCTCACTCGCCGTGGTGTCGGCCCGTTTGCAGCGGGTTGAGATTCGCGACGAGATTGCCGACCAGATCTTGGCGTTCGCCCAGCCGCACTTCAGGCGGTCCTTGTTGTTCATGCGCCGGAAGGATCGGATTCTCGGTTGGCGCGGCGAAGGGGAAGGCTTGACGAGCCAAGTGGTGCGATCGCTCGACGTGTCGGTGGACGAGGCGTCGGTCTTCAAGAGCCTCTTGGCGGGGCTCGAGATGTGGCGCGGACCCTTGCCGCCGTTCCCAGCGCACGACACCTTGGTTCAAGGCCTGGGCGGTGCGCCGGGGGCGTGTGTCGTGCTGCCGATCCGTTTGCGTGAGCGGGTGGTTTCGTTCTTTTATGGTGACAACGCTGGCGGCGCCATTGATGCAGCGCCGCTGGACGAGTTGCAGCGGTTGGTGCAGAAGGCTGGCGTCGCGCTCGAGGTCATCATTCTTCGAAACAAGATTCGCGTTCTCTAGGGCTCGCTCCTCATTGTTCAGAAGAGAGGCCGCGGACGACTGCTGCGCTATCGGTCTTCTCGCGTAAGGAGATCGGTGGCCGGGGTGCATGCCATCTCGTTCAATCTCTGAGGGTAGCGACCTGACAAGGAGTGGCTATGGCTCGATGTTCGTGGGGCGCAGTGTGCGCCATTGTAGTGATGGCATTTTCCGTTGGCTTCGCGGCGCAGGCCCAGACCGAGCTGACCGGCCAAACCTCCGACGGTGCGTATTACAAGATCATGGTGCCCGATGGCTGGACGCCGGCTGCTGGCTTGGCGATTTGAAATCATGGATTCGACCTATCGCCGATTGGCCCGTGGACGATATGGGACCACTGGCCGGCTTGCAGCTCTCCGAGGGCTACGCGGTTGCCGCTTCGAGCTACAGCTTGACCGGCTGGGCCGTTTTCGAGACCGTGGCCGACAACGAAGAAATGGTGCGAGCGTTCGAAGACGAATTCGGCGTACCCGACCAAGTGATGGTCCACGGTGCCTCGCTGGGCGGCATCGTAACGGCCCAAGCGATCGAGCAAGCGAACCTCGGCAACGTCGTCGGTGCCCTGCCTTTTTGCGGCGCCGTGGGTGGCAGCCGGATTTGGGATGGCGGTGTCGACCTTCGACTGATCTACGATGCCATTTGTGGTGATGTGGCTGGTACGGCCATTCCTGGTGGCGCCAATGGGTTGCCGTCCCCGCCCGATCCCGGCTTCGACCAAACGGCCATGGCCCTCGCTGTCAACGCTTGCATGGGCTTGCTTCAATCGCCTGACATGAGGACGCCGGAGCAGGTCGCACGTCTCAACGACCTACTGAATGCAACCGGGTTGCCCGAGAGCTTCATCTTGACCGACATGGGCTTTTCGACCTTCGGTTTGGCGGATCTGGTCTACGACCCACGCAAGATGAATGGTGGCCAGGCGTTCGTAAACACCGACATCGACTATGGCGACGCGCAGCTCAACGCGGACGTCGAACGCATCCAGGCCGATCGGGCGACCTCCAAGCGACCTGCAATGGGATCGTGGCTGGCGGCCTGGCCCAAGGTCCGTGTCGGATCGATCCCGGCTTCATGGTGCCCGATCTCACGGCGCGGGTGCGGCCTCGGTCCACTTGTACTGCTGGTCCTGAGACCTTGTGTCTCAACGGCGGCCGATTCCGTGCGCAGGTCAACTGGGCCGATGCCATGGGCCGCATGGGTACAGGCAGGACCCTCGGATCGGGTGGCGACTGCTCTGGTGCGTTCTACTTCTTCGATCCCGACGTCTACGAGTTGACGGTCAAGGCGATCGATGGCCGCCAACGCAACGGTAGGCACTGGCTCCTCTTCGGGTCGTTGACCAACGTCGAGTTCGAGCTAACCGTCACGGACACCCTAACCAGCCTGCAAAAGGTCTACACCAATCCGCTCGGCGAGTTCTCGAGCGTTGGTGATACCGAGGCGTTCTAGGCGCTGAACCCAATGGTCAAGGAACGGTGACCGCCCATGCGGACGTGTCACCGGACTCGAACCCATCCGTGAACAGCGGCGGTGACGTGTTGGTCGCCGCCGCTTCGATGGCCGAAGGCTTCATTTCATTGGTGAAGATTCAACTCTGTTAGAATACCGGGCCCATGAAGCACCTCCAAGAGAGCCTCAAAGCGTTACTCCTGGGCGTTCCAAGCTTCAAGCAGGCGGTGGAGAACGTTCTCGCCGACGTGAAGGACCCCACATCCAGTCCCCATGGAAACCTTCAGCCGGACTTGGTTTCATTGCTCGACGATCATTGTGCAGCGGGTCACCCGGTCGGGAAGACAATCGATGCTCACACTTGTTTTCAGAAGCCGGACCTCCATCACCGTGTGGCCAACCGACCCGATCCGGTGAGGCGAGCCATGTCCCGCGCCACCTTCGTGATCCACCACGTGTTGACCGGGTCGTCCCATTTGACCGGGTCGTCAGAGCTTGCCGAATGCGATGCTTGGAACAGTACACTTCAACCCGGAACGCACCGATTGGAAGATCACAAGCTGCAGGGGCGAACGGCTCGAGTCGAGGGTGCCTGTTGGTGGACGTTTGACGAATCGGGTCGGCCGGGTCCGGAGGACGGTAGGAGCTACCTGCGAGAACTGGCTCTGGGTGTTGTCGAAGATCGAAAGGCTGCCGTCGATGGCTTTGTGGTCGAAGTTCGCTTGGCCGAAGGCAAGGTCGGGCCGCTCTTCAAGCCCACCGCCCTCGAGGGCTTTTCCTCGAATACGCTCTTTCGGCCCGAGCTGACTGGTGCCGACCACGGCCGAACGGCACCATCAGATGCCCAAGATCGCAGTCGTCCCGAGATAGTGGGCGCGTCGCAAGCCTATTGGGACATCCTCGATCCCGGTGAAGAGCTCGAGATCGAGGTTCTCTCCTACTGAGGATCAATGCAGATAGCAGAATACATTTCGGCTTTGGAACAGCTAGCCTTGGCGGGTCGGCCGGGTCCGCTCAAGCGGGCTATCGAGAACCGACTCCTCGGTGAGGGAACGGCGGTGGACGTTGTACTGGGCGGAACGAAGATGGCCATCACCTCACCGGCGCTCGAGCGTGAAGAACATAGTCCCAACGATGTGCTGTACTCGGTGTTTCAAACGTTGCGCAAGCGCGGTGAGGCGGCTGGGCTCGAAAACCTTCGGCGTGCCGCTGCCGAGCTCCTTGATTCAGGCCTTTCCGATGGAGCCGGTACGGACTATTTGATGGCTGTGGCGCGCTTGGTCGGCTATTTTCAGGTGGGTGCGTCCGGGGAGCTGGGCCCGATGCTCCAACGCATGCTGCTCGGCTACCTGAGCTCTGAGTTGCCGCGCACCCTCGAGAACCTTATTGGTCTCGATGGGCACGATCTCGAACGAGCGACCCTGGCTCTCGACACGTGGCTGGCGATCACGCCGATCATGCCGAGAGCGCAGCAGCATCACCGGTCGCACGTCGAAGGTCTGTTTTGGCGGAGTATCGAGACCTTCCAGATCCTCGACTGTTCTAGGCCGAGGCAACGGTTCTTGTTCTTGGCCTTTCGCCTCTTGATCAAGATGGTTCCTGGGATGGCTGGGGACAAGGGCCTGGAAGAGATGTGCAAGGTGGTTGACCGTTTCTCGAAGGGTGAGACCGAGTTTGTGCGTCGGTGGCGCGGACTATGCAGCCACCAAGGCGTGGTGTTTGCCGCTCACCCGGCATGGCGAGAAGCGTTCAAGCAGGGGGTCGCTACGAACTTGGCGAGAAAACCGTTCTCGGGTCCGCCCAGCAAGCTGCTTCGCCAGGCGCTCGAGGATCTGAATGGCCTGTGGCAAGAGGTAGATCATCTTGCCGGTCGCAAGCCGCATTTCGAGCGACGGGAGTTGGTCGCTTGAAGATCGTCAGCTTCTTTTCGTTCAAGGGCGGTGTCGGGCGCACGGCCTTGATGACCAACTTGGGGGCCTTGCTCGCCAGTCGAGGCCAGGTTGTCCTGTTGATCGACATGGACTTTTTCGCCCCGGGATTATCGTTTTCGCCACTCGCGGGTCCGCCCCTTGATCCTGCGGGTGGCGGGGGTGGCATGAGCGATCTTCTGGCAACGTTTTTGGCCGGAGATTGGCGCGACAACGCCATCGACTTCGTGCGCCCCAGCTCGCTCCTGCGCGACCTCGAGCTGCCGAGCAGCTACCTCGAGAATACGCGCGGGCGCCTACTGCTGATCGATGCTGGCCGGCGGACCAATCAGCTTCCCACGCACCCGTGGTTTTCGTCCCAGGAGGAAGAGGGCCCGAGTGAGATTGTACGGCCCATTCCGGCGAAGGAGCCGCAGGGCGACGAGAGCCGCGACGAGAGCGTTCTGCGGTTCCTGGCCAAAGAGATTCGCAGGGACCTCGAGGACTGGCGTTTTACCGACTCAAACGGCGCGGAGCGCGGTATCGACCACGTCTTGATCGACTGCCGTACGGGTCATGCCGAACTCCAGGATTTGAGCCTGGGTTACCTCGCGGATCAAATGGTTGTGATCAGTGGCCTCAACGAGCAGAATCTGCACGGACTGGAGTTGACTCTCGACGCGCTCAAGAAGCGAGGGCGCGTGCCGCTCGACATGTTCGCGGGACTGCTCACGGTGGTCTTCTCGCCGGTGCCGGCCGGTGAAGACGATGCGGTATTCAACGCTCTCGAACGGGGCATGGATGTCATCTACCGGGCCCGCCGGGTAACGCGGTCTGGTCTGCTCGAGCTGACGCCACCGGTGGCGCCAATCTATTACACACCGCTGCTGGCTACGTCCGATGAGATTGTGACGTTGACACGCCCCAGGTCATTGTACTCGAAGGCGGTTCGGCACATTTCCGACCTGATTTTTGGCGTCACCGGCAAGGGGCAGGTGTCTGAAGACGAGTTGATCAAGGAGGTCCGGAGCAAGGCGATTCGGTTGGTCCCCAATGAGCCCGCGCAGGCACCACCGGTGGAAGAGACTTCGTTGCCAGCCCTCAAGCCGGGGGTCAATACCGACTTACCTGGCTGGTCGTGGCCACTCGGAGATCAAGCCAACGCAGCTGCCCGACTCGAGGAGTTGATTCCACCGAATCCAGGCGTAACCGCCGACCGATCGGCCTTCGCAACAATGACTTGCCACAGTGTCTCGTTAACCCTTGAGGAGAAGAAACGCACTCTTGGGGCGTTCCCCAAACTGAGTCAGTTCCAGTTCGACGAGTTGCTCAACATCTTCGAAGAAGAGCAGCGGAAATTTGTCCGGCTCCAGTACGACCAGGCGCGGTTTCGCAGCCAAATGCTCGCCATCTACTACAAACATCAAAAGGATTGGGCCGGGCTGGTCTTGGGCGACAACGACGCCGGCATCAAGCGATTCCTACTCGCGCCAACAAGCGGTGAGACCCTGTTCGCGGGTTGGGAGGAGATGGCGCTCTATTGGACGTCGTTGGCCCACGACCTCATCGACGATCTGAACGACCTCGACGCGGCCAAGTTGGCCCTTGGCCGCGCGCAGAACTTGGCGGATGACGCCGACGTTGCCAACCGTTTCCTCGAAAGCTGGGGGCCCGACAACGATGGCCGTGTCTTTCCAGAGTCGGTAGAGGATCTTGCACAGGAAATGGCGCCCAATGCGCCCACGGTTCGTTTTCACGTAGCGCGCAACCGGCTTCGCCGTTCGAGCGGTGGTGATGGGCCAAGCCGGTCGATGCTCGAAGAGCTCCTGGCCGAGCCGCCTGAGGACGGTCCCCTGTGCGACGCCATGGCGCGGTACGTTCGGGCCGAAATGTGGAGCTTGGCCGAGCAGTCGGAGCAGGCTGCCCAAAAGGCCACGGAGCTCTTGCCGCGAAACCCAGGTGTATGGAATGGCTGGGGCAACGTTCTAACCAATCATCTAGGTCGTCACGAGGAGGCGGAGCAGGCGTATCGCAAGTCGATGGAGTTGGATGGGAAATCTTCCGATCCTTGGAATGGATTGGGCAACGTTCTAACCAATCATCTAGGTCGTCACGAGGAGGCGGAGCAGGCGTATCGCAAGTCGATGGAGTTGGATGGGAAGTCTCCCTATCCTTGGAATGGACTGGGCAAGGTTCTAGCCGACCATCTAGGTCGGTACGAGGAGGCGGAGCGGGCGTATCGCAAGGCGATCGATTTGGATGGGAAGTACTCCTATTCTTGGAGTGGATTGGGAAGTCTATTAGACGATCATTTAGGCCGATACGAGGAAGCCGAACAGGCGTTTCGCAAGGCCATCGCTTTGGAACCGAGCGCCGCCCATTGGAATGGGCTTGGCGTGTTTCTCAAGAAACGCTTCTGGCGCTATACCGAAGCCGAGCAGGCCTTCCGAGAAGCGATCGAGAAGAACCCTGATGATGCCTACCCGGTGATGAACCTGGGGCATCTACTCGTGGCTCGGGGACGCCGAAAGCGCGGCTTGAAACACCTCGAATCTGCGTTTGGCATGTTCAGTGGCGGACTGAAGTCTTCTGAACATGCAGTCACGAACACTATTCGTCTCGGTTTTGAGCTGGGCAAGGACTTTGCGTCGGAACTGGTTCGGGATCGCTTCGAAGAGCGACGAGAGTCACGCCCCAAAGATTTCTACCTGTTGATTACGAAGGTGATGCTGGACCGAGCCGGTGACCAGGCTACCGATGAAGGTCGGATTTGGACCGACGTACTGGGTGCCGTTCGTTCCCACGATGAAGCGTTTGACCTGTTGGTATTCTGCTACTACGTGGCCGTGGTCAACCCGGCGCAATGGGCGCTTTTCGCCAGCCTTGCCGATGGCATTCTGCATCTCCCGGAGCAACAGGTGGCGACGTTCAAGGACGTGCCCATGGCTCCGGAAATTCTCGATCGGTATCGCCCTTTCGCGGATGGGACCATCACCGAGCCAGGTGATTCCGACGATCCGCTCTTTGAGCCCTACGACGACTGACCAGCGCCAGCGCCTGACTTTCGCCACGCACTGTCAAGGAACGGTGACCGTCCACGCGGATGTGTCACCGGACTCGAAGCCATCCCCGAATAGCGGCGGTGACACCTGCGTCGCCGCCGCTTCGATTTGGATGTCGTCGAGGTACCAGCCGTCGGCTGTGACGGAGGAGTCGCTGTCGAGTCGGAAGCGCACCTGAGCGGTTGCGGCACCGTCGAGCATGGCCACGTCCAGTTCGACTTCTTCGAACGTACTGCCGTTGTCGCCGGAGAAGGATGCGATGGCGGTCCAGGGGCCGCCGGTCGAGACCTCGACCGTTCCGAAGTCAAAGCCTTGCTCGAGGTCATAGCGGTGCCAGAAGCGAAGGGTCGTGCCGGCGAGGTCGCTGAGGTCCAAGGTGGTCGACGTGAGGCTGGTATTGGCGTTGTTGCCGTAGTTGCCTGCCGAGTCTCGCCATGCTTGGGTGGGGCTGTGGGCGGTACCCGCCGCGATGGCCCAGGGCGACTGGGCCGTCCAGCCCTGGTTGCCACCTTCGACATCGTCGAAGAAGATGGTTTGGAGCGGGGCCAAGAAGAAGTCTTGGGTGACTGTTTGCATGTCTTGAGCGACGATGCCCTCGACCGTCGAGCCGGTATAGCCCCCGGCGCTGGCAGTAAGGGTGTAGGTGTCGCTGGGTACCAGCAGCGCATACTGCCCTGTACCGGCGTCGCTCGTGGTCGCGAACAGCCCGGTGGTCACGGTGGCGCTGATCGGCAAGCCGGTTTGGGCATCGCGAACCGTGCCGTTGATCGTCGGTGAGATCGCGGGGTCGAGGACGAAGAGGAATGCAGCGCCGGGCGCGCCCAGATTTCCATCGCTATCCTCGCCGACAATCCACAGGAGGTGCCGCCCCAGTGCCAAGGACGAGGTGTCGAGCGTGTTCGAGACCGCTTCTACGGTCTCATTGAAGGTGCCGTCGTCCGCGAGCAGCGCCATTGGTGTGGCGGCTGGATGCCAGGGGGGCGTATCGACGTAGAGCGCGGCGGCGGCGATGGGCTGGCTCGGCTCGGTGCCATTGGTGTTGCCATAGCGGGTGTCGTCGACGATCGCACCGATCGTAACGGTGGTACCCGGCATCGCGACCAGTGGGGTGGCCGCAGTGTCCACTGCATCGGGCCCGGCCGGGGTTTGGTAAGGCGTGCGGGTGAGCTTGGCGATCTGATGCAGGGCCTTGAGGTTGTCAGGCAGGATGGTCGACTCGAAGCTGGCGCACGATTCGAAGAACGTGGTGCCCAGCTCGATGGTAAGGCCGGGAACGCCGAGGGTACCGTAGGCGAAGTCCTTGGTGGAGCCATCCACGGTCGACAGGCTGCCGTGCTGCGGCCGGTAGCCGGTGAAGTATGCATACTTGCGACCCAATGAGTACAGCGCGGCGTCATTGGGTGGGGGGGTGGTGGTAAAGCCCCAGGACCACAGAACATCGCCGCCGAAGCTGTGGACGTCGAGCAGGATGCCCGTGGCGTCGTCCGGCGCTGGGGTCGTTGTGTCGTCGGGTCGCTGGTCGGGAAAGATCGACGGCAAATAGGCCACCACGGCTGCGTCTTCGGGCTCCGACGCTGGCGCTGGACCTCGGTACGTCATGGAGCACGGGTTGCTGCTCGAGCCGCCACAGCAACCCCATTCAAATGTGAAGTTGCGGTTGAGGTCGGTCCCGCGGTCAGTGGTGTTGCTGCAGTGATCATTGTTGGTGTTCTTGCGCCACGACAATCCCGTTTCGGCCCGCTTGCGGCCATCCGGATTGGCCACCAGCAGGGAATGGACCTCATGGTGATCGAGAATCCAAGTGGTGTCAGCGTCGACGCCGTAGCCGGCGATCAGCGATTCGGCGAAGCGGGTGCCGAACTCGGCGGTGGTGTACTCTCGGGCATGGATCGCGGTATTGACGTAGAGCTTCGGCTTGGGGCCGGGGATGGCGCTGTTGGTCAGCCGCAGGACCAGCAGATCGTAGCCGTTGGCCGGGTTGTTTTGTTTCTCCCACGAATCGCCGATGTCGATCACCGTCGCGAGCGTCGGGTGGTCGGTGGCAAGCGTTTGGGCCGTCGCCAGGGTTTCTTCTACTGTGCGGTAGCAAGGAAATCCAGGGATGCCGCCCGTGCCTTCCGCGAATGCGCGCGGGGCGATCAGCGTGGCGGAATGTCGTGGGTCGACCTCGACCTGGAGCCCGTCGTTTCGCCAGCGTGCGACCTGCGTATCCTCCGCCCCCACGATGACCATGCCTTTTTCGGGATGCACGGCCCACAGGTCGGCGTCGCGGTCCAAGGCCTCGATCCGCGCGGGATCAGTCGTGAACACACGGACGACCTGGCGGCTGCTGCCGGCGTCTGCATAGAGTGTGGCTGGAACCAGCGTGAGCGAACCGAGCAAGACAAGGCGGCACAACGTAGGCATGAACGTCCCTCAGCGACAGAGCATCATTGGTGCGAGCGAACGGACCTACCATACTGCACTGCGCGATCGCTGATGTCGCCGTGGGTGCCGCGATGGGCAAAACAAATGCAAAAAGACCCATGTTTCGAAAGAAGCATGGGTCTATCGCGAAAACGAAACAGTGGTCGGGTCAGTTGTCGACGTATCCTCCGCGGGTTCGGACACCGTTGCCGCTACCGCCGACCCGCACCGATAACGTTGCGCCAAGTGCCGTCGTCCCGATCGGCGCTCGGGTAGTAGCCCAGGACGTATTGTTCGCGCAGCTCGCGGAGGATGTCGCGGAAGGCCGGCTCGATTTCTTCGACACGCCCCAGGGTGGCGATCCGGCCACCACTATCGCCCACGGCTTTTTTCGAGCAACTCAATCTGACGTCGGTTACCCGCGGCCATTGCGCCAAGCAGTCGCGAATTCGGTGCCGCCGCCGTCGTCGAGTCGAAGCCAATAGATCAAGGCCTGACTACGACGGGCGCTCCACAGAACGTCTTCCATGTCGAGCACACTGTGCAGGTCCGCACCGTCGGTGAAGAGCACAACGACACGTCGGCCTTGGCGGGCGTCGAGTAGGCGCAGCGCCACAAACAGATGGTCATTGATCGAGGTGTTGCCTCCCGCTTCGATGCCGGCCAGGGGATCGAGCAGGAAAGCTGGCTCACGCGTAAAAGGCGTTGC
>CBDFNS010000017.1:0-367853 GCA_965250305.1 Candidatus Multivoradales bacterium | reverse complement strand
TAGATTCAGCATTGGACGGGATTGGACGACTCTGAACAGGCTCACAAGCAGGCTGAAAATCAGGGTGTCCGTGGTTCAAATCCGCGTCTGGGCACCATTAGAATCAAGTACTTACGCTGATTCAACACTCACCCCGCCAACCGGCGAGTAACCAGAAAGTAACCAGCTGAGCACAGAATTCAGCCGGCTACTCTGACGAGAGCTTCCTCGCAATCTAACTCCGCCGCTTCGTTGGCCGGACTGGCCATCCTCGCGAGTGGTGATGCCAGCCCCTCAGCTGAGCGACAGCTCAGACTTTGGCGCCAAGAAGTTCGGCTGCCGTCCTAGACCTCGAAAGGCTGTCTACACAGCCTCACCTCTAGTAGAGACAAGTCTGCAAACTGCATCAAGTGGCCGACGATCCGTCAGTCAGGTAGAACCGACGCAGACCCGCGACGAGCTTTTTGAGTTGGCCCCGATAGGCGTTTGCCTCACGCCATTCAGCGAAATCCAGAATGTTGTATCGCTGAATATGTTGTTTGAGTGGCCCAGACCACGACGAGCGCTTCCAAGCATCGTCAATCGCGATAGGGCAAAGTACGTGCTTCCCGAGTCTTTTTTCGAGGCGGCGCGCGTTGGCTGCTTCCCATTGAACCCAGTCACTGTCGACCGAATTCTTGGACAACACGATAACGACGGGATTCGACTCCATTCCCAGCTCTAGCTGGCTCTCTATAGGACCCGCTACCAAGTCCTTGGTATCCCTCCAGCAGTGAATGTACTTCCCGGCCAGGCTGCTGTCGAGCATGTCGACGAACGCAGTGTCGTCATGGGAATAGGACACAAACACCGACGCCTTACCTCTTGCAACTTGCCAATGTGAACGGTCGTTAGGAACGGCGGGATTCTGGTCTTCCCGCTCTTTTGGTTCCTATCGATAGGAAAAATCATCGTCGCGCGCTCGGGCGCGCGCGAACGCGGGCGGTACGGCTGGGAATGCCGTCGGTGCGACGTGTGGTTCAGTGGTGGGAGAATGTGTAGAAACACCACGGGGGACGACCTATGAGTTTTAGCGCTCAGTCGTCCCCCGCGTTCGGCCTGAGGATTTCTCCCCTGACGTCTCCAGTATCTCGGTGTCGGTGGAGGAAGTCCAGGCCCGCAGGAAGCCATGGCACCGATTCCCCGCCCCGATTGTCGCCGCTACGTGTGTGATCTGTGCCGCGCGGCGGTCTACATCTGCTCGTGGTGTGACCGTGGCCACCGATACTGCTCGGGTCGATGCCGTTCGGATGCGCGTCGGCGCAGCCTCCGCGCCGCCGGGCGCCGCTACCAAGAGAGCCCTCGTGGACGCCGTAGGCACGCATCACGGCAAGCGGCTTACCGGCGTCGACAAGCTGCGAAGTCGGAGAAAGTGACGCATCACGGTTGCCGCGACGCGGAGCCCTCTGCGACGGTCGCGGCATGCACGAGATCAACGACATCCGCCCCGTCACGGGGCAAGAATCTGGTTTGCTGCTTCTGCAACTCGATCTGTTTACCCTTTGTTCGCGACGATTTCCTTCGCTGCCGCCGACCTCGTGGAGGTTTCAGGCGGTTTCGTGGGGCGCGCGATGATCTCCGATCGTCAGGCGGCCGAGATTCGTCGTCTGTTCACGGTTGAAGGCTGGCGGCGCAATACGATTGCGCGCCATCTGGGGATCCACCACAGCACCGTGTCCAGGGCGCTGGAGCGCAGCGGCGTACTTACGCAGCTCGAGGCTCGTCGTCGCAGGTCGAAGCTCGACCCGTACGTGCCGTTGATTCGCGAGACGCTGGAGCGCTACCCGTCGTTGCCGGCGAGCGTACTCTTCGGGATGGTGCGTCAGCGTGGGTACACGGGTGGTGAGGACTACTTTCGCCACCGAATCGCGCTACTCGGCTTGCGCCCGAAGAAGGCCCCGGAGGCGTTTTTGCGGTTGCGCACACTGCCCGGCGAACAGGCCCAGGTCGACTGGGCCCACTTCGGTCATCGGCAGGTCGAGGGCGGCCAACGCCGACTGTTGGCCTTCGTGATGGTGCTGAGTTACTCGCGCCGGCTCTTCGTGCACTTCTTCTACGACGCCCGGTTGCCCAATTTCCTGGCCGGCCACGTCCAGGCCTTCGCCTTTTTTCGCGGCACACCACGTACGCTGCTGTACGATTATGTGGCACGCCACATAATCGTACTTATGTTCCGGTCCCCGTTATGTGGCACTCGACCGGGGAGTTGATTATGCGGTGGGCAGCATGACAGGGGGCGACGAGGGCAACGGCCACATAACGAGCGTCACAGGACAATCCTCTTTTCGGCACTACTGCCGCAGATAGGAGGTTGTCCAATGTTGGAGAAGTACTTCGTCCGTCCAGAAACGCTCGACCGTTTCCGCTCGTCTTGGATCGCGGAGCCGATCAAGAAATACGTCGTCTGGCTCCATGATCGCCATTACCAGTCGCGCAGTGTCTGGAGGCGAGTTCCAATAGTCAGCCGTTTTGGCGATTTCGCCGCTGCCAGGGGAGCTAAGAGCTTCGAGGATCTTCCAGATCACGTGGAGGACTTCGTCTCCGACTGGATCCAGCGCCGAGCCAGCAGTAACAGGAAATCAGCACGACAGCGGTTGGCGCGTGAGGTTCGCAACCCCATTCAGCAAATGTTGCGGCTTATCCTGCCGGATTTCGAGGGCCGGGGCCGACCTCGGCCCCGGAAGCCCTTTGTGGATCGGGTGCCGGGTTTTTTCGAGTATCTACATCAAGAGCGCGGTCTTCGAGAAGAGTCGATCCGCCACTACACTCACCATCTTCGTCCCTTGGAGAAGTACTTCGCCGACATCGGTCTGGATCCGCTTGCCGCGTTGTCGCCAGCGATCTTGAGTGGGTTCCTGGTTTGGCGCTGTCCATCCTTGGCCAAGACCAGCCGTCGCGATGTCTGCGGCGTGCTCCGTGTCTTCCTCCGGTTCCTGTTCCGCGAGGGGATCGTGAAGAAGGATCTCAGCACCAGCATTGAAGGCCCACAGCACTATCGGCTATCGAAGATTCCGCGGTCCATCTCTTGGGAGGACGTGAAGAAGGTGCTGGCCGTGATCGATCGGCGTTCTGCGGTTGGCAAGCGGGACCATGCAATCCTCTTGCTCCTCATCACTTACGGATTGCGAGCCCGAGAAGTGGCGGCGTTGAAGCTGGACCACATCGACTGGAGAGAGGAACGGCTGCGCATCCCGGAGCGCAAAGCGGGGCATTCGACCGGCTACCCTTTGTCGCCCATCGTCGGCCAAGCGCTTTTGGAGTACGTCCAGCACGCCCGGCCCACCACAGAGGATCGCCATGTCTTCCAGCGAATTCTGGCTCCCCGCCGCCCGTTGACCCACGCCGCGGTCTCATCGCGGGCGGCTCACTACCTCAAGAAAGCGGGGATCGATGTCCCTCGGCCGGGATCGCATACGTTTCGCCACACCTGCGTTCAGCGACTCGTCGAAGCCGACTTTTCCTTCAAAGAGATTGGCGACTACGTGGGCCACCGCTCTCCCGCTTCCACCGAGATTTACAGCAAAGTCGACCTCGAAACCTTGCGCCGAGTCGGCACGGGGCTTGTGGAGGAGTTGCTGTGAGAGCGCGATGGAAAGGATTCCACAGCTGTTTGTCCGGTCCGATCCGGCAGTTTCTCGACCACAAGCGAGCCCTGGGGCGGCACTACCGCACGGAGGAGGCAGCTCTACGTCTCCTCGATCAGTTCCTTCTCGACAACGAAATTCCTGCACCTGACCTCATTTCGACCCAGCTCCTGGATCGCTTCTTCGTATCACGCCCTCGGCGACGTCCTCGGAGTTTCAATCACCTCGTCGGCGTCGTGGAACGATTGTTTCGCTGGCTTGTCCATCAGGAGATCTTGGACCGCTCTCCTGTGCGGGCGACTCACCGCCGGGCAACCGAAACCCGGCGACCTTTTCTCTTTAACAGGGACTCAGCGGGTCGACTCCTGCAGGCCGCAGGCCAGTTTCCGGACCGCCCAAAGGCCCCGCTGAGGGGGCCGGCGTATCGAACGATCTTTGCCCTGCTCTACGGCCTTGGGTTAAGAGTCGGCGAAGTCACACGACTGTGCCGTGGAGACGTCGATCTCGACCAAGACATCCTGTCGATCCGTTGTACGAAGTTCTCCAAAGACCGACTCGTTCCGTTTGGCCCGAGTATTCACGGGCTCTTGACGGAGTTTCTGGCACTCCAGGCCGAAAGACGAGGAGAGCTCGCTACCAACGACCCATTCTTCTGCTTTGTCGCCGATCGTGCTGTCCATCCCTGCACAATCAGCCAAACTTTCCACGCACTGATCCCTCGCCTCGAGCTCCAGATCCCACCCGGCACTTCACCTCCAAGACTCCACGATCTACGGCACTCATTCGCCGTCGCCACTTTGTTGCGCTGGTATCAGATGGGCATCGCCCCTGGTCAACGAATCCACCACCTCGCGACGTTTCTAGGCCACGTCGACCCCACCTCGACGGCGGTCTATCTGACCATCACTGAAGAGCTCCTGGATCAAGCCAATACTCGCTTCGAGCGCTACGCCTCCTCATTCCTGGCGGAGGTGCAATCGTGAAGCAGCAAAGCCTCGGCACTCTCGTACGTTCATTCTTCATCGACTACCTGCAGGTCCAAAAGGGGCTGCGCAAGGCGTCCATCTGGAGCTACCGCGACGGCCTTCGACTCTTCCTCGCCTTCGTTGCCCAGAATGCTGGCAAGAGGGTCACCCGGCTGTCCCTTGATGATTTGACCGCGGAGAACGTGCTGTGCTTCCTGCGCCATCTAGAGGAAAAGCGTTGCAATCACATCCGGACTCGGAATCACCGGCTCGCCATCCTGCGTACCTTCTTCGACTATTTGGCGGGCCGCATTCCTGAAATGCTGGAGGTCGCACAGAAGGTGACGGCGATTCCGACCAAGCGCGTGGCCCCGCGCGAGACGCAGTACCTCACCCACGGCGAGGTCCGCTCCATGTTCTCGAGCCCGCTGCTGAAAGGGCCACAGGCTCAACGAGATCGCGCCTTGTTGCTCTTCCTCTACAACACAGGCGCTCGGGTGCAGGAAGTCGTTGATCTCAGTGTGCCAGCTCTCGATCTCGAACCGCCACCCCGAGTACGCCTCAAAGGAAAAGGAGGGAAGTGGCGCACGTGTCCGCTTTGGCAGGAAACTGCGGATCAGCTCCGCGCCTTGCTACCGCATGAGGCCCCTGACGATCATCCAGTGTTCCCTTCCCGGCAGGGCAGGGGTCTTTCACGCTTCGGCATCTACAAAATCGTTCGCCGCCACACGCAGCACCTGCGCAAAGGATCGGCTCACCCGCAGCTTGTTACGCCTCATGTCCTTCGCCACACCACAGCTGTCCATCTCCTCGAATCCGGCGTCGAGATCAACGTTATCCGAGGATGGCTGGGGCACGCCCGGCTGGAAACGACCAACCTCTATGCCGAGATCACCGTGAAGACAAAGCAAGAGGCCCTCGCCCGCTGCGAAGTACCGTTGGAGGCTTCGCAGGAGTGCCAGCGAGAACCCGTTTGGCGCAACGATGAGAATCTGCTCCACTGGCTCGAATCTCTCTAGACATTATGTGTCCTTCGGTCGAGTCGTCCTCCCTGCACGAGGGCGCCGGCCGAGCTGCTGCCACATAACGGGGACCGGAACATAAGTACGACAACCTCAAGAGCGCCGTGCTCGAGCGCCGAGGCGACGCGATCCGCTTTCACCCGCGCTTGCTGGCGCTGGCCAATCACTACGGCTACGATCCGCGGCCGGTGGCGCCGTATCGAGGCAATGAAAAAGGACGCGTCGAGCGGACCATCCGCTACCTACGCACCTCGTTCTTTCCCCTGCGCCACGACTGGGACATCGAGGCACTCAACCGCGATGCCGAAGCCTGGTCGATCGGCCAGGCTTCGGCGCGGCCGTGGCCTCAGGATCGAAGGCGGAGCGTCGAGCAGGCCTACAGCCAAGAGCGAGGGCATTTGCTGCCAATTCCCGGAGACACGTTTCCGTGTCACGAGCAGGTCGCGGCCACGCTGCGCCGCACGCCCTATGTGCGCTTCGATGCCAACCGCTACTCGGTACCGCATGATCGCGTCGGCCGGCCCGTGCTGATCGTCGCCGACCTCGAACAGATCCGGGTCTTCGATGGCAGCGATCTCGTCGCCACGCACCCTCGCGACTGGGGCAAGGGTCAGGTCATCGAAAAGCCTGAACACATCGACGCCCTATGGCGCTCGAAACGGCGCGCACGCCAGCACCGGGGCCAGGAACGGCTCCTGCGCGTGGTGCCCAGGGCCGAGGAGCTGCTCACGGCGCTCGCTCGGCGCCAACGCCACCTGGCCTCAGCCATCGCCACATTGCTGGAGCTACTCGATGCGTACGGTGTCGAAGAACTCCGCGCAGCCATCGGCGAGGCGATCGATCACGGTACGCCTCATCCCCACGCCGTGCGCCTGATCCTCGACCGCCGTGGCCGAGCACGCGACCAACACCCACCCTCCCCATCCGGCTGCCCGACGACCCCAAGGTCAAGAACCTCGTCGTCACGCCGCATTCCTCGCTGAGTACGACTTCGACGACGACGGCGAGCAAGAGGACGACGAAGAATGAAAAACCTACGCGAGCGAGCGACCGCGCTCAAGCTCTACGGCCTGATCGAGCATTGGCAGGAGATCCACGACCAGCCGTGGCTCGCCGAGCTGATCGGGTGGGAAGAAAACGAGCGAGCACGTCGCGGGCTCGAACGACGCATGCGACAGGCCCGTCTCGGGGATTTCAAGCCACTCGCCGACTACGACTGGGACTGGCCCAAGAAGATCGACCGAGCCCAGATCCAGGATCTCTATCGCCTCGACTGGCTCGACTCCGCGACCAACGTCGTGCTTGTCGGACCCAACGGCGTCGGCAAAACCATGATCGCCAAGAGTCTCGCACAGCAGGCCGTCCTCAAGGGCGCTACTGCCCGCTTCATCACCGCTTCAGAGCTGCTCAATACGCTCGTCGAGCAAGAGTCCTCGATCAGCTTGCGGCGTAAACTGACGCTCTTTGCGCGGCCACAGGTTCTTCTAATCGATGAGCTGGGGTGTGCGCCACGAGGCGCCGAAATACCGTGCGGGGGTAGGGACCCGCCCGTGACTGCCGTAACAGTCACGTGAAGCTGAGGGCAGGCAAAGCGCGGTCACGCGCGCGGAGCCGGGAGCAGCCCTGACAACGTAGTGGAGCGGCGGCACTGCCAGACGCCGCGGTCACGCAAGCGAGACAGAAAGGTGTAACGAGAGTGAACCCGTGTCTGAGGCCCCTTGAATCGTCGACCGACTCGAAACCTGGCGGATCTGGGTCGGAACGGCGCTGGCCGGATTGCAACTGATGGTCCGACCTCTTCCGCGCTCCTCAACCTATGGAAAACGGAAGGCTCCAGGAACGAAGTGCGGCAAGCCCGGAGCGATGCCGTAGGGGTATAGCGGGACACCTCCCTGTCAGACGGTGTTCGGTGAACGTGGGAACCACGACGGTGCCGCCCTCCCGTCGCAAGGCGAAGGGCAGGCGTGTGGTCAGCTGATGGCACCATCGTGGGGCGGAGTCCCCGTAGTAGTCCGCGGCCGGGAAAGCCGGTCACATGGCGAAGGGGGACAGCAGGAATGCAGATCCTACTGGGAAGGAGGAGACATGACATCGAATGGTGACATTCCGCGGCCGGACCTCATTGAGGCACGGAAGCGGGTACTCCATGTCCAGAGGAAGCTGCACAGGTGGTCGCAGCAGGATAAGGCGAAGAGGTATGACAACCTTTTCAACTAAGTCTGCGATCGCGCCACGCTCCTCGTAGCGTGGGACAAGGTCAAGAGCAACCGGGGGTCGAAGACCGCGGGCGTGGATGGCGTCACGAAGTCGCACATCTTGCATGGTAGAGGTGGCGAGCAGGCCTTCTTGAACAACCTCAGAGTTGGCTTGAAGGACCGCAGCTACCGATGCACACCCGTGCGAAAGCATGGGATTCCCAAAGCGGGCGGCAAGGTACGTTACCTCGGGATTCCAACGGTTCGCGACCGGGTCGTCCAGATGGCCCTCAAGCTCGTATTGGAACCGATCTACGAGGTGGATTTCTATCCGTCCAGTTACGGATACCGCCCAGCGAGGCGAGCGCAAGATGCAATCGCCGAGATCGCTCGTTTCATCCACCCTCCAGCACCCTATGAATGGGTGATCGAGGGCGACATCAAGGCCTGTTTTGACAACGTGGATCACGGCGTTCTCGTTGGGCTGCTTCGGCAGCGCGTCGGGGATAAGAAGGTGATTGCGCTGCTCAAGGCATGTCTCAAGTCGGGTGTTGTCAACGAGGCGGGTCGGTACGCCAGTACGATCACAGGGACACCACAAGGCGGAATCGTTTCGCCGCTCCTCGCAAATGTGTACCTGTCCGTCCTGGACCGGTACTTCGAGCAGGCTTGGCAGTATCAGACGCGGTACATCGGGCACAGCACCCGACTCCGTCGGCAAGGTCATCCGACCTACCGGCTGATCAGGTACGCCGATGACTTCGTCGTACTCCTTCATGGAACCGAGGCGCATGCCGAAGCTCTGCGAGAGGAAATTGCCGATCTGCTACGCGAGAAGCTTGGAATGGAGCTGTCGCTGGAGAAGACCCTGGTGACCCATGTGGATGGAGGATTCGATTTCCTCGGCCACACGGTCCGACGGCGGCCTTATAAAGCCACCATGGCGTGCATGACCTATCCCAGCAAGAAGAGCCTGAACGCGATCAAGGACAAAATCCGAACGCTGACTTCCCGATCCACTCGTAACCAGTCGCTCCGGGTCCTGCTGATGAAGCTGAATCCGGTTCTACGTGGCTGGTCCACCTACTTCCGCTATGACGCCGCCAAGCGTTGCCTGGCGTACGTCGACCACTTTGCGTGGCAGCGGGTCTTCAGATGGCTTCGAAAGAAGCACCCGAAGAGAACCGTGCAGTATCTGCGTCAGCGATACTGCGACGGAAGGTGGCGGATCAACGAAGGAGATATCGAGCTCTTTCGGCCTTCGAAGGTGAGAGTCGAACGGTACCGCTTTCGCGGTACGCGGATCTATCCCGCCTTCGTGGATCCGCAGGAATCGATCGATGCCGGGCGATATTCCCGGTCTCCGTACGAGGATCCAGAACGGATGGGATGGTTGGACGAGTCTCTCGCCCGGCCCTAGGTCAACCACTGGAATGCCTGTGGAAAGCCGGATGCGCGGAGACGCGCACGTCCGGTTTGGAGGGCGGGAGAGGGAAACGGAGCCGGTGAAATCTGGCCACCGCGCCCTCTCTCGACCCTACATCGCAAGCGGCATCGCTACTTGACGGTGGTCGTTGACCACGACCGCCGTCGCGTCGTTTGGACCGGCGAAGGCAAGAGCTCCGAGACCCTGGCCCCGTTTTTCGAACTCTTGGGTGAAGAGCGATGCAAGGAGATCGAGACGGTCACGATTGACCTCTCCGCAGCCTTTATCAAGGCCGTTCGTGACAGCCTGCCGCATGCAGAGACGGTCTTCGATCGGTTCCACGTGCAGCGCCTGGCCTCCGACGCGCTCGACGAGGTTCGGCGCAGCATCGTCCGTGACCTGGCCACCAGCCCTGAAGAGGCCAGAGCCGTCAAGGGCACCCGATTCGTCTTGCTGAAGAATCCGTGGAATCTCAGTCGATCCCAGCGCAACAAGCTCGCCGAGATTCAGGAAACCAACAAGCGGCTGTACCGGGCCTACCTCCTCAAGGAGACGTTGGCGAAAGTGCTCGACTACCGCCAACCGTGGCGAGCAGAAAAGGCACTCGACGAATGGCTGGCATGGGCGTCGCGTTCCAAACTCAAATCCTTCGTCAAGGTCGCGCGCACGATTCGAAAGCACCGCAAGGGCATTCTCGCCTACATCAAGACACGCCTCACCAACGGCCTCGTCGAAGGCATCAACGGGAAGATCCGAATGATCGCCCGGCGCGCTTTCGGATTTCACTCCCATCAGTCACTCTCTGGCATGATCTTTCTCAACTGCGGTGGCATCAAACTTCAGCCTCCGATACCCACACATAGTTGAGGAGAGTCTTTCTTCTTGCGTAGCTCGAGCGTCTCGCGCTGCAGCTCCTCTGCTTCTTCGAAGCGCCCTTGTTTGTAAAGTAGCTCCGAAAGATTATTCATCGAGTGTCCGACCTCAGGATGGTCGGAACCGAGAACAGCACGACGGACTTGGAGGGACTCGCGCAGAAGTTTCTCTGCCTCGGCAAGCTCATCCCGCCGAGACAGGAACAGGCCGAGGTTGTTGAGCGCTGTTCCCACGTCCTGGTGTTGGCGCCCGTATGCAGCTATCCAGATCTCGAGGGCCTCCCGATAGCATTCCCCAGCTTCTTCTACTTCCCCGAGCGCTTCAAGCGTACTGCCGAGATTGTTGAGAGATACAGCGATCTTCGGGTGACCCTCGGGGAGGATCTTTCGCCGCACCTTGAGCGCTTCTCGACAGTAGGGCTCGGCTTCCGCCCGCTTCTCCTGCCTCGCGTAGAACCAGCAGAGGTTGCTGATCGCGACTGCGGTACTGGGATGCGTCTCGCCGAGGTGCTCCCTCTTGAGCGCTAGAGACTCACGGAAGAGCGGTTCCGCTTCCTCGTATTTCGCCTGCACCAAGAGAGTACCGGCGAGATCACCCGCAGCTTGGGCGAGTAGCTCTGGGTCGGCTGAGGACTCTCCACGGAGTATCTCGATCGCAGTGCCGATCTCGTTTTCAGCCTGTTGGTACTCTCCTTGGTAGTAGAGCACGGTGCCAAGCCCAGCCAGAGAGTCCGCTCGCCGAGTTCCATCGTCCAGGCCGTTGGTGCCGAGGATCGAGAGCGCGCGCTCGAAACCCTTGCGTGCTTCTGGATACTTACTCTGTCGCGCCAGCACGTCAGCAAGATTGTGGATGGCTTCCGCTACGTCAACGCTCTCGCTTCCGTGCAGTTCCTCCGTTGTCCGAAGCAACTCCTCGCGCAAAGGCCGTGCTTCGCTGTACAAGCCGAGCCCGACGAATGCGTCGGCAATGGTGCCCAGAAAACGAGCGCGGAGCAGGGGGTCAATTGCTGAGTCTCGCTGAACTTGCTCAAGGCCACTCCTGAGAAGATCTCCTGCCAGCACCTTCTCGCCTTGTGACTCCCCTGGTTCGGCGATACTGAATGTGTCGACCAACAGATCCGCAACCCTCTCGGCCCGATCCCGCTCCCTTTCCGTCTCCCTTTGCTGCACTGCCGTCACGATCCCGAAGGCCAGGGTCACCAGGAAGAGAGCCGCCACTGCGGCCAAGCCCTTCCAGTGGCGCCGAGCGAACCGGCTCGCCTTGTACACCACTGAGTCGGGTCGAGCGGTCACCGGCTCGCCGGCGAGATGCCGATCGATGTCCTCGGAGAACGCCTGCACCGATGAATACCGTCGATGCGGCTCTTTGTGCAGGGCCTTCAGGATGATCGTGTCGAGATCGCCTGCCAGGCGCCGGCGAAGCCGACGGGTGGTAGCTGTCCCCGAATCCGACTCGCTGCTTGTGGTCTGTGCCGAGGTACTCGGAAGGTCGGGAGCCTCTTCGCAGATCGCGCGAGCGATCTTCTCGCTTGCAGCTTCGTCCGTGCGGAACGGATGTCGCCCGGTCAGCAGCTCGTAGAGAAGGATGCCGAGCGAGAAGATGTCGCTCGCAGTGGTGATCTGCTTCCCTCTGATCTGTTCAGGACTCGCATAGAGCGGCGTCATGAGCCGCGCTTCGACGGTCAGCGTCGTTGCGGGGGCATCTTTCAGAATCTTGGCGATGCCGAAGTCCAGCAGCTTCGGCTTGGCATCTTTGGTGACCAGGATGTTCGACGGCTTGAGGTCGCGGTGGACGATCAGGTTCTGGTGTGCGAGGTGAACCGCGCCGCAGACTTCTTGGAAGAGCTGGAGGATGTCGGGGATGGAGAGATTCCGCTTCCGACAGTAGTGGTCGATCTGCTCGCCCTCGATGAGCTCGAGCACGAGATAGGGCCGTCCGTCCTCAGTTCCGGCCTCGAGGAGTCGGGCGATATTGGGGTGGATCAGGTTGACGAGGGTTTGACGCTCGGCACGGAACCGACGCAGGAATTCCTCGCTCTCGGTGCCGGGCCGTAGGATCTTGACTGCCACCTTCCGATCCAGCTCACCATCGACCTGACGCGCCCGAAAGACGACACCGCCTCCACCGCGCCCGATCTCTTCCTCAAGCTGATATCCGCCGATGCGGTCTCCGAGCAGCAAGGGCGGCAGCTCGTCTGGATCCTCTTTCTCAAGGGCGTCGCGGTCGAGTACCGGCGAATCGAGCACGCCCAATCCCGAGGTGTCAACCTGGAGTCGCTCGTCGACCGCCGCTCGAAGCTTCGGATCGTCTGCGCATTCGCGTTCAAGGTACGCCTGGTGTTCTGCTTCCGGCAGACTCAAGCACTCGGCAACAATCTGTTGGACGGATTTGTCCGACACGGCTTCCTCTCCTCAGTAACACCTGCTTCTGTACTCGCCCTACAGATGCAAACGCGGTTCGCCGAAAAAGCGCTAGGCATTGGAGACATTGTCCAAGGCTCTTAGCTCATAGTCCTATTCTCTTGGGGAAAGTTCCAGAGCCAAGAACTTCCGTGCTGCCGCCCACTGTCCTCGGACGGTCGACTTACCTCGACCCAGCAGTTTGGCCATCTCTGGGTGCGTTAGACCGACGAAGAAATGCAGCTCGACGATCTCGGCCTGCCGGGGCGCTTCCTTCCAGAGCTGATCCAGGGCCCCATCGAGCGCAATGGTCATTTCCGGGGTAAGGCCGGATCGCTGGCTTGGGGTGTTCATGGCCTCTTCGAGTGGGACCCGATCCCAACCGCCGCCTCTCTTCTGTGAATCACGTTTGCGAGCAGCATCAAGCAGGATGCGACGAATCACCTTCGCCACGAAGCCGTAGAACTGTCCCGGAACGTCTATGCTCGGGACGTTCCCTTCATGAACACGGATGTAAGCCTCATTGACGAGCACGGTCGTCTGCAACGAGTTGTTCGGATTGTCACCTCTTTTCGCGGCTCGGGCGATCGTCCGGACCTCGGAGTAGACCAGCGGCGTCAGCCCTCCTAGAGCCTCATGGTCGCCGTGCGACCACGCCAACAGCAGCGCCTGAATATCCTCTTGTGGTGCGCCCATCATCCATCCCCCTCATGAGAGTGGTTTCCCCGAACTGCATGGAAAGAATGTCGCTCACCGTACCAGAACCTGTCCTACAGATGCCAAATACTACCGCGGCGGCATGAGGGCTTTCGCGCCCGACAAACAGTGGGCGGCTATCTGCCTGGGCCAAACCAAGACGCAACCTCTGCCGCATCTTGACCCAGCGCCGCCGCCAGCCTTCCCAGCGTCGCCGGGCGCACGCTTGCCACCCTCCCAGCTTCAAGCCGGGCGAGCTGAACAGGATGGATACCCGCCTCGGTCGCAAACGCGACTTGGGATGCGAAGCCCGCTTCGATCCGGGCAAGCGCCAAGGGATGGAAGTCCTGGCCAAACCAGCCAGCGATCTCGGGCACCGGAATGCCGAGAGTTCGGGAGAGCTTGACGGCCGTCACAGGCTGGATGCGACGAAGGTGCCTCGATTCGATCTTCGCGATCGTATTGGGATTAAGCTCCGCCGTAAACGCGAGCTGCTCCTGGGTCGGAAAGCCAGAACGAACGCGCGCGAGGGCGAGAGGATGAAGTTTCATAGAAAAGGGGGAAAGAGAACAAAGAACGCAGGAGGGCAACTTGCCCTCCTGCTACGTGGCCGGTGATGTGGTCTAGCTAGATCCCATCCAGAAATGCGGTTTCGAGCCCACAGGCCTGTCGAATGGGCCCTCGTCTAAGGGTCCATTGGGGGTGCTGCTCACCGGGTGATCGTGGAATCGACCGCCAGAGGTGCGAATGCGGCAAGGACTGCATTCGCGCCCATATCTCATCCAGGCGGCCCGTCGGGGTGCCGCGTGCTTTGACCGCCGGTCGGCTGATCAAGCTTGGCTGAGAATGGTTCGGGCCATGACCAATAGGTTGCAGGAAACGATCGAGCTCCAGACGTAGCTCTTGAACGACGACCAGGAGCGCCAGGTGCAGCGATGCAGTCCGAAGGTACGCTTCAGGAACGAGATACATCCCTCGATGCCGGCTCTGAAATTGCGTAGCTTGCGGTAGACGTAGAGGCTCTTGGCCATCTCGGAGATCTTCAGAGAGCTCTTGGAAAAGACAACATCTTGGGTCCCCAGTTCTTGGATCTTCTCAAGGTTGCTCGCCGAGCTGAAGGCTCCATCGAACACGACTTGGCGCGGCGCTTTGCCATAGATGTCTTGCTGACGTTCGACGGATGGCACAGCCATGTTGGCATCGGCGGGATTGCCTCGGAAGATCTGGCAATCCAGAACCATCGAGGACTTGCCACCGGTGAGACAGATCTTGTGGCCGTAGTATGTGTTCTTGAAGTCTTTGCGGATGATGTCGGAGTGGTCTTCGAAGACGGAGACGAGTTTCTCCGAGGCGTGTACGCTCTCGCCGTCGAAGACCCGGCGACGAGTCTGATCCAAGGTGCGCTCGATGAGGTCGAGAAACCGGGCCAGCTTCTGCTCGAGGGCCGGGTCGACGACCCGGTGAGCCTCCAGCAGGGCAACCGCTTCCAAGGCCTTTTGCTGGATCTCCTCGGCAACCTTCACGAGATCCCTGTAGGACTCCCGACGCGCCACTTTCCTTCGCGCTACAGAGATCTCACGGCAGCGGCGCTTGGCTCGTTTCTTCCGGTTCGGAAACGTGAAGAGGCCGGCCGGTAGATGCGCCTGCACCCGCTTCATTAACCGGAGGAGTACCCGGATGCAGTCCCACAACTGCTGCGAGTCTGCGGGAGGATGCATCAGCGTTTCGACCACCGTGCAGTCGACTCGGGAAAGCTGCCCGCTCTCGACCTTGCGCTCGCGGGCCTCCAGCAACAAGAGGCGATTGATCGCTTCGAGGGTTTCGGCCCGAACTTTCTTGATCGCCGCCGCCAACGTCGATCTGGCGGGCGTTTTTTGAGCGAAGCTCATGCCGCAGAAGGATCTATAGGTCTGCGAGTCGGCGAGGTGAAAATGGAGTTCGTCGTAGCTCCAGGTATTCATCTGTTTGAGCAACAAAGCGCGGAACACCAACTCGGCCGTCATGCCTCGTGCGCCGGTTGAATGCGAGGCATTTCGGGTAAGGTCTTGCCAGACGAGATCGGCGATCTTAGGATGTTGGTCGATCAGGCCTGCGAGGGTCTGTAGCTCTTTGGCATGGTCCAGATCGAGCCAATTGTAGGTGAGATTGGGCTGAGATTCGCGAGCTTTGCGCATTCTGGGCTCTCACTTTCCGAGTTAAGTTCTTTGGACTCTGTGTTTTAATCGACTTGAGTCTATCAGAGAACGTCTCAGAAAATGAGCTCAGATGCGCGTTTAACCCTCTTGTTTTCAGCTGATTACGGGTTATTGGATGGGATCTAGCTAGCTAGATCCCATCCAGAAATGCGGTTTCGAGCCCACAGGCCTGTCGAATGGGCCCTCGTCTAAGGGTCCATTGGGGGTGCTGCTCACCGGGTGATCGTGGAATCGACCGCCAGAGGTGCGAATGCGGCAAGGACTGCATTCGCGCCCATATCTCATCCAGGCGGCCCGTCGGGGTGCCGCGTGCTTTGACCGCCGGTCGGCTGATCAAGCTTGGCTGAGAATGGTTCGGGCCATGACCAATAGGTTGCAGGAAACGATCGAGCTCCAGACGTAGCTCTTGAACGACGACCAGGAGCGCCAGGTGCAGCGATGCAGTCCGAAGGTACGCTTCAGGAACGAGATACATCCCTCGATGCCGGCTCTGAAATTGCGTAGCTTGCGGTAGACGTAGAGGCTCTTGGCCATCTCGGAGATCTTCAGAGAGCTCTTGGAAAAGACAACATCTTGGGTCCCCAGTTCTTGGATCTTCTCAAGGTTGCTCGCCGAGCTGAAGGCTCCATCGAACACGACTTGGCGCGGCGCTTTGCCATAGATGTCTTGCTGACGTTCGACGGATGGCACAGCCATGTTGGCATCGGCGGGATTGCCTCGGAAGATCTGGCAATCCAGAACCATCGAGGACTTGCCACCGGTGAGACAGATCTTGTGGCCGTAGTATGTGTTCTTGAAGTCTTTGCGGATGATGTCGGAGTGGTCTTCGAAGACGGAGACGAGTTTCTCCGAGGCGTGTACGCTCTCGCCGTCGAAGACCCGGCGACGAGTCTGATCCAAGGTGCGCTCGATGAGGTCGAGAAACCGGGCCAGCTTCTGCTCGAGGGCCGGGTCGACGACCCGGTGAGCCTCCAGCAGGGCAACCGCTTCCAAGGCCTTTTGCTGGATCTCCTCGGCAACCTTCACGAGATCCCTGTAGGACTCCCGACGCGCCACTTTCCTTCGCGCTACAGAGATCTCACGGCAGCGGCGCTTGGCTCGTTTCTTCCGGTTCGGAAACGTGAAGAGGCCGGCCGGTAGATGCGCCTGCACCCGCTTCATTAACCGGAGGAGTACCCGGATGCAGTCCCACAACTGCTGCGAGTCCGCGGGAGGATGCATCAGCGTTTCGACCACCGTGCAGTCGACTCGGGAAAGCTGCCCGCTCTCGACCTTGCGCTCGCGGGCCTCCAGCAACAAGAGGCGATTGATCGCTTCGAGGGTTTCGGCCCGAACTTTCTTGATCGCCGCCGCCAACGTCGATCTGGCGGGCGTTTTTTGAGCGAAGCTCATGCCGCAGAAGGATCTATAGGTCTGCGAGTCGGCGAGGTGAAAATGGAGTTCGTCGTAGCTCCAGGTATTCATCTGTTTGAGCAACAAAGCGCGGAACACCAACTCGGCCGTCATGCCTCGTGCGCCGGTTGAATGCGAGGCATTTCGGGTAAGGTCTTGCCAGACGAGATCGGCGATCTTAGGATGTTGGTCGATCAGGCCTGCGAGGGTCTGTAGCTCTTTGGCATGGTCCAGATCGAGCCAATTGTAGGTGAGATTGGGCTGAGATTCGCGAGCTTTGCGCATTCTGGGCTCTCACTTTCCGAGTTAAGTTCTTTGGACTCTGTGTTTTAATCGACTTGAGTCTATCAGAGAACGTCTCAGAAAATGAGCTCAGATGCGCGTTTAACCCTCTTGTTTTCAGCTGATTACGGGTTATTGGATGGGATCTAGCTAGCTAGATCCCATCCAGAAATGCGGTTTCGAGCCCACAGGCCTGTCGAATGGGCCCTCGTCTAAGGGTCCATTGGGGGTGCTGCTCACCGGGTGATCGTGGAATCGACCGCCAGAGGTGCGAATGCGGCAAGGACTGCATTCGCGCCCATATCTCATCCAGGCGGCCCGTCGGGGTGCCGCGTGCTTTGACCGCCGGTCGGCTGATCAAGCTTGGCTGAGAATGGTTCGGGCCATGACCAATAGGTTGCAGGAAACGATCGAGCTCCAGACGTAGCTCTTGAACGACGACCAGGAGCGCCAGGTGCAGCGATGCAGTCCGAAGGTACGCTTCAGGAACGAGATACATCCCTCGATGCCGGCTCTGAAATTGCGTAGCTTGCGGTAGACGTAGAGGCTCTTGGCCATCTCGGAGATCTTCAGAGAGCTCTTGGAAAAGACAACATCTTGGGTCCCCAGTTCTTGGATCTTCTCAAGGTTGCTCGCCGAGCTGAAGGCTCCATCGAACACGACTTGGCGCGGCGCTTTGCCATAGATGTCTTGCTGACGTTCGACGGATGGCACAGCCATGTTGGCATCGGCGGGATTGCCTCGGAAGATCTGGCAATCCAGAACCATCGAGGACTTGCCACCGGTGAGACAGATCTTGTGGCCGTAGTATGTGTTCTTGAAGTCTTTGCGGATGATGTCGGAGTGGTCTTCGAAGACGGAGACGAGTTTCTCCGAGGCGTGTACGCTCTCGCCGTCGAAGACCCGGCGACGAGTCTGATCCAAGGTGCGCTCGATGAGGTCGAGAAACCGGGCCAGCTTCTGCTCGAGGGCCGGGTCGACGACCCGGTGAGCCTCCAGCAGGGCAACCGCTTCCAAGGCCTTTTGCTGGATCTCCTCGGCAACCTTCACGAGATCCCTGTAGGACTCCCGACGCGCCACTTTCCTTCGCGCTACAGAGATCTCACGGCAGCGGCGCTTGGCTCGTTTCTTCCGGTTCGGAAACGTGAAGAGGCCGGCCGGTAGATGCGCCTGCACCCGCTTCATTAACCGGAGGAGTACCCGGATGCAGTCCCACAACTGCTGCGAGTCCGCGGGAGGATGCATCAGCGTTTCGACCACCGTGCAGTCGACTCGGGAAAGCTGCCCGCTCTCGACCTTGCGCTCGCGGGCCTCCAGCAACAAGAGGCGATTGATCGCTTCGAGGGTTTCGGCCCGAACTTTCTTGATCGCCGCCGCCAACGTCGATCTGGCGGGCGTTTTTTGAGCGAAGCTCATGCCGCAGAAGGATCTATAGGTCTGCGAGTCGGCGAGGTGAAAATGGAGTTCGTCGTAGCTCCAGGTATTCATCTGTTTGAGCAACAAAGCGCGGAACACCAACTCGGCCGTCATGCCTCGTGCGCCGGTTGAATGCGAGGCATTTCGGGTAAGGTCTTGCCAGACGAGATCGGCGATCTTAGGATGTTGGTCGATCAGGCCTGCGAGGGTCTGTAGCTCTTTGGCATGGTCCAGATCGAGCCAATTGTAGGTGAGATTGGGCTGAGATTCGCGAGCTTTGCGCATTCTGGGCTCTCACTTTCCGAGTTAAGTTCTTTGGACTCTGTGTTTTAATCGACTTGAGTCTATCAGAGAACGTCTCAGAAAATGAGCTCAGATGCGCGTTTAACCCTCTTGTTTTCAGCTGATTACGGGTTATTGGATGGGATCTAGCTAGATCCCATCCAGAAATGCGGTTTCGAGCCCACAGGCCTGTCGAATGGGCCCTCGTCTAAGGGTCCATTGGGGGTGCTGCTCACCGGGTGATCGTGGAATCGACCGCCAGAGGTGCGAATGCGGCAAGGACTGCATTCGCGCCCATATCTCATCCAGGCGGCCCGTCGGGGTGCCGCGTGCTTTGACCGCCGGTCGGCTGATCAAGCGTAACTGGTCGATCAGGCCTGCGAGGGTCTGTAGCTCTTTGGCATGGTCCAGATCGAGCCAATTGTAGGTGAGATTGGGCTGAGATTCGCGAGCTTTGCGCATTCTGGGCTCTCACTTTCCGAGTTAAGTTCTTTGGACTCTGTATTTTAATCGACTTGAGTCTATCAGAGAACGTCTCAGAAAATGAGCTCAGATGCGCGTTTAACCCTCTTGTTTTCAGCTGATTACGGGTTATTGGATGGGATCTAGCTAGATCCCATCCAGAAATGCGGTTTCGAGCCCACAGGCCTGTCGAATGGGCCCTCGTCTAAGGGTCCATTGGGGGTGCTGCTCACCGGGTGATCGTGGAATCGACCGCCAGAGGTGCGAATGCGGCAAGGACTGCATTCGCGCCCATATCTCATCCAGGCGGCCCGTCGGGGTGCCGCGTGCTTTGACCGCCGGTCGGCTGATCAAGCTTGGCTGAGAATGGTTCGGGCCATGACCAATAGGTTGCAGGAAACGATCGAGCTCCAGACGTAGCTCTTGAACGACGACCAGGAGCGCCAGGTGCAGCGATGCAGTCCAAAGGTACGCTTCAGGAACGAGATACATCCCTCGATGCCGGCTCTGAAATTGCGTAGCTTGCGGTAGACGTAGAGGCTCTTGGCCATCTCGGAGATCTTCAGAGAACTCTTGGAAAAGACAACATCTTGGGTCCCCAGTTCTTGGATCTTCTCAAGGTTGCTCGCCGAGCTGAAGGCTCCATCGAACACGACTTGGCGCGGCGCTTTGCCATAGATGTCTTGCTGACGTTCGACGGATGGCACAGCCATGTTGGCATCGGCGGGATTGCCTCGGAAGATCTGGCAATCCAGAACCATCGAGGACTTGCCACCGGTGAGACAGATCTTGTGGCCGTAGTATGTGTTCTTGAAGTCTTTGCGGATGATGTCGGAGTGGTCTTCGAAGACGGAGACGAGTTTCTCCGAGGCGTGTACGCTCTCGCCGTCGAAGACCCGGCGACGAGTCTGATCCAAGGTGCGCTCGATGAGGTCGAGAAACCGGGCCAGCTTCTGCTCGAGGGCCGGGTCGACGACCCGGTGAGCCTCCAGCAGGGCAACCGCTTCCAAGGCCTTTTGCTGGATCTCCTCGGCAACCTTCACGAGATCCCTGTAGGACTCCCGACGCGCCACTTTCCTTCGCGCTACAGAGATCTCACGGCAGCGGCGCTTGGCTCGTTTCTTCCGGTTCGGAAACGTGAAGAGGCCGGCCGGTAGATGCGCCTGCACCCGCTTCATTAACCGGAGGAGTACCCGGATGCAGTCCCACAACTGCTGCGAGTCCGCGGGAGGATGCATCAGCGTTTCGACCACCGTGCAGTCGACTCGGGAAAGCTGCCCGCTCTCGACCTTGCGCTCGCGGGCCTCCAGCAACAAGAGGCGATTGATCGCTTCGAGGGTTTCGGCCCGAACTTTCTTGATCGCCGCCGCCAACGTCGATCTGGCGGGCGTTTTTTGAGCGAAGCTCATGCCGCAGAAGGATCTATAGGTCTGCGAGTCGGCGAGGTGAAAATGGAGTTCGTCGTAGCTCCAGGTATTCATCTGTTTGAGCAACAAAGCGCGGAACACCAACTCGGCCGTCATGCCTCGTGCGCCGGTTGAATGCGAGGCATTTCGGGTAAGGTCTTGCCAGACGAGATCGGCGATCTTAGGATGTTGGTCGATCAGGCCTGCGAGGGTCTGTAGCTCTTTGGCATGGTCCAGATCGAGCCAATTGTAGGTGAGATTGGGCTGAGATTCGCGAGCTTTGCGCATTCTGGGCTCTCACTTTCCGAGTTAAGTTCTTTGGACTCTGTGTTTTAATCGACTTGAGTCTATCAGAGAACGTCTCAGAAAATGAGCTCAGATGCGCGTTTAACCCTCTTGTTTTCAGCTGATTACGGGTTATTGGATGGGATCTAGACTAGATCCCATCCAGAAATGCGGTTTCGAGCCCACAGGCCTGTCGAATGGGCCCTCGTCTAAGGGTCCATTGGGGGTGCTGCTCACCGGGTGATCGTGGAATCGACCGCCAGAGGTGCGAATGCGGCAAGGACTGCATTCGCGCCCATATCTCATCCAGGCGGCCCGTCGGGGTGCCGCGTGCTTTGACCGCCGGTCGGCTGATCAAGCTTGGCTGAGAATGGTTCGGGCCATGACCAATAGGTTGCAGGAAACGATCGAGCTCCAGACGTAGCTCTTGAACGACGACCAGGAGCGCCAGGTGCAGCGATGCAGTCCAAAGGTACGCTTCAGGAACGAGATACATCCCTCGATGCCGGCTCTGAAATTGCGTAGCTTGCGGTAGACGTAGAGGCTCTTGGCCATCTCGGAGATCTTCAGAGAACTCTTGGAAAAGACAACATCTTGGGTCCCCAGTTCTTGGATCTTCTCAAGGTTGCTCGCCGAGCTGAAGGCTCCATCGAACACGACTTGGCGCGGCGCTTTGCCATAGATGTCTTGCTGACGTTCGACGGATGGCACAGCCATGTTGGCATCGGCGGGATTGCCTCGGAAGATCTGGCAATCCAGAACCATCGAGGACTTGCCACCGGTGAGACAGATCTTGTGGCCGTAGTATGTGTTCTTGAAGTCTTTGCGGATGATGTCGGAGTGGTCTTCGAAGACGGAGACGAGTTTCTCCGAGGCGTGTACGCTCTCGCCGTCGAAGACCCGGCGACGAGTCTGATCCAAGGTGCGCTCGATGAGGTCGAGAAACCGGGCCAGCTTCTGCTCGAGGGCCGGGTCGACGACCCGGTGAGCCTCCAGCAGGGCAACCGCTTCCAAGGCCTTTTGCTGGATCTCCTCGGCAACCTTCACGAGATCCCTGTAGGACTCCCGACGCGCCACTTTCCTTCGCGCTACAGAGATCTCACGGCAGCGGCGCTTGGCTCGTTTCTTCCGGTTCGGAAACGTGAAGAGGCCGGCCGGTAGATGCGCCTGCACCCGCTTCATTAACCGGAGGAGTACCCGGATGCAGTCCCACAACTGCTGCGAGTCCGCGGGAGGATGCATCAGCGTTTCGACCACCGTGCAGTCGACTCGGGAAAGCTGCCCGCTCTCGACCTTGCGCTCGCGGGCCTCCAGCAACAAGAGGCGATTGATCGCTTCGAGGGTTTCGGCCCGAACTTTCTTGATCGCCGCCGCCAACGTCGATCTGGCGGGCGTTTTTTGAGCGAAGCTCATGCCGCAGAAGGTGCGGAAGGTCTGCGAGTCGGTGAGGTGGAAATGGAGTTCGTCGTAGCTCCAAGTGTGCATCTGTTTGAGTAGCAGAGCACGAAACACCAGGTCAGCGGACATCCCTGTTGCGCCGGTCTGGTGAAGGGCATCGCGGGTCAGGTCTTGCCATACCAGGTCGGCAATCTTAGGATGGTCATCGATCAGGCCCGCGACGGTCTGAAGCTCTTTGGCATGGTCCAGATCGAGCCACTTGTAGGTGAGATTGGGCTGAAAATCGCGAGCTTTGCGCATTCTGGGCGTTCCTTTCTAGGGTTAAGTTCTTTGGACTCTGTGTTTTAGGAGACCAAAGCCTATCAGAACGAAGCTCAGAAATGACCTCAGAATGCGCGTTTAAACCTCTTGTTTTCAATTGATTACGAGTTTCTGGATGGGATCTAGCTAGAGCCGTCTGACGATCGGCATGGGTATGGCGTCGATCCTACGGGCAGTCGCCCAGACAAGGCGCTCGAGATCATCGATCTTCTGATCCGTCGCGGTTGCGTTCTGATCGTCGAACGTCCAGACGACAGGCTCATCAGTGCCGGTGAACTCTATGAGACACCGATGCACTTCCTGCTCCAGCTGCGAGAGTGTGGCCTCGTAGAGGTCCGTCTCGCAGTACTCGGTTTCGCCGCATTGATAGTGCAGGACGACTTCGTAGAGACGGCGCTCGTCTTCGATGTTGTTGTAGGTGAGGAGGTCGTAGTCCCAGCCTACCGGGAGGTTCTCGACATCCGTGAGACGGCCGCCGCAAATGGAGATGCATATGGTTTTGTTCTGTGACATGGGAGGAGGGGCAAAGGAATTGAAAAGAAAAGAAATGAAGAGTAGAGTTGCCCCCGAAGGGAGAGTTCCTCCGGGGGCTCTCTCTTAAGCCGCCTGGGTTTGCAGGTACCAGGCCAGAAACAGCAGGATGATCGAGAGTCGCAACAGATCGCGGACCAAATCGAACCTGCGCCGTGTGAACCAACGCCGTCTTCGGCGTCTTCGTTTCGTCATAGGAAAAGGGGTGAAAGAATAGAAAGGAAATCGGTGATGTAAAGAACAATGATCAGCTGATCATCTCCACGATACGCGAAGAGTTAGTGGCTCTTCAGGAGAGATGGTGGGTCGGTGTAAGCTCCACGCATGCGAGATATCGACCTGTACGGGAAGATCCTGGGTGTTTCGGCGCCTTGGAAGGTGACGGACGTATCCCTTCGGCTTGCTGATGGCGAGGTGGAGGTTCTAGTCGAGCACGGACGCGGGCAAGAATTGTCGTGCCCGGAATGTGGAGCGGCGAGCAGTCGGTACGACAGCCGTCGGCGCCGGTGGCGGCACCTTCCGACTTGCCAGTACAAGACGATTCTGGTCGCCGATGTTCCGCGGGTTCATTGCCCGGAGCACGGGGTCAAGACGATGAGCGTTCCGTGGTCGGATCGTGGTTCGGGTTTCACTGCGCTCTTTGAAGCGCTGATCATCGACTGGCTCCAGGAAGCGACCATCTCGGCCGTTGCTCGGCAACTCGACGTTACTTGGGACCAGGTGAGTGGTGTGATGGAGCGCTCGGTCCGACGTGGGCTGGCCCGACGCGATTTGAAAGTACCTCGCCGGATCGGCGTCGACGAGACGTCGTTCCAGAAGCGCCACGAGTACGTAACGGTGGTCGCGGATTTGGAGACCGGATGCGTGCAATACGTCACCGACGGCCACAAGAAAGGAGCCCTCGGCGCCTACTACGCCAGCTTCAGCGAAGGCGACTTGGTACAGATCGAGAGCGTCGCCATGGACATGTGGGGACCGTACATATCGGACACTTTAGCCGCTCTTCCCAACGCCAACGAGAAGATCGCCTTCGATAAGTTCCACGTCGCCATGCACCTCGGTAAGGCCGTAGATAAGGTGCGCCGAGAAGAGAGTCGCGCACTCTTCGCCGTCGGCGACAACAGCTTGAAGAACACACGCTATCTATGGCTCTTCCACCCAGATCGTCTCGGGGAGGAACGCGTCGTACAGCTCGACCAGCTGATCAAGAAGGCACACAGAACGGGTCGCGCGTGGATGCTCAAAGAACTCGCCATGGAGATGTGGGAAGCCGGGGATCGCCACGAGGCCGAGAAGATCTTCGACGCCTTCTACTCGTGGGCGATTCGCTCTCGGCTCGAGCCCATCAAACGCGCGGCGAAGACGATCAAGAATCACCTCACTGGAATTCTCAACGCGATCGAGCTCGGCATCACCAATGCCCGCCTCGAAGGGATCAACACCGTCATCCAAGGTCTGAAGAGAGCAGCAAGGGGCTTTCGCAACCGAGAGCGGTTTCGCAACGCCATCTACTTCCATCTCGGTGGTTTGGATCTCTATCCGGAATCATTCGCCCACACAAGTTCCTGAAGAGCCGAGTTAGTGAAGTCAAGAGAACGTTAGTAAAGTGTGTTGACGGAGTGAGCGATCATGTTCTTGTATTTCATGCTCGGCGAACTCATTCACACTGTGACGGCACGCTCTTCGCGAGGTCGTGGGTTCGGACGGTTGCGAATTCGCGCTATCGCGAAGTCGCGTCCCCTTTCCAGGCATCCCCCTCCTCCCTACACTACGAGGCCCTCTCACTCCTCGTAAATTCCTCCCCGACTTCCCGTATCACTGGCTCGATTCTTCACTACGCCCTGGCGTTGGCTTCGCGGCGTGTTCCGCTCGCGGATCCACGGCGACGCCAGGTGGATGAACCGCGCTGAGCGGCGGCAGTTTCTCGATCCCAGCCATCGCGGCCTGGTGCTCTCGCCGGAGCATCGACTGAGTCGGCAAACCTCGTTCACCAACCTCGTGCTCGTAGCACCCACTGGCTCGGGGAAAACGACGCGCTACGTGATCCCGAACGTCCTCGCCGTCGAGGGATCGGTCGTAGTCACCGACCCGGCCGGCGAGATCCACGCCGCGACCTCTGACCATCTGCGAAATCGCGGCTTTCGCTTATTTTCGGTGCGCCCCGCGGAGCTTGCCCAGAGCGAACGGTTCAACCCTCTCGCGCAGTGGCGGACGCCGCAGGAGCTGCGCCAACTCGCTTCGATGCTCGGGCGGACCATACAGGGGCCAGGTTCCGACCCATTCTGGTCAACCGCCGCCATCAACCTGCTCTCCGTCGGCCTTTCAGCCGTGGCGGTCGTAGAGAACGAGCAAGAACGAACGCTCGGCAACTTGCGGTGGCTGCTGAACCAGTTTGGCACCGGAAAAACTGTCCACCGTTTCATGAGCAGCCAACTCCGTGACCAGCGGCTCTTCGCGGAGTACAAGGCATTCTGCGCGCAGGACGAGAAGGTGAAGGCGTCCATCCTTTCCACTGCACGTGCGGCGCTCGAACTATGGTCAGATGCCGATGTCTGCCGACTGACCGCCTCGAACACGGTCGACATCGCCGCCCTACGCCGCGAACCGACTGCTATATACCTGATCGTCCCCGAGCACCAGGTGCGCTACTTCGCTCCGGTACTGAATCTCTTCTACGCCGCCTGCTTCGCCCACTGCCTTCAAACGGGACAAGAACCGGGAGAGCATCCCGTCTACTTCTTCCTCGACGAGTTCGCCAATCTCGGATACATCCCGGACTTTCCCTCGATTATCACGACCCTGCGCAAACGACGGTGCTCAGTGAGCATCATCCTCCAGGAGCTTTCCCAACTCCGCGCCGTTTACGGCGTCGACGAAGCGCGTACGATCTTCTCGGGTGGCTGCGCCAACAAGCTCTTCTTCTCGGGCCTCGACCTCGAGACCGCGCTCTACGTCGAGCAGGCGCTCGGCTCCAATACAGAGTACGACACCACCTTCGGCGGCATCAACGACCGCGCCCGTACCCTTGGCGTGCCGCTCTTGCGGGCGGATGAAATCCGGATGCTGCCCCGAGATCAAGCGATCCTGATCTCGGGGAGGGAGCGACCGGTGCGCTTTGAGACGCGGCCGGTCTTTCTCACCTGACGCTACGGAACCACCGCATCCCATTCGGAGAGATCACCAGACTCAAATCCATCTGCGTAAATCTCCACCGAGGTGTCCCAGGGTTGCATGTTGCTGTTGAGCGCGACAAACACGAAATCGCCAACCGTACTCGGGACGACACTGTAGTGGCGCGCCGAAGCGGCGCTCGGTGGGACAAAGGAAAAGTCGATACTGCCGCTGCACCCACCAAGCGGCTGAGCTGGCGGAGCGATGTCTACGAAGCTCACGTGGATGTTGGCGTTCGTACAGTCGTCGACAAACTGAAGGTTGATCGCATAGTCCTCTGCTGTCCCTGCTATCTCGTCTTCACCCGTCATGCCCATGTTGACCATATTCACTTCGTCGGCCGTCAACCCCGTATACCGCTGGGTACGAGCTATAGCCGTGTACATGACATTCTGTGTATCGGAAAAACCGAGAGATGCCGCGACATCTCGATTTCCATTCGCCGACCAGCCATGCCCGTCGGGAAGATTGGCAGCGACGGAGCGCGAGTACGTCGTCGAGTCGATCACCGTGCCATCGACCACGATCGGGTTGTTGTCTGCGATCCGGAACCAGTTGATCGAGTCAGGAATCATCCCACCGGCAGCCTGCTGGACATCGTCGAACGAGCCTCGAATGCCGTCCGGCCCTTCAGATATTCCGATCGACGAGCCATCGTACGAGGCCGTAAAGCTGGTCTGTTCGCGCATGTCAGCTCCCCCCGGCGGATCAAACTCGAGATTGGGGTGATCGAGCCCCAAAGCACAATGACCGAGCTCATGGAGAAGCACAGAAGCCGCATGAAATGGCTCCGGAGCCTTCGGAAAGACCGGATCCTCAACAAGGAAGCAGTTACGACACTGGCCTGTTGTAGCCACGAGTTCATTCCAGATGCGCACAGCCTCCTTTGTGGCGGTTACGAGTCGAGCACTGTCCGGATCCATGAGCGTCGAGACACAGACCGTGAGATTCAGGACGCCGCCTTCCCCGGCATATCCCATCGGGTGGGTGACTGCGAATGGATTCACGTTCGTCACATCATCGTTCAGCTTTCCCTGCGCACAGAAGTTGTCACTTGGATCGACTGGGGTGCTCGTGTCATTGGCGCAGTCGATCGTGCCCAGGAAGACTCCCGCGTGGATGGGTATCCCACACACGAGAGCGAGGGAGAAGCAAACAAGAGGCAGCCTCATCACTCGCCTCCCTCTACTTCCTCAAGATAACCCTGGATCTTCTTCCCGAACGCTTCAAGGGCGTCGATCTCTGGCAGGGACATGTCCGGATTGGTGTACCGGAGCATGGCGATGCTAAAGGCGTATCTGATCTCTTTGGTGACCGCTCGCCGCTGCCCAAACGTCTCCAGGACCACACGGATCGTCGAGAGTCCGACATCCCTATGCGCTGGAATGCCTCCCAGCTCTTGCCGGAACCGCTGCTTCATGCTTTCGTCCATCCAGTTCATCAGATTCCCATTCACGAGAATCGCGATGAGTTCCCTCATTTCTACGAGAGTGAGCACGACCTGCGTTTCACGCTCAGTCTCCCCAGAGCGGCGGGTTCTCACGAGCCTGCCATCCCCGAAGAGCCTCGTTCCACCGCTTGCGCCAAGCTCTCGATATCCCCCAGATGAGCTCAGGTCCAGAATGACATCGTCGGCGCTGGACGAGAGGGTAAATGAGCTGTCTCCGGCTTCTCTCGCTTGCATCGCTTCGCCGCAACCCAAGAAGGCCAAAACAAGCGAGGTAACCATCAGCCTCGGTATTCGTAACAGTACTCGGTCTCTCGGTTTCGTGTAGGGCAATCGAGTCTCCTTTCTCATCCATTCCAGTTGATTGAGATCACCTTGTGATTGCTGCCGCAGCACCGCCGCCGTTCTTCAAGCGAGTCGCTACTTTCGCAGCATCAAACGGGGCAGTGATGAGGAGGTGGCACCGACCAATCCGTCTCGAACGGGCCAAGTCCTACTCTTCCACGGACAAGCCTACACCCATGCTCTTCGGCGCAAACATCAACGCTGGCGTTGACGTTTCGAGAGCAAGCTCCAAAGAAGCGGACCAATCGGCAACATCTGGACGGGGATAGCCCCTCAAGGCAAAGCGATCCAACCACTCATCCAAGCGCAGCCGGCATCATGCCGCCACGGTCCTGGTTGGAAAAACAACAAAGAGTGCGGCAAGCGCTCTACGACTTGCGTCGATCGTGATCTCCGGGCCAGCGTTTAGCAGCGGAAAATACCGGCCTTCTCGAAACAAACGATCTTGAACCCGTTCCGGCTTGATGCGCCAAGGAGATGGCCGGTGGGGAGATTCTGTGAAGGGCATGGGGAGAAAGGAGAAGGGAGAAAAGAGAGGCGGGAAGGGAGCGAGGAGGAACGCGTTGTCGCGGGGTCCAGAACTCCTGACATACCCTTTAAAATTGGCGAGTTTTCTGGGCCTACGCTGTCGTAGGTGCGGACCCAAAACTGTCCGCTTTTTTCCCTGTGCCAATGCATGATCGGGTATGGCACCGACGGCCGACGAGAACGTCCTCTTCGCAGACCACGCCGGGATTCCCGATGGGATCGTGGTCATCAACGATCGCTGCCGCCTCCTGCTGAGGGGCGGTTACCAGGTTGCGACTGTCTGTGGCCTGCCGCTTGCCCACTTCGCTGCTAGCGACAAGGCCGGCGAGGCCCACGCGATGGTGTGCCTCGTTGATTTGGGCTGGGCACGGCAGACCGAGGTTGCGCGCGCTTTTGGCTGCGATGTTCGCACTGTGCGTCGGCACCAGCGCCGCTTCGAGGAGGGTGGGCTGTGTGCCTTGGGGCGGCCACGTGGATTTCCACGGGGACGGCCGCGGGTGCCGCAGGCCCGCGAGGACGCGGTCAATGGCTGGAAGGCCGAGGGTGTGTCGAATCGTGAGATCGCCCGGCGGCTCGGTATCAATGAGAAGGCCGTCCGCAAGCTCGTGAAGCGCCTAGGCTGGAAAGAACGGCCGGCAGAGCAGCTGACGATGCCCTTCGAGGGTGCGGACCCAAAACTGTCCGCTTCTGGCGAACGGCTGGCCGACGACGCCCTTACCGACGCCAATCCCACGCTCGATCCTGGCGACGGTGGGGGCCGAGAGGGTGCGGACCCAAAACTGTCCGCTTCTGGCGAACGGCTGGCCGACGACGCCCTTACCGACGCCAATCCCACGCTCGATCCTGGCGACGGTGGGGGCCGAGAGGGTGCGGACCCAAAACTGTCCGCTTCTGGCGAACGGCTGGCCGACGACGCCCTTACCGACGCCAATCCCACGCTCGATCCCGGCGACGGTGGGGGCCGAGAGGGTGCGGACCCAAAACTGTCCGCTTCGGCGCCCGACCTGGATCGGGCCCCCTTGTCGCTGGACCTTGATCCGGCCGATCGCGCTGGCGATCGGCTTCTGGCGAGGCTGGGACTGCTCAATGATGCGGCACCGGTGTTCGGAGCGGCGACCCAGGTCCCAGGCCTCGGTGCTCTGCTGGCGATTCCTGCACTCATGGACAGCGGCGTGCTATCCATCGCCCGCGAGATCTACGGCAGCATCGGGCCTGCCTTCTACGGGCTGCGCACCACCGTGGTGACCCTGCTCTTGATGGCGCTGCTGCGGATCAAGCGACCCGAAGGGCTCAAGGAACGCTCACCTCGCCAGCTGGGTCAGATTCTCGGACTCGACCGCGCACCAGAGGTGAAGACTCTGCGCAACAAGCTCGCCCGACTCGCAGCTCATGGCCGGGCTGGCGACTTTGGCCGTGCCTTGGCGCAGCGTCGGGTCGCCACGCGGGGACATGCCATGGGCTTCCTCTATGTGGACGGGCATGTGCGCGCCTACCACGGCGACCGAGAGATCCCCAAAACGCACGTGGCACGAATGCGGATCGCTATGCCGGCCACCACCGACTACTGGATCAACGATGCGCACAGCGAGCCGCTCTTCGTGGTCCCTACCGAGGCCAACAAGGGACTCGTAGCGATGCTTCCCATCGTCCTCGAAGAGGTACGAAAGCTTCTCGGCGACCGGCGGGTCACCGTCGTTTTCGACCGTGGAGGTTGGAGCCCGCAGCTGTTTGCCAAGCTCATCGCCGACGGCTTCGACATCCTCACGTACCGCAAGGCCCCCTATCGTCCGGTGCCTGTGCGCAAGTTCACACTGATCGAGGAGACGGTCCACGGAAAGAAGATCAAGTACCTTCTCGCCGATCAGCGCATCTACCTCGAGTACGGCCGGAAGAAGAAACGAAAGCGGGTGTACCTGCGCCAGGTCACCCGCCTCAGCGACAACGGCCACCAGACATCCATCATCACCTCTCGCCGGGACCTCTCCACCATCGAGGTCGCCTGGCGTATGTTTGACCGCTGGCGGCAGGAAAACTTCTTCAAATACCTACGCGAGGAATTCGCACTCGACGCGCTGGTGGACTACGGAACCGAGCCGGCAGACGCCACCCGCGAGGTCCCGAACCCCGAACGGAGCAAGATCAACGCCGAGCTGTGCAAAGCCAACGCTCATCTCGAGCAACTCCAGGCCCACTACGGGCTCACGGCCCTCCAGAACCAAGAGGATCTTCGGCCCACGATGCGTGGATTCAAGATCGCCAACGCCGAAAGCGCTGCCCGTGTCCGCGCAGCAATGGCGCGAGTCACCGACCTCGAGACCCAGCGCGCGACCATCCCTACCCGCGTTCCCGTCCACGAGGTCGTCGAAGCGGATGTCATCAAGCTGGCCGTAGAGCGCAAGCACCTCACCGACATCCTCAAGATGGTCGCATACCAAGCCGAGGGCGACCTGCTACGGCTCCTGGCGCCCTACTACCGACGAACCGAGCAGGAGGGACGCACACTGATCCACAGCGCCCTCTCGGCCAGCGGTGACATCCAGGTCACCGACGCCGAGCTACTCGTGTCGATCGATCCGCTCAGCTCGCCCCACAAGACCCAAGCCCTCACCGCCGTCTGCGAGCAGCTCAGCCTGACAAGCACGCGCTTCCCAGGCACCAACCTCAGAATGCGATTCGCTATCAAGCCGGAACCACCTCGAAGCCTCGCGTTTCCAGGCGCTCGCGACCACGCAAACGGTGCTCAACCGGACATTTGAGAAAAAGGGTATGTCAGGAGTTCTGGGGTCGGGGTTCGCCTTGTCGCGAGTTCGCGGTTTCGCGTCCTCGCGTATCCGCGATTCCAGTTACCATCCGCCAGAGCGTTTGATCGAAGTCCAACACCCACGGGTGCCAACGATGATGTGGTCCAGCAACTCGACGCCGATCGCCTTGCCTGCCTCGTCCATCCACCGCGTCAGCGCGAGATCCTCCTGCGACGGAAGCGGATCTCCGGAAGGATGGTTGTGCCCCAGCAGGAAGCCATGGGCATTTGACAGCAATGCCGCCTGCAGGATCGGCCGAGGCTCCACTGCGACCCGCGTTAGCGTCCCTGTGAAAGCCTGCTGCCAGCCAATAAGTCGATGGCGCTGATCGAGAAACACTGCCAGCAGCTCTTCGCGCGTCGCATCCTCGAGCTGGCGCCAGAAGAAACGAGCGGCAAGAGCCGGATGCTTCAAGCAAGGCGGCGTCCCGGGGATCGTCTCCTCGCGCACCAAAGCCACCCGATAGCGACTCGCCGAGATCGGTAGCAGCATCTCACGACGGTCTTCGAGAGCGGATTCTCGCGGCTCCAGCTCGGGAGCTTGGTGAGAATGATTGAGTTGAAGTTTCATGGGAAAGGGGAAAAAGGAAAAAGGAAAAAGCGTGGTCGGGGTTCGCGTGGTCGGGAGTTCGCATTCCCGCGTCTTGAGGTTCCCGCGATCCTCAATGGAGTGGATACGAGACCCTCGCTATCCGCGAGCTCCAGCAGGCCCGACACCCACCACATGTCGCCGGTGACCGGCCATTTGCGCGACAAACGAACCCAAGAGCAGCGTCCGGCTCACTGTGCACCCTGCTCGTTGGAAGACCTGTCGGCGAGCTTGGGGCGACTTCGTCGACCAGACGGGCAGAGAGCCGGATCACCAGATTCGGTGGCACCGTGTCCGTCGAAAGGAACTCCTCCACCATCGCGTACTCGCGAGTCGGGAGCCAGTGGCGAATCTCGGGAGTCTGCTTCGCCACCTCGGCGATCGACCGCAGCATCTCGACGCTCTGGAGGTCACCTGTATCGAACCAGCGAAAGTACGGCTCGCCCGTTTCCATCGCCTGCCAGTAGACGAGCTTTACCATCGCCAGAATCCAATCTGGATCTGCGCACGCTCCAAACGTCGCCAGTTCGCATTCTGGACGTTCGGCATTCGATACCGCCCCTTGAGCGCATAGCAGCTTGCGCAGACGCTGCCGGCGACCGCTACCAGCTCGCTCCCCGCCTGGCAGGTTTCCGCCGGAATTCCCCAGGCATAGCAGGGCATCTTCGACGGATTCGAAAGCCCGCCTACGATTTCCCACGCCTTGAACCGCGAGATGCCGATCAGGCGAGCGAAGACGGACGGGAACTCGCTGGATCGCGAGGTCTCAGGTTCGCGTTGTCGCTGGGTCGCAAGATCACGATTGCGCGTCGTAGCGCCCGTGCGTTCTCGCGGTAGATAGCCGATGGGGGCAGAGGTTGGTTTCAGGAGTGGGAAGAAAAATGACGGAAAGATCGACACTTGAGGTGGAGGGTTTGCCTTGACCAAAACTGGATTCAGGCGTACCGTGATTTCACTCTTACTTTTTGCAGATGGCAGATCCGAAACAACAAGATAACGTGCTTCAACAGATACTCGCTTCACAGGAAGAATTCAGAAAGTCGCAAGACCAGATACTTGCTTCGCAGGACGAGTTCAGAAAGTCGCAATCAGATCTCTCAAAGGCTGTTACTGACCTTCAGAAGGGGCAGAAGGCCATGGGCATGCAGATGGTGGACATGCAGCAGCAGATTGGGAATCTCCGAGATGGTCAGGACCGGCTGGATCTGAGAATGGATGGCATGGGAGGTCGGATGGATCGGATCGAGGATAAAATGGACGCGGGCTTCGACGACACTCGTCGCCTGATCGCCGACATCCCTGGTGCCGTGATCGATGGGGTTGAGCTACACATCGACCGGAAGATCCAGCAGCACGAGAAGCGCTTTCACTCGCGAGCGGTGGCGGCATAGAGCCTCACGGCCCTACCGATCCAGCTCTGGTGGTGATCGCTCGCGAGATCGCGTAGTCGCACCTTCGCGATCGTTTTCGAGCTGCGCCACTCGCTGCCACGATTCGAAGGCCTGCTCGAACTCTTTCTCCAAGCCGAGCTTCTTCAATCGAAACCTACGAGCGCTCGAACCATCCTCGACTCCCACCGTGTCACCACGCTTGTAGAGCGTGAGACCATGCTCGCGTATGAGTCGGTAGCAGTCCTCACCAGAGAATGCGTTTATCACCGCATGGAGGACAGTCGATCGGATCGCGTCCGCCCTGTCCACTCGTCGGGCTCTGCGATTCCCTCGACCACGGTCCAGGCGCTGAGCTTGCGAATGGTCAAGCTCCGGGTAGTGCTTGAGCTGCTGGCGCTCGATATCCCGCTTGATGCCGGAGAATCGTCTCCGAGAAAGCCGAAGCCGTTTAGCGCTCCCTACATTGTTCGCCGACAGCACCACATGGACGTGAGGGCAGTCCGTATCGAAGTGAGCCCGGGCATAGCCAAGGGCATAGGGCGCACGAAGCTCCAGGTACCGCCTCGTCAGATCCTCCAGCATTGCCGGGGTCACCCGCTCCCGATCTTCCGCCCCGAAGCTCAGGATCTCGTGGTAGAGCGTGTTGCCGTTCTTCCGAGGGGGCAGCAGATGGGCGTTGCGCTGAAACTGCTGGCGAATCCCGTCAGGATCGGATGATCCGAGGTTGTGCAGGATCGAAGGACCGTAACTGGTCGCCCTAACCCGGTATGACCAGAGAAGCTGATGTAACCCAGTGGGTGAGAGTCCCAACATGGCAAGAGCCAGAACCATGAAGCTGAGGAGGCGTGCTCTATGCGAAAGCGGGGTGCGAAGTCTCCTGACAAACCCAGTCCCGGACTGGGGAGCGACCTTGTGGGCCGCAGGTATCGAACGCTGCGCAATCCTCGTGAGGAGACGATCCGGAAGCCGAGCCGCTCGGGGTAGGGCGAAGGCAGCATTGGGGTCGGAAATCTGGCTGATGACCGGCCGCAAATCCGGCGGGGTAATGGCGGTGGCACGCAAGGAAGGGTTGCATCGGAACTGGCGAAGCCCTCCTGACCCCAAGGAGAAATCCCTTGGAGCAAGGTAGACCCTGGCAACAGGGCCGAAGGTCAGAGGGTGGCAGCTGGGCCCGTACGAGTGATGAACCGTTGGTAATGCGACGGGACCTCGCCGAGAGCAGAGGAACTTCCGGCCGGCGAGCCGAAAGTTGCAAAGGGGCCCAGCTGATCGACGAACCGCAGACGAAGAGAGGCACAGTGAGGAAGACAACGACCTCCATTGGCGTGCAGGATCTAAGGAAGCGGATAGGCCGAAAGGCGAAGGCAGATTCCCACCACCGTTTCTGGGGCCTCTACACACATGTGTGGAAGCTCGACGTGCTGGGGGCGGCGTACCGTTTCGCCAAGAAGAATAACGGTGCGCCGGGTATCGATGGAGTGACGTTCGCGCAGATCGAAGCGGAGGGAGTCGAGAGTTTTCTTCTGACTCTGAGCGAAGAGCTGCAAGAACGAACCTACCGTCCATTGCCCAGTCGAGAAGTGAGTATTCCCAAGGGAGGCGGCAAGCGGCGTGGGTTGAAGATTCCGGCAATTCGAGATCGAGTCGTGCAAGGTGCGCTGCGCCTGGTGATCGAGCCGATCTTCGAGTCGGATTTTCAACCAGGTTCGTTCGGTTACCGTCCTCGGCGCACGGCCCACCAAGCGTTGGGTCGGGTCTACGAGGGGCTGAATCGCAAACTGCAGCAAGTCCTCGATCTCGACCTGCGTAGCTACTTCGACAGTGTGAGGCACGATCTCCTGCTCTTGAAGTTGGCGCGCAGAATCCGCGATCGTGACGTGCTACGGCTGTGCAAGCTGATCCTGAAGGCGTCGGGCAAGCGAGGAGTTCCACAGGGCTCGGTGATCGGGCCGCTGTGGGCAAACTTGTACTTGAACGATGTCGACCGGATGCTGGAGCGTGCCCAAAGCGTGACTCGGCAGGGAGAATACGAGGTGATCCGCTACACGCGCTTCGCCGACGATCTGCTGGTGCAGGTCAGTACCCATCCCCGAGCACGAGCCTGGGCGCCGAAGGTAGAACGCCGCCTGAGGGAAGAGTTGGAGAGAATTGGTTTGACGGTTAACGAGGAGAAGACCCACATGATCCGCTTCGATGCCGGGGAACCCTTCAACTACCTAGGTTTTACGTTTCGGCTGGTTCCGGACCGGAAAGTTCTAGGCAAGAAGAAGGTCCTACGGCGGCCACAGAAGGAAAAGCGCACCCGTTTTCTCCGCGAGATTCGGGATCTCCTTCGAAAGCGTCGGCACGTTCCCGTTGCCGATGTGATCGTCCAGGAGATCAATCCACGAGTCCGTGGGTGGGTGAACTACTTTCGCTGGGGAAATGCGGGGAGGGATCTTCAATTCGTAAGCTGGCAGATTGATGCAAAGATCCGGCGGTTCGCTTCTCGGCAGCGCCCGAAACGAAAAGGGGGACGCTCTTGGACGACGTGGAGCCCCGATGAGATCTATGGAAAGTGGAAGCTTTTCTACGACTACAGGATCTATCGAGGCAGCGCCGCCGAGTAGCAAAGTCTCATAAACCTTGCGGCTGAGTCGGTTGGCAACGCCGGATGTGGGAAAACCGCATGTCCGGTGTGACGGGAGGGGGAGCAGGTCTACGGGCCATGGTTGGAATTGAGGCACCGGCAAGAAGCCGAAAGGCGCCGGCAAACAGCCACCCTCCGACCTTCTGGTACCGCGCTGCCCCCCGAGCCCAATTCTTTCGGTGATCGCCAGAATCGTGCATCGTGTTGTCAGGAGGAAACACGATGCAGGATCGAACGCACGCGCTTCGCGAAGCGCTAGAGAAAAGTCGCGGTGGCCAAAAGAGGTGGAGTTGCCCAGAAGGTCTTCGGTCGGAAGTGGTGAGCTACGCGCAAAGTCGTCGAGCATCTGGGGCCGGGGTTCGCTTGATCGCAGAAGAGCTCGGGCTGAGCTTGTCGGGCCTCTCCCGTTGGCTGAAGAAGGCTGTGCAATTTCGCTCGGTGCGTGTTGCACGAGCAGTGTCTGTCCCGGTCTCGGCAGAGTTGGTGCTGGTGACGCCTCATGGTTTCCGCCTGGAGGGCCTTTCGACATCGCAGGCTCTCGACCTACTTCGAGAGCTGTGATGCTCCCTCTACCTCGGCGGTATCAAGTGATCGCCTACGCAAGGCCGGCGGATATGCGAAAGGGTTTCGATACGTTGTCGACGCTGATTCGCGAAGAGCTGGGTCGGGATCCGACGAGCGGTGATTTGTACTTGTTCGTGGCCAGGAATCGGATTCGAGCGAAGGTGCTCTTGTGGGACGGGACCGGATCTTGCCTTTACGTGAAACGCCTCGAGAAGGGCCGCTTTGCCTGCCTCTGGAAGACCGCGGTCGAAAGCGAGTTGGAGCTTTCCTCCTCGGAGCTTGCGTTGTTCTTGGAGGGTTGCCAGGAGGTGGGCCGCCGACGGTTATCTCCGCCGCAGATTGATCCAAATCGCCCGCTAATACCTGCCTAATAATAAAGTATTTATGAGATACTACGTGCATGCTCGATGCGCGTTCGGAAACCCGAGTTGAGATCCTTCAGCAGGCTTGTGGCCTGCTCCAGGATGAGGTCGGGCGTCTGGTCACCAGGCTTCGAGATCTGACGTTGAGAAACGCTCATTTGGAAGGGCGGGTGCTCACCCAGGCCGAGCTGGACATACTCGAAACTCCGGGCTCGAAGGCGTTCCAGGCGGCGGCGGAACCGATCACGCCTGAAGCGAAACCGAAAGCGGCTAAGAAGCCTCAGAAAGGGCACGGGCCCCGTCCGCAGCCCCGGTTGCCTCGGCAAGAGCAACTCTACGAGTTACCCCAAGATGAGCAGACCTGCCAAGTCTGCCAGGGCGAACTCGAGGAGATGGGGCTCACCGAGGACAGCGAAGAGATTACGCTCGTCGAGCGCACCTATTCCTTGGTGCTTCACCGTCGCAAGAAGTATCGCTGCCGCTGCAATGCCAACGTGGTCACCGCCCACGGCCCGGCCAAGTTGATCCCCGGCGGTCGGTACTCGGCAGACTTCGGCGTCTCCGTGGCCGTTGACAAGTACGTCGATCAGATTCCGTTGCAACGCCAGGTCACGCGCATGGCACGGTCCGGGCTGACGGTCACGGCCGCCACGCTCTCAGATCAGATCATTGCTCTATCCAAGATCCTGGAGCCGACTTACGACGCGCTCTTCGCCCGGCTTCTCGAAGGCCCGGTCTTGCACGTCGACGAAACCGGCTGGTTGTTGGCACCCAATGGGGTCAAGATCGGGCGCAAGCGGCATCGAAAGAGACGATATACCGCCACGGTTTGGGGTTTGTGCTCAGAACAATTTGCTTACTATGCCTTGCTCGACTCGAAATCGACCGAAGCGGGGCGCAGCCTGCTGGAAACCTATTCAGGTGCCCTGGTCGCGGATGGCTACCAGGTCTACGAAATCCTGGCGAAACCGGACGAAGAGGATCAGCCGCCGCGATTTACCCTGGTCAACTGCTGGGCTCATTGCCTGAGAAAGTTCCGGGATCTCGAAGATACTCGGTGTCAGCCGGTCCTCCAATGGATCCGAGAGCTGTATGAGATCGACCGCGAGGTCGAAGGCCCCTTCCCGGGCGGCCCGGAGGAGTGGGAGAAGAGACGGCAGATTCGACAGGAGAAGAGTCGGCCGATTCTCAAGCAAATTCGCGCGTGGGCATTTCAGCAGGGCGGCCTTCGACAATCGGGTTTCGGCAAGGCGATTCAATACATGATGAAGCGCTGGGATCGGCTTACACATTTTGTTGCGGACGGCAGGATCCCCCTCGACAACAACCGGGTAGAGAGGGCGCTCCGAGGTCCGGTGATCGGACGCAAAACCCATTTCTGCTCGCGCTCAGAGCGCGGAGCCAAGACGGCCGCGGTGCTCTATTCCCTCGTCGAGACCGCAAGGCTCAACGGCATCGATCCTGCCCAATATCTCCTCGACGTCGCAAAGGCCGCGATCCAGAAGCCTGGCACCGTCACCCTGCCCTGATTCGATTCGCAGCCCGCCTTCGATCGTCCACGGCGAAGTGCCGGTTGCCCGGTAGGGCGACCGGTTACGAAGTATCTCCTCGACGTCGCAAAGGCCGCGATCCAGAAGCCTGGCACCGTCACCCTGCCCTGATTCGCAACCCGCCTTCGATCGTCCACGGCGAAGTGCCGGTTGCCCGGTAGGGCGACCGGTTACGAAGTAACTCCTCGACATCGCAAAGGCCGCGATCCAGAAGCCTGGCACCGTCACCCTGCCCTGATTCCAGACCTCCTTCGATCGCTAACGGCGAAGTGCCGGTTGCCCGGTAGGGCGACCAGTTACGTTTCATCCACCCTCCAGCACCCTATGAATGGGTGATCGAGGGCGACATCAAGGCCTGTTTTGACAACGTGGATCACGGCGTTCTCGTTGGGCTGCTTCGGCAGCGCGTCGGGGATAAGAAGGTGATTGCGCTGCTCAAGGCATGTCTCAAGTCGGGTGTTGTCAACGAGGCGGGTCGGTACGCCAGTACGATCACAGGGACACCACAAGGCGGAATCGTTTCGCCGCTCCTCGCAAATGTGTACCTGTCCGTCCTGGACCGGTACTTCGAGCAGGCTTGGCAGTATCAGACGCGGTACATCGGGCACAGCACCCGACTCCGTCGGCAAGGTCATCCGACCTACCGGCTGATCAGGTACGCCGATGACTTCGTCGTACTCCTTCATGGAACCGAGGCGCATGCCGAAGCTCTGCGAGAGGAAATTGCCGATCTGCTACGCGAGAAGCTTGGAATGGAGCTGTCGCTGGAGAAGACCCTGGTGACCCATGTGGATGGAGGATTCGATTTCCTCGGCCACACGGTCCGACGGCGGCCTTATAAAGCCACCATGGCGTGCATGACCTATCCCAGCAAGAAGAGCCTGAACGCGATCAAGGACAAAATCCGAACGCTGACTTCCCGATCCACTCGTAACCAGTCGCTCCGGGTCCTGCTGATGAAGCTGAATCCGGTTCTACGTGGCTGGTCCACCTACTTCCGCTATGACGCCGCCAAGCGTTGCCTGGCGTACGTCGACCACTTTGCGTGGCAGCGGGTCTTCAGATGGCTTCGAAAGAAGCACCCGAAGAGAACCGTGCAGTATCTGCGTCAGCGATACTGCGACGGAAGGTGGCGGATCAACGAAGGAGATATCGAGCTCTTTCGGCCTTCGAAGGTGAGAGTCGAACGGTACCGCTTTCGCGGTACGCGGATCTATCCCGCCTTCGTGGATCCGCAGGAATCGATCGATGCCGGGCGATATTCCCGGTCTCCGTATGAGGATCCAGAACGGATGGGATGGCTGGACGAGTCTCTCGCCCGGCCCTAGGTCAACCACTGGAATGCCTGTGGAAAGCCGGATGCGCGGAGACGCGCACGTCCGGTTTGGAGGGCGGGAGAGGGAAACGGAGCCGGTGAAATCTGGCCACCGCGCCCTCTCTCGACCCTACATCTCTCGTACGATGCCCGCCACGCGGACTTGCTCTTTGAAGTCGTCGCCCGGCGATACGAGAAGCGACCCACCGTCATCACAACCAACAAGCCCTTCGCCGAATGGGGCGAGGTCTTCCCCAACGCCACCTGCGTCGTCACCATCGTTGACCGACTCGTCCATCGATCCGAGGTCATCGCCATCGACGCCGAGTCCTACAGGCTCAAGGAATCCAAGGAAGCCGCGCGAAGTCGGGCGAAAAAGCGAGCCCGTAGGAGTAGGACCTCCAACAACACGCCATCGTGAAACGTTCCCTCTACCTCGAACGCGTCATCAGCGCCTATCTACATCCGCCCGACACCCCAAGAAAGGCGCGACCACTCGACTGGGCCGTCGCCAGCAGCTTCTACAAACGGCGGCTTCCACTCGCTACCGTCGAGCACGCCATTCGGCTCGCAACACTCAGAAGACGCTTCAGAGAACAGGGCCTCGAGCCCCTCGAGACCGTACGATCACTCGCCTACTACAGGCCGCTCGTCCAACAGATCCATCACCAGCCCCACGATCCTGGTTACATCACCTACATCGCTGAAAACTATCGCAGGAACATAACAGGATGATCGGCACCGTTAAGAGCGAAAGCGCGGTCGGACAACCAAAATCCCGCGCTTTCTGACGACCGTCTACACGGAGTACCCGGCGAGCATCGTTTCGAGGAGCTTGGAGACGGGATCGTCACCGATTGCCTCGGTAGCTGAGTGGAGCTTGGTACCGTACTTGAGGAGGCGACTCTTTACGGCGAAGTGGTCTTCGGCGTTGCGAGCGAAACGGTCGACTTTGTAGACGACGAAGGCGGCTATCTTGCCGCGATGTTTGCGGCAGTAGTCGAGGGCCTTGAGGAGTTCGGTGCGATCCGCTGTCTTGGCGGACTCGCCCTCTTCTCGGAAGACGTGCTCTACCTGGACGTTCTTGTCAGCACAGTAGGCTCGACACTTTGACTCTTGTGAGTCGAGTGAGGTGCCTTGTACTTGTTCATCTGAGCTGACACGAATATAGATGATCCCCTTCATAGAGCGGATTTAAACTTACGAATAGTATATTTAGACTACGCCTGCCCTCATGCTCCGTCAAGCTCGTCCTCTTCGTGCTCGATGAGGAGATCGGCGAAGGCGTAGACGATGGTGCGGATGATCTGGGCTGCCTCCTCAGTGAGGTCGGGCTCGCCCATGATCTCTCTGATGTCTTTGTCGGTGAGCATGGGCTCACGGTACCAAACTACAGGCTCGATCTGTAGGGGGTGGATCTTGGTGCTTGTATCCATGATCGGATTGCACAAGAACGTTTTTCGCGTACACTACAAGTATATGTCTCAAGACAACAATGCACTAGAGATCAGCATTGTTATGGTCGCACCACTCTTTGGTCAAGAGACTCCTTTTCGGAGTATTGCTTCTGCAATTGAGTTCATTGAAGAGGGAGATTTTAATAATGAGCCATTTCGCTCTATTCAAGTGCGTGTCGTCTACGACGGCAAGAACTGGTCTGAAGCAGAGTTCAACGTCAAGGAGCATGCAATTACCTTCCTCAAGAATAGAGAAGCGGGCATTCTCTAGTAGAGCGATTCCAAAGTTCCATTCCTATGACGTCATGTTAGCTCGTCGAGTCCATACTTCCAACGGAAGGGCACCGGAGCTTCGTTGATCTCGCTCAGGTATAACTCGATTCGCTCTTTCATCTCTTCTCGTGAGGTGACACGGATGCCTCGCAGGAACGTTCGAGCCATCTTGGAAAAGAACATCTCGATGAGATTGAGCCAGGAGCCGTGCTTTGGCGTGAAGATGAAGTCGAAACGGTTCGGCACCGTCGCCAGATAGGCCCGAGTCTCCTTCGAGGTATGCGCCGAGTGGTTATCGAGCACGATCTTGATCTTTGTGTCCTCAGGATAGGCGCTGCTCACCTGCTCGAGAAAAGTAATGAACTCGCAGCTCCGGTGGCGAGGCACCACCTGGCCGTGGACGAATCCTGTCATCAAGTCGATTCCGGCCATCAGCGTCCAGGTTCCGTCTCGGATGTACTCGGGATCGCGGGTGTGTGTTGGTAGATCTCCAGGAACCGGAGGCCGATCCGGAGTGACGTTGCGCAGCGCTTGCATCCCTGGTTTCTCGTCATAGGAAAGATAGGCGACCCGACCTGCGCTCTCTTCATCGCCTTTCTCGCGTAAGACCTCGACCTCCCTATAGACAAGCAGAACTTGCACCATTTTAGAGTCGAAGTCTGGATCACGACGCTCAAGGTAGTAACGGATTTTGTGCGGCTTAATCTCGTGTTTGGCGAGGATCTTCGAGATGGTGCCGCGTGCGAGTTTCGCCAGGCTTGGGTGTCCCTGAGTGAGGCAGTGGCTTCGGACATGCTGAGCCAACAGTTGCGTCGTCCAAAGCTCGTAGGAGTAACCGAGATCTTTGGGTTTCTGGCAAGCCAGCGACACGACCCATGCGACAGCCTCGGGGGTCAGAATACTCGGCCTCCCACTGCGTTGGAGATCTTCGAGCGCGGCAATTGGCCCGATCTGGAGTGCTCTGTCGACACATCGACCGACTCTGGGACGGCTGGTGCCGAGGCGCCGAGCAATCGAGGAAACGGACTCACCGTCGGCAAAGGCGAGGAGAATCTGAGCTCGCTCCACGCGTGAGGAGGATTCTGTTCGTGACCGTCCAACCTTGTTCAAGGTCATACGATCTTGGGATGTCAGCCGTAGTTTGGCTTTCTGGCTCGCGAACGGCACAAGGGCTCCTTCTGCCCCCGCAAGGGGCGAGCCCAAGCTATCAACTATCGTCGCGTATTGGAACACTAATTAGGAATCGATCTACTAGGCCGTTGCTACTTCAGCCGAATCTAACATGACCACTCAAGACGACACATATACACCTCACAATCCCATCCTGTTAGCGGGCGACAAAGGCCCGCTGGATGAGATTCGAATAACTTCACGGGGACTCTGGTTTCTAGGCCCATTCTTTCTCAATCACGGCAGCAGACACAGAAGGTGCACTCATGTGCGCGTTTCCTATGACGAGCTTCCTCACGTTCTCTACTTCAACCTTCTCCAGAAGAGAGGGCCTGGTGCCAGGAAGATTCGAAAGCTCAGCCCTCGCAGAGGCAAACACATTCATCTGGAGAATCTTGGATCTCTAAATCTATACCTCAGCCATGTCACAGGGGCGTATCCCGCCAAGGGGCTGGAAGACGGAACAACGTTTGCTGTCCATCTGAGAGAATTTTGGCGTCGCCCTTCGTGGCTGTGATGTCGATGTTTCCCAGCCGTGACGCACGGCGCTTCGCCCCCCTGCTTGTCTTTCTCATCTAGTAATGTACGGTTAAAAGGCACTACTATGTAAATTCAGCAACTATGGAAAACTATCAGGCTGGACAATTCAAGCGGCAAGAGCCGTGGCTGACTCTGGACAGCCTTCCGGGCCTAGACGAGATCACTATCTCGCCTAACGGATTCTTGTTGCTATCACCGTTCTTCGAGAACCACGGCAAACAGTTCCTGAAATGCAGGCATGTGCAGTTCTACTATGATGAGGTTCCGCATGTCTTTCTTTTCGACCTTCTGTCAAGAAAAAAGGCTCTCCTCAACTATGTGTGGGTAGATTTCGGCACGCTTTCTTTCGGCCGCCCGGGTCCGGGCGGGGGGCGGCCGAAAAAAGCTTGTGGTGGCATTGAGGCTGTAAATAGTTGAAAACGCACGAGGTTTCCTGCTCTCCTTGGAAGTACGACCAACCGAGGAGGAGGAGCCACCCCATGCGCATCACTACTGTATTCCGTCGTCTTCTGGCTGTCACGAAGATGTACGTCGAGGAAGTCACGTTCCCGACCGACGCCAAACTGCTCGTGCGGGTACGCCCAAGTTGGCGCCGGTCTCGGTGTGGGCAATGCGGCCGAAAGGCCTCGCGCTATGATCGACGACCCGAGCGCAGGTGGCAGCATTTGCCGTGGGGCCGGAGGTCCGTGGAGTTGCTCTACAAGCCCTGGCGGGTGGACTGTCGTGACTGTGGCGTTCGCGTCGAGAAGGTACCTTGGGCGTCGCGCGCCAGCCGCTTCACCTACGACTTCGAGGAGCTTGCCGCCTACTACGCGCAGATCACCGACCAGACCCAAGTTCATCGTCTGCTCGGCATCTCGTGGTACACCGTAGGTTCGATCGTCGAGCGCGTCGTGGCGCGCCGCCTCGATCCTCAACGCCTTGCGGGCCTGCGTCGGATTGGTATCGACGAGTTCAGCTATCGCAAGCGGCATCGCTACTTGACGGTGGTCGTTGACCACGACCGCCGTCGCGTCGTTTGGACCGGCGAAGGCAAGAGCTCCGAGACCCTGGCCCCGTTTTTCGAACTCTTGGGTGAAGAGCGATGCAAGGAGATCGAGACGGTCACGATTGACCTCTCCGCAGCCTTTATCAAGGCCGTTCGTGACAGCCTGCCGCATGCAGAGACGGTCTTCGATCGGTTCCACGTGCAGCGCCTGGCCTCCGACGCGCTCGACGAGGTTCGGCGCAGCATCGTCCGTGACCTGGCCACCAGCCCTGAAGAGGCCAGAGCCGTCAAGGGCACCCGATTCGTCTTGCTGAAGAATCCGTGGAATCTCAGTCGATCCCAGCGCAACAAGCTCGCCGAGATTCAGGAAACCAACAAGCGGCTGTACCGGGCCTACCTCCTCAAGGAGACGTTGGCGAAAGTGCTCGACTACCGCCAACCGTGGCGAGCAGAAAAGGCACTCGACGAATGGCTGGCATGGGCGTCGCGTTCCAAACTCAAATCCTTCGTCAAGGTCGCGCGCACGATTCGAAAGCACCGCAAGGGCATTCTCGCCTACATCAAGACACGCCTCACCAACGGCCTCGTCGAAGGCATCAACGGGAAGATCCGAATGATCGCCCGGCGCGCTTTCGGATTTCACTCCCATCAGTCACTCTCTGGCATGATCTTTCTCAACTGCGGTGGCATCAAACTTCAGCCTCCGATACCCACACATAGTTGAGGAGAGTCAGAAAAAAATCGGGTGCAAAGAGGGTTCAGGTATCAGGCCGAGCCAATAACCGCAGGATTCACCTTGGTCAGGCTCTGGCTATATATGGTATTGATATTGAGCGCGTCGCTGGATCATATTCGGCAGAGAGGGTCCGTCTCGGCAGCAAAGATGTCTTCTTTGTTCGCCTCAAGAGATGATACGGCCGTTTTGACTCGCTCCTGCTGCTAGCCTCAATCGAGTGGTCGCCACGGCTTGGACCCTCCGCACATGCTTGTGCTGTGCGCCTTGCCAGGAAGCCCTACAGAGCCGGCGCACCATGCCAACTATCGAGTAGCGGAACTGGCGCCTAGGGAATGATGTCGCTGATCTCAGCTCCATAGAGCACAGCAAATCGCTTCAGCTCAATCGGGTCGATCCGACGCTCACCCGTCTCAATCTTGGAGATCACGCTCTGCGGGAGGCTGAGGCGCTCGGCGACCTGAACCTGGGTGAAGCCAGCGGCCCTTCGAGCAGCTCGAAGCCTCCGGAGCATCTCACGATAGGCAGCTGAGTAGGTGGTAGCCACCCCCCATGGATATATTCCATGCTAGAATATTCCAACCTCGAATACTTAGATTGGAGGCTTTTTCATGGCTCGACTCGGCGTAATCGCCACGCTTCTCCTGCTCGGCCAGCCCTCAAGGGCCGAGCTTCCCCCAGAACTCGCCTCTCGCTTCGTGGTCGAGACGGAGGACGTGTACGACACTCCCTCCTCACGTGCTCGATCTGCCCCTTCGGTGCCCAAGACCAACCATCCTGGCGTGACCATCGACGTGCTCGTCTTGGCGAGCGCAGACCTTTGTGCAGCCATACCCTTCGTCGATCTGAATCAGCGGTATCAGGACGCCATGGCCGGGACAAACGCCGCCCTGGAGCGAAGCGAAGTCCATCATCGGTTCAGACTGCTCGGAGGCGACATCATGTGCACCGACATCGATGAGTCTCAGTTCGACGAGACGATCGACGTCCTTCAGCTAATGTTCTCCGATCCGGACCTGAGAGCCCTCCACGAGAACTCGGGAGCCGACATCATGGGCATGATCACCTACGACGTTTTCGGGCAGGCCTTGGCTGGTTCAGAGGCGGACCGCCTTGAATTCGCCATCTTCATGATGAACGACCCTCCGCCCCCGTTTGGACGTAACTGGTCGCCCTACCGGGCAACCGGCACTTCGCCGTTAGCGATCGAAGGAGGTCTGGAATCAGGGCAGGGTGACGGTGCCAGGCTTCTGGATCGCGGCCTTTGCGATGTCGAGGAGTTACTTCGTAACCGGTCGCCCTACCGGGCAACCGGCACTTCGCCGTGGACGATCGAAGGCGGGTTGCGAATCAGGGCAGGGTGACGGTGCCAGGCTTCTGGATCGCGGCCTTTGCGACGTCGAGGAGATACTTCGTAACCGGTCGCCCTACCGGGCAACCGGCACTTCGCCGTGGACGATCGAAGGCGGGCTGCGAATCGAATCAGGGCAGGGTGACGGTGCCAGGCTTCTGGATCGCGGCCTTTGCGACGTCGAGGAGATATTGGGCAGGATCGATGCCGTTGAGCCTTGCGGTCTCGACGAGGGAATAGAGCACCGCGGCCGTCTTGGCTCCGCGCTCTGAGCGCGAGCAGAAATGGGTTTTGCGTCCGATCACCGGACCTCGGAGCGCCCTCTCTACCCGGTTGTTGTCGAGGGGGATCCTGCCGTCCGCAACAAAATGTGTAAGCCGATCCCAGCGCTTCATCATGTATTGAATCGCCTTGCCGAAACCCGATTGTCGAAGGCCGCCCTGCTGAAATGCCCACGCGCGAATTTGCTTGAGAATCGGCCGACTCTTCTCCTGTCGAATCTGCCGTCTCTTCTCCCACTCCTCCGGGCCGCCCGGGAAGGGGCCTTCGACCTCGCGGTCGATCTCATACAGCTCTCGGATCCATTGGAGGACCGGCTGACACCGAGCATCTTCGAGATCCCGGAACTTTCTCAGGCAATGAGCCCAGCAGTTGACCAGGGTAAATCGCGGCGGCTGATCCTCTTCGTCCGGTTTCGCCAGGATTTCGTAGACCTGGTAGCCATCCGCGACCAGGGCACCTGAATAGGTTTCCAGCAGGCTGCGCCCTGCTTCGGTCGATTTCGAGTCGAGCAAGGCATAGTAAGCAAATTGTTCTGAGCACAAACCCCAAACCGTGGCGGTATATCGTCTCTTTCGATGCCGCTTGCGCCCGATCTTGACCCCATTGGGTGCCAACAACCAGCCGGTTTCGTCGACGTGCAAGACCGGGCCTTCGAGAAGCCGGGTGAAGAGCGCGTCGTAAGTCGGCTCCAGGATCTTCGACAGAGCGATGATCTGATCTGAGAGCGTGGCGGCCGTGACCGTCAGCCCGGACCGCGCCATGCGCGTGACCTGGCGTTGCAACGGAAGTTGAGTAGCGCGGGGGAATCTCACCCCCGCGCTCTCCCAGAACCGTACGTGAGCCTCTCGACTCATACGGCTCCTATCGTCCAGCCATTCCAGTCCTCAGAATCTCCCAGTGGGCCAGCAAGCCCGGATTGCGGCGCGCGATGGCCTGAAGCCAGCGAGTCGCTCTTCGAGTATGACCCTTGAGGCGCTTCTTATACCTCGGTAACGGCTTCGCTACGCCCACAGGTTCCTCCCGTTGCCGGTTGTCCTGCGATTGCAGCTGGACGACGCGACCCCTTCGCTCCAGAGGGTTTCCCCACCTTCATCGCTACTACGAGTCGCTCCGCCCCTGTGTCCCGCATTGGTACTTGCACCCTTGCAGGGGCTACCTGCTCGGGCTCTTCCCTTCGCATCAGGACGACAGGTTCCCACGTTCCGCACAGAAGCCTGGTCCAAGCTCACGCCGCCTTCATGCCGGACGCCGCCCAGCCAATAAACAGGCTCCCTCTGGGCTCATCCCGGGCCAACCAAACTGCCCGGTTTTGACGTCGGGTAAATACTTCACGACACGTCATCAGCGGTTCGCTTTCGCTCGTCTTCCTGGACCTCACCTGACGCGGTCTTGCCGCGCCTTTTCCTTCGACGCTCACTACCTGGGCTCTTGACCCACGCAGCTCGAGGTGGTTTGAGACCTGGGCCTGCACCCCGATCCCGAGGGGCCTGCCCTCATCTTCCATGCAGCACGGCGTACTCCTTCTACCTTGTGGCAGGTGAGCATGCCTTCGTGGCACACTCTGATCGACGTACTTGTCAACGGCCACGGAGACGCCGAAGTCTGCCGAGTACCGACCGCCGGGGATCAACTTGGCCGGGCCGTGGGCGGTGACCACGTTGGCATTGCAGCGGCAGCGATACTTCTTGCGACGGTGAAGCACCAAGGAATAGGTGCGCTCGACGAGCGTAATCTCTTCGCTGTCCTCGGTGAGCCCCATCTCCTCGAGTTCGCCCTGGCAGACTTGGCAGGTCTGCTCATCTTGGGGTAACTCGTAGAGTTGCTCTTGCCGAGGCAACCGGGGCTGCGGACGGGGCCCGTGCCCTTTCTGAGGCTTCTTAGCCGCTTTCGGTTTCGCTTCAGGCGTGATCGGTTCCGCCGCCGCCTGGAACGCCTTCGAGCCCGGAGTTTCGAGTATGTCCAGCTCGGCCTGGGTGAGCACCCGCCCTTCCAAATGAGCGTTTCTCAACGTCAGATCTCGAAGCCTGGTGACCAGACGCCCGACCTCATCCTGGAGCAGGCCACAAGCCTGCTGAAGGATCTCAACTCGGGTTTCCGAACGCGCATCGAGCATGCACGTAGTATCTCATAAATACTTTATTATTAGGCAGGTATTAGCGGGCGATTTGGATCAATCTGCGGCGGAGATAACCGTCGGCGGCCCACCTCCTGGCAACCCTCCAAGAACAACGCAAGCTCCGAGGAGGAAAGCTCCAACTCGCTTTCGACCGCGGTCTTCCAGAGGCAGGCAAAGCGGCCCTTCTCGAGGCGTTTCACGTAAAGGCAAGATCCGGTCCCGTCCCACAAGAGCACCTTCGCTCGAATCCGATTCCTGGCCACGAACAAGTACAAATCACCGCTCGTCGGATCCCGACCCAGCTCTTCGCGAATCAGCGTCGACAACGTATCGAAACCCTTTCGCATATCCGCCGGCCTTGCGTAGGCGATCACTTGATACCGCCGAGGTAGAGGGAGCATCACAGCTCTCGAAGTAGGTCGAGAGCCTGCGATGTCGAAAGGCCCTCCAGGCGGAAACCATGAGGCGTCACCAGCACCAACTCTGCCGAGACCGGGACAGACACTGCTCGTGCAACACGCACCGAGCGAAATTGCACAGCCTTCTTCAGCCAACGGGAGAGGCCCGACAAGCTCAGCCCGAGCTCTTCTGCGATCAAGCGAACCCCGGCCCCAGATGCTCGACGACTTTGCGCGTAGCTCACCACTTCCGACCGAAGACCTTCTGGGCAACTCCACCTCTTTTGGCCACCGCGACTTTTCTCTAGCGCTTCGCGAAGCGCGTGCGTTCGATCCTGCATCGTGTTTCCTCCTGACAACACGATGCACGATTCTGGCGATCACCGAAAGAATTGGGCTCGGGGGGCAGCGCGGTACCAGAAGGTCGGAGGGTGGCTGTTTGCCGGCGCCTTTCGGCTTCTTGCCGGTGCCTCAATTCCAACCATGGCCCGTAGACCTGCTCCCCCTCCCGTCACACCGGACATGCGGTTTTCCCACATCCGGCGTTGCCAACCGACTCAGCCGCAAGGTTTATGAGACTTTGCTACTCGGCGGCGCTGCCTCGATAGATCCTGTAGTCGTAGAAAAGCTTCCACTTTCCATAGATCTCATCGGGGCTCCACGTCGTCCAAGAGCGTCCCCCTTTTCGTTTCGGGCGCTGCCGAGAAGCGAACCGCCGGATCTTTGCATCAATCTGCCAGCTTACGAATTGAAGATCCCTCCCCGCATTTCCCCAGCGAAAGTAGTTCACCCACCCACGGACTCGTGGATTGATCTCCTGGACGATCACATCGGCAACGGGAACGTGCCGACGCTTTCGAAGGAGATCCCGAATCTCGCGGAGAAAACGGGTGCGCTTTTCCTTCTGTGGCCGCCGTAGGACCTTCTTCTTGCCTAGAACTTTCCGGTCCGGAACCAGCCGAAACGTAAAACCTAGGTAGTTGAAGGGTTCCCCGGCATCGAAGCGGATCATGTGGGTCTTCTCCTCGTTAACCGTCAAACCAATTCTCTCCAACTCTTCCCTCAGGCGGCGTTCTACCTTCGGCGCCCAGGCTCGTGCTCGGGGATGGGTACTGACCTGCACCAGCAGATCGTCGGCGAAGCGCGTGTAGCGGATCACCTCGTATTCTCCCTGCCGAGTCACGCTTTGGGCACGCTCCAGCATCCGGTCGACATCGTTCAAGTACAAGTTTGCCCACAGCGGCCCGATCACCGAGCCCTGTGGAACTCCTCGCTTGCCCGACGCCTTCAGGATCAGCTTGCACAGCCGTAGCACGTCACGATCGCGGATTCTGCGCGCCAACTTCAAGAGCAGGAGATCGTGCCTCACACTGTCGAAGTAGCTACGCAGGTCGAGATCGAGGACTTGCTGCAGTTTGCGATTCAGCCCCTCGTAGACCCGACCCAACGCTTGGTGGGCCGTGCGCCGAGGACGGTAACCGAACGAACCTGGTTGAAAATCCGACTCGAAGATCGGCTCGATCGTAACTGGTCGCCCTACCGGGCAACCGGCACTTCGCCGTTAGCGATCGAAGGCGGGCTGCGAATCAGGGCAGGGTGACGGTGCCAGGCTTCTGGATCGCGGCCTTTGCGACGTCGAGGAGATACTTCGTAACCGGTCGCCCTACCGGGCAACCGGCACTTCGCCGTGGACGATCGAAGGCGGGCTGCGAATCGAATCAGGGCAGGGTGACGGTGCCAGGCTTCTGGATCGCGGCCTTTGCGACGTCGAGGAGATATTGGGCAGGATCGATGCCGTTGAGCCTTGCGGTCTCGACGAGGGAATAGAGCACCGCGGCCGTCTTGGCTCCGCGCTCTGAGCGCGAGCAGAAATGGGTTTTGCGTCCGATCACCGGACCTCGGAGCGCCCTCTCTACCCGGTTGTTGTCGAGGGGGATCCTGCCGTCCGCAACAAAATGTGTAAGCCGATCCCAGCGCTTCATCATGTATTGAATCGCCTTGCCGAAACCCGATTGTCGAAGGCCGCCCTGCTGAAATGCCCACGCGCGAATTTGCTTGAGAATCGGCCGACTCTTCTCCTGTCGAATCTGCCGTCTCTTCTCCCACTCCTCCGGGCCGCCCGGGAAGGGGCCTTCGACCTCGCGGTCGATCTCATACAGCTCTCGGATCCATTGGAGGACCGGCTGACACCGAGCATCTTCGAGATCCCGGAACTTTCTCAGGCAATGAGCCCAGCAGTTGACCAGGGTAAATCGCGGCGGCTGATCCTCTTCGTCCGGTTTCGCCAGGATTTCGTAGACCTGGTAGCCATCCGCGACCAGGGCACCTGAATAGGTTTCCAGCAGGCTGCGCCCTGCTTCGGTCGATTTCGAGTCGAGCAAGGCATAGTAAGCAAATTGTTCTGAGCACAAACCCCAAACCGTGGCGGTATATCGTCTCTTTCGATGCCGCTTGCGCCCGATCTTGACCCCATTGGGTGCCAACAACCAGCCGGTTTCGTCGACGTGCAAGACCGGGCCTTCGAGAAGCCGGGTGAAGAGCGCGTCGTAAGTCGGCTCCAGGATCTTCGACAGAGCGATGATCTGATCTGAGAGCGTGGCGGCCGTGACCGTCAGCCCGGACCGCGCCATGCGCGTGACCTGGCGTTGCAACGGAATCTGATCGACGTACTTGTCAACGGCCACGGAGACGCCGAAGTCTGCCGAGTACCGACCGCCGGGGATCAACTTGGCCGGGCCGTGGGCGGTGACCACGTTGGCATTGCAGCGGCAGCGATACTTCTTGCGACGGTGAAGCACCAAGGAATAGGTGCGCTCGACGAGCGTAATCTCTTCGCTGTCCTCGGTGAGCCCCATCTCCTCGAGTTCGCCCTGGCAGACTTGGCAGGTCTGCTCATCTTGGGGTAACTCGTAGAGTTGCTCTTGCCGAGGCAACCGGGGCTGCGGACGGGGCCCGTGCCCTTTCTGAGGCTTCTTAGCCGCTTTCGGTTTCGCTTCAGGCGTGATCGGTTCCGCCGCCGCCTGGAACGCCTTCGAGCCCGGAGTTTCGAGTATGTCCAGCTCGGCCTGGGTGAGCACCCGCCCTTCCAAATGAGCGTTTCTCAACGTCAGATCTCGAAGCCTGGTGACCAGACGCCCGACCTCATCCTGGAGCAGGCCACAAGCCTGCTGAAGGATCTCAACTCGGGTTTCCGAACGCGCATCGAGCATGCACGTAGTATCTCATAAATACTTTATTATTAGGCAGGTATTAGCGGGCGATTTGGATCAATCTGCGGCGGAGATAACCGTCGGCGGCCCACCTCCTGGCAACCCTCCAAGAACAACGCAAGCTCCGAGGAGGAAAGCTCCAACTCGCTTTCGACCGCAGTCTTCCAGAGGCAGGCAAAGCGGCCCTTCTCGAGGCGTTTCACGTAAAGGCAAGATCCGGTCCCGTCCCACAAGAGCACCTTCGCTCGAATCCGATTCCTGGCCACGAACAAGTACAAATCACCGCTCGTCGGATCCCGACCCAGCTCTTCGCGAATCAGCGTCGACAACGTATCGAAACCCTTTCGCATATCCGCCGGCCTTGCGTAGGCGATCACTTGATACCGCCGAGGTAGAGGGAGCATCACAGCTCTCGAAGTAGGTCGAGAGCCTGCGATGTCGAAAGGCCCTCCAGGCGGAAACCATGAGGCGTCACCAGCACCAACTCTGCCGAGACCGGGACAGACACTGCTCGTGCAACACGCACCGAGCGAAATTGCACAGCCTTCTTCAGCCAACGGGAGAGGCCCGACAAGCTCAGCCCGAGCTCTTCTGCGATCAAGCGAACCCCGGCCCCAGATGCTCGACGACTTTGCGCGTAGCTCACCACTTCCGACCGAAGACCTTCTGGGCAACTCCACCTCTTTTGGCCACCGCGACTTTTCTCTAGCGCTTCGCGAAGCGCGTGCGTTCGATCCTGCATCGTGTTTCCTCCTGACAACACGATGCACGATTCTGGCGATCACCGAAAGAATTGGGCTCGGGGGGCAGCGCGGTACCAGAAGGTCGGAGGGTGGCTGTTTGCCGGCGCCTTTCGGCTTCTTGCCGGTGCCTCAATTCCAACCATGGCCCGTAGACCTGCTCCCCCTCCCGTCACACCGGACATGCGGTTTTCCCACATCCGGCGTTGCCAACCGACTCAGCCGCAAGGTTTATGAGACTTTGCTACTCGGCGGCGCTGCCTCGATAGATCCTGTAGTCGTAGAAAAGCTTCCACTTTCCATAGATCTCATCGGGGCTCCACGTCGTCCAAGAGCGTCCCCCTTTTCGTTTCGGGCGCTGCCGAGAAGCGAACCGCCGGATCTTTGCATCAATCTGCCAGCTTACGAATTGAAGATCCCTCCCCGCATTTCCCCAGCGAAAGTAGTTCACCCACCCACGGACTCGTGGATTGATCTCCTGGACGATCACATCGGCAACGGGAACGTGCCGACGCTTTCGAAGGAGATCCCGAATCTCGCGGAGAAAACGGGTGCGCTTTTCCTTCTGTGGCCGCCGTAGGACCTTCTTCTTGCCTAGAACTTTCCGGTCCGGAACCAGCCGAAACGTAAAACCTAGGTAGTTGAAGGGTTCCCCGGCATCGAAGCGGATCATGTGGGTCTTCTCCTCGTTAACCGTCAAACCAATTCTCTCCAACTCTTCCCTCAGGCGGCGTTCTACCTTCGGCGCCCAGGCTCGTGCTCGGGGATGGGTACTGACCTGCACCAGCAGATCGTCGGCGAAGCGCGTGTAGCGGATCACCTCGTATTCTCCCTGCCGAGTCACGCTTTGGGCACGCTCCAGCATCCGGTCGACATCGTTCAAGTACAAGTTTGCCCACAGCGGCCCGATCACCGAGCCCTGTGGAACTCCTCGCTTGCCCGACGCCTTCAGGATCAGCTTGCACAGCCGTAGCACGTCACGATCGCGGATTCTGCGCGCCAACTTCAAGAGCAGGAGATCGTGCCTCACACTGTCGAAGTAGCTACGCAGGTCGAGATCGAGGACTTGCTGCAGTTTGCGATTCAGCCCCTCGTAGACCCGACCCAACGCTTGGTGGGCCGTGCGCCGAGGACGGTAACCGAACGAACCTGGTTGAAAATCCGACTCGAAGATCGGCTCGATCACCAGGCGCAGCGCACCTTGCACGACTCGATCTCGAATTGCCGGAATCTTCAACCCACGCCGCTTGCCGCCTCCCTTGGGAATACTCACTTCTCGACTGGGCAATGGACGGTAGGTTCGTTCTTGCAGCTCTTCGCTCAGAGTCAGAAGAAAACTCTCGACTCCCTCCGCTTCGATCTGCGCGAACGTCACTCCATCGATACCCGGCGCACCGTTATTCTTCTTGGCGAAACGGTACGCCGCCCCCAGCACGTCGAGCTTCCACACATGTGTGTAGAGGCCCCAGAAACGGTGGTGGGAATCTGCCTTCGCCTTTCGGCCTATCCGCTTCCTTAGATCCTGCACGCCAATGGAGGTCGTTGTCTTCCTCACTGTGCCTCTCTTCGTCTGCGGTTCGTCGATCAGCTGGGCCCCTTTGCAACTTTCGGCTCGCCGGCCGGAAGTTCCTCTGCTCTCGGCGAGGTCCCGTCGCATTACCAACGGTTCATCACTCGTACGGGCCCAGCTGCCACCCTCTGACCTTCGGCCCTGTTGCCAGGGTCTACCTTGCTCCAAGGGATTTCTCCTTGGGGTCAGGAGGGCTTCGCCAGTTCCGATGCAACCCTTCCTTGCGTGCCACCGCCATTACCCCGCCGGATTTGCGGCCGGTCATCAGCCAGATTTCCGACCCCAATGCTGCCTTCGCCCTACCCCGAGCGGCTCGGCTTCCGGATCGTCTCCTCACGAGGATTGCGCAGCGTTCGATACCTGCGGCCCACAAGGTCGCTCCCCAGTCCGGGACTGGGTTTGTCAGGAGACTTCGCACCCCGCTTTCGCATAGAGCACGCCTCCTCAGCTTCATGGTTCTGGCTCTTGCCATGTTGGGACTCTCACCCACTGGGTTACATCAGCTTCTCTGGTCATACCGGGTTAGGGCGACCAGTTACGCTCGATCACCAGGCGCAGCGCACCTTGCACGACTCGATCTCGAATTGCCGGAATCTTCAACCCACGCCGCTTGCCGCCTCCCTTGGGAATACTCACTTCTCGACTGGGCAATGGACGGTAGGTTCGTTCTTGCAGCTCTTCGCTCAGAGTCAGAAGAAAACTCTCGACTCCCTCCGCTTCGATCTGCGCGAACGTCACTCCATCGATACCCGGCGCACCGTTATTCTTCTTGGCGAAACGGTACGCCGCCCCCAGCACGTCGAGCTTCCACACATGTGTGTAGAGGCCCCAGAAACGGTGGTGGGAATCTGCCTTCGCCTTTCGGCCTATCCGCTTCCTTAGATCCTGCACGCCAATGGAGGTCGTTGTCTTCCTCACTGTGCCTCTCTTCGTCTGCGGTTCGTCGATCAGCTGGGCCCCTTTGCAACTTTCGGCTCGCCGGCCGGAAGTTCCTCTGCTCTCGGCGAGGTCCCGTCGCATTACCAACGGTTCATCACTCGTACGGGCCCAGCTGCCACCCTCTGACCTTCGGCCCTGTTGCCAGGGTCTACCTTGCTCCAAGGGATTTCTCCTTGGGGTCAGGAGGGCTTCGCCAGTTCCGATGCAACCCTTCCTTGCGTGCCACCGCCATTACCCCGCCGGATTTGCGGCCGGTCATCAGCCAGATTTCCGACCCCAATGCTGCCTTCGCCCTACCCCGAGCGGCTCGGCTTCCGGATCGTCTCCTCACGAGGATTGCGCAGCGTTCGATACCTGCGGCCCACAAGGTCGCTCCCCAGTCCGGGACTGGGTTTGTCAGGAGACTTCGCACCCCGCTTTCGCATAGAGCACGCCTCCTCAGCTTCATGGTTCTGGCTCTTGCCATGTTGGGACTCTCACCCACTGGGTTACATCAGCTTCTCTGGTCATACCGGGTTAGGGCGACCAGTTACGTTTGGACTTGACGATGTGACACATACCTTTGCCCATGAGCTGGGACACGTTTGTGGTGCTCATCACTGTCCGTTGTTCTCGGATCCGTCAGGCACGGCCCACGGGCATGTCTGGCTTGCAGATCCGGGGCCTCCTGCTCTCTGCCATCGGACGATCATGGCAGGTGCCCTCCTTGACGAGTGCAACTCGACCGAGACCATCTTCAACTACTCAAACCCTGCTGTTCTGGACGTGTTCGGCATTCCTACAGGAACGCCTGACCGAAACAACGTCGGGACCATGAATGTCCGCATGCCGTTGATCGCCGAGTTCAATCAAGGACCGTGCGATCCGTCACCAACGGTGCTGTGCCTCAATGAGGGACGATTCAAAGTCGAGGTGGAATGGCGGACGCAAACAGGCACGACCGGTGTCGGGAGCGTTGCGGGTGAAGGGACCGATGACTCGGGCATCTTCTACTTCTTCAACCCGCTCAATTGGGAGATGCTCGTCAAGGTGCTCGACAACTGCTCGGGTTCCACGAATCGATTCTGGGTCTTCGCTGCTGCGACGACCAACGTTGAGTACACCCTCCGCGTGCCGGACACGGAGACACAAGCGGTGCGGGAGTACTTCAATCCGCTCGGTGTCTCCTCAGCGGCGATCACCGACACGAATGCGTTTGCGACGTGTCCCTAGCCGTTGGGAGGCAGTCGCTGACGCCCTACTGGGCTACACAAGATGCTGGGCATGAGGGCGTGAGCACCCCAACATCTTGACACTCATGCAACAAGCGCGATAACGTCGATGCGTCACATGAGTACGCATCGCCATGAGCCATACGACCGACGACCATCTGGATAGCTACGTGAGCTTCGATTCGAAGCACGCGTCTGTGATCGTTCAAGGCCCGCCATTCGGCGGGCCTTTTGCTGTCCCCACAAGGCGAAGGAGGTGGCTATACGCTGTGATCTGAACGTAGAAAGGCCGCCCGAAGGCGGCCCCTGTTCCCATTTCGCTGAGCGCTCCAACGACTCACAATCTTCGAGCGCATCAGCTCACCGAAGTGCCAGGGAATATTGCTATTCTAGCATCTCCTTGGCGCGTGGACAAGGCAACACCTGCCAACATGCTTTCTCGAAGAGCAGTGCATCAAGGAGCACACAATGTCAGAATCATCTGTTCAGAATGACAGAGGCCAAGCGACACACATCCGAGTCACGACACCGGATGGAACCCAATCCCGACTTTACGAGGTAAGCTACGGACTTTGGGACAATAAGGGCCCTTGCGTCGAGGTCACCGACCACCACGCAGACGGTACGTCAAGTTCATACGAGTACGATGCAGGAATCTTTGATGATCGTGGTGCACCGAAGTGAGGCATATGGGCCGGTCGCCGCTGTGGCGGCCGGCCTGAGGCGGAAATCTCTTGCCCCAAATCTCAAGTCGAACGGCGCGAGTCCTGCAGACGGTAGCTGCTCTTTTCACTCACCACTGCCCAAGGAAGTCCCCTCTAGTGGAAAGAGAAAAGGAAAGCCCTCAAATCCATACATGTTTGTGACAGGCATTGCATTATTACGTAACCTGAATGGAGGGCACGGACCTCCCTGCTACTTCACCGCTGACTCTGCAACCGCCGCTCGATCATCTCTACAACTGAGTCGGTTTGATCTTCCCGACGTAGGTCAGCGTACAACTTCCCTAGTAGGAAACCTGGAAAATCGCACTCATCGAGTCGAACTGGTAGCACCTTCACACGTTTACCATCGATCTCTTGATTCATCGCGACATCGACTTCCCGCCGTACCCACTCAGATCTTACGGAGGTTTCGGACAGCAGGACCACGACATACTCCACGACATCGATCGCTTCGCGGATCTTCTCGATCAGTGAGTCGCCGATCTTGATCTCATCTTCGTCTAGCCAGACACGGATACCGCGATCGGCGAGTCTTGTTGCGAGAAGCCTTGCCGTCGGCTTGTCAGCCCAACTGTGACTAAGGAAGACACGGGGCAGATCAGCCCTCTCCATAATGAGGAGTGCAACGTAGTCGATGTCCCAGCGAACATCCCTTTCAATCGCCACTCTCACGGCTTGACTTCTCCTAGCGCTCAGAGCATCCCGCTGGAAGGGCCAAGCGTAGATCGTCTGACAATCACGGAAGGACGTGATCGCGGACACATCGGGAAGTGGCGGCCGGTGGAAAAAATCCGAGTGATTCTCGGGAACTACTCTAAGAGCGAGGCCATCGATCTGCGCGTCATTGAGCCAGACGTTAGCCCGTGAATTCTTGCGAGTGGAATGTAGCCCACCGAAGTACCGTAGGCAAGCAATAAGTACAAAACCGCGCCCGAACCGGCGAACGATCTCCGGGTATGTATCAATGTCCCAGTGGGCCACTGTACTTCCTTGGCCTCTTCGGCGCTCGGCGTCGGCCGCACCCAGGATTATTGTTGAGTCTCCGGAGAACCAGTATTCCGGTGGTCCGTCGATCCCGGGCTTCGTTACAGCCACGCCGTCGTCTAGTATCGCGTCGCGTCCATTGACAACGAATGGTTGCCAACCATTCACTATGGGTTCGAGCTTCATCGGAGGACTGGTCTCAGAGAGACGTTGGCTCTGCTGGAATCGCGTTCTGCAGTCATGGTTCCCGATCTTACCGCATCGCAGCAGACTGGTCTTTGGAACATTTATTGCATGCCGTGGTCACGCTACCACGGCCTGTTCACCCCGCCCATTGATCCACGGAATGGCCAATACTTCGCCTGTCGCGAGCCCGTCCACTTCAGCAAACAGAAACAGCCCCTGCAATCCTTGAAGTGCGCCCGCCACGCGAACCATCGTCGCCACCCGCTCTTTTGATGTCGTCACGGTAAGCACACGAAAGTTCTTGATACCAAAGCGCTCTGTGTGAAGCTTCCTCCGGTAGGTCTCATGGTAGACCCTGAGCTTCTTGTCGAACGAGGTCTGCTTGGGATTGCTTCGCTCAACCGGCATCGTGCCTCGATCCGCTTCGAGAAAGAAGTAGACTCTGTTCTTCCCTTCTGGTCTGTCCTGAAACTCAAGCCCGAAGATCTTGTCGGGCGTCAGGCCAACAGATCCGATCTTCGGCAGCGTCACCCGCCAGGTCTGCGGATGACGCATTCGCTTCGTCCGCTCGGGTGCGGTTGTGGCAAGGATCTCTTCAAAGGGAATGAGGCGGACGTTCCCGTGCATACGACACGACACGCTGAAGGCGACCATGATGTCGGCAACGAGGAGCGTATGCTTGAGGAAGCGATGCCTGATGCTGCGGTTCTTCGCGCTCCAATCTACCCGAGCATCAGGACAACCGTTCTCAACGAGTATGGCCGCCCCCTTCGTCCCAAGCGCGTAGACCATCGGGTTAGTGCCGGGCTGCGCGAAGTATTCCGCTACCTGAACTCGCGGCCGATCGAGGTGCCCCGCATTGAAGAGCAACTTGAGGCGGCGCCTCACCTGCTGCGCGCTGCCCCCGACGAGCGCGACAATCTGATTGGAGTCAAGCAGGCGATGGTCATAGACGGCACGCATGAGTGCCACGTCCCGTTTGGTGAGCTGGAAGCTGGGTGGCTTGACACGACGAAATCGTGGTGTGCGTTTCTCAGTTTGCATGAAGAAGGAGATTAATGGCTACTCAAAGAAATCTTCGCCCGCTGGTTCCTGACGATGCAAATGCTTTCGAGCAGCAGCTCGGAGCGCGTCTCGTCGCTTGGTGGTCGCTGCCTTGGCCTCATCACTCTGGATGGCGAATGGGGTCTTCTCGAAGACCTGATGCTTGAAGCGGGCAACTCGTGCATCTTGCGCGAGAGCATCCGGTACGGTCGGCGTGGTCACCTGAATAGGCGCTTCGGCGAAGAGTTTCACGACCGCTGTCTGTGTGGGCTGTTCCACGAGCGTCGCCATGGCACGATCGATCTGCTCTTGCAGATTCCAGAAGTCAGCGGGAAGCCACTCAAGGACCGGCACGTTGGTCTCGCTTCGGCCCTCCCCGCCTGCGCTCGAGGTGCTTGCCACGTTGGTCGTGGAGATCGATGCACCGTGGGAAAGGCCGTCGTCTCCCCGGACGGTCTGCGAGCTGCCTTCACTGGTGCTCCCTCCCGCTGTCTTGGTCACACTCTTGCTCTCACTTGCCATCCACTCTTTAACGTAGCCGGTCACCATGGGCCGCAGTGAGTGCGCCTTGGGCTCATCAGGCTTCAGTGATCCGGTGAAGATGGTCTCGGTGATTTCGGCTGCATCGGCGGGAGGCCGCACACCACCGAAGACAATCTTGTTCTCGATCTGCATCACGGCGGTGTAGACGGCATCTCCTGCCTCACGAAGTTGTCCAAGGTTTTGATGCGCCACGATGGCGTGTAAGCCAAACTTGCGGCCCTCGGTCAAGATGCGTGAGATGTCGTCGTTGAAGAAGTAGTAGCACTCATCGAGGTAGAGGTAGAAGGGGCGGCTCTTCTCGGGGACGCGAAGCAACGCTTTGTGGAAGAGCGCGTTTACCAAGAGCGTCCCGATGAGCCGCTTGCTCTCCTGAGACAGACCACCGAGGTTGACGAGGATGATCGCGCCATCGTCCATTGCCCGTCCGAGATCGATGACGGTCTCCGTCTGCGAGAGCATGTTCCGGACGAGCGGGTTTCTGAGAAAGGCGGCCAGGCGGTTCCTGGTGCTCTCGAAGAGTTCGGTGAATGTTTTGGGGTCGAGTTGGTTGAACTGTGCCCACTCGTCGCGGAACACGAGATCCTCAAGATTGCGGGTGAGAAAGCTCCGCAGAGCATCTGGATCGTGGGCACCACAGAGGTCAAGTGCTTCAAGCAGGCTGAGCTTGTTGACAGCCAACGCGTGGAAGATCGCCGGCAGGATACGAGCAAGACGAGGCGTCCGGTGCATATCCTCCCCGCCCCAGACCTGGGCGCAGGCACGCACCATGGCATCAACCGCATCAGCTGTTTCGTAACTGGTCGCCCTAACCCGTCTTTCGGTGATCGCCAGAATCGTGCATCGTGTTGTCAGGAGGAAACACGATGCAGGATCGAACGCACGCGCTTCGCGAAGCGCTAGAGAAAAGTCGCGGTGGCCAAAAGAGGTGGAGTTGCCCAGAAGGTCTTCGGTCGGAAGTGGTGAGCTACGCGCAAAGTCGTCGAGCATCTGGGGCCGGGGTTCGCTTGATCGCAGAAGAGCTCGGGCTGAGCTTGTCGGGCCTCTCCCGTTGGCTGAAGAAGGCTGTGCAATTTCGCTCGGTGCGTGTTGCACGAGCAGTGTCTGTCCCGGTCTCGGCAGAGTTGGTGCTGGTGACGCCTCATGGTTTCCGCCTGGAGGGCCTTTCGACATCGCAGGCTCTCGACCTACTTCGAGAGCTGTGATGCTCCCTCTACCTCGGCGGTATCAAGTGATCGCCTACGCAAGGCCGGCGGATATGCGAAAGGGTTTCGATACGTTGTCGACGCTGATTCGCGAAGAGCTGGGTCGGGATCCGACGAGCGGTGATTTGTACTTGTTCGTGGCCAGGAATCGGATTCGAGCGAAGGTGCTCTTGTGGGACGGGACCGGATCTTGCCTTTACGTGAAACGCCTCGAGAAGGGCCGCTTTGCCTGCCTCTGGAAGACTGCGGTCGAAAGCGAGTTGGAGCTTTCCTCCTCGGAGCTTGCGTTGTTCTTGGAGGGTTGCCAGGAGGTGGGCCGCCGACGGTTATCTCCGCCGCAGATTGATCCAAATCGCCCGCTAATACCTGCCTAATAATAAAGTATTTATGAGATACTACGTGCATGCTCGATGCGCGTTCGGAAACCCGAGTTGAGATCCTTCAGCAGGCTTGTGGCCTGCTCCAGGATGAGGTCGGGCGTCTGGTCACCAGGCTTCGAGATCTGACGTTGAGAAACGCTCATTTGGAAGGGCGGGTGCTCACCCAGGCCGAGCTGGACATACTCGAAACTCCGGGCTCGAAGGCGTTCCAGGCGGCGGCGGAACCGATCACGCCTGAAGCGAAACCGAAAGCGGCTAAGAAGCCTCAGAAAGGGCACGGGCCCCGTCCGCAGCCCCGGTTGCCTCGGCAAGAGCAACTCTACGAGTTACCCCAAGATGAGCAGACCTGCCAAGTCTGCCAGGGCGAACTCGAGGAGATGGGGCTCACCGAGGACAGCGAAGAGATTACGCTCGTCGAGCGCACCTATTCCTTGGTGCTTCACCGTCGCAAGAAGTATCGCTGCCGCTGCAATGCCAACGTGGTCACCGCCCACGGCCCGGCCAAGTTGATCCCCGGCGGTCGGTACTCGGCAGACTTCGGCGTCTCCGTGGCCGTTGACAAGTACGTCGATCAGATTCCGTTGCAACGCCAGGTCACGCGCATGGCGCGGTCCGGGCTGACGGTCACGGCCGCCACGCTCTCAGATCAGATCATCGCTCTGTCGAAGATCCTGGAGCCGACTTACGACGCGCTCTTCACCCGGCTTCTCGAAGGCCCGGTCTTGCACGTCGACGAAACCGGCTGGTTGTTGGCACCCAATGGGGTCAAGATCGGGCGCAAGCGGCTTCGAAAGAGACGATATACCGCCACGGTTTGGGGTTTGTGCTCAGAACAATTTGCTTACTATGCCTTGCTCGACTCGAAATCGACCGAAGCAGGGCGCAGCCTGCTGGAAACCTATTCAGGTGCCCTGGTCGCGGATGGCTACCAGGTCTACGAAATCCTGGCGAAACCGGACGAAGAGGATCAGCCGCCGCGATTTACCCTGGTCAACTGCTGGGCTCATTGCCTGAGAAAGTTCCGGGATCTCGAAGATTGCTCGGTGTCAGCCGGTCCTCCAATGGATCCGAGAGCTGTATGAGATCGACCGCGAGGTCGAAGGCCCCTTCCCGGGCGGCCCGGAGGAGTGGGAGAAGAGACGGCAGATTCGACAGGAGAAGAGTCGGCCGATTCTCAAGCAAATTCGCGCGTGGGCATTTCAGCAGGGCGGCCTTCGACAATCGGGTTTCGGCAAGGCGATTCAATACATGATGAAGCGCTGGGATCGGCTTACACATTTTGTTGCGGACGGCAGGATCCCCCTCGACAACAACCGGGTAGAGAGGGCGCTCCGAGGTCCGGTGATCGGACGCAAAACCCATTTCTGCTCGCGCTCAGAGCGCGGAGCCAAGACGGCCGCGGTGCTCTATTCCCTCGTCGAGACCGCAAGGCTCAACGGCATCGATCCTGCCCAATATCTCCTCGACGTCGCAAAGGCCGCGATCCAGAAGCCTGGCACCGTCACCCTGCCCTGATTCGATTCGCAGCCCGCCTTCGATCGTCCACGGCGAAGTGCCGGTTGCCCGGTAGGGGCGACCGGTTACGAAGTATCTCCTCGACGTCGCAAAGGCCGCGATCCAGAAGCCTGGCACCGTCACCCTGCCCTGATTCGCAGCCCGCCTTCGATCGCTAACGGCGAAGTGCCGGTTGCCCGGTAGGGCGACCAGTTACGCTGTTTCTGCCTCGGAGAAGCCAGAGAAATCGAGCGGGTTAAATCCGAATGCGAAACTCGCCTCGTGTGGCTCCATGCACTGAATCATGTCGGCCCGTAGCCCTCGTCGCACGGCCCAACGAAGGATGTTCTCGTAGAGTCCGCCGTGTGGATCAATCAAGCAGAGTCCGGCTCGGCGTCTGATGTCACTGCGGGATGAGGTGCTCTAGGAACTTGCTCTTGCCACGACCAGGTGCGCCAAGGACGTGCAGGTGATATCTGCGGAGCGAATGCGGGAGCGCGTGGCTGTTGCCGTACTCATCCGTTCCGAGCGCGACAGACGGGGCTCGTTGTTTTCGCATCGGCGGAAGGGTGGGGCGTCGCATCGTCGCCGTTTCTGGCGCTACTTCAATTCGACTTGAATCGGAGTAGGAGTCGCCTCAAGAGTTGTAACGAGGAGCGGCGAACGAACGCATGTGAGATCTACGGTGATCGTCTCAGGCGCGCAGGTCCGTGTTGACTCTCGACGGCAATGTGTGAGTATGCAGCCCTGCTCAGGAGTTAGTGAGACGGTTCGAAACTTCTCCTGATAGCTCGTCTCGACACTGAACGTATAGCCCGGTACGAGCTGCATCCGATGCGGCTTTTCAGATACGCGGAGTGGAGTCCGCCGTTCTCTGAAGTCTTTGTAGACCGTGAGGCTTACGGGTTCGTCGCGAGCAGTGAAGGATATCCACTTGAGCCCTTCTCCTCTGATCACCTCGCGCGGTGCTCCGGTGTCGCCTTCATTACCGGGGCAATCGGTAAAGAGGTGTACATTGTTCAAAACACCGTCAACGCAGGCGCTCGGAGGCGTCCAACCGCGGAGAAAGCCATCGTACGGTTTTCCGAACGCAATGCGCGGTGTACTTTCGCCGGGCGCGAGGTCGATTCGCACTCGCGGCTGTCCCTCGCTGGGCGAGAAATTCGGCGGATCGGGCGTTGCTGCTTCACGCTCTCCAGTCGGTTCGGCGTCAGGAGCACAGGCGATGCGAGAAACGAGGTGGATTCCAAGAAGCAGGCCACCAATCATTATGAGCCGTGCGCCGAGCTTGTCAGACCCGGTGGTCATTGGTAGAGCCGCTCCAATTGGTCCTCCTGGTCAGCGACGAAGTTCTCGAAGTACCGTTCAGCGTCTTCCTCAGAGAGAATGTCTTCGGCCACACGCTGATCGAGCTGTTGTTTGAACTCTTTTCGCTCGCGAGTGACGCGATCGATTTCCGTCATGAAATGCACTCTGTGGTCTTGTGGCGACGACTTTCTCTTCTGCCGTCCCTGCGGCTTCGGCTGAAGCCGTCTGAGCTTCTCGCTCGTTACCTTCAGGCCGTGGAGCGTGTCCAGCATTTCTTGCGCATTCGCCAAGTCGTTCTTCACGAGATGCATCGGCAAGTTGCGAAGTGTCGACCGAGCAAGCATCAAGTGAAAGGCCGCGTAGAGCTCTGGATTGTCAGTCGGCGGCACTTCGAAGGTATGGCCCTCCTTCTTGAGAACGTGCGCATACACGCGGCTTTCGAGAACGCGCAGCATGTCCAGGCCACTCTCAACCGCTGGCAGGAGAATCTCTCCTTCTAGCTCTTCGACCAGCTCTCCGAGAGTCGCCAGCCGACCATCCACAACGCGGAAATCTTCGACTCGCTCCACATCAGCGATACCCGCATCAAGTAGTCGCTTCCGATCCTCTTCTGTAGCTGCTGGCCCCAAGGCCGAATATCGCCGAAACTCACTGACGAGCGGGTGCGCGTGCTTGAGCTTTCTTTGGCGGTCGAGTACGCCAAGGGTGAAAGTGAGTGCAAAGATGAGGGTCAGAACAATGACCGAGAAAGTATTGGGAAGCGTATAGAGCGCCCACAGGCTCACAGCAAAGACGAGAACTGTCTCCGTGACCCATGAGAGTCTTGGTGTCCATCTCGCCGAGGAAGCGCTTTACCAGGTTTGGCAATCGAACGTTCAGGGCACCGGCACCAAACTGGTAGAAGAAGCCGGCGATAACAAACGCAAGACTGATATTCGCTAAATGACCCATTACGGTACTACTTGACAATAACTACATATAATGTTACTATTCATATAGATCGATGGACACTTGAGCCTTCTTGCTGTCAGTAGAGAGCGCCTTGGCATGGAGCCTTGGGCGTTGTCGCTGACATGCAAGGAGAGAGACATGACCGAGCTACGTTGCCGGGTAGTGAAGATCAAGCACAGCCGTTTCGAACCCGGCACCCTCATGATGCTCGTCGGGCTGGTCCTGTTCACGGTCGGCCTCATCAACAACCACGCGTTCTGGGTGCCACTCGCATCGTTCGCGGCCGGCGGACTGGTCGTCTTGATCCTTTGGTGGCGCATCAGCGGCCTCAAGGTCAGGAAGATCTCCCGCGTCACGTTGCGTGCGGTTCCTGAGTAGCCGACCAAGAGTGCCACCATCGTCCTTTCCAATGCCCCCTTGCGGGGGCATTGCTGCGTTCAGAGTCGACTTCATCCATTCCACCCCGCTTCGATTTCCTGTTCAATGCTCGCTCGCGATTGTCCAAACCGCTCGCGTGAGTTTCGCTTGACCCGTTCTCCTCGGCCGAAGGACGAGCCCACCTTCCACGGCGGCAAGCTCTCAGCTGAGAACGGTGTCGTCATCTGGCCGTCCACGGTGAGCCTGACGTAGGCATTGAAGCGTGGCAGCTTGGCAAAGTCGGGTGCCTGAAGCGGCTCCCCAAACTCTCGTGCCAAGACTGCTGCATCTGGTATACCCACACGAAACGCCACCCATGAGCCCACGTTCCCGAAGACCGCTTGCCGAACCGACGGGGTCAGCTGGTCCAGGTACTGGTGCGCCAGCGTCAACCCAAGCCTATACTTGCGTGACTCGGCAAGAATAGCAGCAAAGGCGTTGGTGGTGAATCGATGGAACTCATCGACGTAGAGAAAAAAGTCTCTTCGTTCCTCTTCGGGGACACTTGCCCTCGTCAGTGCTGCGGTTCCAAACTCGGCGAGGAGGAGTGAACCCAAGAGTCCGGCCTTGTCGGCTCCAATCTGCCCTTGCCCAAGGTTGGCGATGAAGATGCCACCATGGTCCATGGTGTAGCGAGCACTGAAGCGAGCATGCCGTTGGCCGAGGACATGGCGGATGGGTGGGCTTGCGAGGAATTGCCCGACCTTGTTCAAGACGGGTGCGACGGTGTCCGGACGGAGCTGCGAAAGCGCAGCTCCGTCGCCCTCCCAAAATCTCCGTAGCACGGGATCGGATACCCGAGAGAGAAGTCGCCTGCGGTATCGCTCGTCGGTAAGAAAGCGGACGAGGTCCACGAGGGTCATGCCACCGACATCGACCAATGCGGCTACGCTGTTGTAGAGCAGGAACTCGAGCCGAGGTCCCCAGGAATTTCGCCAGATGCTCTTCATGGCACTCACCACACTCGATGCCACGAGATGCCCTCGATCCCTTGAGTCGGACGCAAAGACGTTGAACCCCACGGGTGATCGGCGTCGGCGGGATCAAGGTAGACGGTATGGCGGGTTCGTGCTGCCGGAATGTAGTCGAGCAGATCCCGAGCAAGGTCACCATGCGGATCGATGAGCCCGACCCCATGTCCGGCTTCGATGTCTTGGACAATGAGATTCCGTAGCAGTGTGGACTTGCCGGTGCCGGTCTTGCCGACGCAGTAAAGGTGCTGCCTGCGGTCAGGAAGCAAGATACCGAATCGCCGGCGTTCATGCCGGAATGTTGTTGTGCCGATGTAGGTGGGTCGCATACGCCAGTGAGAGCCCCTCGTCTGCAACCTCAAGGGTGTGGTGACCCGGCCGAGGTCAACAGTAGGAGGGGCTCTCGCTGAGGCCCGACCAAAAACAAGCATGAGCCTGTCTCCTTCGGGTGGGTGGGGAGCTGCAAATGGTCAGTCGTGAATCGAGCGCGCGAAGAAACAGAGAGTTGCAGGGACAGGTTCGTGTTGCGGTCACCTATGCTCTCGTGTGTGTGTCGATGCCAAAGCTGTCCATCGATGAGCAGAGCGAAATCTATGGCTACAGATTTGAGCGGCCGACTCCCTATGGTCTGGTCGAGGTGCACAATTAAAGACAACAGTGCCCGAGACCCGAGCGAAGCGAAGACTGCCGAACATAATCTTGAGACTGTGACGTGAGGGAGGAGACCGTAGGGAGTCGGGCGCGCCCGACGACACACACACGAGAGCATAACCCGTTGCGCAGCAACACTTTATTGATTGTTCTGACCCTACAAACATAGTTTGTAGTTCTCTTTGTAGAGCCATGGGACCTCTAAGTGCTTCTTTTTCTTACACTTACCTATTGACACCACGCTCTTGTTGTCCGTATCGTCTTTCGTGACGAGAAACACTCGCCAACGAACACCAAGTCGATAGACACGCAGCACGACCCAGAGGGCACCACATGAGCGTCCAAGCTGAACAGCTCCTCACCGAAGGCCAAGTAGCCGAGTACCTGAATCTCACGCCACGAGCCCTTCAAGCATGGCGATACAAGGGTGGTGGCCCTCGGTACGTGGCGATCTCCACCCGGGCCGTCCGCTACCGCACGACCGACTTGGAGAGCTGGATCGAGACAAGGATTCGAACCTCGACCTCAGACCAGGGAGAGCAGGCATAGTGCGTTCCTGTCAGCTCGGGTCGAGAGACAGACGTGAGGCCAGGATGCTCCCGGCATGGGACAGCACTTCATGGCTCGCAGCTTCGAGGAAGTGCGCCAGGCTCTCAGGCGAGCGCAGCAGACTTTCAAGCAGGTGGAGTGCGTACGGCAGCTCCTGACGGAAGTACCGAAGCCAGCCAGCCTTCTCCAATCCGTGCTCACCGACCATCCGGCTCAGTCGGTGCCCGAGAGAATCTTCCGAGCCGTCGAGCGTATACAGACAGTCGCTCCCGATCGCTGGCAAGACAGCCGCCGCGATCAAGGCCGACTCCAAGAAGCGGAACACCGCTTCAGCTTCTTCCGGCTCATCCAGTCGCCGCAGGACGGCATACCGCTCATCGGCTACTTTCCGCACCTGCCAGGGACCGGCAAGACTCGCCTCCGTCGCCGTGTAGCCCTCCCGATCTCGCTGGTCAAGACGTTCCAAGAATGCCGGCTGAAACACGTTAGGCTTGGACTGGTCGCGCATGGGGACTCTCCTTGCGTGGCTAGGCTCCGGCAGTGGGCACCACCTCTGTCGAGGCCGCTTCTGTGGTGAAGATTTGGATCTTCGACTTCACCACGAGGCTACCGTAATTACAGAACGCCGTAAAGCTGTAACACCAGAATTGCTAGTCTCCGGCGTGATGAGCGACAAGGATCATGACGAACGTGACGCTGAAGGCATCACCAAGACTGGAGTGAAGAAGACGATCTGGTTTCACTCCGACGAAGCCGAGGCGCTTCGCCGGGAAGCCTTCGAGAAGCGGATGAAGGAGTCTGAAATCGTCCGTACTGCGGTGCGGCGGTATCTGGGGATTGAGGACTAAGCATGAGGGCCTTCTCATAGTCTAGAACTCAACCTCCTGAGATTATTCGGTTTGGGAGGGCACAAGGAATGAAGGGATGACTGAAACCAAACTAGCGCCAGAAGCAAAACTGCTTCTTGAAGAGTACCTGCGCGACTGGATCAATAGGCAGCTCAAGTTCATCGGCATCGGAATTACTGCCATTGTCGCAATCACAGGGTTTTCCATCGTGCAGCTCGCGCAAAACACCGCCAGGAGCACCGTGCGTGAAGACACCGAGTATCTTCAGGAGGTGCGCGACGATTTGCAAAAGACAGTTGCTCGACTTGCTGTCTCCTCGGAAGACTTACAGATCAGGCAAACCGAAACAAAGACTGCGATCGAAGAGACGCAAGGCCGAGTGACCGAACTCAACGCTCGCGCAGTAAGCATGTTCACCGAGATTGAACAGGCCGAAGGATTCTTGAAGACCGTCGGAGACTTGTCGGCTGCAGCGAAGCACGTGACGACCTCCATGCTTGCCGACCAAAACTTTCGCAATAGCATAGAGAATCGTGTTGCGGATCGAGTAAGTGGCTTCCCTGAAGGGATCGTCTTGCTCGCTCATAGTACATGTCCTGCTGGACTCAAGGACATAACAGCAGAGTACACCGGCTACCTACTTGTGGTGGACAACTCCGTTAAAGACAGAGGCCGCGCGTACAACGGCGAAGGCAAGCATTCACATTCAGAACCACTTGATCGATGGCGCAGCAGAACCAGGTCAAGAAACTACCCAACCAAGCTTGCATATGCTGCCGAGAACCAAAAAGGACACCCTCTCTCCGAGCTTGCAACGGTCGATGCACTTCATAGTGTTGAGAGCTGGTCAGGCCCGCACAAGCACCAACGACTGGGTTTTCGCCTGTGTCGAGTGAACAAGGTCGCGCGGCCAATCCAATAATTAACTATCTGTCGCCAGGTACCAGCGACCCTGGCACCTGAATGTGTAGAAGCGTAGAAGCTAACCATATCGGAGTGAAAAAATACATGCCACCCGACAAGTCTCCTCGCGACACAATCATCTACACCACTGCGTGCCTATTTGTTCTTGCGGCGGTGACCAGCACACAAGCTCTGGGAAAATCGCCCGGTGATCGAGAAATAGTTCCGATTCTCAAAGAGCTGAAGAGTGCCCCCGAATCTCCCGATCCGTGGCTTAGATTAGCCCACATTGCCTATCGACAAGGTGCTTACGCGGGTGCCTTGAGACTGGCAAACATTTCAGTGAAGAAATTCGACTCCGCATTCTCTAGCACAAACACCAGAAACTACCGAGCAACGCAGGCAGTCTCGAGGAATGCGATCGAAGATCTTGCTGCTATGGCCGCGGCAGCAGAAACACGCTCTGAGATAAGGGGTGAAGAGAACTACCTACTTGGACTCGCGATACCCAAGTACGGCACCGTTCTCGCAAGTCAGCTAGAGAAATACCTAGCTGACAAATTCGCAAGGAAGAAGCTAACGAATTCGACGATTGTGCTTGTTGCAGGCAAGAGAACGCCTAACAGCAGTGACCGATATAAGGAAATACTCCAACAGCGAAAAAAACTCTTTGCAGACCGAGGAATGAGCGACGCAGCATCAATGGTAACCGCAGAGCTCAAGTCTTTTCACGAAGAAAAATCCTTGTATGAGGATGCAACAGAGCGCGCAAAGAGTGATATCCGACACCTAGTCGAATTCGTAGAGCTGAATGGCCACAATCGGTTCGTTGGGCTGGCCCGCTCAAAGCTGGCGGCGCTTGCCCTCAACCAAACAACCCCAATAGCTACACAATCCGACAATACCGAGGTCGGTCTTACCGGCGGCCTCATCAAAGGCATCGCGGAATTCATCGACGATCACCCCGTGGCATCTGCCTTGATCGCTGGTTCAATCGCATACATGGCTACCCGCGAGCCCTCGCCTTCACACACCTACTCTTCTGGCTCCTCAAGCCCGGAGCTTCATATCGGGAAGTGGCGCGACTGGCGTAAACACTCGCCGCTAACCGGCGGACAACACCGAGAAGCGTGGATTCAGTGCCCCAATGCTCTTAGCTTTCAGGTGGAAGAGCACATTTCTGATTCCGGTAAGCACTGGTTCCAACGAGATGCAGGAGCTGTACTTCTCCCGAAGCATCATGAATCTCTGTCAAGATTTCTGGAAGTTGAGTGCGGCGAGGGCTCTGGTCTATTCGACCACGACCGGAACTAGGCTGGTTGACTCACTCGCATTGATCACGTGAAAGAGTTGCTAGACGGCTCCCCAACCCCTCCAACGCCTCCCTCGGCCCCGCACTCGCCGCATGAATGTACTTCATCGTCGTCTGCAAGCTCTGGTGCCCCAACGCCTGCTGGATAAACTGCGCCGCATGCCCTTCATCCGCCAGCCAGGTCGCCACACTGTGCCGCAAGTCGTGAATCCGTAGATCCTCGCAACCCGCCCGCTTCCGGATCTTCCGCCACGGCTTGAAAAGATCCAAGCGGTGCGCCTTCGCCTTCGTGGGCGACGCAAACACATACGGATTGCCCACCATCCTCGGTACCTCTTCCAAGATCTCAAGCGCTGCCCTGGAGAGCGGCACATGCCTCGGCCGCCCCGCCTTCGTGTCCACCAGCCTGAGCGTGCCCCGTCCAAAGTCGATGTCCTTCCAGCGAGCATGCAGCAGCTCCCGCTTCCTCAGTCCCGTCAACAAGTACAAGTGAATCGCAGCTCGGACGAACGGGTCCTCTTCCTCAGAGAGCGACGCCATCAGCCTCGGCAACTCTTCCGAGGTCACCGGCCGGTCCCGACTCTTCTCCTTGAACCGCATGCCGCTCGGGATCTTCGCCGGATTCCCTGAGCCCTGCGGCAGCAACTCCCACGTAGTCGCCAGGTTGAACATCGTCGAGAGAAGCGCCAAGACTCGGTTCGCCTCATACGGCTTCTGCTTCCCGATGTCGTGGTACAGCCGGTTCACGTCTTCGCGGCTCACCTTCTCCAAAGGCAGACGCCCCATCGACGGCACAATGTACCGGCGAATCCGACGCTCATCTTCCTTCCACGTCTTCTTCCTCGCCTTGGCGTAGCGCTCCAAGTAGTGCTCGCCAAAGTCAGCAACAGTGGCCGCTCGTGCTGCATTCTGGCGTGCACGGAGCGGGTCATCACCATCCTTGGCCGAAATGAGTACCTTCCGGGCCTTGTCTCGGGCCTGTTGGAGCGTGAGCACCCCATAGGTGCCGATGACCATGAACCGCTGACGGGCTCCCGTGCGGTAGAAGACCACGAACGTCTTCCGCCCTGACGGATACAGACGGAGCCCAAACCCAGGAAGCCCATCGTCCCAGCGAACGTCCCGACTCGTGCCGTTGCCCTTGTAGGTCGCCTGATCGATCGCCCGTTTCGTGAGCTTCATGGGGCCTCCGTGAGTCAGCAGTAAGTCAGCACGAGTCAGCAAAAAGTCAGCAGATTTCCTCGAACCACGATGTAGACTGTAGCAGCTATTGACACGTTATAGCTATTGTTTCCCGTAGTTACGGACACGAAAACGTAGCATATCGAAATGAGCATTCAAGACTGAAAATCAGGGTGTCCGTGGTTCAAATCCGCGTCTGGGCACCATTAGAATCAAGCACTTAAGCTGATTCGCCAACCGGCGAGCAACCAGAGAGTGACCACTCGACAGCCCGATTCTCTTGGTCTTGCGGCTGACCGAAAGCATGAGACGCCACCCAAGCCGGCACTGCATGACGGAATCCCCTGCGAAACGGCGTCCCAGCAGAGGTTGAGCACGCCCGTCGCTGCTGCCACTCTCTACTATGCATCAGCTAGGACGCAGATCGAGATTCCGCTCAAGGTCGTCCTTCCCGATGCGTGTCGTTTCTCGATTGCCAGGTCTCTAGGTGCTGAAAAAGGACGCAGGACGCTAGAATCGAAGGATGAGAGGCGAGCCGCGAGCACAGCGTTCATTGTTGATGGTCGGGTCGGTAGAGGAACGGATTCCGGCCAAGCACCCCATGCGTCTTCTGGGAAAGCACGGTCAGGGGCAGCACGCGCCCAAACTGCGCGGCGAAGCAGCACCTCGACCCGCGCCAGGAGTTCGCCCGAGTTCAAATGGTCGGGTTGGTCGCGCGCGGTGAGCATGAGCACCGGCGCGAAGTTACCGTCACGACGGAGTTGCTGGCACATACCAAAACCGTCGATCTCAGGTAGACCAATGTCGAGCACGATCAGGTCGAATAGGGTTGTGGCCGCGAGGTCAAAGGCCTGCCGACCGGCCAGGACCCGACCCCGCGCAGGAGTTCGAAGGTTCGCTCGGGGTGACCTGTGTCGAGCACCATGGTCCCGAATCGGTGAACGCGACCGTTGAAATGCCGGTGGTGGCCATTGGTGGTGGCACGGCTTGGCTACCCAGCGCGAGGCATTGGCCATCCTCGGTGTGGTGGTCGATCCGAGTCAATCCGGTGCCGCCGCCATGCGCTTGGCGGAAAGTGTCGTGGGCGCGGTGCTCGCGGGCTAGATCTCATTGCTCGCCGCCCTCACCTCACGCGATCCGGCCTTCGCACACGAAAGCTGGACGGGGTGACGGGAAGTAGCGAGCCGAGACAGGCGCAGCCGGTACCGAGAAGACCGGTAGCGCGGTAGAATCAGACACTCATGTTCGTAATCGTACGTTGGTGAGAAGGGCGGGTTAGGACCCATTCCCAGCCCGGGAGGTGAATTCTTGTCGGCCACGACCATCTTGTTGATTGTCGCGACGGTCTTGAACGTCGAAGGCGGTGTCGCTCGGATCGACCGTGGCTACCATGCGGGTCTACGTGCCGACGATGTCGGCACGTTCTTCTATCAGCTATCGGTTGGCGGCAAGCCTGTGCGAATCGATACCGATACCGGAACGGTGATCGAGACCACGGAGAATCATGCGCTGCTGCGGGTCGAGGGAAACACGGTACTTCGACCTGGCTACCGCGTGGAGCTGCGGATCGCGGTCCCAGTGGAAGCCGGGCGGACGCTCTTGCAGCAAGTTCGAGATCCCCCGATCGAATCGGCAGCCGCGACGCACCGCGATGAAGCCAAAGTGCTGCCATCCCCGGCAGACGCCTCGGTTGGAGAGTTCGTTTCGAGCTGGGCCCAGGCGTGGTCCGACCAGCGGGTCGACGATTACCTCGAGCACTATGCTAGCAACTACCGGCTGCCGAATGGCATGAGCCGTTCCGACTGGGCGTCGCAGCGCAGCGGGCGGGTCTTGGCGCCAGCCTCGATCGCGGTGCGGATCGAGGAGCTGGAGATCGTCTCCGTTGCGTCGAGAGTAGCCGTCGCAACTTTCGTCCAGTTCTACCGCTCCAACACCTACGAGGACCGGGTGCCCAAACTGCTCGACTTGGTACGTGAATCCGGTCAATGGCGCATCCTGGAGGAGCGACTGGCGAAGTAGAGAAGGCTCTTAGCGCGGGATGCGATGAGTTCCTACTGCCGAACCCAAGCGCTTACGATCAGTACGTGCGGCCAAGCGTCTTGCCTTCAAGCGGCAACTCTCATACCCTTGGCCGTCTCACCGGAACGGTTGCTTCACCCAATTTATTATGCCGACTTCGATAATGAAGACTATTGATCCTCTCAGCAAGAGCGGAGAGCTTGCTTCTCGAGGCTTGATCGATCTGATCGTGGCGGCACGGAACCCGTAGCTCATCAAGGAAGCCCTCTGAGCGAAGACGCTCAGTGACATGAAGCGCCTCCTCGACATACCCTGCCTCGGGATTCTCCGCAGCCAGATCCACCAACACCGAGACCATCAACTCCAAGATGTCGAGTCGGATGGCCAAGAACGAGGATCGCATATCGATCCGAGTGACACGTTCCCGAAGCGCCTGGAGAACCTCCAGGGCTTGGTCGAGGTGAGCTCTTGCCATTTGGAGGCACCCACGGCTCTTTTCAATGCGGGCGAGTCCTTGATGAATCTCCAATAGGGTGTGCATGGCGTCGGCTGCTACTGCCTGCTCGAGAGCCTCCTCGAAGAGCTCGCGGGCCTGATCCGTCTGCCCAAGCGCCTCGTAGGCCGCAGCCAGGTTCGACTTGACGATCACTTCCGCTAGCGCGTCTCCTTCGTCCTGATAAAGCGCCAAGGCCCGTCGATAGGAAGCCACGGCGGCCGCCGGTCGCTGTGCCTTCTTTTCCGCTTGTCCGATGCTGTTGAGCGCCAGCGCCTCGGAGCGGCGATCTCCCGCCTCGAGGGACCAGTCGAGCGCTTCACGGTAGTGGCGCAAAGCCGTTGCGGGACCATCCAAGCGGAGCAGCGCATCTCCCAACCGCGTCAGAATCCATGGACGGGCACGATTCGTGGTGCCTCCCCCGACCAGGCGAAGGGCTGCCTGGTAGTGCCTCACGGCCTGCCGCCGGTTGCCGACGCTCATGTAGAGGCGCCCGAGGTTGGTTCGGGTGGTCGCTTCGTAGGCGCGCAATCCGAGCGACTGCCACCGATCGAGGGCCATGCTGTAGGCCTCGATCGCCAAATGAAGATCGCCCATGCGGTCGAGGGCATTGGCAAGGTCGTTCAGGACGCTTGCCTGCTCGCGCTTTTCGCCCAAGTCCGTCCAGATCTCGAGCGATGCTCGATAGAGAGCGGCGGCGCGATCGTGTGAGTCCAGCTTGGCCCAGCTTCTTGCCAGCCGGTGCAGTAGCCTGCCTTGACGCCGGGAATCCCCGCGATCACGGTGCAAGGCCAAGGCTGCCTCGTAGGCTGCGACGGACCGAGCGCGGGTTTCAGTGTTTTGATAGAAGAGAAGCCCGAGGTTCTCCCAGCCCCGGGCCTCGTACTGAGTCAATCCGAGAGACGACCATTGGCCGATTGCGCTCCGATACAATTCGGCTGCGGTCTCGATCTCACCACTCGATCGACGACCAAGCTCGGCCTGTGAAAACTGATACCAAGCGTCGGCCAGGGCCCGATCCTCTCCGCTCGCCGCCCGCAACGCACGAACGCGTGCCCTGAACCACCCATCGCGAGCTGAACCCATCGCGTACAGGACATAGTCCGAGGAAGTGTCCGCAAACAACACGACCTCTTCGGTCCCCTCCATGCCTGTAGGGCTATCGATCCTCAGTACGAGCTCGTTGGAATCTCGCTGCCAGATCTCGACCACGACATCGACACCAAGCTGCTCGACATCGAGGGCGAGGAACTCTCCCGCCTCCAGGGAAAAACCGTATCCTGGTCCGACCTCGGGCCGGGTCTCGAGATCATCATCTCGCTCCGCCTGGCTCGCGACGCGACCCTCGTGGCAGAAATCACGGTGCAGCCGCCATGCTTGCCCTTTTTCGGAATGGCGATTCGAGAAGCGCGGTTCCCCTACCTCCTCTAGGCTATCCTGCCGCGGGCAACCCAACGCCACACAGAATACGATGATGAAGACCCCGCCAGCACGTCTCGAGACGCTTCTCACTCAGCGACACGGAGGTCGTATTCAGCCAAGAGCACCCAAGGGTCAGCAGCGTTGCCTACTCCATCGAGCTCAACCCGATAGTCACCCGCCGAAACCTCCTGAGACGTGAGCTCCATTCGGAGGATTCGTGAGTCCTCCGGGCGCGGTCCGCTCCAGCTCCAGACCGGTGTGGAACCGGACTCGGTGAAGAAACGGACTCGTAGATTCGCAACTGTTTCGGGAGCGGAAAAAGCGAGGCTGATCCAGCCTCGTACCCCCGGAGCAAGCTCGAGAGTTTGACGAGTCTCCGGGCCACCAGACCGAAGGTCTCCCACTGGGGCCAGACTTACCCAAGGGGGATCGACCTGGGAAGGAATACGGGCACTAGATTGCTGCCAAAGCCACATGCCCATGCCGGCGAAGACCACGGTCGCAACAGAGGCTGCCAACGCCAACGCCTTCCAACCGGTCGACGCCCGTACAGGCTCGTCTCGGCTCGTAGGCCACAGGGCCTGTTCGTCGATTGCTTCACGAAGCCCTGCCCAAGACCGATCGAGATCATTGGCGGCTGCCGGCGCTGAGCTTGAATCGAGATCCGACGCTTCGGAGAGATCCAGAACAACGCCGGCGCAATCGCTGCAATCGACAATATGAGACCGAATGCGACCTGCCTCTTCCGCTGGTAGCCGTCCTTCAGAGTACGCCGCCAAATCCTCTAGAGCAGGGTGGTTGCCCGAAGCGTCGATTCGGTCGTCAACTGTCGTCATGATTGCTCGAACTTGCCTAGGGTGTGGGGCCGAGATCGCGCCATCAGCAGCTCGGTCTGCCTCTGGAGAAGACCTTTGATCGGATTCGGTTTAGCTTCTGGCATAGGAATCGTCAAGACGAGGCCTCCCAAAGAGAACGATCGTCGCCAAGGGCCGCCGCCAGCCGCTGCCGTGCTTTGTGCAACTGCGCCTTGACTGTACCGATCTTGATTCCGAGCAACGTCGCTATCTGTTGCAGATCGTAGTCCTGAAGGCGAAGACGAACACACTCACGCATTCGGTCCGGCAACGTCTCGATCGCAGCCTCGAGCTTTGCAACACGCTCTCTTTCGAAGAAGAGTCGATCGGGCCCGGGATTCTCTGAAGGGATAGACCTTTCGATGCCCTCAGCTTGTTCATTCAAGGACAACTCGCGCCCCGTCCGCTTGGCCCGCCCAGCCGACTTCCATCGATCGCGGCAATGGTGGGAGGCAATAGCAAAAAGCCAAGAACGAAACGAACTCTTGCCCTTGAAGGTGGACAGGTGCTTAAAGGCCAGGAGGAAAACGTCTTGAGCGAGCTCCGGCACCTCAGCTGACGAGAAGCGCTTCCCTCGAAAGAAACCCTCTACTCTTGGCCGGTACGCTGTATGCAGCTGCTCAAAGGCCGATTCCGCGCCCCGACCCCTGAGGATCGCCCGAATCCACTCGAGGTCTCGCTCATTCTCACTCGACATCACGACCGTACGGATTTAGCATTGCGGGGTAGGAATCAGCCCTAGCAAACGGCTGCACTCCAGGAACGGCTACTTGCATCGGATTCGGAGTCAATGTTTGGCCACATCCTACCGCATCGAACATACTCACATGTTGTGTTCTGAAAAAGGCGAGCCTGAAGAATCACCAACGATATGCTCGAACCAAGCTATGTGGCCCTGCCGGCAGCGGCATTCTGGTTGAGAGGCGCCACGGTAATCGATGGACTCTTGTTCACGATGATCGATGGTTGGGCGTGACGGTAATCGGTTCTTGAAGGTTGGTAACCTTGTACTCGAGGTACTCGAGGCATTGGATATGTCCTGGATCGAGTGCGAGTGGATTTTCGAGTATTTCCTGGATGACGGGGACGAAGTAGTGGAGGGAGGCTACGGGTTGTAGCGGATAGGCGTCGAGGGGACGGTAGCTTCTCCTGGTAGCGGCAAGGAGCAATGCGACCCGGATGATTTCGATACCGACCCCATTGTCGTGAAGGTCCCCGCCGAGTCGTCGATCGGCGGTCCGTATGTAGACCGCAGCCCGGCACCGATCGCAGACGAAACGGCGGCAATCGGGACGAGGAATCGGTGGCATGGCCTCTCTTGGGCCTGGACTTCCGCCACCGACATCGCGATACTGGAAGGGTCGGGGGAGCAATCCCCAGGCCGAACGCGGGGGACGACTGAGCGCCTAACTCATGGGTCGTCCCCCGTGATGTTTCTACACATTCTCCCACCAGACAACACGCCCTCCCCGACCGTCTGCTAAGCCCAAAGGCCCGCCTGCGCGCGCTCACGCGCGCGACGATGATTTTCTTCATCGATAGGAACCAAAAGAGCGGGAAGACCAGAATCCCGCCGTTCCTAACGACCGCTCACACCTACCAGCGCGTGGTCGACATCGGCAACGTCAGTGCCAAAACCTTCTGAGCGGCCGCGCTCTCGACGCCGACGAGTTGAAGCACTTGTTCGGAGCCTGCGCCGCCCGCCTGGTCGACGTGTGGCTCGAGGTTCGAGGCACCGAGGCCAGCGCGCTGTTCGTGCCGATCGACCAGACCGGCCGGATACGCGTCAGCCGGATGCGCAGCGAGTCGATCGCCTACATCCTGCGCCGCCGCCAGGAACAGGCCGGCACCGCGACGTTCTCCCCTCACGACCTCCGCAGAAGCTGCATCTCGGATCTCTTGACCGCTAGCGTCGATGTCCTCACCGTCCAGCGGTTGGCCGGTCACACCGAGGCCACCACGACATCGCGCTACGACCGGCGAGGCGAGACAGCGAAGCGACAGGCGGCACAAGCGTTGGAGGTTCCCACGGTATGATCCCTGTCCGATTCAGCACGCGCCTTGCCACCTTCGGCCACTTTGATAGTGTAGGAGACAACACTTCAATATCGGCGCCAGCATCTCCGGGCTCGCTCGCAGAGCCGTAATCGAGAACAGCGATCGCGTCGAAACTGCCGAGAACTAAGTCAAGGAGCATTCCTATGGCCAAAGCGTTCTTCACGCAACAGCGTCGTGTTAGGGCTGTAGCCTCGATTCGGCGGAACAACGACGGCACCTTTCAGTCCATTGACGCCTCGGTCCCAGATGGGGATACCGCAGGCACCCACATTGAGGGCAGCGCTTCGGTCCGATTCCTCGGAATCGACACCGCCGAGAAGTCCTTTGCGGTGCCAGGAGGTGGCGGAACCAAACTTGATTCTGCCGAGTGGGAGGCCTACCTCACAGACCCATTCAGGGCTGAGGTTGGCGGCAACTTTGGACTCGAAGACGATCTGATCGCCAATCTCCAACCGCGGCTCGGTCCCGATGCGGGTTCGAACCACCGGAGACATGGAGAGAATGCGGAAACTACGCTGCAGGAAATGGTCGCAGCCGACATGACGGCGCTCGGCCAGGACGCCACCACCTTCGGGTACTTCCTCGCATTTAGCTTTGAAGTCTTCGACTCCTTCGGGCGATTCCTCTGCTTCATTAACCGCAATCAGCCAGACGGGAACGTTCCTAGCCCTCGACCACCTAGCTACAACGAGCGCCAACTCGAGAGTGGTGCTGCTCTGCCCTACTTCATCTGGCCCAACGTTGACCCCTTTCGAGGCAATCAGGGGATCCTTGATGCGGTGATTCAGCCCGGTAGAGCAAACGACCTCGCCGAGACCGGGGCTCTCAAGCGAGCACGAGACTTCGTCAAGGCTGCCAGAGCAGCCGGCCTCGGAGTATTCGACCCAGTCGATCCACTGCGCCTAGAGGCGTTCGAGCTTCGTTACCTCTCTCGAAGACAGCCTCCAAGCCGAGCAGTGATTGACCTAAGCCGCAACGACGACATCTTGCTGAAGCCGACGAGCTACTACAAAATCCCAAACCCCGAAGACAGGCTCTTCATCTCCGGCGAGTACGTACCGCTATTCGCCTCGCGCGGGTGGAGGCTGGAAGGATGGGGCTGATGCCGCGTTATCGGGAACAAACTACTTTGCAGAATGCAGAGTAGTTTGCTCAATGCAGAGTAGTTTATCGGAAATCTCGCGGGGCAGACCGAGAGCATCTCATCTACCGAGTACGGCAGCGAGCGTTCCCGATAAACCACATTGGACTAAACCGTGGTGCAGTGCTCTATGGGGATTGAATGGCAAGAAGCTACGTAGGCGGGGTCGGGCGGTGGCGGTCGGGAGTGCGATCGGTCGCTACCAGTGCCTCGTTTCATCATCATCGAGAGGTTGGCGGGTCGTGAACGTTAACTCAGCCAGGGCACGAGCAGCAGGCGCGCGGCTTGATGCGCTGCGTACCCGCAGCTCGACCTTGCGGCGTCGAGCGACGCTGTCTGCTGCAAGGCCTGACCGGCCGGGTACGAGTCAGCCGGATGCGCAGCGAGTCGATCGCCTACATCCTGCGTCGCAGGCAGGAACAAGCCGGCAACGCCACCAGCTTTGGTGAACCGAGATCGAGAGATCTCACCACGATGTGGAATGTGTATGCTGGGTAGGTAGAGAGCCCAGCCTGCCCGGTTTTGTGGACCGCGAACTATTACGAAGACCAACATTTTCTTGGCACCGTCGAGCCGTTCTTCGCACTAGCAAGAGACGACATCCAGCTGAGCAGTCGTAGCTTACGACAGTCTACAGCTCGGCACCGGCGAGATCGCCAAGCAGGCGTAGGAAGGCCTGACTCTGCCAGTCGACGACGCCCACCGTCCGCTCCACCACACGGCCGTCACGGCCCACGATCAGGGTTTGGGGCAACGCGCTCCCCAGCGCCAGACGGTCGTTCAAGCGAGCATCAGGATCCCAATAGATCCGCAAGCCGCAGGCCTCGGGCGGCAGGCTACCGTCGACAAAGCGCGCCAGCTCTGGCTCGGTGAAGTCATTGCTGACCGTGACCAGCCTCAGGCCGGCGCGCGCCAGGGGCTCGTACGCGCGCTCGAAGAACTGCGCCAAGGAAGGCATCTCTTCTTGACACGGCTGGCACCAGGAGGCCCACAGGTGCAACACCAGCGGCGCGCCGCGGAAGCTCTCGAGCGGCGTGGTCGCCTGCCGAAAACCTTCGAGGGTGAAACTCTGGTCATAGATCGAGCGGTCCGCCGGCGGCCGAATCTGGGTATTGACGATGCCGCGGCGTCGGATGTTCTCCAGGAAGCCCCGCGCCCGTTCGGTCAGCGGCGTGGTCTGGCGTTGGGTGGCGAGAAAACGCTCCAAGACTGTGTGGGCGGTGGCATAGTCGCCTTGCTTGTACAGGGCGTATCCATGGTAGAAGCTCGCATCGTGCCCCTCACCCGCGAGCGCGGCGGCCCGTTCGAGGTGGCCCACCGCACTGGCCATGCGATCACGCGCGAGATCGATCAAGCCTCGATAAAGCGGTATTTCGGGCTCATCCGGGCGCCTAGCGGCCACCCCCTCGAGCAACGCGCTGGCCTGGCCGTAGTTGGTGAGCTGATAGTGGGCCTTGGCGCACGCCAATGCGACTTCGAAGTCCTCAGGCGTTTGCAGCACAACCGCGTCGAGGTCGGCGACCGCCGCCTTGTAGCGGCCACCGATCGCCGCGGCCAGGCCCCTCTGGCGTAGAAGCGCCGTTTCGTCGGTGCTTGGTCCGCCACGTTGGGTGATCGCGATCGCAGCGACTGCAATCGCGATCACCAAGCCGGCAAAGGCGAGCTGCCAGCTTCGGCGGCTCGGCTGGGTCGAACGCGATCCCTCGGAGGCCTGCCGCGGCGAGGTGAGCGTCGGCTCGGGGACCGGCTCCGAGTCGACATCGTCGGTAGGCTCACCAGTGCGGGTCTGCGTCGGTTCGGGCACCGGTTCCGTATGGCCAGGATCTTCCGCCGCCGCCGCCGCCAGCGCGGTGCGCGCCTCGACACACGATGGATAGCGGTCCTCGGACCGCTTGGCGATCATCTTCGCCATCACAGTCGCCACCGGCCGTGGTAGGCCGGCATGTCGGTCCAGCGCTGGCAACGTGGCATCGGGATGGGTATGCCACACCGACCACGGGATCTCGCCATCGCCCGATGCGGCGTTGCGCGCAGCAGGAGGCAAGGTACTGCGAACCGCTCGATCGAATGCCCCGGTACCGAGCACCATCTCGTATCCCACCAATCCGAGCGAGTACACATCGGCGGTCTGATCGGTGGTTTCGCGCAAGTGCACTTCCGGCGCCGCGTACTTCTGGGTGAAATACGGCAGTGTGTGCTCACCCAGTCGCTTGGCAATGCCGAGATCGCCAATTTTGTAGTGCGCGCCGCAGCGCAGGATATTCAGCGGCTTGATGTCACGGTGCACCAGGCCATGCTCGTGGATCGCCGCCAGCCCGGAAACCATCTGCTCAAACTGTCGCTGCACCAAGTCGAGCGGGCGGATCGGGTCCAGCCGCAGGCGCTCGGCCAGCGTGCCGCCCGCCAGCTCCATGATCATCCACGGCGGCTTGTACTCCGTCACCACATCGTGGATCTCGAGCACGAACGGATGCTGCACCTGTGCCAGCTTGCCCGCCTCGTCCAAGAACCGAGCCAGCCACTCGGAATCCGCCTCCTCGCGCTCGGTCGGCAGCTTCGGCACTTTGATCGCGACCCGCGTACACCGTCGCCATGCCGCCGACGCCGATTTCCTCTTCTTTCTCGTAACGATTCGTCATCGGCCTCTCGATCAGTACACGATCATCACGACATTGTGGTTAATCCGATCCGGCTCCAAGTCCAACAACTTTCGCAATGTGCAGCAACTACCTCTCTCGATACCGAGGAAAAGTCTCACTCCGCCCCGATCGCGAATAGCTGTTGTCATCGAAGACCGAGATCCTCATCGGAGTGACGCTCGACGAGTAGAGCCAGAATTCTCTTCCCACGGTCCTTGAGATCGGCGTCGGTACCGACGGCAAGGTCCTCCCTGCCGCGCGACATTTCCACAAGGCCGAGTTGAAACAACACCTCGCCGTGGCGCGGATTGCGCTTGCGCAACGCCTCGAGCATTTCGCTGGCTCGCCCGTAGTCCGAGTGCTGATAGTACGCACGCGCCAAGCCGACCTGAACCTCGAAGTCCTCCGGGTAGCGGGCCGCGACCGGCTGCAGGCGTTCGATCGTTCCGGCAAAGTCGCCATCCTCCAACGCCCGCAATCCTGCTTGGCGACGCAAGCCCAGGTGAGCAACCTCATCGATCTGTGCGATGTCGTCGAAGGTCATGCCGATTTCCCGCGCCTCGGCGATGAAGCCCCGTACCTTCCCAAATCGCCCCCTGGTTAACAACGCGACGGCCTCATGACGCAAGGCCTCGGGGTCATAAATCAACAGCTTGCGCTGATCTCGAGCCAAGGCTGGTACCAACTTGGGTCCGGATAGCTCTACGATCAGCGCCTTCCCGTCGCGCTCGATACGTCGAACCATCTCGGTCGGCTGGCACTGGACGGCGGCTTTGGGTAGCCTGGCTCCGAAGTCAAGGACTACGGTCCGGGGAAGCACCTCGTGGAATCGAACTACGGGCCAGGGTCCATCGCCGGACTTCCGATCGTTCTCTGGTATCCAGGCCAGCTCTTCGAAAGCGAATCCATAGCTCGTTTGCTGAGAACGTGCGCAGAATACATGACTGATCAACAACGGTTTGCCACTGCCAGGTGCAAAGCCAACGCTGTTCGCCTGCTTCTGGCCCGCAGCCTGTAGCTCATGTTCCGTGTTCCTGAGCTCAGGAGCAGCTGTCGCTTGAGAACCGCTCGCTGCCCCCATGTCCTGCGACGGTAACCCAATCAACCAATTGTGCTCGTTCTCGCCGCCGCGGTCCTGGCGGACGGCTATCGGTTTTGCTGTGTGGCTGCTGCTTCGACCTACTTCACCTTCATCGCTCCTAGTTGCGGACAAACTGGGTGACGCCCGGCTCGGATCGGAGCGAGGCATGTAGGTGTCTTGCGGTACGCTCTGACCTGTGTCTAGTACCGCAACCAGCCTCCGAGGAGCCTGCTGGCTCGGCAACTCCGGGGCTCGATGGTGTTCTGTGGATGACTTCAGGCCTACTCGACCAGAGTCGTCCTCCCGGTACTGAGCCATCGCCGGTGCCTCGCGTTCCTCTGTCGGCGTTGGCTCCTTCGAAGGCATCGCGGGCGATCGGCGGACTGTATCGAGAGACTCAGCAAGCGGCTCGACGGCGGCACGTCTCATTCGAGGTTGCGAAACCTGCTCTACCGCTTCCCGCCTCTCAGAGTCATTGTCGCTTGGCCCCGTTTGCGGACTCTCGTTCGACACCGGATTCCCACTTGAGCCTGCTTGATTGATGCTTGTAGGGCCACCCTGCTCGCTCACCGGTGCCTCCAGAACAGCCGGCAGACTGCCTTGACTATCCAGTTTGTTGGCAGGGAAACTGGCAGAGCCCACTCCCTTAGAATGGTCCACTGCGAGCAGCAGAGCGCCAACGCCCGCAAGAGTAATACCTGCAAGTGCCCAGCGCACTCGACGACTTCTTTCGGACGTCCTGAGGCCACGTCTTTTTCCTACTGCAAACAGTCCGCTGGTTGCCTTCGTAGTTGCTGGCTCGGGCACGAGGTCGGTATATTGATTCTTCTCGAGAATCGCACCTCCGATGCTCCTCTTTCCCCTAAGCCGAAGCAGCGCATCACGAACCGCGACACCAGAAACATATCGATCTCCGAGGCTCTTCGCCACCATGCGGTCGAGGATGCACGCTAAGGGCTCAGATACACCATCGAGTCCGACGAGAGAATCGAGCGCGACATCGTCCGCCATGTGCCATGCAGACCATGAGACTGTGTCTCTTTCCCACTCAATCTCCGCGCTCTTCCCCTTTGCCTGTATCGCTCGACGCCAGGAGCTCAACGCTTGCTGTTCAAACTCATGGCTCCCTAGAATCATCTCGTAGCCGACCAGACCCAGTGAGTAGACGTCAGAGGACGCACTGGTCGTCTGTCCACGATGTAACTCTGGAGCAGAGTATTTCTGAGTGAAATAGGGCTGCGAGCGATCATCGAGGCGCTTTGCGATTCCGAAGTCACAGATTTTGTACTGCTTACCGAATCGGAGAATGTTCTGAGGCTTGATATCGCGATGCACGAGGTCGTTTACGTGAATCTCAGCGAGACCGGATACCAACTGCCCGAATACGTCGACAACCTCATCAATCGAGCCTAGCGGCCCCGATCGAATCTTCTCGGCCAAGGCGCCATCGGCCAACTCCATGATCATTCGCGACCGCCTTCGTTCGGTCTCGACTGCGAAGACCTCTACAACATTAGCGTGCCGCACTCTGGCAAGCTTTCGGGCCTCTTGGAGGAACCGATCTTCCCCTGTCCCCGAACAGCCGCTGTCAAGGTGAGGCTCCTTGATGGCCACGGATCGATCGAGAGAGTCGTCCCTGCCCTCGTAGACCGAGGCCATACCTCCGATCGCGATCCTTCTTACCTTCCGATAAGGACTTGTCATTGGCTCGATTGCCTCTACCGCAGGCGACCGTGAATTCGATCAGTAGACCACCATCATGACGCTCTGGTTGATACGGTTCTTGCCGGCGGTACGGAACAAGCTGTCGATGCTATAGGCTTCGGCGATAGGGGCGTCGATTTGCGGTGGCTCCCAGCCGAAGGTAAGGGTATGAATCTGCGCTTGCTCGACGCCTTGGTTGTTCAGCTGCTCGCCGACGGCACGGGCGCGCAGGCCGGAGAGTCTGCGGTTGTAGCCCAGGGGGCCGATCTTGCTGGCGCGGCCGATCAGCAGCACGTTCTTGCTGGGATCGTTGTTCATGCTGCGGGCGATGCGCGCGATGTCGTCACGGCTTCGCTGGTCACCGATCTCGTGGCTGTCGAAGGCGAAGAACACCAGGTCATGCTCGTGATTCTTCACCGCCACCACATGACAGCCGATCAACTTCTTGACCACCGGACCGCAAAACGCCTTGCACTCGGCGATGTGCTCGATGTAGTCCGAGTAGGTAGTACCCCCTTGCGCGAACGACTCCTGCCGCTCGTGCATGTGCATGCGCGCCATGTCGGCGGCACCTTGGGCATCGAGATCCTTGCGCTCCATCATCTCGTGCAACGCATGGCGCATGGCGTCTTCGTGGCACTCTTCGGTGAGCATTGGATTGTCGTTGCTGGTCGCCTTGTTGCCGTCCCACTGACCGCCTTCCAGCTCTTGATCGATGTTTCGGTTGATGTCTGCCACGTCGGTCGCCTGGGTCTGCTTCTGCCCGCGACCGATGGCTACCAAGTCCGGGATCACTTCGTCGAGCGTCTGGTCGATGTGGCCCAGGAGATCGGCGTTGGCGTCGGTCCCGGACTGCGCCGCGGTGGGCCAAGCCAGGAGCAGAGCCAGGATCGGCGCCAACCACCATCGCACACCGCATTTCTCGTTTCGAATCGTCATCACTACGTCCTCCGTATTCGTTCGCGCGACTATGGCCGGGTGGCCTTTTCTTGTTTGTGGGTCGGTTCGGACGCTTGTGCGTCAAGGTGGGCCTCGATTCGCGCCAGAAAGGCGTCACTGCGCCAATCCTGCTCGCCGACCGCGACCGTAAGCACCTCGCCATCGCTGCCGACGACGATGGTCTGCGGTAGGGCCGAGCCCAGGGCCAAGCTCTCGGCGAGCTTCCAGTTCGGATCCCAGTAGATCGGAAAGTCAATGGCCGGCTCCTCGGCGCGCCGCTCGGCAAAGCGCTCGAGATCTCCCCGCGCATAATCCATGCTAACGGTGACCAGCGCCAGTCCGTTGGCCGCCAAGCGCGGGAGGTCCTCCCGGTGGAAAGCCGCCAGCGACGGAATCTCCTTTAAGCAGGGCAAGCACCACGACGCCCACAGGTGCAACAGCACGACATTGCCGCGGTAGTGGTCGAAGGCCTGAGAGGGCCGACGAAAACCCTCGAGGCGAATGCTGTGTCCATAGGCTGAAACGCGTTCCGGCGCCGCAGCCGGTTCCGGCGCCACCGGCTCGGCGATCGGCACCGATGGCTCGGACCGCGGTGCGGTCGACGGCTGTACGGCGACCTGGAGCGGACGCACCGCCTCATCTGCAGCCGCGGCGTCGTTTGACGCAACGTCGGCTCGTGCACGATCATTGTCGGCCGCCTCGAGCATCCTCACAGCGCGGTCTTGCAACGCAACGTCGGTACCGTGGCGCAGGAAGTACTTCAGCGCGGTCCGTGCCTCGGGATAGGAACCGTGCTTGAAGAACGCAAAACCGAGGTAGAAGTGCGCATTCTCGAATCCTCGGTGCGCGGCCTCGGTGAAGCGGACGACGGCAAGGTCCTCCCTGCCGCGCGACATCTCGACAAGGCCGAGCTGAAACAGCACCTCGCCGTTGAGCGGATTGCGCTTGCGTAACGCCTCGAGCAACGCCGTTGCTCGCCCGTAGTCCGAATGCTGGTAGTACGCACGCGCCAAGCCGACCTGAACCTCGAAGTCCTCCGGGTAGCGGTCCGCGACCGGTTCCAGGCGTTCGATCGCTCCGGCAGAGTCACCATCGTTTAACGCCCGCAATCCTGCTTGGCGACGCGAGCCCAGGCGAGCGACGACATCGAGCTGCTCGATGTCGTCGAAGGTCATACCGATCTCCCGAGCCGCGGCGATGAATCCCCGTACCATCCCGAATCGCTCTCGGTTGAACAACGCGATAGCCTTCCGACGCAAGTCTTTGGGATGGTAAACGAGGAGCGTGCGTCGATTCCGAGCAAGAATGGCGACGACATCGCTTCCCTTCAGCTCGACAATCAGGGCTTTGCCTTGCCGCTCGACCTGTTTCAGCAGGTCTGTCGCTTGGCATTGGATGTCGTCTTTCGACAGCTTAGCCCCGAAGGCGAGAATCAAGGCATGAGGACGCTCCGGATGTGGACGCCGTGTCGGCCACTTCTCGACATCGAAGACCTGCCGGTTCTTGGGCACCCAGCTCAGTTCGTCGTAGGCGAACGCGAAACGGCTGTCTTCACGGTGTGCGCAGAACACCTGCTCAACCGCCTTCCCGTCGCGTGCGCGAGGCTCCTCGGCGTCTTCGGCGATGGCTGGCACGGTCGGGCACGCGATCGCCGCGGCAATCACCCACCGGCCCCAGTTCGTCAACAACATCGCCATTTCGTTGGTCCGTCCATCCCGTCGCCACTACTCGATCCGTTGCCCCTTGATAGCTAGAGCGGCAATCGCTCCTGAGTGGGCTCACATCGAAAGCGGCCGTGCCTCGAAATGCCGATTCGGCCGGTTTCGATACAGTATTGACGAGAATAAGAATTACTATACCATTGCCTTGGCGTCATTCAAATCCTGTGGCGTCATAGACTGACTTCTTCCATCGTACGATTCTGCCTACGAACATAGATTGGGAGGCAGCCTCATCGGCATTCGAAGCCTATTCCGTAAAACGCCCAGCGTCCGAGACCGCGACCTGCTCGACCAGTCGACGCTGCGCCAACGAGTGGTGGCCGGCATCATGGCCCTCAGCCAGCGCTGGCGACGCGGTGCCGACGCCCTGCCTCTGGCCGTCGCTGTGACGATCCAGGTTGGAGACGATGCAAGTCTGTCGGTGGTCGAGCGCTTCATCGACGATCCAGCGTTCGACACCGACGTCGGCGCGGACCTGTCGAACCGCCTAGTCGGTTCTCGGGTCGACGCCATGCCGGTGCGTCTCTACCGCGTCGAGCCCGGACCGCACAACGACTTGAAAGTTACCGAGGCGCTCAGCGGCACGCTCGCTTGGCTGACCGTAGAAGGCGGCGACTGCCACGGCACGACGCTCGAGATCGAAGTCACCCGCGCCGAGTATCGCCTCGGGCGTGGCGACTGGCACGGCGACGACACGGTGGCCAACGATCTGGTGGTAAGCCACGGCGACCGATTCGTCAGCCGCCGCGCCGCGGTACTGCGCCGCGCCGGCGCACGTCTCGAAGTGGCGTCCCGCGGCCAAGGCGACAACCTGTTGGTGATTCACGCTGATGGCAAGACGGTGCGCCCGAGCCACACCCGCAGAGGCAGGCTGCGGATCCAGCCGGGCGACAGCATCGCGCTCACCGACGGCGGCGCTCGACAAGTGACTCTACGCCTCCACGAACAACCGCCATCCGACCCCACTGCTACCACCGCCTAGCTGGGTGGCCGAACCGCCATGCCCCCGTTGATCAAGAGCGCCTTCGAACGGGTCGGAGACGGCCGCTACCGAGTCGACTTCGCACGCCTGCGATCTAAGGGCGTCGGCGGTCTGCTGCGCCGGCTCACCGGGCATACACGGGACGGAACGCCCGACCCCTTCGCCATCGCGCAGACGGTGGCCGGCGTCATGCGTCGCTGCACGGACCAGGATGCCATTGGTCGTCCGGAGTTGTGGAACGAATACAAGGTCTTCCTGTCAATGTCCGATCATGAGCGGTTGCGAACCCGCGAACGCCGACTGCGGGCGCAGCTCGACACAGTGGTGCGCAAGACCCTGGACCAGCTCAGGGCGGCGACCATCGGCGAGCCGGTGATTCGCATTCTGGTCGACGAAGGGAGTGACCTACCGGCAGGGATCGGCCACGTTACCGCCAACTACGTCGAGACCGCTGCGATCGCCGATCCGGGCGATCACGAGATGACCGTGCGGGTACCGAAACGGAAAGGGCGAATGGCGGATCGAGCACCCACCGAGTCGATTGCCGATCCAGCCGGTGAAGGCCACTTGCGCCTCACCTGGGGCCCCCATCAGGCCTCCGTGGCACCGCTGCAGAAGGTCCAACTCGGACGCCCGCACGCTGGCGCTCCGGAACGTTTCGTCGAGCTCAAGGGCGCTGACCGCAAGATCAATCGCTGTCAGCTATCGATCGAAAACGCCGTCGACGCGGTCGTCATCACCCGCCACAGCGGCACCAATCCCGTGCAGGTCGACGATCGGCTCATCCAGCGCGGCGGCAAGCTGCGGGTCGCTACCCTACCGGTCACCGTTTCGCTGTCGAGCGGCAGCATCACGCTGCGGCTTGAACGGATCGGCGAATCGTGAGCGCAATCGCAGGCCACGGCGGCGAACGCCAAACGGCAAACGGCTTGACCTGCGCGGCGCGCAGCCACCCTGGGCCGTGCGCACCGCCAACGAAGACGCCTTCGTGTGCGCGCCCGCGGATGGCGTATTCGCCGTGATCGACGGCATGGGCGGTGCCCAAGCCGGCGATGTGGCTGCCGACATCACCCGCGCCGCGGTGCTCGAAGAAGCGCGTGCGACGGGCGATCCGCGGACCGCAGTGCAGCGCGCCCATGAACACGTGTGCGCCCACGCGGAGCGCCATCCGACGCGCCGTGGCATGGGTTGTGTGGCCACGGTCGTCACGGTCGAAGGGCCGCACCTCGAGCTCGCCCACGTCGGCGACACCCGCGCGTACTTGGCGAGCCGGGGCGCGTGTGAGCAGCTAACCCGCGATCACACGGTGGTCGCAGACCTGCAAGAGCAGCACGGCATGACCGAGACCGACGCCGGGCGCCTGCCCGGACGCCATCGGGTGACCCGCAACATCGGCGATCAAGACCGCACAGGCAATAGCTGGATCGATGTCGGCTCGACACCCTTCGAGCCCGGCGACCTGCTGCTGCTGTGCAGCGACGGCCTGAGCGACTTGGTACCCGATGACGAACTCTTTCGGCTGCTCGAAGACGCCTGCGGCGCGCCTCAATTCGACGCCGCGGCGCTCACCGACCGGTTGATCGAATTGGCCTTGGAACGCGGGGCGCCCGACAACGTCACAGTGGTCGCGGTGCAGCGCCTCGGGGATGCCGACGAGCCGCCACCGATGGCCGACACCACAGCACACCCATGGGTCGCGGTGTCTGATCTCCGGCGGTCGATCGCACGACGAGCCGGGGCGGCGACGGCGTTGTTGGCCGCCTTCGCGCTCGGCTGGCTCGGTCACCAGTCGCTGACCGGCCTCACACAGCGCGCGGCCGCCCTGCGCGAAGCAACCGACGGTCGTCTCCGGCCGTTCGCGGCTGGCCTCGACCATCGTTTCGACCGCGACACCGCGCTGGTCGCCGCCCGGCCGATGACGATCACCACCCAGACTGTGCGCACCGAGGTTGCAGCTGGAGTCAGCTTAACGCTGTCCGGCGCCGCGCTGCGCTTCCCAGATCAGCCCGCCGCCTGGACCCTCGATCTCGGCCCGAACAGTCGGATCTACCTGCAGCAGGTGTCGATCCGAGCGCCGGAGTTGCTGCTGAACGTCCGTTTGGCCGTGAATAGCCGGCTCATCTTGATCGACAGCCACCTGGATGTCGCTGGGCTCGACGCCTCCGGCCCGAGCGACGCCCGCATCGAGGTCAACGGCGGGCGCTTGCACCTGCGCGCCCGCGGCCCGACATCGCTCGACGGTCCGCGCTTGGTCGGGGCGGTGTCGCCTCTGCCGGGCTACGCAGACGTGGTGTCGACCTCTGATCCTGTCGAAGCCGACCCACGATGAGCCGATTCCTCGAGCTGCTGATGGTGGCAGCAGTGGTCGTGTGGACGCTGACCGTGGGCGTCGAAATCACCCTTGACCACGCGTTGTCCGCCGCCAACGCACGCGAGGACCCGACCGTACGCGATGTCACCGACGTGCATGCCGCCGCGGGCCGCGCGTCGCTGTCATGGTTGGGTGGCATCGCCGCGCTGGCCCTCGGCCGGCTCGCCGTCGGCAGACGGCGGCACGATATTGCCGTCCACTCCGTGCTGCCGACGATTACCGTCATGACCGCCGCAGGCCTGCTGCTGCACTGGGGCTACGGCGACCCGCTACGCGCCCGACTGCTAACCGCGCCCGGCTTCGCCCAAGGGGTGCTTCTGGGCGGTACGATCGCCTGCCTCGCGGCCGTCGTCCCCTGGCAACCCGATCGTTGGGCCAGACGGCTGACCGGACCGCTGGTGGTGATGGCGATCGCCGCGCTGGCCGTCCTATGGATCAAGGGTGAGGCCCCGGGCGGGAGCGGCGCCAAGATCAGCTTCTATGGCGTCCAGCCGATCGAGGGCGTCAAGCTTGCGTTCGTGATCGTCCTGGCCATGGTGCTGGGCGGCAAGGCCGAGCAGCTACGCTACCAACGGGCGCGGCGTGGGCCGTTTCACGTGCCGCGACCGCGCTTGCTGCTACCGGCGGTGGCCTTGCTGGCAGTGTTGTTCGTCGGCCTGTTCTTGGTGCGCGATTTAGGACCGACGTTGATCCTGTCGCTGGTCTTTCTCGGGTTCTACTATGTTGCCACCCGTTCCTGGGTGGAGCTGGCCTTGGTCACCGCAGCGCTCGTGCTTATGGTGGCATGGCTGGCCAGCGATGCGCCCGGCTTCGTGCCCCCGAACGTCGCCACCCGCATCGACATGTGGCTCGACCCGTGGCTCAACGGCCGCGGCGGTGGCGACCAGCTAGCCGCAGCCTTATGGGCGTTCGCAGCCGGCGGTGTCGGCGGGCGCGGCCTCGGTCAAGCGGCGGTCGGCGTGCTGCCGGCCGGCCACACCGACCTCGTGCTCGCGCACTGGGCAGAAGTGGCAGGCCTCGCGGGGCTTGCCCTCTACGGTGCGTGCTTCATCGCGCTTGTGCTGCAAGGGCTATGGATCGCCTACGCCAACCGAACACCGGAACGGATGCTCCTAGCCTGCGGGCTCTCCCTGCTTCTGCTGGCTCAAGGCATGGTCATTTTCGCCGGCTCGACCGGCCTGCTGCCACTCACGGGCGTCGTCGTGCCGTTTCTTTCGTTCGGCAAGAGCAGCATGGTGACATTCCTCCTGCTGGTGGCGGTTCTGCTGCGTCTGGCGGTGGACGGCCAACCACGCGCCGACCGCGACGAGCTGCGCCAGCTGCGCGGCGGCATCGGCTGGGTGATGGCAGCGACGATGGTCGCAGCCATCGGCGCGCTGGTGGTCGGCGCCGACCGCACTGTGCTGACACGCGACGCGACCCTGCTGCGGCCGGTGCTGGCCATGGGCAGCGACGATACAGTCTTCCTACGCTACGACCCACGGATGCGCGCCATTGCCCGGCGGCTCATACGTGGCGATATCCTCGACCGCGACGGACGGCCGCTGGCAGCGACCGACAAAGACGGCCGACGACGCTACCCGCTCGGGTCAGCTCTCGGTACCTTGCTGGGACCGCTCAACCCCGCCGTACAGACCCCACCGTGGGCGATCGAGGGCCTCGCCGACGAGCACCTCCGCGGCCTGCCGCCGGCCACCCGAACGCTGGCGGTTTGGATCGAGCAGCATCCGGACGAAACCGATGATAGGGGCGAACACCGCCGAGTACCCGACCGTATTTTATTCACCATCCCGCACGGCTATCGCAGCGAGGACCACGAGCGAGCGAGAGTACTGCAAGGGCCGGACACCACACTCTGGTTCACGCGCTTGCGACAGATCGACTACCGATCGCTATTGCCGCTGGCAAGGCTCAACGGCCAGGCGCGGGAAGACGCCATTCACGCCGTCGCCACCGACGTGGCCGCGCGCAGTGTGCGGCTGACTCTCGACGCTCGCTTGCAGCAGCGCGCGGCGGACATTGTGCGGGACATCGCGGCTCGTGGCCAAGCAGCGGCGGCGGTGGTGCTCGACGTTGACAGCGGCCATGTGTTGGCGCGCGCGCAATGGCCCGACTACGATCCAGGCCAGCCGGAAACATGGCTCGAGCCGGTCATGAAAGGCGAGCCCCGGTTCACCGGCAGCTACGGACCGTGGAAGGACAAGACCGGCGTCGGAGGCCCCTACCAGTCGGGCTCGATCTTCAAGGTCTATACCGCGTTGGCCTGGATACGAGCCGGCATGGGCGCCACCGACCATGGCTGCGGCGCGCGTGGCCTCGACACGTTCGCTTGCGTCGAGCGCGACGCGCAAGGCCCGTACTTCACACGGCCGGGCTGGAGTCGCGCAATCCACGACAGCCACAGCAATACCGACGGCGTGATCGAGCTGACCCGCGCGCTCGAAGTGAGCTGCAATGTCTTCTTCGCTCAGCTCGGCCTCGCCCTCGGACCCGAGCCGCTTCGGGATCTCGCGGTCGCCGGCTTGGAAGTCGATAGTGGAACCGACCTCGATCCCGGCCAAGCCGGAAGCCGCCGGTTGGCGTCGACAGCGTTTGGCCAAGGCGCGGCGCGCATGCACGTCTCGGAAGCGGCGCGGATGGTCGCGGCGGTGGGTGCCGGTGGGCGCTATCGTAAGTGCCCGCCCACGATGCTCCTCGGCGTACCGTGCACCGAGACCGCGCTGCTCGACGACCCGGCGGCAACCACGCCGATCCTCGCCGGCTTGCGCCAGGTGGTCGAAAGCGGCACCGCGCGGCGGTTGCGCGAACCGACCGGGGTGCGGGTCTATGGCAAAACCGGCACCGCCACCGACCCTGGTCGAATCGACGAGGTGCCGTACGGACTGCGACGCGGCGCGAATCACCAAGAGCATTCGTGGTTCGTCGCCCTCGCCGAATCGGCCACCTATCGGTCATGCCTTCCCGATTCACCGGGCCGCCTCGCGTTTGCGGTCGTCGTACCGCGCGGCGGGGCGGGCAACGGTCCGGCATTGGCGATCACCGAGCTCCTAGTTGCCGCCGCCGCCGATCTTGGCTATTTGGCCAATCTGCAATAGGACCACGAGCTTTCCAATCAATTCCTTGAAACGCCACTGTCCTCAGGGCGCTGGAACGCGACCACTCGGCCTGCGAAGTGACAACCGAGACCGCCTCGTCGGGCACGTTGTCGGAGACGAACAGGACCCGGCGGTCGAGCGCCTCAGAGCGCACCGTGACGATCAGACCAGCGCGGGAAAACTCGTCGACCGGCATGGCTGCAGGAAGGGCACTGCCGAAGCGTTTGGACGTTCTGGCTGGTTCTTGGTGGGTGCGGCAGCGCGGTTCTGGCCGCGGCGTTTCCAGATGTTGGGATCGGACTGCTTGGGGTGTCGTTGGCCTTTGTCCTCCGTGAACAATTTCTTGTGCTAGCCACGGCGTGGAACGCGGACTAGAATGCCACCCATGCAAGGCCCTTTTCGGTTTGTTCGTGCCGCAACGGTGGTGCTTGGCTTGTTTACGGCGAGCACGGCCTCGGCTTGGACCCCCGCCACCAGTCACGACCTCGCCTTCGAGGCGGCACGTCTGGCACCGCCGGACCTTTATCGGCAGTTGGTCCGAAATCGAGAGTCGTTCGCACTCGGCATACGGCAGCCATACACCGAGCCGTCGTTCGACGACCAACGGGCCGACCAGCGCATTGTCACGTTGATCGCCAACGCGGTGACCGCGATCGAGGCTCACCGGCCGTTCAACGAGATCGCCTACCGACTGGGCTTGGTTGCACACCACATGGCGGCCGCCAATAACCCACTGACGACCCTCGATCATGACCAGGACGAAGCCCGCTACGCGCAAGATTTCACGCGTTACCTCGACAGCACCCAGCCTCGAATTCGGCGGGTTTTTTACGGTTTCGAGCAGCGAGTGCCCGATCCCGCCGTATTGGTGCAACGCACGCTCGAGCGCAGCCGTGGATGGTACCCATTGGTGGGACGCGAATACCGGCGGATCGCTTTCGGCTCGGGCGTCCGAAGCTTCGACGACCGCTCGACCGCCTACGCCGTCGCTGCCCTCGCCACCAACCACACGGTCAGCGACATCGCGGAAGCCTTGCGATTGATCTGGCTGCGCGCCGGGGGCACCGACACCCGCAAGCGCCTTCCGATTCGGGGTCAACAGATCCTCCACCTCGCCCCCTCCCAGGGCGTGCGTTAACGCCCAGGTTGCGGATTGCGATAGCCTCGCCCGCAACGGCGAGGGTGCCTTGCCGTGGTCACGTTCCGACTTCCACAAACAGCTCGAGAGCCCACCCATGCTTCCCGTTCAACGCGCGCTGATCTCCGTTTTCGACAAGACTGGTTTGGACGAGTTCGCCACCGCCCTTCACAATTTGGGTGTCGAGCTGGTGTCGACCGGCGGGACCCACCGCTACCTCGAGGCTGCTGGTGTGCCCGTCACTTCAGTCTCGGATGTGACCAACTTTCCAGAGATTCTCGGCGGCCGGGTCAAGACCTTGCATCCGGGCATCCACGGCGGCATCCTCGCCGATCGTGCTCGAGCTGCACACCTGTCCCAACTCGAAGACCACGGTCTGGGCCCGATCGACTTGGTGGTGGTGAACCTCTATCCGTTCGAAGAAACCGCCGCCCGCGAGGACGCTCGCTTCGAAGAAGTCATCGAGATGATCGATGTCGGCGGTCCAACCATGATTCGCGCGGCGGCCAAGAACCATCGCGGGGTAGTCGTGGTGGTCGATCCGGGTGACTATCCTCAAATTCAGGCCGCCCTCGAAGATGGCGAGCGAGTGATTCCCGAGCCCGTGCGTCGGGGTTTGGCGATCAAGGCCTTCCGCCAAACCCAACGCTACGATGCCGCCATCGCCAGTTGGCTGGCTCAGCAAAGCGGTGAGACCGAGAACCGCTTCCCACGCCACATGAGCCTCAGCCTGACGCGAACCTTGGAGCCACGCTATGGCGAGAACCCGCACCAAGAAGCCGCGGTCTACCAAACCCTCGGCGGCCGCGGGATCCTCGGCGGCATGGAGCAGCTGCAAGGGAAGACCCTGTCGTACAACAACCTCCTCGATGCCGACGCGGCACGGGCCTTGATCGGCCTGTTCGCCGACGACCGCCCCACCGTTGCCATCATCAAACACACCAATCCCTGCGGCCTGGGCCAGGGAGCGACGTTGGCGGAAGCCTACGAGAATGCCTTGGCCTGCGATCCGCTTTCGGCCTTCGGCTCGGTCATCGCGATCAATCAAACTGGCGACGAACCCCTTGCCGATGCCATGGCGGGCCTCTTCGTCGAAGTGATCGTCGCCCCCGAGTTCGACGACGCCGCCCGCACCCGCCTGGGTGCCAAGAAACGGCTTCGCGTCTTACGCTGCCCGCCCCACGCCGCCGCTCCGGGCGCGGTCGAGATCCGTGGCATCGACGGCGGCCTTCTGGTCCAAGCACCGGACGCGGCTGCCGACGATCCAACCGGCTGGCGATGTGTCACCGAACGTCAGCCCAGCGATGAAGAGATGCGTGCGCTGACGCTGGCTTGGCGGGTTTCGCGTACGGTCAAGTCCAACGCCATCGTGCTCGCCAACGCGCACCAGACCGTGGGCGTGGGCGCGGGGCAAATGAGCCGGGTCGACTCGTGCAAGATCGCCATCGACAAGGCCAACCTCCCGGTCGACGGTACCGCCGCGGCTTCCGACGCCTTCTTCCCCTTCCGCGATGGGCTCGACACACTGGCCAAGGCCGGGGTCCGTGCCGTGGTGCAACCAGGCGGCAGTCGCCGCGACGACGAGGTCATCGCGGCCGCCAATGAGCATGGGATCACAATGGTCTTGACCGAGAGGCGGCACTTCCGCCACTGATTGCACGGCAGATCGCATGGTAAAGTCGGCCCGCGGGATGTCTCCCGCACCCACCACGAAGGCCACCCGTGAGATCAGCCACAGCCTTACACCGAATCTGTTCCTTTCCTTTCGTTGGCGTCGTTGCGCTGGTACTTGCGCTCCCTGCAAGCGCCGAAACCGACCCATGGGCAATGTTGGCGACGCTGCGCGCCAGCTTGGCCGACGACGGACCGTACGCCGCGCGTTTCGCCCAAACCTACATCCCCGCGGGGTTCGACACCGGGGATCAGGAAACCGGTCACCTCTCGATCGCGATGCCGAAATGCTTGCGCTGGAACTACGACGAGGGTAAGAGTTTCCTGATCTGTGACGGCGTCGTGCACCAATGGAATGAGAACGAGCCTGCCGGCCGGATCTTCGAAATCGATCCGGCTTCCGAAGTGGGCCTGGACCTCCTGCTGGTCGATATCGAGAGCCTGCGCGAACGTTACAACGCCGCAAGCTCCTCGAGTACGACCGAAACAGGAGGTGCGGTGATCTCCCTATCGGTACCGCCGGACCAAGGGACGTTTTGGGCGCAGATCGAGCTCGACGCCACCGGCACGCTGGTTCAGGCCATGGAATACACCGACGACGAAGGCAACCGAACCCGTTTCGAGATCAGCAAGTACGAGAAGCTCGACCACATGGCGCTATTCCGGCCTCCATCCGAGATCGAGTGGACCGAGGAGTAAGACTGTTGAGACCCTGTCAATGTCTAACCAGACTGATGCTCGTGAGCGCGATGTTCTTCCTCGTGTCGCCGCCCGCGACCGCCAAGTCTCATCACACCGGCGAGATCGTGCCGATTCGCGGCCGCGTGATCGATGGCGAAGGCCTGCCGCTGGCAGGCGTGGAGATCGTGCTCGAGGCCCGACGCGAACAGTTGCGCCTCAAGAGCTTTCGGCGCGAAGCGGGGCCACCGTTGCGGGTCATTGGCCGGACCGACGCAGAGGGTGCGTTCGAGATCTCATGGACGTGGGATCGGCATCACAACAGCTTTGCCTTGGTGGTGGCCCACACCCAGCGCAACTCCGCAACCTTCGAGAGCTTCGCGCGGCGCGACATCACCAGCCAACTCGAGGCGGGCGGATCGGTATCGGAGTCGATTGAGGTTCCCGAAGGCTCGGTCCTGCGGTGGCTGCGGCGCTACCAAGGTCCGACCACCGGTCAAGAGCGGAAGGTCTACGACGAAATGGGACGCCCAGATCGCGTGGATATGGCGCTCGAGCCGGACGGCGATGCGCTGTCGTGGTGGTATTTCGAAGCTGGCAAGGTATATCGCTTCGAGGACGGCACATTGCTCGACGTGACCCGCTTCGACCCGGTGCGACCCGGCGCCTGAGCCTGTGGGCGTTGAGCTCTGTAACCTCGGCTCCCCCCAACCGCAGTCCTCATCATGTCCGCCCAACCAGCGCTGGCCCCAACTCCTTGGCGGCGTCGGTTGCGTGGCCAACTGTTTCGTGGCGTATTGCCCGTCGTCACGATGGTGGGTCGGGCCTTGCCTTGGCGTGTCTGCCAGATCCTCGGTAGTGCTGTCGGAACCATTGGCTGGCATCTCGGCTCCATACTCCGTGGCCGCGATGTACGCCGCACACTCGACCACCTCGCCATCGCGTTTCCAGAACACAGCACGGCGACACAACGCCAGATCGGCCGGGCGACCTACCGACATCTCGGCACAACGTTTTTCGAATGCTTGTACCTGGCCAGGCGCCCGGCGAACGCGGCGTTGCGTTACATCGATATTGAGGGCTGGGAGAACGTGGCCCCGCTGGTCGAGGCCGGTCGACCCGTGTTGCTGCTGACGGGCCACTGTGGCAACTGGGAGTTGATCGCCACCCTGGGCCAGGAGGGCGCACCCCAGCGTGTGCCGCTCTACGGTCTGCAACGTCAACTCGAAGACGATGCCCTGAGTGATGCCATCAAGATCCTGCGTCGCCATCTCGGGGCACACAACCTCCCGCGCGGCAACCGCCGGTCGAGCATCGCCATGCTGCGGGTCATCAAACGCGGAGGCGCGTTGGTTGTGCTACTGGACCAGGACTTTCGGACCGACGGGATCTGGGTCCCATTCTTCGGTCGCCTGGCCCACACGCCGTTGGCCGGCGCCAAGCTCGCTTTGCGTCTCAGCGTACCGGTCGTACCCGTATTTTCGGAACGAAACGACGATGGCCGTCACACCCTGCGTCTGCACCCTCCTCTCACGCTCCCCGACAACCACGAAGGCGCAACCACAGTCATGACCCAGGCCATCGAAAATCAGATCCGGCGCCGGCCCGAGCAATGGGTCTGGATGCACCGACGCTGGCGGCGGCGACCGCCAGAGGAGAGATCAACCAGCCGGGACGACCCTCAGAGACCGTAGGGTTCTCGGGGCTCGTTCACTTCGTCTGCTACCCGAAAACGCTCGCTGCTTCTCCGGCGAACGCGGATCGAATCGGTAAACCAAGATGTTGGTATCAACCAGTGCTGCCACGATCGTAGAGTTCCTCGCGGGTCCAGTCCCGAACCCCTCCATCATCACATCCCTTTAGCGGCTCATCCCGGATCTGCTGGCGCGCCGTGGCCTCATCGAAAATACGGAGGCGTTCCTTTTGGCTGACCGCCAACATCCCGACGCGTGGTGGCACCATGCAAACAACGGACCCGACCTGATCGCCGATCTCGACCAAGCCTTTAGCGCGATCCGGAATCGTCCGTCGGCTCCAGCCCTTCGTCGCGCGACTTCCGCGGCTTGACCCAGTACGCAAACAGTACGCCCACCAGATACAAGACAATTGTCGGCGTGGCGAAAATCAGCAAGTTGAAGACATCCGGCGTCGGCGTGATCAGCGCGGCAACCACGAAGATGATCAAGACCGCGTAACGGAAGTTCCGCAGCAGAAATCGCGGCGTGACCAAGCCCAAGCGCGCTAGCAAAACGATCACCACCGGCAGTTCGAACATCACCCCGAGCCCCAACATCACCGTCATGAGGAAACTCAAGTAACGATTGACGGTGATTTGGGCATCGAACTGAGCGCCGATACCCAATAGAAACTCCACCGCAAAAGGAAAGGCGATGTAGTAGGCAAATGCCCCGCCGCCGACGAACAGAAGCGATCCGAACAGGATGAAGGGTAGCGCGGTGCGTCGCTCGGTGCGGTAGAGCCCAGGAGCAACGAAGCGCCAAAACTGAAACAAGATAAAGGGCGAAACCAAGAAAGTGCCGGCCAACAGCGCCACCTTGACGTAGACCATGAAGGGGTCCGTCACGCCGAGGAAAACCAACTTCTCGCCCTCTGGCAAGAGGTTATAGATGGGCTGGGCCAGGAACTCGTAGATGGTCCTCGAGAAGCTCCAACAAACAACAAACCCGACGACCAACGCCAACGCCGCCTGCAGGATGCGTCGCCGAAGCTCTTCGAGATGCTCCATCAACCCCATTGCGGGGAGCGATTCGGACGAGTTGGGGTCCGACACGATTACAGCGCCGCGCTATTTGGCGCGGGTGTCGGAAGCCGGCGTGGTGGGGGATGGCGTATCGGAAGCTGTGGGCGTGGGCGAATCCGAGGTATCGGCGACAGTTTCGGCGGCGATATCGTCGTCGGCAACCTCGTCGGCCCCTTCCGCCGCACTGTCATGATCGGCATCGGTCGAGGTGGCGCTCTCACGATCTGACGTTGGCGAAACGGCCGCACCGCGTGCCACCCGACGTTTGGCCAGATCGAGATCGGCGGCCTCCCGAAGGTACCGACGTGGATCGCTCGCCTCCACCGCGCGACGCGTCTCACGAACCTCCTCCTCGATCGCCTCGGTGTCCAGCGTCCGCCGCAGCTCTGCCGACGCCTTGCGGAACTCGGCCATTCCTTTTCCCAGGGTGCGGCCGATCTCAGGCAGCTTGCGCGGCCCAAAGAGCAACAGCGCCGCGCCGAAAATAAACAACATCTCTGGTAAGCCGAGCCCCATCATCACCGGCCAATCATCCGGTTACGGTAGTCGAAAGTCAAGGAAGCGCACCTCGTACCTGTGGACCATCAGCGCGCGGTTGGAGTGATAGCATGGCGGCATGAGCAAGCGTTGGCGAACGATGGCGATCCTTCTCTTTTTTTCCGCGGCCTTGGGCGGTGGTTTGGTCGGCGACAAGCTGCTGGCGGTCGGCGGCGAAGAGCGCGACGATCTGCGGCTCTACACCGAGCTGGTCCAAACCGTCCACGAGCAGTACGGTGCCGACATCACCTACCGCGATCTCGTTTACTCCTCGATTCAAGGCATGCTGCGCGAGCTCGACCCGCACACGAGCTTCTTGTCTCCCGAAGCCTACGAGAACATGCGTGAACGTCAGCAAGGTACTTTCTTCGGCCTTGGCATCTTGGTCAGCATCCGCAATGGCCAACTGACGGTCATCAGCCCGCTCGAAGGCACCCCAGCCTGGCGTTTGGGCCTCCGCGCTGGCGATGTCATCAGCACCATCGAGGGCGAGCCAACCAATGCGATGACGCTCAACGAGGCGGTCGATCGCCTCAAAGGCCCCAAAGACACGCAGGTGAACATTGCCATCGTTCGGCGCAGCCTCAACGAGCCGCTGGCGCTAACCATCACCCGCGCGGAGATCCCGCAGACCACCGTTCGCTACGCCTACATCATGGCCCCTGGCACCGGCTACATTCGCCTCACCGACTTCTCCCGGTCCACTTCAGGCGAGATGAACGAAGCCCTCGACTCCCTGCGTGATCAGGGAATGGAACGGCTGATTCTCGACCTCCGGAGCAATGGCGGTGGCCTCCTCGATCAGACCGTGGAAGTTGCCAACCGCTTCGTTCCCGACGCCAGCGCCATCGTCGAAACGCGCGGCCGCACCCGCGACTCGCAACAATCGTTCAATGCGCCACCGGACAATCAAATGATCAACATCCCGTTGGTCGTTCTGGTCAACAACGGTACGGCCTCGGCGGCGGAAATTCTCGCAGGCGCCGTCCAGGATCACGATGTTGGCCTGGTGGTGGGCATGCCCACTTGGGGCAAGGGTCTGGTTCAAACGGTCTATAACCTCTCCTTCGGCGCCGGGATCGCACTGACCACCGCCAAGTACTACACCCCGGCTGGTCGGCTCATTCAACGCGACTACTCGTCGTACTTCGACTACTACACCCACTTCGACAATCTCGCGGCCGGTGACGAGGCAACGCCCCAGGTCGCCCTTGGCGAGCCCGAATTCGCCACAGACTTGGGTCGTGCGGTGTACGGTGGTGGTGGTATCACCCCCGATGTGCTGCTCGACCTCCCCAACTTGCCGGACGGCATGCAGTTGCTTTACGCCAACAACGCGTTCTTCAATTTTGCGGTGGACTTTGCAGCGGGCAAGGAAATCAACGACACCAGTTGGCAACCGCCCGCAGGACTGTTAGACGAGTTCAAGCAGTGGTTGAAGGAGGAAGAACTGCTGGACGACACCGGACTCGAGAAGATCTTCTCGAGTCCCGAGGCGGGGGTTATCGCTCGCAGGCAGGTGCACTCGGATATCTTCAACGCCGCCTTCGGTACGGAAGCCGCGCACCGAGTCATGGCTGAGGGAGATCCTCAGATTCAGAAGGCCATCGAGCTTTTCGGCCAGGCAGCCTCCATGCTCGCCTCGCGCCACGCGCTTGCCGATGGAACCCTGACGGTGCCCAGCGCATCGTCCAACGGCGACGGCTGAACCGCAATCGCGCGTCGGACCAAAACGACGGAATCCGGAATCCCTGGCAGGCGGCCCCCACCGAGTTGCGGTCTCGGACGAACGACCCCCTACCCGGCGATAAGCTCGTTCGCGGGAGAGGATGGGGCCAAACCGTGACGAAACTCTAAATCCCCTGGCTGGACGCCTCAGCCCTGCGGTCCCGTAGGGACTGCCTTACTTAGACGGTGAACTTTAGTCACCGGTACGACCGCTAACCCGCCCCTCAATGGGGCCTGGCCGGGCGCCTTCCTCGTCTCCCGCGATCGTTAGGCCCAACGCAAGACGGCCACCCTGCGGCGGCCGTTGCTACTACCCACGAACGGACCAACACGGTGGCCCGTCAAGTGGAGGCACTACTCGAAATTGTTGATGCTGAGGAAGTCCGTCTCGCCGATCAGCGTCCGCGCAAACAACTCATCCACCGCAATGACTTCCAACTGATGGACAACGTTGTCGACGAAGTCGTTGGTGTCGATGAAAGCACGGAAGACAGGATGATCGGTGTCTGGGAAGCCAGGATAGCTACTCGACACACTCTGGCGGGTCAGCAACGGATCGAGCGCCGCACCACGGACAAAGTTACCGTCAACAAAGATCTCGACCCGCCTGATCCCATCGATATCGAGCGCCCAACCCTCGACGCGCATCAAGCCGTTGTACTCGCGGTTGAGGCGGGGTGACTCGATCAGACCAAAGGAAGGTTCGTTGCCGATGTTCTCACTGCAAACGAAAGTCACTGACATTTCGTCAATGTTCTCGATCTGGTTGGAGAGGTCACCCGCGCGAATGGTGAGGGTATGCGCCCCTTCGACCCGACCACCGTAGATCAGCGCACCGATGTCCATCGCGAAGCGGAAGCCCGAGTTCGGCGAGTTGAAGGCGAATGGGTATTGGTTCTCGATATCGAGACGTTTCGTGCCGTAGCAATTGGTGAAACCACCCAAAGCTGGATTGAAGACACAATCGGTGGTCGATCGCGAAATGGGAACGCCGTCGAGTAGCAGCTCTACATAGCCGATGCCAGTGTCACCGATTTCGACACCCAGGTCCAAAGCCCAGCCTTCGACGATCGTGGGACGCCGGAACGGGTTCTCGATATCGCAGGTACCGAACAGCGTGGCGGAACGATCGGGCCGATCGACACGACCGAAGGGCCGCAGGTTGTGCGTGTTGTTTTGGAACTGCAAGGTCCGGGCCGGTGAGACGTCATGGAAAGTGCCGTCGTTGCGCTCGACGCGGGCCGACACGACGTGGTTACCATTGAGGTAATCCGTCGAGTTCAGAATGAAGCCGAAGCCTGGTGCGGCCGAATCCGGATAACCAGGGTAGCTATTGGTGATCGCGCCGCGCGGCCGACCATGGAGCGCTTGTCCAGCATTTTCACCGTCGACCAAGATCAAAACCCGCCGGATACCTGCATCCGCCAAGGCCCAACCGGTCAACCGGACGGCACCCGTCGCGGTGTTGCTGCTGTCGGGCGGCCCCTCGAAGAATCCGAGATTGGCCTGCGCCATGGCCGGCATCGCACCCAGGCTCAAGGCGGCAACCAGGCAAGCAGTCATCAAGAATCCAGGTCGTCTCATGGCGGCTCCTCCGCTCTCCGCGCGCGCATGACGAAGACGAAAAAACCCCGCTACACCGGGAAGGTTGCTCGGGGGTCTCGCTCGCGCATCGCGGGTGTCTGTTGGTCGTCTTCCGACGATCGATCTGCGGAAGCTTACCGCCGGTGCTCGGGCGCGTCAATGTCCGATGCCCAATTTCTTGTGCAGCACCCTTTCTTGTGCACGTTCCGCCCTTGTTCACGGTTCACGGTTCCGACGAAGCCTGACCTAAGAAGGCCGCCGCCCCTGGACACCGTCCAGGTAGGTTGCAACCAACCCTGGCAGGCTGGCCTGATCGTAGCCTCCCTCGAGTACCGAGACCAACCGACCACCGCAAGATTCGTCGGCCGCGGCTCGCAACCACGTGCCCCACATCCCAAAACCGCTTTCGGAGACGTTCATACCGCCAAGAGGATCGTCCCGCCAGGCATCAAACCCGGCAGAGACCAGCACGACTTCGGGCGCGAAACGGCGCAATGCTGGCAAGACCGCCGATTCGAAAGCCTCTCGGTACCCTTCGTCACCCGTGCCAACCGCCAGCGGGACGTTGACGGTAGCACCGATGCCAGCCCCCACGCCCTGCTCGTCTGCGGCGCCTGTTCCAGGGTAGAACGGAAACTGATGAAGGTTGATGACCAAGACATCGTCTCGCGCTTCGAAGATGTGCTGGGTCCCGTTGCCATGATGGACGTCGAAATCCACGATCGCGACCCTGCCACAGCCATGCCGATCGATTAGGCGCTGGGCAGCAACGGAAACGTTCGCGAGGTAGCAAAATCCCATGGCCATCGACCGTTCCGCGTGGTGTCCTGGTGGACGAACTACGGCAAACGCTTGACGGTCCGCACTGGACGCGACCCAATCGGCCGCGGCGACGGCAGCACCAGCCGCCGACCACGCCGCATCCCAGGTGTTGGACGACAGCGGATTGTCCGCTGAGTCGAGAAGACCATCGCCACGCGCGACCGCGCGGCGAAACCGCTCGAGGTAGGCAGGATCATGAACCGCGGCAACTGCGGTCGCCAAATCGGGCGGCCTCTTTTCAACCTCGACCAACTTACGGCCATCTTCGGCCAACCGAGCAAGGATGCCCCTTACCCGTCCAGGTTGCTCGGGAAAGCCCGCTGGCGAAGCATGGGAAAGACACGACACCGCAGAAAAGATGTGCTCCATGCATCCAGCATATCGAACACCCCCCATCACGCCGCGCCCGTTGCCGCCCCCCGGCGAGCGAGCCTGACACCTTCCGCCGCCAACCGCCGGCGGACGCGGTAAACCAAACCATCGACCTGTTGTCGAGTTAGGGCGCCACGACTCTCCCGCGCAATCTCGGCGCTGGTCCAGCCATCGATTACGGCCCTCTTGACAGCATGGGTTCGCAGGCAATCGCTCCGGGAACCCCAATGCCGATGCCACCGATTCACCAACTCAGCCAGACGCTCGCAGATCAACATCCGCTCCTCCGGAGTGGATTGAACTGCCGGTAGGGAGCTGAGGAGGCGGTACGACGAGCACCCCACCTCCGGCCTAGGACGCTTCGCCGCCTTGCGGGCGCGCAGGAAGTCGATCGCCACAGCGCGGGCGACACAGGCCAGGTAGCTCCATGCTTCACCCTCCGAGCGCCCTCGAAACCAGCCACCGGTCCCGCGATCGAGGCGCCGAGCCAAAGAGAGCAGACGGTAATTGCATTCTTGCACCAAGTCTTCGAGGTCTTCGCACGACATGCGGACACCCGAGCCGTCGAGCGCTCGCCGAATCACCCCACGAATACGCGGTTCGTAGTGCGGTAGAAATGCCCGCCAGTCTTCCTCTGCACCGCGGTCGAGACAGCGTCCGAGGAGATCCGGAGTGTCACAGGATGCCGTTGTCGATCTGAGTCGGGTGGCAGGACCGAATTGGGGACAAGCAGACAGTCCCGGCGCGGGTAAGGCCGGGACGAAGCATGAACGGGCCATTCTCGTTTCCTCTCAGTGAGGAAAGAGGCTGCGGCCACACAGACGAAGGAAATAGAGGCACCGGGCGGCGCCAGCATGGACACCCAAAACATACCACACCTGCCTCGCGCCATAGGCACGCCCATTGGTGGAATTCTGATGTCACCTTTCGAGGCCTTGCCTTTTGGACCCTCTAAAGTGTCACGCCGGAGCGGGCAACCAATGCCGTCACATGCGCATGAGCCTGGCGGAGAATCTCGTCGAGCGAAAGCCGTGTGAGAGCCCCATCGGCAACCAACTGCTCTCCAGCCACAAAAACGTGTCGTACGTCCGCACGTGAAGCGGAGAACGCCACCACATCATGCACGTCCGCGGCCGTATGTGACCACATCGCCGGTGAGTCCATGGCCAGCACCACCAGATCAGCCTGTTTACCTTCTTCGAGACTACCCACCTCAGCTTCCAGCCCCACAGCTCGGGGCACCTTCTCGCGTCGCCAGTGCCAACGCGTCGCCCCCCGAGAATGCTCCCGGATCATGCTTTGTCTTTTGCAGCAAGGCAGCCAGCCGCATCTCCTCGAAAGCATCGAAGTGGTTGCAACAGGCGGTACCGTCGCAGCCCAGCCCTACGGGGATTCCGGACTGGCGCAACGCCACCACGTCCGCCACACCCGATCCGAGCTTGAGGTTGGAACTCGGACAATGGATCACCGAAAAGCGACGCCGACCGACCTGCGCGCGGTGTTGTTCATTGAGCCACACACCATGCGCGATCCGCAGATCTGTATCGAGAATGCCTTCGTCGTCGAAATACTCGATCTCGTCGCGTCCGCCTTTTAGGTGTCGTACGGCCTCCGTCTCGTCGGCCTGTTCGAGGGCATGGGTATGGATTCGGCCAACCATGACGTTCGGCGAGGGTCCGTGTACCCTGCCAGAGCGCGTCGGAGCAAGAGAGGATGAACCTTGGATTGAGGCCATAGCGAACACGCCCACCCGCTGCATCGAGTGCCTGGCCCAAGGATTCCGCCTCGGCCAGGGTGCGATCCGTATCTTCAGCAAGCCCTGGGGGCAATCCGGTTCCTTGGTCCATGAGGCATTTGCCGGCAATGGCCCGAATGCGGGCGGTGTCGAGCGCCCGCAGTAACCCGACGGCTCCGGGTCCAATTCCGATGTCTTGAATCGTCGTTGTGCCACCAAGCAGGCACTCGGCTGCGCCGAGCAGGCTGCACCAGTAGGCACTCTCATCATCATGGGCAGCTTCGAGCGGCCAGATCCGCTCTTGCAACCAAGGCAGCAATCGGCGCCCCTCGGCGAGACCTCTGAAAAACGTCTGACCGAGGTGGACATGGCCCTGCACCAAACCGGGCAGGACGATACAGCCACGCGCATCGAGCGTTTGAACCCCCGGTGGACGGGTGACCTCCGTGCCAACCTCCGCAATCCGAGATCCGCGAACCAACACTTCGCCTCCTGGAACAACCGTCAGTCGGTCGTCCATGGAGACCACGATCCCGCCGTGAATGAGCCAGGAGCGCTCACTCCCCGCGTCCGGCCGCTTGTGGTCGTCAGCCACCAAGCCTACCCACCCAGCCCAATGTGAGCCGGATGCGGCACCCCGTGAGGGTACGGCCGCAGACGCTCAACGCATCTTTTCTTCAACGAATTCAACGTGCCGACGAACTTTTGGATCGTACTTTTTGAGGCGAAGCTTCTCGGTCGAAAGCTTCTTGTTCTTCGTCGTCGTATAGAAGTAGCCCGTGTTGGCCGAAGAAACCATCTTGATCTTGTCGCGCATCGTTGAAGTCTCCGTGAAGGCAGCAGCCGCGAGACGCTCCAAACGTACTGGGTGGGTCGTCGGTCGAGGCGGGAATGGAAGGAAGTTGGCGGGGCCGACGGGACTCGAACCCGCGACCTCCGGCGTGACAGGCCGGCGTTCTAACCAGCTGAACTACGGCCCCGCAGAGCCTTCCATTGCAGATTCTCCGACTTCAACCAGCGGTGACGTGGAAATCCTCGCCCTCCCTGGTGGGAGGTGTGGGATTTGAACCCGCGACCCCCTGCTTGTAAGGCAGGTGCTCTAACCACTGAGCTAACCTCCCCTGCGCCGGGAGCCGCGATCTTATGGAAGGCTTTTCGAGATGTCAACGACGATTCTTCGATGAAGAATCACCTGTCCCTGCGCCCCCGATCCGGACGACACCTCACACCGACGAATTCACCCACGAAAGCTGCTGGTTTCGGACCGTCTCCGCGTGGCCGATGAACTCGTTTCCCGCTTCACCCGTGTACCAAAGACCACTGACGAGTCGGCATAAGACCACTGACGAGTCGGCATAGTTCATGCGAGAATGCCGCGACGCACCGGCCGTACGATCCGAACCGCGGCCTCAGTGCGCCCCGTTGAATCCCAGCCACCGAACGAGGAGCCCTCGACGATGCATCAAGTACCCGCTCTTTCTTACGCGTTCGACGCGCTCGAACCCCATATCGACGCCCGTACGATGGAGATCCACCACGGCAAGCACCACGCCGCCTATGCCGCCAATCTCAACAAGGCGCTCGAAGGACACGAGACCCTTCAGGCTCAAACCGTGGAGTCCCTGTTGGCCGACCTCGACGGGCTACCCGAAGATATCCGTACCGCGGTACGGAACAACGGTGGCGGCCACGCCAACCACACGATGTTCTGGAACACGATGGGTCCCAACTGCGGTGGCGCTCCAACCGGTGATCTCGCCGACGCCATCAATCGTGACTTTGGCAGCCTCGACAACCTCAAAGCCAAAATCAAAGCTGCCGGCATGGGTCAATTTGGTTCGGGCTGGTCCTGGCTCGTCCAGGATGGCAGTGCCCTATCTGTGGTGGCGACCGCAAACCAAGACAGCCCCCTCTCCGCCGGCAAGACTCCCCTCGTGGGGATCGACGTTTGGGAACACGCCTACTACTTGCACTACCAGAATCGTCGGGCGGACTACCTCGACGCGTGGTGGAACGTTGTCGACTGGAACGCCGTCGCCAGCCGCCTCCGCGGCTAAACGGTACTGAGCAGGCGCCCCAGCGATTGTTGCGGGGCGCACCTCCTCCGTTCCTGTTGGTCATCCAGTTCCGATGCTGCCCACGGGGCCCTGCGCTACGTGCAACGGGCAACGGGACGGCTCTCGACTCGCCCCGAAACGGCGATCTCCGACCCCTGCGCGGGCCGGATGCCTTTACATATGTGAATTTCCAAGCCCAGCAACGTGCGTATATTGAGAAGTTTGCACATGATGGCTCAATAAATTGTCATGTCACGCGATCACTACAAGAGCATCTTCAATAATTTGCCAACATTTAGATCCTATTATGCAACCATGTCGAAGAGCATGGGCTCGGACAGGGTCTGTCTCTCGGTCAGTACACCTCGGAAGGCAGCCGAACTCATGCTAGACAACCTCGAATTCTGGGCCAGATAATGTGCCCGGACGGACGAATGGAGGACGGACACATGGACATTGCTGCACCAGAGCGCAATGCGCGCCGCATGACGAAGGTTTTCAAGGCACTCGGCGACGGAACCCGCCAGGAGATCCTGCGACTTCTCGAGGATCAGCCCTACACGGTGGGAGAGATCGTCTCCAAGTTCAATCTCTCGCAACCGACCATCTCTCGCCACCTTTCGGTACTACGTGAGGCCGAGCTCGTCGCGGACCAGCGTCGCGGCCAGAACGTCATTTACCGTTTGAATGACGGCGCGCTCGCCAGCTCGATGCGGCAGTTCTTCGGTCAGTTCCGCAGCTGCCAAGAAGTCCTGCGTTAGACGGCGAGCGACCGGCAAGGCGGACACGGTCTTCATTCGCGAGACCGTTCCGCCGATGACTAGCACTAGACTACCTTCGATGCTTGCCTAGTCTTCTTCGGTAAAGAAGAAGGTCTCGGCGCACATTCGACTGCAGAATCGTTTGCCGTTGTGGCGTGCAGCGCAAGGCAGGCAGTAGTGGTTGCTGCACGTCACGCAGCGTTCGATCAGTCGTTCGAGTTGGCCGACACCGCAGGAGGTACATCGGTGCGCGCTCGTAAGGCCCGGCCGGTCTTCCCCGTTCCTCATGAGCGTGAGTATAGAGCACCGAAAGTTTTGACAGGCGGGCTCCAATTCGGTAGCTTCCCCCGCCGGGTGGCCGACACTTTGGCGGTGTAGCTCAGTTGGTCAGAGCGAACGACTCATAATCGTTAGGTCAAGGGTTCAAGTCCCTTCACCGCCACCATGCTTCTCCCCTGCTTCTCTCTTGGCCATTCTCGCGGTCTTGATCCGACCAACACCTTCCCCTGATATTCGACGTGCGTGACTTGGAGCGCCTTTGCCGACGTGTACGGACGTTCCTCGGCAAGAACGGCGCGAAGCCTGGCGACACGGTACTGGTTGCCTACTCGGGCGGCCCCGACTCGACGGCCTTGCTACTCGTTCTCCGCACCTTGGCCCCCGAGCTTGGCCTAACGATCAGCGCGTTGCATGTCGACCATGCTCTCGATCCCGACAGTAGGCGGCGGAGCCGCCAGGCGGCGGGGATTGCCCGCACCCTCAAGGTCCCGCTGGCGATCGAGCGCCTGGACCCCAACCTCGTTCACGCACATCCGCATGGCCTCGAGGCGGGCGCAAGGGAGGCCCGGTACCGGCTCCTGGACACGTACGCTCGAGGCACCAAGGCCCGTTTCATCGCCACCGCCCACCACGCTGATGATCAAGCCGAAACGCTCCTACAGCGCCTGGTCTCGGGAAGCGGCCTTTCCGGCCTGGGCAGCATCGCGCCGACCCGCACATCCGGCCCACCATCCGACCCGATGCGCACACCGAGTTCCACTGCCGTATCGATTGTCCGGCCCCTGTTGTCGATTCGTAGGTCAGCGCTGGCTGAGGTCGTCCGCCACGCTGGCCTGAGCCCATCGATCGACCCGACCAACGCGGACCTTCTACGGACCCGCAACCGAATCCGTCATCGCCTGCTGCCGGCGCTCCATGCTTCCGACCCGACAATCGTGCCCAAGCTCGCGAGCCTTGCCAACGTCGCACGCCGCGCCGACCGGCGCCTCTTGACGCGCCTGGATTGCCTTCTGACTCCGCGGACCATCGCAACGGGCCCGGGGATCGAGGTGTCGCGACGAGCGCTCGATCGGCTGCCCAGAGCATTCTTCCAAAGCACCTTGAGGTTGCTCCATCTCCGCTCCGGTGCCCGCTACCCGCCCCCCAACTCGGCATGCCGAGAACTGCTACGCCAATGGCAACAGGGTGACCGCTTGGGATGCGACTGTGGCAACGGCTGGCGCTGGGAGGGTGATGCCCGGTGGCTTCGCTTGCTCCCCCGGCTGCCGACACCGTCACGATTCGCGTATACTGCCGATGTCCCGGGGGTAGTTCACGTCGTGGTGCTCGGGGTGACGATCCGGATCGAGCGTCGAGATGTCGCGGCCTGGATGTTTCGTCCCAGCCCCACCCGTGCCGCTTTCGTGGCTCACGATCTACCAACGGCTGGCGTTGTGGTTCGCAACCGGCAAGCTGGTGATCGCATCCGCCCGCTGGGAGCATCTGGCGAGCGCCGTCTCAAGGATGTCCTGATCGACAAGCGATACCCTCGCCACCTTCGTGACCGCCTACCGCTACTGTGTATCGCTGGCCGGATCGTCTGGATTCCCGGCATTACCATCGACCATCGGCATCGCATCCGCAACGAACAGCGAGTATGGGTCGCAGAAATCACCGACCAAAACGACACCTCAACGTGATCTCTCGCCAACAAAATCTTCGGTCTTTTGGAATCTTTGCTTACTTTTCCCGGTTGCAGCCGTATAGGTACAGAGGCGCACGTCGCCCATCAACTGTTTCCCGCACCTTCCGCCGCAGCATAGACCCCGCACGAGGTACTCAGCTTTGACTTCGACATTCCGCACCCTGGTTCTCTGGATCGTCCTCTTCGTGGTGGTGATCCTGCTGTGGAACACCTTCCAAGCCCACAGTGATCAGCGAGAGGAACTGAACTTCAGTCAGTTCCTCGAAGAGGTCAACGACGGCAATGTGGCCGAAGTCACCATGCACAAAGGCTCCGGCGAGCTGACCGGAACCTTTCGTGGCGGCGGCGCCTACATCGAAGGCACCGAGTTCGCCACCATTGCGCCGGACGAGTACGACGATGAGTTGATGGCCGAATTCCAGACCAAGGATGTCGACGTCACCGTGGAGCCGGCAAGAGACAACCCCATGCTGGCGATCTTCCTTACCTGGGGACCGGTCCTGCTCATCGTTGGTCTGTGGATCTTCTTCATGCGCCAATTCCAAAGTGGCGGCAACAAGGCTCTGTCCTTCGGCAAAAGCAAGGCGAAGCTCCTCAACGCAACCGGCAAGAAAGTGACCTTCGAGGACGTCGCTGGGGTGGAGGAAGCGAAGGCCGAATTGGCCGAGGTCGTCGAATTTCTCAAGGAGCCGCAGAAGTTCCAGCGTCTTGGTGCCAAGATTCCCAAGGGCGTGTTGTTGATGGGCCCCCCAGGCACTGGTAAGACGTTGCTCGCTCGCGCCATTGCTGGCGAAGCCAATGTGCCGTTCTTCTCGATTTCGGGTTCAGACTTCGTCGAGATGTTCGTGGGGGTAGGTGCAAGCCGTGTGCGCGACCTGTTCGAACAAGGTAAGAAGAGCGCGCCTTGCATCGTTTTCATCGATGAGATCGATGCCGTGGGCCGCCATCGCGGTGCCGGTCTCGGCGGTGGTCATGACGAGCGCGAACAGACACTGAACCAGCTCCTGGTCGAAATGGACGGCTTCGAAACCAACGAAGGCGTCATCTTGATCGCCGCCACCAACCGACCCGATGTGCTCGATCCAGCGCTGCTGCGTCCAGGCCGCTTCGACCGCCGCGTGGTCGTCGATCGCCCCGACATCAACGGCCGTCTCGGCATCTTGCGGGTCCACACGAAGAATTTCCCGCTGGGCACCGATGTCGAGCTCGAAGTTCTGGCCCGTGGCACCCCAGGCTTCGCCGGCGCCGACATTGCCAATTTGGTCAACGAAGCTGCCCTCATCGCCGCCCGTCGTAATAAGAAGCACGTGGAGATGGAGGACTTCGAGTACGCCAAGGACAAAGTCCTGATGGGAGTCGAGCGCAAGACCCTCATGATGACCGACGAGGAGAAGGAGGTCACGGCCTTTCACGAGGCCGGCCATGCCATCGTCGCCGCGTTTTGTCCGGGAACTGATCCCCTGCACAAGGTCACGATCATTCCGCGCGGTCGTGCCCTCGGTGTGACCATGCAGCTACCGACCGAAGACAAGCACACCTACAAAAAGACTTTCGTGGAAAGCCAGATCGCGGTGCTCATGGGTGGCCGGGTGGCCGAAGAGGTGACCCAAGGCGACATCACCACGGGCGCAGGCAACGACATCGATCGCGCGACCGATCTCGCGCGCCAGATGGTCTGCAACTGGGGCATGTCCGTCCTCGGGCCGCTGTCGTTCGGCGCCAAAGACGAGCCGGTCTTCTTGGGTCGAGAATTAGGCCAACGCACCGAACACTCGAACCAAACCGCGGAACGAATCGACGCCGAAGTCTCTCGCTTCGTGCAGGAAGGCTACACCCGAGCGACCACAATCCTTACCGAACAAAGCGAGTTGCTCGAGCGTCTCGCCCGTGAGTTGCTCGAAAAGGAATCGCTTAGCGGCCACGCCGTCTATTCGCTCATCAAAGAGGTTACGGGTCAGGACTTCATGCCCGCGGGCATGATCGCGCCGGCATCGCGCGACTCGGCCGAATCGCCGCCCGATCAAGCGCAGCCCGCAGTGGAGAGTCCGGAATCGGGCGACGAGCCGGACGCCCTACCAGGTGATTCGCTGCCGTCGCCAGCACCAGGCTAATCCGATTCGGTGAAAAGAAGGCGAGCGTCCTGGTGATCGACGAAATGGGTAGCGAAGTCGTCACACCGGATCCAGGCCACTGGCACCTCGCCCTGCCCAGCGGACGGTCCCTCGAGCTGATTGCGGGACGCCCGTTGGTAATGGGTGTGGTGAACATCACCCCTGACTCGTTTAGCGACGGCGGACTGTTTCTGGGCGCGGACGAGGCGGTCGCCCAAGCTCTCCGGTTGCTGGAAGAAGGCGCGGACCTCCTCGATCTGGGTGCGGAGTCGACGCGACCCGGGGGCGGCGTCTATGGTGCTGGGGCGATCGAGGTCACTGCCGACGATGAGTGGCAACGCCTCCGTCCCGTGCTCGAACGGCTCCGGTCACGGACCGAAGCCCCGCTTGCCGTCGATACCCGCAAGGGCCACGTGGCGAAGGCCGCCCTCGCCGCGGGCGCTGACTTGATCAACGATGTGGGCGGCCTTCACGATCCGGTGCTGGCCCAAGCGGTGGGCGAAGCCGGGTGCCCGGTGGTCATCATGCACAGCCGCGGCAATCTCGACCGAATGCAAAAAGACATCCGATTCGTTGACGTTGCACACGAGGTCGCGGCCGAGCTTTCCGCCATCGGCGAGCATGCGCATCGCGCCGGCATTGCGCGAGATCAGATCATCTACGACCCGGGCGTCGGGTTCGGCAAGACGCCCGCACAAAATCTCGACCTGCTTTGTCAACAGGCGCCACTCAACGCCCTCGGACGTCCGTGTTTGATCGGTGCCAGCCGTAAAAGCTTTATCGCGCACTACAGCCCGTCCCCGCCCACGGACCGACTGGGTGGCAGCCTCGCGGCGGTCGCATGGGCGGCGCGACGTGGGGCCGCGATCGTGCGCGTTCACGACGTCGCAGCCTCGGTTCAGTTCCTGCGTCTCTGGCAGGCCATCGACCGGCAAGACCGAATGCGTGGATCTGATTGATTTTGCGATACATTAGGGCCAGACCCGCGGTCGGCAATCGGCCGCAGAACCTCGGACGCGACCGACGCTCTCATCGGCCGATCCACGAGCCTACCTGCTGATGGACTTCCTTCTCCGTTTCGATCAACTGCTCGAGCTGCTGACCTGGCGCAACATCTTGGACGTGCTGCTGGTGACAGCAATCTTCTACAACCTGTTGTTGCTGATCCGTGGCACCCGGGCGGTTCAGATTCTATTCGGTGTGATGGTGGTCGTGGCCACGTACTACACCGCCCTCGCACTCGAGCTGACCGCTCTCGAAGCGACCCTCGACCGCATGCTCGCGGTACTCCCGTTCGTCATTATCGTTCTCTTCCAACAAGAGATTCGTCGAGCCCTGGCGAGTTTCTGGCGTACGTCCCTGTTTGCCGCTGCCAACACCGACTCGCTCGACGACACCATCAACGACATCGTGCTCGCCGCGTCCACCCTCGCCGAGCGCAAGATTGGCGCGTTGATCGTCTTTGAACGCAAGGAAGGCCTGCGCGACTACGTCGACAACGGGATCGTGCTCGACGCCGTGATTTCGCTCGACCTCCTGATCAACCTCTTCATTCCGGATACGCCAACCCACGATGGCGCCGTGATTGTCCAAGGCAATCGGCTCGCCGCCGCCACCTGCTTCTTGCCCTTGACCCAAGACCCTGAGCTGTCGAAGGCGTTGGGCACACGGCATCGCGCAGCGCTTGGCATCACCGAGGAAACCGACGCGCTATCGCTGGTGGTCTCCGAGGAAACCGGGGCCATTTCGCTCGCCTTCCGTGGCCGGCTCGAGCGCGGTTTGAGCTCGACGGAATTGCGCAACTTGCTCTATGTCCGCCTGGCCTCGGATCCTCGGGAGGTCGAAGCCACATGAGCAACCGCAGCCAACTGCCGTTCTTGCTCTTGGCACTCGTCTTCGCACTCACTGTGAAGATCGCGGTACACGAAGGCGAACAGTTGAGTGAGCAGACCATCTCTGCACGGGTGGTCTACGTCGAACCTGCCACCGATATGGTGGTGGTGGAGCCGATCGAACGCGTCCAGGTCCGCTTGCGCGGCAAGATCAGTGACATGGCGCAGCTGAACCCACTTATCGTCGAAGTTGAGGCCAATCTTCCTTCGGATCGCTTGGGTTCGGTACCCGTCTCGCTTTCCAGCTCCGACGTTCGAAGACCACCCAATCTCGAGGTGCTCTCCATCTCACCAAACCAGTTCAATATCGAGCTCGATCGAGAGATCACCAAAACGGTGCCCATTCGCCTCGACATCGACGGCGAGCCGGCCGCGGGCGCCCAGGTGGTCAACTGGGAAGTTCGGCCGCCGTTGATCGACATCACCGGGCCAGAGAAAGTCCTGAAGAATCTCAACGAGCTCGACGGCTCAGTCACCGTCGAGCGGCGAGCGATTACCTTTGAAGAGAGGTTGACGCTGACGCTGCCACCCGCCGTACGGCTAACCCGGCCAGCGCCGATCCTCGTATTGGTTCGCATGGAAGAGCCTCCCTTGAACAACGAACCCAGCGGCGAAACGGACGATGACACCGAAGGACTCCCAGCAGAATGAGCCAACCCCGCCGGGCACGCATGTTCGGAACCGATGGCATTCGAGGAGCGTTCGGTGTCGCCCCGCTCGATGAACAGACGGTTCGCGCACTGGGAGCCAGTCTCGGTGCGACACTCCACGCGGCTGCCGGAGGGGACCGACTCCATGTCGTGTTGGGTGGTGACACCCGCGCCAGTACCCCTGCGATCTGTCAGTGGCTCGCGGCAGGGCTTCGCGATAGGGTCGAAATCACGTACCTCGGCACGGCAACCACGCCCTGTGTGGCCTGGGTCGCCCGCCATCGTGGCGCCGTCGCTGGTATCGCAGTCTCAGCCAGCCATAATCCGTGGCGCGATAACGGCATCAAGCTGATCGACAGTGACGGATTCAAGTGGTCGACCGCGGGCGAAAGCCAGCTCGAAGAGGCCATCGCAGCCTGTCTCGCGTCGCCGGCGGCCACGGCCCGCGGCAGCGAAACGTTGGAGGTTGATCACGAAGCGGTCTCCTCGTACCTCGCGAGCCTACGGGAATCCCTACCGAGCGGGCAGCCACTCGCCGGCTTGCACTTGTGCATCGACGCGGCCAATGGTGCCGCCTCGGCCTTCGCCCAACCCCTATTCGAATCGCTGGGCGCCAAGGTAGATCTGGCGCACGCCCAACCCGATGGCCGCAACATCAATCGGGACTGCGGTTCGACCCACCCCGAAGTGGTCGCGGCACGTACCCACACATCGGGCGCCGACCTCGGCATCGCCTTTGATGGTGACGCCGACCGCGCGCTCTTCGTGGACGAGCAAGCCACAGTCCGTGATGGCGACGCGGTGCTCTACTTGTGGGGCCGCAGCCTCGACCAAGATGGCCAGCTTCCCCACCGCCAACTGGTAGCAACATCGATGTCCAACCTCGGCCTCGAAGTGGCGCTCGAACGAGACGGGATTGGCCTCGTGCGTTGCGACGTTGGAGACCGGGCCGTGGTCGAAACCATGAGGCAGCGCGGTCTCCTCCTGGGAGGAGAACAGTCCGGGCACATTGTTCACCTCGGTCTCGCAACCACGGGCGATGGCCTGCTTACCGCGCTCCAGGTTGCCCACCTGCTGGCACGAGCCGAGCGTCCGTTCTCGGCGCTTCTGGCCGGGTTCGAGCGTTTCCCGCAGCTCATCCGCAATGTCTCGGTCCGCAGCAAACCCGACCTCGCCACCTTGCCCACGGTCCAGGCCGCGGCACAACGGGTCACCGATGCGTTGTCAGACGAGGGCCGCTTGGTCCTGCGCTACAGCGGTACCGAGTCGCTCGCTCGCATCATGATCGAAGGGCGAGACAGCGAGCAGATCGAGCAACTTGCTGCCGACCTGGCGTTGGCAATTGCAGCCGAGATCGGCTCGGACTGACATTCAGCAGGTTGAATGTCGACAAACGCTTTCGAGCGACGAAGGGGGACCGTTCGTCGAACTCGAGCCCCCCATCACAGGGGAGCGACTCGCGACGCACGTAGCGGACTCGTACTCCAACCGATTAGCGTTCGATCTCGTCTTCGATCAGGTAGCTGACCTCGGGATCGCGTATGATTACCACGGTCTCGGCAATCGGAAGGAAGACCCGGTGGACGTGCTCACCGAACTTGATCTTGACCTCATAGAAGCCTTGGGGACTGACGGCAATCAAGCTGCCTTTGCCGCCTTTGATACCAAGCAGCGCGTTGTGAAGCAGGACTTCGGCGGGTAGATCCATGAATCAGTCCTTGTAATAACCTTCGTCGCGGTAGTCCTTAAGCTTGCGCTGTAAGGTGCGAAGCCCGATTTCGAGCAACCGTGCGGCTTCGGCACGGTGACCACTGGTCCGCTCGAGTGTTTCCAGAATCGCTTGTCGCTCGATCTCTTCCATGGTCCGCGCACGCCCAAACCTTTGTTGGATTGGGCCTTGCCCCCCCACGTTTGCGGTTGCTTCGCGTACCTCGGCGGGAAGCGACTCGGTTCTGATCTCGCCGCCAGGGTGGAAGATCACAACCGACTCGATCACGTTCTTGAGTTGTCGAACGTTGCCGGGCCAGGCAAAGGAAGCCAAGGCATCGAGTGTACTGCTGGCTAGGTGCATCGCGGCTTTCCCGTGCTCGGCGCAGAACTGACCAAGGAAATGCTCAGCCAACAGTGCGACATCCCCTTGGCGCTCCCGAAGTGGTGGGATGTCGAGCGTCACCACCTTGAGTCGGTAGTAGAGATCTTCCCGAAAGCGCCCTTCCGTGACCTGTTTCTCGAGATCGCGGTTGGTGGCCGCGATCAGTCGGAAGTCCACATCGATCAAGTCACTACCACCCACACGCATCACCTGGCGCTCTTCGAGAACCCGCAAAAGCTTGACCTGCAACTCCGGATAGAGTTCGCTGATCTCATCGAGAAACAGCGTCCCCTTATGGGCCAATTCGAATTTCCCGATCTTGCGCCCGACCGCGCCGGTAAACGAGCCCTTCTCGTGACCGAAGAGTTCGCTTTCCAGGATATCCGTAGGGATCGCGCCACAGTTGATTGCCAGAAACCGCTCGCCTACCCGCGGGCTTGCCTGATGCAAGGCGTTGGCAACCAGCTCCTTCCCGGTACCGCTCTCACCGATGATCAAAACACTGGAGCGGGTGGGCGCCACCAACTTCATTTGATCGAAGAGGTGTTCGACCGCTTCCGAGGAGCCGATGATGGCCTCGAAACCGAAGCGTTTGTTCAGACGGTGGCGTAGCTCCGAAACCTCCTCCCGAAGCTTCCGACGCTCGAGTTGCGTCTCGACTCGCTTGCGCAACTCGTAGAGATCGACCGGCTTGGTTAAATAATCATCGGCGCCGACGCGCATCGCCTCAACCGCCGATTCCACCGAGCCAAAGGCCGTAACCAAAAGAATGCCGACGTCGAGCTCCCGCTGGCGGACGCCTTGGATGAACTCAATTCCGTCCATATCCGGCATCCGCAGGTCGCTCACCACGACCCGAACGTTTGGATTGTCACCCAAGTACTCGAGCGCCAGACGCGCGTCGTCGAAGGTCCGAACCGAGAAGCCTGCCTTCTCGATTGCAATCGCCATCGACTCCCGTGAGCCTGTCTCGTCGTCTACTACGATGATTTGAGGAGTATCAGCCATAGGAGCGCCATTCTGGCACATTGCCCAGAACCGTGGGAGCTGAATTCAATCCAGAACCGGGGCAAGTCAACCTACGCCGCCAGCACCAACGCCAACGCCACAGCAGCTGGCAGCGCTTGGATGAACAGAATTCGCCGGGCGGCGGTCGCTGCACCGTAGATGCCCGCAATGATCGTCGCGACTCAGACCAAATCGCCGACCGCCGTACGGCTTCTTCCAAAGGAACATCTCGAGCACCAAGAAACCAACGTGAAGCAGCGCGACGAATGCGACTGCGATCGATGCCAACGTGGTCATGAGACCTCCTTGGTTGAGGATTCCAGTCGCTCGGCAAGGCCGGCTTCGTCGATCACCTCGACACCGAAGCGTTGTGCCTTTTCGAGCTTGCTGCCAGCCTTTTCACCGGCAACGACCAAATCTGTTTTCCTCGAAACCGACCCGCTGACCCGGGCACCGAGTGCTTCCAGCCGTCCTTGGATCGCTCTTCGCGGTTCACTCAAAGCACCGGTCAACACAACGACTTTGCCGACCCAAGGCCCGTCTGTCGCGCACTGGGTAGGCTGCAGCAGGTTGACCCCTGCTTCACGCAGAGCCTCGATCCGAGCGCGATTCTGCTCCCGCAAGAAAAAGCGAATCACACTCTCTGCCACCTTCGGACCAATCTCGGCAATGGCCTCGAGGCGGTCAGTGTCGGCGTCGAGAACGCCGTCCATCGTGGCCAGATCCTCCGCCATCAAGCGTGCCACGCGCGCCCCAACATGACGGATTCCGAGCCCGAACAGCAAATGAGCGAGGTTGCGTTCGGTCTTGCTGGCCGCGATCTCCGCAACGAGGTTCTCGGCCGACCTCTCCCCCCAACGATCGAGGCCAACGAGATCTTCCTTGCGTAGGGCGTATAGCGAGGTGTAGTCGGCGATCAGGTCGGCAGCCAAGAGCTGATCGATAAGCTTGTCCCCCAAACCTTCGATGTTCATCGCGCCACGCGATACGTAATGGCCAATCGACTCGCGCACAATGGCGGGGCACGCTGGATTGACGCACCGAACCGCCACTTCATCGTCCAGTTGCTCGACCGGCTCGCCACAAACGGGACAAGCCGATGGCGGTCGGTAGGGCATGGTGCCCGCGGCGCGCTGGTCGAGCACCACCTCGATGACCTTCGGAATGATGTCCCCGCCCTTTTCCAGGTAGACCGTGTCGCCGACCCGAATATCCTTGCGCGCCAAATCCTCGTAGTTGTGCAGCGTGGCGCGCTTCACTGTGGTGCCAGCGAGTTGCACTGGATCGAACTCAGCCACCGGTGTGAGCTTGCCCGTACGGCCGACCTGTACACTGATGTCGTGGACGACCGATTGGGCACGTTCGGCAGCAAATTTGTAGGCGATTGCCCAACGGGGCGCCTTCGCTGTTGTCCCCAGACGGTCGTGGAGGTCGAGACGATCGACTTTGACCACCACGCCATCGGTCTCGAAGGGCAGATCGTGGCGCGCCAGCCGCCAGCGCTCGATGTACGCTTCGAGCGCCGCGAGATCGGCGCAGCGTTCGGCACGCGCGGCCACCGGCAAGCCCAAATCGGTCAACGCCTCCAGCGTTGCAAAGTGGCCACCGAGCCCCAGGTCGGTGGCGCTCTGGTACACCGTGACCGCCAACCGTCGACGCGCAACTTCACGACTGTCGAGCAGCCGGACGGTACCAGCCGTTGTATTTCGTGGGTTAGCGTAGAGCGGAAGGTCGGCGGCTTCACGCTCTTGGTTCAACGCTTCGAAGGCCGGGCGCGGCATGTAGATTTCACCGCGCAGAACCAAACGCTGCGGCGCCGGCCCGCGCAGCCGCAGCGGAAGCATGCGGATGGTCCGCACGTTGAACGTAACATCATCACCGACCGCACCGGTACCGCGGGTCACCGCCTGCACCAACGCACCATCTTTATAGACCAGACCAATCGAAACACCATCGACCTTGAGCTCGGCCACATAGTCGATGGCCTCGTCCGGTTCCCGCTTGTTCAGGCGCTCCGTCCAGGCCGCCAGCTCCGCCAAATCGTAGGAGTTGCCCAACGACAGCATCGGCGGCTCGTGGTTGACCTGGGTAAACCCATCGACCGGCTCGCCCCCAACACGCTGGGTTGGGCTGTCTGAAGAACGCAGCGTCGGATAGCGTGATTCGAGTTCCATCAACTCATCCATGAGCTGATCGAACGCACGGTCGTCAATCTCGGGCGCATTTTCGACGTAGTAAAGGCGCGTGTGACGCTCGATCTCGCAACGCAACGATTGAGCGCGCGACAGGAAACGTTCCGGTACAGGAGGCTCGTTCATCGCTAGAATCTTAGCTTGGATGACGCACCGAACCACCACCGATCTTCGGCAGACTCACGCCTTCCTACTCGATCGGTGGTCGATCGACGAACAACATTCGTTCGATCTCGCTCTATCCAAACCATGACTCTCCGGACTTGCACTTCCTGCGATACATGCACATAATGTATTGGGGCGCGTCAAGTAGTGGTCGTGTCCGGAAATGGCGCGCTTGGTGGCGGTAGGTTCCGGAACGCACGATTGCAGCAGGGCGTGACGTCCGGCGGGGGGGATCGCCGATCTCACATCTCGACCACTACGTGAGCCGAATAGCGGCTGGCGACGGTGGGTGCTTCGCTCGAGCTACGGAAGCGGCATGTGCTGCGCCGCCGCTTTTGCGCTGCTGGCGAGGTTCCTGCGGGACTTCTGTCGGCATACGTCGTGTCCCGCTTGGCCATTGTCGGCCAAAGACCAGGACCTCGAAGCGGAGAGATCGACCCAATGGCTGACGCCGTGGCGAAACCCGGCGCGGGATCGCGCAACAAACTGGACGAACTGATTCGCAAGCTGCGTGAGCAGAAGCGGCGGCAAGGACAGGGCGTGTCCGCAATTCCCCGGCGATCAGAGGACGACGGCCCGATTGCGCTTTCGTTCGCCCAGCAACGGTTGTGGCTGCTGGACCGGCTTGATCCAGGCTCGGCGACCTACACCATCGCTGGAACACTAGCGTTCGAAGGTCCACTCGAGGTTACCGCACTCAGCCGGTCGCTCGACGCCATCGTCGAGCGCCATGAGATTCTCCGCACAACCTTCGGCGGCGACGGCCCAAACCAGGTGATCCACGCCCCGGCGCCGGTGCCGCTACCTCGAACAGACCTGTCGGCGCTGGACACAACCACTGTGGACCTGGAGGCCGAACACCTCGCGCGGACGATCGCCTACAGCCCATTCGACCTGCAGCAAGGCCCCTTGCTGCGCGCGCATTTGCTGGACCTCTGTGGCGAGCGGTATCACCTCATTCTGGCGCTTCACCATATCGTTGCCGATGGATGGTCGCTTGGCATCTTGCTGCGCGAAATCGCGACCTTCTATCAGGCCTCGATCGAACGCGAGAACGCACGCACCGACACCCAGGCTACCGATGGCGAGAATGTGCTTCCGCCGCTCGCCATTCAGTACGGCGACTTCGCGCTCTGGCAGCGGGAATACCTCGACAGTGAGCGCCTAGAACAGCAGCTCGACTACTGGCGTCAACAGCTCGCCGGTGTGACCGTGCTCGAGTTGCCGACCGATCGTCCCCGCCCGAGCCGGGTCACCAATCACGGCAGCACCCTACCCGTTCACCTGTCGGCGGAGTTGACTGCAAAGCTCAACGAGCTGGCCCAAGCGAACGAGGCCACGCTGTATATGGCCCTGTTGGCAGTCTTCTCTGTATTGATGGCACGCTGGTCGGGTCAGGACGACATCGCCATTGGTAGCCCTATCGCCGGCCGCCGCCGCACCGAGGTCGAAGGGTTGATCGGCTGTTTCGTCAACACCCTTGTGCTGCGTACGGATACAACTGGGCGTCCATCGTTCACCGAGTTCCTCGCACGCGTACGGAAGACCACCCTCGACGCGCTTGCCCACCAGGACCTTCCCTTCGAGAAGATCGTCGAAGAGCTCGACCCACAGCGGAACACCAGCGCCTCGCCACTCTTCCAGGTGATGCTCGGCCTTCAAGATGCGCCGCCCTCCGTGAAGCTGGGGAATTTGAGTTTGGAAGTACTCCAGATTCAGCGAGACACCGCCAAGTTCGACCTTCTCCTCGACTTCAACCGCAGTGGCGAGCAGCTCGCAGGCACGCTCGAATACAACACCGATCTCTTCGACGAAGCGACCGTCGGCCGGTTGATGACCAGCTTCGAGCTGGCTTTAGAAGCCGCCGTGGCGGATCCGGACCAGCCCGTGGACGCGTGGCCGCTGATGCGGAGCGACGAAGCCGCGCGGGTGTTGGCGGCCCTCAATCCGGCCCCCGCCACCAGCGTCGTCACCGGCACCCTGCACCAGCGGTTTGGCGACCGGGCCGCCGAGCAACCCAATGCGGCCGCTCTGGTGTTCGACCAACAGACCATTGACTATGGAACGCTCGCCATCACATCTCGGCAACTGGCCCAGCACCTGCGCGACTGGGGTGTCGGCCCAGAAGTACCGGTGGCACTCTACCTCGACCGCGGACCGCGCCTGGCAACCGCCATCCTCGGCGTGCTGGAAGCCGGCGGCGCCTACGTGCCCCTCGACCCGGTCTACCCGGAAGAGCGGATCGCATTCGTGCTTGCCGACACTGCGGCCCCCGTGATCATCACCGAGGCCGCGCTCCGGGATCGCCTGCCGGCCAGCACCGCCCACGTGGTCGATCTCGATGAACCGCTTCCCGCCGCTACCGACGACCCCTGGACGCTGGCCGCCACGGGACCCGACAACCTCGCCTACATCATCTACACCTCCGGTTCGACCGGGCGCCCCAAGGGCGTTGGCGTCACGCATGGCCATGTTCTGCGCTTGCTCGACGCCACGGCCCATTGGTTCGCGTTCGGGGCCGAAGACGTGTGGACCCTGTTCCACTCCTACGCCTTCGACTTCTCGGTGTGGGAGCTGTGGGGCGCGCTGACCTACGGTGCCCGCTTGGTTGTCGTCCCCTATTGGGTCAGCCGCGACCCCGATGCCTTCCGGCGCCTATTGGTCGAGCAGCAGGTGACGGTGCTCAACCAAACGCCTTCGGCCTTCAGGCAACTGGTGCACGCAGACCAGGAGACGGCCGACGATGACCTGGCCCTGCGCTGGGTGATCTTCGGCGGCGAAGCCCTCGAGATCCAAAGCCTGGCGCCTTGGTTCGCGCGCCACGGCGACGGCGGCGATGCCGGCAGTCACGACAGACGCGGCCCGCGGCTCGTCAACATGTACGGCATTACCGAGACGACCGTACACGTCACCTACCGACCGATCGAGCAGCGCGACCTTACCGAAGCCGTGGGAAGCTACATTGGCGAGCCCATACCCGACCTCAGCTTGTACCTGCTCGATGGGCGTCTCGAGCCGTTGCCTTTGGGGGTCGCGGGGGAGCTGTTCGTTGGCGGTGCCGGAGTCACCCGCGGCTACTTGGGACGTCCAAGTCTCACCGCGGAGCGCTTCATCCCCAACCCGTTTGCCACCGAAGCCGGGGAACGACTCTACCGTTCAGGTGATCTAGCACGGCTGCGGCCCGACGGCGAGGTCGCCTACCTCGGGCGCCTGGATCATCAAGTCCAGGTGCGGGGTTTCCGCATCGAGCTGGGCGAAATCGAGACCAACCTGGCGCACCACGACGCGGTGCGCGAGGCGGTCGTCCTGGCCCATGCGGACCAGGCCGGCGATTCGGATGCGCTGCTGACCGCCTTCTTGGTACCCGCCGACCTCGAAGCGCCACCAGCAGAAGAGGCTTTGAGCGCCTTCCTCGCGCCGCGCCTCCCCGCGTACATGCTCCCCTCGGCCTACGTCGTGCTCGACACGTTGCCGCTCACCGCTAACGGCAAGACCGACCGAGCGGACCTCACCCGCCGCGCCCTCGCGCGGCTCGCGGACGGTGCCCACGCCGTCGGAGCGGCATTCGCGCCCCCTTTGCCCGGCCCAGAGACCACCCTCGCGGCTATCTGGACCGAGCTCTTGGGCGTCGAACGAATCGGCCGCCACGACGACTTCTTCGCCCTCGGCGGCCACTCCCTGCTCGCCACCCGATTGGTTGCGCAGGTACGAGCGCGGGCCGGGGTCGAGCTGCCTTTGCCGCAAATCTTCGAGACGCCGAACCTGGCTGCCCTGGCCAAGCACATTGCGCAGCTCGACCCAGACCCATCCGTTTGCGAACACCGGATCGTGCCGCGTGAGACCGGTGCGCCGCTGGTGATGTCCTTTGCCCAAGAGCGTCTGTGGTTCTTGCACCAGCTTGAACCAACATCTTCGGCCTACCACATCTCGGCGGCGCTTCGGCTGCGTGGACCGTTGGGTATCGAGGCACTGCGTGGCGGCTTCGAGACCATCGCCCACCGCCATGACGCCCTGCGCACCGTGTTCCGCAATGATGACGGCCAGCCCATAGCGATCACTGCGCAACCTGAACCCTTCGCGCTTCCGTTCGACAACCTTCTGAACCTGGCAGACGACGAACTCGCGCCCCAGGTCGAAGCGCACATTCAACGCGTCATTCACGCTCCCTTCGATCTCACGAAGGCGCCGCTCATTCGCGCCCACCTGCTCCAAACCGGCGAGACTGAGCATGTCCTGATTCTAGCGATGCACCACATCGCCTCGGACGGCTGGTCGCTTTCGGTCTTCGTTCGCGAGCTCAGCGCCGCATATGGGGCACTGGTGGACGGCCAAGCCCCGAGCTTGGCACCCTTGCCCATCCAGTACGCCGACTTCGCGGCCTGGCAACGGGACTGGCTCGCCGCGGGTGAGATGGCGCGACAGGTTGGCTACTGGCAGCAGCACCTCGCCGGCGTCTCCGTACTCGAGCTGCCAACCGACCGGCCGCGCCCCACCCATGCCTCGGCGCGCGGCAATTCCGTTGAGGTTTCGTTGCCCGGTGACCTGGTGGCGCGGCTCAACACCCTCACCCGGGCCCACGGGGCAACCTTGTACATGGGCCTGCTGGCGACATTCTCCGTCGTGCTGGCGCGCTGGTCGGGCCAGCACGACATCGCGGTGGGCAGTCCGATCGCGGGTCGCCAGCGTCCGGAGGTCGAGGGCCTGATCGGTGTCTTCATCAACACCTTAGTCCTGCGCACGGACCTCAGTGACCGCCCGTCTTTCGAGACGCTTCTCGGCCGCGTTCGAGAAACGACCCTTACCGCGTTCGCCCATCAAGATGTGCCGTTCGAGAAGCTGGTCGAGGTACTCGACCCGCGTCGCGATTCGGGTGCACCACCGTTGGTCCAGGTCATGCTCGGACTTAATGACATGCCGGCAGCAGCGTCCATGCTGCGCGATGTTGCGCTCGAGCAGATACCCATCGCCAGCACTACAGCCAAGTTCGACCTCCACCTGACGTTCAATCGGCGCGACGACGGACTCGATGGCCTTCTCGAGTTCGACGTCGATCTCTTTGACACCCCGACGGCCGAACGGATCGTCGCCAGCTTCGTGACCTTGCTCGAAGCCGCACTCGATAACCCGACTGCCGCGTTCGACGCCTTGCCGCTGATGAGTGCTGCCGAGCGCACCAAGGTGCTCAATGGGTGGAATCAGACGGCGGTTGAACGCCAGCACGGGGCGACCCTCAACGGCCTGATCGCGGCGCGGGCCACGGTGAACGGCAACGCCGATGCCTTGGTTTGGCAAGACACGACGCTGTCCTATCGTGAGCTGGTCGAGCAGGTCAACCGTCTTGCCCATCACCTCCGCGCCCACGGTGTCGGTGGTCAAGGCGGTAAGGAGCCGGTGGTCGGTGTGTGCTTGGACCGCACCCCCGAATTGGTGATCGCGCTCCTGGCGGTACTCGAAGCCGGTGGCGTTTACGTACCTCTCGACCCGGCCTATCCCGCGCAGCGGTTGCGTTTCATTCTCGAAGACACCCAGGCCGCAGCGGTCATCACCCGATCCTCCCTACTCGATGTCTTGCCCGATTACGACGGTCCCACCATCGCAGTGGACCGCGATGCCAGCACCATTGCCACGCAATCGAACCGTCCCCTGCCGTCACCAGCCAACGCGGCACGGCGTTTGGCGTATTTGATCTACACCTCGGGATCCACCGGCCGGCCGAAAGGCGTGGCTATTCGACACGACAACGCCACAGCGTTGGTCGATTGGGCGAGAACGGTCTTCCCCGCCGAAGAACTTCGCGGTGTCTTGGCCGCGACATCGATCAACTTCGATCTTTCCATTTTCGAGATTTTCGTCACCCTTGCGTGTGGTGGCACGCTGATTCTTGCCGACAACGCACTGGCGCTGCCGTCACTGCCGGCGCGTGATCGCGTGACCCTGATCAATACCGTACCGTCGGCGATCGCTGAGCTGGCGCGGGTCCGCGATGGCATTCCCGATTCGGTTCGGGCCATCAACCTGGCTGGCGAGCCGCTCCGGCGGGCGCTGGTGCGCGCGATCAACGAGGCCGCGCCCCAAGCGCGGGTGCTCAATCTCTACGGTCCATCCGAAGACACCACCTACTCCACGTTCGTCGAGGTTCCAAACGACGACCGGGAGCCGAGCATCGGTCGGCCGATCGACAACACCCGGGCCCTGCTGCTCGATGTGCGCCTCGAGCCGGTACCGGTTGGCGTCGTTGGCGAGCTGTACCTCGCGGGCCAAGGCGTCGCGCGCGGCTACTTGGACCGCCCAAGCCTCACCGCCGAGCGCTTCGTGCCCGATCCCTTTGGTACCCCAGGCGCGGACAACCAGGCCGGCGCGGATCGGCTCTATCGAACCGGTGACCTCGCGCGCTGGCTGCCCAATGGCGAGTTGGCCTTCCTGGGCCGTGCCGATCACCAGGTCAAGATTCGTGGCTTCCGCGTCGAGCTCGGCGAGATCGAAGCCCGGCTGCTGGGCCAAGACCCGGTGCACGAATGCGTGGTTATGGCACTGGGGGTCTCGGAAGACTCGCGTTTGATCGCATTCCTCACGCCGGCCGAGGCTGCCGCGAAGAACGCAGAGACCGAGTGCAAACGCAGAGCCTCGACCTCGATGCCCTGCGCGACCAGTCGTGGCTACCGCGCTGCCCGCGCACATGGTGCCGAGCGCCTTCGTCGTGCTCGAGGCCATGCCCCAGCTGCCCAACGGCAAGGTCGATCGCAGCGTGCTGGCACGGCACCCGATTCCCGAACCCGGCGCCCGTGCGCAACCCGAGTTCGTGCCGCCACGGCCCGGGGTCGAGACGACCTTGGCCGGCATCTGGAGCGAGCTACTGGGTGTCGAGCGCATTGGCCGCCATGCCGACTTCTTCGACCTCGGCGGACACTCACTGCTAGCCACCCGGGTCATCTCCCGCATCGCCAGCGCGTTCGACATCGAACTGCCATTGCGGCAGCTGTTCGACACCACCACGCTCGAAGAGCTTGCTGCGGCCGTCGGCTCCAGGCACGAGCCTGGCGGGCAGACTGCCCACACGCTGCCCTTGGTGGCGCGCGATCAGGGCACGCCCGCGAAACTGTCGTTCGCCCAAGAGCGCCTGTGGTTCCTCCAGCAGCTCGACCCCACATCGTCGGCGTACCACATCCCCGCGGCCATGAAGCTTCAGGGTCCACTCGATGCCGAAGCCTTGCGCCGGAGCTTCGAGACGGTGGTCCACCGTCACGAAGTGCTGCGTACCGTCTTTCGTGCCAACGACGGTGAGCCCGTTGCCGTCATCGCGCCACCCGAGCCGTTCGAGCTACCCGTCGAAGCACTCGGACACCTTCCCGCCACGGCGCGGCGGTCGCGGGTTCGGGAACAGATTCAGCGCGTGAGCCAAGCACCGTTCGATCTAGAGCAGGCGCCGTTGCTGCGCGCCCGGATCCTGCAACTGGAGAATCCGAGCACGTACTCGTTCTGGCAATGCACCACATTGCCTCAGACGGCTGGTCCCTAGCCGTCTTCATCCAGGAGCTCGGTGCCACCTACGAGGCGCTGGCCCTAAACCAGACGCACACCCTCGCGCCCCTGCCCATTCAGTACGGCGACTTTGCCGCTTGGCAACGAGCATGGCTGGCGGCGGGCGAGATGGACAGGCAGATCCACTACTGGCAACAGCAGCTCCGTGGCGTTGCGGTGCTCGAGTTGCCCACCGACCGTCCACGGCCTTCGCAACCGTCCAACCGTGGCAGCTCCCTTGCGGTGACCCTGCCCAACGCGCTCATAGGTCGGCTCGAGCGTCTCTCGCGGGCCCGGGGAGCGACCCTCTACATGGGGCTGCTCACGGTGTTCAACGCGGTCCTGTCGCGTTGGTCCCGGCAAGATGACATCGCCGTCGGCAGCCCGATCGCGGGTCGCAGACAAGCTGAGGTCGAAGGCCTGATCGGGTTCTTCATCAACACATTGGTGCTCCGTACCGACACCAGCGGCAGGCCCTCGTTCACCGAGCTTCTGGGTCGTGTGCGCGAAGTCACGTTGGACGCGTTCGCCCACCAAGACGTGCCGTTCGAGCGGCTGGTCGAAGCGATCGATCCAGCACGCAACACCAGCGCCACGCCGCTGTTCCAGGTCATGCTCGGGCTTCAGGATGCGCCAGCACAAGATGCGGTGCTGCCCGGCGTCACCCTCGAGACCATTCCGATCGCCAGCACCACCGCCAAGTTCGACCTGCTGCTGACCTTCGTCCGTCGTGGCGAGCAGCTCGACGGCACGCTCGAATACAACACCGATCTATTCGACCAAACGACCGTCGAGCGGTTGATGACCAGCTTCGAGCTGGCATTGGAAGCCGCCGTGGCGGACCCCGACCTACCGGTGGACGCCTGGCCGCTGATGCGGGAAGACGAGGCCTCGCGGGTGTTGGCGGCCCTCAACCCCGCCCCCGCCACCAGCGTGGTCCACGGCACGTTGCACGGACGATTTGGAGATCGAGCTACCGAACAGCCCAACGCGCCAGCCCTGGTGTTCGACCAAGAGACGGTTAACTACGGGACCACCGACTATGGGACGCTCGCCGCCGCATCTCGGCAGCTCGCTCAGCACCTGCGCGACCTGGGTGTCGGTCCTGAAGTGCCGGTGGCGCTCTACCTCGACCGCGGGCCGCACCTGGTAACCGCCATCCTCGGTGTGCTCGAAGCCGGCGGCGCCTACGTGCCCCTCGATCCGGTCCATCCGGAAGAACGGATCGCCTTCGTACTCGCCGACACCGCGGCGCCGGTGGTCATCACCGAAGCCTCGCTCCGAGATCGACTGTCGGCCAGTGGTGCCCACATCGTCGATCTCGACGAACCGCTTCCCGCCGCCACCAACCTACCCTGGATTCCCGTCGCGACAGGACCGGACAACCTCGCCTACATCATCTACACCTCCGGATCGACCGGGCGACCCAAGGGCGTTGGCGTCACGCACGGCCATGTTCTGCGTTTGCTGGACGCCACGGACCACTGGTTCACGTTTGGGGCCGAGGACGTGTGGACCCTGTTCCACTCCTACACCTTCGACTTCTCGGTGTGGGAGCTGTGGGGCGCGCTGACCTACGGCGGTCGCTTGGTCATCGTCCCGTACTGGATCAGCCGCGATCCCGACGCATTCCGCCGTGTGCTGGCCGAACAGCAGGTCACGGTGCTCAACCAAACGCCCTCGGCCTTCCGCCAGCTGGTGCACGCGGACCGCGAAACGGCCGACGACAACTTGGCCCTTCGCTGGGTGATCTTCGGCGGCGAAGCCCTCGAGATCCAAAGCCTGGCACCGTGGTTCGAGCACCACGGTGACGGCAGCGACGACAGACATGGACCACGGCTCGTCAACATGTACGGCATCACCGAGACGACCGTACACGTCACCTATCGACCCATTGAGCAGCGCGATCTCGCCGAGGCCACGGGGAGCTACATCGGCCAGCCGATACCCGACCTCGACTTGTACCTGCTCGACGCGCATCTCGAGCCGCTGCCGGTGGGGGTCGCGGGTGAGCTGTTCGTTGGCGGTGCCGGGGTTACACGCGGCTACTTGGGGCGTCCGGGTCTCACCGCCGAGCGCTTCGTCCCAAACCCGTTCGCCATTGAAGCAGGAACACGGCTCTACCGTTCTGGCGACCTGGCGCGCTTGCGGCCCGACGGCGAAGTGGCGTACCTCGGGCGCCTGGATCACCAGGTCCAAGTGCGGGGATTCCGTATCGAGCTGGGCGAGATCGAGACCAACCTGGCGCGCCATGACGCGGTGCGCGAGGCGGTGGTACTGGCCCATGCGGACCAGGCCGGCCATTCGGATGCGCTGCTGACTGCTTTCTTGGTACCCAGCGACCTCGACGCGCCACCAGCGGAAGAAACGCTACGCGCCTCCCTCGCGCAGCGTCTACCCGAGTACATGCTCCCGTCGGCCTACGTCGTACTCGACGAATTGCCGCTCACCGCCAACGGCAAGACCGACCGAGCGGCTCTCACCACCCGCGCCATCGAACGACTGACAGAGGGTGCCCATGCCGCCGGCACGGCGTTCGCGCCACCCATGCCAGGCCCGGAAACCACCCTCGCGGCCATCTGGACCGATCTCTTGGGCGTCGAACGGATCGGCCGAAACGACGACTTCTTTGCTCTCGGCGGGCACTCCTTACTCGCCACCCGGTTGGTCGCTCAAGTGCGGGCACGCGCCGGGGTCGAGTTGCCGCTGCCACAGGTCTTCGAGACACCGACCCTGGCCGACCTGGCGAATCACGTTGCGCGCTTCGACACCAGCGAAGAAGCACAGCAACAACGCATCGAAAAGCAAGAACCCAGTACACCGCGGGTGCTCTCCTTTGCCCAGGAGCGTCTGTGGTTCTTGCACCAGCTCGATCCAACATCGGCCGCCTACAACATCCCCGCAGCCATCCGCTTGCGCGGATCACTCGACACCGAAGCCCTGCGCGCCAGTTTAGAGACCATCGTGGGCCGCCACGAAGCGCTCCGCACCACCTTCCAGGCAGAAGATGGCATTCCCGTACCGGTGATTGCACCGTCCGAGCCGTTCGACCTGCCCGTCGAGTCGCTGGCGCAGCCGACGACCGCCGACACCGAAGCAGCGATCGGCAAGCTGATCCCGCGCTTCAGCGAAGCACCATTCGATCTCGAAAACGCACCACTGCTACGCGCGCGGCTACTCGCGGTGGCAGAGGATGACCACGTGCTCATGGTGGTCATGCACCACATCGCCTCGGACGGATGGTCCTCAGCCATCCTCATTCGCGAGCTCAATATCGCCTACGAGGCGCTGGCCCAAGACCAAACGCCCTCCCTCGCGCCGTTGCCGATTCAGTACGGCGACTTCGCGGCCTGGCAACGAGCATGGCTGGCCGCGGGTGAGATGGACCGGCAGATCAACTACTGGCGAACCCACCTCAACGGCGTTGCCGTGCTCGAGTTGCCCACCGACCGACCACGGCCGTCGCAACCATCAACCCGTGGCAGCTCCCTACCGGTTACCCTGTCCAAGACGCTGGTGGACCGACTCGAAAGCCTCACACGGGCTCGGGGAGCGACGCTATATATGGGCCTGCTCACGGCGTTCAACGCGGTCCTGTCGCGCTGGTCTGGGCAAGATGACATCGCCGTTGGCAGCCCAATTGCCGGCCGGCGCCAGGCCGAGGTCGAAGACCTGATTGGCTTCTTCGTCAACACCCTGGTGCTGCGGACCGACACCAGCGGCAGGCCATCGTTTGCCGAGCTTCTGGGTCGTGTGCGCGACGTCACTCTGGACGCATTCGCCCACCAAGACGTGCCGTTCGAGAAGCTGGTAGAAGCGCTCGATCCAAAGCGCGACGCTGGCGCTTCGCCGCTATTCCAGGTCATGCTCGGGCTTCAGGACGCGCCGGCGCAAGACGCGGTCCTGTCGGACGTCGCCGTCGAATCGATCCCGGTCACCAGCACCACCGCCAAGTTCGACCTGCTGCTGACCTTCGTGCGTGATGGTGAGCAGCTCGAGGGCACGGTCGAATTCAACACCGATCTATTCGACCAAGCGACCGTCGAGCGGTTGATGACCAGCTTCGAACTGGTGCTCGAGGGCGCTGTCAACAGCCCTGAGACACGGGTCGACTCCTTGCCTTTGATGACCGCCGCCGAACGCATGGAGGTGCTTACCGCATGGCAGGGTCGCGAACAAGATCGTACCGGCCTCGGCGAGTCCACCCTCATCGGGCGCTTTCAGCGGCAGGTGACACGCACACCGAACGCCGTCGCGCTGTTCGAGGGCAGCGCCTCTTGGACCTACGCTGAGCTGGCACGTAACGTGGCATTGCTGGCCGCGCGCCTGGCGCAACTTGAAGTGGGTCCCGAAAGCCGGGTTGCCTTGTGCTTGCCCCGAAGCGAGGCTTTCGTGACCGCGATGCTCGCCACCGCGACGGCCGGCGGTGCCTATGTACCGCTCGATCCGGACTACCCGGAGGACCGACTTGCCTACATGATGCACGATGCTGCGGTACAGGCGTTGGTCACCACCCACGAGAGCGAGCCACCCAACACCAACCTCGAGGCTGGGCAAGTGGTCTTCCTGGACCAAACGCCACCGGTGTTGGCCGTCGAGCATCAGCAGGCCCAACCGGAAATTGATGCAGTCGATCCAGGGACCGTCGCTTACGTCATTTACACCTCGGGCTCGACTGGCAAGCCCAAGGGCGTGGCCATTTCGCACGCGGCAGCGGTCAATCACATGGACTGGATGCAGCGTGTCTTCCCCTTGGATTCTGACGACGCGGTCCTTCACAAGACCCCATCGAGTTTCGACGCCTCCGTTTGGGAACTGTGGGCACCTCTGCTGGCTGGCGCAAGCCTGGTATTGGCCACACCAGGCGCCCACCGTGACGCTTCCGCCCTGGTCGACGCCGTCGAGGCCCATGCCATCACCGTGCTCCAAGGTGTGCCGTCTTTGCTCGAGGTCCTGGCGGACCTGCCAGAGCTCGCCACCAAGGCCGCCACCCTACGCCGCGTCTTCGCGGGCGGCGAGGCACTCAAGACGTCGCTCGCCAAACGCCTGAGCAGATACCTCGACGCCGAGATCATCAACCTCTACGGCCCCACCGAAGCGACCATCGACGCCACCGCATGGTCCTACTCGACCACGACCACTGATCGCTTGGATGTTCCGATCGGCTTGCCGATCGACAACATGCAACTCTACGTCGTCGATCAGCGACTCGAGCCCGTGCCGATTGGGGTGGTGGGCGACGTCTACCTCGGGGGCTCGGGTTTGGCCCGCGGCTACCTTAGACAACCCGCACTCACCGCCGAGCGCTTCGTACCGAATCCTTTCATCGAAGCCGCCCGGACACCGACCAGTGATCGCCTCTACCGGACCGGAGACCAGGCGCGCCGCCGCCTGGATGGCGCCCTCGTATTCACCGGGCGTGCCGACCATCAGGTCAAGCTGCGTGGGTTCAGGATCGAACTCGGCGAGATCGAAGCAGCGCTCCAAGCTGACAAGCGCGTGCGCTCGGCAGCGGTTCTCGTCCATGGAGTTGGCGACGAACAGCGTTTGGTAGCATTCGTCGTGCCTCGCACGGCGAACGCCAAGCACGAGGACACCACTCCTGCGGTGACCTTCGATACCGACGCCGTTCTGCACAGACTCGGTGGCCAGCTCCCGTCTTTCATGATGCCGTCGCTGGTCGTGCCGATGGCCTCCCTCCCGGCGCTACCCAACGGCAAGGTCGATCGGATCGCACTCGCCGAGCACGACCTCGGTGGTGCCGCTCGTCAGGCTGAATACAACCCACCGGAAGGGCCAATCGAGATTGACCTGGCCGCCATCTGGGAGAATCTACTGGGCGTCGACCAGGTCGGCCGTCATGACGATTTCTTCGCTCTCGGCGGCCACTCCCTGCTCGCCACCCGATTGGTTGCGCAGGTACGAGCGCGGGCCGGGGTCGAGCTGCCTTTGCCGCAAATCTTCGAGACCCCAACCTTGGCCGAGCTGGCATCGCAAGTGGCGCGACTTGACCCGAGCGAAGCCGTTCGCCAGCAACGGATCGTGCCGCGTGAGACCGGTGCGCCGCTGATGATGTCCTTTGCCCAAGAGCGCTTGTGGTTCCTGCACCAGCTCGATCCGACGTCGGCCGCCTACAACATCCCCGCCGCTCTCCGGCTGCGCGGCCCCCTCGACACCGAAGCCCTGCGCGCCTGCCTCGAGACCATTGTCGGTCGCCACGAAGCCCTCCGCACAACCTTCCAGGCTGAAGACGGCGTTCCCGTGCCGGTGGTGGCACCACCCGGGCCATTCGACCTACCCGTTGATGGGCTCGGACACCTCCCTGCCATGGCGCGCCGGTCGCGGGTTCGAGACCAGATCCTGCGGGTGAGCCAAGCACCGTTCGACCTCGAGCAGGCACCGCTGCTGCGTGTGCGGCTCTTGAAACTGGGAGAGTCCGAGCACATTCTGGTGCTGGCAATGCACCACATTGCCTCCGACGGTTGGTCCGCGGCTATTCTCATTCGGGAGCTCGGTGTCGCCTACGAAGCGCTGACCCAAAACCGGACGCCCGCCCTCGAACCCTTGCCCATTCAGTACGGCGACTTTGCCGCCTGGCAGAGAGCATGGTTGGCCGCGGGCGAGATGGACCGCCAGATCAACTACTGGCGGACACATCTCAACGGCGTCAATGTGCTCGAGCTGCCGACCGACCGACCGCGGCCCAAACAGCCCACCACGCAAGGCGGGGCGATTCCGGTTGCCTTGCGCCCTGATCTGGTTGCGAAGCTAGATGCCCTGACACAGACTCATGGCGCCACCCTCTTCATGGGGTTGCTGGCCGTTTTCACCACGTTGATGGCACGCTGGTCACGGCAAGATGATGTCGCCGTTGGTAGTCCGATTGCGGGCCGACGACGAGCCGAGGTCGAAGGCCTGATCGGGTTCTTCATCAACACGTTGGTGCTGCGGACCGACACCAGCGGCAGGCCCTCGTTCACCGAGCTCCTGAAGCGCGTGCGCGAGGTCACCCTGGACGCGTTTGCTCACCAAGACGTGCCGTTCGAGAGGCTGGTCGAAGCGATCGATCCAGCACGCAACACCAATGCGGCACCGCTGTTCCAGGTCATGCTCGGGCTGCAGGACGCACCAGCGCTAGACGCGGTGCTGCCCGGCGTCACTCTCGAGACGATTCCGATCGCCAGCACCACCGCCAAGTTCGACCTGCTGCTGACTTTCGTTCGTCGTGGCGAGCAGCTCGACGGCACGCTCGAATACAACACCGATCTCTTCGACGAAGCGACCGTCGGCCGGTTGATGACCAGCTTCGAGCTGGCCTTAGAAGCCGCCGTGGCGGATCCAGACCAGCCCGTGGACGTCTGGCCGCTGATGCGGGACGACGAAGCCGCGCGGGTGTTGGCGGCCCTCAATCCGGCCCCCGCCACCAGCGTCGTCACCGGCACCCTGCACCAGCGGTTTGGCGACCGGGCCGCCGAGCAACCCAATGCGGCCGCTCTGGTGTTCGACCAACAGACCATTGACTATGGAACGCTCGCCATCACATCTCGGCAACTGGCCCAGCACCTGCGCGACTGGGGTGTCGGCCCAGAAGTACCGGTGGCACTCTACCTCGACCGCGGACCGCGCCTGGCAACCGCCATCCTCGGCGTGCTGGAAGCCGGCGGCGCCTACGTGCCCCTCGACCCGGTCTACCCGGAAGAGCGGATCGCATTCGTGCTTGCCGACACTGCGGCCCCCGTGATCATCACCGAGGCCGCGCTCCGGGATCGCCTGCCGGCCAGCACCGCCCACGTGGTCGATCTCGATGAACCGCTTCCCGCCGCTACCGACGACCCCTGGACGCTGGCCGCCACGGGACCCGACAACCTCGCCTACATCATCTACACCTCCGGTTCGACCGGGCGCCCCAAGGGCGTTGGCGTCACGCATGGCCATGTTCTGCGCTTGCTCGACGCCACGGCCCATTGGTTCGCGTTCGGGGCCGAAGACGTGTGGACCCTGTTCCACTCCTACGCCTTCGACTTCTCGGTGTGGGAGCTGTGGGGCGCGCTGACCTACGGTGCCCGCTTGGTTGTCGTCCCCTATTGGGTCAGCCGCGACCCCGATGCCTTCCGGCGCCTATTGGTCGAGCAGCAGGTGACGGTGCTCAACCAAACGCCTTCGGCCTTCAGGCAACTGGTGCACGCAGACCAGGAGACGGCCGACGATGACCTGGCCCTGCGCTGGGTGATCTTCGGCGGCGAAGCCCTCGAGATCCAAAGCCTGGCGCCTTGGTTCGCGCGCCACGGCGACGGCGGCGATGCCGGCAGTCACGACAGACGCGGCCCGCGGCTCGTCAACATGTACGGCATTACCGAGACGACCGTACACGTCACCTACCGACCGATCGAGCAGCGCGACCTTACCGAAGCCGTGGGAAGCTACATTGGCGAGCCCATACCCGACCTCAGCTTGTATCTGCTCGATGGGCGTCTCGAGCCGTTGCCTTTGGGGGTCGCGGGGGAGCTGTTCGTTGGCGGTGCCGGAGTCACCCGCGGCTACTTGGGACGTCCAAGTCTCACCGCGGAGCGCTTCATCCCCAACCCGTTTGCCACCGAAGCCGGGGAACGACTCTACCGTTCAGGTGATCTAGCACGGCTGCGGCCCGACGGCGAGGTCGCCTACCTCGGGCGCCTGGATCATCAAGTCCAGGTGCGGGGTTTCCGCATCGAGCTGGGCGAAATCGAGACCAACCTGGCGCACCACGACGCGGTGCGTGAGGCGGTCGTCCTGGCCCATGCGGACCAGGCCGGCGATTCGGATGCGCTGCTGACCGCCTTCTTGGTACCCAGCGACCTCGAGGCGCCACCAGCAGAAGAGGCTTTGAGCGCCTTCCTCGCGCCGCGCCTCCCCGCGTACATGCTCCCCTCGGCCTACGTCGTGCTCGACACGTTGCCGCTCACCGCTAACGGCAAGACCGACCGAGCGGACCTCACCCGCCGCGCCCTCGCGCGGCTCGCGGACGGTGCCCACGCCGTCGGAGCGGCATTCGCGCCCCCTTTGCCCGGCCCAGAGACCACCCTCGCGGCTATCTGGACCGAGCTCTTGGGCGTCGAACGAATCGGCCGCCACGACGACTTCTTCGCCCTCGGCGGCCACTCCCTGCTCGCCACCCGATTGGTTGCGCAGGTACGAGCGCGGGCCGGGGTCGAGCTGCCTTTGCCGCAAATCTTCGAGACCCCAACCCTCGCTGATCTGGCGAATCACATTGCGCGTCTCGACCCGAGCGAGACCAGGCTACCGATCGAACCCCGCAACCCCGACGAGCCGGTGCCGATGTCCTTCGCTCAGGAGCGCCTGTGGTTCCTCGATCAATTGGGCCCCGGCGGCAGTGCCTACAACATCCCAGCAGCGATCCGCCTGGTTGGAAAACTCGATCGAAAACGGCTCACGGCCGCGCTTTCCACAATTGTTGAACGTCATGAGCCGCTGCGCACGACGGTCGAGACTGGCACGGACGACCAGCCGCAGCCGGTGATTGCGCCGCCATCACCGGTGCCACTCCCCATGGTCGATCTGAGTGCCTTCTCCGGTGCCACCCGCGAGACCATGATCGCCGATCGGATCGAAAGCACCGCCCGCCAGCCCTTCGACCTGGCACACGATCTGATGCTGCGGGCCGTGCTGATGCGGTTGGATGCCGACGAACACGTCCTCGTTCTGGTCATCCATCACATCGCCGCCGATGGTTGGTCCACTGGAATCTTGATCCGCGAGCTCGCCATCGCCTACGAGGCACCGGAGCAACTCGCGCCGCTGCCCATCCAGTATGCGGACTATGCCGCCTGGCAGCGCACCGAGAAGTTCAGCGTGGAGCTGGACCGGCAGCTCCACTACTGGCGTGAACAATTGGCGGGCGTTGAGCCACTCGCCATCCCGACCGACCGCCCACGGCCCGCGGTCGTACAGACCGACGGTGCAAGCCTGGACGTTCATCTACCTTCCGACTTGGTTACGCGCACCGCGGCGCTGGCCCGCGAAGAGGGCGCTACCCTGTTTATGGCCTTGCTGGCGATCTATGCGGCGACGCTCGCGCGCTGGAGTCGCCAGCAAGATCTGACGATCGCAGCTCCGATCGCGGGTCGTCAGTGGCATGAGTTGGAGGGATTGATCGGATTTTTCGTCAACACCCTCGCCTTGCGAGTCGATCACAGTGATCGACCCAGCTTCCGCTCCTTGCTCGCTCAGGTCAAGGAAACCACACTGGCGGCCTACGCACATCAAGATCTGCCCTTCGATCGCTTGGTGGAGACGGCGACATTGCAACGCGACCCAAGCAGGCCACCGCTAGCCCAGGTTCTGTTCGGTTTGCAGAACATGTCTCGCGCGGAGCTCGAGCTTGACGGCCTCGAGATGGTGCCCATCCCCATCGTCACCACCACCGCCAAGTTCGAAATAGCCCTCCTGCTGGGCGAGGCCGATGACGGTCTACGCGGAGCCCTCGAATTCCGGCGGGATCTCTTCGACCCGGAAACCATGGCCAGCTTTGCCAACAGCTTCGAGACGCTGCTCGACAACGCTGTCGGGGCACCCGATTCGCCACTCGCTTCCCTACCGCTGCTCAATGAAGACGACCGGGCGAAGCTACTCGGCACCTGGTCCGGGAGCGCCACCTCCTACCTACGCGACGCCACCATCGACGCACTCTTCCGCGAGCAGATCGCCCGCCAGCCCGACGCCGTGGCGGTCACCTTCGAGAACCAGCAGCTGACCTACGCGCAGCTTGGTCGCCGGGCCAATCGTCTGGCCCATCAGCTACGCACGCTGGGCGTCCACCGCGGATCGGCCGTTGCGCTTTGTCTCGATCGGTCACTGGACATGATCATCGCCACGGTCGCGGTCCTCGAGGCGGGTGGCTTCTTCATTCCACTCGATCCGGCGTATCCGAACGATCGTTTGGCGTTCATGCTCGACGATACAGGCGCATCGGTATTGGTCCTCCACGAACACCTACGCGACAACCTGCCTTCACCCTTGCCGGACCAGCTGATTGATGTGCCGCTCGAGCTGGGTGGCACCCAAGATGCCTTTGCGGACCAACCAACCACCGCCCTGTCCCCGGCGCTTCCGTCACACCATGCCACCGGGCCCAACGACTTGGCCTACGTCATGTACACCTCGGGATCGACAGGCCGGCCGAAGGGTGTTGCCGTGCCCCACAGGGCCGTGGTGCGGTTGGTCAAAGACACCAACTATGCACGACTCGACGCCGATCAGGTGTTCTTGCAATTCGCGCCCACCGCCTTCGACGCTGCCACGCTCGAAATCTGGGGGCCGCTGCTCAACGGTGGCCGTTTGGTCGTAGCGCCCGCGGGTCCGGTCGACCTCGAAACGCTTGCCGACTTAATCGCCGCCGAGGGCGTCACCCTGCTGTGGCTTACCTCCGGCCTATTTACTCAGATGGTTGATGACCACCTGGATCGCTTGCAAGGCGTGCAGCAGCTGTTTACGGGCGGCGACGTGGTCTCGCCGGCCCACGTGCGGCAAGTACTCCAATCCGTGCCGGGCATCACGGTAAGCGATGGCTACGGACCGACCGAGAGCACCACCTTCACCACCTGCCACGCAATGAACGATCTGGCCGATCTCGGTGCGCCAGGAGAGCCCCTGCCCATCGGCCGCCCGATCGCCAACACCCAGATCTACATTCTCGACGACCGCCTGGCGTTGGCACCCGCGGGCATGGCCGGGCAACTGGCGATCGCCGGTGACGGCCTGGCGACCGGTTACCTGAACCGGCCAGCCTTGACCGCGAGTGTCTTTGTCCCCAACCCCTTCGGACCATCCGGCAGTCGGCTCTACCTCACCGGTGACCTGGCGCGCTTCTACAAAGACGGCGCGGTTGCCTTCCTGGGCCGCATCGACCGCCAGGTAAAGTTGCGCGGTTTCCGGATCGAGCCAGGCGAAATCGAGAGCAAACTCGTCGATCACATCTCGGTCGCGCGGGCCGCTGTGATCATGCGTGAGGACGAGCCGGGCGACAAGCGGTTGGTGGCGTACGTGGTCCCCGAAAATCACCTCGCGCCAGCTGCTGGCAACACGGCAGGTACGGGCACGGCCGATGACGGCGTCCTACCCGATCCACGAGTTCTGCGGGAGTACCTCCAAGCCGACCTGCCCGACTTCATGGTCCCGAGTGCCTTCGTGACCCTCGAAGCCTTGCCGCTGAACGCCAATGGCAAGCTCGACCGCGACGCCCTGCCCGCGCCGTCCTGGCGGTCGGCCACGACCACGTCGGTCGCTCCGAGAACCGAAACCGAAACCCGACTCGCCATGCTCTTCGCCGACGTCTTGGGGATCGACGCAACGAGGATCGACGCAACCGCTGGCGCTGATCCTGACGCGACCGCCGAGCCACTGGTGGGGGCTGACGACGACTTCTTCGCCCTGGGTGGCCATTCGCTCTTGGCAACCAAACTGGCTTCACGTGTCCGGCGTGATTTCGCCGTTGAGCTGCCACTCGCTCAGATCTTCGTAGCATCCACGGTGGCTGCTCTCGCTGAGAAAATCGACCAGCACGGAGCGGAGGGTGCGACACCAGGCGCCAAACACGCCGAGCTCGACGCGCCACCCATCGAGCGGTTCGCGGACCCCGCTGGCCAGCCACCACCGTTGTCGTTCGCCCAAGAGCGTTTGTGGTTCCTGGATCGGCTCCAACCGGGTAATCCCACCTACAACGTACCAATCGCCGTGCGGCTCAATGGACCGCTCGAGGCCGACGCCATGGGCAGTGCGCTGACCTTCGTCGTCGAACGCCACGAGTCCCTGCGAACGGTCTTCGCCGAAACGGGCGACGCCCCCCATCAGGTCATCCAGCCCAGTGCCCCGGTTCCGCTGCCACTGTTCGACCTCGGCAACCTCGACGACGAAGCCGCCCACGTCGCGGTCCGAGAGGCGATCGCGCGCGAGGCTGCGGAGCCCTTTGACCTCGCCCTCGGCCCCATGTTGCGAGCCTGTTTGCTGCGCCTTGGGGGCGAGCAGCACGTGATGATTATGGTCGTCCATCACATCGCCACCGACGGCTGGTCGATGGAGATCTTGGTACGCGAACTCGCACAGGCCTACACCGCTTGCGCAGCCGACCAAGATCCTCGCAAGGTGCTGCCGCCCCTGGCGTTGCAATACGCCGACTTCAGCCATTGGCAGCGGAAATGGCTGGCGGGCAATGTCCTGGCGGGTCAAGTCGACTATTGGCGCGAGGCCCTCGCCGGCGTTCCGGCACTGGAACTGCCCACGGACCGACCTCGACCCGCGGTACAGACCCAAGCCGGCGCCAGCGTACCGGTTCACCTGGAACCGAGCACAGTCGCCATGCTCCAGGCCTTGGCCCACACCGAGAACGCCACCTTGTTCATGACCCTGCTCGCCGCCTTTGGCGCCCTCCTCGGGCGCTACGCTGGGCAAGATGATCTGGCCATCGGCTCGCCGATCGCCAACCGCAACCGACTCGAGACCGAAGGCCTGGTCGGCTTCTTCGTCAATACTTTGGCGCTGCGCGTCGATTCGTCCGGCCAGCCATCATTCCGGACGCTGCTTGGACGGGTTCGCGAAGCGACACTCGGCGCCTACCAGCACCAAGACGTACCGTTCGAAAAGCTGGTCGAAGTCCTGGAACCAACCCGCAGCCTGAGCCGAACACCGTTGTTCCAGGTCATGTTCGCGCTTCAGAACAACGACCGCGCGGAACTCGACCGCGAGTCGCTTGGCGGCCTGACGTTGGAGCCCGAAGCGCTGCCGGTGACAACTGCCAAGTTCGACCTGACTTTGACGCTTGCTGAGACCGAGAACGGATTAGAAGGCAGCCTCGAGTACAACAGTGACCTCTTCGACAAGGCCACCGTCGCACGCTTGGTCGCGCACTATGACGTCCTACTCGGGGGAATCGCAACCGACCCCGACCGCCCCGTCGCCGCTGTAGATTTGCTGACCGACGACGAGTGGCAAGCTGTGCTGGGCCCGTGGTCGCACGGAACGGGCGGCTTCCCCGAGGGACCCGACCCGGTGACCAAGCTCCGGGCGCAGGCCAACCGGACACCCGACCAGCCGGCCGTCGTTACCCCCAATGAGACCCTGACATTCCGCATGCTCGCGCGGCAAGTCGACCACCTTGCCCGCCGACTCCGGGAGCTGGACTCATGATCTCGGAGCAAGGGTCGCCTGTGAGTCGTTCCGCGGCGCCCACGACCGATCGCCTGATTGGCTTAATGGTTGACCAAGGGCCGGATGTGCTTATTGGCATGCTCGGAATCTTGGGCGCTGGCCGCGGCTTCGTGCCGCTTGATCCTCGCAGTCCGGACGCGCGTCTCGTACACATCCTTGCTGATTGTTCGATACAGGTCTTGGTCACCGATGAACATCATCGAGCCCGTGCCGAGCGGCTGAAAGAGACCTTGCCGTTCCTCGCCCACGTGGTAGTGCTGGATGGACAAGGCGACATCGTGGCGCCACCTGCCCAGACCTCTCCCGCCCGGGCGGCCGCCACCGACACTGCCCCGGTCCCCCCCCTCCCAGACAGCCACGCCTACGTGATTTTCACCTCCGGTTCAACCGGTGCACCCAAGGGCGTGGGGATCACCCATCGCAACCTGGCTCCAATGCTTGCCTGGGCGGAGGATTTCTTCGCGTTGGGACCCAGCACACGCTCGATTCAAAGTCTCTCGTACTGGTTTGATTTTGGTGTCTTCGAGCAGTTGACGACCACCTTGGCAGGCGGCACGCTCTACATTGCGCCCGAGAGCGAACGCACCGACCCAGCTCGCTTTGCCGCCCGCGCCGCGGAGTGGCAAGCCAACCTCTTGCACTGTACGCCCTCGTTTGCCCGCGAGCTCGAGGGCTGTGGCGAGGACTTGGGCACCATTCGTATCTTGCACATGGGTGGCGAAGCCCTCAGTCGCGCCCAGGTCGACCGCCTTCGAACGACGATGGATCCCGCATGCCATCTCTATAACGGCTATGGGCCCACCGAGGCGACGGTCACCTGCAGCACCTTTGATCTGGGTCGCAACGATCAACCGATCAATCGGCCTCACGCGATTACCCCCATCGGCCGCCCCAACGCCAACCATCGGCTATTCGTGCTCGACCAAAACGGGCGCCCGGTTCCACCCGGCGTTCCGGGTGAGCTCTACGTTGGCGGTGGCCTGGTGGCGCGCGGCTATTTGGGACAACCAGCGCTCACCGCCGAACGGTTCGTTCCCGACCCCTTCTTCGAGAAGGCCACAAGCGGCGACAGCGCCACCACCGCAGCCAGTGGCCGCTTGTACCGTACTGGCGACATCGTGCGGTTCCTTCCCGACGGCAACATCGCCTTTCTCGGCCGTGCCGACCATCAGGTCAAACTCCGGGGCTTCCGGATTGAGTTGGGTGAGATCGAGGCAGTACTTTGCCGGCATCCGGCGGTGAATGAGGCAATGGTCCAAGTTCGCGAGGCTCGTCCAGGCGACAGCCGGCTGGTTGCCTGGTTCGCCAGCACTGGCGATACGGCGCCCGACCTCGACGACTTGCGTGTGCATTTGCGGGAATCGCTGCCCGAATACATGCTGCCCTCGGCATTCGTTTCGGTCAGGGCGTGGCCGACGACCCGCGCCGGCAAGATTGACCTGCGTGCGCTTCCCGAGCCGGACTGGGCTGTCGCCAGCAGCGGCCGCCCTCCCGAAACGGAATTCGAGATACAACTCGCCACGCTGTTTGCCGATGTTCTTGGCTGCGAGGAGATCAGCGCCGACGACAACTTCTTCGAATTGGGCGGCCACTCCCTGCTCGCGACCCGCCTGATCGCCCGCATCCGTCGAGACGTGGGGGTCGAGTTGCCGCTCCTGCAGCTCTTCGAAGCACCCACCGTTGCTGAGACAGCGGCCGAAATCGAGCGCATGATCGCCCTCGGCGACGGTGAGGACGAGGAAGATCCGATCGTGCCGGTGCCACGAGAGCACACCAAGCTCAACGGTTACGACGTCACTGCCTTGCCCTTGTCACCCGCGCAGGAACGGCTGTGGATTCTCGATCGCTTCGAGCCCGGTACCGATGCGTTCAACATGCCTCTGTCCCTCGGATTGCGCGGCCAGCTCGATCCTCAGGCGTTGCGCCGCGCGCTCGACGCAGTGGTCGAACGCCACGAAAGCCTCCGGACCACCTTCGCCAGCGTCAGTGGCGTGCCGCAACAGATCATTCACCCACCCACGCCGCTCTCGCTGCCGGTGGTCGATCTCACGAGCCTGGCGGATGAACACCGTGAAGACACCCTTCAAAAGCTGATCGCGACTGAGGCACAACAGCCGTTTGACCTCGAAGCGGGCCCCTTGTTCCGCGCCAGTCTGGTACGCCTCGAGGACGATCGTCACGCCTTGCTACTCAACCTTCACCACGTGATTAGCGACGGCTGGTCGATTGGCATCTTGACCCGCGAGCTCGCCGCCCTCTACGACGCCTTTCGTCAGGGGCGCCCGTCGCCGCTCGCGCCGCTGCACGTGCAATACGCTGACTACGCAGTGTGGCAGCGCAACCGCTTGGCCGGACCGGTCGCCGAGCAACAGATGGCGTACTGGCGCAGTCGCCTCGGGAATCGCCCACCAACCTTCGAACTGCCCTTGGACCGCGAACGGCCTCCGATCCAGACCTTCCGCGGGGCCAGCGTGATCCGAAACCTGTCTCCAGAGACGCGGCAAGCCCTGGAAGATGCCAGTCGAAAGCGCGGCGCTTCACTGTTCATGACATTGCTGTCCGGCTTCAAGCTGCTGCTCGCTCGGTGGAGCGGCAGTGACGACATCGTCGTGGGTACCCCGATCGCCAGCCGCAACCGGGCCGCGACCGACGGCATGATCGGCATCTTCCTCAACACCCTCGTGCTGCGCACGGATCTCAGTGGCAACCCCACTTTCAATGAGCTGGTTGATCGCGTTCGTGAAACCGCGCTGGGTGCCTTCGACCATCAAGACCTGCCGTTCGAACGCTTGCTCGACGTGTTGCGGCCGGCCCGCGATCTGGCCCGTACGCCCCTGTTCCAGGTTTTCTTCAACATGCTCAACCTGCCGAGCGAACCGATTGTGCTCGAAGAGCTTACCCTCGAACCACTGGCCGCCTCCCAACCGCCGTCGAAGTTCGATCTCACGCTCTACGCCGGCCCACGAGCCGACGGTGGCTTTCAGTTCAACGCGGTCTACAACGCGGACTTGTTCGAAACCAAGCGAATCGAGGCCTTGCTCGATCAGTACCTGGCACTGCTCGAGCAGGCCACGGTCGATCCGGCATGCCGATTGGCTGGCTTTCAGCTCTCAACCGATACCACCTCGGATGACGGTGCCGCGGATGACCGCACCACGCTTCCCGACCCGAGCCTTCCCCTACCCTCGACGACACACCAACCGGTGCACAGGACCATCGCGGAAACAGCACAGGCCAACCCCGAGCACATCGCGCTGGTGGACAGCCGCGGTACTTGGCGGTACGCAGAGTTGAAGCGTGCGACCGCTCACATTGCCTCGTGGTTGGGTCATCAAGGGATCCAGCCCAACGCACCGGTCGCCATCCTTGCGCATCGCGGCGCGACGCTACCCGTGGCCATGCTCGGGGTTCTCGAAGCGGGCGCGGCCTTCGTCATGCTCGATCCCGGGTATCCCGAGAATCGATTGGCCGAAATCATCCGACTAGCGAATCCCGCCGCCCTCCTTCACCTGACCGCAACCAGCAAGGCCACCGAGCTGCCTTCCGCGGTGGTTGCGGCGATCGGGAATCAGCCCGTACTGACGTTGCCACCGACGCCCTCACAGGTGCTCGAACACGCATCATTCGCGGGCCAAGCCCCGAACGCGGAATCCTCGGCACGTTCGGGTGACGACCTCGCCTACTTGGCCTTCACCTCGGGTTCCACCGGCCGACCCAAGGGCATTCGAGGTCGTCACGCACCCCTCGCCCACTATGCTCACTGGCTCAGCGAGCGATTCGACCTGGGCCCAGACGATCGATGCGCCATGCTTTCGGGCCTGGCACATGACCCACTGCTGCGCGATGTCTTTCCAGCACTCGCCACGGGCGCCTCATTGCACGCACCGGATCCCAGGCGCCTACTCGAGCCCGGCTACATCGCGGACTGGCTGCGCGACGAACGCGTCACGGTGGCCAACTTGACACCGGCCATGGGACGTCTCCTTACCCTTACCGACACCAAACCCCTCGCCGACCTGCGTCTGGTGCTCTATGTCGGCGAAGCGCTGCGGCGACGTGACGTCGACCGGCTTCAGACCCTCGCGCCACTGGCAACCGTGATCAACCTGTATGGCGCCACCGAAACGCAGCAGGCTCTCTCCTACTACGAGTTCCAGAACTCGAACGATGGCCCCGAAATCGTGCCTCTCGGCCGCGGCATCGACGGTGTTCAACTGTTGGTGCTCGATACCTTGGGACGCTCGACCGCCATGGGCGAGGTGGGCGAAATTTACTTCCGCAGTCCGTATCTGTCCGCAGGCTATCTTTCGGGAGCCGACGATCCGTCCGACGCGCAGCGCTTCAGATCCAATCCATTCTCATCCGGCACCGCCGAAGATCGCCTGTTCCGCACCGGCGACCTCGGCCGCTACGGGCCCCACGGTGAGGTCACTTTCGCTGGGCGTCGTGACGACCAGCTCAAGATTCGTGGCTTCCGTGTGGAGCCAGCCGAAGTTGCGTTGAGGCTGCAGGCGATCGAAGGTGTTGGCGACGCAGCCGTCATACCGCATGAAACCGCCGCGGGTCAACTACAGCTGGTGGCGTTCGTGGTTGCGGTGCCTGGAGCCGAGCTCGCTTCGCCAGCGCTGCGAAACGTGCTGCGTGGTTCCCTTCCAGCCTACATGGTGCCGGCTGCGATTGCTCTCGTCGACGCCTTGCCGGTGACCCCCAACGGAAAACTCGACCGCGCCGCACTGGGCCAAAGAGCCCAGAAACTCGGACGCCCGCAGGAGAATGACGTGGCCTATTCTGCGCCCAAGAACGACCTCGAACGCACCATCATCGACCTGCTCATGCGCGTTCTTGCGCTGGAGCGCGTTGGAACGGAAGACAACTTCTTCGAAATCGGTGGCAACTCATTACTCTTGGTCGAGTTTCACCAGAAGCTCCAAAGCGCCACGGGTCAGACCCTGCAGCCGGTCGATATCTTCAACCACCCCAGCGCCCGCAGCCTCGCCAACTTTCTGAGCGAGAAGGCGTCGCCTGCACCCAAACCCAAACCGGACGACCGAGCAGAGAAGCTCAAGGTCGGCCGTGCCCGCTTGCAACAACGTCGCCGGTCCCGGACGGGACGAGACTAGGGGAAACGATGAGCAACCATACCGAAGCCGAATACTCGGGCCTCGAGATCGCGATCGTCGGCCTTTCGTTGAAGGTGCCTGGCGCCGATACGATCGATGGATTCTGGCAGAACTTGATTGAGGGTCGTGACACGATTCGCCGCCTCACCCGCGAGGAGAGCCTCGAGGAAGGGGATGATCTCGACATGATTGAACAGCCGGGCTATGTGCCGGCTTGCCCCTCGTTGGAAGATTTCGATCTGTTCGACGCCAGCTTCTTCGGCACCAGCCCGCGCGAGGCTGAAGTCATGGATCCGCAGCAGCGCCATTTCCTGCAATGCTGCTGGCACGCCCTGGAGGATGCAGGCTACCTTCCGGCGACCTTTCCCGGCGTCATCGGCATGTTCGCCGGCTGCAAGCAAAGCACGTATCTCTTCAACCTGTATTCCAACCCCGAGGTCATTCAAACGACCGGGGAGCTCGGGTTGGCCACCGGCAATGACAAGGACTACATTGCCACCCGCATCGCCTACAAACTCGACTTGGGCGGACCCGCGGTCTCGGTTCAAACCGCGTGCTCGACCTCGTTGGTGGCATTGCACTTGGCGGCGCAGGCCCTGTTGAGTGGCGAGTGTGACATGGCACTCGCCGGCGGTGTGGCGGTGCGCGTGCCCCAAGGGGGCTACGTCTACAACGAGGGTGAGGTTCTTTCGCCCGACGGCCATGTACGCACCTTCGACGAACGCGCTGGCGGCACGGTGTTCGGAAACGGCCTGGGGGCCGCCGTGGTGAAGCGTCTCGAGGACGCGATCGAGGACGGTGACCAGATCTATGCCGTCATGAAGGGCTCCGCGATCACCAACGACGGTGCGCTGAAGGTCGGGTTCACGGCACCGGGCGCCGACGGACAGGAGCGGGTGATCCGCGCGGCCCATCAAACAGCGGATGTGCATCCCGAGAGCATCGCGTATGTCGAAGCCCACGGTACAGGCACCGAAATCGGTGATCCGATCGAGGTCGGCGCCCTGACCAGGGTCTTCCGCGAAAAGACCGATGCCGTTGGCTTCAGTGTCCTCGGCTCGGTCAAGCCCAATGTCGGCCATCTCAACGCCGCCGCCGGAATGGCGAGCTTGGCCAAGGCCGTCCTCGCGTTGCGCCACGGAGTCGTTCCGGCCACCTTGAACTTCGAAAAACCGAATCCTCAGCTCGAGCTCGAGACCAGTCCGTTTATCGTCTCGGCCGAGAACGTGCCGCTACCCACCAACGGCGATGGTCCTCTGCGTGCGGGGGTTAGCTCGTTCGGTATTGGTGGCACCAACGCCCATGTCATCCTCGAAGAAGCGCCAAAAGTAACACCTCCGACGCTTGACGCACCCAGCCGCCGCAACCTCCTGCTCCTCTCAGCACGCAATGATGACGCGATTGCCGATGCCATCAGCAACCTCGGCAACCACCTGCGCGACCATGACGACCTCGATCTCGATGCCGCGGCCTATACCTTGCAGGTAGGTCGTCAACGTTTCGAGCACCGAAGGATGCTGGTGGTTGAGGATCGCAAGGATGCACTCGCCGTGCTGGATGGCGAAGAACCGCAGCGCCTCTTGGGCGGCTACTCGCCCGCCAGCGAGCGCCCGGTGGTCTTCATGTTCTCCGGCCAGGGCGCCCAACATGCGGGCATGGGTGCAGGGCTTTACCGGGTCGAGCCCGTTTTTCGCAGTGCGATCGACCAATGCGCAGAGGCGCTCGAGTCGGAGCTTGGCCTCGACCTCCGCACGCAGTTGTTTCCCTCCGACGCGGATCGCGATAACGCCCAGGAACAACTGGGCCAGACCCACCTGACCCAGCCCGCGCTGTTTACCGTCGAGTACGCCCTGGCGCAGCTCTGGATGTCGTGCGGCATCGAACCCCAGGCCATGATCGGCCACAGCATTGGTGAATACGTCGCGGCGTGTTTGGCTGGTGTCTTCTCACTCGACGACGCCTTGCGTTTGGTGGCGACCCGAGGGCGCCTGATGCAGAGCCTGCCGCCTGGCGCCATGCTTGCGGTACCGATGAACGAGGCCGAGGTGTTGCCCCTCCTCGACGCCCAACTGTCGATCGCGGCGCTCAATGCCCCAGGACGTTGCGTGGTTTCGGGCCCTGTGGATGCCATCGCCAGCCTCGAGAGTAGGCTCGCCGACCAAGGTACCCGTGCCCGCCGCTTGCAGACCTCGCACGCCTTCCACTCGCCGATGATGGAACCGATTTTGGCGCCCTTTGTCGAAGCGGTTACGGCCGCGGCGCCTCGCAACCCGGAGCGCCCCTTCATTTCCAATGTCACCGGCACTTGGATTACCGCCGATGAAGCCACCGACCCTGGCTACTGGGCGCGGCACCTGCGCGGTACCGTCCGCTTCGCGGATGGCCTCGCGACTCTGCTGGCAGAGGACGGCGATCCGCCAGCACTGCTCGAGGTGGGTCCAGGAAACACCCTCGCCGGTCTCGCCCGACGACACACCGACACCAACGCCGAGCACACCATTGCAGCGTCGCTACCCCACGCAAAGGACGCATCTGGCCAAGACGATGCGTTCTTGCTCGGCGTTCTCGGACAATTGTGGTTGGCGGGCGTTGACGTCGATTGGAAAGGCTTCTGGGGCTCCTCGACACCGTGTCGGGTTTCGCTGCCGGGCTACCCCTTCCAAAAGCGGCGCTATTGGATCGAGCGCCAGGACATGAGTCTGGCCCTCGGGTCTGCCGCGACAGCGGGGCGCAAGAAACCGGACATCGCCGAGTGGTTCTACCTGCCGACCTGGAAACCGTCGGTGGAACCCGCCGCCATCGCCGAATCGCCGCGTCATTGGCTCATTTTCGCTGACCAGGACGGTCTGGGCGACGCTCTTGCCGAGCACTTGCGCACCGAGGATGATCCCGACGCCACCGCGGTGATCGCTCGGGCTGTGGCGGGCGGCGAATTCGCTGCCGTCGACGATTCGACCTTCACCCTCGACCCGGCCGATCGCGATGGCTACAACGCCTTGCTCTCGGCACTCGCCGAACGGCCCAATCCACCCGAAGCCATCGTCCACGCGTGGGGTGTTGGCGCCAACGAGCCCTCAACGGCTATCGATCGTGGCTTCTGGAGCCTCCTGTTCTTGGCTCAGGCGATCGGCAAGAACCTGCCGACCACCGAGCTTCGCTTGGTTGCGGTAACGGACGGTGCCCGGCGCGGCCCCGGAGATCGCGCGGCCAGCGCACCAGCAAAAGCTGCGGCATTTGGTCCCAGTCAGGTCATTGGCCAGGAATACACGAACGTTTGCAGCGTGGCGATAGACCTGACGGCCGGTGCCGCCAGCGCTTCACAAGCGGAAGCCGTGGACATCGTGTTGGCCGAGGCCCGCGGTCCTCGGACGAATGCGATCGTCGCCCACCGGAACGGCGAACGGTACGTTCGCGGCTACGATGAATTGCCGCTGGATCGCGCTGTTGACGAGCGTTTGCGACTGCGAAAAGGCGGCACCTACGTGATCACCGGAGGTCTCGGTGGCTTCGGCTTGACCTTCGCCACCTATCTGGCTGAGACCTTTGGCGCCAAGCTGGTGTTGCTCGGTCGCTCGGCGCTACCCGCGCGCGAAACCTGGGATGCGTTGCTCGCCACTGGTGACGATGCCCGAACGGCTGGAAAGATCGAAAGCGTCCGGGCGCTCGAGAAAGCAGGTGCTGAGGTCATGGTGCGCTCGGCGGACGTCACTGATTCCGCCAGCTTGCGGACCGTGATCGACGAAGCGACCTCCACGTTTGGTGGTGTCGATGGCGTGATCCACGCCGCCGGAATCGCTGGCGGTGGTGTCATCCAGCTCAAGGACCCCAAGGCGGCTGCCGCGGTCCTGGCGCCCAAGATCGACGGCACGCTCGCCCTCGCGGAGGCACTCAACTTGGCCGGCCAAACGCCGGACTTCGTGATGCTGTGTTCATCGACCATTGCCGTGCTCGGCGGGGTCGGCCAGGTCGACTACTGCGGCGCCAACAACTTCATGGACGCCTACGCCGAAGCACGCAATTCGGACGACGACACCTACTGGGTCTCCGTCAACTGGAGCGGCTGGCAAGACGTGGGCATGGCGGTCGACGCCGCCGCCAAAGCCGGTATGCGTCCCGTCGCCGGTACCCCGGCCACCGTTGCCCCAGCCCGGGAGCCGGCCAGCGAGCCGGTCGACCATCCGGTGCTCCAACGGAAGTTCACCGGTCACGAAGGCGACGACGACGCCACGGTCTACGCCGCGGAACTCAGCACCGAAAGCCACTGGCTGGTCGACGAGCACCGCATTGCCGGCCAGGGCGCTCTACCCGGCACAACCCATCTGGAGCTGGCACGTGCCGCATGCGCCGATCTCGCGGGTTGTGACGGTGTGGCCGTGCGCCAGACCTACTTCATGACCCCGGTCATGGTGCCCGACGACACTCAATGCAGCCTGCGTGTGGTCCTGACGCCTGCCGATGGTGGTGATGGCTACCGTTTCCGCATTGTCAGTCGGCCCGCTGGCGATGGTACTGCGAACTGGCAAGAGCACGCGCGCGGGCTGACTGCGCCGGTGGCGCTCGAGTCCGCCGAAGCCGTCGACGTGGCGGCAATCGTCGATCGCTGCAACACCAAGACGGTCGACTACGACGACCAGCAGCTCACCGAGGACACCGGAAATTTGGTGACCTGGGGACCACGCTGGCAGAGCTTGAAACGCTTGCACCTGGGCAACAGCGAGGCCATTGCCGAGCTCGAGCTGCCGGCCGAATTCGCCAGTGATGTCGAAGACTACGTTCTTCATCCGGCCCTGCTCGATGTCGCCACGGCAATCACCAGCGGCCTCGGTGACGGAGGTGAGTACTTGCCGTTGTCCTACCGAGAAGTGCGCCCGCTGCGGTCGCTCACCCAACGGATCTACAGCCACTTGCGGCGCTCCGAAGGCAGCACGGAAGGTGGCGAAACCGTGAGCACCGACCTCACCCTGCTGGACGACCAAGGCCACGTTCTCGTGCGCATTGAACGGTTCACCATGAAACGGGTCGGCGGGGCCGCCGCCCGACTCGAGAAGACCCCCGCCAGTCCACCGAAAGCTGCCAAGCCCGCCACGGCCTCACGCTTCAACATCACGGGCATGAATCCGAGCGAAGGTGTCGAGGTTCTACGGCGGGTGTTGTCGCGCGGCCGTCATCCCCAGATCATCGCCTCACCGACCGATCTGGCGGCACGGCTGGAGGTCGCTGCCACGATCAATCGAGACGATCTCACCGGCGCCGCGACCGGTGGCGCCGAAAAGCGTGGCAGCCAACATCCACGACCCAATCTGCCGACCCCATTTGTCGCCCCGAGCACGCCGACCGAGGAGCGCTTGGCGGCGGTTTGGCAACAGGTCCTCGGGCTCGACGAAGTGGGTATCCACGACAATTTCTTCGAGCTCGGCGGTGATTCGGTCATGGGCATTCAAGTTATCGCCGGCGCCGCCGAAGCCGGCCTCGATCTGTCGCCCGAGCAACTGTTCGAGCACCAGACCGTGGCCGAGCTGGCGGCAGTCGACGGGAATCGAGACGGCATCGAGGCCGAGGTCGGGGAACCGGCGTCGACGGTATCCGAGGCCAGCGACACGGACGAACCCGTCTTGTCCGAGGACGAGCTGGATGAAGTGCTTGCCCAACTCGACGCCTGATCAGCGCTCTGGAGATACACCGTGAGTAAGAAGAACGTTCAAGAGATCTTGCCGCTGTCGGCGGTACAGCAAGGCATGCTGTTCCACTCGCTTTACGAGCCTGACGGCACGACCTATATCGAGCAGTACGCCTTCCCGGTTGGCGACATCAACCCCGATGTCTTTGCCCGTAGCGTTCAGGAGCTCGCCGCGCGCCATACGGTGTTGCGAACGGCCTTCGTGTGGCGGAATCTCCGCAATCCAGTCCAGGTGGTCCACAAGAAAGGCACGGTGACGATCCCGGTTCACCTCGAAGATTGGACCGATCAGGAAGCCCCCGAGCGCGAGAAGCGCCTTTTGGAATTCCGCCGGGCCGAGCGAGTTCGCGGCTTCGACCTCACCAAGGCCCCGGTGATTCGGGTTGCCCTCCTGCGCCTCGAATCGGATTTGTGGTGGACCGTTTGGACCTACCATCACTTGATCCTCGACGGCTGGTCGGCAAGCCTGATGTCGGGCGAGATCCAGGAGCTTGCGCGGGCGGATGTCACGGGTGAAGCGCCCAAGCTACCGCCAACGCGCCCTTTCAGTGACTTTATCCGCTGGTACAAGCGCCAGAACGTCGATGCAGCGCGCGACTTTTGGCAGCAGACCCTGGCCGGAATCGACGAGCCAACGCCATTGGGTATCGACCGTCCGGCGGGTGGCGACGACACCACAGAGGGTGAACGTTTCAACACCATCCACCGCCGGCTTCCGTTGGCGGCGGGCGGCGCCGCGATCGCCTTTTCGCGCCGCCAGCGGATCACGATGCCGACCATGGTCCAGGCTGCTTGGGCGTTGGTCCTTTCCCGTTACAGCGGTCGCGACGACCTGGTCTACGGTTTGACGGTCTCGGGTCGGCCCCATGATCTTCCGGGCGTCCAACAGATGCTCGGTTGCTTCATCAACACCTTGCCCATGCGGGTCAAAACCGCACGGGACAACCGTGTCTCCGACTGGCTTCAGACGATCCAAAAGTCCCAGCGTGCGCTGCGTCCCTTCGAGCACAGCCCGTTGGTCGAAGTCCGAGGCTGGAGCGATATGCCCAGCGACCGTCAGCTGTTCGAAAGCATCGTCGTGAATGAGGGCTTCGGTGGGGACACGGCAGGCGGCGGCGCAGCAGGCGATCTCCTCGCGTTTCGCACCAACTACGCGTTGGGCATTGGCGCCTTGCCGGATGCCGAATCGATCACGTTCGCGATCGGCACGGATCGGCACCGAATCAGCGACGCCGCCGCCGAGCGCCTTTTGGATCACCTCGAACGCGCCTTCACGTGGATCGTAAACACACCCGATGCCCATTTGGGCGCGTTCACCTTGACCGATGAGGTGGCCGTCGAGCTTCAGGCTTTTCCGTCACCCGATTTGATTCACGAGCGGTTCGCCCGCCAGGCCGCCGCCACCCCCGACGCCGGGGCCTTGGTGTTCGAAGACGCGCAGCTCGACTACCGAAGTCTCGAGCAAGCCGCCAACCGCCTTGCCCACCACCTGCGGCGTCACGCGGTCGGTCCCGAGACCTTGGTCGGTGTGATGCTCGAGCGCTCACTCGACATGGTGGTCGCCATCTTGGGTGTGCTCAAGGCTGGTGGCGCCTACTTGCCGCTCGACCCCAGCCTTCCGGAAGACCGTCTCGCATTCATCATCGACGACGCCGTCGCCGCCACCGGCCTCGATGTGGTGGTGACCCAAGATGCGCTCGCCGACCACTTAGCCACCAAGACGTCCCTCACCTTGGTGCGGATCGACGCCGACCAAGAAGCCATCGCCAGTGAGCCCGCCGACGCACCCGCCGGCGCCTCCGTGGACCCCGATCAGATGGCCTACGTCATCTACACATCAGGCTCCACCGGCAAGCCCAAAGGCACGGTGATCACCCATCGCAACGTGATTCGGCTGTTCGACGCCACCGAGCCATGGTTTCACTTAGATGCGAATGACGTCTGGACGCTCTTCCATTCCTATGCGTTCGACTTCTCGGTCTGGGAGCTGTGGGGACCACTGATCAACGGCGGCAAGCTGATCATCGTTCCATACTGGGTTAGCCGCAACCCCGAGGCCATGGTCCGTCTCTTGGACCAACATAGCGTTACCGTACTCAACCAGACTCCGACCGCCTTCCGCGGTCTGGTCGCGGCCCATCGCGACGCCGAAGACCCACCCTCACTCGATCGCCTGCGGACCGTCATTTTCGGTGGCGAGGCGCTCGACGTGTCGACCGTGGGTCCCTGGCTCGAAACACTCGGCCCAGGCGGATTCGAGCCGGTCAACATGTACGGCATAACCGAGACAACAGTTCATGTGTCCTACCGACCGGTCACGCATGAGGACCTCGTTCACCCTCAGATCAGCCCTATTGGCGTCCCGATTCCCGATCTCGGAATCCACCTGCTCGACGATCGCGGCCATGCGGTCCCGGTCGGTGTGCCGGGCGAAATCTACGTCGCGGGGGAAGGACTCGCCCGCGGTTATTTGGCGCGCCCAACACTGACCGCACAACGCTTCGTGCCCGATTCGTTGTCGACACGCCCGGGCGCGCGGCTCTACCGTAGTGGGGACCTGGCGCGCCGACGCACCAACGGTGAAGTCGAATTCATCGGCCGGGCCGACGATCAGGTCAAGATTCGCGGTTTTCGAATCGAGCTCGGCGAGATCGAAGCCACCCTCGCCTGCCATCCCGGAATCCGTCACGCGGTCGTGCTAGCACCCGCGGGGGACGATGGCGAGCGCCGGTTGGTCGCCTGGGTGGTGGGCAACGACGACGCACTACCAACCTCCGAAACGCTGCGTGAGTATCTGCTCGCCCAGCTGCCCGACTACATGGTGCCATCGGTCTTCACGCCGCTCGATGCCTTGCCCCTTACCGCCAACGGCAAGCTCGACCATCGCGCGCTACCAGCGCCTGACCTCGAAGCAACAGCCCAGGCGGCATTCGTCGCCCCTGAAGGCCCCACCGAAGCGCTCGTCGCAAGCCTGTGGTGCGACCTCCTCGGGGTGCAACGCGTGGGTGCTCATGACGATTTCTTCGCTCTCGGTGGCCACTCGTTGCTCGCGACCAGTCTGGCAGGTCGCTTGCGCAAGGTCTTCGAAGTCGAGGTGCCGCTGCGCGCGTTGTTCGAGGCCCCGACAGTCAGTGGCATGGCGGCACAGGTGACGGCACTTCAACAAGCGGGTGGCGCCGCGATACCGCCCTTGGTGGCCGCCCCAGCCGACGCGCCGAAACAACTTTCTTTCGCACAAGAGCGTTTGTGGTTCTTGGATAAATTCGAGCCCGACAACCCTTGGTACAACATCCCAGCCGCCGTTCGGCTGCGCGGTCAGCTCGACCCGGAAGGGTTTGCCGATGCTCTGAGCGGCGTCCTCGCCCGCCACGAGGCCCTGCGGACCCATTTTTGCGAGTCGGACGGGCGGCCGATCGCAGTCGTCGCACCGCCATCACCCATGGCGTTGCCGGTGGTGGACCTCGAGCCGCTAACCGGTGACGAACAAGAAGCGGCCATTCGCCAACAAATTGGAGCCGAGGTCGCGCGGACCTTCGACTTGAAGCATGACCCGCTGATGCGCGCCTTGTTGCTGCGCTGCGCCGAGGACGAGCACATCCTGGTCTTGACCATGCACCACATCGCATCCGATGAATGGTCCATGGGGGTATTGGTGCGCGAGGTGACCCTTGGCTATGGAGCCTTCCTCGAGCAAAAGCAAGCCGAAGGTGATGAGCCCGCCGGAACCGCCACCGCGATCGCCGCGCCGCCTATTCAATACGCCGACTTTGCCCATTGGCAACGCAGCTGGCTGAGCGGCGACACCCTCGAAGCACAAATCACCTATTGGCGGGACCAACTCGGAGACGCCCCGCCGCTGCTCGAGCTTCCTACCGATCGGCCGCGCCCGCGCACCCCGAGCTACCGCGGTGGCTCCGAAACAGCCTTGCTACCGGCCACCGTCGCGGAGCCGTTGCGCGCCCTGGGTCAAAAACATGGCGCCACCACGTTCATGACCGCCTTGGCCGCCTTCGCGGTCGTCTTGGGACGCCATGCGGGTCAACAGGATGTGGTCATCGGTACCCCCACCGCCAACCGCGGTCGGGTCGAACTCGAGCCGTTGATCGGGTTCTTCGTCAACACCTTGGCACTGCGCGTCCGGTTCGACGACGACCCCACCTTCTCCGAGCTGCTGGCGCGCGCGCGCAAGACCCTGCTGGCCGCCCACGCGGCCCAAGATCTGCCTTTCGAACAACTCATGCAGACGCTGGATCCCGAGCGGAGCCTCAGCCACGCCCCCATCTTCCAGGTCATGTTGGTGATGCAGAACGCGCCGCCCGAGGCTGCCCCGCTTTCTGGCCTCGAGGCCGAGGCCCTGCCCGCGAGTGCCGGCACCTCGAAGTTTGATCTCACCCTCAACGTCTCGGACACCGGTGACGGTAACCTCGTGACCCGGCTGGTCTACGCGAGCGACCTGTTCAACGCCACCACCGCCCAACGCATCCTGGCGCACCTTCACACGCTCCTGGCCGAAGTCACGAGCGCCCCGAACCGACCGGTCAGCACGATCCCGCTTCTCGGAACCGAAGAACGCCAGAACATCCTCACGACCTGGAGCCGCCCGCGAGAAGACTTTGAAACGGTGGCGACCCTTCATGCCCTGGTCGAGCAACAAGTCGAACGGACCCCCGGCGCGATCGCCGTGATCCACGAGGCGGGCTCGATAGCCTACGACCAACTCGAGCGTGAAGCCAACCAGTTGGCGCACCACCTGCTGCAACAGGGTGCTGGCCCCGATGCGGTGGTGGGCATTGCGCTCGATCGTTCACCGGAGCTGGTGGTGGGTGTCTTGGCCATTCTCAAGACCGGCGCCGGGTACTTGCCCCTGGATCCCTCTTTGCCGGAAGACCGCTTGGCCTTCATGGTCGCCGACACCCAGGCCTCGCTGGTCGTCACATCCTCTTCCCTGGCGCCACTCATACCGGCCGGAGAGGCCCGTTTGGTGCAGGTTGACCAGGATGCCGATGCGATTGCCCGCAATCCCGAAACCGCACCCCAGGTGCTCGTGGACGCCGCCAACATCGCCTACATCATCTTCACATCCGGTTCGACAGGTGAGCCGAAGGGTGTGGCGATACCCCACGGTGCGGTGGCCAACCGCATGCAGTGGGTCAAGCAGGTGGACCTCGACGCGCCACCACGGTTTCTGCAAAAGTCGAGCATCGGCTTCGACGTCTCGGTGGCGGAGATCTTCGCACCGTTGGTCGCGGGTGGTTGCACGGTGCTGCCCAAACCAGGCGGCACCCGAGATACAAGCTACCTGCTGGACTTGATTGCGCGTACCGAGGTCACCCACACTTCGTTCCCGCCGTCGCTCCTCAATGTCCTACTCGAGGAACCGACCTTCGTCGCGCGTGCGACCTCACTCCGGTCGGTGATCGTCGGTGGTGAGGCCGTCCCACCCGACCTTCCCGGGCGCTTCTACCCCAAGCTGCCCGACGCGGTGCTCGAGAACCGCTACGGACCCACCGAAGCCACCATCTCGGTTACCACCTGGCCTTGTCCGAATGACCCCGAAAGGGCTGTCGAGGCGATCTTGCCCATCGGCCTGCCGATCAGCAAGGCCGAGGTCTACGTCGTCGACAAGCGGGGCGAGCCGGCACCGGTTGGGACCCCCGGCGAGATCTGGATCGGTGGTGGTTGCCTGGCGCGCGGTTACGTTGCCCGTCCAACCCTTACCGCCAATACGTTCATTCCAAACCCCTTCAGCTCGGATCCGGGCCAACGGCTGTATCGCACCGGTGACCTCGGTCGCTGGCGAGATGATGGTGCTTTGTTGTTCGTGGGGCGCATCGATCAGCAGGTCAAGATTCGCGGATTTCGCGTCGAGCTGGGCGAAATCGAAGCGACCCTGGCGCTCCAAACCGGGGTTGGCCCCAATGCGGTCACCGTACGCGGCGAGTCCAATGAGGAACAGCGGTTGGTGGCTTTTTGGGTACCGGACCCGGAGACCGGCGAGCGACCGTCGCGAGAGAGACTCCACCAGACTTTGGCACAGACCCTGCCCAACTATATGGTGCCTTCCGTCTTCGTGGAGCTCGACGCACTCCCGATGACGCCGAGTGGCAAGGTCGACCGGAAAGCCCTCGGCCGTCTCACCCTGCCGGAAACGAGTCGCGGCGAAGCTTCGCCGCTGTCACCCACCGAATCCTTGGTCGCTGATCTGTGGTGCGAGGCCCTGGAGGTGCCGCGCGTTCACGCGCACGACGATTTCTTCGCCCTTGGCGGCCACTCGCTGCTCGCTTCCGTGCTGTTGGCACGCCTGCGCAATCTCTTCGAGATCGAGATTCCCCTCCGCGATCTGTTCGAGGCCTCAACACTCCGCGGCATGGCCCAGCGTGTGGAGGCGGCCCAACGCGCGGGAGAGGGTCTTCAGACGCCACCCCTGCTCCCGGCACCGGCCGATGCACCGATGGCGCTTTCTTTTGCGCAAGAGCGTCTCTGGTTCCTGGATAAGCTCCAACCCGGCAACCCTTGGTACAACATCCCCGCAGCCGTCCGCTTGCGTGGTGATCTCGACCCGGAGGGTTTCGCCCGTGCGTTGACCGAGGTCGTCGAACGGCATCACGTCCTGCGGACCCGCTTCGGCGAAGCCAACGGCAATCCGCAGCCGGTGGTGGACCCACCCATGGCCTTCGATCTGCCCATCATCGACCTCAGTGACTTGGTGGGCGACGAGCGCGAAGCAGCGGTTCAACGCAGCATCGACACTGAATCGGCCAAGCCCTTCGATCTCGCGCGGGGTCCACTGCTCCGCGCCATACTGCTGCGTTGCTCGGCGACCGAGCACGTCTTGATCGTAACCATGCATCACATCGTCTCGGACGAATGGTCCGCTGGTGTTTTGGTCCGTGAACTCGCCCAAGGCTACGATGCCCATGCCGAAGGACAGTCGGCTTCATCGGTACCCCCGCTGGCCATCCAGTACGCCGATTTTGCCCACTGGCAGCGGGGTTGGCTGCAGGGCGATGTGCTCGACGAGCAAATCGCCTATTGGCGCGATCAATTGGCGAATGCACCTCCAATCCTGGAATTGCCGACCGACCGACCGCGGCCGCAAGCCGCCTCCTACCGCGGCGGCACCGACAAGGCACTGATCCCAGCGTCAATCGCGGAGCCCTTGCGCGCCCTCGGCCGCGCCCATGGCGCCACGATGTTCATGACCTCCTTGGCCGCCTTCGCGGTCGTGCTCGGTCGCTATGCCGGCCAGAAGGATGTGGTCATTGGCTCGCCGATCGCCAACCGTGGCCGGGTCGAGCTCGAGCCGTTAATCGGGTTCTTCGTCAACACCCTGGCCTTGCGTGTCCGCTTTGACGATGACCCCACCTTTCCCGAGCTTCTCGCCCGGGCCCGCAAGACCCTACTCGGTGCGCATGCAGCGCAGGACCTGCCTTTCGAGCAGCTGGTTCAGGCCCTGGATCCCGAACGCAGCCTAAGCCACGCGCCGCTCTTTCAGGTCATGCTGGTGGTGCAGAGCGGTCAAACGCGGTCTTCCTCGCTTGCCAGCCTCGAAGCCGAGTCGATGATGGCGAGCCCCGGCACGTCGAAGTTCGATCTCACCCTGACCATCGCCGATGCCGGCGAAGGTGGCCTCCTGGCACGGTTGGTGTACGCCACCGATCTCTTTTCCGCCCGGACCGCCCAGCGCATCCTGGCGCACGTGACCAACTTCCTGAGCGAAGTCGCCTCAGAACCGGACCGCCCGGTGAGCGAGATCGCGATCATCGGTGCTGACGAACGGCAGCGGATTCTCGGCAACTGGAGTCGTCCACGCGAAGACTTCGAAACCGTCACCGTCTTACACACTTTGGTCGAGCAACAGGCGAAGCGGACCCCCGACGAAACCGCAGTCCTTCACGACGCTGGCTCCTTGATCTACCGTGATCTCGAACAGCAAGCCAATCGCTTGGCACACCACCTCCGAGATCGGGGCGCCGGTTCTGGCAAGGTGATCGGCATCGCCCTCGAGCCCTCACCAGACCGGGTCGTGGGTATCTTGGCCATCCTCAAGACCGGAGCCGCTTACCTGCCGTTGGACCCGGGCTACCCGGAAGACCGGCTGACTTTCATGATCACCGATGCTCGGGCATCGCTGGTGGTGACGTCAGCCTCCGTGGTCGAGCGACTGCCAACAACCGACGCCCCTGTTGTTGTGCTCGAGCAAGAAGCGCAAGCGACTGCCGGGCACCCGACGACGGCACCCAATGTCGCGGTGGACGCCGCCGACATTGCCTACATCATCTATACCTCCGGCTCGACCGGCCAACCGAAAGGCGTCGCCGTGGGCCACAGCGCGGTCGCCAACCGCATGCAGTGGGTGCGGCAGGTGGATCTCGACACCCCGCCACGCTTCCTGCAGAAGTCGAGCATCTGCTTCGACGTCTCGGTCGCGGAGATCTTCGCACCCTTGGTTACCGGCGGTTGCTGTGTATTACCCAAGCCAGGCGGCACCCAAGACACCGGTTACCTTCTGGACCTGATCGCCCGCGCCAAGGTCACCCATACGTCGTTCCCACCGTCTTTGCTGGGAGTTTTGCTCGAACAGCCCACCTTCGTCGCCCGCGCGGCGACACTTCGGTCTGTGGTCGTTGGCGGCGAAACCGTGCCGCCCGAGCTCGCCGCGCGCTTCTACGCCAAACTTCCGGGCGCGGTGCTCGAGAACCGCTACGGCCCCACCGAAGCCACCATCTCGGTAACCTCCTGGTCTTGTCCGAACGACCCCAAGGAGTTCGCCGAGGCGATCCTCCCCATCGGTCTGCCGATCAGCAAGGCTGAAGTCTACGTCGTGGATCAGCAAGGCGAGCCCGCCCCGGTAGGCATACCCGGTGAGATCATGATCGGTGGCGGTTGCTTGGCACGCGGTTACCTCGGGCGGCCAGCGCTCAATGCGAGCGCATTCATTCCCCATCCGTTCACCAACGAACCGGGCCAACGTCTGTACCGAACGGGCGACCTCGGGCGCTGGCGTGATGACGGCGCCTTGCTGTTCGTCGGCCGGGTCGACCAGCAGGTCAAGATCCGCGGTTTCCGCATTGAGCTCGGCGAGATCGAAACGACCCTGGCCACTGAGCCTTCGGTCCGCGAAGCAGCCGTGCTCGCCCACGACGTCGAGGGGCCGGTTACGACGGATCGAAGGCTCGCCGCGTTTGTGGTCGGATCCGAGGACGAACCGGCCTCTCCCGATGTCTTGCGCGATTTCCTCCGCGACCGGCTCCCCTACTACATGGTGCCTTCGCGATTTGAGGTCCTTCCGGCATTGCCTTTGACCACCAGCGGGAAGGTTGATCGGTCGGCTTTACTGGCCCACCTCGAGAACCAACCCGACCCGTCGGCCAGCGGCAGTGGGGCCAGCACACCGCCATCGAACACCCTCGAACGCGCCATTGCCACCGTCTGGCAAGATGTCCTTGGCATCCAGGAGGTCAACGCCGAGGACAGCTTCTTCGACCTGGGTGGCCATTCGCTCCTGCTCACCCAGGTGCACGCCCGCTTGCGCGACGAGCACAACCTCGATCTATCGATGATGGACCTCTTCCAGTATCCGACCATCCGCACCCTGGCGCGTCATGTCGGTACCGCCGCCGTGGTCGGCGAAGTGGCCGATGTGGGCGGCATCGATGCGCGGGATCGCGCTGCTTCGCGCCGTGGTGACCGCGAGACCACCGATATCGCCGTCATTGCCATGAACGGACGCTTCCCGGGTGCTCCCAACGTGGACCAACTGTGGGAGAACCTGCGCGAGGGTGTCGATGCCATCACCAGACACAGCCCCGACGCGCTTCGCGAGGCAGGGGTACCAGAAGCTGAACTCGCCCATCCGAATTTCGTTCCCGCAAGCATGATCCTGCCGAACATCGATCTCTTCGATGCGAAGTTCTTCGACTACGCGCCGCGAGAAGCCCAAGTGATCGACCCCCAACAGCGCATCTTCCTGGAGATTGCCTGGGAAGCATTCGAGCGGGCGGGATACGACACCACGCGGTTCAAAGATCGCGTGGCGGTGTACGCGGGGGTCGGTTCCAACACCTACCAACTCAACCTCTTCTCCCAACCTGGCCTGCTGAGAAACATCGGGATGTTCCAAATGGGCATCTCCAACGAGAAAGATTTCCTGACCACCCGTGTGTCCTACAAGCTCGGCCTGCGCGGTCCGAGCGTCAACGTCCAGTGCGCTTGCTCCACCTCGCTGGTCGCTGTCGCCCTCGCCTGCGACAGCTTGGTCGAGCACCGGGCCGATATGGCCCTGGCGGGCGGGGTCACCATTCGGACCAGCGCCATGAGTCCGAACGGCTACCTGTTCGAGGACGGCGGCATCACATCCCACGATGGCCGCACCCGAACCTTCGATGCGGACAGCACCGGAACCGTGGGAGGAAGTGGTGCCGGCGTGGTCCTCCTCAAGCGATTGTCGGATGCTGAGCGCGACGGTGATCAAGTTCACGCGGTGATCAAGGGCTGGGCGATCAACAACGATGGCGCCGACAAAATCGGCTGGACCGCTCCGGGTGTCAGCGGTCAGGTGGAGGTCATCCGCGAAGCACTGGCGGACGCCAATGTCGAACCGAAGTCGGTCGGTTACGTCGAGGCCCACGGTACCGCAACGGCGCTCGGCGATCCGATCGAGGTCGAGGCCCTCAATCAAGCCTATGACTTGGCGGATGCCCCGAACTCCTGCGCCATCGGCTCGATCAAGAGCAACATTGGCCATCTCGATACGGCCGCGGGTGTTTCGGGCTTGATCAAGGCCGTTCTCGCCCTCGAGCATCAAGCCATTCCACCCAGTTTGCACATGGAAACACCCAATCCCAGGGTCCCATTCGAGGAGGGGCCCTTTTTCGTCAACACCAAGCTGCGGCCCTGGGAAGCGAATGGTCGGCCACGCCGCGCCGCCGTCAGCGCATTGGGCATTGGGGGCACCAATGCCCATTTGGTCCTGCAAGAAGCCCGCAACGCTCCGGACTCAGCCTCGGTGGCAGGGCGGGACCCGGATGCCGCAGCAACAGCAGAGCAACTCCTCTTGCTTTCCGCCAAGACCCGAAGTGCTCTCGAGAGCGCGACCGGCAACCTTGCTCGTCACCTCGAGTCCCATCGCGAGCTCGCGCTCGCCGACGTTGCGTTTACCTTGCAGGTTGGCCGTCAGATCATGCCCTATCGTCGGGCGTTGGTGGCCCGTGACGTTGACGAGGCCATCAGCCTGCTCGATGATCCGACGGAAGCCGGGGTGATGAGTGCCAAGCAGGCCTCGGTCAACCGACCTGTCGTCTTCTTGTTTCCGGGCGGCGGCGCCCAACATCGACGCATGGGCCACGACCTCTATGCCGCTGAGCCGACCTATCGGAACGAGATCGACCGCTGCGCCGCGTTGTTCGAGCAACACATGGGCTACGACTTCCGAGTCACGCTCTTTGCCGAGGACGGCCCCGAAACGGAAGAGGCCGATGCCCGCTTGCGCCGTACCTCCTTTGCTTTGCCGACGCTCTTTGCCACCGAATACGCCCTGGCACGTCTGCTGATGGACCGCGGCATTGCACCTCGGGCCATGATTGGCCATAGCTTGGGCGAATACACAGCCGCCGCCATCGCCGGAGTCCTGTCACTCGAGGATGCCACGCGACTGGTGGCCGCACGGGCGAACTTGTTCGAATCGTTGCCGCTGGGCACCATGTTGAGCGTCAACCTGCCAGTGGACGAGCTCACGCCGATGCTCGGCGACGAACTCGCGATCGCGGCGGTCAACACGCCGACCTTGTGCGTGGCGTCGGGACCGGTCGCGGCCATCGACACGCTGGCCGCCAAGCTCGAAGACCGGGAGATCGAGCACAGTCTTATTCACATCGACGTCGCCGCTCATTCGCCGATGGTCGAGCCGATTCTCGAAGAATTCGCTGCCGAGGCCGACCAGATCGAGGCTCACGCTCCCGCGATCCCGTACCTGTCCAATGTCACCGGCACCTGGATCACCGACGACGACGTCAGCCTTCCCAACTACTGGCCTCAGCACCTGCGCAGTACCGTTCGTTTCGCCGAAGGCCTCACGGAACTGCTGGCACGCGACGAGGATGTCGTGCTGCTCGAAATCGGTCCTGGTAAGACCCTCAGCACGTTGGCCCGCCAGCACCCAGCGCGCCCCGGCTCGACACCGGTGCGCACCACCATGCGACACCCACGCGAAGTGCGCTCGGACACCGCATTCTTGCGCCAGACACTCGGCCGGCTGTGGCTCGACGGCGTGCATATCGATTGGTTCGGTGGCGTTGCCCAGGGCACGCGCCGCCGGGTCGTCCTACCAACCTACCCCTTCGAGCGGAAACGCCATTGGATCGACGCGCCCTTGCTCCGAAAGCCCAGCGAGGCAACCGAATCCACCTTGCCGATGCCTGCGCCCCTTCCCATCACGGAGACGCCCGACACCGCGACACCCGGCGAGCTCGACGACCTCGACGCCTACGTGGCACCGCGGAATGACGCCGAACGGCAGCTCGCCGCCTTGTGGCAGGACCTCCTCGGTGTCGAACGCATCGGCATCCATGACGACTTCTTCGAGCTCGGCGGTAGCTCGCTCATGGCCGTCCGTCTCGGCACGCGATTGCGCGCGCAACTCGAGACCGAACTCTCCCCCCACTTCCTGCTCGAGGCACCCACCGTCGCACTACTTGCCGCCCAATTGGCTGACAGCCAAGACGCCAGCGCTTCCGAGAAGGACGCCGAGCCGAGCAACATCCTGGTGCCGATGAACACGACCCAGAGCCAGGAAAGGCCGTTGGTGTTGATTCATCCCGTCGGTGGTCACGTCTACTTCTACCGTGATGTGGCGAAGGCGATCGGCCCCCAAGTACCCATCTTCGCCATCCCGGCTCGTGGTTTGGAACATGACGAGACCCCGATCAACGATCTGCGGGTAATGGCGACGCACTACGTCGAGCAACTGCGGGCAGTTCAGCCCGTCGGTCCGTACCGCCTGGGAGGCAGCTCGATGGGTGGCATGGTGGCCTACGAAATGGCCCAGCAACTGGTGCGTTTGGGTGAAAAAGTCGAGTTGCTGGCGCTTCTCGACACCGCAATCTTGCCCACCGACCCCGACAAGCCCATCGATGATGATGCGGTGCTCAAGTACCTGGTCCGGAGCCGCACCGAGCGTGGCTGGCTGAGCGATATCGAAGGGGACGACCTCGAAGCGAAACTCCAAGCGATCATCAAGCAGGCACAGTCCATTGGCGCCCTGCCAGACGGCGTCGACGCCCACCACGTAGTCAACCTGACCCGCTGTAACTTCGAAGCCATGGCTGGCTATCAACCGCAGCCCTATCCGGGGACCCTAACTTTCTACCGCGCCCGTGATCGCAAGCCGACCGATCCACAGCAACCCGAATCACCGTGGATCGAGCTGGCGGGTGGTGGCACCGAGGTCCACATTGTTCCCGGCGATCACATCACCATGCATCATCCACCCAATTTGTCCGTCCTCGCCGAGCGTATTCGGCAGGCACTAGATCGGCTCAGCAACGCACGCCGCCGATAATGCAGGAGAGCTATCGCGATGGATACCCTACTCCGCGATCTTCGATTCGGCCTGCGCTTGATGAAAAAGCGCAAGGCCATCACCGCGGCCGCCGTTGTTTGCTTGGCGCTCGCCATTGGCGCTACCACCGTTGTTTACACCATTGTTGACGGTGTTCTGCTTCGCCCGCTGCCCTACGAGGAGCCGGATGAGCTGTTCTTAATTTGGAACCAGTTCCCCAATCAAGGCATTTCGGAGACGTTGCTTTCCGGCGGGGAGTTCACCGACCTGGGCGAACAAAGCGAGCGTTTCGAGACGGTGGCGGGCTTGATCCCCTGGTACTTCAACCTCACCGAAGGCGAGAACCCTGAACGGTTGGTGGCTGCCCGCCTCTCTTCCCACATGTTCCGCATGCTCGGTACCAATGCCGCGATGGGGCGCACGTTCGATCCGGCGGAGGTGGAGAACAATGCCTCGGTAACGGTGCTGAGTCATGAACTTTGGAAGCGGCGATTCGATCGCGACCCAAACATCGTGGGGAGAGCAATCCTGCTCGACGAAAGTCCCTACACCGTGATCGGTGTGATGCCCGAGTCTTTCCGTTTCATGATCACCAACACGGACCTGTGGGTTCCGCTGGTGGTCAACCCCAATGTCCCGAGGCACATTCGCGGCGTGCGAGTTATCGGGCGCCTGCGAGACGATACGTCGCGTACGCAGGCCCAAGCCGAACTCGATGCGATCGCGGGCCGCTTCGCCGAGTCGTTCCCCGGCGTCTACCCACTCGAATCCGGCTACGGCATGACCATGCAGTCCTTGAACGACAACGTCGTCGGCTCGATTCGCCCGACCTTGATGGCCCTGCTCGGAGCCGTGACTTTGGTGCTCTTGATCGGCTGTATCAATGTCGCCAACCTGCTGCTCGCACAAGCGACCACACGGGAACGTGAGGTGTCGGTTCGCGCCGCGCTCGGTGCCGGCCGCTGGACCCTGCTCCGGCAAATGCTTACCGAGAGTGTCTTGCTGGCCATCATGGGCGGTTCGCTCGGTATCTTGCTCGCGCGATGGGGCCTCGAAGCGATCAAGAACACCCAGGCAACGCGCGTCCCGAGACTGCACCAAATTGATATCGATCTCCGAATCTTGCTGATCTCGTTGGCCATTTCGATTGTCACGGGTGTTGCGTGTGGATTGATCCCCGCGTTCCGCGGTGCCCGCACCAACCTCTTCGGCGTCCTCAAGGAAGGCGGCAGGACGTCCGCTGACTCCAAGAGCCATCCAGTCCGCAACACGCTCGTCATCGCGCAAATCGTGCTCGCACTCGTCGTGCTCATCTGCGCGGGCTTGATGGTTCGCAGTTTCAACCATTTGCAAAAGGTGGACCCAGGCTTCCGGAAGGACAATGTCTTAACCGTCCAGATGTTTCTGCCGCGCAACCAGTACCCTTCGCCACGCCAACACGCTGCATTTTCTGACCAGCTGCTCGAGAGAGTACGCCAAATTCCGGGAGCCCAAAGCGCTGGCTTGGTGTCCAACCTGCCGCTCGGACCGTTCGATGTTCGGGGCGAGGTGGTTGCCGAGAACCAGGAACAGGAGCCCGGTCAGGCCAACATCAAGATGGGCTGGCGCTGCGCCAGTCCGGACTACTTCGAGTCGTTCGGCATTCCGAAACTCCAGGGCCGTACCTTCAACGCGTTCGATCGCGCTGATTCAGAGCCGGTTGCGATCGTTGACGCGGCAGCGGCGGCGCGCCTGTGGCCGGACGATTCTCCGATCGACAAACGATTGATGCTCCTGGGTACCAGCAACGATGTGTGGCGGACCGTGGTCGGTGTGGTCGGCGACGTCCGACACGACGGCCTCCAGTCACCAACCAGCGACCAGATCTACATTCCATTCGATCAAATACCTTCGCCATTCCTCGGCCTGGTCATTCGAACAGCGGGCGACCCCCTGGAGCTGGTTCCGGCCTTGCGGTCGGCAACCCACGAGATCGATCCGATCCAACCGTTGGGAAACATCAACACGGCCACCCAACTGGTCGAGGATTCGCTGTCCCTACCGCGGTTTAATCAGTTGTTGCTCGGCCTGTTTGGTATCGCGGCGTTGATTCTGGCCGCCATAGGCGTCTACGGGGTCATGGCGTACTCGGTGGGCCAACGCAAACGCGAGCTCGGCTTGCGTATGGCACTGGGTGCCCATCCGAGCGACAATCTCAAGATGGTCATGGTCCAGGCGTTGCGCCTCACGGCGGTGGGTGTCGTGATCGGCCTTGGGCTCGCCTGGGTTCTCGGCCGCGTGTTCTCGGGTTTTCTGGGCGGCATGCTGCACGGCATCGCCATCTACGATGCCGCGACGTTCATCAGCGTCCCCATCGGGCTGCTGCTGTTGAGCGCGATCGCGTCTTTGCTCCCTGCCCAACGCGCCACCCGGGTCAGCCCAATCGAGTCATTGCGTGACGAATAGCGCCAAGCCGAGGCACACGAGCGCGCTCTCGGGCCGCCAAGTCGGACTCCACCTATGATCAAACAGCTACCAACACGGGGCATGGGACTCTTCACACTCCTCTGGCTAGGCCAAGTGACCTCGTTTGTCGGCTCGGCGATGACGGGCTTCGCACTGGGTGTCAAGGTGTTTCAGGACACCGGCTCGGTAACGCGCTTCGCGCTGATCGGCCTTTCGGGCGCGGTAGCCACGCTGGCAGTCTCGCCGTTCGCCGGAGTGATTGCGGACCGCTTCAACCGGCGGCTGGTGCTGATCGGCGCCCAAGTCGGCTCGGTCCTTTCCAATTCGGTACTGCTGTGGCTGATCGTCACCGACCGACTGACCCCAACCCACATCTACCCGCTGGTCGCGATCGGTGCCGTGTTTGGCTCGTTTCTTTGGCCGACCTTTGGCGCCGCGGTCACCACAATCGTCAACAAGAGCGATTTCGCCCGAGCCAGCGGCATGCTGCAAATGGGGGCCTCGCTGTCTGCGATCTCCGGCCCCTTGCTCGCGGGCCTGCTACTCGAGCCGTTGGGACTGGCGGGCATCGTCCGGCTGAACATTGTTAGCTTCCTCATCGCGATCGCCATCCTGATGGTGGTTCGAATTCCTCACGTTGCGGGTAAGGGCAAAACCGCCGCGAATGCCGCCGGAGGGGCACCACCCAGTACCCAAGGAACGGGAAAGAAGCCGGCCGACAACGCGGCGAGTGGTTGGCACTTCGTCAAGTCCCAGCCCGGCCTGCTACGACTACTACTCACGTTCGCCGTGATCAACTTCGCCGTCGGCATGGTTCAGGTCCTGCTCACGCCCTTGATCTTGTCGTTCTCCACGGCGCGGGTCTTGGGATTGGTTGCGGCGATCGCCTCCAGCGGTGCCTTGGTCGGCGGTACGGTGATGAGCGTTTGGGGCGGACCCAAGCGCCGGATTCCGGTTATCTTCGCCATCGCCTCGCTTCAGGGCATCTTGCTCTTCATTGGCGGCCTTCAAGCAAACCCAACGTTAATCACGGCCGCCGCCTTCTTCTACCTTCTCGGTTTCCCCATCACCACCGGTTCCAGTCAAGCGATCTGGCAAAGTAAGACACCGCCAGAAATTCAGGGCCGTGTGTTTGCGGTGCGCCGGATGGTCGCCGGCGCATCGATCCCACTGGCACAAGCCGTTGCCGGCCCCTTGGCGGACAAGGTATTCGAACCCATGATGGCCAAGGGTGGCTTGTTGGCGGGCCCGTTGGGACCGCTGATTGGCTTTGGACCTGGGCGTGGCATTGGTCTCATGTACCTGCTGCTGGGCATCACGATGGCGTTGGGTGCGTTTCTTCTGGGTCGCAACCGATCACTCCGCAGCCTCGAAGCAGACATCCCGGACGCGGTACCCGATGCGGCCGCGGACGGGCCAGCAAGCCGCCCAGTTAACAACGCGACCCCCGCGCTGTCGTTGGCCCGTGCCTGCGCGTTGATCGCTGCCCTGGTTCTGATCGGCGTGGCCGCCACCCATCTCGGAATGCGGCCACCATCCGCCCTGGGCGACGAGGCGCCGGCAACCCAGTTTTCGGCGACCCGTGCGTTGGTCCACACCGCCGCAATCTCAACCGAACCTCACCCTCTTGGCTCGCCCGCCCAAGCCGCCGCGGCCCGCTACTTGGCTGGTGAGCTCGCCACACTCGGTCTCGAGGTCGACGAACAACGCATCGACCACGCGCGAGACGGCAACGTCCTCGCTTCTCTGATGTCGGTTGAGAACGTCTTGGGCCGATGGCCCGGAGTCGGCGATGCGAAAACGCGTCGAACCGTCCTGTTGGTGGCACATTATGATTCCATTCCTTCGGGTCCGGGCGCAGCCGACAATGGTGCGGCGGTTGGTGCCTTGCTCGAGACCATGCGGGCCCTGCGCGCCGGCCCACCGCTGCGCAACGACATCGTGGTGCTCTTCACCGATGGTGAGGAGGCGGGCCTGCAAGGCGCCTACGCCTTCCTTCACCAGCACCCGTGGGCCAGCAACGTGGCGTTGACAGTCAATGTTGACGCGCGGGGCAACAGCGGCGCTGCCTATGTCTTCGAGACAGGAGACGATAATGGCTGGTGGATCCCGAAACTCGCCGAGGCGGTCCCCAATGCCGCCGCCAGCTCCGTTATGGGCGCGGTCTACGACCTTCTCCCGAACACCACGGACTTCAGGGCCTTCCGCGCCGCGGGTTGGGACGGCTTCAACATCGCACCGGTCGGTGGCCTGAATCATTATCACAGCCAAGGTGACAGCCTCGAGGAGGTCGACCCACGGACTGTTCAGCACCAAGGCACCTACACCTTGGCCATCGCACGAACCGCTGGTGCGCTCGACTTGTCAGCACCACTCGAGACGCGGAAGCGCCCCGATCGGGTCTACTTCAATGTCATGGGCACCTTGCTGATCCACTACCAAACGTGGTTGGCCTGGCTCTCAGCCCTGATCGCGGTGGTCGGCTACGGATGGCTGATCGCCCAAGGCCTACGGCGCCGGGCCCTCACCCCGTTTGGCCTGGCCCAAGGCCTGCTCGCCGGCTTCGCCATGATGATCAGCATCCCGATCGCCATCACCTTGGTTTGGATGGTCGTTCGTGACGCGGGTCGGGTGCCCATTGTGATGAACAGCACCGAGGGTGCGCCCCTGTTCATGGCCGCCTTCGCCGCGTTGTCCGTCGCCGCGGTCGCAGTGTTTCAACGGTTCTTCCGCATCAGTGTGGGCCTGTTGGATCTCCTGGTCGGTGGCATGGGCTGGTGGCTTCTGTTGATTATTCTGACCTCCGGCACGGCGCTGCCGGTGGTCACCAACTACCTAGTCGTCTGGCCGTTTCTCGGCATCTTGGTGGGCGCGGCCTACCTCATGGGGATTCCCTCGGACCGATGGTCGAGCAAGCGGACAGCGGCGGTGCTGGCGGCCACAGCGATACCAGCCTTGGTGCTGTTTCCACCCTTCGTGGCCACCGGCTACATAGCGCTCCAAAGCACGTTCCAACTCGGCGGCGCGCCGTTGCTGCCGCTTGTTCTTCTGCTCATACTCTTGGTCGCCCAGCTCGAAGCGGCCGGAGCCGGCCGGCGGTGGTTGATCCCCACGGTTGGCGTCGCAACCGGCCTGGTGTTCCTCGGCACCGCGCTGGCGCAATCCAGCAAGATGCCCAAGCAGACCATGAGCTCGGCCATCTACGTTTGGGACACCGAAGCTGATACCCGTAGCTGGCACAGCTTTGACCGCGAGACAACGGCCTGGTCACGGACGTTTGGTTTTGAAGACGAGACGCGTGACACATCGTTCCAGCGCGTGTTCCCGTTGATACCGACGACGATGGTCGCCGACGCGCCAGTCGTACCGTTGGCCCAACCGACCGTGAAACCGCTCGGCGTTTCAGCCAACGGCGTCTTTCGCACCTACCGATTGGCGCTCGTTGCAGCCCCCGGCAGCCGCGGTCGCTTGCTCAGTTTCGAACCGCGTGATTCGGTGGTGTCCATTCGCATTGACGACCAGGCGCTGAGCACCGCGCCACCAACCCTCCTGATCGCCCGATTGCCGGTACGAGCCGTCGAGCAGCTGGAGGTGCGGGTGCGTGGTGATCAACCGGTCCAACTGATCGTCAACGAGCAGACACCTGGCTTTCCAACTGGTACCAATGCCAAGCCGCGCGGAGCGAACGACCTCACCAACCCACTCTTGTCAATCGTACGCAGCGACGTGACTTTTGTCCGGAGCGTCTTCGAACTCTCCCCTGCCTTGTACGAGGCCGCCACCACCGAACCGCAGCCCGACGACGCCTCCGGGGACACCGAAGGTGAGGTCGCGACGCACGTTCCAGCCGGCTGACATCCTGCTCGCTCCGCGCTTAGCCCGTCAGCTCGGCAAGCATCGCGGCACGGGTCTCCTCATCCAAATCGGCCAGCAGGCCATGGGCGATGGCTTCGGCCATGCCAACAATGGTGGGTGACTCGAGCACGGTTTGAACCGGCAGTTCGACATCGAAGGCCTCATGGACCCGCGACAGCACCCGCATGGCGAGGAGGGAATGACCACCGAGCTCAAAGAAGCTATCGGTCACCCCAACCCGCTCGACACCCAGCACTTCCCGCCAGATCTCGGCCAGCATCTCTTCCACTTCGGTCGACGGGGCCACATACTCGGCTTCAACTCGCGCGGCCTCCGGTACCGGTAGCGCTTTGCGGTCGACCTTGCCGTTTGGGGTCAAGGGCAAGGCGTCCAGCGAAACAAATACCTGGGGCACCATGAACGCCGGAAGCGATTTCTCCAACGCGGCACGCAAGTCACTGACCGGCGGCGGGGGCATCGCCGGGTCGGGGACGACATACGCCACCAACGCTTGCTCACCCACCCCGGAAGCATGCGCGACCACCACCGCGTCTTCAAGCATCGGTAGACCCGCAAGCGCCACCTCGATCTCGCCCAACTCGATTCTGAAACCCCGAATTTTCACCTGATAGTCCATGCGGCCGAGGAACAGCAGCGAGCCAGGCTCATCATCTTCTGCTCCACACCGCCACCGCACCAAGTCGCCGGTGCGGTAGACCCTGCCACCGGGAGCAACGCCGGTGGGATCGGGTACGAAGCATTCGGCGGTCAAGGCTGGCCGCCCCAAATACCCACGGGCCAAACCCGCGCCACCCAGTAGCAGCTCCCCCGGCACCCCGATCGGGACCCGCTCGAGGGCCCGGTCGACAACATGAGCCTGGGTGGCCTCGATCGCGCGACCAATCGTCGGCTCGCCAGGATCGTCCGGCCCGAAGGAAGCACCGGTCGAGTAGGTGGTGTCTTCCGACGGTCCGTAGAGGTCAAAGAGCGCCGTGATCTGGCTGTTGTGAAAAACCTGCCGTGCCAGGCTCCCCGGCAGCGGTTCGCCCGCGAGGTTGACGGTCGTGACCGAGTCCGGGAGCCGGCGATGGCCCGCGACCAACTCGGCCATGGCCGACGGTACGGTGTTGATCAACGTGACTTCTTCGCGCGCAGGCAGCGAAGACAAGGCCAAGGCGTTGTCAGCCAGGATCACCTTGCCGCCCGTAGCCCAGGGAACAAAAAGCTCAAAGATCGATAGGTCAAAGCAGATCGAGGTCGCTGCGAGCACCCCTTGGCGGGCAGATGCCGGAAACTTCCCTGCCGCCCACCGCACCAACGTTGCCGCGCTCCGGTGGCTGATCGCCACACCTTTCGGCCGCCCAGTCGATCCCGAGGTATAGATCACATAGGCCAGGTTGTCCGGTGTGGACCGGGCCAACGAAACGGCCGTTGGCGTGTCCGACGATGGCGTCCGGGCCAAAGCCACTGGCGTGAACGGCGTGAGATCGATCGTCGGCAGGCCATCCGTGTCGAAGGGCGCCGCGTCCACAACCAGCAGTGCCGCGACATCGGCATCATCGAGCGTGAACCGCAGCCGGTCGTGCGGATAGGCCGGATCAAGGGGCACGTAGGCGCCACCCGCGCGCAGTACACCCAGCATGCCGACCATCAAGGCCGCGTTACGCGGTCCACACACGCCGATTCGCGATTCAGGGCCCACGCCCATCGCCATCAACCGTGCCGCCAGCCGGTCGGCCGCGGCGATCAGCTCGGCGTAGGTGTAGCGTTCGGCACCAACCACCAGCGCCTCGGCATGGGGTGTGAGGGCGGCTTGATCAGCCACCATCGTATGCAAACAGGCGGCAACGCCCTCCTCGACGGGAGGATTCCAAGCAGCCAACGCTTGGTGGTCCGATTCGGCAAGCAGTGGCAAGCTCGAAAGGCGCCGATCCGGTTCAGCCAGCGCTCCCGCCAGCAGGGTCTCCAGGTGCCCGAGCATGCGCACCGCAGTCGACTCATCGAACAGATCGGCGTTGTAGGTCAAGCCCGCGTGGAGTCGCCCGGCGACTTCGGCCATCAGGAGGCTTACGTCCATCTGCGCACCCTGGGCCGCAACCGGTACCGACTCGAGCTCGAGGCCACCCAGGGTGACCGCCGCACCACCAATGCCCAGGGCAAAGCCAGCCAAACCACGTTCCTCGGGCAGGCGGTCTTGTTGCCACACGAACATCGCTTGGAACAGCGGTGACCGGCTCGCGTCGCGCTCCGGCTGCAGCGCTTCGACCAAAAGCGGAAACGGAACATCCTGATGGCTGAAGGCAGCAAGCACCGCGCTGCGTGTTGCGGCGAGCAGGCTGCGGAAAGTCGGGTTCCCCGCCAGGTCAGCGCGCAGCACCACCGGATTGACAAAATAGCCCACGACGCCCGAGCGACTGGCATCCGCCCGACCGGCCGTCGGCGAGCCAACTGAGATGTCGGTCTGCCCGGCGAAGCGACAAAGCAGCGTTTGGAATACCGCCAACATGATCATGTACGGCGTGGTGCCGGTTGCCGCGGCCAGCCGCTTCACGTCGTCCGGCCTAACCCGCTCGATCGAATGATCGACCCGGCCGCCGCGAAACGTCTGGGTTGCCGGGCGAGGACGGTCGGTGGGCAAGTCAAGGTCGGTGCGCGGCGATGCCAGCTCCTGACGCCAATAGGCCAGCAAGCGGTCACCCTCGGGTCCCGCCAGCCGGTCCCGTTCCTGACCTGCCGCCAAGGCAGGTGACACCAGTAGTGGTGGCAACAAACCGGCCGCCGTCACATCGGAATAACAGCGGCCCAACTCTCGCAACAGGACACCCAACGACCAAAAATCGCCCACGATATGGTGCATGGAAAGCGCAACGTGAGCAGCCGCGTCTTCCGGTGTTGCCGCGGAGGTCGGCGTCACGCGAAAGACCCCGACACGCAATAGGGGTGCTGACGTCAACCTAAATGGGGCCGCAAGGAACGCAGTCAGCCTGGCATCGCGGTGGTCGACGTTGGGCGCAACATCAACCGAGACCGGGACGGTCACGGTTGGGGCCACGCGGGCTTCGACGGTTCCGCCTTCCATGGAAAAGGACGTGCGCAGGGACGGATGCCGCGCGACCAGGACCTGCAACGCGACCTCGAGACGCCCGACATCCAGTCTCTTCATCTTCGCGGCGCCACCCATGTTGTAGGCAACAGAATCCGGCGCCATGCGATGCAGGTACCACAGCGCGGCTTCGCCGTGACTGGGTTGGTAGTGGTCCAGCTCGGCCCTGGCAACGACCTCCGGCAGGCCATCACCACGTGGCAAGCCACCCTCTTCGGTAGCCAATCGCCGAACCACATCGGTCGCGACCCCGGCAATCGAAGCACCCTCCAGCAGGGTGCTCATTTCCACCGTAACGCCGAGGCTTTGGGCCAACTCATTGCCCATCTCGACCGCAATCAGGGAGTCGAGGCCCTGGCTCGTCAGCGGCGCTTCGTGGTCAACCGACGCCACGGGCACTCGGGCCAAGCGGGCGAACCGGTCTCCCAACCAGTGCGATACGAGCGCGACCCGAGCGGCCTTGTCGCCGCGGGACCGTACCGTCTCCGCATCGAGCGTCAGCTCGGCATCGAATTCGGTGTCGGCTTCATCAACCGCATCGACGAGCGCAGTGCTCTGAGCAATGACGGTCAACGTGCCGTCCTGATAGGCCGCCCGGCAGACGTGCCGTTGGATCTTGCCACTTGACGTCTTGGGCACGGTCCCGGCCCGGATGAGCACCACGTCATGGACCTGGACCTGATGCTCTTCAGCAACCGCGCGCCGAACGGTGTCGACGATCACCTCCGGTGGATCCGTGGGATGACGAACCAGCTCATAGACCACCACAAGCTTTTCGTCATCACCGTTGTCGATTGCGACGGCGGCGCCACAACCGGCACGCACGGAGCCGTGGCTGGCCTCGGCTGTCCGCTCGATGTCGTGCGGGTAGTGGTTACGCCCGCGAATGATGACCATGTCTTTGATCCGGCCCGTAACGAACACTTCACCGTCGTTGGGATCAATGAATCCCAAATCACCCGTCCGAAGAAACGGCCCGCAGAAGCCATCATTCATTGGTTCCGTGAGGTGTGCGCCGAAGTCACGCTGCGTCATCTCAGGCTGCCGCCAGTACCCGGCAGCAATGCTCTCACCGGCGATCCAAATCTCACCGATTCGATGCGCAGGACACACTGCATTCGTCGCGGGATCGGCAATCACCAAGCGTTGGTCTCCTTGAACATGCCCACATCCGATCAGCACCCGCGCATTGCTGTCACCGTGGTCACGATCGCCGGTATTGCTCTCAGCCCGCACCACTGCGTTCTGCTCGAGGGCCCGGGTATCCAACCGACGCACAGCCGGTTCCTGATCGGTCGCCCCGCCAGTGACCATGAGCGTCGCCTCGGCCAACCCGTAGCAAGAATAAAACGACCGCCGCTTGAAGCCTACCGGTGCGAATGCCTGGCTGAAGGCATCCAGCGTCTGCCCGCGGACCGGCTCGGCGCCACTGTAGGCCAAGCGCCACGAGGAGAGATCGAGGGCTGCGCGGTCTTCGGGCGCAATGCGGGCCACGCACAGATCGTAGGCAAAGTTCGGTCCGCCGCTGGTCGTCGCGCGGTACGTGTCGACAGCTTGCAGCCACCGCAGCGGCTTCTGCAGAAACGCGACCGGCGACATCAAGACACACCGAGCGCCCAAATAGAGCGGTTGGAGGACGTTCCCGATCAATCCCATGTCGTGGTAGACCGGCAGCCAACCAACGATCACCGAGTCCTCGTTCTGGCCGAAAGCCCGCGCGATGGATACCTCGTTGTGCATCAGGTTGCCATGGGTGACCATGACCCCCTTCGGCGTGGCGGTCGACCCGGATGTGTACTGCAGAAACGCAAGTTCGGCTGCTACCGGTGCGTGAGGACGCCACGCGTTGGCGGCCTCGTCATCGAGGGCATCAACGGCAAGCCACGCGAGGCCATCGAGGCCCGGAACCGCATCCGCCGCACGCTTCAAGCGCGGCAAGACGCTGCCCTCTGTCAGCACCACCTTGGGCTTGGCATCGTCAGCGATCGCTCGCAGTCGCGGCCAGTGCCGGCGCGACGCGGGTGGATAGGCCGGTACCGCTGTGGTGCCCGCGTACAAACAACCGAGGAAGCCGGCAATGAAGTCGAGCCCTGGTGGAAACAACAGCAACGCGCGCTCACCAACCGCACCGGCATCTTGAAGGTGCGCCGCGACCATGCGGGCTCGTCGGTCGACCTCCGCATACGTCCAGTGCGCCCCTTCGACCTCACCATCGATCAAGAATCGATAGGCAAGTTGGTCCGCGCGCCCATGGGCATGGCGACGTAGGGTCGAGACGAGCGTGTCCTTCATTCTTCCTCTCCAGTATCCACGAACAGAAAAAGAGCGGTACCCGGAGGAACCGCTCTCAATACCGATCAGACCAAGCTGCCGCCCCATCAGCCGTGCCGGGGCAGCAGCCTGGTGTTATCTACTGAGCCGCGTCGAAGGCCCGACGCATGCTGTCGCGCAACCGGTTGCGGTAGGCAGAGTCGATGTGTCCGGCGTTCTTGTACTCGTTCAGCGACTGCATCAGACAGCTGTTGAACTTGCCGAAGTTCTTCCAGTTGGCGTCGAAGCTGCACGGGATGTAGGGCAGCAGAAGCTGCTCACCGGCAACGACATCGTCGAGGCGATTGCGAACACCACCCGGCCACAGAACGTCGACAGAGCCACCGGTAGCGGCAGCCATGCCAAAGCCGGCGGTCAGCGAGTTCTGCGACGCGTAACTCGCGCCACCGACAATCGGGTTCATGCTGGTGGGGCCACCGTCTGGGGTGAAGAACACCACGGCGCCGATCCCATCACGGTTCATCGAGCTGGTCGAACCATCGGCCTGGCCAAGCAGGTCAAAGCTGGCGAAGCCGTTACCGTTATCTGCGGAGTTGATCTCCACCGACAAGGTGCCATCTGGCGGTGCCACCGGCTCGCCGGTGATCGGATCACGCTCGCCGACATAGAACTGGCTACCCGGAATAATGGTGGCCGTGAAACTCAGCTCAAAGGTCGAGATCGTGTCGAAGGGCGAACCGGTTGGCCCACCCGTGAGGAACGTAATTGGAAGTTGGATCCGCGGTTTCACATCCGTGGCCGAAACGGAGACGATGTCTTCAAATCCATCGTTGTTGAGGTCACCGACCGCAACACCATTCACCATCCGAAGCTGGTGATCCGTGGTGAGGATCGCCGTGTCGTCGTAGACGAAATCACCCGAGCATGTACCCGTGTTCTGGAGCACCACGCCAGGATTGTCCGTAATGAAGATGCTGAACAGGTCCACACTGCCGTGGTAAATGACGTCGTCGTCAGCGTCATTGTCGTAATCGAACGTAGCGGCTCCCCAGCCAAACGGCGTGTTGATGAGGCTGCCAGCGGCTGAGTCCGTGAACGTACCATCGAGATTCGACGTGAACCAACGCGACGGCCGCCGCGCGAACATGCCGAGGTCGGTGGCGAAGAAGTCCATGCCACCATTACAGTCGAAATCGGCGTAATCAACGCCCATCCAACCGCCAATGACATTGGTCGCAGCCGCGGCGCTAACGTCGGTGAAGTTACCGGCGCCGTCGTTGTTGAAGATCCGGATGTAGCCCCGGTTCTGTTCCGGAACCTGAGGCGCCGGGCCTTGGTTGTCCATCGAAAAGATGTCGACATCGCCGTCGAGATCGTAGTCGGCGCTACCGATCGCCCAGGTGAAAGCAGCACCGGTGGTACCCGCCACGCCGGCCAGCGGCAACGGATTCTCGAGACCGCGCACGGCGCCCTCATCCGTGAAGACCAGGCCACCCTGGTTCATGAACAACTGGTTGTGCTCAAAATTGTTGTAGGTCGGACCGGCAATGAACACTGGGATGCGATGATCCCAAGAGCCATACGAGTTTCCCACCGCGATGTCGAGCAGCCCGTCGTTGTCCGCGTCGAGCATCGTGCACGCCACGGTGTGGTTGTTACCACCACCGACGGACGCGGCAACCGTGACATCGGCGAACGAACCGGAGCCAAGGTTCTCGAACAACCGATTCGGCTCACCCGTGCCGAGCACGTAAAGATCGTGATCACCATCGTTGTCCAGATCGCCAAAACACACGCCCGAGCTGTCTTGATCGAAGGCGTCGACCCCTGCGCCGCCCGACACGTCAATAAACTCGGCTACGCCGGTCTCGACCCACTGGTTGGAATACAAGGCGTTGGCCGCATTGGGACCGTTGGCCACGTAGATGTCGATATCGCCGTCCCGATCGAAATCGAGCAAGGCAACACCCGGGGCCCCGCGGCCCTTCTGTGGCGTGAAGTTCGGACGAAGGTTGAAGAAGAAATCGGCACCCGTCGTCGGCGTCATGCCAATCGCGGCCTGGCGCAGCGCCGCCCGAGGTGACGCAAGGCGCCGAAAACTGATGCCGGCGTTGTCGCCCTCGGCGATGTCGGTAAACGTTACGCCACCATCTGCAAGCAGCGGAGCGGCCATCACGAGCAACATCGCGCCAAGGCCGAGGCGCAAAAAACAGTTGTACATGAACTCCCCCTTGGAGTATTTTTGCGGGCGGATAACAGTGCGGCCACTCCTAGATACGTTGATCCCCGAGTACCGATCCCGGTACTCACACCCGTATCCGAATATCTATGCAGCTCATTACCCCGGACCAACACGCCTAACGCCACGACCCCCATGGTCGACCGACGACACAAGCCGTGATCGCTTGCGCGACCTCGCCATCTGCGCTGGCATGCTTTTCTCCCCTCTACCCGCGTTCCATCTCGGGAGTTGGACCCCGCTCTCTCTTCGCCCCAACCATTGGGACTCGAGAAGGCGAAGCCTTAGTCTCGAAGCCAGGAAGACCTGCTTTCCTAGACCGATCGTGACATCCCCCGACACGTCAATGTGCAAACAATATCAATCTCGATCGGGCGTCGCAACAAGAAACGCATTGATCATGTCTTTCATTGAAGTTCCCTATATTGAAACTGTCTTTGACATGAGGAGATTTCTCTCTATGTGAGACCGGCGACGACGTCAACGATGCGCGAGCACGACGCGCCGGATCCCAAAAGCAGGCTGTCGACTCAGACTTTGTCTCAGCATCGCTTGATCGCTCGGCGGGGTACGACGGATACCGATACACTAGGGAGGCAATGAACGCTCGGGGCGCTGCGCGGACTGTCTACGTAGCTGAGAGGTACCCGTGGAACCTGATCCGGGTCGTGCCGGCGTAGGGAAGCGTCTCGACCCTCGGTCCGGGCCTTCAAAGTCGCTGGCGACCTTCCTTCGGAGGATTCGCCGTGACCACATCTAGCTCGCAACTGCCACACCACTCGCCCCACCACTCGGCCGACCGTCGAGCGTCCCGCTGGTCTCTGCCCCTACGCGGGGGAAGCAACCCTTCATCACAGGATCAAGGCACGACGCCAGGCAGCTTTGCCACGGCGCCGGAAATCGGTGGACCCAGGACCTTTTCGTCGCCAGACACACCCGGAATGCCCGAACCGTCGGACAAGACGGCATGGGATTTCAATCCCGAGCCACGGGATGCTTCCAGCGCCACCACCCAACTCGAGCGGGCTCGTCTGGGCGAGGTAACACCCGAGATGCGCCGCGTGGCCGAACGCGAAACCCATCTCGACGCCGAACAGGTGCGCGATGAGATCGCGTCCGGGCGCATGATCATTCCCGCCAACCGGATCCATCTCGGCTACGGCTTGGATCCCATGGCCATCGGCCGGGCATCGCGCACCAAAGTGAACGCCAATCTGGGCGCCTCACCGGTCAGCTCGGGCATGGATGAAGAGGTCGACAAGCTCCGCTGGGCGGAGCGCTGGGGTGCCGACACGGTGATGGACCTCTCCACGGGCGGCGATCTCGACGCCTGCCGCGACGCCATTCTGCGGGCCTCGACCGTGCCCATCGGTACCGTTCCGATCTACAGCATGATCATCGGACGCCAGATCGAGGATCTCTCCTACGACATCATCCTCGATCAGATCGCGCATCAAGCTCGCCAGGGCGTCGACTACTTCACCGTCCATGCGGGCGTCTTACGCGAACATCTTCCTTATGTCCAGAAACGGCTCATCGGGATCGTTTCGCGTGGTGGCTCACTGCTCGCCAAATGGATGATCACCCACGGTCGCCAAAATCCGATGTACGAGCTGTTCGACGATATCTGCGACATCATGCGTGAGTACGATGTCAGCTTCTCTCTCGGCGACGGCCTGCGTCCAGGTGGCCTCGCCGACGCCACGGACGATGCCCAGCTCGCCGAGCTCGAGACCCTGGGTGAACTCACCGAACGCGCCTGGGCCAAGGGTGTCCAGGTGATGGTCGAAGGTCCCGGCCACGTGCCGTTTGACCAGATCGAGTACAACATGAAGCTGCAACGACAGCTCTGCCATGGCGCCCCGTTCTACGTACTCGGCCCGCTGGTGACCGACGTCTTTCCCGGCTACGACCACATCACGAGCGCCATCGGCGCCACCGCCGCTGCCTTCCATGGCGCCAGCATGCTTTGCTACGTCACCCCCAAGGAGCACCTCGGCTTGCCCAAGAAAGACGACGTCAAACAAGGATGCGTCGCCTACAAGATCGCGGCCCACGCGGGTGACGTGGCTCTCGGCATTCCCGGCACGCGCGATTGGGACGACGAGCTGACCAAGGCACGCGCGGCACTCAACTGGGAACAACACTTCGATCTGGCCTTCGATACCGACACTGCACGGGCGTTTCACGACGAAGACCTCGACGTCGACACCGACTTCTGCGCGATGTGCGGCCACGATTGGTGCTCAGTTCGCATCTCCAAGGAAATTCAAGACTTTGCGTCCGGCAAAGACGACGCCTATGCCTGGGACAAGCCCGTGCGCAGTGCCGCCCTGACCCCCGAGCAACGCACCATCCTCGAACAGCGTGGTACCTTGCCACCGGCGGAGATTCACCGACTGGCATCCAAAACCAAGCGCGCGGTAGGGGCCGACGAAGGCGCCAAGGCCGATTGTCACAGCGACTACGTGGCGCCCGAAACGGCACAGTCCATTCAGCAGGAGAATCTGGTGCGGATTGGCGGTTGACCGATCACCTGAGAAACCCGCTAGCAAAAAGAAGATATCGACACCGACTCAGCCGCCCAACACAAGCTGCCGACCAATGGCCTGCCACGTTGTGTCTCCGGAAAGCAGCGTTTCCGGTACGTGGCGAATCAGTACAAGCAACACGGCAAGTGCCCGCAGAAGATCGAGTTGGACAAGACGTCCGTTTGAAGCCACGCTTTTCACAGCCGGCCGACCCCACCATCGGCTCGGTGCGACCCGCCGATCTTGGCGCCACCACACCGAATCGATGGCCTGCTATCATTCCACAACACGTATGAAACGAACGAGAGGAGATCCACCGATGATCAAGCGTCTCACCGTTCTGAGTCTTTTGGCCACGCTGCTCATGCTCGGCGCTGTGCTCACCACCAGCGCGGACGACCAGGCCAGCTGGACTGGTGAAATTCTCGACCTTGCCTGCTACGTCGGCCAAGGCGCCAAAGGCGCGGATCACGCGGGATGCGCCAAGAGCTGTGTCAAGAACGGGCAACCCATGGGCCTCTTGACGGACGACGGCACCATTGTCTTGCTCGCCGCCTCCCACAAAGACGGCGCGCCGTACGAAGCCCTCAAGGACCTGGCCGGCGAGAAGGCCGAAGTCATGGGTAGCTTGGCCGAGAAAGACGGTATGAAAGTGGTCACCGTTACCGGCTCCAAAGCCGCCAGCTAACCTCTCGAGAACCCAGCGGTTCGTACTTGCCAAACTCGACGCCTCGACATCGGCGCCTGATCGGTGTCGGCGTCGTTCTGGTTTCTGTAATCACTGCATGGCTCGTCGTGCCGTGGTGTTTGCGCGCGCTCCTGTGGCATTGGGAGCTCAATCCCGTCCTGCGGGGCGAACGTCTGGCAGCGGGCCAGGGTTGCTTTCATTGCCACCGTCCCGACGGCGGTCGCGAAATTCCCAACCCCAAGAGTCGCTGGGGCAGTGCGCCGCGGTTTCGTGCCGGCAACGCCATGATGTACGCCTCGACCCGACAGGAGGTCGAGGAGTTCATCCGTTTCGGCGCGCCACGGTCCTGGCTCGACGACCCCGCGGCCCAGGATCGCCTCAACAACCAACTCCTGCGCATGCCCGCCTACGATGGCCGGCTTCGTGATGGTGCGATCGCGGACTTGGTTGCCTTCGCCAGTGCAGCCGAGGCCGTCGACCTACCGACAGGCGATGACGTGCTCGCCGGACGCGCACTTGCCCGCAAGCACGGTTGCACGAGTTGTCACGGCATCGAGGGCGCGGGCGGACGCGCCAATCCCGGATCGCTCGGCGGCTTTATCCCGGGTTTCGCGGGTCGCAATTTCAACGATCTCGTGCGGGACCGGGCGGAGTTTGACGAGTGGGTACGGACAGGGACGAGCAGCCGGCTCGAACGCAATCCCGTGGTTCGCTTTTTCTGGCGACGCCAGACCCTCGTCATGCCGGCGTACCAGGAACTTCTCGACGACGCAGAGATCGATCAGTTGTGGGCCTGGATCGAAGCGATTCGGCTGCCACCCAACCGCTAGCTCTTGTTCATGAGGTCGGTATACTAACCTTGCGATGCTGCCCAAAGGAGCTGATCGGGAATCCGTGCTTCACGTCCTCGAGGACGAAGGAGGCCTGCGCCCGGGGACCGCCGCGCGCGTTCGCCGCGCCACCGGCGTACCCGAGGCTGATATCTACGGCGTCGGCACCTTCTACCATCTCCTCGCCGCACCGGACGCTGGTGTCAGGATCTGCCAAGGCCTATCGTGCAAGCTTCACGGCTGTGATCAGCTGAAGGCCGACCTTGACGCCGTCGGTACCAAAGCGACGTTTGCCTCCTGCTTGGGCCGCTGTGAAATGGCCCCAGCGCAATGGCATGCGGACGTCAAACACCAGCCGATCCCGCGCCCGCATGGCACACCGAGTCACGACGATCTCGCGATCGATCTCGCGGCGCCCGATCCACCACGCTATGCAGGCTTGACTCTGGCCTTGAAGCACGGTGCCGACTGGGTCTGCGAGGCGCTCGAGACTGCGGGCTTGCAAGGTCGAGGCGGCGCGGGTTTTCCCGCGTTCATCAAGTGGAACGGTGTCCGATCCCAGTCCGTGACCGAACGCTACGTGGTGCTCAATGCCGATGAAGGCGAGCCTGGAACCTTCAAAGACCGCGAGGTCATGCTGCGTCGCCCCCATTTGGTGATCGAAGGACTCGCCATCGCAGCGATCACCCTCGGCGCACGTGAGGTGTACATCTACATCCGAGGCGAGTTCGGCCCGGCCCGTGGCGCCATGGAAACGGCGCTCGCCGCGGCCACGGCCGCGGGCGCCTTGGACAACACCATCGCCTGGCACTTCGTCGATGGTCACGGTGCCTATATTTGCGGCGAAGAAACCGCATTGCTCGAAGCCCTCGAGGGCAAACGCGGCATGCCGCGCATGAAACCACCCTTTCCCGTGGAGAACGGTTTCCGCGGCAAACCCACGCTGATCCAGAATGTCGAGACCGTCGCCTGTATTCCAGCGATCCTTGAGCGCGGCGGTAATTGGTTCCGCGCTCTCGGTCGGACGGAACCCGGCAGCAAGCTCTATTGCCTCTCGGGACACGTGGCCCGCCCCGGAATCTACGAAGCCCCGCTGGGCTTGCCCTTCGAGGAGTTGCTCGACTTGGCTGGTGGCGCTACCGGCCAGCTCAAGGCCTTCTCTCCTGGCGGCGCGTCAAGCGGTTTCCTGCCAGCCTCACGTGCCGACATCGCGATGGACTTCGGCACGCTGAGTAAAGCCGGTTCGATGCTCGGATCCGCAGGCGCCGTGGTCTTGAACGAAACGGTGGACATGGTGGAGGCTGCATTAATCCAGGCCGTCTTTTTCGAAGACGAGTCCTGCGGCCAATGCGCACCTTGCCGAATCGGCACCCAGGTGATCCGTCAAGCGCTCGAGCGCTACCGAGAGACCCGCGATCCCTCCAGCCTCGACCATCTCCGCGAAGTCGCCTGGGGCATGGGCGAGGCAAGCATCTGCGGACTCGGCCAAGCCGCCTTCTACCCCCTCAGCAGCGCTCAGAAGTACTTCCCGGACGAATTTAGCCTCTCTGATGAAGGCGACGCCACCGAGCCCGAAGGCTGAGACCGGCTCCCACGAGAGTCAGGAGACCATTGATGACCAAGAACAAGCTGCTGGTGATCGACGGCAACGAGGTTTCGTTCGAAGACGGCGAAACGCTGCTCCAAGTGGCACAGCGCAACGACATCGAAATCCCAACGTTGTGCTACGACCCACGGCTCACCCCCGCCGGGGCATGCCGCATGTGCTTGGTCGAGGTCGAAGGCTCGCGACTCATGCAACCCGCGTGCGCCTACCGGGCTGCAGCTGGTACCGTCGTGCGAACCCAAACGCCCCGGGTCCAGCGCAATCGACAATTCCTGCTCTCCTTGCACTTGACAGATACGCCGGCCTATCGCGCCCAGGCGGAAGACTGCAATCCATCGCGTGTTCACCAGTTGGCCGATGTCCACGGCACGGCGGGCGCATGGCCGGCCGTCGAAGCATGCCGCGCGGCACGCCCCAACGACGACAATCCCTTCATCTCGTATCGTCCCGATCACTGCATTCTGTGCAGCCTGTGCACCCGCTACTGCGATCAAGTCGAGGCCGTGAGCGCCATCACCCTCGCCGCGAGGGGTGCGGGCACCACAATTGCGACTGCCGATAGCCGGGCGCTTACCGACACCACCTGCGAGCTGTGCGGCGGTTGTGTCGATGTGTGCCCTACCGGTGCCATGACGGAAAAGCCGGCACTAGCCTATGGCAAGTCTGAGCACGAACTCGAAAAAGTGCGCTCGACCTGCAATTTCTGCGGTGTCGGTTGTCAGCTCGACCTCAACGTGGACCGTGCGGCCAATCGCATCGTCAAGGTCACCAGCCCGCCACCGGGAACCACCGTCAATGACGGCAACCTGTGCGTCAAGGGCCGTTTCGCCAACGACTTCGTCCACCACGAAGAGCGACTCACCCAGCCCTTGGTGCGCGGGGAGGACGGCGACCTGCACCCCACGACGTGGGACGAGGCGCTCGAGCGTGCCACCGCCGGGTTATTGGCGGTGCGGGAACGCCACGGCGCCGATGCCAACGCGTTCATCAGTTCCAGTCGCTGTACCGTCGAAGAGAATTACTTGGTTCAGAAAATGGCCCGCGCAGCCTTCGGTACACAAAACGTGCATCAATGCGCTGCAACGTGACACGCCCCCACGGTCGCCGGTCTGGTGGCCACGTTCGGTGCGGGTGCGATGACCAACTCGATTCCCGAGATTCGTGACGCGGACTTCCTCTTCGTCATCGGCTCGAACACATCCGAGGCCCACCCCATCATCGCAATGGAAATGAAGCGAGCGGTGGGCCGTGGCGCCAAGCTCGCGGTGGCGGATCCACGGCGCATCTGGATGGCTGATATTGCCGACTGGTACTTGCCCTTGGCACCGGGAAGCGACGTTTGGCTGCTCAACGCGATGGCCTGCGTGATCGTAAGCGAAGGCCTGACCGACGATGCCTGGATCGCGGCCAACACCGAACAGTTCGAATCGGTGCGGGACACGGTTCTGCGCTATCCGCCGGAACAAGCCGAGAAAATGACCGGCGTGCCCGCGGAGACCATCCGCGAGGTCGCACGCGCCTACGCGACCACCGAGAAGGCTGGCATCTACTACACCCTGGGTATCACCGAGCACACCACCGGTACCGACAACGTCTACGCGCTTTCCAATCTCACGCTCATGACCGGCCATCTGGGCAAGCGATCGGCAGGTATGAATCCGTTGCGGGGCCAAAACAACGTCCAGGGTGCCAATGACGCCGGGGCGACACCCGTCTTTTATCCCGGCTATCAGCGCGCCGAGGACCCAGCCGTTCGCGAAAAGTTCGGGCGCGCATGGAATGTTCCGCAAAACGAGAAGCCCGGCCTCAACTTGAACGAAATGATGAAGGAGATGGGCAAATCCCTCTATGGGGTGTTCCTGATGGGCGAGGACATTGTGGTCTCGGAGCCCAACGTAGGACGCCTGGAGGAAGCGCTCAACGACATCGAGTTCATGGTCGTGCAAGACATCTTTCTCAACGAAAGCTGCCGCTGGGCCGATGTCGTGCTACCAGCCGCATGCTTCGCCGAGAAAGACGGCATCTTCACCAATTCAGACCGACGCGTCCAGCGGGTTCGAAAAGCAGTCGAGCCCCCGGGCGAAGCACGAGCGGACTGGCAAATCGTGCTCGAGTTGATGAAACGAGCTGGCCTCGAGCAGCCCGACTATGCGGACACTGGCGAGATCTACGCCGAGATGGCACAGTTGGTGCCCAACTATGCCGGTATCTCGCACCAGCGCATCGATCGGGAAGGTGGCCTACAGTGGCCGGTAAGGACCATCGACTCTCCCTCCACCGAGTACCTGCACAAGAGCGGTGTGCTGCGCGGCAAGGGCAAATTTCAGGCTGTCGAGTACCGGCCGCCGTTCGAATGTGCCGACCCAGAATTTCCGCTCGTTCTGTCCACCGGCCGCACGCTCTACCACTACAACGCCGGCACCCAAACGCGTCGATCCACGGGCCTGAGCGGCAAGCAGCCCGAGTGTTTCGTGGAACTTCATCGACGCGATGCCAAACGTCTCGACGTCAGCGATGGTCAGATGGTCGACATCGTGAGCCGACGTGGGCGCGTGCGGTGCCGCGCAATGATCAGCCGGCAAGTTCGTCGCGGCGTTATCTGGATGCCGTTCCATTTCCCCGAAGCCAAGACCAACCTGCTGACCACGGACGCGGGGGATGCGGTCACCGGCACCGGTGAGTACAAGGTCTGTGCGGCACGGATCGAGCCGCTGGCCGGCGACACACCGCGCAGCGTTTTCCGAGGTGCCCACGCCGCGGTCGATCTCGAACCGAACGAGAGGCCGTAGCCGGTTGCTGGTGAATCTTCAGGGTTCGGCGCCCGCCGGTTTCCGAAAGATCACGAAACCCGGCAGGGCCTCGTCGCGGGTCATCTCGGTGAACGCCCACAGAATCGGCATGTAGGCAATGTCACCCTGGAAGCCGTTGTCTTGGAAGGCAACACCGGCAAGTGGTCGTGGAAGGCGATCCGCGATCATCTCGTGATCGATGTCGATCCCCGCAAGGAACAGATCGAGGAGCCCCACTCCCTGGTGAACAATGTCCCCGTGCGCGAGGTAGTGCACCATCGAAAGCCGAGGAAAGTAGATGTCGGGGTGGGTTTTGGCGTAGGCCAAAGCCCACTCCTGGGGCCACTGTGCCAAGTTCAGCGCCTGCCGCCATCGCCAGCTGCTGGGGGGCGCCTGAAACACGGTCAGCACCAACACAAGACCGGTCAACAACACCATGGATCCTGAGCGGGCCAATCGTCGCCCCTCCGAGGGCACCGTGGAACGGGCCGTGGCAACCAGACCGGCAAGCCCGCCCACCAACACAAAGTACAGCACGTAGCTAAAGGCGTTTGCGTCGCCCCCCACCTTGATCCGTCCGAGGACGGCCATAGGCAGCAGCACTACCGCAACAAGCGCCAGGAGCCTCGGGTACGCAAGGCTTCTTCGGTTCTCGGTCTGCCGACGTGCGGACTTCAGCCGTGCAGCGCATACCAGGAGCACCACCGCCCACACGCTCGCCGCTTCGACCAACAGAAGCCGGAAGGTACTGGTCCATTGAGCCACTTCGGCCCAACGCCATCCGTGCCCCCCCGGGACGACGACCAAATACAACCACAGGCTCGATAGGGGCCCGAAGAGTGCGACCACCAGCAGCCCTACCCCGCTCCCCACCACCAACAGCCACCCCACCAACCGGCACGCCGAGCGCCACCCCATGGCCCAACCAACGTAGACCACCATTGCGACCGGCAGTGGCGCCATGACCTGCTTGGTCCATACCGCAAGAACCGCGGCGATCGAGGCCAGAGCGAACGATCGGCGCTCCGATCCCCCTTCACCCGGTATGACGGCCATACACGCCAGCAAGCCGAGACCCAGAGCCGGACCATCGACGTGAACCGTGAATCCCGCATACGTGAGCGGCCATACATCGAGCGCAACTGCAACCATCAGCGGCAGCCCCACCGCCGCACCCCACCGTCCGCCACACCGCACCAACAAGAGCCCGGCCGGACCGAAGAACCAAATCAACGCGAGAACACTCCCCGCCAAGACCGAAGTCGATGGCGCAGCGAACAGCGTCGCGGGTAAAAAGACGAGGGGAGCGATCGGGCCGTAAATAGTATTGAGAATCGCACCCTCGCCCGGCGCCGCAAAGAGTGGCTCCCCCGCCGCCAGAACGAAGGACCGTTGCAGTCGAATCGTGCTGTACTCCCATGACCCGGCCAAATCGAGCACGGTATGAGCCACCTGCATCAGCAGCAAGGCCATTACACCGCCCCAAAGTGCACGGGCTCCCCAACGTAGCACGTCAACAAGGCCGTCTGATATCTGGACAGCCGGGGCTCTTTCTTCACTCATGTTCACCCATCGAAGTCCTCCAAAATCCGCGCACCCGCGGCGACTGACATTTTCTGCCAGCTCTTTGCCGCGAATTGTTGAACCAAGCGCCGATTCCCGTCCAATAGCGGCTCCCCTCATGGCATCATCTTTGCTTAATTCCCTCGGTATACGCAGACAGGTCTTGTGCTTCGATTGAGACGGGAGAGACACCTATGTTCCGATCAACCCGATACCGTAAAGGCTTTACCCTGATCGAACTGCTCATCGTAGTGGCGATCATCGGTATTATTGCCTCGATTCTGATTCCAAACTTGATTGACGCTCTGCAAAAGGCAAAGCAGAAGCGCACCGTCGCCGAAATGCGAAATCTGGGGAGTGCGTGGATGAACTGGCTTACCGACCAGATTGCCGCGGGCAGCGCGGGCCAAAACATCTACGACGCTTCGACGCTCGACATCGTTACGTTGGCCGAGCTTCGAGGCTACCTACGGCCCAGTGACAACTTCTTCTACACCAATCAAGTTGCCGCAGAAGACGGTTGGGGCTTCTCGCTACAGTACTGCCTGAATTCTGTCCTGCAACAGGACAACGTGATCATGATTTGCAGCCCTGGTCGCAACGGCGCTTTCGGTGAGAACCCGACCGGTGCAGGTCAATGCTGCAGTGGCGGCGTGACGTGGCAGGTCGGCAACTTCATCGGCACCGACTACGATCAAGACATGGTCTGGGCTGATGGGCAGTTGATCCGCTACCCTGGCGGCAACAACTAGATACGAGGCCTGAACGGCATCTTACGGATGAGCCAGATGCTGAGCGGGACATTTGGTGTCCTGCGGTTTGCGGCGGCATCGCGATGCTCTCTCGTAGCGGCCGGACCCCGTGCCGGCCGTCTTCATGGCAATAGCCGGACGGCCGCCAGGGGCGACGGCCGCTACAAGAAGGATTCTGACCGGCTTGCCGTGGTCTGAGGCGAAGCCCAAGCCCTCTTTCGGAAGGACTCTGCCCAAGAAAGTTTGCGGCAGCGAGGGGGAGGCTCGCTACCGCAAGTCTGGACAGAACGTCCAGAGGGCGAGGAAGGAAGGATGCTAGGAGGGGATGCCTAGCACGTCAAAGTGTATGGCGAATCCGTAGTTGGGGCCTAGCGGGGTAAACACTCAATATCCAACAAGTTCATGTCGGGAATTTCCCCACACTGTTCTCGGAATCTTCTGACATGGACAGCCCCATCAAATGATCTCATCATTTCCTCAACCCCACACACGCCTCAACCGCTTCATCCCCTCGAGTTGAGCACCTCGGTGTTCGAAACGCTACGGAAGACACCCAAGCCTCTCCTTGCCATGAGCCTGGGTCACAGAGGCCCAGCCGAAATCATGTTGAGATTGCGACGACCCCTAGGTCTAAACAATGGTCTCGGGGATCACCCAATGTCGCATCGGGATTTGAAATGTTGGCGCACAAAGCAATAGCGGCATCGGCGTTCCACCGATACCGCTAGAGAGCCAAGCCGCGGCGGATGCCATGGGCTCGGCCGAAGGAAACAGCCAGGAGGGGATGCCCAGCTGAAGCAATAGTAGGCGGCACCCACTGATTCGACTAGAGGATAAAATCCTTAACTCTTGGCTAATTTTGACAGGAAAAGCCGCGCGGCCCCTACGGGAAGTTGCCCTATCGCTCTTCTTCGTCCAATCCTGGAGGCCGTCGATTCTTGTCGAGAATCCCTTTCTCGAGCGCATAGCGCACCAACTCTGCTCTGCTGCGCAGTCCGAGCTTCTCGCTCAAACGGCTTCGGTAGCCGTCTACCGTCTTGATACTCAGACCGAGCCGGTCAGCGATTTGCTGGCTGGTGAACCCGTAGGCGACATACTCCAGCGCTTGGGTCTCCCGAGGACTCAACTCCGGAACACTCGTTGGCTCAGCTTCCTCCAGTAGAGGGGGCGACTCGACCTCGGCTGAGTTGAGCGAAACACTGATGTACGTCCGGCCTTGATGGAGCGTACGAATCGCCTTGATCAACTCCTGATCAGCCGCTGACTTCACCACATAGCCTGACGTACCGGCCGCCATCGCCGCACGCAGATACGTGTAATCATCGTGCATCGTCAGTACGAGGACGCGGCAATGCTCACAGGCCTCGAGCACCCGCCCGATGATCTGGAGTCCGCTCTCCCCAGGCATGGAGATATCGAGAACGACAATATCTGGTTGGAGCTTCTCGACCAGATGGAGCGCGGTTTGTGCCTCCTCAGCCTCGCCAGCAACTTCCATCCCTGGCTGGGAACGGATCAGCAAACTCAAGCCTGCGCGGAGGATCGCATGATCGTCCACCAGCAGGACGCGAATTGGGCCGTCGTTCGATAGGAGGTCTTCGTTGCTGTCAGCCATCCTTCACCTCTTGGTTCGTTTTTCGCCGTCGTCCTCGAACCGGAAGTCCCTCGGATACAGGCGATCCGGTTGCATGATGCCTTTACGCACTGCATAGCGGACCAATTGCGCTCGATCCTGAAGCCCGAGTTTCTCCATTACCCGGCTACGGTATCCGTCGACCGTCTTGACGCTCAAGTTGAGATGGTCGGCTATTTGCTGGCTCGTATAGCCATAGGTAACGAATTCGAGCACTTGTGCCTCTCGCCAACTCAACTCGGGTACCGGTACTTTGGTGCCTTCGACGGTCGGACGTGACTCCGCCTGCACCAATTCCCCACCGCCCAATGAAACGCTGAAGAATGTGCGTCCCGCGTGCACTGTACGAATGGCCGAAATGAGTTCTTCGTGCGCTGCCGTCTTGACCACATAACCAGCTGATCCCGCTTCCATCGCCGCACGAAGGTATGCATAGTCGTCGTGCATCGTCAACATCAGAATCCGGCAGGTGTCGCACGCTTCTCGCACCTTGCCGATGATCTCGAGCCCACTTTCTCCTGGCATGGAGATATCGATCACCGCAACGTCGGGGCGTACCTCGGCGGTGAGCCGTATCGCGGCAACACCGTCTTCAGCCTCACCCGCAATCTCCATGTCGGGCTGCGAACGGATCATCAGACTGAGGCCAGCCCGCACCATCGCGTGATCGTCTACCAAGAGAACACGAACTGACATAGCCCCCTCTCGCTCAACACTCATTGAACCTCACCTCATCGACAAGGCAAGGCAACGGAATCGCCCACTGGCTGCTCGAGGGCAGGCTGTGGGTGGTCGTTGACCAAGCGACAAAGCGCCCGTTCATACCGAGCGACTACACGTTCCCGGGCAAAGCGTTCCGCGTTGCGGCGCGCTGCGGAACGCATCGCTGCGGTCCGTTCAGCGTCGGCGAGTAGATCAGCCGCCAGGGTTCCCAAGCAGACATCTTCTCCCTGCGGACACAGCATCCCGGTTTCACCGTCGAGAACCACCTCGGGGAGCCCACCCGCGTGGTAACCAATCACGGGGCAACCACAAGCCTGCGCTTCGAGCGCGGCCAAGCCGAAACTTTCGGCCACACTGGGCAAGAAGAAAACATCGCTGGCCTGTAGCACGCCCTCCAGCTTTTCGAGCTTGCCCAAACGACGCACATCGCCTTTCACGCCGAGCACCTCAGCCATTTTCAGTGCAGCCTCGAGGTCGGGGCCATCACCAACCAGCGCCAGCACGGCAGCGTGCCGCTCACGCAAGACAGCGAACGCCTGAACGACGTCTACCACTCGTTTGACGGGCCGGAAATTCGAAACGTGGGTAACTAGATACTGCCCGTCCGCACCCAGGTCTCGACGAACATCAGGCCGGTCCGCAGGCCGAAAGCGCTCGATGTCGATGAAGTTGGGAATGACCGCGATATCGTCCGCGGCGACTTGGAAGAACTCTTCGGTCTCCTGGCGTAGCCAGGCACTCGGGGCGGTCAGAAGATCCTGGCGCTGGATGGCGAATCGGGTCAACTCGAAGAAACTCTGCTCGCGCCCGACCAAGGTAATGTCCGTACCGTGAAGGGTGCACGCCAGCTTGACGTCCAGTTGGCGTTGACGCCGCAAGACTTCGCGCGCCATCCAGGCGGCTTGCGCATGGGGAATGGCATAGTGGCTATGGATCACCTCGACGCCGTGCTCCCGTACCAGCGCGATCAATTTGTTGGCCAAGTTGAGCGAGTAGGGCCGATCTCGAAACAACGGATAGTCGCTGACATCGACCTGGTGAAACCAGAGATTTTCGGTGGGGGTACCGAAGCGAAAGGGTGCCTCATACGAAACCACGTGAACTTGGTGTCCACGTCGAGCGAGCGCAGTCGCCAACTCGGTCGCAACGACGCCGCTTCCGCCATAGGTCGGATAGCAGACCACCGCTAGTCGCATATGCCCTCCGAAACGATCAGGATCCTATCCACCATACCTCCTGATCGAACAAACCTCTGATGCCGTGGGAAGGACCGCGCTACGAGAACACCGAGCCTTCGCCGACATGATTTCGCGCTCAGGACCATCGTCATGGTAACACGGCTGACGACGCTGACCCAGTCACCGTTTCAACCAATCCGGCCTCGATCAACCCCTCGACCAGGGCGGTCGCCATCAGCCGATTGCCCAGCGGCGAGAGATGAACCTGTGAGGTCATGGCTTCCTCTTCAACCCCGGCCAGCGCTTCGATTCCGTCCACCCAAAGCAAGTTTTCCGTGGCGGCCAGAGCCCGCAACCGTTCGTTCAGCGAGCCATGGATCAACCGCGTGGCAAGAATCGCTGGCAAGGTCCTCTCGGCAACCAAACGGCCTTCGATTTCGGCGAGCTCGGCCCGATAGCCCACGACACCAGTCACAGCCGGTAACAGATAGGTCTGGGAAACCAGCACCAACCGCCCGCCCGCGCTTTCGACGACCGGCACCAGGGCTCGAACTTGTCGCTCGAGCTCGACGCTCGCCCGGTTCCGAAGGACCTCGATCTGCTCGACGGTCAAGCGCAGTGGCACCATCAAGTTGGGTGTCTCGACCGTACCCGCCGGCGCGGCATTCAAGGCCTTCAAGTACACCACCTTGACCAAGTCGTGCACATATCGCCAACCCACAATATGCCCGTACAGCCAATCCTTGAGGCGAAAAGCGGCCGCCGCTGTCTTCGGATCCGCCGGCAGGACCGCGTTGTTGTACCCCGCGTATAGGGTCACCACGTCGGGCTCGAGCTTGGGCAACTCGTGCCGAGCCAAGGCCACGATGTTGTCCAACCGTGCGTGGGGCATGCCGAGATTGAAGACCTCCACCGGATGGTGGGTCCGAGCGGCCAACGCCCGCTCGAGCTGAACCGGATAGGTCTCGTCGTCGGCAACGTGATAACCAAATGTCGATGACGCGCCGAGACTCGCGATGCGAAAGACGTCCGGCGGTTTGGGCGAGAAATCGCGGGTCCCGCGAAAGCCGTTGCCGTTGATTTGCATGGTGATCAATCGGTCTGCGATCTTCTGACGCTTCTGGACCCCTGGCTGGAAGGTCGAGTAACCGTTCTTGGCCCGTGAGTGGTCTTCGATATCGGGCACCAAGCCGAACGTCAGGTAGTAGGGATTCCAATCGTTGCGAGCAAAAAGCAGCAAACGAGCGCCCACTTCGCAGAGCCCCCCAACCATCAACAGCGCCAACAGACTGAAGACCAACCGTCGACGAAAGCTGACCTTCTTCGTTTCGAAGCCGATTGCAGGCGCTGGGTGCGGGCTAGCCACGCCGACGTTGACGCCCACTGGCGTCGCGCAGCCGTTCTTCGCGCTTGCGCTTCGCGGTTGCTGCCCAAGAACAGATCGGGCATTCATCGAGATCGTGGTAGCGCGCGGGGCAGTACTCGCGTCCGAAGTAGATGATCTGCAGGTGGAGCTTGTTCCAATGCTCACGCGGGAAAACCCGCTTGAGATCGCGCTCGGTACGGGTTACGTTGGCGCCGTTGCTCAGGCGCCAGCGCGCGGCCAACCGATGAATGTGGGTGTCGACCGGAAAGGCGGGATGACCGAATGCTTGGGCCATCACCACCGAAGCGGTCTTGTGACCCACTCCCGGTAGTGCTTCGAGCCCCTCGAAGGTTTCGGGCACGGCCCCACCGGCCTCGACCAACATCGTCGCCAGGCCTTTGATGTTCTTGGCTTTTTGCGGCGCAAGACCAAGTTGACGGATGAAATTGCGAATCTCATCGACCGATAGTGCTGCCATTGCCGCTGGCATGGGTGCCCGAGCGAAAAGAGCAGGCGTAACCTCGTTGACCTTCTTGTCGGTAGTCTGGGCCGACAGCAAGACCGCGATCAGCAGCGTGAACGAATCGTGATGATCGAGAGGAATCGGTGTCTCTGGAAAGAGTTCTTCTAGAATCGCGAGGATTTTCTCGGCTCGTTGTAGGCGCGTCATGGGCCCAGAAGGGTATCAACGTCAGCACTTGAATCATCACATCGGAATCCAACCAAGGTGGGTTCGCGCTCCATCGCGATCCCAAAGCGATCAACAACCGACCGCTGAATGGCCTCCGCCAAGGCCAACACCGCGGCTGCGGTGGCGCCACCATGGTTGACGATCGCCAGCGCATGGCGCGATGACAAGCCCACCCGACCCGATCGATGGCCACGCCGAAACCCTGCGGCTTCGATCAACCAGCCAGCCGACAGTTTGACCGCCCCATCCGCGGCGGGGAAAGCAGGCATCGAACGCCTGCGATCGCCGGCGCGGGTCGCCACATCTGTCGCAACCGCTTGACTGACGGTTGGGTTAACGAAAAACGAGCCAACACTGCGACGATTGGGGTCATCAGCACGGATCACCATCGACTTGGCAGCCCGGATCTCGAGCACGGCGGCGCGCACGGCGGCGGGTGTAGGCGGTGGGTTCGCGTCGGCGAAACGGCGCTCCAGGTCGCCATACACGATCGTTCCTCGATCCGTGATCGGCAAACGAAAGTCAACCGCGACCACGATCCACCGCCCCCGATCCGCTCCCTTGAACCGACTGGCTCGATAGCCAAATCGACAGGCCTCGGCGCTGAAAGTCTGAAGCGCGCCGGTGCTGCGCTGCACTGCATGGACTGCATGAACGGTCTGGGCAACGTCTTGTCCGTACGCACCGATATTCTGGATGGGCGCGGCCCCCACCAGACCAGGGATCCCGCTCAGGCACTCCAACCCACCCAGGCCCTTCGAGGTCGTTTGGGCCACCAGAGCATCCCAAACGACCCCGGCTCCCGCGCGCACCAGGGCCGTGCCGGCACGCTGATCAGTCTCGAGCACCAAGTCCTCGATACCGAGGGTGAGCACCAATCCATCGAAACCGTCATCCGCGATCACGACGTTGCTGCCGCCGCCGAGAACGATCGTCTCCAACTGATGCTCGCGTGCCGTGACCAACGCCATGACCAGCTGGTCGACATCGGCGCAACGGGCCAGATAGCGCGCCGCACCGCCGACCTCGAGGGTGGTCAGCGGCGCCAGGGGGACGTTCTCGGCAAATGAAAGTGGCGTCATCACCGCCGTACGGTATATCAGGCGCGCAGGTCGCGCGTGTGGTACGTTTCCAAAACGCCATGTCGCAACGTCCCGAGCTACTCCTCGCCCGCGACGCCCGAGTACGGTATGACCTCGCAGCCAGCGAATCTTGGGCCCTCAGTGGATGGACCGACTTGCAAACAGCGCGGGCCGTCGCCCAAGCTCTCAACGCCGACCGTGATCTCACACATCACCCCGAACAGGGCGTGCGGGCCGGGCATGTCCATGCCCTAGGGCTGGTCCACGCCCACTGGCAGCGACTTCTCGACGACTATCGCCAAGAGCACGGTGCGGGTTGCTTTCGAGCAGCACTCGCGTGGCTCGAAGGTCAATTTGGACCGACGACGATCCGCGCCATGCTGACCGCGTTTCGGGATCTCTTCGAGGATCCAGACGCGCTGAGCAACTCGGACCCAAGCGAAGATTCCACGCCGGTGGAGTCGGCCATGACGCATGATGGCAGTCACCCAGGTCTCGCCCCGGACCAGGCCCTCGAGTCCATCCTGCTGCTCTGGTTGGTGCACGAGAATCCAGCAACTGAGCCCCTCCGAGATCTCTTCCTCGACGACGCGCTCGAGGCGCGCACGGGCTACCGGCGGATGATCGGAAGCCTCCAGTCATTCTTCTCCCAACAACCACCCGCGACCGCCGATCACTCGCTCTTCGAGGCCCTGCTCGCTCCCGCGACGGCTGCACCCACGTCCCTTGGCGACCAGCTCACCGAAGTGCTGGCTCTCGAACACCCGATTTCCACCGCGTCGCGCCGCCACCTCCAATTGGGCCTCGACATCCTGCGTGAGGAAGAGCGCCCTGTCTTCGTGGGCCCCGGGGGCGATCCCACCCCGCCGCCACCACCTGAAGCGCATGACTTCTCCGACTTGGCGAGTGAAGCAGCGCGATTCAGCGACGACCACGCCTGGATGGCCGAGCTGGTGTTGGTGGCCAAGAATGCCCTCGTCTGGCTCGACCAGTTGAGTCGTACCTACGACCAACCCATTCGTCGCCTCGACGAAATCCCTGACGATGCCTTGGCACGTCTCGCGCGGCGAGGCTTCACCGGCCTTTGGCTCATCGGCATCTGGCAGCGAAGCGAGGCCTCTGCCCGCATCAAGCAACGCAGTGGCCAGCCCGCGGCCGGAGCGTCTGCCTACGCCATCCATGACTACGTTGTTGCCGAAGCACTGGGTGGCGACGACGCAGCCGACGTGCTGGCGGCACGGGCACGCCGCCACGGTCTTCGTTTGGCGTGCGACATGGTCCCCAATCACATGGGTCTCGACGCCCGGTGGGTGGCCGAAGCGCCCGAGCACTTCGTTCAGACCGATCGCTGCCCCTACCCCAACTACACCTTCGATGGTCCCGACCTATCGTCCGATCCGACCGTTGGCATCCACCTCGAAGACCACTACTACGACCGCAGCGACGCCGCCGTCGTGTTTCGCCGGACCGAGCGTGAGACAGGTGAAGTCCAATACCTGTACCACGGCAACGATGGCACGGCGACGCCGTGGAACGACACCGCACAGCTCGACTACCTGCGCGCTGAGACGCGCGAAGCGGTGGTCGAGATGATCCTCGCCGTGGCCCGCCGGTTCCCGGTCATTCGCTTCGATGCGGCCATGACCTTGGCCAAACAGCACATCCAGCGACTGTGGCATCCGGCCCCCGGCACCGCGGGCGACATTCCCTCGCGCGCCGAGCGGGCGGTCTCCCCCGCCGAGTTCGAGGCCCTCGTTTCCGACGAGTTTTGGCGCGAGGTGGTCGACCGCGTGGCCGAAGAGGTTCCCGAGACGTTGCTTCTCGCGGAAGCGTTCTGGTTGATGGAGGGCTACTTCGTACGCTCCCTCGGCATGCACCGGGTCTACAACAGTGCCTTCATGCACATGGTGCGGGACGAAGACAACACGAAGTTTCGCCAGACCTTGGCCAATACCCTGGCATTCGACCCGGGAATCTTGCAGCGTTTCGTCAACTTCACCACCAACCCCGACGAAGCCACCGCCGCCGAGCAATTCGGCAAGGGGGACAAGTACTTCGCCGCCGCCACCTTGATGCTCACGCTTCCCGGCCTGCCGCTTTTCGGTCACGGCCAGGTAGAGGGCCTCAGCGAGAAGTACGGCATGGAGTACCAGCGCGCGCGTCTCGACGAGCAACCAGACCCGGGCTTCATTGCGCACCACGAGCGGACGCTGGTACCGGTGATGACGCGCCGCCGATTGTTCGCCGGCGTCGAGCACTTTCACTTGCTTGACTTCGAAAACGAAGCAGGCGAGGTCATCGACGACGTCTACGCGATCGTCAACCGCGACGAAAACCAGCGGGCGCTGGTTCTGGTCCACAACCGTGACACCGATGTAACGGGCCGGGTGCGACAAACCGTGCCCAAAAGGCCTGCATCCGCCCGCTCTTCGACCGAGGAAACCGAGCACACTGAACCCGCGTCCCCAGCGAGCGCTCCGCTACGAATTGGCCTGGTCGATGCCCTGGGCCTCGAGGTTGCCGACGACCTCTTCTATCGGCTTCACGATCCGCACCGAGACCTCGACTACCTGCGCGCCAGCACCGAGTTCGGCAGCAGCGGCTTCACTTGCCACCTGGCCCCTTTTGCCGTGCGCGTGCTGCTCGACTTCACACCATTGCGCGACGGCATCGACGGTCCGGTGCGGCGTTTGGCGTCGCAACTAGGACAAGAAGGCGTACCCGACCTCGTCGCGGCCTTGCGTGACCTCGACCTGGCACCACTGCTTGCCCCCATGCGCTCCGTATTCGCCCTGGACCGCTTCGAGCGGCTGCTAAAGGCGAGCCGGTGCGACCCCGAATCGGCCGCGCGTCAAGCCGACGCCTTGGCCCGCGGGCTCGGTGCCGCGTTGGCAGTCATCGCACCGGGCATCGGTTTCCCCTCGGCCAACGACGGGGATGACGATTCGTCCGTCGCTCGTGTGGTCAAAGAATGCCGCGACTTGCTCACCGCGCTCCATGGTCAGCAGCCGATCGCCCCTGAGTCGCCCCATCCCTTGGCACTCATCGGCTGGGCCTTACTCGCGCGCATCGGCCACTTCGACTCGGGCATCAGCAACCTGGCTCAAGCCGGACACGCGATGATTCAACGAGGACGACTCGATCGTCCGCTGGCGGCGCTCCTGTTCAAAGCTGGGCTCACGGACGAGGCCGTACATCAGCGGCTCGCCGCGGTGAGATTGCTGGTCGTCCATCAAGACTGGCATCGCGACCTGGGCGACGAGCCAGCGTCCAAGGCGCTCGAACGCATGCTCGCCGACCCTGATGCCCGTCGTTTTCTGGGCCTCAACACCTTCGATGACGCTGTGTGGTTCAACAGCGAGGCCTTCGACACGCTCTGTCACTGGCTCTCGGCCGTAGCGCGCCTGCAAATCGCCGCTGGTCATGGCACGGCCACCGACTTGGATAACGCACTGCGCGCCGTCCGCGATCTGCGCACCGCCGAAGCGTTGTCCGACTATCGGCTCGACCGGCTACAGGCGGCTGTGATTGGCCCCATCGAGGCTAGCGAATGAGCTGGCTTCGGGGCTTCTCAGAAGTGCCTGGCACCTCGCCTCACCGCACCGCACCCCTGCCACCCTACCCCCGTGCATCACCTACGGGTCAGTGACTGATAACCCAGAGGCTTCTCGAGGGGCCAACCAAGGGCAGAAAGCGCTGCTGATGCCAGTTCGCGAATGTTCTTCCATGAGGCGTGTGTTTGGAGAGCCTGATGTGCCCATGCCTCTGGCACGTGATCGGTTAGGTGGTCGAGCGCGTCGTCCACAGCGTAGAGCGGTTCGACGTGCTGGCCTTCAAGGATGAAGCCCTTGTCGGAAAGGAACGGCATGAATGCGTCCCAGTATTCGATAGCGAGCTCATCAGTAATGACGATATCTGGGAAGAGAGATTGCTGAGCGGCTGCTGGAAGAGCCAGTGCTTGGAGAGCGTGCAAGAAGCGTCGATCCTGTGGGCCGAGTTCTTCAATCGGGAGCGGATTCGAGTCGTTCATGGTCTGGTGTCTACTAGCGTTGTCGGGCCGCAGAACGCCTTGGCGGTCAACGGCGGCGCGAAGCGCCGTCCGTCTGTAGCGCCTTGTTGTGCGGTAGCCCGTGGCGCTGAGGGGTCACCACCACTCCCCTCTCTAGCAAAGCTCATTGCTCCCAAACAGGCACTCCAGGTCCCGATGAGCCCGGAAACTGCAAACCGATGCAGGTGACAGTGCTGACGACCGAGCAGGCAAGCTCTGCCGTGTGGCGTTGAACCTGCTCGAAAAAGGCGCAGTCCATTGCAGTCTCGACCACAGCCAATTGTCGATCAACGAAGAAGGGAACAGAAGCTCCGGCACCATCGGGCAAGCGCCAAGAGCCATGGCAGAGGATATTCCGCATCTCGCGTGCCTTGTGAAGCTCGCTCAGTTGTGCCGGAAGGTCAGTAATCATCTCCTCTTGATGATCTCGAACAGCCTTGCCATAGGAGTCAATGAGACCGCCCAAGGGGTCGGTCAGCGCCCGCTTGAGCTTCGGAAGCCAGTTCTCGTAGGCTTCCTGAATCTCCGACTCCTCGTAGGTGCGCGTCGCGGTGACCGCGAAGATCGCTTTCGACAACACTTCCTCCAGGAACCCGAAGGTCGCGACGACGCGCCCTAAGCTCTCCCAGAACGCGCCCTCATGTTCGTGAGTTGGGTACTGCGCTGGTAGGCGATCGACAGCGATCTTGTGGCCCCGCGGTTGTTGCTCTGTCATGGACTTCGCCGCTTCCTCGTTCCCGCACAACAGAACAAAGGCCTATCAAAAGCCCGTGCAAAGCCATCGCGCGCTGGCCGTGGGCCTTGCATAGTTGGGGCTACCTCCTTGCCTGCGGCCTCAGCGGGATTTTGAATGGACCAGGTTGGACGAAACCGCGGCCTGCGCGGGTATAGTCGTTATCGGGGTCTGAATGCATCCCGTCGTCACCTCAATGCCGAAAGCCGCGGTGGCCGAAGTGGGTTTGCCGAGACGAGTCGTTGTGCAGTACGTGGGTCGACTGGCGTCTCGATGCAACACCACGGTCTCCTGATACGAATGGAGCATAGAGTATAGCGCATGAGACACCTCGCGCGCGCGCCGCTCATGAGGTGCCACCCAAGTCTTCGACTTACTCTCCTGGGTAGGTGAGCTGCCGCTCATGAGGTGCCACCCAAGTCTTCGACTTACTCTCCTGGGTTGGTGAGCAAGAAAATCGGCTTTGATCGCAAGATCCGCTCCTCGCCTTCCGTCTCATAGGGTAGGGAGGATCCGCAATGGGACGACGCCTACGCTACGTAGCTAAGAAAGGAACCCTGGTGGAGGTGACCTGCCGGGTCACCCAAGGACGCATGCTGATGCGTCCAACCAAGCAAATCAACGAGATGATCACCGGTACCCTCGCCCACGGCAAGCGCCTTACCGGCGTTCGACACCTCGCAAGTTATTCGGGTCGAACCTCATGGGCGGGCTATTCGGGTGGAATTTCATGGGCGGAACGTCAATCTTGACGTGCCTCTGAGATCTTGTACCCTGTAGTCACCTATGGCTTCAGACGACAAAAAACGCTCATAGCCGCTGAACTCATCGAGCCGCGAATTCATCACGCTCGCGGGCACAAGGTCATGCTCGACTCGACTAAGACCTTGCAGAGCTCTACGGCGTCTCCACAGGCCGTCTCAACGAGCAAGTCACCCGGAACATCGAGCGCTTTCCGGATGACTTTAGGTTCACCCTCACCACTGAGGAGCACCGGGTTTTAATATCGCAAATTGCGATATCAAAACCTGGGCGGGGAGGGCGGCGGAAGCTCCCTCGTGTCTTCACCGAGCAAGGCGTCGCTATGCTCTCAGGTGTGCTCCGTAGTCCGCGTGCCATTGAGGTCAACATCGCCATCATGCGCACGTTCGTCAGGCTGCGTCGGATGCTGGCCTCAAACGAGAAGCTGGCACGGAAGCTCGCCCTACTTGAAGAGAAGTACGACGGACATTTTCGTGTCGTCTTCGACGCCATCAAGCAGCTCATGGAGCCCGAGGACGAACCACGGGAGTCCATCGGATATTGAGGACGAGAACACCCGTTGTGGTTGAAATACTGCCGCAACCAACCGGCTCCCCCCCTCCAAGAGGTGCCACACATTGGAGGCTGTCCCGTCAAGAGGCACACCTTACCTGAGCGGTCTTTTCCGGCCGCAATCGGGATCGGCTACCAGGATCGGTTCTCGAGACCGCGCATCCTCGACTTCTTTGGTTGCGGTGTCGCTCTTTTGGAGAGCGCACCAGCCACACATCGGGATCAAGGCGTAGCGATGGGTATCGCTGTGCCCCTGGCGAGTCATCGCCCCAGAAGATCTTTGGTTCCAGGCCGCGTCCAAGGGATTGGACAATCGCATGGATGGTCACCGAATGGTGACTCCAGCACCAAGGTGGCTCACGGACTGGGCGCATTTCTCGAACCGATCATCAAGCGCGGAGGTGTCTCCAATCACGCGGATGGCTTGTGTAGCCAAGCACCTATCGTGGCTGACACCGCCGCGCAAGATCAGCGAAACAAGAGTTCAGGCTTGTAGATGGTCTGGTCCCTCATGATGAAAAAGGCGGCTCGGGCAATCTTGTGAGCGAGTGCCCGGATGGCAACGATGCGGTTGGTCTTGGACTTCTTGCGGTCGTAGAAGCGTCGGGCAGCGGGTTGAAACCGAATCGCGAACTGCGCCGCTTCGGTGAAGGCCCATGAGAGGTAGGGATTGCCGTTCTTACGATTGCCGTCCCCTTTTTTGCGGCCATTGCTCGTGCGCTCAGTCCGGACGCAGCGGCAGTACGAGGCGTAGTTGCCCACCGATGCAAATCGGCTGATCTGGCCCGTCTCGTACATGATGGTCAGCCCAAGGGTATCGCCCACGCCGGGAATAGAGAGGAGACCCCGAAAGGCCTTTCGGAGCTTGCCTTTCCTTTTAGCCGCTCTGCTCAGCTCATGAATCTGCTCACGCACCATGTCGAGTACGCGCACGGTGGCTTGCACCGCGAGTACTTGGCACTCGTCATCGAGCAACGCACCGATCTCGTCGGGCCTCAGCTTCTTGAGCTGGGCAGCGGTGTACATGGTTGAGGTATTGCGGGCCAAGATGTTCTTGATCGCCAACAAAGACGCCACCTTCTGCTTGACCAGCTTGCTGCGTCGGCGCAACAGATCCCGCACCGCGCGATCCTGGCGAGGATAGATGTAACCGGTAGGCAAGATGCCGAGCCGCAGAAGGTGCGCCAGCCATCGAGCATCGTGGCGGTCGTCGGTGAACTTCAGCCCCTCGTACTGCTTGACCGCCGAAGTGTTGACCAAGTGAAGCCGGTAGTCGAGATCCATCAAGCCATCCACCAGCCAGTACCAATTGAAGGTCGACTCGACCGCGACTCCGGCCAGCTCTTGGTGAAACGGCTCAAGCGCCCGATCGTCCCAAGGTCATTGGTCATACGCTTCTCCAGCAAGATCCGGTCCTCTTCGTCGCTCACGACCACGTAGCTGTTGTTGGAGTGCAAGTCGATTCCGCTGTAAAGTGCCATTGGCTCCTCCTCATTGTTGCTACAAGTCCCAGGACGCGACTCTATTTCGCGGCCTGAGGGGGGGGGGCTCCATATGATCATCACGCGATCGATCCACTATCGTCGCCGCCGGGCCGGTGAGAAGGTGAATGAGGTCGAGAGGTCGCTCGAGAATTCTTCTCAAATCATTTCAATAGAGCTCCGGCCGCGGGCGCGGTACTGTCTCCCCAATGGAAGCCAAAACACGTCAACGCCTCGAGAAGCTTCGCCCGGAAGAGCTACTCGAGCTGATCGACCACCTTCACGGCCGTGATGAGGCGATGGATCGCGAGATCGCTGTCTTCGCGAGTCGCCAGGCGCCCTCCGCCCATGTTCAGAAGTTGCGGCAGTGGATCAGCAGTCTGGAGAATCGCCACGGGTTCGTGTCGTATCGACAGAGCTTCGATTTGGCGCAGGAAGTCGAGGGCCTCATCGGGGAACTAGAAGTCCTGACGATGAAAGGCGACGACCCCGTCTCGGCTCTTCAGCTCGTCGAGAGCCTCCTCCGGGCAGGTGGGAACATTCTGGAAGGGACGGACGATTCATCGGGTTCCGTGTCTACTGAGCTGGGTGAGACAGCCGTGCTCTGGCTCCGATCGGCCCACCGATGCCGGGAGGCCGGACAGGAAGAGGACTGGATCGGCCGCGTCGAACAATTGATCGAGGACGACGAATACGGCCTGATCGACGACTTGCTCCCGCGGGCCTCGATCCTGCTCTCCAAGCCCGAGCAGCGAGAGCTTGCTCGACGATACGAAGCTCGGGCATCCGCGGGTAATGGCGAGGACTATGGTTCCAGTGTGGCAGCCACCAAGCTTGGTCAGTTGGCGTGGTCACTGCGCGATCCATCGATCTACGTTCGGTCGATTCGGCTCCGTAGCCCGCAACCCAACGAGATGCAAATCGCCTCGATCGTGGAGTGTTTCCTGGAGCTCGGTGATCCAAAGGGTGCGCTCGAATGGCTTGATGAACAATGGACGCGGGACGAAGATCGCCGGCTCGACCTACGGGCGCAGGCATTCGCGGCACTCGGCAAAGAAGACGACTTGATTGCCACCCGTCGCGAGATCTGGGAACGACATCCTCGTGTCGTGACTCTCGAGAATCTACTTGGCCTCCTTTCGCTCGCCGAGCAAGAAGAGCTTCGGGCCGATGCCCTTGACCGGGCGCCCACGGTCTCAGGGCTGGAGACTGCCTTGAAGCTGCTTTTCCATTTGGAGAAATCTGCAATGGCGGCGGAGGTATTGATCCACCGCAGAGGCGAGCTCGAAGGTGACCGCTATATCGGCCTGCAATCTTTGGTGCAACAATTCGAGGCTGCTGATCAACCGCTGGCCTCGAGCCTGATCTATCGGGGACTCCTTGATTCCATTCTACGCAGAGGCTATAGCCGCGCTTATCATCACGCTGCTCGCTACTACTCTCAGCTGACCAAGTTGGCTGTCAATGTAACGGATTGGCGAGGTATCGAACCTCATCAGACGCACATCCAGAACCTGCGGACTCAGCACGGAAGAAAGCGTAGTTTCTGGGTGCGCGTCGGCGGCGCACCCAAGTAGGTGACTCTCTTGGCGCCGATCAGGCTGGACCGAGCTGGATTGAGCGAAACGGCAGCACCTTACGTGGACGACCTGCGAGCTATTCGGGTGCAGCCTCACATTCCTTCATCCGCGCCACTCCAGGCGAGGCCGGTCGCCGGTCGATCCGTGCTACACTGAATCCGTGCTACACGGAGCCTGCTGCGCCGTCCATCGAACCATCACAGAACCAGTTGAGGTACGGAACATGGCCAACCTGACACTTGCCATTCAGGACGACGTCTTGCAGCGGGCTCGCACGAGAGCCGTAGGCCAGGGCACCTCGGTCAACGCCCTGTTACGCGCCTACCTCGAAGCCTTCGCCGGTGTTCAGCAATCACGCGAGCAAGCGGTCCACGAACTACTCGAACGTTCTCGTCGAGCGTCCAGCGGCAGCGGAGGTCAAGGTAGGACGTGGACGCGGGACGAGCTGCATGAGCGATAGGTGCTTCGTCGACACCAATGTCCTGGTCTACCTCTTTGATTGCGACGAACCCGAAAAGCAGTCCATCGCCCAGCACCTGCTCGAGCGTGTCACCACGGACACTGATCTCGTGGTCAGCACCCAGGTCCTCCAAGAATTCTACGTCACCGTGACGCGCAAACTGCGCACGCCCCTGACGCCTCGTGAAGCGTACGAGGCGACCGCGCGATTCTCTTCACTGAGCACGGTTCAGATCGATCCCACGCTCGTCCTCGACGCGATTCGCATGAGTCGACAGCATCAGGTGTCCTTGTGGGACGCCCTGGTGATCGAGTCCGCGTTGACCGCCGGATGCAATCGGCTGATGACCGAAGATCTTCACCATGGGTGGGAGATCCGAAGCCTCCGGGTCGAGAACCCCTTTCGCGCGCTGACCCATCCGGGATCCCAAGACTAGCGAGGCTCCGCCTTAGACCGACGAGCGGTGTACTCGCTACGTTGGCCGAACGGAAATCCCCCTTCGATCCCCCTTTAGAAAAGGGGGAGGGCCCAGGAGCCCGACACGTTCGAGTCCGACACGGTCGAGTCCCAGCGTAGCGCCCGATCGAACGGGAAGTCCCCACGCACCCTGAACCCGCACCCGATGGATTCAGGGTGATCGATGCCTCACATCACGCTGGCGGGTGTGGGAGTAGCGGCGACGAGCCGACACGAACGGGCTCGCTCGGCACACTGCCGGACTTGCGCACATCCGCGAACTCCTCCGAATAATCGTAACTGGTCGCCCTAACCCGTCTTTCGGTGATCGCCAGAATCGTGCATCGTGTTGTCAGGAGGAAACACGATGCAGGATCGAACGCACGCGCTTCGCGAAGCGCTAGAGAAAAGTCGCGGTGGCCAAAAGAGGTGGAGTTGCCCAGAAGGTCTTCGGTCGGAAGTGGTGAGCTACGCGCAAAGTCGTCGAGCATCTGGGGCCGGGGTTCGCTTGATCGCAGAAGAGCTCGGGCTGAGCTTGTCGGGCCTCTCCCGTTGGCTGAAGAAGGCTGTGCAATTTCGCTCGGTGCGTGTTGCACGAGCAGTGTCTGTCCCGGTCTCGGCAGAGTTGGTGCTGGTGACGCCTCATGGTTTCCGCCTGGAGGGCCTTTCGACATCGCAGGCTCTCGACCTACTTCGAGAGCTGTGATGCTCCCTCTACCTCGGCGGTATCAAGTGATCGCCTACGCAAGGCCGGCGGATATGCGAAAGGGTTTCGATACGTTGTCGACGCTGATTCGCGAAGAGCTGGGTCGGGATCCGACGAGCGGTGATTTGTACTTGTTCGTGGCCAGGAATCGGATTCGAGCGAAGGTGCTCTTGTGGGACGGGACCGGATCTTGCCTTTACGTGAAACGCCTCGAGAAGGGCCGCTTTGCCTGCCTCTGGAAGACTGCGGTCGAAAGCGAGTTGGAGCTTTCCTCCTCGGAGCTTGCGTTGTTCTTGGAGGGTTGCCAGGAGGTGGGCCGCCGACGGTTATCTCCGCCGCAGATTGATCCAAATCGCCCGCTAATACCTGCCTAATAATAAAGTATTTATGAGATACTACGTGCATGCTCGATGCGCGTTCGGAAACCCGAGTTGAGATCCTTCAGCAGGCTTGTGGCCTGCTCCAGGATGAGGTCGGGCGTCTGGTCACCAGGCTTCGAGATCTGACGTTGAGAAACGCTCATTTGGAAGGGCGGGTGCTCACCCAGGCCGAGCTGGACATACTCGAAACTCCGGGCTCGAAGGCGTTCCAGGCGGCGGCGGAACCGATCACGCCTGAAGCGAAACCGAAAGCGGCTAAGAAGCCTCAGAAAGGGCACGGGCCCCGTCCGCAGCCCCGGTTGCCTCGGCAAGAGCAACTCTACGAGTTACCCCAAGATGAGCAGACCTGCCAAGTCTGCCAGGGCGAACTCGAGGAGATGGGGCTCACCGAGGACAGCGAAGAGATTACGCTCGTCGAGCGCACCTATTCCTTGGTGCTTCACCGTCGCAAGAAGTATCGCTGCCGCTGCAATGCCAACGTGGTCACCGCCCACGGCCCGGCCAAGTTGATCCCCGGCGGTCGGTACTCGGCAGACTTCGGCGTCTCCGTGGCCGTTGACAAGTACGTCGATCAGATTCCGTTGCAACGCCAGGTCACGCGCATGGCGCGGTCCGGGCTGACGGTCACGGCCGCCACGCTCTCAGATCAGATCATCGCTCTGTCGAAGATCCTGGAGCCGACTTACGACGCGCTCTTCACCCGGCTTCTCGAAGGCCCGGTCTTGCACGTCGACGAAACCGGCTGGTTGTTGGCACCCAATGGGGTCAAGATCGGGCGCAAGCGGCATCGAAAGAGACGATATACCGCCACGGTTTGGGGTTTGTGCTCAGAACAATTTGCTTACTATGCCTTGCTCGACTCGAAATCGACCGAAGCAGGGCGCAGCCTGCTGGAAACCTATTCAGGTGCCCTGGTCGCGGATGGCTACCAGGTCTACGAAATCCTGGCGAAACCGGACGAAGAGGATCAGCCGCCGCGATTTACCCTGGTCAACTGCTGGGCTCATTGCCTGAGAAAGTTCCGGGATCTCGAAGATGCTCGGTGTCAGCCGGTCCTCCAATGGATCCGAGAGCTGTATGAGATCGACCGCGAGGTCGAAGGCCCCTTCCCGGGCGGCCCGGAGGAGTGGGAGAAGAGACGGCAGATTCGACAGGAGAAGAGTCGGCCGATTCTCAAGCAAATTCGCGCGTGGGCATTTCAGCAGGGCGGCCTTCGACAATCGGGTTTCGGCAAGGCGATTCAATACATGATGAAGCGCTGGGATCGGCTTACACATTTTGTTGCGGACGGCAGGATCCCCCTCGACAACAACCGGGTAGAGAGGGCGCTCCGAGGTCCGGTGATCGGACGCAAAACCCATTTCTGCTCGCGCTCAGAGCGCGGAGCCAAGACGGCCGCGGTGCTCTATTCCCTCGTCGAGACCGCAAGGCTCAACGGCATCGATCCTGCCCAATATCTCCTCGACGTCGCAAAGGCCGCGATCCAGAAGCCTGGCACCGTCACCCTGCCCTGATTCGATTCGCAGCCCGCCTTCGATCGTCCACGGCGAAGTGCCGGTTGCCCGGTAGGGCGACCGGTTACGAAGTATCTCCTCGACGTCGCAAAGGCCGCGATCCAGAAGCCTGGCACCGTCACCCTGCCCTGATTCGCAGCCCGCCTTCGATCGCTAACGGCGAAGTGCCGGTTGCCCGGTAGGGCGACCAGTTACGAATAATCCACCGCGACTTCGTAGCTCGGGTCTTCTTGGACCGACACCTCGACCAACTTGCGCGCCCGATGCAAGAGAATCTTGCAGTCGGGGCTGAGGTGACGCAGATGGAGATTCTTGCCAGCCGCCTCGTACCGCACGGCAAGGGCATCGATCATCTGAAGGCCCGAGTAGTCCATCACGCGTGAGTCCTTGAAGTCGATCACCACTTCCTTGGGATCATTCCTGGGACTGAACAGGTCCTGAAACCCGGTCGTCGAGCCGAAAAACAAGGGGCCCTCGATCGTGTAGATCTTCTGGCCCGCGGCATCGACTGTCGTCTGGGCGTGAATGTGCTTGGCCTGTGACCAGGCATACCCCAACGCCGAAACGATGACGCCCACGATCACGGCCACGGCCAAATCGGTGAAGACGGTGACGCCAGTGACCAGCACCATGACGAAGGCATCTTGTTTGGGAATGCGGTGCATCATCTTGAGCGAACGCCACGCGAAGGTACCGATGACCACCATGAACATCACGCCGACCAATGCCGCCAACGGAATGCGCTCGATCATCGACGAACCGAAGAGAATGAAGCCGAGCAGGAAGAGCGAGGCCGAGATTGCGGAAAGACGCGTCCTGGCACCGGACTCGACGTTGATCATGCTCTGGCCGATCATCGCGCAGCCACCCATGCCACCGAAAAAGCCGGTGACGACGTTCGCCACGCCCTGCGCAGCACATTCCTGACTGGCGCCGCCCTTGGTCTCGGTCATTTCAGCCACGAGATTGAGCGTCAAGAGCGACTCGATCAAGCCGATCGCGGCCAAGATGAAGGCATAGGGCAGGATGATCTTGAACGACGCCAGGTCGAAGGGAATCGTGGGTACGTGGAAGGACGGCAAGCCACCCGCGACACTTGCGAGATCTCCCACCGAGGCCACATTGAGATCCAGCCCGAGGACCACGGCGGTCACGCCGACAATCGCCACCAATGGCGCGGGAATCATCTTCGTAAACTTGGGAACCAAGAAAATAGCCAGCATGGTGAGGCTGACCAGACCGAGCGTCAGCGCGAGCGCGGGCCCCGTCATCCAGACCTCATTGCCCTGCCCGTTGGCGATCTTGAAATTGCTCATCTGCGCCAGGAAAATGACGATCGCCAGCCCGTTGACGAAGCCCAACATGACGGGATGGGGAACCATGCGGATGAACTTCCCCCAGCGCATGAGTCCGGCGACGATCTGGATCACGCCCATGAGCACGACGGTGGCGAAGAGATACTCGACACCGTGATGAGCGACGAGGCTCACCATGACCACGGCGAGCGCGCCCGTGGCGCCCGAGATCATGCCCGGACGTCCGCCGAATATCGCGGTGATCAGGCCAACGATGAACGCGGCGTAGAGCCCGACCAAGGGTTCGACATTGGCCACGAATGAAAAGGCGACGGCTTCGGGGATCAGTGCCAGTGCGACGGTCAACCCGGCGAGAACTTCAATATTGATCAACCGGACCGTGCGCGACGGTCCAGCATCAGCTGCGGAGCTTTGCTGCAAAACGATTCCTTTGGCACGGCGGCGGGCACGCGTGGAACGCGCTCCGCTCCGCGAACGTATCGTGGAGCCTTCAAACCCGAAAGAGGGCGAGGCGATTGAGAAGAGACAGAGGAAGCGATCAGGAAAGACGATCGGAAGGGTCCCGAACGCGGTCTGAGCAACCGCTGGAAGGACGCGCAGAATATCAGATTCGGGCGATCACCGGCGATCAATCCCGCCAGCTACAGCGTCACACCCGACTTCCAGATCGCGATTTCACGATCGTCATTCAGCTCGTTGCGGGTCGGCTCTCCCGAGGCAACCGCGAGAACCTGGGCGAAGAGCGCGTCGGCCACGGCGTCCATCCCCTCACCCATTAGTAGACGCCCAGCGTCGAAATCGATCCACCCTGGTTTGCGTGTGGCCAGATCGCTGTTGGAAGCGATCTTGATCGTTGGCGCGGGAAATCCGAGCGGCGTGCCGCGGCCAGTGGTGAAGAGCAACACGGTCGCGCCGGCCGCGACCATGGCAGTGCTCGACACCGCGTCGTTGCCGGGTGCTTCCAGCAGTGTCAACCCGGCGCCGCGCGCAAGCCCGCCGTAGGGAATCACGTGCGAAACCGGGGTGCGGCCCCCCTTTTGAATCGCCCCCAGTGACTTCTCCTCGAGCGTCGTCAAGCCACCTTCCTTGTTGCCCGGCGACGGGTTCTCCCCCACGGGTTGACCGTGATCGATGAAGTAGCGCTTGAACCCATCGATCAGCGACACAACCTCGTCAAACACGGCTTCGTTCACCGCGCGGTTCATCAAGACCTGCTCTGCGCCAAACATCTCGGGCACTTCGGTCAGAACGGCGCTGCCGCCAGCGGCAACCAACCGCTCGGCTACGCGACCCACCAACGGGTTGGCAGTAAGCCCCGAAAAGCCGTCGCTGCCACCGCACTTCAAGCCAATGACCAACTCCGAAACCGGTACAGGCTCGCGCCGATCGCACGCCATCGCCACGACCAGCTCGCCGACCGCCTCAACACCGCGTTCGACCTCATCGTCCACTTCCTGGGCGTCGAAAAAGCGAAGGCGAGCACGATCGGGCGGGTGCCCATCCGCTTCAGCCCGTGCCAGCAGATCGTCGAGTTGGTTGTTCTCGCAGCCAAGCCCGAGCACCAGCACCCCGCCCGCATTGGGATGGCGCAACAGACCCGCGAGCACACGCTGGGTGTTGCACAAATCGTCACCGAGTTGGCTACAACCATACGGATGCGGAAAGGCGTGAATGCCATCGAGCCCCGGAACACCCGCGAAACGCTCCCGGGCCGCACGGGCGATTTTCTCGGCTGCACCGTTCACGCAGCCAACCGTGTTGAGGACCCAGATCTCGTTGCGCGTGGCCACGGCGCCGTTGGGACGACGGTAGCCGTCGAACATCTCGACCGATTTCGGACGCACCGACTCGGCTCGGTCAACGGGTTGGTAGACGTAGCGTCCTGACGCTTCGAGCGCCGTCACCAGGTTGTGGCTGTGTACCCACGATCCTATCGCAATCGCTTCCGAAGCATGGCCGATCGGAAAGCCGTACTTGGCGATCGGATCACCCGCGGCAATCGATCGCAGCGCCAACTTGTGACCGGCGGGTATGGACTCGAGCGTCGTCACCATGGCGCCGTCAACCTCGATCGTCTGACCGGCCGCCAGCGCACCGACCGACACCGCGACATCGTCAGACGGGTGCGCGCGCAACACGGAAACAACACTCGGTTTCACTTGGCTCATCACCCGTCGAACCTATCGCAGGGCGGCTACCGGTGGCGATTCCATGCGAGCGCCAACGGTGCCGCCGCCACGGGAACCACGATCCACGTCGCCAACGCCGGGATCAGCAGTGGCAACGTCCGGTCGAGATCCCAACCCAGTCCACCGAACACCACGTCATTCAGCATCGGCAGTCGAATCGACAATAAGACCGATAGGGAGAGCCAGACGAGACAGAAGCGCAGGATGAGTCGGCCACCAAGATGTCCGTGGCGCCAACTCGACAACGTCACGGCCACCGCCAACACCGGCAAGGCACCCACCATGAACGTCACGGCGCCAGGAAGAATCCGAGTCCAAAGAGAAAGCGAGAAGAGATGATTGATGGCGCTCAGGAGGAGCACAAGCACCGTCGGGGCCAGAATCAAGTACCCGAACAAGGCATTGCGTCCCGTCAGTGTGACCGATGCCACCGTTCCCATCAGAATCCAACCGAGTGCCATTGCCACAACGCTGATCAGCACCAGATCGAACGCACCCAGATTCGCCACGGCCTGACCTGCCTGATCGAGCATCGTGCGGACCACGACACGGTCGCCCAGCGCAAAAGCACCGCCCACCACCAACGCTCCTCCCGCCACCATTGTCAACCAAGTCACCGTCCAACTGCGTCCCGCCGCGGCGAGCAGCGTCCACGCCAAGCGGCGGTCGGACATCGGTCTCGTGGACCGCACCATGTCCACCTCGGTGTGTCGGCTCGAGAGATTGAAGCGGCCATGCACGAAGCCAGCAATAAACGGAATCACTAGGGTCAGCATGCCGATTTGCAGAAACAAGGATCGCAACAGCTCTGCGGTGCCTTGTCGTGAAAACGCCGCTGCCCCAACACTTACGGCGAGGCTGGCCACCGCCAAAACCGGCATCATACGCCCTTTCTCTCGCCACTCCATCCACAGCTGGGCTCGAAAGGGGCCGGACCACGCCAACTGCGATTGGGCTCGGCGACGCATGACACCCTGAACAACATTCATACGCAGGGTCGGCCCGCGCGAGGACCGTTCGCTAACGACGCCGAGCCAAGCCACTACGCCTGCCACCACGGTCGCCAGCACGAGCGTCAAGACATCGCCCGCCCCCAATGTCGACCACAGTCGATCGTCGCCGATCCGAGGGCGCAGCCAGGACAACGACGCAGCGACCCCAACCGCGGCAACCACACCCATTAACCATGGAACGCGACCTAGACTCCAAGCCAACGCCTGTGCCCAGGTCATGCCCGCCACCATGAGCAGCATCGGTCCCAGCCAGGGCCAGTTGGCACCTTGGGTCACGCGGACGAAGCTCCACACCCCAACCTGCATGATCGCGATCGTCAACAACGCCGGCAGCAGCCGAGCCAGCACCAAATGGAGGGTCGAGACCGGCAGGCGGAAGAGCCGCGGCTCGAAGCGCAGACGACTGTCACCCCGGTAGGTCAACAAGATCAGAATGTTGACGATGCCGAGGGTGAAGAGGGTCCCGACGAACGCCACCCCTTCTCGAGCCGGTCCCAACGGCCCCAGCATGGATCGGTAGCCCACCGCGAACAAACAGCCGAAGCCCAGCGCGATAGCGATGGAACGCCAGGCCAGGCGCGCATACTCCCAGGCAAAGGCCTGGGTCGTGGTCCACCGTGTCATGCCGCGCCGTGTCATGCCGCAGCCTGGTTGGCGTGGCCTGTGAAGATCTCGTCGAGCGTCGCGACTCGCAGGTCGATCACATCGACGTTCGCCGATTCCAACGCCCGCCGAATCGCCGATTCGTCACCACGGCACAAGACCCGTGCTTCCCGCCCAGCATCATGATGAGCGACAACACAGGGTATCGACGCCATTCGATCCGCTGTCACGCCCACACGGACCGTCACCTGAAGGTGCTCACCCCGAAGTGTCTCCATCTCACCCGCGAGCACAATGCGCCCGTGGTCGATCACCGCCAAGTGGTCCGCCAAGCGCTCGACCTCGTCGAGCAAATGCGACGAAAACAGCACGCTCCGGCCTTCGTCGGCCACCGTGCGCACAATGGCCTCGAGGATGTCGCGGCGGACGAGCGGATCCAGGCCGGAAGACGGCTCATCGAGCACCAACAGCGCGGGGCGATGCGCCAGCGCCAGTACGAGCCCGACCCGTGCGTGTTGCCCACGCGAGAGGTTCCCCACCCGCTGCGCCGTGTCGAGCTGAAACTGTTCACAGAGGTCGCTGGCCAGCTGGTCGTCCCAACGCGGGAAGAAGGCCTGGGTGTAGCGCATCAGCTCATCGACCCGCATCCACTGCGGCAAGTCTCGTTGCTCCGAGAGGTAGCCAATCTCAGCCAGCACCACCTCGGGCGCAGCGACAGGATCCAGCCCCATGACCGCCACTTCTCCCGTCTGGGCGCGCAACAGGCCCAGTACATGCCGCAACAGCGTCGTCTTGCCCGCGCCGTTCTGGCCCACAAGCCCCAACACGACGCCACGTGGAACCGCCAAGCTCACGTCTTTCAGGGCATGGTGGCGGCCGAATCGACGATTGAGATTCTCGATCCGCACTACATGATCCGTCATCACTTGTTCTCCCTCTTTTTGTCATCACGAGCGCGGGCGCGCTGACGCACCAGCCGGATCACCGTGTTCGGCGCCACGCCCATCTGCCGCGCCGCATCCAGCAGCGCGTCCACCCGCGCCGCCAAGATCGATTCGCGATCGTCCGGCGCGTCCTCCTCGGGTCGTTCGGCCACAAAGACACCGTCGCCCTTGCGCCCGACCACCACACCATCGCGCTCGAGGGCCCGGTAGGCCCGCGCCACCGTATTCGGATTGACCAACAGCGTTTCCGCCAACCCTCGGACCGAAGGCAATCGGTCGCCGACCACCATGCGCCCCGAAGCAACCAACATTCGGACCTGTTGCTCGATCTGAAGGTAGATCGGCGTATGGCTGGCGGTTTCGATCTGGATCAACATCGCCGTACCACTGTACTAGTACAATGCTCACACGTCAAATCCGATCGCCGCACCCATGCTCTACGACGAAGACGCGAGCATCGCCGACATCTTCTGGTGAATCAGATTCACCGCCTTCAGCGGCCGCAGCATGACCTTGAACCCCACGATCTGACCTTCTTCATTCCACAGGATCAAGTCCACGCCATTCACTTCTATGCCGTCGAGGGTCAAAACAAACTCCAGCACTGCGTCGCGCTCACCCCGAATCTCGCGGACGTACGAGAACGTTTCATCGAAGAACACGTGGAACGCCGCCGTCAAGTACGCCGCCGTGATCGCCTTCCCCACCTGCGGCGTATGCACTACCGGTGAGTGGAAGACCACGTCTTCCGCCAACAGCGCGTCGAGACCGCTTATGTCGCGCGATTGAACGAGGTGGTGCCAAGTGTCGATCGGGTGGTTCGTCATGGTGCTCCTGAGTGGTTGGCAGACCGCGAGCAATGTCGCGATCCTCGGGCGCTCTTCCAACGCCTCACCAAACAACCTGGACATCGGAATATGCACCGATCAGGTTGTCTGGCGTCAAGATCACAAGCCCCTCGACCTGTGCAGTTGCCACAATGATGCGGTCGCATGGATCGGCGTGAAGCGGCGCCAAACCTGCGGATCGTAGTGCAATCGCCCCGGTCAGGGGCAGCTCGGTCAGGCCATGCAGATCGAGAGCCTCCGCGTACCATTGACTCGGCTCCATAGGTAGCATGAGTCGCCGCTTCGCGTGCTTGATGCCAATCTCGAATGCGGAGATCGCGGAAACGAACAGGGCCTCACGATGACGAGACACTTGTTCTTTCGCCGCCGCCGACAGTCGAGGCGACCCGCTCACGATCCAAAGAAGGGCGCAGGTATCGAGCAAGATCACAGAGACGGACCTTCGTCCACCTCGGGCCAATCCTCGGGTTCCAGCGGGGCCACTGGATCCTCACAAAACTCAATGTTAGAGAGGTGCGGATGAACCCGAAGTGGGTCCTGCACGCTCGTCCAACCTCTCAATTCGGCAATCGGGCGTCCATTGCGGCAGATGACCACTCGCTCATCACTGCTTTCGACGGTCGCCAAGAGAGCCGATAGTCTCGTCTTCGCTTCATGTGTATTCACCTTGAGCATCAGACTCCTAGTCTAGTCCAACTTAGTCCACTCAGACAACTCGCCCCGGCGCTCGCATCGCCGCTGCCCCAGCAAGCGCCGCCCGAACTTCCTAGCGCAGGTCGGGTGGGCCAGCCGCCCGAGCGCGCATACTGCGGCCTCGTTCGGTCATCAACCTTCTCCCCGCACGAAGCGCACGAACCTCGGGTCGAAGAACTCGGTCGGAAAGTCGGCCCGCCACTGCTCCTGCTGAAAGCGATTGGCGTTCTCCCGCGCGTGCTGGAGGTGAGTGTCCCCAGCGCCCAACCGGTGTAAACGAGGTCTGCGGTTGTTTCACTTCACGGCAGCCCCAACGCCGCGCGCAGGTGCTTCAAGCCACCGTTCATCTTCAGTCCCGTCTGAATCGCGTCAAACATGTGGGCATAGGCGTCCCAGTCCTTGTCGCCGAGCTTCCCGCCCGGGGAGGTCGTCCATGGCGCCGTACTGGCATTCTTCCACTGACACGTGAACGCGTGCAGTGTCCCTGTCCAGCCGGCCTTGACGCCCATCAAGGGGCTGTCCACGGTGGTGACCGCATAGCGCGTGTAAATCAACCGGTGATCGGAGTTCACCGGGTAGGTCCACGTGGCGTCGACCGCGATCCCAGCAGGGTCGAAGACTTGGAGACTCAGTGGCGGCTTCGCGTTCGGGTCCACCACCGTGATGCAAAATCCATCCGACGAGGATGTTGCCGCCGTGCAAAACCCCTTTTTCCCCTGGCCCAGGTCGGTCAAGCCGGCACCGAACAACGCCGCGATGTCGACGCCCACGGGCGAGTACGTCTTGCCACCCCGGCTCGGCGTGTGCGTCTCTTGCACGTTGTCGAACGCGACGATGGAGAACGGTGCCGATGACCTTCTAATCTTCTGATGGAAGCTCACCATCTGGGCGACGCCCGAATTGTCCAACGGGCCACCATCGGCGATCTGCACGAATCGCTTGTCGGCATTGGACTGATCATCCGACGTGGCTTTGTGGTCGACCGCGTGACCCTTGCCGTGGCATCCGCGGGACCCGGCATGTTGAAGTACAGTGCGAGTTCGTCCGCCTCGAAGGCGATCTCCCAGTCCGTAAGTGGGATGCTGGAGAGAAAGGCATTGTTGTTCTCGACGATGCCGTGACTCGCGACGAATCCCGATGCAGCACTGGACGCGGCAGCCGCCGTCATCACATTGATCCTGCTGCTGTCGACCTGGCCACGAATGCCCGGTGCCGTCGCGCGCGGCGGCTTGCCCCACCACACCGTGTTGCTGTACTCCAGATCGAACGTCGGCGGGGCGCTCGGCAGGAACACAGGTCCGGTCGGCGGAGGAATGTCCGAAAACGTCACCGGAACCACGTTGAGTTCACCGAGATCCGAAGCGCTGACAAAGTACTTGTCGCCGCCCTGCGAGCCGGTTAGCACCGCTGTTTCGGTCAGCATGGTCGCGGCGAGGAGATGAACCTTGTGGTTGGCCCACGGCAGGCGGGGTCCGCCCCCCCCAGGTCGTGTTCTTGAGCTTCGTTGACATCGACAGTGGATCGAAAACCACATCTCGGATCAACGCGTCCCAGTCGAGAGGCGCATGTATCCCTTCACCCACGACACACATGAAATACAGCTGCGGCCAGGACGACCATAGGTCACAACTTCTGGTTGCGGAGAAGCTCTGAAGTTTCGTCTGCTCGGAAAGGAAGTAACCACCAGGATCTCTCATGTAGGTGACCATGGCATTCGGCGCCTCGATGCGCTGTGCGAACGCATCGGAGAACGCGAGCATCGTGTTGAACCAACTGCCACCAGAGTTGGACGACACCGCCGACACGTTGGTGAAGACCTTGTCCAGCGTCTGGTGCGGCGACGAAGACTGATTGTCGAGCAGACCGATCGTCCATCCGGCAAGCGCCGTGTGGGTCCGCCAACCTCCTCCCGAAAACGCGAGGTAGGTGGAGGCAGGGACCGCGGCGTCCGGATCCGGGTCGTCAGACCGGTCGGGCGCGCTACAAGCCAAGCAGAGGGCGAGCATCGCGGTGCCGCACCATACACTAACCGAACGGCGGCAGGGCGGAACGAATCTTCGAAAGGCTGACGTCGACGTCGCTTCCATGTTTCACCTCACTGTTGGACACGCTGAATAGGCTGTGGGTACCATATGACCCTACCAGATGTCGCATCTCGACTTGGCGTCACTGACATGGTCGAGGATACGAGCATGAGAACGACCCGAACCATGGAAGAGACGGCGGAAAGCACCCCTCAGGAAAGGGTGCGTCCCGATCACCGTTTCGCAACCGTTCTGAGGCATCGCGGTACGCGGCCACAAACCAGCGATACGCCGCGACGAGCGCCAACCGAGCGCGCTTGCTCGCGGCGTGGAATGCGGGCACGGGTGATCGCTTGATTCGGTTGGGACGCCGCTTGGCGTTCTGGCGCTGGATGGCCTTGACGCCGAGTAGCGCAATGCCGCGGGCACGACGTTCGGTGGCGGAATCCTCTTCGATTGAAGTCGCCATTTCCGCAACGCGTGCTTGGTACGCGCCGACGTCGAGGTGTTCCCAGTAGGGCAAGGGGTCGACCTGACCGCAGGCAAGCGCTACCAACTCCGGCGAATCTGGGACTCCGATCCGAGGCAAGCCGATGTCTCTTGTGGCGCGGGGCCCATTCAGCCAGGCCCTGACCTCCAAATCACCGGCCACCCGCTGATCGACTGACGGAGAATCGTAGGCCTCCTCGCCCACCCAACAAGGAATCCGATAGATCCTTCTGCCTCATGGCATTCCCAATCTCTTGGTCGTGGGTCGCCCGGTCACCCTCTCAAGGCGGTGCCTTCTCGAACTTGTAGATGTCGGAGACCCCATCCTCCCAGTCGCCGACAATCGGCTCTGTCGATGATCCATCGAAGTCTTTGACCACGCCCAAAGTCAGTGCCTCACTCTCTACTTTGAAGAGGGCAACGACCACCGTGCCGATGTCCCTCTGCTCGGACGAGCTGTCCTTGACGATCGTCGCGTGGAGCTGCCGTGGGCCGGTAGCGTCGGGAAGGGTGAACGTCGTCTCGTACCAAAAGTCCGGTCTCGACTGAAAGCGGAGCGCATTGCCCGAGATGGTGACCGAGCACGCGCCGCCCGGTCCCTTTCCCTCCCAGTGGCCCTGAAGCCGCTCGAGGTCTGATTTCGGTAGCATTTGCGCGCTTTGGGACGCGGTGACGAAAACCGCGAGCAGCAAAGCCAACGCAAAAGACAAGGTCATTCTGCTTGGTGTTGTGTTCATTGAGAGTCGTACCTTTGTGAGTAGCTCGCCCACCCGTTTGCTTCACAAATTCCTACGCCATCGCAACACACCCGTGATCAACCGGCAAGCTGGATCACGAAATTCCGTTTCACTCTTTACAGTAGGGATACCGTCAGGCCTGTGTACGTGGAGTGGTTGGTGCCGCACGAAGCGCGGTCGATCTATTTCCTGGTCGAACGGCCCTTCGGACCGAGTCAAGGACGAACTTGGCGCAGCGGGCGCCAGCGGCTCTTTGGTCCCTACACCTCGGCGACATTGCCCACCGAGTTGATGATGGACTGCCCGGAGACCCTCGCGTTCACTGTAACCGTGTTCGCGGCGTCTCGTCTTGCTCGAGCCTCCGCCCTGGCGAGTCGGAGTCAGGTTTGCCAACCGTCTCGTGCGCGCTTGCACTGCCCCTGTTCGGTCGTCAACCTCCTCCACGCACGAAGCGCACGAACCTCGGGTCGAAGAGCTCGGTCGGAAAGTCGCCCCGCCACTGCTCCTGCTGAAAGCGATCGGCGTTTTCCCGCGCGTGCTGGAGGTGAGCGGCCCCAGCACCCAGCCGGTGTAATCGAAAGTGAGCAGCCGCGCGGAAAAGGAAAACCTGCGCCCGGGCCCGAGGATCGCTGACGTCGATACCATCGAGAAATATCAGCGTTCGCTGCGGCGCACCGACGAAATAGGCGTCGATCGAGGCAGCCAGCTTCTCCGACGGCGACAGGACGGCGTCGATCACGTCGGTGACCGATTCGAGCGCGTCGATCCCTTTTTGGCCCTTGCTGGCGAACTCTCCTACCTCAGAGTCGGGCGCCACTCGCTCAATAGCGCCCAAGGCCTTGCGCGTCGGATCGGCGCCACGCTCGATAACGTGCTGGGTCGTTCGAACCTTCTCCTTGCCCGTGGAGGGTCCGATCGATTCGGACGCACTCCGACCCGCGGCCGATGGCCTACCCTTCGTACGGCACTCGTCGCGTAGCGGCAGTACCTCGATAAAAGGATCGCGGCCAACCACCGCGCCCTGGCGTTCCGATTCTCCCCACGCCGCAAGAGCCCCTGAACAATCGCCCAGGTTGTAACGCGCCAGGCCGAGGTAAAGGTGAGGAAAGTAATCCTTGCGAAGCGGCATCGGCCGGCGCTTCTCTTGCGGTTCAACATCAATCGCGCGCTGCATCATGGCTTCGGCCTGTGCCCAGTTGCCGGATTGGATCAAGTTCATGCCCGATTTATAGTAGCGCTGATGGGGGGGTGCCGCAGCCGTGTCGACCGCCAGCAGACCCATCAGCACCAGAGTCGCGGCCGACCGAGAGGATTTCGAGGTCATGCGATCACCATCCGATCTTCTGAAAGTAAGCTCGGGCGTCGAGTGGATCCAGATCCACCCAGCAAACAGCGACCCCATCGGCACGCACCTGGACCGTGCACTGCTTGGTGACCGAGGCGTGTGGATAGTGGACCTCGGCACGATAGCTTCCCACTGGAACCGTGGCTAGCATGGGCGTCGTCTGCTCCTGAGGCAACGTGACGTCAGTGCGATCGGAGCCACGAATCCATCGGACCTGTCCCCATGGGTTGGCGTCGACCCGCAGGCGTCCGAGCACCATCGGGTCGGGAGGGATCTCATCCCCCGGACAATAGATCCAACACAAGATACCCACGACCACCAAAGCGCCAATCAGACTCGCGGATACCGCCGGATGCGCTCTGCCTAACCGCGCCAGCCCACGCAAGCCACCCCGGAGCCCCTCTCTGGAACGTATGCTGCCCTCACCCGGCTCTGAAATCTCGCGCACCAGGTTGTCGGGCACCGGCGGCGGCACCGGCGGTGGCAGCACCGGCGGCGGCACCGGCGGTGGCAGCACCGGCGGCGGCACCGGCGGTGGCAGCACCGGCGGCGGCACCGGCGGTGGCAGGTCGCGAAGCAAGCCGCTAAGATCGGCGATCTCCTCGAGCGGCTGCCAGCCGGTCATACCTTGACGCCATACCAACGTCCGACGGTTCACCGTTCCAACGGATATCGCGCGCCTCAGCTTGTCAACAGAGAACGGTCCCTGAGGAACGCCTTCGTGCTCATAGTGCCAAGGCATAGCCACCTGGTAGTCGAAGCAAGAATGATTCTAGTGAAGCCGCCACCCGGGACACGCTGTCATTTGCGCATTCGAGCTGTCATTTGCGCTGTCGACACGGGGCGCCGATGAAAATCGTTGGTTCGTTCAACATAGTAGCAAGTCTACAGCGCCTTGGCCAATCGCGCGCGGGCGTTGGAACAGGCGTGGAATGCAAGCAGCTCGAGAGGGAATCTCTAATTTATTTCAAGGCTCCACGCCTGGCTTCGTCATCAATATCGGCCGATGCAATCGTCCTATCCTGCTGACTGATCGAGCATCACGCCCACCGACTGCAACGATCGTCCTTCCAATCCCGTACCTCATTTGCATAGGGCGACCCACACGAGAGGAGGCTTCGATGTTGGTGATTCGCGATCTGGTGAAGGTATACCCAGGCTCGGTGACGGCGCTGGGCGGTGTCAGCTTGGAGATTGATCAAGGCATGTTCGGCCTTTTGGGGCCCAACGGCGCAGGCAAAACGACGTTCATGCGGATCCTGGCTGGGCTCTTGGAGCCAACGTCAGGTCAGATCTCGCTCGACGGGCTCGACGTGCTGGCTGACCCACCGGCCTTGTGGCAGCGACTCGGCTACTTGCCCCAAGACTTTGGCTTCTACCCCAACCTGTCTGGCCGGGCGATGCTCCGCTACCTGTTGGAACTCAAGGGCGTGGATGCTCCTGGCGGTCTGGGGCGCTTGACGGACGAGCTGCTCGGGCGCGTGAACCTGACGTTCGCAGCCAAACGCAAGGTCAAGACCTACTCCGGCGGTATGCGCCAACGCCTTGGTATTGCCCAGGCGATCGCCGGCGACCCGAAGCTACTGATCGTTGACGAGCCCACCGTTGGCCTGGATCCGGAGGAACGTTTGCGCCTCTACCGCCTGCTCGCCGAGCTGGCAGAAGACCGAATCGTGCTGCTCTCGACCCATATCGTCGAGGACGTCGCCATGCTCTGCCCGCGGTTCGCGGTGCTGCGCGCTGGCCACCTGGCCGCCGTCCGCACGCCGCAAGAAACGCTGGGTGCAATCGACGGCACGATCTTCGAAGGCCAAGTGGACGCCGCCGATCTCGAACCCTTTGCAAGCGAACATCGCGTCACCCAGGCCATTCTCGTTGCGGGGACCAATCGCGTCCGGGTTCACGTCCCCACGGGCTCGCCTCCCCAAGGATTCATCCCCGTCACACCGACCCTCGAAGACGCCTATCTATTGATGATGACGGAGGACACGCGCGACGAGGCAGCGGCGTGAGCAGCGCGTTCAATACAAGACGCGCCTTGCACGTCGCGCGCCGCGAACTCGTCAGCTTTTTGAGGCGACCTCTGTTCGTGACCTGGGTCCTGTTTCTCGGCTGGAATGCGTTGCTGATCTCGCGGGGTAGGTGGTTCTACCGGTCGGTGGACACGTCAGTCGGCACCACGGTCTCCTGGGTCAATTCGGAATTCCAGATTGCCTTTGTCTTGGCCTTGATGGGCTTCCTCATCCTCGGATTCTTCATCGCGCTGGCCTGTGGCACCACCGCGATCGCCGACCGGGCCCATCGGGTCGATGAGCTGCTGCATTCAACGCCGCTGACGACCACCGAATACGTTTGGGGCAAATTCCTGGGCGCCCTGGCCGGTGTCGTTTCCGTGATTGCGGTCATGATGCTGGCGGTCATCGTCTTCACCCACGTCCTGCCGAATCCCGAAACGCCGGAGGCCTATGGCCCGCTCAACCTGCGCGCCTACCTGATGCCGGCGTTGGTGTTCTTGGTACCGGCAGCGGTGTTCTTGGGTGGCGCCGCCTTCACCCTCGGTATGGTCACCAACCGGGTGATTCTGGTCTTTCTGTTGCCCATCTCCGCCGTGCTGTTCTACAACCAGTTCTTTTGGGGTTGGGTACCGCCCGATATGGCCCCTCGCTGGGTGACGTTCTGGCAGATGATCGATCCCTCGGGCTTTCGCTGGCTGAAACAGACCTGGCTCATGGCCGACCGTGGCATCGCTTTCTACAATGCCAATCCCATTGGCTACGACGGTGCCTTCTTGCTCTCGCGCGTCGGCCATGTGGTCTTTGGCTTCGTGTTGGTCGCTTGGAGCCGGCGCAGTTTGGACCAAAGCCTGAGGCGACCGGGAAACACCAGGCTCGCGCGGCTTGCTCGTCGAGTCAATTCCTTACGATCTTCGGGAGCCATGAAGCGGATCGGGGGCACCACCCCGTCCGCGGTACCGGGAACCGCTGGATCCCTACGCGCGCTCGACATGCGCCAGCGCCCGCGAGGATGGTGGACGAAGACGTGGAGCGTGACGCGCGCCGAGTTGAAGGAACTCATCTCGCAACCAGGGCTTTACATCTTCGTCCCGGCGGTCTTCATCTTCACCGTCGTGCTGCTCGATGCCGGAGCCGGGCCGTTCCGAACGCCGCTGCTGGTGACCTCGGGCTACGCCGCCACCTTCGGTTTGCAGGCAGCGACCTTCTGGATGTGTCTGCTGGTGCTGTTTTACGCCGTCGAGTCATTTCGCCGGGAGTGGAGTACGCGGGTCGCTGACATCTTCTACGTTTCGCCGGTCCCCACCAGCGCCATCTTGGCAGGCAAGGTCCTCGCCAATCTTGTCGTCGCATTGGCCATCCTGGCCGCGACCTTCCTGGCCGCGGTGTGGCTGATCAAGAACTCCGGCACTCCCCTATCGCTCGGCCCCTTTGCCGTCGTGTGGGGTCTTCTCTACGTGCCCACCTACTTGCTCTGGATTGCCTTTGTCTCCGCCGTGTTCGCGCTGACCCGCAACCGGTGGGCAACCTACGGTGTCGCCGCGGCCGCGATCAGTGCAACCGCCTGGCTCATGTTGGAAGGCGACATGACCTGGCTGACCAACTGGCCGCTCATGGGTGCGGTGAGCTGGAGCGACATGGGACCGCTCGAGCTCGACCGACGAGCATTGATTCTCAATCGGCTCCTCGCGCTCGCCAGCGCGGCGTTTCTAGCGCTGATCGCCGTGGCTGGTTTCCGCCGGCGCGACCGGGACCCAGCAACCGCCGGCCTCGGACGGCGTTGGTTGCGGCTGCCCAAGCGACTGCGCGCTGCTACCGCCCTCGCAGCTGTAGCGGTCGTGGTGCTTGCCTTTTCACTCTGGCGCGAAGTCCACACCGGGTTCGAAGGCAACCACGCCCGTCGGTTGGCCCAAGACTACTGGCGCACCAACATGGCCACCTGGCTCGACGCGCCGCTTCCCGAGATTAGCCATGTCGAGCTGACGCTTGATCTCGACCCCGAGCATCGCCAGCTTCGCGCCGAAGGTTGGTACGATCTGATCAACCGCCAAGACCATGAACTGGCGTGGATTCCGATGAGCACCGGCCGGTTCTGGGAGAACTTGAGCTGGACCCTCGACGGTCGATCCACCGAGCCCGAGCCTTTCGACGGCCTGTACGTGTTTACACCCGAGCAGCCGTTGGCGCGCGGGGCCACAGCCCGGGTGGGATTTCGCTACAGCGCAACCCTGCCCCAAGGTAGCTCGCGCAACGGCGGTTGGCTGGCGCTCGGCGAATTCTTGCTGCCTTCGGGCGTCGTCGCTACGGGCCGCAACCCCGAGTTTGTCCCGGTGGTCGGCTACGTACCAACGGTCGGAATTGATGACGACAATCGTTACGAGCCGGCGCGCCAGCCACCTGGTTTTCACCTCGGTATCACCGAAGGATCAACCGACCGCTCACCATTCACCCACCGACTCACCATCACCGCGCCATCGGAATACACCATCAACGCTACTGGCAGCCTGGTCGCCGAGCGCGACGCCGGTGAAGGTCGCAAAACGGTGGTTTGGGAGACCTCGTACCCGCTACGGGTCTTCAACCTGATCGGTGGCCGCTACGCCGTCAAGCGGGGTGATCGCACCGCCGTCTTCTACCACCCTGACCACAACTACAACGTCGATACCATGCTCGAAGCACTGGACGGTGCCTTGCGCTACTACGGCGAGTGGTTCCATCCCTACGTTTGGAACGAGCTGCGATTGTCGGAATTTCCGGCGGTGGCCCTGTACGCACGCGGCAATCCAACCAACATCTTCTTCTCCGAAGGTATCGGGTTTCTAACCGGGTCCAGTCCGCGGGTCGACCAAGCGTTCATGATCACCGCTCACGAAGCCGCGCACCAGTGGTGGGGCCACATCGTCTCGCACGGCAACGGACCGGGAGGAATCGTGCTCGCGGAAGGGGCGGCCCATTTCGCCACCATGATGCTGATCGAACAAATGCGCGGACCACTCCAGCGCATGTCGTTCGCCCGCGGCATCGAGAACTTCTACGGAGAGTTTCGGCAACCGACCGGCGAGAAGCCTCTGGCTGAGACCTACATAGACCGGCCGGGTGGTGCCACGGTGGTCTACGACAAGGGCGGCTGGGTTTTCTGGATGCTGATGAAGCACATGGGTCGCGAGGCGTTCCTCGCCGGTGTCCAGGACTTCTTCCGCCAGTACCACCACAACCCAGACCATCCCGTACTCCAAGATTTCGTCGGCGTCCTTCGTGGGTACGCGCAAGACACGGACGCCTACGACGCTTTTGTCCAGCAGTGGTTCTTCGAACGGATCATGCCGGAGTACCAGCTGCTCGCGGTCGAGAAGAACGGTGCGGAGGATGCGTGGACCGTCGATGTGCGCCTGGTCAACGTGGGTAGCGGTCGCATGCCGGTAGTCGTCGCGGCCACCTCGGGGCGTCGTTTCGGCCGCGACGGGAAACAGCTTCCAGAATTTCGCGAATGCCGCGACGCCGTGACGCTGGGTGCAAACGAAGAAGCCGCGATCACACTACGGTGCGACTTCGAGCCCGACCGCATCGTCGTTGATCCCGATGTCGATGTTTTCCAGCTGCAACGCCAAGCCGCGCAGGCCAGGCTCTAGGCCCAAAACCAGCGCATCTTGAAGGCGATCTACACAAATCTCTTGGGCTCAATCACTTCCGAAAATGCTCAACGAACCTTCGGGTGCGCCTGCGCTTTTCGTAAGCACTTGAGCCTCAAGATCTTCGCGCATCTCATCCTTCGTATGCGCTTGTTTTAGGTCTAGGCGCAGGTTCACCAACCAGTGAGCGGATTCCGTCCGACACCACACAGGAAAAGTGACGCGACTTCAGTGTAGAGAAGCGCGAAGATCAGCCTGCCTGGTACGACAACCCCCGCGCCTCATGCCAGGCGGCTGGGTCGGCCAGGTAAACATCGACCACCCGCCGAGCTTCGACCGAAAGCGCACCACTGGCGGTGCCGGCGTCGAGGGCCAAGGTCAGATCGGTAACGGCGTGCAAAGATACACCATGCTGGGCCAGCAAGGCGGCGCCACCCTGTTGGCGATCGAAGAGCACCAGCGCGTGCCGGATTTCGCCACCCACCGCGGCGACAGCGTCGAGAAAACCCAGCTTGCTACCGCCGTCGGTGATGAGGTCTTCGACCAGCAGCACACGGGTGCCGGGCTCGATCCGCCCCTCTACCTGGGATGCAATGCCGTGGCCTTTGGGCTTCTTCCGCAAGTAGGCCATCGGAAGATCGAGGGCGGAGGCCAGGTAGGCGGCGTACGGGATCCCAGCCGTCTCGCCACCGGCGATCACGTCACAGTCAACCGCACGGCGCTGGATCAAGGCCGCGGCCGCCGTGACGAACAAGCGCATGAACCCTGGGCTCGAGATGACCTGGCGGCAATTGACGTAGAGCGGGCTGTGGTTGCCCGACGCTAGCCGAAACGGCTCGGACGGTTGCACCCTCACCGCGTCATGGCGCCAAAGCGCAAGTGCAGTCGCGCGGTGAAGGTACGTCAGCTCGAGGTCGTGACGATCGCCTCCGGCCACGGCCTCGTCGTTGTGGTCGCTCATGCCGGGTTTCTAACACACCCTTGGGGCCGCAAACCATGGGCGTTTGGGCCCAACCTGGCATCAGGATCGGCCGATGGCCAACCGCAGTTTCCCCAGCCTCGAACACCCAGAACATCAAGTGCGACCTACGTCATGAGGGAATTGCGACCATAGTTGTAACGAATCGCATCGCCCAAACGTACAAAAAGCATGAAACCCAGTGTTCGAGGAGGAGGTCGTCAATGGCTCCTGCATGCCATTACACGCGCCATCGCGGGTGGAGAATTTGAGCAGGCGCTGGCTTTAGCCGATCGAGTCGTTGCTTTGGGCGAGGCGCAGGGTGACCCTGACACCGTCGATCGGGGTCTCTGTAACCGGGCATCCGTCCTGATGGGATTGGGCCGAGGCGCCGAAGCGACCCGAAGCCTCCAAGCGGTGCTGATGCGCAGTCAGCACGATGAAACGCGACACCTCGCGGCATACAATCTGTCGTTGATCTACGCTGAACGAGATACGTTCGAGAAAGGGCAGTCCTATGCCCGTCATGCTCTCCATTCGGGTCGTTTGAGCGGCAACCTCCGGTTCGTCGCCAACGCTCTCAATCAGTGTGCGAGCTTGTCCGCTGCCGGAAGCTACTTCGACAAAGCGATCGATTGCCTCGAAGAAGCGATTTCACTCAACAACAACGCCCCCAGCGTCGAGCGCGCCATCATGCAGCTGAATCTCGGTTCGGCGTACCTCATGACGGAAAGGCCACATGATGGCCTTTGCGTGTTGCTCCAGAGCTTAGACGTGCTTCGGCAGCAGCCACGGCCGTACTGGATCCACGCCAGCACCGCACACCTTGCCATCAGCTATGGATACCTCGAGGAGCACCGCCTTGACCGGGCGCGGCGCCATGGGCGGGCCGGGCAGCGGGTTGCGCGGATCATTGACGACAGAGAGCGCACTGAGATGAGCTTGTACCTCTTGGGTGAGATCGAGAAACAAGCTGGACGTCCGAATCGAGCCTACCAAATCTTCGACGAGCTGCACCGCGATCATTTCCCGACCTGCGACGGTTTGAGCGACATACTCATGAGTGTGAACGCTCACAAAATCGTGAACCTCCTGTCATGAACAACGCAATGCTTGGCACCGACCGAGCCTCTCTTCGAATCTGAGGCCATTATCAACTGGCTTCCACCTACACCGCGTCGCCAGTGACCCTGCCATGCTATTGTGCTATAGTACCGAAATACGACAACACCATTGCGCACTGGACGCCAGCCATTGTGCAGCCATCTAGCTGGAGAGCGGTAAGCCACAATCATGAGATTGATCAAGGGGGGCGAGGAGTTGTCGAAGAGCCAGGACAAACGGGATGGCCGATCGACCGTTGATGAGTTGTTCAGCGGCATTCGCGCCGCAATTGGCAAGGCGGAATTCGAACACGCACTTTCCCTTGCAGACCAAATTGTCGATTGGGGTAGGCGACAGGGAGACCAGGAGACCCTCGACCGAGGACTCGGCAACCGTGGATCGCTGCTACTTGCGCTCGGCAGAGACAGCGGGGTCGCCAGCGACCAACAGAAGGTTCTTCTTCGCAGCCGTGACCCAGCGAACAGGTACTTCGCCGCATACAACCTGTCCGTCCTACACGAGCGGCGCGAAAACTTCGAAAAGAGTCGCTTCTACGGTTGCTTGGCACTTGACCACGCAACCCAAACTGGTAGCTCCGAGAACATTGTTCCCGCACACAACCAAGTCGCCAACGTCCTCGTCGCCCAAAGCTACTTCGGAGAGGCTCTTGAGCACTACCAAGAAGCCCTCGTACTGCTGCCGGATACTGCCCGAACGGACCGCGGTCTTGTACTCGCCAATGCAGGCTACTGTCACCTCGTTCAAGACCAGATGCGGGAAGGCTTCGCTATGCTGTTCGGCGCTCTCCGAATGCTTCGCAAACTCGGTGCATCAGACTGGGAGCGGCTTTCCTGTGTCCGACTTAGCCTCTGCTACGGCTACATCGAGCTCGGTCGGGTCGATCGGGCGCGCCGCCACGGCCTAGCTGCCCTTCGCGCTGCTGAAGCGGTCGGCGACACTAAGCAGTTGCAGAAAGCGTTGTACTTGGTCGGCGAAGCTGAGAAGCGGGCAGGCCTGCCACTCGATGCATACAGCCGTTTCTGTCGCTTGCAAAACGAGCACTACCCGGACAACCAAGGACTCGCCGACATGCTGATGTACGCCGACACTCACCGACTCGTCAACCTACTGGCATAGACATGTACCGAAACACGACGATTCTGTTCGTTTCTCTGCTCGTGGGCCTTACAGGGCCGAGTTCGGCTGCGACCTTTCCGGCGGTCTTGGCCGACAGCGGCGTCGTCTACGAGGTTCGTACTGGCACCTATGGTTCGTTGTTCAGCGACGATGCCGTCGATCCCGGAATGAGGGTGCTGGCTTTGGTGGCTACAACAGCAGACAGCGCCAGCTCCCATCTCGTACCGCTGACTGATGACGCGGCGTTGGACCACCAGCCCACCCTCGTCTATGATCCCACCGGCAATGCGATCAACATCGTTTGGGAACGACGCGACCCTTCTGTTACAGAGATTAAGCTTGTTCGATTTGATGCTACCGGCTGGTCCGAGGTCACGACACTGCTTACCCGATCGACAGGCACCGCCATCCGCGCTGCCCGCACGCTGGCCCAGGACGGCTTCAGCTGGTCCGCGGCAAGCGGTACGCCGACACGCAGTGACCGGGCGATTCTCCACCTTGCATGGCGAGACGAAGCCGAGCAAGATGTGCGGTATTCGCCCCTCGTTTTTCTTGACGGGCAGTTCTCTGGCTGGAGCGAGAGCCTCTCTCTGCTTGGACTCTTCGGAGTCGATGGCACGCTGCCCACCGGCGATCCGACGCCAGCATTGCTCGATGCTCTGACCATAGCGCCCAGCGCGGACGGGCAAACGATCCAGACAGCGTTTACCGACCCGCGCTCCGGCCACACCGTCGTGCTCCAGATCGATACCCAGCCCCTCGACCTGGCCTTCTTTGCTGCTGAGATCCGGGTCGGTCTCGAAGCCCTGTCTGGTCTCTATCAGGCCGGCTCTGCAAGCTCGATCCGGGGGCCGATGCGGGCCACAATCGTGATTGGCGGCCAAGGCCTTGGCCTCGACGAATCCATCGTGACCTACGTTGCCGACACCGTTGAGTCGTGGGCCGATGCCTGGACTGCGATCAACCCCGACGCTGACTTTGCCGCCTTCAGTGCCGCTCTCCTCGACCTGGTCAACGACCTGACGTTGGCCTTGTTCACGGGTGCGGACGGTGGGCAGGTTATCGAGCTTGATCTCGGTACGGACGTGACCGTGCCGACCCAGTTGTTTCAAGTTCACGTCGCGTCGACCCACCCAGCGCCCGCGACCAACAACGGCCTGCATCGGGTCTTCACCTCATCGGATGGCAGCCGGGTGCTGATCGCCTGGTACGAAGCGGCCACCAGCTCGGTGCATTACCTCGAGAGCACCGGCGACCCCGCGGAACCCTGGAACGAACGGTCGACGATTCTGCTGACTGAGACGATGACCCCAGAACGTGTCGAAGGCCTGCTCCGCCAACGCGTTCAGTAGCCGAAGTCAGCACCCCGGAGGCCGTGGCTCACCGACCCGGCTGTGTTACATTTCGCCGGTGAACGACAATCAAGCCCAGACCATTTGCGTCACGGGAGGTGCCGGCTTTATCGGCTCGCACCTCGCCGATGCCTTCGTCGCGGCCGGCCATCGCGTGCTGGTGATCGATGACCTCTCGAGCGGTCGCCGAGAGAACGTACCTGCCGGCGCCTCGCTCCACGTACTCGACATTCGCAGTGACAAGGCGGCGCGCGTCGTCCAAGAGGAAGGCGTCGATGTGCTGGTGCACCACGCTGCACAGATGGACGTCCGCCGATCGGTTGCCGATCCGAAGTTCGACGCCGACGTCAACGTCATCGGAACCCTCAACCTTCTCGAAGGCGCGCGCCTGGGAAACGTGAGGCAGGTGATCTTTGCCTCGACCGGTGGCGCGATCTACGGCGAGCAAGATCATTTCCCCGCCGACGAGAGCCACCTCGAGCGCCCCCTATCGCCGTACGGCGTTAGCAAGCTGGCTGTCGAGCGTTACCTCGGGTTCTACCATCATAGCTACGGGCTCGACATCACTTGCTTGCGCTACGCCAATGTCTATGGCGAACGCCAGAACCCCCATGGCGAAGCAGGCGTGGTCGCAATCTTTCTGGACCGCCTGCTCTCGGGTCAAACAGCCACCGTCAACGGCGACGGTCTGCAGACGCGTGACTACGTCCATGTGAGCGACGTCGTGCGCGCCAACATGGCTGCGATTGGCCATCCTGGCCTTGATGTCTTCAACGTCGGGACCGGACGCGAAACCACCGTCGTCGAGATCTTCCAGCATCTCGCCGCGGCGTTGGGCCTCGAGGTCGAGCCCGCTTTTGGACCCGCAAAGGCGGGCGAACAGCGAAGATCCGTCATTGACGCGGCACGGCTCCATGATGTCCTGAAGCCAGGAGCGTTCTTGCCTCTCGATCAAGGATTCGGCCAAACCGCAGCTTGGTTCCGCGAACGACACCAACGCACGTAGGGCTCCCAAAGCCCTCCTCCAGGCGTTATTGGGGAGTCGACATTGGCCCGCGGCATTTGCCGAGAAATGCAGCCTAGCCAGCCTAGCCCGGATTGATTCATGAGCAACCGGCTACGAGAACGTAATCACCAGCGTCTGCTGCGTTTCGCTCGTTCAGGCTTCCTCAGCGTACAGACAGTACGCTTTCGTCGCCTTCGCTCGCAAGCCTTGCAGCCACAGGCGCCTACCCTCTCTCGCTGCGATCGTGACGAATAATCCGTGCCAGGTTCCTTGTATCGCGTGGTGTAAATCCGCGTGCGGAAAAACTGTGGAAAAGCCACCGGAAAACCGAGGCAACTCGTTCGAAAAACAGGGCTTACGTCAATCACAGGCATCCGACAGAAAGAGAAGTAACTATCCTATTTTCAACGACTTACAACAACGGCATCGGCTCGCCACGGACCGAGAGCCGGAACGTCACGGTCGTTTTCCACAGCTCCAGGTTCGCTCGCAGGCGCCGCTCATTCCGCTCACAGGTACCGACCAAGCGGCCACCGCCCTATTCCGTTCCCATAGCGGTGCGTCTTTCAGACACCTCATACGAGAAGCACCCGCCCGAGCCAACGCGTTTGAGACGACAGAAACGGCGGGAAAATCCCCGCTACCCGGGTCCTTTCCCATTTCTTAACAGGTTCTGTGGAAATGACTGTGGAAAAGTGGTGCAAAAACGGCGCAAGTCCCGATAGTTCGGGGTCTTGACACGTTTTGCACACCAACCTGTGCAAACAAGTTAACTCACTTTTTATCAGCTAGTTACGGTAAGCAGCGAACCGACAGCGGTGACTTCTGCACATCGCGACGGTGGGTTTTCCACAGGTTATTCCGTCGGTAGCACCGAGAGCCCGCTAAACACCTTGAATTGGCGCACTTAGCGCAGGTTCACCGAGAGGCGAACCTGCGGGTACATTTTCCCCGGTCAGAACCCTACCCGGTGCCCAACCATCCACGTGCTCAAACGAAGAATTCGGCGCAAATGCTTGCAAACCAAGGGCCTTTACGAGTTCTCAACAGTTTCTGTGGAAAGGCCTGTGGAAAAACCCTCGAAAATCACCCCAAGGCCCCACGCAACCTGAGGCCACCTTCGTTTTGCACAATTTCTTGTGCACTAGTGCCTAACTCATTTTATGACAATAGTTTATAGACATAATCCAGAAACAAGACACAGCCGTTTCCTCGAAGCGTAGGTGAATTTTCCACAGAGAAAGACCCTCGATGCGCAAATGCCCGCCAACGACCTCGAAACACAGGAGTTATTGGCCCAAACGCTGAACGAACTCGCGCCAGGCTCGACTGCGGTGGCTCAGCGCGTCCTTTTCGTCAGGCGGCAACTGCGCGTAGCTGAGTTCGCGCCCCTCAGGAACGAAGATCGGATCCCAGCCGAAACCACGCTCTCCGGCCGGACTCGGTAGCAGGGTCCCACGCGTCTCTCCCTGGACGATGACAGTCTGGTCACCATCGCGATAAAGCAAGGCTGTCCGCGCTACGGCACCGGGGTCTCCGAGCGCGTGTGCGGTCCGCGCCATCCCTTCGGGTCCGACAGCCTCGAGCATCCATTTGACCAAGGGTCCGGGAAATCCACCGAGGGCGTCGAGCTCCAGCCCCGTCTCTTCCACCACCAACGGGCGTTCGAGGCGACGCCACGCCTCCTCACCCTTGGCAGCCAGAACCTCCAACAGATCCAGCGACTGAATCTCGGGAAGATCAACGTCGGCGTGTTCCAGCGGATGACCGACAATCCGTTCAGATTCAGCCAGCTTGTCTTGATTGCCAGTGACCAAGACAAACGGAGGAAGAATCAAGATTCGGCTCCAGGCAAGCTATCGAAGGCCATCGGCGCCACCCGAAAGGCCGCAATTCGGCGGGTCAATCCCTTGAGCTGAATCTCACCTAACGAAATCAACGGCACATCGGAGTCCATTTGCCTTTGGGTCTCGGCGCCGATCACGACCTCTCCAGGGCGCGCAACGGCTTCCTCGAGACGGGCCGCGACATTGACGGTATTTCCGAGGACGGTGTAGTCCACCCGGCGGCTGCTACCGAGATCACCCACGACCACCGGCCCACTGTTGATGCCGATTCGGGTACTAACCTTCGCCAAACCCTGTTCCAAACGCTCGGCATTCCATCGCGCCAATGCCGCCTGAATTTGAATCGCGGCACGTACCGCGCGTTGGGCGTGGTCGGCCTGGGCCATCGGCGCACCAAAAAAAGCCATCACACAGTCGCCGATGAACTTGTCGAGGGTTCCTCCCGCCTCGAAGATCGCGTCGACCGCGTGGGTGAAGAACGTGCTCATCACTTCGGCGACCTCGCTGGGGGCCGCTTCCTCCGAGAAGGCGGTAAAGCCCACAAAGTCGGCAAACATCACGCTCACCTCTGCTGGCTGCAGCCGACGTGCTTCTTCACCCGCGGCGGCGGAGCCCTGAAGCACCGCTTCGATCACCGCCGGCGAATGGTACCGCTCGAGCCGGCTTCGAGCCTGCCGCTCGATCTCCACTTCCCGTGCATTCTCCAACCGCTCGATCGCAACCGCGGCGTAGTTGGCCAGCGCGGTGAGCAAGTCGACATCCTGCTCGGTGAACGACCCGATACTTTCGGTGGAGTCGACCTGGAGGACACCCATGATCTTCTCGCCGGACCATAACGGCGCGCACATGGCGGCACGGATCTGATGCATCTTGACCGATGCCTGGGTCGCCAGCCGGTGATCCGACAGCGCATCGTAGGTGAGCAGCGCGATCCGCTCACGCATCACCGCTTCGAGCATGGTCCGGGACACCGGCACCTCCATGCCTGGACGAAGCTGGGTTTGGTCCTTGCTCCGCATCAGGGCACACTCGAGGGCACCCTTGTCGTTCCGCAAGAGGATGAAGCCGCGATCGACAGGAAAGGCGTCGAAGGCGATCTCCATGACCCCTTCGAGCACCGCGTCCACGGTCTCGGCTTGAATCAGCAGGCGCGCGAGCTGGGTCAAAAACCCAAAGACGTGGCTGGCATAGGCCTGGTCCAGGGCCTCGCGCTTGCGTACATCGGATGGAACCCGGTCGCCGTCGAGTCCGTACTCGGCGGTGAACGCGGACAACGAGCGAACGATCGTCGCATTGGTGATCGCCGCATCACTGGCTTCGACCTCGTCGCTCGGTGCATTGGGCAACGGTAGGATGCTGACGGGCTGGTCCTGTGGCGCGCTGGAGGGTTCGAGCCGCTCCGTGGGCGGCCCGAAGGCGTCCAAACGATCCGCCAGCCTCGGCGTCCCCATAGCTGCCTGTGCGGGCGCGTCAGGGTCCGGCTCCACCATCAACTCGAAGATACCGATTTTGATTCGGTCCCCGGCCTGCAATAGCGCTTCAGCGGTGACCTTGTCGTTGACCCGCACCCCATTGGTACTGCGCAAGTCCTCAATCCGCCAACCAAAGCCGGACTCGAGTTTCAGGCGCGCGTGCCGCCGGGATACCGAGTAGTCGGGCAACATAATTTCGTTGTCCGGCCCACGACCGATCCGCATGGCCTCCCCGCGCAACGGAACGGACCGGTTAACGTCACCTACGACGAAACGGATCAGCAGCATCGAGATCCTCGATCAGAGTGGATCGCGGTTGAGCGGCATCGTCATGCACCGTGGGCCGCCCCGAGCCCTCGACAGCTCATTGCCGCTCAACAAGACAACCGTCGGGCCCTCGCCCAGCACACGGGCACCACCTTCGATGACATCGGTTTCGAACAGCACCCGCCAGCCGCGCTTGGCCAACGTTTCGGTCGTGCGCCGATTGCGCTGGTAGATCACGATCACACCGGGCGCGATCACGAAGGCATTGGCGCCATCGGTCCACTGCTCGCGTTGCTGGTCGATCAGGCTGTCCTCACCGCCGCAGGCAACCAGCTCGATCTCCTGCCCGAGGTCGGCGAGGGCACGCGGCAGGTCGTCGCACAGGGTGTAGCTGATCTCGGGTACTTCGAGGTCAATCGTATAGACGTGGCCCCGCTCCGCGCCATCCGGAGCAATCACGGGTAGGTACGCCAGACACAATCCGTCGTCGATAAACGTAAAGACCGTGTCGAGATGCATGTACGACCGCTGCGCCGGCAACTCGACGACCACAATCCGCCGAAAGCTCGTCTCAGCCTGGCGCAAAGCCCGCGCCAAGGCTTCGATTCCCCACCGGTTGGTGCGCTCGCTCAGGCCCACCAGCAGTGTCTCGGCACTCGCCACGAGAACATCGCCGCCCTCGATCATCGGCCGCAGGAGACCGTTCCCCGTGGGCAGGTTCAACAAACGGTCGGCAGCGTTGATCGCAGGGTGGTGGGCGAACACCGCCCGCGACAAGAGTGGCTCCCGCTCGCGCGCCTCGGTCGCCATGGCGGAAACCAAGACGTGCGAACCGAGCACGGCTTGTGGATCGCGCTGGAAAAAATAATTGGGAATGGGGGGCAGTTGATAAAAGGCAGCCATACCGTCCCCGCGCCCACCACCGGTGGCCCGCACACCGGCGATCAACGCCGAAGCCAGGCGCGCCGGCGACAGATCATCGAGCTGACCGATGACCGCATCGGACAAGAGGCGGCGACGGCCCAGTCCGTCGAGCAAAGCACTGCGGTGCTCGCTGTCCGCGACCACCTCGGTCAACAGAATCTCGGGGTCGAGCGTTTCGACCCCCGCGGAATTCAGGACCGCGCGAAAGGCATCATGCTCTTCACGCGCTTCTTTCCCGTAGAGGATGTCGTCGAAGAGCAGTCGCTCCATCATCGACGGTACCATCCAGTCAATCTCATGACCGGGACGGTGGACAAGGACGCGGCGTAGGGCGCCGATTTCGGAATCAACTTGCAAACCTTGCGGCGGCATTCATCGGCTCCGGTGATGGCAAAGAGGGCCGAGCATAGCAGCTCGCCAGCCACAACCCGTGGCGTGCTCAGGCGCGCGTCGACTTCGATTCGTGTTAGGTTCCGGCCGCCATGACCAGCTCGAGTTCCCGCGAAACGCCGCAGAACCCGCTCCATGAGCGATACGCCTCGCGCGCCATGGCGCGCATCTTCACTGCCGAGCATCGTTTCCGAACATGGCGGCGCTTGTGGATCGCCCTCGCCCGCGCTCAACGGGATCTCGGATTGGCGATTGAGCCGTCACATATCGAAGCGCTCGAGGCCGCACGCGACGACCTCGATCTCGACCGCGTAGCCGAACTCGAGCGGCGCATTCGGCACGACGTGGTCGCTCATCTTCGGCACTACGCCGAGCGGGCCGGGGACGCAGGCGGCATCCTGCATCTCGGAGCAACCAGCGCGTTCATCACCGACAACACCGACGCCCTGCTTCTCCGAGAAGCGCTCGAACTGCTCCGCAGCCGCTTGGCCGCCGTATTGCGCGGACTCGCCGGATTTGCTGATGCCCAAAAGTCGACGGCCTGCCTCGCCTACACTCACTTTCAGCCGGCCCAGCTGACGACGGTCGGCAAGCGCGCCTGCCTGTGGGCACAGGATTTCTTGGAAGACCTGAAGGAGGTCGAGCATCGCCTCGCCCAACTTCGCTGCCGTGGCGCCAAGGGCACCACCGGCACCCAGGCCTCGTACCTGACGCTGTTCCAAGGCGATCACAGCAAGGTCGAAGCACTGGACCAGGCCATTGCCGAACAGCTGGGTTTCGAGACGCCGTTTCCCATCACCGGCCAGACCTATCCGCGCAAACAAGACAGCCAGGTCCTCGCCGCCCTTGCCGGCACGGCCGAGACCTGCCACAAATTCGGTACCGACCTACGGCTCCTGCAAGGAGTGGGCGAGCTTTCGGAGCCGTTTGATCAGGACCAGGTCGGCTCGTCCGCCATGGCGTACAAGCGCAACCCGATCCGCGCGGAACGCCTCTGCGGTCTCTCGCGCCGGGTCATCACCGACGCCCTCAACGGGCCACTCAACGCCGCGACCCAGTGGCTCGAACGAAGCCTCGACGACTCGTCCAATCGCAGGCTAGTGCTGACCGATGCCTTCCTTGGCGCGGACGCCGCGCTCGGTCTTGCTGCTCACATTGCCGACGGCCTGGTGGTACGCGATGGTGCCATTGCCGCGCGGGTCGCCCGCGAGCTCCCCTTCATGGCCACCGAGACCTTCTTGATGGAAGCAGCCCTCCGCGGTGGCGACCGGCAGGTTCTTCACGAACGTTTGCGCAAATACAGCTTCGAAGCCCAAGACGCGGTCGCCCGCGGTGGCGAGAACCCACTTGTTGCTCGGGTTTGCGACGACCCGGAATTTCACCTCGAACATTCCGAGGTGGTTTCGTGGCTCGACCCCGCGCGTTTCACCGGCCGTTCCGCCGAGCAGGTTGTGTCGTTCCTGAACGATCACGTCCAGCCCGCGATCGAAGGCATCGATGCGGCGACAGTGGACGCCCCTCGGATCTGATCTCTGCCCGGTTTCTCCTCACCTCGATCGGTGAGACCGATTCATCACCCTATTCGGGGCCCGAAACCCCGGAAGGGCCTCCCTGGCCCTCGATCGGCTTCTGTTTGCAAATTGTTTGCAAATAGAGGTTGACGAATATGACGCATCGTTGGATACTTACGATCCACTTCGCTGAAAGGCGGAGGAAACATCAAGGTTTTTCAGATCAAGATCAGGGTTCTTCCGATCAAGCCGTCATGAATCAATCACACCTAAGCCTCTACCGCCCCAACAGCAACCATCTTCGGTATCTTCGGTGGTCTTGCTGTTGCGCGTGTAGATAGCGGGTGTGATCGCGGCAGGTCACATCCGCGCACCGATGCCGGTGCGGTAGGGGCCCCGAAGCGGCCAGCGCGACAGCGCGACTGATTGCCGAATCGCCCCAACCCTCGAAGCGAAACGTTGAGCGTCGGCCGTCGCGGCTGGCGCTGAAGTACTTGGACCCTGTCCAGGTACAGGTCGAAACGTTTTCCTCGGGAAACAGCACCCCTACCCAAGCAGGTGTCTAGCCTGCTTGCTCTCAGCGGCGTTTTCCGGCGTCGCGGGGCGGAGCTCGCCCGAAAAACCTCTTCCAAACCAACATTGCGTTCGACACCGAGAAGTGGAGCCCATGCCACCCCAAACACACACATCACGATCGAACACCGTAAGGTACCTGACGCCTACCACCGTCGCACGCCTCGCGGCCCGGTTCGAAAACCAGTCGCCCCAGGCCCTGCTCCGGTGGGCGCTGGAGCGCTGGCACCAAGATTTGATCCTGTGCACATCGTTTCAGGCCGAAGGAATGGTTCTGTTCGACATGGCATGGCGAATCGATCCGAGTGTACGGGTCGCCACGCTCGATACCGGCCGGCTGCCCCAAGAAACCCATGACCTAATCGATCGCGTTCGAGATCGTTATGGCGTTTCGGTGGCTACGTTTCATCCAGACGCCCGCGCGCTCGACCCCCTCCTGGACCGCATCGGTAGCAATGGCTTCTATCGATCGATCGAGGCCCGCATCGCCTGCTGCCACGCTCGCAAGGTGGAGCCGTTGACCCGGGCTCTTGCGCAGGCGGGCGCTTGGATTGCGGGGCTTCGTCGAGGCCAGTCACCCCAACGCGCCAACATCGCGAAAATCGCCCACGACCCGGCCCACGGTCACTCCGACGCTGGTGGCATCGCGAAAATCAGTCCTTTGGCTTCCTGGGATTGGCAGCAAGTGTGGGACTACATCGAAATCCACGACGTGCCCTACCATACCCTTTACGACCAGGGCTATACGAGCATTGGCTGCGCCCCGTGCACCCGGGCGGTACGCCCCGGCGTCGACCCCCGCGCCGGTCGTTGGTGGTGGGAGCAAGGCAGCTCAAAAGAGTGTGGTCTGCACCAGACGTCATCCAAGCCTCCTAGCAGCCCGCTCGCGGTGCTCGAAGGAGGTCGCCGATGAGCGTGGCGAAGCATCGGTACTACCCTGTCTTTCTCGATCTGCGAGGTCGCCTGGTGTTGATCATTGGCGGTGGCACTGTGGCCGAGGAAAAGGTGACCGGCCTGCTCGACGCGGGAGCCCGGGTGCGGGTCATCGCGGCACGGGCAAGCACCACCATCACCGAACGGGCCAACGCAGGCGAACTCGAACACCGGGCACGCGACTGGCGAGAGACCGACCTCGAAGGTGTCTTCATGCTGTTCGCAGAGCGTGTCGATGTCCAAGCCAACCAAGCGATCTTCGACGCAGCGGATGCGCGCGGTATTCCAACCAACGTGCAAGACGACACTCCCCGTTGCTCGTTCATCGCTGCGTCGCTGGTGCGGCGCGGCGATCTGACGGTGGCGATTTCAACAGGCGGCCGAGCGCCGGCACTCGCGGTACGCCTTCGACAAGAGTTCGAGCAACGCCTCGGGCCACACCATGCACGCTTCTTGGAGCTATCGGGCGCCTTGCGTGCGCCCCTGCTCGAATGCTTCCCAGACTTCGAGACACGCAAACGACGTTGGTACCGCCTGGTTGATTCCGACGTGCTCGACCGCCTCGAACACGGCGACGAATCTGGAGCCACCCGACGCATGGTCGAAATCCTCGGCGTCGATCCGCAACCCTCATTGGAGGCCTCGCCATGACTGCGTCAACACCGTCAAAACATCACCGCGAAGATCGACTCAACACCGGCATGGTCTACCTCGTCGGTGCCGGCCCCGGCGATCCGGAGCTAATCACCGTGCGCGGCTTGCGGTGCCTACACCGTGCCGACGTGCTGGTCTATGACCGGTTGGTTCACGCTGATCTGATCGATGAAGCGCCGGCCACCGCCGAGCGCATTTTCGTGGGCAAGGCGGCGGGACTGCACGTGATGCCACAAGACGGCATTCAATCCCTGTTGGTCGACCGTGCACAACGAGGCCTCGTGGTCGTCCGCCTCAAGGGTGGCGACCCGTTCGTCTTCGGCCGCGGCGCCGAAGAAGCAACGACGTTGACGCAGGCCGGAATCCCCTGGGAAGTCGTGCCGGCGGTCTCGAGCTCGATCGGGGTGCCGGCCCGGGCGGGGATTCCCGTGACCCATCGCGGTGTCGCAGCCAGCTTTGCGGTCGTCACCGCACAGGGTGCCCTGCCTGGCGGTGTAGAAGCGACTCCCGACTGGAGCGCCCTCGCACGCATCGACACCTTGGTTGTTCTGATGGGTGTTGCCGTCCTACCTCTCGTGGCCAAGGCCCTCCGAGCACACGGTCGCGCCGCCCACACACCGGTCGCTGTCATCGAACGTGGCACTCTCGCCGACCAGCGGGTGTTGATCGGCACTCTGGCCTCCATCGCGGACGACGCAGCCGCAGCCAGCGTCCGGGCGCCAGCCACCATCGTCATTGGGCCCGTGGTGGATTTGAGGTCCACCTTAGCCTCGACTCCATGGTCGCCTTGGCCGGTCTCAGGCGTCAACGAACCCGCTCAAATGGGCGCAAGCACCCCGGAAAGGAGCCAGCCCCATGCCTAGCTCAATCGACATCACCGCGAGCAAGCCGGCAACCGCACCCCCAAGGAAGGAAACAAAGGTCGAGCTTGCCAAACGACGTGGCGACTTCCTGCGCGGCACCATCAAGCCAACCCTCGAGAGTGAGGCGACCGCCTTTGGCCATGACGATGTCCAGCTCTTGAAGTTCCACGGGGTGTACCAACAAGACGATCGCGACGCCCGCAAGGTTCGGCGTCAGACTGGTGTCGCGCCAGAACATAGCTTCATGGTGCGTACCCGAATTCCCGGTGGCCGCCTGAGCGCCGATCAATACCTCGCCTTCGACAGCCTGGCCGAGAAGGTCGCGCAGATGCGCTCTCTGCGCATCACCACCCGCCAAACATTTCAATTCCACGGCGTGGTCAAATCTCACTTGCACGAGACGCTGGCCGCGATCAATCAAACCCTCGTAACCACCCTCGCTGCCTGCGGCGACGTTGGCCGCAACGTCATGGTGTCGCCCGCGCCGCGGTACGACCCCGCCCATCACGCGGTGCTACAAATTGCCGACGACATCAGCCGCGCGCTGACGCCGAGCAGCCAGGCATACCACGAGATCTGGCTCGACGGCGAGAAGCTCTCGACCGGCGATGCCGAGCCGCTCTATGGGCCGCAATACCTGCCCCGCAAGTTGAAAGTTGGCATTGCGCTTCCCGACGACAACGCCATCGACGTGCATTCGCAGGACATCGGCTTGATCGCGGTCGTCCATGAACGTGGACCGGCGTTCGGCGGTTCGACGTTGCGCGGTGTCAACGTACTAACCGGTGGCGGTTTCGGCATGACCCATCGAAAGGCTGACACCTTCGCGCGTTTGGGTACACCGCTGGGGTTCACGACCCCCGAGCACGCCGTCGAAGCAGTACGCACGATCGCAACGATATTCCGCGACCATGGCAACCGTGGCGACCGACGACACGCGCGCCTGAAGTACCTGATCGAAGACTGGGGCCTCGAGCGCTTTCGGAGCGTCTTCCGCGAACGGGCTGACATCCCGCTCGCACCACCGGTTGACTCGGGTCCACTGCGCTACCGCGATTGGCTCGGTGCCCACGAGCAAGGTGACGGCAAACTGTTCTACGGCATCCACGTGGCCAACGGCCGGCTGCTCGACCGGCCACGAACGCGCCTCAAGTCGGCCTTGCGCCTGGCCATCACCACGTTGCGGCCCAGTGTAATCCTGACACCCACCCAGAATCTCCTGCTCACCGACCTCGACCCCAACGACATCGCCACGCTGGAGGCGATCCTGGCCGCCCACGACGTGCGTCCACCGCGTCGCCTCGGTGGCGCGCGCCGATTCGCCATGGCCTGCCCAGCCCTTCCCACCTGCGGCCTGGCCTTGGCCGAAGCCGAGCGGTTCCAGCCACAGCTACTCGACCAGCTCGAAACCGCCCTGATTCCGCTGGGTCTCCACGACGAACCTCTTAGCGTTCGGGTCACCGGCTGCCCCAACGGTTGCGCGCGCCCCTACACCGCTGACATCGGCATTGTCGGCCGACGAGACGGGCACTACGACGTATTCGTTGGCGGCCGCCTGGCCGGAGATCGCTTCGCCGAGCTGTGGGCTGAGAACGTCGCCAGTGACGCGATCGTTCCCGTGCTCCACCCCTTGCTCTCCGACTGGGCTCGGTACCGCCTCGACCATGAAGGCTTCGGCGACTACTTCCGCCGCACATTTGGTGGCGCTACCGAGAACAAGCTCACCGGCGCCAAGCACCCTCTGGTCGAGGACCACACCCACCTCGACGAGCTCGACCTCGCGCGTCTTCGTCGGTCACGTCTTCGCCAACATCAACCGACCGAGCACGCCCTCGCAGCAGGGGCAAGCCGATCCGCAACCTGAAAGAGAAACGATGTTTGAACACCGACCTCTTCGCCGACTACCGGTACGGAGGTTCGGATCACGTCCACGAGCTGGTCGATGTTGCGGCGGTCGCGACGGGTTGACGGAGTCCCAGCTGGCGAAAAATCCCCCTCCAACTCCCCTTTTGAGAAAGGGGGAGAGCCAGAAAGGACCCGGAGGAGATTTCCGAATTGGCGACCGGCAACGCCAATCGCCATCGTGGGAGGATCGGGCTACTGGCCAGTACGGGTGGAGACCGCTGAAAAGGTCTCGCGGTACCAGGTGCGAAGTCCCTCGTACCGTCCAAGGAGCGCATCCGCGCGTAAGGTCCCGCCGTTTTTCTTGCGCATTTTCCGCAGCCGCTTCACGGCATCTTTCCCGCTTTCCTTGACCAGGAGCGTGCGGGCGCCAAAGTAGTACTGCGCCTGAAACCACAGCCAGTCCTCAAGCCCGAGATCGTCGAGATCGTCCCGCGTGCTCAGCGTACCCAGTGGGTGGCGTTGTGCGAATGTGGCAAAGAAGATGTCGAGAGCCGAAGAGCGCCCTGGTTCGATCCGGCCGACCAACCCCGACGACACCACGTGCGACGCCACCCCGCGCACCCATCGCTCGTCGCCCGTCAAATCAAGCTCATCAACCAGCATCTGGCTCACCAGCAACTGGCCAATGACGTCGGCAGTCAGCATCGTTGCCGCTTCCTCGGGGGTACCCATGATTGGGATTCCCGGCTGAACGGGCAAACGCCCACCGAGAAGACCGCTCCACAGCTGAATGGTTCCATCGTCTCCGCGGGCGGGTGCAGCCAAACCAGCCTTACCCACTCGCACGGGCATGCCGTATGGAACCGGATACCCGGCCCGCTCCCATTCTTCGCGACCCAATACAAACGCGCGCAGCCCCAGGTCGACATCGGCCCACTTGGCAAAAGCGCGTGCCAGCAACTCGAGACGTACCTGCAAGTTGGCGGAGCGATCGAGCGAGCCGGGGGTATACCGAGTATCGGTCGCATCGCCGACCAGCTGAAGCAGCAGAAACTCTGCTGGTGGGTCGTAGATCTCTCGGGGGGGCAGTCTGTCGTCGGCCTCGACGCCCGAGATCGCGGTCGTGCAAGCGATGAGCGCGACCACCGAGAAGAGAACGACTGATCTGGTTTTTCTTTGCATCGTTGAATCGCGGAGAGAGGCCAAGCATAGCAGGTACAATGAGCAACGGATGAGTACAGGAGGATTCACGGTGGATAGCAAAACCTTTGTGGCGGGCCTGGTGACGGACATGCATGGGCTGTTTGCTCAACTCGGCACGCTCGAGACCCTCGAGGCAGAATCTCGAGGTCAAGTCGATGTCAAGACGCTCCTTCGGTTGGCCCTGCAAAGCGAGCTCGAAGCCAGTGAGATCGCAGCGTTCTGGCTCCCCACCACACCCGAAATCGACGCCAAGACCGTTCTGGCCGAGCAGTGCGCGGACGAAATGCGCCACTACAACCTCATTGTCGAGCGCCTCGGTGAATTGGGCGACGACCTCAGTGACTACGACCCGCACGCGGCAGGTCTCAGCCCGCTCTACCACTACCTTCGCAGCTTGCCCTCGACCCTCGAGCGCATCGCCGCGGGTCCGTTCGCCTGTGAGGCTGTGGCCGAGGTCCGCAACGCCCAGTTCATCGACTTCTGCCACTCCGTGGGTGACACCGTGACGGCCAAGCTGTACGAGGACATCATTCATCCCGAGGAGATCCACCACCACCGTCGGGGCCGAGAATTCCTCGAGCAGCACGCCAATACGGACGAGCAGCAAGCGCTGGTCAAGACGGCCACCGAAAGTGCGTTGGCAATCGCCGACGAACTCCAGAACTTGACCGAGAAGACGACGGGCTTCAAGTCCGTACCGATGTCCTAACCCGGAAAATTCATCAGCCTTCTACTGCGGCACCGTATGTACCTGAATCTACAGCGTCAGAACCCGATCTTGCTCCTCGACAGACTGCAAGTATGCCAATGTCGCAAGATACGGCTTCTTCCTTGTATCTCCAGGCACCTACCGCGCCTCGCAACGAAGTTGCTGAATCTTCCGGGCTAAACCGCGTGGCCGACTCGCCTTGCAACGACGACGCCGGTGACGTCCGTCGATCGCCCGTGACCTTCGCTGTGGTCGGTGACCTCCATGGCAAGCTCGAGGAGCTCGAGGCGGTCATCGATTCGCTCGCCAGCGATGACCTGAGCGGCATCCTGATGGTCGGCGATTTCGCGTCGCAGGCATTCGACCGCTCGAACCGGCGCCTCGCGGATCCGCAGGGGGAGCTCAGCCGGGAAATCGAAACCGCGCTCGAGATCGTCGCACGGGTCGATGTGCCATGCATGTGGGTTCCCGGCAACCATGATGTTCGGACCCTGCCGTACCCTGGCAATGTCGACCGGCGGCTCAGCAAAATCGCAAACCTGAGAGTCTTCGGGATCGGCGGCGCGGGTCCAGCTCACTTCGGGTTCCCCTACGAATGGGCGGAGGACGAGATTGACGCGCTAAACGTTCCGGCCTGCGACATCCTGTTGAGTCATACGCCCCCTTTGGGCACCCGCCTCGACGCCATCTTGGGTGGTACCCATGTAGGAAGCCGCTCGGTGCGCCAATGGGCACGGAAGCGGGCAAGCGTCTTGGTCTGTGGTCATATCCACGAGGGCGCGGGCGTTGACCGGGTCGGCAGCTGTCTCTGCCTCAATGCCGGCAGCCTTGGTCCGCCGTTCGAGAGACTTCAGGTTGGCCTCGTGACTTTTCGACGCCGACGAGATTCGCATCGAGCATCGCAACCTCGAAAGCGACCATCGGGAGACGCTCAGCGCGCCACGGCGCTAGCCTTGCTTGACCAACGCGGCCACGCCTTTTCCGAGCCGCCGGACCAACTCGGGAATGGCGGCCTCGGCCACCGAGCAGAACGCAATGCGAACCATGTTGGGCGGAATCGACACGATCCCGGTATCGAAGTCCTTGATCAGGAGGTGACGGAGCGCCTCCGCGTCGATCCCCTTGGGCAGGTCGACCACGGCAAAACAACCGGCGTTGAACGGCCACGCCCGCAACAGTGAATCGTCGGCCCGATCGAGCGCAGCTTTGAGGGCTCGATACCGTCCCTCCAACTCCAGGCGGACGGCTTCGATCTGTGCCTCGGCGTCCGAGCTTCGCAACGCCTGGAGCACCACGAGCTGGCTCAACGCAACCGGTGAGCCAACCGTCGAGCGGACCAACGACTTGGCCTTGCTTTCAAGCGCCGTCTCGACCGCCGACCCCTGCTCGACGCCAAACGTAAGGAAGCCCACCCGACCACCAAAGAAGGAGAGCTCTTTCGTTGCGCCGTCAATCTTGACCGCCAGGAGATTCTCGTGCGCCCCGGCCAGCTCCCAGAACAGAGACGAACGGGGGATATCCGCTTCGTACACCAATCCGGCGTAGGCGTCATCACACAGCACAACGAGCGGCCGGACTTCGGCAACCCCGAGCAAGGACGCGCGCAATGCCGTGCGTTCGTCGATCGTGGGCATGTAGCCGCCTGGGTTGGACGGCGCGTTGACGATCGCGATCGCTGGCTGCCCTTCCGGCAGATCCGCCAGGGCCTCCGCCGCCGCCAGGGGATTGAACCGACCCTCGCGCCAATTGGGTGCACTCCGGATCTCGGCACCGGTACGAAGGGTGAACACTTGGCGGTAGTTGCCCCAGTACGGCGTGGGCGAAGCCACCACTCGGCCTTCGCCGCCAAAGAGGTCGGCAACGATTGAGAGTGCGTGGGTCAGACCATTCGTCACCAGCGGCAACGACGACGGAACGCCCTCGTCGATACCCTGGCGCTGGCGCACGTGCCACGCCTGTCGAAGCTCAGGTCGGCCATCAACCGGTGAATACAGAAATGCCTGATCGCGATCGTCGCCATCGAGGGTCACCGCCGCGGCCATCGACGGCAACGGCAAGGCATGGCCCGTCCCGTCCGTTATCTGCCCGATCGTACCGTTGAAGGTCGTGCCACGGGCCTGACCGGCTTGATGCGGAATCCCGGCCGGGTAGAACACCCGTCGGCCCAACGGCGAGAGCGCGCGCAAGATGGCGGGTGCGTGGCGATCGAGATCGCGGTTGAGAGACTCGGCGTCGGCGACGGTCGGTGGCATGGCGGCTCCTTGGCTGAAACGCGCGTACCGTAGCAGGGCACGCCCGCTGAGGGAAGCGCCTTACTGCGTCAGTCACTGATCTCGAACCGCTGCGGCGGACGCTCGATGCGCGCGGCCATGGGCGGCAAGAACACCGAATGGATTGGGTTCGCTACAATAAACCCATGATCTCCGAACGGCATCGCTCATCCGATCCACCGAAAGACATTTGGGAAGTCAACCAGCGACTTCAGTTCGACGAGCCATTGGCGCCGGATGACGAGCGCTGGGTCGACACCGCGGCTGCTCGCGGCGAGTTCAGTTTCACGCCACTGTACCGAAGCCTCGGAGTCGATTCTCGAGACTGGTCTCTGCGCGGTGCGCCACCACGCGCCTATGTTCTCTTCTGTGGTCATCGGGGTTGCGGCAAGAGCACCGAGCTCCGGCGGGTTCATCAAAGGCTCGACCAGCCCGATCTCTTCTTCGCGATCTTCCTCGACGCGGCGAAGTCACTTGACCCCAATAACTTGCAGTACCAAGATGTGCTTTTGGCACTGGCGGAAGCGCTCTTACGTCAGCTGGACGAGCGGGGGGTCATGCTCGAACCGGTTCATTTGAGCCGACTCATCACCTGGTTCGACGAACGGGTCGAGAAGCACGAGGCCACCCGGCAATTCGCCGTCGAGGTCAAGGCCGGGGCCAAGGCTGAAGGTGGTATTCCTTTTCTGAGCAAACTGTTCGCCGAGTTGACGACGGCCTTTCGGATCAACTCGACATACAAGGAAGAACTGAGGCGGGTTGTTCGCAACCATTTCTCGGAATTTGCCCTGGCGTTCAACCAGTTGATTCAGGCCGCAGAGCAAGCCTGCTTGGAACGGGACTTGGGAAGCCGGGTTCTCTTCCTGGTCGACGGCACCGATCGTCTGCGGGGCGACGACGCCGAGTCCTTCTTCGTCAAGGACGTCCATCAACTGCAGCTAATCGATGCGATGTTTCTCTACAGCACGCCAATCCAACTTCTCCATGGCGGCATTTCGCTCAAAGAAAGCTATACCGCGACCTTCAAGTTGCCGATGATCAAGATCTCGAATCGAGATGGCAGCGCGAACGAAACCGGCACCGAGGCAGTGCGCAAAATTCTTTTTCATCGCGCTCCCGCCGAGTTGTTCGACGATCTGCAGACGGCGGACTACTTGGTCGCGCACTCGGGAGGCCATCCGCGAGACCTGTTGCGTTTGATTCAGTACACGTTCGAGCACACCAAGCACGACCGTCTCGACCGACCCGCTGCGGAACGGGCTGTTCACAACCTTGCCACCGACTATCGACAGTTCCTCAACGCGGAAGACTATGCCCTACTTCGCGAGATCGATGATGAACCAACGGTGGAGCACAACTCCGCCCGCGCTCGGCATCTTCTTTACAACCTAGCGCTTCTCGAATACAACACGTATTGGTGGCGAAGCCACCCGGTGGTTCGCACCTTGGCGGCTTACCAAGGCGCCGGTCTGGATCGAAATGCCCGATGAGGCCTTGCTTTGGGATCTCGAGTCGGCGCACTCGGGCCCACTCCTACGTCTCGAACGTTTAATTCGAGGGCGTCGAGGCTTCACCCTGGTGATCCTCGAGTTCAACGATTCGAGCTATCGCGACCGCGTGATTCGCCATTCAGAGCGATCGTGGGCATGGAGTGGCCGTGTGGATGCAAGCGAGTTCGAAGGTGACTTTGCGGCCTTCGAGCAACAGTTGGCGCTCGCCGCGCACAACCAAGCGCCTGTCCACGTCGTGGGTCTCGAGTCCTGGCCGCATGGCCATGACAAGTTATGGCAAGCCTTCAATTACCATCGCGAACAGATCGCGGAGAGCTGTTCCGTACCGTTACTATTCTGGATTCCTCGCGGTGCCGTCAGGACCTTTGCACTCGAAGCGCCCGACTTTTGGGCGTGGCGCAGCGGAGTCTTTGACCTTGGCCGTGACCCCGAGCTGACCGAGAAGCTGCCTGTTGGCCAACCGATAAGCCGCGGCGAGGCACCGGCGCCTCAGCGGCGACGACGAATTCGAGAGATCGGTTCGCATCTCGAAAAGATGGAATCTCTCAGTCACTCGGCTGACCTGGATCTCCTCGTCGAGCGCGGCCAACTATTGTCCGATCTGGGAGACCTCGGCCAAGCGCTCGAGAACTTCGAAGCCGCGGCAATGGGCTACAAAGATCTCGATGATCGCCGAGGCGAAGCGCATGCAATGAGCCACATCGCCAAGGTCCTCGCCACCCGTGGCGATCCTTCCGCGGCACTTAGGCTCCTGTACGAGGAATCGCTACCCATCTACGACCAGTTGGGCGACGTCCGTTCCCGAGCCATCACAATGGGACAGATCGCGGACATTCTCGCTAGTCGAGGTGAACTCGACGAGGCGCTCAGGATCAGGCGTGAAGAATCGCTACCCGTCTACGACCAGTTGGGCGACGTCCGTGAGCGAGCCATCACAATGGGAAAGATCGCGGACATTCTCGCTAGTCGAGGTGAACTCGACGAGGCGCTCAGGATCAGGCGTGAAGAAGAGCTACCCGTCTACGACCAGTTGGGCGACGTCCGTTCCCGAGCCATCACAATGGGAAAGATCGCGGACATTCTCGCTAGTCGAGGTGAACTCGACGAGGCGCTCAGGATCAGGCGTGAAGAAGAGCTACCCGTCTACGACCAGTTGGGCGACGTCCGTGAGCGAGCCATCACAATGGGAAAGATCGCGGACATTCTCGCTAGTCGAGGTGAACTCGACGAGGCGCTCAGGATCAGGCGTGAAGAATCGCTACCCGTCTACGACCAGTTGGGCGACGTCCGTGAGCGAGCCATCACAATGGGAAAGATCGCGGACATTCTCGCTAGTCGAGGTGAACTCGACGAGGCGCTCAGGATCAGGCGTGAAGAAGAGCTACCCGTCTACGACCAGTTGGGCGACGTCCGTGAGCGAGCCATCACAATGGGACAGATCGCGGACATTCTCGCTAGTCGAGGTGAACTCGACGAGGCGCTCAGGATCAGGCGTGAAGAATCGCTACCCGTCTACGACCAGTTGGGCGACGTCCGTGAGCGAGCCATCACAATGGGAAAGATCGCGGACATTCTCGCTAGTCGAGGTGAACTCGACGAGGCGCTCAGGATCAGGCGTGAAGAAGAGCTACCCGTCTACGACCAGTTGGGCGACGTCCGTTCCCGAGCCATCACAATGGGAAAGATCGCGGACATTCTCGCTAGTCGAGGTGAACTCGACGAGGCGCTCAGGATCAGGCGTGAAGAAGAGCTACCCGTCTACGACCAGTTGGGCGACGTCCGTTCCCGAGCCATCACAATGGGAAAGATCGCGGACATTCTCGCTAGTCGAGGTGAACTCGACGAGGCGCTCAGGATCAGGCGTGAAGAATCGCTACCCGTCTACGACCAGTTGGGCGACGTCCGTTCCCGAGCCATCACGATGGCAAAAATCGCATTGATCTTGACTCAGCAAGGGGAGCAGCGAGCCGCGATCGGGTTGCTCCGTGCGGCTCTACGCGACACCGATCGCTTGGGCATCCCAGAATCAGAGACCATTCGCGGCCACATCGACGCGCTAGAGACTTCTCAGATTCCGTCTGACGTTTCCAGCTAGTCCAGGCTACGTTCATATCCTGTACCTCTACTCCGCAACCCAATCTGCCGACTCCACTAACGATCTTGAAACGCCGCGGCCTTTGCTCGATTCGCACGGCCGGGTTGTAGTAGTCGTACCGCTCGGGCGGCCCACGCTTGGCGCGCATGGTCTCCCGGTTCCCGGAAGCCTACCCCGCGTCGAAGTCTAAACCGATGTCGAGCCCAGGCGCGCTGTGGGTGAGCCAACCGAGCGACAGCACATCGACACCGGTCTCGGCCATGGCGCGGGCGGTGTCGGGGGTAATGCCGCCAGAGGCTTCGAGGATGGTGCGACCGCCGCCCACGGCCTTGTTGATCGCAACAGCCTCGCGTAGTTGGTCGGGGTTCATGTTGTCGAGCAACACCGCATCGACACCCATCTCGAGCGCTGGTGCCAATTCGGCCAGGCTGTCGATCTCGACTTCGATCTTGACCATGTGACCGACTGCTGCCTTAGCCCGACGTACGGCCTCGGCGGCGCTGCCGGCCAGGGCCCGATGGTTGTCTTTGATCAATACCGCGTCGTCGAGCCCAAAGCGGTGACTCGAGCCACCGCCGCAGCGCACCGCATGTTTCTCGAGCGCGCGCAGTAGGGGTGTCGTCTTGCGGGTACCCACCACCCGCGCGCCGGTCCCCGCGATCTTCGCCACCAGGTCGCGGGTCGTCGTGGCAATGCCGCACAGCCTGCCGAGCAGGTTGAGGGCCGTTCGCTCGGCCGCGAGCAGCGCCCTCGCATCGCCCTCGACGGTCAAGATCGTCGCGCCGACGCCGACATCGGCCCCATCCGGCGCGGTGATCACCACGGTCGCGTTGGGGTCGAGCAGGGAGAAGACGCGTGCCGCGACCTCAACCCCCGCGACGCGACCGGCACGACGCGCCCGGATCGCCCCAGTGGCGCGAGCGCCGGCCGGTACCACCGCGTTGCTGGTAATGTCGCCCGCGCGCCCCAGATCTTCGCGCAGGGCGGCCAGGAGCAGCTCTTCGTATTGGACCGGAAACAGCGTAGGAATCGTCGTTTCCGCTTGATCGGTCGTCATCAGGCAATCTCCCTTTGCGTCTCACACCGAACACCGAGCGCTGGTACCAGCGGCAGGCCCTCACTCTCAGGGGCATACTTCCAAAACGATCGTTGGGCGGCCGCGGGCCGGCTTTGCGGATGGTCGAGTCGGCAATGCGCGCCCCGACTTTCTTCCCGGACCAAAGCGCCCGCTGCGACGAGTCGGCCGATCGTAATCAGGTTGTGGGTGGCACTCGGCTCGGCCGGCAGCTGCTCTGCCATGCCCGCGAGCCACGCTTCGGCCGACACCAAACCGGACCGGGTCCGCTCGAGCCCCACCTGGCGCCACATCAACGTACGCACACGTTCATGCAGATCGGCAAGATGCTCCGGCGTCGACTCCCCGAGCCAAGGCTCTCGACGTACCAGCCCGGCACGGGCGCGCACCGTCATGGCGACCTCACCTTGGAGATCGGCCGATGCCTGCACTGCAATATCCTCGGCTACACGGGCGCCAAACACAAGAGCTTCGAGCAGTGAATTGCTGGCCAGCCGATTGGCCCCGTGAACGCCCGTCGCCGACACCTCACCGCAGGCCCAAAGACCGGGTAGCGACGACCGACCAAGATCGTCGGTGGCGATACCGGCCATGGCGTAGTGCGCGGCCGGGGTGACCGGCATGGGCTCGTGCCGAGGGTCGATACCGTGCCGCCGGCATGCCGCCCAAACCGTGGGAAACCGGGTGGGGAAGGCCTCGCCGACCGCCTTGGTGGCATCCAACGCGATGTGTTGGCCTTGCTGCTGCCGACGCCAAATTGCCCGCGCCACCACGTCGCGCGGCGCAAGCTCGGCCAGCGGGTGCTCGGCCAGCATGAACCGCTCCCCGGCGTCGTCAATCAAGATTGCGCCCTCACCGCGCAAGGCCTCCGTCAGAAGCGGCAGCGGATCGGCTTCGACGTTGAGCGCCGTGGGATGAAACTGAATGAAGGGCAGATCGGCAAGGTGAGCGCCTGCGCGCGCGGCCATCGCCAGACCATCACCGGTCGCCTCGGTGGGATTGGTCGTGTGCCTAAAGAGCTGCCCCGTTCCACCCGTGGCCAGCACCACCGCCGATGCTGCATGCAATACCAGCCGTCCGTCTGAATGACGCGCCATGACGCCCGTCACGTGCCCCGCGTCGTCGAGTACCAAATCCTGGGCGAACGCGCTCTTGAACACCCGCAAGCTACCGTCCTCTCGCGCTTCCTTTTCCGCGACCAACGCCGCGACCAACGCTCGCACCATCTCGGCACCCGTGGCGTCACCGTTGGCATGAAGAATCCTGCGGTGACTGTGTGCACCTTCCCGCCCCAGAATCAGACGCCCGGCGTCGTCATGATCGAACCGCGCTCCGCGTGCCACCAGCTGAAGAATGTGACGACCCGCACTCCGGGTCAACAGATCAACGGCGTCAGGGTCGCTCAAGCCAGCGCCCGCAGCGAGCGTGTCGGCCGCGTGTTCGGCCGCCGAGTCTTCCTCGCTCATGGCCGCAGCGATACCGCCCTGGGCCCACAGACTCGACCCGCCGGCAAGGCTATCGGTCTTGGTCAGCACCTGTACCGAATGGGAGCCGAGCGCCAACGCCGTGCTCAGGCCGGCAACACCAGACCCGACGATCACCACGTCGGTGGCGATCACCTCATCGACCCGTGGGCCGACCGGCAACGCCCGGAGACCGCTCACGCCGCGCCCCGCATGGCCGTCTCGCCCGTGGGACCCCGACCGACCGCCAGCATGCGCTCCACCGACAACCGCGCCTTGTCCATCAAGGCCGGATCCACCTCGACGGCATGCTCCATCGTTTGTAGCGTACGCAGAATCTTCGGCAGCGTGATCTGCTTCATGTGTGGACAGAGATTGCACGGCCGGATGAACTCGACACCGGGATGGGCCACGGCCACGTTATCGCTCATCGAACACTCGGTGATCATGATGACCTTGCTGGCGCCACTGTCGCCCACATGGTTGATCATGCCCGCCGTCGAGCCCACGAAATCGGCCTCCGCCAGCACGTCCGGTGGACACTCCGGGTGCGCCAAGACCGTAATGCCAGGATGGCTGTCGCGGTAGCTGCGAATCTGCGGCGCGTTGAAACGCTCGTGCACCTCGCAATGACCCTTCCAGAGAATCAGCTCGACATCGGTGTGCTGGGCCACGTACTGACCAAGGTACTCATCCGGCAGGAAGATCACGCGATCGGTACCCAGGGACTCCACCACCTCCACCGCGTTGCCTGAGGTACAGCAAACATCGGTCTCGGCCTTCACGTCGGCGGAGGTATTGACGTAGCTAACGACGGGTACACCCGGATACTTCTGGCGCAGCAGGCGGACATCGTCACCGGTGATCGACTCTGCCAAAGAGCACCCCGCGCGCAGGTCGGGTATCAACACCGTCTTGGCGGGATTCAGCAACTTGGCGGTCTCGGCCATGAAGTGGACGCCGCAAAGCACGATCACATCCGCTTCCGCATCCACCGCTTGCTGCGCCAAGGCCAGTGAATCCCCGGTCAAGTCGGCCACGCCGTGGAAAATCTCCGGTGTCTGGTAGTTGTGGGCCAACACGATGGCGTTGCGCTCGCGCTTGAGCCGATTGATTGCGTCGATGTACGGCGCATGCACCGGCCACTCCAACGCCGGAATCACGTCGCGAACCCGGTCGTAGATCGTCGCCGTTGCGGCAGCGACTTCGGGCGTAAACGCAAGAGGTTGCTCGGACGGCCAAGACTTGATTGCGAGTGAGGTCATCAGTGGCTCCTTCACGCTGTTTGCTTAACTATTATGCTCATGTTGAGCATTTAGAAACCCAAAGAAATGTCGACCGGTAGCCGACGTCACTTATGCTAGCAATGAGCATAATAAAAGTCAAGAACCTAGGAACATGAGAATCGTGTTCGAGCTTCTGGTAGATTCTCGGAATGTCTGGCAACAGCTTCGGCCAACGGTTTCGCATTACGACAGCAGGCGAGAGCCACGGACCGGGCAACGTCGTGATCATCGACGGCGTTCCCCCGGGTCTACCGCTCTCGGTGGATGACTTGCTACCGGACCTGGCACGCCGCCGTCCCGGTCAGTCGCACATCACCACCCAGCGCAACGAGGCTGACGCGCCACGCATCCTTTCGGGCGTGTTCGAGGGCCGCACGACCGGCACCGCCATCGCCATCCTGATTGAAAACCACGATCAACGGTCGCGCGACTATTCCGCCATCAAAGAGAAATACCGTCCCGGTCATGCCGACTACACCTTCGACGCCAAGTACGGCTTCCGCGACTACCGCGGTGGCGGACGCTCGAGCGCGCGTGAGACCAACGTCCGGGTCGCAGCGGGGGCCGTGGCGAAGAAGCTGCTGGCAGCGGCACACGGCGTACGCATTGTTGGATACGTAGACCAAGTCGGCGACATCGAAGCCACCATTGCCGAGCCCGGCAACGTTACCCTCGAGCAGGTCGAGTCCAACGTTGTTCGTTGTCCCAACGCCGAAGCCGCTGCCCGCATGATTGCCTTGATCGAGCAAGTCCGAAGCGAGCGCGACTCGATCGGCGGTAGCGCCGTGGTGGTTGCTTCTGGGGTCCCTGCCGGCTGGGGAGAACCGGTGTTCGACAAGCTCAAGGCCGATTTAGGGAAAGCCCTCTTCTCCTTGCCGGCGGTACTCGGCGTTGAATACGGTGCCGGTTTTGGGGTCGTCACCGCGAGGGGCAGTACCAACAACGACCTCTTCCAAGCCGACGAGGGCACCGTTCGCACGGGCTCCAACCGCCATGGCGGCATGCTTGGAGGAATCTCGTCGGGCATGCCGATTGTGCTGCGCTGTGCCGTCAAGCCGACCAGCTCCTTGCCCCAAGACCAGGCGACCATCGATCGCGACCTGAACGCCACCACCATCGCCACCAAAGGTCGGCACGACCCGTGCTTGTTGCCCCGCTTCGTACCCATGGCCGAAGCCATGGTGGCCATCACCCTCGCCGACCACATGCTGCGCCAGCGCGCCCAACAGCAGCTCCCTGACGACAGCCACCCAGGTACGTAGACAAAGCGGGCGTGCGTCGATCGAGGTCGGCTGATAGGCTTGGGTTAGAACTACGACGGTCTGAGCTCGCGCCCGCGCTTCTGCGTCGTGCGCACCTCGCGGAGCGGGCATGTGCCCACGACCGCCATTCGGACACCGGTCCGAAAGGAGAAGGTATGCCAATCCGTACCGCCGCCGACATCATGACCCGCTCGGTCGTCAGTCTTTCCGCCGAGACCGACATCTATACAGCGATGCAAACCTTGATCACCAAACACTTCTCCGGCGCGCCGGTAGTCGATAGCGAGGGTCGTCTGATCGGCATCCTGTCCGAAAAGGACTGCCTCAAAGTGATGACCGCCGAAGCCTTCGACGGGCTACCCGAAGGCAAGGTTGGCGACTACATGACCACCGCGGTCCAAACCGTCACGCCCGATACGGCGGTCTACGATGTCGTGGCACGCTTCCAAAGCATGCCCTATCGGCGTCTGCCCGTGGTCGATGAGCATCACCATGTGGTCGGCCAGATCAGCCGTCGGGACGTCTTGGTCGGCATTACCAAAATGCGTGAAAACAGCTACCTCTACGGCTCACAAGAGATCGCTGTCGAGCCACCGGCAGAGGGCATGGGCGTCGACACCGCCATGCGCATTGCTCGCGGTCGGTAGGCCTTCTCGCGCGTTGGCTGATTCGATCGAGGGAGAGTTGGATCTCGGGGCGCCGTCGGAACATTCGGTCCGACAGGTCAGTCTGTTGCGCTGGAATATTTCAGAAGAAGCTCAGTACAGGCTTCCAAGACCTGCGGTCGGATGTCGGGAACATAGGCGGCGAACGGCCGCGTCCTTCAACGCGTCTTCGGACCAGTACAACCGAGATTCGCCGAGAGGAAGATCGTCGGTTTCTGACTCAACAGCTTTGATCGGATCAAAGAGCGTGGAGTCTCGATCCTCGATGCGGTACGCAAGCTGAACTTCTCTTACCAAATCTCGTCATCACCTGGCCATGTGATGACGAGTGTTCATCCTCCGGACGCGACTGCTCCGACTGCGGAACGTTGGATTCGACGGCTATCCCGTCTATCGAGCGTGGCGACGGTTTCCGCATTGGATGTGACGATGGCGACGTTAACGCCTGCCAGACCTTGGTGATCGATCGACGTTGCCCGATTGGAGCTCTGCAATGTGCGTTCCGCGTTCGCCAACATCAACCGTGCGACCGTTTTAGGCGCAGCACCCTCACGGCCTGGGAGAGCATGGCCACGCACTCGAGCGTGGACGAGCAAGAGGCGCGCGAGACCGGCCAAAACGAGACCGCTCATGCGGAGCGACACCTCACGTACTTCCTTGGCCAGACGCAAGAGCCGGCGGAACGCGTCACGTAGATCGTCAGGTGTCTGGGAAAGCGCCCGACCAGTCCGTGCCATTTCCGCACGGAAACACAGCTCCAGTTGCGACAGGCTGCCGAGCACCATCGGCAGGTCTCCACTCGCTCGATCCATGGCGCCGGTGGCGTTGAACGGCCAACGCTGGAGTTGGCGGTCGACGCGTAGGGTGCGACCCTCGGCGAGGTCTTCCGCAGCGTTGGCTGTGGTGAGCCATGAGACAACCTGGGGTGGACCACCAGCTTCACCCCGTTCAACGCGGGCCTCGGCAATCCTCAGATACGGCCCAAGGTGGGCGCCGTTCGCGCCATCGGGATCGACCAGCGCTGCAGCGCAGCACCAGCCGGAACGCTCACCGAGCTCAACCAGTTGCTCGTACTCGCGATGAACGAAGCACACGGCGGTCGGATCAGCGCCTTCGAAGCCTGCGTCGGCGGCCAGCCGGCTCAGCTGTTGGTGGGCCTGACGGACCGGCAGATGGGCAGCGATCATGGCATCGAGCGCGCGTTGAATGTCACGCCGCCTGATCGCGCCTGTGTCGCTCGCGGCCGACAGTAGCCAAGCGAGGGTCGACGGCTCGATCGCCTGCGAGCTCTTGCCGACGGAGCGGGTTCCTTCACGGGTCATCCGATCTCCTTTCTCCATTCGTAATTCGCGAAGCGTAGCGCTGGCGACTCCTCGATCTACGGCCGACGGACCCGGGTCACGATCTGTGAACCGACGATCACGCCTCGTTATCACAGCAACCTCGATTTGAGCCAAGATCATTTGTGGTTCACAATCTGTGAACCAGGTCGAGACGCGTGCCGCGCCAAGGCAATGCCGCCCCAGGTGTGCAGCCGCGCCTGGAGAGGAGAGCCGCTGATGGAACGTTCAAGCCGAATCGTTGTACTCGCAGTACTGCTGGGCAGCCTAACTCTGCCCGCGAATGCCTCCAAAAGTCGCCATGCTTCGTGGCGGACTCAGCTAAGGCTGACCATTAGTACATTGGTCGCCCAGGTATCTGACTGGAGCTGGACGGCTGGTCAAAGAGTCGACCGCAATAGCGACAATGGGACCACCAACAATAGGCAACTCGACGAACCGACGGAAGGCGGTGCCGAGTGCGGAGCCCGGTCCAACCAGGGACTCAACAAGGCTGGCGACCAGATGGAGCCGGGAGGTTAAGCCTCCCATTCAAGACGATCGAATGCCTCGCCGAATCATGCTTTGAAGAGCTGTCTTGACTCTCGAATTCGTGAAGGTCTCGGCTTCCTGGGCCGCTCGCCAGAGGTCCAGTGCACCAGCACGCTCAGCTGCCGTCCGGTCCAGTTTGAATAGTATCGGGGCCAGCCCTTGAGCAATCGAACGAGCTTCCAAGACCCGTCCTGATTCGAGCAACACACGCACTAACTCGGCTGTCACCAAGCAAGCGTCACCCGGGATCCGGCGTAGGCCGAGCGCAGCTTCTTCATATTTAGAAACCGACCGCCCGAATTCTTCGCGCGAATACGCGATTCGTGCTTGAAGCCAACAAAGACGTGCTCCGTTCACCGTAGTCGAGTCCACTAAGCCGGTCGCACGCTCTGCGAGATGCTCCGCTGACTCCAGGTCACCGGCTTCGAGCAGCATGGTGCTGAGACCGTGATATGCCGTGGCGCGGTGCGTCCGCGAGCCCTCGGACAATGTCCGCAACGCACTGCGATAACAACTCGTCGCTCGTTTCGGAGATCCCTTGTAGCGATGAATGATGGCCTGTGCCACGAGAGCCCGGCCCAGCCCGTCCGACTCTCCGACATCACCGCATCGCTGTCCCGCGGATTCAGCCAATTCGATCCCAAAGCCGTAGCGTCCACGGTTCATTGCCACGTAGGCAGCGCGTTGCTCAAGGTTTGCCATCGTCAAGTGGTCGACCATGGCTGACGCCAGGCGGATACCGGACCAAAGCACGATCTGTGCCTTGTCGAGGTCTTGACGAACTCGCAGCGCCGACCCCCAAACCGCCAAAGCGCGGGCCGCTGTCTCGACGCTGGAAGCCGACTCTGCTAGCGGCCGAGACGCGTCGAGCGACTCCCGAGGATTGCGATCCCGTAGCGCGTCGGCGGCGTCGATCGTCGTGATCTCATCGGCCGTTGCAGCATCCGCCAACTCACCCCGCAAGTAAGCCAGCCGGATCCGCCGAACCGGCTCCGGCTCACCATGTTTGATGGCGAGGTCGAGCGCCTCGGCGCCAAAGCGTGCAACGGACGAAGGCACGGCGCCCGCTTCAGCCCAGGCGACAAACCGCACCGGGTCAACACCAAAGGCCTCGAAGAACCGCTCGAGTGTGCCCAACGGCATGCTCTTGCGCTTGCGTAAGGTTGACAGGTAGCTCTTGGCGAAGCCCGCGCGGCGCGCGCCAGCCTCCAGCGATCCAGCGCACAGCGCCAGCTCATGCAGAGCGGCAATGGCCCTCTCGGTATAGCTCATGCAAATCCCTCTCTCCGGTTGTCGGAGAAGTTCATCCTAGCAAGCTGGCAGCACCAACACGCAAGTGCGGAGCGCACCCGAGCTGCTCGACGCCGGAGCCGAGTCTCACCCTCCCCTTTCGGCACTGGCAGCTAGGCCTAAAACAAGCGCATACGAAGGATGAGATGCGCGAAGATCTTGAGGCTCAAGTGCTTACGAAAAGCGCAGGCGCACCCGAAGGTTCGTTGAGCATTTTCGGAAGTGATTGAACCCAAGAGATTTGTGTAGATCGCCTTCAAGATGCGCTGGTTTTGGGGCTAGGTGCCCGTCACGAGACGCTCACCCAGGACTTCATTGCGGCAGCGAAACGACACCGCCATGCGCATTGCGCGGAGTCGGTAGGCCAAAGCGCTCGTTTCGAAGGTGCGGCTCGGCCGGCTTTAGCGCACGGACAAGCACCGCGCTGGGTCCGCGCGGGCGGCCTTCCGCGTCGGGCCCAGGCTCCCGCCGAGAGCGCTAAGCGCCACCACCGCCGCTGACACGGCGAGAACATCCACCCGGATCTGAATGCCTTCGACCAAGACCCGGTCAAGGACCCGCCCACCAATCCAGAGCAAGCCAAATCCGACCACGATGCCGCACGCCAGTTGGCGTCCACTTTCATTCAGCACGAGCCGCTGGAGGTCGCTCGGCTTCGCGCCGAGTGCCGCGCGAATACCGAGCTCCCGCTCGCGGCTGCGCACCATGACCGCAATGACCGCGTAGATGCCGCCGACCGTCAGCAACCAAGCGGCGATCGCGAACAGGGAAAAGATCTGGCCGAGGCGGCGCTCGACCCAGGTGCTCGATGACATCGACTTGGCGACGCTGAGCTCGTCGAGGATACCGACCAATGGCGCGACACGCTCCAGGACACCTTCCACGAGCGGACGCGCGGACGCCATGCCTTGCTGCCTGCGGATCAGCACAAATGCGCCAAATTCGGGAACCCCCGCTGGTAAGTAAACCGTCAGGTTGCGATTCCGATCGGCACTGTGGCCCACATCGAGGTCAGCCGCGATACCGACGATGCGCGGACGCCGTACTGGGTCATCGGAACGCTTGCCGCCGATGGTAAGCGTTTGGTCGAGTGCGCCTTTTTGGAACATCTGGTCTGCCAAGGAGCGGCTGACGATCGCGACCTCGCTATCGCTCGACTCGGCCGTACCGAACGCACGCCCGGCCTGGAGGTTTAGCTCCAGAGTCGCAAAGAAATCCGACGATACTTCGAGGACCTGGGCGCGCGGCGCCGTTTTGCGATCCGGTACTCGAGTCGCCCCGGCCACTGGCAACGCGGGAACATATCCCCAAGGTGATGACGATGCATAGGCGGCGGCGAGGACACCTGGATGCTCATCGAGCTCGCGCTTCAAACGCTCGAAAAGAGCGCGCCGCTGTTCCGGCTCGTCCAACTGAGCTTGGTACACAGACAGCGAAACGCTGGAGAGATTTTCCAGGTTGAATCCAGGTTCCCGCCGCATGAGTTCGAAGGCCTTGAGGCTCCACAGTCCAGCGCCAACCAGGAGTGCGAAACAAAGCCCGACTTGGAGACTTACCAGACTGCGAGACCAGGCCGCGGTTCGGGTGCGGGAGTCTCCGGCGCGACCAAAGCCTCCGGCGCGTATTCTCGAGACCGTCGTTAAGACGGGTGCAAGCGCTCCAAGTTGCGCGGCGACGAGCGCGCAAACGACGGCAAAGCTAGCCGCTCTTAGATCGAGCTGGGGATCGATCCAGAAAATACGTTCCAGATAACCGCCCGCAATCAGCGACCGCCCCAACGTCTCAATCACTACGAAGGCAAGAACGAGCCCCATCATTGCCGAGGCGATTCCGAGAACCAGATTCTCCAACAGCAAGAGCTTGACGAGACCGGGTAGTCCCGAGCCGAGCGCCAAGCGGGTATCAAACTCACTGGTCCGGCGCAGGCTCTCGCTCAACCGTAAGTTGGCCAAGTTCGCACAGGCAAGGGCAAGGAGGCCGAGTGCTGCGAAGACCATCGCTCGTAACGCACCTTGGGCTTGGTCACCGATGTTGGCCCGGGCAAACGACTCGATGGTCGGGGTTCGCCCTTCGGGGCGTGGCCGCGCCTCGTCGAGTATCGCCCCGATGCGTGAAAGATCCTTTCTGGCGAGCGACAAGGTCGACTCCGAAGCCAGCTTACCCATGCCGAGAACAAAGAAATCCTGCCACTCACGGCCGTGCCGCCCGAACACACCCCAAACATCGTGCCGAAGGGGAAACCGAAAACCAGGCGGCATCACCCCTACCACCACGCTTGGTTCACGATTGAGTGTGATCTCTTCACCGACGATTTCGGGGTCGGCACCGTAGCTCGCCTGCCACAGACGATGGCTAATCAATGCAACCGGTGGGCTTCCAGGATCTTCATCCTCGGCGGTGAAGGCGCGGCCGATCACCGGCTTGACCCCGAGTCGCTCAAACAGAGCTGCTGGAACGTAGCCCCCAATCACACCCTTCGTCCGATCGCCCCGGGTCACCATGGTGTTAAACGTACGAAACGGAAGTGTCCACTCGAAGGTCAACTGGGCCGCTTCAATCTCTCGATAATCGTCGAGGGGCATCGGCCAACCCGCGGCGTCCTGCGTGGAGAACGCAACCAGACGATCGCCACCGGGGAACGGAAGACCGCCCAACAATGCACCGTCGAGAACGCTAAAGAAGGAGACCGATAGCCCGACCCCGAGTGCCAGCAGGCCAACAGCAAGGGCTGTGGCGGCACGCCGACGACCCAAATGACTGATTACCTGGCCCCAGATGGTCAAGCCCTAGCTCCTTACCCTTTCGGCAACCCAGGCAGCCCAACGCCCGGCGCCGGGCGTTCACGCAGAACTTCGCGACGGTAGCGAAACAACTCAGCGGGACGACCAGCGGTTCCGGTTGCGAGGTTGCCGGTGCCTTCGACCATGCCACCGCGTTCGACCAAGCGCCGGAAGTTCTGCTTGTGCAGCGGCATGCCGGCGAGGGCTTCGACGACACGTTGCAATTGCAGCAAGGTAAACGTGGGCGGTAGCAGTTCGAAGATCACGGGTCGGTACCGGATCTTGCCCCGCAAGCGGCCGACCGCCGTGGCAAGGATCCGGCGATGATCGAACGCCATGGGGCGCCCAAGCCGACGCGCTTGCGGAAGCCCTGCACGCTGAGACGCTGGCACCTCGTCACGACGCGCCTCGGCGACCAGCCCTGCTTCGTAGAGAAGCTCGTAACGATGCAGCACGCGGTCGCCATCCCACGACGCGCCATGACGCCCGAACGCGATATCGACCCGCTCTCGTCGCTCCTGCCGTTCCCCGGCGTCCGCATCGGCCGCGCGCACCCAATCAGCCAACGCCGGGATCACGGTACGGTCGAGCATCGGTGGTCGTCCTTGGCGCCAGTCTTCCCACGGCAAATAGTCGTACCATCCGCGCCAACGCGCACCAGCCTCCGCAGCGCGCGATCCTTCGCGCGCCAAGGTCAGATAGCCGATGGAAATAACCCGGGGACCGCCGCGCCGTTCGCGTGGATCACGATGCCGGTCGCCAAAGGTATACAGCTGCTCCACGTAGCCAAGCTCGAGGCTGGTTTGTTCGCGGACCCAGCCACGGAGCGCCAACTCGAGGGTCCGATCGCGGCCCGGATCAAGAGGGCCGAACGGCACCGCATCTTCGTCGGTGGTGTCGATCCGGCGCACCACAGTCAAGAGACGTGGCTCTTCATCGGTAACCGCGATGATCACCGCGTTGAGCCCGATGACGATGGATAGCTGGAGTTCTTCGGTCATGGTCACGCGAGGAGCGCCGTGCCGCACGCCTCGCCCTTTCTCCATAACGTTACTCGATCGAACAGCGGCCGCCAAACATCCCATCTACGCGAACCACGCCGCTGCGCGACGTTCGACTGATTTCACTCCGCCCACTTGTTGGTGCTGGTAATCTGGCATAACGAATGTGGCCATGCGCACACGTCATCACGTTCTGGAGACGGACCCAGGAGACGGACCATGCGAATCGGGACACCACCTAGGGTCGTGACGGTCGTGACGGTCGTGGTCATCGCGGCGAGTTGGGCCTGGGTCGCTGTTGGCAGCGCGCTGGAAAATGAAACGGGTGAAGGCACGCTCACCTTTACCGACATCACCGCAACAACGGGCGTGGCGCTACCGGGAACGCTAACCGAATCTGCCGCCTGGGGTGACTACGACAACGATGGTGACCAAGACCTCTACTTGACCAGCAATGGCCCCAACAACTTGTTCCGCAACAACGGTGACGGCACGTTCTCGGACGTCACGGGCATTGTGGGCGTGGGTGACACTGGCTTTAGCGTCGGTACGGCCTTTGGCGACCTCGATAACGATGGCGACCTCGACCTCTATGTCGTCTCGTTCGGCACCGGCCCCGACGTTCTCTACCGCAACGACGGCCCGAGTGGTCCCGGCGGCACCTACGTCTTCACGAATATCACCATGGCCGCGGGAACGACCGACGAGTCGAGCAGCCGTGGGGTCGCGTTGCTCGACTACGACCATGACGGTCTACTCGATATCTACGTCAATGCGATCGGCCCCGACATCCTCTACCACAACCTCGGCAGCCTCACCTTCACCAACGTGGCAGGCATGCTCGGTGTCGCCACCGCCGGCCAAGGCGTGGGCGCCGTGGGCACCGACCTCGACGGCAACGGCTGGATTGATCTCTTTACGGGCAATCGCAGCGGTGATCCCAACCGGCTTTACACCAACATCACAGCCACGTTCTCGGACGTCACGGCGTCGGCTGGAATCGACAAGGTGGGTTTGGGCATGGGCGTGTTGTCGTTCGACTATGACAACGATCTCGACTTTGATCTTTATTGGACGACTTGGCCGGGTTCCAGCATGACCCCGACGCCCAACGCCCTCTACGAGAACCAGAGCGCCGCTCGAGAGGCTGAAGGTGCCTTGTTGTTCGTCGATGTTGCTGTCGCATCGGGAACGACCGACCCACTCGGCTGGGGCATCAGCTGTAATGCAGGCGATGTGGACAACGACGGTTGGGAAGACTTTTTCATCACCAACGGTTTCGACGCCAGTACGAGCGACAACGTCCTCTTCCACAACCAAGCCGACGGCACCTTCGCCGATGCGACCGCCATGCTCGAAGGCGGCGCCGACTTCGATGGCCGTGGCGTGGCTTTTGCGGATTTCGATGACGACGGCGACGTGGACCTCGTGGTTACTGGCGGGCCATCCGACGACACCCGCTTCTGGCGCAACGACACCGTCAACAGCAACCACTGGCTGACGGTCAAAACAGTCGGAACCACCAGCAATCGCAATGGTATCGGCGCGCGCGTGGACGTTCGAACCAACCTCCGCTCCACCACCAAGGAAGTCAGCAGTGGCGCGGGTCGCGGGTCGTTCAACAGCCTCCCGGTAGAGATGGGCCTGGGAGACGCGACCGAACTGTGCTCGATTGCGGTTCGCTGGCCTGGTAGTGGTACATCTTGGCGGGTGGGCGGCGTCATGGACCACGGTGTGACCATCGTCGAAGACACGCTGCTGGTGACCGGCTTCGAGTCCGCCGGTTTGTGCGGCTGGGACGTGGTCGGTCCCTAAAGGCGAAAGCCGCGGTGATCGTTCTCGAACATGCTTCGATTCTCTAGATCGAAATACATGCTACAATCACATTTTCCTAAGACACCGAGACTTTCAACGGAGGGAAGATGCGTGTTTTGCCACATCCGGTCCTCGTCCTCGCCGTTCTGTCAACCTGCACGGTCGCGCCGCTCCTGGCGGCCACACCATTCTTCACCGACGTTACGCCAGAGGCGTTGTCGCAAGCGTCGGTGCTGATCGAGTCGGTCGCCTGGGGCGACTACGACAATGACGGCGACCCCGACCTCTACCTCACGGTGTCGGGCGACAACCAACTCCTTCGCAACGACGACGGCACCTTCGTGGATGTCACTACCACCACCAACAGCGGTGGTACCGGAAACCAAGATGTCGGCGCCGCCTGGGGCGACTTCGACAACGACGGCTGGCTCGATCTATACGTGGTCACCTTCAGCGGCACGATCAAAGACCAGCTCCTCCGCAACCTCGGCCCTAGTGGGCCAGGCGCCTCGTTCTCATTCGTCGATGTAGGCGGCATGGCCAATCTCGATCAAGAGTCCTCGATCCGTAGCGTCAGCCTACTGGACTACGATCGCGACGGTTGGCTCGATGTTTTCATCAGCGTGAGTGGCCCGGACACCCTCTATCGCAACTTGGGCAACATGACTTTCGACAATGTGACCTTCGAAGCGGGACTGCTGGTGAACAATCAAGGGGTCGGTACGGTGGCCAGCGACCTGGACAATGACGGCTGGCCAGACCTCTTCTCCGGCAATCGAAGCTTCGTGCCCAACCGCCTGTTCATGAACGACGGCGTCGCGGCCACCGAAGGCGCGGTCACCTTCACCGACGTGACCACCAGCGCAGGAATCGCCAAAGTAGGTCTCGGTATGGGGGTCCTGTCGTTTGACTACGACAACGACCTCGACTTCGATCTGTACTGGACCACCTGGCCCAATGACGCCATGAACCCTGATGCCAACGCGTTGTACGAAAATCAAGGCGGCGTAGGCGCAGCGATCACGTTCGCCGACGCCACGGCGGCAAGCGGCACCGAAGACCGACTGGGTTGGGGTGTTAGCTGCAACGCCGGAGACATCGACAACGATGGCTGGGTCGACTTCCTCATCTCCAACGGTGCCGACCCTACGACCACCCCCAGCGTCTTGTATCAAAACGACGCCGACGGAACCTTCAACGACGTTACGAGCGCGCTCTCTGGCGGCGTACCCGCCGACAGCCGTGGCGTGGCTTTCGCCGACTTCGATGGCGACGGCGACCTCGACGTCATCATTACCGGCGCCGCAGGTTCACCGACCAAGCTATGGCGCAACGATACGGCGACCGAGAACCACTGGCTCACCCTGGCGCTGACCGGCACACTCAGCAACCGTACCGCCATCGGCGCCCGCATCGAGGTCACCACCGACATTCGCACGACGGTGAAGGAAGTCGAAGGCGGCGCGGGCCGCGGCTCGTTTAACAGCCCGGCCGTGGAATTCGGCCTCGGGACCGCTACCAGCGTCGCGCGCGTCGACATCTTCTGGCCCAGCGGCTTGCGAAGCGTGCTTGGTGGCCTGGCTCTGGACGAAAGACTCTCGATCGTCGAGAGCCAGCGGTTCGGGCACGGGTTCGAAAACGGCGACCTGCAAGCATGGGACATCGTCGTGGAGTGAGCGCGTCGGAGTTCGCTTCGAACCGAGACACTTGACAGGCCCAGGTAAGAATCATGCCATAATCGCATCTCCCATCACCTGGGAGCCAAGCATGCATGTTTCTGTATCCACGGTCCTGTTGCTCGTCGTGCCCTCTTTGCTCGCCAGCGCGCCACTCACCGCTGGTACGCCGACCTTTACTGACGTAACCCCCACTGCCCTATCGCAAACCGCGACGCTGACCGAATCAGCAGCGTGGGGCGACTATGACAACGATGGCGACCCTGATCTGTATGTGACCAACCTCGGTACCAACCGGTTATTTCGCAACGACGCGGGTACCTTCGTGGACGTCACGACCGAGACCGGGGCCGGTGGTGAAGCAACCGACCTTCATGTCGGCGCCGCATGGGGCGACTTCAACAATGACGGCTTCCTCGACCTCTATCTCGTCACCTTCACTGGTGGGGTCAAGGATGTCCTCCTGCGCAACAACGGCCCAATAGCTGAAGGCGCAGGGTTCACCTTCACTGACATCGGCGGCACGGCCGGACTGGATCAAGAGTCTTCGATTCGCGGCGTCACCTTGCTGGACTATGACCGCGATGGTTGGCTGGATGTTTTCGTAAATGTTAGTGGTCCTGACACGCTCTACCGCAATCTCGGCAACATGGCGTTCGAAGACGTTACGTTCGAAGCCGGTCTCTTGGTCAACAACCAAGGCGTTGGTGCCGTCGCCAGCGACTTGGACAACAACGGCTGGGCGGATCTGTTCGCCGGCAACCGCGGCTTCTCCCCGAATCAGCTGTTCATGAACGACGGTCCAGCGAGCACGGAGCTCGAGTTCAACGCGGAGGGCGTCGTCACCTTCACAGACGTGACCGCCAGCGCGGGTATCGACAAAGTGGGACTGGGCATGGGCGTGCTGTCCTTCGATTACGACAACGACCTCGACTTCGATCTCTATTGGACGACCTGGCCCAACGACGCCATGGACCCCGATGCCAACGCGCTCTACGAGAACCAGGGCGGCACCGGCGCCGCGATCACGTTCGCCGACGTGACCGCGGCCAGCGGCACCGAAGACCCTCTGGGCTGGGGCGTCAGCTGCAATGCCGGCGATATCGACAACGATGGTTGGGTCGATTTCATGATCACCAACGGCGCCGATCCATCGACCTCGCCCAGCGTGCTGTTCCAAAATGATGTCGACGGCACCTTCAGCAATGTTACCGGCACGCTCGCGGGCGGCGTTCCGTCGGATGGGCGGGGCGTAGCTTTCGCAGACTTTGATGGTGACGGCGATCTCGATGTGGTGGTAACCGGCGGTACCAACTCGCCCACCAAGCTCTGGCGCAATGACACCGTTACCAGCAACCACTGGCTCACCTTGGCCCTCACGGGCACCCTCAGCAACGTCACTGCCATCGGCGCCCGCATCGAGGTCACGACCGACCTCAGAACCACGGTCAAGGAGGTCGAGGGAGGCGCTGGCCGCGGGTCGTTTAACAGCCCGGCGGTGGAGTTCGGACTCGGTGCCAGCACGGGTATCGCGCGCGTTGACATCTTCTGGCCCAGCGGTCTACGGACCGTTCTTGGTGGCATCGCGATAGATCTTCGGCACGACGTGGTCGAAAACCAACGATTCGGTCACGCCTTCGAGAACGGCGACCTCGAAGGCTGGGACACGGTGCAGCCGTAGTCGCCATCAACCGCTCCGTGGTAAATTGCTGGTCTCGATTCTTTCCAGCAACCGACGAGTGGGTGAAGCGATGCGATGGAAGCAGGGGCGGCGAAGCACGAATGTCGAGGATGCGCGGGGCCGACGGGTCTCACGCGGCGCATCGTTCGGTTGTGGCACGGTGGTGCTCGCACTCTTGGCGAGCATGATCCTCGGGGTCGATCCCACCCAACTGCTTCAAATGTTTGGTGGCGCGAGCGGATCGGTTCAACAACAGGCACCACCACCCACCGGTGGTCCTGACGACGAAGTTGCGGATTTCGTCTCGGTGGTGCTCGGCGACACCGAAGACGTTTGGGGCCAACTCTTCTCACAAGCCGGCTCGCAATACCGCCAGCCCAAACTTCACCTCTACAACGACGCCGTCCAGTCGGCCTGCGGCTTCAACAGCGCGGCCACCGGCCCTTTCTATTGCCCGGGCGACGAAAAGGTCTACCTTGACCTCGGGTTTCTTCGCGAGCTTCAACGCATGGGGGCCTCCGGCGACTTCTCCGTGGCCTACGTCTTGGCTCACGAAGTGGGTCACCATATCCAACGCATCACCGGCATCGAACCGCAGGTACGTCAAATGCAACAACGGGCCAGCAAGGCCCAGGGCAACCGCCTGTCGGTCTTGATGGAGCTTCAGGCCGATTGCTATGCCGGCGTTTGGGCCCACCATGGTCACAAGCAGCGGCAAATCCTCGAGCAGGGTGATATCGAAGAAGCCATGGGCGCTGCTGCGGCCGTGGGCGACGATCGGATCCAGCGTTCAGCTGGCCGACGCGTTTCACCCGAGAGCTTCACACACGGGTCCTCGGCCCAACGTCAACAGTGGTTCCGCACCGGCCTCGAGACCGGCAACATCGACGCCTGCGACACGTTCGAGCGGGCGGGAGTGTAGCGGAATCGAGAGACCTCATGGTTCGTCGGCGCGACGTAGGAGTTCTCGGACCAAGCATTCTGACATCCGATACGACGCTTCCCGAAGCTGATCCAGGAAAGGCGCGATCTCCGAGATTGCGCCCTTCTTCTTAGCGATCAGAAGCAGGGTACCGGTGCCGATCATCCGGATACCCAGGCGCCGAGCTGTGCGGCGAGCCTGGTGGTCATCGAGCAAGACTGGTAAGCCGCGCGCCTGCGCGATGCGAATTACTGCCCACTCTCCTGCACCCAACGATGGTGGCGCGGCGACGGCAGCTCCTTCTTCGGCCTCGATGACCTTCCAACGATAATTGCCGAGGGCCACTCGAATTCGCTCGGCCCCTGGCCGGGAGAGTTCGCCGCAACATTCTTCGACCACAGCGCTCGGCACCAGTAGATGGTCGACGACCCGGTCGACCAACCAAAGCGCACCGATTCGTGCCAAGCCGATCAGAGGGCCAGCGTCGGCAATCAGGGTGCTCTCACTACCCGAATGCATCCAACTCGTCGTCGAGCTCGTCTGGCGAATAGTCGACTACGGGAATTCCCGAGGTAGCCAGCAACTCGACAAACGCCTCGATGCTGAGACTCGCTACACGGGAAGCCTTGCCCAGGCCCAACACCCTCTCCTCGAAGAGCTTGATTGCCAAGGCTCGGGCAACGCCCGATTCCAAGAGCTGTTCACTCATGGGAACCGCGACCAAAATCGGTCGACCGTGCTTGGTCACCAGAGCGAGCTTGCCACCTTCGGCGTCCCGAACTAGATCGCCAGAGCGTTGCCGAAGGTCGCGAATAGAAAATGACTGCATCAGGTCCTCCTCGCACAAATCACATTGTGCCCACAAACCGTAGCACAATCTAAAGAAGCGCTATGAGCCGCTGCATGGCGACGGGCAACGCCATGTCATCCCATTCGGCACGGCGAGCCCAGCGTAACTCGGTATGAAACCGGGGCGCGGGTGTACCACCAACCAACCTGACATTGTAGAGGTGGTAGGTAACACGCCGGTGCGTGAAGGCGTGCCTCACTTGGCCGCGAAGGGCGCCCACCGCACTATCAACCCCCAAGCGGTCCTTGAGGTTGCGAACGAGGGCCGAAGACTGGGTCTCGTCCTCGGCCACCGGCCCGCCTGGGAATTCCCACAGGCCACCCAACAGGCCTTCGGGGCGCTTGGCAAGCAAGTACCGTCCACCGCGGGAGACCAACGCCGCGACGTCGTCGCGGTACGGAACCGGGCGCTTCGCCTTACGCACCGGCAGCTTTTCTTGGACACCGGCCCGCCGGGCGCGGCATGGATCGGCCAGCGGGCACACCAGACATGACGGCCGCCGGGGCACGCACACGCGCGCACCGAGTTCCATCAACGCCTGATTGAAGTCACCGGCGGCGTCACCCGGCACCAAACGAGCAGCGACGTCCCAAAGCGCATCGATCGTCACCTTGTCGTCGATCGAGCTCTCGATTCGAAACAGCCGTGAAAGTACCCGCTTCACATTGCCATCAAGCACCGGTACGGGCTCACCAAAGACGATGCTGGCGATGGCTCCCGCGGTGTAACGACCCACTCCCGGCAAGGTCAACCAGGTCTTCGCATCGGTCGGCAAGCGACCCGCCCGCTCGACCACAACCACCTTAGCGGCACGGTGGAAGTTGCGTGCCCGACGGTAGTAACCGAGGCCTTCCCACAGCTTGAGCACCTGATCCTCGTCGGCCGCGGCAAGCACCTCGACGGTGGGCAAGGCGGCGACCCAGCGCGTGTAGTAGCCGACCACGGTTTCGACTCGGGTCTGTTGCAGCATCACCTCCGACAGCCAAATTCGGTACGGGTCACGGGTTCGTCGCCAAGGCAAATCCCGGGCGTGGGCGCGGTACCACGCGAGCAGCGTGCGCTGAATCGCCTCGATGGCCGACCGGGAGCAGAGAATCTTCACGCGCGCTGGCCTCGGTCATTGGACCAACCCCCGCGGGCCGACCACCTCACCAGAAGCGCTTCACTTACCAGCGCCAGCGAGGTAGTCGAGCACCAGCGTGGTCATCGCCCGGATTCCGACCTCGATGGAAGCATCGTCGGCGGCAAAGGTCGGCGTGTGATGACCACCCGATGTCGTCCCCGGCGCCACGATGCCGAGCCGAAAGTAAAAACCCGGTACCTCGTTGGCGAAGTAGGCAAAGTCTTCCCCGCCCATGGTGGGTTCCAACACCTGGACGTTCGCCTCCCCGACCGCCTTGCTCAACGACGGTGCGACGCGGGCAGAGAGTTGTGGATCATTGACCGTCGCGGGGGTCCCGCGTTCGTAGTCGAGCTCGAACAACCCACCACCCGCGCGCGTGACACCATCGAGTATTTCTCCCATTCGCCGCTCCACGGTATCGCGCGTTTCTGCGCTGTAGGTGCGGACGGTGCCCTCCAGGTGCACGGCATCGGGAATGATGTTGAAACGCGTCCCACCACGGACAATCCCAACCGTGACGACACTGGGTTCGAGGGGCGGCAGATTGCGTGCGCGAATCGTCTGAAACGCAGAAATCGCTTGCGCCGCCATCACCACTGGGTCGACACTGAGATGCGGCGCCGCCCCATGGGCCTGACGCCCCAGAACCTCGATCTTGAAATGGTCGACCGCCGCGAATGCAGGTCCAACCGTATAACCCAAGGTGCCGACTTCCATCTCGGAGAATGTGTGGAGCCCGAAAACCGCTTCGGGCCGAGGATTCTCCAGTGTGCCCTCGGCCACCATGACCTCGGCACCACCGTCCTCGCCCGGTGGCGGCCCTTCTTCCGCCGGTTGAAAGATCAACTTGATGGTGCCGGCCAGCTCGTCACGCATGCCGGCCAAAACCGACGCTACTCCCAGCTGAACGGCGACATGAATATCGTGGCCACACGCGTGCATAACGCCAACCTCTTGGCCCAAGTACTCGGTCCTGATGGTCGACTTGAAGGCGTAGGGCGTGTCTTCGGTCACCGGCAATGCGTCCATATCGGCCCGAATCGCCACCACCGGTCCCGGCCGGCCGCCTTCGAGCACCGCGACCACGCCGGTATGGGCCACCTCGGTTCGAATGTCCTCGATACCAAGTGAACGAAGATGGTCGACGATCAGCTTCGCGGTTTCGAACTCCCGATTTCCGAGCTCGGGATGGGCATGGATTTGATGCCGAAGCTCGATGATCTGCGGTGTTGTCTCCGCGACCGCAGACTCGACAGCAGGTCGTGCCCACGCGCTCGTGGTCACCAGCAGAAACATCAAAACGCCGATCGCCTTACTCATCTATGACCTCCGCGAGTCCGACCGCGTCGAGCAGGAATGCGTACACAAACGCCAGCTCCCGGTAGGCATCGTACCGGCCCGACGCACCGCCATGCCCCGCACCCATGTTGGTTTTCAGCAACAGCAGATTGTCGTCGATCTTGGTCGCCCGCAGTCGCGCGGCCCACTTGGCCGGTTCCCAATACTGCACCCGAGGATCATTCAAGCCCGCGGTGATAAGCAAACGCGGATAGGCCTTGGCTTCGACGTTGTCATACGGCGAGTAGGACAACATGTATTCGAAGAATTCCTGGTTCTTGGGATTGCCCCACTCTTCGAATTCGCCCACCGTAAGTGGAATCGACTCGTCGAGCATCGTGTTGACCACATCGACGAACGGCACCTGTGCCACCGCGGCTCGAAACAGGTCCGGGCGCATGTTGAGCACCGCGCCCATTAGCAGACCACCGGCACTGCCACCTTGCATGACCATACGTTCAGGGGTGGTGAATCGCTGATCCACCAAGAACGAAGCCACGTCGATGAAATCCGTGAAGGTGCTCCGCTTGTTCAACATGCGGCCATCTTCGTGCCACCCTTCGCCCAACGCGCCGCCACCCCGGATGTTGGCCAAGGCGAAGATAAATCCCCGATCGATCAGCGACAAGCGGCTCGAGCTGAAGTAGGGATCAAGGGTGGCGCCGTAGGAGCCATACCCGTAAAGCAGACAGGGGCTGGAGCCGTCACGGGCCATGCCCTTCTTGTAGACCAACGTCACCGGCACGGCCATGCCGTCGCGGGCACGGGCGAAGAGCCGCTGTGCCTCGTAGGCATCGGGATCGTAGCCACCGCGAACCTCGTCTTGCTTGAGCAAGGTTCGCGCGCCGCTGATCAAGTCGTATTCGAATACGGTTCGGGGGGTTACCGGCGAGGTGTACTGAAACCGGAACGACGTGGTGTCGAAGGTAGGGTTGGTATCCGAAAAGGTCGCGTAGACGGATTCGGGCATCTCGATCGGCCGCTCCGTGCCACGCGCGAGGTCGATGACTTGCAACCGACGCATGCCCGCTTCCCGCTCGGCCACCACCATGTGGTCCGCAAAGGGCTCGATCCACTCGAGCTTGACCCGTGGCCGATGCGGCCGCACTTCGCGCCACTGCGCCGGATCCCAGTCATCGATCGGAGTCCGCAGCAATCGAAAGTTCTTGGCTTCATGGTTGGTTCGCACGTAGATGTGGTCACCGTGGTGGTCGATATCATACTCAATGCCTTGCTCACGAGCCTTGAAGACGCGAAAACCACCAGCCGGGTGATCGGCATTGATCACATGGTGCTCACTGGTCAGGCTGCTGCCCGAACTGGCGACGATGAACCGGCGACTGCGGGTAGCGCCCACCGAGACATAGAACCGCTCATCGTCGTCGCGATAGACCCCTTCGTCTTCCGCGGGCGAGGTTCCCAGGACGTGACGCATGACCCGATGCGGTCGCCGTGCGTGATCTCGCAAGGTGTAGAACACGGTGCGATTGTCATTGGCCCAGGCGAACGAGTAGGCCACGCCCTTGATCGAATCCGGGAGCAACTCGCCGGTCGCGAGATCCTTGAACCGCAGGTTGTAGTCCTCGGAGCCGTCCCGATCCAGCGCGAATGCGAGCACTTGGTGATTGGGCGCCACTTGGTAGACGCCCAAGCGCATGTACTTCTCGCCTTCGGCCAAGGCGTTGAGGTCGAGCAGCACCTCTTCGGCGGCGTCGAGGCTCCCGTGCTTGCGGCAGTAGACCTTGTACTGGCGCCCTTCCTCGATTCGATCGTAGTAGAAGTATGCACCGTGGCGTACCGGCACGGAGAGATCGGTCTCTTGGATTCGGCCGACAATCTCCTGGAACAATGATTCCTGCAGATCCGCGGTGTGCGCGGTTGCTGTCTGGAGGTAAGCATTCTCGGCTTCCAGGTACGCGACGACCTCCGGATCCTCGCGATTCCGCAACCAGCGGTACGGGTCCACCAGCTGGTAACCATGGATCTCCGTAACCTCGGGCGCGATCTTCGCGACCGGGGGTTTCACCAACGGCGTATTGGCCACAGACGGTGCCGCCGCCAGCTTGCTCGTAGCACCATCTGCAATAGCTGGTGACGCAGTGGTGACGCTGGATGTCATCGTGAAGACCCCCACCACGGCGGTCGTGCGCACGAGGTTTCTGACAAGCATGAGATATTTCCTGAATGCATAGACAAGCCGCCCTGGCTCCCGGAGCTTAGTACAACCAATCGTGAACTCGAAGAGTCGACAACAAGGATCTTGCTTATTCTGAAAGCAGAAGCGCCAGGTCTTCTTTGGTGAGATTGCTCACCAACCGAGTATCTGCGGTCAAGACGGCTTGCGCGAGGTGCTGCTTCGAACGCTGAAGGAGCATCACCTTCTCTTCGATCGTGTCACGCGCGATCAGTCGATACGCAAAGACCGCCTTCTCTTGGCCAATCCGGTGAGTGCGGTCGATCGCCTGGGCCTCGGTCGCCGGATTCCACCAAGGATCGAATAGGAATACGTACTCTGCTGCGGTCAGGTTGAGACCGACGCCACCGGCTTTGAGACTGACCAGAAAGATCGATACGGACGGGTCATTTTGGAAGGAATCAACGCGAGCTTGGCGCTTTCGCGTTCGACCATCGAGGTAGGTGTAGTCAATCTCCCGGTCATCGAGGGCCGTCTTGATGATCCCGAGCATGGTGGTGAACTGGGAGAACACCAGTGCCTTTTTTCCGGTGCGGGCAATCTCCTCGAGCCGCGGCAACAACATCTCGAGCTTGGCGCTGGCTTCGTGCTTTCGATGAGCGTTGAGCAACCCAGGGTGGCAGGCCGCTTGGCGCAAGCGCAGCAAAGCTTCCAGGACAATCATTTTGGACCGCGCCAATCCCCGGGATTCGATTCGCCCGGCCAGAATCTGGCGGTAGTGGTCTCGCAGCTGGTCGTATTCCTTGCGATGTTTCTTTGGTAAGTCGCAGAACAGCACGTCTTCTTGCTTGGCAGGCAGATCGAGCGCTACTTGCTCCTTGAGACGCCGCAAGACGAACGGCCGGACCGTGCTGGCGATCAACTGAACGGCCGGCTCGTCCACGGCAACTGCTCCTTTCAGGAGCCGCTTCGGCGGCTTGTAGCGACCGCCACCAAACAACCCCGGAATCAAGAAGTCGAAAAGGCTCACGAGTTCGCCGAGGTGATTCTCGATCGGCGTTCCTGAAAGCGCCAGCCGATGTCGAGCTCGGAGCAGGCGCGCGGCTTTAGCCGTTACGGACTTTGGGTTCTTGATCGCCTGCGACTCGTCCAAAATAGCGTAGCCGAATTCGACCTCTCGCAGCCAGCCGATGTCACGGCGCAACGTACCGTAGGTGGTCAATAGGACATCCTCGTCGCCCAACTCCGATGGCGAGCGCGCTCGTCCGGTGCCCACATGCTCGCAAATCCGAAGTCGTGGAACGAATCGCCGCGCTTCGCTCAACCAATTGAAAACCAGCGAGCGTGGCACCACCACCAACGACGGTGGCACCGGCGCGTCCATCGATGCCGCGCGGCGCTGCCCGCGCCACCACTCGAGCAAGGCCAACACCTGGACGGTCTTGCCCAGGCCCATATCATCGGCCAAACAACCACCGAGACCGAAACGGCGCAAAAAATGCAGCCACCCCAAGCCGTCACGTTGGTAGTCGCGCAATTCGCCACGGAACGTCCGCGGCGCGCCGCGCGGCTTTACCTTTTCGAACCCTTCCAGCTTGCGCCGTGCTTGCGCGACCGTTTTGTCGAACCGAATCTCGGGCTGCGCTCGCAGCAGCGCGTCGACCAAGCCGACCTGGTGTTTGCCGAAGCGAAGCTTGCCGTCTTCGAGCGCTGCGAACTGCATCAACTGTTCAAGACGAGTCCGCACCGCGTCGGGAATCATGCCGACGTGGCCGTCGGCCAAGGGCAAGGTGTCGCTGCCTTCGTGTAGTGCGCGCAGCAATACCGGTAGCTCGACAGAATAGTCGTCGAATACGATGTCGCCATCGAGATCGAACCAATCGATATCCGATGAAATATCCAGGGACAATGTGCCGTCACGGTAGGCCGCGCCATCGACCTCGACCCACCACCCGGCGGCGAGCGCTTTGCGAACGAGGCTGTTGACCTTGCCGGCAGAAATCACCAGTGTCGGCATCCCGTTAGCGTGCAGGTAGGCCGGCCCATTCTGCACGCCCATCGTCCGCACGAGCGTTTCGGCATCGGCTTCCTTTCGGGAGTCGCGGAGTATCGCGCGACGAAGCGCGGCGTTGTAGAGCGCGGACCGCGGATCCCTCCGGCTCACCCGCGTGCCATCGTAATCAAAGACCAATTCGACCTCCGAGATCTGCTGGACGCGCCACTGATCCTCGATTGTCGAGATCACGACGCCCGCATGCGGGTCGCCAATGGTCTGGTCGAACTGGAGCGATTCCGGCAGGCACAGCGCTTCCGGCCTGCCCAGGCTCCCGAGCGTTTCGACGAACGCCGCTGCTTCCTCGACCGGAACTTCGAAGGCGCCGTTCCGGCGTACCATCAACAGCCACTCGAGAGCATCGGTGACTTCGATTTGCCCGAGCCGCCCGTCGAGCACCAGCACGCCACCCTGAGACAAGAGTTCAGCGTCCCAATGCGAACGTCGCTCGTCGAACCTTGTCAGGTTCCCTTCGAGCCGCCAAGCCGAACCGGTTCGATCCAAGACAAACTCGAGCGTCACAACCCAAGGATCGCCGTCGTCCCACGGCACGGGCTCATCGACATCGAGATCCTTTGACCCCGAACATCGCAGACGGTTGGTACCCGCGGCGATCCGTAGCCACTCGGTTTCGAGCGGGATCGAGATCGAAAAGACCTTGGGTAACCCGAAGGTGCTCCGGTAGAGGTCCCCCCCCTCTAGATCAACAGCGCCGGACACATGTGCCAACAAGGTGCGATCTGCGGGATCGGGAAGAGCATCTAGCGAATCGACATTGAGGCGCTGCCAGCGCGGCTTGGCCCAATCGCCGTTTTGCTCGCGTTTACTCGTCCCCAGCTCGATGGTCAAGACGCCGCGTTGCCGAGACGTGGCGAGGTTGATCCGGTAGAGAATCTGCAACGATAACTGGACTCTCGACAAGCGCTCGGTCGCTGTTACCGCGACCTCCGAGAGCTGGGTTCGCCAATCGGAGCGGGAGACCCCACCAACTTGGGCCCTGGGCGGCAAGCCATCCGTTGCAGGTTCGAGTCCAACGTCTTCATCCGCGGCCGCCGCCGCAAGGAGTCCCTCTCGGTCGCAGATCTCGACCAATGCCCAAGCATGTTTGCATGGTTCGTTCCGACTGAGAAAATAGGAACACGAGCAATGGCACCAAACCAGGCTCTCGCTCCGGTCGTACTGCAGAACGACCTCATACGACGAGGTTCCCATAACCTCCGCGATAACCTCTTCATGCGTGTTGCCCACAATATGGACGGCATTCGCCTGGGCATACAGCTTGCCCCGCGAGCGAACGCGTGACAAGACATCACTGGCCAGTTTTTGTTTGAGCATGGTTTCAGGTCGCTCGAGCACAAACTAGGGCGCGCTGGGTCCCAACACCACAGCATTCAAGAACAGGCGGTCGACACCCCGCCAGTACCCGCGAAAATTAATGACATCGCGTCGCGCGTGGTTGGCGGGTGACGTAACGACTGCCAGCAACAAGCGCCGCCCCTCCCACGACGAACCCTGGTCGACCACCGTCACACGTGGTGACGACGTCGCGAGCGCTTCGAGGTACGCCGCCATCTGATGGTGAACGGTGATCCGGACACCAAAGTCGTGCCCCGAGATCTCCGCGAAGGTGGGCACCTGAGCCGCCACCGAGCCGCCAGCGAGCATCAGGGCCGATGCCGCCAAGAATAAGCCGGGACAACCATCCTCGACACGTACGCTTCATCGCGACATCTCCTGATCAAGAATTGAGATCGAATCGGGATTGTATCGAGACCGACATCAATATGGCCTGCCCGCGTCAGAACGAAGCGAAACGCCGACCGACCTTCCGCCGCAAGGTCGAAGCCCGCGCGAGCGGATCAACGCAGCGCCCCTGGTAACTCAGAGGTCGACGTCAAGGCCCGCGAGCGAAGATCCGTCCTGGGAAGTCGCCCGATAGTGGTGCACGCGATCCGACCAAGCGCTGACGGCAGCACCATACATCAAAGGAACCAGGGGCGCGGCATCATCGACGCCTTGTGCGATATCGCCCAAGGCCGTCCCCGAGCGTTCCGCGCGATACCGCGCCAAAGCGATATCCACTTCGCCACTTCGCCAGCGACTGTCGTTGGCACTCACCGACAAGTTGTCCCAAGTAGCGATTCGATCCGACGCCAGGAGGGACTGTAGGAAGTCGCACGGATCGAGGGTGTCCGCAATCCAACCCGCAAGCGACAGATCGTAGTTCCCTTCCACAACCCGGGTGTTGAAGGTACCACCGCTGGTAGGCTGCTCGATCGACACCGTACAACCGAGTACGGCCAACTGGTCAGCGATCACGCGAGCGACAGCCATCGGCTTGGGCAGATAGGGCCGCGGCCCCCACGTCACCAAGAGACGCAGGCGGTCCGGTACGGTAACCCCAACCCCGCCAAGCAGGGCCTGGGCGCGTTCGGGATCAAAACGCAAGTGGTCATCAGCTGTCCCGAGCGTTCGAGGAAGCATGCCGGTCGCGGCAAAGGCCAACGCATTGCTGTAACACGTCTTGGCGACGGCGTGGCGATCAATGGAATGGGCTAGCGCACGACGCAACTGCGGATTGGCGAGCGCTGGTCGCTCGGTATTGAAAAATAGAAACGCGACCGAACTTCCCGTCTGGACGGACTTGCGCACGCCAGACAACGCCACGATGTCGTCGCGCGCCAAGGAGTTGCAAAGATCAACTTCACCGCGCTGAATCGCGCCCAGCAACGAAGTAGCATGCCCCTCGGCGTCGAGCGTATAGGAACGAAACTCCACTTCGTCGAGGGCCACAGGGCGTAAATGATGTGGATTGCGCACCAAACGAATCGACGTTGGAACACTGTCCGGCTGCATCATGAAGGGTCCGGTTCCGATCAGCCGCTGACCCATACGACGCACCACACTGCATTTGGGATGCGCCAAGCTCAGGTCAAATCGCGCGTTGCGTTCGGCCAGCCGGAACCGAACCACGTCTCCCTCGAGACGTACTTCACCCTGCTCGTCGATGATGGTGGCTCTCCGCAGACTATCGGCCACATCTTCCGGCGTCATCGGCGAGCCATCCGAGAACCTGATGTCGTCCCGAATGTGGGCCCGAAATCGGTAGCCTTGGCCCCCGTCATCGGTCTCGAGCGGACCGCGGAACAGCACCGGTTCCAAGGCGTCAGTACCATCAATTGCCTTCAGGGGCGCATCGAAGATCTGCTGCACCACGAAGGCGCTCTCGGAGTCGTTGGCCGCCTGAGGCTCAGGATGCTCGATCGGAACAAGGACACCAACCACCAGCCGCTTGCGGCTCTTCATCTTCGCCTCCCTAAACCAATCCCCCCAAACAATCTTCGAAAGATATCACCTCGACAACCAAAAAAGGCCGCGGGAACCAACCGACACCGGTGGTACGGTAACCGCTTCAACGTTACTGCCCAAGGAAATATCGAGTTGCCGCCCCACGTCGACGAAGGCGTTATCAAGTTCACCGCCAATCACCGCAGCGAAGCGCTCGCTCCGCGCCGGTACGGCACACTCGCATGCACCTTGATCGCGTGGCGGGAGATTCTGGCCCATACCGGCCTGGTGGGCCAACAGCCGGGGCGCTACGGAGGCTTTGGTTACGGCAATGTCAGCGCGCGCGTCGGTCCGCCATCGGCACCGAGACGACAACGCGGGTTCCTCATCACCGGCACCCAGACCTCGGGCAAATCCTGCATGTCACTCGACGATTTCTGCGTCGTCACGGCCTGTGATCCTGCGCGCAACCGGGTGACCAGCCATGGTCAAGCGATGCCCTCCTCGGAATCGATGACCCACGGCGCCATCTATGGCCTGGGTCCCCACATTCGGGTCGTCCTGCACGCGCACAGCCCGACGGTTTGGCGCCAAGCACGGGCGCTGCGGATCCCGACCACCGACCCATCCGTGCCCTACGGAACCCAGGCCATGGCGCGGGCGGTCGAGCGTCTCTACGCTTCGACCGCGCTACCCGAAACCCGCATGCTAGCCATGGGCGGACACGAAGACGGCATCATCTGCTTTGGCCGAGACGCCGACGAAGCCGGTGAGGTCATGCTGCGCTACCTCGCCCGCGCCTACCGCCGTACCTGCGCGGAAGGCGACGGCACCCTCTGCGCCACCTGACGCTGCGCCACTGAACAACCGATCAATTCACCCAAGACTCATCGACCACGAGCGCACGCTCGGCTTCCTCCGCTTCCCACCGAGCTTCGATTTCCTGGTTGCGCACGCGGCGTCGCTGCGCCGCGACCAGGAATAGCATCGTAATGGTCAGCCACAGGAAGGTCGAGCTGCCAAGAAAAGGCACCCATTGATGCCAGAACGTATTGCGACGCCAAAACAGCGTTTCAGCATTCACGATCGAGGTGCCAGTGGCGTTGAGAAAGGCTTGCTCGAACGTCGCCCCCGCACCAACCCCGCCCAAGACCCGACTGACAACGCCGTCGCCATAGGTATCCAGCATCCAACGCACGACGGCACCCGAGAGGGCGTAGGCCCGGCCCGCGGCACCTGCACCGGCAGGAAACGCATCGTCGAGATCGGCGAGCGAAACCTGGCGCCGCCGGATCGTGGCGAACACCAGCTCCGTACGATCGCGCAACCCGAATCGGCTGGCAGCCATGGCCACCCCCTCGTTGAACCAGCGGGGAATGGGCCGCCGTCGGGCAGCGCGGGCAATCAAGACATGGGCCACCTCGTGCATCAGGACCGACTCGATCGTCGGGTCGGGATAGGCAGGCACCCGTGCAGGCAGGAGCACCACGGTGCCGATCGCGCCGAGGGCATAGCCCACAACCCATGATGGTGCTTGTTGCGCCGCGGCGTTGTCCTCGGGTACCACCAGCACCCGAATGGGCGGTCCCGGGTCCCGCAGGCCGGTCATCGCAACCACGCGAAGCAGGCGCGAACGATCGGTGGCCGCCAACCGCTCCGCTACCGCCTGGAGTGGCGGTGGCGCCTCAAACCGCAGCTCCGGTAGCGCCACCGGCCCCAAATCCGGGACGGCGGCACCAACCGGCGACATCGCGAGCACGCAGGCCAAGACCCACGAGCGACCTGCGCGCCCGGTCCGTGACGAAACGCTGAGCAAACCGCTCAGATGCGAGGCCTTCGGCCGCGGCGGGTTTGTAAGAAGAATCCGAGCAGCACCAGACCCAGGAAGATCCATGGTCGAATGTGGGCCGCAACGGGCAACGCATCGGTGGCAATGGTCGCGCCCACCCAGGACGACAGAATGATCAGCGCAAAATCGAAAACCATCGAGGCCAACCCACCCCCGATCGCCGCACCGACGAAGGGCATCGCCCAGAACCAGGAACCCAACTCGGCTTGCCAAGGTTGGGCGAGCCACAGGCCCCCCAAGGCACCGATCATCAGTCCACCCACCCCGACCGCCAGACGTTGGGCTGTAAAGGCGAAGACAATACCTGCCAGGCCCAAAACCGCCGCCAATCCGAGCTGCAATCCCTCATTGCTGTTGGGGGCCAACTCGGGCCCAATCAACAGGCCGAAGTAAAACGCGGCAGAGCCCAACGCCAACCAATAGAGCTGCCGACCAAAAAGCAGCAGCGCGGCACCGATCACCAAGCCAACCCCGTCCAAACCACTACCAGGCTGAAGCCAATCCTGCATTGAAGCCCGCTCCTTCTTAGCGCCGCGGCACCCCACCCAACCCACCACCTCCGGTCGCGTCACCGGTTATCATCTCGGAACGATACCAAGAACCGCCACGTTTGCCGCACGCCTAGCATGACCATGACACCACCGCCCACCGAAACGATACAGTTGCCCGTTGCCTCCAGCGAACCGGACCCGCACCCCGGCCACGCTCATCTCGCTCTACGGTGGACACCGCCTCTCGATTCAACGGACGATTGCGCGATCTTGTATCTACACGGCTTTGGCTCATGCCAGGACGGCGAAAAGGCCGCGTTCTTTCGCGCCCGAACGTCCGCGTCCGGAATGGGCTTCTGCTCCTTCGATTTTCAAGGCCACGGCACGTCGGGTGGCACCATGCTTGGCCTAACCGCGTCGCGCAACCTGGCGGACGTCGCCGCTGTCCAGACATTCCTGAACACTCAGGGAATTCGCCGCATCGTGCTCATGGGTTCATCCATGGGAGGCGCCTGCGCCCTTTGGTATGCGGCGCTCCACCCAGAGAACATCGTTGCCGCCGTACACATTGCACCCGCACTCGAGCTCGAAGCAGGCTTGACTCGGTGGGCGGGCGACGAAGGGATGGTCCGCTGGCAACGTGAGGGCCGCCTTACCTTCAGCCACGACCTGGTCACCTGTGACCTGAGCTGGCGCCTGATCGAAGATCTGCGCACCTTCGACCGCGCACGCCTCGAAGCGAACTACCAAACCCCGACGCTGCTCCTCCAAGGCGTCCACGACAGCTCAGTCTCCTGGCGGGCAGTGGTCGACTTCGCAACCCAGTGTACTTTCGAAGGCATCGAGCTGCATCTCTTCGCGAATGGAGACCACCGGCTACTCGCCCATCTCGATCATCTCTGGCGACTCACCCACAGCTTCCTCCTCGCGCGCAAGGCCATCAAGGCATCGGCCCCTTGAACACTCCCGCGACCCGATCGACGCTGGTTTGGTCTTACCTCGGACGCGTGGCCTACGGACCCGCGCTGGCCCTACAAGAGCAAATCCGGCAGCAACTCAAGGACGGCACGACCGACGACCACCTGCTACTCCTCGAACACGAGCCGGTATTTACCCTCGGTCGCAACGCCGACGCCACCGACGTGATTGCCGATCCCGCCTGGCTCGCCCAGCACAACATCGCGGTCGAAGATACCAACCGGGGTGGCCAGGTGACTTACCACGGTCCCGGGCAGTTGGTCGGCTACCCGATCTTCGACCTCAACCCCGACCGACGCGACATCCGTCGCTTCGTCCACGCCCTCCAAGAAGTCCTGATCCGCGCGCTGAGTGATTTCGGTATCGACGGTTGGCGCCGGGAGGGCAAGGACTACGTTGGGGTCTGGGTGGGTTCACCCGAGACGCCAGCCAAAATCGCATCGATCGGCGTTCACCTGAGTCGGTGGATCACCATGCACGGCTTTGCGCTCAACGTGAGCACGGACCTCACCCGATTCGACGGCATCGTCGCATGCGGACTGCCTGACGTCCGCATGACCTCGATCGCCGAGCAACAATCCCGGGCCGTTTCGCTGCCAGAGGTCGCAATCCGGGTGGCCCACCACGCAGGCGAAGTCTTCGCGCGCCGCCTTTATCGCTCGGAGGCTTTGACGCCACCAAAAATGGCGTGACCTGCCCGCTGCCAGTAAACGTCCACAGCGCCAAAGCCCGCACGTTCGAGCCAACGGAGTTGATCGAACAAGGACGACGGTTTGTCGACTTCGGGATCCGGATAACGAAACAAGTTCCAACGCTCCCGCTGAAAGGCACGTAGGCCTCGATCGTCATTACCGTCGAGCTGCCGAACACGCTCGGCGACAGCGCGATCCCACTCCTCGGCCGCCAAACGCATCGCGCGCTCGCCCGCCGGAGCCATCAGATCGGCGACGATCAAGGCACCACCCATTTCGAGCTGGCGGTGGACGTCGCGAAAGAGCGTAGCCTTGCCGGGTCCATCCAAGTGATGGATGGCAAGGGAAGAGACCACCACGCGGGGCAACGCGGTGAAGTTCCGCCAATCGTCAGCGGCCAGATCGATCAATCGCGTCGTGAGCCTATCGCTGGCTTCCTCGCAGCGACCTTGGGTCTCGGCCAACATGGTTGGCGAACCGTCGAGCGCCAAGACCTTGGCGCTCGGAAAACGTTGCAACAGCGCCATGGTGAGCAGCCCTGCGCCACAGCACAAATCTACCGCGAGAAACGGCTCATCGGTCGTCGCCGGTACCAGCGCCAACATCGTCTCGATCTGCCGCTCCCGATCCGGCACGGCATAGCGCCCGAGGTCGAGAAAGGCCTTGCTGTCGTCTTCGTCCCAACGCTCCGGCGTGTTCGTCATCACCTTAGTGTAGCCCGATTTGCCGTGACGCCAACTACGTGCCTGAAGCTACCTTCGAGCTGTCATGAAGACGCAGAGGCATAGGCACGCAGGCCACGCCGCCAAAGCAGAAGGGCCGTGACGAACAAACCAACAAACACGCCGACAACATGCAGCGCGCCACCGACCGTGAGACCTTGCAGCAACGCGTGGGCCGGAACCGACGCGATAAACGCCAGCGGTAGAACCGATAGAAGAATGGCGCGCACCACCGGGTGATAGATTTGGTGGGGTCGGTGGGCAAGGTTCGAAAGGGACCAGGTCACTTCGTCGAGCCCACGCCCGTTGTGCATCCAGAAGATCGGAATGATGAAAATCACCCGCAGCAGCGCGAACATCAGCGACCCAACCAAGAGCAAGATGAGGAACACGAGTATGCGAACCGGGTCCAACGTACCCGGATAGCGTGCCAGCGACCACCATACGAGGCCGGTCGCGATCAGGAGATTCAGAAAAGAATTGGCCGCAAACTCACGCAAGGTCAAGATAAACAGTGACGACACAGGCCGCATCAAGTGGTAGTCCAGGTCACCGCGATTGATCGCGATCGGCAGCCACCAGAAGTTGGTTGAAAACACCGTCATGTAGAAGGCGTCGGCCCACAGAAAGGCGCACACAAAAACCAACGTTTCGTCGAGCGTCCAACCACCGAGCAAACTCGTGTGCCGGTAGATCACCGCGAAAAAGGCCAGGTTCACGACGTAGTAGAGAATGTCCATTACCACGCGGAAGAGAAAGTCCACGCGAAACGCCATCGCCCGACTGAACGAGAAGCGCAAGAAGTGAAGGTAAAGCCGGACGTAGCGGCTCATCGGAAATCCGTCGGTCACGCGAGGTCGAGATCGGTCTGTAAGAAATCTTCGCCCACACAGAGCAACGGCTCACCCGCCAATCGGGCGGTGGCGTAGGAAAGACAGTCGCCGAAATTCAGTGAAGCCGGATGCCGCCCCTTTCCGAATCGAAGCCAGGCCTCGAGCGCCAATCCATAGTGTGCTTCGGAAAAGCTGCTCACCACAATGCCCGCCTCTCGCAGCAGCCGCGCAACAAGGCCCCGAGCATCGCAATGCATTCGAGCCGACAGCACGATCGTGGTTTCGACCAACGTATTCGCACCGATCGCGACCTGTGGGCTCTTCTCGATCCGATCCAGGAGCTTCTGCCACCCTGGTTCGCGGAAGACAATCGCCACCACGGCGGACGAGTCGAGAATCACACGCCCTCCGGGCCAATTCCCAACAACGCCTCTTCTTCTTCCTTGCTGAGGCGACGCCCCTGCTCGGCAGTCGGAACCAACGGCCAAATCTCGGTTTCGAGCACGCGTCGCAATCGAGCACCTCGATCTAACTCACTTTGGCTGTAGTTCAGACGCCCTCGGCGCTCTTCGAGAGCGCGCCGCACTGCCTCGGTCTTGGACTCACCGGTCACCGCAGCGACTTCGGCGACCAACAACTCTACTTGTGGGTTCTTGATGTTGAGAGGCATTCAACCATTCTACCAAATTTACACCATGAACGAATCATCATGCTGGCACCTCAGATGCCCAGCACATCAGATTCCGACCCCGGAGTAGCGCAGGTAGCCTCGGTGCCACACCCACCGCCCAAGCAACCCGAGTACGACGCACCAGCCGACGGCAATGCCGAGCCCTCGACCCCACTCTGCCACCGTGCGTTGACCCAGGAGCGTCTGAACCGGCTCGTAAAACAGGTGCGCGAATGGGAGCCAATTCAGGGCATCTTGGGCCCACAGGGGAAACAGAGAGAGTGGCAACATGAAGCCGCCGAGCAGGTTGCCCACAAAGCGCATCATGGCGTGGAGCGACCAGACGTTGTCAGCCCAGAATGCCACCGCGGCGAGCGGATAGCGCAGCAGGAAGGCCAGAAGGTTGGCCACCCCAACGGAACCAAGCGTCATGGCGACCGATCCTGGTGTGATTGCCAACTCGGCCGGCAGGGGGAGCCACCACGCAGCGACAACCCCAAAGCCCACGAGTTGGATAACCGCCGGTAAGAGCTGGCCGAGGTGCCCCGCGTATTTGAAACCAACGTAGCTGGACGGGTAAATCAAGTACCGGCTTAGGCCACCGTCATAGATGTCGAGGGACATGGCGTCGCCGCGCTCTTGGCCGCGTACCAAGCGCCCCAGCAAGAGCGCCAGAACGTAGTAGACCATCATGCCTTCGAAGGTGAATCCCCCGAGTCGCGTGGGCGCAACGTCCGAGCCAGCGCCACCAGCCCCACCAGTTCCGAAGATGGCCCGCCAGAGAAAATAGGCGACGGCCAGCTCGAGCGCCAAGGCCACCGTGGTATTCAGCCAGAAGTCGACCCGATAGCTCATGAGCTTCCGGGTCTCGAGGCTGACCAACGTCCGGAACAGTCGGGGCGTCATGAAGCTCGCGTTCACTGTGATGATCCCGCGACGACTGGTTCCGCACGCGCAGCTTGGATCCGCTCGATGACACTACCCACGGCTGCCTCTTCAATGGCCAGATCGGCAACCGGATACTGGGCGAGAAGCGCTCCGGCGACCTCGGCAACCGCCGCGCGTGGCACCTGGACCCGCACCGTGCCCGGGTGCCATTCGAGAATCGTTCCCATGGCCGCTACCATCTCGCGTCCAGCCGGTTCACCCCCTTGCCCGCGGAGCTGTACGGTGACCACCTTGTGCGTCGCATAACGCGCCATCACCTCGCGCAAAGAGCCGTCGAACACCAACTCACCATCGCGCAGAATCATGATTCGCTTGCACAGGCGCTCGATGTCCTCCATGTAGTGACTGGTTACGATCATGGCCGGTTGCCGTTCCTGGCGGTACGCCAACACGAAACTGCGAATGGCACGTTGGGCCGAGAGATCGAGACCGATGGTTGGCTCATCGAGATACACCACCCTCGGCGCGTGCAGCAGGGTCGCGATCAACTCCATTTTCATTCGCTCGCCCAGCGACAGGCGGCGGATCTGTACATTCAGCTCGTCGCGTACCTCGAGCAAGCTGGTCAAGCGATCCAAGGTCGCGCGGTACTGGTCATCCGGTATCCGATAGATTTCCTTGAGCAGCAAGAAGCAATCTGCCGCAGGAAGGTCCCACCACAGCTGAGCCTTCTGCCCCATGATCAACGCCACCTGTCGGCGCAGGCGATCATCCCGCAGCCAAGGGTCGTGGCCCAGAACCCGCGCCCGGCCGCTACTCGGGTGGATAATGCCGGCCAACATCTTGATCACCGTTGTCTTGCCGGCACCATTGGCGCCGATCAGACCCACGATCTCGCCCTCTTCGACCTCGAAGGAGACGTCCCGGACCGCGTCTTTCGTCACCCATTCACGACGCACCAACGAACGCACCGAGCCCCACAACCCAGGGTCCTTGCGGTGAACGCGAAACGACTTGCACAGGTTCTCGGCAACAATCATCATCGAGATGGTATCTGGTTGGAGACTTCCCAGGCTGATGTAGGATCGTCGAGGGAATGACCGAACCGCTACTCACACCGTGGAGGACGCCATGTCCTTATTGATTACCGTCCTACTCGGCCTGGCCATCCTGTTTTTTGTCTTCAGCCTGTTCAAGAAGTTGATTAAGCTGGCGTTCACGGCGGCAATCCTCCTGCTACTGGCCGCCGGCTTCTGGTACTACTGGCAACAGAATCCACCCGAAGTACCTGAGTCGGTGCGCCAGGCAGGTGAGGACGCGGCGGAAAGACTGAGGCAAGCTGCGGGCGACGCTCTTGACACCGCGACCGAGGTAGTCAAGGACGGTGCTGAACAAGCGATGGACCGGGCGGGTGAGGCCATCCAAGAAGGTGCCAGCCAAGCAATGGACAAAGCCGGCGAAGCCCTCCAGGAAGGTGCCGAGAAGGCAGGTGAGGTCCTGGACGACCTCACCGACGAGGGCGACACGCCCAAGGATCCGCAAGGCTGACCGCCGTGCTCGATCGACTCGCCACCTGGAGCCCAGTCACAGCATTTCTGACCTGAACTTCTTCCTGTCCCACCGCGACGCGGGCATGAATGCCCGCGCTATGAATGCGCCGACCTTCGTCGGCTGAGAACGACTTGTACGGTCAGCCCGCGGAGGCGGGCGCACTCATAGCCCGACATCATAGGAAAGCCACGTCCGGTAACCCGATGTCGAAACGAGTCCAAGATTGTGCAACCTCCTCTGTAGGGAAGATGCTTGGGGTGAACAAAAACCTCGGGCATCAGCCCCACAAGAAGGAGGATCGCGATGGAACGCTACCTTGGAATGGACGTGCATTCGGCAAGTTGCACAATTGCAACGCTCAGCGAGGGCGGCAAGCGGCTAGGTCAGGCCATCGTGGAAACGAATGGCCAGGCGCTTGTTGGCTATCTGAAGCAGTGCGCTGGCCGGCTCCACTTGTGCATCGAAGAGTGCCAGTGGGCGCATTGGCTCCACGAGATTTTGTCTCCTCACGTGGCGGAGTTGGTGGTGGTCCACGGCGAGCGCAAGACGGGGCCGAAGAGCGATGCGATCGATGCATGGGAGCTAGCAGATCGCATCCGTACGGGTCGCACGGAGCATCCGATCTTCAAAGCAGGGAAGGGCTTCACCAAGCTGCGCGAGCTCTCGCGAGTCTACGGCTTGATGACGAGGGACTTGGTCCGGACCAAGAACCGTCTGAAGAGCACCTACCAGAGACGCGGTGTGGTGTGCACGGGGAACTCGGTTTACTCCCCCAGCTCCCGGGCGAAGCGGATCAAAGAACTCCCGAATGCGATGAGACCGACGGTCGAGTTACTCGGCACAGCGTTGGACTTCCAGACGACACTGAAGCTCGAGGCCGAAAAGGCGATGGTGACCGAGTCGCACCGATTCCCGATCTCACGGGTTCTCGAGACAATTCCTGGACTGGGCCCGATCCGGGTCGCTCAGATGATTCCGGTGGTAGTGACACCTCACCGATTCCGGACCAAGCGGCAATTCTGGTCCTATTGTGGCTTTGGAGTCGTGATGCGATCTTCAGCAGACTGGACGCGCGCTGGCGGAGTCTGGACCAAAGCCAAGATCGCCCAGACGCGTGGGCTGAATCGGTTTCACAACCGAACACTGAAGATGATCTTCAAGGGCGCGGCGACGACCGTGATTACAAGCAAGGCCAATCGCTTCCGTGTCGCCTACGACCGACTTTGCGATGGAGGCACCAAGCCGAACCTCGCCAAAGTGACCGTCGCACGCCAGATCGCCGCAACGGCCTTGTCCATGTGGAAGGCACAGGAGGTATACGACCCAGATCGTTGAATCGACCAGCTTGGGCCAAGATCTCGAAGCAACGCGCAATGGTTGCTCCGAACCCAGAGTTTTCGCTCCAACGATTCTTTGGCGCAAGGTTCGAGGGGAAGCATCAGTGAATCGGCTGGACCCCGTCCCCGTACGGAGGCCCCATAGCCCGGATATGCCCCCTCGAAGAACCGAACGAAGTCATGGCCGAAAAGGCCCTGATGGATGGATGGTTCCTCGAAGAAAAGAGAGAACACCAAGCGACTTCAAGACCAGAGAAGAACGGATCGCAACAAAGGCTCGAAGAAGGGACAACTCGCGACGGAACAGTCGAGGTCAATCTGACAGGACGTTCGAAGCCAAGAGCACGAACGTACAGGAGAGGTGCGCGCTTGACTTCGCTTTCTATGGACGACGATCCATCGTCGGGCGGCAGCCTCGCTCTAAAGGTGTCCGGAGTTTCTCCACGTAATGTTCTTAGCCCTGGTTCAGCCTTTCATGCCGTCCAAGATCTTGACTACCTGCCGGGCCAGCGGGGTGGTTCGAAACACGTAGACCTCGGCAGGCAGGTCTTCGAGTTCCCCTGCACCAGCGGCCAGTGCTTTGGACAAGGCGAGCACGAGGTTCTTGGGGCCATGCCTGCGCAACAACCGGAGCCGGGCCTTCACCGCCCCTTTGTTCCAGTACCCGAACACCTCCATGAACACGCGATGTCCCGTTTCCGCGTGTTCAAAAACGAAGTCGGGTACCAAGACGCCTTCACCGCCCAGATCGATGAGCTCAGCATCGGTACTCGCGGTCCAGCCACGGCCGAGCTTCGCGAGTTGCTCGGGCAACCACTTGAGTTCTTCGGGCTGCCATTGACCGGTGAGCTTGGTATACGAGCGCAGACCTTGGGTTGGCGTGAGCCGGAAGGTCCGCTTGCGGCGCCCCTTCCCCCACCGCAGCTCGGCGTCGAGGGTCCAGCCGTCGAAATGCAACAGGGTCGGCAGAAAGACCGCCATTTGCAGTCCGTAGCGACCACTGGCGCGCAGTACCGAGAGTGGACCATCGAGGCGAATGCGATAGCCGTCGCCTGCCGCGTTTCCCAGCCGCTCGACACGGTGCATCAACTGGAAGAACTTAATTTTCCGAAACAACGTGCGATAGGCCGTTGGCCGCTGTCCTGCAATGTGGATCTCGAGCGCAATCGCCCTGTACAAGACGCCCTGTGCCAAGGCTACGTTGTAGCGATCGAGCAACCAACGCGGAGCGCAGACGTCGAAAGCTTGCAAGACCTGCTCGTCCTTGAGATCACCGTACAACGACTGCTCGACCTGGCCTGGCTCGAGCGACAGGCTGGTCGCAGCGACCGCCATTGGCACGGCGCGTTCGAAGCGAAAGGGCCCCTCCCCAGGGTCGGCCCGATACGCATCTGCAGACGCGCCGAAAACCGCCTCGCGCAAGTCCGGTGGTGGTGCCGGCGCCTCGGTGTCGAAGGTACAGCGATCGCGTAGCAGCTTGGCCAGCGCCCGATGCAGTTGAAACGCGGTGCCGGTACCCAACAACGACTTGAGCTCCTCATCGAGCACGTGACGAGCCTGCCCGGCGCACTGCTCGAACGCATCGATCAGCTGCGCGGCCAACGCCAACCCCTCGGGATCGCGCGCCTCCACATAACGCGGCCGCATCTCGCCCTTGTAGGCGCGTACTTGAATGAGATCAGAAGTGAGCATCACCGATACGCGTCATGTTGACGTCTCCTCGCACTGGTCATCTCTTCGGCGGTGTCTTCGGTCACCAGCTCGTACAGCCGGGCCTGTTTGCCCTCGGCGCGGCGCAAGATACGCCCGAGGCGTTGCACGTGCTCGCGGACGGTACCGCTTCCCGAAAGCACAATCCCGACGTTGGCGGCTGGTACGTCAACCCCTTCGTTGAGTACGCGCGAGGTCACCAAGAATGGATAGGTGCCGTCGTTGAATCGGGCCAAAGTGGTGTGCCGCTCTTTGACCTTGGTTTGATGCGTGATCGCGGGAATCAAGAACTGCCTCGAGATCCGGTAGACCGTGGCATTGTCGTTGGTAAAGATGATCGCGCGATCGTGGCGATGACGCGCCAGCAAACGCTCGAGCATGCGCAGCTTGGCGTCGGCGGCCTGGGCGATGGTCTTTTGCTCGCGGTACGCGAGAAAGGCCCGCCGCCCTTCCTCCGATGCCGAGGTCATCATCAAGAACTGCTGCCAGCCCTGCGGACCACCGAACCGAATGCCCTTGCTGGTCACGAACTCGCGGTAGATCGCGCGCGCCTGCTGGTACGCCTCGCGTTCGGCATCGGACAGACGCACCCGCAGCGTTTCGACCTCATAGTCCGCGAGATAGTCACCTGACAGTTCCTTGATCTCTCGGCGATAGACAATGGGACCGATCAGTCGATCGAGAATGCGCTCGGCACCGTCCTCGCGTTCGGGCGTCGCGGTCAGGCCCAACCGAAAGGGCGCGATCGAAAGCTCCGCGGCGGCGGTATAGGCAGGACCCGGTAGGTGATGACATTCGTCGTACACCTGCAAGGCAAACTGGTTGCCCAGGCGCTCAGCGTGGATGTAGGCCGAGTCGTAAGTCGTCACGGTGATGGGTCGCACCTCGTAATACCCGCCGCCCACCAAGCCAATCTCCATATCGAACGCGGTCCCCAAGACCCCGTACCACTGCTGCATGAGATCGAGGGTCGGGGTCACGACCAAGGCACCACGCCCCAGGCGCTCGAGGAGCATCTGTGCCACGTAGGTCTTGCCCGATCCAGTCGGCAACACAACGACCCCTCGACGTCCAGCCCGCCACCACGCTTCCACCGCCTCGGCTTGGTGCGGATAGGGCTCTCGCACCACCCGTGACACGAGCTCGAGTTTCTCGTAGTCCCGTGCCTGATCGTCAAACGGCACCTTCGCCCGATGCAAGGCCATGACCACGTCGTGGTAGCAACAGGCTGGCGCCCGCCACCGTTTGACCCGCTTGTCGAAACGGCAGCCCGGAAGGGTCAGCCCTTCCGGAAGGACCTCAGGCGCGGTCCTGACACCGTCTTCACCATCGCCCTCCGGCGAGACCAGAAGCGTGCCGCGATCAAAGTCGAGCCGGAACATCGGGGCCGGAGCCTATCCCACCATGGAACCATCAAATGAGCGATTTTTTTGCAAGTGCGTCTTGACTTATACCAAGATAGACAAGCACTCGAGCACAGCCGGCAGACAAAGGGGTGACGCCGCGACAAGGTGCCCGAGTTGACCGACGGACGAATAAACGCAGGATGCAGTCGACATGGCCCACCGGATTCGCTTTCGGGCCCCTTCTCTCGAGACACCGGTTGCCAACTCGGCGCCACACAAGGAGACTTCGATGAAGACCCGCAAATCCACCAATCAAACCCGTGATCACCACGCCCACACCATGCCTTTCGAAAGCAGGTCTCTTATCCGCCCTCTTGTGTTCATCGTGGTGCTTGCCTTTGCTCTGGCCAACCCCGCCTGGTCACAGATCACCTGCGGCCACAGTGACGGCCTGGGAAAAGTCTGGAAGCATCGGACCAAAGATCCCAACGATCCATCCAAAACCCTCGAGTGGTACTGCGTCGATGGCGCCTTCTTCAAAATCGAGGTGAAGTGCGACGACAAGACCACGTGCTTTGCCAAGTGCGTATTCGACGGTGGCCACAACCAACCCATCCCATTCCCAGGCACCGATGGCTGGGACAAAGTCATTTGGTACAACTGGGACAAAGTCATGTGTGGCGTGACGTGGCGAGATACCCAACGGCGTCGTGGCGAGACCGCCCAGCAGCAGGCTGACCGCGTGCGCCAGCTACTCCTCGACAGCGGCTGCGACATGAATTGCTACACCTGGACCCCCACCGAGAGCACGGAGGGTACAGGGAGCACGTTGAGTTCCGCCGCCCAGAGCGAAGGTCTACTCGAGGTCTATCGTGGTGGAGAATTGGTGGACCGCAGGGAGGTGCCCGCCGGAAACACTGACGCCTTTTTCCACGACTATCCGTACTTGATCGAAGATCCGATCATGCACGATGACACAGCGCTCGGCCAGGTGGCTGACACCGGTACCAGCGTCGTGGAAACCTTCGAAGACGGCATCATCGAAGATCGCTATTCGGCCTTGCCGGGCACCGACCCGCTCGCGTTGAGCAATGGCTCACTGTATTTCAACATCGTCGAGCCTGGCGATGGGCTCGAGATCAGTACCACGGGTATGGCCCACCCCTCTTGTCTGGTGCTCGAGGGCATGGACCTGGCACCGTTCAACGTCGGTAACGGTATTGGCTTCCTGCTCGAATTCGAAGGCGGCGACTCCTTCGACGTTCAGATGTACCAGATCAACTCGGTACGGGTGAAAGCGGTCGAAAAGAAGAGTGACGGTACCGAGACCGAAGTCATTCGCACCATCCCCGACATCGATCTCGATGACATCGATCGAGTCCAGATCGACTGGGTACCGAGCCCTGGAACACTCCTCGAGCGTATCGAAGTCGAGATCTGGACCAAGAATGGCAAAAAGATCGTCAAGAAGTTCCGCTCGGGCCTGACCCACGCCGCCGGTCGCACCACGGCCTACCGGATCAGCGGCCTCGACATCACGACCGATCCCGCCGTGATGATCGACTCGATCACCTTCGACGACACCCACACCGACTACGTCGATGGCTTCGTCGGCGACCTGACCGTGGCCACGGTGAAGGTCGTTGGCCCCTGCCAAAACTACATTGTTGGCCAGCCAGGGAAGCTGATAATCGAGGCACGCAATGCCTTCGGAGACCTCCTGCCCTTGCGCGAGGTCGAAGTGACCGCAACCGGCGCGGCCGGAGCTTTCGAAAATCCCTACGGCATGATCAGCGAAGATGGTCGTACGGTTTCGCTCACCACCGACGAGAGTGGCGCCGTCAACGCCATCTACACCCCCAGTAGCGGCGGCATGGTGGAGTTTCAGATTTCCGCCGAAGGCGGCGAAGCTGTTCAAACCACTAGTGTACGAATCCTCGGTATTGGCCAGCCTGACGCCGACCCCATCCCGCCCTCTCGAATGGACCAAGAGTAGCGGTTCCGCCCGCCCCAGTTGTCTGGGGTGGGCGCGCGAACCGCCCCAATCGAACACCGAAAGCGTCCCGGTTGAGTTGACGCTTCAGCTCAGCCGTTGCGCGACGCGAAGTCGCCCATCAACGAGGCCAAGGTCGCGCAACCCGATGCCGGAAACGCGTTGTAGATCGAAGCCCGCAAACCGCCGACACTCCGGTGGCCCTTCAGCCCCGACATCCCTTGTACCAACGCCTCGGCAATGAAGGTCTTGTCCAACTCATTATTTGGCGTTCGGAACGTGATGTTCATCTGCGAGCGCGAGCCGGGCCGGGCCACCGCACGGTAGAAACCGCCACTGGTGTCGATCGCATCGTAGATCGCCGCCGCCTTGGCAGTATTGATGCGGGCCATCGCCTCGAGGCCACCCTGGCCCTTCAGCCATTTGAACACCCGCCCCATGACATAGATCGCAAAGGTGGGCGGTGTGTTGAGGCATGAACCCTTGGCTGCATGCTGACGATAGTCGAGCATGGGTGGCAATCCGTCACGAACTCGGTCCAAGAAATCCCGACGGGAGATCACCAGCGTGCAGCCGGCACCCCCGAGATTCTTCTGGGCGCCCGCGATCACCATCGCGTGGTTGGTGAGCGGCAACGGCCGCGAGAAGATGTCCGAGCTGGCATCGCAAACCAAAGGCGTCGAGACGGCAGGCGGCTGCGCGTACTGCGTTCCGGCGATGGTGTTGTTCGAGCAGTACCAGGTGTAGGTCGCATCCGCTCGCCCATCCAGCTCCGACGCGGACGGGACATGGTCGAAAGCGCTCGCCGCACCATCGAAGGCGAGGTGAATATCGCCAAAGAGCCCGGCATTGGCGATCGCCTTCTTCGTCCATACCCCCGTGTTCAAGTAGTCTGCTTTCGCACCGTCACCCAGAAAGCTCATCGGCACCTGGGCAAACTGAAGCGTCGCACCGCCTTGCAGAAACAGCACCGCGTAGTCGTCGTCGAGGCCCGCCAAGCTGCGGCAATCGGCTTCAGCCTCGTCGATAACCTGCGTGAACGCGCCACCGCGGTGGCTATGCTCGAGGATACCGACACCGGTTTCACCCAAGCTCCAGAGGTCGCTGCGCGCTTCTTCGAGCACAGGTTCCGGTAGCATTGCAGGCCCGGCGGAAAAATTGAGAATGCGTTGGGGAGAACTCATCTCGTAGGACTCCTGTGATTCGAGGCTCGAGGGAGCCGGGCCCACGTGGTTGCAGCGGGCTCTTAGAACGGTCCATGATACTCTCGCCTGGAAGAACACACCAGTCAAAACTCGACCATGCCTACCCTCTCGCGACACGAAACAAACTCCCAGACACCACAACCCTTTCTTCGCCGTGTTCGGATAAAGAACTGCAAGAGTATCGGCCAATGTGACATCACGCTCTTTCCATTGACATTTCTCGTAGGCCGAAACGGAGCCGGAAAGAGCAACTTCCTCGACGCTCTCCGATTTGTAAGCGATAGCCTTCAAACCACACTCGACCATGCGATAAAGACACGCGGTGGCCTTGACGCCGTTCGCCGCAGAAGCACTGGACATCCCCGCAACTTTGCGATCAAGCTCGAGCTTACTCTGCCTTCGCTCTGGCAAGTATCCTATGGATTCGAAATCGCTGCCAAAGGAAGGGGAGGATTTGTCGTCAAACACGAGGAACTCCGACTCCGCGCGCCGGACAATCGGACGGCGTCCTATTTCCTCAGGCGGGACAATGTGTTGGACTCGAGCCTGACCAATCCGCCGGAGCCGGTTCACGACCGGTTGTACCTTGTAGTAGCCAGCGGTTTTCAAGAATTCAAGGAGTCGTTCGAGGCCCTGGCATCGATGGGATTTTACAATCTGAATCCCGAGGCCATAAAGGAATTGCAAAGCCCAGATGCTGGCGATCTTCTGGCGCGGGACGGCAGCAATATCGCAAGCGTCATCGCTCGACTCGAACAGGAAGAATCGCACGCTTTCGATCGCATCAAACAGTTCTTGAAAGTCATCGTACCGGGAATTACCAGCGTCAGGCGGGTCTCGCTTGGCCCTCGCGAGACGCTCGAGTTTCGGCAGCGGGTGACCGGAGCCAAACATCCTTGGCGAATCTTCGCTCAGTACATGTCCGATGGAACGCTGCGGGCTTTGGGATCTCTCATCGCCATTTCTCAGTTGTTAGCAACCAACCGGTATGCTGGACTCGTCGGAATCGAGGAACCCGAAACCGCACTCCATCCGGCAGCCAGTGCCGCGCTGATGGATGCCCTCCGCGAGGCCACTCCCCATACGCAAGTCATCGTGACCAGCCACAGCCCAGATCTCTTGGACGCCATCGATGTCGACAGCGGTTCGGAGGGCTTGTTCGTTGTCGTTTCCGAAGACGGCAAGACCAGCCTTGCACCGGCGGATGAAGCAAGCCGCCAAGCCATCGCGGAACATCTCTACTCCCCTGGCGACCTTCTCCGAATGGATCAACTCGAGATCGATGAGTTCGATATCGAGCGTCAGGAACAGATGCAGCTCTTTGGGAGTTCCGAGGCACTTCACTGATGCCTTACTGGATCGCTCCAATTGTCGAGGGACATGGCGAGGCGTACGCTGTCCGGACGCTTCTTACCCGGATAACCGAACATCTGGAGTTACGCGACTATCCGCAGGTTCTTCGACCGATCCGGCCCGTCATTTGATCGCTTGTGTCGAAAACTTCGCGAGCACCTTTCTACCACTCACAACGACCCAACCAGCCTCAAACGCTCCGAAAACGTCTAGCTGCACCTTCGGCGCAACTGCGAACGTGCCATCGTGCTACTCTCCTCATTCCGATCCCCTTCCTGGACCCGCGTCACCATGCACGCTGACCCGCAAAGTAAAGAACACTGGCGTTGGGTTGGCCCGTCCCTGCGGCGGCTTGTGATCCGCAACTTTCGCAACATTGGCCGCTGTGACGTTGGCTTGACGCCGTTGTCCGTGGTGGTTGGACGAAACGGTGCTGGCAAGAGCAATCTGCTCGATGCCATCGCCTTCGTAGCCGACGCCGTCCGTGGATCGCTCGGCGCCGCCGTACGCAACCGAGGCGGCATCGACGCGGTGCGCCGGCGTAGCACGGGTCACCCCCGGACGATTCGTTTCGCCATGGAGCTTCGACTTCCGAGTTGGTGTCTCGCGCACTACGGCTTTCAGATGGTGACCCAACCCAGTGGCACGTGGACGGTCGTGGCCGAACGCGCCACCGTGCGTGATGACGGCAACACCATCCTCGGTTCCTTCCACCGCAGCGAAGACACTGTGCTTCGAACGTCGCTGGCGACCGCACCACCGGCCGAACGTGAGCACCTGTACCTCACCCGCGCCGCTGCCTTCGAGCCGTTTCGTGAGCTCTACGACACGCTGGCAAGCATGCGCATTTATCGCTTCGAACGGTCGGCCCTTCGCTCCCTCTCCGTCCCCACGGGCGGTGCGGCACTCGATCTCAACGGCGCCAACTTGCCCAGCGTAATCGGTCGTCTCAAGGGCGAGGATCCCGAGACCCTCGACCTGATCACCCACTACCTTGGCGCCATCGTCCCCGGCGCCATCGGAGTCGATCGGGTCACGGCTGGCCCACGCGAGACCCTCCAATTCCGCCAAAAAATGGCCGGGTCACGGTACCCGTGGAAACTCCATTCCGCCGACATGGCGGACGGAACCTTGGCGACGATGGCAACCCTGACCGCCGCCTTCCAAGATGCCCGACGCCAGGGTGCGGTGAGTCTCGTTGGCCTCGAAACACCCGAACACGGCCTTCATCCAAGCGCCCTTGCAGCCTTGGTCCAAGCCTTCGGAAAAGCTGCTCAGAACACTCAGTTGTTCATCGCCACCCACAGTCCCGAGTTGCTCGACGCCCTCCGCCCCGAACGCGACACGTTGTTGGCAGTCGCCGCCCGCGGCGGCACCGCAACGGTCGCGCCCGCCAATGTCGAACCGGGCCCCGGAGCCGGTCATCGCCTGCGTCTCGACACGGTGGCGCCCTTAAAGCGCGGCGCCCACAAGCACAACCAGTTGGGGCTTTTCGAGGCTACGAGCGCTCCCAGCGAAGAACGCTAAGCCGGTGCCGGACCGGCGTCAAAACCGAGGAAATGGGCATCGAAGCGCGACCATGTTCTATCTCGCGCGGTTCCTTCTTCCCGCCCCTTCCAGGATTCTATCAAGACTGAGAGAATCTGAGCCTATTTCTCTGATCAGTTAGCGGGACAGCAGTGATTCCGGTCCAATCCCACATGTGGCCGCTTTCGATCGGATTTGCTGATCGCTTTCCGTTGGATTCACTGATCGGTTTCAATCGGAATGCCTGATCGATTTTCGTCGGCGCAGGCAGCACCCACGGCCTTTCGACACTTTCCCGGAGAATTCAATGGACCATACGACAACGCTCACTCACCTCGAAGTGCTCGATGTCGACGGCCAGGCGGTCCAACTGGGCCACCTGCTCGATGGACGGCCAACCGTGCTGGTGTTCATTCGCCATTTTGGGTGAATGTTCTGCCGCGAGCACGTCGCGCAGTTGCGTGACACCGTCTCCTCCATTCGCGATCGTGGGGCCGATCTCCTGGTCATCGGCAACGGCAACCCACGACAGGCCCGTGCCTTCTACGACGAACGCCAGCTCGACTTCCCCCTGTTCGTCGACCCCAAGCTGCGGGCCTACCGCGCGGCTGGTCTTCACCGGGGCCTCGGCGCCACCTTCAACCTACGGGTGGTGAAGAACGCGGCACGGTCGATGAAGGCCGGATTCCGCCAAGGGCCGGTGCGAGGTGATCCGTGGCAACAGGGTGCGACCTTCGTCGCGGCGGCCGATGGCCGCATTGTCTTTGCCCATGTGAGCCAAGAAGGCGGCGACCATGCCGATTCGGACGCGATCCTCGCCGCGCTTGATCGGGTCGACGACTGAACGCGCGCTATGCCTCCCGGCATGGCATGATCGGCCTTTCCTCGACCCAACCTCCCATGCCTGACTTCCACGCCATCCTCGATCACCCGGACTTCTGGAAGTACGTCTCGATTCCGTTCATTGCCGGCATTGTCGGCTGGTTCACCAACTGGATCGCGATCAAAATGACCTTCGTGCCGCTCGAGTTCATCGGCGTGCGACCGATCTTCGGCTGGCAGGGCATCATTCCATCCAAGGCGACGAAGATGGCGACGACATTCGTGGACACAACCATGTCGCGCCTGGGGCGCTTGTCCGAGGTCTTCGAGCAAATGGATCCGGAGCGCATGGCCGCGCACGTTGCGCAGGTCATGGACAAACGCCTCGAGGATTATACCGACGAGGTCGCACTCCAAGGCAACGCCGTGTTGTGGGAGAACCTACCGGAAATCGTCAAGAAACCGATCTACGACAGCGTTCGCCAAGCGATGCCCGGCTTGGTCGAAAGCTTGATGCGCGAGATCGGTGAGAACGTCGAGGATTTGCTCGATTTCAAGCACATGATCGTCAGTCACCTCGAGAATGACAAGCAACTCCTCAACCGGCTGTTCCTCGAAGCCGGCAGCGCGGAGTTCCGCTTCATCATCCACTCCGGTCTTTACTTCGGATTCTTGTTCGGCTTGGTCCAGCTCGCGGTGTGGATCATCATGCCCGCGTGGTGGGTACTGCCGCTGTTCGGTTTGATCGTGGGTTGGGCCACCAACTGGTTGGCTCTCAACATCATCTTCCGCCCGTTGTTTCCCAAAAAGATCGGCCCCTGGACGCTTCAAGGGCTCTTTCTCAAGCGACAGAAAGAAGTCGCGGGCGCCTGGTGCCATTTGGTCACGAGGGAGATGATCACCGTCAAACATCTGACCCAGGCACTGCTCCATGGTCCGCGCTCAGAACGTGTCCGGTCCTTGATTCGGAGGCGCATTCGCCCGGTGGTCGACGAAGCGCTGGGCCTGGTTCGCCCGATGGCCCAGCTCGCAGTCGGACCACGCGGCTATGCGGGTATCAAGCAAGCGGTGGCCGACAAGGCCATCCACGTCTCGGCGGATCCATTCGAGGACCTTGCATTCAATGAGGAACGCGCGGTTGTGGTGGAACAGGTCATGCGAGAGCGCATGGAGACCATGCCAGCCGATCAATTCCAGGACCTGCTGCGGCCCTGCTTCCAAGAAGACGAGATGAAGCTGATCCTGGCTGGCGCCGTGCTCGGCTTGCTGGCGGGCACCGCGCAGCTGATCTTCGTATTCGGTATCTAGACCCAACCCAAGCACATTAAATGCCCTTTATTCTGCCTAAAACGACCGAAACGCCTGATTCTGTTGATATTATCTGCTTGGACCGTCGTCAAAGCCAGATCGAGAAGCGCTTGGATCGCAGGTGGCAGCCCTACCGAGAACACCCGGTCCTCGAGTCCGGCAACATCTGCTACGAGGTCTCGGGCCGGATCGAAGCGACGAATTGTGGCGGCCTCGGAATGATTCAAGAAGTCGTCAAGGCCGTCGATCTTCGCGAGATCATCGACGAGAACGTGAGCTTGCTCAAGCGTCACCTTCCCTACCACGAGTCCGATCACATTCTTGCCTTGGCGTACAACCTTCTCAGCGGCGGTTTGTGCCTCGAAGACCTCGAAGCTCGCCGACACGACAGTGCGTTTCTCGACGCCTTGGGTGCCCGCCGTATTCCCGATCCCACGACGGCTGGTGACTTCTTGCGCCGCTTCGCTGCTACAGACGTTACCCAGCTCATGGAGGCGATCAACATCGCGCGGACGAACGTGTGGAGAGCCCAGCCCAAGAAGGAGCGTCGCTTGGCGCTGATCGACGTCGACGGCACCCTCGTCGACACTCTGGGGGAGTGCAAGGAGGGCATGGACATCTCCTACAAGGGGCGCTGGGGATTCGGGCCGTTGCTGGTCAGCCTAGCCAACAGCCAAGAGCCGCTGTTCCTGGTCAACCGCCCGGCCAATCGACCGTCGCACGATGGCGCTGCTCCGTGGCTCGACAAGGCAGTTGAGTGGGCTCGCCAGGGTGCCGGCTTTGAGCGCGTGCGGCTGCGGGGCGATACCGACTTCTCGCTGACCACGAATTTCGATCGCTGGACGGAGGACGCCGTGGAGTTCGTGTTCGGCATCGATGCGCATCCGAGCTTCGTCCGGCGGGCCCAGGAACTCGCAGACGCCCAGTGGGCGCCGATGGATCGGCCGGTTCGGGAGCCGAAACGGCGCCGACCAAAGAAGGTGAAGAGAGCCGTGATTCAGGAGCGAGGTTTCCGCCAGCTGACGCTGGAGAAGGAGCACGTCGCCGAGATGAGTTACAAGCCCTCGAAGGCCAAGAAGACCTACCGCATGATCGTTTTGCGCAAGCAGATTCGCGTCACAGAAGGCCAGTTGCGGCTCGAGGACGAGGTTCGCTACTTCTTCTACGTCACCAACATTCCTGCCGATCAGATGGATCCAGCAGCGGTGGTGCGCGAGAACAACGCGCGATGTAACCAAGAGAACCTGATCGAGCAGCTCAAGAACGGGGGTGCAAGCGACCCGGATGCCGGTCCAGCAATTCGATGCGAATTGGGCGTATCTGGTAATCGCCGCTCTGGCGTGGAATCTCAAAGCTTGGTCGGGACTGCTGCTTCCACGGTCGATGGGCGCAAGAAAGATCTTGAAAATGGAGTTTCGGCGTTTCCTGAACGAAGTGATGTTGGCGCCGGTACAGATCCTAAGTCGCGGCCGGCAACTGGTCTTTCGCTTGCTGGCTGTCAACCAATGGACGGAACTCTTACTCCAAGGCACACAACTCTTGAAACGACGATGTTTCACCTAGCCTCATCACCGGAATTACTTACGTTTGACTGGCTTGATGGGAGAGGTGTCTCTGCGCTCCGTGTCGATGGTCAAAACCGTTGCTTTCCGCGACGTAGAGCGGCTCGAATCGCCTCGCGCCAGCCATGCTGGGTCTCAACATGAAGGGGCCAGGCGGTAATGCGGCGGGTGCCGGGGACTCTGAGTCCGACTTCGACACCAAATCGTACCGAAGGCGGCAAATGCGCTTGTTTTAGGTCTAGACCCGCATGCATCAACCACACGCCTTCCTTTCCGACGCGCTGCACCTCGGCGTGCTGTGCGCCTTCGCGGTCGCCCAACCGCTGTTCGAGCTGATCGGCGGCAAGCCCGAGTTCCTGGCCGTTCGTGGGCTCGCGCCACTCGATGTGGCGCTGCTGATCCTCGCCCTAGCAATTGCGGTTCCCACGCCGCTGATCCTGCTCGAGGCCCTGGTCCGCCGCATCCACCCAACCGCGCAGCACACCCTCCACACGATCCTATGCAGCGCGCTGGTGGCGGCAATCGCGCTACCGCCGATCAGCCGCTGGCTCCACCCGGATCCGTGGCTGGCGCTCGGCCTTGCCTTGCTGATCGGCGTAGCTGCCGCCGCCACCCTCGGCCGCCAGCGGCCGGCCCGCCTGTTTCTTGCCTACCTGACACCGGCAATCTTGGTTTTTCCTCTGCTCTTCATGCTCCGGCCGGGTGTTTCCAAGATGCTCAGCCAACGCCAAGTAGCGGTGGCGGCTCCCGCGCTGTCGAATGCGAACACACCCATCGTCCTGATCGTCTTCGACGAGCTACCCTTGACCTCGCTGCTCGATGGCCCGCGTACCATCGATGCGGCGAACTATCCCCATTTCGCCGCGCTCGCCGCGCGCGCGACCTGGTACCGCCATTCCGCCACGGTCAGCGACTACACCGTGCTCGCCGTGCCGTCGATCCTTACCGGCCACATGCCCGTGCCAGGCCGCCTGCCGATCGCGCCCGAGTATCCGCAAAGCTTGTTCACGCTGCTCGGCGCGGACTACGAGATGAACGTCTCTGAATCGGTCACCCAGATCTGTCCGGCACGCCTATGCGGCACCCGCAGCGAAGGTCTCGCCAACCGCGCCCGCGCCCTGGCCTCCGACCTGGCGATCCTCTATCTCCACGTGCTACTGCCGTCGGCGTGGGCCAACGGGTTGCCACCGGTGTCCGAGAATTGGATGCTGTTCGCCGACCGTGATGACTGGCGCTCCGACTGGAAGGATCGCGGCCGCGGCGACCGCACCAGCCAAATCGAACATTTCCTCGACCGGATCCAACCCACCGACGGCCCGGTCTTGCACCTGCTGCACGTCTTGCTTCCCCACCCGCCGTTCGACTACCTGCCGTCCGGGCAGACCTACAGCGGCGATGGTCACGTGGTCGGCCTCAAGCGCGACACCATGCCCGACGATGAGTGGGCGATCACCCAGATCCATCAGCGGCACCTCCTGCAGGTGGGCTACGTCGATCGGGTGGTCGGGCAGGTGGTGGCACGCCTGGAAGCGGCCGGCCTGTGGGACCGCGCGGTCGTTGCCGTGACCGCCGACCACGGCGCCAGCTTCGTTGCCGGCCGCAAGCGCCGCCGCCTCACGAGAGCCAACTTTGCCGCTATTGTGCCGGTGCCACTGCTGATCAAAGCGCCGGGCCAACGCCAAGGGAGAATCGACGACCGGCAGACGGCGACGATCGATATCGTACCGACCCTCCTCGAGCTGGCCGGTATCGAGACGCCGTGGGCGCTCGATGGGCGCTCGATGGTCGACCTGGCGACACCGGGCCGCCAACGCGTCGCCATCGTTCCCCACCGCCAGCGCGCACCCTCGCAACTGCGGATCCATAGCCCAGCCGAGCTCGCTGCGGGCGAGGCCACCGCCCTGGCACAGCGCGACGCGCGCTTCGGAGCGGGCGCCGCACGCGAGCTCTTCCGCATAGGACGCCACCGCGTGTTGATCGGCGAACGGGTAGATGCGCTGCCGGTGTCCAACTCGGCGCCGCTCGCTGTCGAGATGGAATTGCCGCTCAACGCGTTCGAGCTGGGCGCCGATTCACCCTACGTTCCCGCCCACATCAGCGGCCAGCTGATCGCCGCCGGGGCAACGCAGCAAACGCCAACGGATCTTGCGGTCGCGGTTGACGGACGCATCGTCGGGGTCACCCGCACCTGGTCGTTTGCCCCCAGCCGGTGGTCGGCCGTGGTCGATCCTCGGTCATTCCGCCCGGGTGTCAACGAGGTCACGGTATTCACCATCGAGACGGCGGCCGACGTCGTGCATTTGCGCCCGGCGATCCTCGACCAGAATCCCCTGGCGCTCATTCGCCAGACGAGTCGCGGGCTCCATGGGATCGAGCGCTGGACCACTGGCCGCACGCGCTGGACCGACGGCGCCGCGGAGCTGAACCTGATGTTCAACCAGGCACAACCTCCGCGGAGCCTGAGCCTAACCGTGGTCGAAACGCCACCGGGCGGTACCCGCCTAAGGGTGACCGCCAACAGTGTGCGCTTGTTTGACGGCCGGCTCGACAACGTGAGTCCTGAGACCCCTTGGTCGGCCACCTTCGACCTCGACCGGATCACGTTCGGCAAGGAATTGTCGGTGACATTGATCAGCGGCACCTTCGTGCCCAGCGATCATTTCGAAAAGGCCATCGACACCCGACGCTTGGGCGTGGCGCTGTCTCTTGTCGAACTCGATTCCTGAACACGCCACAACAAAAAGATCGACCCCGGCCAGCCCTTTCACCGTCAACGACGCGCTTGACCCTGGTTGCCACACCGCCGGGTGGCACCACGTTGCGGATCACGGTCAACGGTACCCGCCTGTTCACGGGCCGCATCGCGGGCCTGAGCCCAACAGAACCGTGGCACGAAGAGCTCGATCTCAGTCAACTCGCGTTGACGGATCACCTGGTCGTGGAGCTTGCCAGCGGCAGCTATCAGCCCAATGAGCGATTCGGAGATGAAGTCGATACCCGGCGCCTCGGAGTCGCGTTGGCGAGCGTCGACCTAATCGGATCAACCTCCGATCCTTGACAAGTTCTTGACACAAGCAAGCAACCCGGCGTTTCCCAGCGAGTCCCCTTCTCCGCGCCGGTCATAGACCAGCGCAGCAATACCGCGACGGGCGTAAAAATCGGCCCAGGATCGATACTCCCAGTGAGTACGATCCCCGGCGCCGGAGCCGTGGACCAAGACGATTCCCGGCCGAGGACCGCTCCCCTCCGCAATCAGCAGGGTACCCGCCAACAAAACGCCGCCGGACGCGATCGTGACCTCTTCCCGTCGATACGGAGGTGGCCCCGTCCTGGACATCTCGAGCACCATCGTCTCGTCACCCAGCACGCGGGTCGATCGAATCGACCCGTTGATTGGCACCAATGCAAAGCTCCCGAGACCGAAGGGCAACGCGCCATACGCTCCTCGAGTCACTCTCAACCCTATTGAATGGCCGTAAATAGAACGATCAACCCCTCGTCGCCACCACCGAGCTTCGAAGAACCGACGACAATCGTCTCGCCCATCGTGACTTCGAACGACGTGTCGATCAAGACCTGGTTTTTTTGCCGGTCACCATCGGTGAGCTTGAACCCCTCGACCAAAATCCTAGCTCGACGAGTTCGGCTGTTGCTGAACTCGACAATGTAGTCCTCGCCATCCGGACCCGCCATCAACCCCCGGCCCTCTCGCAAACTACGAATCAAGGCCATATCGACCATTCGGTAGCTCTTGTACGGCAAGAACTGACGAATGTCGTCGAGGGCCTTCGTCGCGTTCGCGGGAACATTGGCCCCCGGCTCTTTATCCTCCTGACCGCCAACCAGAACGACGATCTGAAACAGCGTGGTTCCGATCTCCGGCTCCGCCTCTGGGGCCATCGGCACCACCTGCGCTGCCGCGGGAAGTACCCCAAGGGCAAGAGCCAGTACCAAACCAAACCGACCCAATACCAAGCTTGCGCTACAAACGTCCATCGTTCAACCTCCTGTCATGGTTACGGATCGACACTTCAAAGTCGGCCTGGAAGAGCCAGACGATCCGGGTGCCGCCCGGCGTCGAGAACTGAAGCTGGCGCGTTGGCCGCTCGGTTTCGGCAACCTCTGAGGCCACCCTGGGAGCGGTCTCGTGCTCCACGCTCGGCGGGTCGGGTCGCAAGAACAGCCACCCAATCACCAGCACCGAGAACAGGCTCGCTGCCATCGCGAATGCTGGAAACGGTCTAGATGGCGACCTGAGCCTTTGCGCTTGTTCGAAGACGGGCACTTGCTCGGCAACGATTCGCCGCCGCATCATGGCCGCCGCATCGGGCGTGAGACCTCGGCAGTCTCCGGCCGGATCTCCCCGCCGCAGAATCGCCTCAACCTCGTGAGGCCGTAGATATCGCCTTTTCATGGCACTCCTTCCCTTCGGCTGTTTCAGGCGTTTCGAGCAACCGTGCGAGCTGTCGCCGCCCAGCGGCGTGATGCCAGCGTACGGTCACCGGCGCCACGCCCAAGAGCGCGGCGACCCGCTTGACCGACAAACCCTCCAAATCCAGAAGAACCACCACAGCACGCCGACGAGATGTCAACCGCGCCAGCGCCCCCTGCACCGTGCTCCTGGCAACCGCGGCCGACTCGGGATCAGGAGGCCTCATCGGGGTCGCCATCGGCACCTCCTCGAGAGCGTAACGACGCCGAACCGAAAGACGGCGCTCCCGGTCGCGGGTCAAGTTCACCAACACCGTTACCAACCAGGCTTCGGCCTCTGAACTTCGTTGCGGCAGCGAGTCGGGGCGACGAGCGACACGCAGGAAGGTCTCTTGCACGAGATCCCGGGCGTCTTCCGCATGCCGACTCAGCCGCCGAGCCAGGCGATAAAGCCTGTCGTGGTGTTCATCGAAGAGTTCACCCAACACATCGGAACGGTTCGCGACAGCTCGCTCCTGTCGCCCGGCGTCTTGGATTGCGATGATGTGACTCACACCCAGTAGAACGCGCCTGCCACCCAATCTGTTGGTGCGCCCTGATTTTTTTGGGCGAATCGCTCGTGCCGCGTTCTGGAGCCAAGGCGCTCCAGATACCAAGCCGTGAGGGGGGGGCGTCTTCCGGTTGCCGCGACGCCATCGCTGGAGACGATCGTGTCTCGTCAAAGCCTTCGAAAGCGTCGCAAAGGCCAACAAAAAGATCGACCCCGGCCAGCCTTTTCACCGTCAACGACGCGCTGGAGCCTAAGCCAACCTCACTCTCCAGAACCGACCGGGAGTCGACACGTAGCGTACTCAGCTTAATAGCAAGGCTGATGCCGGATCTGCCTGCCTTACCTGGCCGGGTTCTCATGCGCTGGCAACATTGTCCGGCGGCAAGAATAAGTCCTTTAGCCCTAAACGCACCTAATATTTACTCAGAGCCAATATCGATTACCCAATCATCTGAACGGAGCAGACACGTGATCCATATTTATGAATCAAAATACAGAAAATTGAATGGATCGGCGACCCAGCCATCCCGAGGAAACCTAGGCTTTCCGCACCCAAAGTGAGAACAATTCACCGAAAACCGGATGAAGGCTGGCTTCGTGGCCCATTTCGAGGCGCGCGATCACCTTCGCCAAAGGTGTGGAACAGGACGTTGGCAGCGACCACTGCACGATGAGGCACTGGTACCCAAACCCGAGCCAGGTCTGCGGTAGATCAAAGCTATGCTGGCACCAGGTCTCAGTCAAAGGCATCGTGCCGACATGGTGACGCCCCTCGTCGCGCTCGCCGTCAGCACTGTCGAGATAGAGGTCCAGAAAGGGCGACGCCTCTTCACTGTCGCTGGACCGACGGGCAACCACCGATACCTCCAGATCACAGCGCCCATCGGTGACCAGGGCGAACCGAGTGCGGGGCTTCGTGGCTCTCAGAAACGCGGCCGGTTCCGCACTGAGCGCGTCGGGCAAGAAACGCTCGACCGGCGACCACAAGAACGGCGGGCGGGTTAGGTCCGCCCCTTCTTGCCCGATCCCCAAATGGGCCACCAGTCGCGCTTGATCAACCACCGGGGTCTTGCCCTCTGCCGCGACGGTCAGGGCATCGAGGCAGTCAGGGTCGAGGTGAGGCCAGCGCCAGCCGTGCTGAATTTGAAGCGGGGCGCTGCTCTCCAGTTGGTCCGTTTGCGCGGCATCCAGAACCGCGGGAAGGCCGCCGGTTCGGGCCGAAGCCACCGCTCTCATGGCCTCGTCGGCATGGACCGGTGAGGCGTCGAGGGCTTCGCGACACCATTGAGCAAGCGTCGCACGAAAGCCAACCCGATCAACGGGTGGCAAGCGATGCGCCGTGTGCAGTGCCGCACCGAGGCGCGCCGTCGCCTCCACCGGCCCTCCGATCGGGCTGATTGGGTGATCGACCTTTGGTAGCCGGAGTTGTCGACACACCCCATCCGCAACCGCTTCGGCGACCATGCGCATGGCCGTTCCGTTGAAGTGGCAGTAATCGAGAAACAAACGACGATCAGGAGCCAACCACTCCATCTTGGCGGCGAAAATCTCGGGCAAATCAACCAAGCCGTGACCGCGAGCCTGGGCGCCGGATCGGATCCGCTCCTGAACCCAAGTCGACGCCTGCGGTGCCGCCAGGAAACCCTGCCCAGGCGTGCTCGTGGTGTCGACGGCGGCCCGCCATGCATTGGCAGCGTCGTGGTGCCTTCCGAGCCCGTCGAGCGCCCGAGCCCGCAGCCGGTGGCCGGTGGGCCCAAGGCCCTGATCGATCATCAGCATCGTCTCCGCGGAATCCAAGGCGGCGCGAAACTGCGCCTCACGCAACGCGTGCCGAGCTCGATCGAGCCCCTGATACCACTGCGCCACGCCGTCATCCGGCAACCGATGAACGGGCTGGTGTGCATCCCAATCCCGAATGTTGACCTCGGGAATCACCCACAGAATCGGCACTTGGGCGTGATCCGCGAGCGCTGACATCGCATCGAACGCCGACTCGACCCGACGCGCGAGCTGCTTCTGGGCGTCGGCTACAGCGCCGCGCAGTCCGTGCTCACGGATGGACCGTCCGAGACGCTGGCGCGCACGGGTCGATGGCGAGAACGGCGACGCGTCCGGAGTTTCGAGCAAGGTCCAGTTGTTGCCCGCGAGGACCACCAACACATCGGGATCCAGCTGCAACGATCTTGCGGCGGTTTGGACCAAGGAATCGAGGCGCTCGTTCGTACGGGCCAGGTCCACCACGTCGAATGCGCCGCCCAGTCGCTCCTGAAGCATCGTGGCGGGTGTCACATGAGGCGCATAGAAATACCCGGCCGCCGCCGATTCCCCAAGCCAAATGACCCGCCGACAACCAAGGGGCTTCTCCGCCCGTAAGGTCGGGGTCGCCGCGTAGTGATCACCCAGAGCCGATACGGGCGGCCGCTCGAAGACAGAGTCAGCAGCCCGCGGTCGCCAAATGCTGATCGCGCGCGGGGCCGCGCTGGCCGCCAATTCATCCAGAGTATCCGCCACCGAGATTGGCTCGGTGGCATCGCCCTCGCGCTCCAACAGGGTCAAGCCAGCCATTTGAAGCAATCTCAACGTACGTGAACCATCGCTGGTCGCTAGATTGTGCGCAAGCTCCCGAGCCAGTTCCTTGCCGCCATCAACGCCGCGAGTATCGTTGGGTCTGCTCATGGATCAGACGAACGAGTAAAGGAACTCGCGCAAGGGTCCAGATTCGCGACCGATCGAGGGAATGCCCGGACGCGACCAGATCGGCGCCAGCGCGGGCAGCGCCAGCGGTAGGGCCGGCCGCTCGATCACGAAATCTTCGAGCACCAACACATCGAGACCGAGGGTCGCAAACGCCAATAGGGCATCGACGGGATCGCAGACAATCGGCTCGTCGGGCCCGTTGAAAGACGTATTGAGTAGCATGGGACAACCAGTTCGATCGCCAAACGCTTCAATCAGGGCCGCGAAGCGCGGTGCGTCTTCAGGGGCAACAGTCTGGGGACGGGCCGAGCCGTCGACATGGGTGATCGCCGGGAGCACCAAGGGTGAACGGACAAGACAAGTCTCCAGCATAAAAGCCGAAGGGTGGTCGAGGTCGAAGTGGTCCGCGGCATGCGACGACAAGACGCTCGGGGCAAAGGGCCTGAACGACTCACGCCGTTTGATCCGCTCGTTGAGTCGCTGTTGTGCGTCAGGATCCAGTGGGTTGGCGAGGATCGAACGCGCGCCCAGCGCCCGTGGCCCAAACTCCATGGCGCCATGGAACCAGCCGATGATCTGATTGTCCGCCAATCGTTCGACTACGGTTTCGATCAATGCCGGTGTCCGGCCACGGAAGTCGCCGTGCTCGAGGCCGCTCGCAGCGATCATCCGTGCCACCCCGTCCGGCTCAAACCGAGGTCCCAAACCCGCTCCCCGCAACCGTCCCTGGGACGGACGCGAACCGGCAAGCGTCACGTGGGCTAGAGCCGCAGCCCCCAACGCACCCCCCGCGTCACCGGCCGCGGGTTGTACGAAGACATCCTCGAAAGCGCCTTCACGCCGAATTCGTCCATTGGCCACGCCGTTGAGCGCGACACCACCTGCCATGCAAAGACAGGAAGAACCGGTTTGGTCATGGAGCCAACCAACCTTCTCGAGCAGGATCTCTTCGAGCGCCAACTGCACGCTACGCGCGACGTCGTGATGAAAGGTCTCGATCGGCGCGTTGGGTAACCGGGGTGGCCGGCCGAAGAGCTCGATCAAGGCGTCCGAGTACATCCGGCTGCCTCGAACGAAGTCGAAGTACCTTCGGTTCAGCATGAACTGCCCGTCGGGCCCCATGCCGATCAATTGGAAGACTTGGTCGAGGTAGCGCGGCGCTCCGAACGCGGCAAGCCCCATCACTTTGTATTCATCGCGGTTGACCCGAAACCCGAGATAGCTGGTCAAGGTCGCGTAAAGCAGACCCAAGGAATGCGGAAACAGGACAGCATCCAGTCGATCGAGCTGATGTCCACGGCCCAGGCCGTAGGTCGTGGTCTCCCATTCCCCCACGCCGTCCACTGTCAAGAGAGCCGCTTCGTCGAAGCCTGAAAAGAAGAAGGCGCTCGCGGCGTGGGCATCGTGGTGATCGACCGTGATGATGGGCCCCTCGAAGCCAAGGCGTTCACGAATGGAGCGCTTGGGTCGGTGTGGATCGAGCCAGGCGAGGTCGCCGTCCTCGGCTGCTGGCGGCCCGCACCACAGCTGCCGAGCAAGCCTTTGCTCGGGCTGTTCGTAGTACGCCACCGCGTCCACGTCCACGATCGTGAGCGAGCCGGCATCGAGGCAGTACCGAAACGCGGACACGGGCAAACGGGCATCATGCTTGATGCGCGAAAACCGCTCTTCAGAAACCGCGGCGACCAACTTGCCGTCCTGCAGTAGGCAGCAGGATGACTCGTGGTAAAAGGCCGAAAGGCCAATGATGTTCAGACCGGTCACGGTCCATCGATTCTACGCCTTCCGTGTCCCGAAAACGGGCGCACCGCCCCGTCGCTGACGCCGAAGGTCAAAGCGGCCGGGCTTGCGCCCGGCCGCTGCCGCCCCTCCTGCTCTCAGGTACAAGCCAATGCGTCGTCCTCTTCGTCTTCGGTGTCCTCTTCCTCATCGTCGTTGATCGGTTTTGCCAAGCATGCCTTTCCGGTCTCCCCGTTGACCGAAACGCGCAGAAGGGCGCCCTGCGCCAGCATCCCTACGTGAAAGGCACCCACGTCGGCACTGGCATTGCCACCGTCGTCACCATCGAGCGGCGCTTGCACCCCGATCACCTCACCGCCGGCCAAGCGGACGGCGGCCGCTATGGCGTCATCCATCGAGATGGTGGTGCGCTTTTTTGTCAGTGCCGCGAACACTCGGGCTCTCTGCGCAGGGCCTCGGAAACAATGGTGTCGAGATCACTCCGAAGGCACCCACGCAAGCGAGACGGCGAGAGCCCTCGCTGACGCCCGCAAGAACGGCCTTCCTCGCGGTCGCTCACCGCTTGACTGGCCAGCCGCGGTAGTGGCTCGCAGATCACCCACTCCAGCTCTTGAGCCTGACCCCGGTCACTTCGTACGGCTTTCGGCCGGCCGCCACATCGGGTTCTCGGGATCGAGTAGCTTGGCCACCCCGAAGTCGAGCAGCTTGAGAGAGCCGTCCACGGTAACCAACACGTTGCTCGGCTTGGTATCGCGATGAACAACCAATCGACGATTGGCCTGAGCAGAACGGCAGTCTTCCAAAAGCCGGCTTACCTCGGAAGCTCGACTGGGGACAGCAACGCCGGACGTGTGATCGTTGAGCTGGATCTTAGAGCCTGGCTGCGGCGCGGAAGCGGTCATCTCCAGAGGTTGGACGAGCCACCAACAAGAACCCACCCACTGAAACTGCATAGGCAGAGGAGCAGGCAGGCTACCAAAACGAGCCTTCGAGGCAAGCGCGATCCCTGACACGAGGGCTAGGAGGTTGTTGCGCGCCTGTTAGGCGACATGCCGAGTACGTATAGGTGGACGCCAGCCGGCCAGAGTCGTTCTCTGCGGCATCAGTGAGCACAATGAACCGCCTATTCGCTGGCATGGCAGGTCGTCATCCATCTGAAACCACATTGTTTAGGTGGCCCCCATTGCTTGGGTCGATTCGCCTATGCAACGGGCCCTTTGCGTATAAGCAATTCCGGCCGCGCCGGTGCGTTATGTGCACTCAGGCGGTTTTCATTGACACCTCGCTAAGAGCTTGTCTAGAATCACATGTTCTTTATGCTCAATCTAATGAAGGCTGTCGGATAGCGGATGCATCTGGACTCATGTGAGGCCCGAAGCACGCCAATTGATGGAGAAGGAGCTGACGTTCAATCTAAGGTTCGGCATTCCCATGTGGACGATGCTTGGAGGTGAATAGTGGAAATTGATTTTCGAGTAGTAAATTGGAATATCGGCGGTGCAAAGTACCTTGAACTCTTGCCGGAAGCAGAATGTACTAAGCCAGAGTTGTCGCGTGAGCACTTCAAGAAACGACTTAACGCTGAACTCGCTCGACTCATTAGGCAACACCAGCCTCATGTGCTTACTCTGCAAGAAGTTTCTGAGTATGCAGAAGAGGCCGATGAGGATCCTGACAGCATCATCGAGCCTCTTGCAGAGTACGTCTATCTGCCGACAATCTTGATTGACACTCGGCGCCACTCTCATCAGGGGAAGTGGACAAAGGTTCGCAAGAAGGGCAACTGGGCCGAGCGCTCGTATTTCGGGCAAGGTAACGCATTCCTTGTGAGGAAAGATGTGTCACTATTTCCTGTGTACAGTTTGCCTGCGTTAGATGTATCTTATGAAGATTGGCTGAGAAGGAAGGGTATCGATCTCCAAAAGGTGATAGCGAGTCGATCTCTTGTCGAGGAGGCGGTGCTTCAATCCGGCCTCTATTTTGGAAACCGTAACACGGAACCGCGCGCCGCATCTGTGCTCCATGTGGTCTTAGATGGTGAGCTCGGCGGCTCCGGCGAGCGCTTGCCCAGGCCATTGGATCTTCTTGTTGTGAACACGCATTTGACTACACTTCTTCGCGAGAGAGAAGGAATACCGCGAATCGATTCCCAGGCTGCATCAAAGCGGCTGAAACAACTTTCAATCATATTCGATGAAATGATCTCGCCTTACAACGAATGGCGGAAAGATCGATATACGATACGTGATGAGATGCCTGTTCTTGAAGAAGGAATTGAGTCTCATGATCGACACAATCCGGTCTGGTTGCTCGCGGGCGACTTCAACTTTACTCCAGCATCAGAGGAATACGAGTTTGTTCGCCGCCGAAACTTCATTGATCTCCTCGAAGAGCATCCCCTCGGAACCAAGGCGTCTGGTCTCGGAGAAGAGCCAACTCTGACGGTGGACTATGTGTTTGCGGGTCCTCTGTTTGAGTCGATCGACCCAAACTATACGTTGAAGCGGCTTGGTGGCAACAGAGTCAAGGTCATTAGAGAGAGTAGGGTCTCGGACCACTATCCCGTGCTTGCGACTCTCTCGCTGACGCCTTTGGGCGGTGAGAGTGACTAGCCAATAGACCAAAGCCGAGGTCTTGGACTGGAGATCTGACCTGGTGCCTGTGCTGAACCAGCAGCCGCAGCAGGACTGCGCTACGTTATGCGATTTGGTAATCGGCTCTTTGGCGTGGAATATCAAAGCCTGGACCGCCATGCTGCTGCCCAAGAAACTCGGAGTACGAGCAGCGCTTCTGAAAATGGAGTTCCGTCGCTTTCTCAATGAAGTGATCCTCGTACCCACGCAGATCGTCACGAGCGGACGCCGGTTGACCTACAGACGGGTGGCCATCAACCGCTGGAAGGCAATCCTGCTCGACGGATCGAAGCACTTCAGAAACAGACGATATGCGTGACTTGATACGTCGAACGAGGCCAACGAATGGAATCCGAGGGAGAGGTGTACCCAGGCATCAAGAAGTCACTCTGATGGACGGATATTTCGCCGTTCATCATCAGCAGCGCGTCCGCTCTCCACCAAACCCGAGGGCCGAAGGCGCAAACGAGGCGAAAGGTGTCTCAAGAAGGCCAATCGGGATCGTGATGACCGCTAACCGGGTGCCTACGCGCTAGTTTTGGGACTAGTGATCGCGCCCAACCTGGTCGAACGAAAAAAAGCCGTCCTTGCTGACCTTGTGGGTCCGGCGACCGAGATCACCACGCGCGTAGATACGCGCCTTGATCCGGTAGTCGAAAGCACCGGTCTCGAAAATTGTCTTGACGCGGGTGGCGATGGCGAGATTGTTGAGGTAGATCTCCATCTCGTCCGTCGCCGTGGCGAGCGCGGGAACCTCGATCCGATGGTCACTCAGTGCTTGGCCAATGCGGACCCCATCCACGAAGAGGTCGTACGAGCCGCCTTCAATCAGCATCGGCTCTGGATTCTCATTGGTCAGCCGAACCACCATGACTCCAGCGGTCTCGAAGACGGTCACGTCGGTGAATCGCAGGTCGGCAAGGGTGACACCCGGCGGTACCGACGGCGCCAAAGCGCTGCACCCGGTAAACAGGAGGACGACGAGCACCAGCAAAGCGACCAGCCCGCGAGCCGAGGGTGCGAGCAACGTTCGGGGCCGAGACGTCGGAATCGGTGCGAGCGAAGCGGTCAACTTGACAGACATGGGGCCTCCTGATCGACGGTAGACGGTGATCCGACCATACTACCCACCGACCTTACGGTGCCCATGACGAATGGGGCGCACGCTCCGGGCCTTCCCACCGAGCCCTACTCGCTGAATATGGGGCCGTAAGGAGGATTGCAATCTCGCTCGCCTACGATCACGATCAATCCGCGTTTCGCCACAATTCGGCGATACAATAGGCGGGTTTAACATCCTCATTCACGGGAACGAAGAAAGGAGCATTTCATGTCGATTGCTAAAGTTACCGAGATTTCGTCTTCGTCGCCGGTCAGCTTCCACGACGCCATCGAGAAAGGCCTCGCCCGCGCAGGTCGGACCCTCAAGAACATCACCGGCGCTTGGGTCAACGAAGAGAAGGTCGTGGTGGAAGACGGCAAGATCACCCAATGGCGGGTGAACATGAAGGTATCGTTCGTCCTCAACGATTGATGACCTCTGATGGGCCTCGGTTGGCCGGTGGCGCGCGTCGCGCACCCGCCACCGGAGGCACCGGCCACCACTTTTCACCATCCGCAATCGGAAGGGGCACACAATGTCGTCCGTAAAAATTACAGAGCTCTCATCGTCGTCACCAGTGAGCTTTCACGACGCCATCGAGAAGGGCCTCGCCCGCGCCAGCAAGACCATCGACGGCATCACGGGTGCCTGGGTCAATGAGGAGCAAGTCGTCGAGAAGGGCACCGGACGCGAGTGGCGCGTCAACCTCAAGCTCTCATTCGTGCTCCGCGACTAGCCCTCGGTGTCGACGGATCAGCCTCTGTCGCTGGTCGCGACCTGCGCGCTCGGCCTCGAAACGCTCTTAGCGGACGAGCTGAGCGCGCTTGGCGTTGACTCGCCGCGCATCGGCCGTGGCTCCGTGACCTTTCGCGGTTCGTGGCCCGATGTCTGGCGAGCCAACATCTGTTTGCGCACGGCGAACCGTGTTTTGGTACGGCTCGCGCAGTGGCCAGCCGGTGATGACCGGGCGTTGGCGCACGGTGCGCGTCAGCTGGTCAACAACACCAAGCAACAGTTTGATGGCGTCTCCATCGGCACGCTGTTCGATCCACGCAACACCTTCTCATTGCGAGCGACATCCAGCCGGTCGAGCATCACGGACACCCGCTGGGTATCACTCAAAGTCAAGGATGGCCTGGTCGATGGCCAGCGTGATCGCTTCGGCGAACGATCGTCGATCGACCGCGAGGACCCGGTGCTACCGCTGCGGGTGTGGATGTACGAGGACTGGGCGACGCTGTCCCTGGATACTTCCGGTGCACCACTCGACCGCCGCGGATACCGCGTACAAACGGTCATGGCGCCGGTCCGCGAGCAACTCGGAGCGGCATGCGTCCTGGCCTCGGGCTGGGACGGCCGAGGCCCGGTCGTCGACCCCATGTGTGGGTCGGGTACCTTGCTGGTGGAGGCTGCCTGGTTCGCCCTCGGCATCGCGCCGGGAAAACTTCGCGGCCGTTGGGCGTTTCAGCAATTTCCCGGGTTCGATGAACGGTGGTTCAAGTCGGTTCGCAATGCACCACTCCCCTGCCCCGGCCCCGATGTTCAGCTCCACGGCGTCGACAGCGACCCGCCAGCCGCCCGCGCGGCAAGAACCAATCTAGCGCGGGCTGGGCTGGCCGAACGCAACAATGTCAGCATTTGTGACGCCTTTGATTTTCAGCCGCCTCCCGAACCCGGCCTGGTGCTGGTCAACCCCGCCTACGGCGAGCGGCTCGCGTCGACCCCCGAGCAGTGGCGGGCGCTCGGTGATTTGTTCAAGCAACGCTACAAAGGCTGGACCGCCGTCGTGCTTGCTGGCGACAAAGACAAGGGCAAGTTCATCGGCCTGCGGGCCGCGCGCAAGTTGACCGTTAAGAACGGGCCGCTCGACGCCCGCATCTTGGTCTTCAAACTGTACTAACCGGCGCACGCGACCTCACCCCGAATCTCCAACCCAGGCGAGAGACCCTATGGGAGCGATGTGGTGACTCGACACCGCGCGATCGGCAGAACTCGATGCGCATCCTTTGGGCCGCCGCGGCATGGGCGATTTGTTTGCTCAGTGCCTCGCAGTTGATCAAGCACGAATTGGTGACGAACGCCGTCATTTCGTGGCTGATTGCGAGCCTGCCGGTGGTCACGGGCACCATTATAATTTTCACCTACCGACGCTACATCCACCAAGCCGATGAGCTGCAACGCATGATCCATTTACGGGCCTTGGCGATGGGCTTTGCCGCCGGTTGGTTGGCAATCTCCTGCTATCCGCTTTTTGAACGAATCGGCGCTCCCGAGATTGAACCCAGTACCTTCGGTGCCGCCATGGCGGTCACCTACGCGTTGGGCGTGTTGCTCGGCGGGAGACGATTCTGGTGAAGAACATCCTGAAGGTACTACGCGCCCAGCTCGACTGGACCCAAGCGATGCTGGCCCACAAGCTCGATGTGTCGCGGCAGACGGTCAACGCCATCGAAACAGGTAAGTACGATCCCAGCCTGCCGCTGGCGTTCAAGATCGCTCGCCTGTTCAACCAACCGATCGAAGACATCTTCACCGACCAAGATGAATCCTAAGCCCTATCGACGCCGCCGGTCCCGACGCCCACCCAAGAGCGTGCCCAGGCCTTCGCCAATCAGGTCAGCGCCAGCTTTGGCCGCCGCCCGGGTGGTGCCTTCGAGTACCTCACGCGACGGCAGGCTGGTGACGCCATCCCGAATCCCATCCCGGACGCCGCGCCGCACACGCGCCTCGACTTCATCGCCGATGCGCGTCGTGGCCTCGCTGGTCGCCCGGTCCATCTCGCGTTCGATTTCCACCCGCAACAGCCGAATCCGGCGGCCGAGGAGCCACCAAGCGACCCCCATCATGAGTGCGCACGCCACCACCACGGCAACGAAAACGGCGATCAGGAAGGCATCGATTTCGCCCAGCATGACCCCATGCTACCGCGTGCCACAGTCGCCAACGCCTTCGAGCGCGTCAAGTAAGCTGTTCGCAACCCGAATAACCCTGGTAGACCGGCCGTAGAGCGCCGCATGCTCGTTCCATTTACGTCACGCATGGCATCGCGGAGTCCTTCCGTACGGACCGACTGCCGAGTGTTCGGCCCGTCATCGAAGCCTGCGGTTCGAGAGGTACCCACTTCATGACCCACGCCTTGACCCTCGACGGGGTGACGAAACGCTTCGGCGATCACGTCGCCGTCGATAACATCTCGTTGAGCATCCCACAGGGCCATATCTATGGCTTTCTGGGGCCCAACGGAGCCGGCAAGACCACCACCATCCGGATGATCATGTCGATCATCTACCCCGATTCAGGCACCATGCGCGTGCTCGATCACGCCAACGCCGAATCGGTCAAAGACCGCCTGGGCTACCTCCCCGAAGAGAAGGGCCTCTACAAGAAGATGACGGCGGGTGAGATTCTCACCTACTTCGGGCGCCTCAAGGGCATGGGCGGCAAGGCTGCCAAGAAACGTGGCGCGGAGCTGCTGGAACGCTATGGCCTGGGTGAGTGGATCGGCAAACGCTGTGAGGCGCTGTCCAAAGGCATGGGTCAGAAGGTCCAGATCCTGGGCACCTTGATTCACGATCCGGAACTGGTCATCTTGGACGAACCGTTCTCCGGCCTCGATCCGGTGAACATCGAGCTCATGCGCGAGATTATCTTGCAAATGAAACGCGACGGGCGCACCGTCATCTTCTCCACCCACATCATGGAGCAGGCCGAACAAATCTGCGACGCCATCCTCTTGATCAACAAAGGCGTCAAAGTGCTCGACGGGCCGCTGAGCGAGATCAAGCAGTCCGAGGAGCTGGGCATTCGGCTCGACTACGACGGCGACGGCACGATTCTGCGCGCCCTGCCCGGCATCCGCAGGATCAATGATGCCGGCAAGCACGCAGAGATCTTCCTCGAGGAGGGTATCGACCCCCAGGACTTCCTCGCCCAGCTGGTGGGCAAGATCCACATCCGTCGCTTCGATTTGCGCGAACCGTCGCTCCACGAAATCTTCTTCCGCGCCGTTGGAGGCCAAGCCGATGCGTAGCAAGATCCTCTTGATCGCCCAACGCGAACTGCAAGAAAACGTTCGCACCAAGACCTTCTGGATCGGCATCCTGATGTTGCCGATCATCCTGATTGCCAGCTTCGGCGTTCAGTATTGGTTGGAGAAGAACAAGTCGACGCGCTACTACGCGGTGATCGATCAATCAGGTTGGGTGCTCGACGAGGTCGAGAAGCGCGCCGCCATGCCCGACCTGGAGAAGGTGTTCCGTCAGGCGCTCGACTTGAAGCGAGCGGGTGGCGAAGCCTACGACGCCTTACCCACTGCCCTCCAACAATCCGTCGAGCAACTCGACGCCGGTTTCGGAATGATGCGCGATATGCCCGGGCTGCCAGCCGAGCTGCGCGACCTGGACGACGAGGCGCTCGAAGACAAGGTGCTCGAGAACTACGCCAAGGCCGTCGCCATGCTCGATCGCCCCGAGGGCGAGCAGATCCGGCAGATGATGCCGCCGCAGGCCTTGGATCAACTTTTGAGTCTGCGCCGCGATGTCAGTGGCTGGTGGCAATCCTTGCCCGGCGACGAAGCGGAAGATTACGGCGGCAAGGCGACCAACAAGAGCCGATACCGGCGGGTCGACGTGGAGGCCGAAGGCCTCTCGGGTGACACGTTGCTCGAAGAGCTCAACCGACGCGTGTCCGAAGAAGAGCTGTTCGCCTATTTCGTGATCAACCGGGATCCCGTGGCCAACAGCATCGGCAGCAAGTACGTGTCGACCAATTTGACCGACGAAGACCTGCGCGAATGGTTCGCCAACCTGGCCAGCGATGTCGTTCGCGAACGACGACTGGCGAAAGAGAGTATTGCCGACGACGTGGCCCGCTGGGTGCAAGAGCCCCTCGATTTCGACGTCAAGAAGATCGGTGCCGGGGGTGAGGAAGAAGAAGTCGAGACCCAGGATCTGGTTCGGCAGTGGGCGCCGGTCGCCTTCGTCTACTTGTTGTGGATCGCCGTCTTTACCATCGTACAGATGCTACTCACCAACACGGTGGAGGAGAAATCCAATCGCATCATGGAAGTCCTGCTGTCGTCGGTGTCACCGCTGCAGCTGATGGCCGGCAAGATCCTCGGCATCGCCAGCACCGGCATTGCCATGGTCAGCGCCTGGGGCGTCTTCTTTTACCTGGTGGTCAAGTTCTTGCCCCCGATGTTGGGGTTGGAGTTTGGCTTCGACCTCGGTGCGATCATCTCGGAGCCCCGATACTTGCTGGCCTTCGTGGTGTACTTCCTCCTTGGCTACCTGCTCTACGCCTCCTTGCTGGTGGGGATCGGCTCGGTTTGCAACAGCCTGAAGGAAGCGCAAAACCTGATGCAACCGGTCGTCCTGTTGCTGATGATCCCCCTGTTCACCATGATGCCGATCGCCAAGGATCCCAATGGTCTCCTGGCCAAGGCCCTCTCATACGTACCGCCGTTCACGCCCTTCGTGATGATGAACCGCGCGGCGGCACCACCGACCCTCATGGAGTACTTCACCACCACGGCCCTGCTGGCGGTGAGCGTCGCGCTCGCGCTGTGGGCTGCCGCCAAGATCTTCCGCATCGGCATCTTGATGACCGGCAAGGCGCCCAAGCCGATGGAGATTCTCCGCTGGCTGCGTGCCCCCGTCGGTGTGGTGCCGGAGCGTAAAAGCTAGGCTCAAACTACTCCGATCTCGTGATAGCGCGGGCATCACGTTGATTCTGGCCCGCGAACCTGCTTCGCCGAAGCCTTCGACGAGCGGTAGGATGCAAGTGCACCTACCGCTCGCCATGAATCGAACGACCCTACTCGTCGCGCTACTGGTACTCGCTATCGGCTGCGCTCACCAACCGCCCGCGGTTCACATGCCGGTCGTGGACGCCCGTCTCACCCACGACCCGGTCCACGCGACCCGGGTCGATGGTGGCTTGCGGCTTCAAGGCGTGGCCGGCCAGGTCTTGGCCAACGGCGAGCTGTTGATTGCTGGCGGTAGCTTCAGGCTCATCGTTTACCGCTCCGACGACGAGGGCATTTCGTTCCTGCCGCTGCGTGCGCCGAACGTAGCCGCATCGACCCCCGACATTGCCCTCGTCGACGGTAGGCCCATGATCGCCTACACCGCGTTCCGGGTCGTCGATGGCGAACGCTTGCTCCAAGGCGTCCGGATGCTCCATGCGAGCAATCCCGATGGCCGATGGTTCGAGAACCAACCGGTGACGATTGCCAACCTCGGCGTTGACCCGCACCTTCTCGCTCTTCGGGAGGGTCGTCTGCTGTGTTTCGTGGTGATCGACGATACGAGTCTCGGCATCTTTGCCTCCGACGACCTGGGGGCAACCTGGTTTCCCCTTGCCGAGCCCATCCGCAATGCCGAGAGCCGGCTCGAAGATGGCAAGGCCATCGAGCTGCCCAACGGTGAGATCCTGTACGCCTACGAGCGCGAGCCTGACGAGAACGAGCCTTCCGCCGTCGAGGTGGTTCGTTCTTCGGACGGGGGCCAAACCTGGACGAGGCCAACACCACTGTGGCAGCCACCCGAGCCAGCCGACGTGGAGCCAGGCGGTTTCCTTCAACTTCGAGACGGCGCACTCCTGTTTTTCGTCTCATCCAACGAAGATCCCGAAGTGCCTGGCACCTCATATACGGCGGCACAGGTGCGGGTCCTCGTTTCGCATGACCTCGGCATCACCTGGACCATGAAAGGCCCGGTTGTCGACGAGCCCGATCAGATCGTGTTCCACGCATTCCCCCGTCTCGATGGCGGTGTGGGCCTGCTCACTATCCGTCACTGGGATGCGGGCAACCGTGCCCTCGCCGTCTACCACCTCAGCGCCAACGCCGTCGCCCGTTTGGTTGCACGCTAACGTTCCGAGGAGACCCCATGTCACGCCTCTGCTCTCTCGTTGCGCTCTTGATCACCTTGGTTGCCACCAGTACCAGCGTCCAAGCCGGAGACAAGAGGGCCCTCGTCGGTGGACGTTTGATCGACGGCTTTGGCGGCCGACCAATCGCCAACAGCGTCATCTTGATCGACGGGGACACGATCGAGGCCGTGGGGACGATCGGTTCGCTCGCCGTACCGGACGGCTATGCGGTGACCAGCACCGAGGGGATGGATGTCCTCCCCGGTTTATGGGAAAGCCACGCGCACCTGATGATCAACGGTCACGCCGACTACCCGCATTGGCAGCGCACCTATCCAGACCGGTTTGCCGACGAGATCATGCCCTCATCAGCGGTGCAGCTGCTGCTCGCTGGTGTGACCAGTGCTCGCGACCTCGGTGCACCGCTCGAAGCATCGGCGTCGGTCAAGCGCCGGATCGAGGCCGGTGAGATCCCTGGCCCCAGGCTCTTCGTCTCAGGACCGTTTCTGCAGCACGAGGTCGACGACTGGCAGACAGGATACCGCTGGGCGGTGCAAGGCGCTGAAGATGCGCGGGCCAAAGTCCGTCGGCTGGCCGACGCCGGTATGGACATCGTCAAGTTGATCGACCAGGACAAGATGACCCTCGACGAGGCGCAAGCGATCGTCGACGAGGCCCACAAACTGGGCCTCAAGGTCGTCGCCCACAGTCATCGGCCCGATGAGATACGGCGCGGTCTCGCCATCGGCGTCGACAACTTCGAGCACACCGGCTTGACCACGGCCCCCGAGTACCCCGACGACATCATTCGCGCCTTGCGCGAGCGCACCGCCACCGGTCGCATTGCGGGCGGGCCGTTGTTCTGGACCCCCACCGTCGAAGGATTGTGGAACTACGAGCTGACGGTCGACAACCCAGAGAAGCTCGACGGCGCGTGCTGGCAACGTGGTTTGGGGGCCGACATCATCGCCGACATCAAGCAGTCGATTACCCAACCGGGGCAACTCGGCTACTCACAGCTAACGCCCCTGCGCAAGCCTACCTTGAAACGTAAGATCGCCCAGCTGCACGACGCTGGTGTCGTCTTCCTCATTGGCACCGACAGTGGGATCCCCATGAAGTTTCATTGCCAGTCGACGTGGAATGAGCTCGCGGTATGGGTGGATGTCATGGACATCCCGCCCATGGAAGCCATCCGCGCCGCCACCTACTGGCCCGCCGTCATGATGGGCGTTGCCGACCAATGGGGAACCGTTGCCGCAGGCAAGAAGGCGGACGTCATTGCCGTCAAGGGAGACGTGCTGCGCTACATCAACTTGTTGCAACACGTCGACTTCGTCATGAAGGGCGGTGTCGTGTACAAGCAAGACGGCCGCCCCGTTGAGGCAGCCTTGGAATCCTCAGGGCGCTGACACCAGCTACTTCGTCGCCAGCATCGTGGCATGGGAAAGCCAACGTGCGCCTGAACCCTCGCCATCAGGCGCGCACGGCATCCCTTCTTCGCCATCGATCGCCCGGCTTCACCTCTGGTTCCTCTCGCTCGCCCGGCCACGCTCGGGGCTGGATTCAGTCCCATACCCCTCGATAAAACCTTTCTCAACCGAGAGCAGGGTGGACGCAACGCGTCTTTCTACCGTACAACCCAACAGCAAGGCCACGATGGGATCCCCGGCCTCCTTGTGCAACTTCAACGAGACCGCCCTAGTCCGACCTTCTCGCCTGTTTCTTCGGCCAGAAGCGCGTGATCTACGGCAAGGAGACCCCATGAAGAACCAGCGCAACCGCCGTGGTTTCAGTTTGATCGAGCTCATTATCGTCGTCGCGATCCTCGGCATTCTCGCCGTCCTCGCTCTGCCCAACCTACTCGGCGCCATGGACAAGAGTCGCCAAACGTCGACGCTCAACAACATGCGAACCATCGGCCAGGCATTGGAACGCTACGCCATTGACCACAAGAGTCGCTATCCCACCGGTGACTCATTGGAAAAGCTCACAGCCAAGTTGGTACCCGAATACGTCAAGGAACTACCGCTCGAAGACGGCTGGGACTATCCCATGCAGTACACCATCAGCGAAACCCGCGCTTCATTCACATTACGCGCGGTGGGCAAGGACGGCTTGCCTCAAGTCGATGGCACCACGGATGATCAAATTGACATCTTCGAGCGCGACATCATCATGATCGACGGTGCCTTTGCCCAACGACCGGGGGACGAAGACGACGAGAACGACGAGGACGACACCCAGGCAGCCGCTTGACTGTCTCTTCCCAACGAGGGCACGAGTGACCGCCCTACGGATCCGCCGACCGTCATCGACCGCTGCCAGCCACCTCTTTTGGAGAACCTCCGGGCCAACAACCATGGGCCAATGTTCTACTACTGAACCTCATTGAATGATTTCGGATCAAAACCTCCTGGTGTTGGCCAACGCAACGACCGCCGCCGCGCCAGCGCAGGTCGCTTTCCAACTCGATGATCAACGACACCTTGGCACCCCGCTCCAGCTGGAAAATCTAACCGTTGGGCCCGTGGTAACCAAGGACTCTTTGCCCGATCTCACCTTACTCAGCCTCGACCAGGCTCAGGCCAAGGGTCTGGTCGAGATCCGCGAGCTGGCCACGCAGTGGAAGCCACTACCGATCGTGGCTTCCACGCTGGTCACCGGCCGTCACAACACGCGGTCCGATCTCGGCGAGATAAAGCCGTTCCAGATCGCCTTCACCGAGTGTCTGCGGTTCGATCTCGCGAACGATCCGGCCTCTTCGCATGATGCCAATCTTGGTCGCCACCGAGCGGGCGCGGAAAATATCGTGCGTCGACATCAAGATGGCCTTGCCCTCGTGGCGCAGCGTGCCAAGCCGGCCGAGCAGATCCTGCGCCGCCCGCGGGTCGAGACCGCTGGTCGGTTCGTCAAGTACCAAGTTGCCAGCCTCCTTGAGCAACGCGATCGCCAGGGTCAGTTTCTGACGCATCCCCTTCGACAGCTCCCGCACCCGTTTGTTCAGGACATCGACCGACAGTCCCGCACGTTCGATCGTCGAGATCAAGTCTTCGTCGGTCATGCTCGAATGCCCGGCGAGGCCCGCGAAGAACTTGAGATTCTGACGTACACGGAGCAACCCATAGAGCGAGACGACCTCGGGCACGTAGGCCACGTGCTGCTTGGTCTCCCAGGGCGATCTCGCCACGTCGATGCCATCGATTCGCATGACGCCCGACGTGGGACGCAAGAAATCCAAGAGCAGATGGAGCGTTGTCGATTTGCCAGCTCCATTGGGACCGAGCAGGCAGTACAGCTCTCCGGGCCCCACCGCCAGCGACACACCGCGCACCGCGGCCGTGCCGTCGGCGAACGTCTTGGCTAGATCCACGATTTCGATCATGACCCAATCTACCGCTTGGCCAAATACAGGCCAAGCACGATGAGACCACCAAATACCGCGACTAGCAGGATACCGATGGTCACAATACCGAACAGGCTCATCTTCGGTTTCAAGTGCAGACGCACGAGCTTCTCGTCGCCTCGAATCGGTCGGCCCAACGCTGTCGCCTCGGCGCGAATACGAACCTCGTAGTCACCCACCGCAACGCTGGCTGGCGGCTCGATGTGCAAAATCAGCGCAACCGATGACTCTTGGTCCAACCGCTCGATGAACGGCGGAACCATCTCGGCGTGCCAATCGAGTGGCAGGACCGTCTCGATCCGAAGATTCTCGATGCGCCGGCTGCCGATGTTCTCCAAACGGGCCTCAATCTCAACCGACTCGCCCTTTGTCAGCTCACGGTACAAATTGGAGATCTCAATCGAAAATGCACCCACGCCACGCGGGATTAGCTCCAACGCCAGAACCGCGCCCATTCGGCGAGATTCCATGGGTGAACAGCCAATCTCGAACCGAATCGCCTGATCCATCATCACCAGCGGCGATGGTTCACGCGGCAAGTGAATGCGAAGCTCCAGGTCGCGCGCCGAGCTACTGGCCGGGAAACTCAATCTGCTCAGCCGAACCTCATTCTCCGGGTTGTAAAAGGCGTAGCCGATCTCATCGGGCAATCCCGTAATCACGAGTTCGTAGTCTTGCTCATCGCGGGCAAACCGCTCGGCGCGAAAGCGGAAGGCAACCTCCGAACCCAGCTCACCATCTTGTGACAACTGGTCAGAGCGCAGGGTCAGCGGCGGTCCGCTCGCTCCCTGCGTAAGACGGACACGTCGGACCTCCTCGCGCCCGCTGTGTCGCAACACAATGCTCAGCTCATCGACATCGCGTAGCAACGCGAAACGAACACTCCTTATCTCGTCTTTTCCCAGCTCCGCGATCATCCGCTCGTAGGGATCGGAGATCAACACGCTCCTCCTCGGGAATGGATTTCGCGGACCAGCTCGGGAAGACCGCGCACGGAGGTGACCCGAGCGCTCGAATCGGTGGCGATCACCACCACATCGTCGCCGGTGAGCGACAGGCCACGGTACTCGTCCTCAATGCTCGCGAGCGACGCGCGGGAACGAAGCGCGGGCACGGCAACCGCCAAGTCGGCCAGCGCGTTGGTCAGCGCGGTGGCCGAGAACCTCGGACTGAAAAGCAATCGCAGGCCAAGCCCTCGTGTTGCCGCGTACTCGGCCAGGGCGGACTCCGCGGTCGACACCAAGAGCAGATGGGACGACAGCGCGCAGCGCACACATTGCGAGGTAAAGACCAGCCACAGCCGCGCCGAGTCTTCATCCTGAGCGGGCTCGGTCGCCGCACCGAGCATGGCCAGCTCGGGCGGCGAGAAGACATCGCCAACCGCCAGGGGCACAACGGCCGTGACCAAGGCTCTTCCCGTAGCGGTGAGGTGTTTTTCGAGCAGCTGGCGAAGATCGCCTGGCTTCATGAAGTCGGCATGAAAAGCGACTTGGCCTTGCGGATCGATCAAGACGAAGCGTCGGCCATAGTGACTCAGCCCCAGAACCTTGCGCAGCAGGCCATGATTGGCACGGGCGGTGGCGATCGGCAGCGAGATGCCGGTCTTCTCTTGAAGCGACTCAACCTGCCCAGCCGACTCGGGGGCAACAATCAAGAGGTCGAGCGCCAGCGGGGCAAGCGGCGATTCCTCGATCAAGTAGCCGAGGTACTCGACGATGTCAGTGTCGTATTGCAGCGACAGCGAAACCACGAGGCGCCAACGGCCGGCGTCGAGCAACGCCGACCGCCCGTCGGCGAGCGTGGCCTCGAAGGGCGGTACCACAGCGCCATAGCGTGACGCGATCGCGGCACCGGAGCCGCTTCGATGGCGCGCAATGCCCACGGCCAAAATGCCGAGCGCCAAAACAAAGAGAACCACCCTACCCTTCGATTGCAACCTCACCTCCGCCAGCCCGAGCGCCGCGAGACACACTTCGCCAGCATTCTTGCTTCAACCACTGTGCGCCGTATGTTCATACGTCAGCCTAGTCCAGGCGGTTGATCCTGTGCTTCTAGCGCGTAAGGCGCATTAGTACCGGCCTTTAGCACGTTCGTGCTCGCCGAAGTACCGACTTCCTTAGCTCGAACCCAGGTGGCGGTTGGTCCTCTGGTCTGGTGCATGATGATCTCTCCCCTATTGACTAACGCGAAATCGGGCGCCTAATCGACCCATTTGATTCGACTCCGTGTTCGGCTAGGCCCGCCGCGGGTGACGACTCGATTGGGCCAAACGCCTGTGGCTAGCCGTTCGCTAGCCGATGCAGGAGAATCTTGGCAGATCGATTCAATCGCTGTCGCCATTTCGTCCGTGCACACGTTTTTGTGTGCACGGATGCCAATCGAGACGGGAAAACCCCTGTATCTCTGGAAAACAAGCCCGTCTCGCTATTTTTGGTTCCTATTAGCTTGCTACGCTCGCCGACCGGTATTTTTCAATGGGTTGTGGGAATCGCGAGACATCTCGGTTAGCCACCGGGCTCCTGTCGAACCTCCGGCAACTCGATCTGGCAACAGAACGGCTTCATGCCTTGGTACGAAGCAACACGAAACATGATGTCTTCCAGCCGCCTAGCCAAGGTCCCGGCACGGTCTGCGAACTGCAAAGGCTGATCTGCAGCAACAATCAGCTCTCGGACGACGTTGGCGCCCTGCGGCACCGTATCCTCGAGTCCGGTCGTCGCCCAACGCAAGGATCTTGCCACTCTCCGGGCGTCATCGAAGCGATGACAATCTGCCAACAGCCGAATTCGTTGGGCCAGAATTCCCGCCCGCTCTGCTGTCGCGATCATCGCTTCGATTGGCCGAATTCGTCCGAACAAACCGACAGTGTCCTTGTAGTGGAGGTCAGCCTTACCGAAATTAGACAATGCAACTGCAATTCGTGCGCGTAGCCAGAGTACGCGTGCGAGAAATACTTTCTTGCCCGGAACACACTCCTGAGCCCGGGCGGCGAAGTCGTCGGCTAGCCGGAGGTCGCCCCGCCCCGCCGCGTTCGCGCTCAGCGCTTGAAACGCCGCAAAGCGGTTGCGCTTGTCCGCCACATCGAGGGTCTCGAGCGCTTTGGTGAAGGGTGCGACCTCGCGCTCGGTCTCGCCGGCCCGGTGGAGCATGATGCCTTGGGTCACCAGAGCTTGGCCGACACGACTATGGTGACCGTGGGCCACGAACGTAACGTGGGCACGGCAAGCGAGCTCGTAGGCCTGCATGAAGTCCCCGCGATCCGAAATCACGTAGGCGGCGCGCTGAATCAGGTCGCCAAGCGGCTCGGTAAGCCCTTCGCAGGCGGCGATGCGCATGCCGTTCCAGAGCACGAGTTGCGCGTGGTCGAGCTTGTTGCAGTATTTGAGCGCCGATCCCCACACGGCGAGTGCCCGGGCGGCGTTTTGGACGGTGCTGGCTTGGCGCAAGAAAGCGCGGGCTTGCTTCTCGGCGGCGGCCGGGTCGGTGTAGCGCAGATCGTCGACCTCGCCGAGCAAGGCGCTCGGGAGAAAGACGATTTCGTCGTTGGCGAGCTGGCCGCGCAAGTAGGCCAATCCTATCCGCTTGAGCGCGGTGGGCTCGTGGCGCAGCGCGAGGGCGAAGGCCTCGGCGCCAAAACGCTCGAGCGCCGGTTCGCCGGCCACGCAATGCGCCCAGCGGGTGAGCTGCCGGTCGTCGACCCTGTAGCGCGCGAGCATCTCGTGGTAGGTGCTCCAGCTGATGCTGCCACGCTCATGCATCCCGCGGAAGTAGTTGCGATGCCGGCCCAACTCCCGCGACGCCTTGCTCAGGCTGCCGGCAGTAAGAATGAGGTCGAGAAATGCCCCAAGCTTCCGGATTCCGATATCCGTGCCGGGTCGATCCATCCCTGGTCGGTCCATACCCTCTCCCGCGAGAAACTACGCCAAGCCACTGCCATAGTCATGACTAGACCCACGGCCTTGTCCGATACCCATACTCCACGTCCACTCCACGTCCCGTGCCCAGTGCGACATAGCCTAACACGCCCGCCTGGCCGGCACCGTGGTGTTCCTTTTTCGTGTGCAGCGTCCGCAGCCCAGCGACGATGCCGGTCGAATGGCTAGGATCCTGCTCGCCGGTCGCTGTTGCTACTCCCCCCCTACCTTCGACCGTTTCGGAGTCGCAATGGCGACTGGCTTCGAGACCCATTCTCGACTGAGGTGCAACCGATCACCATGAGCTACCCGATTTCCAGTACCGGTTACGCCCACCCGCGCAGCCTGGCCACGACCGCGACTGAAGCCATGACCACGGCCACGGACATCCTCGACATAGTCGCCTTGCTCGAGATTCACGGACGGCTCGACTTGCTCGAATTCGCGCGCCGGTTCTTGGCGGCCAGTCACCCCCAAGCTGCTTCCATTGTTGCCGAAGAGGCCCGGTGTCAGAGGGCTCTCCATCACCGCCGCCTTGACCAGATCAACCCGCGGGAGATCCTTCAAGGCTTCGTGGATGCCTCCTTCGCCGAAAGTTGTTGCCTCGCCCAACGCGGCGACCCTCCAGGCCACCGTAAGTCGAGTCCGTGCGGCGCGTTTTCCTATTCTGCCGCGATGGGCCCGATGTATCCCTCCCGCTCGAGGTGAAGAATCACCCGCTGGGCCGATTCCTCGGGGGTTAGGTCCGAGGTATCGATGACCAAGTCGGCATCGACCGGGGTCTCGTAAGGATCGGAGATGCCGGTAAATTCACGAATCAGCCCCGCACGCGCCTTGGCGTACAGGCCCTTGCGATCACGCTGCTCACAGACCTCGATCGGTGTCGCGACATGAACCAACACGAATCCGCCGCCGGCTTCGACCGCACCGCGAACCTGACTTCGGACCTTTTCATACGGCGCGATGGGCGCGCACAGGGCGATGCCGCCGTTCTTGGTGATCTCCGAAGCCACGAAGCCGATGCGTTGAATGTTGAGGTCACGGTGTTCTTTGGAGAATCCGAGCTCTGAAGACAAGTTCTGGCGCACGATGTCGCCGTCGAGCAAGGTCACGGGGCGGCCACCGGTCTCGAGGAACTTCACCATCAAGGCATTGGCGATGGTCGACTTGCCGGAGCCCGATAGGCCGGTGAAGAACACCGTAAAGCCCTGTTTGTGACGTGGCGGATAGCTTCGACGCAGCTCGCTGGTGACCTCTGGGTACGAGAACCAAGGCGGAATCTCGTGGCCCTTGGTGAGTCGCTCTCGCAATTCAGTGCCCGAAAGCGAAAGCACGCGAGCGCCCTCGGGAATCTCGTCTTCGGTCATGTAGGCGGCGCGATCCTCGACGTACATCATCATGCGGAACGGCACCATGGTGATGCCGAGTTCGTCTTGGTGCTCTCGAACCACATCCTGGGCTTCGTAGGGACCGTAGAACGGTGTGCCATCGACGGCCTTGCCCGGCCCGGCGTGGTCACGGCCGACGATGAAATGACTGCAGCCATAGTTCTTGCGAATGATCACGTGAAGCAACGCTTCGCGCGGTCCCCCCATGCGCATGGCGAGCGGCAACAACGACAGCATGGTGGTGTGCGGTGGGTAGCGATCGAGCACGGCCTGGTAGCAACGGACGCGCGTGTAGTGATCGACATCGCCCGTCTTGGTCATACCCACCACCGGGTGGAGCAACAGGTTGACTTCGGACTCCTTGGCTGCCCGCAACGTGAGCTCGACATGTGCCCGGTGCAGCGGGTTGCGGGTCTGAAACGCGACCACACGGCTCCAGCCCCGGCGACTGAAGGCGCGGCGCAGCTGGGCGGGCGTGTGGCGCTGGCTGACGAAGTCGTAGTGCGGCGGCAACTGGATGCCTTCGACCCGACCACCAATAGCGCGCGTGTCGCCCCGATCGAGCAACTCGGCAACCGCCGGGTGAGCGGGGTCCCGCGTGCCGTACACCTGCTCGGCCTCGTCCCCGGCATCAGGTTGCCAGACCTCCTCCACATGCATCACCGCGAGCATCACGCCTTCAGCGTCCCGCAAAGCCAATTGATCGCCAGCGCTCAAGCCCTCCGCAACGGCTACTGGCACGTCGAGGGTGATCGGTATCGGCCACAAGGGGCCGTCGGCCAGGCGCATGCCGGAGCAGACGGCATCGTAGTCCGCCTTCTTCATGAAACCGGTCAGCGGTGAGAAGGCACCCGAGAGCATCAGCTCGAGGTCGCAGGTTTGGCGACTGGTCAGGGTCCAAGAGGGCCAATCCCGTGAAGCGTCACGCAATTCGGCGCGGCGATCGGCGTCGGCGATGAGACGGACCAAGGGGCCACCGTGAGGCTGAATCAAGTGATCGGTCATGTGTTCCTCGGAATAGGGCCGGTTCGGTCGGGCAGGCCCGACGAGTTGAGGCGAAGCGTCGTCAGCGATCGCTGCTCAGCGCCGAACGCCACGGCACGTCGCGGGTGCCGAGGACGATAAAGTGTGGATTGAGTAGATTTTCTTTGTTGTAACGCAGGTCGTGACCTGCCGTATCGACGACGCTGCCACCCGCTGCCGACACCACGGCATGGGCGGCGCCCGTGTCCCATTCCATGGTGGGAGCAAGGCGCGGGTAGAGGTCTGCCGCGCCCTCGGCTACCAGGCAGAGCTTGAGCGAGCTGCCCATGCTGGTCAAGGAATGGGCGGGGATTTGGTCGAGGAACGACGCCAGCAGCGGTCCCTTGTGACTGCGACTGGCGACCACCACCAGCTCATCGTCGCCAGCGCCCGTGCCACTCGCGCGAATCGGCTTGGCAACGCCACCACGATCTCGCCGAAAGGCTCCGAGGCCCACCGTCCCTGCATAGGTGCGGTCGAGCACCGGCGCGTAGACTATCCCCAGCACCGGTACGCCGTCTTCCACCAAGGCGATGTTGACCGTGAACTCACCGTTGCGCTTGACGAACTCCTTGGTACCATCGAGTGGATCCACGAGCCAAAAGCATGGCCAAACCTTGCGCGTCTCCCAGGCGTCCTGCGCCGCTTCTTCCGACAGGATGGGCACCGCGGGCTCGAGCCTGCTCAGGCCGTGGACGATGGCGGCTTGGCTGGCCAAGTCCGCAGCGGTCAAGGGTGAGTCGTCGCCCTTGATTTCCACCTCGAAATCGTCGCGGGCATAGATTTCCAAGATCGCGGCGCCAGCTTGGCGGGCAATGGCTTCTACTGGCTCCAACAGATCGAAAGGATCGCGAAGTCTTGTCATGACGGCAGCGAGAATGGCAAAGGCTCGCCCTCCTGCGCCACAAATTGCGCGTACAGCCGTTGCAACTCGCTCGTCATGGGTCCCACCGCGCCGTTGCCAATACGTCGGCCATCGATCTCGAGCACGGGGGCGAGCTCGCCCATGGTGCCTGTGGTGAAGAACTCATCCGCGGTGTAAGCCTCGGCGAGCGAGAGATTGCGCTCCATGGTCTGGAAGCCGTTGTCGCGTGCGATCTCGAGCACCACTCGTCGGGTGACTCCCGGCAAGCAACTGTCGGCATGTGGTGTTAGCAAGACCCCGCCCTTGGTCAAGAAAACGTTTGTTGCATTGGTCTCGGAAAGGAACCCGTTTAGATCGAGCATCAACGCGTCATCGACGCCAGCGACGTTGGCTTCGATCTTGGCCAGAATGTTATTGAGCAGATTGTTGTGGTGAATCTTGGAGTCGAGGGTCGAAGGGGAGTTGCGTCGGCCCGAGGCGGTGATCAACCGAATCCCCGTCTGATCATAGACCGGCGGCTTCCACTCCGCGAGCACAATCAAGCAGCATCCCTGCCGATTGAATGTCGGGCTCATGCCCGAGGACACTTTGGGGCCACGGGTCAGGGTCAAGCGCATGTGTGCACCGTCCCGCATACCGTTGGCCTCGAGTGTGTCGAAAATGGCCTGCTTGACCTCCTCGCGCGTTGGAACCCCTTCGAACATCAAGGTATGTGCGGAAGCGAACAGACGATCCAGGTGCGCGTCGAGTTGGAAGATCCTGCCATCGTAGATCCGGATGCCCTCCCACACCGCGTCGCCGCCTTGCACGCTGCTGTCGAAGACCGACACCATCGCTTGGTCGCGCGGCACCAACTGACCGCCCACATGCACCATGATGTCGGCGTTGCGTGGATCCGGAAGCTCGTCGGGCCGATAAGGTCGAATCACGTTGCGCTCCTTTCCGATGAAGCGTCGCTCCGTGGTCGCAGCGCGGCGCCATAGAGCGTGTCGTAGCAAGGCTGGCACTCCGCCAGCGTCGCGCGCAGCGATTCCGGCACCGCTCCGTCCTTCTCACTGTAGCGCTGAAAGCGCGTCGACTTGTGAACGTTGTGGTACCAAAAGGGTGCCCACACTCCATCGTCGGCGTTGCCCCCCGCTGGCCAGGAAAGCATGGCGTCGTCAAACGGCAGGTCGAGCCGAACACACAGCTGTTCCAGGACGTCGGCCGGATCGCGCAAGAGCTCACGCGCGTCGAGTACGGGTGGATCCTGACCGAAGGCACGCAAGGCCTCCAGCAGATTTTTTTGCACGCCGAGGCCGGTATCGGAAAGCTGGGGTTCGGGCACCTGGTGGACCAACGACCGCAGCATATCGGCCGGGTCGCGGGTGAGAATGACGTTGGTCGTCTGGTGCAGGAACGCCAAGTCCAGCTCCACGAGATGATGGGCCATCATCTTCATGAACAGCACAGGCCGCTCGCAGGGCCCGAGTACCACATCTCGGACCACGCCTTCACCGTCGTTGTCCTGTCCGGCGAGCACGACGTCTCGACCTGGGTGTTGCGCCCCGCTAACCCGCAGGTAATGCGCATATAGAGGTTCGTCGACAATCCGCGTATCTGAACGCTGGGCAAAGGCATACATCAATGCGGTCGACACATTGCGCGGGCCAGACCATAGACAGACGCGGCGTATCGGGTCTCGTGCTTCTTTCATGAGGAGCCTCCGTAAGCGGCGAGGACCATAACACCGCGCACCACGACTGTCGAACCTCGTTGCAGGGCAACAACCGAGACGGCCAACGGTGTCCTCGAAGGAGGACATCCTGCCGCAAACTCCGACCATCGAGGGCATCCAATTGACGGAAAGCCACTGCCGAAAACCACTGCCGAAAACCACTGCCGAACCGCGATGGCCTCGGATGGCAGCGATCCTGCTGTCGTCTCACCTCATTAACCGTGCTCGAAACGGTCTCGATCGAAGCCGCCGACGGCACCGTCGTTGCCCTCGATAGTAGTCAATACCGTGGCGGCAAGGGACGCAAGGCGGTCACCGGAACCCTTGCCATAACGGTCGCCTGGCCGTTCCTTTTCATGCGCGGCAAAAACGCCCACGCCGAGGCTGGAACCGTCCTCGAAACCCGCGTCGATCGCGATGTTCGCGTGGACCCGGCTCAACCGGTCGGGACTTCTCTCGGAGGATTGCCCTCGGAGCGCACGCGGACTGAGATCTCGGTGATGATCGGATCCGCTTTGCGTTCGACCGAAGGAAGGCCGAAAACACCGCGCCACGAGAACGGTGCTGCCAGCAACTGTTCCGCCCGGTCGGGATCAAGCACCAAAACCTTGGGCGGTCTCAACAACGCGCGCCCGTACACCCGGAGGTAGCGAAACCGGCGGGGAACCGCGCTATGCCAAAACGCGGCACCGGACACCGGCAGCACCAATTCCTGCAGCTCGGAATGAAGCGTCGCCGCGTTGTCGCCTGTGGCCAGCAACGCTCGCTCATCGCGGGTCCCAGCCAAATCGAGCAAGGGATAGCCCACCACGGTCCGGCCCCAATCAAAAAGCGTGATTTCATTGGCCGCTTGCGGCGGAAGTACCTCAGCCCACCGATCAATTCGCTGCCAAGTGCAACCCGAGCCGGCACACGGGCACTGCAACCCAGAGCACCGCGCCCGTCTTGGTTGCACCACCGTCGGTTCGCCAAGGGCCGGAACCAGTGCCGGGCGCAAGACCGACGGCCCCATTCGCCATCGGCCGGTGGGTGCCTCCGCCCACACAACCGGTGGCTCACCGCCGGCAATGGGTACCTCCGGGCGGTAGAGGTCCGCGTCGGCGTGGCGAACGATCCGCCACTGCTCGTCGGTCACGAGCCGGGGTTCGGGCTCGTGACCGATGGTCAAGGCCACCAACAGACCGCCCGTGCCACGCCGACTGAAGAGCTCCACCACCACGCGATTGGGTCCAGCAATGAGGTACGGCGCGACTTCGTAGGTATCGAGAGGCGCATCCGGCCGCAGAACGTTGGAACCAATCCAACGACTGTTGACATACAAGTGGTACTGCTCATCCGCAACGATGGCCAGCTTTGCGGATGCTGGCGTCCCTGAGAGTCCCGTCTCTCCGATCGCAAGGAACGCGGCCGGTTGCGGCTCGCGGGTTCGTCCTTCACCCGCCGCCCAGATCCAACACGCACCGGTACCCATGGTGGACCGTGCCGTCCGGCGCGACGCGCGCACGTTTTCCGCCCACGCCAACGCTGTGGCCAGGATGCCAACCAAGACAAAGGCGAGAATCGGGCGGCGCCACCAGAGGCGCGAGCAATGAGGCTTCGGCACGTTCGGAATCTAGCAGGTTGGACACCGGTTTGACCTCCCGCCTTGCCGTCGATAGAGTTAGCCGTGCGCCCCACCGAAGCCAATCCCGAGCACCTTGGATCGTCCGTCGAGTCGGCGGGTGGTGGTCCGTGCCGTACCGTAGTGGGCGCCATCCCAGCACGCTGGGGATCGAGCCGATTGCCTGGAAAGCCCTTGCGCCTGATCGGCGATCGCCCCATGATCGAGCGTGTCTATGAGCAAGTGAAACGCGCTCGAGGCTTGGATCGCGTGGTCGTGCTCACCGACGACGAACGCATCTTCGACGCAGTCCGAAACTTCGGTGGCGAGGCTGAAATGACCCCCGCAAATTGCCCCAGCGGCACCGACCGCATTGCCTTTGCAGCCCGCGCCTGGACCGCCGATGGCGTGGTCAACATCCAGGGCGACGAACCCCTGATCGACCCTGGCGCCATCGAAGCGATCGCCGACCATCTGCGCCAAGCCGCCGATGCATCCGTGGTGACCTTGGCTGCGCCCGCGCGCCAGGAAGAGTTGGACGATCCCAACGCGGTCAAAGTCGTGCGCGATCGCGCCGGCAACGCGCTGTACTTCAGCCGAGCCCGCATTCCTCATCACCGTGATCCGGATGCCGTCACGGCGCCGACGGTGCTCAAACATCTCGGTATTTATGGCTATCGACGCGATACGCTGCTGCGTCTGGCCGCGCTCGAACCCACGCCACTCGAACGAAGCGAGGCACTGGAACAGCTTCGCGCACTCGAGAACGGCATCCCCATTCACGTCCTCACAGCCACAGACGCTGAGCCCGGCGTCGATACGGCTGAAGATCTCGCACGGGCGACGGCACGTTGGCACGCTGTCGCTCGAACCCAGGAGCCTGCATGACCACCAAGTACATCTTCATTACCGGCGGCGTGGTCTCGTCTCTCGGCAAGGGCGTGGCCGCCGCTTCGGTCGGCGCCATTCTCGAGGCCCGCGGGTTCAAGGTCACCTTGATGAAACTGGATCCGTACGTCAATGTCGATCCCGGCACCATGTCGCCGTACCAACACGGCGAGGTCTTTGTCACCGAAGATGGTGCCGAGACCGATCTCGATCTCGGTCACTACGAGCGCTTCACCCACGCCAAGCCGACCCGCCACCACAACTACACCACTGGCAAGATCTACGAGACCGTCATCAACAAAGAACGTCGTGGCGACTACCTCGGCAAGACCGTCCAGATCATTCCCCACGTCACGGACGAGATCAAAGAAGGCATGCGTCGGGTCGCCGACGGCAATGACGTCGTCATCGTCGAGATTGGCGGCGTGGCCGGTGACATCGAATCGTTGCCATTCCTCGAAGCGATTCGTCAGATCCGCCAGGAGCTGGGGCGTAACAACGCGGTCAACATCCACCTGACCTTGGTGCCGTACATCGCCGCCGCCGATGAGCTGAAGACCAAGCCAACCCAGCATGCCGTTCGGGCGCTGCGCGAGATCGGTATTTCGGCCGACGTGGTCATGTGTCGCGTGGACCGGCCCTTGCCCGACGACCTGCGGCGCAAGATTGCCCTGTTCTGCAACGTCGACAGCGAGCAGGTGATCGCCGCGCCCGATCTCGAAACCATTTATGAAGTTCCGCTGTCGTTCTGCCGGGAAGGGCTCGACGATCTGCTCCTCGAGCTTCTCAGCCTCCCCCGCTACGAACGCGACCTCAGCCCGTGGGAAGCCTTGGTCAACAAGGTCAAGCACCCCAAACACGAAGTGCGCATCGGTATCGTCGGCAAATATGTCGAGCTTCCTGACGCCTACAAGAGCCTCAACGAAGCCCTTCTCCACGGCGGCTTGGCGAACGACGCCAAAGTCATTATCGAGTACATTCACGCCGAGGAGATCGCCGAAGGTCATTGGCCACACGAGATGTCCGAGGTCGACGGCCTGTTGGTGCCGATCGGCTTTGGCGAACGGGGTACCGAGGGCAAGATTCGGGCGATCCGCTACGCGCGTGAGAACAAAGTTCCGTTCTTCGGCATTTGCCTCGGGATGCAGTGCATGGTGATCGACTTTGCGCGCAATGTCGCTGGCCTGCGCGACGCCACGTCCACCGAGTTCGACGAGTCGACGCCAACGCCGGTGATCTACAAGCTCCGCGAGTTGCTCGGCGTGGAAGATCTGGGCGGCACCATGCGCCTTGGTAGCTACCGGTGCAAACTCACACCGGGAACACTGGCCCATGAGATCTACGGTCAAGACGATATCAATGAGCGCCATCGTCATCGCTATGAGGTCAATCAAAAGTACCTCGATGCCTTGACCGACCAAGGCCTCGTGGTCTCCGGCATGAGCCCCGATGGCAAGTTCGTCGAGATGATCGAGCTGCCCGACCACCCCTGGTTTCTGGGATGTCAATTTCATCCGGAATACCAGTCGCGCCCTTCCGAGCCCCACCCACTTTTCGTGTCGTACATCGCGGCCACCCTCGGTGAGCAACAACGGCGCTTGGAGGAAGAAGAGGGCAAAAAGAAGAAAGAGGCCAAGGTCAACACAGCCGCCAAGGTTGTTGCGTGACCACAACGCCTTTCGAGCTCGCGCCCGGCGTGACCATTGGTGGCGCGAGCCTGCCGGTCATCGCTGGCCCCTGCGTCATCGAAGACGAGGCGTTGGTCGTCGATATGGCGGAAACCCTTGCGACCATGGCGACGCGACTCGGTCTGCCTGTGATCTTCAAATCGTCGTTCGACAAAGCGAATCGTTCGTCGCTCGGCAGCTTCCGCGGTCCGGGGCTCGACGCGGGCCTGGCCATTCTGGCTCAGGCCAAAGCGGCAACGGGGCTGCCCTTGACCACTGACGTTCACGAACCAAGCCAGTGTGATCCCGTGGCCAAGGTCGTCGACGTGCTCCAGATCCCCGCGTTTCTGTGCCGCCAAACCGATTTGTTGGTGGCCGCGGCCCAGACCGGGCGCGCCATTACGCTCAAGAAGGGCCAATTCGTGGCCCCCGACGATATGCCACGTGCGGTAGACAAGATCCGCCAGAGCGGCAACGAGCGCGTGGCGGTGATCGAGCGCGGTTACACCTTTGGCTACAACAACCTGGTGGTCGACATGCGCAGCTTCGCCATGCTGCAACGGGAGGGCATTCCGGTGATCTTCGATATCACCCACTCGCTGCAGTTGCCGGGGGGCGGCTCAACCACCGGTGGTGCGCGTGACTATGCCGAACCCCTGGCCCGCGCGGCGGTTGCAGCCGGTGCGGATGGTGTGTTCGTGGAGGTTCATCCCCGTCCCGATCAAGCACGTTCCGACGCCACCACCCAGCTCGAGCCCGACCGGGCGCAAGCCCTCCTCCAATCGTTGATGGACGTCCGCCAAGCGACCCTGCCGCATCATCGGAAGGCCACCGAGGATGGAGGCCGGGTGGGTGTCTAGAACAAGGGCAGGACCAAGGCACAAAATCTGAGATGCAACACTGTGTCGCCCCAGTGCGGGGGCACGGATTGAAACTGAGTCGCCTCCGCACGGAGGCGCGAATTGAACAAGGAGCCGTGCTGCCTACTGAGCGGAAAGTCTCGATTCGGGCGGAGGCGTGGATTGAAACGCCAGACTTCCCACCCTCACGCCTGCCGCGTCCAAAGGGGCCGCCCTCTTCACCCCGAATGGGGTGGCGGTTCGTAGCCTGGGCCTTCAGCTCCAGGCGGTCAACCGCGGGTAGCGCCCAATCGGGGACACCAGCATGAACAACACGACCCGCTCACCCCGCGAGGTCGCGCGCGCGGTGTTGGAGATCGAGGCCGCGGCCATTCGCGGCGTTGTCGACCAACTCGACGAGCGGTTCGACGAAGCCGTGGCCTTGCTGCGCGCCGTGCGTGGGCGGGTGGTCTGCACCGGCATGGGCAAGAGTGGCCTGATCATGAAGAAGATCGCCGCGACGCTCTCCTCCACGGGCTCGCCTGCCCTGTTCTTGCACCCCGCCGAGGCCATCCACGGCGATGTAGGCATGGTCATCGAAGGCGATGCTGTGGTGGCCGCGTCGTACTCGGGCACCACCGAAGAGCTTCTCCGCTTGGCCGAGATCGTCCGCCGGCTCGGCGTCCCCTTGATTGCCATAACCGGCAAGTCGTCGAGCCCGTTGGCCCGCATTGCCGATCTCCACCTTCAGGTCGAGATCGACCAGGAGGCATGTCCCCTCAACCTGGCACCCACCGCGTCGACCACCGCGACCCTGGCCCTCGGCGATGCCCTGGCCATGGCCTTACTCGAAGCCCGCGGCTTCACCCCCGAAGACTTCGCCCGGCTCCACCCTGGCGGCCAACTCGGTCGTCGGTTGTTGCGCGTCCGCGATGTCATGCATAGCGGCGACGACACGCCAAGGGTCGCCTCCGCAACCCCCATTCCCGAGGCCCTTCACGAGATGTCGCGCAAGGGGCTTGGGATCACGGCCATCGTCGACCCGGAAGGCCATTTGCTCGGCTGCCTCGCGGACGGCGACCTACGCCGAGGGTTGGAGAGTGACCCGGCCTTCCTCGAGCGCGACGCCGGAACCGCCATGCGCGCGGATCCCAAGACCATCGACGGCAGCGCCTTGGCCTCGGCCGCGCTCCACGAAATGGAAACCCACCACATCACGTCGCTGTTCGTATGCGACGACCAACGCCGCCTCGAGGGGGTCATCCACCTTCACGACCTGTGGCGTTTGGAGCTCTTCTAGGAAATGAGCGACGATCTCTTTGCCCGCCGCGCGGCGCGCCTCAAATGGCTGCTCTTCGATGTCGACGGCGTCCTGACCGAAGGCACCCTGCACTACACCCGTTGGGGCGAGTTGGTCAAAACATTTCACGTCCATGACGGGTTGGGCCTGAAGCTCGCCCAGCGAGCTGGTCTCCGGGTCGGCCTGCTTTCTGGCCGCAAAGGACGCGCCTTGGAGTTGCGCGCCACCGAGCTCGGTCTCGACGTCGTGATGCTGGGGGCGTCGGACAAGAACCCCGTCTTCAACACCTTCCTCGAGCAGCACGCCACTACCCCCGACCGCGTGGCATTCGTTGGCGATGATCTCCCCGACCTGCCCATCCTCGGCCGCTGCGGCCTCTCCTTCGCACCCGCCGACGCCGTGGCCGAAGTGCGGGCCGTGGTCCACACCGTGCTTGATCACCGTGGCGGTCGTGGCGCTGCCCGCGAGGTCGTCGAGAGGGTGCTCAAGGCACGCGGAGAATGGGAGAGCGTCCTGAGTCGCTACTCGCTGGAAGCTTGAGTGCGCCCAGTAGCTTGGGACCTGCCAGCATCGAGCGGATGTGATCTCGGCGCGACACTGTAGCCATCATGGCCCTTGGCCGGCAGGCTCGTCTGCCCGCGCCGCATCTCGAGTCCATTCGGCGGCCTAGCCAGCTAGTGCGACTGCACCCTGGTGCGATTGCTCGTCGCTGAACTCCTCACCCGAGTGGCCGTGAGGGCGGCTCACCGAGGTCGAAGAGAATGATTTCCGTTTCTTCCTGTGCCGTGAGCGATACCGCACGCTCGGCCATGATCTTTGCACTATCACCCGTCGTCAGGAGAACGTCTCCGAGCGTCGCTTGTCCCACCACCAGGTGCAGCCACGCACATCGCCCGGGTAGCAGCTTGTGGATCACGTGCTGCCCAGGGGCAAGCAAGGCCGAATACATGAGTACGTCTTGGTGGATGAGCAAGGATCCTCCGCGAGCATCGGGCGATGCGACGACGCACAGCAGACCTCTGCGCTCGGCTCTGCTAAAGCGTCTTTTCTCGTGACCGGCCGTGAGACCGTGCCGCACCGGGCGCAGCCGGATCCGGAAAATATGTGCCCACCGGGTGGGCGAAGCATTCTTCTCCCTCCGGCGAACGGTCTGGGTTGCGGTCATCCTTTCGAATTCACCCGCCAGAATAACGCCCGCCTGCCCCGACGAATCCTTGTGTGCCAACGCGCCTTGACGAACATAGGTAATGAATTCAGCCTGATGACAGAGCTGGCTCGAAGATTGAGCGTTCGGCGGCAGATGGTTCTCGCTGAGGTGTTCCAGACTTCCGAATCCGTCAGAATCGAGATCCAGGTTCCGGGCGCCAAAGGTAAGCCAGACATCCTGCCTGTTGCGTCGATCGTGGCGACGGCGATCGGTTCCGCGAACTGTAATCATTGATGCGCTCCTTTGCCCACATCGAGGAACGGCTGGCGAAACCGACGTGGCGTCGCGCTACCCGGCCTGGGTCCGTCTTCGGCGGGAGACTGAGGATGGTCTGCTAGTCCTGTTCTCGGACGCCATTGAGTCCTTCTAGGTCGTTCGCCCTGGATCTCGTAGGACCCACGAGCTAGGAGACGCGAGATCTGTGCCATCGACGCATAGTATTTGTTTTCAGACGGTTAGCTCGTTCTTTATGGACAGATCTCTTTGCCAAGTAAGTCAAAATGATGTACGGTATTTCAATCTGAAGGAGGTAATGGTGCTCGTCGAGGACCTACACCATGACGAGCTCCTCGAGCTCGACCCCGATGGCGGTGTGATTCGTTTCGCTGGGCAGCGTGCGTTGCTGCTCGATGCCGTGGCTATGGGCCTTCTGCGGCATTACCTGGTCGAGAATTTCGGTTTGACTGCCGCGCGGGCCGTGCTCACCCAATTCGGCTTCGCTCAGGGTTGGCGCATGGCCGAGGCAATGCAAGAGCAGTTTCAGTGGGCGAACGATGAGCATTGGCGCCGCGCTGGCCCCCGCCTCTATACCCTCGAAGGACTTTTCCGCACCCAGCCAGGTAGCGAGGATCCGCTGAGCAAGAAGGGCGCCATGGTGCTTGCCTCCTTCGAAGCGGAGCAGCATCTCCTTCATTTCGGCCGGTCGGATTCGGCCATGTGCTGGATGATCTGCGGCCTCATGAGTGGCTACCTGAGCCAGGCCGCGGGAAAGGAGACCTACGTGCTCGAAGACCGGTGCCTGGCCAAAGGTGACGCAGCGTGCCATCTCCTGGGGCGCACGCGCGAGGAGTGGGGAGAAGACCACCTCGAGGAGCTGGCCTTCTTCGAGCCGACGCACCTTGCGGCGTGCCTCGATGTGTCCCTCACTCGGGTCACGGAGACCTTGAAGGCCGCGGAGCAGAATCTCCGTGCTCACCGCCGCGCCCTGGTCCAAGTGGTAGGCGAAGTCGATGAGCCACTGGGAATCGTCGCCAAGAGTCCCACGATGCAGCAGGTGGTGGCATTGGCTCGACGAGTGGCAACGGTCGACGCGACGGTGCTCATCACCGGCGAGAGTGGCGTCGGCAAGGAACGAATCGCGCGATTCGTTCACGACGAATCAACCCGTGCGGCGGGACCCTTCATCGCCATCAACTGTGGCGCGATCACCGAGACACTCCTCGAAAGCGAGCTCTTCGGACATACGCGTGGCGCGTTCACGGGTGCGGCTTCGGACCGACCCGGACTATTCGAAGCGGCCAACGGAGGGACGCTCCTTCTTGACGAGATCGGCGATATTTCTCAAGGCATGCAGATCAAATTGCTGCGTGTGCTGCAGGAGAGAGAGGTTCGCAGGGTCGGGGAAAATCGGAACCGGAAAGTCGATGTGCGGGTGCTCGCCGCCACCAACCGTGATCTTGCCCAACGTGTCTCAGAAGAGCGCTTCCGGCAAGATCTCTATTACCGGCTCAAGGTTGTTGAGCTCTCGGTGCCGCCACTGCGGGAACGCAAGGACGACGTCCTGCCGCTGGCTCGGCTAATGCTCGCGGACGCGGCGATGCGGACGGCGCGCGAGGTCTCGGGTCTCACACCACGCGCTGCTGACCAACTCCTACGCTACGACTGGCCGGGCAACGTGCGCGAGCTCGAGAATGCCATGGAGCGCGCCGTCGCTCTCGGAATGGGAAAACGTGTGGATCTCGACGATCTACCCGAGGAGATTCGTCGGGCCTTCCCAAAACCTGTGATCAGTGGAGCCACGGTACAACCGCTCCGGGAAATCGAGAAGGAGTACATTCTTGCCGCGTTGGAGCACAACGGCGGCAACCAGACCCGGACCGCCGAACAGCTTCGGATTGGCTCCGCGACCCTTTATCGCAAGCTCAAGCGTTGGGGGTTGATCGAGGCCAAACGAGTGGTTCAGCCTTGACGAGGGTATGGCTGTGACTCGTATTTGATTGGCGAGTCGCCCCGAGGAATGAGCCCGTCAACGGCTGGTACAAAGACCCTGCTGACCAGCGGTGAGGCCATTGCTCGCATCAATGCGCTGTAGTCGAGCTGAAAGATCACCTCTGCGCCCACGGCGAGAAGGGCCGGACCGGCGTTCGCGATGAGATGATCGCTGCTGGCCCCGAGGATCTCGACGCCAAGAGGCGGGGAGAGGCCGTCAGGGTCTGTATCCTGGCGCCCGACGGCAAGGATCGCCTGCGAGATCGCGCCCCGTTCGCTCGGCGGAACTTCGACGCCGAACGCGGCCTGCGCAACCTCCCCCGTGGGCTGCGATGGCTTGGCCTTGGACTCGATGACTTCGGCAACCAATGTCACGGCGTCGGTGTGCAGGCCATCGATTCGTCTTCGGTGCAAGGGCTCTCGACCGAGAAGGATCGATTCGCCCAGACGCAGATTGTTGATCCGGCCCGTTGGCCCTTTGCCTCGGGACACATCGTTCAAGGCCCAGTCGAGATTTGCGGAATTGCCGCCGGACACGAGTCGAAGCGCCAGGCCGAACGTCGCCTCGATCGATTCTGCAAGAGCACCAAGCTCAGACATGTTCGTGGCGTTGGGTGTGACGCCGCAGCGGCAAGCTAAGTTGGTGCCGATGCCGTGAAGATCGATGTTCGGGAGGTTGAGTGTCTCACGCACGGTCTCGGGGAGATCGGCGGGCAGAATGCCTTCCCGCAAGTCTCCGAGCTCGACCATGAGCACGATTCCATGCATCCTTCCTGCTCCTCGTGCCGCGGCAGAGAGGCCCTTGATGACTTCGAGCTCGGTATTCAAGCTGACGTCGGCGTGGGCGATCACCCGCTCCAGCTGGCTGAGCATCGGAGAGCGAATGAGTATCATGCTCGCCGCAACGCCCGCGCGCCGCATGGCTTCGATGTTCTCGATACGGGAGTCGCCGAGCGCCTCCACCCCCGCGTCGAGCAACACCGTGGCGATCTCGGGAGAGCCGAGGGTCGCCTTGGTGACACCCGTGACCGAGATGCCGCGCTCGGACAACCGTCTCACCAGGGTACGGGCGTTGTGCTGGATCTTGCCGAGGTCGATCGCCAACCTCGGAACTCTCATACTACGGCGAGAAGGCGTGACTCCACGAGCTGCGGGAACGCCGACAAGACCATCTCCACAAGACACTCCGGCGACCGCGTCAACGCATCGGTGACCGGGATCCCGAGTTCCTGCTCATAGGCTTCGATCGCCGCTTCTACGGCGGCGGCGGACAGGTTCTCGTGGTTGATGGTCAAACCAATGACTTTGGTGTCGGCGAAGGTCTCGATGAGATGGATCTCGCTCGCTGGCGTCGGCATCGCCATCTGCGCGAAGTCGCAGCGGTGGCTGCGTCCGGGGGCGTGTTGCAAAACAACACCGTCGGGGCAGCTTCCCCGGAGAATGAAGCTCGAGGTCGAGTACGCTGGATGACTCAGCGCCCCTTGCCCTTCGATTATGATCACATCGGGGTTCTCGCCTTCGAACGCCTCGATGACGACGGCCTCCATCTCGCCGGAGCAAAATTGTGATGGAACCGCGTCGAGCGCGATGCCATAGCGAGCCCCCTGAATCAACCCGGTTTGACCGGTTCCGACCAATACCGCCTTGATACCGTGATCGTTCAGGGCCTGGGCCAAGATGGTGGCGGTCGTGCGCTTGCCAATGGCGCAGTCCGTTCCGAGAACGGCGATGCGCGGACACGTGACCTCGACGAGGCGGCCGCTGAACATCCGCAGGTCCTTCTTGTCGCGCGGTCTTCGAACGTCGAGGATCTGCACGTTGCCCGCTTCGCTCGCTGCCACGAACTCCGGATCCTCGTTGAAGAACTCGTGAAGGCCATTGACGATGTTCATCCCCAAGCCCATGGCCTCGAGCACGACGGCTCGCTCTTCGGCCGACAACATTCCGCTCGCTGGCGCCACGCCGAAGATGAAGAAGTCGGGTACAAATCCGGCATGGTCCAAGGCGTCAGCGAGATCGCGACAAACGAGAATGCCGTTCGGCTTGTTGTCGAGCACGTCGCCGGCGTCCAAGCCGGCCTTCTCGCTGTCGATCACGGACAAAATCGTGTACTTCTCTGAGTAACGGACGAGACCATTTGCCGTCTTGCCGTCGATTTTCCCGAAGTGGGCCTCGCAATAGACGAACGCCGTCGCCATGACGTCGCTGTCGGCGACAGCACGTAGAGGGATGGTTGCCGAGTTTTCGGAATGGCACTCATCATGGATGAGCATAGGCTCACGGTGAAGCGATTCGGGAACGACGGAAGAATTGAAGAGGAGGTTTGGATGCCGGGCTTGGTCCGTGTCGTGGTTCGGCCTCATGCCGTCGACCGCTCTGGGGTAATGCGTGTCGTCTCTTCCCTGAGCACGGGCCGACGGTGAGAAGCTTGCTCACCCCGCGGCAGTGCCTCGTTCACGTGGAGGGTCTTGCCGTTTAGCTGCTTCTGATCCAGCGCTGCAATTGCCTCATCGGCTCCGCTCGACATTTCGACGAAGCCGAAGCCCCGCGAATGTCCGCTGGCATGATCGGTGATCAGTTGGACCGTTTCGACCGTTCCGAGTTCGCTGAACAGCGCTCGCATCTGGTCTTCGGCTAAGTCGAATGAAAGGTTTCCTACGAAGATTCTTTTCAGCATCACTGTTTTTCCTATTGGACCACCCTGGTTTCGGAGCTGCGGCCATCGCGTTTACGAGATCCGCCCCGAATTTCAGCCTTGGTGCCGAGCACATTGATCCCCTTGCCGCAGATACCCCGAATTGCAAGTCCAGTCGTTGCCTGAGTAGTCAATGTGAGCATCCGTCGGTACGTCGACGGCAATGCACGATCGCCCGTCCCTTCGATAGCTCCAGTCGCACTTCCAGTCGTGGCCTGACGAGGCGAGGTAGCCGTGCTGAGGTACCTCGACCTCGACGCACGTATCGTCGTGCTTCCGGTATCCTCGATCGCATGTCCAGCCGGCTCTGGACGAAGTTAGGTGGGCTCCTGTCGGAAGCTCGACGAGTGCGCATGTGTTGTTGATCTTCTCGAAGCCGCGGCTGCATTTCCAATCGGCTCCAGAGCCGTCAAGATAGCCGTGTTCCGGAATGGTGATCGATACGCACGACGTGCCTGCCCTCCGGTAGCCGCGCTCACACGTCCAATCGTGCCCACGGGCATCCAGGAAGCCATGCGGGGGAACGTCCACGAGGGCACACGCCCGGTCGATGGCTCCATACCCTCTGCCGCACTCCCAGCCACGCCAGGAATGGTCGGCACGATAGGCACCCTCGGGGATCTTGATCGCGACGCACAGTTGATCGACTCTCTCGAATCCCTGCGCGCATTCCCAATCATGCCCTCGAGCGGTCAGGAAACCCCATTGAGGTAGCTCGACCGTGGCGCACTCACCCGCGATCTTAAGATAGCCGCGAGAGCACTCCCAGCGGGTTCCAGAGGAGTCCAGGTGAGCATGGGAAGGCGCCCTTACCTCCACACAGGCATTGTCGACGTTCTTGTAACCCCACTCGCATTCCCAACCATTTCCAAATCGCTTCGCATGAGCGTTGATGGGCATATCCGTCGAGGCAAGTCGAGACATGGCCAGAGAAGGGGTGATGAAGAACAGCAACAGGCAGATCGGCCAACTCTGCCTCCCCGTCTTTCGATGCGAACTGAAACCGGACAATTCTCGACCGTTGCTCCGAATCTCCGGTGCGGCTACGTCGAAGCTGGAGGGAATTGGTTTCGAGATTCTCATGGGCGCATGGGCAGCCGCGTACTCTCGATCAGGGACTGAAGAGTCCCAGTCGTCTCTCATCTCTTTCTCCGATGCTCCCGCGCCGGAATCGTCGCGGTTTCTTGGTCGGTTTGGGTTCTTTTCGGATTCACATGGACCCATGTTGGTGACAAAGCAAGTTCCAGGCCATGCAAATAACCCGTTTTGTTTCATCGGTTTAACTCATTTCTCCCTCAATCACTCTCCACCGGATCGATCAAAACGAGGTGCCGTAACTTCATTTTGAACGGAATGCTTGACGAACAGGCAATTGCTTGTTCGGCGATGCGACAAGGTGACCAGGACGCGTGGCCCCATCGTCCCGCTGGTTTGCGCTGCCAGAGAGATACAGGGAGAGATACAGGTGCCAACCGAACGACCTCCGGGAACCCGAAGACGCATTCTTTCGAGACCGGTGCAGATTCTCGACCCCTCCTGCGTCTTATCTTAGAAGGGCAAGGAGGATCCAAAATGTCTAGACGCCTTTTCCCGAGGGCAGCTTTCCACCGTCCTGACCGTTTGTAGCGCCCTCGTTTGGCCTGGCGTCGTAGCGGATCGAACAATCAGAGGCCGACTTCCGAAGCGAGGTCGAAACAGGCAACCAGCGTTGCCATGGCAGGGGTGTGTCGTTCACCTGGCTTTTCGTGCTTGGCTTGTCGTGCTTGCACACAGCTTTCTATCAACCGAATCCTGCTTCCGATGGAGCGTGGCGTTCGATGTCGAGTCTTTGAGAGGGAACCTGTCTGAGCGGGCATCAATACGGACCCGAAACCCAGACTTCCGATGCCGGCGGATGGCTGAGAAAGTGGGTCATCGCCTCCGTGGCACCGTAGGCACCCGTCATCCCAAAGACCAGCAAGTCACCGGGCTGCGCGCTCGGTAGCTCGACTTCACCCAATCGATCGAGGGCCGTACACAGTGGACCCGCCAGGACAGTGGATCGACAGCGGGTAGGGGATGACCGTGGCGTGGCGTCGGCGTGCCCACGCACGCCACTCGTGGCCGCGTCGGTTGACCCTTGATTCCAGGCTGGGAGGTCGCCTTCGATCCGGCGCACTGGGAACGGTTGCCCGGTCAAGAACGGTCGCAGGAGGTGGTTGATACCACCGTCGAGAATGGTGAAACACACGCCGCGACTGTGTTTGATTCGGAGCACCCGGGCCAGATAGACGCCGCACGACGCCACCAGAAAACGTCCCGGTTCGAGGATCAGCTGGCCTCGAAACCAAGGATTCTCGGCCAGCATGCTCTCGAGCCCCACGCCCAACGCCCCCAGGTCCAGCGCTTCTTCTTGTTCGTTGTACGCCACGCCAAGCCCACCTCCGAGATCGATCTGATCGATCGAGAGATTCCACTCCGTGGCCAGTTGTTGCGCAATGATCATCATCCGGCGATGATTGGCCAACAGCCGTGGCGCCGATCGCTCGTTCGAAGCCGCGAAGCCGTGTACGCCGCGGATGGAGACCCGACTGAAGCGACGGCTCTGCGCCAGCAGCACCGGCAGATCTTCTTCGTCGACACCGAAGGCGGTCGGGCCGCTGCCGCCCAAGATGCCATCATCGGCTACACCGAGCGGTTGCACGCGCAGGTTGACCGCGACGTGTCGTTTCCCTTGCGCGCGGGCAGCGGCCTGCACGCGCAGAAGGTCCTCGATACCTTCCGCTTGCAAACGGATGGCACGGGCCACGGCCGTCTCAATTTCGGCATCACGCTTGCCCGGGCCAGCAAAGAAAATCCGGTCACTCGAGACGCCGATCGACGCCAGACGATCCAGCTCACCCGCCGAGGCACAGTCGAAAGACAAGTCCTCTTGTGCCAGACAAATCAAGATCTGCGGCAGAGGGTTTGCTTTGACCGCATACGCAAGGCGCACCCGGCTCGGCAGTGCCCCTCGGAGCGTTCGCACTTGTGCCAGCAAGCGTTCGGATCGGTAGGCGAATGTAGGTGTTCCCTGCTCGCGTGCCAGCCTCGAGCAGGCTCGATCGTCGAAGGCGAAGAGGCTCACGACAATATTCCTTTGTGGTCCAGCGACCGCTCGTGAGCAAGCGTGTCCCGAACACCATCAGCGGTCACCAGACGCCGCACGCCGGCTGCCAGCTCCGCAACCTCACCCGCGAACGAGAGCCGAGCCCAATGACGTCCAGCCTCACCGAAGGCAAGACCGGGTACCACCGCGACCCGCGCGCCTTGGCGCAGTCGGGCACAGAATTCGACCGGATCGGCAGCCGCGCGTGTCGGCAGCCGGAACCAGGCGTAGATTCCACCGTCCGGGACGCTCGGTGAGGGGCCGCCCACCTCTTCCCACGCTGTCTCGAGCCGCCGCCAACGTCGTTCCAGGTCACGGCGCGCGTCCGGAACGATCGTGTCGCTGGCCTCGATCAATGCACGGGCGCCGATCTGACAGGGCCAAGCAGCAGACGTCACACTCCAGGCGTGAAGATCGGTGCAGGTTCGAATGATCCGCGGATCCGCCAGCATCCAGCCAACCCGAAGACCGGGAGCGCCCCACGCCTTGCTCACCGAGCTGATCACCACCGTGTCCGATTGCGGCCCCACCGCCGCAATCAAACCCGGTGGCGTGGCCCGCTCCCGAGGATGGAGGTGACGATAGACCTCGTCGGAAACCAACAGCGCGCCTCGCTCTCGACAAAGCCGCGATACCTCCCGCAATGCCGCTCCGCTCGCCCCGGCACCGGTCGGATTCGAAGGATGGTTGAGAAACACGACGCGGGCATTGGGAGACTGTTCAAATGCCAGGGCGATGGACCGCGGGTCGAGCCGAAATCCCTGGTCGGCCGGCAAGGTGTAGGGGACCGGCTCGGCGCCGACGAGCTGAACCAGCGCCGCGTAGCCGGGAAACCCTGGATCGGGAACCAACGCAGTGTCACCCGGACCGAGATAGGCGCGAACCAGAGCATGGAGTGCGCCCTGAGCGCCCGTGGTGATCAGGACGCGGTCCGGATCAACCCCTTCCCATCGCGAGATCGCCCGTCGCAAGCCTTCATGGCCCACGTGTGGCCCATAAGGGGCTCGTTGCATCAGACCCATTGCCTCGGCTGCCGCCTTCGGCAGGTCCCAGCCAGGTTCTCCCAAGGCCAAGGAGGCGACTGGTATGTCGGGTTGGGTCGACCGGCCGCCACTGCCTGTCATGCCGTTGTCGGCTGTCGGATCGGACATCGCGATCCGGATCGCGGAACGCGGTGGGTGGCACCTGGGCGTGAGCAACATGTCCTCGAAACCACTCATCGAAGCGCCTCTTCGAGCGCGGTGGCGGTCGCCGTTGCCTCATCCCGGTACTTCACGATCACCGGTACGTAGAGGGTCAGCCCATGGTCTTCGGCCCAGGCCCCTTTGGCGCGGCGACTACCGGGAACGACCACCGCGCCGGGCGGCACCTGGCCGGTCCAGACCGTCTCTCGCACCAGATCAAAAATACGGGTGGACGCCGTCAGATGGGTGGCCGGCGCCAAGACCGCGCCGGCACCGACCACCACACCCTCGAACACCCCGGATTGCGCGCCCAAGAATGCGTCGTCTTCGACCACCACCGGACATGCTTTGGCGGGCTCCAGCACCCCACCAATCTGAACGCCGGCCGACAGGTGGACGTTTTTCCCCACCTGCGCGCAGCTCCCGACCAAGGCGTGGCTGTCGATCATCGTCCCGCTGTCGACCCATGCGCCCACGTTGACGTAGGCGGGCGGCATCACCACCACACCGGACGCGACGTAGGCACCGCGTCGGATCGCCGAGCCTCCCGGAACCAAACGCACCTCGTCTTCGGCGATGAGTTCCCGGGGCGGGTAGCCACCTCGATCAAAACCGACACCCAGGGCGGTCGGCATCTCCTGCGTCGGAAAGGCTCGGAAGCCCACCAGGATCGCCGTTTTGACCCAGGTCTGGGCCTGCCATCCCTGGGCCGTGGGGAGCGCCGCGCGAATGGTTCCCGCTTCGAGCCCTTCGAGTAGGGACTTGTGCGCTGAACCAATATCCGGCGACGCCAAGAGATCGGGTGTTGGCTGTTGGTAGAAGGCCTCGAGATCGCGCCACGTCATGCCGCCTCGGCCGCGCTGAGCGCACGCAAGACGGTGACAACCTGGCGACGCGTGGCATCCGAGGCGATCGCCAGGGGTGCGCGCACATGATTTTCCGCCAGGCCAAGGTGGTGCAACGCGGCTTTCAGCGGCACCGGGTTGCTCTCGCAGAAAAGCGCTTCCACGACGGGCAACAGCCGTGCATGCCGATGACGCGCCGCCGGGAAACGACTCTCCAGCGCGTCCGCAACCAACGCTTGGGTGGCCGCTGGCAGAACATTGGCGACCACCGAGACCAGCCCTCTTGCACCCACCGCGATCGCGGCCAAAGCCAGCCCGTCGTCGCCAGCGAGAATCGCTTTGCCCGCGGGCGCGGTCCGCACCATCGCGTCGATCTGCTCGATGTTGCCGCTGGATTCCTTGATCGCCACGACGGACGGAATGTGCCACAGTTGGGCCAGCGCTTCGGGTGTCACATTGAGGCCCGTTCGTCCCGGAACGTTGTAGACCACGAGGGGCATGTCCACCGCGTCGGCGATCGCCGCGTAATGCGCCTGGAGGCCCGCCGCGTTGGGCTTGTTGTACCAAGGGGTCACGACCAAGGCGCCCTGGGCACCAAGCTCCTCCGCGCGCCGGGTCAGGCGCACAGCCTGGGGCGTTGCATTGGCACCGGTACCCACCATCACTGGGATGGAACCGGCTGCTTCCAAGCACATCGCAATCAAGCGATCTCGCTCGTCGTCGACCAGGGTCGCCGCCTCACCGGTCGAGCCGAGGACCAGCAATCCATCGACACCCGGAGCATGGGCGCCGTCGGTTGCACGCGGGCCGGCATCGCGACCCTCCACGCAATGGCGAACCAGTCGTTGAAAGGCCTCGAGGTCGACTTCGCCGTCGGCACCAAAAGGGGTCGCTAAGGCGACCCAGAGCCCATGAAACGGATGGTCGAGTGTGTTGAGATGGGTCATGTCACGATTTTCAGATGGATCGAGGTTGGTGTATTGCATGGCGTATTCCCTCGAGCCCTCGGGCGCTCGTTGTTGGTTTCATGGTTCGGTCGTCGGTGGTTCAGAAACGAAAGAGTGGATCGAGCAACTCACGCGCGATATCGTCCATCGCAAACAGGCCACGTTGATCTCGGACCCAGTCGACGGCGGTGATGAGGCCGTGGGCGAAGATGTCTCGAGATCGAGCCTGATGACGAATCTCCAGGGTCTCGGCTGGTGCGTCGAAGCCCAGTACGTGGAGCCCCACCTCGTGGCCTGCCCGGATCGATGCGATTACTGGCCCGGTCCGGTCGCGGTCTTGGCTCGCTTCGCCGGCCCAGGCATCCGCCAGGCGCAAGGCGGTACCCGAGGGTGAATCTCGCTTTCCCCGATGGTGGTGGTCCAAGAGAAAGCCATCGGCGCCGGGCACAAACCGTGTGCTGTACGCCCCGAGGATACGGGCGAAACGGGCCATGAGCGCCACGGACAGTGAGCCGTTCGGGGCTAGTACGACCCCGATGCGATCCGCGACCTTGGCTTCGAGCTGGGTCAAGGTCTCGGCTTCAATCCAGCCGGTCACGGCGATGACCAGGTGGCTGCCTACTTCGAGGGCCCAGTTCACATGGGCGTCCACGGCGTCGGGTATCGATGCGTCGATCGCGACCAAGGAAGGCTGTGCATCACGTCGTGACGTCGGCAACACGCTAGGAAGCACCTCGCCTCGCCCCACCTGCCAGGCGAGACGGGTTCCCAGCGACTCGGCCAATGCGGTACCCAGTCGTCCGCGACCGAACACACCAATCGGGGGCTCAGCGCGGTCGCTGCTGGCGGAGTCGGAGTCGGACATGCTGGGTACATGTGGAGCTCGCAGTGTGTTCACCGGGCCCCTCCGATCGCCAGCAAGGAACGGCTGACCTGCTCGAGAAGATCGATCCCGTTCGACAGGTCAGACCATGCTAGGTACTCGTGCGGTGTGTGGGCCTCGAGAATGGAACCGGGCCCCACCATCATCAACCTACCGTTGGGACACAGAGGGCGAAGCCGCGGCGTGTCCGAACCGAAGCCAACGGGCGCGGCGGGATGGCCATCGATGCAGTCGAGGCGGGCGGGTGGCTCGTCGAGAAGCATTTCGACTCGATAGTCCACCACACGTGCCGACACCGACCTCGCCTGGCCAAGATGCATGAGGTCCACGGCAAGGGTCGACCCCGGAGCCGTGCGGATCACGATCTCCGCGGTGGCCTCACCAGCTACTGTATTGGCGGCCTCGCCGCCCTGTACGCGCCCAAGATTCCACAGCTCCTGGCCGAAATGGGCGTCGATCCGGGTCGGCAGCCCCCTTGCGGCATCCAACCAAAACAGGAGATGCCACAACGCATTGCGGCCGTCGATCGGATCAGTGGCCTCGCCGTCGCTAGCATGACCAGCCGGTCCCGAGCACGAGAGACGGAGGTGTTGGTATCCCATCTGTCCACGCGCGAGCACGTTGTCGGTGGGCTCGCCATTGATGATCGTGTCCACGGTCGCGAGCCTCGGCGCCAGCGCCCGCGCGGCGATCGCACCGTCAGAGGTGGTCTCTTCGCCGACCACGCCGAGCCACGCAACATCATCCACCCCATCACGCAGCAAACGCCGGATGGCCGCCAGCTGCGCGATCGCTTGCCCTTTGGCGTCACAGGCACCGCGAGCTGCCAGGCCAGTACCTTTCGCGTGATCCAACCGGTCTCGCGGCGGGATATGAGGTAACACCGTATCCAGATGCGTGGTGAGCAGGAGGCGTGGAGTCCCCCAGATGGCGAGCATGTTGGCGCGCGCGGTCGGGTGATTGTCCTCGATCTGGCCCGCAATCGGCACCGGTTGGACGATCACGCGGGCCCCCAACTCCGCCAGAAGCACCTCGAGGTGCGGTCGCAAGTCGCCCTCCCGGCCGCAGGTTGTGTCGACGCCACAGAGCGTCCGAAGCCATTGCCGTTGCCAATTCCCTTGCTCATCCGGATCCACCGATGGGGCCTGTGGCCAAGCGCGGCGGCACTCGGCAATGGGCTGCGAAATACCTGTCGAATCAGAGCTACACATCAGGCCTCCTCCAGCAACCGAGGTCCCGGAATCCGAGAATCCGGAAGCGCATTGAGGGGAACACATTCGGCTGTGTGAATGTGGGCGCTGATGCGGGCGCCATCCTCTCGGGTGCCATCGATTCGCGTTCCCGGGACCCAAGGCCGTCGGCTGTTTCGCACCCTGATCGCAATCCCTGCCGCGCGTGCAGGGCCTATGTTTCGGTCGTGAAGTTCCTCGAAGACCACTGCCGAGTTCGTGTCGTCGTCCAAGAGCCCAATCAGGGCTTCCGTAACGCCAGCCAGGGCTGAGACCACCACCATGGTGATGCCCGGGCGAGGGACTGTGGCAACCGCCGCGACGACATGGGCCATCGCTACTGGGTCGGCCATGGAGGTTCCGCCAACTTTCAAGACCGCGATGGGGCCCACCGGCTCCACAACGGACCGCTCGTCGACATCTCGGGAAGGACAATCGAAGCGTGTATCAGGCATACAGAACATACCTCGCGATTCGGGGCAAAGACGCTCCCCGAGCTCCGTCGGTACATCCTGTGCAAAGCTTCTCAACGCAAGAAACCCGCTCCGGTTGTACCGGTGCGGGTTTCGGGCGGTCTCGGATTGGGTTCCAGGTTGAACTCAGTCAGAGGACATGCTTCGATTTCGCGCACGGCACTTGGCCTTGCGCTTCTGCTTTCGTCCGCAGAAAGATTCGGAAATCTCAAGATCGAAATTCATGGCGGGCGTATTTGACAATGAGCGTCCATCAGATGTCAAGGCCCGAAGCGATCGAGGCGGCGTTCGGGTCGAACGAACGGCGTGTGTGCTTGGTCAGCCGCTTGATCGGTGTTCGTCCCTGGTCGAAACACTTTCGTCACTCAGACAAGTCGGTTGCCCCAACCACTGCAATCGCCAGGTGGGACGCGCGCCTCAGGAGCTAGGACGATCGCCGCGTAGCCTGACATGGTCCCCGCAACGCACCGAGTGGGCCATATCGACAACTCGCTTCTTTTCAGCGATTTCACTCATATCGGCCTCAATCACTGCCGACAGGCTCGATCGAAACGAAGTGCCGTGACTTCATTTGAACGGAATGCTGGACGAATAGGCCTTGTTCGTTCGGCGATGTGACAAGGTGACCACGACGCGCGCGTCGATCGTCCCGCTGGTTTGCGCTGCTACTCACACCCTCACCACTCAATCCGCGGGAATCTATGCTCGTAACCATCGAGGGTCTGCTCACCCAGCTCCACCTGCCCTTCGGCGAACGTACCCTCGGTGCGCTCACGTTGGCGACGGCGGTGCTGCTGCTTGTGGTCTGCGCGGCGATCTCGTTCTTCGTGGCCAAGACACTCCTCCTCCGGATCGTCTCGGCCGCCGTCGTTCGGACCAAGACCGATTGGGATGACCGCCTGCTACGGCACCGCGTCTTCTTCTGGCTGGCCCACCTAGCGCCTGGCGCCGTGCTCTTCCGCTTCGCGCCGGGAGCGCTCGAAGGCGCCGCGGCGGCGGTTGCGGGTATTCGGGCCGGGGCGCAGGTCTACATGGTCGTAGTGGGGCTCCTCACCATTGATGCGCTTTTGAACGGAATCCTCGAGATCTACGATACCCTCTCGGTTTCCCGTCAGGTGCCCCTCAAGGGACTCGTCCAGGTCGCCAAGATCATCCTCTACCTGACGACGCTCTTGATCGTCATCGCGACCTTCTTGGGCAAGTCGCCAATCGTGTTGCTGAGCGGCTTGGGGGTGCTCGCTTCGGTGATGATGTTGGTCTTCAAGGACGCGATCCTCGGCTTCGTTGCCGGCATCCAGCTATCGACCAATCGCATGCTGTCGAAGGGCGATTGGTTGGAGATGCCGAGCTACGGTGCCGACGGCGATGTCCTCGATATCGCGCTGACCACGGTCAAGGTGCAGAACTGGGACAAGACGATCACCACGGTTCCGACGTATGCCCTGATCACCCAGTCGTTCAAGAATTGGCGCGGTATGTCGGAGTCCGGCGGCCGGCGGATCAAGCGCTCGATCGCGATCGACATGAGCACGATCAAGCTTTGTACGGCCGAAATGATCGAGCGCTACTCGAAGATCCGCTACATCGCCGCCTACGTTGAACGCAAGCGGCGGGAGCTCGGAGAGTGGAACGATGCCCAGGGCATCGAAGATACGAGCATCGTCAACCTGCGGCACCTGACCAACGTCGGCACCTTTCGCGCCTACCTCGTCGCCTACTTAGAGAACCATCCCGCGATCCACCAGGAGATGACCTTGCTGGTACGTCAGCTCGCGCCGACGCCGGACGGCCTGCCGATCGAGATCTACTGCTTCACCAACGACACGGCGTGGGCGCGATACGAATCGATCCAGGCCGATATCTTCGACCACATTCTGGCGATTGCCCCGGAGTTCGATCTGCGGGTCTTTCAGCATCCGAGCGGTGGCGATCTCGCGGGCTTCTCGCAGCAGCTGAGTGGACCACCGTCGTCCGAGGTGTCGACGCCGTCGTCGTAGCGACCGTCCTGTACCTGTTTGCCACAGCGCCCTTGGGCACGGTCTCGGTCTTGCGGTGACGGTCTTGCGGTGACGATCGATGGCCTCGTGCTCGATGATGGCGACGATCTCCGCAGACTCCGCGACATCGCGCTCGGAATGCATCGGCCGAAAGGTGACGCGAAACGGATGGGTATCGCGTTTCAGCTCGACCTCGTCCGTGACGTCGACCTTCGTCATGTTCTTGCCGCACGGCGGCCAATCCGACCTACCTTCTCACCCCCGGTTGCGGATATGGATCTCGTGCTGGTCGATTCCAACGGTCGCAACCTCGCCTTCTCTGCTTCCTACCACAACACCCATGAAGCGCTCGAATTCTGGAGTCCCTCAAACCAAGTTGCAACCCTGAAGGTCCGACGTGTGAGCTGCACAATGGACGCCGGTAACGTAGGCTGGGTTTGGTTCAACGATGCCCTGGACTGACATTTTCTGGACGCTGTAGCGAGCGGTCAAAGGTGGCCACAACTTCCTGCTTCTGTGACCACCGTTGACGGCACCTCGGCGTCACAGTCCTCGACCAGGCACGCCAATCCTGCACGGCGTTCGTCGAACAAACGCCAGCCCGCTACAACGTTCAAGCGTAGCCAAATATTCACCTGATGATCATATGGAGGCCCATCTCAGGCCGCGAAATAGAGTCGCGTCCTGGGAACTTGTAGCAACAATGAGGAGGAGCCAATGGCACTTTACAGCGGAATCGACTTGCACTCCAACAACAGCTACGTGGTCGTGAGCGACGAAGAGGACCGGATCTTGCTGGAGAAGCGTATGACCAATGACCTTGGGACGATCGGGCGTGCGCTCGAGCCGTTTCACGAAGAGCTGTCCGGAGTCGCGGTGGAGTCGACCTTCAATTGGTACTGGTTGGTGGATGGTTTGATGGATCTCGGCTACCAGCTCCACTTGGTCAACACCTCAGCGGTGAAACAGTACGAAGGGCTCAAGTTCACCGACGACCGCCACGATGCTCGATGGCTGGCACACTTGCTTAGGCTCGGCATCTTGCCCACCGGTTACATCTATCCTCGCCAGGAGCGCGCGATACGGGATCTGCTGCGCCGACGTAGCAAGCTGGTCAAGCAGAAGGTGGCGTCTTTGCTGGCGTTCAAGAACATCTTGGCCCGCAACACCTCAACCATGTACACCGCCGACCAGCTAAAAAAGCTGAGACCCGGCGAAGTCGGCGCGTTGCTCGATGACGAATGTCAGGTACTCGCGGTGCAAGCCACGGTGCGCGTACTCGACATGGTGCGTGAACAGATCCATGAGCTGAGCAAGGCGGCTAAAAGGAGAGGCAAGCTCAGGAAGGCATTTCACGGTCTCCTCTCCATTCCCGGCGTGGGCGACATCCTTGGGCTGACCATCATGTACGAGACGGGCCAGATCAGCCGATTTGCATCGGTGGGCAACTACGCCTCGTACTGCCGCTGCGTGCGGTCTGAGCGCACCAGCAATGGCCGCAAGAAAGGCAATGGCAATCGTAAGAACGGCAATCCCTACCTCCGCAAAAAGACCAAGACCAACCGCATTGTTGCCATCCGGGCACTCGCTCACAAGCTTGCCCGAGCCGCCTATTTCATCATGAGGGACCAGACCATCTACAAGCCTGAACTCTTGTTTCGCTGATTTGGCGCGGCGGTGTCAACCATGTCACGTGCTGGGCTACACAAGCCATTTGCCTGATTGGAGACACCGCCGCGCGCTTGATGATCGGTTCAAAGAACGCGCCCAGTCCGTGAGCCACCTTTGTGCTGGAATCACCATTCGGTGACCATCCATGCGACTGTCCAATCCCTTGGACGCGGCCTGGAACCAAAGATCTTCTGGGGCGAGAACTCGCCAGGGGCAAAGCGATATCCATCGCTACGCCTTGATCCCGATGTGTGGCTGGTGCGCTTTCCGAAAGAGCGACACCGCAACCAATGAAGTCGAGGATGCGTGATCTCGACAACCGATCTTGGGAGCCGATCCCGATTGCGGCCGCAAAAGACCGCTCAGGTGAGGTTTGCCTCTTGACGGGACAGCCTCCAATGTGCGGCACATGAAGAAGGCGGTGACTACGCCCGCCGCGCGGGCGAAGCGTGCGCAAACGTCAAAAATGCCCAAATCCGAATGTTGTTGGGGGCTCAGGAGTCGGCGAATTGGGCAGATCTGACCGGTGATCAAGGGCTCAGGGCGCCCGATCATCGCGATTCGCGGCCGAGCGGCGGTAGAGACCGGCAAGCGGCTGCGCGGCGGCTTGTAGTCGAGGGCTACTCGTGCTTGGCCACGGCAGTGCCGAGAGTCGACTCGAGCTTGCGTTGCACTAGGCCGATGTGCAGGCGTAGGTTGTAAAGCTGATCCGCGTAGCCCAGGGGAACCTGGACTTGTGTCACCTCACGCTCGATGCGTTCCATCTCCGAAGCGAAATGGTCCAACCGCGCGCCCGCATCGTCCTCGTCGAGTGCTTTGTCCAACACCTGTACCTCTTTGTACCAGCGAATGATCTTGCGTCGGATCCCCCAACGTAGGGTGGGGGGCACGATCTTGAACAAGGGAATCAGCAACACGATCAACGGCAGCAGGAGGACTTTCAGACGGTCGACCAGGGTGGCCAGCCAGAAGGGCAAGAAGCGCTGGAGGAACGGCGGCCCGTACTCGAAAAAGCGAGCCGCTTCCGTGCTCAAGGGAAACTCGAGCGACTCGGGAGCCGGAAACTGTCCGGGCTGCTCGAACATGCCACCGCCACCATGGACGGCCGTCGCGGCCTGGAGCAGCAGATCGATCAGCGCCGGGTGAAGATCCTCCCGAATCACCAGGTTGGCCGTCGGGCTGATCAGCTGAATCGTCTGCGGCGGGATGTTCTCTTCCAGGTCGAGCATGCCCGCCGGAATATGAACCTGGGCCAGGAATCCGTGCAGGCGAGCGTAGGCTTCGGCGCGCTCCATGCTCAACAGCACCAGCTCTTGATCCTCGAGCAAGGATTTTACCAGAGGGGCTTCCGGTGAGCTGACCAGGAACGTGGCATCGACCGTGCCGGCCTTGAGCGCTTCGATCGCCTCGGCGCCGGACAAGCTGCTGGCCTCGGGGTGACGCGCGGGATCGAGGCCATTCTCCCGTGCCACCAGCGAAGCGACCGCGCGCGTGCCACTGCCGTCCGGGCCGAGCGCGATCGGTCGGCCCTTGAGGTCGGAGAGAAAGCGCAGCGGGGTTTCCCGCCGGTGAAACACCAGCAACGGCTCGTGAAAGAGGCTGCCCAGCGAGCGCAGTGTCTCTTGACCGGCGCCAGTGCCGCCCTGAACGAACGCCAAGTCGACGCCGGAGTCCTCCGCATCGAGCAGCGCGAGGTTTTCCACCGAGCCCGCGGTCTGGAGCACACGGAGCGTGATGTCGTGCCGCACGAGCCAGCGGGCGTATTGCTGACCGAACTGATAGTACGCGCCTTGCTCGGAGCCGGTAGCGATGGTGAGCGACCGCGGCGGCGGCGGGCCGACAAACTGGAACGCGAGCGCAAAGCCGAGCACCGCGAGCACAATCGCCGGACCAAAGACCGCCAGATAGGCGGACTTGGATCGAACCGTGTTTTTCTTCTGCTTCATGCTTGAACGCGCACTACGGACGGGCGAATCTACCATGGAGCCAGGCAGCATCTTAGGCAGGATTTTCGGATGGCACCTATTTCAGGGACCGTCACCACCCTGACCGGGCAGGGGTTAACCGAAGGTCCAATCTCGGGCTGAGGACTGGACGCGTTCACCTGCTCATGGGGATTGACCCTGTAGTGTGGTATCGGGTTTAGGATTGGTCTCGATGAGGAACACCATGACTGGGATTACCATCGGACAGCTCGCGCGCCAGGCTGGTATCGGCGTCGAAACCGTGCGCTCTACGAGCGGCGTGGCTTGATCGAAGACACAGAGGATTGTCCCATTCTGGTCGCGCTCGAAGACGGCCATACGAGGAACTACTTCCATGTTGGATACGAAGCACGCCGCATGCCACGGGGTTGATGAGGCGAGTACAAACGAGCGCGTCACCGATCCGGTTTGCGGCATGCAGGTCCATTCCGACCAGGCTCGATTCGAAGCCGAGGATGCCGGAAGGCGTTACTTTTTATGCTCCGCTGGCTGCCAGGCCAAGTTCGAGGCGGACCCGGCGCGCTTCTTGGAGCCCAAGGCCAACCGCTCGGATTCTACCGATGAGGCTGGGGCCGATCAGAACGCCGTCTTTGTCTGCCCAATGGATCTCGAAGTCCGCCAACAAGGGCCGGGGAACTGCCCGAAGTGTGGCATGGCGCTCGAACTGCGAACGGTGTCGACCGAAGACGAGGCCAACCCCGAGCTTGAAGACATGTGGCGTCGCTTCGTATTTGCCGCGGCCCTGGCAGTGCCTATCTTCTTGCTCGCCATGGGCGACTTGCTTCCGGGCGAGCCCGTTTCCCGCTTCCTTGCACCACGACTCCGTGTGCTGATCGAGTTCGCGTTGGCAACACCGATTTGCCTGTGGTCGGCCTGGCCCTTCTATGTCCGTGCCGTGGCGT
>CBDFNS010000016.1:215000-408757 GCA_965250305.1 Candidatus Multivoradales bacterium | reverse complement strand
ACCTATGCCTTTTCGCTGGCGTGGGAGGGCGAAATCGCCCGCGGTCTGAAGTTGACGGTGCAAGGCAACTACACCAAGACCGACCACCTGACGCGTTTCGTTGACCGCAACGACCCGCTGCTTGGCGCGCCTTGGGCAAGCGGTCTCGGGCCCGGTGGCTTCAACGGTGTCGGTGTGCTGACCACGGTCGAGTCGGAAGCCAAAAGCCGCTACCGCGGTGCCACTATCGGTTTGACCAAGCGAGGCCGGACGTTCGACTTCCAGGGTTTCTACACCCGGTCGAAGGATGAGTCCGACGACGACAACGAGCGCGATCCGTTTACCTTCCAGTATGCGCGGATCACCGACCTCGACGCCGAGTTCGGTCTTTCGAACCGCGACCAGAAGCATCGTTTGAACGCCTGGATTTTGTGGCGGGCACCGAAGGGCATCAACGTCAACGCCCGCTACAGCTACCGTTCGGCCCAGCCCCAGTCGATCACCGAGACCGGCACCGTGGCACAAACGCCGCAGGACCGGATTAACGCTGACGGCAGCGTCACCGAACGTAACCGGGGACGCAAGGACAACGATTTCAAGTCGCTCGACTTGCGCGCTTCGAAGGCATTCCCGATTGGCGGCCGCGAGCTGGAGCTCAGTATCGACGTCTTCAACCTGTTCAACGACACCAACCTGCTCAACCCGCAGACCACCAACTTGGTGTTCAACTTCGACGGCACCATCGCCGCTGGCGCCGGTCAGCCGCGACAGGTCCAGGTCGGCCTGCGCTACGTGTTCTAATTGCTGACCAGCGAGCCTTCGGGGCCGCGGCCAACCCGCCGCGGTCCCGAATCGTATTCAGCCGATTGACTGTGACCGATCAACCCTCCCCTCTGCTTCGAGTTCGTGCCACGGATGTGGCGCGGCGGGTGTTGGTGGTGGGCGACCCCGCCCGAGCAGCCCTCTGCGCGTCTTTGCTCGACGAGCCGCGGCAGGTTGGCGACAACCGCGAGTACCACTCCTTCACCGGCCATTGGCACGACCGTCGCGTCACCGTGACGTCACACGGCGTTGGCAGCGCGGGGGCAGGCATCGCCTTCGAGGAGCTGGCACGTGCGGGCGCACAGGTGATGCTGCGAGCGGGAACCTGCGGCGCGGTCCAGGACGATCTCGCCGACGGCGCCTTGGTCATCGCCATCGGCGCGGTGCGGGAAGAAGGCTTGACACCCAAATTGGTGCCCCTTGGCTTTCCCGCGGTGGCGGATCCACGGGTGGTCCTGGCGCTTCAGCGAGCCGCACGGGGATCCGCGGTCGACACCACGACGGGCATCGTCTTGACCGACGACCGCTTCTACCCTTCGGCCGCTCTCGGCCATGACTGGCAGGTGTGGAAGGCCAGTCGGGTCGCCGCCGTCGAAATGGAGGCCTCGGCCCTGTTCATCATCGCCACGCTCCATGGACTCATGGCGGGCGGCATTTTCGCCGTCGATGGCAATCCCACCAAAGCCGCGCAAGACATGAGCGAGTACGCCCCCCATCGCAAGGTGGTTGCCGAGGCCAAAGCAACCATGCTTCGCGTCGCGCTCGACGCCCTGGCGAGCCTGGAGCCGCAACAATGAGGCGCGAATGAGAACGGATCAAATGAACGCTCTGACGTCCCCCCTTTCTCAAAGGGGGGACCGAGGGCCAGAAAGACCGGATCACACAAAGGGGAATCGGCGGGGGATTTTCTTTCTTTCCCTCCTTCTCCTAGTCCTTGGCTGCGGCTCAGGGCACGACGCCGAACTCGCCGACACGCGACCCTTGTTCGTCTACGTTTTCGCCCGACCCTATTGGCGGCAAACCCGTTCCTTGCCATGGGCCAAACCGGCATCGAAGCCGCGGCTTCGCGCCACGGCGCCCGCGCGCTCGTGCTCGAAAGCGACGACCCGATCAGTCGGACCGAGAACTTGCGCGCCGCGATCGACGAAGGCGCGTCCTTGATCGTCGTGCTGGGTTTCGAGTTCAACGACGCGGTACTGCGTCTGGCGCGCGCCCACCCGGAGATCGATTTTCTCGTCGTCGATCAGTGTATCGAGGACCGTCCCGCCAACGTTTCGTGCGCCCGCTTTCGAGAATATGAGGCGGCCTTCCTGCTCGGCGCCACCGCCGCGCAGTGGACCACCAGTGGCCACGTCGGCGTCATCGCTACGGCGGACATCCCGTTTCTCCACCGCTACACCGACGCCTTCGCGCTGGGTGCACGGCACCACGATCCCGCGATCGAAGTCTCGATTCGATGGGTCGGCGGCGAAAATCCCTTCTCCGACCCGGTGCGCGCCAAAGAACAAACGTTGGCCCTCGCCGCCACCGGTGCCAACCCCATCTTCGCGGCCGCAGCCGGTGGCAATCTCGGCGTATTCGAAGCGATTCGCGAGCGCAACCTCCACGTCTTCGGACTCGACATCAACCAATGTCCCAACGTACCGGGTCATATGATCGACAACTTGATCAAGCGGGTCGACGTCGCGATCCTGGACACCGTCGACGCGTTGCGTGGTCCCACGCCGTCCGGCCACCGCGTTCGTGACTATGGACTCGACAGCGGCGGCCTCGGCACCCTTGCAACGCTCGACGGACTGGCGGATAGCCAGTGCCTGCTCGCTGAGCGCCCCGAATTGATCACGGCGATCCGCGACCTGGCACAGCAGATCATCGAAGGGTCCATCACGATCGACGACCCGATGCTCGCCGCCGCGGGCACGATCAGCTCGATGTGATGGCGCCACCGGACGCGCTTTCGACCCACGGTCTCAGCAAACAGTACGGGTCCGTGGTCGCGTGCGATGGGATCGATCTCACGATCGCCGTAGGCGAAATTCGTGCGCTTCTGGGTGAGAACGGTGCCGGCAAGAGCACGCTCATGCGAATGCTCTACGGCCTGGCACGACCGGACCACGGCTGGATGGCGCTGGGTGGACGTTCCCACGCCCCGCGCTCAGCGCGCGATGCGATCGATGCCGGTATGGGCATGGTGCACCAAGAGCTCATGCTCGTCCCTTCGTTGACGGTGGCCGAGAATGTGGTGCTGGGCAACGAGCCTCGACGGCGGGGTCTCTTCGACCGTCACGCCGCGAATGAGGCGACGGCCGAGACCGCCAGTCGATTCGGCCTCGGCATCGACCCACGGTCTCGGGTCAATGATCTATCCATCGGCCTCCGCCAGAGGGTCGAGATCCTCAAGATCCTGCATCGAGACGCCCGAGTCTTGATTCTCGACGAACCCACCGCGGTGCTCGACCCCGCCGAGCGGGACAGTCTGTTTGTCGTACTGCGCAAACTCGCGGCGGCAGGCCGCACGATTCTCTTCATCACCCACAAGCTCGATGAAGTTCGCATGCTCGCGGACCGCGCGACCGTTCTTCGTCACGGACGCAAGGTGGCCTCGGTAGAGGTGTCAGGCACTTCGTCAGGCACGTTGACGGACGATCTTTGTCGGCTCATGATCGGCCGGTCAACCACCCCCATCGCACGAGTTGACGCCCCCGACAGCGATGACATCTCGAAAAGCCGACCCTTGCTCGCCGTCCGGAATCTGGCCGTCACCGAGCCCGAGGGCCGTGGACGGGTCGCTGCCGTTGATTTCACGGTACACGCCGGTGAGATCGTTGGTATTGCCGGGGTCGCGGGCAATGGCCAGCGTGCCTTGGTCGAAGCGATCGCTGGCGTGCGCACTGCGTCAGCGGGAAGCATTCACCTGTGCGGCGATGACGACATGCTCCACGATGTCGCCGGGACCTCGCTGGCCGCGCGGCGCCGCGCCGGCTTGGCCTGGATCGCTGAGGATCGCGCCGGACGTGGCCTGGCGCTCGTCGCCAGCCTTGCGGACAACCTACTGATCGGCGTCAGGCGCCAAGCGGACTTGTTCCCACGCGGCGTGCTCAACCGTGGGCGCGCGCGCCGCCACGTCGCACGCTTGCTCGATCGCTTCGCAGTCAAAGCGAAGGACCCCAGCCAGCCAACGAACACCCTCTCGGGCGGCAATCAACAGAAACTCGTCGCTGCCCGAGAGCTCGACGCGCAGCCCCGCCTCTTGCTGGCCGAACAACCCTCACGCGGTATCGATGTCGCGGCGGCTGCTACCCTCCATGATCACCTCCGAACAGCATGCAACACGGGCGCGGGCGTCTTGCTGGTGTCGTCCGAGATTGACGAGATCCTGGCCCTGAGCCATCGTGTCTTGGTGATGCGCAACGGCCGAATCGTGGGCGCCTTGACGTTCTCCGAAGCCACTGAGGAACGAATCGGCATGCTGATGACGGGCGGCGCGGCCGCATGAACCGGCTGCTACCGGTTGGATTGGCCTTGGCTGGTGCGACGATCGTGGGCGCCATCGTCATTGCGTTGCTAGGGCACAACCCAGGCGCGGCCTACGCCGCCATGTTCGATGGTGCCTTCGGTGGTCGTGGCGGTGGCAACTTGATCTCGACCCTCAACCGTGCCACGCCCATCGCCGGCCTGGCGGTGGCCGCCGCGCTCGCGCTGCGCGGGGGCCTGCTCAACCTCGGCGGTGAGGGCCAATTCGTGCTCGGTGCTCTCGCGGCCGCCGCGGTAGCGCCTCACCTACCTTCCTGGGGGCCCCTCCCCATCCTCGCGGCCTTGGCCGTTGGCGCGGCGGCAGGCGGCGGCTTCGCAGGGCTGGCGTCGGTCTTGGCTGGCCGGTTCGGCGTACCCGTGTTGGTGGGCACGCTGCTACTCAACTACCCCGCGCGCTACCTCGCGGCCTACGCCGCCAACCATCCCCTACGCGACGCCGCCTCGGGGCTGGCCCAAACCCACCGGATACCCGACCACGCCATGCTGCCGCTGCTCGGCGGCCGGCTCGACAGCACCCTTTTCTTGGTCATCGCTGTGACCGTGTTCGTAGCCTGGTTCTTGACCCAAACAGGCGTCGGCTTGGGCCTTCGGCTCACCGGCCAGAATCCCCGATTCGCCACCTACGTGGGCCTTCATCTCGACCGATTGGGAACCCGCACCATGCTCGCCAGCGGAGCCCTCGCTGGCGCGATGGGCGCCGCCGCCGTGCTGGCGATCCACCACCGCTATATCGACGGTGCGCTGACCCGCCCGGGTTACGCTTGGACAGCGCTAATGGCCGCGCTTCTGGCGAGCGCGCGCCCCCTCGGTGCGTTGATGGCCAGTGTGCTCTTCGCAGCCATCCAAACTGGCGGCTTTGGTATGGAGCGCCACGCGGGCGTCCCACGCGAGCTGTCACAGATCCTGCAAGCCCTCGTCATCTTGTTGGTGGCCGCCGCAGGCCATGCCGCCCTCGGCGCCAAACACCACCAACGGGACGCGTGATCCTCTTCGACGCCAGCCTACTCGAAGCCGTGCTGCGCTTTGTTGCACCGCTGCTTCTGGCCGCGCTCGGTGGTTTGTTGTGCGAACGGGTCGGGGTGTGGAACGTTGGGCTGGAAGGGCTCATGCTGGGCGGCGCCTTCGCGGCGGTCGCCTGCAGCTACGCTACCGGCAGCGCCACGATCGGCGTACTCGGGGCAGCGGGCGCCGGCGTGGTGTTGGCCACGTTGATGGCGCTGTTCGCGGTCACCTTACGCGGGCACCCCATCGTCGTCGGGATCGCCCTCAACCTACTCGCTTCCGGGCTCACGGTGTTCCTCTTGCGCGCCTGGTTTGGCGTCAAAGGCGCCTTCCAAGATCCGCGGGTCGACGGCCTTGACCCCCTGCGTTTGCCCGGCATCGACGCGATCCCGGTGCTGGGGCCACTCCTGTCCGGCCACACCGTGCTCGTTTACCTCGCGTTGTTGTTGGTACCACTGATTCACCTGCTGCTCTTCCGGCACCCGTGGGGACTACGGCTGCGCGCGGTGGGCGAACATCCCCAAGCCGCCGCAACCCTCGGCATCCGAACCGACCTCTGGCGCTGGGCCGCCGTGCTCGCCTCCGGCGCCCTCTGTGGCCTTGCTGGCGCCCAGCTCTCGCTCGGCAACGTCACCCTCTTTGTGGACGGCATGAGCGCCGGTCGCGGCTGGATCGCCGTTGTCGCGGTTCTGGTCGCACGCGCGCATCCCCTTGGCGTCCTCGTCGCTTGCTGCGTATTCGGCCTGGTCGACGCGCTCGGGTTCCGTCTCCAGGGATACGACTTGCCCTCCCAGCTGGTGGAGTCTCTGCCCTACTTGGCGACGCTTGCTGGCCTCGCGATTGTCGGCTACCGGCGCCAACGGACCCTGGACCGAACGGTCGCTTAACCAGATCCAAACGGGTTCCGAGGACGACCTCGCCAGTGATACGTTTCCACTGTGACGACACCAAAGCGCAACACGACGCTCGAAGGCCGCACCATCTGGATCACCGGCGCGGGCCGCGGCCTCGGACGCGGCATCGCCCTGGCCGTCGCCGAAGCTGGGGCCAACGTCGTGGTGAGTGATATTGATCGTGACGGCGTGGAGGACACCACTCGCGCAGTTCGAGAGAGCGGACAACAAGCCCTCGCATGCGTTGCCGACGTTACCGATACGAACGCACTCGAACGCGTTTTCGCCGCGGCCGCCGCGACGTTGGGTCCCATCGATGGACTGGTGGCGAACGCCGGCGTGCTCACCATGAACCCGACGCTCGACGAAACGCAGGACTCCGTTCGGCGTCAAATGGCGATCAATGTCGACGGGCTCCTCGCCTGCTGCCAAGCGGCGGCCCGGGTGATGATCAAAGCCAAAGGCGGGTCAATCGTCAACATCGCCTCGAACGCGGGCAAAGTCGGCTACCCGAATATGGCGGTCTACAACGCCAGCAAAGCCGCCGTCATCAGCCTCACCCGCACCCTCGCCGCCGAATGGGCATCCCACAACATCAACGTCAACGCCGTCTGCCCCGGCGGGGTCGACACGCCCATGCTGGCCGATGTCGCGGAGTGGATCGCGGGCCGCACGGGCGACGATCCCGCCGCACTTCTCGCAACGATGGTCCCCGCCCAAATCGGCCGTCACATAAAGCCCATCGAAGTTGGTCGCGTCGTCGCCTTCTTGCTTTCGTCGCAGGCCGAGATCATCCGCGGGCAAGCCATCAACATCGATGGCGGTGACACCCCATATTGAGCCTGGAAGCAAGCACGACTCTTGCCACGGTTCAGTGGCCACGTCGGACCTTGGACCGGCATCATGCTGTATCCGTAACAGACACAAGTAGTACGATGTTCCAGCTTCCTACGCCACTTTCATCCTTCGCCTTCAACGAGTATCATCGGTCGGAGCACCCCTACCCTACCTCGTCGAACCGTGATCAAAGCACAACCACGACTCGCCTTCGACCTGTTTGCTGGCGCTGGCGGCGCCACGCAAGGACTCATGGACGCAGGCCTGGACGTAGCACTGGCGGTCGAGTCCGACCCTATAGCGGCTGAATCCTATCGCTTGAATCATCCGGTCGTTGACCTTCGGCAAAGGGATATTCGAGACTGCGATCTTCGATCTATTGGAGACGACGTTTCCGTGCCTTTTGGCTCCTTAACTCTCCTCAAGGCTTGCCCTCCATGTCAAAAATTCTCATCCTTAGCAAAGGATACCGGCGACCTCGAGACAGGCGAAGACCTTGTACTAGAGGTATTTCGATGGGTCTCTTTCTTTCGCCCAAAGATCTTCACCATCGAGAACGTTCCCGGCCTACGACGAGCTACGGTCTTCACGCAGTTACTAAGGAAGACCCGTGGCCTCGGGTACCGATGCCGAGATTTTGATGTCGACGCTGTCAACTTTGGAGTACCACAGAGGAGACGTCGCCTCTTCTTGGTAGGAGTAAGAGGAGATTGTGGAACGCGCCCCACAACCGAGATCACTGCACCAATTGACAGTCGCTCACAGTCCGCAGCAAGCGTCCTTGCGGCACTCGTGCCAGATAGGAGTGACTCCTTATGCACACCTCGGAGAAGCTCTCCCAAAGTACAACAACGAATCAAGGCTATTCCACAAAACGGGAACCGATTCGATCTCCCCAAATCACTTCAGCTGCAGTGTCACAAGAGACTCACGAACAGAAATGCAACCGGACCTTACGGACGAATATCGCTCAATGGCCCTGCCCCAACGATGACAACTCGCTGCACAACACCCTCTTGCGGCCAATTCGTTCATCCAACCGAAGATCGTGGGATTACCCTACGAGAAGCAGCTATCTTGCAATCTTTTCCCCTAAACTATCGCTTCCACGGCAACTACGGAGAAGTCGAACGTCAGATCGGCAACGCAGTGCCTTCGAGATTGGTGTCGATCCTCACACGACGAATCCTCGCTTCAATCGAAGCCACCTAGGAACGAACAATGCCCAACCAACAGATGGTCCTAAGATTCAGCCACAACGTAGTGGAACACCTTGGGCTCAAACTTTACCAAAATCGCCCTACCCGAGTCATCGCTGAGATTGTGTCCAACTCGTGGGACGCAGATGCACAAATCGTAAACGTAAACACTGCCATGGCAGACGACTCTCGATGGGTAGCGGTTCACGACGATGGTATCGGAATGTCCCACCAGCAGCTGGTTGATGAGTTCCTGATCATTGGAAGGAGACGAAGAACAGCGCCGGGAGAAACCAGCGACGGTGGTCGTCCTCTGACGGGACGGAAAGGAATTGGGAAACTCGCACCTTTCGGGATCGCGTCGACCGTTGAGGTTCTCACTGCATCTGCACGCGACTCGTCGTGTACGTGGCTTCGCTTCGATCTCCGCGATCTCTTGGCTACAGACTCTGAAGGCCTAAGCGAATACCACCCTCAAGTGGTCCACACGGGCTCCCTAGAAAGTGCACCCGTAGAAGCGGATGAGACTGGGCAGGCTCCACTCTGGAAGAAACTCATAGATTCGAGCAACTCGGCTTCAGGAACCATGGTTTTGATGCGAGATCTGTCGATAATGCGGGCGATCAGCGACTCTCGGCTAGTTGGGTCTCTCGGCAGGCGCTTCACTATCACCATGCGGGACGACTTCAAGGTCGAAGTAAACGGCTCTCTGGTGGAGAGAAACACAGCACTCCCAACGTTCGAGTTTCGTATTCCGGAAGACGGCTTCAACATAGTCAGCGTGAATGGAAAGGAAGTTCGCTTCTGGGCAGGCTTCGTTGAGAACGCTGATTGGCCGCAGGATCGTGCTGGCGTCGGGGTCTACGCACACGGCAAGTTGGCCCAAGATAGACCATTCACTTTCGGAATCAAAGGGAAAGAGATATTCTCCCGATACCTGTATGGGGTAGTAGAGGCCGACTGGCTGGATGAACTCCCTGTGGACCTAATATCTACGGACCGGACCAGCATCGACTGGGATTCCGAGGAAACCGCCGCACTTCACGAATGGGGCAGAAGGGCAGTTGGAGCTTGGATAGCCTCATTTCACGATTGGCGAAAGAGCCGCGACACGGACGAGAACCGAATACGTGTCGTTAACGCCTCAAGCGACGGCACCTCTCCTAGGGTGACGCCTGCCGAGCAAGATCAAATCGTCGAACTCGTAAGCAAGATCACTCCCTCGATAGGCAAGGACGAGGACGCGAAGGATAGACTCGTCCAGGTGGTTTCGAAAGCCTGGGTCCAAGAACCGATGAGAGAACTCGTAAGTGATCTCTGGGAACAGATTGGTGATCAAGAAGAGGTACCTCCCTCTGTCTTTTCTGACTTGGTGCAGCGTCTTTCTGACTTTTCTGTCCCTGAATCTCTGAGCCTCGCCGTAGTCTTTGCGCAACGCGCCTACGCACTGGCAAAGCTCCATGAACATGTCCACAATGGAATAGAGACCGACCTCCAACTCTTGATAGAGCGTTTCCCATGGATCATTGAACCCGACCTAGCGGTACTAACTGCCAACCAGGCTCTTAAGACGGCAGTAAATCGAGCTGCTGAAACAGGGCAGATCCCCACGGGCCGCCGAGTGGCCGTAGCTGGCGTACCGGATCGAAATAGGCCAGATTTTGTCTTCCTTTCAAGCCCTGAAGAGCGACAGATTGTCATCGTTGAGCTAAAGAACCCGCAAGAAGACCTCACCATCGACAACAGGGCGCAGCTCACGGACTACATGCAATATTTCGAGGCTCACTACTCGGATGCAGATATTCACGGAGTCCTCGTGGGCCGAAACCCAGGAAATTTGCCACCAAAGTTCGAAGGTCTACGAATAGTACAGTGGACCGATGTACTAAAGGCATCCCGTGCTCGCCACTTAGAGCTGCTAGCGGCCATGCTCGTTCAGTCCGGGGGCAATGCAAAGGGCGACTCGCGAGTCAATGCGGCGATCGAACTCGCAGGAGATGATGCCACATCTCTGTTCCAGAATCTGGCCAGCAAGTACTCCACTTTTCGCGAGTTCTTCGATGAAGTTGACGACAGCGACAATGAAGCAACTTAGTTCACGCACCTACAAAGTGGACGGAAGTTCAGATGTTTCGCTCCGCTGCGACCCGTCTCGCAACCAATCGCCGTCTCATGTCTTCAAGTCGAGATCATGCAGAGCGACGAGGCCCCATGGATCCGTAGTTTCAGGGGAGATCGTCATGCTACCCCATCGCCGCAGATGATCGGGCCAGGTGACCTTGAGGCCTCCTACCGTGCCCGAACCAACGACTCCATCGACACTCTGATCCTCCACGCGACGGTCGTCACCTGCGACGACGCGTGGCGTGTGATCGACGACGGCGCGGTCGCGATCCGGGGCGCAGCGATTGTCGAGATTGGCGACTGCGAGGCGCTCGCGGCTCGCTGGGAGCTGAACGCGAGAGAAGTGGTGGATGCTTCGGGTTGTGTGGTGATGCCCGGGCTGATCAACACCCACTGCCACGCCGCCGACACGCTGTTCCGTGGCTTGGTGGACGACCTACCGCTGGAGCCGTGGCTCGAGCGCCTGTGGCGTGCGGAGCGACACTTTCTGCGCCCCGAGACCGTGACGCTCGGGGCGCGGCTGGCGCTGGCGGAGATGATCCGGGGCGGCATCACCACCGTGCTCGATATGTTCTGGTTTCCCCGTGCAACAGCCGAGGTGGCGCGTGAGGTGGGTTTCCGCTTGCTGACCGGGCCGATCTTCTTCGACCACGATGCACCCGATGGCCTCTATGCGGAGACGCGAATCGACGATGCACGCGCGTTCATCGAGCAGTACCAAGGCGACCCGCTCGTCACCCCATGCATCCTGCCCCACAGCACCTATACGGTCTCGCCTGAGCACTTGCGGGATGCGCAGACTTTGGCCGATCGCTTCGGGGTGCTCACCAGTACCCACGCCAGTGAGACCGCCCACGAGGTGAAGACCGTCGCCGAGCAGCACGGCGACCGGCCGCCTGCGTTGCTCGACCGCCTCGGCATGCTTTCCGAACGCACGGTGTTGGCGCACTGTGTACACCTCGACGAGGGTGAGATGGACCTTCTCGCGCGACGCGGCACCGCCGTCGCACACTGCCCCATGTCCAACCTCAAGCTCGGCTCGGGGATCGCGCGAGTGCCCGCCATGCGGACCGCGGGCGTGACCGTAACCCTGGGCACCGACGGCCCGGTGTCGGGCAATGATCTCGACCCCTGGGCATCCATGCGCCTGGCCGCCGTGCTGCACAAGGGAGTGGCGCAAGACCCCTCGCTGATCCCCGCGCGTGACGTGATCACCTGGGCCACACGTGACGGTGCACGGGCGCTGGGACTGGCCGATCGCGTTGGCAGCCTCGAGGCAGGGAAAGAAGCCGATCTCATCGTGATCAACTTCAACCGCCCCCACCTCGTGCCGTGCTTCGATGTGACTTCTCACCTGGCCTATGCCGTGGGTCGCGACGACGTCATCGCAACAATGGTGCGGGGACGGTGGCTGATGCGCGACCGGACGCTACGAACCCTCGACGAGGGCGATACCCTCGCACGGGCGCGGGCCCTCGCCACCGAGATCGCACAGCACTGAACACCCATGCCTACCGCCGACGAGATCATCCGCCACCTCGGACTCGAACCTCTTCCCGACGAAGGTGGTCTGTTTCGGCGCTGTTACTGTTCGACGGAGACCGTCCCGGGTGCCGCCCTCCCGTGCCGTTACACCAGCGATCGTCCCTACGGTTCGGCGATCTACTATCTCCTCACCGACGACCCAGACTCGTTCTCGGCCCTGCACCGCCTACGAACCGATGAGGTCTACCACTTCTACCTTGGTGATCCGGTGTCGCTGTTGTTGGTGCACGTCGACGGCACGGTCGAAGAACGCATCCTCGGCCCCGATCTCTTGCATGGTCAGCATGTCCAGACCGTCGCGCCGCATGGCGTTTGGCAGGGCTCGCGACTCGTTGCCGGAGGTGCCTGGGCATTGCTCGGCACCACCATGGCACCCGGTTTCGACGTCGCGGACTTTGAGTTGGCGGACCGGGATGCGCTAGTCGCACAGCATCCCGAGCACACGGACAAGATCATCGATCTGACGAGATAGGCGCCAGCCACGGCGTTGACCCGTACGTGCCCCTGCTGCTAGTCTGGTCAAGGTTGACCAAACTGGAGAATACCATGCCGGACGTCGTTTACAACCTCTACGAAGCCAAGACTGCCCTCTCGAAACTCGTCGAGCGCGCGGCGCAAGGCGAAGAGATCTACATCGCCAAGGCGGGCAAACCCAAAGCGAAGCTCGTGCCGCTCCGGAATGAGCCTCGCCGCCAGCCCGGAGGGTGGGAAGGCAAGGTCTGGATGAGTGACGATTTTGACGACCCGCTTCCAGCCGACATCCTCGCCGCCTTCGATGGGCAATCTGAGCCTTGAGCCGCGGTCTTCTCCTCGATACCCACGCATTCCTTTGGTGGCGCAGTGCTTCCGACCAGATTCCCAGGGCCACCCGCGACCGGATCAGCCGCGCTCAGCTCGTCTTCGTGAGTGTTGTCTCGGCCTGGGAAGCGGCGATCAAGACTTCGACAGGCAAACTCAAAATCGATGGTCAATTCGCTTCCGGCATCGAGGAGAGTGGATTTGCCAAACTCCTGATCTCCTTCGAACATGCCGAGCGAACCGGGGAGCTGCCCAACCATCATCGGGATCCGTTCGATCGGATGCTGATCGCACAAGCGATGTGTGACGACCTCACCCTCATCACCCGCGACCGCCATTTCGAAGCCTATGACGTCAAGATCGCGTGGAGCTAAGGCTTCGCCTGGTGAATCCAATGACAAATCCTCCCGTAACAAAGCTCCTCGACCTCTCAGATCGCCATGCCTTGGTGACCGGCGGCGGTAGCGGCATTGGCGCCGCCATTGCGCGACGGTTGGCCGAGGCAGGCGCGGACGTCGCCATCAGCTATCGCACGAGCGCGGAAGGCGCGGGTGCTACGGTGGCCACGATCGAGGGGCTCGGCTGTCGAGCGGTGGCGATCGAAGCGAATGTGGCCGATGCTTCCTCGGTCTCACGGTTGATCGATAAGACCGTTGCCGCGCTCGGTGGACTCGACATGGTGATCAACAACGCGGGCGTCTACCCGCTGTCGCCGGTTCTCGAGATGGACGAAACCGAGTGGGACACGGTGATCGATGCCAATCTGAAAGGCGTGCACCTGTGCACGCAAGCGGCGGCACGACTCATGGCCACCCAGAACACCCACGGCCGGTCAGCGATCGTCAACATCGCCTCGATCGAGGCGTCGAGCGCGGGCCCGGCACACGCCCACTACAGTGCCGCGAAGGCCGGTGTCGTCCACTACACCCGCGCCGCGGCGCAAGAATTGGGCCCCAAGGGCATTCGCGTAAATACGGTTTCGCCGGGCCTGATCAATCGTCCCGGCCTCGAAGAGGCTTGGCCCGAAGGCGTCGAGCGCTACTGCCGCGCCGCGCCGCTCGGCCGCATCGGTGACGCCACGGACATTGCCGACGCATGTCTGTTCCTGGTTTCGCCAGCGGCACGCTGGATCACCGGTGCCGAGCTGGTGGTGGACGGTGGCGTACTGGTGCAGCAAACGTACTAACCTGGACTTCCGGCTGTCGAGCGAGCCCAGCGTCCCTGCGCGGGGTGCTCGAATGGCCTGCGGCCACCCTGCGGGCTACGCTGTGCTCCCTGCTCGCAACGCTGGCCCCGCTCTCTTGGACCTCGACGACTGAAACGCACGTTTCGAGGTCCAGCACAGAACCGCCCGGCGCGTTGAGCACGCCGGGCGGTCGTGTGGAGGCAACCAAGATCAGAATTAGAGGAAACGGAAGACGATCGGGCAGTTGATGATGATGCCGGTCGATCCATACTCGGCGCCGCCTGGGCCGGTAACGAAGCCGTTCTCGACGAAGCTCAGGATCTGGAATTCGTCGATCAAGCGGGCCCGGTAGCCGGCGTCGATCGCTTCTTGGGTCCATTCACCCAGGTTGAGGTCCCATAGCGGGCTGTAGTCGGTGGCGACCGTGGGGATACCGCCGAGCACGTTGAATGGGGCGGCGCCATCGGTCACTGCTGCTTCAAAGCCCTGACGGTGTGGGTTCTCGCAACCACGTTGGCCATTGGTGAAGCCGAAGATGCGCTCGACGGCGCTGAACAAGCTGTCATCGGCACCGACCTCGATGTCTTCGAGTCCGGGAGCAAAGGTGGCGGCCTCGAGGGCAGCGGCCAGGGGCAAGTTCGTTTCCAGCGACAGGTAGAGAACGGGCTTGGCGAAACTGAATCCAGGCGCCAGGTCCAAGGTCACGGTACCCGCAAACGGGCGAATGTCGGCCACCGAGTCGTGGACCTTGCTGTAGTCCGGCGTACCATCGGCAAAGCGTAGGTCGATAGCGGGAGTCCCCTGGGCGATGACACTGAGGTTGTAGATGTGGCCGCCCGCGTTGACGATCTTGGTCAAAGGCGTGTAGTACTGGTCGCCGATCGATCCGGGCTCGGCCGTGACCGGTGGGAACGGAGTCGGTTCCGGGCCCGCCACGACATTGCGCTCGGGTGAGAAGTCGACGCGACCGCGCTCGAACATCAATCCGTTGCCGGTGAGCGTCGCGTTGCGGACACCGCGACCCGTCGCACCGAAAGCGAGCTTGGCAGCAAAGTTCAAACCGAGGGCTGCAGCGTTCTCTTCATCCGTCGAGTCGGTTGCGATGTACCAAACCACCTCGCCAGTGCCCTGCATGTAGCCACGATAGAGCGGCAACGTGATCGTACGATTGCGGGTGTTGAGCGGTCCTGACGCGAGCAACTGCACGGGTCCGACCAGGAAGGGGTTGGTCGTCGACGGGGGCACGCCGAAGTAGGAGAGTGGAACATCGGTGCCGATCGCGGGCGATGCAGGATCGATGGTGCAACCAGCCCCATCGCCCTCCTTGGTTAGCAGGCCAGCCGCGGCGAAAGGGGCAGTTGCCAAATCGCTGGGCGGCGCCAAGCTCTTGAGTGTGGGTGCGTCGGCCGCCTCACTCGCCCGCACCGCGAAAGTGTTGACATCGAGGGGCTCAGAGGGAATCAGGTCGAAGCTGGCGCCGCCCTGCGCCATCGAGGCGGTGGCGATCGAGAAGGCGGCGATACCCGTCAAAGCGAGACGGCGGGTCGAGTTCTTGGACACGTTCATGATTGTTCTCCACGAGTTGAAAGATGTTGGGCTCGAACGATGAGTCAGGGCCTAGGCCCTTCGTACGTTGACTGCCCTCTTAGATGATCTCGTTACCGATCGGTCTCTAACGAAACGATCACAATTCCCAATCGCTTTCGTGATTCCGGCGGGTGCGCTTCCACCGTCCCCAGGTTCCAACGCATCGCCAGTCATTTCTCTTAGCAGGCGATGGCTCATTGCTGCTGGAGATGGCCCGCGATACCATGGCCAGCCGACACAGTCGGTGTCGGTCCGGATGCATCGAGGAGGTTTCGGTGGACTTTTCCCTCACGCCCGAGCAGCGCGACATTCGCGACGCCGCGCGCGACTTCGCGCTCGGCGAGGTCGATCCCATCGTCGACGAGATCGACGAAGCGCAACGCTTCCCCATGGAAGTCATGAAGAAGGCTGGCGAGCTCGGCTTTATGGGAATCCTCTTCCCCGAAGCCTACGGTGGTAGCGAGCTGGGCTACGTCGAATATGCCTTGATCGTCAGCGAGCTTTCGAAGATCGATGCCTCTGTGGGTATCTCCGTGGCCGCACACAACTCACTTGGCACCAACCACATCTACACCTTTGGTACCGAAGCCCAACGCCAGCGTTGGGTAGTGCCATTGGCACGCGGTGAGAAGGTCGCGGCCTGGGGCCTCACCGAGGCTGATGCCGGCTCGGACGCCGCCGCCACCCGCACCCGTGCCGAAAAGGTCGATGGGGGCTGGGTGCTCAACGGCTCCAAGATGTTCATCACCCATGGCTCGGTAGGTGACGTTTGCGTGATCATGGCGGCCTCCGAGCCCGATGGACGCCGCAATCACAATATCTCGGCTTTCGTGGTCGAACGCGGCATGGATGGCTTCCGACCTGGCAAGAAAGAAAACAAGCTATGCATTCGGGCGTCCGATACCGCCGAAGTAGTGCTCGAGAACTGCTTCGTGCCCGACGACCACCTCCTCGGCGAACGAGGACAAGGTTTCATTCAGGCGCTGCAGATTCTCGACGGTGGTCGTATCTCGATTGCCGCGCTTGGCCTGGGAATCGCGGCTGGCGCCTTCGACTGCGCGTTGGCCTACGCCAAGGAGCGCGAGCAGTTCGGCAAACCGATCGCTCAGTTCCAGGCCATTCAGTTTCACCTCGCGGAAATGGCAACCAAGATTGCGGCCGCCGAGGCCTTGACGTTGGCTGCCGCGGCCGCCCGTGACGGTGGCGCCCAGGCGAGTTTGCTGGCGTCCGAGGCCAAGCTTTACGCGGGCGAGGCCGCGGTGTTCTGCTCTGAACGCGGCGTACAAATCCACGGCGGGTACGGATTGGTCAAGGACTACCGGGCCGAGAAGTTCTACCGCGACGCCAAGATTTGTACCATCGGAGAAGGTACCAGCGAGATCCAGCGGATGGTCATCGCGCGCCACCTACTCCGCGGAACAGGACGTTAGCCCATGATTGACGGCGTCGCCCACATTGGAATTGCAGTTCATTCGATCGACGAGGCGCGCGGGCTGTACGAGGCAATGGGTCTCACGATCGAGTCGATCGAAGAGGTGGCGGCGGAGAAAGTGCGGGTAGCCATGATCCCGTGCGGCTCGACCCATATTGAGCTATTGGAGCCAACCGCCGACGATTCTCCCATCGCGTCATTTCTTGCCCGGCGTGGCCCTGGCATTCATCATCTGTGTCTGGACAGCAGCGATATCCGCGAGGATGACGCGCGCTTGCGCGCCGGTGGTTTCCGCGTGCTGCGGCCGGAGCCGACCCGCGGTGCGGGCGGCAGTTGGGTACAGTTCGTCCATCCAAAATCCACAGGCGGCGTGTTGCTCGAGCTCGCCCAGCACGACAAAACAGGCGAACCGGATTGATGAAACCCGGGGCCTTGGTCTTGCTGCATCTCATTGAGCCCACGGAAAAGTACTGGGGCGTGCTCGAGTCGATCGACATGCCCGGCGTGACCCTACGGGGCATCAACCTCTCGAGCTTCGATGATTGGGTTTCGTCGGTGATTCACGAGTCACCGCCATCGCTGGGCCTGGCCACCGTCTTTTTCCCACTCCGGCGAGTCGAAAGCATGTACCGTGACGAACGGGTCGGGACCGTCGAGAGCCTGACGGAGCGCTTCGAGCGCCAAGCCGGCATGAGCGTCGGCGAGCACCTCGGCCTCGAAGAAGCCGAAGAGACGGTCGCGCCGTCTTAGATCAGGATTCCCACCAACACCTTTACAGATGAGCCAGACGTTGTTCGGAGTCCTGCGGTTTGCGGCGGCATCGCAGTGCTCTTTGTCGCGGCCGGACCTGTGCCGGCCGTCCTCATGGCAAGGCCGGACGGCCGCCAGGGGCAACGGCCGCTACAGAAGACGGGTCTCAGCCGACTCGGCGGTCTGAGGCGGAGCCTCGCTAGAACTCGACGTAGCGAAGGAAAAACTCGGGTGGGGTGACCGTTTCCGAGATCAAGAGATCGGCCAACTCTGGGGTCATTTGGAACTGGCCGGCTCGACTGCCGCGACTCCCATTGGGATCGGAAACCAAGAGCAACTCGAAAGCCTCGACTTGATCTGGAAATTCCTCGAGGATCTGCACCAACGCCCCCGCACATTCGAGCAAGGCCTTGAAAACCACGGCCTCGGAAGGCGTGATCACCTCGACCAGCGGCTGCTTGTCAGACGTACCGCGATAGACCCCGACGTCGCTGACGCCCTGCCCGCGCAAGTAATTTCCGATCGCGTCTCCTATCTCGGGTGTCGTCAATAGCTCACGGCGCAGGGCCGTGAGTTCGGCAAAGCCCGCCGTCGTCGTTCGCGGTACCAAAGGCTCACCGGACGCTTCGGCGTCTTCCACGACGGCGGCGCGAGGTTCTGGCAACGCGGCGTCTTGCCGACTGGCGTTGCGACGCCGAATGACGTCGGCGAGTGAGTCCCGTTTCTCAGGTGGCGGCGGCAACACGTTCTCCTCTCCACCCAAGCCGTCGAGCACCTTGGCCGAACCCAGGTTCGAACGTGCGTTCTCTTCGTTCGTTCGCTCGATATCGATTTCCTCGAGTGGCAGCGACGTGGTGACCCCACTCTGCAGAACCATGATCGCCAAGGGACCTTCGACGCGGTACTTCTCCCGCGCACTGAGCTGAGACCCATCCTTGAGAAAGATCACGTAGCCCCAGGCAACACCGGCTCCCATTAAGGACAGCAACGCCACCATCACGGCGATCCGCAAGGCCCCAGCGTGGGTTCCGCGTCGTGCTTTCCGGTCAGAGGGAGAGGGAAAAAGCAGCTCTTGGTCCATGGCGATCTCCGAGACAAAACGAGCGTGGCGATCCGGCGATAGGGGGTATGATACCTCGTGGACCACCAACACGGCCCCGCGCGCCGCATGGGAATCAGATGAACGAAATGCAAACACGAGAAGGCATCCTCATGTTGGCCGACGGCAGCGTCTTTCGCGGTCGTGCCGATGTGCCTGGAACAGCCTGCGGCGAGGTCGTTTTCAACACCTCGATGACCGGCTACCAAGAGATCCTCACCGATCCCTCGTACCGTCGGCAAATCGTGGTGATGACCCAACCTCATATCGGCAACTACGGAACGTCGACGCCGGCCGAAGAGTCAAGCCGGCCATGGGTCGAAGGATTCGTGGCACGCCGATTCACCCGTCGCGCCTCGGGTTGCGGCAGTCAGGAGAACCTTCTCGACTACCTCGCTCGTCAGAGGGTTCCGGCGCTTTCCGGGATCGACACAAGAGCCTTGGTCCGCCATCTCCGCGATAAAGGAGCGATGGCTGGCGTTCTGTCGAGCGACGTCGAGAATCTCGAGCATCTCCAGACGTTGCTCCACGCGGTCCCCTCGATGGCGGGACGAGCCCTCGTTGACGAGGTCACCCGCAGTCACCGTGAAACGATCGAGCCCGCCAACGGTACGCCTCATTGTCACATCGCGGTCTATGATTTCGGCGCCAAAGGCAGCATCGTAGGCGAACTGGTGACGCGCGGCGCGCGAGTCACGGTCTTGCCATCCGATACACCAGCGGCCGCCTGTCGCGCCCTAGACATCGACGGTGTTGTGCTGTCCAACGGCCCTGGCGACCCGGAGCCACTCACCGAAGTGGTCGAAACGGTTCGCGCCTTGGTGGACACGGACCTGCCCATCTTCGGCATCTGCTTGGGCCATCAGCTACTCGCTCTGGCGTTGGGAGGCCGGACCTTTAAGCTCAAGTTTGGTCATCACGGCGGCAATCAGCCGGTCAAAGAAGTGGCGACCGGGCGCGTGACGATCACCAGCCAAAACCACGGCTTTGCGGTCGACCCGGACAGCCTGCCCACGAACTGCCGCGTGACCCACGTCAATCTCAACGACGGCACCATCGAGGGCATCGCGCTCGACGCCCGGCCGGTGTTCTCGGTTCAGTACCATCCAGAAGCGGCGCCGGGCCCCCACGACGCCCGCGACCTGTTCGATCGCTTCTTGGACACATTGCCTGCTACCGCCTCCGCGCGCCCAACCGCGTAGGAGAATGGGTGCGACGTCTGGCGAGTCGGATGCCCCTCACTTGGGTCGTCGCATGGCGTTACATGGTCGGCCAGCGCAGCAAACTGCTCGACAGCACGGCACGCGCTGCGTTCGTCGCCACCACCATGGGCGTAACGGCGATGGTGATCGCGCTCGCCTTGATGACCGGCTACAGCGAGGACCTCGAGCAGAAACTGCTCGGGCTCCAGGCCGAGATCCATGCCCTCCCCATCGACTCCAGCATCGATCTCGATTCGGATCCCCGACTCGAAGACGTGGCCCAGTTGCCTGGGGTCGCGCGACTGGGACGGGTGGCGTACGGAAGCGGTGCCCTGGCGCCAGGCGGCAACGGTCGCGACAACGACGAAGTCATCGTCTTCTTGCGTGGTGTCGACGCTGCCAGCGACCCGACCATCGATCATCCCGCGCGGTTGGCGCCGGATGAAAACGGCATCCCCGGTGTCATGTTGGGAACCGAACTCGGACGCAGCCTGGACCTGGCGGAAGGTGACCTCGTTCGCCTCGTGGTGCTCGACCAGCGCGGCCGCCGACCGCGCTTCCGATACCGAAGCGTCCGCGTGGCAGGCACGTTCTCGATCGGCTTCGCCGAATTCGACAGCAGCTGGTTGGTGCTCGAACGAACCGTGCTGCAAGCGCTGCACGGCGCCATGGGTACCGAGTTCATCGAGCTGCACTTGGAACCGGATACCGATGCAGAAGCCGTCGCAGCGGCAGCCGGCCTCGTCCTGGGCAACGACTACATCGTGCAAAGCCCTCGCGCCCTGAACCGTGAGTTGTTTCAAGCGCTGTCGCTTCAAAAGCTCCTCCTTTTTCTGGTGCTCGGCCTGATCGTGGTCGTTTCGACCTTCAACATCGTCTCGACGCTGGTCATTCTGGTCCGCGAACGGATGCGCGACATCGGCGTACTCGGCGCGCTCGGCCTGGAGCCCAGGCAGCTCTGGACGGTCTTTACCAGCTACGGCCTCCTGCTCGGATCGTTGGGCACAGCGGCCGGCGTGACCATCGGTACTTTGGCGTCGTGGATCCTGACTCGATTCGAGCTGATTCGCTTTGGTCCCGAAGTCGCCGCCATCTACTTCATCGACTCGGTGCCGTTTCGAACCGAGGTGCTGGACCTCGTTGCAGTGGTCTCGTTTTCGTTGCTGGTGACGCTGGCGGCATGCTCCCTGCCCGCCTACCGCGCCGCTTCGATGGTCCCGTCCGATGCGCTCCGTTATGAATAAATGCTACAAAAGCATTCTCCCAGAATGGCCGAAGGGGACCGGCAAGCCGGCCCCCTTGGGTATGATCGCAAGACCCGAAGGTCATGGAAGGGGTAGGTGTGGTGCAAGAACGGAGCACGTATGTGCGAGTGCTCCGCTGGCAGGGCCCTTTTAGACCTTCCACGAGTGCAGCTCGGTGGGCCCCGGCGGGAGAGGTCATTGCTGACCTCGTTCACTTAAGTTATACGCCTGAGCCCCATAATCCGTTTCATCGAATCAACACAAAAATAGATCTTTCTGCATTTTGCGGGATGAACACCCTTCTTGAAACGATGGAAGGCACCCAACCAGGGACGATCCGAACGAAGAAATCACCCTCGATTGGAACCCAAGGGAGCTGACGACGTGGCGTTCCGTGCCCCCGAGACCACTGATGTCGATCGCATCGCACTCGCCCCACGGGCCGGCCTGTGCGCCCACTGTGCTCATCTTCAGGTCTTGCGCTCGAAGCGAAGCACCTTCATCCGCTGTGGGCGTGCCGATCAAGAAGCCCGTTTCCCCCGTTACCCGGTCCTTCCGGTTATCGCTTGCTTGGGCTTTGAGAAAGAAGTCGCCCCCTTGGATTAACAAGCATCGATTCAGGCACGGCAACACGCTATGCTCCGCGCCGCGATGCCCAAACGAACTGATATCGAATCGATCCTGGTCCTCGGCTCTGGCCCCATTGTCATCGGCCAAGCCTGCGAATTCGACTACTCCGGCACCCAAGCATGCCGGGCTTTGCGTCACGAGGGTTACCGAGTGATCCTGGTCAACTCGAACCCCGCGACGATCATGACCGATCCCGAGTTCGCCGACGCCACCTACATCGAGCCGTTGGTGCCCGAGATCGTCGAAAAGATCATCGAGAAGGAGCGCCCCGACGCGATCCTACCGACGGTGGGTGGTCAAACGGGGATCAACCTCGCCATCGCCTTGGCCGAAGACGGCGCGCTCGAACGCCATGGCAAGAACGGCGCGCCGCTCGAGCTGCTCGGTGCGGACATCCCGGCCCTGAAGTTGGGCGAAGACCGTCAACTCTTCAAGCAAGCCATGGAAGAGATCGGCCTGTCGGTCCCCAAGAGTGAGTTGGCACACTCTCTGGAGGAAGCGTTGGATGCCGAGGAAAGCCTCGGCTTTCCGATCATCATCCGTCCGAGCTTTACCCTTGGCGGCGAAGGTGGTGGCGTCGCCTACGACCACGAACAGCTGGTCGAGATCGCCAACACGGCCCTGGCCGCGAGTCCCGCCCGCCAAATGCTGCTCGAACAATCGGTACTGGGCTGGAAGGAATACGAGCTGGAGGTGATCCGCGACACCGCGGACAATGCCATTGTCATTTGCTCGGTCGAGAACTTCGACGCCATGGGCGTGCATACCGGAGACTCGATCACTTGTGCGCCACAACAAACGCTGTCCGATCGCGAATTCCAGGCCATGCGCAACGACGCTTTTGCAGTGATCCGCCGCGTCGGCGTTGCCACCGGCGGCTCGAACATCCAGTTCGCCGTCGATCCGAGTACTGGCGAGCGGGTGGTGATCGAGATGAATCCCCGGGTCTCTCGTAGCTCGGCGTTGGCATCGAAGGCAACCGGCTTCCCGATCGCCAAAATCGCGGCTCTCCTGGCCGTTGGCTACACCCTCGACGAACTGCCCAACGACATCACCGAAACCACGGTCGCTTCTTTCGAGCCAACCTTGGACTACACGGTGGTGAAGATCCCGCGATGGGCCTTCGAGAAGTTCCCCGCAACCCCCACCAGCCTGGGAACGTCGATGAAATCGGTCGGCGAAGTCATGGCGATCGGTGCCACCTTTCGAGAAGCCTTGCTCAAGGCAATGGCCTCACTCGAGCTCGACCGCTCGCTGGACGACCACGAGCAACTGATGTCGGACCCGGTCCAACTGCGCCGCCAGCTTTCAACCCCCAACTGGGAACGCTTGTTCGCGGTGTTTGCCGCCCTTCGCCAAGGTTGGACCGTTGACGAGGTCACCGAAGCTTCGCACATCGACCCGTGGTTCCTCGAGGAGATTTCCTCGATTGTCGTCCTCGAAGCCGAACTCACGTGCCGGGACGTCGCGACCGCCCCAGCCGCCCTGATGCGCGAAGCCAAAGAAGCGGGTTTGTCGGACGGCCGCCTGGCCAAGTTGCTGGGCGCCAAGGAATCCGAGATTGGCCCGCGCCTCGATGCGATTGGCGTCCAACGGGTCTACAAACGGGTTGACACTTGTGCCGCCGAGTTCCCCGCTTTAACGCCCTACCTCTACTCGACCATTGGTGTCGAAGACGAAGCCGATCCCAGCGATCGACGCAAGATCATGATCCTCGGCTCGGGCCCCAATCGCATTGGCCAGGGGATCGAGTTCGACTATTGCTGTGTGCATGCTGCGTTCGCCCTCCGTGAGCTCGGGTACGAAACCATCATGGTCAACTGCAACCCGGAAACCGTCTCCACCGACTACGACACATCGGACCGTCTGTACTTCGAGCCCTTGACCCTCGAACACGTGCTGGCGATCGCCCGCCGCGAGTCGGCCCGTGGCACGTTGGTTGGCGTCATTGTCCAGCTCGGCGGTCAAACTCCGCTCAAGCTGGCACGCGGGCTGGCGGCCGCGGGCGTGCCCATTCTCGGCACCCCACACGACGCCATCGACTTGGCTGAGGACCGCGAACGGTTCGGCGCCCTGTTGACCGAAGAGGGCATCCTCCAAGCCCAACACGGCAACGCGACGAACTTGGAGGAAGCACGCGCGATTGCGCAACGGCTCGGCTACCCCGTTGTCGTACGGCCGAGCTACGTGCTCGGTGGCCGTGCCATGGCAGTGTGCTACGACGAAGATACCCTGGTTGGCTACATGCGCAACGCGGCCAATGTCTCACCGGGTCGTCCCGTCCTGCTCGACCGTTTTCTCGAAGATGCGTTCGAGCTCGACGTCGACCTCCTGTGCGACGGCAAGCGTGCTGTGGTCTGCGGCATCATGCAGCACATCGAAGAAGCGGGGATTCATTCCGGCGACTCGGCGGCGGTAATGCCGCCCTACCGGGTTGGCCCCTTCGACCTCGAGCAGATGCGCGACATTGCTTGCCGCCTCGCTGTTCGTCTGGGCGTCGTTGGCTTGATGAATGTTCAGTTCGCGATCTACGAGGGTGGCATCTACGTCATCGAGGTCAATCCACGCGCGTCGCGAACCGTGCCGTTCATCGCCAAGGCGGTCGGCCTGCCGCTCGCGGGTCTCGCGGCCAAGGTCATGGCGGGCGTCTCCTTGGCCGAGCTCGACTTCACCGAGGAACCGCGAGTGCCCGGGGTGTTCGTCAAGATGCCGGCTTTTCCCTTTCGCCGTTTCCCCGGTGTCGATCCCGTCTTGGGCCCCGAGATGAAATCGACCGGCGAAGTGATGGGACACGGGCGCCGCTTTGGCGCAGCGTACGCCAAGGCGTGGCGTGGCGCGGGCCACAAGCTGCCACTCGAAGGGGTCGCCTTCCTCTCCGTTCACAATCGCGACAAGCCGGCCCTTCTGGCGGTTGCTCGTCGTCTCTCCAGCTTGGGCTTCCGTCTCGTGGGCACCGCGGGTACCGCCGAGTTCTTGATGGGCAATGGCTTCGACATCACACCGGTCCGCAAGGTTCACGAAGGTCGGCCGCATGTCGTGGATGACCTCGGCGCTGGCAAGATCGACTTGGTCATCAACACCCCGATGGGCCAGGCTTCGTACCTCGACGACGCCATCATTCGCCAAACCGCTCTGAAACACGACATCCCTTGCATCACGACGCTTTCGGGCGCCATCGCCGCCGCCGAGGGCATCGCCGCCACCAAACGGGATCGCCTCGACGTACGCTCCTTGCAGTCGCTCCCAACGCAACACCGAGCGATGTAACGCCGATCAGCAAGCCTTGGAGGCGTTGGCGCGCCGCTTCCCGCGTCTATGGGAAGCCCGCGTCTATAGGAAGTAAGACGCGGAACGTTGTACCCACCTGCAACGCGCTCTTGATCTCGATCGCCCCACGGTGACTGCGGACAATACCCAATACCGCCGCCAACCCCAGCCCGCGCCCGGCAAACTTGTCAGAAAAAAACGGATCGAAAATACGGGTTAAGTAATCGGGGTCGATTCCATCACCGCTGTCCGTAACCTCGAGGAAAGCAAAGCGTCCGGCCAAAGCCGCCAACGGCACCACACTGCGGTCAAGACGTTCTTGGGTGCACTCCGTAACGCCGGTCACGATATCGATCGTGCCCGGCCTTTCTCCGAGCGCTTCCGCGGCATTGAGGATGACGTTCATGATCACCTGCCGGATCTGCGAGATATCGCCGCCACATCGCGGCAGACCGGCCACCAAGTCCTGTCGCACCTCGATCATCTTGGGAAGCGAAACCGCCAACAGGTCGCGAACGCTGCGGGTCACATCACTCAGGTCGAACATCACGATCTGTCGCCAGCTCTTACCGGAGAAGGCCAGCATCTGCTCACACAGCTCAGCCGCCTGCCGCGACGCCTCCGCGATGTCGTCGAGGCGGTCATCTGGCGTCTGTCCTTGGGCCAAAGCCTGCCGCACCAGATCCGTATTGCCCAAGATGCCCGTCAGCAGATTGTTGAAGTCATGTGCCACCCCGCTGGCCAAGACCTCTAAGCTCTCGAGCTTCTGCGCTTGAAGCACACGCTGTTCGAGTGCTTGACGCCGATCGTTCTCCTCTTGCAACAGGGTATTGATCCGGCTCAACTCACCCGCCTGCTTCTCAACCTGGTCCTTTTCACGCCGCAAGGCGGTCGTTTGACGTCGCACCGCTTGCTCGAGCTCGATCTTTTCGCGTTCCAACGAACGCGAACAAATACCCGTAAAGGAAACCATGAGGACCATGCTGCAAAGCGCGTAGAGGCTGAAAGCCCACCAACTTCGGTACCACGGTGTTCGAATCCGAAAGGCGTAAGCTGCTGCAGGATCGGAGGCTTGCTCAGCTTCGACGAGAAATTCGTAATGCCCCTCCCGGAGGTTGCTGTAGGTCTTTGTCGTGACCTCGCTCCACGCCGACCAATCTTCGTCATACCCATCCAATCGAAAACGGTATCGGGGCCGTTGGCCTGCCCGGTAGTCCGCGACGCTGAAGCCGAACCGAACTTCGTTGCGGGCAAACGCAAACACCGGCGGATCGCCATCGGACACCTGCGAGTCCCCGTGCTCGACATGCCGCAGGCCGACACGGTAAGGCGACGGTTCCCGTTTGCCTGTCGGGCGCGAAATCCGCCAAAGCCGGTCGTGGGTCGTCAACCACAGTTGTCCCGGCTCGTCGGCACTACTTTCGAGGGATACGAAGTTGGGATGGCCGGGAATCGGTACGGTCGACGCGCTAGCCAGGTTAAAACTGCCGTCCGCTTGGCGAGGCACGGCGTGCAGCCGGTCGTCGAGCCGAATCCAAAGCGTTCCTTCTGGGCTCTGGTGCGCGTTGACGGCCACTCCGCCGGCTTCCACGAACCACGACAGCCCTGGAACATCGACAAAGGGGTCGGTATTTGCCTGATCCAGACGCTGGCGGTCGATTCGTTTCACACCCCCGTTCAACGCCACCGCAAGCTCGCCGTCAAGCACAAAAACGTCATCCAATTCGACGTCTGGCAAAGACCAAACCCGCCTTACTTCTGCCGCCTTGTCGAAGCCATCGCGGTGGATGACCTGCGCGACCTGCCCATCAACCGTGACCGCCCAAATCTCGGCTGGCAACCCTTCGACGGGCACCACAAATGGCCCGCCTTGCGGCTTACCAATATCGGGTAGCAAGCCGTCGGTTCGCCAACCAGAACCCGCACGACGGAACCGGCCAACGCCATCCCATTGCCCCACGAAGAGAACATTGGCTGCGGGCTGAGCAAGCATGCTCGAGGACGCCGTGCTGTGCTGCGTCCAGCCACCTGGACCACCATAAAACAACCCGACGCGGGTGGCGACCAGGAGGGAGTCTCCGTCTGTTGCTAGATCCCAGGTTTCTCGAAGCAAACCACCCAGCGCCTCGAACGTCGGTTGGCGATGATCCTGACCGCGGGCAAAAACCCCACCGCGACCGAGAAGCCACAACCGATCGCCGGATCGACGAACCGCAGTCAGGCCGCTGGGAACCCCATCGGAGGGGCCATACACCTGGAGGGGCAACTCGAGATCGAGGTGTGCGATGCCCTCCTGGCCGGTGACCCAGAGTTTGCCTTCCTGATCGACGGCCACAAAATAGAGCGCTTCGGGGCCTTTTCCCTTCGAAAGATCAAGGTGTCTCCGAACCGTCAAGTCAGGCGCCAGGACCAGCACATGACCATACAGGGTCGCCAACACGAAATCCCCGTTGGGCAAGGCCACACCGTGCTGAACGCGCAGCTGAATCAGGAGATCATTGAGCGCGGATTCGTGGCGCCGAAGTGTCCGTCCATCGAAATGGAAGACACCATGGTCGAGCGTGATGGCCCACGCACCTCCTTGGGGCGCCGGGAGCAGAAGATTGATCTCCGATTCAGCCGGTACCTCGACACCTGGGATCAGCTCGAATTCATCGTTTGCCAAGCGAAGAAGGCCGACATGCCGTTGGGCTACAAAGACCTCGCCGTCCAAAGCAAACACCCGGTAGTACATGTTCTCGGTGCTTGCCGCCCAGCTCCGCATCGCACCGTCTCGCCAAAGAAACAGGCGCTGCTCGGCGACAATTACGAGGCCCTCGGCACTCGGTACGAAGAACGCGACGTCGAACCGTGCTTCGCGATCGGCTGGCGACAATTGGTCAGCCACCGACACGTACACGGCTTTGCCACCCGCCTGGACTTCGAGATAGCCCACCGCGCCTGGGGCTCCGACCCACACCCGTCCATCCGTGTCGGTACCCAAGGCTCGGGTGGCAGGCGGTGCTGGTACGCGGCGCCAACGGGCACCATCGAACTCGAGAATGCCCTCGGTACCACCGTCGGCAAAATAGAGAATTCCCCGGCGATCCTGGGCTGCTGACCACACCTCGGCCTGCCCTCGATAGGTCGCATGCTCATAGCGATGAACGAATGGGCGCTCAACCGACTCGTCGGCTTGCATTGATCCGGGCCCTGCTACCATGACCGCTATGGTCCCCGCCATCCCAACAAGGCTATGGAAACGCAAACGTCGCGAAGCCAGCAATCGCCGGAGAAAGCTGCGCAACATAGGATTCAGAGTCTCGCATTGATTGCGGTCTGATTGCTATGCCTGCTCCCCAACCCGGTTGACACTCATTCGACCATCACTTAGCGTGATGAGGATGATCTCGATCAAGGTGGCCACCCAGAACACGCATCGTCTGACTTGGAACCTGGGGTGGGCCGGGTGCCTGTGCGCGCTTTCACTGGCGGGACCGATCATCGCCAGCGATTCGCCCGTTCTGAGCGACGTTTCGAAGGAGATCGGCCTCGGATTTGTGCACTTCAATGGCCGAACAGGGGTCTATTATTTCCCGGAGATGGCCGGGGTTGGCGGTGGCTTGGCCGACATCGACAACGACGGTGATCTCGACGTCTACCTGGTCCAAGGATCGATCTTGGGCACCAAGGAGACCCTGACTGACGCGCTCGACCCCGTACCAACCGACCTGCCACCCCGCGATCGCTTGCTCCGCAATGACCTGACGATCAACAACGATGGCTCGCGCACCCAACGCCTCGTTGACATTACGGATGAGTCGGGACTGCGGGCGACGGGGTACGGCATGGGCATCGCATTCGGCGACATCGACAATGACGGCGACGTCGACCTCTACGTCACCAACTACGGCCCCAACCAGCTGTGGCGAAACGAGGGTCCCACCGCGGCAGGAGCGGTCCGCTTCAGCGACATCACCAAGGCCAGCGGCACCGGTGATCCAGCTTGGTCCAGCAGCGCCGCGTTCTTCGACGCCGACGCCGACGGGGACCTCGACCTGTACGTGGCCAACTACGTCGACTTTTCGGTCGAAAACAACATCCTCTGCTACGCCACCTCGAGCCGCCAGGACTACTGTGGCCCCGCTGCCTACCACCCCGTCGCCGACACGCTGTATCTCAATCGAGGCGACGGCACGTTCGAAGCACAGACCCGATCGGCCCTGATCGACTACCAAGCTGGGAGCGGCCTCGGCGTCGCTACGGCTGACTTCGATGGCGACGGTCGTGTCGACGTGTTCGTGGCCAACGACGGCGAGCCCAACCAGCTTTGGCTGAACCAGGGTCTCGACCCGGCGGGAGAGCCACGCTTTCGAAACGAAGCCCTGCTCGCTGGCGTCGCGGTGAATCGTCGCGGCCAGCCTGAGGCGAGCATGGGCATCGCCGTCGGTGATCATGACCACGACGGCGACGTGGACCTCTTCCTCACCCACCTGACCGCCGAGACCAATACCCTCTACGTCAATGCCGGGGATGGCCTGTTCGATGATCGATCGATCGAGAGTGGTCTGGGTGCTCCCAGTCTTCCGTTTACTGGTTTCGGCACCGGCTGGCTCGACCTCGACAACGACGGCTGGCTGGACTTGATAGTTGCCAACGGTGCCGTGCGCATTCAGCAAGATCGCTTGCAGGCGGGCGACGACTACCCTTTGGACCAGACCAATCAGCTGTTTCGAAATCAAGATGGTCAAACCTTCGTGGACGTCACTTCGCGTGCTGGTGAGGCCTTCACCCAAGCCGAGGTTGGCCGCGGTGTTGCACTCGGCGATATCGACAACGATGGCGACACCGACGCGCTGCTCCTCAACAACAACGGTGCCGCCCGGTTGTTGGCCAGCCACGCCAGTGATGAGACAGCCTGGCTTGGCCTGCGCTTGGTTGGGGAGGACGGCCATCGCGATGCGGCGGGCGCCCGAGCACGCCTCATCCTGGCCGACGAACGCTCGCTGTGGCGACGTTCCCACACCGACGGTAGCTATGGTGCTGCTGGCGACCCTCGCGTGTTGTTCGGCCTTGGAACGATCGCCAAGCCCAACCCAATCGAAGCGCTCGAGATTCACTGGCCAGGGGGCCCAACTGAGCGCTTCACCGTACCGTCCTTGGGCGAATACCACACCCTGCGCAAGGGTGCTGGCCAACAGGCTGCGAAACCAGCCGTGGGCCAAGCAACCGAACAGCCACAATGAGGCGTACCATCATGCAGTGTCATCGGCCTTTTCCTTTCCCAGTCCTCACAGCGGCTCTTCTGAGCCTCGTCAGCGGCGCGCTTGCGCAGCCGCCGGCGCCTTCGGATCCGACCGAGATTGACGCCCTGTTGGCGGCGCCTCCCCTGGCCCTTGGTCCCATCACGACGCCGGACACCTCGGCCCTGGAAGAAGCGGTTCGGGATCAACTCGACGAGGCGGAGTTGGCCACCGTGCAAGCCCTCGAAGCGCAAGCAACCTCTATCGCGTCGCTCGGTGAGACCTACGGCCGACTCGGCATGCACTACCACGCCTACGAGTTGGCCGATGCCGCGGATGCCAGCTATCGCAACGCCATCCAACTCGCCCCACAAGCGACCCAGTGGCACTTTCTCCTGGGCGAGCTTCTTCGCCAACAAGGCGATCTCGATGCCGCCGCCATCGCCCTCGAATCGGTCCTCGCCGCGCAGCCCAAAGATCTCGGTGCGCTGGTGGGCCTGGGTGAGGTCGAGCTGGAGCGCAACAACCCGGAAACCGCGTCGTCCTACTTCAGTCGCGCCCTCGAAACGGCACCAGAGACCGCCGCCGCGCGCGCGGGCTTGGGTCAAGCGGCCCTCGCCCTGGGCGATGCCGCCAAAGCGGTACGCCTGCTCGAAGAAGTGTTGAAACAGGTACCCGCCGCGACCCGACTCCACCACCCTCTTGGCCTCGCTTATCGTCAGCTCGGCGACTTGGATCAGGCTCGGACCCACCTCCGTGCCCGCGGAGACGCTGGCGTTCGGGTCAACGACCCTCGACTCGCCGCCCTCGCCGAGGTTGCTACCGGCGAGCGCGTTTATCTGCTGCGCGGGCGCCGTGCGTTTGCCGCCGGTGACTTCGAGCAAGCGGCCAAGGCCTTCGCGCAGGCCGCCGAGGCTGATCCTGCGAGCGCGAGAGCGCGGGTCAATCTGGGCACCGCGCTCGGCCAGTCAGGCGACACCGAAGGCGCGGTCGCCGCCTACCAGGAAGCGATCGAGCTCGAGCCCCGCAACACGACCGCCCATTTCAACCTCGGCCAGCTGCTCGTCGCCAGTCAACCGGAGGCGGCCTTGCAACACTTCGAGCAGGCGGTCGCCACCAACCCGGGCGATCCCGTCGCCCGGGTCGAGCTCGGCCGGTTGCTGCGCCGAGCGGGCCGAATCGACGACGCGGTGGAGCAGCTTGCATTTGCGATCTCGGCCGATCCGGACGACGAACAATCGTACCTGGCCTACGCATCGACGCTGGTGCAGGTCGAACGGTTCGCCGAAGCGATCAGCTCGCTCGACAGTGCCAACGCCGCCATGCCCCACGCCGGACGGATCGCCTTCGCGCTGGCCCGTCTTCTCGCGGCTTGTCCCGACAAGGCCCTGCGCGACGGTGAACGCGCCCACACCCTGGCATCACAAGTGTTTCAAGCCAGCCGCACTCCTGAGCATGCCCATCTGGTTGCACTCGCTGCGGCCGAGCAAGGCAACTGCGACGAAGCGGCCACGTGGCAGGAGAAAGCGATCGAGGCCGTTGCGGAGGTCGCGGCCGAAGCACAGCGGGCGTCCATGGCCGCCGCATTGGCCCACTTTCGGGCCGGCCCGCCTTGTCGCCCATAACGTCGCAAGGATCAATCTCGCTTCTGAAGAAGAGTGGCCTTTCAGACGCGAGACCGTGGCGCCAACCAAAAGGGCCAGCAATGAGACGCCTTTTTGCGGTCTACCTTGGTGAGAGGAATCGCCCCGAGACACCACAACGATCATGAAGCCAAGAATCTCGCACGTCACGACTTCGAATTGCAGCCCGCCCGCGCTTTCCACTTCGCCGCGGCCAACAAATCCAAGGAGCTGAGAAGAAATGTCGTCTGGCACGACGTTTACGAATGAGCTATGCTGGGAATACCGAATAATTCCTGTCGTGTGGCCGCGGGTAAAACCCGTCAACACATTGCAAAATGCACATAGCGATGACGGCCGCTCTCGGGCGCCGTGCTACAAGTTGACCCCAATTCAACACCAGTCCATCAGGCCCACCCCACCCCCTCTAGAAGGAGACGCCGTATGAAGATCACGCTCCGATTGACCACCGCACTCTTGCTGGCCACCGCTTTGGTCGCCATGCCCACCTTTGCCGCCGACCTCGCTACCTGGGGCGTCGTGGGCGACAGCATTGTCGTCTCACCGAACAATGGCAATCTCGGCCATAACCTGACCGTGAGCGCGCCCAACGGCGTCGTCTTCTCCCAGCAGTTCGCCGCGGGCGAACAACCGAGCTTCCGAGCCCTCGACGACTTCGGCCAGAGCCTGGGCGACGGCAGCTATACCGTTGAGTTGACGGTCATCCCGGCTAGGCGTGACCGTTCCGAGGCCGCGATCGCACGCCAGGTACAGACCTTCTACGCCAACATGGTCGGCGGTTCCTTCGTCTCACCGAGTAATGAGGAGGTTTTCACCAAAGACCAAGTCATCCTCGACGACTTGATCGTCAGCGGCAGCATTTGCGCTGGCATGGACTGTGTGAATGGCGAGTCCTTCGGCTTCGACACGATTCGGCTGAAAGAGAACAATCTCCGAATCAGAGCCCAGGACACCTCGAGTACGGCCAGCTTCCCGTCCCGAGACTGGCAGATCACCTTCAACGATTCAGCCAACGGCGGCGCCAACAAGTTCTCGATTGACGATATCGACGGCGGTCGCACACCCTTCACCATCGAAGCTGGCGCCCCCAGCCACTCGCTGTACGTCGACGACGCCGGGCGCATCGGCTTCGGCACCGCGACGCCGGTGGTTGAGCTGCACGTCAAGGACGGTGACACCCCCACCCTGCGCCTCGAACAAGACGGCTCGAACGGTTTCGGCCCCCAAACCTGGGATGTGGCCGGCAACGAGACCAACTTCTTCGTTCGCGACGCTTCGAACGGCTCCAGGCTGCCCTTCAAGATCGTTCCCGCGGCACCGACCAATTCGATCTACGTCGCCGCCGACGGTAACGTCGGCTTGGGCACCTCGGCGCCAGCCGCGAGGCTCCACCTACTCGACACCGGGCCTGTGACGATTCAGCTGACGAACACGGCAAGCTCTGGAGATGCGTGGCGGTTCAATGCCCCGGATACCGGCGCCTTCCGCATTTCCGATGAGGATTCGGGTACCGCGTCTACCGAATTCGAGCTCGATGGTCCCGGCAACCTGGCCATCGCCGGTCAGCTCACCGTCTGTCTCGACCCCTCCGTCTGCACGCCCACAACGACGTACCCGGATTATGTGTTCGAGCCGGACTACTCACTGATGTCGCTCGGTGAGCTGAAAACGTTCATCGAGGAGAACAAGCACCTTCCGAATGTGCCTTCGGTCGACGACGTGACGAAGAACGGCCTCAATATGACCGAGTTGCAGGTCCGCCTGCTGGAAAAGGTCGAGGAGCTTACCCTCTATACGCTGTCGCAACAGGACACCATCGAAGCGCTGCAAGCCCGCTTGGACAGCCTCACCGAGGAAGCCGCCGAATAGGTCCCAACCACCGCACCGAGGCATTCACGATCGCGCGCGGCGTGGATGCAGATGAAGCCACGCCGGGTTTTCTTGGCGTGGCTTTTCCCGTTTTGAGTCGGCGGGACGGATCTCGATGGCTTACGGCACGGCCTCGACGCGTTGCAACTCTGAAGGATCGCATTTCAGAAGTGAGACTGCCGCGACGTACCCATCGCACGTCGACCGCAACGACGGCAGCGTATCCCTTTTGTTTTCAGCTATTCACGCAATTCTGCCTCGCGGCTTGGGACGCCTCACCTCTTGGCACTTTTCTTGCTCTATATAGTGTCAGATGCCCAGATCGAGGCGGGGAAGCAACGGGGAAGCAACAGCCAAGCGATGCCACGCAAGCTGTTGCTCGGATGCTCGGGAGCGCCTCAGAATTTTCGGAGTAGGAGTTCATTTGATGAAGAAGCCAAGTACGTTGACGTCGCTCTTGATCGCGCTCATCGCGCTCATCCTGGTTGTACCCACCACGATGGCGGCGCCCCAAGGGCCACCCAGAATCGTTGAGATCGAAAACCACAGCAGCCTGCTCGTTTTCTATCCAATCGTGAACTTCGGGGAAATGGTCCTCACCGTGACCGGTCCCTGCGGTTTCGAGTATCGAGAAGTGAGCGATGGCGGCGAGATGGTCTTCAAACTCGGCGAAGAGACCATCGACGGCATGTATCGGTTCAACGTAAGGCGGGTCGAGAAGATCGATTCCGGCATCATCAGCCAGCTTAAGAAGGCGCGCAAGAACCTCGACGAGGAAACGCCCAAGAAGCTCTGCCGCCAAGGCCTGATGCCGGCCGCACCCATCTCGCAGTCGGCCGGCTTCTTGGTCGCAGGCAGCAAAATCGTGTGGGACGAGTTCTCCGTCGATGAGGCGACGACCACCGACATCAGCAAGCGTTTCGACGACCCCTCGGTCCTGGCCAACGCCAGCTCAGAAGGCGCGGGCGGCGTCCCCACCAAGGACTTCGTGATCCTCGACGACCTTATTGTCGATGGCAGCGCCTGCATTGGCTTCGACTGCGTCAACGGTGAAAGCTTCGGCTTCGATACCCTCCGCCTGAAGGAAAACAATCTGCGGATCAAGTTCGACGACACCTCGGTTGCGGCAAGCTTCCCGCGAAACGATTGGCAGCTCACCGCCAACGACTCGGCGAACGGCGGCGCCAGCAAGTTCTCGATCGACGACATCTCGGGCGGCCGGACACCGTTCACCGTGGAAGCGAACGCGCGCAGCCACTCACTCTACGTGGATGATGGCGGCCGAATCGGTAACCGCACCTCGACGCCTTCGACCGAAATTCACACCATTGACGGCGACACGCCGACCTTGCGTTTGCAGCAAGACGGCTCATCGGGCTTTGCCCCGCAGACCTGGGACGTCGCCGGTAACGAGACCAACTTCTTCATTCGCGACGTGACCAACGGCTCGACCCTCCCCTTCCGCATTCGTCCTGGCGCGCCCACGTCATCGATTTTCGTCGACGTCGATGGTGACGTGGGCATGGGAACCTCGTCGCCTAGCGCCAATCTCGAGCTTTCAGCCGGTGCGCCCGTGGCGATTGAGTTAACGAACACCGCGAGTTCTGGTGACCCGTGGCGCTTCAACGCGCCGTCCAACGGCGCTTTCCGCGTTTCCGATTCCGACTCAGGTACCGCCGTTACCGAATTCGAGCTCGACGGTCCCGGCAACCTGACCATCGCGGGCATGCTTACCGTCTGCGACGACACTAGCGTCTGCAACCCCACGCAGACTTTCCCAGACTACGTGTTCGAGCCGGACTACTCCTTGATGCCGCTGGCCGAGCTGAAGGCGTTCATCGAAGAAAACAAGCACCTTCCCAACGTGCCATCGGTCGACGACGTGGCCGAGAACGGCCTCAACATGACCGAGCTGCAAATGCGATTGCTCGAGAAGGTCGAAGAACTCACGCTCTACACCTTGTCCCTGCAAGAGACCATCCAAGCACAGCAAACCGTTTTGGATCAGCTCACGAACGAAGCCTCCGAGTAACCTCCCGCGAACCGATTTGGGCGCCTTGCGCTCCCGAAGGCCATGCCGGTTCCGCCGGCATGGCCTTCTCTTTTCGACATCGGTTCTTCTGTGACAAGATCGCCGCCGAATCTCGACCCCGCCCGTCCGCCTCGAAACGCACATGATCCGGCCCAGGAAGCTCCTCGAACTCTACAAGCTAGCCGCCCTCATCTCATTCACCACTCTGCTCGCATTTTTGGTGCTCAACGTGGGCCTTTTTGCGGCGTATGAAGTCAAGGATCGGCGCACGCGACCCCACCGACTGCCTCAAGACAAGCTGACTGCAGTCTATCCCGGAGTGGATGAGCTTACGATTTCAGAACTCCTGAACGAAACATGGTCTCGCCCCTATTCTTACGAGCCCTACACACAGTTTTCAGAGAGTGCCTTCACGGGCCGTTACGTCAATGTTTCGCCACACGGCTTTCGCCTCACTCGAGACCAAGGCCCCTGGCCCCCCGACGATGAGCACCTAACGATATTTATTTTCGGAGGCTCGACAACCTTCGGCTACGGCTTACCGGACAATCAAACGGTCGCCTCGTACCTACAGCAAGCACTGTCGAAAACCAAAGATAGCGCTTTTGTCTACAACTTTGGCAGAGGGCACTACTTCTCCACCCAAGAACGCATGCTCTTCGAGCAGTTGCTCGCCGACGGTTTTCGGCCCGATATCGCCATCTTCGTCGACGGCCTCAATGACTTCTCACACCCGCGGGGAGAACCCCATTTCACCCGGCAGCTCGAAGACTTCTTCACGAAACCGGGCGGGCTGTCCAGGTCCTTGGCCAGCTTGCCCGTGGCACGACTCGCCGACTCATTCAGAATCTTGGCGCGCAGGCGAGCACTGCGCGGGCGACAGGTCAACGAGAGGCTTCTTGAAGACGAGGCCTACATAGATGCAGCACTGATCGCGTCGGTCAACAACAGGTATCTACACAACAAGAGCGTGGTCGAGGCAACGACCGCAGGCCGCGGCGTGGAGACGCTCTTCGTGTGGCAACCGGTACCGACCTACAACTACGATATCGAGCATCATCTCTTTCGAGACGCTCTCTCCCCACGACACATGCACACCCGGGCAGGGTATCGTTCGATGAAGGAGCTTGTCGCGCGTGACCAGCTGGGCAAGAACTTTCTATGGTGCGCCGACCTACAAATGGGTATCGAGGAACCCCTGTACGTCGATGCCGTCCACTATGGCCGTGACCTGACTCGACGCTTGGCGACGGCCATCGCCGAGGAAATGGTGCGGCGCAACATGATTCGCACGACCCCGCAACCAACGAAGGATTCCTAATACCGCCATGGCGGCCAAAGACGGCCCAGCCCGATGGGTGAAACAGTACCTCGCGCGGCGCGGCTATGCGCTGACCAAGGTCGCGCACCAACATCGCGCGACCATGGATGCTGGGTTGCGGGCGATCACGGCCCGGCAGCACCCGCTGGGCACCGTGATCGATATCGGCGCGTCGGACGGTCGCTGGTCCGCGACGGCGATGAGCCATTTGCCCCCGGCCGCGTACTTTCTGATCGAGGCACAAAAGACCCACGAAGCGGCACTGAGCCGCTTTTGCCGCACCCAACCACGGGCTCAATTCGTGATCGCGGCCGCGGGGCGCGGTGCCGGTACGACCTATTTCAAAGCCAACCGACCGCTGGGCGGGCAGGCATCGGCCGAGCCTTCCGCCGAGCACAACGTCGCGGTGCCGATGGTAAGCGTGGACGACGAGGTCCGGGCTCGTGACCTCACCGCACCATTCCTGCTCAAGCTCGACACCCACGGCTTCGAAGTACCCATCCTCGAGGGCGCGCGCGAGACCTTGACTCGCACCGAAGTCATCATCGTCGAGTCGTATAACTTTCGGCTAACACCCGAGTGCCTGCTCTTCGATGAGCTGTGCGCGCTCCTACGGGGCCATGGCTTCCGCTGTATCGACCTCGTCGACATCCGGCATCGCCCGCGCGACGGCTCGTTGTGGCAAATGAACCTCATCTTCGTCCGCGACGACCGGCCGGAGTTCCAGCATCGGACCTTCCGATGAAGCCGGCATCTTCCACCGCCGCCACCGCCATCGACACCAGATCGTCAGTGTCTCGGAGATAGCGGTCGCGGCGGCGGCGTTGACGGGCGCCGGCATCACCATTGGCCAGGATCGCTTCGGCCCGCGCTTGGCAGGCCTCGGCGTTTTCGACGTTGGTGACCATCCCCAAACGCGCCAACGCTTGGGTGTACCAGAGGCGTCGGGTACTGACGTGGACCGCGGGAACGCCGAGTATCGCGGCCTCGGCCGCCATCGATGCACTCTCGCCCACGTAGAGCGCGCAACCGGCCAAAACAGAATGCAGCCGCTCGGGCGGCACGGCGAGGCGAAAGGGCTCGAGATCCGCTTCGAGCGGACGCTCGCTCGAGAGAAGAACGCGGCCGTGCTTCGCCAGCCGCGCGAACAGCCGGCGCAATCCACGCTGGTCGAATCCGCGATGGCCGTAGTCGTGACTGGCGGTCCAACTCACCAGCCGCACGAGCAGGAGGCGCTCGGACGCGTCGAGCCCGAGGTCGCGCAGGGCCGTGGGCTCCGGCCGAAAGCGATCAGGGTGCAAATAGGCGAGACAGCTGATCCCGCGATAGCAACGCTGTTTGCTGCCGAATGCGTCATACGCATGGTCGGTGTAGATCCGTGACGCGAACGGGAAGTAGAGCCGCCGCTGCAGCCACGCGTCATCCGTGTCGTCGATGGAAACGCCTGGCACCTTGCCGAGCCACGCGGCCTGGCAGGCAAAGAGCCCGTCGCGCGCCAAGACGACGTCCGGCCGAAAGCGACGGATGACCCGCCGCAGCCGCCAAACCCGCAACAGCATTTCGCGCAGCAGCGCGGGTGGAGAGCCTCCCGCGCGGGACAAGCACTCGTGCTCGATCCCAAAGGCATCGAGCAAGGCCAGCGTCACGTCCTTGTCGCGCGAGGTAACGCGAACTTCGTGGCCACGCGACCGCAATGCCGGCAGCACCTCCCGGAAGAAATGAGCATACGCCGGGTGCGTGATGTCAATGAGGACTCGCATGCTCGTGCTCCGCGGCATGCTAGCATCAACCAACTTCGCATTCTCTTCTGAACCTCCCTACGTGCCGTACCCTCAGGTGATCGCGACCTCCGTCGTGCGCTCGGCACACCAAGGCGAGAGTCATGGCGGTGTTTACCTGGTCGACCTCGCAGCGGAGTCCTTCGAACAGGTCGTGGACTGGAACACCACCGAGATCGAGTGGCTCGGACGCGGCCATGATCGCGGGTTGCGGGGCATCGCATTCTGGCGTGGCCGCACCTACATCGCGGCCAGCGACGCGCTGCTCGTTTACGATCGCGGCTTCAGGCTCGAAGCGGCGTTTCGCAACCGCTACTTGCGGCATGGCCACGAGATCGCCCGCGACGGCGCGACCTTGTGGCTCACCTCGACCGGGTTCGACACCCTGCTCGCCTTCGACCTCGAGCGCCAAGTCTTCAGCCACGGCTGGTGCCTACGTCTCGACACGCTCGGTCAACTTCGCCGGGCGCTCACTCCCACCCATGTCCCACGCCCGGTTTCCTTCGACCCCACTCGGGCCGATGGCCCGGCGCCGGGCGACACCGTCCACCTCAACACCGTCGTGGTCGACGATGGCGAGATCTTCTGCTCGGGCACCCGGCTCGCTGTTCAGATGCGGGTCACCCACGGCAACCTCTTTCCGTACGCGCGGATTCCCTTGCGAACCCACAACACCCAGCCCTACCTCGACGGCATCCTGATGCACAACACCGCCGAAGACCACGTGCTTCACGCCCGCCGTGACGGCACGCCGCTCGAGCGCTGGGCGCTGCCGCGCTATGACGACGCGCGCCTCGAATACAGCGCGTTGCCGGCGGACCACGCACGCCAAGCCTTCGGCCGCGGGCTGTGCGTGACCCACGATGGCTTGATCATCGCCGGCTCGTCGCCCTCCACCATCTCGGTCTACCGGCACGGCGAAACGGAGCCACAACGGTCCGTCCAACTGACGATGGACGTCCGCAACGCGATCCATGGGCTCGAGGTCTACCCACCTTGAGTGCCGATCGGACCGCGACCAGTCACGGTACGCTGCGCACCTTCCTCCTGCGGGGCGGCGCGTGGGCCTTACTCGGGCGCATCGCGACCGTGGTCGCGGCCCTGGGTGTCCACGCCTTGGTGGCGCGCTTGTTGCCACCGGCCGAGGTCGGTCGCTTTTTCGTGCTCTATTCGATCGTTCTGGTGGCCCGAACGGCGGGACGGCTCGGCGTCGGACGAACGGTGGTGCGTCTCTTGGGCCCCATCGATCCGGCGGCCCACACCGAGCGGGCGAGACCGGTCCTTGCCAACGCCTTCGCGGTGGTGACCGGCGGCGGTCTGGCGGTTGCGTCGCTGCTCGCCACCGGCCCGGGCGCAATGCTGCTCAGCGCCCTCAACGCGCCGGCTTCTCCTCACCTCCGCGGCCTCGCGGCCCTGTGGACACTGGCCCTGGTATTCGAGGGTTTTGCCGCTGAGGCGTTTCGGGGCCTGCGCCAGATCGCCCGGGCCGTGCTGTTCAATGGCCTCTTGTCGAGCGGTCTTCTGGTCATCGGCTTACTAACCTGGAGCACGATCTTCGACCCAGGCGGAGGCACCCAACTCCGTCCGGTCGTCGGCCTGGCGGCACTGGCCGCCGTCCTGGCCTCCACAACCAGCCTCGTCCTGCTCCGGCGCTCGCTGCCACGCCCATCAACCTCGCGTGTGTCCAAACTGGATTGGATGACCATCCTCGGTCCCTCCTTGCCGATTCTCGGTAGCACGATGCTCGCGATTTTGATCGATCAGCTGGGGCTGTGGATGCTCAGCGCCTGGTGCCAGAACGCCGACCAACTCGCCCTCTACGGCACCGCCCAGCGCCTCACACGGTTGGTCGTCACGCCCCTGCTCGTGGCCAACGCCGTCCTGCCGCCAATCTTGGCCAAGCTGGCCGCGCACAACGAGCAACGAACACTGAGCGCGACACTGCGCCTGTCGGCCTCGGCGACCTCCTGCGTCGCGGGGGCCGCGGCGCTGGTGATCATCCTCGGCGGAGGCCCCTTGATGGGTTTCGTCTTCGGTGCTTTCTACCGCCAGGCCGCGCCGATCGTCGCCGTGCTCGCCGTCGCTCAACTGGTCCTCGTCGCCAGCGGCTCATGCGGCATCATGCTGCTGATGGCGGGCCACCAGCGCACCCATCTCGCGGTCAACCTGGCCACCATGGGCGCGCTCGCGGGAGGTGGTATCGTCCTCGGCGACTCGATCAATGCCCAACGGATGGCGTGGGTCGTGCTCGCGGCCACCGTGTTGCAACAGCTGGTTTGCATGTTGGCGGTCCATCGCCGAATCGGCGTCTGGACCTTCGCCACCCTCAGTCCACGGCGCGTACGGGAAGATTGGCGGCACATCGAGATGGTGTAACGCGGTTGGCCGTTCCAGACTCCTTTGCGAGGACCCATGTCCAACGCCGACGACTTCATCTACGTCTTTCACCACATCCCGAAGTGTGGCGGCACCAGCATGAAGCGGGCGCTCGGCAAGTGGTTCAAACGGCGCCTGGACTATCGCCCGGCATGGGCCGAAGGTCGGCGGCTCGACCGCTTTCGTCAGCATCCGATCCGGCTGGAGAAAATCAAGCCTGGCACCGTGATCTGCGGCCATTTCGAGGTCCCTGGCATCCACCTTCATCAACGCTACCCGCAGGCGCTCGAAGACCCGCGTTTTCGAATCATCACGTTTGTTCGCGAGCCTCTGGCCTTGCGCCTTTCCCTGCTGCGCCACGAAATCGACCACCGCCGCCCCGGTGCCGACGATGCCTTCGAAGCGCGCCTTCTCGGACGGCCCAACTGGCTGGCGCGCCGATTTCCCCTGGACACCGAGTCGATGCATCGGGTGCTTGACCGCTACGCCTTCGTCGGCACGATGGACGACGTTCAGGGAACTTGGGACGCATTGGCGGATTGGCTGGGCAAGCCGCGGGTCCAGCTGCCCCATTTGAATCGTTCGAGACCTCGCCCGTTCCCGCTGGACGATTCCCTGGCGACACGTTTTCGGACCGTTCACGCTCTGGACCACGAGGTCTATCGTGCCTGCGTCGAGCGCGCGGGAACGCGATGACGACACCCGTCTTTCTCTTCAGCCTGCCCCGCTCGGGGTCGACGTTGCTGCAACGATTGATCGCCACCAGCCCTTCGATCGCCACGGCCAGTGAGCCTTGGTTGCTGCTGCCCCTCATCCTCGGCTACGGCGACGGGCATGTCTTCGCCAGCTATCAGCAGCGCCACCTGCACCAAGCCTTCAACGACTTTCTGGCCCAGCTGCCGGATGGTGTCGAAGCGCATCGGGCTGCCGTGCGCAACTTCGCCGGCACCCTCTACGAGCGTGCCGCCGGCCCACGACAACCCTTCTTTCTCGACAAGACGCCGCGCTACCATCTCATCGCCACCGAGATCTTGAAGACCTTCCCCGAGTCGCCCGCGATCCTTCTTTGGCGCCACCCATTGGCGGTCGGCGCCTCCGCCATGAACACCTGGTGCCGTGGCCGGTGGAATCTCTATCACTACCGCGTGGATCTCTACCACGGCATACGTGCGCTACTCGCCGCGCAAGAAGCCTTTCCCGAGCGCCTACTCGTGATCCGGTACGAGGACCTGACCGCCCACCCCGAGCGCCAGCTTGCCAAGGTCTTCGAGCACATTGGCGTGCCGGCCGAACCGGAAGCCACGCGTCGTTTCGCCGACGTCGCCCTCGACGGTCAAATGGGCGATCCCGCGGACACCGCGCCGCGCCGCGACATCGCCGCCGATCCCAAGACACCGTGGCCCGAGGCCTTCGCCACCCCGTTGCGGCGGGCCTGGGCGCGCCGCTACCTACGCTGGCTCGGCCGTGAGCGACTGGCCCTAATGGGCTACAAGCTCGATGCGTCCCTTGATCAGCTGGCGGCGACTCCCGTGCGTCTACGCCACGCCTTCTCGGACGCCGCCCGTATGGTCTACGGCCGGTATGCGATCGGTCGCGAGGCGGCGTTGTTTCGCCGCAAGCGCCACCTCGCCCGGCAGGGCCCACGGATCGATGTCGCGAGCGAATGAGTGGACCTTCGCTTCGGCCCGGGCTGGCCCTTGTCACGCCGTCGTTCAACCAAGGCCCTTACTTGGAACAGGCACTCTCTTCGGTGCTCGACCAAGCCGAGGACGGGCTCGAATACGTGGTCGTGGATGGCGGCAGCACGGACGGTAGTCTCGAGATCTTGCGGCGCTTCGGCCCTCGGCTCACCGATTGGTCGTCCCGGCCCGATCGCGGCATGTACGACGCCCTCAACCAGGGCTTCGAGCGCACGACGGCCGAGATCATGGGCTGGCTCAACGCGGACGACTTCTACCTGGCGGGCAGCCTGGCGGTCGTCCGTGAGGTCTTCGACCGCTTCCCGGAGGTCGAGTGGTTGGCCAGCGCCCGGCCCGCCGCCTGCAATCGCCATGGCCAGCGACATCGGGTCCGTCGCCTGCCGGGCTTTCATGAGCAGGCGTTCTGGCATGGCGAGTATGTGGTGGGCGTCGCGCCGTACTGGTCGGGCTGGATTCCACAAGAATCGACTTTCTGGCGACGGTCGTTGTGGCGACGGGCGGGCGGTGCGCTCGACGATCGGCTCGATCATGCTGGCGATTTCGACCTCTGGGCACGCTTTTATGGTCACACCGAACTCGTGGGGCTCGACCATTCACTGGGGGTTTTTCGTCGTCAACCCGAGCAGAAAACAGCGGTCCACTTGACGGGCTACATTGCCGAGGCTCGTTCCGTGCTGGAGAGCCATGGCGGGACGACCCACGGTCCGACTCGGGCGCTGACCCGCAAGTGGATCACCCGGCTGCCCGCCGGGCTACGGCGTCCGTTTCAGGCGATCGGCCTCGCCCATTCCGCACCGGTAATCACGCGACGCGGTGGTACGTGGCGACTGGTGCACCGCAGCGCCTGACACGAAGGCGCAAAGAGGCATCTCATGGCGAGCGTCGCCACAGCCCTTTCAAGTGGCTGGTCACCAAGCGCGGGTACACGGCCATGATCGAGAGGAATCCCAACGCCGGAAAATGGCGTTGGACGAAGTGCTTCTTTTCCGCCAGCGCATACTTCGGCCCCTGGAGCGTGGACAGGCGTTCACGCAGCGTGAGCCCTGGGTCGCGCCATTCGGTCCCGACCGGATGGGCGACACAGGTGCCACAGGTGCCGGGGGCGAGCCAGATCTCGCACCCTTCGCCTGTGGCGCGCAATCCGTAGTCGAGGTCACCGCGCAGATGACTAAAGGCAGGATCGAGGTTGCCGATCCGGCACGCCACCGCGCGTGGAATCAACACACAATTGCCGTTCATCGTTGCGCACGGACGTGGTTCCTTCGTGGGCTTCAACCGCCGCAAAAACGGCAGCGGGCCCAGACGTCGGTAACCACCGTAGGTGATGCGGCCGGTGTCGGGATCGCGTGTCGAGCCGACCACGACGACCGGCCTGCCGTGCCCCGCCGCCAGTGGCCCTAGCCCGGAAAATGCAGCAACTTCGTTGCGAGGCGCCGTAGATGCCTGAAGATACAAGGAAGAATCTGAATCTTGCGACGCAGGCATACTTGCAGTCTGTTGAGAAGCAAGACCAGGTTCTGACGCCGTAGATTCAGGTAGATACGACGCCGCAGCAGAAGGCTGATGAATTTTTCGGGCTAGCGTCTCGAGCAGGCTGGCCAAGGCGCCCGGATCGAGCAGCGTGTCGTCGTTGAGCCACAGGTAGGCATCGAGGCTTCGGGCCAAACCGACAGCAAACGCGCGGCGCATGCCGCCACCCCAAAACAGCTCGCCGTCACCGTGGAGGACCTCGACCGCGGGGAATCGCCCACGCACCGCTTCCGCCGTGCCGTCGGTCGAGCCGTCGTCCAGCAGAATGACCTGCAAATCGACATCGTCCGTACCCTTTTGCGCGAAGAGCGCGGCCAAGCACGCCAGTGTCGACGTGCGACGGTTGTGGCAAGCCAAGAGCGCACCAAGGCGCCGAAACGTCGGGGGCCGCACTTCGTCAACTCCTGCGGCCACGGCGTCAGAGGCCCCGGTCGAAGAACTGACGGGCCGGCATCAGCCCCTCGGTGGTGATGAAGTGGTCACGATCGCGGTCCACGGGCTGGCCGTCGAGATAGGGCACCACCTGATCGTAGAGCAGGTACTGAGCAGAGAGCAGCAAGAGGGGGGCACCGTGCCGATTTCGATAGAGCACGCGGCCGCCCTGTTGTCGGATCGCCTCCAGGGACTGCCAAGTGGCCGCGTCCTTGTGCGCGTACACGCGGTGGGATGCCTCCACCAACCGGGTGTTTTGCACGTTGACGACCGCGAGCACCGCCGCCAGCGCGATCCATTGGACGCGCTTGATGGGCCCGGCCACCAAAGCCAACGACAAGCATGCACACGGCACCGCGATCACCCACCAAGACATACCATGGACCCGCTGCAAGTGGCTGAACCACGCCGCCCCCATATTGATCACCCGCGTGTCACCGACATTGGGGACGCACCGGAAAAGACCCATCGTCAAGAACAATCCCGCGGCCGCGCCCAGACACCAACGCCACGACCATCGAGGCCGCAGGCGTTCCCCCAAGCTGCCCAACGCGAACACCACCACGACCGGCACCACCATGTCCGCGTATCGCCCATACATGAGGAAGCGGGGCTTACCCGTCCACAGGTGGGTAAACATGTAAACCGTGGCGGTGGTCAGCATGGCGATCGAGGCTAAGAGAAAGAACCCTTTGAGCGGCAGCAAGCCGGAAGGAGGAGGCGACCAAGCAGGCTCGTCACTCGTCCGCGCGTTCAGGACCGCCACCACCATGGCGATCAGCAACAAGGGCAACAGATTGAACGACGCCAGGTTAAGGTAAGCGAGCTCACCCAACCACACCTTGACGAGATCCATGGCGGACCACCGACCTTGAAGGGAAACCACGCTCTTGGCGGCATAGGCGTAGAGCGAGTGGATCGGCTCGGATTCGTAACCGCTGCGAGACCAGCGAAGACCGGCCCAGGCCATCGCCGGCAACATGAGCATCGGCGCACGGGCGAGCAACTCGCGGCCGCGCGCCAGCCGAACACCACGGCGTTCGAACACGAGCGCGCAGATGACCGCGAAAACACCGAGCATGGCGACACCGTTGAATCGCGTCAACAGAAGCACCGAAGTGACGGCACCAACCCCCATGGCGCGAGCCCAGGTCGGTCGCGCCAACAAACGCAGATAGAGATACCCATTCCACAGGAAGAGCGGAACGAACAGCGCCTCGGACATAACGCTCAACGAATAGCTGGCAGGGATCGTCCAAAAGGCGATCACCACGGCGATCAGCCAACGGTGGGCAGGAAACTCCGCTTCCGCGATCTTCCACGCGGGATAGATCATCGAGGCATGGAGTAGCGCGTTGATCAGGAGAATCCACGAAAACGCAACATTGGCGTCGTCGACGGCGAGGAAGATCGGCGCCAGGAAGAAGCTATAGAACGGCGCTGAGGCCTTTCGCGTATCGGGTTCGCCGGGCGGGGCGAAGTAACCACCGTGATGGGCAAAATTGCGGGCCTTGTAGGTGTAGAGCGCTTCGTCGCCAAAAACCGTCGGCTTCGTGCGGCCGCTTTGTATCCAAACCGCCGTGACCACCGATAGGGCGGCGATCAGCAACAGGCACCACCCTCGATACCGGCGACCGATGGGGAGCCATGGCAACGAAGTCGACGACGCCGGTGTGCCACGCTTTCGTCTCCGCCGAATACCATCCGCCACCGCAACGAACAGAATCAACGCGATCGGCCCAAAGACCAGTAGGTTGGCAAAGCTGGGCACCACAATCACGGTGGTGGCCGCCGGCAACGACGGATCTACCGCCGAAAACCACCCCACCCGCTCGCGCACCAAATCCCACCGCAGGCGATAGATGCCAGGCTTCACCGGTGTTCGGAGATGGGCATCCATCGCCAAGACCTCACCCCGGTGGATCACCCGTGGCAAGAAGGTCCTGCGACTGGCTTCCCCATCCCGAATTGGCTCGTCATTGCTGTCGAGCCACCGGTACGAAATCCGATACAGATCTTCGTCCGACCACGAATCGGCACCATCGTTGCGCACCTGCACCGGCACCACCACGTCCGCACCTGCGAAGACAATTTGCGGATTGCCATGCGCAAGGAGCGTGAACTGGCGTTCGGCTCCGGCTTGGACCTCCGGCACTTGGGCACCAACACCGACGGCCTGAACCAACGTCCAGGCCAAAGCCAACGCAAGATATGTGAACTTGGCCACCCCTAACCTGATCATCTTCTCCCGAAACGCTCCTCGTCCACAATTCCCTCCGGAGCGCGCTCGAGCGCCTTTCGCTGCCGGTATAGCACCTCTTCGAGATAGATACGGTGTCGATTCAACATGTCGCCCATGAGCCCCATGTGGACCATCATTACCGCCAACGCGAGGAACAAACCAGCTGACACGCCGGCCCATTTGTGGGGCGAGAAAGCACCGCTCTGAAGGTAGTGGATGCCCAAGAATACCGCTAGACCGGATGCCGTCACAAGGAGAACTACTGCCAAGCTGAGGAAGAACTGCAACGGCCGGTGATCCCGATAGGAGCGCAGGATGATGCGCATGGTTTTGAGACCGTAGCGCCACAAACTATGGGCGACCCGACTCTTGCCATGCCGACGCTCCCCTCGAATACGTACCGGCACCTCGGCAATACGAAGTTCTTTGAAGGCGAGACTCAAAATCACTTCTTGGGTGTAGGTGAAACGCGCCAGCAAATTGAGCTGCAGGATTGATTCCCGGTTATAGCACCGCATTCCGCATGAAACATCGTAGAGGCGCTGCCCGGCCAAACCCGAGATCAGCCAACTCATGAAGCGATTGCCCCAGAGCTTGAGGCGGGGCATCTTGGGCACCAGACTTGGATCCTTGAACCGCGAGGCGGTCGCGAAGTCAGCCTGCCCGTGGAGTACTGGCTCGATCAGCTCGGGAATGGTTGCGGGATCGAATTGGCCATCAGCATCGAGGGTAACAACGATATCCACGCCAGACTCGAGCGCGTGCGCCAAACCCGTGTGAAAGGCGGCACCCACCCCGCCCGTACGCGCGCGCTCGATCACCATGGCCCCAGCCTCTTGGGCGATGCGGCTGGTCGCGTCGCGACTGCCGTCATCGACCACCAAGACCTCGACTGTCGCCACACCCGGAATCTTCGAGGGCACCGCCCGCACCACATCGCCAACCGTGCGCTCCTCGTTCAACGCCGGAATGAGGACGAGAAGCTGCGGGGCCGCTTGTGCCGATCCAGGCTGAACACCGGGCTCCGTCACGAGTCCTCCAATGAGCCGCCTGTCAGCAAGCCGATCGAATGAAATCGAAGCGATACAGGCGCTCCATGGTCCGGTACTGTCCCCATGTGCTGCATGCGCAGCTCGGCGACCAGCACCACTACCTCGTCGAGTGGAGGGGTGTCGGGTGGAGGGGTGTCGAGCGGATAGGTCAAGGGTAGCCGATGCGTTCTTGCCGCGCGCAGATCATCCGTTGACAGAACGGCAACGCGCTTGCCTCCCAACCACAGCTCCATCTCCTGCTCGGCGAGCGTCTCAGGAGCCTGAACCCTCAGCTCGACAAGGGTGGGGGCTACAGCCGGCCTCGTCAGGTAGAGACGGGCCAATCGCCCTTCGACGTAACGCCAGTTGGGCCGGGTAGCGGTCGCCTTGGCAACAAATCCTTGACCGTACTTGGCGAAGTCGTGATCCACGGCACGCACCGCACTGGGGGCACCCTCGATCAGGGAACGAATCGGCGGGATCCAGTCGTACTGGTTAAAGAGGTCACCACGAATCCGGTAGCGCCTGGAGTGCCCGAGGTTGCCTTCTCGGTAAATGTTGCTGAGACCCGGCTTGTAGTAGACGAACTGACGCTCGCGCACCGCATCCTCGGCGACCTGGAACATGGGCGTGCCTGCGGGGTCGGCCGCGATGCCCATCGCGTCGATCAAGGTCGCTGGCACGTCGCGAAGGCTGACCGGCGCACGTGAAAAACGCAAAGTTCCCCGCGCACCGAGCGGCTTGATCAACATCAGGGGATTCGCCATACCGATGATCGACGGCGCAACGATCGAACCGGTTTTCGATTCGACCAGCGGCGAAGACCACTGACTGCCATGGTCACCGTGAATCACAATCAGCGTCTGGTCGTACACATCGAGACGCTGGAGTCGCTCGATCAGCTCGCTGATCTGCTCCAACAGACACGTAATCTGTTCGGCGGTACTTTCGCGGTTCCAATCCTGCGTCCCGATGTACTCACATTGGCCATCAAACTGGATCGGTGGATGGCCACCTGGATGATGGATGTAGTTGTACGAACCCTCGCTGTCACCGACCTTCAATCGCCGAAGGTACTCATCCATCACTCCGGACGCTGTTCGAAAACCCGAGGCCCGGCCGGTTAGGAACCACTGCCCGTCTCGAAAGATCCGCCGACGCAACACAATCGGGGTGCCCTGAAACAACGAAACATCGAGCAGTCGAAGGTATTGGACAACGGCGTCGGCCCTCGATCCGCTTTCCGGTAGCCCCGAGAGAATGTCGATCGGTAAGCATGCGGTGTAGTCCCCCGCGCAGTAGAGACTCGTGGGCGTCGCGCCGTAGGTCTCGAAACCGGCGCCCGCCAGCGCGTTGACCAAGGAGTGCTCGCCGAGCGTTGTGCGAACGTCCTCGTTCGTTAACGGCAAGGACTCGACCTCGTCAGCCTCTGGCTCCGGATAGCGACCGGTCATATAGAACGAGATCGATGGGTAGGTGCTGGGGTATCGGCCCGATGCCTGCAGGAACATCGTAAACCCGTCGAGCTTGGCCCCGAAATGCCCGATCCGCTCTTGGAGAAGATCGTAGGTCAGCGCACCCTGGGTATGGTCGGCAACAATGTGGATGATGTTCTGCTTCGGTGAGAGTTCAGCAAAGGCACTCAGATAGTGCCCACCGTCCACCTCGGTGGCCCCTTCTTGCGCTCTGGCGCGCCAAATTGATGGCGTCTGCACCGCCAGCCCTGCCAACTGAAACACCAAGAGGAACAGCGCCACGAGACCCAGATAGCGCATGCGGACCCGCGGATGAAGTAGCCAAGCCGTCACCACGAGTGCGATCACGACCTCGACCACGGCGAGCCCACGCAGCGTGTCCCAGTTGATCGCGGTGCCATCAAACGCACCGTGATTGGCGAAACGAAGCAGGACCGTTTGCTGTAGGAAACCAACAACCGCCAACGCCAGCACCATTGCCGCAACCCATCGCTGGCGGAATACCGCCAGCAAGCCCGCGATGGCCCCAAAAACGCCCAAAAACACCAGGACGGAGCTTGCGACCAGGGTACCCGGCGCAACCCGGGCAAAATCGGGATTGGTGGCGAACACCCGCAAGGGGCCGGCCAGGACGAATTGGCACGCAGGTGCGGCCGCGATCAGGGCACGGCGATGGCCCAAGATCATGGATGCGCCACACGAAGCCGGGCCAGACCGGCGTCTCGAAACAGGATAGGACTAGGAGCCTGTTGCGCATAGAATCGCAAAGCGCCTGGCAGGCGGCGCGAGGTCCCAGCGGCGTTGCTTTTTGGACAAATACCACCAGTATTCATCTGCAAAAGCACCTTGCTGGACCGCTCGCGGCGCTCCACCAGTCGCCATCCGTCTATTTGCAACAGTCTCCTAGACCGATCGACCATTGCGTGATCGTAGCACCGGCCGGGGCGAGGAGCCGAGATGTACCGCAGCGATGATATGATTGCGGTTCCGCACACCACGGCTCTTGCTCTTGCTACACGCAAAAGGGCCTTCGTATTCACAGTGCCCTCTCAGCCCGCGGGACATCGAACGCCCGGGGGCCTCGGTTTCGAGGGCCTTCCAATATCTGGGCCCTGCAATCCGACGCGATTGCTTCGATCATCGGGCCGCTTCGGTCGCCAAGAGAGACAGCAATCGCCAGGAGGGACAGTGTGACTGGAACCGGGACGGAGGATCGCCTCCAACAAGAACTCGATCGATTCAACGACTATTTGGAGGTCCATGATCTCCCTGGTATCTACCACCACTGGAGCCACAAATACGTCCTGCCAAAGCTACAGGCCTGCGGTTTTGATTCGCTCGACGCGTTCTTTGTTGATCACATCCGATCTCAATGTCGGCGTGAGCCAGAACGCACCCACACCATGGTCAGCCTCGGCTCGGGCAACTGCGACTTCGAGATCCAGCTCGCGGCAAACGTCTTGGCCACGGGAATCGACAATCTGCGGGTGCACTGCATCGAACTCAACCCCCAGATGATCGAACGCGGTCGAGCTTTGGCACAGGAACAGGGCCTCACGGACCACTTTTCGTTCGAGGTCTCCGACCTCGGCCGTTGGCACCCCGACGAGCCCCTTTCAATCTGCCTCGCCAACCACTCCCTGCACCATCTCGTCGAACTCGAAGCGTTGTTCGGCACGGCGATCGAGGCGCTCGGCCCCGATGGCCTCTTCCTGGTCAACGACATGATCGGCCGCAACGGTCATATGCGCTGGCCTGAAGCCCTGAGCTTGGTCGAAACGATCTGGCAAACGATGCCGGCGCGCTACAAACGCAACCACCAGCTCGGCCGTGATGAAGAGACCTTCCAGAACTGGGACTGCTCGACGGAAGGAAATGAGGGCGTGCGTGCACAAGACATATTGCCGCTCCTCATGGAACGGTTTCACTTCGAGACCTTCATCAGTTTCGCCAACATCATCGACATCTTCATCGACCGCTCATTTGGCCACAATTTCAAGTTGGACAACCCCGGCGACGTGGCATTCATCGAATCCGTCGCGGCACTTGACGAGGCCAAAATTGCGGCGGGTAAGATCAAGCCCACCCACCTGATCGCCGCCATGCGAACGAAGCCAGTGACGGCCACTCGCTGCTACGAGCATTGGACCCCTGAATTTTGTGTTCGCATGCCGGATATGCCCTTCGCAAGGCCGAACGCATGATCAGAGAGCCGTTTCGGATCGTGCCCAACAGGGAGGCATTGGTCGCCTCGCTCCAGAGTCCACAGGCCTTGGTTCGCTCTCAACTCGAGTTGCACCTCGCGACCCTCCATCGCGACCACGAGCAATACACGATACCCGGCATCTGTCCGATCGACCACCAGCCAGTCGACTTCGAGATCGACCGCCAATGGGGCGCCCAGCAGACCACCGAGGGCGTCTGGATTCCCAACTGGCGCGAGCGCCTCGAGTGTCCGCTGTGTCACCTCAACAACCGCCAAAGAGCGATGGCAAGCCTGGTACTCGACGAAATCGAAAGCCGCTCGTTCACCCGCCGAGACCCTCCTGCCGTCTACATGATGGAGCAGGTCACCTACACGCACCATTTCTTTGCGACGCAACCCGAGATCGAGTGCATTGGCAGCGAATTCCTGGGCCCCGAACACCAAAGCGGTGCCGTGGTGGATGGCGTTCGGCACGAAGATGCGGGCAACCTCAGTTTCGACGACCGCTCGATCGACATCATGATCAGCAACGAAGTCCTCGAACATGTACCCGACCCGGCAAAGGCCATTGCGGAAGCCAGCCGAGTACTCCGGCCCGACGGGGTCCTCTATTTCACCATCCCCTTCGACCCCGCACGTGTGCAAACGCGCCCCCGGGCCGAGTTGATTGGCGATCAGGTCGTGCACCACCTGCCACCGGAACACCACGGCAACCCGGCCACCGGCGCGGAATCCTTGGTCTTCACCGACTTTGGCTGGGACTTTATCGACGCCTTCCGCGCGACCGGATTCGCGGCCTGTGTCGTCATCAGCTATTGGAGTCTCGAGTTCGCCCTGTTGGGCCCGAACAACATTCTGTTCCGAGCCCAGAAGGTTGCCTCGTAATCGGGCCTTGGTCGGTCCTACTCTCTTCTGATGTCAATGCGTGCTCTCGAGCTAGAGCTAGCAAGAGCCCTCTTTTGTAGCGGCCGTCGCCTCTGGCGGCCGTCCGGCCTTGGCGTCATGAGGACGGCCGGCACAGGTCCGGCCGCTACGCAAAGACATCGCAATGCCGCCGCAAACCGAAGGACATCGAACGTCCCATTTAACATCTGGCTCATGTGTAAAGATATTGGTGGTCCTAGTGACCTAGAGCGGTTACGGACGCCGCTCGACCACAGCAAACACCGTTGGGTTGGCAGCATAGTCGTCGTAGAAGACCCACTCGATCGTCGCCGCCCGACTGATCAAAAAATCGCTACCCAACTCCCACAGGACCAGGTCTTCGGCATCACACCCGTGAAAGCTGGGCGGCGCCAAGTGAGTCGCTTTTCCCTCTTCGTCCATCCGGGCTCGACACCGATTCGAACGGGTATGCAAAAGCGGTACGGTGTAGACTTGGCGACCGCCAGGTCGCAGTACGCGGGCAGCCTCACGCAAAGCGCAACTCGGCTCGCCCACGTGCTCGATCGTCTCGGAGTGGACGACCAACTCGAAGCTCTCGTCGGGAAACGTCATCGCCTGGACATCTTGGTTGATCCGGCCGCCGATCGAGCCGCCAGCCGGCACACCGCGTCGGTAGACCGTCTCGACGACCCGCGCCGCGGCCAACGCTGGTTGCAGGTCGTTCACTTGGTTGACATGCAGAACATCCAAACCGCCCAGAACGGGGACGACGCGGCGAATCGCCCACAGCAACATCCGGACGCGCCGAGACATGTTGCATCCAAGGCAATACTGGCCCTCCCGGGCATCGAACCAGGCACGCTCGCGTGGCGAAAGGCCCCACGATTCCGTCAGGGCATCGTCGATCACCGCACGCGCACCAAACGAGTCCCCGCCACAAGAGACACAGCCCTCTTGATCGATCGCGCAGCCAAGAGCCGTTCTGCCAGAAGGCCCAGGCCACACCACATGATTTCTCGGTTGCTCGGTCATCGGAACGCTACTTAACCACGCTCACCAAATCGCTGACAACGTACGGAGCCAAATATGGGCGGTTTTCCCAACGGCCATTTCTACTCCCCGGTTCCCGATGCCAGATCGCTACACCGGCGCCGCGACACGATCTGGCGCCCGCGAACCTCACTGCCCGGTATCGACCTCGACGCCGGAAGGCACCAGGCATTGCTGGCCGAGGTTCAACCCTTCGCAGCCGAATACGCCTACCCAGCACTTCCACCTTGGCCGAACGATTCCCCCCGATTCGAGACCCAACCGTCGTTCTTCGAGGAGAACCCCTTCTTCGCCGAGCTCGACGCGCGCATGCTGTTCTGCCTACTACGCCACTTCGCGCCGCGAAAATTGATCGAGGTCGGCGGTGGCTATTCGACCCTGCTCGCAGCAGATGTGAATCGGCGTTTCATGAACCAACGAACCCACATCACGTGCATCGAGCCTCAGCCGATGGCCTTTCTCGAGAAAGGAACACCCCCACCCGCCCATCGCCTGATTCAGAAACCGGCGGAAGATCTGCCATTGGAATTCTTCTTGGAACTGGCCGCAAGCGACATCCTGTTCATCGACTCCTCACACGTGGTCAAAACCGGCAACGAGGTGGCGTTCTTGGTGCTCGAAGTCCTTCCTCGTCTCGCCCAAGGCGTGATCATTCACATCCACGACATCTTCTTCCCCAACGAATATCCCCAAACATGGGTTCTCGACGAAGAACGCGCGTGGAACGAGCAATACCTGATTCGAGCTCTCTTGACCTTTTCGCGCGGGTTTCGGGTGATCTTTGGCTGTGCGTTCGCCGCAAGTCAAATGACCGAACAGGTCACCGAGGTTTTCGGCCGCGTCTGCGGCGGCGGCAGCTTGTGGATCGAGAAGGTCATCTAACGGCTTCAACTTGTTGGCAGCCTCAAACCGTCGTAAACTCTGGTGGTTGTAGCGCTTTTCTATTGTGTAGAGGAAAACCGGCGATGCCCGGTACAGCAAAAAATGGCCACGGGTACGACCGTGTTCGGTAGGACCTGGGGATGGCAGTGTGATTGATCTTGATTTCAAGGGCGAGCGGGTGGTCTTGGGCAAAGTGGAGCCCGAGCTCGAGCTCGAGCACCTTGCCCGCTATCGACTTGCCGGCCAGTTTGTCCACGACGCCGCTGTGCTCGATTTTGGTTGCGGCACCGGCTACGGCGCCGACATCTTGAAACGGGCGGGTGCCCGCAGGGTTGTGGGCTCGGACCAATCGACACAAGCCGTCTTGTATGCGCAAGACAACTATGCCGGCCCCAGCGTGCACTTCTGTGCCACCGATTGTGAGCGATCGGCCTTCGCCGACGACTGTTTCGATGTCGTGGTCTCTTTCGAACTCATCGAGCATCTCGAGAACTACAATGCCTTCGTTCGCGACGTACGCCGCATTCTGAAGCCAACCGGCCGGTTCATCGTCTCGACGCCGAACAAGCGCACCTACACCGACGAGAGCCAAACGGAGCCCAACTCGTTTCACGTTCACGAGTTCTATCTCGACGAGTTGCGTGCCCTGCTGAGCCGACAGTTCGGAGCCGTGGCGATCTTGGGTCAATCATTGACCGAGGGCACCCTCTTCCATGGAGAGGGTAAACCGGACGCTACGGGAGCGCGCTCCGGTTCCCGCCGGCCGTTAATCTCGAACAGCGATGACAGCGCCATGAAGAAAGCCGACTTCTTCGTGGCGGTCTGTGCCCACGACGAGAGCAGGCTCGGCGGGGTGGCCGAGGAAGGGATCTTTCACCTCGAACAGACCAATGCTTTGCGCGCAAGGAAACGCAGGATCTTCGATCTGCAAGCCGAGTTGGAGGACCGGACGCGCTGGGCCAAAGACCTCGAAGGCGAGTCCTCCCGCCGAGGACGCCACATTCTCGAGCTGCAAACCGAGCTCACCGAGCGCACCACCTGGGCTCAAGATCTCGCCCAAGAAGGAGAGTCGCGAGGGCGCCGCATTCTTGAGCTCCAAGGCGAGCTCGAAGAGCGACTTCGCTGGGCCACCCAACTCGAGAAAGACCGTACCGAACGTGATCAACGCATTGCCGAGCTGAAGCGCGAGCTGGCCATGGCTGCGGAGTCCGCTCAGCGGGTTTCCGACTTGAGGTCGGAGCTACTGGGACACACCACCGCAATCGAGGAACAGCTGGCATCCCAGCAGATCTTGTCCCGTGACCGGCACGAAGTACACCGCAATGAGCTGAGCCAACAGACCCAACACTGGGAGTATGCTCGTGAAACGCTCACAACGCTCACAACCAGTCTCGACTTCCTCGACGAACAGGCGCATGAGTCCACCGAGACACTCGGCAAGCGGCTGCGGGCTACCCGCGGCATCGTTCAGTGGCAGCGCGACACCTTGATTCGGCACCAAGACGACCTCGAGCAACACGACGTTTCCTTGGTTGCGCTCGATAAGCTGCTGAGCCAACTCGGCAAACAGATGCCCACCCACAGCTCCGCGTTGGATTCCCTGCGTCAGGTCGCTTCCCGCCACGAGCAGTCGCTGAACCGGTACGACCAGCACTTGGCAATGCTCAGTGAACGCCTCGATACTGCCTTCAAGCGCACGGCCGACCAAGCCGAGATCATGTGGGGCAGCCTGCCATGGCGGGCGTGGTCCAAGCTCGGTCGTATACTCGACGCGCTGCCCTGGCGCCGTGCGCGCGCCCGGCGCGCTGCGCAAATCGCGGCAGCGGACCCGACCTCTGAACCTTCGGCCACACCGGTGGCGGCTGCTCCGGAGTCCACTCTGCAGCCGCGCGCGCTCGTGCTCGACCACCGAATGCCCACCCCGAGCCACGATGCCGGTTCGGTACGGACGATCGCGCTGCTGGAGCTCCTGCAAGCGCAAGGGTACGCGGTGACCTTTTTGCCAGCCAACCTCTTTGCCTGGGAACCGTTCTACAGCGAGCTTTTGAGGACTGGTGTCGAGATCATCACAACGCCGGAATACGCTTCGTTAACGGACTATCTCGATCAACACGGAAGCACGTTCGAGCTAGCGTTTGTCGCCCGCTTTCACATCGCCAAGGATCACATCGTAGCCGTACGGGCCGCATGCCCGGACGCCCTTTTGATCTTCGATACGGTGGATCTTCAGTACCTTCGGCTCGAACGCCAAGCAGCGCTCGAGAAGGATACGGCAAAACGCGCGGAGGCCGAGCGCCTTCGCCACGCCGAGTTGGGCGTTGCACGGCAAGCCGACATCACCTTGGTGGTCAGTGACGCTGAGCTGACAATGCTGAACGAAGCCGCGCCGGAGCTCGACGTACGGGTGGTCTCGCTCATTCACGATATCGAGCCGATCGAAACACCGTTCGAGGCGCGCAAGGACTTCTTTTTCATTGGCGGCTTCGAGCACCCCCCCAATCTGGACGCCGCCACTTGGTTTGTTCGGGAAGTATTCCCGTCCGTCCGCGAAGCACTACCCGAGGTGCGGGTTCTGCTGATCGGCAGCAAAGCACCACCCTCGCTGCAAGAGCTGGCCGGAAACGGTGTCGAGATCATCGGCTACGTGGACGATGTCGACCCGTACCTCTCCGGTTGCCGCCTCTCCATCGCACCGCTGCGCTACGGCGCTGGGGTCAAGGGCAAAGTCACCCAGAGTTTGTCCTCGGGTTTGCCGTGCGTTATGACGTCTATCGCCGCCGAAGGCATAGGGTTGGTGGATCAGCGTGATGCGCTCATTGCGGACGATTCCGAGGCGTTCGCTGCCGCCGTCATCACGCTCTATCAGGACCGCGACCTGTGGCAACGCCTGGCACGGGCGGGTGTCGACCGGATGCGGGAACGCTTCTCCCGTGCGGTTGCCGAGGAGCAGCTGGTGGCGTTGATCGACCACGCGCGAGAGCGCCGCCGCGGCTAGGCCCGGCGCGAATTGATGGCCCGGCGCGAATTGATGATTGAATCGCCAAGCAAAACGACCCTCGGCGTCGTTTTCGTCCAGCACGACCGCACCAAATACCCCGGTGCCTTGACGCGACTGATCCGCGCCCTGGACGGCCTATCAGAAGTCGAAACCCGATACGTCGTGGTCGACAACGCCTTGCCCGGATCTTGGAGCCACTCCGTCAACGAGCGGATCGTGCACGTGGGAGGCGACAACACAGCTTGGGAATTCTCCGCCTTCGACATTGGCATTCAATGGTTGCAAAGTCAGCCGGTCGAGCCCGATCTCTTCCTGTTCTCAACCGATGCCCTGCTGGCCTACGGCGAGCGTTTTTTGGGCCTCGTAGATAATCGCGTTTTCGACGTGGCACTCGAACAGGAAGCCTGCGTCGGTTGGATGGACTCCTTCATGGAGCAATGCCACATCCTCGACTACTCGTACACCACCTGGATTCGCACCAGCCTGTTGATCGTGCCCCGGGCAGTGCTCACCGTCGCGGCGCCCATGGCATGGCCGCTCGACGATCAAGAGATCTTCGGGGCTTCTGGCAGGCAGCCCTTTCAGCCCAATGCCCCCTTGAGCACCAACCTTCAGGGCCTTCTTCTGGAGTGGCTGACCACCAACAAGGACGAAAAGCCGAGACTCGATGAGGTTTGGCACTCCCAGTTCTACCTCGACGACTCGACGCTGCCGCTCTTCATGAGTAAGGCCAAGTCCATCTTGAGGGAGCACCTTCTGTCCGCGCGGCTCTTGCGCGCCGGGGTACGCTGCTTCGATCTGAGAGCCGTGCGGGCCGCGCAGGCCGAAGAGGGAGGATCGCGCGTGCTCCGGGGTGCCGAGGCCCCAAGATGGCAGTGGCTTCGCTGGCTCGACCCTAGCCTCTCCGATCTTTCACTCGAGACCGATCGACCGACGATCGATCCCACCGCTGCCCCGACTTTCGTCGTTTACCACATCGAGCGCGCCGCGCCGACAAGCGCCAACGTGAGCGTGTTCCTGGCCCAAGAGGTCCTCCCGCTCGTGCGGCAACGGCATGCCCGAGCCCGTTTGATCATTGCTGGCGCCGTGCCTTCTGCTCTCGTTGAGCGGCGGCAGCCGGAAGACTGGACCGTGCTGACCCCCACCGAGGAGAACGTCGAGCCCAGCGATCACGGTATCGTGGGCCTATTCGTTGTCGGCAACGAGCACCCTTCGATCCACCACGGCTTTCATCAGTACCTTCTCGCCCAGGGCATCCCCCTGATCGCGAATAGCCTCGAACTGCGGGAAGGCGCCGTCCTACACGGTGCTGGCGGCCCGCTCGAACCTTGGTCGCTCGCCGGCACGTGTTGCCGTGCCGCTGACGTCTTCTTCGAGCGCGCCACCCTCGCGGTCCGCACCGCAAGTCGCTCCAATTCATAAGAAGTTGCTGGTACCATCTTGCCCGCTTGCTGGAGATCCAGTCAACGTCAACACCACCTACGAGCCGCCTCCGTGAGCTTCTCAGGAGATGCCGATGAGCGCTTTCCGCACCGAAACCGACAGTCTGGGTCCGGTCCAAGTACCGTCCAACGCCTACTATGGTGCTCAAACCCAGCGTGCCCGCGACAACTTCCCGGTCAGCGACCTGGTCTTTCCCCGACGCTTCATCGCTGCCATGGGACTGATCAAGCGACACGCTGCCTTGGTCAACAAGGAAATGGGCATCCTCGACGATCGCATCGCCGACACGGTCGCCCACGTCGCTTCAGAAGTGATCGCAGGGGATCATGATCGCCACTTTCCCCTCGACATCTTCCAAACCGGTTCCGGCACCTCGACCAACATGAACACCAACGAGGTGATCGCCAACCGGGCGATCGAGCTCTTGAGTGGCGAGATCGGCAGCAAGAAACCGGTTCACCCCAACGATCACGTCAACGCCGGTCAATCGTCGAACGACACCATCCCGACCGCCATCCACATCTCGGTCTTCGGCGCGCTGGTCGAGCACCTAGAGCCAGCGCTCATCAAGCTTGCACTCGCACTCGAAAGCAAAGCCGCCAGCTTTGATGATGTCGTGAAGATCGGCCGTACCCATCTTCAAGACGCGGTTCCGGTCCGGTTGGGTCAAGAATTCAGTGGCTATGCCCAACAGGTTCGAAACGGCCTGGCTCGGCTCGCTGCCGTCAAGCCCCATCTCGCCGAGCTTGCCTTGGGCGGTACCGCAGTCGGCACCGGCCTCAATGCTCCACCCGACTTCGCCGACCGCGTGATCGCCGGTATCGCCAACCAAACCGGCCTGCCGTACGTGCCCGCGCCCAACCGTTTCGAGGCCTTGGCCGCCAAAGACGCGGCGGTGGAGGTTTCGGGAGCGCTCAAGACAATCGCGACATCGCTGACCAAGATCGCCAATGACATCCGCTGGTTGGCTTCGGGTCCACGTTGTGGCTTCGGTGAGATCACCATCCCCTCGCTCCAGCCGGGTAGCTCGATCATGCCGGGCAAGGTCAATCCCGTCATCCCCGAGTCGGTGCTGATGGTGTGCGCCCAGGTCGTCGGCAACGACGCCACGATCACTGCGGCCGGCATGTCCGGCAACTTCGAGCTCAACGTCATGATGCCGGTGATTGCCTACAACCTGCTGCAATCGACGGAAATTCTCGCCAACGGTGCCAGCATTCTCGCGAGCAGCTGTGTCGAAGGCATCGAGGCCAACGCCGATCGCGCGAGAGAGATCGTCGAGAAGTCGCTCGCCATGTGTACTTCGCTGGCCCCGATCATTGGCTACGACCAAGCCGCGTCGATCGCCAAAGAAGCCTTCAAGACCGGCCGCACCGTACGGGAGATCGCCCAAGAACGCCAAGTCCTGCCCGACGACGAACTCGATCGCGTGCTCGACGCCCGCGCCATGACCGAGGGTGGTATCCAGGACTAACGAGGCTACGCCTCAGACGGACGAACGATGAACTCGCTGCGATGGCCTTGCAGAAAATCCCCCTCGATCCCCCTTTAAGAAAGGGGGACGGCCGGACCCGCGATCCGTCTTCCCCCCTTTCTCAAAGGGGGGCCAGGGGGGATTTTCTTCCGACGTCGCTCACCAAGAAACATCTGGCTCATTTGTAAAGATGTTGGTGGATCTAGTGACCTAGCGGGCCGATTGCGTAGCGGCCGGACCCCGTGCCGGCCGTTCTCCTGTGTGGCGGGCAGACCCGTTATTACGCCCCGTTCGCGCCTCTTACGGTAGAATCGCCGTGTGGACGACCCACGCGACGATCGGCGCATTCTGCACTGCGATATGGACTGCTTCTACGCGGCGGTCCACATGCGTGACGACCCGTCGCTGCGCGGCAAGCCAGTGGTGATCGGCGGCAACCCCAATGGTCGTGGCGTCGTGGCCGCGGCGAGCTACGAGTCGCGCCGGTACGGCATCCACTCCGCCATGCCCGCGGCACAAGCGGTACGCCGATGCCCCCATGCAATCTTTATCAAGCCAGAGTTCCCACGCTACCGCGACGAGTCGGAGAAGATCTTTGCGATCTTTCGCGACTTCACGCCAACAGTTCAACCAGCGTCGTTGGACGAGGCCTATCTCGACGTAACCGATCATCTCGACACCTTCCGCAGTGCCACCGCCGTCGCTCAGCAAATCCGAGTACGGGTACGCGATGAGCGGAGCTTGACCGTGAGCGTGGGCGTTGGCCCGAACCGACTCATCGCCAAAATCGCCTCGGACTTCGACAAGCCGGACGGCCTAACGGTGGTACCGCCCCGCAAAGTCAGGGCCTTTCTCGATCCCCAACCGGTGCGCCGGATCCATGGCGTCGGCCCAGCAACAGCAAAGGCACTCGCCGAGATTGGCGTCGAGACCATCGCCGATCTCCGCGCCATCGAGTTGGTCGTACTGGAAAAGCGATTCGGTCGCCACGGCAGCGGTCTGTACCGCTACAGCCGGGGGATCGACAATCGCCCCGTCCGCACCGACCGGGTGCGCAAGAGCCTGGGTCACGAGCGCACCTACGCCAGCGACTTGCGGTCGCTCGAAGAAATGGAAACCCAACTCGACGATCTCGCAGAACGCGTCGCCAAGGGGCTCGAGCGGCGCGAGCTTGCGGCCCGCACCATCACCGTCAAGGTCCGCTACGATGACTTCACCACCCTGACCCGCTCCCAAACGCTCCCCGATCCAACCGCCTCGAAGCGCCTGATCGCGTCGTTGGCCAAGAAGCTACTGCGTAGTACCGAAGCGGGCCAGCGAAGCGTCCGTCTGCTCGGTGTCACCGGTTCTGGCTTCGAGCGCGGTAATTCTGAGCAGCTATGGCTGTTCGACGAATGGCTTGTCTGAACCTTGGTGAATCCTGAGCGTCAAACTATGATCAGCGCAACTCGAAGTTCATGCCTATCGAACCCATTCCGGCCGAGGCCGACTTTCTTCATCGGCGCCTGCTCGGCGGCCCTGCCCCGCCGGAGGTCGTAACGGCGTACGGTTGCGCGCTCCGCACCCTCTTCCCTGGCGACCTTCCGAGGGTACAGGTCGATATCAAGCGGATCGTCACACGACAACTCGACCCCGAGGCCATCGAGTTCTACCTACGCCTGCGCAACGGAATGCCGAGCACGTTGACCCAGAGGATCCACGTGCTGTTTTACCTCGTCGAGCCACGTCCCGAGTATGATCCGCGATTCGCACTCGTTCGACCCGCTCGCCTGCGAGCGTGGCTGGCACTTTCCTGGGTGGGCCTCCGCATGCCGTACCTGGTCGCCAAGGGATGGCTCCAGGTCGTGCGCCACCGGCTCCGAGGTTCGCGAGATCATGTCGTATGACGTAATCGTCGTCGGCTCTGGGCCGGCTGGCACCTTTGCGGCACTGCGCCTCACGGGCTTGCGGGTGTTGATGATCGACGTCGGTAAGACCCCACCGAGTGCGCTGGGCGAGGATACGAGCTTAATCGACCTCAAGCGTGCGGGCCGCGCGGCGCCCGCGGACATTTTGGGTCCTCAGCTCGAGAGCCTCCACAACATTACGAAGGCATACCTCAGCCCGAAGCTCAAAGCTCCCCAGCTACGGTTCGTCACCGACGCATGGCAACAGTTTTCTCCGGTTGAGGGCGACGGCTTCGACGCAACGATGAGCTTTGCACGCGGCGGTTTCGCCAATGCTTGGGGGGCCGGCACCTATCGGTTCGACGACGCCGACCTCGAGGGCTTTCCGGTCACCGCCCAGGAGCTCGAGCCTTTCTACGACATCGCCACGGAACACATGGGCATTAGCGGTGCCGACGACGACACGACACCGTTCTTCGGCTCCACTGCCGGGCTCTTGCCACCGCTCGAACTGGGTTTCATCGGCAACGATCTCCTTTCGCGCTATGCCAAGAGGCGGGCCTGGTTCCAACGGAATCACGTTGTCGTCGGCCATCCACGAATCGCAGTCCTGACCCGAGATCACCATGGTCGTTCGGCCTATCGCTATACGGGCGCCGAGTTCTTTCGCCCCTGGATCTCCGGCATTTACAACCCCGTCTTCACCCTTGCCAAGCTCATCGAGGCGGGAACCGTCGACTACCGTCCGGGCCGCTTGGTCGAGACCTTCCGCGAAGACAAGGGTAACGTGGTCGTCACGTCGCGCGATGTCAGCTCGGGAACCGTAGAAGAGCATCGTGCCCACAAGCTGGTGCTCGCCGCGGGTGCTCTCAATAGCGGAAAAATCGCGCTTCGCTCTCGCCAGGACAACGACTCGCGCCTTCCGGTTCTCGACAACCTGGTCTCGTTCGTCCCCCTGCTCAACCTCCGGCGGGTTGGATGGTCACCACCTCGACGAACCGTCCCCCTGCAGGCCAATTTGATCTACTCGGGACCACTCGAAACGGAGGCCATTCAAGGATCATGCTACGGAATGTCGGCGACGCTCGCGTCCGACTTCGCATTCGAGTTTCCGCTCTCCGCGCGTGCCAACCTCGATCTGATCAAGTACGTGTTGCCCGCGCTGACGACGCTTCAGCTGTTTTACCCCGATCGTGGCCAAGAGGGCAACCACCTGCGCCTGACCAGCGACGGGCGTTTGGAGATTCGCTACCGACCGCGCGTGCGGGGTACAGTCGAGCGACACTTGGTGCGGGTCTTTCGCCGGGCGGGCTACCTCAGCACGAGCCGCCTGTGCAAATACCTTCCCGCCGGCCACAGTTTTCACTATGCCGGTTGCTTGCCCATGCGAGAGCGGCCAAACGGCCCCTACGAGACCGAGCGCACGGGAAGGTTGTCGGGTACCAAGAGTGTCTTCGTCGCGGACGCCGCCAACTTCCCAGGCCTCCCGTCGAAAAATCTGACCTTCACGATCATCGCCAACGCCATGCGCATTGCAGACTGTCTGCGAGCGGATCTGTCGACATGAGAATCTATATCACCGGGGTTAGTGGATTCGTCGGCCGCCATCTGGCGCGTACCTTTCTCGACGCCGGACACACCGTGCTCGGGTCCGGCAGCGCGCTATCAAGCCGGCCACGTGCACCGCAACGCCTCGCGCGCTTCGACGTGCTCACGCTCGGTAGCGACGCCGTACCTGGGGCCTTTGCCAACACAGATGTCATCATACACGGCGCGTTTCACGCAGCGCCCGAAACGGAGTCGCTCAACGTGGACGGAACCCTTCGATGGGCCACCAGCGCGACACGAGATCACGTAGGGCAACAGTTCTTTCTTTCCTCACACTCAGCCGCCGCGACCGCCCCAAGCGCCTACGGCCGGCAAAAACATCGGCTCGAAACGACGTTTCTCAAACGCGGTCATCGTGTGGTTCGACCCGGTTTGGTGATTGGCAACGGGGGCCTGTTTCGCCGCATGATGGACTTGGTCTCTCGGCTTCCGATCGTACCCCTGATCGATGGCGGCCGGGCGCGCACGCCCGTCACCGCCCCCGATGACCTCGCACATGCAGTTGCTCGACTTTTCGACGATGTCAAAACCCCGAGCAGCGTCAATCTCTTCAGCCGCAATCGGGTACCCCTGGTCGATTTGCTGCGCAGCTTGCGACAAGCACTCGGCCGCCGGGTGCCCCTGGTACCGATCCCATCCGCTCTACTGCTGCCGCCTTTGTGGCTCGCACGCCAGCTGGGAATCACCGTCCCAGTGGACGAAGAAAACGTTCACGGCTACCGGGCCATCGGTGCGCACGCGCACAGCTCCGACTATCCCGCGATTCTGGACCAAGAAACACCCCTGACAACAATGGTCGAGGCTGCCGTGAGGCATCTTCGCGCCGAGCAAGCCGGCCAAGCACCATGGGCTTGCTGACCCGCATCAGGCGTTCGCTCGCCGAGCCCCGTTTGCGCGGGGTCGACATCGACAGCGATGAGTTGATCGCGGTCCATCGTGAGATCCTCGAGCAGAAACCCATGCTGAACGACGTCTTTCGCGAGATCTACAAACTGTGTCGTGATGCGGACGAACGCCACTTTGGCGGAGAGGGTCTGCGGATCGAGATCGGCTCGGGTTCGAGTCTCTTCACACGCCTGTATCCCGATGTCTTGTCGAGCGATGTCAAGCGATCCGAACATCTCGACCTGGAGCTCGATGTCCAAGGTATGAAACTCGACGCCGCCAGCGTTCGGGCCTTCTACGGTGTGCATTGTTTCCATCACCTGCCGCAGCCGGCCAAGTTCTTCGCCGAGCTGGAGCGTGTGCTCGTACCCGGTGGCGGCTGCGTTCTCGTAGAGCCGTACTACGGGCCCCTTGCAGCTGCCTTCTACCGTCGGGTCTTCGATACCGAGCACTTCGATCCCAACCAAGAAGCGTGGGAGATCGATCCCAGCACGGTTGGTGCGATGAGCAATGCCAACCAAGCACTGTCTTACATCGTCTTCGAGCGCGACGCGGACCGCTTCCAGCGAGAACACCCTGTGCTCGAAATTGTGTCGCGCGCGCGACTCCCTAACTTTGCCCGCTACCTTTTGTCGGGCGGGCTCAACTTCAAACAACTCGTCCCGAGTATTCTGGCCCCGGCCATCAAGGCCGCGGAGCGAATCGCCTCGCCAATCGATCATCTCTTCGCGCTACATCACGCGATCGTCCTGCGCAAACGCGCTCCCGAGGTTCGCCCGTGAAGCGCCTAGGAGTCTGGCTACTGCTCGCGACAGCAGTTGCACTCACCGTACTTTGTGGCCTAGCTTGGAAGGCTGGTACCTTCCATCGGTCGGGCTGGGCGCCATCCGGAACGGGGCTGGTGATCCGATTCTTGATCGGCTGGACCGTAGCGACCTGCCTCCTGCTGTTCGCACCACGCCGTTTCGCCCGCGGGATTGTCGTTGCTGGCTTTGGGCTCACTGCGATCACTTCCACCGGCATAGGGCCGGTCGCTGCGGTGGTCACACTCATCGCGTCAGCCACAGCCCTGGGCGGTATGGTTGTCCGCCCAGGTGGCTTCGCGCGCAGCCCTCAAGAGGGTGCCCCAACGTCGAACACCTCGGCGGATCCGCCGGACGGGCTGCTCGAGCTGACCGTAAGCTTCTTGACCGGCGCCGCATTGCTGGCTGGGGTGGCGTCTATTACGCTTCATTTTCCGGTGAATTCACGCCTCACTTGGGCTGCAGTGCTCTTCTTACCGTGCTTCCTGAATCGCCGAGCCCTGGCCCATTGGTGGTTGATGGTCGTGGGTTGGATCTTCTCACCTCATCGAAGTAGGCCCATCGTGTTCGGGCTGGCCAGCCTTGCGACCGCAATACTGTTCGGTCAACTCATCGTCGCATTACTCCCCGAGGTGGGTTTCGACGCTCTCGCCTATCATCTCGTGGTTCCTCACCAAGTCGAGATCCATGGCAGTTGGGCCTTCGACTTTCAGAACTTCGCATGGGCAGTCATGCCCATCGGGGCCGAAAGTCTGTGGACGCCGATCTACCTACTCGGCGGAGAACAGTCGACACGCCTCATGAGCTACGTGAGCCTGCTTGCGATGCTCGGCTGCTTGTTCGCCCTTCTTCGCGCGTGCGCAACACACTCGTGGGCGTGGCTCGCCGTTACGCTCTTCGCGTCCGCCCCGCTCACAGCCCTCGAGATGGCCAGCCTGTTCGTCGAGAACACGCTTGCCTCATACCTCTTTGCGGCGTTCGCACTGCTGGCGACCTACCAGCACCGCCTCAGCGCCCGCGGCTCGGTGGCCGTTGCAATACTCCTGGGCGGCGCGCTCGCAACGAAGCTTCTCGCGGTCTTCGCCATTGCGCCCCTCGGTCTCTGGCTAGCATGGCGCCTCGTCCGCCGTCATGGTTGGCGGCGGGGTATCGCATTCGCAAGTGGTTGCCTCCTGGTGATTGCGACCGTGGGCGGGATCGCCTACGGCTACGCCTGGACCGCCACAGGCAACCCATTGTTCCCGTTCTTCAACGAGACCTTCGATTCAGAACATTGGAAGTTTGGGAATGTAGTCAACAAGAACTATCAAGGAAACATGAGCTGGGACTTGCCATGGCAAGCGGTGATCCACACCAACCGATTCCTGCAAGCTGCCAAGGGCGGATTCGGCTTTCAGTACCTGGTCCTCTTGCCATTCCTCGTCGCTGGCGTGTGGCCAGGCTCCGGGCGCCCGCGCGGTACGGTCCTCGCGTTCGTGGTTTTCACGGTCTCGTTTGCCGGTATCTTCAGATTCCAGCAATACCTACGCTACATCTATCCCATGCTTGGACTCCTCTCGTTTGTCTGCATCGCCGGTGCGGCACGGATCACACGCGGATCCCTCGCCAAGCGCGTGGGCGTGTTGGTCGCGCTCTTGGCCATCGCGGGCAACGTCGCTCTTTTCCCCGCGGGATCTCCCTGGCTTCGCAGCGCACCGTTCGAGGCGGCCTTTTCTCCCGCTGCGCGTCAGGCCCTCATACGCCACCGGATGCCCACGCGAGCACTGATCGACTACGTCAACCTGACCCACCAGCACCACGGACGCGTCGCCTTCCTCGCACCAGCAGTGAGTGGAGATCTCGATGGTACGGCCCTTTACTATAGCTGGCACAATCCGACATTTCAGCGGGCAAGCCTGCATGCGAAGACCGTCGATGAAGTGGCCGCGGCAGCCACCAAGTTTCGCGTAACCCACTTCGTCGCGGGACCGCGCCGCTACGGCAACAGCGAGTTGGTCGAGCGCTTCCTCGGCGAGTACGCCAGACCTGTCTTGGAAATCAACGGCACGACTCTTTACGAGACCCACCACGAGGTGGCGCACGGTGCCGAACGACTCGAGAATGGTGATTTTTCTGATGGCTCGGCATCTTGGAAAACGATTGGCTCACCCGGCCCCACATTCGACGCAACCGCGGGGGTTGTGCGGTTGGCGCGACGGCAACACATCGCTCAACGAAGCACGCTTGGCGAGCTTGGTTCGTGCCATCTCGAGATTCAGGCCCGCAGCATGGGTGATCCAACCCCCGGCCTGGTGAGTATCAAGTGGTTCGACGAGGCCGGAAAACTGATTCAACGCACTAATCATTCACCCTTCTTTGGCCGCTTGGTCCAGACCTCTACGTACCGATCCGAGCCGCCTGACACGGCGATGTTCGCCACCGTGCGGATGACACCCGTCGGCAAAGACAAGATCGAGGTCCATTCGGTCTCATTTCGTCACTAGGCCAAGAATCGAAGAGCCCCAACCGATGTCAGCAAGAAATCGTGAAATAACGGTCGAAGACCGCAACCGCGCCAAGGCGGTGCTCGCGGTGGTGCTCCCGTGCTACCGCGTTCACCAACACATTCTCGACGTGATCGCCGGTATTGGCCCCGAGGTCTCCCACATTTTCGTCATCGACGACGCATGCCCCGAGGCGAGTGGCGCACTCGTACGCGAGCGCGTGCACGACCCACGGGTCGAGGTAATCGTGCACGATGAGAACCTCGGTGTCGGCGGCGCCATGTGCACAGGCTACCGTCGTGCCTTCGAGGCGGGCGCCGATATCGTCGTCAAGATCGACGGCGATGGTCAGATGGACCCAACGTTGATTGGCTCCCTGATCCTTCCGATCCTCGAAGGCCGGGCCGACTACACCAAGGGGAACCGCTTCTTCGAGCTCGCCGGGCTGCGACAGATGCCGACCACACGCCTTCTGGGCAATTCGGCGCTGTCGTTTCTCTCCAAGTTTTCGACCGGCTACTGGAACCTCTTCGACCCTACAAACGGCTTCACCGCCCTCCATGCCGCAGTGGGCCGCCATCTGCCATTGGATCGACTCAATCAACGGTTCTTCTTCGAAACGGACCTCCTCTTTCGATTGAACACGCTGCGTGCGGTCGCGCTCGATGTGCCCATGCAAGCCCGATACGGCGACGAGTCCAGCAACTTGCACGCCGCGGGCGCCGTTCTGGAGTTCGGGGTCAAGAACACCGCCAATTTCGCCAAGCGCATCTTCTACAACTACTTTCTACGCGACTTCAACGTCGGCTCGGTCGAACTCCTCGGTGGCCTCGCGGGCATCGGTTTCGGCACCACGTTCGGGCTCGCGAAGTGGTACCAAAGTCTGGCGACAACAACAGCGGCCACCAGCGGTACGGTCATGCTCGCCGCAGTGCCGATCCTGGTCGGCAGCCAGCTTCTCCTCGCCTTCCTCAACTACGACATCCAGAACACGCCACGCCAGCCCATTCACCGCGTGCTTGATACCGCTTCGAAAGCGAAAGCGAAGAAAGCAGCAGACTGACGCCGATCGGCGGGCGACGCGACGCCGCCCATGGCGGCCCTGGCCAACCAGACCAGTGCCGCCTTGGAACCACACGATCCGGGCTAGTGCACGCCCGACATCAACCGCTTGACCGGCTTGACCAACACCGCGATGAGGATGGCACCGAGGAGTGAGGTCAAGAAGATCGCGCCAAAGAGCTTGGGCATTGGGAAGGTCCCGAACAAACCAGCGACCTGACCGCCGATGAAGTTGCCAAGAGCACTGGCCATGAACCAAACACCCATCATTTGGCCCGTGATTCGCGCCGGGGCCAACTTGGTCATGGTGCTGAGGCCCACCGGGCTCAGGCACAACTCGCCGACGGTGTGGAAGAAGTAGACCATCAACAGCCACATCGGACTCGACGCATTGGCATTCGTGCCGTTGAGCAGCGAACCCCAGGAAAGCACCAGGAACCCGATGCCAAGGAAAAAGAGACCGTAGGCGAATTTCGTTGGGCTTGACGGCTCTTTCTTGCGCTTGCCTAGACGCAACCACAGGGCCGCGAATAGCGGCGCCAGTAGAACAATGAACGCGGCGTTGGCGGACTGCCACCACGAAGATGGGAAAGACCAACCGAAAACACGATTGTCCGTGAACTGATCAGCGAACAGGGTTAGCGTCGATCCAGCCTGCTCGAAGGCCGACCAGAACAGCGCGGCACCGAAGAAAAAGACTGGGATCGCATAGAGCCGCTTGCGCTCGACCTCATTCCAACCCTTCTGCATGAAAAGGTAGACGAAGTAGAGAATCGGGAAGAGGACGATCAAGTAGCCCATCCAGCGCACCACGGCTGGCTCTTCGGCCTCCGCGGCCAAACCGGTAGGCACGTCCGCCGGCCCGCTGTTGACGAAGATCGCCGCACCCAAAGCGACCAAGACAACGGCAATGCAGGCCCAGAAGATCTTGAGATTCTTCGCGTAGTCGTCATCGTTGCCCCGACCTGCTGGCGCCAAACCAGCGTCTCCGAGCTTCTTGCCGGTCAGCACGTACTGGATCAGACCGAGGGTCATACCCACCGCGGCCGCGCCGAAGCCCCAGTGCCAGCTGTCCTCGGGGCGGAAGCCCCATCCCTCGAGCAAGCCCCTGAAGGTAGGACTTTGAGCGAGCCAACCACAAACGATCGGCGACAGACCGGCGCCCAAGTTGATTCCCATGTAAAAGATCGAGAAACCGGCATCACGTCGCGCGTCTTTATCGTCGTAAAGCTGGCCGACCATGGTGCTGATGTTCGGCTTCAGTAGACCCGTGCCGATCACGATCAAGAACAGCCCAAGGTAGAACATCGACAATGCATGGAACATGAGACTGACGTGCCCGAGGGCGATCACCACGCCGCCGATGAACACGGCGCGTCTTTGGCCAATCAAGCGGTCGGCGACCCAGCCACCGGGCACCGCGGTCATGTAGACCATTGCCGTGTAGAGGCCGTAAATTGGCCCGGCCTTGGCAGCGCCCCAGCCAAGACCACCTGCAATCACGGGTGTCGTCATGAACAACGTCAGGATGGCGCGCATCCCGTAGTAGCTGAACCGTTCCCACATCTCGGTGAAGAACAGGGTCGATAGGCCACCAGGGTGCCCAAACCATTGCTTTTCGCTCGCGCTGCTCATGTGTCTCCTCGAATCGATAGCGTGGAACTCCGACGGAGTGTCGTGGATGATCACCGTCAGCAAGAATGATTCCGACCGTCACCCGCCTCACACAAGCTCATCGCCAATTCGACGATGGGCGAGCCATTCGGCACAAGCCAAAGTGCTGGAAGGTGGTGACAAGGGCGGGTCGAAACCGCTTGAGGATACGGGATTTTCCCCAGCGACCGCAACCAGCGCACCACCTGCGTCTCGGCACCTGGAGGCTCATCAACACGGCGCTCGCCACGGACGATACCTATGGAGCTGGACTGGGAAATGGTCGGGGCGAGAGGATTCGAACCTCCGGCCTCACGGTCCCGAACCGTGCGCTCTACCAGGCTGAGCTACGCCCCGTTGAATCTCTCTTGGCACCGACGGCCAAGCGGACGCGCAGGATACCGCCGGCTGCGCCTGCGGGTCAAGCATCGGAATCGCGGGATCGTTCTCAATCGAGTACGTGGTGTACCATTGAGAGGACGCTCGCTAGGAACAACGTGCTGTCTTTTGCCTGGTTGAGCTGGTCCAAATCTTGCGCTACTCACACGTGGAAACACTACCGAGGCTACCCGTAGCGACCTCTAGGAGGCTTTGCCATGATCCGATCCGCTCTCCCACTCGCCCTCGCGATTACCGGGATGCTGGCGCCCGTACCCGTCCAATCCCAGACCGACACGTTTACGGAAGAGGTCGACGTTACGGAAGTGCTGCTCGACGTGCTGGTGACCGACGCCAAGGGCAACGTCATCATTGGCCTCAATCAAGATGACTTCATCGTGGCGGAGGCCGGACGCTCGGTCGATGTCACCTCGGTCGCCTTCTATAGCAACCGCCTTGCCCTCGACGAAGAGGCACGCCCGGCGGAAGTGCCCGCCGACCGTTTCTTCATTCTGTTCTTCGATGATCAACGCCAAGTCGACGGTGACGGAGGTACCACCTTGCTGCGGCGTCAGCTCGACGCTGGCCGCCAAACCAAGCAGTGGATCCGTGAGGAAATGCTCGGTGGAGACTGGGTCGCCGTCGTGAGTTTCGACAGCAAGCTCGAGATTCACCATGACTTCTCCCAAGATCGCGCCAACCTCGTGCAAGCTGTCGACGACGCGGTTCGTGGCGCCAAGCCCACTAATATCTGGCCCTCGCGGCGCCCGGAATCGACCACCGAGCACCCCACATTGTTGGCCCACCTGCCCGAAGGCAAGGCGCTGCGTCAGAGCACCAAGAAGATCCACGATGCCCTCCGTGTGCTGGCCGACGCGACCGCGGGCATCCAAGGGCGCAAGAGCGTGCTCCTCTTCACGGTCGGCTTTGGCGAGGTGCAACAGTTCTCGGGCAACACCAAACCCGATCTCGTCTATTATCCGCCCATGCAGCAGGCGCTCAACGATCACAACGTCGCGGTCTACCCGATCGATCTGACGCCCACCGATGGTGAAGGGTTCCAAACCAGCTTCCTCACGTTGCTCGCCAACGACACGGGCGGGGCGTTCTACGACAACGTAAACAACTACCTGGCACCGCTGCAGACCATCGCCGACGAGAACAACGGCTACTACCTACTCAGCTACCGCGCCGAGCACCCTCGAGGCCAAACCGGGTACCAAGAAGTCGATATCCAAACGCGCAATCGCGGTTTTCAAGTCCGGGCTCGACGCGGCTACCGTTTCGGTACCTAGCCCCAAAACCAGCGCATCTTGAAGGCGATCTACACAAATCTCTTGGGCTCAATCACTTCCGAAAATGCTCAACGAACCTTCGGGTGCGCCTGCGCTTTTCGTAAGCACTTGAGCCTCAAGATCTTCGCGCATCTCATCCTTACGTATGCGCTTGTTTTAGGCCTAGCGCAGGCTGCCAGACCCGTCACACCGAACGTTGGCTACATCGCGTCGGTGAGTTCGAGAATGCTGGTGATCGCGGTCTCGTCGTCGTCGTCGACCTCTTCGATCTTGAAAAGGAGGACCGTGACGTTGTCAAAACCACCGCGGGCGTTGGCATCCTCGATCAATTGACCGCTGATCGTCTCGAGTTCACCGCCCGAAACCAGACGTCGATGGATGTCCTGATCCGACAGCATAGTGGTCAAACCGTCCGAACACAGCAAGTACAAGTCACTGTCCAGTACCTGTGTCTCCGCAACGTCGACAACCACTTCGCTGTCGCCACCCAGCGCCCGCGTCACGACGTTCTTGAGCGGATGCGATTTCGCCTGCTCTTCGGACAAGTAGCCCGCGACGACCTGCTCGTTGACCCAAGTGTGATCTTGGGTCAGGAGTTCCAGGTGGCCATTACGAAGACGATAGGCGCGACTATCACCGACGTGGGCAACCGCCACCACGTCGCCTTGCAACATGGCGGCGACAACCGTCGTTCCCATGCCCAACAGCGTGCCATCTTGACGGATGGCATTCAGCACTTGGTCGTGGGCGATGTGGATCCCGCGCTTGAGACGGTTTGAATGCTGGCGCAGCTTGACGTCGTAAGTAATCGGGAGAGTGCTGTCGTGATCGGCGGTCTGGGTAATGAACTCGTGGATCGACTCCACAGCAATCTTGGACGCGACTTCGCCATGGTTGTGGCCACCCATCCCATCGGCCACCAGATACACCCGATTGCCGTCGTCGACATCGAGGTAGTCCTCGTTGTGACTACGGAGCAACCCCGTGTCGGTCTTGCCAAACGAACGAACGCGCAGCATCACCATAGCTTCTTAAAGAGACCTGATCTGGTTTTCTCGGGCTTGCGCGGGCTGCCTCCGCCAAGCGCCTCCAGGGCGTGGCGAATGCTCGCATCCGGTCCTCCGAGTTGTAAGGCATCATTGTAATACTGTTTCGCACGACCCGCCATCCCACTCTTGGCGAAGATCTTGCCCGCAAGCTTGTGATATGAGGCCTTCCTCGGCACCAAAGTGATGGCCCGCTCGATGGCATCCCGCGCCCGGTCCAGCCACCGCGTCTCCTCGACACAAGCCAGGGCTAGGTGATGCCAGGCCTGAGGATTCTCCCTATCAGCCCGTGACGCGTTGTGGAAGTTGCTGGCGGCTTCCAGGAAATTGCCAACCCTGTATGCCTTGATGCCGCGGTTGAGATAGACCCTCCCGACTTGCTGAGGGTCGTTCCGCCGATCGCGACTGGGACGCTCGAGATCCTGATCGTGGTTCCGCCTTCGTTGGGGATCCGAAAGAACATTGAAGGCTTCGGTGATCGACTGGAAATCGCTTTCCGCTTGGGCCTTCTCTGCGCCCTGAAAACGATCCGGATGGCGAGCACGGGCCAACACGCGAAACCGAATCTTCAGCTCCTTGAGCGTTGCGCCACGGCCAACACCCAACACGGCGTAGTAGTCATTCGCCATCGAATCTTCATCCGACGTGCGAGGCAAATACGGTCTCGAACAACGGCACAGTAAATCTCTCCGGTACCAACCTTACCGCATTGTTCAGCGCTTCGCTTGGTAGAGGCGCAGCGCTGCCATTCGTACCGCTTGGGGCACGTTGCGATCCCGACTGATCAGCCGCAAATCACCCAAGGTCATGCGCGACAAGAGACGGATGGCCGTGGCGATATGGATGCGAGGATTCTTGGCCAGCGCCTTGGCCACCGGGTACCGACGAATCCACTCCCGGCGCTTGGAAATCGCCCCCAGAAGATCGGCATGAACCGACCGCGAATTGGCGTACACCTCGGCTTCCTGCTCACCGACCCGATTGCCAACCAGAATCGCCAAGGCGACCTGAGCGCTCGAATCGCGCGCAAAAATGCCCCGCAACGTGCGGTCCGCCGTCCGTGCCAAGCGAATGCGCACCGGTACGGGGAGGCCTTTCACCTGCCCGACGTTGAGACCATCTGCGGCATCAACATCCTCGCCCTCGCCGGGCTTGTCACGGGCCTCGTCAATGGCCTCTTTGACTTCTTTATCGGTCCAGGCGTCGGCCTCTGCGAGAATCTCCTCTGCCTTCTTGGGCGGCACCTTGTCCCGCGGGAGGAGGTGCTCGCGGTATTCCCAGATCCGGCGCTTGGCGTAGGAGCTAAGCTGTGGATTCTTTTCCAGCGCCACCAGAATCTCGGGCGCTTCCACAATCGCATCCTGCCGTAGCAGCATTGCTTCTTGGGCTTCGGGCCAGACCGTGGCGGCCAGCTCGACCAACAGCGGACGCGGCACATCTTGACGCCGCACGATAGCGTCGATGATCTGCGGCTGACGAACGTGACGGGCAAACCAGGCCAACTCCCGCTCCTGGCCTTGGTGCCGCAGGAACTCGATCGCCAACCGCGGCTCGAGCGCGTTGAGGGCATCGCGAGCGGCCGAAGCAACCTCCGGATTGGTGCCTTCGGCGAGCGCGACCTGGATCGGCACCAGCTGCTCGGGCGCCAGTGGCACCATTCCGCTGGCCGCCATCTTCTGTAACGTTGGATTCTCGCCCGAAAGGATTTGCCGGAGTAGCGCGTCCTGGTCGCTCAAGGTCCAGCTCCCGATCCGAGGCCACGGACAGTAGCCTCGTCGATCGTCAGCCGGACCACCCGACCAGGGGTGGCGTCGAACAGGAAGGGAAAGCCATTCACTTCGACCGTCACCGCACCGCCGTCGCCAAACGTCAACTCGACGGAACGTTCCGCTTCCAGATCGACTGACTCCCCCTGAACTTTGGTCTCGCTCAAGGCTCTCCGGCCGTCGGTCCGCACTTGGACCCAGCATTCCCTCCGAAAGTCGAGCTTGACCCAAATCGGTGCTGTCGAACTCGCTGGCGATGACAGTACGCTGATCGATGGCGGGTCGTCGAGAGATGGGGCCGCGCCAGGCGTTTTTGGTCCAGCTGTTGCCGCCCCAGCCGGTTCCGCTCCAGATCGTGCAGCCACGTCGCCAACTGTCGAGGCGGCCGGCTCGCTGGACGACACCACGGAGGGTGGCGTCTCCTGTAACGACCCGGTCCCAGAAGACGCTGTGTTCGAAATGGATTCGGATGACACCGTACGACGCTCCGCCAAATGAAACAGCAGGGCAACGATCCCGAGTAGCACGACAATCAAGGCGAGCAGCTTCCAACCGGAAAACAGACCGCCACTCGAAGACCGCAACGTAATCTCCTCCGGGGCATCTGCCTCGAGATCCTGCGCCTGCCGAGCGGATAGGTAGAAGTTGATGACGTCTTCCGGGTCGAGCCCGACGTATCGTGCGTATTGCCGTAAGAATCCCTTGGCAAAGACGGCAGCTGGCAGTACCTCGAACCGATCCGCCTCGAGGGCCTGGAGGTAGCGCAGGCTGATTTTGCTCGAGTCCGCAATCTCACGCAGCGCGATCTGCCGTCCTTCACGCTGCCGACGAAGCCAGGTACCGAATGAATCCGAAACGTCCGGTTCAGCGACATCTGCCATGGGCTCGTCGACCTCTCGACGCTTGTCGGCGCTCATCGTGCCGGCTCCCTAGTGGCCCGTGCGGAAAATCCGCTTGCCATTCCGGCGAGAACCGTTGGTTCCTGGCCAGGCGCGAGAACGCAGGGAGAGTGGTGCTTTCTCGAGGTCGAGCAACGCCGCCAGGGACGAACGGGGCCGACGGCATATGTAGCGAAGTAATCGCACGGGACACTAAGTGCTGCCATATCCATCACCTCCATCACCCACTCGATGCTCGTTGCCAGGACCGGCGTGGCACCAGGAAATACCGAGAAGCGATGAGCTGATCCGCGGGCGGCGTTGGTGGACTGCATGTTTTGAGTCAAGAACCCATAAGAGGGGGGGAGGGCACCCCAATCGTATCGAGTGCCCGGCGGAGGGTCAAACGATTGTGCCGCAAGCGTTTCCGGGCTCACGGTATCGGGTCCACCCGAGCGCGTTTGGGGACACGCTCCACGGCAAGTTCGTGGGCCCGACGGCGCACGACCGACGAGTGCTCGGAATCTTCGACAACGTGCTGCAGGTCTGCTCTTTGCAAGCCGTCCAAGAGCGCGAGTTGTACCCGCAATGGCGTTTTTGGATTCCTACTCAATCCGGCCCGGACCGTGTAGCGACCATGCCATCGCGCCTTGGCCGCGACGCAGGCGAGAATCCGCGGGTGAACCTCACGATCCACCACCCTCCGCACACTCGGCGCGACCCGCACATCCACGCTGATTTCCAAAAGATCGCGCCAGAACAGACCCGGAACAAAACGCAGCGCGGTCGTCGCGTTGGTTCGAGGATGGCGAGCAATCAGCGATCGTGCCGCGTATCCCGAGGTCGCTCGCCGTTGTGAGGCCCACGCGGCAACAACCTTTTCGTTCACGTACGGATGCCGTAACACACGGCGAATGGCACGGTCATCGAGATCGGGCCCCGTCTTTTCGACGAACCGAGCCAATCCAGAACCATCGAGCCCGGCAACGACCTTCTCGAGCTCGTCTTGCTCCATGGCGAACATGGCCTATACTCTATCCTTGCTATCTCGCGCACCTCACCCCGCTTTCCGCCACCACACGCATCGGAGTCACGGACCATGGCCCTCCCGAAGGACATTCAGGCGCAACTTGCCCAACACGATTTCGAAGCGATCGAAGAGACATGGCTTCAGCGTCTCGAGAACGACTCCACCGACATACGCGGGTTGATAGAGATCGCTCAAGCGGTCAACAAGGAGGACTCGAACACCGCGCGCTTCCTGGTGGAAATGCTCGACGATCAAGTACGCGCTGCTGGCAGCTGGCTCGATCGTCTTACCCTGCTACGCGGCTGCGGCCCGTTGGTTGTTGATCAGGATGAGATGCATGCCGAGATTCTCGAGACCCTCGAGCAAGCTTACGGTGAGCGATCGAGTTTCGCTCCGATGCTCGAAAAGCTCGGTCTGAAGCGTGCGGCCGACGACATCCCCAAGACGTGGACCAAGGTGACCCGCCTACGAACGCTCCTCGCTTTCGATATTGGCACCATCGTCTACCTCAAGGACAAAGGCGCGGGCCGGATCCTCGAAGCGAACATGGCGCTCGATAGCTTCAGCGTTCAGTTGGAAAACGTCGGCACCCTGCGCGTTGGCTTCGCTGCCGCAGCCAAGATGCTCGAGCCGCTCGAGCCAGATCACATCTTGCGACGCAAGCTCGAAGCTCCCGAAGTCTTGATCGCGTTGGTCACCGATGACCCTCCCCGTCTATTGCGTCTTACTCTCAGCAGCTACGACAGGGCACGCACCGGCGCCGAGATTCGTCGAGACCTGTCGGGCATCGTGCCCGAAAAGCGCTGGAACTCGTGGTGGACCCAGGCTCGCAAACACCCACAGGTGGTCGCAGGGACCAAGGGCCGGCAGACCTACCGCTGGGTCGCCTCGAGCGAGGACGCCACCAGTGTGGTGTGGAAGGCGTTCGAAGCGGCTGAGCCCCGCCAACGCGTCGATCTCCTGCGCCGTGACGGTTCACGGGATCCCGATTTGCGCGGACGCATGTCCGAGGCACTGGCCAACCAGGCGAAGGCGGCGGTCGAGAAGGATCCTGGCTTGGCTTGTGAGATCTGGTTCAATCTCGACAAGCACGGCACTGTTGCCGAGGGCGTTCCGTGGACGGCCAAGAAGCTGATCGCCGACGCCAGCGACGTCCGTGCCTTGGTTCGCGGCATCGACGAGCGGATCTGGCGGGAACATGCTTATTCCTTGATTCGCCAGAAACGTGAAGGATGGCCCGCGGAGCTAGCGTCCATTGTTCGCCAGGAGCCCGAAGCGCGTGCGCTCGACCGCTTGGCCACCCTGCTCAGCGATGGCGCCGAAACGGAGTTGCTGGCCGAAGTCAAGCTCCTTCTCAGCCAGCCACGAAAGGCCCCCGCGGGATTTACCTGGTTGGCCGAGCGGGCCGCCGAGCGCGACGAATGGCGTCAAATCGCACCCTTGTCCTTGCTTCAACAGATCCTGCGCGCGATCACCGACGACACGGCCTTCAGCAAGTTCCGCGCCCGCCTGAACGACCTGATCGATTCCGGTGGCACGATACCGAGGTTGATCCCCGATCTGACCGAAGAGCAGGCCGCACAGGCCGCCGACACCATCGGCAAGACCACGGCGCTTCAGGACTACCAGCGTGAACCGCTCCTGAATGCGATCTACCTCAAATTCCCCAGCTTACGGGTAGAAGATAGCCAACCGCTCTATGCGACCCCGGAGGCGATCTCGGCCAAGCGACTCGAGCTCAAGACGCTCTTGAACGAGGAGATCCCAGCCAATCGCAAGGCGATCGAGGAAGCCCGCGAGATGGGCGACCTGCGCGAGAATTTCGAGTACAAGAGTGCCCGCCAACGCCATGAATATTTGGCGTCGCGCGCTGCCGCTCTCGATGGCGACCTCGAGCGTGCCCGGCCGATCGATCCAACCGCCGTGACCAGGAATGAGGTGGTGATTGGTTGCCGGGTCGCCATGTCCAGCAACGACGGGACGACGCGCACTATCACCATTCTCGGACCCTGGAACAGCGAACCTGAAAAGGACATTGTTTCCAACGAGTCCGAGTTCGCGCAATCCTTGCTGGGCCTCAAGAAGGGTGACGCCGTCTCCATCGCGGAGATCCCCTTCACGATCGACTCGATCGAGCCCTTCCGGTAGTCGCGGGCCCACTGTTTCTTCAAAAACGGCCGCCCATCGCCTCTTGGACACCTAGCGAGGATCGCCTCAGACCACCGAGCAATGTACTCGCTGCGATGGCCGAACGAAAATCCCCCTCCAACTCCCCCTTTGAGAAAGGGGGAGGGCCGGACCCACGATCCGTCTTCCCCCCTTTCTCAAAGGGGGGACCGAGGGGGGATTTTTCCAAGGCAAGCCCAGCATTCAACATTAGGCTCAGATGTAGAGATGTTGGTGGATCAAGTGCATTAGCATCAGCGACCAAGGCGAGGTTTCGTTAGCCTTCATCGGCCGTTCGTGGCCGCCCCGCCTGAACCGATCGCCAGATCAGGTAGATGCCGAGGAGCAATGCCGGAATCGGCCAATGGTCCAGGATGTCCCAAACATAGACGTCCAAATAGCGATCGAGCACGCTGAAAGCGCCCAGCACCGTGAGCAGGATGCCTGGAACCAAAAACCCTCCCCCCAGCTCGGCGTGTTTGCGAGGTGCCAAGTGGCTTTCCTCCGACCAATAACCCATGTTGATCAGGTTTGCCTGCCGGTAGGCGTCGAAGATATTAAACAGGCAGAAGAAAATCATCGTGGGCACGATCATCGCGATCTCCTGATCACGCTTGACCGTACTCGCGATCCGCACCAACACTACAAACGCGATGGCGAACGAGATCCCGCGGGCGTAGAGTCCGTTGTAGATGTTCCCGAGCCCAGGGACAAAGCTCAAAATCGCCGCAACCAGGGGCGTTTTCTCCTGCGGAGGACGCCCGTAGACCGGTGCCGCCGCGGGCGGGTTCGGAGGAAGAGGGGTCGCCTCGGGCGCCGCATCTTCGGTCACGGCGTCACCTTCCATCGTCTGCTGGTCGTGTGTTTCCATTGCTATCTCCTTGCCTATCGATCAGGCGTTTAATGGACGTGAGGGAATCAGAAACCAACGCTTCGGAACCATGGCGCAGCCAACGCCACCCACGATCCACCGCGCGCACCGCCGTCGCACCACCATCGAGACCGAGTCGTGCGCCTTCGTGTCCCACCTGCAGCATGACGCTGCCGGTTTGGGCGCTGGAATCAAGCCAGTGCGTCGAGACACTCGCGGCGTGACCCGTGGTCCACCGGGTCATCATGGCGACGTCACTCGCCACCGGCTGTAGGAGCAGGCCGAGGAACAAGCTGGCGGCGGCAGCCAATCGCAGGTCGACTTCGTAAAAGGTGCGCGGCACCATCGGTCGACGTGCAATGTGGCGCAGTCGGGCCCAGAGCTTCTGTGGCGTCAGCCTTTTCACCGGTCGAAATGCCGCCTGAAGTGCCCCATAGGTCTGCCGGCAGCGGTCGCAACCTTCGAGGTGGCGTTCGGCCGCGGGATCAGCAGCCCGACCTCGCGCACGTTGACGCGCGGCCGGCACCAAACGATCGACATCACGACAGACCACCACTTCGGCCGGAATACGGCGCAGCTTTGCGGCCAGCGCCGCCGGCAGCGGGGCGGTCGTCCGCGCCGCGGCAATGGCACGATCATGTTGACTGCGGTTCATGACGGGCTGGCTCCTAGCAGGGGTTGGGTGGCCGCCAACCGCTGCTCGACCGCATCGACCAAGGCCCGGCGCGCCCGACTCAGGCGCGACTTGACCGTGCCAGCTGGTACGTCGAGAAACGTCGAGATCTCTTCGTAGGTCAGCTCCTGGAGATCGCGCAGCATGACGATCGTCGCCATGGCTTCGGGAAGCTCACCAAGGGCATCGTGAACCATCTGAACCTGCTCGCGATGCTGGGTCCGCGCCTGGGGATCCTGATCGCTCGAAGGCCAGTGGACCAGCGCCTCGTCGTCGACATGATCAGCCGCCCGACGCGCCCGACGCGCCCGGTAGTGGTCGATACAAAGGTTGCGTGACAAACGCAATGCCCAGGCCACCAGCGGCACATCACCACGGTAGCGATCCAGGCTGCTGTAGAGCTTGAGAAAGATCTCCTGGGTCAGATCTTCTGCTTCGGTACCCAACCCTGCAAACCGAAAAGCCAGGTTGTAAATCTTGGCACCGTAGCGCTCGACGACCTCGTCCCAAGCGGCTGCATCCGCGCTCGCGGCGCGGCGGGCAAGGGCAAGGTCGGCAGCGTGCGGTGTGTTCCACATACACCAGCAAAGACGGATCGGCGTGGTCGGAGGTTCCCAACTGTATCGAGAAACGCCAAGTTTGCGCTCGAAATGAGACCCATTTCGACTGAGTCCTCGTTACGGTGCCAACTCGCGTGCCACGGGGTAGAGCCGCCAGCGTTCGTCGAAGAACGGGGTTCGCTCATAGAACCAACGCAGCCGTGCCTGTGCGTCATCCGCAAAGGCTTTGTCGTGGGCGAGCTTGTCCGAAAAGGCAGCCTTGAGCGCCGGGTCATCGCGCAGCATGGCCTCGGCCATGGGTGCCATGACGTAGCCCTCGACGTACTCGGTGCGCTGCAGGACCTCGAGAAAAAAGCCCCACTGAAAGAACGAGTCCGCGGACGTTGGCTCGAGCAGGATGGTCGCCAAGTCGCCCAGGGGCTGATCGGTCGGCACCCGTACCGAGCCTGCTGCGTACTCGACCTCGCGCAGCACCGGCACCGGCGTTGCGGTAACCCGGGCTCGGCCCTCGAACGCCTGGGGCTGAAGCTCGGGATCGTCAAGCTGGTAGACCTCCGCGCGGAACTGGCGGGGTCGCGCGATGCGCTCCATCTCGATCCCGTGAAGGGCCAAGCGCTCGATGACTTCGGGCCAACTCGCTGGCACCCAATAGGCCTGCGCACGTGCCACGCTGGTGGTCACCACGGTTGGCTCGAACCGCTGCAACTCGACCGTCTCTGGCTCGCCAGTCCAAACCACCTCTTCGATGCCACTCGCCACCGAGCTCTCGAGCCGTGAGCCAATACCCAGGAAGGTCACCGTCGACGGCGGTTGATCCTGGGGCACCGACCACGCCACGGGAACCTCGGCCGGTCGCCGGGCTTGGTCGGCCGAGGTCGCCGAGCGCAGCGACATTCCCTCTCGCCCCAAAACCTCGAGCGTACTGGCCAGCAAGAGATACGTGCCCAAGACGCGTTGATCGTAGGGCTTCAGTGAGTGGTTTTCCACCAAAACCGTGGGCAAATGACGGAGGCCACCGTAGCCGTCAGAATAGCGTGGCCCTGAGGCCGACCAGTCGAGCAGCCCGCCTTCTGTGGTCCGGCCATCAGCCGCGAACACCAAAGGACCCGGCACATGGCCCTGGCTCTCGAGATCACGGCTGACCGCGGGCCGGAGGGTCGTCTCCAACCAGCCAGCGGTCGCTGGTGAATAGCCCTGTGGTCCCGCGAATCCGAAGGTAATGTCATATTGGTAGTCGACCCCATCGGTGACGTGGAGGTCAAAGTAGAGATCGGGCTGCCAGGTGACCAGCGTCCGGATCATCGCCTGCATCTCCGGCGTGTCGGCTTTGGCGTAGTCGCGGTTCAAGTTGAGGTTGCGGGCGTTGGTCCGCCAACCCATCTCGATCGGCCCCCGCTGGTTGATTCGTCCAAACCGTGATGAGCGTTCATGCCCATCGACATTGAAAATCGGCACGAAGAGGAAGCTCGCTCGATCGAGAAGCGATCGCTTCGACCCACCAACCGTGAGGTCGCGCAAGAGCATGAGACCAGCGTCCTTGCCATCGATTTCGCCGCTGTGAATACCCGCCTGTGCCAGCAAGATCGGCTTGCCCGCTCGCCGCAGCGCGGCGGGCGAAAAGGCGCCGTCGGCCGACGCCACCACCATCCAGATATCCCGCCCCTCGGGACTGGTCCCCAGTGACACCATCTCGAGCTCAGGCGCCGCGGCGACCAACCGGTCCAGCCAGCCAACCGTTTCGGCGTAGGACGGTGTCGCGGTCAACCGCGTTCGCTCAGACGGTGTCACCCATGGGTCATCCGACGACACCATGATCGAGCGACTGGCACCCTCGAATGGCGCCACCGGCGGCAAGATTGCCGTCCCCCCGGCTCCTGCGGCCCAGGCGGATGGGGACCCGTTCAGGGACCCGAACAACAACACGATCGACGCCAGGGTGACTCGCTTCATGGGGTTCCTCGCAAGGTGCAACTGAATCTCTCCTTTAAACAGAAAGTGCCGATGAAGGATAACCCTTCACCGGCACAATCGCGAGGTGCGCCGAACCTACAGGCTGTCGACCATCATCGCCGCAACCCGCTGGTTGAAGGCCGCCGGATCCGACAAATCCGATCCTTCGGCGAGCAGCGCGTAGCCGTGAAGAAGATGCGCGTAGTCGGCGAGCTTGGCGTCTTCCTTGTCGGCGTCGAACCGAGCTTGCATCTTGGCCAAGATCTCGTGATCCGGATTGATCTCGAGGATGCGCTTCTGCTGCGGCATGCTGGTGTCGGTCTGTCGCAACATCCGCTCGAGCTGCGGACTCATGTCCATCTCACCGCTCACCATGCAAACCGGCGACGAGGTCAGACGGTTGGTCAACCGAACTTCTTTGACGTGCTCGTCGAGCGTCTTTTGGATCAACGTCAACAGATCGCCATGAGCGGTCCGCTTTTCCTCGAGCTTCTCCTCGAGCTCCTTCTTTTCTTCCTCACTGCCCAGCTCTACCGAGCCCTTGCCCACCGACTTGAGCTTCTTCTCTTGGTACTCCGGCACCGAGCCAGCAACCAGCTCGTCGACCGGATCCACCAAGAAAAGGACCTCAACCTCCTTGGCCTTGAAGGCTTCGAGATGCGGCGAGCTTTCGACCGCGGCCCGTGAATCGCCCGTGATGTAGAAGATCTCCTCTTGATCCTCCTTCATCCGACCGATGTAGTCATCCAGCGAAGTGAGCGCCAACGGGTCGTTCGACGACGGGAATTGGAGCAAGGGAAGCAGCCGGTCCTTGTTCTCGAAGTCACTACCGACGCCTTCTTTGATCACCCGGCCAAACTCGGCCCAGAAGGTTGTGTAGGCCTCGGCTTTGTCCTTGCTCATGGCCTTGAGATGGTCGAGGACTTTGCGGGTAAGCCATTTGCGCATCTGCCGGATATGCCGGTCTTGTTGGATCAGCTCACGCGAGACGTTAAGCGGCAAATCGGATGAATCGACCACACCCTTGACGAACCGGAGGTAGGGCGGCAGCAGCTCTTCGCAGCTGTCCTTGATCATCACCCGGCGCACGTACAGCTGTAGGCCGTAGCTCTGGTCGCGGTAGTGCATGTCGAACGGCGCTTTCGACGGCAAGAACAAGAGCGCTTGGTACTCGATCCGCCCCTCCGCGTGCAGCGAAAGCGTATCGAGTGGCTCGTTCCAGTCGTGTGAGATGTGCTTGTAGAACTCCTGGTACTCCTCATCTTTGACCTCGGACTTGGGCCGGGTCCAGATCGGCTTTTGGGAGTTCAGGGTCTTCTCTTCGACCACCGTGCGGTTGACCCCTTCAACCGGCTTGCCGTCATCGTCGAGTTCGGGCTCTTCCCGCTCATGCTTGGTGACGACCGGATAGGCCACGAAGTCCGAGTAGCGCTTGACGATCCGCTGCAACACGTGGAAGTCCGTGAAGTTCTCGAGCCCATTGTCTTTGTCGACCGGCTTGAGATGAAGGGTGATCGTCGTGCCGCGGGTGAAGCGACTCGCTTCCTCGAGGGTGTAGCTGCCGTCGCCGGTCGACTCCCAACGCACGGCCTTCTCTTCGCCCGCGCGCCGCGTCACCAAGGTCACCTTGTCGGCGACCATGAACGAGGAGTAGAAGCCGACGCCGAATTGACCGATCAGCTCGGCCACCTCGGTCTGCTTGCTTTCCGCGATCTTGGCCATCAGCTCACGGGTACCCGACTTGGCGATGGTGCCGATGTTCTGCACCACCTCATCTCGGTTCATGCCGATGCCGTTGTCGATGATCTCCAGCGTGCGCGCCTCCGGGTCGGCCTCGAACCGGATCTCGAGTTCCTCACCCTTGTCGATCAATCCCTCGTCGGTCAACGCTTCGAAGCGGAGACGATCCAGGGCATCCGACGCATTGGAGATCAACTCCCGGAGGAAGATCTCTTTGTTCGAATACAGCGAGTGAACGACGATGTCGAGGAGTTGCCGGGTTTCGGCTTGATAGGCAAAGGTCTCGGGCCCCTTCCCTGATTTCGCTTTCTTGGTGGTCTTGGTCGGCATCGAACATCCTCCGTCGATGTGTTTCTGGTGTCGTTTGGCGCGCCGGCCGGCGGTGGCCCGCTTGGTTGGCAAGGCCACAAGATTGTTTCGGCTGGCCGATAGGGGGGAATGCTGCCCACCTTCGCAGGCTCAGGGCCGGACGACACCGAGCTATGGTGGGGTTGCGATGCTAAGCGTTCGCGACGCGCGCTGCAAGCGTGCGCCAGAACGGTTCCGTTCGATCTAACAACAAGCGAGCGAGGCCATTCATTCCCCGCCTTCGCCCGTGCCGGTGTTCTCTGCCAGGCGCCGAAGCTCGTAGGCCGCAACGGTCAACATCGCGGGCTCGATCTTGCGCACCTGCTCGAGCTCCTCCAGCACCCGGTCGACCCGGGCGACATCGGCCATTCGCGGGGCCGCCCATGCGTCCATGGCGCGTCGAGGCCGCGCGTCGCTGGCGACGAGCACCTGCCGCGCCAACGACGCTTGGTAGATGTAAAGGTCTTCGACCGCCGCGGAGAGTGCTGCCTTCTGCCACGGGTCGCTGCGCCGCTGCCGTCCGGCCGCACGCCGTAAACGATCGAAGAAGAAGCGCTCGCCCACCTTGAAGTAGACCCGCGCCGAACGCTCGACATCGACCTCGGCGGCGCGCGAGGCCAGCACAATGTCACAGGCAGCCGGCAGCCACGGCAGGCCCGCGATCCGACGCGACAGGTCTTTGCGCACACCCTTCTTTTCGAGCCGCTTGATACCACGCCGCAGCACCGCACGTCCGCTGCTCGGCAACAGCTCCTCGAGGCGCCCGCCCACCGTCGCGGCAGCCGCGCCGAAAACGCCGATCTCTTCGACCGCACCACCAGTACGCAAGAACCAGCGGGTGGCTCGCTCCAACATCGTCACCGTATGGCGGTGAAGCTCGACCTGCGTGGCACCATCGAGGGCGCCCTCGGCCCGTTCCAACTGGTGCCAAAGGTCCCGCAACTCGAAAACATCACGTGCCATCAAGTAGGCACGCGCCACATCGGCGATCGAACGTCCCGACACCCGAACCAACCGATCTACAAAAGTCGGCCCCACCCGATTAACCATACCGTTGGTCACCATCGTCGCGATGATCTCGCGCCGCAACCGGTGGCCTTCGAGCGTGCCCCGGAATCGGGCCTGCATCGGACCCGGGAAATAGCGCACGAGATCTTCGGTAAGCGCTGGATCATCGGGAAGATCGTCTTCCAGCAACGCGTTGTAGATGGCGATCTTGCTGTAGGCCAGAAGGACCGCGAGTTCGGACCGGCTGAGTCCGACTTCCCCTCGATCCAGCAGCGTTCCGTCGTCCGGCAGTCCTTCGAGACCGCGATCGAGCAAACCATTGTTCTCGAGGCTATGCATCAAGCGGACATGATCGTCGGCCTGCTGGTGTCGGCGATCGGACGCCAACGTGATCGCCCGTGCCTGAAGAAAGTTGTCGCGCAACACCAACGATGCCACTTCGTCGGTCATCGAAGCCAGCAGCTCATCACGCTCTTCGAGCGTAAGGCTTCCAGCCGCCATGGCCTCGGCAAAGGCAATCTTGATGTTCACCTCGTGATCGGAAGTGTCGACACCGCCGCTGTTGTCGATGAAATCGGTATTGCATCGGCCGCCAACCCGCGCGTAGGCGACCCGGCCCGCCTGGGTAATCCCCAAGTTGGCACCTTCACCAATCACCCGACAACGCAGTGTCTCGGCATCCACCCGAAGCTCATCGTTGGCCCGATCCCCAGCGTCCGCATCGCTTTCCGAGGCCGCCTTGACGAACGTGCCAATGCCACCAAACCACAACAGGTCGACTTGGGCGACGAGCAGAGCTCGGATCAACTGCCCCGGTGTCGTTGCGGTGTCTTGCAGGCCGAAACGCTCGCGCACCGCATCGCTGACCACGATCTCCTTGGCGTTTCGGTCGAACACACCACCACCGTCGGAGAGCTTCTCGAGATCATAGGCATCCCAACTCGAGCCCGGCGGTAGCGCCGCCAACCGGCGCCGCTCGCTCAAGGCCACCGCCGGATCCGGGTCTGGGTCCACAAACACATGCCGGTGGTTGAAGGCACCGACCAACTTCAATGGGTCTGCCAACAGCATACCGTTGCCAAACACATCCCCCGACATGTCGCCAACCCCGACCGCGGTGAAGGTGTCGCGATCGACATCGACATCCAAATGCAGGAAATGCTCCTTGACCGACTCCCAAGCCCCGCGCGCAGTGATCCCCATCTTCTTGTGGTCATATCCCGCGGAGCCTCCGGAAGCGAAGGCGTCGCCAAGCCAAAAACCGTAGGCCTTGGCCACCTTGTTGGCCAGATCGGAGAAGGTTGCCGTACCCTTGTCTGCCGCCACCACCAAATAGGGATCGTCATCGTCACGCCGAACCACGTCGGTGGGCGGAACGACTTGGTCGGCGTCGTAGTTGTCGGTCAAGTCGAGCAAGCCGTGCATCATGGTGCGGTAGCAGGCCCGCGCTTCCGCTTGCAGCGCCCGGCGCTCGACCGGCGGACGCTTGAGGACAAAGCCACCCTTGGCGCCTACCGGAACGATCACGGCATTCTTGACCATTTGCGCCTTGACCAAGCCCAGGATCTCGGTGCGGTAATCCTCAGCGCGATCGGACCAACGGATCCCGCCACGGGCGACCTTACCGCCGCGCAGATGGACCGCCTCAAACCGGGGCGAGTAGACAAAAATCTCGTACCGAGGCCTTGGTGCCGGTAACTCGGGCAAGGAAGCGGCGTCGAGCTTGAGAGAGATGTAGGGTTTTGGATTGCCGGCACTCGTACGCTGAAAATGGTTGGTCCGCAGGGTGTGGCGCACGAGGCCAAGGAATCGCCGCAAGATGCGGTCTTCGTCGAGACGCGCCACGCGATCGAGCGCGTCGCGAACCGCCTTCTCCGCCTCTTCGATCCGCACCGCCGCCTTCTGGTCCTGGCGCGCGGGGTCGAACTGTGCGTTGAACAGCTCAACCAACGCCGTCGCGGTCTCGGCGTTCTCCTCGAGGGTTTGGGCCAGGTATCCCTGAGAATAGGAAATGCCGACTTGTTTGAGGTACCGGCCGTAGGCACGCAACATCACCACATCCCGCCATGCGAGGCCCGACACCAGCACCAATCTGTTGTAGGGATCGGCCTCGATCTCGTTGGCCCATAGGCGCAGAAACGCGTCGCGAAAGCCGGTACGCAAAGCGTCGCGATCGACGTCGCACGGTGCGGTCAGCGCGAACTCGCGAGCATGAACGGCCTGCACTGCTTCCTCGGGCCGAATCTCGAACGGCAACTCGGTGACGACATCGACACCGAGACTCTCGAAGAGCGGCAAGTACGCCGACAGGGGTGAACGCTCGCCCCGTTCGAAGGTGCGCAATCGGAAGTCTCGGTGCCCCGAGCCCTCGGCACAATCGAGGCGCACACCAAGACGACCGGTACGCAGCACATCATCTACGATCGGGGCGTCATCCACGGCATCGGCAACCGTGCCATGGGCTTGGTAGGTGATGGGAAAGGCGTGCTGATATCGACGCCATTCGGCGAGACCGGCTTCTTCGCTCCACCGTTTCACCATGGCCGTCTTGAGACGATCGCTCCAGGACCGCGCAACCTCGGCGAGGGCGAGCTCAATTGCCGGTATGTCGTGAGCCTGATGAAGTGGGCCATCGGGCCGCAAGATGAAATGGAGCTGCGCCAGCGGGCCATCGGACACCCGGATGTTGAACGCTGTCGCTTTGCCGCCAAAGGCTTCTTCCAAGATCCCCTGCATGCGCAGCCGTTGCTCGGTGTTGTGTTGATCCCGCGGCACATAGACCATGCAGGACACGAGCCGGCCCGCCTCGTCAAAGCGCACCAGCAATGCCAGCCGAGGATCCAGCTGGAGGCGCAAAATCCGACGGGCGAATCGGTACAGGTCGTCTTCAGAGATCTGCAACAGCTCATCACGCGCGTAGTGTTCGAGAATCGCGCGCAGTGCCTTGGCGTCGTGAGACGCGGGCAGAAAGCCGGCGCGCGTCATGACCTTCTGTACTTTTCGGCGCACCAGCGGAATCTCGGCCGCCGCAATGCTGTAGGCCATCGAGGTGAACAAACCCACGAAGCGATGCTCACCCACGACGACGTCCTCGTCCCCGAACCGCTTGATCGAAATCAAGTCCATGTAGACCGACCGATGGACCGTCGAACGGTGGCGGGATTTCGAAATGGTCAGCAGACCAGGACCTTCGAAGAACGCCCTCGCGGCAGCCGAGACCGGACGCTCACTCGGTGGCGGCGCAATGTCGGTGTCAGCACGCAACACGCCGAGAGCGCCCCCCGTGTCTGGACGCATGAGCAGTTTGTTCTCGCCATCGTCGGTCCGGCGATGGTCGAACCGACAGTATCCGAGGAAGGTGAAGTGATTGTCGTTGATCCACTCCAGGAACCGCAGGCCTTCCTCGAAATCTTCCGCCGCGACCGCGGACGGTGGCATGGCAACCAGCTGTTGAACCAACTCCCGAACCGTCTGCCGCATGGGCTCCCAATCATCGACCGCGGCTCGGACGTCGTCGAGGATCTGCCCCAGCCGGGTCTGGATCTCGAGCATTGCGGCGCCCGATTGACGATCGACCTCGAGATGGATGAAAGACTCACGCATCCATGGCGACGTACTCTCGGTGGGGCCGTCGAGGGCGACAAGAACACCTTCCGCATCACGTTGCACGGCCACCTGGGGGTGAATGACCTGATGAACCCCCAACTCCCGACGGGCAAGCTCATCGATCACCGAATCGACCAGGAACGGCATGTCGTCGTTGACGATCTCGATGACCGTATGGTCAGCGGCCCAGCCATCTGATTCCGAGGGGTTGAAGATGCGGACCTCCACGTGACCGGCGCGACGCACCCGCGCAAGCTCGAGCAACGAAACAATCGCGCCACCGAGGTCGTCAGGCTCTGCTCGATCGAGCTCGTCAGAGGCCAGGCCCGCGATGTAGAGAGAGACCAAGGCTCCCGCGGCTTCGGATGCATCATGAGACACGCGGGCAGATACACGCTCGGTAACCCGCTCGAGCAAACGGCGGCGTTGCGCCTCCGGAGACGACGGCATGCGATGAGTTCTCCTTCGAGAGAATGGCCCGCGCGCGGGCATCGCACAGCGAGCGAACAGACGGCGGCAGACTATTGCATTTCACAGACCGCAGGAAGTGGCAGAATGGGCGGTTTCGGACTTACATGTCCAGGTCAGGATGCCCCCATGACGATTTCGCAAACGCCTGGGTATCCAGGATCGGCCGATACGGATCGTCCACCGCATTCGCTATTGACGCAGTCACTCTGTTTCGTCGCCATCCGCAAAGCCGCTGTCCTTTAGATCGGTAAGCACATCCTCGCAACGCTCCAGGCGGGCGCGGAGGTTCCCCAAGGACTCGATTCCGATACCGTAGACACTCGCAAGGTCACGATCCTCCGGTAGGTTGAGCGTCTCCGCCACCCCCTGCTCGGTGGTCCGGACCGACGCACCGTAGAGGGACCGAAACAGCACACCTGGATCGCGCCCGACGGCCTCCATAATGGCAAAGATGTGCACGAGCTTGAGGTCGATGTGGCCACCGAGCAGCTGGGAGAGATAACCAGAAGTAAAGCCCGCACACGACTCGATCTCGCGGTGTGCAAGGTCGGAGTCTTCGACCTGCGCCCGTAGGTGCCGAAGAATCCGCTCTGTTTCAGCTTCGGGTACCAAAGGCCAATGTCGGTTCATCGTTGAAGCTTATCGGCCCACTCGCTCCGGCGGTAGGTACCTCGTGGTCGCAAACATGGGACCGATTCCGCCACCAATCTATGCCGCGACGCGTCAGCAACAAGCCTTGAACGTCGCACTGCGTCAAGATTTTCCTTGACACGGCATCTACCGGCACGGGAAACTTACCGACCGGTAGGTAATTTACCTCGCCACGACCTGATTCCCGACAGAACATGGCCCGATCAACCGCAACAGCCCCCTTCGATGACGCCCGTGCCGGTGCGATTTACCGCACCGCCGCCCGCATGATCAACCAACGGGGATTCGCCAAGACGTCGATGAACGACATCGCCGAGGCCGTGCGGCTCACCAAGCCGGGGCTCTACTACTACGTCAAGGGCAAGAAAGAGCTGCTCTACGCGATCATGGCCTACGCCATGGATCTGCTCGACGCCGAAGTTATGGCGCGTGCCCAGGCTGAAACCGACCCCGAGCGCCGTTTACGGGTTCTGGTGGCGCGTCATGCTAACCTGCTCATGCGCAACGAGCACGGCACCATCGGCATTTTGATCGACGAGGTCGACGGGCTCGCCCCCGATCAAAAGCACGAGATCATCGTCCGCAAACGGCGTTACTTCGAATTCGTGCGCCGGACCATCGAGGCCCTACGCAGCGCCCGCGGCCTGCAACGAATCGATGCCACCGTTGCCGCGTTCAGTGTGCTTGGCATGGTGATGTGGCTATCGCGCTGGTATGAGGCCGATGGCCCGTTGAGCAGCGACAAGGTCGCCGACGATCTGGTTGAGCTGGCGGTTGCCGCCGTGCTCGCCGAACGGCCCGAACCCGCACCCTTTCCCCAATCCCAGTTCACCACCGACTCACCAACAGACCTTACCCGACCAGACCATGATCGACAGAAATAGCCGAGAAAGGAGCATCCGATGACCGAGAAGGTCCACGTTACAGAACAAGAGGCGATGAAAGTAGCCGAAGCCTCGCGCCAAACGGAATGGCAGCAGCCGAGTTTCATGCGCGAGATGTTCCTCGGCAACTTTCGCCTCGACTTGATCCATCCCTTCCCGCTGGCGGAAGAAGAGCGGCCTGAGTTCGCAGCCTTCTACAACACAATGAAGGCCTTCTTGCGCGACCACGTCGACTCGGAAGCGATCGACGTGACCGGCGAGTATCCCGAAAGCGTCGTCGACGGCCTGCGCAAGCTCGGCGCGTTCGGCATGAAGATCCCCAAGGAGTACGGCGGCCTCGGCTTCAATCAAGTCGAATACGGCAAGGTCATGGAGCTCATTGGCGCATGTGACGGCAACGTCTCGGCGTTGCTCTCGGCCCACCAATCGATCGGCGTGCCCCAGCCCCTCAAGCTGTTCGGTTCCAAGGAGCAGAAGAAAGCCTATTTGCCGCGTTGTGCGGCCGGCGACATTTCGGCCTTTGCGCTTACCGAGCACGATGTCGGTTCGGATCCAGCCCGCATGACGACGACCTACGAGCTGTCCGAGGACGGCGAGCACTACATCCTCAACGGTCGCAAGCTCTGGTGCACCAACGGCACCCTCGCCAAGCTGTTGGTGGTCATGGCCCGAGATGCCAATGGCCGCGCGATCAGCGCTTTCGTGGTCGAAACCGATTGGGATGGGGTGGAAATCGAGCATCGTTGCCACTTCATGGGCCTTCGTGCCTTGGCCAATGCCGTGATGAGCTTCGACACCGTCAAGGTGCCGGTCGGCAACTTGATCGGCAAGGAAGGTCGCGGCCTCAAGATCGCGCTGACCACCCTCAACGACGGCCGCCTATCGATTCCCAACGGCTCGGTCGGCCTGGCCAAGCGTGCTCTCCAAATCTGCCGTGAGTGGTCGGGACAACGGGTGCAGTGGGGCAAGCCGGTCGGCAAGCATGAAGCGATCGCCCACAAGCTCGCCGACATGGCCGCCACCACCTACGCGATGGAGTCGGTTGCGGCGATCGCCACGGAGATGTCCAACCGCGGCAACTTCGACATTCGACTGGAGGCAGCCGCGGCCAAAGAATGGAATTCCTGCCGGGCGTGGGAGATCGTCGACGAGACCATGCAGATCCGCGGCGGTCGCGGCTACGAAACCGCCGGATCACTCGCCGCGCGCGGTGAAGAGCCCATCGCCGTCGAGCGCATGATGCGCGACTACCGAATCAACAAGATCTTCGAGGGTTCGAGCGAGATCATGCACTTGTTCATGGCCCGCGAAGCGGTGGACAAGCATTTGCAAGTCGCCGGGTCGATCATCGACCCCGACAAATCCGTCGCCGAGAAGGTCCAGGCGCTCCCCGACATCGCGGCCTTCTACGCCTCGTGGTACCCCACGCGTTGGGTCGGCAAGTTCCAAAGCTATTCGGAGTTTGGCGCTTTCGCGGGTCACCTGCGGTTCGTCGAACGGAGCACCCGTCGGCTATCGCGCCAGGTGTTCCACGGCATGATGGTGCACCGAGCCGCGCTTCAAAACCGGCAGATGTTCCTCTTCCGCCTGGTCGACGTGGCCAACGAGCTCCTGGCCATGGCGGCCACCATCACCCGCACGCACGCGATGCAGAAGGCGGGCGACAAGAATGCCAAGAAAGCTGCTGAGCTCGCCGATCTCTTCTGCCGCCAAGCGCGCCGCAAGATCAAGCGACTCTTCGCCGACCTTTGGCTCAACGACGACGCCCGCAAGTACAAGGTCGCCATGGGCGTCCTGCGCGGCCGTCAGAAGTGGCTCGAGGCAATGCTCGAAGGCCTCGACGCCCCGCACACCGCGGCGACCGTACCGCCAGCTGCTGCGAGCAAGGGAACGAAGAGCAAGGCCAAGGGCGACGCTGTCGCCGTCAACTGACGGGATCTTCTTCAGTCCAACGCGGGAGGTTCGGGCCTCCCGCGTTTCTTCTTGCGAGATCGCTCCTACATCATGAGGTACCGAAATGAAGAGAGGGCTGGCATCGATCGAGGACGGCCGGAGTGTGTCTGAAGCGAAGCGAGTTCGCGAAGGTCGCCCGCAGACGATGCCAGACCTCGGCGGTAAGGTGCTATCCTCGATGGTTTGGTGGCTCAGCCATCACGGCGTTGACCTAGCGATCACCCGCGACTGAGGAGTCTGCCATGACCACCGCCGCCGGCATTCCGATTCACCCCGAGGCCGATATCGAGCCGACGCCGCGTGACGCGATTGACCGCGCGCTCGACGAGCTGACCGCGCACAAGGACGAGTGGGCGAGCTTGCCGGTCAAAGATCGGCGCGCCATACTCCGTGAGCTCATCCGCGACTTCGCAGCGGTGGCATCTCGGTGGGCCGAGGCCGCGCGCCAGGGGGAGAAAATCCCCGCGGGTACGCCGACGGCTGGTGAGGAGTGGCTGGTTGGTCCTTACTTCATCGAGCGCAACCTCCAATTGCTCGACCGAGCACTGGCGGACATCGAGCGCCACGGCGTTCCACGGATTCCGGGGCCCGTCACCACCCGCGCCAACGGCGGCACGGTCGCGCGGGTGTTTCCACAGAGTTTCTACGACCGCGTCTTCTTCACCGGCATCACCGCCGAGGTCTGGATGCAAGACGGCGTGACCCCCGCGAACCTGCCCACCACCCAAGCACTTGCCTACCAAGGCGACGCAGTGGAAGGCTCGGTAAGCCTGGTCTTGAGCGGCGGCAATGTCACGGGCATCGGCCCGACCGATGTTCTGTACAAGCTCTTCGTCGACAACCAGGTGGTGTTGTTCAAGACCCACCCGCTCAACGCCTATCTCGGCCCGCTTCTTGCCGAGGGTTTTCAAGCCTTGGTCGACTGGGGGGTCCTACGCATTGTCGATGGCGGAGCCGACGTGGGCGCCTATCTGTGCGAGCACCCGCAGATCGACGAGATTCACATCACCGGCTCCGACAAGACGGTGGAAGCCATCGTATTCGGCCCAGGTGAAGAGGGGGCAAGGCGCAAGACCGAGCGACGGCCCAAGAACACCAAGACAGTCACCAGCGAACTCGGCAACGTCTCTCCGGTCATCGTCGTTCCCGGTCCTTGGTCCGAGTCTGATCTCGATTACCACGGCGAAAGCCTGGTCTCCATGCTGGTCCAAAACGCGGGCTTCAACTGCAACGCGACGCGGGTGATCGTCACCCACGACGGGTGGGATCAGCGGGGCTCGCTGCTCGATCGGGTCCGACACCACCTCGGCCGAACCCCCACGCGCCATGCCTACTACCCCGGCGCTGCTGACCGGCATCAGGCCTTTATCAACGCGCATCCGGAGGCCGAGCAATTCGGCACGCCCAGCGATGGTGGCCACTTGCCGTGGGCATTTATCCCTGACGTGGATCCCGCCGCCTCGGACGACATCTGCTTCCGCACCGAGGCATTCTGCGGCCTGTTCGCCGAAACCGCACTTGCGGGCGACACGGTGGTCGACTACATCGACCACGCCATCGCCTTCGCCAACGACACACTCTGGGGCACCCTCAACCTGACCCTTCTGGTGCATCCCCGGTCCTTGCGCGATCCGGACGTCGCCGAAGCGGTGGAGCGCGCGATCGAGCGTCTCCGCTACGGAACGGTGGCGATCAACACCTGGGCCGCCACCAACTACGGCCTGATGATCACTCCGTGGGGGGCCTACCCGGGCCACGACATCTACGACATCCAATCCGGCACTGGCGTAGTGCACAACACCCTGATGTTCTCGAAAGTCGAGAAGACCGTCGTGCGGGCGCCCTGGCGCATGGTACCCAAACCGATCTTTTTCCCCAGTCACAAGACGACCCTTGCGATGAGCAAGAAACTCGCCGCGTTCGAAGCCAACCCCTCGCCGCTCAAGGTTCCAGGGATCTTCTGGTCGGCGATTCGGGGATAGCGTCGTAGCCGCGCGCGTCGTGAGTGCGCAAAACGTGTCTGCTACTCGACCAACGTGCCCACGTCGGCAATCAGCTTCTTGACCGCAGTCTCATCAAACGCATCGTAGTAGCCGCGAATGCGGCCCTCGCTGTCGACCAGCACGAGCCGATTGCTGTGCAAGATATCTTCGCCGGGAAGGGTACGCGCTGAATCGGGCGCGTCATCCACGGCCAGCTTGAACCCGTCACCAATCAGCGCATACAGGGCCTCACGTTCGCCGGTCAAAAAGTGCCAATTCGGTGGTGGATCGAAGCGCTGGGCGTAGGCGTCGAGCACAGCGGGGGTATCGTGCTCGGGGTCGACTGTAAACGAGACCAAGCGTACCGGTTGATCGATCCCCAACGTGCGCTCGAGCTCACCGCCAATGCGCTGCATCTGTTGCGTCAAGCGTGGACAAATGCCGACACAGCGGGTGAAAAAGAAATCGCTCACGTACGGGGCGCCGGCCAGATCACGATCGGTCATCGTGGTGCCATCGCGATCGGTCAGGACAAACGCCGGTACCGCACTGAGAATAGGTGGCGGTGGCTCGGCGGCCGTTGACCGACGCCAGATCGACAAACCGATCAAGAACAGCATGACCACCACCAAGAGACCCCAAACCACCAACTCGCGGGGCGTTGGCTTGCCATCGACTTCGGGTCGCGGCTGAATCGTCCGCGGTGTTGTTTCGGTGTCAGAACCGCTCAACGCCACAGCCCCTGATCGACCAGGAGCAGCCCGAGTACAGCTGGCAAATAGACGACCGAAACCAGCAAAACCCGTCGAGCCGCCCCGAGACTGTGGCTGCGACCGAACGCGAGCGAGTAGCCAAAGAAAACCAAGCCCGTTATCAAGGCGCCGACGAAGTAGACCGGTCCTGAGAAGCCCAGTACGGTCGGCAACAGGCTCACCGGAATCAACGCCGCGGCCCACAGGGCCATCTGACGTGCCGTTGCCGTGCCGTTGGTATCGATGACACTCAGCATCGGAAAACCGCCGCGCTCATAGTCCGACCGATAGAGCCATGCAATGGCCAAGAAATGGGGCATCTGCCACAAGAAAAGCAGCCCAAAGAGCGCCCACGCCAACACGCCGACGTGGTCGGTCGCGGCGCTGACACCCATCATCGGCGGTACCGCGCCCGGCACCGCACCAACAATGGTGGCCAACGAGCTGTAGCGTTTCATGGGTGTGTAGACGAAAACGTAACCCGCCAGCGTCAACGCGCCCAGAACCGCGGTGAGGAGGTTCACCAGGAGCGCCAAGTACGCCATCCCGATCACCGCCAAACCAACGCCAAAGGAAAGGCCCTGTTCGCGGCTCAAGCGCCCCGCAGCCAATGGCCGGCGAGCCGTTCGCCGCATGCGCGCGTCGCTGTTGCGTTCGATCACCTGATTGAGGGCCGAAGCACCGCTCGAGACCAACGCGGTGCCCACGAGTGCGTTGAGTAGCAACAGCCAGTCGAGGGGTCGCGGCGCAGCCATGGCGAAGCCAACGGCAGTCGTCAGCACCACCATCATCGTGATGCGCACCTTGGCCAGTGCCACGTAGTCCTGAAACGGCGTGGCGGTCGAGGTGGCGGGCGGCAGCGTAGTCGTGGCTTCAGCTTTCAAGCGAACCTTCCCATCGGGTGGATCGTTTTGTGTACCCGACCCCATTGGCCCAGGCACATCGCATGTTACGGCATCTTAGCGCGTCGCAACGAGCTCTCCCAACGTTTGACAGCCCGAACCACCAGCGGTAGCTTGGACACCTCATTCTTGGATCGGACGCCAGCCGCTCCGCCACGACGCTCTTCGCAGGAGAACCCGATGCCCGAAGCCTGGATTATCGACGCCGTTCGCACGCCCCGTGGTCGCGGAAAGAAAGACGTTGGCGGATTGTCGGGAATTCACCCTCAAGAGCTGCTCGCCCAAACCCTACGGGCCCTCGGAGAACGAACGAAGATCGAGACCAAAGATGTCGAGGACGTCGTCGTCGGCTGTGTCAGCCAGGCTGGCGAGCAAGGCGCCAACATCGCCCGCAACAGCGTGCTTTCAGCAGGCTGGCCAATCGAAGTGACGGGCGTCACGCTCAATCGCTTCTGTGGTTCGGGCGCCCAAGCCGTCAGCTTCGCTGCCATGGGCATAATGAGCGGCCAGCAAGACGTGGTTGTGGGCGGCGGTGTCGAAAGCATGTCTCGGGTACCGATGATGAGCGACGGAGCCGGTCTCGACGGCGGCAACACTGTCCTCCGCGAGCGGGTAATTCAAGTACCGCAAGGCATCAGCGCGGACCTCATTGCTACCTTGGAAGGCTTCGATCGCGACGATGTCGACCGCTTCGCCGCCGAGTCCCAACGGCGCGCGGTCGCGGCGCAAGCAGCAGGGTACTTCGACCGAAGCCTGATCCCCGTGATCGACCCGACAACCGGCGACACCGTACTCACCCGCGACGAACACCCACGGCCAGGAACGACCGTCGAAAGCCTTGGCGAGCTGAACCCCGTCTTTGCCCGGCTCGGCGCCAGCCCGTTGTCCGCGATCGGCATGCCCGAGCAAGAGGAAACGACGGTCGATGCCGTCGCCCTCGCCCGCTATCCGGAAGCGGGTGCCACAATTCAACACGTCCACACGGCCGGAAACTCCAGCGGGATCGTCGACGGAGCAGCGGCCGTCCTGATGGCTTCCGACACCTACGCCCGGGACCACAATCTCACGCCACGAGCACGCATTCGCGCCGTTGCTACCGCTGGCGCCGAGCCATTGATCATGCTTACTGCCCCGACCCCTGCGTCTCGCAAAGCGCTGGCCAAGGCCGGTATGACGGCGGCCGATATCGATCTGTGGGAAATCAACGAGGCGTTCGCAGCCATTCCGCTCCAAACCAGTCGCAATCTCGGCCTCGACCCCGAGAGGGTCAACGTCAATGGCGGTGCCATCGCGCTTGGTCACCCACTCGGCGCCACGGGCGCGGTCTTGATCGGCACCGTTCTCGACGAGCTGGAACGGCGGGACGCCAACACTGGGCTCGTGACGCTGTGCATCGGTGGCGGCATGGGGATCAGCGTAATTCTCGAGCGGGTCTGAACGTCGGACATGAAACCAAACCTGCAGACAGAGCTCCTCGATCGCTTCCCCGTGGAGCTCGTGGTCTTGAACGCTGAATTCCAGTTCCTCTACGTCAGCCCACGCGCCGTGGGTGACCATGAGCTTCGGGAATGGCTGATCGGCAGGACCGACTTCGATTACTGCGAGTACCGCCAACGAAGCCCAGCCTTGGCGCAAAGGCGGATCAAGAGGCTCATCGCTGTACGCGACAACGTGACGCGCGTGGTCTTCGAAGAGGTTCTCGAGATTCCTGGCGGTACCCGGCGTTATCAGCGTACCCTCGTCCCAGTCACCAGCCTCGAAGGGCGCGTCGTCTACATCGTTGGATTCGGCGAGGCGCTGGTGGAGAACGACGAGGCCGATGAGGTCGCGGGCCCTGAGCAGTCGCGTGACGCAGTGTACATCTCGACACCCGATGGTCGGCTCTTGGAACTCGATCGCTTCGGGCGCACTCTACTCGAGATTGGGCAGACGGATGACCTCGGCACAATCGAGATCGTCCGTGACACCTATGTTGACCCATGGGATCGCGAATGCCTGCGACGGTCGCTCGACCGACACGGCTCCATCTCCGGATTCGAGATCCGTCTCAAGACCCAGCGCGGAAGGCACTTGGTGGTTCAGACGACGGCCTCGGCGTTGCGCGACGACGAGGGCCGAGTCATCGCGCATCTTGGTACCATGCGCGATGTAACGGTCCACCGGCGTCTGGAGCATCAACGTCGAGAGTCGCAAAAGATGGAGGCCGTTGGTCGCGTCGCCCGCGGCCTCTCTCACGATTTCAACAATCTTCTTACGGCGGTCAACGGCTACAGCGACCTTCTCCTCCAGCAACTCGAGGACAAGGATCCCAAGCGCGCCTATGTCGAACACATCCGCACCGCTGGCCAGCGGGCAGCGCTGCTGATCGCGCAACTCGGTACCCTGAGTCGCCGCACCGTCACAGCCAACGTGACAATGGATCTCAATGTGATGATTCGCCACCAGGAGGCGCTTCTTCACGACGTCGTGGCCGAAGACATCGAACTCGCCCTGCAGCTCGATACGGAGCTCGACCGCGTCGAAGCCGATCCAGCACAGGCCGAGCAGGTGTTGCTCAATCTGGCCCTGAACGCGCGCGAAGCCATGCCGTCAGGCGGTCGCCTCACGATCGAGACCCGCAACATCACACTCGGAGCGGCCGATGGAGCACCGCTCGGCCTGACCGCCGGATCCTACGTCGGTTTGCTCATCAGCGACACGGGCATTGGTATTGGTCCTGGAGTGCGGGAGCATATGTTCGAGCCTTTCTTCACCACCAAGGAAAGCGGCTCGGGCTTGGGACTATCGATGGTCTACGGCTTCGTCCAGCAAAGCGATGGGCGAATCGACGTCGAGAGTGCAAAGGATGGCGGCACCACCTTTCGGATCTACTTGCCCGCGGCGCAAGACACCACCGAGTCCCCGAACCTGATCTGGACCAAGGAATTGGCGGAACCCACCGTTTTGGTCGTCGAGGACGAAGCGACAGTTCGCGATCTGTTGGCCGACCTGCTTCAGGAGGCACGATTCAGGGTGCTAACGGCCGTCGATGCGGACGACGCTCTGGCGCTGCTCGAAAATCGCGAAAGACCGATCGATCTCCTGGTCAGCGATGTGGTGTTGCCCGGAATCAGTGGTCCCGAGTTGGCCGATCGGCTCGCGGTACGCTTCCCCACCATGCGAACCCTATTCGTTTCGGGCTACGAAACCCGCTTCCAATCCCAACACGGAATCGATCTTCAAGAACACAAGGTCATGCGCAAGCCCTTCACACCTGCAGCGTTCTTGCGTGCTATCCATGAGCTCTTGAGCAATCCGATTGAAGCTGTAACCCCGTCGTAAAGAGCCTTCCCAACGCGTACCGACGAGCAACACCAGACGGTAACCTCCCATCACGTTCCCACGGTCGTTGTCCGCGCTCAGAATCAAAAGTGGTCCCTTCACGGCACCACCCGTGATCGCCATCTGCTGCACAGCCGCATTGCTCGAGGTACGAACGAAACCGAGGTCTTTCAACGATTCACGCCGGACGGTGCCACCGATTGGCTGGAAGTTACGCGTCGCGGACCGCACCGAACATCGCGCAGCCGGGCATCCGCCGGTAGAGACGGCAGCCTGTCGGTAACCACCCGCGAGTCCCCGTATGGCGCTCGATCAACACCAGCGTGAGCATGATGGTCTAGCAACCTGGTCGCTCGATGCGACGCTGGGCATTCCCTTGGCCGGCACCACCGTCAATGGCACCACCGTCAATGGCCTCCAGGTGGTTCTGACGTCGTTCGAAGTCACCCAAGACCAAGCGCCCTGACCTCGGGTTCTGGGCGCCCGGTTGGGTGACAGCGCTCCGCTTTCACCCACCATGAGATGATTCGGCCTATGGACGTTCTCAGCGCCCGGTTTCGCGACTTCGGCACCACCGTCTTCACCGAAATGACCCGGCTTGCGGAAGCGCATCAGGCGGTCAACCTCGGCCAGGGCTTTCCCAACTTCGATGGCCCCGACTTCATCAAGGAAGCGGCCATCGCCGCGATCCGCGACGGTCACAACCAATACAGCCGAATGTACGGCGTACCGGCGCTCAACCGAGCAATCGCCAATCACCAGAAGAGTTGGTACGGCCTGGACTTTGATCCCGAGCAAGAGGTAACGGTCTTCAGCGGTGCGACCGAGGCGCTGTTCTCTTCGTTGCAAGCGCTCCTCGAACCCGGTGACGAGGTGATTGCCTTCGAGCCTTTCTTCGATTCCTACCCGGCCTGTTTCGCGGCGGCGGGCGCCCGAGCCCGCTACGTCACACTCCACGCTCCGGCGTTCGATCTCGACCTCGAAGCGCTCACCGAGGCCATCACGCCACGAACGCGGGTTGTACTGCTCAACACCCCCCACAACCCCACTGGCAAGGTCTTCGGACGCGCCGAGCTCGAAGCCATCGCTGCCTTGTGCGTCGAGCACGATTTGATCGCAGTCAGCGACGAGGTCTACGAGCATCTCGTGTTCGAAGGCAGCCACCTGCCGATCGCAACCTTGCCTGGCATGGCCGATCGTACGGTGACCATTTCCTCCACGGGCAAGACGTTCAGTTTCACGGGATGGAAAGTTGGCTACACGTGTGCCTCACCCGCCCTTACCAAGGCGGTGCGCACCGTCCACCAATTCGTGACCTTCTGCACACCCGCTCCCTTTCAGCACGCCATGGCGGTAGCTCTGGCCAGCGGCGAGACCTACTTCAAGCCACTCCTCGCCGCCTATCAAGAGCGACGTGATCACATGTGCTCGGGTCTCCGCGAGGCTGGGCTTGGGGTCATCGAACCTGCGGGAACCTATTTCGTTCTAGCGGACATCAGACCGCTGGGCTACAACGATGACGTCGCCTTCTGCCGGATGTTACCGGCCACCGTTGGCGTTGCCGCAATTCCGCCGACCGCGTTCTATGTCAACAAGGACGCCGGTCGTCACCTCGTCCGGTTTGCGTTCTGCAAAACCCTCGACTTGATTGACGAGGGGGTCACCCGCCTTCTGAATTTACCCAGGGGAAACGCCTGATGCGCATCGCAGCGCTCCAACTCGACATTGTCTGGGAAGATCCTTCGGCCAACTTCGAACGCATCAAACCTTGGCTTAGCGCCGCCGCTGCCCAGGGCGTTCAACTCGTGGCCTTGCCCGAGATGTTCGCCTGCGGTTTCTCCATGGCCACGAACCGCATCGCCGAACCGCCCGATGGCCCGAGTAGCCGTTTCCTCACCGAGCAGGCCCAACTCCACGGTTGCTGGATTGCCGGCTCCGTGCCCGAGCAGAGTCCGAGCGAAGAACGGCCCGCGAACACTTTGATCGTCGCTGGCCCCAACGGCGAAAGTCATCTCTATCGCAAGATCCATCCCTTTTCCTACGCTGGCGAAGACAAGCACTATCGCCCAGGGGATGCGTTCACGACGATCGAGATCGACGGCCTGCGCGTCACCCTCTTCGTCTGCTACGACCTACGCTTCGCCGACGAGTTCTGGGTCAACGCACCGACCTCGGACGCCTACTTGGTGGTCGCCAACTGGCCCGAAGCGCGGCGCCACCACTGGACCACCTTGCTCCGCGCCCGTGCGATCGAAAACCAGGCCTACGTGGTCGGCGTCAACCGCGTCGGCGACGGCGGCAAACTGCACTACACCGGCGACAGCCGCATCATCGACCCCAGCGGTTGTGTCATTGCCGCAGCCGCCGACCAGGAAGCACTCCTCGTCGCCGACCTGGATCCCGCCGTCGTACGCGCCACGCGCAAGGCGCTGCCGTTCATGCGCGACCGCCGGTAGCCGCCTGTTCCCGAACCCGCCCGAGGAAAAATCCTCGGGCTATGAATGCGCCCGCCTACGCGGGCTGGTGGAAGTGGAGACCTCAGCCGACGAAGGTCGGCGCACTCATAGCGCGGGCATTCATGCCCGCGCTGGTGCCGTCGCGGAGCCCGCGCGCACTCTCCGACTTCGCAGCGAGGCGTCACGGACGCCTGTGGATGCCAGGCGTCCGCCACCGCAGGGACGAAAGCGTAGCAGCGCTACGCTGAGGACCGAGGACGGCGGACAACGCCGCAGCCGTAGGTGACCGTGGCGTCGCAGCCGAAGTCGCGTGAGTGCCGCGGGCTAACCCCAGAAATCGTCGGCATCACCCTCGGCAGCCTTCAGCTCCTGCTGCTCTTGCATCCAGGCATCGTACTCGGCTTGGGAGTGAATCGTGACGAAACCTCTCATCCGATAGTGGCCGAGGCCACAGAGCTGGGCACAGGAGATCTCGTAGTGGAATTCAGGATCGCCCGTCCGTGCCTTCATGTCTTCGGTGGTGACGATGGGCTCGAACCACACGGGGAAGAGCTCGCCGGGAATGGCGTCTTGCTTGACCCGCATTTCCGCGATTCCGAAGCTGTGAATCACATCCTTGCTGCTCAGGTAGATCAGCGCCGGCTTGCCGACCGGCAGGTGAAGTTGGTTGATGGTGGTGATGTCGTCCGCTGCCGCCGGGTCATCGTTGTCGAGGCCGATCGGATTGGTCTCGGCATCGACCAGATCAGGCGCAGTCCGACCAAACGCACCATCCGGACCTGGGTAGTGGATGTTCCAGGCGAACTGCTCGCCGATCACGCGCACCACCGTGGACTCGTCTTCCGAGGGCAAGGCGTCGACGCGATCGGAGTAAAGCGGAATCGAGAAGCCGACCAATAAGATGACCTCAGCCAGGGCCACCGCCGCCTCACCCCAGGTCGAGGCGTTGGACTTGAGACCATGATAGTCGGCCTTGGGCTGCCGCGCCTGGCGGAAACGGAACAGCATGTAGACAAACAAGCTGCCCCAGACAACGAACAGCAGGAGCATCAACCAATGTAGCAATACGGTAACGTGATCAAGCTGCGCGCCATGGGCCGAGGCAATCTCGGGGAATCGAAGGAACCAGTCCATCGTCTACTCCGCTCCTTGGTGTCCGGCGGCGAACCCGCCCGGACTTCGTTCAGATTGGGGGCCGCTGAGGTGCGTCTCCCCGTCTTCGTTGGTTGCTTTCGATGCTCGACGACGAAGGATCACAAATAACGCCACGCCGCCCGTGAGCATGCCGTAGGTCACGCCGACCATCAGCACCGTGGCCCACTGCGCGCCGCGTACAAAACCACTATCCGAATTGTCGCCGTAGCAGACCGCACAGGCGACCGCCGCGGAGGGCCACAGCACCACGCCCAGCACCATGAGCACCAACAACGTCACCAACACTCGCCGACGAGCCGTCATAGGTAACTCACGTCTTTCATCTTGCGCATGAACCAGGCACCATAGATGGCCAGCGTCACAGCCAACGCGAAGCCAATGCAACCCATCAGCCGATAGCCGAAAGTCACCTGGCTCACGCCCCACACACCGAATCCGGTCATCGCCAGGGCGGCGATGGTGACGAAGACGATGTGGAATGCTTTGAGAGACACCGTAGACCTCGCGCCTAGTGGTGGGCCGGTTCGGCTTCAGCCGGTGCGGCGACAGCGGCTTGTTCGAGACCAATGCTGTTACCTTCGTTCATCGAGGGGATCACCAACTCGAACGAAAAGAACAAGACGGTCAAGGCCAGAACCCACAGAATCATCTTCTTCTCATCAATCAGGTGCATGAAATAGCACGCGACGAGCGAAGCCTTGACCGTAGCGATGAACAGCGCCAGCCCAATGGCGGCACCCGTGGACAAGTCCAGTTGTGCCACCGCGACGGTTACAGCGGTCAGTACCAAGAGTGCGCCAAATACCCGTAGGTAGATCTTGACGTGATGATCGATATCGACCTCGTGAGTGTGACTCATGATCGCTCCAATGTCACAGGAGGTAAAGGACCGGGAAAAGGAAAATCCACACCAAGTCGACGAAATGCCAAAACAAGCCCGCCGTCTCGACACGGTTGGTGAACCGCTGGTGCTCGGTGTGCCACATCTTGGACCCGGGACCCCAGAAGTACGCGTTCACCGCCATGCCGCCAATCACATGCAAACCATGAAGACCAGTAAGCGTGAAGTAGATGGCCAAGAAGTTGTCGGTTCCCGGCAAGTAGCCGTGCGCGAATTTGGCCGAGTACTCGATGTACTTGATGATCAGGAAGCCGAAACCTCCGAGCACCGTCAAGCCCATCCACAGTTTGAATTTGCCAAGGTCCTTGCGCATGCAAGACGCCCAAGCCATCACCATGGTGACCGACGAGCTGATCAGTACAATCGTATTGGCCGTCGCCCATGGGACGCTGAGGTACTTGACGCCGTGAGGCCAGTGATCCGCGCCGGTGCGCAGCATGATGTAGGCGGCAAACAGCGCACCGAACAGCATGACCTCTGACGCCAAGAACAGCCAAATGCCAAGCTTGACGTTGTTGAGCGCCGTGTCACGGCGCGGGGCAACCGTGTGCGGAATGATCGCGTCAATCGACGCTGACGTGGATGCAGACACGTGGATCTCCTTCCTCGCTGGCCTTAGCCACCGGCTGTGGCCGTTGCGCCTTCGGGCTCGAACTGGGGTGTGAAGTCTTCGCTCGCGCCTGGGACGCTGTACTCATAGGGACCGCGGTACGCCGAAGGTTCCTGGGCAAAGTTGCCATGACCTGGCGGTGACGGTGCAGCCCACTCGATTGTGGTTGCGTTCCATGGATTCGCGCCCGCTGTCTTCGGCTTGCGCAAACTAAGGAAGAAGTTGAGGATGAACGGAATCTGGGCCAGGGCCAAGCCCCAGGCCGCAAACGAGATCACCTTGTTCAGATGCAGGACGGAATGATTGTGAGCGTAGATCGCACCACCGTCATACATCCGCCGAGACATGCCAGCCATGCCCTGCAACAGCATCGGGAAGAAGATGAAGTTCATGCACACGAAGCTGGGCCAGAAGTGAAGCTTGCCCAAGAACTCGCTCATCTTTCGGCCTGTCGCCTTGGGATACCAATAGTAGATCCCGGCGAAGAGCGCGAAGATCGTTCCCGGTGCAACGACGTAGTGAAAATGCCCGATCACGTAGTACGTGTCATGCAAGTGAATGTCGGGTGCCGTGAGACCGAGCGGCAGGCCAGTCAGGCCACCAATGCCGAACATCGGCAGGAAGCCGAGGGCAAAGAGCATCGGTGTGTTGAAGCGAATGGATCCGCCCCAAAGAGACAGGATCAAACACGTGAGAATGATCACCGATGGAATCGAAATGATCATCGTCGTGGTCTGGAAGAACGCCGACATCGCTGATCCCATGCCGGTGAGGAACATGTGGTGGGCCCAGACAATGAACGACATGAAGCCGAGAAAAACCACCGAGTAGACCAGAGACTTGTAGCCCCACACCGGTTTGCGTGTGTTGTTCGCGATGATCTCGGCGACGATGCCCATCGCCGGCAAGACCAGCACATAGACCTCGGGGTGGGCCAGGAACCAGAACAAATGCTGCCACAGAATGGGGCTTCCGCCACCGGCTACCGCCACCACCTCGCCGCTGACCACCAGGCCGGTGGGCATGAAGAAACTGGTGCCAGCCACGCGGTCCATCAGCTGCAAGATGCCCGCGGCCTCGAGCGGCGGGAAGGCAAGCAGCAGCAGAAACGACGTAACGAACTGCGACCAGACGAAGAATGGGAGCCGGAAGAAGGTCAAACCCTCGACCCGCAGCTGGATGATCGTAACGATGAAATTGATCGAACCCAGCAGCGAAGACGTAATCAAGAAGACCATGCCGATCAACCACGCCGTTTGCCCGTCCGGCGCGATATTCGACAGCGGCGGATACGATGTCCAGCCTGACTGCGCGGCGCCACCGTCGAGGAAGAAGCTGGCGAACATGACCACGCCACCGACGAAGAACGACCAATAACTGGCCATGTTCAAGCGTGGGAAGGCCATGTCCGGCGCACCGATTTGGAGCGGCACGACAAAGTTGCCGAGGCCACCAACCGCCAGCGGTACAACCCCCATGAACACCATGATGGTGCCGTGCATGGCGCCAAGCTCGTTGTAGAACTCCGGAAGCATGATGCCACCGGGCATGCCACGGGTGAACAGCTTGCCGATCAACGGCAACGCTTCGCCGGGATAGGCGAGCTGCCAGCGCATCATCATCATCAGGCAGAAGCCGAAGAGCAGAAACAGCAGGCCGCTGACGCCGTACTGAATGCCGATCACCTTGTGATCGACCGAAAAGACGTACTTGCGCCAAAAACCGAGCTCTTCGTGATGCTCGTGATGGTCGTCGTGGTCGTGGTCAGAATCGGCCATGGGAAGCGTTTTCCTGTCTCGGGGTTAAGAATCGCCCGGGCCAGCGGCGGTGCCGGCCCGAAACGCTGGAGCGACTAACGGCTCGGCTTCTTGAACGAAAAGGTCGTCGTTGCCTCGCCGCCACTGACGGTAACGGTGGCGGTCTGGGTGCCGAGGCGTTCGTGCCACGCCTCGATCTCGTAACTGCCGTCGGGCAGGTTCTCGATCTCGAAAGCACCATCTGTGCCGGTAACATCGAAGTACGGGTGGGTCATCACCGCAACGTACGACTTCATCCATGGGTGCACGTCGCACTTCACGGGGAAGACAGCCTCGGGCTTGTTGAGGGTCTGGTCCTTCTCCTTCAGCGTCGGCGGCATGCCGATGTTGAATTCGCGGTTGACCTTGGGCAGACCGTGGACGTTGTGCAAGACGCCGTCCGAGTTCTTGAATCGCACGCCCTGGCCGGCCATGACACCGATCACGTGCGGCTCGTAGCGACAACCGTTTTGGTCGATGATGACCGGCTCGGTCGGCGTCGGGGCGCTGCTGGCAGGCGCATTCTTGACCGAAACGAAGACATTGCCCAGCGCGTTGCCATCGCCGAGCACGAGTATGTCTGGCATCACCGGGCCGCTGTGCTTCGAAGCACAGGCCGGATCGGCATTCATGTCGACCGGCCGCAACTTCGGCACGGCATCATCGTAGGTGATCTTGCCGGCAACCGAGCCAGCGGAAACAGCACCGGCGGTCACCAGTAGTGCCAAGAGGGTCAACGCAACGACACCTCGATTATGCATATATCGAATCTCCCTGAAGATGGGTCTGGTTCTGAAGTGAAGTGCAGTCTATCCCCGAAGGCGAATGGAACAGCGGTACTTTATCATCCGCGCAGCCGCAGGAGAATACCGAAGGAGTCCACGACGCACGGGACGAAATGGGCGCGACATGCTCAGACATTCTCGAAAGACAAAGACTCGGCCAAGCGCGGATCACCAGCTGGGACGAGCTTGCTGCGTACCAAACGCCATGCGACGGCGGCCAGGAACAACCCCATCACACCGACCAGACAAGTCAGATCGAGCAAGTCGACGTGGAATTGTTCGTAGTGAAGAGCCGGCATGACCAGCCAAAACAGGTCCACGTAGTGAACGATCAGCATCCACACCGCAGCCAGCGACAAGGCGAGCGAGCTGCGCTTCACTTCCTGCCGCAGCAGGAACAGAAATGGCAGGCCGAAATGGCCGACCGCGAGGAAGATCGAAACCGGCTTCCAACCATGCTGCCAGCGATGGATGAACCACAGCGTCTCTTCGGGGATGTTGCCGTACCAGATCAGCATGAACTGGGAGAAGGCGATGTAGGCCCAAAAGACGACAAACGCGAAGAGCAACTTGCCGAGATCGTGGAAGTGCTCCCAGGTCACGACGTTCTCGAGTAGGCCTCCTGCCTGAAGACGCAACGCCATGAGGATCAAGAACGCAAAGATGGCAACCACGCATCCAGCAAAGAAGTACACCCCGAACATGGTCGAGAACCAATGCGGATCGAGGGACATGATCCAGTCAACCGCCGCATACGTTACCGATAGCGCGAAGAGGATCAAGGACGGCGCCGAGACACTCTGCATGCGCCCCGTGATCTTGGGGTCGTGGTTGGCGTCTTGGGCCGTCGACCGACGCCAGAACCACATCCCCATCACCGACCAAATCACCAAATAGGCTACTGCCCGGAGGTAGAAGAACGTCGGGTTGAGGTAAGCCTGCTTGCTGGCCAAGATGGCATCATCGGCGGGCGGATGTGCCCAGTGATGGTAGAGGTGCTCGAAACCCAACAGGCCAATCGGAATCCACAGCAGCGCGAACAGCGGTAGGGAGCCCATGGCATGCTCAGCGAGTCGCCGAACCACCACGCTCCAGCCGGCCCGGGTCGCGTATTGAATCAGGACGAAAAACAGGCCCCCCAACGCCAGGCTGAGTCCGAACAGAAACGCAACCAGGTACGAGTGGTAGAGCTGCTCGGGTCGACTTTGGCCCAGCACAAAGGAGATCGCCAGCGCGGCCAGGCCGACGCCGCCAGCGAGCATCGGCATGCGGTGCCAAAGGCTGCCGGCGGGAATGTTGATCGCTTCGGGTGCGACGCTGGGCTCGTGGTCGTGCATTGATCTCGCCGCTAGGGGTTCGGATCGGCGTCAATCGTCTCCACCGCGGTGGCACCGGCATCGCGCAGCAACTGCGCGGTCTCGGTGGCATCGAAGTGTGGATCAGCAGCCTCGATCGAGATGAAGAACGCGTCGTCGGTCACCCGCTCGAAGCGTTCGGAAGCGAACAACTCGTGGTGGTGGCAAGGCAGCCGGGCCTTGTACAAGAAACCACCGACAGCCCCGATGGCACCACCGAGCACACCGCACTCGAACATGATCGGAACAAAGGCCGGCCAGCTGAACAAGGGCTTCCCGCTGATCACCAACGGATAGCCCTGCGTCGCGACCCACCACTGCATCGCCATGCCGCAAGCGGCGCCGCCCAGACCGAGCACCAGGACGTACACCGAGACCCACGACTTGCTGAGTCCCATGGCCTTGTCGAGGCCGTGAATGGGAAACGGTGTGTGCGCATCCCAATTCGCATACCGGGCGTCGCGAACGCGCGCACAGGCGTGCATCAACGATTCCGGGTCGGCGAACTGGGCCAACAAACCCCACGTTGTGCCTTGGCTCTGAGAAGAATCACCCATCACGATGCTCCATCACAACTAGACACTCCCAACGAGTCCGACAAGGGATGAGTCGAACCTTGAGAGCGGGCCCGGTGTCGCGAGCACCGCGCGCAGCTCCAACCCGAAGGGCCACCAAAGGGAGTTCGAGCACGGAGCGCAGGGACCCTGGGTCCGCTCGGTGTTTCGAGGCAGAGCTTGGTTGGTCATCATTTGGGTCGATTGTGGACATGTGCCTGGGGCAAGACGCCCTTGACCTCGGCCATAGCGACCATGGGCAAAAAGCGCACGAACAGGCAGAACATGGTGAAGAACAGCCCGAAGCTGCCCGCGAAAGTCGCGAAATCCCAGAAGGTCGGGCTGTAATAGTCCCAACTCGACGGCAAGAAGTCCGCATGTAGCGATGTCACGACGATGACGAAACGCTCGAACCACATGCCGATGTTGATGAAGATCGAAGTGACGAAAAGCACGCCCATGTGGGTGCGAAGTTTCTTGAACCAGAACAACTGCGGCGTAATGACGTTGCAGCTGACCATGATCCAGTACGCCCACCAGTAGGGACCCGTCGCGCGGTTGATGAACGCGAACCGCTCATACAAGTTGCCGCTGTACCAGGCGATGAAGAATTCCATCGAGTAGGCGTAGCCGACGATGGTGCCGGTGACCAGCAGCAGCTTCGCCATGCGATCGAAGTGCAGCAAGTTGATGATGTGCTCGAGCTTGAAGACCACCCGACAGATCACCATCAGCGTGATCACCATCGCAATGCCCGAGAAAATGGCGCCGGCAACAAAATACGGCGGAAGGATGGTGGTGTGCCAACCGGGCAGCTGGGATGTGGCGAAGTCGAACGACACCACGGAATGCACCGAGAGCACCAGAGGCGTTGCCAGCCCGGCGAGCAGCAAGTACGCCTTCTCGTAGTGCAACCACTGGCGAAACGATCCACGCCAACCGAGGGCGAAGAAGCCATATGCGAGCTTGCGGACCCGGGTCTTGGCGCGGTCGCGAATGGTGGCGAGATCCGGAATCAGCCCGATGTACCAAAACAGCAATGAGACCGTGCCGTAAATCGAAACCGCGAAAACATCCCACATCAGCGGACTGCGGAACTGCGGCCACATGTCCATCTGGTTGGGAATCGGCATCATCCAATACGGCAACCAGGGGCGCCCGATGTGAATGCCCGGAAAAATCAGCGCACACATGACCGCGAAAATGGTCATGGCCTCGGCAGCGCGATTGATCGACGTTCGCCAGCGTTGGCGGAACAGGAACAAGACCGCCGAGATCAGCGTTCCGGCGTGGCCAATGCCAACCCAGAATACGAAATTGACGATCGGCCAAGCCCAGGCAACCGGGACGTTGTTGCCCCAAATGCCGGTACCTTCCCAAAACAACCAGCCGATGGAAACACCGAGCAGGCCAAGGAAGGCCAATGAAATGGCAAAAACGACGTACCAACCCTTCGGCGGCTCCCACTCGAGCGGCCGCGCGACGGCTTCCGTGATGCCGTGAAAATCGGGCTCGCCAGCAATAAATGCCGGGCGACCCTCAATCGGATCGATATCCGCGGTGACGACGTGCGCCATGCTCCTCCGTTACCCGTCCCGGGCTCGTAAGGTTGCGTTCCAAGAAGTGACGACGGTATCTACCATGGGTAGCAGACATCGTCAACCGACACACGCTTCGGGAGCGGCCGTTTGACGGCTCTCCAAAGCCCGAAATACCGCCCGTGAAGCCACTTCGGCACTGCGAACACAATCGGGCATTCCAACACCAAAAAAAGGACTCCCGGCCAGGGTCACCGCGGCGGGCAGAGCCGCGGCAATGGTCTCGATCCGCCGTTCATGATCAACGTCGTATTGTGGGTACCCACCGCGCCAGCGCTGGACGTGATGATGAACCGACGGCCCGCAAATCCCCAGCATGTCGACCAGGTCGGCTTGCACCGCCGCCATCAACGCGTCATCCGAGGCGTCGAGGTGCAAGGCACCGTGCGCGCCGCCGACGAAGGCCCGCAAGAGTAGATGATCCGCGGGCGCCCGCTTCGCGAACTTGCGCGAGGTGGCTGTGCAAGCCAGCACCGTGCGTCCCTCACGTCGCGGCACGAAGAATCCGAAGCCGCCGAATGGGCGACGCACATCTCGTTCGCGAAACGCCAGCGAGACCACCGCCACCGACGCCGTTCGCAAGGCCAATAGACCCGCCGCAGCATCGGGCGCCAGCGCCTCGACACATTGCGCGGTGGCGTTGGTCGGCGTCGTCAAGATGACAGCATCGGCCGGTAGGCGGTCGCCATCTGCCAAATGCACTTCGTAGGGAGCTGTGCTGGTGCCGGCTGTGCGGGTGTCGGTTGTGCGGGTGATGCGCTGGACCGATGCATTGAGTAACACATTTTCGGGTCTTGTACGGTCGACCAATGCGTCGATCAACGTGCCGAGCCCGCCGCGTAGGGACCAGAACAGCGGCCCTTCAGAGCCTGCTGACGGCCCGGTCAGGTGCGCACCCCGAGTCAAGCTCCCGAATCGGCGCTCGAGGACCTGGAGGCGCGGCGCGGTCGCGCGCAGGCTCATTCGCTCTACGTCACCCACATGAATGCTCGAAAGCAGTGGCTCGGCAACCCGCTCCAGCACCTCTTCGCCACACCGGCGGCGAATAAAATTCGCAACGCTCTCGTCGTGATCGCGACCAACGGGCTGATCGATCTCCTCCGCCAAACGCAGCTTGCCACGCCAACTCAGGAGCGGCGACGCCAGCAAACCGTGCCAATCGCGTGGCACGAACCCAGCCATTCCTTCCGGCAGCGGTACCATCCGGCCGTCGAGCCAAAACGCCATGCCACCTTGCGCATCGTTGCTCGGTAACAACTGCGAGCCGAGCCCCAATTCGCGAGCCAATTCGAGCGCCCAAGGCTTCTGCCGAATGAACGCATCCGGCCCGCCCTCGAGCACGAAACCGTCAGCCCGGTGGGTGACCACTTTGCCGCCGAATCGGCCCGACGCCTCCACCACACGAACCCGAACAGCGCGTCCCGAGAGCGCACCAGCCTGCCGCACGTAGTGTGCCGCTGCGAGGCCGGTGATACCTCCTCCTACGATGACGACGTGGTCCATGCTTGCGATCTCGTACGAAATGCGGGCACTGTGCAATTTACTGTGCAATTTGCGGCGTGCAAGAGAAGTCGTGAGTGTACCGTAGGCCGCGCGTAACAGTTGGGTTTCATCCAACGCAAAGCAAGCCACAAGGCAAGCCACAGGCATCGGCACTATGATCGGTACCATGCACGCCAACGAGCCGTACCCAGCGCCCGGGAGTTCAACGCGACGCGAGGGCCTCGGCCAACGCCTCGACGCGGTCCTGAGGCAACACCGAGACCGCCCGTGTCTGCTGCTACCCGACGGCACCGAGCACACCTATGGCGACCTGCTCGATTGGGCATCGCGGATGGCGTCGTGCCTCGTTGAACAGGGCCTGCAACCCGGCGATCGCCTGGCCGTGCAAGTCGAAAAATCACCGGCAGCGGTGGCGCTCTACCTCGCGTGCCTACGTGTCGGCGCCATCTATCTTCCCCTGAATCCAGCCTACAGGGCCGCCGAGGTCGCCTTCTTCCTGACCGACGCCGAACCGCGCGTGCTGGTGGTCGATCCCGAACGTTCGAAGGAACTGACCCCCTACGCTGCTTCTGGGACCGCGCTACTGACCCTCGACGAAAACGGCGAAGGTAGCCTGTGCGACGCGAGCCAATCGTGTGAACCGAGAACCGAGATCTCGCCGCGTACGGGCGATGACATTGCGGCAATCCTGTACACCTCAGGAACCACGGGCCGCTCCAAAGGGGCCATGCTGACGCACGCCAATCTGCTTTCCAATGCAGAGACGCTGGTTGATCTCTGGGGCTTCTCCAGCCGCGACATCTTGATCCACGCGCTGCCGATCTTCCACGTCCACGGCCTCTTCGTAGCGCTCCACTGCGTGCTCCTGAGCGGCGCCTGCGCCCGTTTTCTGACCCGCTTCGACGTCGGCATCGTTCTGGGCCAGCTGGCGTCCTCTACAGTCTTGATGGGCGTCCCTACGTTCTACACCCGTCTTCTCGCCCACCCTGATCTCGCGGATCCCGCGCGGGGCGGGCAAGCTTGCCACAGCATGCGGCTGTTCATCTCAGGGTCCGCACCGCTGCGTGCCGAAGACTTCGACGCTTTCCGCGAGCAAACCGGCTACGCGATCCTCGAACGCTACGGCATGACCGAAGCCGGAATGATCACCTCGAACCCCCTGGATGGTACTCGGCGCGCGGGAACGGTAGGCCGCCCCCTTCCCGGCGTCGAAGCACGAGTCGTCGATCCAGACCAGGAATTATCGGTGGAAGACGGCGAAGTTGGCGTGCTCCAGATCCGCGGCCCCAATGTCTTCGCTGGCTACTGGCGTCAACCCGAAAAGACCCGAGAAGAGCACAGCACCGACGGATTCTTCATCACAGGCGACCTCGTCACCCGCGACACCGACGGCACCATCACCATCGTCGGCCGTGCCAAGGATCTGGTGATTTCGGGTGGCCTCAACGTCTATCCCAAAGAAATCGAGCAAGCTCTCGATGCCTTGGAAGGCGTCGATGAGTCGGCCGTCGTCGGTCTACCGCACCCCGACCTCGGCGAGGCGGTGGTCGCGGCCGTCGTACCGACACCCGGCCATGCGCTCGATCCCGAAGCGTTACGCGAAGCCCTGCGTTCCGACTTGGCGGCGTTCAAGGTTCCCAAGCGCGTCGTGCCCGTCGATGCGCTGCCACGCAACGTCATGGGCAAGGTGCAGAAGAATGTGCTGCGGGACTTCTTAGCCGCCTCGGACACCGATCGTCCGTAGACCGCTCGCACGTGCAGCTCGAGCCAAAGCCCGGTCATGGGTCGCAAACACCAAGTCCGGTCCCTTTCTCTCCTGCCACAGCAGCGCAGTCGAAAGATGAATCGCGTCCAGCGTCCCGAGGATCGTCGGCATCGGTTGAGACGCCCTTGCCAGCACCACCCGCGTCACCTCACTAATCTCCATAGAGCGGAGCATGCCGTAGACCGCTTCGCGAGCGGCAAGAGCTTCGGCCTTGCTCAACGCACACTGCGACGCCATCCGGTCCAAAGTGCGGAGGCACTCGACCTCCAGCAAGGCACTCGAGACACCTACTGAAATCAGCGGCCACTCATCGAGCGGGTCGGGCGCGCCGACAATGATCCGCAGCAGCACCGACGCATCGAGATAGGCAATCACCGGTCGACTTGCCGCTCTTCCCGCAAAGCCTCTAGGACACTGACTCTCAACTCGATCGGTGGTGGCAGCTCAACCTCCTGCAGAGTCGGTGCGTCTGGCTCCGGACGGCGAACAACAAGCGGCGCAAACTCCTCGTACGGCACGATCGTCGCGATCGGCTGACGGCGATCCATCACGGTGACGGGCTCACCCGCCCGCACACAACGTAGGTGATGACTGAGACGAGACTTGAGATCGGCGATACCAACGGTCTTCATGACCACATGATAGCCACAACTAGTCACAAGCGTCAATTACCCTGCTTGCTCCGCAGGAACGGCGGCATGCCACCGCCGAAGCTACGGCCGTGGCCCTGCATGCCCTGCTTCATGACTTCGGCATCGATCACCCGCAAACCCTGGCTGCGGGCATAGGCTTCGACCCCCTTCTCGACCTTTGCGCGGATGAAGCGAATCGGGATCCGTTCGAGCCGTGAGCGCGCCTCTTCATCCCACGCCACAGCGGCTTGATCGATCGCCACACCGGTTGGCTCGAAGGTGCAGGCGGGATCCTCCTGAAGGTAGTCACCGAAGGCGGCTTGGGCTCGACATCGGCAGCCACCACAAAGCTCGTTGTACTCGCAGGCACCGCAACGGCCCTTGAGTTGACCGACGTCACGCAGGTCACCGAGCACGGCCGATTCGTTCCAAACTGCCGAAAACCCTCCATGATCGCGCACATTGCCGGCCACCACATCCATGTACGGACAAGGGGTGACGTCGCCTCCGGGGGTGATTCGACAATACTGCGTCCCCGCCATGCAGCCGCCGCTTTCGAGACCACCCTGGCCCCGCTGGTAGGCGATTCGCTTGAAGTGGGGCGCGCATTTGGACCGCACCAGCATCGGCTTCATCTTTTCCTGGACCTCGACCAAATCATCGAGCATGGCTTCGGTTGCGGCCGCCCCCAGGTCGTTCATTTGCTGCCCGCGACCGGTTTGCACCATGAAATAGAGGTTGAACGACCACGCCCCGCGCTCGCGGGTAAAGGCAATCAGCTCGGGGATTTCGTCACGGTTGAAGTCCATGACCGTGGTTTGTACCAACACCTCCAAGCCGTTGGCCTTGCAGACATCCAGCGCACGCACCGAGTGCTCCCAGGCATTCGGCCCACCTCGAAAGCGATTGTGCTTCTCCGGATCGATCGAGTCGATCGAAATCGCGACGCCCTTGATGCCGCAGTCGATCATAGCGCGCGCCACCCGATCGTTGATCAGCACCCCGTTGGTGCCCATGACCGCCCACATGCCCAGGCTCGACGCACGCTCGGCGAGTGCGTAGATGTCCTTGCGCAGCAGCGGCTCTCCGCCGGTGAGAATCACCATCTCGGTGCCCAAGGCCTTCATTTCGCCGAGCACGGCGAAACACTCGTCGGTATCGAGCTCGTCCACCGCTTTCTTGCCCGCCGACATGTAGCAGTGTGGGCAACGCAAGTTGCAGGCTTGGGTCAGGTTCCAGGAAACGAGCGACGGCCGGTGCCCTTTGGAAGTTACTTCGGTGGCAGAAACGTTGGCGCGGGTCATCATCAGGTGCTCAGTCTACCCCGCCGCTTCCGCTCTCCTTCGGATTCGATGCGCCCGTCCTACCACCAAGCGGCCGAGGGCGCCAATGTAACCACGGCCTACCACCTGCATCTGAGCAATGCAGGTGAGAAGATCAACCAACCAGCAGGAAAAGCCATGAGACCATCACCGATTGTCATGTACAGCACGACCTGGTGCGGAGACTGCCACCGGGCCAAGGCACTACTACGGTCTCTCGACATCGCCTACACCGAAATCGATATCGAGGCCACCCCATCGGCGGCTGAGATCGTCGCCGCGCAAAACAACGGACGGCATGTCGTCCCGACCTTCGAAATCGGTGACAAGCACTACGGCAATCCGCCGTTGAATGAGCTCAAGACGCTGCTGCGTGGCGCGCTGGTTGCTTGACCGAGACTACCGTCTCTGCAACCGAACGAAAATGACCGAGCAACTCCTCGTTGTTGCCTCACACAACCCGGTCAAGGCCCGCGCTGTTCGTGATGGGTACGCCCAGATGTTCCCCAAGCGCAGTTTTCGGCTCGAGCACATTGGCATCCCATCGGGCATTGCTGATCAGCCGCGCTCGGATCGAGAAACGCGCCAGGGTGCCATGAACCGGGCCCAAGCGGCCGCACAAGCACGTCCCGACGCCGACGTTTGCTTCGGCATTGAAGGTGGCGTTGAAGATGACGGCGACGATCTCGTTGCCTTCGCCTGGGTAATCGCACTCGGCCGCGACGACGGCGGAGAATCCCGGATCGGTCGCAGTCGCAGCGCCAGTTTCGCGTTGCCCGATGCCGTCACCGCACTGGTGCGCAAGGGCAAGGAACTCGGCGAAGCCGACGATCTTGTTTTCGGACAATGCAACTCGAAACAACAGGGCGGCGCCGTGGGCTTGCTCACTGGCAATGCGGTCGATCGTGCCGCGCTTTACACCCAGCCAACGATCCTGGCTCTGATCCCGTTTCGTAGCCTGCCAGAACGTGACGGCTGATCGCGCGGCGCTCCTCTTAACCAATCGGTCTCTCCAGTGTCGCAAAACGGCGACGCTGTCGCCGTTTTTTCGTGCGAATTGGCGGCATCGCCGCCGTTTTGCTAGAACGGTTCCCGGAGAACCCCTGCCGTAGTCGGTCAGCCGAGCTTCTCGCGCAACAGCGTTTGGACTTGTTTTGGATCGGCTTTGCCCTTGGACGCGCGCATGATCTGGCCGACGAAGAAACCCATCAAGGCGGTCTTGCCAGCACGATAGGCGCCGACCTGGCCCTGGTTGTCTGCTAGCACCTGATCGACGAGCGGTGCCAGGGCCGCGACGTCACCGATCTGCTCGAGACCGCGCTCGGCAACGATGGTTTCTGCATTGCCTTCGCCAGCAATCATTGCGCTGAGGACTTCCTTGCCGGCGGCGCCGGTGATCGTCCCACCATCGACCAACGCCACCAGCTGACCGAACCCCGCGCCGTCAAACGGAAGATCGTCGAGGCTGCGATCCTTGACTGCCCCGAGCAGCTCGTTGACGATCCACTTGGCGACCGTCGACGCCTGATCGTGAGCCTCGACCGCGGCCTCGAAGAACGACCCCAGTGCGTCGTCCCGTGCAAGGAGCGCAGCGTCCTGCATCATCAGGCCACAACGAGCTACATAGCCTTCGGCGCGCGTGGTCTGCTCGGTAGTGAGGACACGCTCCGGTTCAACGGCTGTTTGGAGCGCACGTTGTTGCGCTTTGTGGGCTGCCTTGGCCGCCGCTTTTGCCGCCGCCATCACCGCGCGTTCATCGTCGCTCCCCGACGCCTTTGCCCACGAGTCGCGTAGGGTCACGGTTAGGTTGAAAACGGGCCGGTCGTCGCTGCTGTCCGGATCGACGACGAAATAGCCTTGGCGCTCGAATTGAAAGTGCGTACCGGGCCCAGGCGTGCCATCCGCCACGACGCTGGGCTCGATCAACGCCTTGTCCCGCACTACGAGCGCGTTGGGATTCAAATCGTCGATCGGATCGCCGGTGGCGGTACCCGGCGCCTCGGCGGTGAACAGTCGATCGTAGAGCCGCACCTCAACGGGCACAGCCTCGGCGACCGCCACCCAGTGGATGGCGCCCGCCACCTTGCGCCCTCCGGCGGCGCGCCCGCCCCGCGTCGTGGGGTCGTAGGTGCAGCGCACGGCCACCACCTCGCCGGCATCGTTCTTGTCCACACCGGTGCACCGAATCACATAGCCGTACCGCAAGCGCACCTCGCGGCCCGGAGCCAGACGATGGTATTTGGGCGGCGGATCTTCATCGAAATCATCGCGCTCGATGTAGATTTCCCGGCCGAACGGCAGGGGCCGGGAGCCCTCCTTGGGCACGTCGTGCGGCCAATACGGCGCGTCGATCGTCTCGGTGTCGTCCGCCGCAAAATTCTCGATCACGACCTTCAGTGGGTCGAGCACACAAAGCACCCGCGGAGCACGGTGGTTGAGGTCGTCGCGAATGCTGAACTCGAGCAAGGCCAGATCGATGATGTTGAAGGTCTTGGCGACACCCACCCGGTCGCTGAAGGCCCGGATCGCTTCGGGGGTGTAGCCACGCCGGCGAAACGCCGACAGTGTGGGCATGCGCGGGTCATCCCAACCTCGAACATGGCCCTCACGCACCAGTTGGAGCAGCTTGCGCTTGCTCATCATGGTGTAACTCAAGTTGAGACGGGCGAATTCGGTTTGCTCCGGAGGATCATCAAAGCCGACCTCGCCTACCAGCCAGTCATAAAGCTCGCGGTTGTTCTCGAACTCCAGGGTACACAGCGAGTGGGTGATGCCCTCGATCGCATCCGACAAGCAGTGCGCGAAGTCGTACATGGGAAAGACATGCCACTCTGCGCCGGCTCGGTAGTGCTCCGCATGTCGAATGCGGTACAAGATCGGGTCACGCATCAGCATGTTGGCCGACGTCATGTCGATCTTCGCTCGCAGCACGTGCGCACCGTCTGGAAATTCACCCGCCCGCATCCACGCGAACAGATCGAGACTGTCCGCCACCGGCCGATCCCGGTACGGGCTGGGGGTACCTGGATGCCCCACCGTCCCGCGCCCTTCCCGGATCGCTTCGAGCGTCTGACTGTCGACGTAGGCTCTGCCCTTTTCGATCAGGCCCACCGCGAAGCCATAAAGCTGCTCGAAGTAGTCCGATGTGTGCAGCAAGGCGTCCCACTCGAAGCCCAGCCACCGAACGTCCCGCTGAATCGACGCCACGTACTCCGGATCTTCGGTCTCCGGGTTGGTGTCATCGAAGCGTAGATTACAGGTACCGGCAAAGGCGCGAGCGACACCGAAATTGAGGCAAATCGACTTGGCATGGCCGATATGCAGGTAGCCGTTCGGCTCGGGCGGGAAGCGCGTCGCGACACGACCACCATGCTTGCCGGCGGCGACGTCGGCGGTGATCATTTCGCGGACAAAGTCCAAGCTCGGGGACACTGTTTCTTTCGATGAATCGGACATGAGCGGGCAACGATATCTTGTCTGGGCCCTCGGCTCCAGCGGTAGGCGGGCGCGGCCTGCGATATGTTCATGGCAATCTCGACACCGCGATACTCCTTTTCTTTCATGACACCATCCACCACGGCGATGCGTTCCCAACGGCCACGCAAGGCTCGCACGCCCCGCTGGGCGTCCACCACGGCCGCGACATTTGTCGCAATGGCACTCGGTGGAATGGTATCGACCACGCCCTCGCTCGGAGCCTGGATCGTTCACGACGCCACCATCCCACACAACTGCTGGCGCGCACGCTTGGTCGCCTCCCAGACCTCGACTTGGCTTGGCACCTGCCGCAACGACGAGCCCGCAACCGACATTCTTCTCTCGCTACGCCATGGACGCTGGGTACCGACACCGGGTTTGCCGGCCCCAGCTGGCCGGGCCTTCGTGCTCGATCTCGACCCGGACTCGAATCTCTGGCTGGCCAGCTTCTTCGTCAACCACGAGACCACCTACGATGGTCTACGCATTCTTCGTTTTGACGGTTTGAATTGGGACCACGAGATGGTCTCGCCAGGTATCTGGCCACAAGCGATCGACATGGTGTCCGGCGACGAAGGTTGGATCGCGGGCAACCACGGTTTGTTCCTGCACTACTTCGATGGCCGATGGACTCGATCGGCACTTCGAGGCGTCGACTCACTCGACGGCAAGAACCTCCTGGCCTTGGCCATGGTCGGCCCAGACGATGGTTGGGCCGTCGGCCTCAATGGCCTCGTCGCCCGGTTTCAGGACGGTGGCTGGTACGTCGTCGATACGCCGGCAGCGCTCGCTACCCATCAACTGAACGACATCGCGGTCGACGAGGACGGTGGTATTTGGACCGTGGGCGAGGCTGGCGTGATCGGTCATCTAGCGGCTGGGCAATGGCGACTCGAACGACCGGTCGATGCTGACCTGTTCGCCATCGAAATGGTGACTGCCTACGACGGCTGGGCCGTGGGTGACGCCGGAACGGTGGTGCGCTGGAACGGCACAGAGTGGCAACGTCAGCCGACCCCGACCCAGGCTACACTGCTCGATATCGCCATCACCCCTGACGGTGGCTGGATCGTCGGTCGGGGTGTGGTGTTGCGCCGCGAGGCCGCAGTACCGATCACCTTGCACGAGTCCTTGCGCCAGGATCGCTTTCCCATGATCCGTCAAGCAGCCGAGCGAGCGATCGGTGCCGATTTCGACGGCGATCAAGAACTCGACCTGTTGACCTCGACACCAGCGGGCTTGCTGCTGTATCGAGGCCGGCTCGACGGCGGTTTTCACTCCGCAACGACTGTCGCCGTTCACGCTGGCGCGCCGCCCGACACCTATCGAACCCTCGCTCTGGCTCCAGGCGACATCGATGGCGACGGCGATCTCGATCTCTTCGTAACGGGCCGAGATCGCCACGGAACGACGATGCTGCGCAACAACGGTACCGGCGCCTTCTTCGATGCAACCGCGGAAACCGGTCTCCCGGCCCTGGACGGATACCCCAACCAGCCGTTCTTGATCGACCTCGACGGCGACGGCGATCTCGACCTCTTCGTCGCGCGTGGCCTGGCGTCGGGCCCCATCGACTTGCCCAGCGTCTCCTTCCGCAACGACGGTACTGGCCGCTTCCTTCCGCTCCAGGATGATCTCGATCCGGTTGACGAGCATGTAGTCGTGTGGGGCGACATCGATGCCGATGGCGACCTCGACGGTATCGCCGTCGGATACGACGGTGCCCGCCCCATATGCTATCTCAACGATGGAGCCGGCCGCCTGCAGGCGCGGCCCTTACCCTTCGAAACCAACGAAGAGTCCAGCGGCTTTCACCACCAGAGCCACTTGGCCGATTTAGACCGCGACGGCGACCTCGACCTCTTGATACTCGGCGCCACCTTGCGTTACGCCCGTAACGACGGGCGCGGTCGGTTTGCGCTCGAAGACGGCCGCTTTCCCCCACTCCAGTCAACGCTGGGCATACGCTCGACGCTCAGTGCGATGGGCGACCTCAACCTCGACGGCTGCCCGGAGGTCCTGCTCCAGCCGGCTGCGGGTAATGGCCATCGCTCCCTCCGCTTGCTCCAGTGTCGCGCCGATGGTACGTACTCGGAGCCGATCGCCCTCCCCAACCCGAACCAGGTTTCGAGCACAGCCGCGGTGTTCGCCGATTGGGACGGCGATGGCGACCTCGATCTCTTCGTGGCCGGCACCCCGAACGGCCGATTCTTCGAGAACGAGCTTGGCCACCGAAGCTCCTTGACGGTGCGACCCCGCCAATCGGGCGGCAACCACCAAGCGATCGGCGCTACGGTCGAGGTCTACGACCACGGCCACTTCGGCGACCCCGGCCACCTGCGGGGCCACCGGGCTGTCGCCACCGGTCACAACCCGACCGGCATCGCGAATCTCGAACGCCTGGTCTTCGGCCTCCCGCACGGGGGACGCTTTGACATTGGCGTGCGATTCGCGACCGGCAAACGGGTCATACGGCGCGGGTTGTCGGCGGGTGACACGGTCGCGGTCCACCAATATTCACCCGTGCGGCGCACGCTGCGCACCACCTCCGCGTACTTGCGACGCCAGGTGAGCGGCGCCAACGTGCCGCGCGAGTTGGCCGAGTTGCTGGCGGCATTGACGGTTGTGGGCATGGCCTGCCGTCACCGCCTGCCCGTCATCAGCGCCGTGCTCGCCGTGCTCGGTTACCTTGGCCTTACGGTCGCTTGGGCCACCGAACCGGTCATCCGCGCCCAAGCCGCGCCGTGGGCCTGGCTTGCCCTCGCCCTCGCCACCACCGCCACTGGACACCGGCTGCGCAACGGCAACCGGCACCCGATGCGCCTCGGCCACTTCCGACTCGGCAAGTGTCTCGGTACCGGTGGCATGGCGGCGGTCTACGAAGCGTTCGACACCGCACGGTGCCGGCGAGTGGCCCTCAAAGTGATGCCCTTGCGGCGCGACGCGGACCGGATTCGATTCCTGCGCGAAGCCGACGTCATGGCCAGAGTCCACCATCCCAACATCATTCGCATTTTCGAGGCGGGGACAACCGGCAACCGCGCCTTCATAGCCATGGAACGACTTCGCGGCTGCACCGTAGCCGAGCGCCTGGAGCAATCGCCGCCACCAACCGTACGCGAAATCTTGGTTATCGCCGATGCCTTGGCGGATGCACTCGGCGCCTTGCATGCCTTGGGCGTTCTCCACCGCGACGTCAAGGCTGAGAACGTCTTTCTCACCGGCGCCACGAACCAGCCACTCCATCACGCTCGAGTCAAGCTGATGGACTTTGGCCTGGTGAGTGAACAGGCACCCACTTTGGCCGCGACGGAGCCGACGGCGATCGTAGGTACCGTCACTCACATGCCACCGGATCGCTTGCGTGGTGGCCCTGCGGACCCGGGCACCGATCTCTACGGCCTCGGAGTTCTGCTTTTTCAGGCACTCACCGGTCACCACCCATGTGCCCGTGCCGATGGCACCCTGACCTTTGACCAGCTGCTCAATACCACCAGCACACCCCTCGCCAAGGTACGCCCCGATCTGCCGCTGGCGCTCGTCCAAACCATGGGGCAGCTGCTGTCAGCATCACCTGACCAACGATTTCCTTCAGCCGAGGAGGCAGGACGGGCGCTGCGTCATGCTGGCGCGACCCTCGCTCCCGAGGCGCGCGGCCGTACGGCGCGGGTCGACCCGGAAGCGGACAACAGCGTCACCAGCGCCAGTACGGTCGAAGACTCGTGGCAGACCCGGCTTCGCCAAACCCGTCGCCTTCACGCGGCCGGCCGCGCGATCGAGGCCGAAGTCACGATGCTGGCGTGCATCGCGAGGCTCCAGGAGGAATCTCGCTCACTGGACCAAGCCGGCCAAGCGGACCTACTCACCCGCCCCGATGTGCGTGAGGCGCTTTCTCTGGCACACCAACTACGCAACGAGCCTGTTGCCGACGGGGGTGCAACCAACCATGAAACGTGAATCGGGAACAAACTGGAGCGCTCTTGACGACGCCCAGCAACGCGGCGCGGCACACCTGGCGAGCAAAGCGCTCGCCTTCGAGAAACTACTCGAGATCAGCCGCCAAATCTCGACCCTCGATCTCGACCGCGCCCTGCGGCTGATTCTCGAAAGCCTGCTGGCGCTAACCCGGACGCGCCGGGGGGTCGCGATGTTGGTGCGTGGTAAGCCGGACGATCTGTACTGCGAGGCCTGCGTACCCATGGGTCGACGGGATGTCGCCGGTCCCACCTTCGACGTCAGCCGGTCCATCATCGAGCAGGCCATCGACCAACGCGAATTGGTTCGGATCACCGAGGTCGTGGGATCCGAGGTCGCCCACCGGCCCAGCGTTGTGGCCCTCGGCTTGCACGCGCTGATGGCGATCCCGCTGGTGGCGCGCGACCGTGTGGTCGGTGCGCTGTATGTCGACACCAATACCAGCGACCACCGGCTGGGCCAGCTGGGCACGGACGTCCTCGGGGCCTTTGCCTCACAGGCGGCCATCGCCATTGACAACGCACGGCAGTACCAAACGCTCCATGCCCACCACGCCTTGTTGCTGCGGGGCGCGCACGGCCCTTCCTCCTACGGCGGCCTGCGTTACCAAAGCCATAGCATGGACGAGGCTTGTCGCTTGTTGCGGCGGGTCGAGGCCAGCGACGTTGCTGTCATGATTCTTGGCGAAACCGGCACCGGCAAAGGTCTGGCAGCGCGTGCCCTGCACGACCAAGGGCGGCGCCATGCCCGACCGTTCCTGCAAACGAACGTCGGTGCCATCCCGGATACGCTCCTCACCAGCACGCTCTTCGGTCATCGTCGGGGCGCTTTCTCGGGCGCCGAAACCAGCGTCCCGGGCCTGTTCGAGTCGGCGTACGGTGGCACGCTTTTCCTGGACGAGATCGGCGAGGCCTCCACTCAATTGCAGGTCGCGCTCTTGCACGTGCTCGACAACGGCACCGTTTGCCGCCTGGGAGAAACCCGCGAGAGAGAGGTCGACGTCCGAATCGTGGCGGCGACCCACCGCGACCTCGCGGCCGAGGTCGCGGCCGGCCGATTCCGCCAAGACCTCTTCTACCGACTCAACATCTACCCGGTCACGATGCCGCCGCTACGCGATCGGCCCGAAGACATACCGATACTCACCGAGACCTTTTTGACGGAAGGCAACCGATCGCTCGGCACCGACATCCTGACGGTCCCGCCGTCCACTTTGGCGACGTGGCGGGCTAAGCCATGGCCCGGCAATGTGCGCCAGCTTCGCAATACCGTCCAACGCCTGATGATCCTATCGAGTGGGTCGATGCTCGAAACACCCGAGGCCAACGGCGCGGTCGCGGAAAGCTCGACAGACGGCGCGCCGCTGGAGCCGGCGCCTGACTTGGCGCTGCCGACGCTGGCCGAGGTCGAACGCAAGCATCTCGTACGTGTGCTCGAGGCTGCTGGGGGCAACAAGAGCCTTGCTGCCCGCATCCTTGACCTCAAGCGCGGTACCCTCCGTTCCCGGCTCGCGAAGCACGACCTTGGCCATTGACCGACCTCGCTACTAGGCGCTGATACGACCCGATTCGAAGCCACCTCCAAGAATGTGAAACCCCGCGAGAGACCCCTGAGGTCAGCGGGATTGGCCCGGTCTCGATACCGAATCAGTCATCGACGAATAGCCCAAAATCGATCGCGTCGTAGACGGCGCTCACTTCTTCGAGCGGCAGCAGCTCCAAGACACTGGTGTGGCTGGTGAGCGCTGTCTCGAAGCTCATATCGTTTGCGCGACGGGATCGCCGGTCGGAGCTGATCGCCAGTTGTGAAGACGTTGAGCCTCGTCTCAGAAGCGAGCGGGGCCCCGTCGGCGTCAAACCGCTGGGCGAAGATCCCCTTGCCGTCTCCATCCTGGGCACCATCGGAGTCCCAAATCACGATAAACGTACCGTCAGGGGAGCGGGCCACGGACGGTCGAGCCTGATTTCCCGTGGTGTGGGTGTTGACCCCAAACGGACCTGCAAGCGGTTGCCCATCGGCAGCAAAGAGGCGGGCGAAGATGCCGAGGCCGCTGCCGTCTTCGGCCATGTCGCTCTGCCAGGCGACGACGAACGCGCCTTGATCGTCGCTCGCGACCGCCGGATGGGACTGGCGGCCCGGCAGATAGGTATTGACCTGAAACAAGCCTGCGGGCACCTGCGCGGCCCCGCTGCAAGCGAAGGCCCAGCCCGCAACGGCCAGGACGATTGGTCGGGTGGCGTTCATGGCAGCAATCCCGATCGATGTCAGGGAACGTCTACGGCATCGCCATCGTCATGATCAGCGACGCCGTTGCACTCCTCTTCCGTATCGAAGATCGTCCAACCATCCGGCACCATGCACCGTTTGTCGTAGCGACAGCACGTCCCGGTCCATGGGTCCTTGCCCCACGCTTCCGGGCCAAAACAAAACTCGGACAGCGGCACGGCCCGTGCCGGGCAGCCACACTGGCCTTCGGCACACAGCATCCGCAACACCATGATCACTTCTTCCTCGGTCTGCAAACAACCGGTGCCGTCATCCCATCCCAAATCGCCACCGGTCCAGGTAACCTTGACGTAGAACGGGCAAGCGCATCCAGGGCAGTTCTCGCGGGTGTGGAAGTAGCAGGTGCCGAATTCGGTCTGGCCAACGCCATGCGCATCGAGGCTGGCTGCGGCGAGTAACTCGTCATCGGTCATCTCGGCACAGGCCTTCACTCGGTCGTCGCACGGTGCCGCCGGGGGCGCTGTGATGCCAGGTGCCGGCGTCTGGGCCACGGCAACACACACAAAGAAAACCATGAAACCAAGCAGTCGGGGGACCTTGCAAAGGGTGACGGAGTTAATCGGTCGATGGCGTGGCGGATCGGTATGCATAGCAGTCTCCTTCAGGTGCCAGGATTGGACCGCCCGAAGGCGGCACGTCGAGTTCACCGCACCACCATCGCAAGATCGATGCACGCTCGAGAATTGTCGCCCACTATCACCTAAGATAATGTAGGAGAATAGGTTACATAGGAACTCGCAGAATCTTCTGCCGATGCGAATCCGGCCAAGGAACACCGGTCGGCGTCAGGCAGCCAGGTCGAACGGCCCTATTTGGCCACCGGGTTGTCCTCTTCAGTGGCTCGTATTGGGTGACCCTGCATGACCCGCGTCACCCAATCAGTCGTAGCCATACTGCTCGGCGAACGCGACCAACGCTTCTTGGAATATCTCGAGCGGCGGACGCACGAGTCCTGCGCCGATCTGCCCCACCCCGGCGTCTTTGTGCGCAATGCCGGTGTTGACGCGCGGGGTAATCCCGAGTTCGACGATTTTGCGCAGATCGATCCCCACCGGTGTGCCGCGAAAGTCGAGCGGCGGAATGGTGAAATGAGGATGCTCGCCGGCAGTGATCTCGTACATCTCGAGCGTCGCGTGCAGCGCGTCCTTGGGCGTACCACTGACGAAGCGAACAATCGCTGGCGCGGCCGCCATGGCGAACGCGCCGATGCCCGCGGTTTCGGTGATCGTCGAGTCACCGATATCGGGATTGGCGTCGTCGGCGGTGAAGCCCGAAAAGTAGAGACCGTCGGGCGTGGCGCACGGAGCAGTGAACCAGCGATCACCCAGGCCACTGACGCGGATCCCGAATTCGGTGCCGTTGCGCGCCATGGTGCTGACGATGGTGCTGCCTGCGATGCCATGGGCGGCGTCCGCCGTCGCTTTGCAGGCGGCCATCACTGGGTTGAGCACCGAGAGCGCGTTGTCGCCGAGAAACTGGATGACCTCCGCCGCCGCAACTTGATCATTCGCGACGGCAACGATCCGCGGTGCCAACTTGGCGAGGTACAACAATGATCCTGCTTTGTTGCGATTGTGCCCCTCATCCCCCATGTGAAGGGCTTCGGCAAGTAAGGCGCGAAGGTCGAGTGGGTCGCCTTGATCGAGCGTGGCAGCCAAGAGTGGCGCCATCGTTTCGTTCATCCACTTCAAGCGCGCCAGCACATCGTCACTGTAGGCACCGTAGCGCAGGACCTTGCCATAACCCTCGTTGAGATTGGAAAACGCTCGGTTGCCGTGGGTTTCGTTCTCGACCACGTAGACCATCATCGAGGCTGAGGTGACCCCCGCCATCGGTCCGACGGTCTGGTAGTGGTGGCAAGGGGCAAAGTCGATCTCGCCGCCTTCCACCATAAGGACCGCGGCGTCCTCGTCGGCTGCCAGGCCTTCGAACAAGAGCGCTCCGATCACCGCCCCGCGCAACGGCCCGGACATCTCAGGCCAAGCGATCGGGGGTCCCGCGTGCAACAACAGGTTCGACTTCATACCCGGGATCACGTCGCCGGCACGCGCGACGGCAACCAACTGGGGTCGCGCTTCGGTGAGTCGGCGAATCGCCTCGGCGTTCGCGTTGTCGATGCTCAGGGGTTGTTCGGGGGCGGTATCGGTCACTATGTGTGTCTCCTCACAAAGAACAGTCACGATCGGCGGCCGTCCAACCGACTGCGCGCGGCGCTCGAACTCGCCCGGACAACTTGCCGTTGTTCAAATTCATTGAGAGATAAGCCTTTGCTTGGCCTCGATCGTCATCTGCTCAAACATACTGCGCGTCGTGCTCGTTCGGTTGGACGGCCTCATTTACCCTTCATACGCTCGAGCAAAGCGGCCAAACGAGCATTGCCTCCAGCGGGCGGGCGCCACTCCACGTGAACCGCTTCGGCGCCCTGATCGCGGATGCTCTCGAAGAACGACACCAAGCCGACATTGATCACTTCAGGTGAATCGATCGCGCCTGAATCGACGGTGGGCAATGCGGGCCGCGCACCCGCGAGCAACCACGAACAGACAGCGCCCAGAGCATCACGGATATTGACAAACACATCCGCTCCGGTCGCACGCAAGGTCGCGACTTGACGCGCCCGATCTTGGGGATCCTCCCCGGTGCCCACCACCATTGCCATGACGTGCAAGTCGGTCCGCGCAGCGAGTACCTCGCGTATCACCGGCGCCAGTGTCCCCGCGGGATCAGCCTCAGCTCCAGTTCCCAGCACCACATCGAGCAAGATCAGCCCAACTGCCGAATCAGTCGCTTCCTGACGCAAACGCCGAAGCCGCAGCTCGGGGTCGATCATCGGGTGCAGGCGGCCGACGGTGAATTCGTCAGCCCCTAGGTCGAGCACCGTGTGTCCTTGGCTGGTAGTTGGATCGTCAATCGCCGCAACCCCCGCGACCGGTACATTGCTAGCGAGCGGTTGCGCGACCATCCGCAAGGCGAGCTGCGCTTCGAGCGCCAAGGTGCCACCCACGAAAAGCCCGCGCAGATCACGAGCTCGCGGCGGCAACGCGTCCGACACGGTCGCCGCCACGCTACCAGTGCGGGCCAACTCGGCTGCCCGCTGTGCGGCGTCGTCGAGGCCCGTTGCGAAATGGAGATTGCCGATCGACGGTATCGAAGGCACCAAGCCCAAGAAACAAACCACCACCGGCTTGCCGAGCAAGTGTGCAGCGGGCAAGACGACCTGCGCCGTCACCTCGGCCGCAGGCGGCTTGGACACCAAGACGATCACCCGGGTTGCGGGATCGGCACCCAGCAAAGCCAGCCCTTGCCGAGTGGTCGCCGCGCCCACCTCGGCGCTCAGATCGCGCCCACCGGTACCCAAAGCGTGACTGATGCCAATCCCGAGATCGTCCAGCGCCGAGGTGATGGCCTGAACACCCGTGCCCGACGCGCCGACTACGCCCACCGAGCCTCGGCGCACTCGATTGGCAAAACCCAACCCCACACCGCCGATGATCGCGGTACCGCAATCGGGCCCCATGACCAAGAGACCGCGAGCGTGGGCAAGCCGCTTGAGCCGCCGTTCGTCGCGTTTCGACACATTGTCACTGTAAAGAAACACGTGTCGACCCGCTTCGAGCGCCTGCTTCGCTACCGGCGCGGCGTGGCGACCGGGTAGTGAGATGGCCACCCACCGGGCATCGGGGCGCAAGCGGAACGCACCGTCCAGGCTTTTGGGACGGTAGTCGCCGTCAGCCTCGCCACCGCGCGGGCGCGCGACCAACTGGTCAACACGTCCAAGCGCCTGGTCGCCTACTGTGGCATCCCGAGCCCGCAGCGCAATCACCAAGTCGTCATCTCGCACCACCCCCAGGTTGTCGGGCAGCAAGTTGCTCGCTTGGAGCAACGCCCGGTTGGCCGCGGTCGCCATGACCACCCCGGCGTCTTCGATTCCGGGCTCCGCGGCCAACGCGGCCTGCAACTGCATGAGGACGATCGAATCCAAATAGGTGCCGCGACGGACGGCATGACACAACACCGTGGAACCACGCTCCGTCACGCCACGACCTCCGCAATCTCGTTTCCTCGAGCGAGCAGACCTTCGTCATCCCACCAACGTCCAATGACCTGAATACCCAGCGGTAGACCGTTGGCGCCCTCTCCCGCCGGGACGGTCAGCGCCGGCAGACCGCTTTGCGACCACGGCAAGCTCATCACCGGATCTCCGGTGCTTTCGAGACCGCTGGGCGCCGTGCCACAGGCACCTGGCGCCAGCCACAGGTCGACACCCTGCGCGTCCATTGCCGACGTGAGCTGGTCTCGCAACGCAAGCCGGGACGCCCGCAACATCTCCCGCTCGTCGTCGCCGATGTCGGCGCCGCGCCGGACGAGGCTCGCGGTCTTGTCATGGTAGCGATCCGCAAAGCGTGCGAACCACCGTGCGTGGGTGCGCGCCGCATCAGCTGCCACCAGCCGATCGTGACGCGCACGAACGACATCGAAATCGGGCCACACCTCGAGATCGACAATCCGATACCCGGCCGCTGCAAGGCGCACTCGACACCGCGTGAAGTGCGCACGGCCCTCGGCATCGGCATGTTCCAAGTAAGCGCCCGTTGGAACGCCGAGCACCGGTCGCTCCGTTGCTGACGGCAGCCCCTTCCAGTCCATGATCAACACAGAGGCGGCGGTAACGGCGCCGGCAACATCCGGGGTAAAGGTACCTACGTGGTCGAGCGACACCGACAACGGAATTACGCCGTCTCGAGACACCCGATCGTAGCTCGGCTTGAAACCCACCACACCACAGAAAGCGGCCGGCCGGCCAACGGAACCGATGGTCTGGGTTCCCAGAGCAAGTGGGCACAAGCCAGCGCCCACCGCCGCCGCCGAGCCGCTCGACGAGCCGCCCGGCGTATGACCCGGATGATGTGGATTGCAAGTCGGCCCCGGGCCGAAGTACGCGAACTCGGTGGTTGCGGTCTTTCCCAGGATCAGCGTCCCGGCCTCACGCAGGGCCGCGACCGCTGGCCCCTCGGCCCCCGCCAGATCCTCGGCGGGAAGGCTGCTGCCGGCGCGGGTTTCGAAGCCATCGACGTGAAAGATGTCCTTGACGCCCACCGGCACGCCGAACAACGGTGGCCGCTTCACAGGATCGGGAAACCGCGCACGAAGCGCCGCGCCGTCCCGCCGGAGTCGCTCGAAACGCCCGGGCTCGGGCACAAAGGCGTGCAACGTCGATTCGCGAGCTGCAAACCGTGTCTCGAGCTGGTCGAGCATTGATCTCATAGGTCTACAGCATGCCGAAACGACCCCGCGCTTCGTCCATCACTTCCTCACTGACCTCGGGGTAGCCGTTCGACTCGGCAAACTGCTCCACACCTTGCTTGGCCATCGGCCGAATGAACTCGGGAATGTTGGCCAAGCGCTCGAGCGCGCCCGTGGTCCACGCGATGCCCTCGTCGGCCACCTGCTGCTGCTCCATTTGCGCCACCATGCCCGAGAACGGACAGCCACCCGCCGCGGCCCGCTCGGCAGCACTGCCCCCATCCGCACCGGCGGCAGCCTTGGGCCCGATCGAGATACCGAGCGAGGTCACTGCCTGCGTTTCCATGGGATTGGTGAGCATGGCGATCTGGTGGAAACAATCGGGGCACTCGAAAATCGCGGTCAGTGAGCCATCAACCGGCGGCTCGGCCTTCTCGAGCTTCATCGCTGTGTCGCACACAATGCAGAGGAACTTCATGAGGTCTCCAAAGCAGCCAAAACCTGGTCCGTGAGATCGTCGAGGCCCGGCAATTCGGGCGCGGCTTGCTCCGACCACCCTTCGTCACACGCGGTCGCCAAAGCGGGGTCGAATGGCAAGACACCGAGCCGCGGCACATCGAACACGGTGGTGTTCGACGTCGGAAAAAGAGGCAGCACCTCTCCGGTGTCGCGGTGGAAGTAGCCCGCCATGTTCTCGATGTAACCGAGAACCCGCGCGTCGGCGCGGCGCAAGGCGGAAATCGACCGGGCCACCACGCCTCGGGCGATCTCAGTGGGAATGGTAACCACCACGAACGACGCCCGTGGACCAAAGAAACCGGCGTAGTGGAAGGCCCGCTCGGCGCCCGGCGGCAGGTCGACCAGCAGCACATCGAGCGAGCCCCAAGCGATGGTCGCGATCAGCTGGCCCAGGGTCGCGAACTCTTTGGTGGCGCGCCATACAAACTCGTCGCCCTTCGCCACGCTGGCCAGCTCGACATCTTGTGCTTGGGCCAAGAAGCTGCCGAAGCTGACGACCCCCAGGCCGTCGGCGCGACGTGGAAAGTCGAGGCCATCCGGGCCCGGAACCCAGGGCGCATGAGACAAGCCCGCCATCTGAGCCTGGCAGGGGCCGTTGAAGTCGGCATCGAGAATCGCCACCTCGAGCCCCCGCCTTCGCAACGCATGACCGAGCGCCATGGTCGCCGTGCTCTTGCCCACGCCGCCTTTGCCCGAACCGACCGCCAGCACGTGCTTGACGCCCGCGAGCGATGTGCCAATCGCGTCTTGTTGCGCGGCAACCTGCTCGAGAACGTTCGAGCCGCCGTCACCTTGGATGTCGAAGTACGTTTTCATGGCGCCAGCCAAAAATGGGTTCTTGGTGCCATGATAGCGCGCACAGCTAGAAAGGGTTAGTGGCGAAGACCGAGAATTCGGGAATGAAACCGCGGTTGTCGATTTCGAGCGCGCCCACGATGGCATCGGCAATCTCGCTCCCCCGGAGCTTGTTGTCGGATGCCTGCTGATCGAAACCCGCGTTGGCGGCGAACGACGTCATCACCTCGCTGGGGTTGACCAACATCACGCGCACATTGTGCCGCCGGAGCTCCTCGCGCCAGCACTCGGTCATGCCACGCAACGCGAACTTCGACGAGCTGTAGGCGGTCGACCCGGCACCGCCCTTGAGGCCCGAGGTCGATGAGATATTGATCAGGTTGCCGGAGCCTTGGGCAATGAAGTGCCGGGCCGCTTCGCGCGCCATGACGAATGCACCGAATACGTTGGTGCGGTACACGGCCTCGAGCTGCGCCAGCTCCATGTCGACGAGCGGCGCGAAGTAGCCAAAACCGGCGTTGTTGACCAAAATGTCGATGCCGCCGTGGGCGGCGACGAACTCCGCGACCGTCCGTTGTGCGTCGGCTTCGATACCCACATCCGCTACGGTGCAGTCGACACCGAGCTCCGCCGCCGCTCCCGCGAGCGACTCCCGCTGCCGGCCCGTGATCATCACCTCGGCCCCCTTGTTCTTCAAGGCTTGGGCAATGCTCTTGCCAATGCCTCCGCTACCGCCTGTAACCAATGCTCGTGCGCCTTCGAGATTCATGCTGTTCTCCTGTCAACAACGGGCCTTTCTTGTCGAGATCGGCCATAGGGTTCATCGTGCCGAGGCTCAGCCCGGTGTCGCGACGGCGGCGTAGCGACCATAGGTACGGCCGGGAACGAATCCAAGCTGCTGGAGCACACGCTCGGGTAGCTCTTGTTCGGCCAAACGCGGAATCCGGATCGTGCCGGGGTGGGTATCGACAATCCAACGCAAGAGCACGCCCGCCAAGAGCTCCACGCGGCTGGCGTCGCTGACGCGAACCGCGAGCACATCGAGTGGCCGGCCACGATCGTCCGGCGGTTGGTAAATGGCGAACGCGGCCACCCGGTCGGTGGCGAACGCCACTGCTTGCAAGCCCTCGCCACGATTGACCAGGGTTTGTCGACTGCGCCGCCACGCCACACCGCCGGTCACCAACTCGAGCAAGCCTTGTTCCTCCAGCTCGGCCACCCCGATCGGCGCCAACAGCGCAGCCGGTACCGGGGCCACCGCACCGGGCGGCCGCGTCCAATCGGTGTAAGTCGCCTCGCGCTGGTACGCCGCGGCACGAAAGAACGTGTCGGCACCGGCCAAGTCGTCCGGTAGCTCGGCGATCAAGCGCTCCGGGCCCAACACCGCGAGCTTCTGGCTCAGCGAGGTCAGCAGATGACGGCCATGGCCTTGGCGCTGAAAGTCAGGATGGACGCCGATCCGCGCGATCAACACCTCCTCGGCTCGCTTGGTGCCGATCATCACCGCGATCGGATCCTTGCCCTCGATGGCGACCATCGCATTCGAAGGCCAGACGTCGAAGATCTTCATCTCGGTGCGAAACCGGTCGACGGTCATCGGACGCGCGCCGGGAAAGTGCACGTGCCAGCAAGCATCGATAGCCTGTACGAGGAACGGAATGTCGTCGGGGCGACAGAAACGGTAAGAGGGCATTTTGAGCGTCACCGTCGTTGATGGATGGGACGCATTATCCTACGTCTATACGCAGGGGAAAGGACATCACCTTCCCGCGGCATCTCACACCCTTTCCCAGGCTAGCCTCACGCTCGTCGAGCATGACGATCGTTTCCTGTTCGATCGACCGCTCCTCCAGCGCCTGGCTGAGTGTCCTTGTTGAAGGACACTCAAGCTTAATCTTGCCCTTCTGGGAAGGACAAGATTGGACGATCCTATCCTTCCGGGAAGGACAAATCCCAAGCGGCCCGGTCAGCTCGGCTCGACGATACCCATCTCTTCGCGTTTCTTGTCGAGTTCGGCCATGACGCCGACCTCGTTCAGCGCTTGCGCACTCGACGCTTGCGAGAAGGGACACTTGCCGGCCCGCGCGGTGGCGCTGGCTTGGGCGGCGACTTGCTGAACCTTCTCGACCGGTGCCGACGACGCGGCGCTTGCGGTCGCCGCCAATGCGGCATCCTCCCCGTAGGTCTCGAGTAGGTCGGCCATCATTTGCAGGCCGACCTCGACGCCCGCTTCCACGAGCGGCAGGTCGATCATCGTCGCGCTTTGTTCGGTGGCGAGTGTCTCGACCCGCTCTTGTGTGCGGTCACGCATGAAGCCGCGGGGCACGCTCATCACGCGCGTGATGGCCTCCGGCGTCCAGTCGAACGTCGAGAACAGCGGCGTCTTGGCCTCGTCGCGGGCGATCAGTTTGCGGCCCGCGTCCTCGGCGTCTTGAGCGGCAGCCGTCGCCGCGTCGCGCTCGGCGACCTCCGTGGCTTCGGCGGCGGCGGACTCCGGGGTCGTCTCGTACAGCACCCCACCTTCTTCCTCGACAAAGCGGCGGGCGAATTCCATCGTCACCACCGTGAGCTTCTTGGTCCGCGCCGACTTCTCGATGCGGGCCTTCGCGCGCCGACGCTGGTAGGCATCGGTCAGCGTACGCAGGGCCTTGCGCGACTCCTTGGTCCACCGCAGCTTGCGCCCATCGTAGGTCGTCTCTTCGGCGGCGCCGCCTTCCGCCTTCTCGATCTGATCGATCACTTCGGGAGCCAAAACCTCGAAGTCGGAGGCGTTGCAGGCGCGGCACTGCGCCGGATTCTCGACGCTGGCGACCGTCGCGCACTTCTTGCAGACCCACACCGAACGTTCCCGTGCTTTCTCGAAGGCGAGCGCTTCGGCGAGCTGCTCGGTCTGCTTCTTGACGCTCTTGGGCATGAAGCGGTCCATCGCTTCGTCGATCAGATCACTCGACACCACGCTGTGGCCCTTTTCGAGCGCCAAGCGCAGAATGCCGGTACGAGCGATGCCTTTCACCATGTCGGGCACGCCGTGCATGCGCTCTTCGGCCTCGGGTGTCCAGTGAATCGACTCTTCGGCTTGCAAGTCGATCTCCGGCGTCACCTCCGACGTAGTCAACAAAATGTCGCATTCGCTCAGGCGCAGCAGATTCTCGGTGTTGCTGCCCAAACCACCATCCGCATCGTTCTTGTGCACTCCCACACGGCCAATGACCAGCAACCAGGGCTCCACCTTGCGGGCATGATCGAGGACCTTCTGGAAGGCCTTGCCGTCGAGCAAGGTCTTGCCGACCTCGAGGCCCTCGGCGCGCGCCATTTTCTCGGCCACGTTGAGGTGCGATTGGTAGATCTCGGCCAAACCGGTGTCGATGATCTCTTCGTGCAGCTGGTTCTGCTCTTCGAAGCGGAAGACCTTGGCGGCACGCTCGGTCAGCACGTCGACTATGCCCTTGAACACGGCGTAGTGGAGATAGGGGTCGTAGACCGAGACCAGCTCGATCTTCTTGTCGAACCGCTTGGCCAGCTCGATCGAGGTCATCAACGCCCCGAACGAATCCGGGCTGCCGTCAACGCCGACCATGATGGTGTCGCGAACCGGCTCTCCCTTCTTGGGCAAGTGCTTGACCACCCAGACGTCACGGTCCGACTGCTTGGCGACCCGCTGGCACACCGAGCCGATTTGCGCATCGCGGGTACGACCAATCCCCAAGGCACCGAGCACCACCAGGTCGTAGTCGCTCTGCTCCATGTCCTTGAGGATCTCGGTGGAGTGCTTGCCGTCCATCATCTTCTTCTCGAACGGCAGTCCCTGCGCCTGACATAGCTTCTCCATGTCGGTGAGGTAGCAGTCCGAGATGAGCTCGAGGCCCATGGTGATGAGGCTGTCGTGAATCTTGCGCTGGCGCTCGAGCTCCTGCTCCTGGAGGTATTCCTCGGGCAGGGTGAACTCCATCTGCTTAAAGCGGTAGTCGTGCATCTGCGCCGCGTACACATGGCAACCAACCAACTTGGCGTCGAAGGACCGACCCAAGTCGAGCGAGGTCTTGATCGCCCGGTTGGAATGGTCCGAGTTGTCGACAGGCACGTAGATGGTTTCGTACATCGAGATCTCCAGAACAAGCTACGAAGTCTGTTCAATCGGGCGCGCGGCGGTCCGCGCGCTCTTGCGTCGGTGGAGGAAGCGGATCAGGCCGATGAGCAGGAACTCGAGGCCCAGGAAACCGAAGAATGCCTTCATCATGGGCCCGCGCGGCGAGGGCTTGGTGAGCGGCTCGAGGTAGACATCGTACCAGGGGGTCAAGCCGCGCTTGTTGCCCCGTTCGCGGCTAAAGCCGTCCCACACCGAGAACACGACCGGCACGAAGCTGCCTTCCTCGAAGGAAATGCCGCCCCGACTCGAACGTTGGCGCTTGAATCGCACGGTCCACTCGCCGTTCTCGTAGCGCGACGTGACCTCGGGTACATCACCGTCGCCTGGGGCCATGGCCGCGCTGCCGCGGCCGATCCACAGCTCGGCGTCGCCCGGGTTGCCGCCGTCCGCGCCGGTCTTGCCCATATCGACGAACCAAAGCTCGGCCGGGTTTTGCGCATCGCCAAAAATGAAATACGGCTTGCGCACACCATCGGACAGCGCCTGCGGGAATTGGAGCGCCACCGCGTCGGAAAATTCGACGTCCGGGCCGGAAGGTGACGCCGAGGCACCGCCATCATCTTCTTCGCCCCAGAAGTCGTCGCCGCCATTGTCGTCCGCGGCCACGTCGTCCGCGGCCACTTCTTCTTCGCCCCAGAAGTCGTCGCCGCCGCTGTCTTCTTCGACCTCGGCACCCCAACCATCATCTTCTTCACCCCAGAAGTCGCCGCCACCATCGTCACCGCCGCCAGCACCGGTCCCTGTCTCGGCGAGCTGCTCGTCCCACAGCGGCACGGCGAGATCGGGACCGTTGGTACCGGTGACCTCCGCCCGCATGTCGTTCCACGTGAGCTCGAAGGCGATCTCGTCTTGGTTGTAGACCGCACGGGCACCCACGGCAATCACGTCCGGCTGGAAGTTGCGACCGGGCTCGATGATCTGACCGACGATCGGGAACAGCGCCTTCGGGGCGTTGGCGAACAGCTCGTCGCCGAGCGCAAGGTCGATCTCGGCCTCAGTGCCCACAGCGCGCACCAGGTTGTCGTATGGGGCCTCGAAGTTTTCGTCGGTGGCGAGGTCGCCGCCGAGCGCCACGATGTAGTCGGTGATCGCCCAGATATCTTCAACCGGCAAGGCACCGTGAAAGCCCGGCATCGGCGTGCCGTTGAAGCCTGTCGACATGGTGCGGAAAATGTCGGTACGGGTACCGCCGGCGCGGAAGGTCCACGGCATAGTCAGATCCGCGACGCGGATGTTATTGGACCAGTCGTCAACCAGGGTCGGCGCCGACATACCGTCGCCACGACCCAGGTCACCATGGCACCGAGCACAGCCCGTGGCCTCGTAGACCTCGCGCCCTTTGGTGGTCGCGGTTTCGCGACTGTAGGAAGGCGGCGTTGGGATATCGATCGGTGGCAGCAACGCCTCGGGGTCCTCGAAATCGGCCGAGAACGCCTTCACGTAGGCCACCAAGTCGGTGAGCTCACCGGCGCTGATCATGTTGGTGGGGAACGCCGGCATCGCCGTTCCGAACAGACCCCGCCGAATGGCCTGGACCAAATCGTCGTCGGTCGGCATGCTGCCGGTGGGGGTGGAGCGAATCTTGTACTTGCCCGAGGTCAGGTCGCGCGGCTTCGGCTTGACGAAACGGGTCGCGATGCCTTCGCCGCTACCGTCGTCCCCATGACACTGCGAGCAGTACTTGTCGTAGGTTGCCTTGCCCGGCGTCTCCTGAGCGAAGGCGCGGGCGAGCGGACACAGGATCGCCGCGGCAAGCAACAAGGCAACAAGCTGATTTCTCTTGTACGACATCAGTGGTGCGTTTCCACGGCACGCGGGCTTTGGCCGGTGTAATCGTAGAGAAAGAGGATGACGTCCCACATCTCCTCTTCGCTCAGGAAACTCTCCCAAGCTGGCATCGCCGACGCCCACGGTCCACCTTCGTCAGGCAACCCAGGCGCTCCTTTGGCGACGCGCCAGAACAAGAACGCCTCGCGCAGCATGCCGATGGTGCCCGGATCCTGAAAGTTGGTCGGGATCGGGTTGAGGGCGGGCGCGAACATGCCGGCCCCCGCCATCAAATCGCCGTGGCAGTAGAAGCAGTTCTCATAGTAGACAACCCGGCCCGACTTAACGTGCTCAGCAAAGGCGTCGGGATCTTCGGTCTGGAGGTGGCGATAGGGATTGTCGGCGGAGCCGAGCTCGTAGGTGCTCCCATGGACGTCGATGCTGTCCGGTGGCGCCGGGTGAACGGTACGCGCAAAGTTGGGCGCTTGGGGCACCTTGGTCATGTCGGCGTAGATCGAAAAGGCGATCGCCGCGGGAATGGCCAGCGCAACGAGGCCGAGGAGCGGTGCGTATCGACGTTCCACGACGAAGGCCGTCAAGGGCCCGGTCACCTCGCGAATTCGTTGCTCGTCGGTCAAGACGTAGGCCAGCAACGAGCCGCTGACAATACCCATGTACAGCTTCACCACCGACATCGGCACCGGCGTCGCGAAACCGTAGCGGAAGAACAAGAAAATGCCGATCCACCAGGCGAACAACCACACCAACATGCGCGGCTTACGCCAACGCAGGGCCAGCAGCAAAGCGAATACCGGCAACGCGACCCACCAGTTCAACCCGCTGGCCAGGCCACCGAAGATCTTCATCAGCCCGCTCATGCATCACCTCGCTGCGCGGAGAGATACTGGACCAGAGATTGAACATCGCTCAACGTTAGCTCGTCGATCCCGGCGTTGCTGCTGGGCGACAAGCGATCGTGACGCGAAAGCGTGACCAGAATCTCGTCGGCCCCGTGACCCGTGCCGTAGCTGTCGAGCCCTCCGGCAGAGCCGCCGTGGCACGCCGTACAACCGAACGTACCGAGTGGCGTGGGGGTATCCGGCGTTGCCTCGCCGGTCTCGGCGACCATCGTTTCGTCCGCCTCGGCGCCCGCTTCGTTCTCGCGCGTGCCACCGGTGTAGGCGAGCTTGGTTTCCATGGTCACGGTAGCCTCACCACCCAGGGTTTGCAAGTAGGCAATGACCGCCAAGATCTCCTGGTCGGTAAGACCGATCGGGGGCTTGTTGATCGCCGGCATCCCGGGGCTGAAGCCTGACACGATGAAGATATTGGGCTCGTACAGGCTCTCGGCGAAGTAGTCAAGCGCGGTGTAATCCGGAATGCGCGTGGCTGCGGTCTGCCCGACCCCGGCCATATCCGGGAAGCGCAACGCACCGGTCTTGCCGATGGTGTGGCACGTGTTGCAGATGCCCTTGCCTTCGAAGATGCCCTTGCCAATGTCCACCATCTCGGTGGTCGACATGCTGGTGTCCATCTCGATGACTTCGGGTGGATGCACTTCCTTCTGCGGAACCGCTTGCCCGACCAACGTGTAGAAGCCGGTCACCGACACCGCCAGGACGGCGAGCTGCAATGGAATCGGGATCTTCATGAGGTGGGTCCCTCGCTGGTCCCCGATGTCGAGCTGGCCGGGGTGCCACCAGCCGACGAAACCGTGCTCCCGCGCGCGCCCATCGCGGGGGCGGGCAAGGCGCCCGAGGCACCGAAACCGATCGCGGGCGACGCCGCCACCGCCTCGACTACTTCCTCGCCGTGGCCTTTCTTACCCAGACCCGCGAGCCAGAACACGAAGCTGATGAAGAAAAAGAAGATCAACACGGTCACCGACACCACCTGCGTCGCGAAGCCGAGCGTCGGAGTGAAGGCGTCGGGCGAGGTGTCGCGCATGACGCCATAGACGTGCCAATGCTGACGGAGGCCCGAGCGCAAGTAGCCCATCAGGCCCATGATCCAAGTGAAGGTCACGGCCAGCATGATGAGCAAGTACTGCGACAACGGACGGATTTGCCCCCACTTCGTTTCCGTCGCTTGGGCACCCCGCACGAGGTAGAGATCGAGCAGCGTCACGATCACCATCGCAAACAGCACCGAGGCTACCTGCGGCACCGAGAAGCCGATGCGGGTGGCGGCGTCAACGAAGTACCCCCGTATGCCGTAGCCGATGACGATCGCCGCGGCACTGGCGATCATCAAGCCTTGAAGGAGCTTGACGACGCTGGCGCCGCGCACCGGTGTGCGGACCACGTTGCTGCGGCGGTAGAGCAGGAAACTGACGAAGGTCGCGAGAATGATCAAGTTGACCGCGGTGTTCTTGGCCGACATGACCCCCAAGTAGCCGAGCATGGGATGCGATGACCCGCCCATTGCTTGGACTTCTTCGGTGGTCGAGATGATCGATCGCGGCGTCGCCCAAATGCCGAAGCACACAGTGATCACCACCAACAGCGGCCAGATGTAGCCTTTGAACCGGGCGGCGCCATCGATGCGCCCCATGGCCAACCACAAGTACCAGTTGGCGAACAAGAACAGCACGCCAATCAAGACCGCCTGAATGATAAACAGCCAGGAAAACGCGCCGCCCATCATGGTAAGGCCCATGGTCTGCGAGAAGCCGTAGATTTCCTTGGCCAACCAATAGCCAGCGAAGGGCAGCGGCAAGAGCCCGATGATGGCGACAAAGTTGCCGATATACCCCATCCAGTCGTAGTGCGCCCGCTCTTCGTCAGTCTTGGCCTTCAAGAATTGGAACGCAGCGTAGGCAGCGGCGATCGAGCCACCGAAGGCGATATTGGCGATGATCCGGTGGATGTTGATCGGCATCCACGTGTAGTTGTTCACCGCGTCCCAGGTGCTGATCAGCGCACCGCTCTCGGCGATGCCGGACGGCGTCGACATGAACGTCAGCCACGCGTTGGCGATCAACATGATGCCGGTGCCGACCACGTTGAGCATGATGCCCAAGAAGAGATGGGTCTTGGGACCGAACTTGCCCCAGCCGTAGTAGTAGCTATACAGGAACGCGGCCTCGGCGAAGAACAGCAACGTGTAGGGCAAAAAGGTCGGCGAGAACACGTGCATCAAGTAGTTGGTGAACTTCGGATAGAGGGCGATCAGCATGAAGGTCAGCCCAGCACCGAAGGTCGCCGTCAGCGAGAACGAGACGGAAAGCAACTTGGTGAACTCGTACGCCAGGTCGTCGTAGCGCTTGTCACCGGTCTTGAGCCCGATGCCCTCGATCACCACCGCGAACATCGGCACTGCCAACACGAAGGCAGCGAACAGCAAGTGGAGCTGGGCTACGACCCAAATCGCCACGCGGCTGCCGATCTTGGGAAATGCCCGATACTCCTCGGGCTCGTAGACGCGTGCCTGGGCCTCGGCCTCGTCGGCGGCGGCGCGGTCTTCGCGCGCCTGCTCGCGCGGTGTCCAAGGTGGGCCCGCCTCGCTTGCGGTGCGATTGGGCGACTTGAACTGGAATTCGTCGTCGAAGGTCACCGCCAACTTGAACATGCCGACAGCCGCCGCCAACCACGGCGATCAGAGCAAGACTGGTGAGGACGATTCCTGGTTTGCGCTTCACGCCATCACCTCGCCCGCAGTCGGCCCATCAAATCCCACTTTCGACGGGAGTTCCGATGGGAAATCCCCCCTCGGTCCCCCCTTTGAGAAAGGGGGGAAGCTTGGCGGTCCCCCCTTTGAGAAAGGGGGGAAGCTTGGCCGTGAGTTCGCCATCTCCTCGATGGGGAGCAAAGCAAAGCCAAAACGGGGATCGGGCTCTCCCCCTTTGCCAAAGGGGGAGCTGGAGGGGGATTTCCTCACGACTCCACTACACATTGCCACGTTGCATCTCCCGCACGTACGCGATGATCGCCCAACGATCCTCGGCGGGAATCGGATATCGGTACCCCGACATCAGACCCAAGCCGTTGGTGATTGTGTCGAAGAGCTCACCGTCGGGTGCGTCGACCAAGCGCTGCTGAAGCAAATCAGCCGATTCCACTTGTGCACGCTCCCACAGGACACCCTTGCCGTTGCCATTGTCACCATGACAGACGGCACAGTAGATACCAAAGCGCTCGGCGCCACGTGCAACCACTATTTCGTCGAGAGCGAGGGGGTTGGCGGCAATGTGATTGCCCGCGGCGTCACGCCCTTCGAAAAAGGCTGAATCGGCGCGCAACTCGCCGCGCGCGACCGTACCTTCGACCGGTGTGCGCATGGTCTTGCCATCGTAGAAGAATTCGCTCTCGGCTTGCGCGCGATACTTCGGCTGGAGGTCCATGTTCGGATTCGGATGAATTGGTGATCGCGTCGATGTGCACCCGCGCATACAGCCGGTCGTCGTCAGCAGCAAGACCACGATCACGCCAAGACGAATCCGTGATGCGAGCGAACCACCACGCGGCATCGTCGAGTCTACGCTTCCAAGCATCAGGCCTCTCCCCAGGACGGATTGGGATTCCGGAGACGACCCAGGTACGACGTACGTGGGCGATTGTTGAGATCCCCCAAAAGTACGTAGGAACGCGCGTCGCGTTTGGCCTCGGCTACATGGCTCGTCTCGTCGACGATGTTGCCGAATGAGATCGCCTGGGTTGGACAGGTCTGTTGACAGGCTGTTTGGACTTCGTCGCCACCGACCTTCCGGTTCTCGCGCTTGGCCACAATCTTGGTCTCACTGATGCGCTGCAGGCAGTAGCTGCACTTCTCCATGACCCCACGCGAACGCACCGTCACGTCGGGGTTGTTCGCCAGCTTGAGCAGCTCGGGCGTGTCCTTGGTGTAGCTGAAGAAGTTGAACCGGCGAACCTTGTAGGGACAGTTGTTGGAGCAATAGCGGGTACCAATGCACCGGTTGTAGACCATGGCATTGAGCCCCTTCCGGGCCGTGCACGGTGGCGGCCACCGGACAGACTTGCTCGCACGGCGCGTTCTCACAATGCATGCACGGAATCGGCTGCACCGCGACTTCCGGCTCGTCGAGACCGCCAACAAAGTACCGATCGACCCGCAACCAGTGCATCTCGCGACCGTTGTCGACCTGCTCTTTGCCAACCACCGGGATGTTGTTCTCGCTCTGGCAAGCGACCACGCATGCGTTACAGCCGGTGCAGCTGTTGAGGTCGATCGCCATGCCCCACTGATTGCCTTTGCTGTAGTCGAAGGCTTCGAAGGGCTGCGCCCCGACGGGATCATGGTGGTCTTGGAAACGATGCGGGTCGGCCTCGAACTCGGCGACGGTTGCTTCCCGCACCAAGGGCCGGCCTTCCATGGACCAATGCTCTTGGGTTTGGACCAACTTGTGCTGACCGGCAGCGGAATCGAGGCTGGCGGTTGCAGCCCAGGTCCCACTGGAGCCACGCAACGGGTAGACGTCGAACCCGACGCCATTGCCGACCCGTCCGGCCGCGCGACGGCCGTACCCGATCTCGAGCGCAATCGAATTGTCCGCCTGACCTGGCAAGATCCAGACCGGCAGCTCGACGCTTCGCTCCGCGACCGTCAGGCGCACCAAGTCGCCCGTCGCAAGGCCGCGTTTGGTGGCGGTTGCCGGGCTGATCAGCGCGGCATTGTCCCAAACGATCTTGGTAATCGCGTCGGGCAGCTCCTGCTGCCAAGCGTTGTTGGCGAAACGCCCGTCGAGGACCGAGCGCGACACGTGGAACGTGACCTCGAAATCGCCACCCAACGTGGGCCAATTCGCCCAAGCGGTCGCGCTTGGCGCTTGATGGGCCACAACGGGATCGGCCATACCTTCCCCGTTCGCCGAGTGCCCTTCGTTGTCGACCAGGGCGTTGGCCCTATCGGCGGCGATCGTGGCCGCGTCGGTCGCGGCTACGTCGGTAAATACACCGTCGTGGAGGCATTGCCGCCAACCGGCTTCGAAGTCACCTTGGATCAACGAGGCCCAAGTGCTTTGCACGCGCTCGTATCCAGACTGGTCTTGACCATCTGCCAAAAGACCGAGCACCTCCAATGCGCTCTTGCCTTCGAACAACGGTGCAATCAGTGGCTGAATTACCGACGGCGCACCATTGGTCGCCCGCGCGTCTCCCCAGGTCTCGAACGGCGTCGCTTCGGTCACATGCGCGCCACACCCCTGCGATGTTTCATCTTCATGGGTCGAAAGATGGACCGAGTGCGTGACGTTGGCAAGCGCTTCCGCGAAGCCAAGCTCCGCCGGTGCGTCATAGGCGGGGTTGCCGCCCAGAATCACCAGGGTCGTGATGTCGCCATTGTTCATCGCGGTAACCAGCGCCGCCAAGGCGTCGCCATCCGCCACCGCGACGTCCGTGGTGGGCACGAGGGTCACGGTATGGCCAATCGCACCGAGTGTCTGGTTGATCGCATACACCAGAGCGTGGACCACCGGCGGCTGCGAACGGCCCGCGGCGACCAACGCACCTTGACCTGCTGCGGTCAGGTCGCGCGCCATCAACTCGATCTTCGGCTGCATGTCGGCCGGTAGGTCAGCCGCCGAAGGGGCTCCAGCCACCCCGACCGCAGCTGCCACTGCCGCCGTGACGGCTGGAATCTGATCACGGCGCGCCCGTAGCCGGTGATCGGCAGCGGCGCCGGTTACCGACAGGCTACTCTCGACCGAATAGAGCCGGAGCATGGTGCCTGAATCACCGTGGCTTTCGTGGCTTTCGTGACTCGCGGAGCCAACCTTCCGTGCCTGTGCGAAAGCACGTGAGTTCGCGATGTCATCGGTTTCAGTCGACAGCAAATCTGCATCGAGCGTAACGACGGTTCGCGCACGATCCAGGTGGTACCGCGGCCGCGCCGATTGACCACTCGCCGCTTCGATTCCGCGAAAGACATTGCCATCGCCAACCGCGTCGTAGACCACGAACTGTGCCGCCGGCAACTGCGCTTTCAGCGCATTGGCCGCGGTGGTCAGACTCGGTGAAGCAAAGCCCGTGGAGAGCACCGCCAACCCATCGCCTTGGTTCTCGGCAGCTTCAGTGCGCCGCGCCTGCAAGTAGGCGACGACCTCATCCCACGTCGCTGTGGTGGCCTTCCCGCCCTCGGTGCCCGGCAACCGGTGGTGCCGCGAACGATCCGCGTCGTAGAGATTGAGGATCGACGCTTGCATCCAGGCATTGGCCGCGCCCAGGGTGCTCGGATGGAGCTGATTTCCTTCGACCTTCGTCGGGCGTCCTTCATGACTCTCGACCAACACACCGTAACCCGCACCGACGAGCGGCAGGGTCGACGCGTAATGCTGGGGTATACCGGGAACGATGGTCTCGGGCGCATCGACATAGGGGAGAATGTGCTCGACCGGACGGCGACACGCTGTCGTACCCGCGAGCGCAAAAGACGCGCCCATCAGCGTCATCATGGTGCGCCGGCTCATCTCGTCCGGCGGCAGGTCGGCCCCTTCAGTAAATTCAGGACTCGGCTGCGACCGCAGGGCGGGCGACTCCAGCAGACGGTCGACGCTTCGCCAGTAGGATCGGCTGGCCTCGCAGGCCTCCTCATTCATGCGGTCTTCACTCCTCGGCGCGTCCGTGATTAACGATGGCACGCAGTGCACGCTTCGGGGGGAGCGAGATCTCGCTCTTCACGCAGAGCCTTTGCCATCTCCGCGTGATCGTTCCCCGGTTGCCAGGCGGTGTTGTAGATCTGATCCGCTGGACGCAAATGGGGTTCGGGATTGCGATGACATTTCAAACACCAGCCCATCGACAAGGGCTCGGCCTGCGCCACGACTTCCATGGCCATGATATCGCCATGACAGCTCGAGCAACCAACCCCAGCGCCCACATGGATGCTGTGGTCAAAGAAAGCGTAGTCGGGCACGTTGTGAATCCGCACCCAAGGCACGGGCTGATCCCGAGCAACGCTGTCGCGCACGGCCGCGAGTTGCGGGCTGTCCCGCTTGACCAGTTGGTGACAATTCATGCACACCTGGGTTGGGGGCAACGACGCCACGGCGGCACGCTCGACCTGTGCGTGACAGTACCGACAGTCGATCGCCATCTCGCCCGCATGCAAGGCATGCGAGTAGGGAACCGGCTGCACGGGCGCGTACCCGACATCGGTAAACTCCGGAGAGAAGTAGTACCAAATACCGAGCGTCGCGGCCGGGCCGGCCACACCAAAGAGTCCGATGGCTACGAGCAGTGGAACCTTGTTGGCCCACCGCGGAAAGATCTGCGCCAAGTCCGAGCCCTCCTTCGAGGAACGGGCGAATCTACTTCGAAAATCCGGGGAAGGATACGGGGCACTCTCCAGGGTGTCAAGGGCGCGGCCGCGGGGGACGATCCGGTAGCCTGCCCCTCACCGTCGGAGCCAGCCCGACCCTCGAGAGCCTGTTGCACCACAAGGAGCAACGCGCCGAGCGAAAACGGCTTGTCCAGTCGGGCGTTCTCACCGATCAGAGGGGGCGCATCAACCGCCCCATCACGATAGCCCGTCATGGGGAGAAATGGAATGTCTCGCCCGCGACACGCAACCCACGGCCAACTCTTCGGCGCCCATTCGCGGCATCACCACATCACACAGCACCAGGTCGACCGCGCCGTTCTTGCTCGACGACACCGAGCGCCTCGAGACCGTCCGACGCATCGAGCACGCGGTAGCCTCGCTCACTGAGGCTGCGACAGATCATGCGCCGCAACGCCGCTTCGTCTTCGACAACGAGAATCGTGCCAGCGCCAGCGGTCGGCATCGGCACTTCCGGCCTCGGAACAACCTCCGAGATCGGATCGTCGGTTTGCGCGGACATCGCAACAGGACGGCGGTTTCGTCGATGTCGTCACCGCCCCAATGGACGCGCGCCATATCGAACGCTGCCCGTCGCAGACCAGCAGGTCGAACAGGGACATCGATCGAAGGGCCAGAAGACTCGGGCTGCCCAGCACCGTCAGCAGCTTTGTATCGCCTTCGATGAACACACCGTCCAAGTGCGCCCGGAAGAGGCCGAGTGGAAGCCGCCGTAGCAGCACCGACCAGGCTCTTGGTCACCGACCGGTGGGCCTTGCGAAGTCCGCTCATGGCTCATTTGGTGTGCCCTCCCTTGGCAACACGCCCCATACAATCATCCAGAACGAGAGAAAATGCGTGCCTCGATCGAATGCTCAGCCAAAGCCGAGCACGTCAAAGTCACAGTAAAAAGAAGAGCCCCGGACCGTACCACACCAGCTTGGAGCCAAGCCGGAGACAACGATGGCCCCACCGACCGCCACGATCAACCCACGTAGTCAAACCCGCGGGTCAGGAAATCACTGAGTGTAAGACCGAAAAGGATCACCACACCGATCAAACCCGTCCAGACCGCGAACTTGATCAAGGGCGTCGAGCCTCGAACATGCATGAAGAAGGCGACCACCAACGACGCCTTGCACAGGGCGATCAGCAATGCGATGAGGTCGGACCACGGCGAACCGAAGTCCACGTACGCGGCCAGAACAGTAATGCCGGTCAGAGCAAAGAGCCCGAACAGCACCAACCAATAGGGCTTCAGAGAATGATCGTGTCCTGCCATGGTGCTACCCGCTGCTGAGTCCGATGAGATAGAGGAACGGAAACAGGAAGATCCACACCAGATCGACGAAATGCCAATAGAGGCCGAATCCCTCGACGAAGTTGTGGTTCTCCGGCGTCCACCGGCCACGCCACGCGGGACGGAGCATGAAGAACATGATGCCGATGCCGACCACCATGTGCAGTGCATGCATGCCGGTCATGGCAAAATACAACGCGAAGAAGAATTGCACCGCTGGCCCGGCCGCCGGATCGCCATGCCATTCGAAATGCGGTCCGGGAACCAGGTGATGGTCCCACTTCTCACCGTACTCGACGTACTTCACGCCCAAGAAGATGCCGCCGAAGAGAATGGTCCCGATCAGGCCCCAGACGATCATCTTGCGGCTGCCCCGTTGGGCACCATTGACCGCGCAGACCATGGTGAAACTCGAGGCCAGCAAGACGAATGTGTTCGCCATGCCGATCTTCCAGTTGAGCTCTCGACTGCCGATCAGGAACGCGTAGGGATACAGGTATCGATAGACCACATAGCAGACGAACAGCCCGCTGAAGAACATGATCTCCTGCGCCAGGAACGCCCACATTCCCAGGAACGAGGCCTGCTTCTGCTGCTCGTAACTGTCGAAATGGTGCGCGAGCCCCGGCGGATGCTCGTGTGCGCTGACTACGTCTGACACCGCTGTTGCTCCTACAGTCCGTACTTGACGTGGCGATAGGCCTGGCGCTCGGCCCGTGGCTGCTTCTTGAACTCGTAGGCCTCCCAATCGACCACGGGAATTTCCTCGAAGTTATGCTGCGAAGGCGGCGAGGTCGCGTGCCATTCCAGGCCCACCGCACCCCACGGGTTGCGTCCCGAGTATTCCCCGTATTTCAAGGACCACACGAAGTAGACCAAGGGAATGAAGTAGCCCACCGCCAGAATCGAAGCCCCCGCGGTCGACATGACGTTGAGAACCTGGAACTCGTCTGGATAGGCGTGGTACCGCCGCGGCATGCCCAAATACCCGAGGATGAACTGGGGAAAGAAGGTCAGATTGAACCCCAGGAAGATGAGCAGGGCCGACAGGTGAGACCAAAAACCCGAGTACAACCGACCGGTGATCTTGGGCCACCAGAAGTGCAGACCCCCGAGGTACCCCATCAAAGCGCCGCCCACCATGATGTAGTGAAAATGCGCCACCACGAAGTACGTGTCATGCACGTGCACGTCGATACCGAGGGTGCCGAGCATCACACCGGTGAGACCGCCGATGGTGAAAAGGCCGATGAAGCCCAAGGCATAAAACATCGGCGTCGAGTACTCGATCGACCCCCGGTAGATCGTCGCCATCCAGTTGAAGACCTTGATCGCCGACGGAATCGCCACCATCATGGTCAGCACCGAAAAGACAAGCGCGGCGTAGACCGACTCGCTGGAAACGAACATGTGGTGACCCCACACCAGAAAGCCGAGGATCGCGATGCCGATCGACGCGAGCGCTACCACCTTATAGCCAAAAATCGGCTTGCGGGTAAACGCCGCGATGATCTCGCTGATCACCCCCAGCGAGGGCAGGATCATGATGTAGACCGCGGGGTGGGAGTAGAACCAGAAGAGATGCTGGAACAGCACCGGGTCGCCGCCGAGCTCCGGGTTGAAGAACGGGATCTGGAACACGCGCTCGAGGAACACCAATACGATGGTGATCGCCAGGACCGGGGTCCCCAACACCATGATCAAGCTCGTGGCGTAGTGTGACCAAACGAACAGCGGCAGGCGGAACCAGGTCAGGCCCGGCGCCCGCATGCGATGAATGGTGACAATGAAGTTGATGCCGGTAAAGATCGACGAAAACCCGTTGACGAAGATACCCAGCGCTGTCGCCGTCACATACGAGTTGGTGTACGCGATGCTAAAGGGCGCGTAGAACGTCCATCCGGTATCGACGCCACCCATGATCAACGAGTACATGGTCAGGCCCGCGCCGATCATGTACATGTACCAACTCGCTAGGTTGAGCTTGGGGAAGGCGACATCCTTCGCACCGATCATGAGTGGAATCAGGAAATTTCCCAACACCGCCGGTATCGACGGTAGAAGGAAAAAGAAGATCATCATGACCCCATGCATGGTGAACAGCCGGTTGTACGTATCGGCCTGAACCAAGTCGCCCTGCGGGGTCAACAATTCGAGGCGAATCAGGCTGGCGTAGATTCCACCGATGGCAAAAAAGAAGGTGATCGACAGCAAATACATGATGCCGATGCGCTTGTGGTCGGTGGTCAACAGCCATGACTTGAGGCCATAGGACGCGTTCAAGTAGTGTTGTCGGGGCGGCCGCGCGGCGGCGACTTGCCGATGACGCTCGTGGCCTTCGGCGCCGATTGAATCGATCTGTTTGGTACTCATCGGGTCATTCCCCTAAGGCCGCTGTTGGCGGCGGCGTGGTCGCCGTGTCGCCTTCGAGCGACTTGATGTAGGCAATTAGTTGCATGACCCCTTCTTCGTTGATCTGCCCCTGGAAGGTCGGCATCAGCGGGCTAAAGCCAGCGACCAACTTGGCGCCAGGATTGAGGATCGACTCTCGAAGGTAGTTATCGTCACGCGCCAGGCTTCGGCCGCCAGCGACCGTGACCTCCTGACCCGCGATGCCGTGGAGTGACGGACCGCGTCCCGTGTTGTTCTCGGAGTGGCAGGTATCGCACGCGTACCGCGCAAACAGGGCCCTGCCGGCCGCGACGGGTGGCTGGGCGGGTCCACCGGCCAACCAAGTCTGGTAGTCCTCCGGTTCCATCACCACCACCGAGCCAATCATCTGGGAATGTTCCGTACCGCAGTATTCGGTACAGAACAGGTGAAAGGTGCCGGTCTCGGTGGCTTCGAACCACACCGTGGTGTAGCGCCCGGGCAGCACGTCTTGCTTGATGCGGAAGGCCGGGATGAAGAAGCTGTGGATCACGTCTTCCGACGTCATGGTCATCTTGATCGGCTGCCCCTTGGGCACGTGCAGCTCGTTGATCTCGCGCTGGCCCTCGGGATGTTGGATCTTCCACATCCACTGCTTGCCCGTCACCCAATATTCCCGAGCATCCGTGGGCGGCGACGTCAAGTCCAGAAACACCTTCGCGCCCCAGCCGAACAGCACCATGGTGATGATCAGAGGAATCACCGACCAGGTGATCTCGAGCGCCACGGATCCGTGGAGTGGCACCCCGATTTCGCCGGTATGGGCACGCTTGTACTTGACGAAAAAGAAAAAGATGAAGAATGCGATCAGAAGCGAAAAGAAGGCGCTGACCCCAAGCGCGAAGAAATAGAGCGCGTCGACCTCGCCAGCCATCGTGGACGCGCTTTCGGGGAAAAGAGGAAAGTCGAAAATCTTCATGCTTTCGCCACTTCTGCCGTGGGCATCTCGGGAGATTCAGGGCGAGATTTGGAGCGCAGGCGCGCCATCTTGCGGTCGTGCCGAAACGAGATCCACATGAACCCGAATAGGCAAAGGACGAAGGCCGCAGCGGCAATACGCAGGATGCGCACGGCCGCCACCGTGTACTTGCCCAAGGTCGGGTCGTACCGGTAGCAATACAGCAAGACATGATCGACCAACGAACCAAGCTTGCGTTCACTCGCGGCGATCAATGCCAAACGAATGTCCTTGGGCGAGGGCTCGATGCCGAGCAAATACTGATTCAACACGCCATCTTCCGTGGCGAAGACGAGACCCGCGGCGTGGGCGAACTCACCCCGGTCTTCTTCGTAGGCGTAGGCGAACCCTGCGGCTTGGGTCACCCGCTGAATTTCTGCTTGTGTTCCGGTCAAGAAGTGCCACCCAGGCGCGGATTGGGCACGCCCATAGCGGTCCAGAACCCGCATCTCGGCCGCGGCCGCCATCGCGGGTGTCTCTTCGGGATCGATCGAGATCGCGACGACATCGAATTCGGCACCGACGGTGAAATCGACCACACCGAGGCTCTTGCTCAGGCCATTGAATACCAACGTGCAGAGCATCGGGCATTCATAGTAGACAAACAAGACAACCACGGGTCGACTACCGAAGAAATCTCCCAGAATCACGGGGTTACCGGTCTCGTCGACAAAACGTGCGTCGAGTGGTAGCTGTTCGCCGAGGTTTTGGTCGAAACGCACCTCGGACAGGGTTCCGGGCATCTTCTCGGGTGCCACCAGGCCCGGCCGCACTCGACCGCTGGTGGCGCGACTGTCCTGCCCCAGGACGGCGGGGGCCATCGCAAGCATGGCAACCAGCCACAGGGCCGAGGTCACACTCTGGAGTATCGTCTTCATGAACCGTACCCCTCCCCCTCGTGCACCGGTGCTGGCGATGCTGGCGATGCCGGGGTGGTCGTGGCCACATCGGCCTCCGGCGCGGAAGACGGGTTGGCGGCATCGACGGTCGGTGCGACCGGCTCCGCGCTGCCACCCGCCAAACCTCGTTCCAAAACCAGCGCCATCGCTTGCTCCACCGGCATGTACACAACACCCGCGGCTTCGTCGGCCCAGCCGTAGCCATGCAGGCGGTTTGCCATCTCCTGGCGCAGCACCTCCAATTCGGCTTCCGGGTCGGTCTGCAAGCTCGGCGTCGGCGGTGCCGCCAGGCTCTCGGCTTGCGCGGCCAATCGTGGTGTCGCAACGGCAGACGGCGTCGCGCGTGACGCCGTCTGGTAACGCCAAAGAAGCAACATGGCGATCATCGCGACAGCCGTCAACACGGCTACGCCGAGGATGGTTCTGACCACACCTCGGCCGCTGATCTCGTCGTCGAACTGGGCGCCAAAGCGCCCGTCATGCTTGGCGTGCTCAGCCATGAGCCATAACCTCCTGCAGGATCGGATCCTGAACGGGTAGGACAGCACGGTTCTTCAGCTGGCCGATCAAGAGCGCAAACCAGAGACCGCCGATCGCAGCCACCGCTGCCAAATCGAGCCAGTGGAACGCCAGATGCGCTTGCTCGCCGAGCAGCCCCTTTTCATGCTGCCAATGCAGAACACTCGGGGCCACCTGCCAGTGCAAGTCCAGCCAGCGCATGATCAGGAGCCAAAGAGCAATCATGCCCAATCGCTTCGGCTTGCGCTTGATCTCAGCCGAAAGCAGCAGCAAGAACGGGAAGAAGAAATGGCCGACCACGAGGAAGATCGTCACGATGTGCCAGCCCTGGGTGTTGCGAGCCAGGTACCAGGTGATCTCTTCGGGCAGGTTGCCCGACCAGATGATCAGGTACTGAGACACGGTCATGTAGCCCCAGAACATGGTAAAGGCCAGCATCAGCTTGCCGTAGTCGTGAAATCGCACCGGCGCGACCACACCCTTAACCGGCTTGCGACCGCCCAAGAACAGCAACATCGGCACGGAGAAGGAGAAACCCGCCAGAGCGGCACCCGCGGCAAAGGCGAAACCAAAGAGGCTCGAGAACCAGTGCGGCTCGAGCGACATGATCCAGTCCACGGACGCGAAGGTCGCCGACAGGGCGAAGAAGATCAAACCGATCGCACTCAGCCGCTGCATGGCTGTCCGCAAACGTGGATCGCCTGTCGCATCCTGGCGATGCGACAAGCGGCTCAGCGCCATCCCCAGCAGCCACCAGATCACCAGGAATCCGACACCGCGTGCGAGGAAGAATTCTGGGTTCAAGTACGCGACTTTCTTCTGAACCAGCGCATCGTGCGCGACCCGCTCGGGATCCGCCCAGGGGAACAGCATGGGCAACCGCAACGCCACCGGCACGGCGGCCAGCGCAAAGAACAGGATGGTCCGACCCGAGGCCTCGAATACCCGGCGCATGATCACGCCCCAACGACCGCCGGACAGATGATTCAACATGCCGAGTGCCAAGAGACCGACCGCCACGGAAACCCACAGCAACCAGCCGGTCCAGTAAGCGCGGTAGAAGACCGCAGGATTGGTGGCGAAGCCGATGGCCGAGGCCACGGCCCCGACCACACCCACGATCAACCCCCAGCGCTGGAGGCGCCCGAGGTCGGCCTGCGGCTCGAGCCGAGCGTCTTCCTCGGAGAGGATGTTTGATGCACTCATGATCTGGTTGGTCTCGCTACTCGGTCGCTCGGCTCAAGAGCCATGGGAATCGTCATGCGTGAGCTCGGTAGGTTCGGCTGCGTGATCATCGTCATCGCTGTGGCCATCATCACTGTGGCCCGGCGGCGCGCCGTGCTCACCAGTCTGGTGGCCGTCGTCTTCCGCGGGGTCTTCCACCGGATTAGCCAGCGCATCGCGGAAAGCAGCCTGCCTGGCGACTGGTAGCGTCGCCAGCTCGCTCCGTTGGCTGACTTGCAGGACTCGGATATACGCGGCGATCGCCCATCGATCGGCCACTGGAACCTGCGCCGCGTAGCCCGACATCACGCCGAAGCCGTTGGTCATGACGTCGAAGTAGTAACCAATCGGCATGCCGACGACCCGCGGATCGGTAAACGGTGGCGGTTCCTGGAAACCGCGTCGAACGATCATGCCGCGGCCACCACCAGTGGAATCGTGGCAAACGCTACAGAAGATCTCGAATCGTTGTTGGCCACGCGTCAAGAGCGCAGCGTCGAGCGGTACCGGCAAGGCGTCAACGAAGGCACCGGCCTCGTCCTTGCCCTGATACATCCTGGTGTCCTCGCGCAACCAACCACGCGCCACGGTGCCGGCCGTGAGCGGCCGGGCGCCCATGTCGTTCTCAAAGAACGCGTTCGACTCGAGCGGATCGATTCGCGGCGCGTCGTGCATGTCTTGCCGACAGCCGACCGTGAGCGCGAGAAGAACAACCGCCGTCAACGACCTCGGTACAAGCACCCATAGGGGGCACCCAGCCCTCAGAAACACTGGGCTTCGCTCGACGGAAGCTCCACCTGCGCATCTACGGAGCGACATCGCTTACCTCCGTGGCGCCGGTGCCTTCGAGAAAAGATCGTGTGGCTCCTTCGTCGAAACGTTCGTCCGCTGCTTCGATCATCAAGAAGTAACGATCGGTGGTCGCGCGGCGAAAGCTGGCGACGTTGAACACCGGATGGTGGGGACGGGGCAAGCCGTTGAGCAGGAACATACCGAAGACCGCGGCAAACGCCGACAGCAAAATCGTCAACTCGAAGGTCACCGGGATGAAGGCCGGCCAGCTGAACAGTGGACGCCCACCAATGTTCATTGGATACGACGTTCCCATGGCCCACGTCTGGAACCCAAAGCCCAGGCTGGCGCCGGTAAGGCCGCCACACAGGACCAGCAACGGCACCTTCGATTTCTTGTGGTTGCTGACCAACTGACACACTTCATGGACCGGAAACGGCGTATAGGCATCGATCGCCTGAAAGCCAGCGGCCTGCGTTTGCTTGATCGCGTCGATCAGCGCTTCCGGTGTTTCGAACTCGGCCATCAGGCCAAAGGTCGAAGGCGTCTCGATTGGATGATTCCCCATGGCATCAAACCTCGTGGGTTACCCGCTCACCCTCGGGGGTCAGCAAGCGCATCTCGAACATAGCGATCATCGGAACGAAGCGAACGAAGAGGAACATCAGGCTGAAGAAGAACCCGATGGTGCCGAGGTAAAGCGCCCAGTCCCAAATGGTGCCGCTGTACATGTCCCACGACGATGGCAGGAAGTCGCGGTGAAGACTGATGACGACGATCACGAACCGCTCGAGCCACATGCCCACCGAAACGATCGCGCAAATGATCCACAACGCCACTTCCGATGTCCGCACCTTCTTGAACCAGAGCGGCTGAATCGCCAGGAAGTTGCAGAAGATCAGCGCCATCCACTGCCATCGATAGGGACCGGTCGGACGATTTTCCAGAATCGCGAAGATCTCAAAGGGATTGCCGCTGTACCAAGCGAAGAAGAATTCCATCAGATAGCCGTAGGACACGATCGAGCCGGTCACCAGCATGAGTTTGGCCATGTTCTGCAAATGCCGGCTGGTGATGAAGTCTTCCATCTTGAACGCGCGCCGAATCGGAATCGCCACCAACATCACCATCGCGAAGCCAGCGAATACGGCACCCGCCACAAAATACGGCGGGAAGATCGCGGCGTGCCAACCAGGCACCTGACCTACTGAGAAGTCGAAGCTGATCACCGAGTGCACCGAGAGCACCAGCGGCGTCGACAAGCCGGCGAGCAGCAGGTAGGCCGATTCGTAGTTGTGCCAATGCTTCGCGGAACCGCGCCAGCCCAGCGACAACATGCCGAAGATGACCCGCAGGATCGGAATCTTGGTGCGATCGCGCATGGTTGCGAGATCAGGCACCAAGCCGGTGAACCAGAACAGCAACGAAACCGTTCCGTAGGTGCTGATCGCAAATACGTCCCACAGGAGCGGGCTACGGAAATTCGGCCACAGCCCCATGGTGTTGGGGTACGGCAAGAGCCAATAGGCCGCGACCCACGGCCGGCCGGTGTGAAGCAGCGGGAACATCACCGCACAAGCGACCGCGAACAAGGTCATCGCTTCGGCGAAGCGATTGATCGACGTTCGCCACTCCTGCTTGAGCAGCAGCAAAATCGCCGAGATCAACGTACCCGCGTGGCCGATCCCGATCCACCAAACCAAGTTGATGATCGCGAAGCCCCAGGCAACCGGAACGTTGAGCCCCCAAAGGCCGGTACCGACGAACAGCAGCTTGCCGATCGCCAGGGGCAGGAGCCCGGCGAGCGCGAAACTGATCGCCAGCACGGGATACATCCACTTGGGCGTGGCGCCAAAAACAACCGAAGAGATCTTGTTGGTGATCGATTCGTTGTCGTGCCCTGGGGCAATGACCGCGCGGTCGAGGTCGACCGCCTTCCCCTGTGGTTGCGCCGTCATCAGCCGTGCTCCTCTGCGTGGCCTTCCGTCCCGCGGTCACCAGCAGCCGGGCCACCGGCAGCCGGGTCACCAGAACCATGTCCGCCAGAACCATGTCCGCCAGAACCGTGCCCACCCGTAGCGGGACCCGCTGGCTCCAACGCGACATTGGGATGGCGAATGCGGGCGAGGTACGTGGTGCGCGGCCTCGTCCCGAGCTCGGCGAGCAGCCCATAGTCGCGCGGCGAACTCTTGGCCTTGGCCACGGCGCTGTCGTGGTCGTTGATATCGCCAAAGGTGATCGCTTCACTCGGGCAAGCACCCTGGCAAGCGGTGACGATCTCACCGTCGTTGATTTTCCGATCTTCTCGTTTGGCGTCAATTCGGGCGTGGTTGATGCGCTGCACGCAGTAGCTGCACTTTTCCATCACACCGCGACTTCGGATGGTGACGTCGGGGTTGCGGCCAAGCTGCAACGACGGTGTTTCGAAGTCGGAATAGAGGAAAAAGTTAAACCGCCGTACTTTGTAGGGACAATTATTGGAGCAGTACCGGGTGCCGACACAGCGGTTGTAGACCATGTCGTTGAGGCCCTCGTCACTGTGCACCGTTGCCGCCACTGGGCAAACCACTTCGCAGGGCGCTTGCTCACACTGCATGCAGGCAACCGGCTGGTGCAAGTAGGCGGACACCTCATCTTCGTTGTTGCCCGCAAAATAACGATCGACCCGAATCCAGTGCATTTCGCGGCCACCCGCGACTTGATCCTTGCCCACCGTTGGAATGTTGTTCTCGGCCTGGCAGGCTACGACGCAAGCATTGCAACCGGTGCACGCATTGAGATCAATCGACATCCCCCAGGCGTAACCGTCGTAGGGGAAGTCCTTGCCGTCCATCAGCGAGATATCGCCCGGCCCGTGATGACCATGCTCGAAGACATAGGGGTCGGCGCGGTAGGCGTCGAGGGTCGCGGTGCGTATGAGATCGCGCCCTTCCATGCTGTGATGATCCTGGGTCGAGGCAAGCAAGTAGTGGTCGCCCGCGATGGGAGTAACCGCGACACCGCGCGCGACCGTCCACGGCGCATCGCTCGATCGCACCATGCTGGCATCAAATCCCGTACCCTCACCCACGTGGCCGCAGCGCGTGCGTCCGTAGCCGAGGTGGAGGGTCATGGCGCCATCAGCGTGGCCAGGAAGCCCCCAAACCGGCACATCGAGACTCCGCTCGCCCACCGCAAGGCGCACCATGGGCGCTTGCCCACGTTGGTCGCCGTAATCGAAGAGATCGCCCAGCCCCAAGTCGCGGGCCGTGCGCGGGCTCATCAAGAGGGCGTTGTCCCAGGTCAATTTGGTCAGCGGCTTGGGACACTCCTGCAACCACGCGTTGTTGGCGAAGCGACCATCGTAGACCGAGGGATCGAGACGGAAGCTCAGCTCGAGGCCATCCGCCTGTTTACCAACGACCGTCGCGGCCGCGGCCTCGACGGCTTCGGTGCGAAGCGTCACCGCCACGGCGGGGGCCACGGAGTCGGCGATGAAACCGTCATGCAACGCGCGGCGCCACGCGGCGTCGTCGAAATCGACGTGGGTCCGCCGGACCAACTCGTCCGCGGGTATCGTGCTCTCGCCGAGTAGGGTCGCGATCAGTTCGATCGCGCTCTTGCCCCCGTAGAGCGGCTGAATCAAGGGTTGGCCAAGCGACACGCTGCCGTCGAACGCGCGCCCGTCGCTCCAAGACTCGAGCGCATGCGCTTCAGGAACTTGCCATTGACATAGGGCGCCGGTCTCGTCGACCCGCTGGCCGAGAAACACATTGAGCGGCACCTTGTCCATCGCCGCCGCCACGTCGAGATCCGCTGGCGCGTCGTAGACTGGATTCGCACCCAAGACCAGCAAGGTGTCCACCGAGCCGGCATTCATGTCATCGACCAGTGTTCGCAGGGAGGCCATCTGGTCGACCGGCTCGACGGTGATGGGCTCACTGAAGAGTACGGTGTAGCCCACATTGCCCAACGCGTGGTTGATGGCATGGGCGAGCACGTGCACATCGGCATCGAGGTGCTCGCCGGTGATCACCAGGCTGCGACCACGGTGCGCCAAAAGATCCGCCGCGACCGCGTCGACCCATTTCGCCCATTTCGCCGACGCGCCGTCGAGTCCTGTTGGCTTGCGGACACCCGCCACGCCCAATTTGGCCGCCAACGCGGCCGCGAAATGAGCAACCCCCGTCGGGCCGAGCGCCAAACGGTGGTCCGCGGCAGTGCTCGTTGCCGTGGGAGCACTATCAACCGTGTAGAGACGGTTGATGTGGGCTCCAGCGTCGTCAACACTAACGTCGTCGACCTTGCGCCGACGCGCGAAATCCTTGGCGTAGCGAACGGCGCCCGGTCCTTCGGTCAGGAAGTCACTGTCGAGCGCAACGACGATGTCCGCAGCCGCCAGGTCATACCGACCCTCGAGCGCAGCTCCAAACGCCGCACGGGTTGCGGAGCGTGCCGCATCGCCGGTCGCCGTTTGGTACTGATGCCAGCGGGCCTTGGGCAACTCGCCCAGCAGCCTCTCGAGCAAACCGCCCAGGGTCGGCGAGGTCGTGGGACCCGAGAGAACCCGGAGGCCTTCTCCGCCGAGCGCCCGCAACGCCTGCATCTTGGCGCCCATGGCCTCGACAAACGCACTCCATGTTCGAATCTGGCCGAGTTGGACCAATGCCGTCAGTCGGTCGGGATCATAGAGGTCCAACACCGAGGCCTGGGTGAAGACGTCACTCCCACCGAGGCTCGCGGGATGTTCGGGGTTGCCCTCCAGCTTGGTGGGCCGGCCCATGTGGCTCTCGGCCAACACCGGCACCGCGTAACCACCCGTTTGCAGATTGGTCGCGAAATAGAGCGGCTTTCCGGGGACGATCTGCTCGGGCTGATTGACGTACGGAACGATCTCTTCGTGCGGCTGCTTGGTGCAACCCGTCAATCCAGCCAAGGCCAGCGAAGCGCTCGACAACTGCAAGAACCGGCGCCGATCGAGACCGGGCTGCCATTCCGCTGCAAAACGGGGAAACTCACGATGAAGCAGCTCGGAGAACGCCGGGGTACCGGCCAACTCCTCGAGACTGCGCCAATAGCGCACCCCACGGGCGTCGCGCAGCTGCGCTCGCATGGCTTCGAGGTCGGCGCCCGTCTTGGGTTCCGACTGGATCTCGAGATCAAGCTCGGACTGCGACTCCGTGGCTTCTGAAATTACATTCAATCGGCTCATGTCGTCGTCTCGCGTCGGCCGTACTGTCGGTCCTGCAGGGTTGGCATGGTCATCAGTGGCACGTCATCAGTGGCACGTCATCGGTGGCACGTCGAGCAGCTCATCAGTCGTTGCGGATCTTCGATCCCCGCGGCCTCGACCAGGGTCTCGCCATAGTGGGGATCGCCCGCCGGGCGCTCCCACTCCATGTTGAACACTTCTTCGGGTGGCCGCACGTGTTTGGCCGGGTCCCGGTGACAGTCGACGCACCACTGCATCTGCAGCGAGGCCCCGCGAGCCAGCAAGGGCATCTCATTGACCTGCCCATGACAGGTATTGCAGCCCACACCCTTGGCGATGTGAATGCTGTGATCGAAGTAGACGAAGTCCGGCAGGTCGTGCACCCGGTTCCAACGCAACGGCGTGTCGTCCCGGAAGCTCGCACGAACCGGTTCGAGCATCGGGCTATCGGCCCAGATCTGCTTGTGGCAGTTCATACAGGTCGCGGTGGGCGGAATGCCGGCAAAGGCCGATGTCTCGACCGAGGTATGGCAGTAGCGACAGTCGATGCCCATTGCCGCGGTGTGGTGATCATGGCTAAAGGGGACCGGCTGGGAGTACACCTCGCCCTCACGCGTACGGTAGGGCGAGCGCTCGATGCCCATCACCAAACCCACCGCACCGGCGACCAGCGCGAGGACAACGACAATGCTCAGTTTGGCAATGATGTTGGTGCTGCGATGGAAAATCTGTGACATGGCTTCTCGTGTCCCAAACCAAAATCGAAACCATCCGTAGTCTTGATGGCGAGTTGACTCTGCCGAGCTTGTGAAATTTTTCACAAGCGTTTGCGGATTGCAACCCCTAACCCCAATCGCCGACAGAACCCAGGTACAACCCGATAGCATCACTCGCGATGACCACCCGATGTACTGCCGTGGTGCCGACCCTCGGCGCGAGCCCATTTCTCGAGGCATGCCTCCGAGCACTTCGCGAGAGTGGCGGTTCGGCGCTCGAGATCGTGGTCGTGGACCAAGCGCCCGAAGCGCTCACGGGCCTCGGTGCCCTCGCCAACCAGGTCGTGCGCTTCGCTCCGGATGGCGGTTTTACCGCCGCCAACAACCGCGCCTTCAGCGAAATACGGACGCCGTTTGTTGCAACGGTCAACGATGATGCCCTGGTCGACCTGGGATGGCTCGAGCACCTGCTTCAGGCCATGGAAGACCACCCCAACGCGGCAGCGGCACAGGGCGTCGTGCGCAGTCTCGATGACCCGAGCCGGATCGATGGCCTCGGGCTGGGCTGGAACCGTCACGGCCAGGCCATCCAGCTGGGTCACGGCACGCTCATCGCCGAGACGTGTCCTGCGCACACTCAGAAGATCTTTGGGGTATCGGCCACGGTCGCGGTCTACCGGCGTACCGCCCTCGAACAAATGACCGCAACCCCAGCGAACTCACGGTTGGGTCCGGTCTTTGACGAACGGCTGGGGTCGTACTACGAAGATGTCGACCTCGCCTGTCGCTTGCGGGCGGCCGGCTGGAGTGCCCTGTGCGTTCCGGCAGCCACCGCACGACACGCGGGCAGCACCAGCAGTGGTCGAAACCGACTGGGTTCCGGGCCACTCGTCTACGCCAATCGACACCTGGTTCTTGCCAAAATGCTCGGCCGAAGTTTCTGGCCCCGTCTCCCGCATTTCGCTCTGCGCGACCTCACCGACCTCGGCCGGGCGACGCTCGACCGTGATTGGCCAAAGGTCGCGGGCATCGCGGCGGGTTGGGGACGCGCCATCACACAGCTACCCCGCTTTGCGCATTTTGGCTCGGCCCTGCTACCGCCACGGGATCTGGTGCCCCGCTCGTGACCCATTCGCCATCCACTCCCCGCTCGGCCGTCGCACCGCCACCCGATCTTTCGGCCGTTGTGGTTCATTGGCGCAACGAAGCCGAGCTGGAGCGACTGCTCGACGTCTGGCCCAACGATCCGCGTTTCGAGCTGGTGGTGGTCGACAACAGCACCTCCCTACCACCACTACCGGCCTGGGTGATCCGCATCGACCCGGACACCAACCTTGGCTTCGGCGGCGGTGTCAATCGCGGGGTCACCGCGGCGCGGGCCCCATGGATCCTGATGCTGAACCCGGACGCCCGTCCGCGGGAGGGCGCCCTCGACGCCCTGCTCGAAACCATCGACCGACTACCCCACGCCGCGGGCATCGTTCCCGCGCTCGAGGGTGCCGATGGCACACACCAATGTCGTTGGCAGTTGCGACCTTTGCCGTCTCCCTGGGCCCTGGTGCTTCAGACCCTTCGCTTTGCGGGCATCCATGGCCCCCACGACGAACCACCTCCAGGCACCCCGATTGCGCAACCCGCCGCCGCCGCCCTGGCGATCCGACGCAGCGTCTTTGACGGCATCGGAGGCTTCGATCCCCAGTTTTTCCCGGCATGGTTCGAGGACGTGGACTTGGCCAAGCGATTGGCGGCAGCGGGACACCGCCTGCACTATGCACCCAACGCACGATTCGTGCACGAGCTCGGTGCCAGCGTCCCCCACGTCGGCTACGGACGCTTTCTCTGGATCTACTATCGACATCTGACCCGCTACCTTGGGCGACACCACGGTCCGGCCTGGCGCCTAGTCGGCCATCTCGGCGTCGCGCTGGGAATGAGCCTGCGGGCAGCGGCCCTACCCGTACGCCGTTCATCCCAAGCACCCAATCGCCGGATCGCCGCCGCGGGCTTGCTCGCCACGGCCGTGGGCGCACTCACCGGCTGGCGTTTTCCCAAAACCTGGTGTCGAGCCTATCGAGATCCGAGCGCCACCGAGACCACCGCGTGACCGAACGGAGCAACGTCGACGGCGCTGCACCCGCCACACCGGCCACGCCGGCCACACCGGTCGTGGCGGTTTGCATCGTGACCCACAACGATGCCGCCGATCTGCCGGCTTGCCTCGAAGCGGTGATCGCGCTCACCCACCGCCCTCTCGAGCTGGTGTTCGTCGACTGTGCCAGCGCGGACGGCAGCTTGGACCTGGCTCGCTCCCTAACGGACGCAATGGATGTTGCCGGGGTGACGGCTTCCGTCGTCGACGCTCGAGGCAACCGGGGCTTCGCGGGTGGCATGAACCTCGCGCTCCAACACAGCAGCGCCCCATTCGTGCTCACGCTCAATGCCGACGCCCGACCGGCGCCGCGCTACGTCTCCAGGCTGCTGGACCATCTGACGCCAACGGCGGCGCGCGTCGGAGCCGCCACCGGACGCCTGTGCCGACTCGACGATCCTCGGCGACTCGATGCCTGTGGCATGCGCCTGGCACGCGGCTGGCGCCATCTCGACCGCGCGTCCGGTCAACTCGACGAGGGCCAGCTGAACCGAGCCGAACGCGTGTTCGGCGCCACCGGTGCGGCGTCGTTGTTTACACGGGCAGCGCTCGATGACGTTCGGTTCGAAGACGGCACCATCTTCGACGAAGACTTCCATTCGTTCCGAGAGGACGCCGAGTTGTGCTTTCGCTTGCAAGAGCGCGGCTGGGACGTGGTCTACGAACCCGCGGCGCAGGCGGGCCACCGGCGTCGGGTGCTGCCCACGCGGCGCAGCGCCTTGCCAGCCGCCGTCAACTACCACTCGCTCAAGAACCGCTACCTTCTCCGCGCCTACCACCAAACCCCACGCGACGCTGTGCGCAGCCTCGTACCTACGGCGCTGCGCGATGTTTTGGCATTGGGCTATGTTCTGCTGCGCGAACGCAGCTCGCTCGCCGCCTACCGCTGGCTTTGGCATCACCGCAAACGGATTCGCGCTCGCCGTCGGCATGTGCAAGGGCGCAGGACCCGCCCAGCGGCCGTGGTCGACCGGTGGTTTCGGGTCGCCTCTTTGCCGCTGGAATACGAGCTGGCCACCGATTCAGACGGTGAGTGAATTCACCGCACGAGCAGCGTGGGAGCCTGGGGCTGAAGGCCCAGGCTCTACACCATCACCCCAGGGGTGAAGAGGGTCACACCATCATCGGGACCGTTGTTAGCCTGGGATTTCAATCCCAGGTCTGATGCGACGATGCGACGATCGCGGCAGCCTGGGGCTGAAGGCCCAGGCTCTAAACCATCACCCCAAGGGTGAAGAGGGTCACACCATCGTCGCGACCGTGGTTTGCCTGGGATTTTATTCCCAGGTCCTGATGCGACGATGCGACGATGCGACGATCGCGGCAGCCTGGGGCTGAAGGCCCAGGCTCTAAACCATCACCCCAGGGGTGAAGAGGGTCACACCATCATCGGGACCGTTGTTAGCCTGGGATTTCAATCCCAGGTCTGATGCGACGATGCGACGATCGCGGCAGCCTGGGGCTGAAGGCCCAGGCTCTACACCATCACCCCAAGGGTGAAGAGAACCAACCCAACCTCGTGACCGTGGTTTGCCTGGGATTTTATTCCCAGGTCCTGATGCGACGATGCGACGATGCGACGATCGCGGCAGCCTGGGGCTGAAGGCCCAGGCTCTACACCATCACCCCAAGGGTGAAGAGAACCAACCCAACCTCGCGACCGTGGTTTGCCTGGGATTTTATTCCCAGGTCTGATGCGACGAGCAGAGAAGCAGATGAGCCTGGGGCTGAAGGCCCAGGCTCTACACCATCACCCCAAGGGTGAAGAGAACCAACCCAACCTCGTGACCGTGGTTTGCCTGGGATTTTATTCCCAGGTCCTGATGCGACGATGCGACGATCGGCGCAGCGTGGCAGCCTGGGGCTGAAGGCCCAGGCTCTACACCATCACCCCAAGGGTGAAGAGGGTCACACCATCGTCGCGACCGTGGTTTGCCTGGGATTTTATTCCCAGGTCCTGATGCGACGAGCAGAGAAGCAGATGAGCCTGGGGCTGAAGGCCCAGGCTCTACACCATCACCCCAGGGGTGAAGAGAACCAACCCAACCTCGTGACCGTGGTTTGCCTGGGATTTTATTCCCAGGTCCTGATGCGACGAGCAGAGAAGCAGATGAGCCTGGGGCTGAAGGCCCAGGCTCTACACCATCACCCCAAGGGTGAAGAGGGTCACACCATCGTCGCGACCGTGGTTTGCCTGGGATTTTATTCCCAGGTCTGATGCGACGATGCGACGATCGCGGCAGCCTGGGGCTGAAGGCCCAGGCTCTACACCATCACCCCAGGGGTGAAGAGGGTCACACCATCATCGGGACCGTTGTTAGCCTGGGATTTCAATCCCAGGTCTGATGCGACGATGCGACGATCGCGGCAGCCCGGGGCTGGAGGCCCAGGCTCTACACCATCACCCCAAGGGTGAAGAGAACCAACCCAACCTCGCGACCGTGGTTTGCCTGGGATTTTATTCCCAGGTCTGATGCGACGAGCAGAGAAGCGGATGAGCCTGGGGCTGAAGGCCCAGGCTCTACACCATCACCCCAAGGGTGAAGAGAACCAACCCAACCTCGTGACCGTGGTTTGCCTGGGATTTTATTCCCAGGCCCTCGTTTCGGGCGACGATGCGACGATCGCGGCAGCCTGGGGCTGAAGGCCCAGGCTCTACACCATCACCCCAGGGGTGAAGAGCGTCACACCATCATCGGGACCGATTGTTAGACCTGGGATTTTATTCCCAGGTCTGATGCGACGAGCAGAGAAGCGGATGAGCCTGGGGCTGAAGGCCCAGGCTCTACACCATCACCCCAGGGGTGAAGAGGGTCACACCATCATCGGGACCGTTGTTAGCCTGGGATTTCAATCCCAGGTCTGATGCGACGATGCGACGATCGCGGCAGCCTGGGGCTGAAGGCCCAGGCTCTACACCATCACCCCAAGGGTGAAGAGAACCAACCCAACCTCGCGACCGTGGTTTGCCTGGGATTTTATTCCCAGGTCTGATGCGACGAGCAGAGAAGCGGATGAGCCTGGGGCTGAAGGCCCAGGCTCTACACCATCACCCCAGGGGTGAAGAGGGTCACACCATCATCGGGACCGTTGTTAGCCTGGGATTTTATTCCCAGGTCTGATGCGACGAGCAGAGAAGCGGATGAGCCTAGGGTCAGGTCTTCGCTTCGAGACGGGTATCCACCCAATCAACCCATCATCGAATCGGTGGTAGGTTCCCGCATCGTGACGAGCCCCCTGCGCATCGCCTTGATCGGCAGCCGTGGCATTCCAGCCCGCTATGGTGGATACGAGACCTTTCTCCAGGAAATCGCGCCGCGCCTGGTACGGGCGGGTCACGACGTCACGGTGTACTGCCGATCCCGATACACCCGCGCCGACGAGCGCGAATTCGAAGGCGTTCGCTTGGTTCGCTTGCCGACCATTCCCACCAAACACCTCGACACCCCCGTTCATACCCTGCTGTCGTGCTTGCACGCGTTCCGTCGCTATGACGTGGCGCTGGTGGTAAACGGCGCCAACGCGATGTTCGTACCGCTGCTTCGGCTGGGCGGCGTGCGCACGGCGCTCCACGTGGACGGCATCGAAAAACGCCGCGCCAAGTGGGGACCGCTCGGACGGGCCGTTTACGCGCTTTCCGAACGCCTGGCGTGCCGGGTGCCCAACGCCTTGGTCACCGACGCCGAGGTCATCCAGCGTCACTACCTAGAGCGCTACGGTGCGCCGTCACACATGATCACCTATGGCGTCGACCCCAGGTCACCAGCCAAGGAAGGGATCCTGGCTGAGCTCGGGCTTCGGGAACGAGGGTTTTTCCTTTACGTCAGTCGTTTCGAACCCGAGAACAACCCCCACCGGGTGGCCGAGGCGTATCGCGACGTGGGCGGCGACCTACCGTTGGTCATGGTCGGCGATGCACCCTATGCCGACGATTTCATTTCCAGCGTTCGAAAGGGCGCCGATCCGCGCATTCGATTCACCGGCGCCATCTACGGTGACGGCTACCGAGAGCTCATGTCCCACGCACGAGCCTACATCCACGCCACCGAGGTGGGCGGCACGCACCCCGCACTGGTGGAGGCCATGGGCTACGGGAACTGTGTCGTGGTTCACGACACCCCCGAGAACCGTGAGGTGGCTGCGGGCCATGGCTTGGTGTTCGACGCCAACCAACCGGGATCGCTCGCCCAAGCACTCGAACAGGTGCGTCAGAATGCAGCCGATGCGCGCCGTATGGGTCGCCAGGCCGCGGCGCATGCACACGCTGTTTTCAACTGGGATCAGGTCTCCGAACGTTACGCCAACCTTCTGGGGAAACTCTGACGTTCCCACTCGCTCATCACATACATGCTACAGTAGCATTCACGATGAATGCAGATGTTGTACAATGTGTTCCTTCGTTCTCCGCATTCGCGGCAAAAACCACCGAACGCTGAGCAACCGACATGCTAAAAGAGCAAGCCCGCGCGCTGGCACTCGGCGTCTTCCTGCTCGATCTGGCCCTCGTTGCCACCGGCTTCCTTCTCGCGTACTCCATGCGCGCCTCGGTGCTGCCAAGGCTGTTCCCAGCAACGTTTTCGACGAACTTCTACCCGCTGGCGACCTACCTTCCCCTATTGCCTTTGGTGTTGGCCATATGGGCGCCATTGCTGCTGGTTTCCGGTCGCTACCGTTCCCACCGAACCGTACCGATCGACGAAGAAGCCCGCGCGATCATGCGCGTTTGCCTGACCGGCCTCGGCATCCTTGCCCTGGTCATCTACGGCTCGCGCCTCGACCAGCGCTTGCTGGGAAACGACGAAATCAGTCGTCTGTGGATTGGTTTGGTCGCCATGATCTCGTGCTTGCTGCTGCTCTGCGAAAAGCTGGCCCTGCGCACCATGTCGCGGTGGGTACGCTTGCAGGGCTACAACTACCGCAGCCTGATCATTGTCGGAACCCATGCGAGTGCCATCAAGCTGGCGGACTCGATCCGAGATCATCGCTTCTGGGGCTACCGTGTGCTCGGCCTGGTGGCCCATCCGGGGAGTGAAAACGCCGAGGTCCCGAAACGCTATTCGATATTGGGTACCCTCGACACTCTTCCTGAGCTGGTGCAAGAAAACGCTGTCGACGACGTGCTGTTCTGCGTGGGCCGACGGGATCTCGATCATTTGGAAGATCTGTTCTTCGCGCTACAAGAACTGGGTACCCGCATCCGCTTTGCACTCGACCTCTTTCCCCACGCCCGCGCCCACGCGCGCATGGAAGAGCTTGACGGCACCCCGCTGCTGACCTTCTCGACGACGCCCGAGGGTTGGTTACCCCTGGTCATCAAGCGCGCGATCGACGTGACGGTCTCGGTGACCATGCTGGCGTTGGCGGCACCGGTGGTGCTGGTGATTGCCTCGCTGATCAAGCTCACCTCGACCGGCAGGGTCTTCTACCGCCAAACCCGCTGCGGTCTCAACGGGCGTCAGTTCACTATCTACAAGTTCCGCACCATGATCGAAGGCGCCGAAGCGCGCCAGCGCGAGTTGCTCCACCTCAACGAGATGGACGGCCCGGTCTTCAAGGTCCAGCGCGACCCGCGGGTCACGAAACTCGGCCGTATCCTGCGGCGCTTCAGTCTCGACGAGTTGCCGCAACTGTGGAACGTTTTGCGCGGCGACATGAGCTTGGTGGGGCCTCGACCACCGATTCCCGATGAAGTGGCCCAGTACCAACGCTGGCAACGTCGGCGCTTGTCCATGAAGCCCGGCCTCACCTGCCTGTGGCAAATCAGCGGTCGCAACCACGTGGACTTCGACCGCTGGATCGAGCTCGATCTGGAGTACATCGACTCCTGGTCACCGTGGCTCGACCTCAAGATCCTCGCCAAGACAGTACCGGCCGTGATCAGCGGTCGTGGCGCGTCGTAGGCCGAGGCTCAAATGGTCTGAATCCACACCTCTGGATGCCGCGCAGCCAGACCTTCGAGATCTTCCCGGTCACCGGTGAGAACGACCCCGCCACCCCGTTGGACGGCCTGGGCAACGACCATCGCGTCGATGGTAGACGATGAACCCGCCTGCCCGAGCAACTGACCGGCCAGTCGACCGATCGGCTCCGTAGCTGGCGGAATCACGTCGACCGCCTTCAGGACGCGGTGAACCCTTGCGTCACGCGCCGCACCGCGCACTGTTTCCGCCACAACGACAACCGGGACCTCGACCGGCGCCCCGAGTTCGAGTGCGCGCGCCAGATAGGCACGCGCTCGTTGATCCCCCCGTGCCAGGGCAATCACAGCCCCGGAATCGAGAATCAACCGTCTTGGCGAGTGGGACGTTCGTCGCTTGCGGGCCATGAGGCTCGAACCTCTTCCATTACTGAAGAATCCACTGGCCCGGCCTCAGCCTCCAAAGTTGCCAGCAACCCCGCGAGGCGGTCATGTTGAAGCTGGTTGCGCAACGCCCGCGTCATGTAGCGCGAAAGACCACGTCGGCCGGCGATTCGCCGTGCTTCGCCCAACAGCGAATCATCGAGGGAAAGGGATACTTTGGCCACGGACATGCCTTTATCCTACTCGAAGTAGGATAAAGAGTCCATCCTCCCCAGGAGGGCGAGGAATAATGGGGGCGGCGGAGTCCAGGGAGTCGGCCGCCAGGGGCGACGGCCGCTACAAGAACGAGGCCGTGTCCGGCAGTCCCGGAAGGGACTACCTCCACCTAGACGGTAATTTCAATCACCGTTCTGCGATCCCGCGACCAGTGAGAAGAAGTCACCCCTATCCCCCCTTGAGAAAGGGGGAAATACGGAGCGCGGGTCCGGCCCTCCCCCTTTCTCAAAGGGGGAGCTGGAGGGGGATTTTCTTGGTCGGCCGCGCCAAATCGCGCAAATCGACCCGCGGCCCGAGGCGGGGCCTCGTCTAGAACTTGATCGAACTGCGGACGTACCAGGAACCACCTTCGTAGTTCGCGGCGCTGCGGCGGGGGTATTGCAGACCCACGCTTTGGCGGTTGGAGAACGGCGCGTTGATCTCGTCGACGAACTCATCGAAGACGTTGATCGCACCCAAGGCGACAGCGATCCGATCGGTGAACTGGTAGTTGAACTCGAGATCGATGTAGAGCGTGGCGCCAATCTCAAACGAGGGCGACGACGCGGCGCCGATCCGACCACGTTCATCGAAGTGCTTGCCGTAGTAGTTGGCGCGGGCGAGCAGGTTCACGCGATCGCTGAGCCGGGTGTTGGCGGTCAGCACCAATCGTTCGTTGGGGTAGTTGTTCTCGATGTCCTCGATGATGCTCGCGCTCACCGGGTTGACACCGGCCACCGGCGTCTGCCCCACGACCTCGACCTCGTTGAAGCTCGCTGCCACCGTCAAGGCGGTCTCGACGGCGTCAGACCAATTGAACGCCGACGTCAGCACGATGTCGAAACCGGTGGACTCGACGTCGAGGGCGTTGGTGTAGAACGAAATCGTTTGGCTGGTGGTGCCCGGGACCGCGATGTCGCCGGTCCGGTAGATGCGATCATCAACCGCGATCGAATACGCATCAACGGTCAACGTGGTCCGGGGCCCCAGTTCGGCAACGAAACCAGCGCTGATGTTGACCGAAGTCTCTTCGGTCAACGCCTTGCCACCCACGGCCGCCACCAGCGGGCTGGTCGACGGCACCAGGCCCTCTTCGACCTGCAACCCCGTGGCGCCGTCGAAGGTGGTGATGGTCGTGCTGACGTTGGCCTGCCCGGGGGTCGGCGCATGGAAGCCGGTCGACACCGCACCGCGGAGGGTGAAGTTCGGGTTGACGTTGTAGCGCGCCGCGAGCTTGCCGTTGACCGTGCTGCCGAAGTCCGAGAAGTCCTCGAAGCGCAGCGCGTACTGCAGGAAGAAACGGTCGCTGACGTCATGCTCCAAGTCGGCGTAGACCGCGACGTTGTCGCGACTGAACGAGCCTGCATCGGCCGGGGCAATGCCCTTGAGGCCGTTGGAACCAGCACCCTCGTACGAATTGGGCTCACCGGCAATGGCCACGTAGGTTTCTTCGCGCCACTCGGCGCCGAATGCCAACGCCAGCTTGTCGCTGATCGGCTTGGTGAAGTCGATGTTCAAGTTGAGCTCTTCTTGCCGGTAGCCGCCAACATCGAAGTTGCGTTGGGCCGGCTGCCCACCCGCCAAGCCCAAATCGGGGTTGATGGTGTTGTTCAAGAAGTAGTCCAGCTCGTTCTCGCCGTAGCTGACACTGACGTCGTAGGTCATGTCGCCCGCAAAGGCACCAGTCAGGCCGGTGACGAGGCTCATGTCGGTCTGGGCGCCGTCGAGGAACGGCGTGTAGCCCGCCGGCAGGCCGCCGAAGCCCTGTGCCCGCAGCGGTACCAGGCTCGAGTGATTCGGATCGCGGTAGAAGAACCGGTAGCGACCATCGGTGTCGGCATAGCCGGCTTGGAAGTACAGGAAGTTGGTGTCGGTGGGGCTGAAGCCCGAGTTCAAGAAGAAGCGGGTCCCGCTCGTTTCCGGACGACCCCACGTCTGTACGAAAGGCTGGTCGCCAAACGGCGAATCCGCGCCCACGCCCTGGACACCTGAATCGATCAGTGCTTGCGCGTCGGGGCGCTGGACACCACGCGACAGCGCGTCGTTGTCGACATGCTCCAGGCTGATGTTCGCGAAGCCGGTCTGGCCCAGCTTGAAGCCGGCATTGACCGCCGCCTTGAGCGAATCTTCGCCCTCGTAGTGTTGGCCGAATTGCAGCTGCACTTCGCCGCCGTCGGAGGCGTCTTTCATCTTGAAGTTGATCACGCCCGCAATGGCGTCGGAACCGTATTGGGCGGCGGCACCGTCACGCAGCACCTCCACCTGGTCGACCGCAATGCCGGGCACCATGCCAATGTCGACACCATGGGCGCCGTTGCCCGCCGCCGGTGCGAAGAACTGCACCAGGGCCGAACGATGACGGCGCTTGCCATTGACCAACACCAAGGTCTGGTCGGGCGCGGTGCCCCGTAGCGAGGTGGGACGCACGAAGGCGCTGCCATCACCGGTGGCCGGGGTCGCCGTATACGACGGCACCAGCGCCCTGAGGTTGTCCGTCAGGTCGGCGGTGTTGCCAGTGGCGTTGAACTCTTCGTTGGAAATGACATCCACCGGCACGGGCGAATCGGTCAGTGAGCGGGGCTTCGTGCTACGCGAGCCCAGGACGACAATCTCTTCGGAGTATTCCTCGGTGTCTTCAGCCGCGGCCGCATCTGCTGCGTCGTCCGTGGTCTCGTCGGTTTGCGCCAGCACGCCCTGGCCCACCAAGGCCAAGCCGACGACCAGCGCGAGCCAGATCTTCCAGTTTTTTTTGTTCATTCGTTTCCCTTCGCAAGGCATTGCGACCCGATGCGGAGGATTCGCGCGGCGACGCGTCATGAGGAGCGGCTACAGCGCACACCAAGCAGGCAGGTGCATTCGCAGCCGAGGTCCAACTCCATTCCGCCGGTGTCAGCATCAATAGAAGTTACAAACTTACCATGAAGACCCGATACTTCCTGGTCAAAACACTTTAACAGCCAGGATCCCAGCATCTTGTGTCGATCACAACCGACAAGATCAGCGCCGCGAAGCGATCGGGCCCCATCTTCCGGCGGGAGAGGGGATGGGGGTGAGGGACCCGCCGTAATCAGCTCCTTCACCCAAGCCGGATTTGTGTAGATCGCCTTCAAGATGCGCTGGTTTTGGGGCTAGCAGGCCGCGGTGAACCGCACAGCCAGGCGGCGGATGTGCTCCGGCCCTGTCCGGCAACATCCGCCAATGATCGTGGCGCCCGCAGCGCGCCACGTCATGCTGGCCTCGGCGAAGTCATCCGGCTCGGCCGTTCCACGCCAGGTTTGAGAGGCCGCGTCCCAGCGCTCACCGGAGTTCGGATATACGACAATCGGAAGATCGGTTGCCGCGCGGAGATGGACGATCAACGCGGGAACCAGGCTTGGTGCAACGCAATTGACGCCGATCGCAACGATCGACGAACACGCCGCAACCTCGGCCGCAATGGCCGCGAGTGGCGTGCCGTCGCTCAAGTGCGCTTCATCCTTGCAGGTGAAGCTGATCCACGCGGCCCCGTCCTGCCGAGCCTCCTTCGAGCCCGTCGAGCAGGCTCACCAGGGCTCGGGCTTCGGCAGCGGACGGGATGGTCTCGCAGGCCAGAAGGTCGGCGCCGCCACCCCGCCAACAACGCCAACCGCTGTCGGTGAAAGTCAGCAAGGCCAGCCTGATCCAAGTCGTAGCGACCTGTGTATTCCGAGCCGTCGGCACAAAACGCCCCATACGGCCCGACACTAGCGGCAACCAGCGGCCGCAATCGTCCGGCCCGGTTGTTGGCGTCGCCCCAAAAGACATCACGCGCCTCCCGCGCTAGGTCCACGGCGCGGAGCAACAGCATCTGAGCCTCGGTCTCGGAACAGCCGAGACTCCGGAAGCCCTCGGTGGTCGCCTGGTAGGTCGCGGTGATCAGGCAATCGGCCCCCGCCAGCAGGTAGGCGTCGTGGACCGCTCGGATGCGATCGGGCGCCTCCACCAACAAACGTGCTGACCACAGGCCCCCTGAAAGGTCGGCGCCACGCGCTTCGAGCTCCGTGGCCAGGCCACCGTCGAGCACGAGAACGCCTTGATCATGCAGGACTGGACGGATGGGATCGGTGGGCATCACGCGTCGATCGACGCGCTGGTGACCTCACAAAGGCGCGCCAGAGGTCAACACAAGCTGACCTCCGGCGATCCCTCGAGCGCTTACCAGCGGTCCCGCCGAAAGCCACCGCCACCGCCACCGCCACCGCCACCACCGCCACCGCCACCGCCACCGCCACCGCCACCGCCGGAACGATTCTCGCGCGGACGCGCCTCGTTCACAACCAGGTTGCGGCCACCCATTGCGGTCCCATTGAGCGCCTGGATCGCTTCGTCGCCACCGTCCGACATCTCCACGAATCCAAAACCCCGCGGCCGACCCGTCTCTCGGTCGGTGATCAAGTTGATCGACTCGACGCTGCCGAACCCGGCAAACAGCTCGCGGATTTCGTCGTCCGACGCGGAAAAGGGCAGATTGCCAACATAGATTTTCTTCGACATGACTTTGTTTCTCCGTCCCACGATGCGGGACCAGTGTGGACGATCGACCAACGGGCCGAGCCCTAGAATTAGCTGAACGAGTGTCGAGCGTACTCTACTCTTGCAGCAAAGCGGTACCGATCTGTGTCTAGAACCAAATTTCGGCAACGTGATCAGGATCATGCTTGCGGAGGTCTCCGCTTGTACAGCAGCGATCCGCGAGGCACTGTTGCCGGCCGTGAGCCGAGTAGCGAGCGCGTTTCGAGCTTGTGAAAACCGACCATCCAGCAGGAAAATGCAGCACCGGTCGACCCGAGTCGTGGACACGTTGCGCTTGCTTCGTGCGCGAAACCGCGGCGGCCGGTAGAATCCCGGTTCGATGTCGACTTCCCCCTCCTCACATCCTGGCGCGCCGGAGCCGGAACGTCTGATTGCGCTGATCGACGACATGGCCGATCAACCTGTCGCGATGGCGGTGGATTTGGTGGCGGACCGTTTTATTCACGGTACCCCGCAACGAATCAGTCGTGAAGCACCTGTCCTGATCTTGCGCCATGACACCGAGATCTTCGCACCAGGCGGAGGTGCCAATGCCGTCGCAAATGTCGCGGCACTGGGGGGACGGCCGTTACCTCTGGGAATCGTGGGGGACGACCATGCGGGCGCCGAGCTGTGCGCATGGCTAACACAACGTGGAATCGTCACGGCTGGCATCCTCACCCGCGTCGGCTATCGCACACCCACCAAGACACGGGTCCTGGCGGGCGGGCGCCACGCCATCAAACAGCAAATTGTTCGCTTCGACGTCGAAGACGAGGTCACGCTAACTGACGACGAACGCTCACAGCTGATTGCCGTGCTACGCGACACGCAGAGCCAGTGCGGCGGCTTTCGCGCGGGAGTCATCAGCGACTACGGCTACGGCGCCGCCGACCCAACCCTTCTCGACGCGCTAGGCAAGGCTCTGGGACCGGTGTGCCCGGTCCTCGGCGACAGCCGCTACCGCTTGGCATCGTTCGCTGGCCTCGACGGTGCGACCCCCAACGCGGAGGAAGCAGAAACGCTTTTGGGACATCCGATCGACGATCGACATCAGCTCGAGACGGGTGGCCAGGCCCTCCGCAAGCGCTTGGGGATGCGTTTTCTCCTGATCACCCAAGGCAGCGACGGTATGGCTCTGCTTACCGACGGTGGCACGACCCATCTACCGGTTCACGGAACCGATCAAGTCGCCGACGTTACCGGCGCTGGCGACACGGTGATCGGAACCTTCGCCCTCGCATTGGCGCGGGTGGCTCACCTCTCGAAGCAGCGTGCCTGGCGAACTACGCAGGCGGGGTTGTGGTCATGAAGGTCGGCACCGCCACCCTCGATCGCAACGAACTGGCCAGCGCGGTTTCCGGAAACCGCGCACTGCTGGAGGGGTTGGAATGGGACGCGTCCTAGACCTCGAAACCCTGCGCCGCGTACGTGCCGACCTGCGCGCAGCTGGCCGAACCGTTGCCTTTGCCAACGGTCACTTCGACCTGCTCCATGTTGGTCACTTGCGTTACCTACGTGATGCGCGTGCCGAAGCCGACGCGCTGATCGTCGCCATTAACGATGATGCGTCGGTTGCATCACTCAAAGGGGCCGGCCGACCCCTGGTGACCGCCGCCGAACGCGCCGAGCTCCTCGCGGCACTCGAACCCGTTGACTTCGTAGTCATCTTCGACGGCGACACGCCAGCGCCCTTGCTAACCGAGCTCGAACCCGACGTGCACTGCAAGGGCACCGACTATGGTCGGCCCGAAAACGTACCCGAGTATGCGGTCGTGCAAGCCTACGGCGGCCGGACGGCGTTGGTGGGTGACCCCAAAGACCATGCCACGAGCGACCTGATTGCCGCAGTCCGCCGCCTGCCATGAAAATCCTGATCGTTCGCACCAGCGCGATGGGCGACATCGTCCACGCGTTGCCAGTGCTGAGCGCCCTCAAGGCGCACGACCCACGGGTCCGAATCGCCTGGTTGGCCGAGTCGGCGTTCGCTCCCTTACTCGATGGACACCCGGACCTCGACCTGATCATTCCTGTGGCCCTGCGCCGCTGGCGTCGGCAGCCGCCGCACCAGGTTCTACAAAGTGCCCGCATCCTCCGCCGGTCCTTGCGCGCGTTCGCCCCCGACGTTGCGCTCGACCTCATGGGCAACCACAAAGGCGCCCTGCTCGCCCGATTCAGTGGTGCACCACGAACGATCGGTGCCCGCCGTTCCGATCGCCGCGAACCCGCCAGCGCACTGTGGCTACGCGAAACGGTACCGGCAGCACCTCAACACGCGGTAGACCGCATGCTGTCTTTGCTCGCACCACTGGGAATCGAGGTCGCTACCGGCGACTTCGACGGCGCCAAGATCTTGCCGCAGGCGCAGCCTCTGAAGCGGCAACGGCCGTACGCACTGATCCAAGCCGGCGCTGGCTGGGGCAACAAACAGTACCCAACCGCTTGGTGGGGTGCCGTTGCGCGCCAACTCCATGACGACACCGGACTCGACATCTTGGTACCGATCGCGCCCGGGGAGGAGGCGCTCGCAACGGCAGTGGCCGATGCCAGCGACGGAACCGCAACCACGGTCGACGCGGGCCCGTTCTCGTCGCTGGTCGCCTTGCTTCGCGGGAGCCGTTTGCTACTCGGTGGCGACACGGGGCCGCTCCATCTGGCACACGCCTTGGGAACACCCGTGCTTTGCGTCATGGGGCCAACCGACCCGTTGCGCAACGGTCCCTACCGGGCCGACGAATGTGCGTTGTGGCACCAGCTTCCGTGCAGTTTCTGCTATAAACGCTTTGCGGATACCAAGGCGTGTTTGACAACCATTGCTCCGGATCAGGTAGCGGCGCGTGCGCGTGCCCTTCTCGGCTGAAATCAGCTCTGGACCGGCGTCGTAGTTCGGTGGTGTCCGTCTTCCTGATCGCAGCGCCTGTTTCGCGTAGTGGATACGGGCACTCGGCTTGACAAGGTCCGAATAGACGATTGGAATAGACGATTGATGGTTCCGTTTCAAGGAGGCGCATGAGCGATCGGTTGGGCGAACTCCTGGTCAAGGCAGGGAAAATCACCAAGGAGCAACTGCGACAGGCGCTTGGTGAACAGAGCGAGAAGGGTGGGCGACTGGGTTCCAATCTGGTCAAGATGGGCCTGCTGAACGAGGAAGACTTGGTCGGGTTCCTCTCCAAGCACTTTGGCGTCGCGGCCATCAGCCTGTCCAAGGTTGAAGTAGATGAAGCGGTGGTGAAGATCATTCCCGCCGACATCGCCCGCAAGTACACCATCATGCCGGTGTCCAAGGCCGGCGCCAAGGTCACCATCGCCATGTTGGACCCCACCAACGTGTTCGCGATGGATGACATCAAGTTCATGACCGGCTACAACGTCGAGCCGGTCGTCGCGTCCGAGAGCGCAATCCGTAGCGCCATCGACAAATACTACGGCTCCACCCACGCCCTCGAACTCAAGAAGGTCATGGAAGACCTCGACGAGGACAGTGGCGGCGGCGACCTCGAAGTACTCGACGATGAGCCCGAAGAGTTCGACATCGACGCCTTGGCCGAGGAGTCCGACGAAGCACCGGTCGTCCGGCTCGTCAACATCATTCTGACCGACGCGATCAAACGCGGGGCGTCCGACATCCACGTCGAGCCCTACGAAAAAAAAGTACCGCTGCCGCTACCGGATCGACGGCATTCTCTACGAGGTCATGCACCCACCGCTGCGCCTACGCGACGGTATCACCAGTCGCATCAAGATCATGGCGAAGTTGGACATCGCCGAAAAGCGGCTGCCCCAAGACGGGCGGATCAAGATCAAAACCAAGATCGGCGACAAGAACAAAGAACTCGACTACCGCGTTTCGGTGTTGCCCACCATCTTTGGCGAGAAGATCGTGATGCGGCTCCTCGACAAAGACAACCTGATGCTGGATATGACCAAGCTTGGGTTCGAAGCGGAGTCGCTGGATCGTTTCAAGCTTGCGGTCAGCCGCCCGTACGGCATGGTGTTGGTCACCGGACCGACAGGTTCGGGTAAGACGAACACGCTGTACTCCGCGTTGTCGAGCATCAACAAGCCTAACACCAACATCATGACGGCCGAAGATCCGGTGGAATTCAACCTACCGGGCATCAATCAGGTACAGACCAAAGAATCGATCGGCCTCAACTTCGCAGCCGCCCTCCGCTCCTTCCTGCGGCAGGACCCCAACATCATCCTGGTTGGAGAGATTCGCGACTTCGAAACCGCTGAGGTCGCCATCAAGGCTGCCTTGACCGGCCATCTGGTGCTTTCGACGTTGCACACCAACGATGCACCTTCAACCATCAACCGCCTGATGAACATGGGCATCGAGCCGTTCCTGGTCGCGACGTCCGTGCATCTGGTAGCGGCCCAGCGGCTGGTTCGCCGCATTTGCAGCTACTGCAAAGAACCGGTCGACACTACACCAGCGGCATTGACCGCACTCGGCTACACCGAACGAGACGCGCATTCGACAAGGTTGTTTCAAGGCCGGGGTTGCGAGAAATGTGGCGACACAGGCTACAAGGGCCGGGTGGGTCTTTACGAAGTCATGAGCATCGCCGAAGAGATCCGTGAGCTCATCCTCAACGGCGCGAGCGCATACGAGTTGCGGGAGAAAGCCGTGGAAGAAGGCATGCTCACCCTCCGTGGCAGTGGCTTGCAGAAGATCAAGGAAGGCGTCACCACGGTTGAAGAGGTCCTGCGCGAGACGGTTCTCTGATCCGCTGCCGGCGGCGTGGTTGACCCCACCGCGTACAGCGACTGATCCAAAGAAACGATCATCTTGCCCCCTCGTTCCCAACCTCTCGAGGCCTCTGGCATAAGATAGGAATTGGCCGTAGCGCCGAATCCCGTCGTGCATCATGACTGTTTCCTTTCGCCTTACCACCGCCATTGCGGCCCTCTTGCTCACCGTTGGCGTGAGTGCCCAGCCGAGTGACGAAAGCGCTTCGGCAACCAGCGCTGGACCCGACACCAGCCTGCTGATTGACGAAGAGGCACCCACCGATGCCCATGCTGATTGGCTCGATGAGGTGGAGCCCTTGATCACCGCGGCCGAGCGACGGATGTTCGGCCAACTCCGCCGGACGTACCAGCGCGACGCGTTCATCCAGGCTTTTTGGCGGGTGCGCGATCCCTACTCGCGCACGACCCGCAACGAACTCAAAGACCGCTGGCCTGTACGGCTGGCCGAGGCTCGCTCACGCTTTGGATCATTGACCGATGATCGCTCCCGAATCCTCCTGGTTCACGACCGCTCGTCGCGTCACTTCGAAGTCCGTTGCACCGCCACGCGAATCCCAGCCGAGGTTTGGGTTTACGACAACGGCTCAGACCACGTCGATTACCCATTTGTGCTGCTCTTCATGCGCTTCCGCGAGGACGGACCGATGCGACTGTGGCGGCCGTCGACGGCAATGGGCACTGAGCAGTTGATCCAGCGCTATCGCCCCTGCGTGAACGGTTCCTTACTATCCCAGGTGGTCAACCAAGTTACCCGCCAGGCCGACGAATACGAGCGAACGATCGCTGCGGTGCTGACCAAACCCCGGCCCAACAGCCAGGAATGGGTTCAGACGTTCGTTGCCCAGAGCACCGAGATGCCGGCCGGCGCCAAAGCCCTGGGCGGTACCGTCTCGGTCGAATACCCCGGGCGACACCAGAACCGGACGGTGGTTCAGGTCACCGTGGCCCTCGACATGAGCGCCGTCGAGACGGCGTCGTTCGCGGGTTACCGATCGCGTGACCTCCACCTCACCGGTGAGATTGTTGTCGACGACCAGCTCTTCGAAGGCTTTCGCTACAAATACGGCTTCCCGGCAGCCGAGATACCAGCAGCACCAAACGGCGAGGCCGAGATACTACCGCTGGCGTTTCAGCGCTACCTGCGTCCGGGTCGGTATCGCATGATCCTACGGGTGGACGACCTCAATGGGGAGGGCGTGATGCGGGTCGAACGCACCCTCGAGGTTCCCGAAGCCCATATCGTTTTGAACGCGCGTGCGATTCAAGATCCGCTCACCGCGACCTTGTTCGCGGAAGCAATCGCGGCGATCGAAGCAGGCGAAACCAACGTCAAGCTCCGCAAACCGGCCGCCGAGTTGCTCACTGGATTCGTGCGCTTCGACGCGGTCGTTGCCGGCAACGAGATCGAGAGGGTTCGGTTCTTGCTCGACGACAAAGTCATCCTCACCAAGAACCGCCCACCATTCAGTGTCCGCATTGACCTCGGCCCCTTTCCCGACCTCCACGTGCTCCGGGTCGAAGGGCTCGACGACACGGGTCGCGAGCTGGCCAGCGACGAAACCCTGCTCAATGGCGGCGGCTACCGTTTTGCCGTCAAGCTCATCGAACCCCGCCGGGGCCGAATCTACGAGAAGAGCCTACGCGTACGCTTCGAGGTCGAGATACCGGAAGACCGCTCACTCGATCGGGTCGAGGTCTTTCTCGACGAAACCCGGGTGGCGACGCTCTTTCAGGCGCCATGGGTGCACCCCGTCGCACTGCCCGAGGGCGAGCCTGTGACCTATGTTCGGGCCGTCGCCTACCTACCCGATGGCAACGCTACCGAAGACCTGGTGTTCATCAATGCGCCCGATCATCAGGACATTGTCGATGTTCAAATGGTCGAGCTCTATACATCGGTTCTGGACGCGGGCGGCCGTCCGGTCGAGGGCTTGACCGCCGCTGACTTTGCTATCCGCGAGGATGGCGTCGCGCAATCGCTCAACCGGTTCGAGCGGGTCGAGGACCTGCCGATCCACACCGGTATTCTCATTGACAACTCGGCCTCCATGCATGGCACGCTCGACGAAGTTCGCAAGGCCGCGCTCTCGTTCTTTCAACAGGCGATCCATGCCAAGGACCGTGCCGCGGTGGTGACGTTCAATAGCTTTCCCCACCTCGCAGTCAAGTTGACAAGCGACCGAGCCGCCCTCGGGGCCGGCCTCGCCGGCTTGGTTGCCGAAGGGCAAACCGCCCTGTTCGACAGCCTGATGTTCACGCTCTACTACTTCACCGGTATCCGCGGGCAACGTGCGATCTTGGTGCTTTCCGACGGCAAAGATGAGTCGAGCCGTTTTACCTTCGAACAGACCCTCGACTACGCGCGCCGCGCCGGCATCACCCTCTACACCATCGGCCTGCGTTTGCGCGAGAGCACCTCGCGACGAAAGCTTGCACGCCTTGCCGATGAAACCGGCGGCCGGAGTTTCTTCATCGATGGAATCACCGACCTCGGCGGCGTCTATAGCGTGATTCAGCGCGAGCTTCGATCACAGTACCTGGTGGCTTACCAGAGTTCGAACACAAGCGGCGACGACGGCTTTCGACGCGTCGATCTCGAGGTGGATCGCCCCGCTGTCACGGTAAAAACCCTTAGCGGCTACTATCCGTAGAAACACAACCGTCCAGCACCAATCGCGTCTCGGATTGGCCATTGGTCCGACAACGACCGATCCCGGCCATCTACCAGCCTCACACACGGCTGAACAAGAGGAACCCATGTGCGCCACGATTCGATCGAGCTTTGCCATCGTCTTGCTTCTAACCGCTGCCGCCTGCACCACACCCGCCACCACCGAGGCCCCGCGGCCAGCGGCACCGCGAGAGGCCGCTGTCTACTCCATCGACGACTTTCTCGACACCATCAGTTTCGGGGGCGCGTCGTTCTCGCACGACAATGCACGCGTCTTGGTCAGCAGTGATGCCTCCGGCGTCTTCAACGCGCATGCGATCTCGATCGACGGCGGCGCCACCACCGCATTGACCGAGAGCGACGATTCGATCTTCTCGGTCGGCTACTTTCCCCAAGACGAGCGCTTCCTCTACACCGCGGATGAAGGTGGCGACGAATTGAATCACCTCTATGTTCGCGAGCCTGATGGCAAGGTGGTCGATCTCACGCCGGGCGAGGGACTGAAAGCGCGGTTCTTTGGGTGGACGCAAGACGAGACCGGCTTTTATGTAGCCAGCAACGAACGCAACCCGAAGTACTTCGACGTTTACCGGTACGACGTCACGAGCTATGAACGGTCGCTCCTCTACCAAAACGATGAGGGGAACGACGTAGCAGCCATCTCGCCCGACGGCGGTACGCTGGCATTGCAGAAGACCATCAGCAATGCCGATACCGATGTCTTTATCTACGATGTCGAAACCGCAGCCATGGACCGGATTACCGATCACGAAGGTGCGGTCCAGTTCGCGCCGCAAACATTCACCCGCGATGGCGATGCCCTGCTGCTACTGACGGACTTGGATTCGCCCTTCACCTACCTGGTGCGGTACGACCTGGCTACCGGAGCCTGGACGACCATCGAGACTGCCGATTGGGATCTCGTGTTTAGTTTCTACTCCCTCACCGGCCGCTATCGGGTCACCGGCGTCAACAACGATGGCCGCACCGAGCTTCGTCTCTACAACGGCGAAACCGGTGATCGGGTCGCCCTTCCAGAGCTCGGCGATGCTGAGATCAACTCGGTGGTCTTCTCGAGAGACGAATCCAAGATGGCGTTCTACGCCAGCAGCAGCCGCGAACCTCGCGATCTTTACGTCCAGAACCTCGATGGCGGAAGTCCCGCCCGGTTGACCCGATCACTCAACCCGAAAATCATCCCTGAAGACTTGGTCGCGCCCGAGGTGGTGCGGTTTGCCTCGCACGACGGAACCGAAGTTCCAGGCATCCTCTACCGCCCTCACAGCGCCACAGCCGAGAACCAAGCTCCGGCACTGATTTGGGTCCACGGTGGTCCAGGCGGTCAGTCACGGGTGGGCTACAGCGGTCTGATCCAATACCTCGTCAACCACGGGTATGTGGTGTACGCCATCAACAACCGCGGCAGCTCCGGATACGGCAAGGCATTCTTCCACCTCGACGACCATGATCACGGCAACGGTGATCTCGACGACTGCGTGGCCAGCAAGCAGATGCTGATCGACACGGGTTATGTGGACGCCGACCGCATCGGCATCATTGGCGGGAGCTATGGCGGCTTCATGGTATTGGCCGCGCTGACCTTCCGGCCCGAGGCGTTTGACGTTGGCGTCGATATCTTTGGGGTTGCGAACTGGTACCGGACCCTCAACAGCATCCCACCCTGGTGGGAGTCTGGCCGGACCTACTTCGAGGCCGAATTTGGCACCCTTGACGACGAGACCTACCTCAAGGGCATATCGCCGTTGTTCCACGCCGAGAACGTCGTTCGTCCGCTGATGGTCTTACAGGGCGCCAACGATCCGAGGGTGTTGCAGGTCGAGTCGGACGAAATGGTCGAAGCGATTCGCGACAACAACGTACCCATTGAGTACATTGTGTTCGCCGACGAAGGCCACGGATTCCGCAAGAAAGCAAATCAGAAGCAGGGTTATCGGGCCATCCTTTCATTCCTTGAAGAACATCTCGCCGGCACACAGCCCGCGACAGCGGCGCCTGTGGGTTAGCACGGGCTAGTACCGACCCGGCTCGCTTGACTCCATGGCATCCGCTTCGTACAATATGGACCGTTCGCGATGTATCGCGCGTCCGGTCGCGATCGTCCGTAGACAGCGGCTCCGGTGAGGTCAGGCGGGGATCACTAGGCCCTGGCCCAACTAAAGTCAGCGATGGTGTGTTCCCACCGCGCATGGATTCTTGGGTGAAAGCCCTAGTGTTTTTGCGCAGGCGGTGTGTATTCCCGTTGCCTTGTCTCCGATGACGTTCTTCACACCCGACAGGGCGCGCTACGTGCTGAAACGGGTGGGTAGACGGAGAACAGCCATGAGCAGTTTCGAAAAAGTGTACGACGTCATTGGCGTCGGATTCGGACCTTCCAACCTGTCGCTCGCGGTGGTGATGGAGGAGGCGAGCGAGAGCGAGCAAGTCGACCGGCTGTTCCTCGAAGCTAAGCCACACTTCGTTTGGCATCCCAACATGCTGATCCGCGACTCGCTGCTGCAAGTGGTGGCGATGAAAGACCTGATTACGCCGGTGAATCCGCGGAGCCAGTATACGTTCCTCAACTACCTGAAAACCAAAGACAGGCTTTATGAGTTCCTGAACCTACGGGATCTCTATCCGACCCGGATCGAGTTCAACGACTATATGACCTGGGTCGCCGAGCAGCTCGCGCACTATGCTCGGTACGGTCGCTCGGTAGAGCGGATCGTCGCTGTGGATGGCGATGGAAATCCCGTTCCTGAAGGCGCGCCTGCTGCCCTGCTGCGGGTAGAAGCCACCAACCAGGCCGCCAGTGAGGTGGAATCGTACCTGGCCCGAAACGTGGTGATCGCTGGCGGCGGCTCGGCGAAGCTGCCTGAAGGCGTCGATGTGGCCCTGGGCACTGGCGTGCTGCACCCTGCCTCGTTCTTGACCGGCATCAAGCGCTTCGACGACCGCGACGCACCCTACCGTTTCGTCATTGTCGGCTCCGGACAAAGTGCGGGCGAGATCTTCGAGTACCTACTCGACAGCTACCCCAACGCCGATGTCACCAGCACCATCCGGAACTACGCCTACAAGCCGGTCGACGCCAGCCCGTTTTCCGACGAGTCCTTCTCTCCCGAAAGCGTCGACTACTTCCACGACTTGCCTGCGGCCAAGCGTCGCGAGATGTTGAGCAGTCTCGAAGACACCAACTTCGCGGTCATCGACCTCGAGGTCATCCAGCGTCTCTACAAGCGCCTGTACCGGCAGAAGGTCCTCGGACGCAACCGTGGGCGGGTGCTACCATTCCTCGAGCTGTGCGGCCTTGAGACCGGACCGTCCGACACCCACGTCGCTCACTTTCGCCATCTCATGAGCGGCGCCGAGCAGCAGATCGAGGCGGACGGCGTGGTGCTGTGCACTGGCTTCGACTGGCCCAAAAAGCACCCGTTGGTGGACGATCTAGCCTGCTACTTCCAAGAGGACGAGCTCGGCACCTACAAGGTCGAGCGGAACTATGCCATCGACGCCCACGAGGCGCTCGAGCCGCAGGTGTTCTTGCAGGGCTACAACATGCCTACCCACGGCATCACCGATGTCCTGCTGTCCATAGCACCCGCCCGCGCCAAGACCATCGAGCGGGCAATCTCGCGAAGATGCCTGGAACAGCGTGCGGCCCCCGTTGTCGCCGCCGTCTCCTGACTCGTATTTGTAGCGTTACCTTCCCGCGAGGATACCGTGCACGTTCAGCACCTCGATCCGGAATCGTTCATCCAGGCCTACGGAGTCGATCTACAGGTTCTCTATCCTTGGGAAGGTGCCGCGAAGGCGCCTTTTGGTGCAGCCTGGGCGATCTTGGCCCCAGGCGAGGCGACCAAGGAGCACAAGCACAACGATTGTGAAACCTTCTTCGTTGCGCACGGACAGGGTGAGATTACGATCGATGGCGAAATCTCAGCGGTCGGACCCGGCACGGTTACGTTTCACGATCCGTTTCAAAGCCACACGCTGACCAACACATCGCCAGATGAAGACCTCATGTTCTTGACGGTCTGGTGGGAAGATCGTGCTTTGTGGCACAGCCGCAACGAAACGCCTAGCCCACAAGAGGCGACCGACGGGAAAGTTGAGCGACCTCGGCGAACGATGGTGACCGCGGCGCCCCCAACGCCCAATGGCGACCTGCATTTGGGGCACTTGTCAGGACCGTACCTGTCCTCCGACTTCTTCAATCGCTATCAGCGTGTCCGGGGACGCGAAAGCTATCTCGCGTGCGGCACCGATGACCATTGCATGCACGTCGAGCGGTTGGCCGAGCAACTCGAGACTTCAGCCAAAGCAGCGGCAGACGATTGTGCGGAGGCGATCGAAGGGACGCTTGCCAGCGCGGGTATTGGACTCGATGTTTGGATGCGCCCCGGCGCCTCCAAGCACTACTTACCGTTGGTTCACGACTTGTTCCACAGGCTCTACGAGAAGGGCGACATCGAGGCCCGAAACGAGCCGAGACCATTCTGCGTGGCCTGTGATCAACACCTCTATGAGGCGGATTATTGTGGGAACTGCTCCCTCTGTGCTGCGCGCGTCTGGGGCAACTCTTGTGAAGAGTGTGGACGCGTCAATGACGCGATCGACCTCGTGGATCTTCGCTGTACGAAGTGCGACACATCGCCTGAGATGCGTCCGCTCACCCGCCTCGTGTTCAAACTCAGCGAATACACTGAGATGCTGCGTGCTTACCACCGATCGACGGTGATGAACCCCCAGCTGCGCGCATTGTGCGAGGCCGTTCTCGAGGAAGGCCTGCCCGACATCGCGATCAGTCATGTGGCAACGTGGGGCGTCTCGGTTCCTTGGTCCGCTTCGAGCGAGCGCGACCGTCCCAGCGATCCGACCTTCGAGAACCAAACACTCTACGTTTGGTTTGAAATGGCCGCGCGGTACTGGGCCTATGCGCAGCACACGGCTGAGGTCGCGGGTGCTGCGTCTGACCCGGGTCACTTTTGGCGCAGCGGCGACGCGGATATTGTTCAGTTCTTCGGTGTCGACAACAGCTTTTGGTACGCCGTTTTTCTACCAGCGCTCTACCACGCCTACGATTCGTCGCTCAGGCTGCCCACGAGCTTCATCACCAACGAGTTCTACCACCTGGACGGAGAGAAGTTCTCGACCAGCCGAGACCATCGTATTTTGGGTCGGGTCATGGCCGAAGCGGTGTCGCAGGATGTGATGCGGTTTTATCTCGGCTACTCATGCCCGGAGCGCGAAGCGACCAACTTCACGGTCGCCGCTTTCGAGGAGGCTGTCGAGAGAGAGCTGTGTCAGAGTTGGCAGGTATGGTTGCTCCGCCTCGGAGCCAAGGTGCGAGATGAGTTCGATGGCTCGGTACCCGCTACTGGTGATTGGACCGACGAGCATCGCATCTTCTACCAACGGATCAGGACGCTTGTCGCGTCGACCGAGGATGCCTACGAGCCCTCGGGTTTCTCCCCGCAGAAGGTAATCCGCAACCTCTGCGAGCTGGTTCGTGAGGCCCGCCGATTCGGCTCTGCGGAGGATCATTGGCGAAACGTTGCCAATCGCTCACAGGAACGCCGAACAGCGGTAGCGCTGGAGCTGGTCGCAGCCAGAACCCTTGCATTTCTCGCGGCGCCGGTGATGCCCGATTTCGCGGATCGGCTTTGGAAGGCGTTGGGCCTTGGGGAAGAGGTTACGACGGGCAGCTGGGAAACCGAACCAACAGTGGTCCCCGATGGGCAGCGCTTGGGGGATTTCGAGCAGCCCTTCTTCGTAAGCGTTCGTGGCGCACTTGCCGCCACAAGGACGACCTAGCCCGTGCCTCGGCGGGTACACCGATCACGCCACCTGCCGACCGATCACGGCGCCTGTGGCTGGCTCGAAACGATCCCGCGCGACGCGAACAAGGAACCCCTCCGCGGCGGGCGGTCAGCCGACTGCGTCATTGTGGGAGCCGGTTTCACCGGTCTTGCTGCGGCCCGCCGCCTTGCCGAACTCCAGCCTGATTGGCGTATTGCTGTGGTCGACGCACGTGGGATCGGCGAGGGCGCTTCCGGGCGAAGCTCAGGCTTCGTGGTTGACCTCACGCAGTATGTGCAAGCCATGCCCGAGGATGAGGGTGAGCGCTTTCTTCGTCTTCAGCGCGCCGGTATCACCGAGCTGCGCAGAATGGTTGATGTCCATCAAATCGACTGCGATTGGGACGAGCGCGGATGGTTTCACGGCGCAGCCAGCGCCGAAGCTTTACAATCGCTCGAGGCCCGACGAGACTGGCTTGGCGGGCGTGGCGAGCGCTTCGAGTGGCTCGACACGGAGGCGATTGCTGCGATTACTGGCAGCCAATTTTATCGTGCTGGCATCCGCCTTCCTGGTAGCGTCCTGGTCCAAGCTGGCGCACTGGTTCGCGGACTCGCACGTTGCTTGCCGTCAACGGTCTCGATCTTCGAGAATAGCCCGATCCACAGGATCAGCGAGGGTACGCCTCACACGGTGAGCACGGCCGAGGGATCGATCACGGCACCCTCACTGATCGTCGCGGTGAACGCCTACGCACCCAATCTTGGTTTCCTCAGGAATCGAATCTTTCCGCTAACCACGTTCGGGAGCCTCAGCAGGCCTCTTACCGCGCCGGAACAAGAGGCGGTGGGCGGCGAACGAGAGTGGGGTCTTTTAGCCCAGGAGTCAATGGGATCAACGGTCCGACGTACCCGTGACCAACGGATTCTCATCCGCAATACCGTTCATTACGATGCCACTGGGCGAACCAAGGCAAGCATTCAGAGGAAGATCACCGAGCTTCATCGACGAGCCCTTGCGGTCCGGTTTCCGGCCTTGGCCGAGCTACAGCTCCCCTACATGTGGGCAGGGGCGATGGGCGTTGCGGGCAATCAGAACCTATTCTTCGGTGAACTCGGATCCAACATCGTTGGCGTAGCTGGCTATCGAGGCGCAGGCATTGCCCTCGGAACAACATGCGGCATGCTGGCGGCCGACGTGGTCGGTGAATCGGATTCAGATCTATTGGAAGATGTGCGAGCCCTGCCAGGGCCATGTTGGATCCCGCCTCAACCCTTTCTGGGCATCGGAATCCGCTGGCGTACGCGACGGATGAACCGGTCCGCAGGGCCGCTATCCTAAGTCACCCCTACGGCCGAACGGTTGGGGCGAAACTCTTGGCTGGTCGCGGAACGCTATGCGCGCTTGCGGCGTTTGGGCCGTTTTTTCGGCCCCGCCTTTCGTCGCGCTTCGAGAAGCTCGGCCGCCTTTTCTGCAGTGATGGCTTGTGGATCGCTTCCCTTCGGTAGCGAGGCGTTCGTCTCACCGTCCGTTACGTACGGACCGTATCGCCCGTCGAGAACCTTGACCTCGCCAGTAGCGCCTTCTATCTTTCCGAGTTCTTTCAACACCGTACGGCTGGCAGCACCAAAGCGGCGCTTTGTTGCCTTGGGTTGGGCAAGGATCGCGAGTGCTTCATCGAGGGTGATGTCACAGGCGCGTTCCCACGTCTCGATGTTCCGATAGTCCTTCTCGTGCTTGATGTACGGGCCGTACCGACCGAGCGCAGTCGAAATTTCTTCACGAGTTTCAGGGTGTTTCCCGAGGGTGCGAGGAAGTTGAATCAGGCGCTCAGCAATCTCGGCGGTGATGTCGCCAACCGTCAAATCTTTCGGTATCGAAACACGCCGAGGTTTGGTCTTGGAGGCTTGCTCTTCTTCGGTCTGAGCGAGCTCGAGATAAGCGCCGAAGCGCCCTTGCTGCATGGTGACCGCTCTTCCCGTTACGGGATCCATGGTCAGCGGCTCGTTCTCGGCACTCTTGCCCTTGAGCAGCTCCAGAGCATGCTCTAGGGAGAGATCCGCCGGCGGCAGGTCCTCGGGGATGGAAACCATGTTCTCTCGGCCGCCCTCGTCCCCGCGTCGCACATACGGGCCATACCGGCCGACCTTCACAACCAGCTCGGCTCCGGTCTCCGGATCTTGACCCAACGGCACCGAGGGGTAGGTAACCTCGCCTTCTTCCACCCGTCGCAGCAATCCTGGTTCGCCAGCGTCGCCGCGGTAAAAGCCGGACACCAGGTTGTCCCAAGACTTTCGCCCAGCGGCGACCTCATCGAGATCGTTCTCCATATGCGCCGTGAAGGCCGGATCGACCAAGTCTCCGAACTGCGCTTCAAGCAGTTGCGTCACACAAAACGCGGTAAAGGTCGGTATCAATTCGTTTGCGCGCTTGAACACATAGCCGCGGTCTTGAACGGTGCTGATGATTGAGGCATAGGTACTCGGGCGGCCGATCCCTTCTTCCTCCAGCTTCTTCACCAGGCTCGCTTCCGTATAGCGCGCTGGTGACTTCGTGGCGTGACCTTCGGGCTTTACGGCGAGCAGTGTGAGGGTTTGCCCTTGCTCGAGGGCAGGAAGGATCGTTTCTTGATCACCAAGCTGAGCGCTGGGATCATCTGAACCCTCTACGTACGCCCGTAGAAAGCCGGGAAACACAATTCGTTTTCCACTGGCCGCGAAAGTGAGCGTCTCGGTGTTGGCAACCACCTCGACCTCGACGGCGGTCCGCTCGAATCGAGCAGGCACCATCTGACAGGCCAAGGTTCGCTTCCAGATCAGTTCGTACAGGCGATACTGGTCCTGATCGAGGAATGCACGGATGTCTTGGGGACGGCGTGCGAGGTCAGTAGGCCGGATGGCCTCGTGTGCCTCCTGCGCTCGCTTACCCTTGGTACGGTAGGCCACGGGCTTCGCGGGCAAATAATCGTCGCCGTAAGCAGAGCTGATTACGCTCCGCGCCTGCTCCAACGCACGTTCCGCCAGGGTGAAGCTATCGGTTCTCATGTAAGTGATGAGACCCACGCGCTCGCCGCCGAGATCGATACCTTCATAGAGTTGCTGCGCGATCCGCATGGTCCGCCGCGAGGTGAATCGCAGCTTCCGATTGCCTTCCTGCTGCAACGTCGAGGTGATGAACGGAGGAGCTGGCTTCTGTGATCCTGGTTTTCGCTGAAGCGAGCTTACCCGCCACGGTGTCGATTCCCTCGAAACCGAGGCAAGGGTGCGCGCCTCGGCCTCAGTGAGGTGCCGGTGCTCTGTTTTGGCTAGCAAACCCGTATCAGGGTCGAAACTGCTGCCATTGGCAAGTCGGTGTTGATCTAGCAAGCGCAACCGCGCGGCGAACGAGCCTGAATCTGCCTCTAGTTTGGCGGTAAGGTCCCAGTACTCTGCGGTCCGGAAGGCAATTCGAGCACGCTCACGAGCGACCAGCAAGCGGACCGCGACACTCTGGACGCGACCGGCGCTCAAGCCGGGCGCGACTCGCTTCCACAGGAGTGGAGACAACGAATAGCCGTAAAGGCGGTCCAAGACCCGACGCGCCTCTTGCGCCCGGACCAAATTCTCGTCGAGATCTCGAGGTTGGGCCAGCGCCTCCTGAATAGCTTCAGGCGTCACCTCGTGAAAAACGATGCGCTGTACCTCGACGGATTTCTTCGGTTTCAAGAGCTCGAGAACATGCCAGGAGATGCTTTCGCCCTCGCGATCTTCATCCGTCGCGAGCAGGAGACGGTCAGCCGTTTTCGCTGCGTCCTTAAGCCGCTTGACATGCTTCTTCTTGTCCGCCGGGACGACGTATACAGGCTCGAAATGGCCATCGGTGTTGACACCGAGGCGCGCCCAAGATTCTTTACGCAGACGCGTCGGTATTTCCTTCGCGTTCTGCGGTAGGTCGCGAACGTGACCATAGCTGGCCTCGACCTGATAACCGGGCCCAAGAAACCGTGTGATGGTCTTGGCCTTCGCCGGCGACTCTACAATGACGACGACTTTTCCTTTGACAGCGGCCATTCAGGGGCTCTTGGAGTCGATTCCTGTGTGTAGGGAGACAGGGTTCAACGACGCTCAGCGCGTCGGATCCAGCCGTACCCAGCAGAGGGTCGAAGAGCGTACCGACCACATCCTGACAAGTCAAGGAATGAGATCGCAAAAGCAAAGGCTCCTCTAGGTAGAGGAGCCTTTGCATATCTAATCCCCGGCAGCGACCTACTCTCCCACACGGTCGCCCATGCAGTACCATCGGAGCTGAGGAGCTTAACTGCCGTGTTCGGAATGGGAACGGGTGTTACCCCCTCGCTACAACCACCGGGAAACTTGTCTTGTTAAAGAGCAAAGCTGGTGATTCCCAGCTTCGTCCAACTGAATCGGGTTACGACGCTACAATCCGTCAAGCGAACACACTCACAAATGATCAAGCCTATCGACTGATTAGTACGGGTGAGCTCAACGCCTCACAGCGCTTACACTTCCCGCCTATCAACCTGGTCGTCTACCAGGAGTCTTCAGGGATACCTAATCTTAGGGGGGGCTTCCCGCTTAGATGCTTTCAGCGGTTATCCTTTCCGAACGTAGCTACCCAGCTGTGCCACTGGCGTGACAACTGGTGCACCAGAGGTTCGTCCGTCCCGGTCCTCTCGTACTAGGGACAGATCCCTTCAAGTATCCTACGCCCACATGAGATAGGGACCGAACTGTCTCACGACGTTCTAAACCCAGCTCACGTACCGCTTTAATCGGCGAACAGCCGAACCCTTGGGACCTGCTCCAGCCCCAGGATGCGATGAGCCGACATCGAGGTGCCAAACCTCCCCGTCGATGTGAACTCTTGGGGGAGATCAGCCTGTTATCCCCGGAGTACCTTTTATCCGTTGAGCGATGGCCCTTCCATACGGTACCACCGGATCACTAAGGCCTACTTTCGTACCTGCTCGACGAGTCTGTCTCGCAGTCAAGCTCCCTTATGCCTTTGCGCTCTGCGGCT
>CBDFNS010000016.1:0-210000 GCA_965250305.1 Candidatus Multivoradales bacterium | reverse complement strand
GTGCCCAGTTTTCGGTCAAAAGCCGGTGTAAGGCCGCGGGGTAGGCCTTGTGTTCCTCATCCAGAATGCGCGTTGCGAGGCGCTCTTCCGTATCGGTGTCGTACACCGGAACGCTTCGCTGGACCACGATCGGGCCGCTGTCGAGGCCTTCGTCGACCAGATGAACGGTGCAGCCCGATCGGCGGACACCATGCTCTATGGCCTGCTGCCGAGCGTGAAGGCCCGGAAAAGCCGGTAGAAGGCTGGGGTGGATGTTCAGGATGCGGTGCGGGAAGGCCTGTACGAACTCAGACGTCAACAGACGCATGTATCCGGCGAGGCAGACCCATTCGACTTTGGCTTCCTGAAGGGCCGCCACAACCGCCCGATCGTGTGCCTTGCGGCTCGGTGCATCGCGGTGAGGAAGTACCAGGGTAGGAAGACCGAGATCTTTCGCCCGGTCGATCCCCGGCGCCCCGACGACGTTACTCAAGACGAGCCGGATTTCTGCCGGCAAGGCGCCCTCGGCAATGGCCTCGTGAAGGGCGAGGAAGTTACTGCCACGCCCCGACAACAGCACGCCCACTCCCGTGCGCGGGGATGTCGATACCGGCGACGCGCTCACACGCTCTCTGGCTCGGGCCCAAGGTCGTACGCAACGCCGTGCGCGCCCTCTTGGACCGTTCCGATCGGATAGGACTCTTGACCACCTTCTCTCAGTATGCGCAGGACGTCGGAGAGCCCATCTGGAGCCACCGCGAGTACCATCCCGATCCCCATGTTGAAGACCCGAAACATCTCGTCGTCGGCGACGCTGCCGTGGGTCTGTAGCAACGTAAAGAACTCGGGGATGGGCCAGGTCCCGACCCGCAGCATCGCGTGATTCCTGCGCCCCAAGATGCGCGGCAGATTGTCGGTAAGGCCACCACCGGTGATATGCGCCATCGCATGCAGGGCAGGATGGTCGAGCAGTGGACGCAGGCCGGGCAGGTAGCTTAGGTGAGGCGCCAGTAGATGTTCGCCCACGGTCTTTCGCCCCTCGGCCTCCGGGATGTGATCGTCGAGCTGCAGGCCGAGCCGATCGAACAGGATCCGCCGGGCCAGCGAATAGCCGTTGGTGTGCAAGCCGGCGGACGGCAACCCCACTAAGACATCTTTGGGACGGACCCGTGAGCCGTCGAGCACACGGTGACGATCGACCATCCCGACGATGAAACCAACCAACTCATGATCGCCGGGTTGATAGAATCCAGGCATCTCGGCCAGCTCACCACCGAGCAGTGCACAGCCGTTGTGCCGGCACGCCGCAGCGACCCCTTGAACCAAGTCGACCACCGACTTGGGCTCCAGGACCCCCGTGCCAATGTAGTCGAGAAAGAACAGCGGCACGGCGCCTTGGACCAAGATGTCGTTGACGCAGTGGTTGACCAAATCGCCACCGACGGTGGTGAAATTGCCGGCCATGCGGGCCACCGCCAGCTTGGTACCCACCCCGTCCGCGGACGCGACCAGTACAGGCTCCTTGGTGTCCTCGAGCGAGGGCTTGAACAAACCCCCGAAGCTGCCAACGTCACTCAGCACGCCGCTCGTGAAGGTGCCGCGGACGAGCTGCTTGATCTGCCCGAGCGCTTCGTCCTGCGCGTCGATGTCAACCCCGGCCTCACGGTAGGCGTCCGAGCCGCTCTGCGTCTTGCTCATCCTACGTTTCCTTGTCCCTGGGAGGGGTGGCCCATGGATCCACCACGAGACCGACACAAATGATTCACGACGACATCTCAGTAGCAATGGGAAACAGCGCGCGCTGACGAGCGTCTCCCGGACGCACCGACACCCGGTACTGGCCACTCCAGCAGGCGGTGCAGTAACTGTCGTTCGGGCCGCCCAGACACCCCAAGAGGCCCTCGAGCGAGAGATAGCCCAGGCTGTCCGCCTCGATGTACTTGGCAATTTCTTCGACTGATTTCTGTGACGCGATGAGCTCCTCGCGCCGGGGCGTGTTGATCCCGTAATGGCAGGGCCAGCGGGTCGGCGGCGAGCTGATTCGCAGATGAACCTCGGCGGCTCCCACCTCGCGCACCATCCGAACGATCTTGCGCGAAGTCGTACCACGGACAATCGAGTCGTCCACCAACACCACCCGCTTGCCGGCAATGATCCGCCGGTCCGGATTGAGCTTGACCCGCACGCCAATGTCGCGGATCGACTGCTGAGGCTGGATGAACGTTCGTCCCACGTAGTGATTGCGGGTCATTCCCAGCTCGAAGGTCAATCCCGACGCCCGACTGTAACCAAGCGCTGGCACCAGCCCGCTGTCCGGTACCGCCACCACGATGTCGGCATTGGCCGGCTGCTCGCGCGCCAGCGCTTCGCCCATCTTGGTCCGTACCTGCGCGACGCTGTCGTCGAAGACCTGACTATCGGGCCGCGCAAAGTAGACGTGCTCGAAGGCGCAGCGCGAAGGTTTGGCGGTCTGCTCGAGACGGAAACGCTGAACCTCTCCGCCCCGCGCGAGTACGACCTCGCCCGGGGCCAGCTCCGACTCGATCTCGGCACCGAGCAGGTCGAAGGCACAGGTCTCGGAAGCGAAACACGATGCGCCTTGACAACGACCGTGGATCAACGGCCGGAAGCCGTGAGGATCGCGCGCGGCGATCAGACCCTGTCTGGTCAGCATCAGGAGCGAATAGGCACCCTCCACTTGACCGAGGGCTTCGAGGAACGACTCGACGATTTCTTCCCGCGGACTCCGGGCCATCAGGTGAAGGATGACCTCCGTGTCGCTGGTGGTCTGGAAGATCGAGCCTTCCCGCTCCAAGCGCTCACGCAAAGAATTGCCATTGGTCAAGTTGCCGTTGTGAACCACGGCAAGTGGGCCCATGGCTGTATTGACCACGATGGGCTGAGCATTGGCGTGACAGCTTTGACCGGCGGTCGAATACCGCGTGTGCCCGATCGCGGAAGCGCCACCAAGGCGTTCGATTACCCGCGGCGGGAACAGGTCGGCAACCTGGCCCATGCCGCGCTCCACATGCATGCGCGCCTCGTCCCACGAGACCATACCGGCGCTCTCTTGCCCGCGGTGTTGTAGAGCGTAGAGCCCGAGGTACGTGAACCCCGATGCCTCTTCGTGATTCTCGATGCCAAATATTCCGCACATCGCGTGCTACACCTGTATCGGTAGGAGCCCGTGTTGCTCGAAAGCCTAGTACTCGAAATCCGTGTCGCTCAGAACCGTGTTGCTAGAAACCCGTGTTGCTAGAAACCCAGTGCTCGCGGCAACGCCGTCGACCAGGCCTGGTGAATTGTTTCGACACTCACGTCAATACTCGCGCCATCGGCGTGAACGCGGAGGCGATCGCCTCCGACCCCACCGATCTCGACGGCTGATACGCCTGCGGACGCCGCGGACGCTAGAACCTGTGGCAGCTGTTTCGGTTGGCAGGCCACCACCGCGCGCGCCTGACTCTCGGAAAACAGCTGGGTTGGCGCCCCTGCGACCGCCACATTCGCGCCCAAACGGCCGCCAATGCACGCTTCGGCAAGGGCGACCGCCAAGCCACCGTCCGAGACATCGTGCGCGGTACGCACCTGCCCCCGAGCGATCAGCCCGCGCAACAAGAGCGCGAGGCGGTGTTCCGCTTCGAGGTCGACGGCGGGCGGGCGTCCCTGCTCGATTTCGAACAGCAGTCGCAAGTAGGCCGAACCACCGAACTCGCTTCGATCATCACCCAGGAGCACAATGCGATCGCCAACGCCGACGAAGTGTGACCGCGGAAGGCGCGCATCGAGCTCGGGGATCACGCCCACCATGGCCACGGTCGGCGTGGGATGAACAGCCCGCCCCGAGGTCTCGTTGTAGAACGAGACGTTACCCGAGATGACCGGCACCGCGAGCGCCCGGCAGGCATCGCTCATGCCGCGAACGCACTCGCGAAATTGCCATGCAATCTCGGGATTCTCCGGACTACCAAAGTTGAGGCAGTCGGTCAGACCTACGGGCTCCGCGCCCGTACAAGCGAGATTCCGGACCGCTTCGGCCACCGCCTGGGCGCCACCGGTACGCGGATCCAGGTAGCAATAGACCGGATTCACGTCACTGGTTAGGGCCAATCCCGATGGTGTCCCTTTGAGCTTCAGCACCGCGGCATCGCCCCCGGGACCGACCACTGTGTTGGTGCGCACGGTGTGATCGTACTGACCCCAGATCCACGCCTTCGAGCCCATCTCCGGTGTATCCAGTAGCCGGAGCAAGGTGCCGGTCAGATCTTCCAGCACCGGCACCTCTGGGTCGGCCTGCCGCGCAGCCAGATCGGCAGGTACGGCAACCGGACGACGCAACACCGGTGCGTTCTCGGTCAGTGGCTCGATCGGCATATCTGCGAACGTGCGACCCTGTGCCATGATCTTTGCGCGACCACTATCGGTTACCTCTCCGACTTGGGTGACTTCGAGTCCCCAGCGACGGAAGACAGATGCGACTTCCTCCTCTAGCGCCCTCGCTCGGCGACCAACAGGCATGCGGCTCCTGCGATTCGGACAGCATGATCTCGTACGGGATCAGGCCCTTCTTCGCGCAGCGGTACATGGTCTAGGTCGAGAAGCATGCCCCATGCCGCCTCGACCCGCCATTTCGAACGAGGTGCTGGTGAGGCCCGCGGCACCCATGTCCTGAATCGCAACCACCGCGCCCGTGCGCAGCGACTCCAGGCACGCTTCGATCAGAATCTTCTCGGTAAAGGGATCACCCACCTGCACGGTTGGACGCTTGGCCTCGCTGTCGTCCTCGAAGGACTCCGAGGCCATGGTTGCACCGTGAATGCCATCGCGACCGGTCCGACTGCCCACGTAGAGCAACGGATTGCCCACCCCAGCCGCGCGCGCCGTTTGCCACGTCCTCACGCCGGGCAACACCGAGGGCGAAGGCATTCACCAGGATGTTGCCGTCGTAGCTCCCGTGAAACCCGGTCTCGCCGCCCACCGTTGGAATGCCGACACAGTTGCCGTAGTCACCGATCCCGCGCACGACGCCGTCAACCAGATGCCGCATACGCGGCGCATCGATGCGGCCGAAACGCAGGGAATCCATGCACGCGATGGGTCGCGCACCCATGGTGAATACATCCCGCAGAATGCCACCCCACACCGGTCGCGGCGCCCTGATAGGGCTCGATATAGCTGGGGTGGTTGTGGCTCTCCATCTTGAAAGCCCGCAACCCACCCGTGGCCAATATCGACGACCCCCGCGTTCTCGCCCGGGCCCTGGAGCACGCGAGGCCCCGTGGTAGGAAACTCGCGAAGGTAAATCTTCGAGCTTTTGTAGGAGCAATGCTCCGACCACAATGAGGACGTAATCCCCAGCTCGGTGTAGGACGGCGTTCTGCCGAGAATCTCGCGGATGAGTCCGTACTCGTCATCATCCAGGCCGTGTGCGGCCGCCAAGGCTTCGTCGACGATCGGTTCTTGCATGGTCGTCGGGGGAAGAGGGGTTGATGACCGCTTCATGACGCCGGCTCACGGCGACGCCGTCGCGCGGATGGTAGCACAGCCTTCCGCGATTGATGCGCTACGATTCAGTGATGGACGCTACATTCAAATGGTCGATTGCCGTCGCGGTCTCGGCTGCCCTGTTGGCAACCCGGTCGCCGCGACGATGAGCGCCAGTCGCCGCCACCGATTCCGCTCGTTCAAGCGGAGACACGGTGCTCGGAGACACGGTGCTCGGAGACACGGTGCTCCGAGACACGGTGCTCCGAGACACGGTGCTCCGAGACAGTGCCCGCCGCCACACCAACCAACGTGGCAAACAACGCCAGACCATCCTCCATTGCCCAACATGGCTTCGGCGCAACGTTCGGGGTGCGGCATCATGCCGAGAACGTTACCGGCCTCGTTGGTAATGCCCGCGATCGATCGGGCCGAGCCGTTGACGTTGACCTCGGATGTCTTGTCCTGGGTGACCCCCGCCGGGTCGACATAGCGAAAAACCACCTGGCCCGCCGCTTCCAGCCGATCGAGCACCGCGTCGGAGTCGGCGAAGCTACCCTCGGCATGCGCGATCGGCATGCGCACGACCTGGCCCTGGCGATATCCCTTGGTGAAGGGCAGGTCGTTGCGCTCCACCCGCAGGTGGACATCACGACACAAGAACCGCAGATTCTGATTGCGGACGCATGGCCCCGGGAAGCAGACCAGACTCCAGCAGCACTTGAAAGCCGTTGCAGATTCCGAGGACCAAGCCACCGTTGGCCGCATGCTGGGCGACCGCCCCCATGATCGGCGACAGCGCGGCCATAGCGCCAGCCCGCAGATAGTCACCGTAGGCGAAGCCACCGGGCAGAACCACAAGCTCGCAGCCCGCAATCGACGGGTCGTCATGCCACAGAAAGCTCACCTCTTGGCCGAGCACGTGCTTGAGCACGTGATAGACGTCGTGATCGCAGTTGCTTCCGGGGAAGACCACCACCCCACACTTCATGGATCGCTCTCCAGAATCTCGACCGAGAAATCTTCCATCACCGGGTTGGCCAGCAACTTTTCGCACATGGCACCGATGGTGGTTTGCGCGGTCTCACGATCGGCCGCGTTGACGGTCAGCGAAAAGCTCTTACCGGCCCGCACATCGCTGATCTGATCGAATCCAACGCGGGCCAACGCGTCACGGATGGCCCGGCCCTGGGGGTCGAGAACAGCCCGGCGTGGCATCACGGTCACGCGGGCTTGAAACTGTTGTTGACTCATCGTGCGCGTACCTTATCGTGCCAGGAACCTTTGCTTACGGGGAAGTTCACAGATGGGCAAGTCTCGAGAGCGAAGTCCGTGTCTCGAGCAGGGAGCGCAGCGCAACCCAAAGGGCGGCCGGAGGCCGTTCGAGCACCCCGCGCAGGGACACTGGACTCGATCGGCGGTCAGGTTACGGATCGCTCGCATCGGTACCGTCACCCGACCGGTTGCGCCTGACCGACGCCGACTGAGAGCCGCCGACTGAGAGCCAAGGCGTCGGTTGATCCTGCTGGGCAACCACCACCTCGACATCGAGCCCTTCACGCTCGAGAGCCGCACCTACGGTATCGGCAGCCAACACCGGACAATTGTTGGTGCGCGACAAGTGGTAGAGCACCACGGTTCGCAAGCGTTCACCCGCCAACTCGACGATGCCGCGTGCGGCGTCTTGGTTGGACAGGTGACCATGCCGGCCTGCGATGCGCTGTTTGAGGTGCCAAGGATACGGCCCCGTACGAAGCATGTGGAGATCGTGGTTGGTTTCGAGGATCAAACAATCGAGATCGATCATCCGGCCCCAAGCCAATTGGCTACGGCTGCCCAGATCGCCAACCACGGCCAGTCGATGGCCAGCTTCATCTTCGAGCACGTAGCCCACTGGTTCTTGGGCGTCATGGGGCAACCCGAAGGCCTCGACCTTGAACCCCACGACCTCGAACGGTTCGCCGGAGCGCACGGTATGGGCCACGGGTAGCGGTGGTTCGTCGCCAAACGGCAGGGTCTCACACACCAAGCCCGCACCCCGCAGGGTACCCGCGGTGGCGTAAACCGGCAGGTCGTGCCGCAGCGCCAGGCGGCTGGCGCCCCGAACGTGGTCACCATGTTCATGGGTGATCAACACCGCGTCGAGCGATGCCGGATCGACACCGAGCGAGTCCAAACGCCGTTCCAATTGCCGACACGAAAATCCCGCATCGACGAGCAACCGGTTCGCACCGGACTCGACCACCACTGAATTACCACTGCTACCGGAGCCCAGCACCGCAACCCGCATGCCGCGACGGTATCAAGGTGTGATCAAAATTCGTATACCTTGCCTTGCTCCAGGAACCCGATATCGGGATTGCCGAGGGCCGCAATCTCTTCCTTGATTGCGTCGATGCAGGGCGGCTTGAGGTGATGCAGCAGGATGGGCACGCGCTTGCTCAGCTTCTCCAGCTCCCGCACGAGGGTCGTTGGCGTGAGGTGAAAAGAGACGTCGGCAATCTCTTGCAGATCACTGCTGAAGCTGACATCAATGCAGATCGCCTGTAATCCGGGCGTCCCGTTGGCCACCTCCCACAGCCGCTGCGTCGGACCCGTGTCGCTCGACCACAAAACCGATTTGCCGTCTTGTTGGATCAAGTATCCATGGGTCGGAATCAGATGGTCTACCGCGATGGGCGTGAAGCGCACGCCATCGAGATCGAACGGGACCTCCGACTTGATCTCGTTGAATCGAACCGCGGGCAGCAAATGGTTGGGCAAGCGGGTGAAATCGGGCCAGGTCGCGTTGTTGAAGAGGTACTTCCGAATCGCATAGATCGTGGCCGACGACGCGAAAATATCGATGTTCTTCTTCGTGTGCGAGAAGACGTTCTCGATGAAGAAGGGAATCGAACTCGTGTGGTCCATGTGCGAGTGCGTGAGCACGATCGAATGAATCAGGAGCTGGCGCTCGATGGCCAAAGTCTGAGACAACGAGCCAGCGTCGAGCGCGATGCGGTCATTCACCAGAAGACACGTCATCCGACACTCGAGACTCTCTCCCCCGTAACCGCCTAGAACCTCGATCTTCATTGCTTAAAAAAGATAAAAAGAAGCAGAGAAAGTTCGCAAAATCCGAACGATTCTATCCTTGTTCCTGTTCACCCGACAAGACCGTCAGCAACGCTTCCCCCTCATCGAGGGAAAACGCTTGCCGCTCGGTCAGCCGATCGAAGGCAGCCACCACCTCTGGACAGAACTGGCTCCCCGAACCCCGATGTATCTCGGCGATCGCCTCCCCATGACTGAGAGCCGACCGATAGGGGCGGGTGGTGGTCATGGCGTCATAGGTGTCGGCAACGGCAATGATCTTGGCGTCACGCGGGATCTCGGCACCACTCAAGCCATCAGGGTAGCCACGGCCATCGATGCGCTCATGATGGCTACGCACCCCCGCAATCACATCGCGAAGCTCTTCGATATGACCGATGATGTGGGCGCCATCCACGGGATGACACTGCATCAGGCGCATCTCATCGACATCGAGTGGCCCGTTCTTGCCCAAGACCCGATCGGGCACGGCCACCTTTCCGACATCGTGCAGGGTCGCTGCCATCCGAAGCCGATCAAGGGATGCGCGATCCAAGTCCATTTCGGCGCCGATCAGCACCGAGTAACTCACCACGCGACGCACGTGGCCCGCGGTGTACGGGTCGCGCTTGGCAATGGCTTCCGCCAAGGCGCTGACGGTGTCGCGAAACCGTCCCTCGAGCGAGGCGTACAAACGGGCGTTCTCGATCGCTTGCCCCAGCGGCGCGGCAAAGAGACGCATCCGCTCCAGATCAGCGTCCTCGAAGGCCAACTTGGCGGTCGGGTTGAGCAGTTGGAGGACCCCAACGACCCGGCCGTGCGCCTGAAGCGGTACCGCCAGAATAGCCCTGGTCTCGAACGAGCCGGCGAGATCGCCTTGCCAACGAGGGTCGTTCGCGACGTCGTTGACAATCTCACCGCACAGCGATTCGGCCACGCTGCCCACAATCCCCTGCCCCAACGGCACCCGGCGGCCCCGGATCCGGCCCGCGACGCGTCCTCGCACCACTCGGAAAAACAGCTCGGACGTGATCCGGTCCACCTCCCAGATCGAGCTGGTCTCGGCGCGACAAAGGGTCTCGGCCTTCTCGAGAGCTGTCTCCAGCACCTCTGCGAGGTTGAGTGTTCCAGCCAGCTCGACACCGATCTCGAGCAAGCTCTCGTATTCCTGAAGTCGTTGGGTGGAATCCAACAAATCAGCGCCTTTCGTCTCACACGCCAAGGTGGCGTTGGGTAACTCGGATTTGCATGTGCGCAGGAATCTGTGCACACAGTCTACCCGAATTCCGCGTTCGCTTCGCAAGCGGGATTCGCCCGTAACAACGAGAGCGGCCCTTGGCAGGCCGCCCCATGTACCGCATCCCTGTAGCTACGGGATCAGAAACGCGTCCCGATCCAAAAGGCGCTCTCGAAATCACTCAAGGTCGAATTGAGGTCCCACCGCTTGGCGAAATCGAAGTTCAAGCTGAGACCGAGGAACCGAATGCTGATGCCGTAGCCAAACGATGCAATACAGCCACCCAGCCCGTCTTGATCGCCGCCATCGAAACAGTCGAAGTCCGTATCGACCGGCACGGCACCCGGCAAGCCGTTGGCCAGAATCGCCCGCACCAAGTCTTCATACTCCTGGCTACCCACATCCACGGCGCCAGGCAGGTCGAAACCCAGGCTATTGGGGAACCAGGCACCACCGATGTCGAAGAAGATCACGCCACGGATGCCTTGGAAACGAAGGATCGGGAATGCCAGCTGGTCGATCAGCGGGAAACGGAATTCCACGTTGGCGAAGAACGCGCGGTGACCACCGAACTCGCGGAAGTCAAAGCCGCGAATGGTGTCGAGCCCACCCACGTAGAGCGGTGTCGGGAAGTTGCCGCTGGTATCGGCAGCGAACAACCGGAACGCGAAATTGCTGCGCCGCGTCACCGGGATGTACTTGCGCGCGTCAACGAAGAACGTGGTCGCTAGATCGCCACTCTCATCGAGGTCCGCGGCGTAACTCGCCCCAATCCGGAGCCGGTGGCCGCTGATCGCGCCCCACCGGTTGTAGATCGCGCTGTCACTGACGAACGACGTCTGAACGATGGGGTACTCGTCTTTGCGCGGAACGATGGCAAAGAAGATATCGCCCGCGCTGTCCAATGCGAGCGATTGCCCTTCGATATCCCGCACGGTGAAACCCGCCGAGAACTCGAAACGATTCTTGAGCGAAAGTGGGTAAATGAGCGACGCCTCGACCCCGGTGTTGCTGTACACCTGATCTTGGATGAATTCGCCGCGCTGGTCGAATCCGGTCGCGAAGAACCGGGTGTCGAACAACCGTGCGCTCCACTGCCAACGCCGACTGAGGTCAACATAGGCCAGGTTGAAGTTGGAAAATTGATCGACCGCCGAGACGTTGGCCAAAATCCGGTGATCCCCGAGGTAGTCACTGAAAGTGAGCAACACGCGGCCCACGAAGATGTTGTTGCTGCTCAAACCGGCAAAGGTAACGGCATCTTCGAGGAAGAACTTGAAACCCCGGTATTTGCCCTCGTTGGCGTCGTCCAGGGTGACCTCGATATCAGGCTCGAACCGAGGCAACTCGGCGGAGACGGTGACCTCACCTGTCTCGAAATCAGCCATGATCGGTTCGGCGACCGGCTCCTCGACATCGGTCATGTAGAGATCGAACCCACCCTTCCAAAAACCGTTGTACACCAGGCGCTCACCACCGTCGGGCAGGGCCAGCACGGTCGGCTTGTCGCACGCGGTTACCACGTTGGTGTACTGCAGAATCTGGCGATTCACGAGGTCCAAGCCCCAGATGTTGTCGACGCCGCTGCGGTCGCTGCTGAAATAGATGCGGTTGCCGTCGGGCGAAAACGCCGGCTCACGGTTGTTGTGCTCCCCGGCGGTCAAGGCATAACGCTTGGAAGGGTCGCTGGGGTCGAGCCGGAAGAGGTGGCTGTATTCGCCCACCACGGTCATGTACGCCAGCCACTTGCCATCGCGCGAGAACGACGGTGTGCTGTCGTACGCTTCGTCGTTGGTGATGTTAGTGATCTCGTAGGTGTCGAGGTCGACGCTGAACAGGTCGTGCTGGCCGTTGAGATTACCCGTGAACACGACGGCACCATTGTTGGGATTCCACGCTGGCGCCCGTGCCTGCTCGACCTCCATGTCGATGATCTTGTGGACACCACCCTTCAAAACGTCGATCAATACGAGGCTGTTGAACCCTTCTCGACGTCCGAACGCGGCAATGTAGTTGCCGTCGGGCGAGAACGCCAAGTCAGAGCCATATTGCGTCGTGTTGCCCGTGATCAGGTTGCGGTACTGCTTGTCCAAACCTTTGGTCAACACCTTGATACGCCGCCGGGTCTTGGTGTCGAAGAGCGAGATGTCGATCTCGCCCTTGTCGGTGGTCATCGAAGCGACCAGATCGCCGCTCGGTGAGGCGACCGGCGAAATCTCCTGGCCGCCAATCGTTCGCTCCTCGAGCCGGAACGGCTTCCCAAAGTCGCGGGGCTCACCGGTCACGACCAATTCGTTGAGGTATCTCTTCCGCAACCAACGGCGCAATTCGTCTTCGAAGTCTTCCGCATCCAAACGGAATACCCGCTCGAGCGCGCGACCGATATCACCGCCGAGGGTGTTGCGCATCTCGTAGAGGAAATCGACGACGGTCTCCTTGCCCCAGCGATCTTCCATGAAGTCGAAAACCGCATGCCCGTAGCGATATGCGAAATAGCCACCACCTTGCGAGGTAATGGGTGGAATCCGGTCGTTCACCACGGCATCGCGAATGTAGCGTTTCTCGGAGGGTGATTCGTCGTCGCCAAAGTAGCTGGCCATGCCCTCCATGAACCACTGGGGCGGACCGTTACGCAGGCGGCTACCGAGCTTGCCGCGCAGCAAGATGTGGTACTGGAAGATGTGCGTAAGCTCATGCTTGATGAGACTCAGCAGATCCGGATCGGAAAGGTCCAGCGGTAGCACCATGCGAAACCGTGACGCCGTAGCAAAGGCACCAGCACCTTCGGGGACACCATTGAGGATGATGTTGTTTTGCAGGAAAGCCGAATGCGTCGCATACACGATCAGCGGCGTTGGCTCCTGAATCTGAAAATCGAAGGTGCGCGACAATTCGTCGTAGGCGCTCTCGGCCAACGACACCGTCTTCTCGAGTAAGTGGGCCTCGGCCTCGTAGTAGTGCACGTCGAAATGCGGCGAATGGTAGATCTTCCAGTCACCGAAATCACGGTACTGAATGCGGTTCTTGCCGAACTGGCCGGCGGCTGGGCCGGCGGCGGCAAGCAGGACGATGGCGGCCAGCAGGGCGCCGAAACAAGACCGGGCAAACACTTGACGACAGGTCACCACGGACCTCCTTGTCGTTGGAATCAGAAGCCAACCGGCCACACCGCGAATCGCGGTGAGCCGCCGACGGTGAGATGCAGAACGCGATGCCGTTGTTAGACCCAAGGTCACGATAGAGACCCCATTACGCGGTCACCTCAGTTAGAGAAAAGGATGCGGCTGGCCTGTACGTTTTTCTGAGCAAAGATGCCGACGATTCGGTCTTCCAGCGAGTAGAGATTCTGGAACATGCCCACCAGCGGATCGGCACTCTCTCCCTCGTACTGCTTGAAGTCCTTGAAGTTGTCTGAATGAAGCACTTCCCCCGTACGGGCATCGAATATCTGCATGGCAATGTCGTACTCGAATCCCGTTTCTTCCACCAACACCTGGCGGCGATAGGAACGCCCATCGAACGGCGAGACGTATTCCTCACTTCGATAGCCACTGCGATCTTGGATGTCGAAGTCGAGGCTTCCAGCGAGAATCAAATCCACGTCCAGGCGCTCGCCCAAGGCCCGCCAAAAATCGCGATCACGGCCGAGCAGCTCCAGGTCGTAAGACGGCAGATCGATCGGCCCGGATTCGACAACTTTGAGATCCGTCTCGCGCCGCAGCAGCTTGAACAGATACTTCTCGAATTCGCCCTGAACGTCGATATCGCGTCCCGGAATCCGGCCTTCGCCTTCGCCCGCAACCATGATGAACGGTACCGGCGCAATGGTACGGATACCCTCGAGGTTGATTCGGGCGCGTACCGGCAGCGTAAGGTTGACCTGGACCCCGTCGGCGAGCAAAGTACTGGCGATCGGAAAAGCTGCCAACGCCAGGAGCAAAACAAGCGAAACACAGGAGGTTTTCTTCATGATGGGCTCCTCATCGACCCCAATGGGGCACGCTGGACCAACAAGGGAATTCGGTCGTCCGGCTCGGGAAAGCGCTTGCGCGAGTGGTCTGCAAGGATGACGCCAACGAGAATCCCCGCACCAACAGAGCGTGAGCGTATCGTAGAGAGGTCGTGACTGTCCTCAGTTCCGGGCGCTGGCATTAGACCGAACCAGCGCTCGGGGCGCTGTCGGCCGCTGATGATTCGGCGGTCACATCCGTTGCGTCGTTGGCAGCCTCGGTTTCTTCGGCTTCTTCGGCTTCTCCGCCATCAGGCTTGAAGTTGCGGTAGAACTCTACAAACCGCGAGTAGTTTTGACGCGTCTCGGTATTGCCGCCAGCTTGGACCGCCTGCTGGTAGTACTCCAGCGCCCGGTCGAACTGACCCAGCGCCTCGTAGGCAACCGCCAAGTTGTTGAGGACCCGGGAGCTGCCCGGTTTCAGTTGGTCGGCCTGCTTGAAACGGAACAGCGCCTCGTTCCACAGCCCAAGTTTCGCCATTTCGACGCCGAAGTCGAGCTGCTGAAGAACCGGATCCGGCTTTCCGGCAACGGCGACCGTTCCATTCGAGAAGGCCAGGAGCAGGGTCAGCACAGCCAAGCCATGCGAGATACGCAGACTCATCAATTACCCCTTGCGAAGGTTCGGGGAAGCCCGTCGGCCACGGCCGGCAAGCGCGTCAATGCCTCAACGGAACGAAGCATCGTAAGTATATACCTACCTCGCAACGACGTTCGATTGCCATGCGGGCGGGCCGAAAGGCCGTGCGGCTGCCGCCGACACCGCGCTCTCGAGGCTACCGCGCCGGGCGCGTGCGAGATTTCCGGCTCGCGTTCCGTCTCATAGGGCTGCCCCCTACCGCCGATCGCCAAGCGCAGAGGATCGTCATCCAATCGTCAGGCCCAAGGAGAACCCATGCCCAACCAACCCAACACCCGCGCCGTTCTGATCGGCCTCAATGCGCTCCGCGTGCTGCGCCGCGGCGTCTTGTGCCGGCTCGCTGGCGACGTCGAACGCTGGTACCAGGCGCGGGGCAAAGGAATCGCGACGGAAGCCATGCGCCTGGGAGTACCTGCCGCCCAACTTCGGCGCGCGCTCTCGGCTTTGCATCGGGCCGTCGAGACGGGCGAGGGTGAGCTCGAGCGAGCCCAGGCTACCGGTTGCGCCATCGTAGTTCGCGGCGACCGGGAGTACCCAGACCGCCTACTCGACCTACCCATGCCACCACCACTGTTGTTCGTTCGCGGGACCATCCCGCCCGGTCCGGCAGTTGCCATCGTCGGTGCCCGCAAGATGGACGGTTATGGTGCCGAAGCCACCCGCTACTTCGCGGATGGCCTCGCGATGGCGGGTCTGCCGGTCATCTCTGGATTCGCCATGGGTGTCGATCGCGTCGCTCATCGCGCCACGCTCGACGCCAAGGCCAAGGGTGGTGCCGGAACCGTCGCCGTGCTCGGCTGCGGTATCGATATCGACTACCCGGCAAGGAGCGGCGAGTTGGCAACCGAGATCGCCAACCATGGCGCCGTGGTCAGTGAATTCCCGTTGGGCACCGAGCCACGCCCGTGGCACTTCCCGGTCCGCAACCGGATCATTGCCGCCCTCAGCGTCGGCACCCTCGTGGTCCAAGCCAAGGCCCGTTCCGGCGCGCTCAATACCGCACGTCATGCGCTCGAAATCAACCGCGACGTCTACGCGGTCCCTGGACGGATCTTCGAAGAGCTGGCACTCGGCCCCAACGCCCTGATCGGCGATGGTGCCCTCACCGCCCGCAGCGTGGAAGATATCTTGGGCAGCCTGCCCCTCGCGCAACAAAGCACGCTGTTCGAACCGCACGAGCAACCCACCCCAACACCAAAGCCGGTCAACACTCGGCCTACGCCGCGCGTCGCTGGTCTTGCTGGCAACGTGCTCAACGCGATACCACCGGTCGACGGAGCCGCGGCGGAAGATCTGGCCGCCACCGTAGGCCAAACGATCGATCAGGTCCTTGGTGCATTGCTCGAGCTCGAGCTCATGGGCCATGTGCGCCGCCTACCAGGTCCCCGATACTTGCCGGCGAAGATGTAGCATTGGCCTCATGAAGGGCGATCATCCAACAACCAACGTCGTGGGCAATACCTACGACAAATACGGAACCACCAACCCGATCGCCCGCTGGCTCATGCACGGGTTTCTGGATGGCCTTGGCGATCTCTATCGTCGTGCTGCTCCGCGCACGGTTCTCGAAGTGGGTTGTGGCGAGGGATTGCTCGCGGACCATCTCATCCGTTTAGGCCAACGACCCGAGCGCTTCGAAGCCTGCGACCTGAGTCTCGATCACTTGGCTCCTGGACTCGATCCGCTGATCACCTTCCGGACCGCGTCGATCTACGAGCTCCCTTATCCGGATCAGAGTTTCGACCTGGTTCTGTGCTGCGAAGTGCTCGAGCATCTGGAGCATCCGAGCCGCGGCATGGACGAGCTCGCGCGGGTAGCCTCACAGACGGTGATCGTCAGCACGCCGTGGGAGCCGGTCTGGCGGCTCATGAACATCGCTCGCGGTCGCTACCTTCGCCAAGCAGGCAACACCCCGGGACACATCCAGAACTTCTCCCGCCGCGCGCTTCGTAACCTCGCTGGCCAGGCTCTGGTCATCGACCACGAGCGCCGCCCCCTCCCGTGGACGATCCTCTCGGGGCGGCCCAGAGATCAGCCGTCCTGATGGCTCCCACAATACCCCGAAGCGAGCTACGTTCGGCTGTGCTGGTGGCAATCTGTTTGGCGATCCTCGGGTGTGCCGACCGACAACCGCAGAGCACTTCCACGCCGCCCAACACCATCCTGATCACCGTCGATACGTTGCGGTCCGATCATCTCGGTGCCTACGGCTACTTCCGCGACACCTCGCCCCATCTCGATCGGTTCGCGCTGGATGCGTTGGTGTTCGAGAACGCCATCGCCCCCATGGCAACGACCCTGCCATCCCATGTTTCCATCATGACCGGCAGTTACCCAGCGCGCCATGGCATCGTCTCGAACTTTCAGTTCTTCGAGACCACATGGGATTCACGCAAGGGTTTGCGTTCTGCGGTCGAGATGCTGCGCGACGCCGGCTATGCCACCGCGGGGTTCACCAGTTCGTCGCCGCTCTCGGCCGCAACCGGCATCGCGGCCGGCTTCGACACCTTTGAAGGCCCGCCGATGATTTCGCGGGAACATGGACGAATCGACCAACACGCTGGCGTCGCGATTGATCGCGCCAACGCCTGGTTGGCGCACGCAGCAGCGCCGTTCTTCCTTTGGGTGCACCTTTTCGACCCCCACGACCCCTACCGGCCACCACCTCGCTTTCGAACGCTGTTCAGCAACGAGCCAGCGCTCGAAAGCCACCTCGAGCGATTAACGGTTCCCGTCGAGCTTCGCGACCAAGCGAGCGAGTGGATCAACCAGTACGATGGCGAGATTCGCTTCGTCGACGAACAGATCGAGCGTCTATTCATGGCTTTGAAGCGGCTCGGCCTGTACGAGACGTCGAACATCGTCTTCACTGCCGATCACGGAGAAGGCCTCCACCAGCATGGGCACCCCCGTCACGGCGGCAATTGGAACGAACAGCTCGCGGTGCCGCTCATTGTCCGCTTGCCCAATGGCCCGCGTGGCCGGCTCGACACCCTGGCATCGCTGATCGACATCATGCCGAGCCTCGCCGGTAGCGGTGGTCTTCCGCTCGATCGCCAGCAATTCGACGGCATCGACCTTTTGCGCGAGACCCGCGAGTACGCGCTCGCACAACACGAAGTCCGCCGTAAGTTCCCGAAACCACAGCTCACCCTCACCAGTCGCACTTGGAAGTACTGGTACTTCCAAGACGAACCCAATCGCCTCTACGACCTACGCGTTGACCCTCACGAGACCCACAACGTTGTCGCCGAACACCTCGAGGTCGCGCGGGGCATGCGACGGGAAGTCTTGCGCCTCCTGGCCGACAACCAAGAACGAGCGCCCATGGCCATACGCGATGGCATCCCCGATGCCCTGCGGGAGCAACTTCGGGCACTCGGCTACGTCGAGTAGGTCCCGCTGATCCGAGGCCCGCGGAAAAGGCTGGGTCGCCGAAGGTTGTGACCATGACCGCCAGGCGCCGTGGGTCGAGAAGGACGATGATGTCTTCGGGTTCGAAGAGCTTCGGCGGCGCGACCGTGTCGCCAATGGGGGGATCCATGGGTGACAAGCGCGATGGCGTCACGGTCAGCAGGCGCGACGCAACCCACCTTTCGTGGGTCCCCCGAACAGGAATACTCGACGTAGCCGAGTGCCCGAAGCTGCTCCCGTACGGCGTCAGGGATACCAATCGTCGCAGCAGCGTGGACAGTCACGGTGCCGTAAGCCGGCTACGAGCCGCCGCACGCGGCAGTCATACGCGAAGCCAGGCGGTCAATCTCGTTCCGTAGCGCGCGATTGTCGGCCTCGAGCGTCGCGACCGCCGCTGCCAATGATGCCAGCGCTTCACCGACATCGACAGCAGTCGCGGCCGACGATCCGATCGGCCGAACACTGCCGGGTAGGGCCTCGGCGAGACTGCCTGTCTCACCTTCGAGATCGATCAGCAGGTGTCGCGCAACGATGTCGCCCGCGACATCGAGTGCTGTCCTGGGCTGCTCATGACCGATCCCTAGCCCACCGGCCAGAAAATTGTGATCGTCGGCTCCGGCCTGATAGATGCCGTAAGCCCGATCAGCGCCCGTCACGTCAGTCAAATAGAGGCCGAAGCCGTTTGCGATCCGGCCCGTCTCGGGAGTTGAGTCGATAAAGACACCGTAGTAGCGCTGGGCGAGAGAATCAGGGCCCAGTGTATCGAGCTCGACGAAGGCGCCGTAGACCTCTTCGATCTCGGTCTTCGCCGCGTAGCTGTTGCGTAGCCACGCTGCGCGTGCGCGCGCAATCTGCGCGTTTCCGGTTGGGTGATCGGTCTTGACACTGCCGAAGAGCCCGCGCGCTTCGTTTACCGAGATCGCGGCGCTGATCCGGGCGACCCCCGCGACGCCTTCCGCGGTGTGACTGTCCACCTCTGACGTGGCGACGAAATGTCCGCCCACCGCGAATCGCGATCCGGGAGAGGCATTGTTCACGGCGCCCCAGAAGCCATACATGCCCTCTTCCCCGGCCCGCAAGGAGTCCATGCGTTCGGCCAACGCCAGACCACGGTAGTGCCGTTGACCAAAGGCGGGACCTGTTGCATCCATCTCACCGATCGTCACCCAGGTGCGAGCGTGAGGCGGGTCGGCCAAACGCTCCGGACCCGTCCGTGACGTCGCGGAGTTAGGCACTCGCGCACTGCCGCTTTCACAAGCCACGGCGCCCACGAGCGTCAAAAACACGGTTACACCGACGAAGCTCCGAGGCCAAGGCACGTCATACAAAACAAGCTCCTTCTCTCGATGAAGGCCCAGGTATCTAGGCCTAAAACAAGCGCATACGAAGGATGAGATGCGCGAAGATCTTGAGGCTCAAGTGCTTACGAAAGGCGCAGGCGCCCCCGAAGGATTGTTGAGCATTTTCGGAAGTGATTGAGCCCAAGAGATTTGTGTAGATCGCCTTCAAGATGCGCTGGTTTTGGGTCTAGGTCTAGGCGGGACAGGCTATCAAGCGGATTCCCGGTGTTGTGGGAAACATGAGAGCCTGCCTCGGCCGCGCTCGAGACTCAGGACGGCAGCGTTGGTAGCCCGATTCAGTCGTCGTCGCAGAAGGATGCGAAGTCGATGGCTCAATCGAGATTGAGCTCGGCGATGCGTTCCATAAGGCCAAATCGTTGGCCCACCGAGAACGTCCGAAGCCAGAGCCAGAATCAATCTGACAAAGCCAGTATGGTGCGTCGACTCATCTAGCCCGCCGCGGAGGAGCTGTAATGCGCTCATTCATGAAACGGACCCTGGGAGGGGCAGCGATCTTGGCCCTCTTCTTGCCCACCGTGGCCTCGTACGCCGGCCCTCAGCACCCCAACGTCGCACGTGGCTTCAGGGCGGAGTCCGCATTTCGAGCAGGCGCCATAGACAACGTCAACCTATTCAATGGCAACTTGGCCCTGACCATACCGATCGGCCAGACATATCCGGTGGGCGGTGGTTTCAGCCACCAACTGACCCTGGTCTACAACAGTAAAACGTGGGACTGGGAGCTGTACTGCCCATTCAACCCGACTCAATGCGTCAACCTTCCGACGCCCGCGACGGGCAACAATGCTGGCCTCGGCTGGACGTTGACGTTGGGTGAGTTGGTGCCGCCCTTGACCCAACCCCGCAACCCGGCGGAACAATGGCAGTACACGAGCAGTGACGGGGGAGAGCATCTTTTCTATCCGACGCTGCATCCCAACGACACACCGGTCGCTGGGGTGAGCTACACCCGTGACGGCAGCTACTTGTGGATGAAACAAGTGGGCGGCTTTCGCGACATCGAGTATCCCGACGGCACCATCCACCGATTCGACTCCCTAGGGCGCATCCGGTTTATCAAAGACCGCCTGGCCAACCGCCTGACCATCTCCTACGGCGTCAACAAATGGACGCTGAGCGATGGCTTCCGGACCCACTACGTGAACTTCGAGAACCGTCAAGTCTACGGCGAGACCCGCTCGCTGGTCCAGCAAGTGGACCTGGCCGCATTCGGGGGCGAGCGGGCAAACTGTAGGGTCCCACGCGTTTTCGTGACCGCCATGGCCTTTTGTTCCGGATAGGAGCGGGTTCGGTTAGATTCGCCGTCGCAGCATTCCGGATGATCGGGGTGGGGAAAGGGGAGATCGCCGAGGCCTCAACGGTTGGCACCAGAGTGGCACTCGGCGACTCCCAGAGGAGTGGCGATGCTATGTCTGGTTGGTGTCAGTAGCAAGGAGTACATCGAGAGTTCGTCTCGGGCCGTCCATCGCGGGTTGGAGCTGTCTTGCCCAGACCCGGATTGCGCGGACGCTCGATTGGTGGGTCACGGTGGTTACCGCCGATATCTGGGTGGCGAGCTGCAGAAGATCGCACGCGTTTGCTGCCGGCGTTGCGGTGTGACGCACGGGGTATTGCCGGGCGATGCCTGCGCGTACCGCGACATGACGCTGGACTCTGTGGAGTCTGCATGGGATGCGCAGGGTCCGCGGGCCGCGGTCCGGGCGTCGTCGCATGCTGGGGTCAGCGCGATTCGCTCGATGCGTCGGGTGCTCAGCAAGCAGCAGACTGCCCTCGCGGCTGTGCGACGGTTCCTGCCGACGCTGCCGGCGCACGGACTTGCGGGTCTTCGCGCGGTGTTGGGATCGGGTGCTGGTGTGCTGCTTCGCGTCCGTGAGTTGCTGTGGTCGACGTACCGTCTTTGGTTCAGCGGATTATGCGGATTGTGGCGCCACGGACGACCGCCGCATCTGGACCGCCGCCAATCAACAAACCTTGGTAGCTGTTCAAGCGGGTGAATCGATATCAGGCTCTGCGCGTCCCGGAGAAAGGACTCTCGGGGCGTATTGGAGGCTGAAATCGATGGAGGAGAAACAAGCAGAGACGATTGCAGTGTTCCGCTACGGGGTTCTTCGGGACCTCGTGAGCCGGCCTATGGCTCCGGGCGAGAAAGAGCAGTTGCTGGCACAGATCGCGAGCCATGAGTGGACGATCCCGGGCACCACCCGACGCCATATCGGTCGTTCGACGGCACGAGATTGGTTGACGCTGTACGAGCTCCATGGCTTCGATGGGCTCAAGCCGGCGGCGCGCTCGGATGCGGGGTCCAGCCGGACCCTTGCGGCATCGGTACAAGCGTTGCTGCTCGAATTGCGCGCGGCGCGCTGAATCGCGTTTTCTGGGCTTGGCTCGAAGGCGAGTATCACCAGATGCCGCATCGTGGTCTCGAGGGCAAGACCCCGGTCGAGCGTTTCCTCGAAGACCAAGAGCACGTGCGCCCAGCGCCCGAGACGCTCGAACGCATGATGCGCATGAAGGTGCAACGCCGTGTCGGTCGTGACCGCACTGTACGACTCGAGGGTCGCCTCTTCGAGACCCCCGACGGATGGGCCGGCGAAAAGATCGAGGTCTTCTACGACCCCTACGATCCAGCCGCGAAAGTGACATTCAAGGGGCGCGGAGAGCCTGAGGAGATGACGCTCAGACGACTCGACCTCACCACCAACGCACGTCTGCCACGGCCCGTGCGTCCAGGCAAAAAGATCGAGGTTGCCACCGGCAAGGCCGAGGCCACCACCGGCATCAGCTACCTCGAACTCGTCGCCAGCCGTTTCTACGGCCCGGAGAAATGAGATGTACACAACGGCATTCGGCTTCGCACGAGTACCCTTCACCAAGACCATCCCAAGCGAGAAGCTGTTTCGAGAGCCGCAGCTCGACGAGCTTCATTCACGCCTCACGTACCTGGTGGAGAATCGGGCCATCGGACTGATCACCGGCGAGCCGGGAAGCGGCAAGTCCACTGCGTTACGGCGATTGCGGGACGACCTCCACCCGGACCAGGTGCGCCTCCTCTATCTCCATGACACCGCGGTCAGTCCCCGCGATTTCTGCCATCAGATTGCCTTCGAACTCGGCATTCCGGCCCCTTTCTCCAGGGCTCAGACCCTGCGAGCGGTCCACGACGAAATCAAGCGCCTCGATGTCGAACGAAGGCTGACCGTCCTCTTGGTCGTCGACGAAGCACAGAATCTCAGCCCCCAGGTACTCGCCCTCTTGCCCACCATCACCAATTTCGAATGGGACCAAACGGGCAGGCTGGCGCTCGTCCTCGCAGGGCAGCTCGGGCTCCGCCAAAGGCTACGACTCGCCCACCTCGAACCACTCGCACAGCGAATCACCGTCGAGCCCGAACATGTACTCCATGCGGCCGAGGAGCTGAGAGCATGAACGCACCCGAAACCATCCTCGGGTACCTCGAACAGAGGATGCCCGGCTATCCCTTCGACCCCAACCTCGATCATGACTTCGTCTGCGAACTCATGGACGACTTCGGCGACGTCGACATTCTCGAACAGACCAAGGCGTTTCGCTGGTACCACGACAACAAGCCAGCTGAAAAGAACAAGAACCTACGCACAGCCCTACGCAGATGGCTCACCAACGCCTGGAAACAAAAAACAAACACCATCACCTAACAACCAACGCGACCGTCAATCTCCCGGACTGCGCCGTCACCGAGCCAGTCCGGGATTTTTCATGTCTCCCAGCTCTACCGCTGTGGTCCAATCCGAGAAACGAGCCACGGAACTACGTGGGACGCGACAACAGCTATCCCGACCTTCACGCCCTTCTGGACCGTGTCTCTCAACAACCGACTCATTTCTTTTCTCAACTTCATAGATCCTCCAGAATCTTCATTCATTCAACATTCTCCCATGCCGTAGCGGGCGACGCGCCTTGGCGCGGGACCCCGACCAGCCGCAAACGCGATAGCGTGGCCTGGGCATGAGACGATTTCCGCCAGCACAACGCTGGCTCTGGCGCAGCATGCGCGCAGGCCGCTAGGATTCGAGCTCGCAGCCACAGGATCCGAGCATGGAACATGAATTCACCCCGATCCGAGAGCACATAGACCGCGCGTTGGATCAAGTCACCGAGAACCTCATGCTGCTGCTCGGTGGCGGCAATGCGAATGGCGGTCCACAAGGTCACGTGGGCATGGTCGAGTTGGCTACACATGCGCAGAGCGGACGCCCAGACGCCGAGAGCACGGGCGCGTAGCCAGCGTTGTCGGCCTGGCGAACGATTTCCCGACTCTTGATCTCGGCTGCGGCGGGGTCGTTGTACCGTAGCGCGTCCATCTCGTGCAGCAGTCCCTGGCGCACGATGCCCGCATCGCCAGGCGGCAGCGCTCCCTTTAGGTAAGAGGCGCGGATCTTCTTGACTGGCACAGACTCTCGAAAATCGCGTCCCAGTTTTGCGAGGTCCCTTCTGGCTGTGCGCTGTTGAACGTAAAGGTAAAGATCTGGGCTACGTCGTCGGGATCGGGAATGGGCCCCAAGAGAACCTCGTCGACACCCTCCGTCCCGGTGATGTCGATCAAATTGACCACCTGATCGAACTCGACAGGCGAAGAGCGATCTACGCCAGTCGCAGTGAAGCGCGATGCGCCCGGTGGGATCGCCAGCGCGCGACGACTCCGAGCACGACAATGTACCCATATCCGTGGACAAAGAGGTACAAAAACGGCAGGCAAAGCCACATCTGCCAATGCACGGCGAGACCAAAGCACGCGATCAGATAGATCGCGAGCAGCATCTCGAACAGGAGTGAACGATCGGTGGGACGCCGGTACTGCTTGTCGACCCAGTCACCGCTGCGCCCTTCGATGTTGTACTTCGGCGTTCTGTGAAACACCCCACCCTTTTCACGCAACCCGGCAAATACGGCGCGGGTGTTGTTGACCGCCAATCCGACGCCCAAGCCCATCAAAACCGGAAGGTGCCATATTCCGTGCCGCAGCCCACCCGGACGAATGCCCTGGCTGGTCAGGTAGAACACGATCACCGAAACCGTGGCACCAATGAACAAGGGCAGATCGATGGCCAGTAGCGTCCATGGCGGGTAGGCGCTGCGCAGCACCATGGCGGGAAAGATCAACAGCGAAAGCAGAATCATCAAGGCGTAGGAGCAGTTGTTGGTGAGATGCACGAAGGCTTCGAGCTTGGCATGCCAAGGCATGGGTGCCCGCAAAATCCGCCCCAGTAGCTTGCGCCCGGTTTGGATCGATCCCTTCGCCCACCGGTGCTGCTGACTCTTGAACGCGTTGATCTCGGCCGGCAGCTCTGCCGGTACTACCACGTCGGGCAAATACAGGAACTTCCAGCCCGCCAGCTGGGCGCGGTAAGAAAGATCGAGATCCTCGGTCAAGGTGTCGTGTTGCCAGCCTCCTGCTTCGTCGATTGCGCTGCGACGCCACACCCCGGCAGTGCCATTGAAGTTGAAAAAACAACCCGTTCGATTGCGCGCCAGATGCTCAACCACGAAATGACCATCGAGCATGATGGCCTGTGCCCGCGTCAATAGGGAATACTCGCGATTGAGATGCCCCCATCGCGCTTGCACCATGCCGATCTCGGCATGGACGAAATGAGGCACGGTCTTGCGCAAGAAATCCGCGGGTGGCAAGAAATCGGCATCGAAAATGGCGACGAGATCACCACGGGCCTGTTGCTGGCCAGCCGCCAGCGCGCCGGCCTTGAAGCCAGTCCGTGTTTCCCGACGTAGATGATGAATGTCATGCCCGTGATCTCGCAACCTCGCAACCTTGGCCGCCACGAGTGCTGCGGTTTCGTCCGTCGAGTCATCGAGAACTTGGACCTCGAACCGATCACGAGGATAGTCGAGAGCACAAACGGCCTCGATCAACCGTTCGGCCACGTAGCGTTCGTTGAAGATCGGAAGCTGAACCGTGACCACCGGCCAGACCTCGGGCAGTGGGGGCTCGGCAAGCACGTCGTGCGCAGCGCGACGAAATGCCCAGACCAGACGCAGACGATGCAGGCCGTAGGCCGCGAGTAGGCCCAGGACCAAGTAGTAAAGTGTCAGCACCGAAACCGACAACCAGGGACTCATCGTTGGCTCATCTCCTCTTCGCCCGCTTCCGCTCGATTCATCGCTGGCTTTCGATCGTTCTGTTGGTCGCTATCCATGGCGCGCTGCTCGCTGTTCATGATTTGGGGAATGCACCATGGACGACGGTGGGTCTTTTGGCCGTGGCCTTTCTCGTCTTTGTTTGGGCGGTGTGGAGTCATGAGCCCAACATGACGCTGGTGAAGCTGCTGATGGTTGCGGTACTGATCCGTATCCTTTGCCTGCCTCTGCCACCAACCCTCTCGGACGACATTCTGCGGTATCGGTGGGATGGTCGGGTCGCCACCGCTGGTTTTGATCCGTACCGCTTGTCTCCGGAAGATCCGGAACTCACGGCCTTGCGCGACACGAACTGGCAAGAGATGCCCCACAAGGAGATCCCTACGGTCTACCCGCCCGCCGCGCTCGGTTTGTTCAGTATAGCGAGCCTGCTGCCCGGATCGCTCGAGACGATCAAGATCTTGCTCACGCTCTGCGACATGCTCACGTGCTGGCTCCTCTGGCACCTCGCCCGCGCGGCCAACCTCCCGGTGGGCCGAGTCGCTTGGTACGCGTGGAATCCGTTGGTGGCCCTGGAAGTGGCTGGCATGGGCCATATCGACGCGCTGATGGTCACCGCGGTGGTGGCCACGGGGCTGGCCATCGTGAAGCGCCGAGTCGCCGCTGCTGGCGTCGCTGCTGCGATCGGTATTTTGGCCAAGCTCGTGCCGTTGGTGGCCTTGCCGTTGTGGGCACGTTTGAGTGGCAAGCCCTGGCGCTTCGCCATGGTGGTCGGTACTTGCACGACGTTGGCGACCGCGCCGTTTCTTCTCCGTCTCGGCGGGCCACCACCAGGCCTCGTGGCCTACGGAGTACGATGGGAATTCAATGGCCCGGCGTACGAACCACTGTGGCGCCTCTACGACCTGATCGCACTCGACGTGCGGGTCAAAGCCGGACTCGACGCGCTGAAACAACGGACAACGCACCACGAAGCGCTCAACCACATCTACCCCCTGATCTATCCCCAATTGCTCGCCAAAGCGACGCTCGGCGTCGTCCTGGTGCCATTCCTGGCCTGGGCATGGCGCGCGCGCGATCCGATCGTAGGGACGGGCAAGCTGCTGGGGGGAGCACTGTTGTGCTCCGCAACCTTCTATCCTTGGTACGTGCTGTGTGTCTTGCCGTTTGCAGCGCTCGCGCGCCAGCGGGCTTGGATCTTGCTCTCTGCGTTGCTACCACTTTCCTACATCCCCCAACGAACCGAGCAGGCGCTGATGCCATGGATCTACCTCGCCATCTGGCTGCCGTTCGCTGTGTTGGTGTTGCGTGAGCCATGGTCTACCGATTGACGATCGCCTACCGCGGAACCCACTATGCGGGCTGGCAACGCCAGATCAACGCACCCAGCGTTCAAGGTGAAATCGAAAACGCGCTCGGGGAGCTTGTCGGATGCCCGGTGACGCTCCACGGTGCAGGTCGCACCGATGCTGGCGTGCACGCGAACGGCCAAGTAGCCCACCTGCTGTTGCCGCGCGAGATGCCCCTCGAGGCACTCGTTCACGGCGGCAACCACCGTCTTCCCCCAGATGTACGTTTGCTGGCGGCCGCACGGATGGGTGATGACTTCCACGCGCGCAAGTCCGCCCTCGGCAAAGCGTATCGATACCGGGTCTATCGCGGCCGTGTCGTGCCGCCACTGGCCAACGTTACCGCCGTCGCTACGCGAGCGGAGACGAACCTTCGGGACATACGACAGACGCTCCAAGTGCTTCCCGGCCGCCACGACTTCACCGCATTTGCCGCCGCTGGCGGCAACCACACCCAGCCATTTCGACGCTTGTTCGCAGCCACGTTGGAGCAAGAGGGGCGGTTCTTCACCCTCACCTTCCATGGCGAGGGTTTCCTCCGGGGCATGGTCCGGGCTCTGGTCGGCACGATTTTGGAAGTGGGGCACGGGCGCCGGACGGTGGCCGGATTTACCCATTTGCTCCAAGGCCGACCACGCCAGGAAGCCGGACCCACCGCACCCGCCCAAGGCTTGGTGCTGGAACGAGTCCACTATGGACCGGCCTGGACGCCGACCGAGCACTACCGCGCTTGAGGGCGTATGGTAGATTCGCCGCGCCCATCATGCCTGATCTCCGCCAGCTCGCCACCCCCGGCTCCCCCGAGGAGCTGCTTGTTCGGCGGATCGACTTTGACCGTTTGCCGGCCCACGTCGCGATCATTATGGACGGCAATGGCCGGTGGGCCCAGCAACAGAACAAACCGCGGGTGGCCGGCCATCGCGCTGGCGTCCGTGCGGTTCGCGATACGGTCGAATCGGCGGGCCATCTCGGCATCGAGATTCTGACCCTCTATGCCTTTTCTGCTGAGAACTGGAATCGCCCGCGCCAGGAAGTCTGGACCTTGATGAACCTCATTCGTGAATACGTTCGTCGGGAGCTCGCAAGCTTGCGGGCAAACGGTATCCGCCTTCGGATCCTCGGTCGCCGAGAAGGACTACCGCCGGACCTGCTCGCCCGGCTAGACGAAGCCGTGGAGCAGACAAAAGACGGCGATCGTATGACGCTCAACGTGGCGCTCAACTATGGTGGGCGTGGCGAAATCGTCGATGCCTGCCGCCGTATCGTCGCGGACTGGGCTGCGGGTGAGGCAGTCGAGATCGACGAATCAACCCTTGGCCGGTACCTCTACACGGCGGGTCAACCCGATCCAGACTTGCTGGTGCGCACTTCGGGCGAGCTTCGCATCAGCAATTTCCTATTGTGGCAACTTGCTTATACCGAAATCTGGATCACCGAGACACTGTGGCCGGACTTCCGCCGTCAGAACCTGTACGAAGCCATCCTCGACTACCAGGGGCGTGATCGTCGGTTCGGCGCCGTGCCGAAACAGCCTGAACCGAATACCATCGCCGGCCACGCCCCGCAGCGCTCGAGCTGACCAGCATGAACACCAAGGCCGAGGAACCGGGCGGGGCACGCACCTCCCGACAGCAGAGGATCATCACCGGCGGCATCGCCGGTGCTGGCGCTGTCGCAACCGTACTCCTGCTTCCCAGCACAGCCTTCTTCGTGGTCTGTTTGTTCTTGTTCGGTGCCACCTCGGCTGAGTACGCACGGATGGGCCGGCGGTGGGCGCCGAGTGCCCCTATGGGTGGCCTTCCGGTGCTGGTGGTCCTCGCTTCGGCAGGCTGGTTCGGGCTCGCACACACCCAAGCACTCGCGATCTCGCCGCTCGAGGCAGCCACACTGCCGGCACTGGTCCTGGTCCTGTCCCCCGCGCTATTGGTGCTGGGATCGAAGGTCCGCGTTCCCGAGGCCGGAATCGCCCTGGGGCTGATTGCCTTCGGCCTGCCCTACTTCACCCTCGCCGCCCTCTGTACCTATTGGCTGCATGCCATTGATCCATGGTTGCTGCTCGGTTTGCTATCACTCGTTTGGGCAGGCGACACCGCTGCCTATTTTGCCGGCTCGGCGTTCGGACGACGGCACCTCGCGCCGGTCATCAGCCCTAACAAAACGTGGGAAGGGGCGGCTGCCGGTTTGCTTGCCAGCATTGCGGCCTTGGCGCTATGGAGTGCTTGGCGGTTGGGCACCGTCCGTCTCGACCTCATGGCGGTTGGCGGTGCCGCAGCCGTGGCGGGCCAACTGGGTGACCTTGTCGAGTCGCTGTTCAAACGCGGGGTCGGGGTCAAAGATTCCTCCAACGTCCTGCCGGGGCACGGTGGCTTGTTCGATCGGCTCGATGCCCTTCTCTTTGCAGCACCTGTTTTCCTCATCGGCATCGCGGCAATCGGTCTCGCGGGCTGACGCAGCTGGCGGCTGGAACCTCGGGCGCTCAACGCCGTAGGTGTATGCTGTAGACGCCAGCCAACAAGCTCTCCGCTCGATACTTTCCCATCACTAGCCACTATCCCGCCGAGTCATCATGGACATACTGCTGACCAACCTTCTCGCCTTCGTCTTCGCGTTGGGTGTCATCGTCTTTGTCCACGAGTTTGGTCATTTCGCCGTGGCCAAGGCCTTTGGGATCCGCGTACTGACCTTTTCGCTCGGGTTCGGCAAGCGGCTGTGGGGATTCGACTTTCGTGGTACCGATTGTCGCGTTGCAGCCGTACCGCTCGGCGGCTATGTACAGATGTGGGGGGATTTGCCCGAAGAACGAACGGGCGCCCCGGGCGAGTTCACCTCGAAGCCGCGGTGGCAGCGGATCTTGGTGTACCTCGCGGGACCGGCCATGAACCTCGTCTTGTCGGTGACGTTGTTCACGTTCTTGTTCATGATCGGCATTCCCCAGCAGGGCTTGCAGGAAATTCCGGCCGTTGTGGGCGAGGTGGAAGAAGGAAAACCTGCTGAGCGCGCGGGACTCATGGCCGACGACCGCATCACCGAAGTCAACGGTGTTGCGATTACCCAGTGGAAAGATCTCGAATTCGAATTGACGATCTCACCCGAGAAACCGGTGCAGGTCACCTACGAGCGAGATGGTGTCCCGTTCCAAACGGTCATCACGCCGGACAAGAATGAGCGCTATGAATTCGGCGAAGCGGGCCTTTTTCCGGCATTCCCGGCGCGGGTGACCAAGGTGTTTGCAAAGACACCTGCCGATCTGGCTGGACTGCGCGCCGGTGACATCCTCGAGCAGGTCGACAACACGACCATCGGTTCCTCGTCCGAGTTCGTCAAGCACATCGAGGCGAGGCCCGGCGCAACGGTCGCGGTCACCATCCGCCGGGATGGGGCCACGGAAACCCTCACGGTGGTGCCCGCGGATATCGACGGTAAGGGGCGCATCGGCATCGAAATCGGTTTTTACCGCAAGCTCCCTTTGGGCGAGGCGTTTGTTGCCGGCGTCGCGTACAACATCGAGATCGTCCAAAAGAGCGTTCAGCTTCTGGGAAAGCTCTTTACGCGTGAGATTGCGGCCAAGAGTGCGCTCTCGGGCCCGATCGAGATTGCTGCCTGGAGCGGCAAGGCGGCGCGCCGCGGATGGAAGGACCTGCTCTTCACCATGGGCTTCCTGAGCATTAGCATCGGCTTCATGAACCTCTTGCCGATCCCGGTACTGGACGGCGGTCACATCTCGATCCTCACAGTCGAGAGCCTGATGCGCCGAGACATGCCGGTGCTGATCAAGGAGCGGATTACCCAACTCGGTTTCATGATACTGATGATGCTGATGGCCGTCGTGATCTTCTTCGACCTGTCGAAGAACCTGCCTGCCTTGATGCCAGGATCCTGACCGGTTTCGCGTTCAGGCGTTCGCCCGCAAGGACGCGAGAAGGTAGATCCCAGCCCACTGCTGGCTCTGTTATGCTGTAGAGATGTGGCAGCGGCTCCTGCGTTTGCTCCGGGCGCTTACCTACGTCGGGGTCTTGGGGGTGCTTTTCGCGCTCGTCGCCTACATTGCATTCAGCCAATTCGTCCGCAGCGGGGCGACGCCGACACCCGATCTCTTCGGCCTGGATCAGGATGACGCCCGGGCCCTGCTCGCCGACCGAGGACTAACGCTGGTTTGGTCAACCGAGGAAGAGCGGTACGACGAAAACGTACCCACCGGGCATGTTGCTGCCCAACGCCCGCGGGCGGGAACGTTGGTCAAGCGTGGCAGCACGGTCGACGCCGCCATCTCGCGGGGCCCGCAGCGAATCGAAGTGCCTACCGTCACCGGTACGGCTCTCCAGGCCGCACAGGTCACGCTTGCTGCCGCTGGCCTGCGGGTGGGGCGGGCGCTCGACATCTTTACCGATCACGGCCGCAACGGCATCGTCGCCGCGCAGCAACCGGCGGCCGGCGCTCGCGTTGAGCCGGGGGCCGCTGTCGACCTGTTTCTGTCTAAGGCCGGCACCCGCGAGACTTTCTTGATGCCCGATGTCGTCCAACGCGACTACGAGGATGTGCGGCGATTCTTCGAACGCTCGGGTTTCCGTCTGGGCCGCGTGGCCTATGTGCCCTATGATGGCGTTCGCCCAGGTACTGTCTTGCGTCAATTTCCCGTCGCAGGGCACCCGCTGCACCGCGGAGATGTCATTGCCCTGGGCGTCGTACCGCTGGCGGCCGAACGCGCCGTTCCCGCAACGGAAGATCTCCCCACCAACGCAAACAACCCATGAAGATTCAACTCGCGCCTTCCCTTCTCGCCGCCGACCTCGCCGATCTAGCCAGCGCCGCGCGCGCCTGCGAGGCTGGCGGTGCGGACATCCTTCACTTCGATGTCATGGACGGCCACTTCGTCCCCAACCTCACATTCGGTATCCCGGTGCTCGAGGCCCTGGCGGCCCACACGACATTGCCGATCGACGTGCATCTGATGGTGCAGGAACCCGAGCGCCTTCTTCATGCCTACCTGTCCGCCGGCGCGGCGTGGGTATCCGTGCACTGGGAGGCTTCCACGCATTTGGATCGAATGATCGCCCAGATTCACGAAGCCGGTGCACACGCCGGGATCGCCCTCAATCCGGCGACGCCGGTAGACGTCCTGGTGGATGTACTGCCCCAACTCGACTTCGTGGTCCTGATGTCGGTCAATCCTGGCTTTGGTGGCCAACCGTTCCTACCCTATGTCCTCGACAAGGCACGCCGATTGCGTACGATGATCACACAACGTGAGCTCGAGGTCATGATCGAAATGGACGGTGGCCTCGACTCCAACACCATTCAACCTGCCGTTGGTTCGGGGGTGGAGGTCTGCGTGGCGGGTTCAGCCGTTTTTGCGCAACCCAACCCCTCGGCCGCCATCAGGCACTTGCGAGCACGGGCAACCGGATCGATACGATGAACCGAAATCAACTCCAGCGAAACGGGGCTCAGCCGCCTGCAATGGCAAGGGTGACGCTCACAACCATCATCTCGGTCATGCTAGTAACCCAGATTGCCTGTGGCGGGAAACAGCGGATCGATCCGATCCTGCAATTGTCGACCATCGAGGCCTTGACCCAAGGCAAGGAACTGATGGCGCAGGAAAAGTATCTACGCGCCCAGCGCTACCTCGACCATGCCTTCGAGTCTTCCCCCAACTCACGGGAAGGTCGGGAAGCCCTCTTGCTCGCCGCGGACTCCCTTTTCCTCGATGGCGGCACGGACAATTTCATCCGCTGCGAGGCCAAATACCGCGATTTTCTGAACCGGTTCCCCACCAGCGAGCGCTCGGATTACGCCCAGTTTCAGGTTGGCAACTGTCTGCTCAAACGTATCGAGCGTCCCGACCGTGACCAAGAGGCGAGCCGCAAAGCACTCGATGCGTTCGAAGAGCTTCTCCGGCTTTATCCGACCAGTGACTATGTAGACGACGGTCAAGCGAAGATCCAGACCGTACTGAACAACCTGGCCGAATCCGAGTATCTGATTGGCCATTTCTATGTCCGCTATCGCCTCTGTCAGGCCGCGATCAACCGTCTCGACGGCCTGGGCGACCGGTTCCCCGGCTACGGCGACAAAGACAAAACCCTCTTCTTCCTCGGCCGCGCTTTCGACCAATGTGGCGAGCAAGAGAACGCGGACGAGGCCTACGCGCGCCTGGCACGTGAGTATCCACAAAGCACCTACCTCAACGAAGTTTCTAAGGCACGAAAGGGTGATCAGAAACTCGCGGCGCAACGAACCGCGGTGCGCAGGAAAGGAAGGGGCTGAGATGCGCCCGGCTTTGGTCCTCGTCTGTGCAACGTTGGCCGTCGGCTGCGGCAGCTCGGGCGTGACACCCGCAAGGTCCGCCCCCTCATCCGAGACTCGTATCGCCGCGCTGGAGGCCCAGGTCCTGTCCTTGCGCCGTCAAAGCGCCGTCGACAAGGTTGAAATCGGTCGCCTGCGACAGCAGATCGCCGAATTGTCCGGCGCCCTCGACGTGGCACAGAGTCAGGCCACCCGCACGGCTGACGAGGCTCGCGCCAGAGAAGCTGTGCGGCATGCTGCCCCGCCCCGTATCGAAGAGGATGACCTCGAGGAAGAGACGGTCCCAGTCGCGAGTTCGCCGACATCCCGGCGGGCCCCGCCGACACCAGCACCCACCGTGGCACCACCAGCAACGGCCACAATAAGTTCGGTGAGCGAGGATGGCCAAGATGTCTACGACCGCGGCTACACCCTGTTTCATCAACAGCGCTACAAAGAAGCGGAAGGCCAGTTCCAGCGTTTTCTCGAGGGTGATGCAACCACTGACCTTAGCGACAATGCCCAGTACTGGATCGGCGAATGCCGCTTCGCCCTCGGCGACCATGCCGGAGCGCTGGCCGCATTCACCACCACTGTCGAGCGCTATCCGCACGGCAACAAGATCCCTGACGCAATGGTCAAGGCCGGAAAAAGTCTCGAGAGACTCGGCGACCGAGAGAGCGCCGAACAGACCTATCAAGAGGTTGTCTCGCGATTCAGCGGCACGGCAGCCGCAGCCCAGGCAAGCGAGCGTCTCGCGGCGCTGCGAGAGTAGACCCGGACAGGGCGATCGGACCCTACAAGAAGGTCGAAACACCTCCGATCTTGGAGCCGGTCTCGATTTGCCCTTCTCACGGCCCCAAAACGCGGTAGACTAAGCCCATTCGACTGTGCTTTGTGGCACCTGGAAGTCACAGCTCCGTTGTCGGCTCCCAGCCTGCAAGCCCATTGGATGCAGATACCTACGGCGGCTCATCGCGGACTGTCATGGTCGCTGTACAGGTGCTGGTTCGCCTTGACAGATATTGACCAAACGGGATACCTTGATGGACCAACGTCCGATGAGCGCATTCGCAAGTCTGTATTCCGAGACGGTTACATGTGTAGTCTCGCCGCGTGTACATGCACGCGGAGCGACTCCGGAGGTATCGCCATGAAAAGATGGGTCTGGGCACTCAGCTTTCTGCTGCTGGTCCCCGTCGCCTTTGCGCATGACCCGCCCAACGATCTTCGCTGGCAGGTTGATCACTGGACGGCATGGAACCCCCCAGCGCCCACGGATGTTGAGGTGTACACCATCCAACCAGGCGATACCCTATGGGGCCTCGCGGAACGCTTCCTGAGCGATGGCTACTTGTGGCCTCAACTTTGGGAACAGAACCAGTACATATTGGACGCACATTGGATCTACCCAGGTGATGCGCTCGTCGTTGGTGCGTCGACCAGCGCGATGGCGGACGGCGAGGGCGTTGCGGCACTGCCCCTCGACGACCCCGATGCGCTCGACGGCACCACCGAGGACGCCCCCGATCCAGCCGCGGACCTAGCCTCGAAGAACCGCGCGTCGATCGTTTCGGGTACCGACGGACCCGTACCGCTCGGCCACGAATCCGACATCTACTGCACCGGATACATCGACGACCCTGGTCAAGACTTCCCCTACAACATCACGGGATCCGAATACGACTTCCTGTCCCCGTCGCTCGACGCTGCGGCGCGGCGCGAAATAACGGACGCATTCGACGTCAACAGTTCCGGCAAGTTCGGTCTCTCCGTTGGCGACATTGCCTACATTGACGGCGGGCGCGCCGATGGCCTCAATCCTGGCGACCTCCTGACTGCGGTCCGGCCTCGAGACATGGTCGCCCACCCACGCTCTAAGAAGCTAATGGGCCAATTTTACCACTACGAGGGACGGCTGCGGATTCTTTCTGCACAAGAGAATACCGCGATCGCCGAAATCGTCATGGCCTGCGACATGGTGCGCTCGAACTCGAAGCTGAAAGTGTTTGAGCCCGAGCCCGTACCCCTTCGTCGTCTGACACCCATACGCCCCATCAACTTCCCGGCCCCGGCCGAGGAGGTCGCAGAGGGGGCAAGGATCGTCTACGCGCGGGATACCGCATTCTCGCTCGGGTCTGGCCATCTCGTCTTCATCGATCGCGGAAGTGAAGACGATGTTGCACCCGGCGATATCTACACGGTTTACCGCCAAACCCGGGCAGGGTTGCCCCCCGTGGTCCTCGGAGAGCTCGCAGTTTTGTCGTCGCACCGTCGAACATCGCTCGCGCGGATACTTTCTTCGCGCTACACGGTGTACATCGGGGACGCATTGCTGCCAAAATAGGGCATGGGTCGGGACAAGGTCGAGACGCTTGAGGGAGCGGTCTGAATGAAGCCGAAGAATCTGAAAGGGCGGTTGGGCAAAATCGTGGATGAGCTTGTGGAGCAAGGACTGACCTTGGAACAAGCACGGCGCGAGTTCGAAAAGCAATTCATCGTGGCTTCGATTCGATCGAACGACGGCAACCTCTGTCGGTCCGCTCGCTCCCTCGGTGTCCATCGCAACACCCTGCGTAACAAGGTCAGCAACCTCGGCATCGCCCTGCAGGATCGGGCCGCCCGGAGCGCAGCTACGCGTCGCCTCCGTCGCCGCATCGCCGAAGCCACCAAGCGCTGATCTCTCCTCACAGCCTGTAACTCATCTCGGCATGAATCTGGCGCTGGTTGACCAGCGTCTACAGCTGTTGTGGCACAAAGCTTGCTCTGTAGTGGCCACGACACGGCGGCGGTTCGTCTACTCATGCCGCCACTTCCTCAACGAAAACTTCGCGGCAGCGGTGCCTTCTGGCCGAGTCCGCTCATTGATACCCATGAAATACAACCTTCCCTACATCAAGATCGGCGCTGTGGCCCTTCACGCCGTCTTGTTCTGTCTCATAACGAGCTCACCGCCGGTTTCACAGCCGGTCGACACTCCGACTGACTCCCCGGACCCTGCTGAAGTTGCCATTCTCGAAGAATTGGTCGAGTGGGTCGATGATGATCGCACCGCCACCACGCAGCTCGCCACCACGCCGCTGGCCGAGACCATCCGCCAGCGTCCACACAGCTTCGAGCTCTTTCGCAACTACCACGCCGATACCGATCGACGAGAGCAGCTCCACGCCTTTCCCTACGGCAAGGCGATCGCCAGGGTCGCCGAACGCCACGGCGTCGACGGTCTCTTGCTGGCCGCCATTGTCGAGGTCGAGTCCGGCTTCAATCCAGAAGCAGTATCGGTCCAAGGTGCGGTCGGGCTGATGCAAGTTCTGCCCAGCACGGCCGGCGCGGAATCCTGTGCCTTGGTAGAGCCTTCGACCAACCTGGACATTGGTGCTGGCTACCTGAGCCGACTCTTACGCCTGTACGAAGGCGACCTTCAACTCGCACTGGCGGCGTACAACGCAGGCCCTGGGGCGGTACGCAAGTTTGGCGGTGTGCCGCCGTACCGAGAGACCCAGCGCTATGTAGAGAAGGTGCTCGGCATCTACATCGACCACCACCGAACGCGGTGGCAAGACGCCGATCGGGGCGAGCTGTTGGCGCTGCTATAGGTTCGCGACGGTCACGAGGGCGCCCTTCTGAAAGGAACCGACCTGCTGGTCCCGAATCGGCGGGCTAGTGCTACCGAGGCTCCGCCTCAGACCGACGAGCCTGTCGAGACCCTTCTTGTAGCGGCCGTTCGCCCCTGGCGGCCGTCCGTCTCTTGCCATGAAGACGGCCGGCACAGGTCCGGCCGCTACAAGTGCATCGCGGTGCCGCCGCAAATCGCAGGACCCGGACATCCCGCTCAACATCTGGCTCATCTGTAAAGATGTTGGTAGTTCTAGTGACCTAGTCCTCTCGGCTGGCCTCGACGGCTGGGGTGTCGTCCGTTTTCACACCCCTCTTGAAGTTACGAATACCCTCGCCGAGGCCTTTGCCCAGCTGAGGTAACCGCGTGGCGCCAAACAACACGATGACGATCAACAGAATGAGGAAGAGCTCGTTGAATCCCAGGTTTCCCACTGTAACCTCCAGGGTCTACGCCCCGATGGGCGACGGGCTCGAACGAGCCCGGTCGCTGTAGTGTAACTGATTGGGCTACGGCGACCCGTGCTCAAAGCTTCGCCGCGAGTGACTCCCCTTCCGGTAGGGTTTGCAAGACACGTCGCGCGCGCTCGAGGGTCGGTGCAATCAGCGCTTCGTGTTTTTGCGAACCCTCGGCAGCGCAGCGGGCGAACGTGCCCAACGCCTTCAAGGTCCGCTGCGCAACGGCTCGACGATACGCACGGTGGTCGTCCTCGGTCGCCAGATGCCGATCCAGCCAATTCGCTTCCAGCTTCGAAGGCGCAAAAAGGCTGTCGTTCAACAACGAAGCAAGATCGTAGAACCTGGGCCCGAGTCGAAGATCTTGGTGATCGAGCACACCGACCCTTGGTGGCGAATCCTCGACTGTCGAAAGCGGGACGAGATTTCGGGCCATCAGGTCGCGATGGCACACGACAACGCCTGTAGACGCCAGTTTGACACAAAGTGCCTCGAGCGCGTCTTGGGTGTCGCGCACTCCCAATCCGAATCGCGGCTCGAGGAAGGCCTCTTGGGTTTGAGCGAGCTCCCGTCGCAACAGTGCAGCGTCCAAGGGCGGGTTGAGCCCGGCGACCAAATCGGGTGACACACCTTGAATCCGCCGAAGCTGATCCAGCGCATCCTCGAAATAGGGGGCCAAAGTAGGCCAGTCGGGACCCAGGTCAAACAACGTCTGCTTGCCCAAATCCTCGAGCAGCATCCACCCCTGTTGTTCATCTATAGCCAGAATCTTGGGTACGCGCACCGCTGCAGCATGCAAAAGACCCGTCGTCGATACGAACCGGCCCAGGGCCTCTCTGGCGGGTGGCGGATAATAGGCCACGATCGCTTCGGTCGCATCCGCGAACAGCGCCCGACAGTAATGCCGAGGTGAGACGTCCCCGACCACCGACTGGACTTCGAGAACCCTTCGGCCTCTTGTTTCCAGCCACGAATGCGCTTCGCGCGCCGTCGACCAATGCGCTTCTCCCATGGCGGACGCAGGCTAGCATAGCGTCGCGGCTTAGGAGCAGGCTGGTTTGACAGCCTTCCGGGCGCACGGGATAATTCCACGTTCGCGTTAGGCAAAGGCCTTCAGGGGATCTTTTGAGCTCGACCAACAATGAAATCCAGCGCCTCCTCAACGAATTCGGGCATGCCTTGTCCGAGGCGATCTCCAGCTCAGATGGCGTCAACAACGCGGTGCGTCGGATTCGTGAGCAAGGATTTTCACTCAACTTGACCCTCGATTGTCAGCGGGACGGCAGCGCTAAGGTTCGGGTCACACTGCCAACCCGCACACGGCCCGAGCACAGGGATCGACCACCGTCGTACCGTCTCGATGGTCAAGACGTCGCGATGCTGAAGTCACTTGGCATCGACGCCACCCGTCCGGCCCGCCGGCGGCGAGACTAGGGGACTACGGTGACAGGCGCTACGGTCAGCCTCATCGGTCTGAATCGCGAACGATTGGCGACGGTGCTCGAACCTCATGTCGACCGCCCGTTTCGGGTCGATCAGATTTACCGAGCCATCCACGAACGTGGTGCGCAGTCATTTTCCTTGATCACCGAACTCAGCGCGCCGCTCCGCAGCCATCTCAGCGAACACTTCACGATCGCCTTGCCACAAGAGGCCGAGGCTCACCTCGCAGCGGATGGCACGCTCAAGATCCTCTTCCGCCTGGCCGATGGCAAGACCATCGAGTCGGTCGATATTCCGGATGGACGTCGACGGACATTGTGCCTTTCGACCCAGGCGGGTTGCGCGCTTGCATGCCGCTTCTGCGTGACGGGTTTCTGGGGTGCGGGCCGGAACCTGACCGCGGGCGAGATTGTCGCCCAAGTACTGGCTTTGCGCGCGCGACAAGACCGCCCGGCTGCCGACGGGCTCAATTTGGTCTTCATGGGCATGGGGGAACCGCTTCACAACGTCGAAAATCTCCATGGTGCCCTCGAAATCTTGTTCGACCAGATCTCCTGGAGAAGAATCACCGTCTCGACGGTCGGAATCATCCCTGGCCTCGAAGCCATGGCGCGTTGGCCCCGTCGACCGCAGCTGGCGATCTCGCTTCATGCTCCCGACGACCAACGACGTAGCGAGCTCATGCCCGTCAACCGCAAGTACCCACTCGCGGACTTGCTCGCATGCCTTAGACAGTATCCGCTGGCCCCCAAGCAACGAATCACGTTCGAGTACATCCTGATACGTGGCCAGAACGATGCGCTCGGCGAGGCCGATGCGCTCGTTGATTTGCTGCGAGGCTTGCCCGCAAAGGTCAACCTCATCCCACTGAATCCTGATCCCGTTCTGGACGCAGAAATGTTGCCGCCGACCCAGGCTCAGGTCGCTTCTTTCCGCGATCGCCTGCTGTCCAAGGGCATGATGGCGACGGTTCGGAAACAACGAGGGGACGACGTAAGCGCCGCGTGTGGACAGCTCCGCGCGCCCGACCGGGAACCCCGCGGCTTTCGGCGTAGCAATCTTCGCTGGTAAGCGAGCCCGCAAATTCGGCCTTCGTCTCGGTCACCGATGCGGCTCGCGGGCGGTCACTTCCTCCAGATCACCGCCAGGTTGCGTCCAGCTTTCGGCCCCTCGCGACGGTAACTCCAAAGCTGCTCCGCCTGGCATTGAGTGCATACGTCGACCGCCTTGACGACATCGACTCCAGCATTGGCCAACTGCGCCTTGACAGCCGCGACCAGATCGAGATGTGGACGACGACCGTTGGTGGGTTGAACAACGACTCCAGGCCCGCTCGCGGCCACGACGCGCGCGGCAACATCTTCGCCTACTTCGTAGCAACAGGCGCCAATCGCCGGCCCGATCCAGGCTCGGGACGGCGCGGATCGCTGCGCGCCGAGTGTTGCCCGAATCACGCCTGCCTCGATCCCGCGCCAACCAGCGTGAATCGCCGCGATGCCACAGGGACCCGCCCATAAAAGCGGAACGCAATCGGCCGTGACCACCGTCAACGCCTGACGATGTCCGTCACCCTGGTCGACCAGAGCGTCGGCCTCGGCCACACAGCCCGGACGAGCCTGAACCGCACGACTGCCATGAACTTGACGCAGCCAGGAGGGCTGGTGAGACGAAGGCGCAATGCGGTGGACGGTTTCCGGCACCGTGAGGGGCGGCCCCTTGCCCAAAAATCGGATTTCTACACCTTTCCACGCATCTGACCAACACGTGAAACCAGCTCGCTCGGCAACCCACCATTCCATGGCGCCATCCTACCCTGCGGGTGGGCGGGTGGGCGGGGGGGCCCCAGGCAGCGTAGACTACGGGCCATCCCGTCATGATCGAGCTTTTTCATGTGAGCAAGCAGTATCCCGGAGGTCAGGTCGGCCTCGCGGATGTCACCCTGCTCATCAAGAAGGGCGAGTTGGTTTTCTTGACTGGCGCCAGTGGCGCCGGCAAGTCGACGTTTCTGAAGATGATCTACCGGGAAGAAACACCAACCGATGGCCAGATCCTGGTCAATGGCCGGAATGTGTCATCGCTTCCACTCTCCAAGGTCCCCTACCTACGGCGCACGATCGGGGTGGTGTTTCAGGACTTCCGCTTGATCCCGCGCAAAACGGTATTCGAGAACGTTTCATACCTACCCAGAATCCTGGGTGCGGACCTCAAGACGCAGCGCCGACTCGCCTATGAGCGCCTCCGTGAGGTGGGCCTTGCCCACCGGATGAACGCCTTCCCACAGCAGCTTTCAGGCGGCGAACGCCAACGGGTGGCCATTGCCCGCGCCCTGGTCAATCGACCCGAAATCCTGTTGGCCGATGAACCAACCGGCAACCTGGACCCTGAACTATCGGACGAGATTCTCCGCTTGTTCCTCGACATTCATCTCCAGGGCACAACCGTGATCTTCGCAACCCACGACCGCGCGCTCATCAAGCGGGTCGGCCAACGAGCCCTGACGCTGGATCGAGGTCGCCTGGTGGAAGATCAGTTCCTCCTGGGAGAGTTGCACCCGGGAGAGTTGCTCCCAGCCTCGGCGACCCCGCCGGTCGTGGCCACCCCCCCATCAGATGCCACAGGGAACTCCAGGGAGCGACTGTCGTGACCTTCGGCAAGGCGCTCCTTTACTTTTTCCGAGAAGGTGGCGTGAGCCTTCTCCGAAGTTGGAAGATCAGCCTGGTCGCCGTCGCGACGATTGCTGTGAGCCTGATCTTGACCGGCACCTTTCTCATGATCGGTAGCAATCTGTCCGCCCGCCTTGCTGACTGGCGCGCTCAGAGTCGTCTCGTCATCTACCTCGATGACGGTGCGGCGGACAACGTGTTGTCTACGCTTCGCAGCAGGCTGGAACCAGACCCCGTGGTCCAAACGATCTCGGTGATCACCACCGAAGAGGCCCGAACCCGATTCACCAACGCCTTCCCGAGCATGACGGACCTACTCGTCGGCTGGTCGGAGACACCCTTACCCGCCTCGATCGAGATCACCTTGGCGCCCAACGGGACTCCGGCGGATTTCGAGGGCTGGATCGCCGGCCTACGCATGCAACCGGGCGTGGCCCATGTTGACGATGATCGGGACTGGCTTCGGCAAATGGAAGCCGCGGCGCTCGCGGTTCGCGGTCTCGGCTTTGTCTTCGGAACCGTGCTCCTGGTCACCTCGGTGTTCACCATCGCGAGCGTGATTCGCCTCACGGTGTACCTCTACCAAGACGAAATCGACGTAATGCGAATGGTTGGTGCGACCGAGTTTTTTATCCGAGGACCGTTCTATCTCCAGGGTCTCCTTCAAGGGCTCCTGGGCGGGACGGTGGCGATCACGATCCTGTTTCTGGGGCATGGGCTGGCCCATGCACGCTTGGGCGACACGGTTGCGATGTTGATCCTGGCGCGCAGCTTCCTCGGCCTCGGCAGCCTGGGACTTCTGATGATGCTGGGGGGCGGTGCCGGACTGACCGGCGCGATCACTTCCTTACGCCGCGAACGCCTAGGGTCTCCCCCAACCGAGCCCACCGCGTAGAACGAGGTTCACACTCCGCAGTCGCCAGCAGGGCGCATCAACGATACGTCCGGACCGTCAGGTGTGCCTTGACGCCGTCGCTTTCTTCGAGGGCGTAGGCAACCAATCCTGACAGAAAGATCTTGTAGTCCCTCAGTTGAAACGCGGCTTCGAGACCAAAACCGACGTCCGGCACGTAGCTGTCGATGTCTGTATATACGTCTCGGTCAAAGCCACTGTTTCCCATGCCGGCATAGAAGACGCTGTAGAGCGTGGTCCACTCGACGCCGAGAGCGCGGATGGCACGGTCGCGAAAGATTGCGCTGAAGGCTTCTACGGTCATCCGCACCACTTCCGTACCGCGGCGGTCGCTGTCGACACCCTTTAGATTCTCCCGCCCGCCGAGTCGAAACAGTTCGTTGCGAGGAATCGAGACGCGATCACGCGGATCAACGCGCAGGTCATTGTTCAATGCCACGTGGTGGAGAAAGGATCCACCTTCGGCACGCCCGATCACGAACGTCTTCGGCGTGAGATCAAATCGCTTGAGGGCAGCCAGCTCCAGCTTGAGGTACTCGAAGTCGGCACCGAGAAAATCAAAGCTGTAACTAAGGGCGGCCGTGAAACCAGCTTGGGACGGACCGATCTTCCGATGCACGGAAAGAAGACTCTCGGTCCGTGCACGGGTCTCGCCCACAATGGCATTGGAGCGCGGATCATTCGGTGTGCCGCGCTGAAAACCGAGTCGCACGAACGTATTCGTTCGTTCGTTGCTGAATTGTTGGGCCGGCTTGCTACTGCTTAGGCGATCCACTTCAGCGAGAAGGAACGTACGGTGATGGTAGTCGTGAGGCCATTCGAGCAACGTCAACAGGCCACGAACCCGTTCGAAGTCGTTGTCGAGCTCTTCGACGCCTTCGAATTCGAGGGCATCAAAGAGCGTCACCTGGTAGATCGTTCGATAACCATAGTACCGGTACCGCAAGAAGGCTGAGATGTCGCCGTCAATAAAGTCGTACTTGATCTGACCCTCGAACAGCGCATTCTTGACCAGCCGGCTCAATCGCAAGTCCAGTCGGCCTTCGGGTAAATACACATCGATTCGAGACGACAGGGGCGGTTCGCCGGTCTCGGTGCTGTCGGGAAGAGTGTTCTGTTCCGGCGCACCAGGGGCGTCCGGTGCATTTTCCTTCGGTTTCGCAGACTCGTCCTCACCGGAGGACGCGTGCGTCACGGGAGCCAGAATGACCGCCACCATGGCGAGAAGGACAGCCCAGCGCCACTGGACGCGAGGTGACTGGTCGCAAGATGACAAGAAGGGGGCCGGCAAGGCCCCCTTCACGACAGGAGTGGTCAATGGCATTGACGAATCTTAAAGGCGCTCCGACGCGGGTCGGACAACCTCCGGTTAGCGACCGCCGCCGCCCTCGAGAGCCTCGAGTTCCTTGTCGAGCGCCGCGGCTTCCGCCGCCATCTCACGAATCCGGGCGTTCTCTGCCTCGACACCCTCGTTGAATTTGTCGGTCTCTTGCTGCGCTCTTACTTTCGCCGCTGCACCACTGTCACCGGCTTGCTGATACGCCTCGAATGCTTGGTCGTACTTCTTCTGTTTCTGAGAGACGAAACCGATTTGCTTCCACACCGTCTTGGCATCGCCACCTCGTGCGAGCGCCTTGGCTTGGTTCAACGGGCCCTCGGCCTCGCCAAACCGCGACGCCGCGGCATATGCCTGGCCGAGGTAGTAGTGCGCCTTCCAATCATCGCTCTTCTTTGCCAGCGCGGAATTACCGGTTGCAATCGCCTGATCATAGAGGCCGCCACCAAGCTCGGCCGACACCTGCAACATCAGATTCTCGTAGCTATCGTTCAGACCGACCAACACCTTGGCTTGCGTTGCGGCGTCGCGGTAATACCGCTGCTTGGCTGCCTTGTCGCGAGACGTGCGGCCTTTGCGAACCAGGGCCTTGACGTAGGTCTGGCGGTAGTCCTGACTACTGCCATCGAGCTGAATTGCCTTTTTGATCGATGCAAGGCCTTGGTCGTTGCGCCCCGCGGCGAGGGCCATGGTTCCGTAGCTGTATTGCACCTTGGCGTCGCTCGGTTTCAGCTTCGCGAGCTGCGCGAAGTCTGCCAGCGCACCTGCTTCGTCACCCGTCTTGGCCCGAGCCATCGCCCGGACCTGATAGAAGAACGTCTGCTGGGAGGCCGGCAACGAGCCGCCATCAACACTCTTGAAGAGTCCAGCGACATCACCATGCCGAGCGGCCTTGGCGTAAGCACGGCCGAGAGCAAGCTTGATCGACAGCTCGTTCGGATTGAGATCATACGCCTTACGAAGGTGATTCAGCGCTTCCTCACTACGACCCAATTGGGTTGCAACCTGGCCGAGCATGAGGTGCCCTTGATAGGCATTGGGGCTCTGAGCGACGTACTCCTTAAACTGCTGGTACGCGGTTTGAAAATCCTTTTTCTTGAACGCGGCAACGCCTTCGTCCCAGCCTGCGAGCGCCGGTCCGGCACCCAAGAGTGCCAGTACGGCGATTGAGGTGAGCATCCTGCGCATGTCTCTCTCCTTTCGGCAGCCGCCCACTCTATGGACGTTGCCGGTTCTTTCCTTCCTGGAGCACCGTTGCGTGGGACGCGTGACCTCCCGTCAGGCGTTCAAAAGCTGGTGGACCCGCTCCAGAAATACACGGCTCTGATTTGGTCCCAGCGCCCCCGAGACCTCAGCCTCGAGCATCTGGATCAACTCGACGATGGCACCGGCTCCGTCACCGATCTCCACTGCCTGCTGAGCCCGCTGAGAGGCCGCTCCGACCTCCTGCGCCTTGTCATGACTAGTGAGCAAGTCTCGTGCCTGCTTTTCGATCTGGCCAGCAACAGCTACCAACTCGGCGGCCGTCATTCCCTTCAGGCGATCAGCTTGGAGAGGGCTCAACCCCTCTTTGAACTCAACGAGCCCAGCCGTCACCAGACCATAGAGCAGCTTGCATACCTCGAAGGCACTCATGCCGAGCACCGATGCGATGGCTTCAATCGAGCGTCGTTCGTCGATCTTGCAAATTACAGCCCACTCGTGTGGGGTGAAGGAGACCGAAGTGCTCGACCCTTGATCGGTAAACACCGGCACCATTCGAGTGGAAGGAATCCTTTTCGAAAGGACCTTCCACTCATCGATACGGCGCGCCGCCTCCATCAGGAGATTGGTGTTCGATTTCTTTACGGTCTGGGTCTCGGTTTCGACCCCCGCGTTGAAAGCGAACTCACCCTCTTGCCAAATGGCCAGCTCGTATACCGCTTCGTCTCCTCGCAAATCATGGGTGATCGCGTGCACGATCTCCCCATCGCGCAGAAAGATCTGCCCGCTCTGGGTCCCAGATTTGAGAACGAAAGCTCCCGTCTTCCCCGATACCGAAACCAGTTGGATGATATCGGGCAGAGGGAGCTCTTTCAGCGATCCCTGAAAGGCCATCGGCTCTGTGTTCGCCGCAGGCTACTGCAGACGGAAGTTCACCGTCAGATTGTAGTAGACGTCCACGGGCTTCCCATTGAGAGTTGCCGGCTCGAACGTCCAGCCCTTGATCGCTTTCACGGCCTCTTCTTCGAGACCCATCGGCAGACCCTTGAGCACCTTGACGTTCTCTACCCGACCTTGCTTGTTGATGATCGCCTGCACGATGACCACACCTTGGATACGAGCCTTGCGTGCGATTTCCGTGTATTGCGGACTGGGTGCGATGACCTTGACGGGCTTCATGACGTCGCCACCGACGTGAATCGGCCCTTCTGGCTCTGCAGCTGGCGGCGCATCGGGGATGTCGAAGACCAGATCATCGGTCGGTGGCAGATCGAACTCAGGCTCGTCCACGACATCCTCGACAATCGGCTCCGGCTCGTCCGGGTCGGGATCCGGAATCGGGACCTTCTTGGCCTTCTGCTTTGGAAGCTCTCGCTTCTCTTTGGGCGGCGGCGGCTGGAACCGGACCTGCTGCACCATGTAGACCTTCTTTTCTTTCTCGACGACCTGGGTCTCGGAGGCCTTTGGCATCACAAAAAACATCAAGCCGACGTGCAGAAGTGCCGCCACGATGTATGTGATCCGCATCGCTTTCGAGTCTTCGGCGTCCTCTTCGGCGAAGGTCGAATAGCCACCTGATGCGACCTCGTTCTCCAGCCGGTCGTCAGCAGCCTTGTCAACAGCCGCCAGCTTCGATGCCTTGGGTTCCTGCGCCATGGTGTCGCTCCTCAACCGTCGCGTTTACCGGCCTCAATACCAGAACGAGTCGATTTCCCGTCGGGTGGGAATCGAAACATTGATGTTCTTGCCGTTCTCCCACATCTCTTCATCGATGTCGGGATTCTTCGCCTTCCAAACAAGCTCTCGTTCGATGAGCTTGCCCTGCCGCAAGATGTCGAACACCGCCACCATATGCCCGTACGGCGCCTGTGGCTCAGGCTTGATGATGACGGGCTTACGTGGGTTGTTGCGTAGCTTGGGTGCGAGATATTCGAGAATCTCGTGCCCAAGCTCCATCGGCTTCTGGTCGACGATGATCTGACCACCGGGTTGAATCTCGATCAGGACCGAATCTTCCTTCTCGATCACCGGCGGCGAGTCGTCATCCTTCGGCAACGCAAAGTCCAACCCGCGGGTCGCCGCAAAGGTGGTGGTCAGCATGAAGTAGACGATCAGCAGAAAGGCGATATCCGCCATCGACGATGTCGGGATCTCTGGATCTGCTTGCGTTTTCTTCAGCTTCATGCGCCACCTCCTTCTTCGACTGTCCGCTGTTCCGAGAGGAGATAGATCAATTCGACCTTCGCTTGCTTCAGTGAATCGAGGATCTTATCGACTTTCTCGTAATTAACATCCGCATCCGCTTTCAAAACGATCGGGCGCCCGGGATACAGCGACACGACGTTCGCCGCGAACGAAACCACGTCCGCAACGTCGATCATGCTGCTCATCTCTTCTCCATCCGTGGCTCGGATGAAGCCGTTCTCGGTCACCGAGATGTAGGCCGCTTCCTTGGGAATCTCGAACCGGAGATCCGTCTTGGGAAGGGCGACCTGCGTCTTGTCCTTCTCGAAGGTCGCGGTGACCATGAAGAACACGATGAGCAAGAAAGCGATATCCGCCATCGACGATGTCGGAATCACCGGCTGGTTGGAATGACGCGCTCGAATCTGCATGGTCGTACCGCCAAAGGCAAATGAATGGAGATGGGAACGTTCGATCCTCGGCTACTTCGGCGTCGGAGCGACAGCCGCGCGACTTGCGGCGCCCGCTTGATCTGGCGTAATACCACTGCGCTGCATCTCACCAAAGGTCTCGAGCAACATGTTGGTCGAGGTTTCGATGTCACGCACGGATGTATTGATGCGGTTGGTGAAGTAGTTGTAAGCCAACTGAACCGGGATGGCGACGGCGAGGCCACCAGCCGTGGTGATCAGGGCTTCCGAAATACCAGCAGCCACCAAGCCCGGATTCGACAGGCCCGCTTCCGCAAGCGCCTCGAACGACTTGATCATACCGGTCACCGTACCGAAGAAACCGAGCAGCGGTGCGATGTTGGCGATACTCGCCAGAATCACGAGGCGCTTTTCGAGACGGCTCATTTCGTACATTGCCGCCGTTTCGATGGTCTTCTCGATGTCTTCCTTCGGCTGACCATACTTGAGCAAGCCCGCTTTCATGATCGAAGCGACCGGACCGCGGTACTGCTCACAGACTTTGATGGCATCCCGGATCGATTTGTTAACGATCAGAGATTTCCGAACCTTGGCTAGGAATTCGTTGACGTTGATCTTGGCCTTTTGAAGGGCCCACAAACGCTCGAAAATCACAGCCAGCGCGATGATGGACATGATCAAAAGGGGCCACATTACGGGCCCGCCCTTCACCATGTATTCCATGAACCGTCCCTGAATGTCCAAGCTTCTTCCTCCTCTGGCCGTTTGGACCCGCTTGGCGCCGGTCCGGTTCCCGATTTCTTCAGCCCATTTTCAAATGGACCGATTCGTCCAACACTTTTCCGTACTTCCGCCTAGAGCGAATACGGTGATTGTAACGTTGGTCGAACCACATTCTCTCGAAACTCGTCACGCCACCGAGACCGCTCGAACCGAAATAGCCGGTCGCTTTCGGCCAGCGTAGCGACGCGATCAGATTCAGCACTTAGGGTCCCAAGGGGCACGATTGGTCGCCGATAGTAGCATGCACCCCCAGGCCGGTCAAGGAACGAACTTCAGCGCCTAAGCCATTCTTAAACAACAACTTACAGACTCCATCCCCAACCTCACGCGGACCCGGTTTTGGGTCTTGATGTGGCATGGAGCCGATCGACGCGAAGGCGTTGAGCGTAGCAGATCGCTACTGCAAGCGCATCGCTCGCATCGGCGGCAATGCTCGCCGTGTGTAATCCGAGCATCATCTTGACCATGCGGGCGACCTGAATCTTGTCGGCCCTACCATTCCCCGTGACCGCAGACTTAACTTCCGCTGGCGAATACTCGGCGATCTCGACTTCGGCGAGTGCCAGGGTTGTCAGCAACGCGCCCCGAGCTTGGGCCAAAACGATCAAGGATCGACTGTTGATGCCATGGAACAACGACTCGAGCACCGCCGCGTCCGGCCGATGCTCGCGTATCAGGGTGCTCAGCTCTCGCCCGAGATGACCCAGGCGGTTTGACAGCGGCGATCGAGGGCACGTGATGACACCGAAGGCGACGGGCCGCAATCGCGATCCCACCCGATCAACCACACCAAAGCCCGTGCGCTGACTGCCAGGGTCCAAGCCGAGTATTCGCACTATTGAGACGCGAGCGCTTCCTCGTCGGCTTCGAAGTTGGACCACACATTCTGTACGTCGTCCAGATCCTCCAAGCCTTCGAGCATTCGCAGAAGGGGCCCGAGCTTCTTCGGTTCGACCTCGACCGTGTTCTGCGGGATCATCGCCAGTTGCCCGGTGGTGACCGACACCTGCCGGTCGGCGAGCCCTTGCTTGATCGCGTTGTAGTCCGGCGGCGCAGTGAAGATCTCGAAGCCATCGTTCTCGGTCGCGATATCTTCGGCGCCAAGCTCGAGCGCCAATTCCATGAAGTCCTCTTCGCTCATCGCATCGGGCTCGATCGCGAAGTAGCCACGCTGATCGAACATCCACCCAACGCAACCGTTCTCACCCAAATTGCCACCAAACTTCGAAAAGAGATGCCGTACTTCGGAGACCGTACGATTGCGATTGTCAGTCAGGGTGTTGACCAGCACCGCGACCCCACCCGGGCCGTACCCCTCGTAGGTGGCCTCTTCGTAGGCGACCCCTTCGAGGTCACCGGTCCCCTTGAGAATCGCACGTTCCAATTTCTCGCCCGGCACATTGCTGCTTCGCGCATCTTGCACGGCAGCGCGCAAGCGCGGATTGGCGTCGGGGTCGCCGCCGCCGAGCCGAGCCGCCACCGTCACTTCGCGCAAGATCTTGGTGAACAGCTGGCCGCGCTTGGCGTCAATCGCGGCTTTCTTCCGCTTAATGGTGCTCCACTTACTATGCCCTGACACGTCTGGCGTACCCCTCGAGGCCGTTGATTCCGATCCGATCCGGACGCTGAATCGAGCTGGTCCGGCGTGTTCATTCTACGCAATCGCGACGAAACCGGCAGGTCTTCTCTTCGGTCGAGCGGACTCCATATACTAAGCTGCTTCTCTTCAGACCTTTACGTTCGATTGACTCGCCGCGCGTGCGGATGCTAGAACTGATGCGGTGACTATCGACACTCCATCAACCTCGTCCCCCGCTCGCCACGTCCTGGTCGTGGACCCCGATCCAGGGTTCGCTGAGCAAATCCGAGAGGCGCTCGATCACGCCAACTGGCGCATCCATTTGGTCGAAGATCGTGCCGCGGCCTACGCCTACGCCGAACGCCAACCGCCCGACTTGGTCCTGGTTGATGTCGGGCTTCCTGGAGCGAGCGAGCTTTTTGCCCGATTCGCCCGACGTGACGGCGGACCAGGTTCAGGTCCAGGTGCCATGGCATTGGTCCCCGCTGCGATTTATCGCCGGGTTCAAGCCGCTGACTACCGCGCCGACGAGCTGGTCGCCAAACCGTTCTCGGTTGACGACCTTCGCAGCAGCGTCGATCGTTGGCTCAAAAGGCCGGGCGCGAAGGTCTCGACGCCGGAGCCCCGCGCACCACTTAGTAGTGAAGATCTGTTCGGCGACATTCTGGTCGAAGTCGAGACCGCGATGGAGTCTCAGCGAACCAAGCGAGGGCTTATTGATGATGATCTCGAGCGAAAACTGGAGAGGACCCTCTCCGGTCTGCTCGAGGTCGATCGCCCACGCGCCACGGCACCCTCCGGCACCACGGCCCCGGCAAACCCGCGAAGTGAGATCGACCAGCTTCTCGACAAGACACTTGGAAACCTTGCCAACTCTCGCTCGAAGCGCCCAACTCCAGCAGCCACGAAGCCACACTCTCCCGCGGTTGCGGCCGCTCCATCCGTCGTCTCACCACCGCAGGTCGTCATCCCGCCTCGAAAGCGCGTGCCTTCGACCCCAACCGTTTCGGTGCTCGACGGCAACCCCGATCATTTCGCCACCCGCAAGATTCCGACCATGCCCCACCTGGCAGCGACGGCCGAACCACCGCCAGTCGAACCACCGCCAGTCGAACCACTGCCAGTCGAACCACTGCCAGTCGAACCACCGGCACCAGGAGAAAGCGACACGGAGGGCGAACGCTTCGGGGAGTATGCCCTTCTGGAGCGTATTGCGGTCGGCGGCATGGCCGAGGTGTGGCGCGCACGGCGAACCGGTGTAGAAGGGTTCCAAAAAACCCTCGCGATCAAGAAGATCCTGTCTCACCTCACGGGCACCCCCGACATCGTTTCAATGCTGGTCGACGAAGCCAAGTTGGCAGCCCAGCTCAGCCACGACAACATCATCCAGATCTACGACTTGGGCAAGGTCGAGAACGACTTTTTCATCGCGATGGAATTGGTCGATGGCATGGACTTGCGGTCGATCCTCGCTGCTGCGCTCGCACACGAGTTGCCGCTCCCGTTTGGCCACGCCCTGTGGATTGCCGCGCGGCTGGCGCACGCCCTTGACCATGCCCACCGCAAACAAGGGTTCGACGGCCGAGATCTGGGCATCGTGCACCGAGATGTTTCACCACAGAACGTGTTGATCGGTACCGAAGGCGAGATCAAGCTGTGTGACTTCGGCATCGCGCGCGCGGTCTCGCGGGTTGACAACACCCAGATGGGCGCCCTCAAAGGCAAGCTCCAATACATGTCGCCCGAGCAGGCTTGGGGACGCGAGGTCGACAGCCGGACAGACATCTTCTCGCTGGGCGCCGTTCTCTTCGAGATGCTCACTGGGGCAAAATTGTTTGGCGGCGATTCAGAGATCAGCATCCTCGATTCGGTTCGAGACTGCCAAGTGCCAACGCCGAGTGCCCTGCGTGCCGAGATCCCGAGAGAGGCAGAGGTGATTGTCATGCGGGCGCTCGCAAAGGCGCCAGAAGACCGTTATCAACGCGCCGGAGACATGGCCGCCGATCTAGACGATCTTCTGCGCGGACTGGAGCCGCAACCATCTGCCGCCGCGCTTGCCGCCTTCGTTGCACGGCTCAACGCAACCGAGCCGAGTACCACCGCTCGTTCAACAGAAGCCGCGGCGCCACCAAGCCTGCCGGTGGCCGAACCGCAATCCCAGCCCCAGCCTTCCACGCCGAGCCTGGCCGAGGAATCGGCACCCGCTGCAGCGCCTGCTGTCGATTCGTCCGCGAACCAGGTCGCAAGCCAGGTCGTTTCGCTCCAGGAAGAGACCGCGGCCGAAACGCCGAGGGCCACAGAGTTCGCTACCGCCACGGCGAACGTCGGCCCGTTGGCAGCGGACGAGCCGCTCCCGCAAGCCGAGCCAACCGTGGAACCAGAGTCGGAACAGGTGGCCACCGAAGCCGCGTACGACCTTCTCGCCGAAGAAGGCTCCACGCCTCGACGGCGCTGGCTACCGTGGGTCATGGCGGCACTTATCCTCGTAGCCGCGGCGGCCGTCTGGCTGGCCTTTCAACGCCGTGGCGAGGTCAACCCGGAAACCACGCCTACATCCAGCGTTCCGGCAAGCCCCGTAACGCCCGCGGCATCCGAGCCCGCACTGGACTTGCAACGTAACGGGGACGACTCCACCAACGCCGAGACAACCATTTCGGATTCGGGGGAGGTCGGCACGACGACGCCGGCCGAAGCGATCGTATCTGGCTCAAGCGAAGACGCTGCCGATACCGGTGTTGCAACCACAAGCGACGAGCCTGCAGATGACGTGCAGCCCGCGCTCGACCCCGACATCGAGCAAATGGTGACGGACGAGATCGAACGACGCGCGGAGAAACTGCGGCGAAACTTCGAACGCGAGCGGAAGGCACTTCAAGACGAACTCGACAAGGCTCAGAAGGCGGCGGAAGCGATCCCCGAGGCGGAAGGCGAGGGTGACGACACCACCACCGAGGGTACGAGCGCCACTCCTCCGCCGCCGCCAGCCGGTGGCAACGGAACTCGGATTCCTCGGCACGATCAACCTTCAGCAACCCGTTGATGAATTCGCCCGAGCCGCCGTTTGCTTGTCAGCGACGCGACGGCGCAGTATCCTCGCCCGTCCGGTCACCAACCACCAACGGTGGAAAGGCGAACCGAATCGGCGCGAAGACCCACGACAGCCGTTTGAAAGGAACCTCATGAGTCTCAACGAGCAACAGCGGTCGTTCTACGAGAACACCCTCTCGGTAACCAAGCAAGAAATCACCCAGCTCGATGAACAGATCGAAGCCGAACTGGCCAAAGTGAAGGATCGTCTGGCCGAGCTGCAGAACGCCAAAAAAGCAGCGCGTCAAATGTACGATGCGGCGTGCCTGCGTCTGGGCATCGCCAACGACCTCGAAGACGAGGGTGACAGCGAGTAGACCGCCTGCGGCCATTGCTTGAGGTCCCTTCAACCGGGCGTTCCCAAGTTACGATCGCACGAACAGAAGCGCCATGCCCTGGTTCAAGAAAGCCAAGAAGCCCAAGCAGGTTCGCCGAGATCAGCGCCGAAGCTCGGTGCCCGAGGGACTCTGGCTGCGCTGCGATGGCTGCAAAGAGATCATCTATTCAAAAGAGCTCAACCGAAATTTGGACATCTGCCCCAAGTGTGGATTCCACTTTCGCATTGGACCTTGGGATCGGGTGCACCTTCTGCTCGACGCACGGCACGATGCCGCGCCGGATGACCTCGAACGCTATGCCGGTGATCGCCTCTTCCAAGGCCTCTTTGCAATCGACCCGCTTTCCTTTAAGGACACCAAGGCTTACAAGGATCGCCTCAAGACCTACCAGCGAAGACTCGAAACCAACGATGCGGTGATGGTCTTCGCTGGATCGATCGAAGGTAGACCGACGATCCTGGCGGTAATGGACTACAGATTCATGGGGGGATCGATGGGCTCGGTGGTCGGCGAAGCGATCACCCGCGCCGCCGAAGAGGCACTCGAAAGAGGCACACCCTTGATCGTGGTTTCGGCGTCGGGCGGCGCGCGAATGCAAGAGGGCATCTTGTCGCTCATGCAGATGGCGAAGATCTCAGCCGCGCTGGCCCGCCTGCGGACCGCAAAGTTGCCCTACATCTCGATCCTTACCGACCCCACAACTGGCGGAGTGACGGCATCGTTCGCCATGCTCGGTGACCTCAACATCGCCGAGCCCGGTGCCCTGATCGGATTCGCCGGACCCCGGGTCATCGAACAGACCATCCGCCAGAGCCTTCCCGAAGGATTCCAGCGCAGCGAGTTCTTGGTCGAGAAGGGCTTTCTCGATCTGGTGGTGCCCCGGACCGAGCTAAAGGCGACGGTCGCACGCTGCCTGCGACACTTAGCCGGCTAGCCTTCAATGCGGGCCTGGCCGTCTCCGCCCGAAGCCTCGGCCACGGAACGTGCGCTGGCCCCACTTGGCTCGCGCGGTCTCCGCCTGGGCACACGGAGTACACGCGCCCTCTTGGCGGCGCGGGGAAATGCAGACCATCGTGTTCCACTCGTCGCGGTGGCCGGAACCAACGGCAAGGGGTCGACTGCCGCCTTGCTGTCCGCCATCTCCTTGGCTGCTGGCTACCGAACCGGCTTGTTCGTTTCACCCGCGCTACGCCACCCCTGGGAACACGTATTCCTCGACGGCCGCGCGGCCGACGATCTGGTCTTGGCGACGAAAATCGACGAGATCATTCCACATAGCGAGCACTTGCAACCCGGCGTGTTGACGGCCTTCGAAGCGCTGGTGGTGGCGGCGATCGAGCTGTTCGCCGAGGCAGAACTCGACCTCGCCATCCTCGAAGCTGGCCTCGGTGGTGCCCGCGACGCGATTAACGCTACCGAGCCTATGCTCTCCATCATCACCACGGTAGGCGGCGATCATCGCGCTTTGATCGGGCCAACGCGCGGCGATATCGCCCGCGAAAAAGCCGGTGTCCTGCGCGCCGGCCGCCCCGCCGTTGTGGGCTGGCTCGGTAACATGGAGCCCGTTGTTCGAGAGATCGCCATCGAAAGCGGCACCGCCGTTCGCTTCGCCAGCGAGGTCATCCTTGACCGTCGGACGACCCGAAACGGCCTTCGCCCACAGCGGGTCACCTTTACGACCGACCGCCACGCCTACGACCTTCAGCTCCCGCTCTTGGGGGATCACCAGGCCGACAACGTCGCACTTGCATCCTTGGCTTCTGAATTACTGGCCGACAATGGGTTCCCCCGAATCACCCCGGACGTTGTTGCTCTGGGCGTGCCACGATGCCGGTGGCTCGGCCGCCTCGAGGCCGTTAGCCAGACCAGCGGCCGCACTGTCTTACTCGACAGCGCACACAACACGCACGCGGCCGCGGCGCTTGCACGCTTCTTGAAGACCCTCGACCAACCATACGACCTGATCTTCGGGGTACTGCGTGACAAGGACGCCGAGGCGATGCTGGCGCACCTGGCTCCGGGTGCGCGCCACGTGGCGTTGGTAGCACCAGGCGGCCCACGAAGCTGGGACCCAACATCGTGGTTGGCAAGCCACGATTCGCAACCCGGCTTCTCCGTTTCGCCCGACCTAGCCGCCGCTCTCCAAAGCAACCCTACGAGCTCGAGGCTCTTGGTGGTGAGCGGTTCGTTGTATCTCATTGGCCAAGTTCGGCGGGCGCTCGGCTTGCCGAGCAACATGACCACCTATGAGGAAAATGCTCATGACTAGCAATGCTCGACCGAGCGCCCCCGAACCTTCTCCGATGGTCGCATTGCGCATCGAGGCAGCGCGCCGTCTCGGCTATTCGATCACCGGCCTCGACGACGAGACCGGCTACCTTCATGAGGTGCGCCGCGGCACCAAACGCGTCGTGCTTCTGGGCGCCTTTTCGCCGCTCAACGACGCCAATGCCGCGCGCATCGCGACCGACAAGTTTCACACCGCGACGATCTTGCGCGCACGCGGCTTTCGAGTCCCTGACGGCGTCCGCAGTCTGCAACCTGGGCGATTCACCAAGGAGTCGTTCCCCGGGCACACCGGCCTCGATGCAGCTCGTCGGTTCGCCCAGCAGCATGGGTTTCCACTCGTGGTCAAGCCCAACCACGGCGCGCGGGGACGGGATATTCTGATCGTGGAAGACGACCGCTCCCTTGCGTCAGCAGTCGAGCAAGTCTGGCTCCGGGATTTCTTGGCGCTGACCCAAGAACCGGTCGCCGGATACGACATTCGACTCGATTTTCTCGACGACGGTTTCCTGTTCGGCTATACCCGTCAGCCGGTACACCTCGAGGGTGACGGTGAACAGACCTTGCGTCAGCTCCTGGCCGCAAGCGACCCGCGATTCGCCGACCCGGGTTTCCTCGAGGGTCTGGAGGAAGATCCGATCTGGACCCGGGTCACCACCGAGAAAGGCGTCACGCTCGACGACGTTGCAAGCGCAGGAACGCTCTTGCGGTTCGACACCCCCATCCTCAACTTGAATCGTCTCTGTGTGGGCGAAAGGCTGACCGCACCGCCGAAGCGGTGGGTCGAACACGGACTGGCGGTGGGCCGGGCGCTCGGCCTGCGTCACTTCGGCATCGATTTCAAAGCCGTGGACATCGATACCGACCCTACCGAGGCCACGGTGATCGAAGTCAACGCGTCCCCCAGCCTCGCCCACATGTCCCGCATGGGCCACTACGAAGCGACGGTCGAAGCGGAGATGAAAATCGTGGCTGCCGCCCTTGGCTAACCAAAGACCAATTCCTTTGGGTCGCCCCCGCGCATGATCTCGGCGGCCTCGGCGGCGAGAAATAGCCCCCCGGCAACCAGAACCGGGCGCGACTCGTGCCGCGCCCGGCCCTGAGCCAGCCGCAGCGCCGCAGCCAAGGAGGCCTGCTCCACACAGGGCAAAGCCGGCTGGGCACGCCGCACAGCCGCCGCAACGGCCGCCGACGAAGCACCATGGTGGTGCGCGCGGGTGACTGTTACGTGGAAAGCACGGGTCAGCAGTGGTGCCAACAGCTGCTCGGCGTCCTTGTCAGCGGACACACCGGCCACCAATTCCACCCGACGCTCTCCCAGATGCTCGACGAGCGTGGCCGCCAGGGCACAGGTGGCGGCTGGCGTGTGCGCCACATCCACAAACATGTCGGGGGATCGGGCCACCCGATCGAATCGACCCGGCAACGATACCGACGCCAACCCGCGAAACACGGCCCGACGTACCGTATCGTCGTCGAACGTGGGCCGGTGACGCGCCAGCCACCGACTCGCGAGCTCGATCGCAAGCCCGGCGTTGGTCACTTGGTGGCGGCCATGCGCCGCAATCTTGAGGTCATGGAAGCGCGCCGCGCCAACCCGCAGGCTGGCCACGACGCCATCTGCCACCGGCCGATGCGCTTCAACGGCGACATGGTCGTCAAGGAACCACGTCAACACGCCGCTGCGTCGCGTACGTTCTTCGACGGCGCGGCGAACGAAAGCCGAAACGTTGCCCACGAGGAGTGTCGAGCCAGGCGCGCCGATATCCGCTTTGTCGCAAGCGATCGCCTCGACCGTGGAGCCGAGCACGGACGCGTGTTCTCGGTCGATCGACACCAGTGCTGAGCAACGGCCTGGGTACAGGCGGACCGGATCGTAACGCCCGCCGATCCCAGCTTCCGCGACCACGGCCTCGGTACCAGCCACCGCGAAGGCATGAAGGGCGATGGCCGTCCAGGCCTCGAACGCCCCGAGCGCCTCGCCGTGATGATGTTCGTCGTACCGCCGCCACCGCCGGACGAACCAATCGTAGGACGCCGCCAGCAACGCCGACGAAGCCGCCTGTGAGCCGATCTGGACCCGTTCTTCGAGACACCTAAAGTGCGGTGAGGTGAACAGGCCCGTGGTGATGCCAGCCGCCTCGAGAATCGCCGACGTCATGGCCGCGACACTACCTTTGCCGTTGGAGCCTGTGACTTTGATCGCGTCGAGATGCTGACCCCAGGTCGTGCCTAGGATGGGTACGATCAGTGCGGCAATGCGGTGCAGCCCGATACCGGCCCCGAAACGCGGAAGCTGGATGAGCCCCCGGTGCCACGTCCCCGTCTCATCATGAGGCATCGGTGTCCGGCTCGATCGGTTCAAAAAGGAGGTCGTGAACCGCAAACGGCGGCATCGTCCAATCGGCCAAGAACCATACAGCCGCAAGACGACATCGGTGTAGGGCCGACATCAGCCAATCAAGGTAAATCGGGATAGAGCGGAAACCGTCCACAGAGCGCTGCTACACGACCCCGAACGGCGGTCAAATGCGCGTCGTCTTCCGGTGAGCAAAGGGCATCGTTGATGAGATCACCGACGTCGTCCATCTCGGCGAGATCCATACCGCGCGTGGTCAAGGCGGGCGTGCCCAGGCGAATGCCCGACGCAACCATCGGTGGGTTCTTATCGAACGGAATCGTATTCTTGTTGACGGTGATCCCCGCCGCCTCGAGCGCCTTTTCGGCCACCTTGCCCGTTAGGTCACGGTGGCCGACATCCAGCAAAAACACGTGATTATCCGTCCCGCCTGAGACGATTCGGTGCCCATGATGCTCGAGCCGCGCTGCCAGACGCTTTGCGTTGGCAACGGTGCGGCTTTGGTCCGCGGCAAACGCTTCGGAGGCCGCCTCGCGCAGCGCCACCGCCTTGGCCGCAATGACGTGCATCAACGGACCACCCTGAATTCCAGGGAACAAGGCCCTGTCGATCTTCTTTTTGTGCTGGCTGCGACACAAAATCATGCCGCCCCGTGGCCCACGCAAGGTCTTGTGGGTGGTGGTCGTAACGAAATCACAATGCGGTACCGGCGACGGATGAACGCCCGCCGCAACAAGACCTGCGATATGCGCAATATCCGCCATGAGCAATGCACCAACCGAGTCGGCAATGGTGCGAAAACGCGTGAAGTCGATCACGCGGCTGTAGGCACTGGCACCACAAACCAGGATCTTGGGCCGATGTTCCTTGGCCACCCGTGCGACCTCGTCGTAATCGATCCGCTCCGAGTCGCGATCTACCCCATAGCTGACCACATGAAAATCGCGACCACTGTACGAAAGCGGATGGCCGTGGGTGAGGTGACCGCCGCTCGAGAGGTCCATCCCCATCAGCGTGTCACCAGGCTCGAGCATCGCGAAATACACCGCCATGTTGGCAGTGGTTCCAGAGTGAGGCTGCACATTAGCGTGCTCGGCACCGAAGAGCGCCAGCGCACGCTCCCGCGCCAAGCGCTCGGCAACATCGACATGCTCACAGCCGCCGTAGTACCGGCGGCCTGGATACCCTTCGGCATACTTGTTGGTCAATACGCTGCCCGCGGCTTCGAGCACGGCTTCGCTGGTGAAATTTTCCGACGCAATCAGCTCGAGACCGTCAGCTTGGCGACGACGTTCATCCGCCACGACGGCAAAAATCTCAGGATCAGCTTGCTTCAACGATGCAAAGGTCGGCATGGGAAGAGGGTCCTCGGCGCGCGGCGCGGAGTCAAACGCCGCTCGAAGCTAAGGTTTGCAGGCTAGCTGGCGTCGAGGGCGTCGATCTTGTCGACTCGGCGCCCATGGCGCCCGCCCTCGAACGCAGTATCCACGAAGGTAGAAACAATGGCGTCAGCAACCCCGTATCCCACGACGCGCTCGCCGAGCGTTACGATGTTGGCGTCGTTGTGAGCACGGGCCATACCAGCGGAAAAAAGATCGTTGCAAGTGGCCGCGCGCACCCCCGGGATCTTGGTGGCAGCCATGGCCATACCAATGCCCGTGCCACAGACCAACACCCCGCGATCCGCACCGCCGCCCGCAACGGCCCGGGCAACCTGCTCCGCGACATCCGGGTAGTCGACGCTGTCGGTGGACGACGTACCCATGTCGTCCACCGCGTGCCCCGTGCTGCGCAGCATCGCGGCCAGGTGATCTTTCAGACGAAAACCGGCGTGGTCTGCGCCAATCGCGATCTTCACCGTACGCTCCGAGCGCTCAACTTTCTTCGGTTGTCGTCTCGGCCTCGGCCTCGACTGCTACTGCCGCTTCGACGGGCTCGTCAGCCTTCTTGGCCGCGGGCTTTGCGACCTTCTTGGCCGCGGGCTTTGCGGCCTTCTTCGCCGCGGGCTTTGCGGCCTTCTTCGCCACGGCCTTCTTCGCCGGCGCCTTCTTGGCTGATTTGCGAGCCGACTTCTTCGCGTTGGCCACCTCTTCCAGGTGCCGCTTCTTGAGTCGCTTGAGCCTGCGGTGCCGGCGACGTTTCAGCTCGCGGTCCTTCTCGCGCATTCGATGCCCTCACTCGGATTGAAAATACGACGGGTCCGGAAACGGGCGCCAGCTTGCCCCAGACGCTCCGACGTGTCAAGGGCGGCGCCCCGCCCGGTTACTCCGAAGCGCCGAATGGTTGGAAACGAATGGCCGCAAAGTCGTGTACATCGCTCAACGTCACACGAAACCCGCTGTGCTCACCCGGCTCGAGCGCCGTCGCCATCAAGTACACCTCCCCTGTTCCCAGTTTCGCTCCGAAGGCGTCGAACACACCACCCACATGCCAAGGCTGTGGAGCCCGTGGCCTGTGGCATTGCGTAGGTCACCGGCGATTTCGAAACCTCCGATCTCCCTCTGGCGTTCCCGGGTCCAGCGGTCGACGACAAGGTCATCGACCGAGTAGCGCTTGACCCTGCCCGAGGGCGCCGAACCGCCGCGCCCTGCGTTACCTTCGGCCCCATATGGACCGCGTGCGATGTCCCGATCGGTCAGCACCGGTGCTGCTGGCCGGCTCGAGCGGAGGCTGGCTTGAAGGTCGATCGCACTTCGGCGGATGGACGACAAGACACCCCGCGTGTCTCGAAAAACCACGAACTCCGCACGCTTCGACCAAGGCCCCGCGGTCTCGATCCGGGCACCATCGGTTGTCACCAGCCACTCAGCGCTGCCGACCCCCGGCAAACTGACAACCACCAGCACGGCGCACCACAACGGAAGTCTTCTCATTCTTGCTATCCCTCTCGGCATGGAAACGCGATCGTCGAATGTGCTCATGACGGATCAGTCGGACGACCAAACAGCTTGACCGAAAGCGGTATCGGACGGGCAGACACCAATCGGCACCGGCACGAGGTTCTTCACCCCGGTATCGTCGAACTGCATCCGAATCATCTCGAAGTAGCTGTCGTTGAATCTGCAGCCGTGTGGGAAGAATGTTTGCTTGAGATTCTCCATGAGCCGTCGCATGACCGGATCGGCCAGGGGGTCGAGGTTTGCTGATGGAAGCGCACCGACCGTCGTTGGATTCTTGGTCGAGCCGGACGAGACGAACGGTGCGGTGCCGAAGCCAACCCGCTCGCTGCACCGATCCCCACAATCACCCCACAATGGCGGCTCGGGTCCGGGATTACCCGGCGGTGCCCCGGAGCCACCGAGTAGGCCCCGGTCGTCCTCGAGGGTCGGATCCCGCAAGTTCTTGAGCGTGGTCAACGCATCCGCGTTGCGTACGTCAACCACGAACGTTCGACTCAACCCGGTCCTTCGACACAACGCCTGGTCACCGCCGAGTTCGGGGTCGATCTGCGGCTGAAAAAACGTAAAGACCAACACCCCGGCCAGCACGAACGCCCGGCTGCTGATCCGCGCTTCGACCGGAAAACGCATGACCCAACCGCGTCGGGCAGTGGTGCCGTCCGGCAAATCGGCCTCCGCCGACAAGAAGTCCGGGGCATTGAGCAAAGGCAGGCCATCACTATCCACCCCTACCAACGGCGCATCGAAGTCGATGTTGACAAAGGCGTCCTCGGTGAGCGGCAGATCACTGACACCGAGGGGTCGCTCGAAGTCGTCGTCGACGACCACGAAGAAGCGGCCGTTCTGGTTGTCGAAGTCCCACAGGTCCTCTCGATCGCCTGATCCGACAGCGAGGGCAAACTGGTCACCGCCCCCAAGCGTAACAACGGCCGGCGGGTAGTAGAGCGGTCGCCCTCCCGTATCGAAGATGGCAAACGGCTCCCATTCGGGACTGATCACCCGTTCGGTCGTAACCGACAACGAGGGATCCGGCCATCGCAAGATGCCTTCGACCACACCGTCCGCGGGCACGTCGATGTCCTCAGCCTCGAGCGCGACGGTGCCAAGCTCCCCAGCTTCAGTCAGGTCGACCTTGTAGATATACCCAGCCGTGGTCGTGAAGTAGAGACGATCGATGATGCCGTCGGTATCGACATCGAGCCCCGTGATGTCGCTGGGCACGGCGCCCAAAACCGGCCGCTTGTAGAGCGTCGCGCCAGTCTCGATGTCGACCATATAGACAAAGTTGCCGCGCAGTGTGGGGCGCTTGGCCGTCGGATCGATCCCACCACCAAAGATCGCGACCCACCGGGTCGCCTCGGCGATCCCATCGAGTACCCGAACTTGCTCGATCAGGGGTTTGGACCACGTCGCGGCCAAGTCGTGCTCTCCGTTCTCGTCTTCATCGAGTGGATACCACCCTGAGAGGTCCGTGGCATCACCATCGCTATCGAAAAAGTAGACTTGGTCCGTAAACTCCCACTTGAGCGCCGGAAACGGTATTGATTCATCGGTAACACTGCGGCAGCTAGGCCGAGTGCTCGGCACCAGATCGCCATAGGCGTCGATCTCGATACAAGAAGGCAGTGTGCCACCAGCCACCGCGCCGTCCGGCACGTACTCATCGTCAAAAGGATCGAGTGGCTCGTTCTCGACCCGGTCCAATCCATCGGGTTGGCTCACGTCGAGTGCGTAGTAGCCACTGGTAAACCCGTCGATGCCGCGGTTGTCGTCGAATCGTTCACCGCCTTCTCGCAGACCACCGATCACCACCGTTCGCCACTCCCGGTCGGCGGGCTCGGGCTCGGTCGCAAACACCGGGTCCACCATGACCTCACCGTAGGTAAACGCACCGTCGACGCTGAAAATCTGGCTCGCACCCTCCGCTGCTTGTTCGCGGACGATCGGCATGGCCAAACGGGGCATGAATGAGAACAACTCGACGCCTGTGCCATCGGTGAACAACTCGGTGCCATCGACTTCCTTCCGCACGCCAGCGTCGAAGAAGTGGAGTTGGCCGTCGTTGGCGGCGACGGTCAACATGCGCCGAAACCATCGGTTGCGCCTTACCAGGTTGCGGTACCCGCGCTCGTAGGCCTCGACCTCGTCACCGACCCCAAAATTGGGGCAATTGTCGGGTGGTGACAATGGTCCTCGCGTCACCTCACCGCAGAGGTCGCTGCGGAAGTACCGGAGATTGTTAGGCCCGGAGGTGATGAGGGGGTTGGCATGAAACACGTCTCCCATCAAGTAGTCACCGCGCTCGTAGTCTGCGGGCACCCCCAATGGCGCCTGACTGCAGGGCAAAGCGTCCGCGAGCGCTGAGCTGTTCTTGGTCCGCAACGTCTGTCGGTAGACCCGCTCGAGTCGCGCGGCTTTCTGTGTCTCGGTTTCAGCTTGCTGCGCAACAGCGAGGAACACAGCCTCCAGGTCATCCCGAACTGCTTCCTCTTCGACGTTGAGCGACCCGCGAAGATCGGGCATCTCGAACAACCGCATCTGTAGGGGCTGGGGCATGGTGCCGTCGGGCTGCGCGGGAACATACGCCTTGGGATAAAAGACCCTTCGTTGACCCAGGCCCGGCCCCACGTTGCCCACCGGCGGTACCGCGTCGATGTCGTTGTCGGTCGGCGCTTGGCTCAAGATGGTCTCGCCCACGTTGTACAGGTGACAACCCGATTCGAGCCCTTCGCGAACACAGCTCTTGCAGATCGGCGGCTCCGTGGCATTGAGCAGCGGTTCACGAAACACGTCAACCCGACCCGCCCAGTAGGCGCTCTGTGGCAGAGGCGTAAAGCTGCTGAAGAAGATCTTGTCGGCAGCGGTGCTTTGCTTCGCTGGCAGCGAAGCTGAGGCAAACGCCCGTGACTCAGCCTGTACTTCACCAAAGATGTCCAGCAGTGCGCCCACCAACTCGTCCTTGTTCTTCGGGTAAATTGGCTCCTCGGTTCCTCCCCGCGCCGCCATGCAAGCGAGTTGGTCTGGGGCGCGGGTACAGTCGAGCGTGCCGTCGCCGTCGTCGGCGAGCCCGAAGCCGACAACGTAGGTCTTGACATCGTTGGTCTCGAACAGCGAGTCGGCGACGTTCGACGGGTTGATGCCATTGGTGACCAAATTGCCGCTGCCGTAGAAGCTGCACGTGTCATCGCCGTCGGTCAGGAACAGCACGAATTTGTCGCGGCAACTCCAATCTGGATCGATGGTGGTACCACTGTCGGTCACCTGGGTCGCCTCATTGCTGAATTCGAGAAACCACTGCTCGAAGTTGGCCATGGCATAGCCGATCGGCGTCGCGCCGTCCGGCACCAACGGCCGCTGGGCCTCGTTGCGAAAACGTAACCGGCGGGCACCGTTGCTGTCGGGTGAATCACCGGAAAGTACTTCGTCGTTGAAGTAGACGGCGGTGCGAAAATCGGGCCGTTCGCCGGTTTCGCCAACCGTATTGGGCGCCAGCCGCTCCTGGATCTCTTCCTGACGGTCGGCGCCATCCTGCCAGTCCCAGGGAACCACGTCTCCTACATCAAACACGCGCTTGTTGGCCGCCGTGCTGCGCGGATCCGCCGTGGTGGGCCACCGCAGGTTGACGTTGCTATAGATGTCGTCCTGCGATCCGAGCCCTGTCGAGTCGTCGTTGGGATCCCAACCCGACCGCACACCATTGCGATAGTGACCACAAGTGTTGACCGCGTTGGCATCACCCGAATTGCCCTGCGAAAAATAGCCGCGCTGGGCACCCCCGCGACGAGCACCGTTGTCCCAAGCGATGAAGTCGCTAACCCGGTCATAGAAGATCGTTTTCTCGTCAACGAGCGGACTTCCCGGTCTTGCGCACGAGTTGTAGTCGCAACGCCACGCGCGAACGCGTACAGCCAGCAACTCGTCACCGACGTCGTAGCCCGCAACCGGGGCGTACTCGACCAGATAGATACGGTCGTTGCGATTATCTTCCCGAACGTGAAAGGTCGTTGAAAGGCTCTGGTTTCGACCGAGCTTGGGTAACCTCTCCGTCCGCTCACGCTCCCAAGCGTCGCCAAGGTCGGCGGGCCACGTCCTGTAACAACCAATGTTGTTGTCGTTCGACCCGGTATCGCAGTTCCAGCCTTCACCTTGGGCCAAGCCGAAGACCTCTTCAACGCCGGGCCGCGGCAGGGTGGTTCCCTCGTCCAGGGTCAACATCTCCTGCAGCGGCGGATCGATGCCATCGTTCGGCAAGAGATCGGGATCGCGCTCGCGAACACGGTACAACCAATGCTTGCCGCGTACTTTCAAGTTGTCCTGCTCGTAGGTGGCAAAGCCAAATCGAACATTGGTGACCTCGCCCAAAACTTCGTACATCGAAGCCTTGGCTTGGAACATCTTCGATTGCGGACCATCGGCATTGAGCGGCACGAAACAGTCACCCGATGGGCACAGTTCCTGTTGGCAACGGTAGCCCTCTTCGAGACATTCCTTGACCTCGCTGACCAACCGCAGGCCATCCACGACCACGGCGCCGTTGGCGCCCGCTGTGCGTACCCGTACGCTGACTTCGCTTCCCGCGACGGCTTCGTATACGCCCACCAGACGCCATGGATCGTAGTCATCCGCGCCGTCCACTATGGCCTCGCCACGCTGATCGATCGTTGCGGTCACCGGCTCCGCGACGCCACTAATCTCTACCGTGACCGCCGTTGACCACATGACCGACTGCGGTACGTGTAGAAACAGCTTGTAGCGCCGGGTTTCGGTAACGCTCTGCCTCAAGCGGATGGACGCGTTGTCCGCCTCCGAGGTGTAGGCGTTGCCACCCAAGGCATCGGGCAGGGGCACGATGCTCCAGGTTCCCTGAATATCGCCGGGGCCTACGACCGTGTCGTCAACCTCCAGCTCGATTTTCGGTGCCAAATCCGCATTGCCATATTCGACACAGCCCCAGTCGGGGCAAACCTGCGGACAGACCACCTCGTCGAAGGGACAGACCGAGGTACAAGCTCCGTCCCACGGATCGATGTCTTCGCACGCGTCTTCCGCCGAGCACACCGACGACCAATACATCGAGCCCGAAGTATCGAAAATGATGAAGACATAGGGATCGGCGCCACGCTCACGCAGCAGCTCACGGTCGTCGGCACGCACGCCGACTGCGGCGAGCACCCCCATAACGACCAGTCCCCATCCCAACCGTCGAAACATCCATCCCATAGGTGGCGCAGCCACCACATCCCACTTCAACACAGCCTTCCCTACCCTTTCGCTCTCCCTCCCCTCTTCCGAACGAGCCGGTGGCCCGCACCCCTACGGGCCTTCCCCAAGGCCCGTTCATGGCGACGCCGTGACGACGCTCGCCCTCCCTTTTTGCACTCGCCGTGCCAAGCCAGCCACCTTGGCAAAAGGAAAATTCAATATATTGAAAACAAATGAGTTATCGAGACGATATCCAACCAAGACCGACAACTGCCGCATCACCGCCGGCAGCTTACGTCCCAATCTCAGACATCATGTCCAGAACCTGGCCACATTCCGGACATCGGTCGCGTCTTGCCGTGTCGCGCGACCGTGGGTCGTTCTCCCGTACGACCTCGCTGACCTATTGAAAAGGATCTAGACTCTAGAGCGGCAGGTTGCCGTGTTTCTTGGGCGGCAGGCTTTGTCGCTTGCTGGATAACTGGCGCAAGGCACGGACCAGGTTGGCACGGGTGGTTCGCGGCACAATGATCGCGTCGATGAAACCGCGCTCCGCTGCGATGTACGGATTCGAGAATCGCGTCCGGTAGGCCGCGACCTTTTCGGCACGCAAAGCCACCAGCGCGTCTTCACCTTCCTTGGCTGCTGCTGCCAGCTCCCGGCGGTACAGCACATTCACGGCGCCCTCCGGCCCCATGACTGCAATCTCTGCAGTCGGAAAAGCAAAGTTGGCGTCGGTCCGCAGGTGCTTGCTCGCCATCACGCAGTACGCGCCACCGTACGCCTTGCGGGTGATCACCGTGAGCTTGGGCACCGTGGCCTCAGCGAACGCATAGAGGAGTTTGGCGCCGTGCTTGATGATGCCGCCGAACTCTTGCTGGGTCCCAGGAAGAAAACCCGGCACATCTTCGAACGTGATCAAGGGAATGTTGAACGCATCACAGAAGCGCACGAAGCGGGCGCCCTTCACCGAAGCGTTGATGTCGAGAACACCTGCGAGGTAAGCCGGTTGGTTAGCGACGATGCCAACGCTTTGATTCGCCAACCGCGCGAAGCCCACGACGATGTTCTTGGCGTAGTCGGGCTGGACCTCGAGAAATCGCCCATCGTCCACCACACCATGAATCAGCTTCTTGATGTCGTAGGGCTTGTTGGGATCTTCGGGTACCAGGTCGTCCAAGCTCGCCTCGGCACGGTTGGGGTCATCGTCACTGGTACCAGGTGGCGGGGCGTCGAGGTTGTTCGACGGCAGGTACGACAACAAGTCTCGTACGCCCTGCAGGCAGGCCGCGTCGTTGGGCCGCGTGAAATGAGCTACGCCGCTGGTGGCGCTGTGGGTGGCCGCCCCTCCCAGTGCCTCCATGGTCACTTCTTCGTGGGTCACCGTCTTGATGACGTCCGGTCCGGTGACGAACATGTAGCTCGTCCCTTCGACCATGAAGATGAAGTCGGTAATCGCTGGCGAATAGACGGCGCCTCCGGCGCAAGGACCCATGATGGCGCTAATCTGGGGCACCACGCCCGACGCCAAGGTGTTGCGCAAGAAGATGTCCGTGTATCCGGCCAGCGACGCCACGCCTTCTTGAATGCGCGCCCCACCGGAGTCATTCAACCCCACAACCGGTGCGCCATTCTCCACTGCCAGGTCCATGACTTTGCAGATCTTCTGTGCGTTGGTCTCCGAAAGAGAGCCCCCGAACACGGTGAAGTCCTGGGCAAACACATACACCAAACGGCCATCGACGCTGCCGTAGCCTGAGACCACACCATCGCCCGGGATGCGCTTGTCATCCATTCCGAAGTCGCGACACCGATGTGAGACCAGCGCGTCGAGCTCGACGAACGAGCCCGAATCGAGCAAGAGATCGATGCGCTCTCGGGCAGTGAGCTTGCCGGCAGCGTGCTGGCGTTCGATGCGAGCTTCGCCACCGCCTTTGCGCGATGCCTTCAACCGGTGTTCGAGCTCGTTCGTCGAGGCGGCTTCCTGCTTCTCGCGGGCGGCGATGTCCTGGGGCATGCGGCGCGATCTCCTGGAGCGTAGTCGAGCGCGGCACACGGAACCCGCGCGACGGGACCCGATCGAGCAGCGCAAAGGATAGGACGCCAACTCTATCGCAGGACCCCGGTCCGGAACGGCACCCGCTACTTGGTCCCGAGACGACGGTGGTCGGCTATGCAAAGTCGTATGGAGGCAGCCATCCACTGTGACGGTCTTCAGCTTGCGACCGGCCCACGCTCACCGTCGGCAAGCAACATGGCGACCCATTCGTCGAGGCCGAGCGGCGTTGGTTTCGGCAGCATCGCAGAAAGCCCTCGACCACGTTCGGCCTCGCGAACCGCCTCACACAACCAAGCGTTGAGCGGCGTCTCGACCCCGAGACGACCGCCCACCGCCACGACGGCACCGCACAGTGCATCGATTTCCGTCGCGCGGCCGCCAGCCAAGTGCTGAAACATCGATGAGTGGTTGCGGGCCGACGCCGCGAGCGCCGCGAACAACCGCGCTTCGATTTCGGCATCATCAATCCGGACGCCAGCACCGCGTCCCACCCGCGCCACTTCATGTGCGACCGCCAACGTCGCTTGCCGACGGGTCGGCGTCGCGAGCAAAGCGCCGTTGCTGACCCGCGCCAAGCCGGTAAGGGGGTTGGCGGCGCAATTGATCGCCAATTTCGACCACCGCGCAACATCCAGGTCGTCCGTACGTTCGGCGTCAAACCCCGCGGCCCCGAGGACGCGACACACGGCGTCGAGCCGCTCGGGAGCAATCGACTTTCCCGAGGGCGCTCCAATCACGCAACCGTCGGCACCGCCCCAACGAATCACCCCCGGCGCCAAAACCGTCGCTCCAGCGGTGGTGATGCCGCCCACAACTGCGCCACCACCCGCCGCGTTCATCAGCGTGGCCATATGGCCCATGCCGTTTTGTAGGCTCAAGATCAACCCCTTCGGTCCACGCGCACGCGCGGCGACCGGCGCCAGCACCGGGGTCTGGGAACTCAGGCCCAACACCAGAACCAGGTCGAACCCTGTACCCAACCCGGCGTAGTTCGCCGCCCGCAACCGCGCCCACCAACGACCCGACGGTTCTTCGACCGCAATGCCATCACGGTCAATCGCCTCGAGCGCAGCAGCCCAGGTACCAGCGATGGTCACCGACCGCACGACACTGGAGGTACCCACTACACGCGCCAAGCGCGCGGCAAACAGACAGCCAAGGGCACCGGTGCCGAGAACGGCGACTGCAAACGGCTGGCCGTCGGTCATGGATACAGTCCACCAATCGATAGGAAAATGAGCGGAACACTGCGAAGATGCGGCGGGCAAGCGGGTCATGAACGGCCCTCTTTACCGAGAAGATAGTACAACCAGGGCCTACCAATATTCGGCCGCCTCGAGATTCACTACAATGGTTGCCTTGGGCCATTGGTTGCCTTGGGTCCAGCGGCACGAACCCCAACCCCGTCGAAGTCGCCACCCAGAACCCACCCAGTCCGGAAGTGCATTCCGGCAATGTCTTCCCACCACCACCCGAGAGCGTGACCAACTTGCCGTTCGCTGAGATCGATACTGCCGGTGTTGCGCGAGGCCTGTCGCAAATCGTCGAGCGGCCAGAAGATACGGCTGACGTCTTCTTCGAGCTGAGCGAGGAAATCGTGCTGCCTGCCGAGGGAGCCGTCCCGGGAATGCGGGTACGCACCGAAGCAGGCTTGGCCGTGCGCTTGGCACGCGACGCCCAAGTGTGGCTTGCGGGACGCGATCAACTCGACGCCGAGGCCTTTCGCGACGCGGTACGGCGGGTGGCGCGGGCGGTACCTCGGGCGACCTATCCGCTGCCGCGTTTGCGGATCGACCCGACACCACCGGCCGAAGACATTGAGCCCCTGCTGGCCTTCCCTTCGGCCGTACGCCGAGCGGTTCGCGAGCGGCAGGCGCGGGTGCCGTACCAACTCGAAGTCGGCCGGCACCGGCGTTGGATCCTGGTGGTTGGTCCTCGCCTCGCCTCGCCCGTCGAGCACGAAGCCTTCTTCAGTGTTGCCGCCACCACACCCTGGGGCCGTCTGGGCACGCTGTTGACCGCCCTCGACGACGCCGCGGCCGATACCGTCGCCCAACGCCTGGTGCGCGCCTACCGCTGCCGCGAGGCCGAACCGCCGAGTCCATGGAGTGGGCCAGTGGTGCTCGGACCCGAAGCCACCGCCGTGCTGCTCCACGAAGCCGTCGCCCATGCGCTCGAAGCGGACACCCTGGCCCTCGGTGGCCACCCCGAAGCCGCCGTCGGTGTCCAATTCGGCGACGCGTCCCTCAACGTTCTCGACGACCCCGGTGCCGCACCCGAGCCGGTACGTCGCACGGTCGACGACGAGGGCATACCGGTTCTACGTCGCTGGTTGCTGCGCGACGGGGTGGTCGAGCAGCCCCTGTGTGACAGCGCTTGGGCCCGGAGCAGCGAGGTGCTGGCGGCGGGCGCGGGACGCCGGAGCGACCGTCACCGCGCACCGGCGCCGCGATCGTTTCACCTCGAGCTTCAGGCCGGCAACCTCGGCCAATCGGAGCTTCTGGCCGACGCAGAGGGTGGCCTCTACTTACCGCAAGCCGAACGCGGCATCCTGGACCCCGAAAGCGGACGATTTACGTTGTTCTTTCCCTTTGGCCGCCGAATTCACCAAAGCGCGGCGGGCCCGCCCGTGGGGCGTTGCGCCCTGCGGGGTCATGTCGGCGACCTGCTCGCGGCCGTCACCGGCATCGGCGATGCCCCGCGCATGGCCGGTGCTGGTTGGTGCGCCAAAGACGGCATGCGCTTGCCGGTCTGGGCGACCGCGCCCGCTCTACGGCTGGATGGCGTCGAGGTGCGACCGTGAGTCGCAAGCTCGCCGAGGCCGCCACGGAGGTCCTGGGAACGCTTGCCGCCGAGGGCTGGTCCGAGGTCGAAGTGTTCGCCAAGCGGGGGCGTTCTCGCACGTGGTTGCAAACAGGACGCCGGCATCTGACCTCCTTGCGCGAAGAAGCCGGCTGGTCGGTCCGGGCCGGCGACGACCGGCGGTCCTTCTTCTACGCCCAAAGCGGCGCTCCACGCGCCGACGTACCTTGGCCAGATGGCGATGGCCTCGGTTTGCGTCTACCCAACGCGCAACCCGTGCCAAGCTGGTCGGCATCCGCCGACCTCGACACGCCGTTGATCGGTGAGAACGAAGCCCGTTCGTTGGTGCGCGGTATCGGCCGCGCGCTGGATACCGAATGTCCAGGAGCGCGCCTCCGGCGGGTCGAGCTCGAGGACGGCTCCAGTGAGAGCTTCATCACCAACAGTCGCGAGGTTCGCGCGAGCACCCGCCACCGGGTCGCATCACTGCGTTTGGAAGCGATCGGCCCCGGCACCAACACCAGCTCGGTTATCGTGGTCGCAGCCGCGCGCGAAGCACGGCGATTTCACCCGGTGGCCTTGGCCCACCGCCTCGCCGATCGCTTGGCGGTCGCGGAGAAGGGACGCACACCGGCACGCGACCGCGGTGAGCTGTTGCTCGCCCCGCCGGTGGTAACCCGTTTGTTGGCGGCCCTGGGCCCACTTTGGCTGGGTCCCGAGGCCAAAAACGCAGCCGCAGGTATCAAGGGACGCAGCAGCCGCATCGGCAGCACGGCCTTGACTTTGATCGACAACGGGCGGTTGCCGGGTGGGCTTCTGGAGACGCCGGTCGATGGTGAGGGCATGCCAACCCATGAGGTTCGGCTGATCGAAGAGGGTCTGTTGGGCGCACCGCTGCTGGCCTGGTGGCAAACCCGCCGCCAACCGCGCAACGCCACAGGCTGCGCGGTGCGCGCGAGCTGGCGCGACCTGCCCGTTCCTGGACCGACCCACCTTTACCTCCAGCCGGACCCTGACGTAACGGTGGCGGACCTGTTGGGCGAGGTGGCCCGCGGCTACTACCTGCTCGATCTCGAAGGGGAAGCGCGGATCGACCTCGAGGCAGATCGCTTTGCTGCACCCGTTTGCGGGTTTGCCATCGGCGGCGGTCGCGCCACCGGCTCGGTGACCGGCGCTTGGCTGGTCGGTACGGTGACGGGTCTGCTTTCGGGTATGGTCGCCAAGGCCCGTGACCTGACCTTTTTGCCGCTCCATGGCATGATCGGCGCCCCGACGATCTTGGTGCGTGGTCTGGAGCTGCGCCACAAGCCTTAACGGCCGAACGACTCTCGGGCCATTTCGGAGGACGACCATGAAGCTCGGCATTGTGGGTTTGCCCAAGGTTGGCAAAACCACACTTTTCAATACCTTGACCGGTTCGCGGCAGGACACCGACAAGTTCGCCGCATCCAAGAAGACCCACGTCGCCATTGCCAAGGTGCCCGACGACCGACTGGCGCGCTTGCGGGATCTCTACAAGCCGAAGCGCTACGTGCCCGCAACCGTCCATTACGTGGATATTCCAGGGATGGAAAAGGGCGGCAGCCAAGAGAGTATCGACCTTGCAGAACTGCGTACGGTCGATGCATTGGTTCACGTGGTGCGCGCTTTCGACGATCCCGAGCTTCTGCACTCCGAAGGGTCGGTGGACCCGGCGCGCGACATTGAAACGATCGACCTCGAGCTGATTCTCGCGGACCTCGATGTCGTGACCCGGCGCCTCGACCGGCTCGATCGTCAGTCCAAAGGCGGCCTTACCCCCGAAGAAAGCCGCGAGCGGGATCTCCTCCGCGAGGTCATCCTCCCGGCCTTGGAAAACGAAACCCCGCTTCGCGCCGTCGAGCTCGACGGCGATGCTGCAAAACGCTTGCGGGGCTTTCAGCTGCTTTCAGCCAAGCCACTGCTGCTGGTGATCAACGTGGGCGAGGACGCGCTCGGCGAACCGATCCTCGAGGATCTCGGGCTCGGTAATCAATCCAATCGGATCGCGGTGGTGGTCAGTGCACCGATCGAAAATGACATCGCGCGCATGGAACCCGAAGAGCAACGCGAGTTCCTGACCGACCTCGGACTCGAGGCCCCCAGCCTTGATCGGGTGCTCCAAGCGAGCTTCTCGCTTCTGGGCCTGATCGCGTTCTTCACCGTTGGGGAAGACGAAGTCCGAGCCTGGAACATCCGCCGCGGCACCGTTGCACGCGACGCCGCGGGAACCATCCATTCCGACATCAAGCGCGGCTTCATTCGGGCCGAAGTGGTGCCCTGGGACGATCTGTTGCGCGTTGGATCCTGGTCCACCTGCCGTGACCAAGCGCTCCTCCGCCTGGAAGGCAAGGAATACGTCATGGTCGACGGCGACGTGGTTAACTACCGCTTCAACGTCTAGTCCGCAAAATTCGTCAGCTCTGCTGCGGCGCCGTGCGACGAATTTGCTGCCTTTTCCGGGCTAGTCGCAGCACCGCCGCCAAGCCGGCGGATCGTACGTGGAGAAACTTGGGTCGTCTGTTGAGCGAGCCCGCAGCCCGACGATAAAATCGTCGGGCAATGAGTGCGCCCGCCTCCGCGGGCTGACTGAATGAATTGTTCCCAGCCGACGAAGGTCGGCGCACTCATAGCGCGGGCATTCATGCCCGCGTGGCGATAAGGCTCGTGAAGTTTCAGGCTAGCGCGTAGCGACCGCAGCGCTGCCCACCGGGTCAGTATTTGGCGAGATCGGGCGCAGCTGTAAGTCGAGACTGCCACTGCTGCGAACCGAAGGCGTGAAGCGGGTTCGGGCTCCACCAACCCCAGCAGCCGCTGACCGCCCCTCGGCCGAGACAGTGCCGTTACGGCCCGCGGCAGTGCGACCCCGGGTCGCGCCAGAGGGCAAGGTGGCGCCTCCAGAGCGCCCTGAGTTCTCCCCGCCAGCACCCGTCGGCGTGCGGCTGGTGCGGCGATAGCGTTCGAGCACACTTCCCGGCCCGCGACGGTTGCGCGCGTCGGAGCGACTCGAATGATCGGTGCCGGCTTGGCCGACTCGGCTTCCGGCGTCCAGGTCCTCCGCGGAAAGAACCCGCCCAGCACCATCGTCGTCGGCACCGGTGCCTTCGTCGTCAAAGAATTCGTCGCTGTCGTCCTCGTCGTCTTCCGAATCCATCGCCTCCGTATCGCGGGCGACCGCTTGGGCCTCACCGGTATCGCTGTCAGCCATTGGCGGCGTTGCTGCGGCGACGCGCTCGCCATCATCGAGCAGCAAATCGGCAATGCGCTCGGGATCACCATATTGGCGCGGCGCCTGTGCGCTGAGGGGCGCCTTGAACTTGCGCGCTTCGAGTAGCGCCTGCGTCAGCAGCTGATTGTCGATGACATGGGGGTTGTGCTTGGCAAAGGCAAGTCGATGATCGAGGGCAAATGCGTGGGCGTATTGCTGGATCGCGGCGCGACGGTCACCTCGACCATCGTGCACGACACCCAGTTGATAGCGCGCCCAGGCATGCGCCGGGTCGAAATCCAGCACACTTTCGAAGGCCGTACGAGCATCGCTCGGACGACCCTGCTGTTGTAGTAACAGCCCCAGATTGAAATGCGCGGATACGAAACCACTACGCTGATCGATGGCGCGCTGGTAAGCACGCTCAGCGTCTGCAAGCTGGCCCGCCAACACCAACAGGTTGCCGAGATCGTTCTGCACGTCGGCATCCAAGGGTTGCGCCGCGGCCAGCGACTGCTGGGCTTGGAGGACGCGAGAGAGATTCGGCGACGTGTCGTCCGCCAACACGTGAACCACCGAGAATGCGGTGGCCGCCGTGACAATGAGGACGCTGAGGGTCCGTCGAATCGGGTACTGCATGATGCGCTTCTCCACTATGAAAATCCGTGGCCGCTCAACCGGCGGCATGGATCGGTTTCGCTTTGAGCTTGGTTTTGCCATCTTCGACGGTAATCCGGAAAGAGACCTCCCGGCAGCCGGTCTTGGCTTGAATGATCTCGACATTGCGTCGCAGGTGAGCCCGGAAGCGATCGAGGTCGACCTTGGGTTGCCGAGCGGACCGCACCGGATAGAGTGCTTCGTACAACGCTTGCTCCGCGGCCTGCGAGGTACGTGGGCCCACAATCACACCGGCACGTGGATCCGGTTTCGGCTCGGGCCGGCGAATCGGCTGGGCCCCGTTGCTCTTCTCTCGCTTGCGAACCTCGCGCCCATAGCGTTCGACATGGCTGTTGAGCTTGGCCTCGATGGACCGAAGCCGAAAACGCTCGGAAACACTCTTGGCCCGCTCGCGCAGGTTGCGCAAGAGCGCCTGGGCGGCATCACGCTGCTCCGAAGGCGGCATTGGCAAGTCGCCCACAACGAACCGCTGATACTCGACCTGAAGGCGCTTGGTCATCGTCACCAAGCGGTCCATATCGCGGGCAAGCGAAATCGCGGCGACCGAGTCCGCCAAACGCAGGCCGCTTTCGGATGGCGGCGTCACGACGTCCCTCGACCCGGCCGAATGATGTCGGCGACCACACGACTGTCTGTCAGGTGCCCTACAATGGCGTGCAACATGGTGGCGATTGTGTTCTCGAAGGGCAACATGGAATTGAATGGGGTGGCAGCAGTCGACGCGCAGCATGCGACTTTTCACCCGCTTCGAGAATTATACGGATGTGCCGCGCCGAAGGTCCAAGCAGACAAGAGGCGGTGTCGATGACTCGTCTTCCGCGTGGGCGTTCCATCTTGGTAGTCGAAGACCGCGATTCCTTGCGCCGGATGATGCAACGCGCGTTGGCTGCGGAGGGCCATGACGTCATTTCTGCCGCTACCCGCGCCGCCGGCATCGAATGCCTGAACGCAGGCACGTTCGATCTGGTATTGACCGACCTGAAACTTCCCGACGGTACCGGCCTCGACATCGTCGCCGCGGTCGGTGACAAGCTTCCGGGCATTCCCGTCGTCGTAATGACCGCCTTCGGCACGGTGGACCACGCGGTGGAGGCCATGAAACTAGGGGCCGTTGACTTTCTCGAAAAGCCGTTGGAGCTGGACGAGTTGTTCGAGCTGGTGCGCATTCATACCGACAGCGTAGACGAAGCCACAAAGGACCATACGATCTTCGAAGCGCCCGGGGCACCGCCCATCGTTGGCGCCCACCCCCTACACCGTGCCGCCCTGCGCCTCTTGGAGCGGGTGGCGCCAACCGACAGCACCGTGCTCTTGACCGGCGAAAGCGGCACTGGCAAGGAGCTTTTCGCACGCGCCGTTCACGGCTTGTCCGTTCGCAGCGGCGGCCCGTTCGTGGCCGTCAACTGTGCCGCGATTCCCGAGACTCTGATCGAGAGCGAACTCTTCGGGCATGAGAGGGGGGCGTTCACCGGCGCGACACGACGCCAGGCCGGCCGCTTCGAACGCGCACGAGGCGGCACCCTGTTTCTCGATGAGATCGGCGAGCTTGGGACCGCTGTTCAAGGCAAGCTCCTCCGCGTTTTGGAGGAACAGACGTTTGAACGGGTGGGCGGCAGCACCTCGATCAAGGCAGACGCGCGACTCGTTGCGGCCACCAACCGCGATCTCGAGACCATGACCCACGACGGGCGCTTTCGCAGTGACCTTTTCTTTCGGCTGGACGTTTTTCCCATCGCCCTGCCGTCGTTGGGTGCTCGGTCCAACGACATTCCCATGCTGGCACGCCATCTAATTTCAACCATCTGCCAGCGACTCGGCCGTCCGGCACCGTCACTGGCGACCGAAGCTGGCGCCTGGCTCACGCGTCAACCGTGGCCGGGCAACGTACGTCAGCTCGCAAACCTGCTCGAACGGGCGCTGATCATGCAGTCCACAACCGTCCTCGAGGCCCGGCACCTGCGGAGCCTGTTGCTCGTCACCGGGACAGCAGACGACGAACCGACCCGGCTTCGAGCAGCATTGCGCGAAACCGATGGCGATAAACGGATGGCGGCCGAACGCCTCGGAATCAGCTATCGCACCCTGCAACGCAAGATCCGCGCTCATGACCTCGAAGGGTTTCCGCGGTACCGCGACGCCTGAAGCTCCTTGGGTCGAACACAGTTCACGGTTGTGACAACTTCGAGAGCGAGGCCCATGTCTCGAGCAGGGAGCGCAGCGCAGCCCGCAGGGTGGCCGTAGGCCATTCGAGCACCCCGCGCAGGGACACGGGGCTCGCTCGGCGTCCAGAGGTACAGCGTCCATTGACGCGCCGTTGACTCACACGGCTTGGGTCCTCGCGCAGGAACGGGTAGGCTATCGCCCGCTTGCGAGGAGAGCATGACATGAGCAACGATGTTCCGAACGACCATCACCCGGCCACATCGCCGACCACCTTCAAGATCTTGGCCGTTCTCGGTGCCTTGGCGTCGGCCTGGGCGCTGTTTCTCTGGCGCGAGCTGATCAAGGCCCGCAACGGTGCCGAACCGTTTTGCTTGGGTAGTGGTGAAGGCTGTAGTCAGCTCTGGGACGGCCCTTTCGCCAGCCAGGTTCACGATGCCACCGGCCTGCCAGTCGCTGGCTGGGGCGTGGTCTGGGGCTTGGTGGCGCTCATCCTGCCGGCGCTGGTACTCGCCCGACCCACCGCGGGAACGTGGTTACGCGCCCGACGCGGCGCCATCTTATGGACGGCCATCGCAGGACTGGGGGGCGTCGTCATGTTGCTCGGTGCCAGCTTGCGTGCCGGTGCGTTCTGCTCGAACTGCGCGGTTACCTACGTGGTCACTGGGCTCTTCGCCTTGATCGCGCTGCGTGGGGTGCCTGCGCTGCCTTCGTGGCACACCCGAGGTGCCATAACGGCTGTCCTCACTACCGCTGTCGCGTTTGCCGCCCTGCTGATCCCCGGCCTCGAGACGCCCAAAAGCAGCGCCAGCGCTGCCCGTGATGCCGTCACCGAAGCAGCAAAGACCCTCAAGCCCGACAGCAGCCCGAGCGCACCCGAGGTCAACGCTGGCCCGATCGACGCCGGTGCCGCCATCACCCAAATGCTCAGCAGCCTGTCACCCGAGCTGCAACAGGGGCTCGCCAACGTTCTGGCCCAGTACCGCGACGCACCCACGCTCGCGACCGATCCGCCACGGTCCTTGATGGGTCCCGCCGACGTCCCGGTGCGCATCACCGACTTTACCGACATCAAGTGCAGCCACTGCGCAACACTTCACGACACGCTGGATTACATCCGGGGTACGTTGGGCGACCGGTACGGCGTCGACCAACGCTACTACCCCCTCGACGCGTCCTGTAACCCGCACCTTGGCGGTACCGGCAACGGCAATCTCGATTCAGTACGATGCCTTGGTGCCCGCGCCCAGATCTGCATGGAAGATCTCCCGCCAGAGCAGCGCAAGGCCTTTGTCGGCGAGCTTTACGCCCAGCAGCGCTCCCTCGATATCGAGGAGATTCTCACGGTCGCTTCACGCTACAAAGGCCAAATGGCCTTGGATGCTTGCCTGAACGACCCCGCCACCGCCCAGAAAGTCCTCGAAGACGTCAACTACGCTCACCGACATGAACCACGTGGTACGCCACTAGTGCTGGTCAATGGTCGTGAGGCCTCCCCATTTGGCCCGTTCTTGTTCGCCATCATCCTCGCCGAGGGCAATGCCGACCATCCCGCCTTCGGGTCGTTGCCAGCGCCAGCGCCGGAGGACCACTCCGGCCACAATCACTGATCGAGAGTCCTGCCGGCACGGGGCGCGGCCGCTACAAGACTTGGAAGAGGTCCGGCCGGACCCCGTGCCGGCCACTACAGTTTCTTCGGCAGATTCTTGCCATCACTCTTCTTGAAGGCGCCGTCATCACTGGCGGCCTACCGTCCACTCGCCCGAAACGCTTGTGGCAACAATTGACACAAACCTCGATTCCTGCAAATCTTCGGTATGGCGAATCGACTAACGATGAACGTGTCCTTGCCCCAAGCTCAAGAGCGATTCGTGCGGGCTCAAGTCAACACAGGCCGCTACCGCACCGCAAGCGAAGTGGTGCGCGATGGCTTGCGTCTCTTGGAAGAGACCGAGCACCGCCGCCTGGTAGAGAAGTGGATCTATGAAGACCTGAGCGAGAGCGAGCGGACGCGTCTCCCCAACGAACTCAAAGCGCGCGTCCAAGCCTATTTCCGAAACCTTGTCGATGAGGGGCTCCGCTCCGCCGAAGAAGGAGGTTGGGTCGATGGACCGGAGGCCGTTGAACAGCTACGAACGAATCTCCTTACCCGTCCCAGCAGTACCTCGTGATCCATGGCTGAATGGGTTCTCTCACCTCTTGCCCTATCGGAACTTCAGGCCATCCTCGAGTACATCGCGGAGGACAGCGGAAGCGCCGCCGCGGAGAGGGTAGCGAACGACTTCGCAACAGCACTGGACACGGTCGCTGCGTCACCAGGCATCGGCTGGAAGCGAGAACACCTAACCGGCCCTGATCTCCGGTGGTGGCGGGTACACGGGTACCTCATTATCTACGACCCGATGACGAAGCCACTGCGTGTGCTCCGCCTTTTTCACGGTGCCCGTGACTTGGAGCGCCTCTTCTCTCGAGGGAATTGAAGATCGGAGGGCCGGCCGGCACGGGACCCGGCCGCTTCAAAGCGTCCTTGCCGTTAATCTACTGCAGCTGGCACCGACTCGGCTGGCCGAGCTTTCGAGGCGCTTCCCAAACGCGGTACCAGATACGTACCCGTGGCATGGCAGACCGGGTCGTCACCACCATCGCTGAACATCGTTACGTCGCCTACCACGAGACGCCCACTGGGCTTGATCAAGCGACCCTCGGCGACCAGGTCGGCGGGTGGCGAGCGACGCAGGAATCGAATCGATACGTCGGTGGTGACCGACATTAGCGCAGTGGCGTCGACGGACAGCGCGAGCGCAAAGAGCACCGTATCGGCCAGGCTGAACATCACCGGTCCCGCAATGCTGCCGCCCGGCCGCAAATGGCGACGGTCGAAGGCCAGGCGGAGCCGGGCCTCGCCGGGCACCAGGCGCTCGACCTGGAAGTCGAAGGCTTCGATGTTCATGTTCTCGCGCACCAACTGCTCGAAGGCACGCGGCGAAATACCTGGCTTATCTTGGCTCAAGCCGACCCCACGATCGCGTCAGCCTCGATCTCGACCAGCATGTCCGGGCTGATCAGCCTGGACACCACACCCTTGCCGACGCGTACCGCGCGCGAGTATCCGATCAACTCTTCCCAGGGCGCCCCGGTCGCGACCTTTGTCCGTTCCATTCCTTGCTCCGTCTGGTTACACCCAATCCGACACGTTCCGCGACCCGTAAACTCTCGATAGTCACACGCGGCACGAGGGATCACATTGACATAGAGCGATTCTCTCACGTGTTCGGGCCCCCTACTATCGTTCGGAGCGGCGCGTTGCGCCCCTCGAAGATCCATGCTGTGTCGGCGTCAGCCGGCAGACCGTCTCGACCAGGAGAACCACCATTTCCACCGCAACCATCAAGAAACTCGTCATCCTTTTGGTGGTGGCGACGCTGGCGATCCTCTTCTTTCAACAGGGTTGGAACGAGCTGCTGACCTTCGAGAACCTGAAGGCCAAGCAGGCTGATCTGAGCACGTTCACCGAAGCGAACAAGCCGATGATGATGCTCGGCTTCTTCCTCGCCTACGTCGTCATGGCCGCCCTCTCGCTGCCGGGCGCCACCATCATGACCCTTGCGGGGGGCGCGCTCTTCGGCTTGGGCTTGGGCATTGTTCTGGTGTCTTTCTCCAGCACCTTGGGCGCCACCCTGGCGATGTTGGTCTCCCGCTACTTCTTCCGCGATGGCGTTCAGGCTCGCTTCGGGAACAAGCTCAAGACCTTCAACGAGGGACTCGAACGCGAAGGCGGATTCTATCTCTTTACTCTCCGGTTGATTCCGATCTTCCCATTCTTCGTGATCAATCTCGGCATGGGTCTCACCAAGATTCGCACCTGGACGTACTACTGGGTGAGCCAGCTGGGCATGCTCCTGGGCACCGCCGTGTTCGTCAACGCTGGCACCCAACTCGCACAGATCGACTCACCTGCCGGCATTCTTTCCCCACGCCTCATTGGCGCGTTCGCCTTGCTCGGCCTGATGCCATTGCTCGCCCGCAAACTGCTCAACGTCATCAAGGCCCGGCGCGTTTACACGGGCTACGACAAGCCCAAAGGCTTTGACTACAACATCGTCGTGATCGGCGGTGGCTCAGCCGGACTGGTAACTTCGTACATTGCCGCGGCGGTCAAGGCGAAGGTGGCACTGATCGAGCGAGAGAGCATGGGCGGCGACTGCCTCAACACGGGCTGCGTTCCGTCGAAGGCGTTGATTCGCTCGGCCAAGATGCTGCACAACGCCAAGCGTGCCCAGGACTGGGGTTTTCAGTCAACCGACGTCCGTTTCGACTTCGCCGACGTCATGGACCGCGTACACGGTGTGATCAAGGCGATCGAGCCGCATGACTCGGTAGAGCGATACCAGGGGTTGGGGGTCGATTGCATCAAGGGCGAGGCGACTATCATCGACCCGTGGCGTGTGCGGGTGGGCGACCGCGTGCTCACCGCGCGCAACATCGTGGTCGCAACCGGCGCCGGCCCGCTGGTACCGCCCATCCCGGGCCTCGATCAAGTCGCACCTCTGACCAGCGACAATTTGTGGAACCTGCGCGAGCTTCCCAAGCGGATGGTCGTGCTCGGCGGCGGCCCGATTGGCTCCGAGATGACCCAGGCCTTCGCCCGGCTCGGCTCCGAGGTCACGCAGGTCGAAATGCTGCCCCGCATCCTGTCGCGTGAGGACTCCGAGGTAGCGGAGTTGGTGAAAGACCACTTCGAAGCCGAGGGCGTCCGGGTTCTGACCGGCCACAAGGCGACCCGTTTCGGTGTCGATGGCGACCAACGCTACATGATGGCCGAGACCGCCGACGGCAAGGAAGTCCGCCTGGAATTCGACGAAGTGCTGGTCGCCCTCGGCCGACGCGCACGCACCAAGGGCTTTGGCTTGGAAGAGCTCGGGGTCGAGCTGGCGCGCAACGGCACCATCGTCAACGACGACTTCCTGCGCACGACGTTCCCGAACATCTACGTCTGTGGCGACGTCGCCGGCCCGTACCAGTTCACCCACACCGCGGCACACCAGGCTTGGTACGCGGCGGTCAATGCCCTGTTCAGCCCGCTCAAGGAATTCCGCGTCGATTACCGCGTTATCCCCTGGGCCACCTTCACCGACCCCGAGGTCGCGCGCGTGGGCGTCAACGAGCTCGAAGCCAACGAGCAAGATATCGAGTACGACGTCACCACCTACGGCATCGACGATCTGGACCGCGCGATTGCCGACGGCGAAGCCCGCGGGATGGTCAAGGTGCTCACGGTGCCAGGCAAAGACAAGATCCTGGGGGTGACCATCGCGGGTGCCCATGCCGGCGACCTGCTGGCCGAATACGTGCTGGCCATGAAGTACGGCCTTGGCCTGAACAAAATCCTGGGCACCATCCACACCTACCCCACCATGGCGGAAGCCAACAAATACGTGGCCGGCAACTGGAAGAAGGCCAACGCGCCCGACAAACTCTTGGAGTGGGTCGAGCGTTTCCATGGGTGGCGGCGTGGTTAAGTCGCTACCGGGTGTGGTCAAGGCCACGGCGGCGGTACTCGGCCTGCTCGCGCTACTTGGCGCGGCAATGACGGTGGCCCGCAGCCTGAATGCTGACAACGTCACGACCTCGGTGGTGTCTCAGGCTCCCCAGAGCATCAACACCGAATCCACCGTCGAGGAGCCAACCGCCGTGCTAGACCCAACCCGGCCCGAGTCTGCCGACTTCGCTCAGCCGGACACCAAAGCACCGGACATTCAGCATCTCGAATCGGTCTTCGGCCACGTTGACGACCGAGGTCAGGTGGACTACCAAGCCCTCGCTGCTGATCCGACAGCGCTCGACGCCTACTCGAGCCACCTCGCGTCGTTGGACCGCGCTGCGTTCGACAGCTGGTCGGACACCGAGCAAATCGCCTTATTGTCGAACGCCTACAACACCTTCACCTTGCAGTCGATCGTCGACAGCCTGCCGCTGTCGCGGTCGTTCAACCTCGGCTCCATGGCCCACCCGCGGGGCATCCGTTGGATCTCGGGCGTTTGGGACAAGAAGACCTGGACCTTGATGGGTGAACCGGTCACGCTCGATCACATCGAGCACGGCATCTTGCGCAAGGACTATGACGAACCGCGCCTGCATGCTGCGTTAGTGTGCGCCGCCAAGAGCTGCCCACCCTTGCGCCATGAACCGTTCACCGGCGCGAAGCTCGAAGCCCAACTCGAGGACCAAATGCGCCGATTCGTGACCAATCCGGCGATCGGCCTGGCGATCGATCGCGCGGCCGGTAAGGTTCTGCTGTCGAAGATCTTCGATTGGTACGGCGACGACTTCGTCAGCCGACACCTACCCGCCGACGATTTCGGTGACCACGGCGACAAGGTACGCGCGGTGCTCGCAGCGGCGACACCACACCTCGACCCGGAAGATCAAGCGTACCTGCGCGAAGGCAACTTCAGCATCGGCTACCTCGACTACGACTGGTCACTCAACGAGCTGTAGGTCACGGAGCCATCGAATGACTGTCGTCACCAGAATGTGATGTGGCGCTCGTCATCGGCCATAGTCTCGTTTTGGCCAGAGAACATCCGGCCGGCTGAGCGCAGTTTCTATTGACACGCGACCCACGCTAAGAAGACCATGTCAATTATGAGGCATGACTTACGCCTTATTACCGCTGGCGTCAGCCAGGGAAGGAGATTCTCGTGAGCGCAGCCAAGTCTCCAGCCAACATGGACAAGTTCCGGGAGCTAGTCCTGTACATTGCCGAAAAGTCACAAGATGACCCAGGCTTCGGCAAAACGAAGTTGAACAAACTATTGTTTGCAGCGGATTTCGCTCAGTTTCAAGCAACTGGCGTAGCGCTGACAGGCATTCGCTACCAGAAGCTCGAATTTGGGCCCGCTCCAAGGCCGCTGCTTCCCGTCCTTCGGGAACTCGAAGCCGAGGGATATTGCCGAGTGATCTCCGGTACCTTCAAGAACCAAAAGCGCGTGGTGGCAACCCGGGAGCCTGATCTATCTCTCTTCACGTCAAGCGAGATTGCTCGGGTCGATGATGTTTTAGAAGACTTCCGGAACCCCAACGCAACAGCAATCAGCGACTGGTCCCACAACTTTATCGGCTGGCGCCTCGCTGAGAATGGCGAAGATATTCCGTACGAGACCATCCTCGTGGCAGATGCGAGACCGTTGACAGAAGACGAAATCACATATGGCCTGGGACTCGCGGAAGATGAGCCGTTATCTGACCGTCATTAGGTCACCCCAATTCGACGCCGATCTCGCTCTCCTTCAGCCAGGGCCAAACTGGCAGAAAAAGCTGTTCGAGGCTTGGAGTGGGTTCTTGCCCGACAGCCAAAGGCTGGGATCCCTGTCAGAGAGTCCCCGATCTGGGCCATTCCCATCTATACGCTTGGACCCGAGCTTCTCGTCTACTACCAATTCGATGATCACCACGTCACCCTCAGATCGCTTCGCCCATCGTAACGCCGATCCATGGAGTTGAATCGGTCACGAACCGTAATCCATCAGCCCCATGCTGGCGCAGTGGCCAGCCTCTAGCTCTAGCAGGGTATGCTCCTCGGTGACACCCAACACCGAGGAGACTCCGCCCTATGACGCCACTGCTTCGCGGTCTTGCCGTCTTACTGCTTCCCGTTGTCAGCGCAGCCCATGTCTGGGCGGCTGGTGACGACCGCATCGTTACCTCGGATCTCTTGAAGATCCGAGCGGCAAACCAAATCGATGTCGCCAACGACGGCTCCCGCGCGGTCTACGTGGTTTCGTCGATGCACGAAAACGAAGGCGGCGGTAACGGCTACCAACGTCATTTGTGGTTGGCGGACCTGACCGGCGAGGCATCACCGCGGCAGCTTACCCACGGCGAGCGCAACGACACGGCGCCGACCTTCTCGCCCGACGGCAAACGAATCGCCTTCTCGCGCCAAGGAGACGGCGAGAACCAGACCTGGATCCTGCCCCTTACCGGCGGCGAGGCCTTCCCCTTGACCAACGCCGAGCACGGCGCCTCCGATCATCGCTGGTCGCCCGATGGCAAACGCATTGTCTTTAGCTCGGAAATTCCCATCGGGTCACTCGCTGGATCGCCGCCCTGGTCCCCCGAACGACCAGGCCGCGCGTGGCGGGACGTTCCGACACCACCCGATAAAACCCCAAAGGATGCCGACACGGGTACCCGCGTCGAGGCCAACCCCGACGGCCCGATAGCGGAAGTCCGAGCCTGGTTGGCCCAAAACGCCGAGGATGACAACCCACGGGTCCTCACCCGGCTCGATCTCCAAGGCGAGCGCGACCTCGACAGCGAACTGTCCTTCGCCCACCTCTTCGTAATCGACGCCAAAGCTGACGCCGAGGCGCGCCAGCTCACCGAAGGTTTCCAGGACTTCGGCGACGCGACCTGGCTGCCGAACGGTTCAGGCCTGGTGGCGGTCTCGGTCCAATACCCGCAGCACCCCGACCGGATCGATGACGGCGACCTTTGGCAGATTCCCGTACCCGCCGAGGGCACAGGAACGCCTCAGTTGCTACTGGACTGGGATGGCTGGTCCGCGTCCTCCCCCCAGGTGTCACCCGATGGCAGCCAGGTCGCATTTCGGGCCAGCGACCTCAACGATCAAACCTACTCGCTGAACCATCTCGCGATTTTGCCGCTGGCCGACGCCGCCCAGCCACGTCGATACACAGCGGCAATCGGGCGCAACGTCGCGAGCGCGCCGATTTGGGCAGCGGACAGCCGCAGCGTGTACGTAACCGTTACCGAGCATGGCGCGGTTCCGCTACTGCGCCTGTCACTCGACAGCGAGACCACCGTCCCCGTCGTTGACGGCGCCCGCGGCGTCCGGAACTTCGATCTGGCTGGTAGCCGTCTGGTCTTCGCTGCCACCGAGGTGGTCAACCCGTGGGAGCTCTACGTCGCCGACACCACGGGCCAACACGAGCGTCGCTTGACGGCGCTCAACCACGATTGGCTGGCTGAAAAGCACATCATCCAGCCCACCGAACATTGGTTGGACCGACCAGACGGCACCCGCGTGCAGTACTGGGTCATGAAACCAGCGGCCGCTGCGGATGGGGCCAAGGTGCCGGTCGTGCTCGCGATCCACGGCGGGCCTTCGTCGATGTGGGGACCGGGCGAGTTCACCATGTGGCACGAATTCCAGCTACTGCTCAGTTGGGGCTACGGCGTGGTCTACGCCAACCCCCGCGGCAGCGGCGGCTATGGACACACCTTTCGCAAAGCAAACTACCGCGATTGGGGTCATGGCCCCGCCGGCGACATTCTCGCTGCCTTCGACGTGGCGTCCAAGCAACCATGGGTCGACCGAGACCAACTGGTGGTGACCGGCGGCAGCTACGCCGGCTACATGACCGCGTGGATCGTCACCCAGGACCATCGCTTCAAGGCCGCAGTCGCCCAACGTGGGGTCTACGAGTTATCGTTCTTCTTCGGCGAAGGCAATGCCTGGCGTTTGGTACCCAACCACTTTGGTGGTTACCCCTGGGAGCCTGGGGTGCGCGACGTGCTCGATGCCAACTCGCCCCAAACCTTTGTCGACCGCATCACCACACCGCTCCTGATCATCCACAGCGACCAGGACCTACGGACCGGGGTCAACCAGTCTGAAATGCTCTACAAAAGCCTCAAGGTGCTGGGCCGGCCCGTCGAGTACGTGCGCTATCCCGACGAAGGCCACGACCTCTCACGCAGCGGCAACCCCCATCGCCGCATGGACCGGCTCAACCGCATCGTCGAATTCTTCGAGCGCTACGTCCGCCACCCGCAGAGACCTTGAAAGGCGCGTCCAACATACATTCGAGCCCAACCGCGAGAGCGAGGCCCAGTGTCTCGAGCAGAGAGCGCAGCCCAGCCCGCAGGGTGGCTGAAGGCCATTCGAGCACCCCGCGCAGAGGCACTGGACTCGCTCGATGAACAACGAACCCAACGGCTGGCTGCCCGCGACGTGGCACGGTCGCCGCGGGTTGTGGCGATTGTTGCTGCTGGCCCTGATCGTGGCGGGCATTGGCCGCGTGGCTTGTGCCAAGCCCGCCGCGGCCAATGACGCGTCCTACCGCGCCGCGGACTTCAGCTGTTCCGCACCGCGTTCGAGCGCCCCAACAACCCGCTCGACACCCACCGCAAAGGCCTCACCATCGTCGTTGAGGAGCGCCTCGGCAAGCTCGGGGAAGGGCCACGGTGCATAGCCGGTGGTGGTACCTGGAGCCACCAGCAGGTGGCGGAACCACGGGCGCCCGGGTAGGCCGTCTGGGTCGAGAAAGGCCTGCTCGACCAAGCGCAAGCCGTCGGTGAGCCGGGTCGCGGCCGCGCGATCCTGGGCAGCGACCACCACATCGAATCGTGCGTCCACTTCGGAACCGGCGACAGCCAAACCATCGAGCGCGGCCAGTACCGGCGCGAAGTCAGGCGTGAACAACGGCTCGGATTCGGAATCACGAGGTCCACGACGCTCGCGGATGGCGTCGCGGCGCAAGGCGTCGAGCTGGAGGCGCAGGGCCACGGCGTACGATCCAAAACGCATGGGAACGATGTCGGCACCAGCCAGGCGCATGGCCAGCAGACCGTAAAAACGCGCCGCGGCGACGTGGTAAACGAACTGCGGGTCGCCGAAGCGTTCCATCCAACGGAAGTTGTCGTAGGCCGAATGGTAAACACCGTATTTGCCACTAAAGCCGAAGTTGATGGCCGGCAGCCCCAGATGGTCGACAAAGACGGTGTAGTCGGAGCCCGAGCCCAGCGGCCCCAGATGCAATTCGAAGGCCGCGGGATCGTCAATGTCGACCGGCGCACCGCTTGCCCACTGCCCATGCAAACGACGCTCCCATGCCGAGCCAACCGTGCCACCGCGCACCGGATCGGGAATCTCGGCGATCGCCTGGCGCACCAGGTCACGCAGCGACGGCGTACCTTGGGCACCGAAATCGCCACCGGTCACCGCACTGTCGAGGTTGAGGTAGGCGACGGCATTGGCGCGCAGATCCTCGGCGCGATCTTCACCCCACTCCACCGAGCCCACGAGTCCATACTCTTCGGCGTCCCAACTCGCCAGGACGATCGTCCGACGAGGTTGCCAACCGGCTTTGACCGCCGCTGCCAACCCGCGCGCCGTTTCCAGCATGGCGGCAGTACCGGAATTCGGGTCGACAGCGCCGTGGTTCCAGGCATCACGGTGGTTGCCCAAGATCACTACCCGTTCCGGCGTCTCGGAACCCGGGATGCGGGCGAAGACATTGAAGATTGGGCGTTGGCCTTCGTCCATTTCGACGCTCATGGACACCACCGCGCCGCCAGGGCCCACGTGGTAGGCGAACGGCAAGCCACCCTGCCAACCGTCGGGCACATTGGGCCCGGCCAAATACCGCAAGATCTTCTCGGCCTCGCGGTACGCGATCGGCAAGGAAGGAATGTGCGGCACGCTCTTCATCTCGGCCCGCGTGAGCCGTTTCGCCCCGTCGCGCGACGGGTAGCCCGGCGTGGACGGATCTCCGGGCTGGATCGACAGGTACTGCACTGAGCCACGCTGGATGGCCGAGGGGTGGCGCATGGGACCGTCGGGGTACACATCACCCTGCATGTAGCCATCGTCCGCAGGATCGGAGTAAAGAATCACCCCCAACGCACCCCGGTTCGCCGCCTCCCGCACTTTGAGACCGCGGAACACTTGGCCATACCGCGCCAAGACGATCCGGCCCGACACCGAGATACCAAGCCCTCCGAGCTGCACGTAGTCCGCGGGTGTGCCGTAGTTGACGTACACGACCTGTCCGCGTGCGGTGCCCGAGGCGCCGTAACCGTGGAACGCGGGAAAAAGACCTTCCCGAGTCGAGTCCTTGTCCTCAGGTAGTGCATCCTCCCGCAAGGCCAGAGGAGCTTCGACCGGCTCGACCAGCGCGAGTGAGACCTCCTTCGGGTGGTTGAGAAACACCTCGTAGCGCACGGTCTCGGTTTCGAGACCCATCGCTTCGAATTGCTCGTGCACCCATTCCGCGACCTTCTTCTCCGCCGGGGTTCCGGCCACATGCGGCTCCTCGGTCAAATGCGCCAACCACTGGCGCGCACGCGCTGGGGCCGGAGTCGCGTGAAACACCGCCTCCGCGTCGCGCTGGGCAGCGACGGAGTCCGCGAAAAATCCGAGCGGCGCCTCGTCGGCCACCAGCGGCAATGCGAAGAACAGGGCGGCGCCAGCCGCGACGACGATCCGAATCATGGTCACCTCGATTGAGAAGTACAGATGGTTGGCCAGATTCTACGCCTTTCACCCCTTACCTTGACGATCTAGGCATCGTTTCATCAAGCTATACCAAGACTTCCTAGGCAACAATGTCAACCTTCAAACGACCCACCCATGGCCAAAACCGCGAAGACTCTCCTCCACGGCACCCTCGACGCGCTGATCCTCAAGACCCTCGATGATGGGCCGCGCCACGGCTACGGCATCGCGCGATGGATCGAGGCCGCGACCGAAGAGGGCTTGCAGGTAGAGGAAGGGTCGCTCTATCCGGCGCTCTACCGGATGGAAGGACGCCAGTGGATCGAGGCCGAGTGGGGTCAGTCCGAGCTCGGACGCAAAGCGAAATTCTACCGACTCACGGCAGCCGGCCGCAGACAACTGGCACTCGAAACCGAGCGTTGGAACAACTTCTCGGAAGCCGTTTCAAAGGTGCTCACACCGGCATGACGGGGCGTCGACCACGACTGGGCCGCTACCTACGGGCGCTGGCCGGGCGCATGAGCGCCGCCGCCGAGGCACGACGCGAGATCGCGTTTCATCTCGACATGCGGACCCGCGACCTCGAGGTAAGGGACCTTCGCGACGGAAATGAGGCACACGCCCCAATCGTCGAGGTGGCCGCGTCCGTGCTCGGCGCAGTGGGCCTCTCCCAAACGGACGCTGGTTTCCGTGCCGAACGCATTGCTGTGCACTACGTCACTGGCAACCCTTTTTCAGTCCTCGGCGTCGAAGCGACCCACGGGCGGGTACTGCATTCCGACGAAGGATGGGTTGCCGGTGACGATCTCGTGATCGTCTTGACCCGATCACACCGCGTCTTGGTAACTTGCTCTTCGCCACCGCCACCACCGACCTGTCAGATTGGCTCGGTGGCAGCGCATTGTTGGCCCTTGTTGCGTTTACCGCCGCGACGGTGCCGGCGCGGCGAGCTGCTACGGTCGATCCGGCAGTCACACTGCACAGCAAATAGCATCGCGTACACTGCGCCGTAGATGAAACATCGCCTCCGCAGAGAAGCGTCTCCCAAGCAAGCGCACTCCATTCTTTGGAAGCAACACTGCAAGCTGCTCTTGGCGGTCACACTGGTTGCGGCCTGCAGCCAGCAACCCACTACCTGGCGAGTTGCCGAGCGCTTCATCACTGACGATCCGGCGCTTCTTCATCAAGACGACTTCATCACCCGAACCGAGGTCGTTCGCTGGCCCACCGACGGCGACGGCAACTCATGGCGTGCAGGGCCCAAGACCGAGTTGCGGGCCACGGGTAAACACCTTGTGGTTCGAAGTAAGTCCGAGATCGCCTGGATCGAGCGCGATGTGCACTTTGACGCTGCGTCGGTTGACACCATCACGGTCACCACTCGAGGAAGCAAAAAGCCAACCGCATTACTCGAATGGGCCTCTGCCGATACACCGTTCAGTCATGACCAGCGCAGCAAGGCCTCGCGCTGGATCGATACGAAAGCGGGCGAAAGTACCTACCAATTCACGCTCGGCAACGAGGCGGGCTGGCGAGGGCGGGTGGCGCGCATCCGATTGGGACTCGGAGCCCGCGATCGGGACTCGGTGATCGATGCGGTGGCGGCCTGGACCGTAACGACCGAGCCACCCCACAGAGCCGTCCAACGCGACAACACACGCCGTGCCACCCTCGACGATGAGACGCGCAGCGTCCTCCTGGCGTGGCCCGGATTTCCGATCATTCGAGACCTTGTGCCCCATGCTGGCGCATCCTTGCGTTTCGGCTTGGGTATCGATCCGCGCACTCGAGAAACCATCACCTTCGCAGTCTCGGCCACACCCAAAGACGGCCCAACCACTACGATATTCGAGGCACGTTTGACACCGGGAACATCATCGTGGCACGACGCCACCGTTGATCTCTCATCGTTCGCCAATCAACCGGTACGCCTGGAACTCACCGTCTCGTCTCCACAAGACAATGGACCCCACTTCGAACTTGCATACTGGGCCCACCCTGAGATCGTCGTCCCAACCTCGACTAAGGGACCACCGCCCCCCAACGTTGTCCTGATCTCGGTCGACACACTGCGTGCCGATCACCTTTCACTCTACGGCTACCCACGCCCAACGTCTCCAAACTTGGATGCCTGGGCAGCCGAGGCTGCGGTGTTCGAGACCGCAGTAGCCGCCGCACCCTGGACCTTACCTTCCCATGTGTCCATGCTTTCCGGTCTCGATGCCGCGCACCACGGTGTGAACTACCAACGCGCGATGCCGGCGCACATCCAGTCACTCGCCGAGACCCTCCATCGATTGGGCTTGGCTACCGGTGCTGTTACCGCGGGCGGATATTTACATCCGACCTTCGGGATGGCACAAGGCTTCGATCGGTTCCGATTCTTCAATAGTGCCATCGGCAATCGGAAAGAACTCAAAGACGGTATCAAACACAGCTTGGCCTGGCTCGACGACCACCGCGACCGCCCCTTTTTCTTCTTTTTCCATACATACGAAACACACTTGCCCTATGTACCGCGCCAACCGTGGTTCAAGCAATTCAGCCCACACAACCGGCCGCGCAAGATCGGTAGCCGCGAAGTGCCACCGCGTGCCGAAGACGGTTACCTCCACCGCCACAAATGGTTCTTTCGCAAGACCGGTCCATCTGACAAGGTGCGTGACATTCCGCCAGCGCAAGCCAAACTGCCTCGCGATCTATACGACGCTGCCATCGCCTACGCCGACCACCATCTCGGACGCCTGCTTGACTACCTCGAGACCACGGGCCTCGCCAAACGCACGATCGTTGTCGTGACCTCTGATCACGGCGAAATGATAGGCGAACATGGTGTATTCAACCACCTCTACCTCTACGACGAGAACTTGCTCATTCCGTTGCTGATCCACGACCCCGCGGGACGCGGCGCGGGTCGCCGTATTTCGCAACAAGTGCGCACCGTCGATATTGTGCCCACCGTGAGGGCGCTCGTTGGCCTCGACCCGGAACCCACGCTCGATGGCGTCTCACTCGTGCCCTTGCTCGAAGGCCGGCCCTTGGCGGTACCACCGGCCTGGAGCTACGCCGCAGGATCGAACTGGGGCTTGTCGCTTCGCATGCGCAATCGCTTCAAGTACGTCTTTAAGAACGCTGCCTGGCCTATGCCGAGCGTAGACCGCGAGGCCTTATTCGATCTGAGAACCGGTGAGTCGGCCTTGCCTGCCGATGCGCAACAGCTGGCGCCATTCCGAACCCAAGCCGACACGCTTTTCGCCCGTCGCCATCCTGGCCTTCGGGTGCTGATTCGAAACGACAAAGCCCGGCGATTGCGCGGCTTCTTGGCCGGGCCGGCGGTTGGATCCAACCGGGTGAAGCGCGCCGCGACCGATGACTGCGATTGCATCGAAAAGGCCATCGACAATCGTCTGCGATTCCGCGTTCCACGGTCCCGAGAAGTGACGCTCGCCCTCGAGGACGTTCCGGACGCACCTTTGTTACTCGGGCTTCGCTACCCCAATGGGGAAATCAGCAAGCACGAGATCGATGTCGCGACGTTGGCGGAGGGATTTTCGGTAAGCCTGCAAAAGGGAACCTGGGCCTCGGGGGCAAGAATCGACAACCTCAAACATGGCGTCACGATCTGGTGGCAAGGTCCAGAAACGGCCAACCCACCGACGCCCGAGAACGAAGCTTTGCGCGAACAACTCGAAGCACTAGGCTACCTCGGGGGTGATTCGGTTCATTGACATGCGGCAGCATCTGGTCCGCGCCCGGCAGCAACAATCACGGGATGATCTTCAGAGCTGGGTCACCGTCGCGACGCCCGGATCGACCCAGCAGTCACGCTGCGAAGCGAGTGAACAATCGCCGATACGCTCAGTGCTCTCGAACGGTGATGTTTCCGTTCACCGTGCGTACCTTAACCGCGTTGCCACTGCCGCCAACCGAGCCTGCCATGCGAATGTACTTGCGGGGCGTTCCGTGATCGTAGTCCCAATCGGGTGTGGTGGTTTGGTTCAAGCCACCCAAGGCGTTGATCTGGTAATCCTTGCGGCTGTTGCGGGTAAAGGCAATCTCGAGATCGAGATCCATGCCAAAGCCGGACGGCACCGAAAGCACGATGTCGCCCGACATCGACACCAACGTCACATGTCCGCCTGCGCCTGCAACCGTCACGTCAACGTGGCCGCCCATGGTCGTCGCCTCGACCCAGCCATCCACGGAGGCGATCTCGATATCTCCGCCCATGGTCTTTCCGTTGAAGGTGCCCTCCACGCCGTCGATCGACAATCTGCCACCCATCGAGTCCAGCTCGACATCGAAGAAGCGTGGCACCTCGATGTTGAGCGCGATCGAGCTCCGGCTGCCAGAGTGGCCTCGGTACGTCGTTCGGATCGTTAGCCGATCACCGTCCTCTTGGAATTCGACACCACATTCCGACCGGCATTTCGAGCGGCAGTCCACCACAACCGACGAGCCGCCCGTTCCCACGATCTTGACATTGGCACGGCGACGCACGGACCGCTGCCAATTCATCGCCTCATTGGCGGCGATTCGGGCGATCCAATTCTTGATCCCACCCTCGCCACGCCAGCCGGTCAAGCGACCATGGACCTTCATGAAGGTCTCTTGCGTCACGTCCATCGCCGCCTCACGATCCCGTGTAAGGCCGTAGGCGACCTTGTAGACCAGCCGCTCATAGCGACGCATCAGTTGCTCAAACGCAACACCGGACCCTGATCGGATCTCGGTCACCAATGTCTGATCGCTGAAGCTCACGTCATGTCCTCGTCCAATAAGGACACCACAAGCCGCACGTTTGTTAGCCCAGAGATCTCAAAGGGCCCGCGCCGTCCAATCACCTGACTCGATCAAGCGAGCACCCGGAGGCACCGACTCAAACACGAAGGCGGTTGCTGGACCGACTTCGGTCTCGACCGTAACTGTGACGTACTGCGCCTCTTCTTCCATCGCCTGGATGCCTTCGAAGACTTGCTGCTCGATCTCGAAGAGCTCACCGACGACCCGATGCTCCGGGTTGGTGGTGAGTACCAGGCAGGGATACGAACCGAGATCGAACAAACGCGCGCCACGTAACGTCGTTTGACCAAGAAAGCGAGCCCGGCGATCCAGCTCCCACCGCTCGTCGTTGTTGTCACCCCGTCGCAAGGTGCCGTAGACAAAGAGTCGGGTCATCGAACTGCGGCCCTACCCGGTGTTCTGAAGCCCGCGCGCGATCCCTTGAACGGTGGCCAACAGCGCTTCGAAGAGGCTGTCATCCTTGCGGTCCGTCGCCCGCCACCGGCGCAACAGGTCGATTTGGAGCAAGCTCATGGGGTCGACGTAGGGGTTGCGCAGGCGAATCGAGCGTTGCAACTTGGGATCGTCGTCCAGTAGGGCGTCTTGACCCTTGAGCGCCAGGACGTGCCCCACCGTGCGCTCGAACTCGGCGCGAACGACCTCGAAAAGCGTTGCGGTTTCGGGCTTGGCCAGCTCCGAATAGCGCCCGGCGATCAGCAGATCGGCCTTGGCGAGCACCATGCTGGCATCGTCGAGCAAGGCGCGCAGGAAGGGCCACTCGCTGACCATTTCGGCCACGACATCACGACCGTGTCGGTCGACCGCAAATTCGAGTCCACTCCCCAATCCGTACCAACCGGGGAGGATGTGCCGGCTCTGGGTCCAGGCGAAAACCCACGGGATGGCCCGCAGGTTCTCGATCCCGAGGCGCGCCCGCCGCGACGACGGACGGGAGCCGATGGTCATTCGTACGATGACGTCGACCGGCGTCGCCTGCCGGAAGTAGTCGGGGAACCGAGCGTCTTCGTATACCAAGGCCCGATAGGCCTCGCGACTGACCCGAGCAATGTCATCCATCACACCGCACCATGCTGGGTAGCGGGCATCGTCCGCACCGCGAACACCATCCATCAAAACAGCGCTCGTCGCCTGTTCGAAACTACGCAGGGCAATGCCCCGCAGCCCGTACTTGGCATCGATCGTTTCGCCCTGCTCGGTCACCCGTAGCCGACCGCCAAGGGCGCCGCGCGGCGCCGCCTCGATCGCGCGCCGGGTCTTGCCGCCGCCACGGCTGATGGTGCCGCCCCGCCCGTGAAACACGGTCAACGCAACCCCGGTGGGTTCAAGCGCTTCGACCAAGGCGCGCTGCCCGCGATGCAACGCCCAACGCGAGGAGGCCAAGCCACCATCTTTGTTGCTATCCGAGTAGCCGACCATCACCATGTGCCGGTCGCCGCGGGCGGCCACGTGGGCGCGGTAGAGCGGGTCGGCCAGCAGCCGGGTCATGACCCCGCCCGCGGCTTCGAGATCGGGCACGGTTTCGAATAGGGGCGCCACGTCGAGAGGAACACCATCCTCGGCGGAGCCAAAGCCGGCCCAGCGGGCCAGGGCAAGCACAGTCAACACGTCATCGACATCTTGCGCCATGGAAATGATGTAGGGACCGAAGGCATTGCAGCCGTAGCGTGTAATGCCATCACGAATCGCGCGAAACACCTCGAGAGTTGCCTGTACTTCGACGTCGTCACCGGCCGCCACTACAACATCATCTTGGAGCGCCACCTGCAAACGCCGCGTCCGAACGGCGGCGCCATGCTCCATCCATGCGGGATCATCGAGCAACGTTCCAACCACCCGGCGGTGGACCTCGCCGTCCTGCCGTACGTCGAGGGTCGCCAGGTGAAAACCGAATGTCGCCAGGCGCCGTTGGGCGCGGCGAACCGCAAACAGCCCGGCATGGTCACCGTGGTTGCGCTCCAGACTGGTTGCGATCAAGGCCAGGTCCGACGCAAAAGCCGCTGGCCCCGAATACCCATCGTCCAGATTAGCTTCGGTGTGCTCGAGCCGCGCGTGCATCAGGCTCAAGAGCACACGGTAGGACATCTCGTGGTGGCGCACCGGCACCCGCTCGAGAACCGTCTTGTAAAGAGGATCCTGCGCAATCCGAGTCGCAATCGCGGGATCGACCCCAGCCCGAGGTGGCGACTGGCTCAGTTGCCGGTACAGCCCGTTGAGCTCTGTTCGGTAGCACCCCAGGACCAGGGACCGTTGGCGCGCCAGCGTCTCGCGAATGGTGTCGGCACTGACATTGGGGTTGCCGTCCATATCCCCGCCAACCCAGGAGGCAAAGCGAAGCAACACGGGCAACGCGGGGGCCTCCGGCGACGTTCCGAAGACCGTATCGAGCGCCGCTTCGATCGCTTCGTAAAGTGGCGGAACGACCCGGTAGAGCACCTCCACCAGGTAGAAAAGCACGTGCTCTCGTTCATCGGCAACCGTCGGCCGAACGGAGGGCACCTCGTCGGTCTGCCACGCGATGGTCACCTCACCGCGAATGCGATCCAGGGCCGCACGATCTTCGTCGGGGGTGCGGTTTGGGTCGAGCCGTTCGACCAGCGCACGGGCAATATGCTGCTGCTTGCGCAGGAGCGTACGCCGCGTCGCCTCGGTGGGGTGGGCGGTGAAAACCGGCTCGATCCGCAGATCGCCAAGCAACGCCACCACCGCCGCGCGGTCGAGCCCGTGAATCTCGTTCAGCCGACGCACGGCGTCGAGTACCGACCCCGACTGCGGCGTTTCCGGGGTTCTCAGGTAGTCACGACGTCGACGAATCCGATGCACCCGCTCGGCCAGGTTGACGACCTGGAAGTACGACGAAAAGGCGCGCACCAGGCCTTCGGCATCAGCAGGATCCCGGTCCGCCAGCAAAGCCTCGAGCGCCCGAGCACCCTCGGCGTCGCCATTTCGCCGACGAATGGCAGCGCTGCGAGCCGCCTCGATGTCGGCAAACAGCGCCGCGCCCCCTTGTTCGCGCAGCATGTCGCCCACCAGCGCCCCGAGGGTGCGGACATCGTCGCGCAGGGCTTCGTCCGTGGTCGAAAATTGAACATCACGACGACTCACAGTGCCACCTCCTCGACCGTTACTGGGGTCCCCAGAGCTTGGCCCAAATCGCGCAGATGGTCTTCGGCGAATCGCGTCTTGCCCTCAGCGAAGTAGACCAAGAAACGCGACACCGCATTGCCCACCTTGCCACGCTCGGTTAGCACCACCCGGGTGCCCTCACCGGCCCGTGTCAGATCGAACTGCCAGGTCGCCCGGAACGGCCCCGCATCGTCGGCGATCTCGAACCGCAAACGGCGCGACGGTACCGATTCGGCCACTTCCAACCGTGCGCTTCGCCTACCGGCAAAGACCTGCCGCCACAAGGGACGGCCGTCGCGGGCGGGAAGTGGCAGCACCGCCAGCACCCGTGTCGACCAGGTTGGCAGCTGTTCGATGTTGGCCAGCGTTTCGAATACGCGCTCGGCTGGCCACGGAACGGTCACCGCACGCGCGAAGACCTGTTCGGCCGGCAGCATCGTGCCGAAGGCGACGACGCCGCTCATGAGGATAAAGGGCAGCAGCAGGAAGATCAGCTGGGCCCGCATGCGCAACTTCGATTTCGACATTGCGTCAATCGTATCGCGTTGCTGCTACGAGGATTGGCGATCGAGGGCGACGAGCAGCTTGCGCCCCCGCGCACGCATGGCAGCGGTACCGGTTTCGGTCAAGACGCCAATCACCTGCTGAACGTCTCCAGAATGCGAAGGGTCGAAGCGCAGGAGATCGACCAGTGCCTGCATGGCGCAGGTGCGGACAATGCTGCTCCGGTCATTGAGATAGTGGTTGCACCGAGCGCGCATGGCTTCGACATCGGCGGGATCGAGCGCGAGCCGGGGCACGATCTGACACAACTGCTCCCGCACTTCCCATTGGTCGATCGGTGCGACCTCCTCGAGCAAGCGCTGCTTGAAGGGTTGCACCAGCTCAGGACGGGCTTTGCTCACGGTCGCAAGCACGTGAGCACACCGCGATCGCACGATCGGATCGTCTTGGAGCAACCCCTCGACCACCTCGTCCAGCCGGTCGGGCGTCGCGAGCGCCCACTGGGCGACCTCACGGGCACGCCCTACGGACTTGCGGTCGCCGCCGGAAAGCTCGTCGAGCCAAGAGGTCATACCCCGATCATACAAAACGCCGCAGCCGCATGTGGTGCGGCTGGGGCCGGTAGAATCCAAAACCTACCGATCAATCGAGTTCAAGGTGCCATCGAACCTTGCTGAGGCACCAGGTACCACTGGGCGCCCGTCGTGGTGTTGCCAGCGATCACTTCGTAGACGAACGAGTCGTTCGAACAGGCACTGGCATCAAACGCAAAGGGCGTGACGGTTTGGGTCCCATCTGGATGCTGAAGGATGCCGCCACCAGCAACGGTCACCGTAATGGTCTGACGGGTGGAGCAATCGAGTTCGAGCATGAACCGCATACCCGAGATCGGTGGCAGGAAGGACGTCGGAAGCGTCAAGGTGACATCCGAACCCCCGGGATACACGGCCAACCAATGGCCGTGGTCGGCGGCCACCACGGTGGCGGAGTTCGTCAAGACGCTGCCCGTTTTCCACTTCGCCATGAAGGGTGTGAGCTCCCGCCACTCACTATCGAGCCACAGGCCATCGAAGAGGGTCGCGATCCCCGTGTAGAGGTACTGGCGGCCTGCGTTGTCGAAGGCCTGGTCGGATGGCGACGGCACGATGAATACCCAAGCCGATCCGTTCCAGCGAGCGATGTCATTCGCCTTGCCTGCCCAGGCGCCGCTCGGATTGGGCCCGACCAGGTATTGATCGCCCGATGTCGGCAGGACCGGCGGCGTCGGCTGCACGTCGAGTAGATCGTAGTTGCGAATCAGGTCGTAGCCCTCGACTTTGCCGCTCTCGAGACGTTGCCCCCAGAGCGATATCGGTGTGAGCAAGATCAGCAAGCCGAAGAAGAGTCGTCTTTTCATCATCTTTCCCCATGTTGTAGGAACTGCTTTGGCATCGTTCGAACAGCTCAGCCAAGGTACCGGCGGGTAACGGCGCACTGAGCTGGTCATCCCCTCTTGGCGGCGCCGACAAACCTCCGCATGCCAGCGGACTGCCCTTGGTAGGTAAAGCGCGAGTCGACGCGATTTCTTCTCAGTCTTGTTACGAGTAACCATCTACGCAGGACCACTCCACCTACAATCGGGCCGTGAGGGGAAGACACCGCGCGACGAAACCGTGGGCCGATTTCGCAGCGAGCGCCAGATCCTGGCGACGCTCGAGCATCCCAACATCGCCAAACTGCTCGATGGCGGTACGACCGACGACGGACGTCCCTATTTGGTGATGGAGCTGATCGACGGCCTGCCGATCGACACCTACGCCGCCACCAAAAGGCTGACCGTTCGGAACCGGCTGCGCTTGGTGATCAAGGTCTGCCGGGCGGTGCAATTCGCCCACCAAAACCTGGTGGTACACCGCGATCTGAAACCGGCCAACATTCTCATCACCAGCGACGGCGAGCCCAAGCTGCTCGACTTTGGCATTGCCAAGCTGTTGAGCCCGGACGACTTCCCGCAGACCGTGCAGGCGACCGGCCCAGGCTTCCTGCCCATGACCCCCGCGTATGCCAGCCCCGAGCAGGTGCGCGGCGACGCCATCACCACCGCCACCGATGTCTATGCATTCGGCGTGTTGCTGTATGAGCTGCTCGCGGGGCAGCGGCCCTACGAAGTTGACCGCGCGCGGCCGCAGGAGGCCATGCGGGCGATCTGCGAAGTCGATCCGCCGCGTCCCTCGACCGTGGTTCCGGCGAGCGTGGCTTCGGCGGGTGCGGCTACGCCGGCAGTGGTGTCACCGGCCGTCGCGGGCCCGGGCCCCAATCTCGCGAGCTGGCGACGCCACCTCGCGGGCGACCTCGACAGCATCGTTCTCAAGGCCCTGAACAAAGAGCCCACCAAACGCTACGCCTCAGCCGCCGAGCTCGAGCAAGACCTCGAGCGACATCTGAACGGACTGCCGGTCGCCGCCCGCGACGCAACCTGGCGGTATCGCTCGGGCAAGTTCGTCAAGCGCCATCGCCTGGGCCTGGGGGTGGCGGCGGCGGCGGTGGTGGCCACGGTGACCTTCGTCGTCATGCTGCTGGTCCAACGCGGCGAGATTCTCGCCCAACAGTCGCGCGGCGAACTCGTGATCTCGTTCCTGACCGAGATGTTCGCGTTTCCCGATCCGAGCCGCGCGATGGTCGAGACCATCACCGCGCGCGAAATCTTGGAGCGCGGCGCACGCCGGATCGAAACGGAGCTGACCAGCCAGCCGACGGTTCAGGCTGACCTCCAGTCGACCATGGGCCGTACTTTCTTGAACCTCGGCCTGCACGAGGAGGCGGAGAAACATCTGTTGCGCGCCCTGGCACTGCAAGGCAAAGGGAACGAACGCAAGAGCGCGCTGGCGCGGGCGACCACCTTGCACGGACTGGCCAACCTGCGGCTCTCCAAGAGCGACTTTGCCCACGCCGAGCAGCGGGCTCGCGAAGCACTGGCCTTGCGGCGACGCTGGCTTGGCTCTCGCCACGCCGACGTGGTGCTCACCCTGATCACCCTGGGTCGTATCCACGACCTCGCCGGAGACCGCGACTCGGCGGCCGCCGAGTTTACCGAGGCGCTCGAGCATGCACGCAAGCTCGACAACCAAGAGCCGCTGGCGATCGTTCTCGACCGCTTCGCCCAGCTGCGCACGACCCAGGCCCGGCACGCCGAGGCCTCGGCGCTGTTCACCGAGGGCGCTTCAGGTCCAGCGCGACCACTTCGGGGCACGACACCCAACCGTGGCGGTGACGCTCAACAACTTTTCGACCCTGTTCGATGTTACTGGCGACTACGCTCGAGCCGAGGCGCTGCTCCGTGAAGCCCTCGAAATCCAACGTGTGCGCTATGACGACCCGCACCCACACCTTGCGTTTACGCTCCATAACCTCGGCCGCTTGGCCGAGCGCGGCGAGCACTTCGACGAAGCCCAAACCTTGTACCAAGAAGCCCTCGATTTGCGGCGCGCGATCTTCCGTGGGCCCCATCCCAAGATCGCTTCGACCCTACGACGGATTGGCAGGATCGCCCACATTAGGGGCGATCTCGCCGAAGCAGAGCGCCTCTTTCAGGAGAGCATCGCCATGCTCGAGGCGGTCGTCGGTGACGACCATTTGGAAACGGCGGACAGCTACGCTCTCTACGCACTGCTTTTGGTCAAGCGCGGCGCGTTCGATGAAGCAGAGTCACTGTTCCAAAAGGTCCTCGCCATTCGACGCGACACGTTCGGTGACCAACATTCGGAGTTGGCCGTCACCCTGGCCAACCTGGCCGACCTGAATCGTGCTCGGCGCGACTACGGTGCCGCGAGCGAGCTGTACCAAGAGGCCCTCGCCCTCGCCATCGGAGGGAAGGGTGAAAATCATCCAGATGTCGCGGGAGTTCGCTACGGCCTTGGCCTGGTTCAGCGCCACCTCGGCCAACTCGACAGCGCCGCCGACAATCTCGAGCGCGCCGAGCAGGGACTGCGCAGCACCCTGGGCAACGACCACGGCCACGTGGCGCAATGCTTGTTGATCCTGGCGATGGTGGAGATCGACCGCGATCAGCCGGCGGTCGCCGAGCGGTTGGCACGGGAGGCGCGGGCCATCTACGGACGCGGGGCAAGCCATCCGAATCGCACCGCCAACGCCGTTGGTGTGCTGGGCAAGAGCCTATTCGCTCAACAGCGCTACGCGGAGACGGAGCCACTGCTCCTCGCCAGTTACCAGCACTACCTCGACACCCGCGGCCCGACCTCGGGCTCGACGACGAGCCGGCTCGGGCAGCTGATCGCCTTGTATGAAGCGTGGGACAAGCCGGCCAAGGTCGCCGAGTTCCGGGCGCGTATGCCCCCCGACTCCTGACCTGAAATTTCGCCCGTCCGGGCGACTGGGATCTGGTGCGATCCAATCTTCATGGGTAGGGGCGGGGCTTGCCCCCGCCCGTCCAGGGAGGGCGCAAGGCCCTCCCCTACATGAACCTGATCTGAAACTTCACGAGCCTTACCGCCACGCGGGTATAAATGCCCGCGCTATGAGTGCGCCGACCTTCGTCGGATGGAAACAATTCATTCAGTCAGCCCGCGGAGGCGGGCGCACTCATAGCCCGACATCATAGGAAAGCCACGTCCGGTAACCCGATGTCGAAACGAGTCCAAGATTGTGCAACCTCCTCTGTAGGGAAGATGCTTGGGGTGAACAAAAACCTCGGGCATCAGCCCCACAAGAAGGAGGATCGCGATGGAACGCTACCTTGGAATGGACGTGCATTCGGCAAGTTGCACAATTGCAACGCTCAGCGAGGGCGGCAAGCGGCTAGGTCAGGCCATCGTGGAAACGAATGGCCAGGCGCTTGTTGGCTATCTGAAGCAGTGCGCTGGCCGGCTCCACTTGTGCATCGAAGAGTGCCAGTGGGCGCATTGGCTCCACGAGATTTTGTCTCCTCACGTGGCGGAGTTGGTGGTGGTCCACGGCGAGCGCAAGACGGGGCCGAAGAGCGATGCGATCGATGCATGGGAGCTAGCAGATCGCATCCGTACGGGTCGCACGGAGCATCCGATCTTCAAAGCAGGGAAGGGCTTCACCAAGCTGCGCGAGCTCTCGCGAGTCTACGGCTTGATGACGAGGGACTTGGTCCGGACCAAGAACCGTCTGAAGAGCACCTACCAGAGACGCGGTGTGGTGTGCACGGGGAACTCGGTTTACTCCCCCAGCTCCCGGGCGAAGCGGATCAAAGAACTCCCGAATGCGATGAGACCGACGGTCGAGTTACTCGGCACAGCGTTGGACTTCCAGACGACACTGAAGCTCGAGGCCGAAAAGGCGATGGTGACCGAGTCGCACCGATTCCCGATCTCGCGGGTTCTCGAGACAATTCCTGGACTGGGCCCGATCCGGGTCGCTCAGATGATTCCGGTGGTAGTGACACCTCACCGATTCCGGACCAAGCGGCAATTCTGGTCCTATTGTGGCTTTGGAGTCGTGATGCGATCTTCAGCAGACTGGACGCGCGCTGGCGGAGTCTGGACCAAAGCCAAGATCGCCCAGACGCGTGGGCTGAATCGGTTTCACAACCGAACACTGAAGATGATCTTCAAGGGCGCGGCGACGACCGTGATTACAAGCAAGGCCAATCGCTTCCGTGTCGCCTACGACCGACTTTGCGATGGAGGCACCAAGCCGAACCTCGCCAAAGTGACCGTCGCACGCCAGATCGCCGCAACGGCCTTGTCCATGTGGAAGGCACAGGAGGTATACGACCCAGATCGTTGAATCGACCAGCTTGGGCAAAGATCTCGAAGCAATGCGCAATGGTTGCTCCGAACCCAGAGCTTTTCGCTCCAACGATTCTTTGGCGCAAGGTTCGAGGGGAAGCATCAGTGAATCGGCTGGACCCCGTCCCCGTACGGAGGCCCCATAGCCCGGATATGCCCCCTCGAAGAACCGAACGAAGTCATGGCCGAAAAGGCCCTGATGGATGGATGGTTCCTCGAAGAAAAGAGAGAACACCAAGCGACTTCAAGACCAGAGAAGAACGGATCGCAACAAAGGCTCGAAGAAGGGACAACTCGCGACGGAACAGTCGAGGTCAATCTGACAGGACGTTCGAAGCCAAGAGCACGAACGTACAGGAGAGGTGCGCGCTTGACTTCGCTTTCTATGGACGACGATTTATCATCGGGCTGCGGGCTCGCTCAACAGAGGACCCAAGTTCCTCCTCGTACAATCCGCCGGCTCCGGACCGCGCAGGCAACCAGCCTTCGTACGCTACGATCGCCCAACAATGAGTGAACGAACGCGCCTTGATCTGCTGCTCGAGCTTCAATCCTTGGACCGTGTCCCCCGCACCGGCTACGCCCTGCATGGGATCACCGCCCCGGAAAGTGTCGCCGAACACACGTTTCACTTGGTTTTCTTGGTCTGGGCGCTGGCCAAAGACGAACCCTCCGTCGACCGCGCGCGGGCCGTCGAGCTGGCCTTGATCCACGACCTTCCCGAGGTACGAATGGGAGATCTACCGCTCCCGGTGGCCCATCATCTTCCCGTGGGGGCCAAGGAAGCCGCGGAGCGGGCCGTCGCCGCGGCCCTGTTCGCACCCCTAGATGACGAGGCCAACGAGCGGTTGGCCGAGTATCAAGTTGGCTCGACACCAGAAGCGCGCTTCGTCCGCGCCTGCGACAAGCTCCAGGTCCTGCTCAAGGTCGCGGTGTACGAACAGTGGGGACACCGTGGTCTCGACGAATTCTGGGACGGACTCGACAACTTCGACCATGCCGGCTTCAAATCGATTCGCGAGACCGTGGACGCACTCGCGAAGCATCAGGCACGGTGAGGCACCTGAGGCATCGTCAGCTGCGATCGGCCTCGATCTCGATACCGTAGCGGCCGAGCAAGCGCAAGAGTTGCCCGTAGACCCGATCCCCGACCAAGCCGTTGGCGGTCTCGAGCACATCGCGCAACACCACGCGTAGCTTCTGGGAGCCGCTCCAGTGTTTCGCCGCATAAGGCTCGAGCTCACCGCCGAACGCGTGTGCGAGCACGATCGCAGCCAACACCAGATCGTCGAGAAAGCCCACCGGACCCAGGATCATCTCCGGAAGAAAGTCCGCGGGCAAGACGAAGTAGGCCAGGGCACTGGTCAACAACGCCCGTTGCTGTTTCGGCACCTCGCGATCAAGCGCCAGCCGCAGCATCAGCAAGAAGATATCGGGCACCAGGAGCAACGCTTCGGTCGCCGCCGCGCTCAGCTTGCCGCGCCGGGCCGCCGCCGCGGTGACCCGTTTTCGCAGACGATCGTAAAACGACAACAACCCACGGCTGGGCAAGCTGTCCAGATCGGTCTCCGTTGCCACCAAACCGGTCCCTTCGGCGACTTCATCGGATTCATGTGCTTTGCTGCTCACCTGCGTATTCTACGTGAAGACTGTCTCACAAGATGTAGGCAAGTGCGAAACCCACCTGGGCAAACATGATCATCAGATACATGTGGGTCCACGACGGGTGGTTCTCGACCTTGGCCAGCGACTCGGGGTCACGCAGCAGCAGAAAGACGGTGTACCCACCCCACAGGACCATCACGATCCCAAGGGCGACAAGAATCGTAGGGTTGCCGGTGAGAATCGCATGCTCTGGCGCTTGCGGATCACGCAGGTAAACCCCAAGCGGAATCAGGAGCCAGGGCAGCACGAAGAAGGGGCTGATGATCCACGCCGCCTTGGTCACACCATGGAGGATGGGCAGGGTCTTGCAGCCACCCGCCAAGTCGCCTTCGATGTCGGCGAAGTCCTTGGTTGACGCTGCCCCGATCACAAACAGACCGAAAACGAGACCGATGTACCACGGCTCAACGTACCAAACCTGCGCCACCATCGCCCAGCCCGCGACCTTCAACAACATGCCACGTGGAATGGCGATGGTGAAGTTGGCGAGCATCCCGCGCGCCTTGGTTCGCCCGAGCGACGGTACCGAGTAGACCAAGGTAAAGATCGCACCCGCCACGTAGAGGAAGAAGGTCTGGTGCATCGAAATCGGCGCACCGAGCTTGGCACTCCAGCTGTTGAACGGATACACCACCACCAGCCAAGTCGGAATCAGGGACAACGCGAAGGTGATCCACGTGAACTTCCAGCCTTGGGCGATGCTCAGTGCCCCGGTGACCAGCGGGCGATCAGGCTTGTTGAGACGATCGATCTCGAGATCGGTGATCTGGTTGATCGCGTTCGACGCCGCATTCATGATGGCGGCACAGAACGAGCCCAAGGCGACCGTTGCCACGACCCACAAGGTCAAATGCCGATCGGGGTCGGGGTTGTGGACCGAGCCAAACGCGCACACCGCACCCGAGATGATGCCGAGCAACGGTGGCAGCATGGTGAAGGGTCGCGCGAGCTTTACGTACGAACGAAAGGTGCTCATTCTGACTTACTCCTAGCGAGGCTTCGCCTCAGACCACGAGTTTCGATTCAATCGTTGGGAGGGCCAAACAAGAAATCCCCCTCCAACTCCCCCTTTGGGAAAGGGGGAGAGCCAGACCCGCGCTCCGTCTTCTCCCCTCTTGCAAAGGAGAGCGCCAGGCCTGCGTTCCGTCTTCTCCCCTCTTGCAAAGGAGAGTCCCAGGCCTGTGTTCCGCTTCCCCCCTTTCTCAAAGGGGGGTCAGGGGGGATTTCCCGCCGATGTCGCTCACCAAACAACATCTGGCTCATCAGTAAAGATGTTGGTGGGCCTAGTGACCTAGCGAGGCTTCGCCGATCTCTTCGAGACTTCGACATGATCGTCACAGGTGTCCAGCGCCCTTACCGCAGCAACACGCCCAGACCAACCGCTGCCAAGGCGCCAATCAAGGTGTTGAGGAAATTCACCGCTTCGTTGTCGAGCAGGCCACGCTTTTCGAGGGTGGCCCCGACCAAGCTCTCGAGGGTCGTGCCGATGAAGGCCGCGACGGTCACCGCGACGATGCCCCACACCGGATAGAGCCCGACCGCGTGCCCCAGCCAAGCGACCAAGAGCGATCCACCCAGGCCGGCGAGTGTCCCCTCGAGCGATACCGCACCTTCCGTACCGCATGGCACGGGCTTGAGGGTGGTCACCAGGTACGTGCGACGACCCCAAAGCTGGCCGATCTCCGAGCCCAGCGTATCGCCGAGTGCAGTAGCGAAGGCACCGGCAAACGCCAACTGGTAGAGATCGCGATACGGCGTCATCAAGGCAAAAATCGCCGCCGCTGCGGCGACACCGGCATTCGCCACCGCATGACGGATGCTCCGCCGTCCGCCACTTTCTTGGGCCAGCTTACGCGCCGCCTTGCGCGCATAGCCCAGCTTGGTGGCCGCCGTGCCAAAGACAAAAAAGGTTCCGAGCAATAGAAATCCACGCCAGTCGAGGCAGGCATAGATCACCGTGCCGAGTAGGAAACCCGCGACCGCGCCGGGGCCGTTCATCGATCGCGCCCGGTACGCCACGATCGCCAACACGGCGTTGATGCCCCCGCCGATCGCCGCGCGCTCAGCCACCGCCATCCAGTCGACCGTAGGCCAGATCGTTTCGGTTGCCATCAACCCGAAGAGCACGAGCCCGGTGAGGAAAGGCACGCTGACGTTGTCGTCCAGCCCGAGTGGCAGCGACTCTACCAACGCCGCAAAACCGGCCGCGAGAAGTGCAACAGCCACCACGAAACCCAGACCGATGGGCCTTCCGCCGCCTCCGATGGGGTCGGTGACCGTCCACCACAGCAACACGGATGCACCCGCGGTACCGAATAGCCAGTAGGCAGTCATTCCGACCCAACTCTTGCGCGGATTCCAAGGCAGCTTGGCGCGTCCCCAGGCCATCCCGAAGATCGATGCCGTGCCATCGCCAAACGCCAGGATGCCCCAAACGCCCGCCGCGATCTCGAGATGGTTCCAAAACGCCAAAATCAGCAGCAACACCGCCGCCGGATACAGCACGATGCCGAGTGACTGACCACGGGCCGTCTCGTGCGCGCGCCACAACGCCCGGCCGCCAATCTTGGGCAAGACGAAGAGATTCATCAAGACAGCCACCGCGGCCAGTGCCGCCGACTTGGCCGGTCCCAGCAACACCACAGCAAAGGCGACCAAGCCGACCGCCATGTGCACGACCTTGCGGGCCAGCTCACCGCCGGTCAACGCCGAACGCGACCCGGATACGCCTTTTAGCCCGTCCATATGCCACTCTCTCGCAACCACGCGACCGTCGTGCGCAGACCATCGTCGAAGGTACGCCAGGTATAGCCCAACTCGGTCTCGGCTTTCTTGGACGACAAAGCCCAGTCATGGCGGTTCACTTCCACCAAGTCGGGCGTGAGCTTGGGCGTTCCGCCGGTGAGCTGTGCCCAGCTCTTCATGAGAAACCCAGTGGCAGTAGCAACCGGATCCGGAAAACGGATGCGCGGTGGTTTCTTGCCCGTGGCGTTGCCCAGTGCTTGATAGAAGTCACGGTGGGTCACGTTCTCGCCGCCGAGAACGTACCGCTGACCCGCTGGAGCTTGCTCCAAAACCTGCACAATGCCGTTGGCAACGTCTTCGACGTACGAGTAGTTCCAGTTGCGTTCCGCGGTTCCGATCCAACCTGGCAGTTTGCCGTTCACGATGTCGAGCAGCAAACGGACGATGATGTTGCCTTCGGTCAGCTCGCCGGGACCGTAGATGACTCCCGGATACACCACATTGAGCGGTAAACCGTTCGCAATGGCCTGGCGCGCATGCCGATCGGACAGGGTCTTGGTTCGTTCGTAGTCGTTAATCCATGTGCGGTCGGCCACCGAGGCCGTTTCGTCGAGCACTCCGCCGGGGCCTCGTTCGGTCGGCCCCAATGCCATGAAGCTCGAAACGTAGACCGTCTTGGCGACGCTGGCGGCCTCTGCCGCTGCCAACACGTTGTTGAGGCCTTGTACATTGATGCGATCGAAGTCGGCGGCTGGCGCCAGGATCTTGACCAACGCGGCCGCATGAATGATGGCGTCACACCCCTCGGCCGCACGAATCAGGCTGCCCGGATCGGTGACGTCGCCTTCGACGAACGAAACACTGTCGGGGAACCGATCACGCGCTGACGTTGCGCGTACCAAGAGCCGCAAGTCGTAACTGCCGCGGTCGGTGAGGGCTTCGACGGTTCGACGACCGAGAAACCCCGTGCCACCGGTAACGAGAACTTTCATCGCCGGTCACCTTCCGAGCCACCGCCAGCCTCTTCGACGGCAGCGGCCCACAGACGCTTCAAAACGCCATCGAGATCTCCCGTCGGATTCCAGCCGAGGGCCCGCAACCGAGCGCTATCGCCACACAGCAGCGGCATATCGGCTGGACGTACCCGCGCTTCGTCGCGTTGGATCTCCACCGCCACACCCGCCACTGCACACAGCCGATCGAGCACCGCACCGATCGATTGCGCGCGGCCGAGGGCAATGTTGTAGACGATGCCCGGCTCGCCACGGTCGAGCAAGATTCGGTAGGCGGCGATGGCATCATCGATCGGTGTAAAGTCGCGACGCGGAGTAAGGTCGCCCACACACAGAACGGGGGCCGGGGGTTCGCCGGTAGCCGGGTCGCGGTCACCGCGAGCGATCACCGCCAGTTGACGCGCAAAGGACGGCAGTGCAAAGGCCATCGCTTGGCCGGGCCCCACGATGTTGAATGAGCGGGTGACGATGCCACCCGCGTCCAGCGTCAGCAACTCGGTGGCGGCCTTGGTCATGGCGTAGGGTGACCGAGGGTCGAGTGGGCGATCTTCGGCGATCGGCTGCTCGTCCTCGGGTACCGCCCCATACACCTCGGCGCTCGACGCAACCAACACCCGTGGCGATGGCTGATCGCTCGAATGTGCGCGGGCCACGGCACGCAGCAGATTGCGGGTGCCAACCACATTAACCCGGAAGTAGTCACCCGGCCGCCCGAACGACTGCCCGACGTGGCTGAGCCCACCAAAGTGGACCACCGCATCGGGTGCCGCCTCGCGCACGCACTCTTCGATGGCCGAAGCATCGAGCAGGTCGAGCGCGATCACCCGGGCTTCGGACATGGGTGCACCCAGCTCGTTTGAAAACCCCCATACCGCGTGCCCATCAGCCGCCAACGAGCGGGCGAGATGCCGCCCGAGGAAGCCGGTGATGCCGCTGATCAAAACCCGCATTCGTGTTCCGCGTCGTTAGACGCCCACCATGGCACCACGGGCGATCCGCTCACTCCAATAGTCAAACGTATCCTGGAGGGTCTTGTCGAAGGGAATCTCAGCCTTCCAGCCCGTATCGGCATGGAACTTCGAGCTGTCACCCAACAGGATCTCGACATCGGAAGGACGGAGTCGATCGGGATCGGTTTCGATCCGCACGTCGACATCAGCGATCTTGATCAGGCGGTCGAGCAACTCCTGAATGGTGATGCCCACTCCCGAACAAATGTTGTAGACCTCGCCCGGCTTGGCCCGCGTCACCGCCAACCAATAGGCACGAACGGTGTCCCGAACGTCGGTAAAGTCACGCACGGCGGTCAGGTTGCCGACCCGCATTACGGGCTCGCGCACGCCCGCCTTGATCGACGCCAGCTGTTTGGCGAAGTTCGAGGTGACGAAAACGTCACCCCGACGCGGCCCCGTGTGGTTGAAACCGCGGGTGCGAATCGCTTTGAGCCCGTAGCTCTGGAAGTACTGGTAACCAAGGTAGTCCTGGGCCACCTTGGAGACGGCGTACGGCGACAGGGGCCGCAGGGGGTTGGACTCCTTGATCGGCGTCTCTTCCGGATGCACCAGACCGTACTCTTCACTGGAACACGCGATCTGCACCACGGGGTCGAGACCGAGGTGGCGAATCGCCTCGAATAGGTTCGTCTGGCTGATGATGTTGGTATCCAGCGTTGCCGCGGGGGCATTCCAGCTGGTGGGCACAAAACTCTGCGCCGCCAAATGGAACACGAAATCAGGCTCGGTCTTCACGAGGACGTTCCGCACGGACGTGTAGTCCGTTAGGTCACACTCGATCAGCTTGACCCGATCATCGAAGTGACGCGCGTTGGCCATCGGGCTGCGCCAGCGCCTGGTCCCGGACACGGTGACATCCGGATGGTGCTCAAGAAGGTAGTCGGCGAGATGCGAGCCCGCGAAACCGGTGATGCCTGTAATCAATGCTTTCATTTCTATCTCCTGAGAGCCGCACTTCGCCGGAGCCGTTGGAACGGCAATCTGACGCGCGCGGAGCTGTATCGGCTGCTTAGCTTCCTATCGTATCGAGGTATTGGGTCAATCCGGCCAACCAAGGCTCGACCGGGCGCCCAACAGCGGTCTCGAAAGACTCGGTATCGAGCACCGAGTAGGAGGGACGAGGTGCCGGCCGCGGAAACGCGCTGGTCGGCACAGGGATCATTTCGACTGTGGGCGCCACCGCGTCCGCGACGGCCTGGGCAAATCCAAACCACGACACCGGGTCGCGGTTCTGGTAGTGCACCACTCCGGTGACGTTGCAGTCGGCGAGATCCCAAAGGGCACGCGCCAAGTACGGTGTGTAGGTGGGACCGCCGACTTGGTCGTCGACCACTTTCAGCGGGGTCTTGCCTGCGAGCATGAGGCCACGCATGGTCGCTGGAAAATTGGGTCCCGCGGGACCGAACAACCAACTCGCGCGCACCACCAAACCACGTTCGTAAGCCAGCGCGTGGGTTTCCCCGCGCAGCTTGCTCTCGCCATAAACCGAGATCGGCCCGGTGGTATCTCCGGTGCGGTACGGGCGTGTGCCATCGCCACCAAAGACGTAGTCACTCGACACGTGGATCAACAGCGCCCCAGCCCGGGCCGCCGCGGCCGCCACGTGCGCGACGGCATCACCGTTGATCGAGAGCGCGTGGCCACGCCGCGATTCGCAGTCGTCGACCTGGGTGAAGGCCGCACAGTTGATCACCACCTGCGGCGAGAACGCATCGACCCAGTAGGCCAGCGCGCGGGGATCGGCGATGTCGGCTTGTGCCCGCGACAAGGCAAGCACCGGCGCTTGGCGTCGGCGGCCTTCCACCGCGACGGCATGGCCAAGCATGCCGGTACCGCCAAAGACGAGAGCGCGCATGGCCTAGGTGATGCCCACTTCCGAGTTGTCACCCAGCATGAATCGGTACGCTTTGGGCTTGAGCTCGGTCTTGACGATGCGGGTGTTGCGCCCCACCAGCGAGCCATCGATTCGGCGATCAATGTCCCGGATTTCGCTACCGGTCAGCACAATGGAATTCTCGATCTCGCAATGGGCTAACGTACAGCCGGCCCCAATCGATGTGTACGGTCCCACAAAGGCATCTTCCAAAACCGAGCCCTCACCGATAATGACCGGACCGCGCACCTTGCTGTTGCGCAGCCGAACACCCGCGCCAAGCTCGACCCGCCCTTCGATCAGGCTGTGGTCGTCGGCCTCGGCTTGATCGGACCCGGCGAGGTCTTGCGCGTCGAGAACGATCCGGTTGGCTTCGAGCATATCGTCGAGCTTGCCGGTGTCCTTCCACCAGCCTTGAACCTTGTGTGGATGCACTTCGTGACCGCGGTCGATCAAATCCTGAATCGCGTCGGTGATCTCCAGCTCGCCGCGGGCGGACGGCTTGATCCGGTGTACGGACTCGAAGATGTTGTGGTCGAAGAGATAGACACCCACCAACGCGAGGTTGCTGCGCGGAACCGCAGGTTTTTCGACCAAACACTTCACGCGCGGTCCATCCGGGTCGTCTTCGGTAAGCTCCGCGACACCAAACTGCTGAGGATTCGCGACTTCGGCGAGCAAGATCATGGCACTGGGACCGCGGCTTAGGAACTCCTCGACCAACGACGTAATCCCACCTGCGATCAAGTTGTCGCCCAGGTACATGACAAACGCGTCGTCGCCCATGAAGTCTTCGGCGATCATCACGGCATGAGCGAGACCACGTGGCGCGTCCTGCTCGATGTAGGTAACGCGGGCACCGAACGCGCTTCCGTCGCCCACCGCTGCCTTGATCTCGTCCTTGGTGTCGCCAACGACGATACCGATTTCCGTAATGCCGGCTTCGACCATCGACTCGATGCCGAAGAACAACACCGGCTTGTTGGCAACTGGCACCAGTTGCTTGGCCGAAGTGTAAGTCAACGGGCGCAACCGTGTGCCCTTTCCACCGGAGAGAATCAGGCCTTTCATTGTTGAAAACTCCCTTCCAAATCGTGGGCGTGCTGCGAACGACGAGGACGACCACGAAAGGTCACCGCCCGCGAGCGGCTGCATGCGCTCGCCCGCGTGATCTCGGCTCGAACCGGGACCGCGCGTGGCTTTTCCACGACATCAAAATGCGTTGGTATTGCCGTTGAGATCGATGAAGGTACCGACGTTCTTCAAGGTGATCAGAAAACGCAGGTCGGTGTCACGCACGTTGCTGAAGAAGCTTTCTCGCCACTCGAGCTGCGCCGTCAGACAAGCACCGCGCCAGGTAAGGCCGAACGACTGGGCCAGCGTACGCGTGGTCCGATTGGCCGAATCGTTGGGGTCGATCGCGTTCAAGTCAACGCGGTAGGTCGCATCAAAGTAAAGACGGTCCCGCATGAGTCCGAGCCGCGTGCCCAACTGGGCTTGACTCTTGGTGGTGACCGTCCGCTCGGTGTCTTCGCGCTCCAGATAGGACAGGCCGATCAAGTTCTCTTTACCCCAACCAAAGGTCCCACTGACCCGGGTCTCTTCCAGGGCACGGAACAGGGTGTTGTAGGTCGCATCGACCCGCACGCTGGTCCGCCGACTCGGGTTGTAGCGGAAACCGGCGAGAATGGGACCAAAAGAGCTGCTGAACTCGGGTCGCCTACGGTTCGGGTCCTCCGGCGTCGGATCGGGGACTGTCGTGCGCGAGAAGAGGCCTGGACGCTGATCATCGAAACTGTAGGCACGCGCGAGCGTGAAACTCATGATCTCGAATGCGCCTTCCGCTTCCACGTCCGGCTCCGGCGGCGTGCCCGATTCGGCCGTTTCGGAATCGTCGGCGTCGGAACCGTCCGCCACCGCTGCATCCGCCACAGTCGCCACAGCCTCGCCTTCGGCGCCATTTTCGAGACGATCGAGCAAGTCCGCCTCTACCGGCAGATCAACCGGGCCATCGAGCGGATTGGCCGTGGCGCGCTCTTCGTTGGCGGGCTCTTCGTCTTCGGTGCCATCCTTCTTCTTGGGTGCCGGCTTGGCGATCAACCGGTTGATCAACGAGAACACCACGTCCTGCCGGGGTCTCAAGTCGTCCACTTCGTCGTAGAACGGCACCAACAGCTGCTCTTCGTACTCGTCCGTGAAGACGAAGTCCCAACGCGGCTCGACGATGTGCTTGAACTTCTCGAACCGGCCGAGGCCCTTCTCGAACACCCGCGAAATACTGGGCCCAACCACTTGAAGTGAAGCCAGCGGCACGGCGCGAGTCAAACTTTGGTCGACAAAATCCGTGCGCTCCGCGTTGAGCTGCTTGGTGTAGTGGGTGATTCGCCCACCCACATTGAGCTTGGCCGAAAGCCAGGGCAGGGTGCTGAGCGGCACCTGAATCAAGGGCAGAAGATCGGCACGCTCATAGTCGAACGAGAAGTCCTCGCCCAAGAACGTGCGCTCGAGGGTAAAGGAATTGAGCGAGCTCAGCAGGCTGACGTAGATGGGCGTACTGCCGAGCTTGGTTGCGCGCAGCCGGTACTCGATCTCGGGCATCTGCCGCCGACGATCGGTCTGGAAGGTGTCGTCCGACGTATCTCCAGGCGTGCCGTTGGTCTCGCGTACGGGCAAGAATTCCTTCTGGTCGACCAAGAAATTCAGCGAATGTGGTCCGATGTTTCCGCTCAGGTACGCCTTCGAATAGACGAACGCCAGGGTGTTGCGCTGGACCTCACGCTCGTAATCCGAGAGATAGTCGAAATCCGAGTAATCCTGAAACTGCACGACACCCTTGAAGTGTTTCCAGATGTCGTTGGTCTCGTGGTAATACTGAATCTTCCAGCGGTCATCGCCCGGCATGCGCGAAGGGTCGAGCTGACGACGGCCGTCCGCTCTGTCTTCCTCGACCGCGAACGTTGGCTCGGTGATGAGGTACGCCTGAAGCGCGCCCTTGGAGCGCTCGGACGGGCGGTAGCGAAATTCCAACCCACCACCGTAGAACCCGCGGCTGTACCCCTCGGCGAAATACGTCAGATCGGTGCTACGCCCAAGCGTTTGAAAGTACGCCAGGCCCAGGTGGGCACCTCGACGATTGGAGTAGCCAGGCCGGGGTACCAGGAAGCCCGAGCTGCGGTCGGTATTGGCTGGCCACAGCAGATAGGGCACATACAACACCGGCAAGCGCTTGAATCGCACCCGAGCGTTTCGAATCCGCGCGTACTCGTCGATCGTTATCTTGGCGCTCGACAAGGCGATACTCCACGACGGCACCTCTTGGCTGCACGACGTAAAGGTGCCTTCGGTGATCGAGAACTGCGTGTCACCGAGCTTTGCCAACTCATCACCGGAAAAGTAGAAATCCGGGCTGACGAACGCGTCAGCATTGGACAGGCGGCCGGTACGGGTGCCGAGGTTGTACTCGAGGGTGTCGCCCGTCATGCGCTGCGGACCTTCGTCGAGAATGACGCGACCCTCCGCCGTCAGAAGATTGGTGGGAATGTCGAGGCGCGCGCGATCGGCGGTCAGAACGAGGTCCTTGTACCGGATCTCGACGCCGTTCTCGGCGATGAAGTACTCGTCCGGCTGGTACCGCACGTCTTCGGCAAACACCTCGGCCCGACCACCGCCCTTGGCATCCTCCACATCAAAGCTGATGCGCACCCGTTCGTCTTTGACCTCGGGGGCAGCCTTCTTGCTTTTCTCCGAAGCCTTTGGCTTACCGTCACCAACTTCGACGGTCCCACGCTCCACCGGCTCGGGCGGCGGCGTGGCCTGCGCCGCGACCGGCGCAGCAGCCGCCAGGATCACGCCGACGCTCATGGCCCATGCCAGCCACAGCTCAGTCCTGCGCCTCATGGCGCCGAGGCCGCTCAAGCCGTAACCTCGCGCTCGATCACCATTGCCGTCGCCTCACCGCCGCCAAGACAGATGGCCGCGCAACCCCGTTGAACATTGCGCGCTTCCATGGCGTGCAGCAGGGTGACCAGAATGCGTGCGCCCGATGCGCCAAGTGGGTGCCCGAGGGCAACCGCGCCACCGTGTACGTTGAGGCGGTCATGCGAAATCTCTAACTCGGTCATACTCACCATAGCCACGGCAGCGAATGCTTCGTTGATCTCGTAAAGGTCGATCGCATCGAGACTGAGGCCGGCGCGTTCCACCGCCCGATGAATCGCTGAAATCGGCGCCGTCGTGAACCACTCGGGGTCGTGGGCAAAGGTCGCCTGGGACACCAGCCGGGCGCGCGGCGCCAGACCCAGGGATGCGGCGTGCTCGGCCGTACTGAGCAGCAGCGCGGCTGCGCCGTCGTTGATCTTGCTGGCGTTGGCGGCTGTCACCGTACCGCCAGCGCGCTGGAACGCCGGCCGCAAGGTCTTCATTTTCTCGAAATTGGCCCGTCCTGGTTCCTCGTCGCGGGCGACCGAGAGCGCTGCGCCGCGCCGTTGGGGAACCTCGACTGCCACAATCTCGGCATCGAGTCGTCCATCGTCGACCGCCGCTTGGGCGCGCCGGTAGCTTTCTTCCGCGTAAGCATCTTGCGCTTCGCGACTCAGCTCAAAGTGCGTGGCGCAGGTCTCCGCGCAATTGCCCATGTGCTTGTCACCGTAGGGGTCCCACAGGCCGTCGTGGATCATCGAGTCCACCAACTGCCCATGCCCGAGCCGGTAACCCGTGCGCGCACCGGGCAGCAGGTACGGTGCTTGACTCATGCTTTCCATACCACCCGCGACCGCCAGCTGAAAGTCGCCACAGCGAAGATCATTGGCCGCGCTCATCACCGCGCGCATGCCCGAGCCGCACACCTTGTTGAGGGTGATGGCACCGGTCGAGGTGGGGCAGCCCGCTGCGAGCGACGCTTGGCGCGCGGGGGCCTGTCCCTGGCCCGCGGGCAGGACACAGCCCATGTAAACCTGCTCGACAGCCGATGGCGCGACTCCACCACGCTCGATGGCCGCCTTGATGGCGATAGCACCGAGAGCGGGCGCGGCCACCGAAGCCAGCGCGCCCTGGAACGCCCCAATCGGCGTACGGGCAGCGCTCATAATGACGACTTCCTGCATAATAGCTCCCACGAGGGTAATCGCTCGGCTTGCTGGACCCGCTGGTGGCGCGGAGGTCCGGTCGAGCTTGCGGGCTCCGCAGCAAGATGCCATCTGGAGCCAAATGCGGAGGCCGATGTTAGCACAGGATGCCCGCCGATTCGCCTTTCTAACACTCCTCAAAAGCCACGCTTGACCGCACCGAATCCACCTGAGCACCACACCACACGAGTGGCCACCAGCATGAATGACAACCCGGCCCGCGCCCTTGGCATCGACTTTGGCGAACGGCGCATCGGCCTTGCCCTCTCCGATCCTGACGGACGATATGCCTTGCCGCTGCAAACCCTTGTACGTGAAACCGATCGTCGGGCGATCTACCGGATCGCCGCGATCGTCCGCACGGAACAGGTCGGCCTGCTGGTGGTGGGTGAGCCACGTATGACCGACGGCACCGAATCGCCCAACTTGCCACGCGTGCAGCGTTTCGGTCGACGCTTGGCCCAGGTCACGGGCCTACCGCTGCGGTGGGTCGACGAGGCATTGACCACGCGCGAGGCGCGCGACCGGTTGCGGGCTGCCGGTGTCGATCGGCGCAACAAGCGCCAGCGACTCGATATGGTGGCCGCGCAAATCCTGCTCCAAGAGGCCCTCGACGGCGGTGGTGTCCACGAGCCAGCCCCGGCGCCGAATTCTGGAAACAGAGCTGAATCCAAAGCCCCAACCCACCATGTCTGAAACACCTTCTCCCACGACGCGGCCACGCCGTACCCTTCGCCAGCTGGCGATGCTGGCTTGCTTCGTGGTCATCATCGCGGCTGGTACGGCTGCCGCCTGGAGCTGGTGGCTGATTCACCAGCCCTACCGCGGTCACGGCGGCGAGGCACGTATTGATGTCCGGCCTGGTCAGGGCGCAGGGGCGATCTTGCACGACCTCGCGGCGGCAGGTGTCTTGCCCGACGCCCGCCTGGCCCGCGCCTACCTTGTCTACATCTTGAAAGATCCACCGCTCAAGGCCGGGGAATACACGTTCGACGCACCACTGTCGACACCGGAAGTACTCGACAAACTCGTTCGCGGCGAGGTGATGACCCACCCGTTTACCCTGCTCGAAGGCCTGACCCTCGACGAAACGGCCGAGGCGATCGCGGCGGCGGGTTTTGGCTCCATTGATGTCGTACGATCCGCCATGGCGGATCCAGCATTGGTTAACGACCTCGATCCCGACGCGCCCGACCTCGAAGGCTACCTCTTCCCGGACACCTACCATTTCGCCCGCGGTACTGACGCGCGCAGCGTTGTCAGCACCTTGGTGCGCACTTTCCGCCAGCGCTACGAGTCCCTGGTCGCCACGCCCTTCGTCGCGCGTGACGAACCCAAACTCGGCACCCGGTTGCGTGATCTCGTCATTCTCGCCAGCGTGATCGAGAAGGAAGCCCTGTTGGACGAAGAACGTCCCATCATTGCCGGCCTCTACGCCAATCGCCTGCGTCGCGGTATCGCACTCTACGCCGACCCCACCATCATCTTCGCCATCAAGAAACGAGGCGACTGGGACGGCAACCTGCGCAAGAAAGACCTCCGCTACGACTCGCCGTACAACACCTATCTCTACCCTGGGCTCCCCCCTGGGCCCATTTGTTCGCCGGGCCTCGCCAGCCTGCTCGCCGCCGCCACGCCCGCCGACGTGCCCTATCTCTATTTCGTTAGCCGCAATGACGGCACCCATGTGTTCTCACGAACCCTGTCAGAGCACAACCGAAACGTCGACAAGTGGCAACGCCAATACTGGCGCAAACGCTGGGCCGAAGAACGGCGCTCATCGTCGCCGTAGATCGAAATGAGGCGGCAGGTATCCAGAGGCAGGTATCCAGAGGCAGGTATCCAGAGGCCCATGTTTTTCCAAAGCATGGGCCTTTTCGCATCTGTTTCTCGCGATGAAGAGAGTAGGGAGACGATTTCCTGCTGGTGATGCGTAACAAATTGCCCGCCTGAGACGCCCTACCTGTATCCACGATGGATGGGAACAGGGAAACCGGCAGTTCGAAGCGGCGTCAGCCGATCTCGGAAGGCTGCAACAGACAAGGGGAACCACCTATGTACAAGAAGGATCTCGTTTTCGCTTTGGCACTGATCACCGCGCCCGCCTGGGGACTGGCGCCAACGATTGAGCTACCGACCGACAGTCGTGGTGAGATCGCCATCTCAGAGACCTCGCAGGGCGCAACGGTGGCGCTGATCGGCGCGTCGCGGCGCTGGAACGGTCACGGATCGACACTCTCGCTCGTATCTGAAGCGCTGACGGATGACGACCGCGACGGCAGCGTGGCACTCTCGCCGCATGGTGGTGTGTCGGAACAATCTCTGTGGATCACGGTTGACGTGGCAACAGGCGCGGTAAGTACGGCCTCCCCCGAGGGCGCGGTGACGCACGCCTTCGACCTCACGGACGCCGAGCTTCGGCGCGGTCCGTTCGACGAGCTGAGTCGGATTCGGCTCACCGGCCGACAAGCCAACGTCTTGCTGGTACGCCCCGGCCAGGGTGCCTGGCGGCGCATGGTGGGCGATCGAAGCCTCTACGACGAAGACGATATCGGTGACGGCGCCTTCACCTTGGCGCTCGACCAGATGGTGCCGTTCGTGGGCAACGAGCCACCGCCTTCGTTACTGGAAGACGATGATGTCCTGGTGATTTTGGACCCGCACCGCTTGGCGTTTGCCGTTACGACAGCTGGCTCTGACGAGTGGACGCGCGAAGGGGAGGAACGATAATGGCACAGGCAACGCAACCCACCACACAGCGCACGCGGTCGGATCGAGGACGGGCCGAGGCCTGTTTGAGCGGCGTCCGCGCCGCGAGTTCCGAGGCACGCCCGCAGACCGACCGACGGGCGCCAATGCGTCACGAAACCGACCGAGCCCATCGTCCCTGCGTTCCGTGCTCGAACTCCCTTCGGTCGGCCTACGGCCAGGCTGCGCGCGGTACTCGAGACGATGGGCCTCGGTCTCGAGCGCTCGTTACCTGTTTCCTGGTAGCACTCTCGCTTTTGCTCGCCCTACCCGCATTCGCTGGCGTCCAGCACCCGAACAACGAGCGTGGATTCTCTCCGGAAAAATCTTTTGCCGTAGGAGATCTGGACAATGTGTCCATTTTTAACGGCGGTCTCACGATCACCATCCCCATCGGCATCGGCTACCCGGTAGGCGGCGGTTTCTCGTACCAACTGACCCTCGTCTACAACTCCAATCTCTGGGACTGGGAACAGGTCTCTGGTGGCCCTGGGCAGGAGCAAAGCCAGCCACGCCCCAACTTAGACGCAAACGCTGGCTTTGGGTGGACCCTTTCCCTGGGCAACCTCATCCCGCCCAACTCACCGCCGCGCAACGATTCGCCCGACTGGCTTTACGCCTCAGCGGACGGAGCCGAGCATCGATTTTGGGACACGCTACACCTTGGCGAAACCAACAGCTCGGTTCGCTGGTACACGCGCGACAACTCCTACCTGCGCATGATCCAAGTGAGCGGGACCAAACGCACCATCGAGTTTCCCGACGGGACCCTGCATACGTTTGACCTCGTGGGCACAGTCTGGCACATCACAAAGATCGAAGATCGCTTCGGCAACAACCTGGCGATCACCTATCAGGGCAGCAAGACCACCCTTACCGATTCCACCGGCCGCAGCCACGAGATCACCACCAGCTCGTTCACCGTCGACGGTCTTCCCACCGCGCTGGTCACCAAGGTTGAGCTTGCAGCCTTCGGTGGCGGCACCGCCATCTACACATTGAACTACGCACCCTCGCTCGTCGAGCGGCCGTGCCCGTTCATTCCCGGTGTTTTTCCGGACACCCATCAGTTCTACTTACCGCCGCAGGCCGACGTCCAACTCCTCACGTCGATCACCCTGCCCGATGGCTCGCGATACCGAATGCCGGCGAGCGAGTACATCACGTCGGTGGATTCCACGACCTGCAAGACGGCAGGCGCCCTGAAGCAAATGCAGTTGCCGACACTCGGATACATCGAGTGGGATTGGGCTGGCTGGTCGTTGCCGAGCGGCAATGAGCCCGAAGATTGTGGCATGCCGGTGTGCGGGCCGTTCCCGGATCCCACGCCGTGGTTGCAATCATCGTCGGGGGTGATTGCGCGTCGGGTACTCGATGCCAATGCCAATGTCCAGGGCACCTGGACCTATGCTTCTCAGCTTGTGCAATCGGGAGACGACACCCGTCCGATAGAGAAGGTCACTACGGTGATCACCCCTCTAGGCGACAAGACCGAGCACTTCTTCTCCGCCTACATCGCGGGCAACCTGCCCGCTGGCAGCGAGGCCTTGCCCGAACACTACAGCCTTCCCTTCACCACCAAGGTAAACGACGGTTCCAATCCAAAGCGCTACCTGTCGCAGAAGATCTACGACGGCAACGGGAGCAACCTGAAGCGTACGGTCTATGTGCGCTACGACTGGGATCCGTTCGATTCGGCCGTCACGTTCGGTGACCTCGAGAACCGCTCGTGGGACTTCAACCGCCGGGTGCAGTCGCAGCGCACCGTCTTCAACGCCGCCAGCGTCCAACGTGACGTCAACAATTCCAACTTCGACGGCTTGGGCCACTACCGAAGTGTCCAAACCTCGGGCACCACCTCGGGCGGCAATACCCGTACCGAAACCACCAACTACAACCCTGCTGCCGGCAGCTTCCCCGGCAGCTTCAACCTGCCCAACACCTGGCTGCTCAACCTCTACGACCACACCCGGCAGGCCGAAGGCTCGGCCATTGCCTACCAGTCCTATTGCTTCGACGCCGCGACCGGCTTCCTCAGAGGCGAGCGGCGGTTCCGCGTCGGCAGCAGCCGTGATCATGACGACGTCATCGTCCTCTACGAAAGTAGTAGCGACGGTCAGGGGAACGTCACCGCCGAGACCTACTACGGCGGCGACAATGCCAACGCGCCCACTGGCCAGCCTGTTTGCACAGTGACGCCGTCCATTTGGAGCTACCGACAGGCACATACCTACGCGTTCGGTACCCGTGCTACAACGCAGTACGAATCTGCCGTGGGCCAGAGCATTGGTTTCCTGAGTCTCGACCAAACCATCGATGCCAGCACGGGACTCCCGTCGTCGAGCAAGGACACCGCCGAAATTCGTACCGACTACGAGTACGAAGAACAAGGACGTATCGAGTGGATCAAGCCCGAAGCAGGGCATGGTGCTTGGGTGAACTATCTCTACGACACCGCCGATTCCGCCGGCGACCTGGCACGCGTCGTCGTCTTTACCAGGCCCAACGGCAGCACCGGTGGCTTGATCACCAAACAGGAAGTGCATTTCGATGCACTCGGCCGGGTGCATCTCGAGCGCGACTGGCGGGGTGGTACCGCCTGGAACACCGTCGAGACGCGCTACGACGCCATGGGCAACAAGACCGACGTGTCCACGCCCTACGCGGGTGCCAGCGCCACCGGCTGGACACGCTTTGACGACTACGACCCCTTTGGCCGAGCGAAGAAGATCACCGCGCCCGATGGTCTCGAATCGACCCTCAACTACTTCGGCAACCGCACCGTCAACCGTACCGTCAGGGTGGCCGCCGGCACCGGGGCGAACCCATCCCTGGTGAATGCCACGACCCGCGAGGACTATGACAAGCATGGTCGGCTGTACAAAGTCACCGAGCCTGACGGTGCCACCGCCACCTACACCTACGACGTGGGCAATCGCCTCACCCGGGTCGACATGACCGGTGCCAGCGCCCAACGTCGTGAGTTCCTCTACGACAATCGAGGCTTCTTAACCGATGAATGGCATCCCGAGGTCGGCATCGCCCAGCCGAACGGGGGCTGGCGCCGCTACAGCGGACTCGACGCGAAAGGCCACGCCTTGTCCATCGACACGGACGACGACGGCGTAGCGGAGCTGGCCTACACCTACGACAAAGCCGAGCGTTTGACCCTGGTGCGCGAGGCGCAGTCCGGGGGCGCGAATCTCCTCGCCTACAACTACGCAACGGACAACAGCGGCACCAATAAGCGCAAGGGGAGGGCCGAGCTTGCTCGACGATTCAACCGCCTGACGGTGCCCTGGGATCCGAATCAGACCCAAACGGTCACCGTTGCCGAGACCTACGAATACCGTGGTCCTGGCGGCCGGGTATCCAAGCGCGTCACCAACATCACGCCGCTCGGCAACGACTTCGACCAAAGTTGGTCGTACGACGATCTCGGCAACGTCACGTCCATCGGCTACCCCAACTGCACGCACTCACCTTGCCAAGGCAGTGCCGCGACGCGCAACCTGTCACAGACCTTTACCCGCGGCAGGCTGACCGCCATTCCAGGCTTCTCCGGCATCGTCACCTACCACGCCAATGGCATGGTGGCCTCCGTGGGCCACGGCAACAACACGAGCGAAACCATCTCAGTCGCCAGTCACGGCATGCGTCGGCCGCACGAGATTCAGATCAACACGGGAGGCAATAATCTGTCCCTCGGTATTCACTCCTACGACGGTGCCGGCAATCTCTACTCTCGGAGTGGCACGGCCGGCACCGAGTCCTACTTCTACGACCAGGCGAGCCGGCTCAAGAAGTTCAGGCTCACCTCGGGCAACTTCGAGGGCTACAGCTACGACGCCTACGGCAATCTCACCCGAGTCGACTTCTTCGACGGCTCCACCACCACGGGCACAACCTTCGCCGTCAACAGCGCCCGTAACCGGTTAAGTGCAGGCATGTACGACGGGCGCGGCAATCTCGAACAATGGGGTGGTGAGCGTTACAGCTACGACGCGCTCGACGCCATGACCCATCGCAACTTCCCCAGTGAGAGTTACGTTTACACCGCCGATGGTGAGCGGCTGGCAAACCTGCGCTACACCAGCGGCACGTCGTTTGGGTCGGAGACGTGGACGATGCGGGGGCTCGACGGCAAAGTCCTGCGTCGCTGGGAGCACAGCCTGCAACCAGCGGGAACCCTGCTCTTTGCCGACGGCTTCGAAACCGGCAACACTTCGGCATGGGACACCACCGTCGGTGCGTTCGCGTCGCCGCCCCCCTCGAGTAGCACGGCCAGTGGCATGGTCGCGGAGATACCAACCAAGGGCGACTTCGGCGGCACGCAAGGTACCTGGCTGTGGACCAAGGACTACATCTACCGCAACGGCGTCATGCTCGCCGCCGCCACCAACGAGTCCGGCAACGACGCCACCATCCACTTCGCCGTCAACCACCTCGGCACGCCCCAAATCATTACCAATGCCATCGGGCAAATCAACGAGATCGAGCATTACTGGGGCTTCGGTGGCCTCGCCGGCAACACCGAGCCCGGCAATGAAACCCAACGCTTCACCGGGCATGAGAGGGACTTTCACCTCAACGACAACGAGAACGACGACCTCGACTACATGCACGCGCGGTATTGCTCACCGCATTTGAGGCGGTTCCTCAGTGTTGATCCAGCACGGTCGTCCGCCAAGCCGGGGGTGCCGCAGTCGTGGAACCGGTATAGCTATGCGCGGAACAATCCCGTCAAATTTGTTGATCCGGATGGGAAGATCATAGAGACCGCTTGGGACGCTGCTAATGTAGCTGCTGGAGTTGTCAGTCTCGTTGCCAACCTCAGAAGCGGTAGAATCGACAGCGCTGTCATAGACAGCATTGGTGTTGCGCTTGACACAGCGGCTACGCTTGCACCCTTCGTGGCCGGAGGCGCCGCTGCCGGCATCGCCATTACGAGGCGCTCTAGGCGCGGTGGGAAGCAGATCGCTGCACCGTTGCCATCACAAAGAGCCGCGACCCGCGAAGCAAAGCGCGGTGCCGGAATCCCAACAAGTCAGCAACCCGTTAGCCAACAAAGCACAAGCGCCGGAGGCGCGAGGACCGGAAGGCAGCAGACCTTTCAGGTCGCCAAAACTGGCGGAGGTACGGAGACGATGTCTGTTCAGGTTTCAAGAGATCTCAGGGGCTCTCATGCGGGGATGCCTCAGGTTGAAGCCGGACCAGTGAAGGTTAGGGATGGCGAGGTCGTTACAGACAATGTCGGAAGGCCGAGAATCGAGAATGAGGATAAAGTCCGGGTCGATTTCGACCCAAGAGGCAACAATGAATGACAGGCTCAGTTTTTTGGCTCAACGCAACGCTGCTGCTCGGAGGAGAGAGAGAGAATTCGGGCTGTTTGAGTCGAAGCTTAGGGAGCATGTAACCTTCGACGCAGCAAGTGTCGAGTATCTTTCATTCGATGACACCTGGCAGCTCGTAGAGGGCTGGACTGCGCAAAGGGCCGCAAGGGGCACCAATTCGTCGAATGTGTCGTGGCGCACCGCTCATCGCTCTGTTTTCGATCGGTACGTTGATTGCTTGCGATGCAACCTGCGAGACGAGCAGATTACAGTTATCCTGTACCAGCGATACCGCTTCATCGGAGGATTCCCGATGAGCTTACATCTCGCACTCGCCAATATCGGAGGATTCTTTGCGATGGAAGAAGAGACGGTGATGTTGGCGAATTCGTCTCGAACCGAGCGCATTCGGCTAGACTGGTCGGGAGACAACCTCATGCCAACAGGTGTCGACTTTGAGATGGAGGTTTCGGGTGTGGAGTGGCCCGATCGAGCCAATCCTTGCTTTCCCGCCAGTGGATTGCCCTTTCACACCAGTGGGCCGTAGCAGCCTTCATCAGGGTCGCGGTAGGACGGCCCGTCGCCGGGCCGCCCCCGCACAGATCCCAGCGTGCAGGACTATTGCACTGGGCTCCTGCCTCGGGTAGTGACGCACAGGCGCTCGTTGGGGTAGGGATGGGTGATGCGCGGCTGGGGTAGTCGTGGCCTTGCGAGTCGGCAGAAGCGCTTCCATGGGAGGTTGTGTTTTTGGCTGCGTCGCCGAAGCGCTCGCCACCAGTGCCACAGTATCTCGTGGTGGAAGACGCGTAGAGCTTGGATGTTGCGAGGCACGCCATAGTACTGGTAGTGCCCGCGCAGGACCGAGCTCACCCACCGCCTCTGGTATGCCAGCTTCTGGTGTCGACGTCGCTTCAGCTCGATCTTCATCGACTTCAGCTTGGCCGTCAGTCGCTGGCGCATCGTGTGTCGGCGGACGATGAAGTACCCCCTACGGTCCATGCTGCACATGTGCTTGAACCCCAGGAAGTCGAACGTCTCGGGCTTGCCGGCCCCTCGCCTTTTGCGATTCTCGGCCGCGAAACGGCCGAACTCGATCAGGCGAGTTTTCTCGGCATGGAGTTCCAAGCTGAAGCGGCGCATCCGCTCCCGCAACTCGCGCAGAAACCTCTCGGCATCATCGCGATATTGGAATCCCACCACGAAGTCGTCCATGTAACGCACGATGGTCACGTCTCCCCGAGCATGTCGTTCTCGCCAGCGGTGCGCCCAGAGGTCGAGCACGTAGTGAAGGTAGATGTTCGCCAACAGCGGGGAAGCACTTCCCCCCTGCGGCGTTCCAGCCTTCGGCACGCTCTTCTCTCCCTCTTCGAGCACGCCCGCCTCCAGCCATTGTCTGACTCATCTTAAACAGTTTCCAAAACTAAGCCATTGAAAATAAATGCTTTGCGGCCGCACTGATCCGGCGTGGCACCAGGATTCCCTTCAACTCACCTCCGCTACCGTTTTGGGCAGCGCCACCCGGCACGCCTGAAATACTTTGCCGGCCACTCCCGGGGTTTCCGTTCGCAAACGAAAGCGTCGGGCCCCGTTCTCCACGTCCACTTGCCGCACCCGGCTCAGATCTCGAATCATCATGCCCCATTCCACGTCGCCGAGACCCTTCGCTTCCAAGCGCTGTTGTAGCTCGTGTCGAAGCACCAGCGCGAGGAACGAGCAGAATACGTGGCCACGGATCGTCTCATCGCATTTGTGGTAGATCGGCCTTGTCGACAGCAACGATTTCACCGAACGGAATATGTGCTCCACCGTCCAAAGCTGCTTGTAGCGCAGGGCAACCTCCGCCGCATTGAACTCCGTGTTCGTTCGCAGGACCCACTTGCCGTCGAATCGTTCCTCGCGCTCGATCTTTTCCGGGTCGATGGCGAGTGTGCCTTTAGCTAGATCCCATCCAGAAATGCGGTTTCGAGCCCACAGGCCTGTCGAATGGGCCCTCGTCTAAGGGTCCATTGGGGGTGCTGCTCACCGGGTGATCGTGGAATCGACCGCCAGAGGTGCGAATGCGGCAAGGACTGCATTCGCGCCCATATCTCATCCAGGCGGCCCGTCGGGGTGCCGCGTGCTTTGACCGCCGGTCGGCTGATCAAGCTTGGCTGAGAATGGTTCGGGCCATGACCAATAGGTTGCAGGAAACGATCGAGCTCCAGACGTAGCTCTTGAACGACGACAAGGAGCGCCAGGTGCAGCGATGCAGTCCGAAGGTACGCTTCAGGAACGAGATACATCCCTCGATGCCGGCTCTGAAATTGCGTAGCTTGCGGTAGACGTAGAGGCTCTTGGCCATCTCGGAGATCTTCAGAGAGCTCTTGGAAAAGACAACATCTTGGGTCCCCAGTTCTTGGATCTTCTCAAGGTTGCTCGCCGAGCTGAAGGCTCCATCGAACACGACTTGGCGCGGCGCTTTGCCATAGATGTCTTGCTGACGTTCGACGGATGGCACAGCCATGTTGGCATCGGCGGGATTGCCTCGGAAGATCTGGCAATCCAGAACCATCGAGGACTTGCCACCGGTGAGACAGATCTTGTGGCCGTAGTATGTGTTCTTGAAGTCTTTGCGGATGATGTCGGAGTGGTCTTCGAAGACGGAGACGAGTTTCTCCGAGGCGTGTACGCTCTCGCCGTCGAAGACCCGGCGACGAGTCTGATCCAAGGTGCGCTCGATGAGGTCGAGAAACCGGGCCAGCTTCTGCTCGAGGGCCGGGTCGACGACCCGGTGAGCCTCCAGCAGGGCAACCGCTTCCAAGGCCTTTTGCTGGATCTCCTCGGCAACCTTCACGAGATCCCTGTAGGACTCCCGACGCGCCACTTTCCTTCGCGCTACAGAGATCTCACGGCAGCGGCGCTTGGCTCGTTTCTTCCGGTTCGGAAACGTGAAGAGGCCGGCCGGTAGATGCGCCTGCACCCGCTTCATTAACCGGAGGAGTACCCGGATGCAGTCCCACAACTGCTGCGAGTCCGCGGGAGGATGCATCAGCGTTTCGACCACCGTGCAGTCGACTCGGGAAAGCTGCCCGCTCTCGACCTTGCGCTCGCGGGCCTCCAGCAACAAGAGGCGATTGATCGCTTCGAGGGTTTCGGCCCGAACTTTCTTGATCGCCGCCGCCAACGTCGATCTGGCGGGCGTTTTTTGAGCGAAGCTCATGCCGCAGAAGGTGCGGAAGGTCTGCGAGTCGGTGAGGTGGAAATGGAGTTCGTCGTAGCTCCAAGTGTGCATCTGTTTGAGTAGCAGAGCACGAAACACCAGGTCAGCGGACATCCCTGTTGCGCCGGTCTGGTGAAGGGCATCGCGGGTCAGGTCTTGCCATACCAGGTCGGCAATCTTAGGATGGTCATCGATCAGGCCCGCGACGGTCTGAAGCTCTTTGGCATGGTCCAGATCGAGCCACTTGTAGGTGAGATTGGGCTGAAAATCGCGAGCTTTGCGCATTCTGGGCGTTCCTTTCTAGGGTTAAGTTCTTTGGGCTCTGTGTTTTAGGAGACCAAAGCCTATCAGAACGAAGCTCAGAAATGACCTCAGAATGCGCGTTTAAACCTCTTGTTTTCAATTGATTACGAGTTTCTGGATGGGATCTAGCTAGATCCCATCCAGAAATGCGGTTTCGAGCCCACAGGCCTGTCGAATGGGCCCTCGTCTAAGGGTCCATTGGGGGTGCTGCTCACCGGGTGATCGTGGAATCGACCGCCAGAGGTGCGAATGCGGCAAGGACTGCATTCGCGCCCATATCTCATCCAGGCGGCCCGTCGGGGTGCCGCGTGCTTTGACCGCCGGTCGGCTGATCAAGCTTGGCTGAGAATGGTTCGGGCCATGACCAATAGGTTGCAGGAAACGATCGAGCTCCAGACGTAGCTCTTGAACGACGACAAGGAGCGCCAGGTGCAGCGATGCAGTCCGAAGGTACGCTTCAGGAACGAGATACATCCCTCGATGCCGGCTCTGAAATTGCGTAGCTTGCGGTAGACGTAGAGGCTCTTGGCCATCTCGGAGATCTTCAGAGAGCTCTTGGAAAAGACAACATCTTGGGTCCCCAGTTCTTGGATCTTCTCAAGGTTGCTCGCCGAGCTGAAGGCTCCATCGAACACGACTTGGCGCGGCGCTTTGCCATAGATGTCTTGCTGACGTTCGACGGATGGCACAGCCATGTTGGCATCGGCAGGATTGCCTCGGAAGATCTGGCAATCCAGAACCATCGAGGACTTGCCACCGGTGAGACAGATCTTGTGGCCGTAGTATGTGTTCTTGAAGTCTTTGCGGATGATGTCGGAGTGGTCTTCGAAGACGGAGACGAGTTTCTCCGAGGCGTGTACGCTCTCGCCGTCGAAGACCCGGCGACGAGTCTGATCCAAGGTGCGCTCGATGAGGTCGAGAAACCGGGCCAGCTTCTGCTCGAGGGCCGGGTCGACGACCCGGTGAGCCTCCAGCAGGGCAACCGCTTCCAAGGCCTTTTGCTGGATCTCCTCGGCAACCTTCACGAGATCCCTGTAGGACTCCCGACGCGCCACTTTCCTTCGCGCTACAGAGATCTCACGGCAGCGGCGCTTGGCTCGTTTCTTCCGGTTCGGAAACGTGAAGAGGCCGGCCGGTAGATGCGCCTGCACCCGCTTCATTAACCGGAGGAGTACCCGGATGCAGTCCCACAACTGCTGCGAGTCCGCGGGAGGATGCATCAGCGTTTCGACCACCGTGCAGTCGACTCGGGAAAGCTGCCCGCTCTCGACCTTGCGCTCGCGGGCCTCCAGCAACAAGAGGCGATTGATCGCTTCGAGGGTTTCGGCCCGAACTTTCTTGATCGCCGCCGCCAACGTCGATCTGGCGGGCGTTTTTTGAGCGAAGCTCATGCCGCAGAAGGTGCGGAAGGTCTGCGAGTCGGTGAGGTGGAAATGGAGTTCGTCGTAGCTCCAAGTGTGCATCTGTTTGAGTAGCAGAGCACGAAACACCAGGTCAGCGGACATCCCTGTTGCGCCGGTCTGGTGAAGGGCATCGCGGGTCAGGTCTTGCCATACCAGGTCGGCAATCTTAGGATGGTCATCGATCAGGCCCGCGACGGTCTGAAGCTCTTTGGCATGGTCCAGATCGAGCCACTTGTAGGTGAGATTGGGCTGAAAATCGCGAGCTTTGCGCATTCTGGGCGTTCCTTTCTAGGGTTAAGTTCTTTGGGCTCTGTGTTTTAGGAGACCAAAGCCTATCAGAACGAAGCTCAGAAATGACCTCAGAATGCGCGTTTAAACCTCTTGTTTTCAATTGATTACGAGTTTCTGGATGGGATCTAGCTAGATCCCATCCAGAAATGCGGTTTCGAGCCCACAGGCCTGTCGAATGGGCCCTCGTCTAAGGGTCCATTGGGGGTGCTGCTCACCGGGTGATCGTGGAATCGACCGCCAGAGGTGCGAATGCGGCAAGGACTGCATTCGCGCCCATATCTCATCCAGGCGGCCCGTCGGGGTGCCGCGTGCTTTGACCGCCGGTCGGCTGATCAAGCTTGGCTGAGAATGGTTCGGGCCATGACCAATAGGTTGCAGGAAACGATCGAGCTCCAGACGTAGCTCTTGAACGACGACCAGGAGCGCCAGGTGCAGCGATGCAGTCCGAAGGTACGCTTCAGGAACGAGATACATCCCTCGATGCCGGCTCTGAAATTGCGTAGCTTGCGGTAGACGTAGAGGCTCTTGGCCATCTCGGAGATCTTCAGAGAGCTCTTGGAAAAGACAACATCTTGGGTCCCCAGTTCTTGGATCTTCTCAAGGTTGCTCGCCGAGCTGAAGGCTCCATCGAACACGACTTGGCGCGGCGCTTTGCCATAGATGTCTTGCTGACGTTCGACGGATGGCACAGCCATGTTGGCATCGGCGGGATTGCCTCGGAAGATCTGGCAATCCAGAACCATCGAGGACTTGCCACCGGTGAGACAGATCTTGTGGCCGTAGTATGTGTTCTTGAAGTCTTTGCGGATGATGTCGGAGTGGTCTTCGAAGACGGAGACGAGTTTCTCCGAGGCGTGTACGCTCTCGCCGTCGAAGACCCGGCGACGAGTCTGATCCAAGGTGCGCTCGATGAGGTCGAGAAACCGGGCCAGCTTCTGCTCGAGGGCCGGGTCGACGACCCGGTGAGCCTCCAGCAGGGCAACCGCTTCCAAGGCCTTTTGCTGGATCTCCTCGGCAACCTTCACGAGATCCCTGTAGGACTCCCGACGCGCCACTTTCCTTCGCGCTACAGAGATCTCACGGCAGCGGCGCTTGGCTCGTTTCTTCCGGTTCGGAAACGTGAAGAGGCCGGCCGGTAGATGCGCCTGCACCCGCTTCATTAACCGGAGGAGTACCCGGATGCAGTCCCACAACTGCTGCGAGTCCGCGGGAGGATGCATCAGCGTTTCGACCACCGTGCAGTCGACTCGGGAAAGCTGCCCGCTCTCGACCTTGCGCTCGCGGGCCTCCAGCAACAAGAGGCGATTGATCGCTTCGAGGGTTTCGGCCCGAACTTTCTTGATCGCCGCCGCCAACGTCGATCTGGCGGGCGTTTTTTGAGCGAAGCTCATGCCGCAGAAGGATCTATAGGTCTGCGAGTCGGCGAGGTGAAAATGGAGTTCGTCGTAGCTCCAGGTATTCATCTGTTTGAGCAACAAAGCGCGGAACACCAACTCGGCCGTCATGCCTCGTGCGCCGGTTGAATGCGAGGCATTTCGGGTAAGGTCTTGCCAGACGAGATCGGCGATCTTAGGATGTTGGTCGATCAGGCCTGCGAGGGTCTGTAGCTCTTTGGCATGGTCCAGATCGAGCCAATTGTAGGTGAGATTGGGCTGAGATTCGCGAGCTTTGCGCATTCTGGGCTCTCACTTTCCGAGTTAAGTTCTTTGGACTCTGTGTTTTAATCGACTTGAGTCTATCAGAGAACGTCTCAGAAAATGAGCTCAGATGCGCGTTTAACCCTCTTGTTTTCAGCTGATTACGGGTTATTGGATGGGATCTAGCTAAGGTTTTCAAATATCTGCGATAGCCACGGTTGGCGACCATCGACTTGACGCTGCCGTGGGAAAGCCGGTCCTCGAGAGACTCGAGAATCGCTTGCCGATCGTGGGCGTCTTTGCGAGCCTGCTCAGCATTGCGGCAGACAACGTAGCGGCGGCCATCTACCCGAACATCCTTCACCTCGAGCGGTGACGGCGTCTTGCCTTTCGAAGGCTCACGGTGCACTTTCTTGTAGCGGCCGGCACGAGAGAGGACGTCGTCGCGAACCTCCTTCTGGTTTCGCATCCGAGCGCCGAGGATGTAGCAGATTCCCAACTTCTCCAACTCTTTCACAGCGGCTGCCTTCATCATTCCGCGGTCCGCGACGATGCAGACTTCCTCGATACCGAAACGTTGCTTCATCTTGTTCACCACCGGCAGAAGAGTGGTGACGTCTGCGGTGTTCCCCGGCCACATCTCGCAACAGATCGGCGCTCCCTGATCGTCGATCACAGCACCTACAATCATCTGCTTGAGATGGGGACGGTGATCCTTGCTGAAACCGCGTTGCCCGAGATCTTGGCCACCTTCGCCTTCGAAATAGATCGAGGTCGTGTCGAAGAACACCAGGCCCAGTGAGCTGAACAGGTCCCGACGTCGATCGAAGAGGGCTTCTTCGATCAAGTCTTTCGTGCAACGAAATCGGAGATGGCTCGCTGGCTCGTTCTCCTCCGAAATACTTGCAGACTCTTCGTCGAGCGGCTCGCCGAGCCAAGCCATGGCGCGATAGGCGTGGTGGAGCTGAAGCTCGTCGATGCCTTCGACAGCATGGTCGTCTTTCCAGTGATAGCAAGCTCGGTCTGAGCCCGGGTCCACCAAGCGATGCAACACTTCGAGAAAGACGACCCGCTCCACCGGGAACTGGAACCTGCGCTCGCTCAACAGCTTCTCACACACCTTGCGGCAACCGGTCTGCTCCCAAAGCTTGTCGAAAATCCTCGCGGGTCCCAAGGTGCGGCTGGAAAGTGTTGGAAGGGTGCCCTTCTTGTACTCGCTGAGAATCAAGAGCTGCTCGGCGAAACGAGATCCCGAGGCAAGCAGGGAATTGAGCTGCCCAGACTCACGGAGTACATCTGCCCGCCCGAGAGTGATGAGAACGCGTTGTTTCGATCGACCGTCTTCCCAGCGGTTCTCGACGATTTGCAGATACTCACGCGGCCCGGATTTTTTGATTCGAAAGAACACGGTTGCCTCCTAAAGACACCATGATTCTAACCATCAACTGCTAATTGTCAACGAGATGAAAAATCGACGTGGCACCAGGATTGAGAAATTTTTCTCGGAAAATGAGCTCAAATCCGCGTAAGTCCATTAGAATCAGCGGTCCAATTTATTGGACCGGAATTAACTGTAGAAGATCAGTCTGACTTGACGCAACACGCGTGGATCCGCGATCCGGTGTTGGAGAAACTTCAGCATCCACTCATGGTCGATGGCGTCGAAAAATCCACGAATGTCCGCATCCAACACCCAGCTCACCTTTCTCCTCAAAAGACCCACCGACAACGCATCCAGCGCATTGTGCTGGCTGCGTCCCGGTCGGCTACCGTAGGAGAACCCCAGAAAGTCGGCTTCGTAGACTGCGCCTACGACCTGGGCAAACACACGTTGGACGATCTTGTCTTCCAGCGCAGGTTTACCGATTGGCCGTAGACGCCCGTCCCTTTTGGGGACGTACGTCCGCTCCACCGGCAGGGGTCGATATGCTCCGCGCATCAGCCGCTTGGCGAGGTCTGTGAGGTTCGCCCACAGATTCTCCCCGTACTGCTGCCACGTCACCCGGTCGACCCCCGGTGCACTCGAGCGGTTAAGCTCGAAGTACACCTCGTGCAGTCGATTCAGGTTGCAGACGTGGTGCCAGAGCGAGGTGAACCGCTCATCCTTTCTCTGCTTCGCTACCTGTCGTATCCGCTCCAGCTTCGACATCAAAGCTCTCCGGCTCTGCGTCCGGGTTTGGGGAGGCTGACGCGGATTCCCCTTGGCCAAGCCCCTTCCCTCCACCTGCTCCGCCGCCACGGGCGCACCCGTGACTTTGTTCGTAAGCTTCCTCGGTACTATGGGCCTGTCCGACTTCCCGCTTCCGTGCATCGTTGGCGTTCCCTTTCGGTTCTCAACGCGGACCCAGCCACCATCGGCCTGGGTCGGTCACGGGATCTCCCGGTTCCCGCGCAGAATGCTTGTGTACGCGCAATGGTTCTCCGACCGCGCCGGACCCGATCGACACTCGCGATGGCGCGACGATCGGTGTTGTCCCCGCTTATGACAACAACGTGGACGTCCGAATCTAATTCGTCTTCACGGCTCAATTGCCCTGCTCGTACACCCCCTGTCAACGCTTCGATCGGGCCCTTGCGAGACCGACCGCATGACTCGGGGTCAACGTGGATCGCTACTCCTTTCGTCGTATAGGACTCTCACCTACTACATTCTGCCGGTTTTGACCGGCGCTATCTGCCAATCGAATATTGGGGAATAGGCGATCTTGACGGGTGGCCTCTCCTACTGGGCACGTTGATCGTTCGTGAATCGCCCTGATTAAGCGGTCTGATCGCGTGAACGATTCCCAAATCGAGAGAATAGAGCGTCCGATGTTCGTCTGAACCGCGCGATTCTGACGCCCAGGCACACCACAGCGATACGGCAGGTAAACCCACCACGCAACGCCAATTCAGCAGGACCCTGTACCGCTATCCAGGCTCGATCCGCAACGGTTCGACGAAGGCCAAGGGTGGTGGGTAGCAGCTCTCGGGGAAGCTGACGGTGGTGTCACCGGCTGCGAGCCGCTCGGCGGCAACTCGATGCGCGGCGAGAAACTCCCGGAAGGCCGCAACGAGCTGCTCACGGACTTTTTTCGCGAAGGCGTGAAATCGTGGTCTCGGCGATCGGTTCCCAGGCATGGATCGTTCTTGCGGATGACGCTGCCGGACCCACTCGGCTCCCTTCGGCACGGTCTCGGCCTGCCGATGACGCGCGAGCGTTTCGCGTTCGATTCATCAACCATCTCGGTAACGCGGGCTCGGTAGGCTTCGACGCTGAGGTGGCGCCAGCAGGAAGAGGATCGAGCTTCAATTCGACGTCTTTGGTGAAATCCGCTTCAGTGACAATTGTTTCAAGTGGGAGAAGCACAGGTGAAAAGGACGGGGCGCTACAATCATGGCTCACGACAATCGCCGTATAGCGTCGACCCTAAGCTTTCTCTCGCCTGTGCCTGCGTCGACTGACTTCGCGTGCGATCTTCGACCTCACGAAGCACACCAAGCACCGCCATCACCGCCATCACCGCCATCCACTGCTGTCAATTGCTCATCGGCACAAACCGTTGGAAGGACATGCTGTTGTCGACGACGTCCAGTGGGAACAGATGCACCTGATGGTATTGGTTGGTGAGCCACAACATCATCTGGTCGACCTGAAACGGACTGCCCAGTACGCCACTCTCCCCGCCCGGGATGACTTGCTGAGCCGTGAGCCCATCGGGACTCATATGACCCACGAAACGACGCGAGGCCCCCGACCCGAACATGAACTCGTTGACGCCGTCAGCGCGGGCGCTGTGGGCGGAAGCATCGAGGGCGCCGAAGCCACCGGCGCGCGCGACACCCAGCAAGCCATTGGCCGTATCGAGATCGGCAAGGCCGCCAGCGCCCGGAAGGTTGAACGGTCCACCGAGGGGGTGGTCGAAAACGATGCGGTGCAAGTAACCCCACCGGTAGTCTTCTTGGTTGGTCGACCCGCCGAAAGCCGCCATGAATGCATCGCCTGCGAGCGCGTCGAGACCGCTGCGAAGGGCACCGAGGATGGTTACGTCGCGGGCGTCTTCGGGACTCAGGCCGGGAACGGCAATGAAAGGCAGTCCCGACGCGCCAACACCTTGCTGGGTCGCAAACGAATCGAGAATGTTGCGAAGGGCGGTCATCGAAAGCGAACTCCCCGGGCTCAGGTGATCGAGACCGACCGGCGCGAGCGCGCCGTCAATGACGACTTGAACCATCTGTCCGCGCCAAACGCTGTAGAGCGTTGCCGCAACGCTGGCATCGATCTCTTCTTGCGACGGCGCCGGCAGATTCATCGGGTCGTCGCCGGGGTCATAGCCGGCCGCGAGGCCCGTTGGCGTATCGAAGCCCCAGGTCCCCAAACGGCCTACCGCCTCGGCGACCTCCGGATCGGTTGCCAAATCAACCAGCGCAGCCGGCTTTCCCGGCTGGTTGGCGTTGACCAGCGCAGTCTCGATGAACGGCACCAGCGCTTCGGCGTCGAGCAGCTGGTTGTTTGCCTGCCAAGCCTCGAGATCGGCCGCTGACACCGTGCCCCCACCCATCAACGCCTCGTCGACCAAGCGCTGGAGCCGGCCCATTCGAAAGCCACTGGCGTAACCAGGGCTCAGGTAGTAAAGACCGCCGGCAGGTCGTACCTGGTTGAGCGGGTTGTTGTCGAGACTGGTGCCAACCGGATCGTTGTTGCAGTTGAGCACGTAGCCACGTGTCGGATTGACGTCTTGGGGCATCTCGGCAAACGGCAAGATCTCGAAATCGAGCGCTTGGTTGGGCTGGGGGTTGGCCACGGACTTCCACTCATGACGCAGCCCATGGGTACCATCGCGAATGAAGTAGGGAGGGATGCCGCCATCGGGCTGCATGAGATCTTGTAGATCTTCACGGATGGGCATCTCGGCGCTCGTAAAGTACGCGATGTTGCCTTCGACGTCAGCGACCGACCAATTCTGCGAGCCAACGTCGAATGATTGCAGCGCATCACGAAAGGCATTGATCGATCGTGCACGCGCAAAACCACGCAGCGCGTCGACTTCGAAGGTCGCACCCCAGCCAGTGTACTGGACGCTGAGGCCGGTGACGTTCAGCGGGTCGGCAGTGTCGATATTGACGATCGGACCGTTGTTGCGCCGCGGAACTACCAGGGTCACACCGCCTTCGAGGGGTCCGAGCCCGGCGTCCACAATGGTGTCCGCCATGCCGTCGCCAATCTGGTTGACCAAAAAGATCTGTGGCACGGGCACGAGTGGCTCCGGCGCGCCGTCAAACAAGGTCGCCGCGGGCAGGCCGGTCATGGGATCGATGACGATTGCTTCCTGGTACACGTCGGTCACGTCCATGGGATGCACCGTCGCGCCCCAGCAGATCCACGGGTTGCAGCCGAGAACGATACCTGGCGTCCCCGGGAAACTCACCCCGTAGACGTTCATCGGTGGATCGCCATTGGTCCGCACCCGCATATGGGCTTCATAGAAGGTCGACGGCGTGTCGAGCGCCAAGTGTGGATCGTTGGCGATCAGGGGCGCGCCGGTATCGGTGAGGGCGCCGGAGAACACCCACCAGTTGCTTCCCTTGGGGGTATCGGGACGTTCGAGCGCCTCCGCGATCAACGGCGCACCCGCCGCTCGGGTCTTGAAGTCGCGAATCAACCGCAGGGTGCTCTCACCCAAATACGACGGACGCTTCGCCGCTTTGGCCAACGCCGTCTCGGCGAATGACGAACTGCCGAAGGCGGGCGCGCCATCCGGAATCGAGATGGCTGGATCGAACGGCGCCGTACGGTACAGGTCTTCCGAGAAGAGCGCGGTTCCGTCGAAACCAAGCACCGTGCCGGTGGCTTGAAACGTCAGGAGGGCCTCGGTGTTGCCGATATCACCGAGATCGAATGACAAGCCAAACGCAAGGCCTTTGGCCACCACCATCGAGTCGACCGGGGTCCACGGCGCGACTCCTGACACCTCGATCGCCGCGTACTCGGACGGCAGGCTCGCTTGAGCCAGGTAGGCGTTGACCCCGTCGACGTAGGCTTCCACCCAATCACGGGTACCCGAGGAAGCCGCCGCCCAGCTGGTTTCAGCCGCCCGCCGCAACCCGAGCGTGCGCAACTGGACATCTTGCGGCAAAGCGGCGGCGCCGAACAACTCCGCGGCGGTGCCGCTGAAGTTGCGACGAAGGGTGTCCATCTGGAAGAAACGATCTTGCGCGTGGACCCAGCCAAGCATGAACACGGCGTCGTGCTCGTTCAGCGCGAAGATGTGTGGCACGTTCTCGTGATCGCGGCGGATGCGTGCAATCTCGATCAACCCAGGCGCGTCGACATCAGCGAGCTTGAGCAAGGCACCGACCCCATCGTCCCCCTGCGCTACGACGGGCGGTACGGCCAAGGCGCAGAGAACCAGCGCGACCGAACAGCAAACAGCCTTGCACAAGACGCCCCGCAAGCCACCAATTTGGGTCCTTCTCATCGTTCCTCCTTGTTCAGCTGACATCAGCAGTGTTGGTTTCAACCACACACGATTGTAGTGCCTTCTTGCTCGACGACAAGTAGCATGATCGTCATGAGGCCTCTGATCCTCCCGGACCCATGCCGTAGCCGCTTGCTCGACCATGCGCAGGCACGCGCTCCCGAAGAGTGCTGTGGCATTCTGATCGGGCGTTGCGACCGGGACACGGCACAGGTCGTGCGGGTAGTGCGAACCCACAATGTCGACCCGGGTGACCGCCGCCGGTGTTACACCATCTCTCCCCGCGCGCTGCTCGCGGTCCACAAGGCGACGCGCCTGCGCGGTCTGGCGGTGATGGGCTACTATCACTCGCACCCAGACCAGCCGCCCACGCCGAGCCCAACCGATCGCACCCACGCCCATCCGGGGGCAAGCTATGTGATCGTCGGATCCGAAAACGGGTCGCTGGACGCGATCCGCAGCTGGCGTTTCGAGCACAATGACGTGCTCGAACAGCGGGTCATCACCACCACCGAGCACCACTTCGATCTGGACGATGAGCTACCCTGACCTACTGGCCGGCCGACCGCTCCCTCCTCTCGATCCCGACGAGATCGTACGCTACGGCCGCCATTTGACGCTGCCCGAGGTGGGCCCTTCAGGACAGCAGCGCCTGAAGGCAGCGCGTGTCTTGATGGTGGGCGCAGGCGGTCTCGGTTCCCCCATCGCGCTGTACCTCGCGGCTGCCGGCGTGGGCACCCTTGGTGTCATCGACGGCGATCGGGTCGAAGCATCGAACCTTCAGCGCCAACTGCTTTATGGCCACAGCGACATCGGCCGGCCGAAGGTGGCAGCGGCCCGAGACCGCCTAGCCGATATCAACCATCATATTCAAATCGACACCTATCCCGAGCGGTTCGATGCCGATAACGCTCTGGCGCTGGTCGACGCTTACGACCTGGTGGTCGACGGCAGCGACAACTTCCCCACCCGCTACCTGGTCAACGACGCTTGCGCCCGAGCCGGCAAACCCAACGTGTGGGGGGCCATTCAACGTTTCGAAGGTCAAGTCTCCGTGTTTTGGGCCCAAGAAGGCCCCTGTTACCGGTGCCTGTTCCCCGAGCCACCTCCCCCCGGACTGGTTCCTTCGTGTGCCGAAGCCGGTGTCTTGGGCGTTTTGCCCGGCATGATTGGTGTGTTGCAGGCAAACGAAGTCATCAAGCTGCTCCTCGGCAATGGCAAGCCTTTGGTCGGACGACTCTTGATCATCGACGCGCTTTCCTTGCGCATTCGGGAAGTGACCATCGCGCGTTGCGACCGCTTTCCAGACTGTACCGAGGACCACCCATTGGTTTCGACAGCCGCCGGGTGCGCGAGCCCAACGGCGATACCTTCCCCTCAAACCATCAGCAAGGATCCCGCCATGGCCCAGACCCCGGGTACCGCCCCACACGACGTTCCGCTCGAGATCCGTGTCGAGGCGCTCCAGGCGATGCGCCAGGCCGATCAGCCTCACCACCTCATGGACGTCAGGGAGCCCCACGAACACGCGCGGGCACGAATCGAAGGTGCCCAGTTGGTTCCGCTACGCTCGTTGCCCGAGCAAGTCGATCACTTGAACCCCGAACAGTTGATCGTCGTCCATTGCCACCACGGCCCGCGCTCTATGCAGGCTGTTCTGTGGTTGCGCCAGCAAGGGTTCCACCGCGCCACCAATCTGGCTGGCGGCATCCATGAATGGAGCCTGTCGATTGATCCCTCCGTGCCACAGTATTAGATTAACCAATCCGAAGGAGTACCGATCCAACGACCCCGGAAACGAGGCTCAGAAGCGGACTCCTGGTCAGGCTCGTGGTATACCTGATCGTCGCAGTTTTCTTGGTCGAAAACGCCACCATTGCCTCCTCCACCCAAGACCATGCCTGAACCCTCGCAGGACGAACGAAAGCGCGCGGCAGCGCACGATGCCGACCTGGTCGCGCGGGTTGCCAACGGCGACAACGTCGCGTTGGCGGAGCTCTATGACCGCTACAGCGGCTTGCTCCTGGCGCTCTCTCGTCGCATCCTCACCAGCGGTCATGACGCGGAAGAGGTATTGCAAGAGGTCTTTCTTCAAGCATGGAACCAAGCGTCTCGATACGACCGCAGTCGCTCGTCGGTCAGCACCTGGCTGGTGCTGATCACCCGCAGCCGCTCGATCGACCGTCTGCGTAGTCGCCAGGTCTTTGACCGAACTCTCGGCAGCTTACAGCAAGAAAATCAGGGAAAACATACATCCCCCGAAGGGGCGCGATCCGTATTGTGGGAACAGAGACGCCAACGGTTGAGCACGGTTCTGGCTGAGCTGCCCGACCCTCAGCGCGAGGTACTCGAGATGGCCTTCTTCCGCGGAATGACCCAAAGCGAGATTGCGGCCAGCACCGATATCCCGCTCGGCACGGTGAAAACGCGCACATTGTTGGCGATGAAGAAGCTGCGGCAAGCACTACGAGACGAGATCAAAGATTTGCTATGAGCGATTCCGAGCGCTATCACGAACAGGCGATCAACCGTGCCCTTCGCACGCTCGAGCCCGACAGTCACGGCACAGTGCCGCCGCACCTTGTCGATGACGACGAGGCACAGGTTGCGGCCCTCGCCCAGGAATACACCGAGGTCGCAGCCCTGCTGGCATTTGCCCAAGAGCCGGAGATGCCGAGTCCAACTTCGCGCGAACAACTTCTCGCGGCCATCGACGATCGGCCCTACCGAGGAGAGTCGGCCTTGGCCCGTTTTCCAAACCGCTCGGCCACCGAGCGCCGTGAGCTTGGTGGCCGGTCACCCTGGACGCTAGCGATCGCGGCCATGTTCGGCCTCTGTCTCGTGGGCCTTGCCTATCTTGCCGGGCAACAAAGTGCGCAGGGTACACAGCTCGCATCGATCTCGTCGCAGCGTGGTGACAGCACGTCAACCTCGGTGGCCACCGATCTCGACAGCCTCTTGCTCGCCCAGGAAGCCTTGGTCGATCGCCTGACCAAGGTCGAGCAGAACCTGTTCATGGTGACAAACATCGCCCGTGTCGTGTATCCGATGCGCCAAGTCGCCTCTGCGACCAATGTCGCGAATCGTCCCGCGATGGCCAAGAGCCCGATCGGCAAGATCTTCGTCTGCGGTCAGCATCAGCAGTGGTACCTCAACGTCCGCGGGTTGCCCCCACCGCCAACCGACCACAGCTACCAGCTTTGGTTCATCACCAAAACGGGCGCGGTCGCCGCGGGGATCCTCGAAGTCGCTTCGCGCCAACCCACCGAGCTGGCCGCCGCCGCCATGCCACCCGGCACCAAGAGCTTTGCGATCACCCTCGAACCGATGGCCGGGCCCCGCAATGCGACCAAAGCCCTCATCGACCCGATCCTGGTCGCAGACCAGCCGATCAATCTTTGATCAAGTCGCCGGTGCCGCTCGGCGCCCAAGTTCCCCGATCGCACGCCGGGCGGTCAAGGCCAGGCAGAGCAAAGCGGGTATGAGGAAGAGCGTGAAGACGGTCGAAACGACCAGACCACCAACCACAACACTTCCCAGGCCCCGGTAAAGCTCCGAGCCAGCGCCAGGGAACAGCACCAGCGGCAGCATGCCGAAGACGCTGGTGGCAACGCTCATAAAGATCGGCCGGATGCGGTTTTCAACCGCACGTTGAACGGCCGTGCGAGGTTCGGCACCGGCGCGTAGATGGTTCAGGGCTTGGTAGACGATCAAGATCGCGTTGTTGACCACGGTCCCAACCAAGATCACAAAACCGAGCATCGTCAAGATGTCGAGTGGCTGGTATTGACCCAGGGCATTGAGCAACGCCAATCCAACAATGCCACCGAGCGCGGCCAGCGGCACGCTAAACAAGATGATCAACGGGTAGAGAAAACTCTCGAACAACGCCGCCATCAAGAGATACGTGATGATCACCGCAAGCGCCAGGTTGAACGACAGTGCCTTGGCGGTTTGTGTCAGCTTGTCGGCGGTGCCGGCAAGCTGAACTTGCACACCGTCCAGTTTGCCCTGACTGCGCAAAGGCGCTAGCAAGTCGGCCTGCAAGCTCTCGATCGACTGCTGCAGTGGCACCGTTTCCGGCGGGCTGACCGACACAGTAATGGCCCGTTGACGGTCGATATGACGCAACTGAGTCGGTCCGCTGGTGGTCTCGATTTCGGCGACGTCACCCAGGGTTACTTGACGCCCGGCCGGGGTCGCAATCGGCATTTGAGCAAGCAGGTGGGTTCGGTGTGCGAAGCCTGGTGCCGCCATCACCCGAAGGTCGATCTCGCGCCCTTCGAAACGGTACTCGCTCGCCTTGACCCCATCCACCAACGCGCTCACCGCGAGACCGAGGTCGCGACCACTGATCCCGAGCTCGGCGGCGCGCCGCCGCCGAGGTCGCAACTGGATCTCCGGGCGCCCCATATCGAGTGCCGGAAGCGCTTGAACCTGGGCAAGGGGCATCAATTCGAGCGCCCCACCGTAAACGTGGCCGGCCGCCACTAAGAGCCGATCGAGGTCCGGCCCGGTCAGATCGATCGCGATGCTGCGGTTGTCAGCAAGGCCTCGCGCGAACAGGCCCATGGGGCGTGCGAAGGCCAGCGCGCCGTCGAGCTTGGTGCTGACGTCACTGAACACCGGCAGCAACTCCTTGACCCGATCTGGATCCTCGGCACGCGCACCGACGAACGCCATATCGGGCACCGCAACAAAGAAGAAGTGAGACACGCCACCACCAGGCTGGTCCGTCCGGTCGGCGGCCGAACCCCGCCACAGTGGCTCGAAGGCTTCGAGATAGGGCTCTTGAAGCGCGAGTGTGGCCTCCAGGTTGTAGCCAGGTGGCGGCATCACCAACCCGAAGATGAAGTTCGGATTGCCCACCGGCAGATACTCGGCCTTCGGCATCAAGGCGAAGCTCAGGCCAAGTGACACCACCGTAAGCCCGACGACGGTCGCGAGCTGGCGGGGAGCCGACGCGCACACCGCGCCAACCACACGCAACACCGCGGCACGAACGCGCCCCGCCAAGGCGACGCCGCCCCAAAGGTCACGGGCGTTCTGAAAGCGACCGCCATCGTTTCTTTCGCCAGCAGCGTCCAGAATCCTCGCAGACAAGCTCGGAATGACCGTCATGGCAACCACCAGACTCAACCCGACCGCACAGGAGATCGCGATCGCGATGTCACGGAACAGCTGCCCCGCTTCCTCACGCACGAACAGAATCGGCACAAAAACCGCTATGGTGGTCAAGGTGCTGGCGAGCACGGCGCCCCAGACCTCCCGCGCACCCTCGTATGCAGCATCCCGACGATTCCTCCCCGCCTGACGATGGCGGTAGATGTTCTCCAGCACCACGATCGCGTTGTCGACCACCATGCCGACGGCAAACGCCAATCCGGCCAAGCTGATGACGTTGAGCGAACGTCCCAGCCACAGCATCATCAAGAAACTGCCGATCACGCTGATCGGGATCGCGACGGCAACCACCAGGGTACTCGAGGGACTGCGCAGAAACAGCAACAAGACCACCACTGCCAGCAATCCGCCGACCACGAGGCTTTGACGCACCAGGGTCATCGCACTCACGATGTACTCGGTTTCCTGGTACGTCGCGGAAAGCGCCAAGCCGCGGTCGGCGAGAACCCCTTCATTGAGGCGCGCGACCTCGCGCTCGATCCCGGCCATGACATCGAGCACGTTGGCGCCGGACTGCCGGGTGATGGACAGAGCCAGCATCTCCTCGCCCCGCAAGTAGCCGCTGGCGTCGGCGCGTCGCCAGCCGAGGGACGCCTTCGCCACATCACGGACAAAGACCGGCACCCCAGCATGGGTGGCGATCACCACATCTTCAATGGCTGTGAGGCTGTCGTACGCCGCGACGGTTCGCACCGCGTAGCGTCGCTTCCCTTCGTTGAGTCCACCGCCAGAGATATTGCGATTCTCGCGATCGAGCGCCGCCACCAGCGCCGAGAGCGCCACCTGCCGTGAGGCCAGGCGGGCCGGGTCGACCACCAGATGCGCTTCCCGTTGGCGGCCACCGAAAATCTGTGCACCCGCAACACCGGGAACACGCTCGAAGGCGCTAACAACATGATCCTCGACAAGGTCGTTCAGCGTTCCCATCTCGCCCGGGAAAGGTTCGTCTCCCGCCGGCTGGAGTGTGAACCAGGCAATCGGCTGCGCCTGGCTGCCAACGCTCGAGAGCAGTGGTAACTCGGCATCCTGCGGATACTGCGGCACCTGCTGAAGTCGATTCGCCACCCTCACCAGCGCGGCATCGATATCGGTACCGGTCTGAAACGTCAGGTCGATGGTCGCAGTGGACGGCGCGCTGATGCTCTCCATTCGAATAAGGCTGCCAAGACCCTGCAACTGCTTCTCTTGTTCTTCAACAATTTCCCGTTCGATCTCGTGCGGACTCGCACCAGGCCAGATCGTCGCGATACTGATCCTGGGTTCTTCAACCGTCGGGGTCATCTGAACCGGGATGCGCGACAATGCGACGAGTCCGAACAGCGCCACCAGGATCACGCCAACCGCGGTCGTCACCGGATACGCAATGGCGCGCTCCACGATCTTCACGGCAACGGAACCTCCGTCGAGGTTGCCTGGACCTCCATACCATCGGCCAAACGCTCGTTGCCGCGAACGACGACCCGATCGCCCGCGGAAACGGCCCCGCGGACCGCGATCCATTGGCCACTTCCTTCGCCGGTTTCCACCACCACCCGTTCGGCGTGGTCGTTGTCGTCGACTCGAAATATGTGACGGCGAGTACCATCGGTAACCAAGGCATCTTTGGGTACGACCACCATCGACTCCGACCCACCAACCGGCAAAGAGACCTCGGCTAACATGCCCGCACCCATACTGGGTCGTTCAACCGGCAACGCGACGTACACCGGAAAGGTCCGGGCTTGCGGATCGGCCTGGGGCACGATCGCTCGGACCGTACCGGTCATGATCTCTTCCGCATCAATCAGCCGGACCTGTACCTCGCTGCCAACCGCGAGCCGGCCGACATAGGCCGCTGGCACGTCCAAATGGACGTCGAGCACCGCGAGCGAAACGAGGGTCACGACCGGCGAGCCGACCTCGAGCCACTGACCCATGTGGGTGTGTCGGCCGGTAATGGTGCCCGGAAACGGCGCGCGTACAATTGTCTGTTCCAGGTCCCGATCGAGTCGCGCGACGGTCGCGGCCAACCGGCCGACACGTCCTTGCCAGGCTTCGAAATCAAAGCGCGCCTCGTCGAGTTCTTGCTGACTGATCACGGTACTGGCGAGCTCGCGATACCGAGCCAGTTTCTGCGAAGCTGCGGCACGGCGCGCCTCGGCCTCCACCAATTCACTGCGCGCGCCCCGCAAACGCAATTCGATTGGCTCGCGCCGAAGTCGAACCAACGGGCTGCCGGTCTCGACCCGATTGCCCTCACGAACCAACATCCGCTCGACGATACCAGCAACCTCGCCCGCGACAGTCGATGTCCGCGGCGCGATGACCGTGCCGGTGAGACGGAGGGTTGGCTGCAGCGGCAGCTCTTGCGCTCGAACGAAACGGACGGGTGGCGCCGGTGCTCCTTGGGCCTCGACCACATGGCACCACGATAGCCACGGCGCGAGGGCAACGGCGAGGGTCGCAAGTATGCGAAAGGAGTGGCCCATCGAAAGCATCCGCCGGGAACAAGGTTCATGCGCGGCAGGCGTACTCAGTGGCCCCCGCACCATCGTTCTTCAACCGCAGTATCCGTGCAGAGCATTATGTCAGAACCTACAAAGAAACGGGATGTCGTCAGACATTGCCCGTGCGTGCGCTCCGCTCCATACTTTGTGCTCGGAAATGGGTGGCCAACGGTTCGATCACACCATCCAAACTACCTTCCAGCACTGCTCCCAATTGGTGCACCGTAAGGCCGATCCGGTGGTCCGTCACCCGGTTCTGGGGAAAGTTGTAGGTGCGAATCTTCTCGGAACGGTCGCCGCTACCAACCATTTTTCGACGTTCGGCGGAAAGCTCCGCATCCGCTTTCTCCTGCTCGAGCTGAAGCAAGCGCGATTTCAAAACCCGCAGCGCTTTCGCCTTGTTCTTGATTTGGCTCCGCTCGTCTTGGCACGACACCACTAGGCCCGTGGGCAAATGGGTCAAACGGACCGCCGAGTAGGTGGTGTTGACCCCCTGACCGCCCGGGCCCGACGAGCAGAAACGATCGATCCGCAGATCTTTCTCCGCGACGTCGATTTCGACTTCTTCCGCCTCCGGAAGCACGGCGACCGTCACCGCGGAGGTGTGAATACGACCCGATGCCTCGGTCTGCGGAACCCGTTGGACCCGATGAACCCCACCCTCGTACTTGAGTCGGCTGAAAGCACCCCGGCCCTCTACGATGGCCTCGACATCCTTGAGACCTCCCGCCGCCGACTCGCTGACGTTGAGGATCTCCACCTTCCAACCCTGGCTTTCAGCGAACCGGCTGTACATGCGGAACAGATCAGCCGCAAACAGCGACGCCTCGTCGCCACCCGTACCGGCGCGAATCTCGAGCACGACGTTGCGCTTGTCGTTCGGATCCTTGGGGATCAACTCGATGCGGATCTTCTCATCGAGGGTTGCCATGCGCGCACCGAGGGCCTCGCGCTCATCGCGGGCGATCTCATACAACTCGTCGTCCTTGGCCAGGCCGGCGAGCATCTCGTCGGTATCCGCCCTTTCCGCTTCGAGCCGTTTGTGCTCACGGAAGAGCTGAACGACGTGGTCGATCTCGGAAAGGGCCTTGGTCGTTTCTGGATACAGCTTGAGGTCGCTGAGGACCGCGGGGTCAGCCAGCTTCTGTGTGAGCTCTTCGTGAGTACGTTCGAGCTCAGCGAGTTTTTCGAGCATGGGGGCGCTCCAGCCGGGTTACGAGTTCGACACCATGCGGACGCATGGCGTCGGTGAACCGCGGACGGAATGCCGCTAGCTGGCTTGCGGACGGCCGTAGCGACGGTTGAAGCGCTCGACCCGGCCGGCGGTATCGACGAACTTCTGCTTGCCGGTAAAGAATGGGTGGCAGGCACTGCAGATTTCGAGACGCAGCTCGGACTGGGTCGAGTGCGTTTGGAACTCGTTGCCACAGGCACAAACCGCGGTAACAAAGTGCATCTGGGGATGAATATCAGGCTTCATGGAACCTCCGAACGGGTATCGCAGTTGCCTTTTGAATCGGGCCACTACGTTGGGACTGCACCCGGGGCGCGCAAACATTCTGCCGCGGAGACTGTGGGAGTCAGAAACGCCCTTGTGTGCCGAGGCACCCAAGGGCGACGAGCCGTGCATCCTAAACAAAAAACGATGCCGTTGGCAAGTACCCCAGCCAACCCAGGATCCGCCACCTCCACAGTTGGCAGCTGGTCAAAGCCGCCCCAAGCCTAGGCGTGGGTCCGCCTCGTGGGCTTGTATCTGGCCTCGGCACCGCTCAAATGCCGGAGACATCGATTTCTGCGGCGATCCTTATCTTTTTCGGCGAACTCAGGCAGGTTAATGCCGCCGATTCGTTTGAATCGACGGCTTTTCGCGCAAGTCCGGCGTAGCTCGGCGTTAGCCGGGTGGCCCGGTGGCCATCGTTGCCAAAGTCCTGCGTGCTTGGAGCAGGATCTGCGTCGAAGGATGGGTGGACCCCAGCCGGAGGGTCAGGCGGCGGGCATGATGGACCACGCGGCCGGGCACGTTGATGATCCAGTAGCGGATGGCCTTCATGCGCTTGGTCACCCAATCCACCCCTAGCACCAACTGCTTCATCAGCGAGTTGAGGTTCAATGACAGGATCATGGCGCCCCACCACGCAGCATTGGCGCCAAAGTACTTCGAGGGGAGGCTCCCGCCGGCCAAGTCATCCTTCATGACCGCATGGGCCTCTTCGCTCTTGCCGCACCGTTCCCGAAGCCACCAGATCACCTCGTCGCCGTCGAGATCCAGGTTCGTGACCACACCGAAAAGTTTGAAACGACGAGGATGATCCTGGTCCTGGTAGTCGATCACCGGAAACGGGAGAGCGGCTTGGTCGCTCTCCATACCCTCCAGCTCGAGCTGGGCCAAAGGCTCGCGAATGGCCAAGAACCGATACGTTGGACCGTCTTTCTTGCGCGCCGATTCGTTGGGGACGAAACACACCTCGGCCCATTCCTGGTCCGTATCCACGAGCTGGTCGCCTCGCCGCCGCAGCAGCGGCTGCCAGGCTCCTTGTGCCACATCGTAAACAGCTGTGCGAAAGGCCGAGGTCACATCGGCCCCCACCGCGAAGTCGATGACCCCGAATCGCTCGTTCTTGCCTTCGGCGCAGTAACGCAACAGATCCCATTGGTAGCCCGCCGTGTCCGAGCGCATCGCTACCTTTTCGACGCCCTCGGGCAGGCTCGCCAGACTCTCTTGCAGGATCCGCAACTGCTCGAAACCGGCCGGCACATTGCCGTCGCGGAACTCTGAGTGAACCACCACCTGCTGCTCGGCCCACCACACATTCAGTGGCTGGTACGCCCGGAACTTCTTGTAGCAGAACAGCGCTTCTTTCTTCTGCGTCTCGATCAGAGTGGCGTCCATGTCCAGCGTAGCCATCGACTCCTGCTGATGCCGCTGCAGAAAGCCAAGGCAGTCCCGATTGATCTTGGACAATCCCTTAAGCGCCGCGGTCGGCGACGGGATGAAGGCCCGGCCTGCCTCCCTGGATTCCTCCTCCTTCGAATCGTGAAACGACACCAAGAATCGGCGCAACGACGAGATCGACGGTACCTTACGATCCGTCGATTTGCGCCAGCGGCGCTCCCGCTCGCGCCGTGCGGCGCGCGGCATTCCGAAGGCCTCCGTGCGGTGCAGGATCAACGCGAAGCCATCGTCGCCTTCGAGCTTTGCGAGATCCTCCACGCATTGGCCCCCCGCCAGGTTGAGCAGGATCAGCGTCGTCAACAATTGCTCCACGCTCCAGCCCTGCGAGCTGCCCTTGTGTCCGAGGTGCCGGGCGATGGAGTCGCGCAGACCCACTATGTGAGCGAGATCCAGGTAGATCGGAAGACCCCCGAGACCCGTTAGGGTCGTCTTCCTGGTTTCATGATCGAGCTGGTATGGAAGAACGCCTTGTGCCACCATGTCTTCACCCCGTTGGTGATAGGTCGTTGTTGGTACCTTGACCTTAACCCCTGTGTTTACAGGGGACCAGCGGGGATCCTAGTTTTTTGGTGGTGGATCAAGGCCAACCCAGGATCCGCCACCTCCAAGTTGGCAGCTGGTCAAAGCCGCCCCAAGCCTGGGCGTGGGTCCGCCTCGTGGGCTTGTATCTGGCCTCGGCACCGCTCAAATGCCGGAGACATCGATTTCTGCGGCGATCCTTATCTTTTTCGGCGAACTCAGGCAGGTTAAAGCCGCCGATTCGTTTGAATCGACGGCTTTTCGCGCAAGTCCGGCGTAGCTCGGCGTTAGCCGGGTGGCCCGGTGGCCATCGTTGCCAAAGTCCGGCGTGCTTGGAGCAGGATCTGCGTCGAAGGATGGGTGGACCCCAGCCGGAGGGTCAGGCGGCGGGCATGATGGACCACGCGGCCGGGCACGTTGATGATCCAGTAGCGGATGGCCTTCATGCGCTTGGTCACCCAATCCACCCCTAGCACCAACTGCTTCATCAGCGAGTTGAGGTTCAATGACAGGATCATGGCGCCCCACCACGCAGCATTGGCGCCAAAGTACTTCGAGGGGAGGCTCCCGCCGGCCAAGTCATCCTTCATGACCGCATGGGCCTCTTCGCTCTTGCCGCACCGTTCCCGAAGCCACCAGATCACCTCGTCGCCGTCGAGATCCAGGTTCGTGACCACACCGAAAAGTTTGAAACGACGAGGATGATCCTGGTCCTGGTAGTCGATCACCGGAAACGGGAGAGCGGCTTGGTCGCTCTCCATACCCTCCAGCTCGAGCTGGGCCAAAGGCTCGCGAATGGCCAAGAACCGATACGTTGGACCGTCTTTCTTGCGCGCCGATTCGTTGGGGACGAAACACACCTCGGCCCATTCCTGGTCCGTATCCACGAGCTGATCGCCTCGCCGCCGCAGCAGCGGCTGCCAGGCTCCTTGTGCCACATCGTAAACAGCTGTGCGAAAGGCCGAGGTCACATCGGCCCCCACCGCGAAGTCGATGACCCCGAATCGCTCGTTCTTGCCTTCGGCGCAGTAACGCAACAGATCCCATTGGTAGCCCGCCGTGTCCGAGCGCATCGCTACCTTTTCGACGCCCTCGGGCAGGCTCGCCAGACTCTCTTGCAGGATCCGCAACTGCTCGAAACCGGCCGGCACATTGCCGTCGCGGAACTCTGAGTGAACCACCACCTGCTGCTCGGCCCACCACACATTCAGTGGCTGGTACGCCCGGAACTTCTTGTAGCAGAACAGCGCTTCTTTCTTCTGCGTCTCGATCAGAGTGGCGTCCATGTCCAGCGTAGCCATCGACTCCTGCTGATGCCGCTGCAGAAAGCCAAGGCAGTCCCGATTGATCTTGGACAATCCCTTAAGCGCCGCGGTCGGCGACGGGATGAAGGCCCGGCCTGCCTCCCTGGATTCCTCCTCCTTCGAATCGTGAAACGACACCAAGAATCGGCGCAACGACGAGATCGACGGTACCTTACGATCCGTCGATTTGCGCCAGCGGCGCTCCCGCTCGCGCCGTGCGGCGCGCGGCATTCCGAAGGCCTCCGTGCGGTGCAGGATCAACGCGAAGCCATCGTCGCCTTCGAGCTTTGCGAGATCCTCCACGCATTGGCCCCCCGCCAGGTTGAGCAGGATCAGCGTCGTCAACAATTGCTCCACGCTCCAGCCCTGCGAGCTGCCCTTGTGTCCGAGGTGCCGGGCGATGGAGTCGCGCAGACCCACTATGTGAGCGAGATCCAGGTAGATCGGAAGACCCCCGAGACCCGTTAGGGTCGTCTTCCTGGTTTCATGATCGAGCTGGTATGGAAGAACGCCTTGTGCCACCATGTCTTCACCCCGTTGGTGATAGGTCGTTGTTGGTACCTTGACCTTAACCCCTGTGTTTACAGGGGACCAGCGGGGATCCTAGTTTTTTGGTGGTGGATCAAGGCCAACCCAGGATCCGCCACCTCCACAGTTGGCAGCTGGTCAAAGCCGCCCCAAGCCTAGGCGTGGGTCCGCCTCGTGGGCTTGTATCTGGCCTCGGCACCGCTCAAATGCCGGAGACATCGATTTCTGCGGCGATCCTTATCTTTTTCGGCGAACTCAGGCAGGTTAAAGCCGCCGATTCGTTTGAATCGACGGCTTTTCGCGCAAGTCCGGCGTAGCTCGGCGTTAGCCGGGTGGCCCGGTGGCCATCGTTGCCAAAGTCCGGCGTGCTTGGAGCAGGATCTGCGTCGAAGGATGGGTGGACCCCAGCCGGAGGGTCAGGCGGCGGGCATGATGGACCACGCGGCCGGGCACGTTGATGATCCAGTAGCGGATGGCCTTCATGCGCTTGGTCACCCAATCCACCCCTAGCACCAACTGCTTCATCAGCGAGTTGAGGTTCAATGACAGGATCATGGCGCCCCACCACGCAGCATTGGCGCCAAAGTACTTCGAGGGGAGGCTCCCGCCGGCCAAGTCATCCTTCATGACCGCATGGGCCTCTTCGCTCTTGCCGCACCGTTCCCGAAGCCACCAGATCACCTCGTCGCCGTCGAGATCCAGGTTCGTGACCACACCGAAAAGTTTGAAACGACGAGGATGATCCTGGTCCTGGTAGTCGATCACCGGAAACGGGAGAGCGGCTTGGTCGCTCTCCATACCCTCCAGCTCGAGCTGGGCCAAAGGCTCGCGAATGGCCAAGAACCGATACGTTGGACCGTCTTTCTTGCGCGCCGATTCGTTGGGGACGAAACACACCTCGGCCCATTCCTGGTCCGTATCCACGAGCTGATCGCCTCGCCGCCGCAGCAGCGGCTGCCAGGCTCCTTGTGCCACATCGTAAACAGCTGTGCGAAAGGCCGAGGTCACATCGGCCCCCACCGCGAAGTCGATGACCCCGAATCGCTCGTTCTTGCCTTCGGCGCAGTAACGCAACAGATCCCATTGGTAGCCCGCCGTGTCCGAGCGCATCGCTACCTTTTCGACGCCCTCGGGCAGGCTCGCCAGACTCTCTTGCAGGATCCGCAACTGCTCGAAACCGGCCGGCACATTGCCGTCGCGGAACTCTGAGTGAACCACCACCTGCTGCTCGGCCCACCACACATTCAGTGGCTGGTACGCCCGGAACTTCTTGTAGCAGAACAGCGCTTCTTTCTTCTGCGTCTCGATCAGAGTGGCGTCCATGTCCAGCGTAGCCATCGACTCCTGCTGATGCCGCTGCAGAAAGCCAAGGCAGTCCCGATTGATCTTGGACAATCCCTTAAGCGCCGCGGTCGGCGACGGGATGAAGGCCCGGCCTGCCTCCCTGGATTCCTCCTCCTTCGAATCGTGAAACGACACCAAGAATCGGCGCAACGACGAGATCGACGGTACCTTACGATCCGTCGATTTGCGCCAGCGGCGCTCCCGCTCGCGCCGTGCGGCGCGCGGCATTCCGAAGGCCTCCGTGCGGTGCAGGATCAACGCGAAGCCATCGTCGCCTTCGAGCTTTGCGAGATCCTCCACGCATTGGCCCCCCGCCAGGTTGAGCAGGATCAGCGTCGTCAACAATTGCTCCACGCTCCAGCCCTGCGAGCTGCCCTTGTGTCCGAGGTGCCGGGCGATGGAGTCGCGCAGACCCACTATGTGAGCGAGATCCAGGTAGATCGGAAGACCCCCGAGACCCGTTAGGGTCGTCTTCCTGGTTTCATGATCGAGCTGGTATGGAAGAACGCCTTGTGCCACCATGTCTTCACCCCGTTGGTGATAGGTCGTTGTTGGTACCTTGACCTTAACCCCTGTGTTTACAGGGGACCAGCGGGGATCCTAGTTTTTTGGTGGTGGATCAAGGCCAACCACCAAGCACTGCCCCCGCGCGACGCAGGTCAGGACAACAGGGCCGACCGCGAGGCCCGATCCCATCTCGATCGATCCACCGTCGGTCCTATCTTCGACTCGGCTATGATCGCGTTCCGCTGTGGGCTACCCCGCACGCGCCATCCGAAGGGCTACATGACAACGAAACACTTCGGCCACGCACCGCCATTTACGGCGCTTACCACGGTGCTGGCCCTGACCGCCGCCTTGGTGGGCTCAGCGTTGGCAGATGGCTCGGTCTCGCTGGGCAACGGTCCCGGGCGCAACATGGCCGCACCGGCCAGCAATCTACCGACGACATTTGATCCTCGGTCTGGCACCAACGTGTTGTGGGTCGTTGATTTGGGCACGGAAACCTACGCCGGCCCCGTCGCCGCGGATGGCCGGGTGTTCATCGGCACCAACAACGGCAAGCCGCGCGACCCCAAGGTCGAAGGTGACCACGGAGTCTTGATGGCCTTTCAGGCCGACGATGGCACCTTTCTTTGGCAACGCACCCACGCCAAGCTCGCGAGTGGACGGATTAACGACTGGCCGCTCCAGGGTGTGTGCACGACCCCCACCGTCGAAGGCGACCGCTTGTACTACGTGAGCAGCCGCGGCGAGCTACAAAGCGTCGATACGAAGGACGGCAGCACGGTGTGGTCGCTCGACCTCATCGGTAAGCTCAACGTCTTCCCGCACCACATGTCGGTATCGTCGCCCCTGATCGTTGGTGATCGGCTTTTCGTCAACACCAGTCACGGCGTGGGCGAAGACGGCAAGGTACCCAACCCCGAGGCACCCAGCTTCCTGGCCGTCGACAAGACCACCGGCGAGGTTATTTGGCATGACGCTTCTCCTGGCGCCGGTATTCTCGACGGCCAGTGGTCGAGCCCATCGCTTCGCGATCACGCCGGTACGCGTCAAGTCGTGTTTCCTGCCGGTGATGGCTGGCTCTACGCCTTCGATGTTGACGGCAAAGCCCAATGGCGTTTCGACGCCAACAGCTTCCGGACTCTCGCGGACGGCAGCGATTCTTCGACTCCACCGCCGGAGAATCTCATCGCGCCCGCGGTGGTCGTCGGCGGACGGGTCCTCATCGGCGTCGGTCACGATCCCGAGATGGGCGCGGGCCAAGGCCACCTGTGGGCGCTCGAACCCGCTGGCAAGGGCGACGTCACCCCATCCGCCGTCAAATGGTCGTACCGCGACCGCGGCTTCGCCGGCACCCTCGGCGCCGTCGCCGTGAAAAACGGTCGTCTGTACGTTACCGATCTCAACGGTTTCCTCCATTGCCTCGACGCCGAGACCGGCAAGCTACTATGGAAACACGACACCTTCGCCACCGTCTGGGCCCCGCCGCTGGTGGCCGACGGCAAGGTCTACGTCGTGGACGAAGACGGCGATGTTGCCGTACTCGCCGAAGGACCCGGAGAAAAAGTCCTGGCCGAGATCAACCTCGGCAACTCGATTTACGCCCCACCCTCGGCGCGCGACGGCGTGCTATACATCGCGACCCGCAGTCGCCTGTTCGCCCTCGGTACCCCCCCAGACACCCCGCGGGAGCCCCAGCCATGAAGCGCCGTCACGAGTTGATCGAAAGCCCCGACATGGGCCGCGACATGCACGTCTGGTGTTTTGGACACTGGGGCGCGCCGGTGCTCGTGTTTCCGTCTGCCGCGGGGTTTGCTCACGAGTGGGATCGCCAAGGCATGACCGAGGCCCTGGCGCCGCTCATCGACAGCGGACGTATCAAGCTCTACTGCCCCGAGTCCAACGTTTCCGAAGCATGGACCCGAAAGGACAGCGATCCAGCCTGGCGCCTGTCTCGCCATCGGGCCTACGAGCGATTCATTCTCAAGACTCTCGTGCCCTGGATTCGGCAAGATTGTCACGCGCCCGAGGTACGGGTCGCCACTTCCGGCGCCAGCTTGGGCGCCTTCTACGCCGCCAACTTTGCGCTCAAGTTCTCTGCGGTCTTCCACTACGGCCTGTGCTTGAGCGGGCGCTACGACATGGCACACTTCACCGAGGGCGCTGGCGGAGCGGACCTCTATTTCAACAATCCCTTGGCGTACGTCGGCAACCTCCAAGGCGATCACCTCGAACGTGTGCGCGCTCAAACCCACCTAACCCTGGTCTGCGGCCAGGGTCCATGGGAAGAAGGCTGTATCGAGGAAACCCATGCGCTGGCCGACCTGCTGGCAGCCAAGAGCATCCCCCACGACCGCGACATCTGGGGCTTCGACGTCAGCCACGATTGGCCCTGGTGGCGCAAGCAGGCGTATTACCATTTGCGTCGCACCTTCGGGTCGTAGTAGTGCCACCCACCTACTGCCAAACAAAGTCCGCGAAGTCGACAACGACGCCATTGCGCCGTCCCGGCTTCGCGGGCGGTCCGTAGATCACCAGCGGGGCACCGGCCGGCCAGTCGAGCGCAAGCTCGATGGTCTGCCAGGGCGGTGACGGGTTGGGTACAAACCGTTTCAATTCTTGGTCGCCGGCCGCGATGACGATCTCGAACCCAGGATCGGGCAGATTTTCGATGTAGCGCATGCCCAGGTACACGGTCACCGGACCGTCGCCAACCACCGCCGCGGTGAGCCGCGTCGTGGGACTGAGCATCCAACCGCCGCGATGGCGCGGCCGTTCGAGGGTCCAAGGCGGCGGATGGATCCCGCCGCCTTGATGCCGCAGCCAGCCGTCTTCCAACTCGATGGCATGGGTCGGCACTCGGTGCACGGCCAGGGTCAAGACAACCAGCATGGTCAGCAGCCCGGCTGCCCCCCACGCTGGCGCGATGACGCGCCGGGCCTTTCCTTCTCTGCCTCGCGACTTCTGCCCCAGTGCCTTTCGCCCCAGTGCCAGCGGAATGAGCAACAACGATACGGCCGGCCACAGCCACGTGGCCAAGCGCGGTCGCACCATGCTGGGAAAGAAGCGCCCCAGGTCGGCGCCCAATCGCATGCCCGCAGCGTCGAGCAAATGCGTGCTGCCACTCGCGAGGTTATAGGTCCATCCAGGCACCGCCAACCACAGCGCGGTCAACGCCAGGGTCACCACCCCCAGCGCATGCGCGAGCGCGAGCGTCCGTGGGTGGGGCCGATCGAGCAGCTCAATCAACAGCAAGCTGAGCAAAGGTAGGACCACCAGAGCATAGCGAAACGGCGGCGACCAGCCGCCGTACCACTCGAACCGCGGCGCCACGACCAACAAATACGGCCCAGAGATCAGCAGCAGGTCGCGGCCCAGCCGCCGGTTTCGACGCACCGCGAGCCAGACTGCGGGCAACAGCAGCAGCCACACCGGCGCGCAGGCAAACAGGCCAAATGCTATGTCGTAGAACATGCCGAGGCCACCAAGCGCGAAGGACGACAACGGGTGATCGATCACCCGCAGCTCCTGCCAACTGTGCATCTTGAGTGGGTTGGCGAAGCGCAGATGGTTGAACCCCAAGATCACGGCCAGCGTCGTCGCCAACAAACCGCCCCCCACCGCCATGGCGGTGCGCGACGCGGCGAGCCGTGCGGTGTCGCGTGCGTCGTACCAAGCGAGGGCCAGGAGCGGCAACGCCAGCAAGGCCAAGCGCAATTTGAGCAAAGGCATCGCAGCCAGGGCCAACGCAAAGAAGACGATGTCGCGACGCCGAAAGCCCAGTTGGCGCGCCCGTAACAATCGATCAACGGCCAGCGTCACCAGAAGGGCAGCAGGCACTTCGATCCACACCTGTTGGCTGTAGAGCAAGAACGGCGGGGTGAAGGCAAACACCAGGTAGGCGAAGAGCGCCCCGCGCGAACGCTTCGGTGCCACACGATGCGCCAAGCGCAAGATCATCCACGCCGTCGCCGCGGCCATCGCCGCCATCGCCGCCAGCACTCCCGACAGGCCTGCAAGCCGGTAGAACGGCGCCAACACCAGGGGCAGCAGTAGGTTGTGGCGTGAATAGACCTGGCCACCGGCGCCACGAGGATCGCCGGGTTGCGGCTCGATCGGCCGCTCGATGAACCGCCGCCAATCCTCATTGGCGTAGTTGTTCCCCAAGTCGGCATCGAGATCAAACGCAAGACTATGGGTGACCAGCAGGTAGTAAGGCTCGTCACCATCCGGTGGCCGCTGGGCGCCCGACCACGGCAAGAGCACCAGGTACACCACCAAGGGCAGGCCGAAGAACACCAATGACGGTCGTGCCGGTACTGTGCGTCCCAATCGCCGGGCCAAGGCGGGCAAGTAACGCGCGAGATGCAGGCCGAGCAGCAGAACCAAGGCGATTACGAGGTGCCGATCGAGCACCGGTGGTGCCAGCGTTGACCGACGCGCAACGACAACGAGCAAACCGAGCAACGCCAGGCTCTCGACTTCCACAACGCGAGAGTGAAAAGGCCGGGGCCCCAGCAACAACCGCAGGGCGGCAAGCAGCCACGGAATCGCCTGCAACACCGGATAAAGCGGATCAGCGGTCGTCATCCCGGGCAGGGTCGCGACCACGACGCTCCAAAACGCGCCAAGGCCCAGCGCCGGCAACACCCTGCGCACCAGCAGGGCACGCGGTTCCAGGCCCTTGGCCACCGGTCTACTCAAGGCCGGACCTCCAGACGATACATCGCCAGTTGCACGTCGTCCGGCAAGCTGGGATTGCGGCGCACCGTGACCCAGGCTACTTTGCCGGGGGTCGGTAGGGTCCAGTGGTTGCGAAACCGCGCCGAGAAATGACGACCGGCAGGCGACGCCGCCACCGACCACGCAGGTGGCGCACGAAAGTCGGGTTGCGCGGCGATGTCCGCGCGCAGCGCGGCCCATTCCGCGGTGTCGCGCCCAAGCTCGAGCCGCCAAATCGCCAAGGGACGCTGATCCGCGTCCAGCACCTGGACATTGCCCAAGACCGTACCCGTGGGCAGCGCGAGACTCTGGATCAAATTGGTTTCGATCACCACCTCCGTGGCTAGCAGCGCGGGCTCCAGACGTTGGGACCAACTATCGCGGTGGACCGTGAGTAGCGTGGGATGCGCCAGCAGAACCGTGCCTGCAAAACCCAGCGGGCCGAGCAAGGCGACGGCGACCGCGCCCCAGACCACAACCGGCGACGCACGCGCCCATTCGGAACGCAGCCGGCCTCGAAAAAGTCGTTCGAGCACACCGGCCAAGGAGGCCACCGACACCAAGAGGAATACCGGAAGAACAGGTACTTCGACACCCAACAACGGAATCCCCGACGCCCTCGCGGCCGATGTCGCGTGATCGAGAAACCGCTCGACGGGTGCCTCCCGAAGCCAGGGATAGGCACGGGCCAGGACCGCCAGGGTCAAAAGGCCGGCACTCCAACCACCTTGAAGGCGCGCGGCAATGCCCGAACCACCCAATGCCAACGCGGCCACCGTCACCCCCGCTGTCAACGCCACCGGCGTCAAACCCGCTCCAGCGACAGCCAACAGCGCGCCGATCCCCGCCAAGACCAGCCCACCGCGCAATTCAAGGCCAGCGGCTTGGGCAGCGGCAGCCGGCAGCAAGAGCGCACCGATCATGCCCGCACGCAAAAACGCCTGGCTGTCCGCACCAGGGTTTGTCCACGCCACTGCCACCGCGATCAAAACAGCCGAGACGTTGAGAATCGTGCCGACCTCGAGTCTTCCAACTTTGTGATCGAGCCTTGATCCACCACCATGTGCCAACACGGCCAAGCCGCCGGCCAGGGCCAGCCCGGCAAGCCGTGGCTCGTGCACCCCGAGGGCCAACACCGCCGCCAATACAAGGCCAGCGCGGAACCAGTTTGAGGCCAGCGCGCGCGTCGCCGCGGTCCCCGAAGATACTGTCGCCGTAAATACGGTACCCACAAATACTGTACCCACAAATACAGTCGCCGCAAATACCAAGACCACCAACGTCAACACACCCGCCAACGTCCAGCCCGGTCCCAACGTCAAGAGCGCCGCGCCCGCGACGGCAGCACCAAGGGTGCCGAAGACGCGTCCCAAGATCACCAAGCAAAGTGCCGCCGCGACCGGCAACACCAGCAGGGTCCAAGCGGCCTGCCATGGACCCGCGGTCATCAAGGCGTCGTTGCGCATCATGACCTGGATCGCGATCGAAATCGCCACGCTCCGCACCAGCACGGCATGCCCGTGCAGGAAGGCGTGGCGCCGGGCAGCGAGCGCCAGCCCCAACGTCAGAACCGCGGCAGCCGCCGTACCGCGGACCGTACCCATGCCGATCGACCAGGCGACGATGACCACACCGAGCCCCGTCCAGGCGGCCACCGGTGGCGACAGGTAAGTCACCGCAACCAGCACCGCCGCGGCCAACTGCGCGAGGAAGAAGACCTCGGCGGCGGCGGTTTGGTCGAGTCCGAACTCAGCGCGACCCAGCACCACGAGCGCCGCGAAAACGGCGGCGGGCAATGCCACCGCCGCGAAGTCACGGGCGTAGCCGGCGGCGCCGGCGGGCGAGGGAAGACGAGACATCGCGCGGGTGCATCTTACCCGTGTCGGGTACGGCACGGGGTCAATTGCCCGACCGGTTTGGCGCTGGCCGTCCACGTCGTTCGCGTTGACGGCCTTTGGGACGGTCAGTAGTATGCCGCCCATGCTTTCTCGGGAACAATTGCGTGATGAGTCCGGCACCGTTCGCGAGCGGCTGGCCAAACGAGGGTTCGACCTGTCGGTACTCGACGCATGGCAAACCCGCGACACCGAGCGCCGCGCCGCGCTGGTGGAGGCCGAGCAACTCAAGCACCAGCGCAACGAGGCGAGCAAGGCCATTGGCGAAGTGAAGCGTACTGGCGGCGACGCCAGCGAACAGATCGCCGCGGTGGCCGCCACCAAAAAGCGGCTCGCCGAGCTCGCGGCATCGCTGGCCGAGACCGAAGAAGCGCTCGAAACACTTGTCTTGAGTATCCCCAACCTGACGCACGACACGGTGCCTGTCGGTACGGACGAAAGCGACAATCGGGTCGAGCGCACCGTGGGCGAGCCAACATCGTTTGGCTTCGAACCTCAAGCGCATTGGGACCTTGGCCCGGCCCTCGGCATTCTCGACTTCGAGCGCGGTGCCAAGCTCGCCGGGGCACGCTTCACGGTCTTGATGGGTGCAGGCGCGCGGCTCGAGCGCGCGCTCATTCAGATGATGCTCGATCTGCACACCGAGCAATACGGCTACACCGAAGTCCTGCCACCGTTCATCGCCAACCGCGCCAGCCTCACCGGTACCGGCCAGCTTCCCAAGTTCGAGCACGATCTCTTCAAGCTCGAAGGCGATCATGAGTACTTCCTGATCCCCACCGCCGAGGTGCCGGTCACCAACCTGCACCGGGGAGAGCTGCTGCGCGAAGACCAGCTACCGCTGCGCTACACCGCCTACACGCCCTGCTTCCGCGCCGAAGCCGGGGCCTACGGCCAAGACGTCCGCGGTCTCATTCGTCAGCACCAGTTCAACAAGGTCGAGCTCGTGCAGCTCGTCGAGCCCAGCGCCAGTTGGGAAGCATTGGAAGAGCTCACCGGCCACGCCGAGAGCATTCTCCAGCGCCTCGAGCTTCCCTACCAAGTCGTCACCTTGTCCACCGGCGATACCGGCTTCTCGTCGTCCAAGACCTACGATCTCGAAGTTTGGCTACCCGGCCAGCAGCGCTACCGCGAGATCTCGTCGTGCAGCAACTTCGTCGACTTCCAAGCCCGCCGCGCCGACCTACGGTACCGTCCCGCCGGCGGCGGGAAGCCCCGCTTCGTGCATACTTTGAACGGCTCGGGCCTCGCCATCGGACGAACGTTGATTGCGATTCTCGAAAACTACCAACAAGAAGACGGCTCGGTGACCGTGCCCGAGGCCCTGCGTGGCTACCTCGGTGGCACATCGAAGATCGAGGCCCGAACGTAGGCCGGAGCAAGGATCAAGGCGAGAAGCCAAAACAGTTCGTGGTGGGATGGCAGAGTGGTCGAATGCGGCGGTCTTGAAAACCGTTGACCGTTCACGCGGTCCGTGGGTTCGAATCCCACTCCCACCGCCACTATCGCGACCCGGCGCGGCGTCGATTCAAGGCCCCCGAGTTGACCCTCCAGTACATCAACAGCGATCTCGGCGGCATGTCCTCCTTCGACGCGGCGAACCGCAAGCGCATGCTCGAATGAGTGGACCGCCCGGCCCAGCAAGTTGCCCAGGCGCGAAAGACGGCGGATCGATGTCGCCGAACCGGCTTTAGCCTACGCCTCAGACATGCTTGACAAGCAGATCAGGGCGTCTTGCGGCTCGGCTCAAGCGCCCGGTGACTTACAGCATCGACCATCGAGCCGCGCAATGGCGTGCAAATCAACAGCGGTTTAGTATACCGACGCCCCTGGCAGGCATCGACTATCCTGTGCGGCAACTTGGCTAGAAATGGGTAAGCCGCTCTCCGCTGGCGCGGCGCGGCACGCAGGTGGATGACTCCTTCTTGAGAGCCGATTGACGTAGGAGCCAGATCAGGGAATTGGCCAGGAAGTGTCGTTGCCTCGATCCCTCTTGATTGGGGGCTAACCAGGCACAGAGTACAAGAATTGTAGACTACCGCGAGGCCCTCGTGAAGTTCGCATACGAAGACCTGAGCCCTGAGCAGTTCGAGGAGCTGGTAGTACTTCTCTGCCAGTGCCTCCTCGGCATCTCCGTCCAAGGCTTCTCCAAGGGCCCGATGGTGGCAGAGACGCCAAATTCGTGGGAACCGCAGAGCGTCACCCCAGCGCGGTAGTTCCATGGCAGGGTACGACGATCATCCAAGCCAAGCACACCAATGGCTACAACCGTAGCTTCTCAGAAGCCGACTTCTTCAGCACGTCCGCCACGAAAACAGTGCTCGGCAAGGAGGTCCCTCGCATTGTTAGTCTTCGAGCGAATGGACAGCTCGACAACTACATGTTGTTCGCCAACCGACGATTGGCTGGCAACGCAGAGAGCGCCATCCGTGCGCACCTCGCTGAAGCGTGTGACCTCCCAGAGGAGTCGATCTATCTCTGCGGGATCGAGCGATTGGAAACCTTGCTAAAATCTTTCCCCGAGATACCGAAGCGAGCGAACCTCGATCCTATCGATTCACCGTTGATTGTCAGCCCCGATGATCTGTCCGACGTTGTGCAAGCGTTGGTGGGTCAACGTAAAGACTTGGCCCCACCACCCGACGACCCGCCGACGTCGCGTTTGACATACGAGCGCAAAAACGCGCTGAACAACATGAGTGTTGCGTACGCAAGAGCTCAGCGGAAACGATACCTGATTGAGACGGCACAAATTCGCACTTTCCTGGCAGCGCCAGAGAACCTCGACCTGCTCCGTATGTATGAGTCCGTGGCGGACGAGTTCCAGCTAAAGATCATCTCTAGGCGAAAGAACTATCAAGAGTTCGACGCAGTCATGGAGTACTTGGCAGACCTACTCTTCAAGCGTGACCCTATCCTACGATGTCATAAGCGCCTAACGCGAGCCATGCTCTTCTACATGTACTGGAATTGTGACATCGGAGAGGCGGGCGATGCTTAGACCGACCAAACACTCTCACCCCGACCGCACAGTCATCTATGCAGCCCTGAAGCTACTGACACGTCTTCGGCAGCTTCGGCTGGAGAACTACGACAGTCTGCGCGACTACATCAAGAAAAGTACTGGGGGTGGTGACGTATTGTTTCTTCCTGCGATGAGCTTCCTCTATCTCCTAGGTTTGATTGAGTATCGCCCAAAAACCGATGCATTCGAGTACGTTGGCCCCAATAGTGGTGCAACGCGATGAGGTTGTCCAAGCTCTATTCGAATCAAGACTCGCTATTCCACCCTGTCGAATTCGCAGTAGGTCTCAACGCGATCTTGGCAGAGATTCGTTTGCCTGAGAATCGCAAGAAGGACACGCACAACCTCGGCAAGACCACGCTGGGCCGCCTAATTGATTTCTGCTTTCTTGCAAAAAGAAACCCTTCATTCTTTCTCTTCAAACACCTAGATCGTTTCGAGCAGTTCGTCTTCTATCTCGAAATCGAGTTACCTGATAGCTCTCATATTACCGTGCGACGCGGCGTCAGCCGGGCAACGAAAATTAGTTTCAAGAAACACGGGACCAGCGGGCAGAACTTGGCCAATCTTGCGGATCCTGAGTGGGACCACCTGGACATGCCCTTCGAACGAGCTTCCAGCATGCTCGATAGCATGCTCGACTGGCGAGCTCTACACCCATGGTCATTCCGCAAGGGCCTAGGATATCAGCTTCGTTCACAAGACGACTACCTGAACGTATTTCAACTTCAACGATATGTCGGCGCTCACTCGGACTGGAAACCCTTTCTAATACACATCTTGGGCTTCGACGCACAATTGGTTGTCTCGACTACAAGAAAGAGGACCAGCTCAAAAGAAAAAAGGGACAAGCGCAGATCATCGAGAGCGAGCTGGGTGGATCGATCGAAGACATCAGCAAGACAGAAGGCATCTTGTTGTTGAAGCAAGAAGAGGCTGACAAGAAACAGGTCTTGCTAGATGCATTTGACTTCCGAGAGCAGGACCAAGAGCGCACAACGCAACTCGTTGACGAGATCGACGAGGAAATCGCCGCGCTGAATGCTGAGCGCTATACGCTGAATCTGAGCAGAAAGAAGATACTCGTTTCGATTGAGGAAGACCAAATCTTGTTCAGCCCGGACGAAGCAGAGCAGATTTTCGGGCAAGCTGGCGTGCTTTTCCAAGGGCAAATCAAGAAGGATTTCGAGCAGCTGATCGCGTTCAATCGTGCGATCACCGATGAACGACGTGGCTACTTGCAGGAAGAGAGACGAAAAATCGAAACCCGACTGGCGGAAGTTAACGCTAAACTTGACGTGAGTGGCAAACGACGCTCAGAGGTTCTGGCATTTCTAAGCAACACGGACGTATTCAATAAGTACAGGCAAGTCTCAGGTGAGATGGTGGCACTGCGTGCCGATATCACTATCCTGGAGCGACAGCGGGGTTATCTTCGGCGACTGCAAGAATTGCGCACAGAGATTCGCACGTTGACCGAGGAGTGCAGTCATCTTCAGACTCAGATCGAAGATGACGTCGAGACGCAGAACGCAGACAAGCACAGCCGATTTTCATCGATACGTCTGTTCTTCAGTGAGATCGTCGAGGTTGTAATTGCCCACAAGGCTCTTCTCAGCGTGTCGCCCAACCAAAAAGGGCACGTCGAGTTCAAGGCCGAGATTCTTGATGAATCGGGTAATGCTACCAGTGCCGATCTCGGTCACACATATCGAAAACTATTGTGCATCGCATTTGATCTGGCTGTAGTACGTGCGCATCTCGACACCAAGTTCCCGCGTTTCGTTTATCATGATGGTGCGTTCGAGTCACTAGATGACCGCAAGAAGGAAAACCTGCTCGCGGTCATCCGCCGATACGCTGATCTTGGAATCCAGCCGACTATCACCTTGATCGACTCAGACCTTCCCCGTCGAGATGGCAGTGACGAGCCTGTGCTCGATGCGAGTGAAATTGCCCTAACGCTACATGATGAAGACGAGCAGGGGCGCCTATTCAAGATGAAGGCGTGGTGAATGGGAAGCGGGCCGCACGCGCTGGCGTGCGGGCGAGGCGCGGAAAACCATAGTCCGTAGCTACGGTGACCGAGATGGAAGAACAAGGCAGCGGGAACGCGTGTGAGCCCACCCGTCCGGACAGCTTGCAGGGCGATTCAAGGGTGCTTCGAGATCGCGCAGCCAGCCTCCTCGTGCTTGCGGTATCTTTCGGCATTCTCGGCTGCGGCAGCGAGCGCGGCCGTATCGAGCAAGCGCTCGGGCACGCCTTCTCCAGTGCGCTCATCAGCTGCGTGCCGGTAGGCAGAGCGCAGTCCAGTGTCGACGGACGTCAGCGAGAGCCGTCGTATCGCCACTTGTGGTACCGACCGACGGCCGAGCAATCTCCCGCTCATCCTGAACGCGCTTTCGCATACCGATCGTGCTGGTGACCAGACGGGATGCGGACCAACGACTAAGCCTATACGCCAATCAATACGAACTGGCTGGTGCATTCCCGATCGAAACAATGACATCCACATATGAGCCGACCACAGCTCTTTGCTGGGCTGACGCCCGAGTTGGCGTGGTCGACATTGGTCAAGATCGGTTGTGGAGATGGGACGGCATCTACGATGTGGTAACGGCGGCGGGAATCGACACGCTGCGTATCGCCCGACTTCGGACGCATCAGTTGAGTGTCAACCGCCCCTATGAAGCGCGATGTGGGGGATCACCTCGACCTATGTCTCGTCCTCGGTCTGGATGGCGGTGCCGTAGACGAGGATCTCGGCGGCGCCAGCCATCATGGCCGATGAGACGATGCGCAGGCTGATGACAGCGTCGGCACCCAGTTCGCGGGCTTCTTCGATCATGCGATCGAGTGCCTGCTCGCGCGCTTCCGACATCATTTTGGTGTACTCGGGAATCTCTCCACCCACCGCGTTGCGCAGGTGGGCGATTAGATCCTTGCCGATATGGCGGCCGCGGATCGCGCTGCCGCGAACCAGCCCGAGGGTGCGGGTAACGCGTTTCCCCGCGATGAAATCAGAGGTCGAGATGATCATCGGCGTACCCCACGATACCGGTCTGTCTTGAGATCTTTCAAGCGATCGATCAAAACCGAGATGAAGAGAAGCACGAAGCCGCCGGGCAGGCCCAGTACCAAGAAGATCTCGAGCGGGTCGCCAGTCTGTGAGATGAAGGTCCACAATGAGTAGACCGTCACCACCGTGAACCAGGTCGTCAGCAAGCCCCAGCCGAGAGAACGCGAGAACCAACTGCTCTTGGACCGCGGTAGCTCGGGCCAGGCGTCGTCCTCGGGTTCGACGAACCGGGTCGAGCCAGCGGCGTCGCGCATGGCCTCGAGATCGCGGTACAACGCCTTGACGTCCTCGTCGTCCTCGATGGCAATGCGAATTTTCTGGGTATCGCCTTGGGGCAATGCACCGTCCAGGTAGCCGGACAGCAGCTCTTCGGTAATGGGGGATCTCGGTCTCTGAGACATAGTGCTCAGCCTCTCATCCGTTCGGTTGCGCGGGGCACGAGCGCCCCGAAGTCGGTCTCGACGATGATCCTTAGCCGCTTGCGAGCCGCATGCAGGCGGGACATCACGGTTCCGATTGGAATCCCGAGGGTCTGCGCGATTTCGGCGTAGCTCAGGTCTTGATAGTCGCGCAGAACCAGGATCTCACGTTGCGTGTCGGACAGTTTTCGCAGTGCTTGCCACAGGTTGCGGCGGAGTTGGGTGCGGACGGCGTCGCCCTCGAGATCGATGCTCAGATCTACGAGCTCGTAGGCGGGCCCATCCTCGTTCACTCGGTCGATAGAATCGTGCTTGCGGACTTTCCGACGACGCCACAGGTCGTGAACCCGGTTGCGGACGATCTGAAACAACCATGGACGAACCGGGCGCGTGGGATCGAACCGGTGGAGGGTGGTGAAGAACCGAAGCATGGCGTCTTGCGCCACGTCCAGCGCGTCGTCCCGGTTGCCGAGAAGCTGGAGTGCCAGGAGAAAAGCGGATCGACGATGGGCCTTGGCCAGGGCCTCCTGGGCCGAGGCATCACCCCCACGGGCTCTCAGCACCAAATCGCTGTCGCTGAGGCCAGCGTTCGAGATCGCAAGTTTCGGCAGCATCATCGGAATGTCCACAATATGCTAATACGGGCGTCTGGCGGCTTTATTCGTTACCGTGTTGCATGAAATTGCAGCACAGCTTGCCGCTTGGAGATCACCAACGTGTCCATCCACTACTCCATTGTAATACCAACCTACAACCGCATGGACGTCCTGCCTGAGGTCTTGGCGGCGCTCGAAACGCAGGTCGACGCACCGCCATTCGAGGTCATCGTGGTCGACGATGGGTCGACGGACGAGACGCGCACGTTCTTGAACGAGCGTTCAGCTTCCTGCCCCACGCGGGTACTGGAGCAAGAAAATCAAGGTCCTGGGGTGGCGCGGAACCATGGGGTTGCGGAGGCGCGTGGTACATGGGTGGCCTTCCTCGGGGACGACACTGTCCCATCCACTGGATGGTTGGCGACCCACGACCGCGCGCGCGCGCAGCGGCCGAACGCCGAGACCTTGGCCGTAATCGGATACACCGCTTGGCATCGGCGCATGCGCCTGAACCCCTTTTTGCGCTACATCAATGAGTATGGCTTGCAATTCGGGTACGCGTTGATCGAGAACCCCGAGGATGTGCCCTTCAACTTCTTCTACACCTCAAACCTCACCCTTTCACGTACGTTGCTGCTGGCGGAGCCGTTCGATGTCCGGTTTCCCTACGCGGCCTGGGAGGACACTGAGCTCAGCTATCGCCTCGAAAAGCGGGGTTTGCGGCTGATCTACGAACCAGCGGCGACGGTCGAGCACGACCATCCGACCGATCTGGCTCGATTTACCGAGCGCCAGGAGAAGGCGGGGTATTCGGCAGTGGTGTTCTACCGGCTTCATCCCGAGTTGGGTGGTTTTCTGGGTCTGGGGCCCGAAGGGCCGCCAGCCTTGCCCCCACAGGCTCAGCAGCAGCGTCGTGAGTGGTTGGCGCGCCGCTTGCAGTGGTTGCCTTTGCGGACGCCGAAGCTGTGGGAAGATGTCCTTCGGTTTCACTACATCCGCGGTCTACACCGGGGCTGGCGTGATCGCGCCGGGCTGGCGAAAGGAGACGACAACACATGAGCGAAAAACATCAGCTGAAGCAGCGCCTCGGATGGTCGCTGGCGGCAATCGCCCTAATGGCGGCCCCATCCTTCGGTTCGGCAACCCAAGCAACCGCAAGCGCCACGTCCAGCGTGGTGGTAGCGGCAGCCGCGGCAGCACCGAGTGCCACGGCAGCCACCCAAGAGAAAGGACGCCGCAGCCACCGGTACCGCCATGGCTCGCGCCACTATGGCTCGCACCACTATGGCTACGGGCACTACGGCTACTACGGTGGCCGTTACTACGGGCACTACGGGTATCCCTTCTTTGCCTACGGACATCGGTACGGCTACGGACGGTACCCGTACCGCAACCTGCGCTACCGAGCCTCCCAAGTCGAGCAACTGGGCGCACTGGACTTCGACGTCAAGCCCAAGAAAGCGGAAATATTCCTCGACGGTCGATCGATCGGTACGGTCAGTCAATTCGATGGCTTTCCCGACTACCTATGGCTGGAGAAGGGAACCTACGACGTAACGGTCTACCTCGACGGCCACAAGTCGCTCGAGCGCACCTATCGCGTGTACCCGGGCTTGGTGATCGATGTCGATGGCCGCTTGGCGGCAGGTGCTTCGGAACGGCCGGAAGAACCTGCAGTTGCCGAAGCTCCCAATAGCCAATCGCCGACGCCGGGCCGATTGGTCGAGCCGGAACCAACCGATGGCACCAAGGGCCGGCTGTTGGTCTCCGTCTCGCCGATGGACGCCGCGGTGTACCTCGATGGCCATTTCTTGGGCGTCGCACAGGAGCTCGAGCATGTCAGCGCAGGCTTGCTGGTCGACGTGGGACGGCACACCATCGAGGTGGCGCGTCCCGGTTACCGTGGGGTGACCCGCGAGGTCGACATCTCGGCCGACGACCGGTTCGAGCTGTCGGTGACCCTCGACGAGCGGTAGGCCGAGGCCTGGCCGACGCACTCACTACCTGGCGATCCCGTCGTCGGGTAGTGAAGCGATCGCTCGAGGCCTGGCGTTTTCTTCGGATCGCCCTTGCCTCGAGTCGGATGGAGCGGAGTCTACGACCCGAGCAACGTCTCGAGCTCCGCTTCGGTATCGCTCGCCCGTGTTGCCAGCACCTCGAGCCTCGCTTGTCGATCTGGACTCGCGGGGCTCGAAGCCACGGCACCCAGCTCGATGAGCATCTGGTCGAGCGCACGGTGGCTGGCGAGCAGTTGCGGGTCGGCGTCGAGCGGCGGACTGGGTGGCATGCGAGCTTGCAGGGAAGCCACTTCGGCGGCCAGCGTCGCACCATCGGCCTCGGCGTCTGCGGTGTCGAGTGGTTCCCCGCTGGCACCAAGCGCTGCCGAAGCGAGGGCCTGGGCGATTTCGAGGTGGTTCCGTATGGCCAACCCCCCGGAGTCGGTCCGGGCACTTCCCGAAACCATCCACGGTGCCGGACGAAATGCACTGCTGCGCAATCGAACCCAACGATCGCGGGTGCCTTGGATAGCATCCACGGTGGCAGAGGCCCCGCGGGTCTCGGCGGCGAAGTCGGCCAGGCTCGCGGTAATGGCCGCCGGAAGCGTTGCACGCCGCAAAGCCACTTCGAGCTCCGCGGCTTCACTCGCGACGCGATCGGTCACCACGGCAAAATCCGTCTCGTCGGTGTCGAACAATGCACTCTCGAGTGCCCGAATCCGACCTTCGAAGGGCGTCGGGTCAACTGCGACCACACGAGTGCTCGACGCTTCCGGTGCGACTTCGGTGGTCGGTGACGCCTCGTTGGTATCACTCCGCACGCTGGTAAGCGCACCATTGATCACGTAACCGGCGACAGCGGTCAGCGCCAACATGGTGAGTAGCACTGAAAGGAGCTTGGGCGAGCTGGTGCGCTGAAAGCCCCCTTTTCGGCACCGAGCGCAGCCGGACGTCAACTCGGGATCGTAGAGAATTCCGTGAATCTCACAACGCTTGCCGCGGGTTTTGAACGCCTTGTCGGCCATCGATGGTCGCCTTTCTTGAAAGCGGTACCCGCTGACGGGCCGGTACCGTGTTCGATTCTACAGGTCCGGGGCTGGGTCCATGGCGGGGACCAGTCGTACCGTCCTTTCTTGCCACCGAGCGCTGGCCAGCGCGACGCCGAGATCCAGGTCGCTGCCGTAGTCGCGATCATCGATCCATCGGCAAGGGAGGCGAAACCGGGTCGAGCCAGCGAGCGGAAACGGAGCGATGGCCAAGGTGGACACCGGGTCCGCGTTATCGAGAACGTGTGCCTGGTAGCCAGGGCCCTGGAAGGGCTCACGCCAGCGAGCAGCAAGGGCCAAGGAAAGCGTGTCGGAGACGGCCAGCCACCAGTGATCATGGGTGGACTGATCGGAAGGCGCTTCGAGGGACTCGATCAGGGTGTCGCGAAAGGTCCGCCAGGCCACCAGCGGTGCTTGCCACAAAGGCATATCGGCTCGAGCCCGGAACAGCGCCAGCGCGTGCTCGACGATGAGCAGCGCTGCCTCGGGCCGGCTCTGTTGGTATCGGAGAATGCCCCGGTTCCATACCGCGATGCGATCGTTGTCCGGAAGGGAACGAAAGTCGTGGGGCCGGTGGGTTTCGGGATTCACCCGGGGCGCCGCGTCCGCCTCACGCCAGCCGTTGTCGTGCTCGGCAGCCGCAAAGAGGATTGATTCGCGCCGGGGGTGCGTCGGCAGGCCATCGCTTCGCCAAAGCTGCAACAGCTGAGACGAAAGATGCGCGTGGTCGCTCTGGGTCACCAAACACAGGCGACCGTCGTAGCGGTTGATGATCATCGCGCCCTCGTTGCGAAGCTGGTGAGAAAGGCGAACCGGCGTCCCGTGTAGACTACCGCGACCTTCCCTGCCAGCGAACCGGCCGGGACAACGACCAGAGCGAGTACCGATGACCAAGATCACCGATCAAGAAGCGCTGGATTATCACGCTGATGGGCGCAAGGGAAAGATTCAGGTCGTCCCGACCAAGCCCACCGCGACCCAACGCGACCTTTCGCTTGCCTACACCCCCGGCGTCGCCAAGCCCTGTCTGGAAATCGAACGCGACCCGGCCTTGGCCTTTGAATATACCGCGCGGGGCAACCTGGTGGCGGTGATTACCAATGGCACCGCGGTCTTGGGATTGGGCAACATCGGACCGTTGGCGAGCAAGCCAGTCATGGAAGGCAAGGCGGTTCTGTTCAAACGGTTCGCGGACATCGATGTCTTCGACCTCGAGCTCGACGCCGCCGATACCGAGACCTTCATCACGACGGTCAAGGCGCTCGAGCCGACATTCGGGGGCATCAACCTGGAAGACATTTCGGCGCCCCAGTGTTTCGAGATCGAAGAGCGACTCAAGCAAGAGCTGAGCATCCCCGTGTTTCACGATGACCAACACGGAACCGCCATCATTTCCGCCGCGGCACTGCTCAACGCCGCCGAGTTGGCGAACAAGACCTTGGCCGACTTAAAGGTCGTGGTCAGCGGTGCAGGAGCCGCCGCGGTCGCGTGCATCAAGCTCTACTTGGACCTTGGGATTCAGCGTCAAAATGTGATCGTCTGCGACAGCAAAGGGGTCATCTACGTTGGGCGTCAGGCCGGCATGGATGGGATCAAGGCGACCTTTGCCGCCGAGACCGAAGCGCGCACTTTGGCCGATGCCTTGCACGGTGCGGATGTGTTTCTTGGGTTGTCGGTCGCCGGTGTGGTCACGCCAGAAATGCTGGCGGTCATGGCACCCAACCCGATCGTCTTTGCGCTAGCCAATCCCGATCCGGAAATCGGCTATGCCGAGGCCAAGACCGCACGCCCAGATGCGATCGTCGCCACCGGCCGCAGCGACCATCCCAACCAAGTCAACAACGTGCTCGGCTTCCCGTTCTTGTTCCGTGGCGCGCTCGACGTGCGGGCCACCGACATCAATGGACCCATGAAATTGGCGGCGGTGGCGGCGCTGGCTGGCCTAGCTCGGGAAGATGTTCCCGATGCGGTGCTCAAAGCCTACGGCGTGGACAATCTGCGGTTTGGGGCCGAGTACCTGATTCCGAAGCCGTTCGATCACCGTGTCCTCCTGCGCGTAGCCCCGGCGGTTGCGCGCGCAGCTATCAAGAGTGGGGTTGCTCGCACTCCCATCGAGGACTTCCAAGCCTACCGGAGGCGGCTCGAAACCCTGATCTCGCGCCGATTCGAGCTCATGCACGACGTGATCGATCAGGCAAAGCGCGATCCGCGAAGGGTGGTTTTCCCCGAAGGTGAGCACGACAAGATCCTGCGCGCAGCCAAAGTACTGGTGGAGCGTGGCATCGCCCACCCGGTGTTGCTGGCGCGCAAGGAAGTCATCGCCAACAAGCTGGCGGAACTCGACTTGTCGCCCGACGACTTGACGATCGTACACAACGAGCGGTCTCCCAAGCTCGAGATCTATGCGGCCGCCCTGCATGAGAAACGTCGTCGCGCGGGTTTGACGGGTGAAGACGCGCGATCCTTGATGCGCTCGCGGAACTACTTCGGTACCTTGATGGTCGAGCTCGGCGATGCCGACGGGTTGATCTCCGGCCTCACCCAGCACTACCCGGAAACCATCCGGCCAGCATTGCAGATCATTGGCACCCGCGCGGATGTTCGGCGTGTTGTGGGAGCCTACGTACTAATCTTCGAAGATCGCGTCTTCTTCCTCGCCGATACGACGGTGAATATCGAGCCGTCGGTCGAGGTGCTGGCCGAAACCGCGTTGCTCACCGCCGAGTTCGCGCGCCGGTTCGGCATTGAGCCGCGCGTCGCCATGCTTTCATTCTCGAACTTCGGTTCCAACGACCACCCGGTCGCGCGCAAGGTTCGCGCGGCCACGGAGTTGGCCCACGAGCGGGATCCCGGGTTGATGATCGATGGCGAGATGCAGGCCGATACCGCGGTGCTGGAGTCGGTACTCGAAGGTAGCTATGGCTGGAGCCGGCTCGAGAAACCGGCGAACATCCTGATTTTTCCGGAACTCCAATCCGCGAACATCGCCTACAAGCTGCTGTGGCGGCTGGCCAACGCCGAGGCGATCGGGCCCGTACTCTTGGGCATGGAAAAGCCAGTCCACGTCTTGCAGCGGGGCGTGGAGGTCGCCGACATCGTCAACATGGCGGCCATTTGCGTCGTCGACGCGCAAGCGCGCGACGCCGGTGATTAGCGGGGGCCTCCTCCCTTGACAATGGCTGAACGCCGGGTTGGGCCGTGGCTTCTGCTGTCAGCGGCGTGGTGGTTGGCGTCGCCGGCCATCGCCCAGCGGCCCGACGCCCACTGGCGCACGCGCGAGACGGAACACTTCCGCATTCACTACCCGGCACCCGCCGAGGCCTGGGTGGCGCACCTCGCCAGCCGCCTCGACGACGTGCGAGCTAGGGTCGTGACCGAGGTGGGGCATGCGCCGGAATCGACCATCGACGTGGTGGTGGCCGATCCGATCGCGCGCGCCAACGGCTCCGCGTATCCCATTCTCGGTATGCCACGGTTGGTGCTGTGGACCACCCCGCCAGGGCCCGACTCGGTGATCGGCCACTACCGCGACTGGGGCACCTTGTTGGCCATCCACGAGGTTGGACACATCGCGCACCTGGACCGACCATCTCGTAACCCCATGGTCCGCCTTTCCCAGTTGTTGGTACCAGCGGGCCCGTTGGCACGCAAGGCGCCGCGGTGGTTGACTGAGGGCTACGCCACCTGGCTCGAAGGAGAGCTCACCGGGGTCGGCCGTCCCCACAGTGATCTACGCGCCGCCATTCTCCGGCGCTGGGCACAAGGCGGCACGTTGCCGGACTATGGCCGCCTATCGACGGATGGCGAGGCTTGGTTGGGCATGTCCATGGCCTATTTGGTGGGTTCCGCGTATTTGGAATGGCTGGTAGCGCGCACGGGCCCAGACGCCCTACGCCACCTCTGGGCGCGGATGAGTGCTCGTGCCAATCGCTCGTTCGATGCAGCTTTCCGCGGCGTCTTCGGGGATTCCCCATCGCGCCTCTACAACCGCTTCCGGGCCGAATTGACCCATGAGGCCTTGACCCTCGAAGCCGAGCGGGGAACCGCGCTGCTTCGGGGTGAGCCGTGGCTAGCCACCGCATGGACCACGGGCGCTCCGGTCGTATCACCCGACGGCAGCCAACTCGCCCTGGTGCGTCGCGTACGCGATCGGCCGTCTCGGCTCGAGATCATTGCCACGCGTGACGCCGATGACGAATCGGCAGGCCGACGCGAGGCTGCCAAAACGCGGCTCTTGGCGCTCGATCCCGAAGATGTGGCGTCCGTCAAGACGGGGCCGCCGCCGCGTCGGGCCCAGTTCGTCTTGAGGACGCGAGACGGTGCGGAACCCTACAACCCCCGTTGGCTCGGTGATGACGCGCTGTTGTTCGTGCGCTTCGAGCTAGGGCCCGACGCCGTCCGCCGCCCTGATCTCTTTCGCTGGACGCCGAGTCAGGGGTCGGTAGAACGGCTGACCCGGGGTGCTGGTGTGCGCGAGCCGGACCCCGCACCGGATGGCAGGTGGGCGGCGGCTGTGCGTCACCGGTGGGGCGCTACCCAGTTGGTCCGAGTGACGCTCGACGGCGTGGGCATTGTGGAGCCCATCACCGAGGCACGGGTCGACACCATCTACGCCCACCCACGGGTGGCGCCCGATGGCGAGCGCGTGGCCTACGTCGTCCACCGTGGTGACGGCTGGCGGCTGGAAGTGCTGCACCTCGATGACGGACGCGTCGATTCGATTGCAACCACCGCAACCTCCATGGTGGCGCAGCCTGCTTGGGGCACCGGTGGCGAGGAGCTGGTCGCCACTGTGGGGGTGGGCGGCTATCTCGAGGTTCATACCTTTGACCTGAATGCGGGACGGTCGTGGCCAGCTGTCCGCACCCATGGCGCCGCCCTCGCACCGGCGCCAATGCCCGACGGCTCAGCGCTGTTCTATCTCGCGCTCGAGCCCTCCGGGTTGGTGCTCCACCGTCGTGAAACCGGCGACACCGTGCTGCACCCACGCGGTAAAGGCCGGCGCGCAGAGAACCCCTCTGCCACCGTGCGTGACTTGCTGACCAACCCGCTGTCGAAGCCAAGCGCGGCTGCGGCAAGTCCCTCACCGGCGCCGCGTTCACCCCCGCCTCGTTCACCTCCACCTTCGACCGATGAAACGACGACAGCGCTTCAACCAAGCAAACCCTACGGCTTCGGGCCGCAGGAGTGGTTGCCATTGCTGTCCGGGGCGCTGGCACCTGGCGCATCGTTCGTGGAGGCCGGAGTTCGCATGGGCGATCTCGTCGGACGCTTGGACTTGGTGGCACTGGGGATGACCGGCGAGACGGCGGAAGGCGCGGCCATCGGTGTGGCGTTTCGCGGTTGGCCGGTCGCGCTCGAAGCGCGGCTGTCCACCATACGGCACGCGCCTTCTCGTCAACGACGCGCGGTTGGCGAGCGGATCGTACCCTTCGATCTCGACCGCGCGGGATTCGAGTTGGCCGGCCGTTGGCAGCGCGCTACCCGCACCGACCACACCGATATCGCAGTCGGCGGTTTCGCCGGCACAGTTGACGGAGCCACCGGGCGTCATGGCCAGACGATCGGATTCGTCCGCGTTCGCTATGAGCGCCACCAAAGGCGTGGCCGTTGGCGGTTGACCGAGGCGCTCGAAGGGGGTCTCGATCAAGGCCGCACCGGCGAAGATCAATGGCGTCGCCAGGCCCTCGCGTTGGGCCTGGACGTGGCGCGCGGTAGCTTCGGATTCGGTCTATCGTGGCGACGTCATGAAGCCGAGGGCGCCACATCCGCCTCGGATCGACTCCAAGTTGGTGGCCTGGCCCCGAGCTTGCGGCCGGAGGCCCTGACACTTGGCTGGATCGAGGTACCAGGCCTTCCAGCCGGCACGCTGGTCGGTGATCGATATGAGGCGCAGCGACTCGAACTCGGTCGACTTGACGGACCCCTTCGGCTGTTTCTCGCGCGTCATCTACTGCGTGGACCGGGTGGCCAAGGCTGGCTACGCTTGGTCGGCATCGAGCTCTCGGGCTCACGGGCTGCTTGGCCGCTGGTGCGGCTGCCCGCGTTGGGGTGGACCGTCGGCGCGGCAGCAATCCTCGACCCGCCGTTCGAGGACGCTATCGAAGGCTGGGTCCGGCTGCGCTGGCGACCGTGAGTGAATCGCCTCGTACCTTCTCGACTACGATCGACGGCGCGATCGCTTGAGTTCTTCTTCCTTGAACATGTAGCGAATGTTCCGTTTCGGGATCAGCAAATTGGGCCCGTTGTTCCGATTGAGCTTGATCGAAGCCTTGTCGTACCACTCGATCCAACCCCGAAGCTCCTCGTCGTTGGTCAGCATGACGACCATTGGCGTCTTGGACGCCATCTGCTTGAGGTAGTAAAATTCTTCGGCGTTGGTTTGCTCCGGCGGCACTTGCTTACGCCGAACACCACGACTCGCGCCGCGGGTGTCCATATCGGGTCGAATCAATTTTCGGTTGCTCATGAGGCGATTCTTGCCTCGCGCCCACCCCGCACAGGGCCCCGACTCGGTTTGGAGACGCGTTTGTATTGTTCGTCTTCGTAGGCCAGGCAGCAAAGAAGTCGCCCGCATTGGCCCGAGATCTTAGAAGGGTTCAAACTCAAGTTCTGGCGCTTGGCCATCTGGACGGAGATCGGCCGGAAATCGGTCAACCACGTGGAACAACACAGGGTTCGGCCGCAAATACCGACACCGCCGAGCAACTTGGCCTCATCGCGAGCGCCAACTTGGACCATCTTGACCCGGGTGGAAAAACGCTGGGCCAACTCGCGAACCAACTTGCGAAAGTCGACCCGTCCGTTGGCTGTGAAGTAAAAGGTGGCGTGCTTGGCATCGATCGAAAAATCGACGCGCGAGATCTTCATCTCGAGCTTCTGTGCTTGCGCCCGCTCGCGGCAGAAGCGTTTGGCGAGGAACTCGTTCTTGCGCTGACGTTCGTGGGACGACGTGTCGAGCAAGGTCGCCGGTCGCAAGATGCGACGGGCGCCTGATTTTTGACACGGCTTGAACACCGGCATCGGCGACTTCTCGACCTTGCCGTAGGTCGGACCTTGCTCGAGATCAACAATCACGTGATCTTCACGTGCGAAGATCGTGCCGCCCGTCCGACAGAGAGTCAGGTTGGTCTCGTCAAGGAATCGAACGCCAACGTACGTATCTTCGACTGCGGTCGACATGCCTTTGAAGGAGCAACCCGAACAGCCGCCCATAGGCTTCAACTCTCCCAGTTCGGACATGAAAAACAGGTGCCAGACGCAACGCGGCTGCCGGAGCCATTTCGCCACGAAAGGACGTCATCGACACGATTGGCTCGTCATCTTAGCATTCGCTCATCACCGGTGGGGACACCACAGGGATAAGAGGTGCCGTATCCGCTCGGACTCGGTCGATCAACCAGCGAGGATCCGACGACCAATATCCCGCCGCAAGAGCCTCGAGGGCCAGTGAATCTCGTTGGCGGCGGCATAGGCGCTGCGCAGGGCCTCTCGCAGGTCGCTGCCGGTTGCGCACACATTGAGCACTCGGCCTCCTGCCACGACCAGTTGACCGTCTGCCTTGGCGGTACCGGCATGGAAGACACACACGCCTGAATGGGTCTCAGCGGCATCGATCCCGGTGATCGCCTCGCCTTTGATGGGCTTCTCGGGGTAGCCACCGGCCGCGAGCACCACACAGGCCGCTGCCTCTTTGCGAAAACGCAAGCGCGTCGCGGCGAATCGGCCAGCAGCGGCATGGGCCAGAACCGGCAGTAGATCGTCGTCGAGCCGCATCAGTAGCGGCTGCGCTTCGGGATCGCCCAGACGGACGTTGTACTCGAGCACGCGCGGACCGTCCTTGGTCAACATCAGGCCGGCGTAGAGCACTCCGACAAAGGCACGGTTCTCGGCCGCCATGCCGGCAATGGTCGGCTGCATGATGCGGTCGATAATGTCCGCGCCAGCACCAGCCTTGAGCACGGCGGAAGGGCTGTGCGCGCCCATGCCACCGGTGTTGGGTCCCTGGTCGCCGTCGCCGAGACGCTTGTAGTCTTTGGTCGTGGCCAGCGGCAACAGTCGTTCGCCGTCCGAGAGGGCGATGAACGAAATCTCCTCGCCTTCCAAACATTCCTCGACAAGCACCCGGTCGGCCGCGCCGCCATAGCGGCGTTCGTCAAACAACGCGGCGAGCGCATGCTCGAACTCCTCAGGCGTGCGGGGGATCAAAACGCCCTTTCCTGCCGCCAGGCCATCGGCTTTGAGCACCACCGGTAAACCAAAACGCTTTGCGTGGGCTGCGGCCTCGGCGCGATCGTGTGCGACCTCGAAATCCCCGGTCGGGATGTCGTGGCGACGCATGAATTCTTTGGAGAAAACTTTGCTGCCCTCGAGCTCGGCCGCTTGCTTTCGCGGCCCGAAGATGGCGAGACCACGGCTTTGGAACTCATCGACGATGCCGAGCACCAGCGGTAGCTCCGGGCCCACGACGGTCAGGTCGATGGCCAGATCGGCCGCAAAATCCGCGAGTTGGTGAATCTCGTCCACCGCGATCGGTACCCGGTCGGCAACATGCTCGATGCCGGGGTTGCCTGGCGCGCAGTAGAGTTCTTCCACCAGCGGGCTTTGGCGCAGTTTCCAGCACAGCGCGTGTTCGCGACCGCCAGAACCGATGACCAGAACTTTCATCCTTGCCTCCGTTGGGTCGCTTCCACTGCGGTAATGGCCATGGTGTCGAGGATATCCGGCACTGAGCAGCCCCGTGAAAGATCGTGAATGGGTCGGTCGAGGCCCCGTAAGAGCGGGCCAATGGCACGAGCGCCAGCGAGTCGTTCGGTGAGCTTGTAGGCGATATTACCGGAATTGAGGTCCGGAAAGACGAGGACGTTGGCTCGACCGGCCACGGAACTATCTGGCGCCTTGCGTGCGGCGACTGTTTCGACCAATGCGGCGTCGGCCTGAAGCTCGCCATCGAAGTCAAAATCGATACCACCAAGCATCCGCCGGGTAGCGAGCGTTGCGGTCGCCTCTCGTACCGGCGCCAGGGCGGGGTGGTCGGCGCTGCCGAGGGTGGAGAAACCCAACAACGCGACCCGCGGTGTGCCACCGACGAGCAGGCGGTAGGCGGCTGCCGCCTGCATGGCGATGTCGGCGAGCTGCTCCCCGGTGGGCGTGGGGATGACCCCACAGTCGGCGTAAATCAACGCCCGGTCGTCGGGGAACACCATCAAGAAACACGAGGTGACAACCCGATAGCGTGGATCGACGCCAATCACCCGCAAGGCGGCACGCAGGGTATCGCCGGTGGTCGCCACCGCGCCCATGATGGCGCCGTCGGCTCGTCCATGCCGGACCAGCAGGTTGGCGTAAAAGAGCCGGTTCCGGCACACCGAACGCAAGGCTTCGGTACCACTATGGGGTATGCCGCGCCCATCCAGCCGGACAGCCAGTTCGTCGGCCATCGCGTCCAGTTCGGGATCTTCTTCGGGATCGAGAATCGGTAGGTCGAGCTGGACACCCGCACCACGGGCGGCGGCCCGCACGGTCTCTTGGTTGCCGATCAGAACGGGCCGGCACAGTCCGCGAAGCTGAGCTTCGGCGGCCGCGGCCACGATCCGCTCATCGTCTCCCTCGGCGAGGACCACGGTGGCGTTGGCCGCGCGTGCCGTCTCGTGCAGGCGTTCGAGAAGGGTATCCATGGCCGGAGCGTATGTCCTCCCTGGGTCGCGGTGCAAACCGGCTGACCGCCAACTGAGCCTCTCCGAGGGCGATTTGGCGGAATATCATTCGACAATGTCATTTTCGCCACTCGTCGACACGATCGTGCTTCCTTAGGCTCTTGCTGCAGGCTAGATCAACCAAGGAGGCAGCATGAAGATTCAAACCGATGTAAGCCGGATCGCCGCCGCGGCCAGCGATGTGGCCGCAAATCACTTCGCCACCAAGCTCCGATTCGAGACGGATTGCTGGGACGTTCACCACGGCCTGGGCCTTGATGAGGACTTTGAGTTGATCGATGTGCGATCGGAAGCGCTCTTCGCCCGGGGTCATGTACCGGGGGCGACGAACATTCCGCGTCCGCGCCTCTCGGAAGCGCGCCTTGCCGACTACCGACGCGACACCCTCTTCGTGGTCTATTGTGCCGGCCCCCACTGCAACAATGCTGACAAGGCCGCGTTGCGGCTTGCACGCCAGGGTCGTCCGGTCAAGATCATGATCGGTGGCGTAACCGGTTGGCAGGACGAGGGGTTTTCACTGACCAAGATCGAAGAAGTGACCTAAATGACTCGTATTGGTTTCGTGACGTTTGGCGAGCGGCCCGAGATGACCGCAGACGATGCGTTGGTGGCCTCGCACCTGCCGCCGTGTTTCCAACTCGCACCGATCGTGTGGGATGGTGAACATGACGCTGTTCCAGATGAGGTAGTCCCAGACTTGATCGTGCCCCGCTCCTGCTGGAACTACCATCTCCGCCAGGAGCACTTCTTGTCCTGGATAGCCAAACTCGAGCGGGCAGGTGCGCTGATCGTCAATCCGCTCGAGTTGGTGCGTTGGAATGTCGAAAAGACCTACCTCCGTGAGTTGGCAGCCGCCGGGTGTCGGGTGGCCCCCACCCGCTGGCTGGCCGCTGGCGAGTGGGCCGATCTCGGGGCGATCCTCGACGAGATGGGATGGCACCGCGCCGTCGTGAAACCTACCGTTAGCGCCAGCAGCTTCCAAACCTGGACGGTCGCGCGCGATGATTGTGCACGGTTCGATCAGGCCTTGGAAACTTTGCTCGCCCACAGCGGGGCGATGGTGCAGCCCTTCTTGGACGAGATCGTCGACGGTGGCGAGTGGTCCTTGTTGTTCTTCGGTGGAACATTCAGTCACGGCGTCTTGAAGCAAGCGCAAGCGGGTGAATTTCGGGTCCAAGAAGAGTTCGGCGGCACCTCCACTTGCCTCGAGCCACCGCCGGCACTGGTACGCGACGCCTACACCGTGATCGAGGCGTTGCCGGTCGCACCGGCCTACGCGCGAATCGACGGCGTCGCGAGAGACGGTCGGTTGCTCCTGGTCGAAGCCGAGTTGATCGAACCCGTGCTCTTCCTCGGTCTCGACCCGGCAGCGCCAGCTCGCTTTGCGGCCGCGCTTACCGCTCGATTTCTCTCGTAGCGGCCGTCGCCCCTGGCGGCCGTCTTCGGTCTTCTCTCTCGTAGCGGCCGTCGCCCCTGGCGGCCGTCTTCGATCTAACCCGTCATGCGAAACGTCCGCCGATAAGCGTTCGGGGTTGTGCCTCGGTAGCGTCGGAAGTGAAGCCGCAGGAGCTGCCCCGAGCCGAAGCCCACGGCGGAGGCAATCCACTCGATGCCACGATCGGTGGTCTCGAGCAGAACCTGCGCTGCGTCGACCCGCTGGAGGTTGAGCCACGCCAGCGGCGTGCTGCCGGTGGCCAGCTTGAACTGACGCGCGAACGTACGCTCGCTCATGCCCGCCCGCCGCGCCAACGACGGAACAGTATGCGCAGCCTGGACGTGCTCCCGTAGCCAATCGAGGAGCGGCGCCAGGGCCTGCTTGGGCGCCGTGTCGACCGGCGACCGAATGAATTGAGCCTGCCCACCGTCGCGATGGGGCGGCACCACCAGGCGCCGCGCCACTTCGTTGGCCACACGCGCGCCGTAGTCGCACCGCACCACATGCAGGCAGAGGTCAATCCCCGCCGCACTTCCCGCCGACGTCAGAACGGATTCCTCATCCACGTACAGCACATCGGGGTCAACTTGAATTCGCGGAAATCGCTTCTGCAACGCGTCCGCGTAGCGCCAGTGGGTGGTGGCCCGCCGGCCGTCGAGTAGGCCGACTGCAGCCAAGACGAAAACCCCAGAACAAACCGAAACAAGCCGCGCGCCACGGCTGTGGGCCCGCACCAACGACTCGAGAAGGGCGTCGGGTGGCGCGTCGTCGATACCGCGCCATCCCGGCAAAACGATGGTTCCGGCGCGCTCGAGTGTCGGCCAGTCGACCGGTGCGGAAAACGGCAAACCCGAGTTGGCTTTCATCGGACCTGGTTCGGCGGCGCAAGTCGATAACCGATACCAAGGCACGTCCAATTCTGTGCGTTCGAGGCCAAAAATCTCGGCTGCGATACCGTACTCAAAGGCACACAAACCGTCGTACGCCACCAACACCGCCATTCGATTCTTCGGCAAGAGCATGGCCGAATCTTATCGCCAGCTATGGTTTCAGCCAAGTCTTGGTGAATAGACCAATGCCAGACGACCGCAGTTAGCCGAGCGTAACCTCACTCATCATCGCCAGCGGGTTGCCCTCTGAGTCGCGGAGAAAGGCGATCCAAAGCTCCAGAGCCTCGGTCTTATGAACAACGATGGGTTCGGACTCAAAGGTCACGTCCTGAGCACGCAGCGCGACGACGGCGGCCTGGATGTCATCGACCTTGTAGTAGATGATCGAAGCTGGATGGTCGTATTCGGGCTTCTCCGGCGTCGCCAGCATGAGCCGCACGCCACCACAGTCGAAGAAGGCCATTGTGGGCCCAGCTTGGAACAAGAACGGCATGCCGAGCGTGTCGCGGTAGAAGGCAACGGCCCGGTCGAGGTCGTGAACATTGATGGCGATTTGGCCGATTTGGGAAAGGGCGGGCTCGTTGCTCATGATGGATCTCCTGCGGGCCAGATACGCTTGGTGCGTCTTGACGGGTACCGCACTCGCTGATACTTAGTGAGGCTAAATAATATATGACGACTCAAAACACACGTCAAGACACACTTCCCAGAGGCGATCTCACCGCCACCGCCGAAGCCCTGCACGCCGCGGCGATTCACCTCCTGCGCCGGTTGCGGGCCGAGGATCGAGCGTCTGGCTTGAGCGGTCCACGGCTTTCGGCGCTGTCGGTGATCGTCTTCGGCGGCCCCATCACGCTCGGTGCGCTGGCCAATGCCGAACAGGTACGCCCACCCACCATCTCGCGACTCATCAAGGCGCTCGAAGGCGAAGGACTCGTCCGGCGGGAAACCGATCGTGACGACCGACGGGTTAACTGGGTTCGTGCCACAGCCGAAGGCAAGCGAGTGCTGATGGAGGGCCGCAAGCGCCGGGTCGCGGCACTCGCGCACCAGTTGCGAGCGCTGTCGCCAGACGAACGAGCGACCCTCGCGCGAGCGGCCGCGTTGTTGGAAGATCTCGCTACGGGTTAAGCTGCGTTGGATCAGATAAACTTGCACCAGGAGGACCAAGATCATGTATAAGACAATTGCTGCGATCACGCTCCTTGCCGGCTCGGTCACCGTCACGCCGGCCGCAATGGCTGAGACCGTGACGGCCGAGACTGTGACGGCCGAGGGCGTCTTCGACCAACTCAAAGACCTCGAAGGCCGGTGGACGGGAACCGCCAAGGGCCATGGCGAAGAGGCCGAAGCGGAAGCGGAGCTTGCTGGTGAGGCTGTTCACGAGTTCCGCGTCTCCGCCAACGGCACGGTGGTGATGGAAACCATGGCTCCCGGTACGCCGCACGAGATGATCAACATGTACCACATCGACGGCGATGACCTCGTCTTGACTCACTACTGCGCCGGTGGCAACCAGCCGACCATGCAACTCGATCCCACACGGAGCAGCAGCGAGAAGCTGGTTTTCGATTTCACCGGTGGCACCAATCTCGATCCCGAAGTGGACCCACACATCCACTCGGCCGAAGTTACGCTACTGGGCGAAGACAAACTCGAAAGCGCGTGGATGGGACGGGCCGGTGGCAAGGACACTGGGGAGATGATCTTTCATCTGACCCGCGTCGAGTAGAACGGGGCAAATCCGATTCGGTCGATCAAACGCGAGGCGACCTCCGTGGTAGAAACGTGGCGGCCAAGCACAAAACAAGCGCATACGAAGGATGAGATGCGCGAAGATCTTGAGGCTCAGGCGCTTACGAAAGGCGCAGGCGCACCCGAGGGTTCGTTGAGCATTTTCGGAAGTGATTGAGCCCAAGAGATTTGTGTAGATCGCCTTCAAGATGCGCTGGTTTTGGGGCTAAGCTACTCGTAACTTCGGAGGATTGCCATGACCCGTCGTGCCCGGCCGTAGCCACTCGCTGAGACAGACCAAGAGCAGGACGTTGCCAACCATGGTTGCACCATACCCCACCGCGCGGCACCGGAACCGGCCCGCTGGCGTGATATAATCGAGCGATGTCGGAGCGCAAGTATCGTCATCGCGGCTACCGCGACGACGGTGACGAAACGCCCCGAGGGACAGGCCGCTCGGCACGACCACCAGCGACCTCACTCGGGCCGCGAGGGCGTGGGTCGTCCTTCGGGATCGGTTTTTTCGGTACGGCCCCTCACTACCCGATCCATGTCACGGATCCGTGGCCGCGCGCGTAGCCCGAAAGGCTGTGCAGAACACCTGTGGGTACTTCGCGCCATGGCTGGCCCCCCGTGCTTGGTGGCGGCGGTGACAGTACTGGATCTTCGGGTTCGAGCGACGGCCGGGCGACATTCGATGCGTTGTTCGGAGAATGACATCGACACCTCTTCGTGTTCTTACTTGCTGGACCGCGTGCGCGTGGCCGGTGCCTACCTACGGCTTGTCCGTTCGATTTTCATGAGGACCCTGCATGCCCAACCGCTATCCCCAGGAGGCGGCCCTTCGCGATGGCCGCCGCGTGTTGCTTCGTCCCTTCAACCGTCGCGACACCGATGCTCTTTGGGCGTTTTTTCAAGAGCTACCGGAAGACACACGTCGTTTCGCCTGGGACCGTATTGATGATCGTGCACTGGTCGAGAGCTGGGCCCAGAACCTCGACTACGACAAGGTCTTCCCGCTGCTAGCCTTTGACAGCACCCGCGTGGTGGCCGACGCGACTCTGCATCGGCGACGTGGTGGTCCTCTGCGTCTCGTCGGCCGGATCAAGTGGCTGATCGATGCCAACTACCAGGATGTGGGCCTGGGTACGGTTCTGGTGAATCACTTCATCGCCATGGCGCGCAACGAGGGCCTTCGCCACCTGACCTGCATGCTGATCAGTGATCTCGAATCATCGGCAATCGAGACCCTGACCACCCTGGGCTTCAAGGATTATCTCATCAGCGGCTATGGAACGGACCCCGACGGCAAGCAGCACGACATGACCAAGCTCGTGCTCGAGTTGTAGCCGCACCCAACCCGCAGGTGACTTACGCCCGCTCCCTCATGGTGAGCGCGGCGTCAAACGCGGCACCGTAGGCCTTGGCGCAGGTCGCTACCGAAAATTCGGTGGCGGCCGCGGTCGCCATTGCAGACAATTTGTGCCGCAAGCGACCATCGAAGAGACTGTAGGGTCCCACGCGTTTTCGTGACCGCCATGGCCTGGCATTCCGGATAGGAGCGGCTTCGGCTAGATTCGCCGTCGGCTCATTCCGGATGAGGGCCTGAATCTTGGTTTCAGAGGTACCCCTGAAAATGCACACAGAGGCGGTCTTCATTGACACCGCGACAACAGCATGTCTAGACTCGCATGTCCTTCATGTTCAACCATATGCAGCTCGCCGGGTCGCGAATGCTTCTGGACCAGAACGTGGCCAGAAGCAAGCCGATGAAGCGAGAAACAGACGACGTTCAATCTAAGGGCCGCGGAAAGAAATAATCATCCCGTTTGAGGCTGCGCTTCAATCTTGATGAACCATGCTTCCAAGCCCGTGGTTCGCTCCAGACGTTCTTCGATGCCCTGCATGAGCTTTTTTCGCCACGGAGATGCCCTTGTGGTAGGTCTTCTTGTTTGTGAGGCGGGTCTTGACATAGGCGAGGATTCGACCCCTAGCGAACCACGGAAGCGCAGTATTGCCGCGAAGGGCCACCGAACCGATAGACTTCGAGCCCAAATATGATCCCCGTAGTCGATCTCGTATGCCAAGGCTTTCGTGCGGGGTAAGAGAGGAGCTGTAATGAGCCGAACCCGCCTGACTCGACTCGCCGTTGGCGTGCTCGCCATGATCATGGTTCGTCCCGCGTTGGTCGCGAGCGCAGATGTCGGTCCGTCAAGGAGGCCGTGGTCGGGACGATCGACACCCAGCATGATGACCTCGTGGCGCTGAGCGATCAGATCTGGGCCTTCGCCGAGACGGCCCTGCGCGAAACACGCTCATCCGCGGCGTTGGCCGACTATGCCGAAGCTCAGGGTTTCGCGGTCGAGCGAGGGGTGGCGGGGATGCCCACCGCCTTTCTCGCCAGCTACGGCAGTGGCCAGCCGATCATCGCGATCATGGGTGAGTACGACGCCTTGCCCGGCATCTCACAGCGGGCGCAGCCAATCAAGGCCGCGCTCCTCGAAGGGGCCCCGGGGCACGGCTGTGGGCACAATCTCTTCGGGGTTGCCAGCTTGGGCGCCGCGGTGGCGATCAAGCGTCAGATCGAAGCGGGGACCCTCGATGGCACGATCCGCTTCTACGGCACCCCGGCCGAGGAATCGGTGGGCGGCAAGCTCTACATGGTGCGCGCGGGCCTGTTCGAGGACGTCGATGTGGCCCTGGCCTGGCACCCCTCGTTCGAAAACCGCGCCGATACCGGTAGCAGCCAAGCAATGGTGGACTTCGTGGTCGAGTTCGAGGGCAAGGCCGCCCATGCCGCCTTCGACCCTTGGAACGGTCGTAGCGCGGTCGATGCGCTGGAGATCTTCACCTTCGCCCTCAACCAAATGCGCGAGCACGTGCGCCCTACCGTGCGCATGCACTATGCCGTGGTCGAGGGCGGCCAAGTACCGAACGTCGTACCGGAGCGCGCCAAGCTGTGGTGTTGGCTGCGCGATGCCACGCACGAGGGCGTCGATGATTTGCTCGTGCGGGCGCGCGCCATCGCGGAAGGCGCGGCCCTTGCTGCTGGCGTCGACGGCGAGCTGCGGGTGCAGTCGGGCATGTACGAGATGCTGCCCAACGTGACCGGCGCGCGTTTGATCCAGGGCAACCTCGAATGGCTGGGCCCGATCGCCTTCACCGAGGGCCGAGCATGCCTTTGCCAAAAAAGATCCAGACGGCCACCGGCGTCGAGCCCACGGGCTTGCGGGCCGAGATCGAGCCGTTCGACGAAGATCCGGGGCTTCCCAGCGGCGGCTCCACCGACGTCGCCGACGTGAGTTGGGTGGTGCCCACGCTACACATGACCGCAGCAACCGCACCGGACGGTGCGCCATGGCACGCCTGGCCGGTGGTAGCGGCGGGCGGCATGTCCATCGGTCACAAAGGGATGATCCTCGCTGCCAAGACCCTAGCGGGCGACCATAGCCGACCTCTTCCAAGACGCGGAAGCGCGGGCGGATATCCGCCGCGAGTGGGAAGAAAAGACAGAAGATTTCGTCTATCGTCCGTACATCCCCGACGGCCCACCACCAGTGCCGGCGGATTAGCTCAACGTCTCAACGTCTTGACGCTTTGACGTCGCGGTGCCATGCTGTCTTCATGTCAGCGAGGACCAAGCGTGCAACCGCGAAACGGGCAACGGTCTATTTCGATGCCGAGATTCACCGTGTATTGCGGCTGAAAGCGGCCGAGACTGACACCACGATGTCAGATCTCGTGAACGATGCGGTCCGCGTTGCCCTGACGGAAGATGCTGAGGACTTGACCGCTTTTCGAGAACGAGCCCACGAGCCGAACCTGCCGTTCGAACAGGCTGTTCGAGACCTCGAGCGTCGTGGCAAGTTATAAGGTTTACATCAAGCCATCGGCCCTCGAAGAAATCGAGTCCATTCCGCGCCACGCGGACCGAAGGCGAATCGTCGACCGCATCGCCGCGTTGGCGGACAACCCTCGTCCCACCGGTTGCCGGAAACTGAGTGGTCTCGATCGCTACCGCCTTCGACAAGGCGTCTATCGGATCATTTACTCCGTCGACGACGATATTCTCGTGGTCGTCGTTGTGAAGGTCGGGCATCGCAAGAACGTCTATCGCGGAATTCCTTAAACCAGGAACCGTGATCGTCGCCAATTCCAAACGATGGAGTAAGGTTCATGAATCAGCTTTCGCGTCGCTTCGTACGCTGGGGTACGACGTTCTTGGTTCTGGGTGCGTGGACGGGATACGGACCCTTTCATCACTACCTGCACGGCAACACGACACCCTCGTGTCCCTATGCCCCGGTGCACGCCCATGTGGTGCTGTTGGGCTGGGTCGGCATGACGCTGTTCGGTCTGGTTTATCGCGCGCTGCCCGACTGGGGAGCGGTGTCACCGGCGTCACGCAAGTTGGCGGGTGTTCACTTCGGGCTGTCGGCAGTCTCGATTCTCGGCGTGTTCGCCAATGGCATCTTCGGCTATCAGGTCCTCAATCACATCTCTCCAGGGTTCTACTACGAGCCCGACCGACCCAGGTTGATGACCTGGCAGCTCATCGATGGCGGATTCTTGACCCTGTTCGCCGTCGGCAGCGTGCTGTTCATGATTGTTGTTTTCCGTGTTTCGCGCGTGCGCTGATCGCAGTTCAGGCAACCAACGCAATATACGAAGGGGCACACCCACAGTCGCTTGTCAATCAACATGCACCGCCGCTTGGTCGACGGCGGTGCCTGAAACGCGATCCGATCGCTATTCGGCAGGCTTCTTAGGTGCCGGCGGTCTGGGCGGCTGAGGTGCGCCGGTTGGCCGCGCGGGAGCTTGGTTCGGGGCCGCCGGTCGAACGGGTTGCGTCGGCGATGTCGAGCGGGCCGGTGTCGGTGTCGGTGTCGAGCGCTTCGTTGCCTTGGCGTCTTCGACCCGCTTGCGCATGGCTTCGAGCTCCGCGCGCTTGGCCGCATCGATGCTGGCGTGTGAGGTGCCCCCTTCGACGGCCGCCGTACCGAAGTACTCCGGCAGTTTGATGCCGACATTCTTGGTCAGCTCGTGGAGCGGTGGCAGTGAGCCGACCAGGCCCGATACGAAGTCGGCGGTGGCCGTCTTGCCGGTGCCATCACCGCCACCGCGGCCGCCCTCCCAGACCGTGATCGAGTCGATTTCGAGGTTGGCGATTGCCTTGACCTGTTCTTCGACCAACTTGGGCAGTTGCTCGGTAACCAACAGCAGCGACGCAAGCTCCGGGCGTCCGCGCGACGCCGCAACCAGATGCTCGAAACCTCGTGCCTTGCGCGACAGGATCGCTTCGAGACCCGCCGCTTCGGCTTCCATGACCGAGCGCAGGCCGTCGGCTTCACCCTTCTTGAGTCGCCGCATCTTTTCGGCCTCGGCTTCGGCGAGGGTCTCGATTCGCCGCTTCTCGATCTCGGCCGGCACCACGATGTTGGCAGCCTGCGTGGCCTCTTCTCGTTTGGCGCGTTGGCGCTCGGCCTGCTCTTCGGCGCCGTAGGCTTCCTGAAGCGCCTGGGCCGACATGACCTTCTCGGCCGCGATGGCCATTCGTTCGGCTTCGGCTTCCTTTTCGCGGCGTGCCGCGTTGGACTGTGCGACCGTAATTTTGGCCGTGTTCTCGCCCTCGACCGCTGTTGCACCCGCCTTGGCCACCTCAACGCGCTGATCGCGCTCGGCCGCGGCGGCGCCGATCGCACCGTCGCGTTCCTTCTCGGCCACCTTGACCTTGGCCTCATTGATCGCCCGCGCCGCAGCGTCACGGCCCAGCGCGTCAATGTAGCCCGACTCGTCGGTGATGTCTTGGATGTTGACGTTGATCAGGCGCAGACCGACTTTCTTGAGCTCGACCTCGACACCATTCGAAATGTTGTCGATCAGCTTGTCGCGGTCGGCGTTGATCTCTTCGATCGGCATGGTCGCGAGCACGACACGCATCTGGCCGAAGATCAGATCCCGCGCCAACTCGGCGATCTGTTTCATGTTCATGTCGAGCAGACGCTCGGCTGCGTTTTCCATCACACCCGGTTCGGTCGAGATACCAACCGTAAACGTCGAGGGTGTGTTGACCCGGATATTCTGCAACGACAGCGCGCCCTGCAGGTTGATGTCGATCGCCATCGGCTTGAGATCCAGGAATCGATAGTCCTGGATTACTGGCCAGATAAACGCCGCGCCACCGTGGTAGCACTTGGCCGACAGGCCCTTGCCGGCGACCTTGCCGTAGACCACCAACACTTTGTCCGAAGGACACCGCTTGTAGCGACGGATCCAGGCAAACAAGGTCAGGAAGAAGACCGTAACACCGACCAAGATCAGGATGAGAATGGGCTCCACGATGATTAACTCCCTGTGTTGTTGGCCGCGTTCAAAGGCGGCGTCAATGGTTCGACCACCAGCGTGTTGATGCCGAGTACTTCGACCACCCGCACGCGGACACGATTACCGAGCTTCTGCTCGGACCGCGTGAATGCTTGGACGACACACAGCCGTCCTTGGATCATGACCTCGATCTGCCCGGTGCTTGCCATGGCGGCGGGAATCGGAAGGTAGACCGTACCGATGGCGCCGATGGCGTTGGCGTAGTCCAAGGTGCCGCTGGCGCGCAGGCTGTAGATCGCACGCATGATCAAGAGCACCCCAGCCATGAAGGCTGCGCCCACCAAGGTTGCCACGACGACCGCGAGTGGCATCGACCAGCCGGCTTGCAGTGCGGCGACGCCCGTCCACGAGAAGCCGGCGAAAAACGCGGTGACGGTACGAACGGAAAGCACGCCACCGCCGTCGTGCTCGAAGTTACCGTCGACATCGACATCCATATCGCCATGGGCGTCGAGGCCGAAAAGCAAGAGCACGGTCTGAACCACCAGGATCAGGCCGGTCGCGATGCCCAAGCCGTAGAAAATTTGGAGTGTGGAATCGAGTGACCCCCACCATGCACTCACGATGAACCCCTCCTTGCGGTCTGGCTACCGAGGAACCACGACATCTGTTCGAAGATGTCTGGCAGTGTACGCCCCAGCGCCGTATTCTGTTCGCATCGCGCTTTGACGATGTTGCTCCCTCTGATGTAACAGGCGTCTGGAGGCAGGTGTTTGTTACCGCCGCTCGGGGCACTAAGTGGCGTAGCATTGCCGCGCTGACACGACGCCAATCGGACTCGACCCAACGCAAGAGGGCGGAGCTTGCGGCTCCGCCCGTACGAATCGCTGGTCTTGCCGCGGTCGCTACGGTATCTGGACTCCGAGTCCCTTCTTGACGGAGCCGGCACTGCCCGAGACGACGGTGCAGATCGTCAGCTTTTCCTTGACGGTTTTCGCTTGCAAACGGGCGATCTCGGTCACGCTCTCGTCGAGCACCTCACCGGTGTCGGGGTCACGAATGACGTCCATATCGCCGACCACGAATTGCTGGCCTTCGCTCACACCCTCGCGGCTGCCGCGATTGATGTAGACCTCGCCGCCTTTTACCATGATGACCGTACCGCGCCACGCGACGCTGGCGAGTTGGCTGACCATGAAGTCGACGGCCTGCTGTGATGCATCGGCAATCGCCTTGCCCAGGTTGTCGTCCTTGTTGCCGCCGAACGCCGTGCCCCACCCGTTGCCGCTGTAGCCGAGCCGCGCGCCACGCTTCTTGGCGGTTCCCACGACGCTCTTCGACGCCAGCACCTGGCCGGTCGTGGAATCGACCATATAGATGGTCACGTTGATCTCGGACTTACCGCCCTTGCCGCCAACGCGGATGCGGCCAATCCCCACACTGCCTCGGCCACCCGCCACCTGGTGCTGGACGTGGGTGATCGCGCCCTTGACGAGGATCTGAGCAGGGGTCAGTTGACCCGTGACTGGTGCCTTGGCGCCGCCAGCCGTGCGGCCCGATGCCGCCAGGTCTTGCTCACTCAGCGCTGCGCCACGCATATCGTTTTCGGCCAGGACGATGAAGCGTCCGGTTTGGTTGAGCAAATCGGTAAGGACCGTTCCCCACGCGTTACCGATATCCCAATGGCCATGCCAACCGGCCTTGTTCTCGAACTCGGTGACGCCAACGGTGTACCGCAGCCCGCCCGATTCCCCTGTTGCCGCTAGCGGCAACAGGGCAGCAGCAACGAGCATCACGAAGGCGGAAATCCTTAGTGTCTTACGCATGTCTCCTCCTGAACAACTGAAGAAAATCCCCGACCGTCAATCGATCGGCGGCTATATCTTATCGAAATATCCCACCGTCGACCCATCATTCAAACTTGATCCGTACGGTTGCCCACATTTTGACAGGTACTTTGTTGGCCAGTGCGGGCTCGTAAACCGCGCTGCGCGCGGCGCGGAGTGCCTCCGTGTCGAAACCAAAGCCGACCTTCTCGTTCACCAGTTTGGACTCGATCACCTTTCCGTTTTCGTCCACCAGCACCTGGACCGGAACTTCGACACCAGACTTGTTGACGCGTCGACCCATTGCTGGGAATCGCGGCGCTGGAATGCGAATCAACTTGGGCCTCTTGATGCCGGGCCCGGGCTTTACCAGGTCACCACGACGCACCGAAGGTGGTGGCGGAGGCTTGGCGGCCTCGGCTTCCAGGCGAAGGCGCTCTTCTTCCGCTAGGCGTGCCGTCTCGGCTTCAGCTGCCAGGCGCTTGCGTTCGTCCTCGGCCTTGGCATCGGCTTCCAGCTGGAGCCGCTCGGCCTCGGCCTTGGCCTCGGTCTCGACGCGCTGGCGTTCCTCTTCAGCCTGTTGCTCGCGGAATTGCTCTCCACGGACATCGGCAGCGGCCTGGGCCTCGTTGAGCTGTTTGCGCAGGTCGCTCAGCTGACCGTCCATCTGCGCGCGAAGTTGCGATTCCATGTCGGTCGCTTTTTGCTCGACCAGCGCATCGATCTGCTGTTGGAGCTGCAGCTGTTCTTCTTCCCGCTTCTTCGCTTGTTCTTCGGGCGTTGGGACCGGCTCGGCGTTGGGGCCGGTTAGGTCGCCACCCGGTCCGGTTCCAGCCACGGGTTGCACTGCGGCGATTGGGGCCGGCGGGGCGGGCTCGCTCGCGGCCCGCTGCGACCACCACCAACCACCACCGCCAACCAAAGCGAGGGCGGCAATCAGACCAAGCCAAAGTGGGAGCTTGCTCTTGCGCTCGCCGGTCGGTACCGAGGTCGTAACCGGATCGGCGGTCGATGCCGTTACCAAGGGAACGGCTTCTGGCACGACACCGGAGGATGACGCCGGGGTCGGGCTGTCCGGGACGCCTGCCGGTGGCGTCATGACCACCGGCACCGGCATGGTCTTCTCGACTTCGAGTTCCTGACTCTCCCGCTCGATATCTTGGCGGAAGAGGTTGTGCATGAAGAAGGCGAGGTTGAAGGTCGTTGGGTTGTACTGGCCCTCGAACATCCAGGCGTTCAGCGTCTTGTGCCAGGCCGCGGCATCTTGGATGCGTTCGGCGCGTGGTGCCAAGCTCTGGCTCAACAACTGCTTCATGGCGTCCGGCAGCGGCTGACCGTTGCTGCCCGTGGCTTGCGCCAACATGCCGGCGTAGCCGTCTGGTGTGGGCGCGGGCAAGGCCCGGGCACTTAGCAACTCGAAAAGGATGACACCCAGGGAGTAGATATCGTCGCTGCGGTCGGGTGGGTGGCCCGCCATCGTTTCGGGCGACAGGTATCGGGCGAAATGCTGGCGCAACGCGGGGTTGTTGATGAACCGACGCAGACCCGGTGCGGTCTCGAATCCGAGGACTCGAGATTCGCCCTCGTTCGAAATCATCACCAGGTGGGGCACCAGGAAGCCATGATGGATCCGGTCGTTACCGAACCGGTTCTCCGACGCCAACGCACAGCCGAGGGCGACGCGCTCGGCGATCAGCAATGCATGTTCGGTGGGAATGGGACTCCGGGTGCGCGCAGCCTGGTCGAACAAGGTAGCCAGGTTCTTGCCCGAGATGTAGTCGTAGGCAACGAAAGGGATGCCTTGAACCTCGCCCATCTCGATGCCTTCGCCGAGATTGGGCCCGCGCAGGCCTTGTCGAATACCCGCGCGTTCCCGGGTCGCCTCCCAAAGCACTTGACCGTCGATGCCTTGGCCGTTGAAGACCCGGAGTAGCACCACCCGTTCCATGCCTTTCGGTCCCAGCATGCCGGCCCGAAAGGTCTCCCCCAAGGGATCCTCGGTGAGTTTCTTCAGCAGCAGGTAATCGCCAAACTGTTCTCGCGTGCTCATGGGCTCCATCCCCGGTTCGAATACCGGCATGCACGGGCCGGCGCCGTCCGATCGACTGTGTGGAAGAGGGGAAGTCTACTACCCATGCGAGCCTGTTGCCAGGCATTCGGGTGATGCGAGGCCTCAACAGCCCCTGGCTGGCGCCGCTGGACGCGGACACGGCAACCGATTTCGACGGACATCGGCGCGATTTGCTGACCCGGCGGGAGGCGCGAAGCGCACTTATGTGTCGGACACCTGGTCTTGGTCCCAACGCGCAAGCTCAGCTTCCGCGGCAAATTAGCCAAAGGCAGCCCAAACATCGGTGACGACGACCCGCTCAAACAGTGCGCGGGCCTGCTCCCGGCGACCATGGATAAGGTGCCACACACCGATGCCGTAGCCAACCGTGGCAAAACCAACTGAGCCAGGCTCGTTGGCGGCGAGCAATGCTTCGGCGTCGCCCTGATCGCACACCCGGTCACGACCCAAGTCATGAACAACGCCAGACACCATCGCGAACTCGAACGCATCGGGCCTCCTCCTCTCAGACTGGTTCCGCAAGAGGTCGGTAGCCTACACGCTCGCGAAGGCGGCGTGTATGCTGACGGCACGGACCCTCCCTCTTGATCACCTTCGTGTACGTAGACGACCCGCGGAGCCTGCACAAGATGACGAACCGGACGCCCCGATCGATTCGCCCATTCGCGATCTGCTTGTTGGTGGCGAGTTGGGCCCATGCCGGCCCCAGCTCGAAACCTGTGACCGAAAAGCCACCGGCGGCAAGCCTTTCCGCTCAAACGGTCGCAGGCTTGACACTGCGCAACATCGGCCCAGCGAAGAAATCCGGCCGAATCGCCGACATCGCATTGGATCCGAATGATCGCGGCACCTGGTACGTTGCCGCGGCATCGGGTGGTGTTTGGAAGACGGTGAACAGCGGCACGACCTGGACACCGATTTTCGACCAGTACGGCTCGTACTCGATTGGTTGCGTTGCCCTCGACCCAAGCAATCCCCAGGTGGTATGGGTTGGAACGGGCGAGAACAACTCCCAACGCTCGGTGGGCTACGGCGACGGTGTGTATCGAAGTCGGGACGGCGGCGAGACGTTCTCGCGGATGGGTCTCGCGACATCGGAGCACATTGGCAAGATCGCGATTGATCCGCGCGACGGCGACACGGTGTACGTCGCGGCACAAGGCCCGCTGTGGTCCGCGGGTGGCGAGCGAGGTCTGTACAAGACCACGGACGGCGGCGCGACTTGGGAGCGTGTCTTGCACGTGTCCGACGACACCGGTATCACGGATGTGGTGTTCGATCCCCGCGATCCGGATGTGCTGTACGCGGCATCGTTTCAGCGTCGTCGGCGGGTGTGGGCGGTGGTCGCCGGAGGCCCCGAGTCCGCGATCTACAAGTCCACCGATGGCGGGGCGACCTGGCGTCAGCTCGAACGCGGACTGCCGGGTGGACCGTTGGGGCGCATTGGCTTGGCGGTCTCACCAATCGATCCGGACGTGGTCTACGCGACCATCGCCGCGACGCCCGAAGAGAGCGGATTCTACCGTTCAGCCAATCGGGGCGAGAGCTGGGTCAAGATGAGCGACTGGGTGGCGATCGATCCCCAGTATTACCAAGAAATCTTTACCGACCCACACCGTTTCGACCGCGTCTACACCATGGATGTGGTCATGCAGGTGACCGACGATGGTGGGCGGACCTTTCGGGGCGTGCCCCACACCGCGAAACACGTCGACAACCACGCGCTGGTCTTTGATCCAGAGGACCCGGACTATCTGCTCAACGGCTGTGACGGTGGCCTCTATGAAAGTTGGGATCGCGGGGCGACGTGGAAATTCGTATCCAACCTACCGATCACGCAGTTCTATCGGGTCGGGATCGACAACGAGATGCCGTTCTACAACGTCTATGGTGGTACCCAGGACAACGACACCCTTGGTGGGCCGGTTCGTACCACCAACGTGCACGGCATCCGCAACAGCGACTGGATCGTGACGGTTGGTGGCGATGGCTACCAGACCCGCGTCGACCCAACGAACCCCGACATCCTGTATTCAATGTGGCAATACGGCCACTTGGTGCGCTACGACCGCAAGAGCGGCGAGGTGCTCGATATCCAGCCCCAACCCGGTGCCGGGGAACCACCCTTGGTCTGGAACTGGGACTCCCCGTTCATCATCAGTCCACACAGCCCAACCCGCCTTTACTTCGGCGCCAACCGACTGTTCCGTTCCGACGACCGTGGCGACACCTGGGTACCCGTTAGTGCAGACCTGACCCATGGCATCGATCGCAATCAGCTACCTGTCATGGGGCGCGTTTGGAGCGTCGACGCGGTGTGGAAGAACGTCTTCACCTCGTTCTATGGCAACACGGTCGCGCTCGACGAGTCGTCGCTACAAGAGGGCCTGCTGTACATCGGCACCGACGATGGGCGGGTCCACATCACCGACGACGGTGGTGATACCTGGCGGACAGTCGATCGGTTTCCGGGGGTGCCCGAACGCACCTACGTAAGCGATCTTCTGGCTTCCCGACACGATGCCAATGTCGTCTATGCGCTGTTCAACAACCACAAGAGCGGCGACTTCACGCCCTACGTACTGCGCAGCGCCGACCGCGGCCGCAGTTGGGTGTCGATCGCAGGTGACCCGGCGGCCGGTGGCATTCCCGATCGTCACGTCACCTGGTCGATCGCGCAAGACCATGACATGGCAGATCTGTTGTTTTTGGGCACAGAGTTCGGCTTGTTCGTCAGCCGAGAAGGTGGCGATACCTGGGTGCCACTCGAGGGCGGCGTACCGACCGTCGGCTTCCGCGATCTCGAGATTCATCGCACCATGAACGACTTGGTTGCGGGCAGCTTCGGGCGCGGCATCTTCGTTCTCGACGACTACACGCCAATACGCCATATGGCGCCGGATCGCTTGGCTGCGGAAGGCGCCCTCTTCCCCATCCGCGATGCTTTGGCCTACTTGCCGGATGGCCCCATGGGCTATGGCGAGAAGGACGTACAGGGCGACGCCTTCTTCACCGCGCCCAATCCGCCCTTTGGCGCGGTCATGACCTACCACCTCCAAGAGGGCTATGCCACGCTCCGATCGACCCGCCTGGCCGCAGAAGCCCGGACAAGGGCCGCAGAGGATGATGTGCCTTACCCATCCTGGGACACACTCGAGGCCGAGGACCACGAAAGGGCGCCAGCGATCGTGCTCACGGTGCGCGACCCCGACGGTGTCGTCGTGGCGCGCCTTCACGGCCCCACCGAAGCTGGAATCCATCGCGTGGCGTGGAACCTGCGTTATCCATCGCTGGTGCCAACCGACGACCATGAAACGCCTGGCCGGGAACCGGCTGGCCCCATGGCCTTGCCTGGTACCTACACGGTGACGCTGAGTAAGCGGATCGATGGCATGGAATCAACCTTGGGCGCGCCCGAGCCATTGCAGGTCGCAGCCCTCAGGAAGGGCACGCTCAACGCCGAGTCGCCCGCGGAGTTGCTTGCGTTTCGGCTTCAGGCTCGTGCGCTCGAGCGCGCGGTTCGCGGAGCCATGGGGATCCTCGACGAAACGACCCGGGCACTCGAGCACATTGGCCGGGCGTTGGATCGCAGCGCCACCGAGCCCGAGCTCTTCGCAGAGGTACACGCGCTTTTGAGCACACTCGATGATATCCGGGAGTCGTTCGTCGGTGATCGCACGGTGGGCCGACGAGCCGAGCCGACTGCACCATCGATGGTCGAACGGATCGAGCGGGTAATGGCCGCGCACTGGATGTCGAACGCGGCGACCACAACCACCCACGGACGCGAGCTGGCGATCGTGTCCAAAGCCCTGACCCCCGTGTTGAACACACTACGCACCTTGGTGGCGAACGATCTACCGGCGCTGGGGTCACGGCTGGATGCGGCGGGAGCACCGTGGACACCGGGTAGGGCGGTTCCGGTTTGGCCACCCGTCGGCGTCAACAAGGGCACGCAGGGCCTGATACCATGACGCAACGAACATTGCCTGGAGGTCGAGCATGGACGGGAAGAGGCGCGAACGGCGATGGGTCGCCGTGGGGTTTGCGCTGGTGTGGGGGGGGGCGAGTGTTGGATCAGCCGAGACCGCGACCGAAGCACGGCGAACTTGGCTACTGATCCAAGAGGACGTAACCGCAAACGCCGTAGTCGAGCATGAGCAGCGGGTGCGGACTGCGCTCGAGCGACTGCGCAGCAGTCAGCCGATCGAAGTCTTCATGCTTCGCGACCATGGCTTTGCCACGTTCGTGGCGACCGCCCACGCGGAGGATCATGCCGGTGTCGAGGCACTCGACACCTTGCCGCGGGCCTTGCTGGGTTTGGGTCTCGAGGCAAGCGATGCGGAGGTGGTCGCACCAGCGCCACCCGCCCGTTTGGTAAATAGCCGGCCCCAGCTGTCCTATTTTCCGCGCGACAACCTTTCCGACCGAACCCACGCCGAATTCTATCGCTATGCCTTCTACCGTGTACCGGTGGCACAAGTGCCGACGTTCGAGCAAGTGCTCGAACGCCGACGGGAGTTGTTTCGCGTTCGCAACGTCAGGCATTCGTACGACGTGCTGAGTGGCGGCCGCGGCGACGAGAGCCAACTCTTCGTCTTGGCAACGGGGGCGGGAAGTCGTGCGGAGCTCGACATTCGATCGCGTGGGCTACGCAAACAGCTCGGTCGTGCCGGATGGCGGCTCGAACGCGCGTTCGAGCAAATTGGCCAATCCGCTGGAGCGCTCGAGGGCGACTTGGTGTTGACGTGGGCGGGCATCCCGGTCGAAGTACGCTATGCGACGCGAGGGCGCCCCCCAGGAAGCTGGATACCTTCGGCAGCGATTCTCGAACCACTCTCCCCTGCAGCAGTCGCACCACCGGCGCCTGTTCTGGTCGCGGTCGACGAACCGCTGCTCCCTCCCATCGTCCAAGACCCGATCACACCCTTGCCGCCAACGTCCACAACGTCTCCCTCCGAGGGGATTCCGCCAGAAGCCGGAGGCCTGGCGTCCGCGGAAGCCATGGTCCGGGACTGGGCACAAGCATGGTCGAACAAGCAGCTCAAAGCATACCTAGGGCACTACGCGCAGGTGTTTCAGCCGCCGGCCGGATTGAGTCGTAACCAGTGGCAGGCCCAGCTCGAGAAACGCCTGACGAGGCCCAAGTTCATCGAAGTCCGAATCGACGACCTGGAAGTCGAGTTCGTGGGACCGTTGCGAGCACGGGCGACCTTCACACAGGTTTATCGCGCCGATCACGATCGCGACGAAGTGGCCAAGCGCCTGGAGTTGATCAACGAGCGAGGGCGTTGGCGCATTCAGCGCGAAGAGGTGCTCGATCTTTAGGACCGCATTACTCACGACGACCGCGGCGAGAGGGCGTAGGTGCCCGTGGATGCAAGGCCTGAGCGAGCGAAACGAAGCAGACGCAGGCAGATACGTTCTCGTAGCCGGTTGCTCGTGAAGAATGCGGGGAGGGTTCCGCAACCCAGCATCGGGTGTGACGTAGTTGAAGGAGTGGCGTCGGTTGCTTTCACACGGCCGCACGGTCGCTGGCCGCTCTGCTAACGTCAGCACTTCGTACCACCCGGTACCCGAGGACTCCATGCTCCAGCGTCAAACCAGTGGTTCCGTCGTCTGCCCCAATTGCGGCCGCTTGGTGGGCGTACGCGATGCCAAGTGCTTTAGCTGCGGCCGTGGCAACCCGAGCCTGTGGGGTTGGGCACCGCTCCTGAGTCGCTTCGGCCGCGACTTTGGCTTCACCCAGCTGGTAGTTGGTGGCTGCGTTGCGATGTATCTATTGACCCTGGTGTACGCACCGAGCCAGATCCGGATGAATGGCCTGATGTTCCTGGCTCCAGGCCAGGATCCACTGTTTCTCTTCGGCATGAGCGGGGCCATGCCGGTCTTTGGCGCCGGTCGTTGGTGGACGGTGCTGAGCGCTGCATGGCTGCACGGCGGCCTGTTGCACATCGTGCTCAACATGATGTGGATTCGCCAGCTGGCGCCGGTGGTGGCCCAAACCTTCGGTGTGGCACGTTTGATCATCATCTACACGGTCGCTTCTGCCACCGGGTTCTTCCTGACCTCGGCCCTGGCCTTGCTGCCGCTGCCCGGTTTCTTGCAAGGAGCTCCCAGGACCATCGGTGCTTCCGCGCCGCTGCTTGGCCTTTTCGGCGCTCTTTTTTGCTACGGCCGGCGTACGGGCAACCGCCATATCGGCCAGCAGCTCACCCAGACGCTGGTGATGATCATCGCCTTTGGTCTACTGGTTCCCGGGGTCGACAACTGGGCCCACGTCGGTGGCTTTGCCGGGGGCTTTCTGGCCGCGCGATTGCTCGATCCCCTGCGCGAAGAGCGACAAGAGCACATGATCGCCGCGTTGGTGTGCCTGGTGGCGATCGTGGCATCGATCGGGGTGTCCTATTTCGACGGTTTGAAATACCTGAGTTAAGAGCCTATTGCGCATAGAACCGCAAGGCGCCTGGCTCGCGGCGCGAGGTCTCAGCGGCGTTGCTTTTTCCGAAACACGCCTCGGACGGCGCCCGTAGGGTGATGCGAGGAGGGGGTCACCGCACTTCAGGACCCAAACCATGAGCGAACCCACACCGCAGACGAACCCCGCTGAGCCGCAAGACCTACAGCCCATAAACGGCAACCCACTCGACGTAGGCGCCATTCTCACAGAGGCGTGGGAATTGTTGATGCGCGACCTCGGCCTCTACGTTGCAGCGACGCTTGTTTACGGCGCAATTTTTCTAGTGACCTGCGGCCTGGGTTTCGTCCTCGCGGGACCTTTGTTCGGTGGCCTCTCCATCATTGCCTTCAAGCGCATGAAGGGAGAGGTAACAACCTTCGACGATACCTTTGCCGGCTTTCGGCTCTTCGGACCGCTCTTTTTGCTGTCCATTGTGGGCGCGGTTCTGATTTGCGCCGGCTTGATGCTGTGCCTGTTGCCGGGAATGTACCTCTTCGTGGCTTGGATCTTCGCGCCGTTTCTAATCGTCGACCAGCGACTGGATTTTTGGGACGCCATGGGCCGCTCGATGCGCACGGTCAACGAACATCTGGCGTCGGTACTACTCGTGGTGCTGGTGGTGTGTGTGATCAACACCATCGGTGGATTGGTAGTGCTCGGTTTCTTGATCACGCAGCCCTTGATGATCACCGCGCTGGCGGTGACCTACCGACGGCTGTATGGGCTGAGCGCAGGACCGGTTCTATAGAGCAACCCGGCTGTCGCCACAACGGATAAGCTAGACCGATGACGGTGACCGACACCCTCGGCCGACCGATTACCGACCTTCGGGTGTCGGTGACGGATCGGTGCAATTTTCGCTGTGGTTTTTGCATGCCGGCGGACCGGACCTACCGCTTCCTGCCACGGCCCGACATCTTGACCTTCGAAGAGGTGGCACGGTTGGCAAAGGTGTTCGTCGGGCTCGGGGTCCGGAAGGTCCGTCTCACCGGCGGTGAGCCCCTCTTGCGGATGGAAATCGAGCAACTGGTTGCGCAACTTGCTGGGATCGACGGTATCGAGGACCTGGCATTGACCACGAATGCCTATCGTTTGGCCGACCATGCAACGCTGCTATTCGAAGCAGGCTTGCAGCGGGTGACGGTCAGCCTGCACTCCCTCGACGACGCCACTTTTGGCCGGCTCAATGGGCTTGGCATGCCACTTTCCCGCGTTCTCGACGGCCTGGCGGCGGCCCGCGCCGCGGGACTCGCCCCCATCAAGCTCAATGTCGTGGTGATGAAAGGTGTCAACGACCACGAGCTGCTCGACCTAGCCCGGTTTGCTCGCGACGAGGGTTACCTCGTGCGATTCATCGAGTACATGGATGTGGGAACCGTCAATCGATGGGATCCCGAGATGGTGGTTTCGGCCCGTGAGATCGTTGATCGACTCAACGCACGATGGCCGCTCGTAGGCGTCGACCGAGACCATGCGGGCGATGTAGCCGCCCGTTATCGATATGTGGATGGCGCGGGAGAAGTTGGGGTCATCACCTCCATCACCCAGCCGTTCTGCGGTGATTGCTCACGGGTTCGCCTCTCGGCCGATGGTGCGCTCTATACGTGTTTGTTTAGTCCGGTGGGCCACAACCTCAAGACACCTTTGCGCTCGGGTGCGACCGACGCCGAATTGGCGTCAACGATCACCGAAATTTGGCGCCGCCGCGAAGATCGTTACTCGGAAACGCGCACGAACGCCCTGCGCGCAGGACGATTCGTGCCCACCGAGAAGGTCGAGATGTACCGAATCGGCGGCTGAGCGCGAGCCGGCCCCTTCTCGGTTAACGCTTGACGGTCAGCTCGCCCATACTGCCGGTCAGGTTCAAGACCAGCGTAGGCGCACCTGGCGGTAGATCGACCTCGGGAATGTCGAGTCGGCGATCGCCCATGCTGACTTTGACGCGCTCGAGGTCGATATTGGCGTTGTCGGGCAGCCACAGTTTGCACTCACCCATACCGAAACCCACCGTGACCTGGGAATCGTTTTGCCATTCGCCTTCGAGATCGACGAAAATCTCACCCATACTGTGCTCGACGTCAATGGTGGCCGGGCTGGCATTGCCGAGGTTGCGTACCTCGATGGCACCCATGGAACTCTCGAGGTCAAAGGAGTCCATGGCGAAGCGCATGGGCTCGGAGACGTCGAGGAAATGGTCGCCCATGCCGAGCTCGAGGTCGACCTTCCGGATCCACAAACCGCCAAGGTCGATCTCCGATTCGCCCATGCCGAGCTTGCCGACGATCTCGATCGGATGATCCCGCGGCACAATGACCTTGATCCGATTGTCGCCGGACTTGACGCCACCACGGAACAGCATGCCAAAGAACCCACCACGGCTGGTAAACGAAACCTTGTAGGTCCACCCACCGTCACTCCGCTGCTCGAACTTCTCGATCAAATTGAAGCTGTTGCTATCGTAGTCAGCTTCGATCCGAATGTTCTCGCCCGGAGGTCCGGGAACGACCGTAAAATCGCCCATGTTCAGATCCAACTCGAGGCGGCCCCCAGCAACGGTATTGGGCGAAAGCTCGATCGGCTCCGGTAGCGGTGCGATCGTGATCGGCGTCTGTTCTTCGCTACCCGGAAAGGCCGTCAGCTCGGGAAGGGGTGGCATCGCCGGTAGGTCGTGGCTGGCTTCTTGACTCAGGGGCGTGGGATCGCCCCAGTCGGTCGAAATTTGGATGGCGCCGATGAGCAGGACAACGCCGACCCCCAGCCCGATCACGGTTAGGCAGCCAAAGCATCCGATCTTGAAACACCCTTTTTTCCCGTCGCTCATCGTCGCGCCTCCTCGTCAGGTCTCATACTACGCGCTTCGATGGTGGGAGTTTCGTCCGGCGGCGTCCGTTGGCTGCCTTGTTGTTTCGCAAATTGTCGAAATGACGTCTGTTCGGACGAAGTCGAAACAATGACACCCCTGTCGATTACTCGTCTACGAGGTGCTCGATCATGCCCTCGAGTTCGGCGACCAAGGCTTCGTAATAGGGGCCCGTTCCCGGACCGGCAAATCCGGAGTGAATGCGCCGGACCGTGGCATCCCGACCGATGAATAGGGTCGTGGGGTAGGAAACCACACGGTCGAGATCGGGCAAAGTGGCGGCCGCGTCGGCTTTGTCACTGGTCCCTGCGAGCAAGATCGGGTAGGTGATGCCGTGGCGCTCGGCGAAGCGCCGCACTTGAAGCCGGTCGCGCTCGGTGTCACCGGTAAATTCGTAGGCGAGTCCGACGACTTCCAGCCCACGGTCACGGTAGCGCTCGTGCCAGGCCGCGAGCAACGGCGCTTCGTCGTTGCAGTTGGGGCACCACGACCCAAAAATGTTGACCAAGAGCACTTTGCCCGCAAAACGCGGGTCATTCTGGTCGACTGGCTTGCCGTCGAGATCCTCGAAGGCAAACCGGAAGCGGCCCTCGTCGTTGGTGAGCCGGGCGAGGTCCCACGCGTCTGGCAGCACCGTTTCGCCGTCGGCAAGACGCCGGGCCGTCCAGCTCGCGAGGTGGCTGTCACGCGACCAAAAATCCCCCTCCAAGCTGCCATCGGCCATTGCGGATGCGTGAAAAAGGAAGGCGTGGGCGCCATCGAAGGTCGACAGTCGAAGCACGCCTTCTTCGTAGCTGCCTTCGAGAAACCTGTGGTCCCCCGTCGGGGTCAAGAACGTACCCTCGACCTGGTTGCCCTGCTGGCGAAAAACACCTCGTGCGGGCTCCGAGCCATCCTCATCGGTAAATGTGACAGCCCAGTCGCCGTCGACGGCAGGTACTGCCTGCAAATGTCCACCCGGAAGGCCGGCTGCAACGGGGTGTCGGAACCGTGTCGGGTCGTCCTTTACGGCGACAAATCCCATCACCGTATCGATTCCGCCCGGCGACGTTCGGCGCCAACGTCCGCGCAACATCGTACCGTCCGCGGCCATTGACGCTTCGATCTCGGAGTCGTACCACTCGAAACGCAGTACCACCTGATCGGCGTCGATCTCGACACCGCTGAACGGCACTGCCTCGGCGCCGGTGATGGCAACCGCCTCGAGCCCCCCTGTCCCGTCATCGGTAATTTGGAGCCTGAAGGGCAGCTCACCACCCGGGGACGCGAGAACCGCGCGCCAGTCGCCCGCTGGCTGGGCTGCGACGGGGGGTGCTGTGGGTTCGTCCTCCACGCCCGTGCCGCAAGCGAGGTTCAACAGAACAAGTGGTATCAACGCGCCGCGATGTAGGCTACACATTTCACCATTGTAGCCGCATGCGGCTACAATCGCACTACATGATGGTCTCGGCCTCCCGTCGGGTCGGCAGCGCAATGGTGACGGGCCGCGAAAGGGAACGGTGCTCCTGGCCCTGGCGACGGCGATCCGGTTGTGCGAGCAAAGTGGTCAGATACCCGATTGGACTCCAGTCGACTGCTTCGGCTCCCGTTGTTCGTCGAGCACTTCCGCGATCCGGGCCCCCAAGGCTTCGGCAATGCGAATATTGCCGATACGGTTCAGGTGGCAACAGGTGTCAACGTAAAGGGGTGGCCGGCTCGGAAACAAACAGACTGGTTAGGTCGGTGAAGCGCACGCCTTGGCCGCTCAGCCTTGCTCCGGCCTCGATCAACATGGGATAGCCGGCCTCGATCAAAGGGCGATGGCGGATTTCTTCTGTGTATGCCAGGCGGCGCTCGTCGGCGCTGAGGGGCTTGCTGCCGGGTAAGTACTGGTTGGGTTGCAGGGCATGAAGATAGATGCTGCCCATCCGGCGGGCAATGGCATCCATCTGCAGCGACGCACGTTGCCACAGGGCCACGTGCTCGCGCATCCATTCGTCTTGGGAGCGTTGCGGAATCGGGGCACCGTGGCTCTGAAAACGCCTTTGGTCGGCCGTCTGACTCGCAATGGCGGCCTGCAGGCTCGCCAAACGCGTTTGATTGCGTCGATCTCCAACCCGCCACAGGAGTTGACAAGAGCCACAATAACGCCGGATCGAGCCGGCGGCCCGGGCCGCCCGTGAACCGCGCAAACTCGTTAGGAAGGCCACTTCGCCGACCATGCGTTGGGTCTCCGAGTCACGCAGGCCTCCCGCCATCTGAGACCAGTGGATCGGATAGCTGGGATCCACTTTGGCGCGGAGGTTGGTCGAATGGCAGCGCGATCTCGTTGAAACCGTCGATAATTGATGATGACGTCGAAACGTGAGCCGCGCGCCTGGAGATAAGCCAAGGCAGTGAGTTGCTGCGGTTGTTTGAAACCACCGAGCGCCAGGCTGCGCACGATCACGTCACGACCGGATGCACGTCGAAGGTGGCGGCGCAGTGCCGGTGTGCCGGCGAAGGCAACATGATTCGCAACGGATCCGCCGAAGATCGCGACGACCAGCGGCTCACCGGTGGGCTCGTCGCGGGGGGCAAAGAAGCCGTCCTCGGCAACGTCGTAGAACCTGTTGGGGCGCGCGGGGTCGCGAAGGTAGCCCACGAATGGGTGCAAGGTCAGCGGGATGTTGAAGGCCGGCGGCAGGTCGGCTCGATCGCTGTCAGGCTCCGACCCCAATAGCGGCGGTTGATTGTAGGCCAACGACTGTTGATGTTCCGCGCGAGACCGCGGAGGCAGCCAACCGCCTTCGATCCAAGCGAGCCCAAGGTGGGCAAGAAGCTCGGCAACACCAAGCAACCCCACGGACAGGACCAGAACGAAGACAAGCTTGCGTTTAGAAGACACCCGCTCTTGTGGCAACTCGCTTCACAGGCACTGTCGTACTCCCGGCTTAGTCGACCGCTTTCGTGCGGCGCGTTGGACGCTGCCAGCCGAGATGGTTGCGTAGGGCATCGGCGGTCGGGCTTTCAACACGGTCGAGGAATGGCTCGAGCGGACCGCTGTGGAGCAGCCGGCCACCGCGCGTACCACCGCCCGGCCCGAGATCCACCACCCAGTCGGCACGCGCGACCAAGTCCACGCTGTGCTCGACGACCACGACCCCGTGGCCGCGGCGAATCAACCGCCGAAGGGTCATGTAGAGCAGGTCAATGTCCGCCAGATGAAGCCCGGTGGTCGGCTCATCGAATAGAAACAGACATGGTTCCTCGTTTCGCCGAAGGTCGAGGAAACTGGCAAGCTTGAGGCGCTGGGCCTCGCCGCCCGACAGGGTCGAGGTCGGTTGCCCGAGTCGCAGGTAGCCCAGGCCCACATCGGCGAGAGCCTGGAGCCGCCGGCACAAGCGCGGTTGATCCTCGAAGGCTTCGAGCGCCGTATCCACCGTTAGCTCGAGCGTCTCGTGGATGTTTCGCCCGCGCAGTGTAACCGCAAGGATCTCGGGCCGAAAACGCCGGCCCTGACAGTCGTCGCACGGCACGGTGACCGCTGCCATGAAATGCATGTCCACCTCCAATATCCCCGTACCCTTGCAGACGGGACAGCGGCCTCGGTCGAGATTGAAGGAGAAAATGTCCGGGTGTGATCTTGCCGCGCCGCGCGGTTTCGGGTGGCGGCGAACAGCTTACGGATTTCGTCGAATGCCTTGACGTAGGTCACGGGATTGGAACGGCTGGAGCGCCCCAAGGGCTGCTGGTCGACCAAAAATGATGTCTTCGAGGCGATCGAGTCCCCGCAGTTCCGTACACGCACCCGGCTCGACATCGACCTTGCCGCGCGAACGCTGGTAGGTCCCGTAGAGGACGTTCCCCACCAGCGTCGACTTGCCGGACCCGGAGACCCCGGTCACGGCAACCAAGGCTCCGTGGGGCCAAGCAACGTCAATGCCTTGCAGATTGTTGGCGCGCGCGCCAACAATCTCGACCCGCGGCCCGTTCGCCAGTCGACGGCCACCGGGCCGGCGCCGCTTCTCGCGTCGAAACCGAGCGACGTGTTCCCGCGCCGCGGTCGGCCCACGGGTTTGCATATACGTGGCGGTAAGGGACGCTTCCGTCGCGAAAACGTCGCTTGGCGTGCCTTCGGCGATCACCTCGCCGCCGTGCTCGCCGGCCCCGTGGTCCGAGATCAATAAGGTGGTCCGCACCCGCAATCAAGGCGCGGTCGTGCTCGACCACCAAAACCGTATTGCCCTTCGCAGCGAGGCTGCGCAGCAAAGTGAGCAGTTGTTCCGTGTCCCGAGGGTGGAGGCCAATGGTGGGCTCGTCCAGCACGTAAAGCGTGCTCGTCAGCCCCGACCCGAGCGCGGACGCAAGTTGAATTCGCTGGGCTTCACCGCCCGAGAGAGTACGTGCCTGACGGTCCAAAGTCAGGTAGTCGAGACCAACGTGTAGAAGGGGTGTCGAGGCGACCAGCCAGCTGTTCGAGCAGATGGCCGGCGCGGGCCGTTTGACCCGGACTCCAATTCTGCTCCTCGAGCCAGCCTCGAAGCTCCTCGACGCTCTTGGCGGTGAGTTCCGGAAGGGTCGAATCCGCAAGTCGCACGGCCAGCGCATCGGGGCGCAACCGCCGCCCATCGCATGCTTTGCAAGGTTCATAGGCTCGGTAGCGTGCGAGCAAAACACGCAGGTGCATCCGGTAGCTGCGCCGCTCGAGGCGCGCAAACCAACGCTCGATACTGGTGAAACCCTTCTTGCCTTTCCAGATCCAGTCGCGGTCTGCCTTGGGTAGCTTCGCCCACGGAATTTCGAGCGAAACGCCCCGCGCTTGGCACGCTTCGAACAAGGGTGCATAGAGCCCCTCGTAGGCTGGCGAGTTCCACGGCGCAATGGGGCGCTGTTCCAGGCTCTTTTCGGGATTAGGGATCACCCGCGTAGCGTCGATCCCAACGACCCGCCCAAAGCCTTGGCAGGTCGTACACGCACCGAGCGGTGAGTTGAATGAGAACAAGCCGGGTTGGGGCCGAGCGGGTTGTGCGCCGCAACGCGCGCACGTTAGCCCGCGGCCAACATGTTGCGCTTCGCGATCCGTGTCTTGAAACAGGACGCGGGCTCGCCCACGGCCGAGCGCATAGGCCTGCTCGATCGCCTCGGTCAGACGGGTGCTGCCGGCGCCGCTACCGTCCGGAACCGAAAAACGGCCAAGTACAACGGGCAAAGGGTCGAGCCGCACCAGCCATCGACTGCTCGGCGTCATGCGCACGATCTCATTGCCCTCGAGGCGGCGGAAGAAGCCTTGGCGGACCAGCTCGCGAAGCGCGTCATTGGCGCGCTTCGGCGGTCGCGGCACATCCGCGAGCAGCAATACTTTTGGGCGCTTGCCCTCAACAGTGACTGCCTCGCTGGCCCAGCGCTTCGCACACCTGATCTGGTTCGTGCGCCTGCACCGCTCCGTGACCGTTCGGACAGCGCACTTCGCCCAGATGGGTGAACAGCAAACCGCAGAACATCGTGCGTTTCGGTGATGGTGCCAACGGTGGACCGGGCGTTCTTGATCGCGTTGCGGGCGACCAACGCGACGGCCGGCAAGATGCCGTTCATGGCGGTGATCGGCCGGGCGCTCCATTTGATCGAGAAACTGCCGAGAATAGGTCGACATCGACTCCACAAAACGCCGCTGTGCCTCCGCGTAAATCGTGTCAAACGCCAGCGATGACTTCCCTGCCCCGGACACCCCCGTCACCACCGTAACTCGACCATGGGGAATACGACACGAGATGCCTTTGAGGTTGTGGGTGCGGGCCTCGACGACCTCGATGGCGGGAATGCGTTTCACAGCGGTATTTCATACCCCACGGCCGGCGGCGACGCATGGTGGGGTCAAGCCCATAAGTCTATCGAATGGTGGTTGTACGACCGAACATGGGACGGAAAACATCCACGGTCAGCCATCGCTTGTGCCATAAGAATTATCATGTTCATGGTGTTGACAGGGGGGGGGGGGGGGGGACTATTCTCCACTCTCGTAGTAATTCTCATCAATATTCTCAGGTCTAGGAGCTATAATGAAACAGTTTCGCAAGTACGCCGTGTTGCTTGTCTTGCTGGCGTTGATCGCGCCCATTCCAGGGGCAGCCTGTGTTGACTGCATCGAAAAATGTTGGGGTTCTTGGATTGGCTGTCTCGAGTTTTGTGCGTACACAAATCAAGGATGGGAAGACTGCACCCATGTCGGCGAGACCTGTACGATTCAGCCGTCTCAAGGCTGCGATACGGGAGACTATTGAGCTTGAGACCCATCAGATTTAGGGCTCTCCAGATTCTAGTAGTGTGCTTCGTAGGTCTGAGCGTCATGGCTACCTCAGGTGGTGCCGCCGCTCTGGACTCATGTGTCGACAAGGCGATACGCGCCTACTACGCCGACCTTTCGGGGCACACTTGGCTGGGAGCCTGGGCCAAATCAGCTGGTGTTGGCGAGAACACGGTCTGGACAGTAGAACGCGTGATTCCTGGCGGAGCGCTGTTCGACGCCGGGGCTGAGGTCGGAGACATCGTCGCCGCAGTCGACGGCTATCGCCTACCGGCCGCAACCGCGGAGCCAACCATGCTTTTCGTTCGTCAACTGGTCCCTTCGGCGCCGGTTGATCGCGCCTTGACCATTCGCCTTGTCCGGCAAGGGGAGCATGTTCTTACGGTGACCCCTCGGCATGCACGTCCATCGGTCTTCTTTGAAACCCTTGGCCTAACGATCATGACCGATGCTGGCTGGCGGATTGAGGGCGAATTCGTTTTCCCGCCCATCGTCGCTCGGACCGAAGACTGCTTAGGCGAAGAGATAGGCCGGAGAATACCGGGCCTGCGGAATTCTCCTTGGCTGGGTACGGGGCGTTCTCGTGTTCTCTGGAAGGACGGATCATCTCTTTGGGAGCTGTGGGACATTGTTCCAGGGGGACCGCTCGCCAATGCGAAAATCGAGGACGCCGATTCGGTAATCAAGGTCGATGGCATCGACCTAACGAAGCTGGATGGGCCCGTTTCTTCACCCTTGATGCGCAAGACGATCGGAGGGTGGGACCATGGCCAGGCGGTCGCGCTCCGCGTTCGACGAGGCAACACGGAATTCGACACCACCTTGATCGTGGGCAAGCCCGTCGGTGGTCGCCTCGCGAAGCGGCTGGCAACCCTCTTGCTGCGCGATGCGGGTATCCCCTACGCAGAAGAGTTCTACCGGT
>CBDFNS010000015.1:0-228573 GCA_965250305.1 Candidatus Multivoradales bacterium | reverse complement strand
CGAACGCTTCAACAACGAGCGGTTTCGACAACAAGCGCAACAGATCCGCATCTCGCTGTTTGCGGTCGACGAGGCACATTGCATCTCGGAATGGGGCCACAACTTTCGGCCCGACTATCTCAAACTCGCCGAATACGCTCGCCAATGGCGTGCCGAACGGGTGCTCGCCCTCACCGCGACGGCCACACCTAAAGTCCTCCGTGACATCTGTACCATCCTGGGCATCGCGCCTGAGAACGCTGTCCGCACGGGTTTCTACCGGCCCAACTTAACCCTTCTGACCACGCCCGTAGAGGACGCGCAGCGGGACAAGCTGTTGATCGCACGATTCAACGAGCGCAGCGTGGGTCCCGCGATCGTCTACGTAACCCTACAGAAGACCGCCGAGGCCGTCGCCGAGTTCCTGCAGGCAGCCGGCCTCCCGGCGATCGCCTACCACGCGGGGATGCCGGCCCCGGCCCGGGCGGCCGCCCAAGACCGTTTTCTGGCCTCGGACAACGCGATCGTCGTCGCTACGATCGCCTTCGGCATGGGCATCGACAAAGCGAACATTCGCTTCGTGTACCACTACAACCCACCCAAAAGCCTCGAAAACCTGGCGCAGGAGATTGGCCGAGCCGGTCGCGACGGCGCACCGTCTGTATGTGAAATGTTTGTCTGTCCGCAAGACCTGACCGTCTTGCGCAACTTCGCCTTCGGCGATACTCCGAGCGAAGACGCCGTCCATTCTTTGGTCCATGATCTCTTTGAGGGTACGAACGATACCCTCGAACTCAACTTGAACACCCTCTCGAGGCGACACGACATTCGACCATTGGTCCTGCGGACATTGCTCACCTACCTCGAGCTCGACGCCTATCTCGAGTCCGGCACACCGTTTTATGCCGACTACAAGTTCAAGCCGCGCTACAACTCTCAGGAAATTCTCGGTCGTTTCCATGGCGAGCGCTTGCGCTTTCTTACCGCGATCCTCCGCCTCGCCAAGAAAGCGCGCACCTGGTTCACCATTGACGTTGATGACGCCGTGCGAACCCTCGACCAGCCGCGAGGCCGAATCATCCGCGCCCTCGACTACCTCGGCGACCAAGATTTGCTCGAAGTCAAGGCAGCAGGCATCCGCCATCGCTACACGCGACTCAGAATCCCACCCGACCTGGAAACCTTGGCCCGAGGACTTCATCAGCGGACACTTGCGCATGAAGCCCGCGAGCTCTCGAGACTCGAGCAGGTGCTCGAAGTTGCCACGCTGACTTCCTGCCGCACCGACTTTCTGAGCCGCCACTTCGGCGAGCCCCTCGAAGCACCGTGCGGCCATTGCTCCTGGTGCCTCGAAGGAAGCGTTGAACCACTACCGCCGGTCGCCGCCGCGTCGATCGATCCCGAGCGGTGGCGGCAGGCCTTGAACGTCCGAGACGAGCACCCCGAAGCCCTTGCCGACCCTCGCAGCTTCGCTCGCTTCCTCGCGGGTCTCACTTCACCACGACTGAGCCAACACCGACTGGCAGCGCATCCGCTCTTCGGGCTTTTCACCAACGTGCCCTTCGACGAAGTCCTCGAACGCGTCCCGTAGCATCAAGGGTTAGGTCACATTGAGGGATTATCGAGAACCAATAACTCGACCCATCGGGGTGCGGCTGGGTCAAGCAACAAGTCGGCGTGGAGCTGCCCAAGTACCGACTCCCCAGACGCGACCGATGCCTGGACCCCACCGACTCCGCGCAGCGTCTCGGCGGATCTCCCGACGACCGGAGCTTCGATCGGTCGGTCGCGACGAGCCCGACGATGCGTTTCTTGGAAGCGTTCGAGCCGCGGCACGATGGCGTCGGAGCCGACGATCAGAAACAGTTCCTTGCCACCAGCGCTGGTGACTCGCCAGCTTTGTTCCGCGCCATCGAGGGCGCCGGGAAGCCGGTGGATCCCCGGTCCCAGCGGATTGGTCGGCTGGAGTCCGGGCAGGGGGAAGAGCACGAAGAGATTGCCTCTTTCGTCTTCATTGAAAGCATAGACATGAGTCGGCTCGTCGAGCTCGACGAGCAGGTTCAGCCGGTCGCCCGCCTGAACCGAGGAGCCGTTGACGAGGCGTACTTGGGAGCCGGTGCGCTGGCCCCAAAGGCTGGCCGGAACTGCCCCATCGGTGGGTGAAGGAGGCAGGCTGAAGCGCAACCACCCGAACGCGGCGACCGCGAGGATCAGTACGGTGATCGCCACCGAGAACCAGCGCTGTGCATGCGGGCGCGGCGCCGGCCCTGCCCTCTCGGAGCGGTGTTGGAGAAGCTGGAGCTCCGCATGGCCAGCCGAAGCGGGTCGCTCGGTCGGCCGCTCGGCGAGCAACGAATCGATCGTCGCCACCAGCTCACTCGGCAGATCGGGCCGCAGATCCCTGAGCGTCCGCCTTGCACCCGCTGGCCGGTGCTGGCCGGTCGCCATCCGGAAGAGTAAGGCCCCCAGGGCAAAGAGATCAGAAACCGGTGTCGAGGCGCCGCCGGCCGCAACCTCCGGAGCCAAGTAGCAGGCCGTTCCTTGCGGCATCACTCCCTGGCCCTCGGCCGGTGCGTGCGCGGCGCCGAAGTCGACGAGCACGGGCCGACCGTCTTCGTTGCGGACGACATTGCTGGTTTTGATGTCGCCGTGGACCAGCCCTTCGCCGTGCACGGCGGCGAAGGCGCGGCATAGCTCGCTGCCGACGGCCACGAGCTCGCCGGCACCCAATGGCCCATCCTCCTCGAGCCGCTGTTCCAGTGTCTTGCCCGACAAGAGATCCGTCCAAATGCCAGCCCGCTCCTGGTGTACCGCGGCCCCGAAGACGGTCACGACGTTCGGATGCCGCACGCGGGCGAGCCGTTGCGCTTCAGCCAGCCAGGGGCGGGCCAGTGAGCCCTTACCTTACCGCGGCTCAGCTTGAGGGCAACTTCTCGGCCTACTTGTGGGTCCCAAGCACGGAATACCTCGCCAAACTGGCCCGCTGCCAGTTTTTCCAGGATTTCGAGCGGGCCCCAGCGAAAAAGGATGTCGGTCTCCTGCGGTCGACTCTGCTGCGTCGCGAACGCTTCGGCGACCTTCGACAGGGTTCTCAACCCCTCCAATCCAACGCCAAGGCCAGCTTGTTCTTCGCGCTCCCAGGCCACTGTGGAGCGGTCGCTCACCGAGCCAGCGAGCTCGACCAGACGCTCTTCGAGATCGTTCATGCGTCCATCTCCTTGGCCATGCGGGCGAGTGCCCTCGATACCGTCATTCGGGCGCCGTTGGCGGTCGGACTGGCGATGGACTCAGCGATCTGAAGGTAGGAATAGCCAAACTCGACCCGCAGGAGGACCGCTTCTCGTTGGCGTGGCTCCAACATGGCCAACGCGCTCTCATAGGCGTCCATGGTTTGACGTCCGATGACCCGCTCGACTGCTGAAGGAGACGAGTCGGGTAGCTCGCGATCGACCGGGTCGTGGGGTGGACGACGGCCAACCCGTCGGACTTCGTCGCGCACCGCGTTGAGCAGGATCTGGCGCAAGTAGGCGAGAAAGGCTCCCTCGCCCCGGTTTTCGAACCGCGCCACATTCTGGAGGGCGCGTAGAAGCGTCACCTGCACCAGGTCGTCAGTTTCCGCTGTAGCGCGAGCATAGAGTGGCAAGCGCCCGCGCGCCCATCGTTGGAGAAGCGGTAAGAAGCGTTCCATCAGCCGTTGCCGTGCCGCTTCGTCTCCCGAGCGGGCCTGATCCAACAGCTCGCCGGTTGGCTGGTCGCGGCCGGTCTGTTTGGGCTTGGACATCGCGGATACTACAGGTCCGGACTCGAGGTTGCGCTGCCCTTCCCTGTCCCGGGTCGGGAACGGTAGGAGATTGGACCTCGATTCGACCCGCAGCGCCGAGTCGATTCGCAGCCCGCCTTCGATCGCTAACGGCGAAGTGCCGGTTGCCCGGTAGGGCGACCAGTTACGATCGACGCGCCAAAAGAAGGTGTCGAGATCGTGAGATTTCCACAGGACCTGGACGGGGACGTCAGGCGAGAAGGGATTCCATTTGAGGCCGTAGACTTCGCGCAGGTCGAGATGACGCATCAGGATTCCTCCGTCGGTAGGTAGGCAGGGGGTAGACCAGTGGCTGCGTACTCCTGCATGAGACGCTCGAGTAGCGGAGCCGTGCCCGCGGGCTCGGTCGTTTCCGGGATCTGTTCGCCAGCGCTGTGCCTTGGTTTGCGGAATCGGTCGGCATTGCGCGTGCGATCAAGCGGTGTGCATCGATCGAGGACGACGCCAGTGTGGTCATCGACGATCCAGACCCATCGCAGATCCCAGCTTGCGAAGCGAAGCGTGATCCGGTGCATGTGGCGGAAGCGATCGGGGATTTCGAATCGTTGGCCAGCCAGGCTGATCGTCCCGTCACTGCGCCTCTGTGTGCGGATCTGGCTGGTGGTAAAGGCAAAGCGCAGGTCTTCGAGCGTTGGCGGGGGCCGTCCCACGCTGGGTCCGTCGAGCCACCGTTCGAGCGGCTCTTGTTTGGTTTCCGAGTGCGTGCTTCGGTGGTACTCCCTCTCGACCCAGGCGAGGGTGGCCCGATTCAGCAGCGCTAAGGGCAGCTCCGGCTGTCCCTCGAGCATGGCGATCAGGCGACCTTCGACTTGAGCCCAGAAGACTTCTTGCTTACCGTTTTGATGCGGGCTGTACGGCAAGGTGGTTTCATGAAGGATCGAGAGTCGTGCGAGTCCTTCCGTGGCCTCATTGGCGAGCATCGCGCCGCCGTTATCGGTCAAGAGGGCTCGCGGCAGGCCGCGCTTGAGGATCGCCTGGACGATGCCGTGGATAAGGCTCTCAGCGGTCTCGTCGAGATACCACTGGGCATGGCAAATCAAGCGCGAGCGGTCGTCGAGAATGGCGAGGAGAATCGGCCGACGCCATTCGCCGCTCGGGGTCACAATCTTGCGTGAGCCATGGTGGAAGTCGAGGTGCCAAAGCCCCTGGACATGCTCGGTTTCGTAGCTGCGCACCTCCCGACTCTCGATCCGATCGCGCGCGCGGGCCTGCCCGGCACGGAGCCTCAATCGATCGCGTACCTTCTTCAGGCCATGGCGGGTCATGTAGCGACGCAGCGTCGAGTACGAGGGCAGTGGGCCCAATGCCTCATCCTCCTCGACGAGGATCGACAGATTGTCCCGATGCAGGGTCATGCTCCAACTCGGGTGCTTCTGGTATTGATCGCGGATAGCATCCGCAAACCGTGTGTTGATCGCGACGAAGCGGCCGCGATCTCGGCGTGATTTGCGACGTAGCGCGGCGATCGGGTCGGTGGCCGAGTGGGCCTCGTAGTACCAGCGCTCGATCGTCGAGACCCCAAAACAGACCCGATCGCCCGTGATCGGATGAGGCCAAAGGGTCTTGGCGAGTCGCTCGAGTTCGCGACGCAGCTCTCCCGTGGCAGGCGGCGCAGCCAGTAGCGGACCGACGACCAGAAACCGCAAGCGGGCCCATCGATCGAGGGTGGTGTGAGATGACATTGGCTTCTCCAGACCCGCTACCGGTCATTCGGCAGCGAAGGCAGAAGCTATCCACACCTCCTGCGCCCGGGAAGACGCATCCTCTGCGGGTCCAGGGCGACCATCATCGAGTTCGATCACCCAAGCCCACACAGGACACACAGCGCAGCACCGCGACCAGGCGTTCCTGAGTGTCCAAAACGCCCGAAAACGCTGTCAGTAAAGAGCCGGGAAGCGAAGATGCCGCTGTATCACCCAGCGGAAGATTGGCTCGAAGAGCGCGCCAGAACCGTGTCGAAGGTACCGTCTCCTGCCACCAACGCCGCCAACGAAGGACCGTCCGCCGGCTGACCGGGAGTTGCCCCTCGAGACGACGAAAGCGCTCAGGCGTCATGCCATCACGGAGGATCGGAACCAGCAGAACAAACACACCGAAGAAGACCTTTCGACCAAGGAACCGCAACGACCGAGGAGTCGACCGACGACGACAACCATCTAATGAGCAGCACAAGCTCTCGCGTATACAGCAATCTCGCGAGAGATTTGAAGGACCACGACGAGGCTTGCGGCGATACCGCGCGAAGTGCAGCACTCCACCACACCGACAACCGGACACTCGAGTCTCCTCTGCCAGATCGATATCGATCCGGCGAAGAAGAGCGAAAAAACTCGCGTCGCCAAGTAACTCCTGGTACAAATCCAATGCCTCCTTTGATCTTTGGTAAACGAAGGAGACACTGCCTTCCAGGACGCGTCAAGTTGCCTGGAAGGCGGATTCACCAATTCAACGGCCGTCCCGGCGGCCAGTCCGCCCGAAGCGGATGATCACGATCTTCGAGGGAGCAAACCGCTAATACCTCACGATACGTGATCAGAACCGCAGAAACATCCCTCAGATAGAGTGGTGATTCTCAGGTTCTACCTAGAAACGGGCGATCTTAGCCGCGCCGATTCAACGCTTCGCGACAGCCTCGCGCGAACGCGGAAAGCCTTCGGAGACGAGCATTGGCTGGTGGGCAGGAGCCTTACCGACCTGGCGGTCATCCACCAGCTACGCGGAGAGCTCGCAAGCGCCCGTGATCTCTATGAACAAAGTGTCGGCATCCTCGATCGCACGCTGGGCGAGCAGCACTTGTTTGTCGGGATCGCGCTTAACAACCTAGCGAGCTTGCTCGTCTCCACCGGGGAAACGCACCGTGCCCTCGCTGCTTCGCGGCGGGCCCTCGAGATCAACCGTGCGCTTCTCGGCGACAAGCACGCTACAACCGGCAAAATGACGGCAAATCTCGGCATGCTCGCCTGGCATGCAGGCGATCGCAAGGGCGCGCGTGCACTCCTCGAGGAAGGTGCCCGGATCGTTGAAAACGCGGTCGGTCCCCAGCATCCAGACCTCGCCGGAGTCCTGTCTCAGTTGGCGCGTTTCTCGTTCCACAGCGGAGAACTGGGTCGAGCCACCTTGCTCGTCCGGCGGTCGCTCGGGATTCGACGCGAGCATCTCGCGGTGAGCGCCGCGGTCCTGTCGGAACGCCAGCAAATTCGTATGGTCGCGCTCCTCCGACGAGGTCTCGATGACTGGCTCTCCTATTCGCCGCTGGTCGAGATGTCCATCGAGCGGCAATACGCCGAAATCTTGGCTTGGAAGGGCAGCGTTCTGTCCCACCAGTCTCGCGTGGGATCACCGCAAGATAATCCTGAAAGCGCGCAGCTCCTGACACGCCTTGCATGGGTGAATCAAGAGATCTCGACGCTGGCCTGGCGAGTGCCCGGGGCCGGCCACATCGAGCGACGCGTCCGAAAGCTAGGCGAGCTAACGGATCGAAAGGCTTCCATCGAGCGAGATCTTGGTCGACATCGCGTGGCCGAGGAGGCACCAACCCCCAAGGCGATTCGACACGCGCTACCGAAAGGAACGGTGCTTGTCGACTTCTTCGTCTATCGCCACCAAGAAGCGCCAGGAGAACATGCGATTCTGGACCCGGGGGGATCTGGTCTCGAGCGAGGGCGGCGACTGGTCGCGTTCGTCTTACATGCCGACCACAGCATGAAACGCATTGAGCTCGGCGCATTCGAGCCGATCGTGAAGATGATCGCGCGCTGGCGCCAGACCTTTACCGTCGACTTGGGGTTGGAGTTGAGGAAGCGACTGTGGGCACCCATCGAAACATCGCTGTCCGGTGCCGAAACCGTGTTGATCTCACCCGATGGTGCCCTCGGTCGGGTAGCCTGGTCCGCCCTTCCCGGCTCGATGCCAGGAACTTACTTACTGGAAGAGAGGGCGATCGGCATCGTCTCGACACCACGCGATCTGCCTGGGCTTCTGGCAAGAGAACGCACCAAGACCACGATGTCTCTGCTCTTGATCGGAAATGTCGACTACGGCGCGCGCCCCGGGCAACGACCTGATCTTGTCGCCAGCCGATCGCCGATCCGCGGACTGGACGCGCCGCGGACGGCCTTTTCGCCCCTCTTGCACACCGGCCACGAGATCCGAACCATTCAAGAGTCGTTCGAGCGGTCCTTCCCACGAGGGCGTGTCTCACGCTTGGAACGAGGCCGCGCGACCGAAAGCGCGTTTCGGGACCAAGCGCCCAACCACGTGTGGCTCCACCTCGCGACCCACGGATTCTTCGAAGAGACCGGCTTTGAGTGGGCGAGCCCGACATCCAGACTTGTGGATGCGTCGAGCGTATCGCTGTTCGCTACTGAGGGCCTGGTCGGCTTCCATCCAGGCCTCTCGTCAGGGTTGGCGTTGAGCGGTGCGAACCGGGCAGCGCAAGCCAACGAGGACGATGGGCTACTCACCGCGCTCGAGCTGTCAGCCTTGCCACTCGAGAGCGTCGAGCTCGCCGTGCTCTCAGCCTGCGAGACTGGGCTGGGACCCACCATCGAAGGGGAGGGCGTCCTGGGACTACAACGGGCACTCCAAGCCACCGGGGTTCGCACAAGTCTGGTGAGTCTCTGGAGCGTAGACGATCTGGCGACCCGAAAGTTGATGGCGCAATTCTACGAAAACTTATGGGAAAAGGGACTGAGCAAACTCGAGGCGCTGCGTCAGGCTCAGCTGTCGGCACTCGCCGCTGAACGCAGTGCTCCGGCCAAGGCGCGCGGAACGCAACTCGACGCAGAGATCATGCCGATGCCACCGGCATGGGCGGGCTTCGTCCTCAATGGCGACTGGCGGTAGAGAAGCGCAAGCGATCGCGCAGACCGCCCCATTCGGCCGACCCAAGCACTCCAACAGCTCACCACCTGGTTCCTTCCGCACATTCGGTTGGGACGAGATCCCATCACCCAACTGGCTGTAAACCGTGTCTCTCGGGGGGAAGACGCGACTCCGTCATCTGTCACTTTCCGAAGCTGAGATCAAGGCAGAAGCCGGGGCACCCAATTCGTCCCAGAGGAGGTCATGAACCATGAGAAAAACGTTCCTATTCCTATTGCCCCTGTTGCTCACCGCCGGAGCAGCCCATGGTGCGCGTGGCCAGCGAGAGATCTCCCTCGCAGGTGCCCTCCTCGCGGCCACGATTGACGATCTCTGCGAGAAAGATGAACCCGACTGTGACGACTCCTTCGAATCAGCCTTGATCACGGCAGGCTATGGCTACCACGTCCGCGATCGGTTCGTGATCCAAGGTGCACTTGTCTTCCTTGGCCAGTCGAATGCCAGTGACTCCGTCGCCATAACCGTGCTACAACCCTCTGTAAAATTCTACTTCGGTGACCCCGACGTCAAGACCCGCTTCTTCGCGCGGGCTTCCGCCAACTTCATTCTGGTCGACGTGGACACCGGGGACAATGACACAGCAGGAAACGGCAACAGCTTTGGCGCCGGCCTCGGCGTTGGCTTCGAAGTCGACTTCGACGGCCCGTTCTTCGTCGCGGAGCTGCGATATGACGACTATGGGTCCTCATTCAGCACCATTTCCATACCGTTCGGTATCGGATTCCGGTTCTGATCGAATCGAGACCTTCCGCTCGCCTGTTCGCAGACGGCTGGCCGCGGTAACCCAGCTTACTCGACGCGCTCTCCTGACGGCTGCTTCAACGGCCGCCGTCATTTCGAGTTTCGGGCCACCATCGGTCGCTGCGACAAACTGGACAGTGGACAGCTGGTGCACTTCCCGTCCCCTCGTCCCGCCGGGGCAAGAAGTCACCGTGGGGTTCTTGGTCACCACGCTCGAGAAGCTCCCTCGCATTCGCTCCCGTACCTGTTCGAAAAACGAGAAATGCCTGCTCGTTAGCAAGGATGATGAGATTAAATGTTTCTTCGCTGACGGAGAGGCACGATGTACCTCGTCGTCCGGCGTACGATGCGATCGCATCCCGCGGCGGGCAGTTGAAAGTCCGAGCGAACTGATTCTTCACTTCACGGCGTCGGTGGCGCCGATGACCCTGGCAATCGCCATCGAAAGCCGATTGAACATTCTCGGAAGGCTTCAGTACCAATATGAATTCGAGTTGATCAGGCTAGCCGATGAGCAATGCAAGCTCAGCAACATCCCCTTGGGCCGATTCAGGCCGACCGACATGACGCTGACATGCGGTGGCGACGCACTCATCGCGCTCGGCCGGGACAACAACACACTCGAATGGTCGGTGAGGGTCTACAACACCCGATCGGGCGAGGAGGTGAGGCATCAGGTCATCGATAAGAAACTGAAGAACTTAATCAAGCTCTTCGCCACCGGCTACACGATCCCACCCGAGGTCGTGGCTGTCGATGTACGAGCTCAGGCCGCCCACTCCTACGACGAGTAGTCGATCCAAGCGCATGGATTCACTCAGTCGGTGGTCCTCGCAAGACGAAAACCGAGGCGGTGGTTGCGGGTCGCCGGCGGCATCGCGTTGCGATTCGCCACGCGGCAGCTGTGCGCGGGGTTGCGCCAGCTGCCACCCCGAACAACGCGTTCTTCGCCGGCCGTGGATCCGGTTGGGTCGATCGGTCGTGCTTGGACATAGTTGCCCTTCCAATCCCAAAGCCACTCCCAGACATTCCCATGGACCTCGCGCAACCCGATCGGATTGGCCGGCAGGCTTCCCGCAGCGACCGGCATCGCCCGGTACAACCCTCTGAGTTTGCCCCAATAGGGACGGTTGCCGTCATGGTTCGCTTGATCGACTGTCAAGTCGTCGCCCGTCCAGAACGGGGTCGACGTTCCGCCTCGAGCAGCGTACTCCCATTCCGCCTCGGTCGGCAGCCGAAATCCGCGACATATGGAATTCGTAGTTGTCACCGTGCAATGGTGGTCTCCGTCGCACCATTCAGCCCCTGGATCGCAACCCCCACCCGGGCCGCCCGTGCAAGCAGTCAACCGATAGCAGGGCTCGAGCTTGGCCCGCTGGGAAAGTCGATTCGCAAACGCAATGGCATCGAACCAACTCACTCGCTCGACGGGGCAATCGGTACCGCATTGAGTGAAGAACGACGGTTGAGTGCCCATCACGGCCGTCCACTGGCCTTGGGTCACCTCGGTCTCCCCAATCCACAAACCGCGGGTCAAGGTCACACGGTGTTGGGTTTCGTCGGAGCCTCGCGCCATCTCGGTCGCATCACTACCCATCTCAAAGGACCCGGAAGGGATGTATCGAAAACGCATACCGATTATCGGCTCCACCCATGGCTCGGCAATTGAATCCAAGCGCCCAAGTGCTTGCTCCCGTCGCTGTGGATCCGAGTGCGCTCCTCCCTGGCGCGCGCCCCCCATCGCCAGCGGCATGTGCACGACCCGCCCCTCGAACTGCCGTTGAATCCCACGGCTTTGTCGATCCTTCTGCCGATTCGCCTGAACCCAAGCGAACACCTGATCATTAACGTATTCGCTCAGCGAATGCACGGTAATGAAATCACGCTCGTCCGCCGGAGCTTCACCTTGTAGCCCATCGACAACCGCGGCACTAAACACGCCGTTGCGGCGTTTGAAATCGTCATAGGACCAGCCACCGACGGTGGTTGCCGAGAGCACCACCTGTCCTTCGGCGGCGGCCATGGCGGCGGCGAAGCTCCAGCTCATCGCCACGCTGGGATCGGGAGGTAGCCCGCGCGTCCCTCTCGACAAAAACTCACGGCAAGCGTCGAGCAGGACGATCCGACGAGCAGATGGCGTCTGCGCAACATCAAAGAACAGGCGGTTGACCGCCAAACCCGTGCTGGTGATCTGCAATTTCCGCGAATCGGCCGCCACCAAGAAATCGCCACCCTGTTCATTAAAGCCGTGGGTCGCCACCGTCACGATCAGCAATCCCTGTGATCCACTGGCGACACGCAAGGCGCGAAATTGGTCGACAAGCGCTGCTCGTGTCGCCAGCTTCTCTACGGCATGGGCCTCGCGAAGTGCCTCGAGTCGCATGACCGACGCCGGCTTCTGAGGCTTCCCCGCCAAAGCGAGCACGATCTTCGAAGGCAATACGAGCCGCAATTCGAAGGCGAACAGGTAGGCGAGATCGACAGCGTCGTCGACGGCAAACGGCACCTCTGTGAAGGCGCTGTCTTCAAACTGTCGGATACCGATGAACAGTCCCGCCGACTGGGCGGGATCAAAGTCATTGGCATTCCGATCGTCGGGCGAAAAGACCTCGATCCGAACACCGCGCGGGGACGCGGGAATCTCCGCGGAAAGTTCACAAGGAGCGCCATTCGCCAGAACAGCAAGCGCTACAAGGCCGCTCACGCAATCGCTACGGCGACTGGTCACGTTCGCGAATCAACGACCATTGTGCGCTACCGGTCGCACCGTCGCCGCTTGCCTTTGCCATCAGATGTCCATCCGCATCGAGATAGAAAACGTGGGCGGTCTGTGTCCAGATCCCGAGATCAGGACGACCGTCGTTGTCGCGGTCGAGCACATCGATGCGGATAACCCGATGCTCCGGTGGCGACACCATGCCGTACCATGTGTGAGGCCCACGGCCAGCGCTCCCCCGGTAGGGTGGCGCCTCACCACTCACCTCTGAAGGGTCGAGCATGAACACGACCGGAATCGGCGATTCGCCTCCGAAGACTCCTCGTAGGTCGTTGTTCAGGCCATCGACGACAAGCCCAGGTTTCCCACCTGGCATCTCTATGATCCGGACCTGGCTCAGGTGTCCCGGATGCCAATAGGAGGCCAAGAGGTCTCCTCGGCTGCCCCAAATGGTCAACCGCGCCTGGTACCAAGCTTGGGAATCGGCCGACAACGCCACAATCTGTAGCTCGCCGGTCTTGAATAGACCACCGACCGCCAAGGCACGGATCGTGAACCGGTCGCCGTGGCCGCCGGCGTAGACATACGGTGCCCATGTATCGCGTGACCAAAGCCGTTCTCCGGTCGCACCGACCACCACCACGTGACCGGTCTCTTCGTTGTCGCGACCGACGTTCGTGTCGATTCCGATAACAACCTCGTTCTTGCCATCGCCGTTGAGGTCCGCAACCTGCGCCTGGCCAACCCGGCCCCCGACCTCGACGCCCCAAAGTCGCACGCCCTCGTCGTTGAAAACGTTCACGTAGCGGTCCAGCGTGCGCGCGATGGCGGGCTGGGTCGCTGGCGAGAGGCCGACCGTACAAGAGGCGAGCGGCAGGCTGCGCATCCGCGTGCCACCAAGATTGACTTGGATGCCCTGATCGGACGACGCGCCGTAGCGATGCTGGCGCCATTCGGTCACCCGGTGCTCGACAAAATCCGCCAAGGTGTCGAGGGTGACGAAACCGCGATCATCGGTCGCAGCGGCGCAGTTGAGCGCGTCCACCACCGCGGCCGTGAAGACACCGTTCTGGCGCGCCATGTCATCGAAGGCGTACGAGCCACGACGGGCCGCCAACAAGATCGCCTCACCCTGGGCTTGCTCGATCGCGTCGACCAACCCCGCCGAAACGCTCGACCGATGGTCAGGTCGGGCGCTTCGCGTTTCCAGCGTCAGCCGCTCACGACACGCGTCGAGGAAGACCAGCCGCCGTTGCGCCGGCGAGCGCGAGACCTGGTCAAGAATCTTCTGGGTTCGCAGCGCCGTCTCGGGATGACGCAGAAGCGAATTCGAGGCTGCCAGGTAATGCTCGCCGGACTCGGCATCGGTGAATCCATGAGAAGCCACACCGACGATCAGCAGGCCTTCGCGGCCTACCCGCTGCGTGCGCTCGTCCAGGAGATGAAGAATGTCCGAATGCCCAGCAGCGTGACGTGTTGCACCTGCTGCCAGCAGACCATCGAGCCGCTGACGAGACGATGCCTTCTGCGGCTCGCCACCGAGGACGAGGTGAACGCGGCCCGGCTTCACCAAGCGGGATTGGCCACCAATGCTCAGCGCGAATGCAAGATCGACCGCGTCATCGACCGCGAAAGGGACAACGGCAAACGTCTCGTCGTGGGTAAATCGCCGGACGCCGATCAAGATTGCGACCGATTGAGCGGAATCGAAGCCGACTTCGCCTGCGGCTTCGGGTCGATCGTTCAGCTTGGTCGATCTAGAATCTTGCGCGTCAGCGGGAAGAGCCGCGCCGAGTGAGCCTCCCGCTAGAAGTGCCGCAGAAACCAGCACTGCGTGGGACCAATATCGACTGGCCGCGACTTCTCTCACAGCGATTGCCGTTTCTGTCCATACCATCGCACGTACGTTCCGCCAAATCGGTCGCTTGACTGCCACTTCGCCACCCTAGACTTCAACAACCACTTGGTGAGGGAGCGATTCGGCTCTTGATCTCCCTAAGCATGAGCCGCGAACCTTCCTACACAGCGTAGGTCTTCGGTATCTACTTGACGTGAGCAAGTGATCTTCAGAGTCTTCGAATAACGGCCAAGCCCCCGAACTATGGGGCCGTCCTCACGAGCCGAAAGCCGTGGGTAGCAGATCGGGCTTCCGGCACGAGAGAGTGCACAGAAGCTGCTCGTCCTGCCTGGCCGTTTAGGTTCCACGATCCACCTCGACATATCCGTTCGCCAGGTGATTGCTGATTCCAACGTATGGGGTCGTCGACCCATTCCATTACGTTGCCATGCATGTCGTGCAAACCCCAGCGGTTCCCTAATTTCATCCCCACAGGATGTGTCGTCCCATCACTATTCCCACAGTACCAAGCAATCTTATCCATTGTCGGATCCTCGCAGGCCATCGGGCGCAAAACGTTACCAGCATAGGTGGCCCCAGTTGTTCCAGCCCTAGCCGCACGCTCCCACTCAGCCGAAGTCGGCAACCGATATCCATCGCAACTATCAGTCCTCTGGACATCTGTCAGGCATCGAAAGCCCAGAGTCCCTGGCAATCCTTGGCAATCTGCTTTGTAGCAGGGATCCAGATTCGACAGTTTGGAGAGCTCGTTGGCGAACAAGATCGCCTCCCACCAGCTGACCTGTTCCACGGGGCAGTCGCCCCCGCAACGGTGGAACCATGAAGGATTCACCTCCACGACGCGTTGCCATTGCCGCTGAGTGACTTCGGTTTCTCCAATCCAATAGCCACGGGTCAAAGTCGAGGAGCGACGCGTCTCATGGTCGAAACGCCCTTCTTCAGTCTCGGGACTTCCCATATAGAACGTCCCGCCTGGAATGAATCGAAATCGCATCGCGAGTATCGGCTCTTCCCATAGATCTCCCGGCTTTGGCGACTTGCTCGGCAAACTCAAGCCTGCCAGCAAATCCGCCGACGCCACCGCCACCCGCATTCTCGTCGAGTGCCGTTCAAACCAGGCTTCAAGACCTCTCTGCGACGCCTCACCGCCGTCGAGTCGTTCAAGTCTTACCATGAGCTCGTCCCACAGGCGTCTCGGCAAATTGGGCGAGGTGAGAATCCCCTCTATTTCATCCAACAAATCGCTGGTGATCACATTTCCAACATTCCGATTCAACTCCACCAACACCGCCCTTTGTCGACGCTCATCTCGCCCCATCCATTGACGGTGATCTGCGACAGCCAACGGCATATTGGCCACCTGCATAGAGGCAATCCCCAGCGAGATCCCCTGGTTCATGTCGAAACGGTTCCTTCTGTGAGTACCAATCCATTTCTTGACCGTCTTGTCCACATACACTGCCAGTGTATTCACTGTAATAAAGTATTGCTGGTTCATTGAAGCTGCCCCACGGAGACCATCGAGTATGGCAGCGGTGAACACACCATTTTGCCGCTCTGGATCATCATAAGAATAGCCACCGGTTGTGGTTGCGGCCAAGATGGCCTGCCCAGAAGCCTGGGTAATCGCATTGTGAAACGACCTGCTCATTGGCGCTCCCCCGCTACCTCTAGAACGCAAGAGACGCTCCCTACAGGCGTCGATCAGAACCAGCCTGCGAAGAGCAGACGCGCGCGCGATTTCGTCGAAGATTTCAAGCGCCGCGACGCTGGTCCGAGGCATCCGGCGTTCCAATGAGTCTGCTGCCACCAAGAAATCGCTCCCTTGATCACTGAACCCATGGGTAGCAAACGAGACCACCAGCATTCCACGACTTCCGCCCGCTCGAACAACCTCTGTCAACGACTGATAGATGGCCGATTGTTCTGCAGACGTCTGCCTGGCACCAAGCTCGAGAAGTGACGCTAAGCGACGCTGCGATTCGGGTTTCTGGGGTTGGCCAGACAAGCTCAGAACGACGCCCCTCGGCCTGATCAGTTCAAGTTCGACGGCGAATAGATAGGCGAGATCAACAGCATCGTCAACGGCATAGGCAACATCGGAAAAGGCCTTATCAGAAAATTGCCTCACTCCGACAAAAAGCCCTACCGAGTGACCTGCGTCAAAGCCCATGGCAGCGCGTTCTTCTACAGAAACTGCTCCGACAGCGGTTCCCCGTTGCGTATCGGCCAACGAACAGGCTGCTGAGGTCGTAACGGTTACCAACACAGTCAATCGAACGAGGCTTTGACGGAAGGCACGACTTACCATCCTCACTCCTTCGTATCGAACACCAACCGCTCGATCGACCACTCTTCCGGTACCGCTGATCCTGTTCCTCTCACACCGCTGGCGGTGTTGGCGATCAGGCGTTCGAGGGCGTTGGTCGGTGCTCCTCGGGTGTTGGAGCCGACACCGTCCCAGATGAAGACACCGAGATCGTGGATCTTCTCGGAACTGGTAAACAAGTAATAGACGTCACGCCCGTATGGCGGCACGATGCTGAAGTTGGTTCGCTTCAATCGGACCCATCCGGCCGGCTGCTTGCGACCGCCAGTTTGTTTTGGGAATTGGTTGTCCTCGAGGGAATCCTCGGGATAGAGGAGCTGACTCTTGCCGTGCGGGTCGACCGTAAACACATAGACATGACGACGCGCACTGCCTCGAAGGTCTCGCTCGTCGCCACTTAGGATCACCTCATAGGCCGTGTCACCAGTGAGCTCTCCGCCGGTCAACAGAAACTCGGGGGAGATCTCAGGCGACGCTGTGATGTCGTCTCGCTCCGCTTCCGGATCCAGAGCCGGCAACCGAGCGCTCTCAGCCATGGCCATCCGGTACGGGAAGCTCGGCTCTGACTGTCGTGACTCGAGGGTCAGCCAACCGTGGATCCGCGCCAGGGTCTGGGCCGACTTCGCAAGTCCCCTCGCCGTGAGCTCTCGCCACGGCGTGGTACCTCGTTTACCCGTTGGCCGCCTCGGCAGCGAAACCCACTCGCTGACCAACGGCAGGTCACTCTTTGCCGCATTGGCGCCCAACGCAGACCGATGCAGCCACGCGTAGCTCGCCTGGCCGCCAGCGACCCGACCAACCAGCAAGTAGCTGGCGCGTTCTGGGGCATCGACCCGTTCCACCGAGTCAGGCATGGTCTCCCACAACCGACACAGCGCCAGGCTAAGCGCGGCCGGTGGCGGTAGACGCATGTAGAGCCGCGACAACTGATCGAGCTCGCTGGCCACCTCCTCGGCGTCAGGATCCGTACCGAGGTTCACGCTCGACCCATCGGGTTGCTCCAAGACCCACCCTTCAGCCCCACGATTCAGCACGTGCGTGGGCCGGGCGAGCGCCGGATCATTCACCCACCCGAAGGCTCCATCGAGCGCCTGCTTTTCGAGCACCGCCGCAAGCCCGAACGCCTCACGTGCGCCGTCAGGCTGGGGGACCCACACCCGCAGCGACTCGCCGCTCGGCGGCGCCCAGGCGGCGAGCGACAGGAACTCCCCCGATTCAAAAATCGGTATCTCAGGCTCCCGGCGAGTGGCAGTTCCAGGTTGGATCGCGCGGACATTGGCGACGGATGGCACCACCTCGGCGACGGCACGAGCCGCTCCGTCGAGCTTGACGACACGGGCAAATTGCCTCCGTGTCCCCGGCAGACGAAGCTCGCTGCCCTCGGTAAGCCCATTGACCCAGCCGCCTTGGAGCACGAGCTTGCCATCGGCACGCACCCGCTCGATCGCGACCCTGATCTCGCCATCCACATGATCTTGGCGGCCCCCGAACAAGGATCGTTGCAGGACTTCCGGCGCACCCAACAGCACGGGGTCTTGGATCTGTTCATACAAGCGCAACCGAGCTCGTGTACGGCTGAGAATGTCCGCGACCGACTCTTTCTCCCGCGCCAAGCTCATCGACCACAACAGCGCCCGCGTGAAGGCACCGAAGCATGTTCCATCCACGCATCGTTCGTGCGCGAGTTGGTCCTCTCGGGTGGCGGAGATCACCACCGCACCACGATCAACCAGCAACGGCCCAGCCTCGATCGCGTCCAAACGCGGAACTCGGACCGACGCGACGGCACGCGGCGACCGCCAGCCCGGGTCACCGCGTACGCCAGAACCGCTGTGACAGCTGTCTTGAATGACCACCAGCTCGACGTTCTTGTCGAGCAAGCGATTGAGCCACCGGCGCAACTCTTTGTCGCGAATGTCCGCGGCGCCACGCCGGGAGTCGGCGGGGACGATCGTCTCGTCTCTGCCATCGCCTTCGGCTCTCGTCGCGCTCTTCACCTGCGAGCCGTGCCCCGAGTAAAAGAAAAGGACCTGGTCACCTGCGTCACTGTCCCGAGTGAGGACTTCGAGCGCCTCGCGAATCCCCGCCCGTGTCGCCTGTTCGTTCTGCAGGGTCGTGACGCTGCCGTCGGCAGCAAAACCGAAGGTCCCGTTCAGCATTTCCCGCATCGCCTCAACATCGGCGACCGCACCGTCCAAGCTGGGCCAAGCACGGACCACCTCAGCACCCTCGGGCCATCGGTCGCTCTTGGCAGGCTCCGGCACTCGATCGCCTGAGTAGTCGTCGATCCCGATCAGAAGCGCCCGGCGTTTACCTTCGGCTTCGCTGGACGTCAGCATCAAGACCAGGCCGAACATGATTCGCAAGGACCATCGTGTCTGCCCCATCGTGCTCCCGCCTTTGTTCTTCTTAGCGTCCGAGGCAGCGCCCAGGCTGGCTCACCAATAGAGACACCAACTCCGCAAGAAGGGGGAGACCAGGAGCCGATCTGGCCTCGCGACTAGGCCCAAAACCAGCGCATCTTGAAGGCGATCTACACAAATCTCTTGGGCTCAATCACTTCCGAAAATGCTCAACGAACCTTCGGGTGCGCCTGCGCTTTTCGTAAGCACTTGAGTCTCAAGATCTTCGCGCATCTCATCCTTCGTATGCGCTTGTTTTGGGATTAGGGGACTTCGATGGCAAAGGTGGCGAGCGACTGTTGTGTACCGTCCGCAAGTCCGAAGAGGCGCAGCTCGTAGTCCCCGGGCGCCAGAAACCCACGTGGGAGTTCGAGATAGGCGGTGGAGTTGTCCTTCACGTAGATTTCGGTGCTTCGCCAAACAGGTCGCCTGCTGGCGGCGAGATCAACCTGCCAAATCTCGACCGCATGCTGGTCGAAGGCATCTGGCATGGGTGTGGTTTCGTCGGGAAAAAGCTTGAGCTCCAGCAGTCGGTAAGACGCCGAGCCGAACTCCAGCAACTTCGACGGGGCTCCTCGACTGCGGGTGGCGTCCTCCATCACAACCCAGGGTTCGACGTTGACGCGAGGGGCATTGCGGGCGGTATCGACCCGTGCCTGGCCGCCAATCCCGACACCCACCGCCAAGGCCAATCCGGCCGCCGCTGTCAGTGCCGGGGCCAGCCAAGGCCGAGACAAGACGAGGAGCGCCTTGGGTCGGCTCGCTGGTTCGATCTTCGGCGGGTGCGCCTCAATCCCCACACGCTGTGCCAACTTGCTCCAGTCATCCGCCAATTCGGTGCCGCTCAACCCGACGGTCATCATGTCTCCTGTGTCCGCGCCCGCCGAGAGGGCGCGAGCGTCGCGAAACGTAGCCATCGCCGCGGCCAAGCGAGACGCTTCGGGGTCCAATACCAGACGTTTCTGGACACTCTCGAGTTCATCCGTGGGAAGAGCATCGGCAAGGTAGGCACAGATCTCATCGAGGGTGATCGAAAATTCGGAAAGATCTCCCTTGTCTGATGCAAACGATCCGAGAGCCGAGCGGAGCGTCTCCTCGTCCCAGCGTTCATCATTCATCGTCGGGCTCCTCGAACCGGATCTCGCCGATCTGATCTCGAAGCCGGTCACGCACGGCGCGAACCTGCGACTTGACCGTGTCGGTCGACACATTCATAACCGCCGCGATCTCCTTATACGAGAGGCCGTCGCGAAAGCACAGCAGACAATAGCGTCGAAGCTTTGGGGAGAGCGAACGCACGGCGTGATTGAGCCGCTCGACCCGCTCGTTCCAAAGAGCCTGCTCGCCCGGCGAAGCCGTCCGGGGCAACCACGGTGCCATGACCTTCTTGGTCCGTTCAGCTTGTCTCGCATCGAGGCTCGTCTCCTCCGCCGCGCGCTTGATCGTCGCGCGGCTCCGTAGCCAATTCGACCATTGTCGCTTCGCGATGGTCCAAATCCAGGTGCGATGTCCATCGCCTCGATACCCCTTCAGTCCTCTATAGACACGAACAAATGTCTCCTGCGCGAGATCCCGGGCAAGTTCCTTATCGGCCCCATTGCGCATCAACAACCGAACCACATCTTCGTAGAAGCGATCGTAGAGCTCGCGGAACAACTGATCGTATCGCTGCGTCACGGAATCGGTACCACCTTTTTTCCAGCCCGGCGATGCCTTGTTAGAAGCTTGCCGCGATCTACGTTCGGGTAGGTTCCCACGGCGTGGGACATTTTTGCATACATCTTCAACTCGATGCCGGAACCTGCTGAGCGCCCATCGGCATCGGAAAGACACTGGTACCATCTAGGAAATCTCAGAACCATCATATTCAGAACGTGGACCGAGCGCTCGCCGAAAGTGCAAGGGTCTTCCTTGTGTGCGGAACGCACCGGAGCGAACCGATGAAACGTGAGCTTCCCTACTTTGGCTTCGCTTTACTGACCACTGGCCTCGTAACCACACTCGCTTCTGGCTGTGCCCGCGAAGAGATCGCCATTCCGCCTCGCGTCGTCGAGCCTCAACTCTCCGTCCGGCAGGAGTACCGGCCGTGTCGTCACAGCCTGTCATCGTCGCGCTCGCTCGCCACCGTGACTTGCCCGGCTCTATCTGATCAAGCGGCGAGGCTCGCCGCCCTGGATCCCTATCTGTCCGGCAGCCTCAATCACACCCACCGCGAGGGACTTCGCTTGTTGATCAAGCCTGTCGGGGACGAAGATCTCGACCGTGCCATCGATCATTTCGAGCACCTCGACCGGCAGCGCGACGAGAGCACTGTTGCAACCGACCTGGGCGCCGCCTATCTCGTGCGGGCTCGGGTCCAGGACCGGCCAAGCGATCTGATTCGCTCTTGGGCAGCTTCCAGGCGGGCTCGATCATTGGACAACGAGGCTCTGGCACCTCATTTCAACGAAATCCTAGCGTTGAACCTTCTCGGCCTCTCCCGACTCGCCCACCGGGCTGCGGCGGCCTATCGAGAGAAGGAGCCGGATTCGGCCTGGTTGTGGGAGATTTTAGACACTCCCCAAACGACGAGACCCAACGTCAGCAGTGTTCGTACAGACACCTCTGGCAACAGAGCCGCGAGCCCGGCCACACGGTTGGCAGAAGCCATCGGCCAGCTCCTGTCCTGGGCCGTCTCCACCCACAGCGATGACCCGGTTGGCGCAATGATCTCCCTAGACCGAGCTGAGTCGACCGCGAAATGGCTCGAGCGCCATGGCGATTTCATGCTGGCGAGTATCGTCAGCCGGATCCGAGAGCATCTGACGGACCAGCCACGCTCAATCCAAGACCTTGTCAGAGGCCTACTCCTCTACCAAGACGGCCGCTCCCAAGCCACCCCAGCCATGGGCAAGGCTTGCTTTCAAAACGCAAAGGACGGACTCTCGACCACATGGTCGCCCATCGCCTCTTGGATCTCGGCGCACGAGCTCAGCGCCTTGGCCTACCAGCGGCACAACCACGACGCGGTCTATGCGCTCTTGAACGACGTGCGTGAAGGCACTCCCACAACCTTTTCCCTCCTTCATGCTCGTGCGCTGTGGGTCCTGGCCGCCAGTCACGCGGCCCAGATGCACAACCTCGAGGCGATTGCCGAATACCGATTGGCGATCGATCGCTATTCCCGCCTCGACGATCGAGGCAATGCGACCAATGCACGTGCTCGCCTGGCAGAGCTCCTACGTCTCTCCGGCCGACAAGAAGAAAGCTGGCGAGAACGAATCGAGGTCTTGCGGTCGCTGGCTGAGGTGGGAGCCGCCGGGAAGAACTACGCCCTCGGCGAGACCAGCATCGCGATCCGCTCGCTCGGCTTCCCGGCTCTCGCGCTCGAGCTGCAGGCCCTGACAGTGGACGCGGCCTTTGCCACCAAAGCCCCGAATGCTGTGGCGACCGCGCTACGCTACCTCGGGGACCTTCTTCTCGAAACGGGCAACGAAGAAGGCGCCCGCGGCATCCTTCTGGACGCGAGACTGTATGCCCTATCGATCGACCAAACCGGCCCACGTCAATCGGTTCAACTGCTGGTTGACGAGCTCGAGGGAAAAATCGCCCTCGATCAGAATCCTCAGCGCGCAATCAGCATGTTCGGTCGCGCACTGGACCGGGCCATCGCCCTCGATTACCCTCAGCCCCAAGCTTCGCTCCGAGCCCAACGAGCCGAGGCCTATCTGGCGATCGGGGACGAGGAATCGGCGCGCACCGACCTTACCGAGGCTGTCGCAGCGATCGAGCGGAGCTGGGAGCTTGCACTCCAAGAAACCAACGCACAAGAACGCGCCCACGGCCAAGAGCTGTGGCGCGACTACCTCGGAACCGGCAGAGCCTTCTTCGACCAGCTCATCCGCCTTCTCGTGCAGGAAGGCCGCGGCGCCGAAGCATTTGCCGTTGCCGAGCGCGCCAAAGCACGGGAGCTGCTCGATTCGATGGCGTCCAGATCAAGGCACCGAGAGGCCTTACTCAGACCTGGCGCCAAACCCGCCGCCATTCGCCCTTCATTGCCGCGAAACACCACCGTCGTCGCCTACTGGTTACTCGACGATCGTCTCTTCATCTGGCACTTGGGCAGATCCAACCTGACCATCCGGAGCATCTCTGTCGACCGGAAGGGGCTCGAGCATCGAATCGCATCAATGCATCGTGGCATCGCTATCGGTACTCCAGAACGCGAGCTTCTTTCGGAGCTCCGGTGGCTCCACTCCAAGCTCATCGAACCCATCGAAAGCTCGATCAATCCCAACGATCTTCTCGTGATTGTCCCCGATGGTTCGTTGCATGGCGTGCCCTTCGCCGCACTTGCCGACAATCATCGTTTTCTCATCGAACGAAATCCGATCGCGATCGTGCCCAGCGCCAACATCGCCGCGGTGATCTGGCAAAGAAACCGTACCCGTTTGTTCCCAGCGGCTCCCTCATTGCTCGTTGTCAGCCCAGCCTTCGACGCCCGATTGTTCGATGGCGGAGATTTTCCCGAGCTCTCACCGCTACCCGGCGCAGCTCTCGAAGCACGCGAGGTTGCGTCACGGTACGAAAACGCCCAGATTCTCAACGGTCACGACGCAACCTTGAGCGCCTTGATCGACCAAATCGCGGGGAAAACGGTGGTCCACTTCGCCGGTCATGCGGTCGGCAGCCCCCAAGACAGCTTCTTGGTGTTGGCGTCCGACGAGCGATCACCGACGGGCGCGCTCAGTGCGACGAACCTCTCGCTTCTCCCTTTGGAGCAAACACATCTTGTCGTTCTCTCGGCCTGCAGGACTGCTGGGGGCCACCCTATTGGCGCGCTTGGTGTCTCTCGACTCGTACGACCGCTGTTGGGCGCTGGTATTCCCGCCGTTGTCGGCACCCTCTGGGATGCTCGCGACAGAGCCACCCAAGAGCTGATGGGGTTCTTTCACGAGTCCATTCAGACCGGGGAGGAACCAGCAGACGCGCTGCGGATCGCACAACGTCAGATGCTCGGCCATCCAACAACCAATCTACGGTCCATCGTCGGATGGGCCGCGTTTCAAGTTGTTGGTGGTACCCGTCCCAGCCCCGCCAACCAGGAGAAATAATGGACATCATCATTCGTATCTTCTTTATCGGACTCATCGCCTTCGTCCCCAACGAGGATGGCAGTGAGATGACGGTCGTCGTCGAGCGCGCCCGCGACGGACACCAAACCTCGGATGGCCATCGGGTCGAGCCGCATCTGCCGCTCCTCTTCACACGTGCTCCATGTTCCGGTGATTGCCGCCCCAACCCAGCAAGAATCGCGTCGTTCGTCTACGAGCTGCCGGGTCGGCGCAACCCGCGAGCGAGCCTGAGACAACTCGATCATGCGCTTGCCGGCGGTGGCGCATGGATTCTCGACGACGTCGAGCTCGTCTTCGAGATTCCCCGGCAAAAAGGAACCGACAGCCATTCACTAACGTTCGGCCCAAGTGGATCGACTTCCTTGGCATATGTCGGGCCCGTGTCCGGCCCCTTGCCGAAAACTGCCGAAGAAGCGCGCGCCTTTGGCTGGATTGCACACATGGGTCGTATCGCTCCAGAGTCCGCACAAATCGAACCCGACGTGCTTGGAGCCGATCCAACGCTCGGCCTGGTGGCAGCCCGCATGAAGATCGACCGGGGCTCACTCCAGACCTACACGCTCGCAGAGTATGAAGGACGGACCGCACAGCTTGGTTTTCAGCCCATCCCGGCGACCTCGCCCGCGCGTCCTCCTCAGGCCTATGCACACTGGGTCTCCCTCGACATCCCCATCGACGCCTCGACCTGCTCCAGCGGGTTCAACATTCGCGCCCAGCCACTGGGCGTGGGCGACGGTCGCGTCATGAGCCTGAAGCCCAGCTGCGAACCGGGGAGTGTCACCGAAATCGCGATCGTCAATCTTCCAGCTTGGGAGGAGGCACGCCAGTCCGACATACAAGTTCCGAGCACGACCGGACCGCACTTCGAGCTTTACTACAAGTTATCCGCGACACCAATCGAGGATGCCAAGCGAGCCATTCCGGTACTCGTCCCGCCTAACCCTTTGACGCCCGGGGGAAAGCAGCCACTTTTGAGCGCTCGCTCTCCCTTGCTTCAAGATCTTCATCTTTTCAAGGCGAAAGGGGTCTATTCTCATTCCATTTGCATCCCGGTCTTGTTCGATCCCCCAGACGACCATCAGTAGTTGGTCCCGACGAAGGTGCCGATCCCAACGGCTACTCGCGCACGCGCCGCGTGGCCACCCAGGCGAGCAGACCGGCGATGGCGAGGATCGCGAGCAGTGCCAGCCCCTGGGCGACCGGTGCCGAGACATCGAGCGGGAAGCCCTGGATTCGCTCGCCTTGGCGCATGCCCACCCAAGCTGCCAGTCCAACGCCGGTGAGGCCGGCGCCGCCGACCAAACCGGACCCGAAGAGAACGCCCTGCTCACGACGCCGCTCGGCTTCGGCTTCGTCTTTCTTGCGGGTCAAGAGCCAGCGCAGCAGACCACCGACAAAAACCGCGGCCATGGTCGAGAGTGGCAGGTAAACACCGACCGCGAAGGCCAGAACGGGCATCTTGAACAACGACGCGACGACCGCCAGACCGATGCCGATCAGGATGAGGTTCCACGGCAGGTTCTGGTCGAGCACGCCATCGACCACCAACTTCATGAGCACCGCTTGCGGCGCCGGCAACTCGGCGCCACCAAGGCCACCCTCGACGTTGTTGTGCAACATCATGACCACCGCGGCCACGAAGCCCGCCGAAGTGATGACACCCACCAACTCACCGATCTGTTGCCATCGCGGCGTTGCGCCGAGTATGTAGCCGGTCTTGAGATCTTGCGATGTATCGCCGGCAATGGACGACGCAATACACACCACGGTACCCACCATCAGAGCGGTCGCCTTGCCCGCGGCGTCGGTCCAGCCAAGCATCCAAAAGATGGTGCCAACCCCGAGCAAGGTCGCAATGGTCATCCCCGAAGTGGGATTCGACGTCACACCCACCAAGCCTACGATACGGGAGCTGACGGTGACAAAGAAGAAAGCGAAGATGGCGATCAGGATGGATGCCACCGCCCGCACCGCAATGGAGTCGATGGCGCCGAGAATGCCGGGCACCAAGGTCAACACCAGCAAGATGCCGGCGACGAAGAGGCCCACCGTGCGAAACGAGAGATCGAGATCGGTGCGCTCGGTTGCGGTGTCGCCAGGTCCCTTGCGCAGCTGTGCAAGGCCAATCTTGAAGGATTCAATCATCGTCGGAATAGACTTGACCAAGGTGATGATGCCGCCAGTCGCCACCGCCCCCGCGCCGATGTAGCGCACGTAGCGGTGCCAGATGTCATGCGCCGACATGTCGCGGATCAAATGCACGGTCTCGGGGTAGAGCGGTGTTGCCCGCGTCGCGCCCCACCAGTCGATCAACGGGATGATGACCAACGCGGACAGCGCTGAACCGGCGACCATGACCGCGGCCACCCGAATGCCCAAGATGTAACCGACGCCGATCAAGGCGGGCGACACACTGACGGCCAACTTGGCCTTGGCGGCGATGGCAAACTCGAACTTGCCCTTCACCAACTTCAAGCCGTCGGTAATCAGCTTGAACAGCATGCCAACGCCGAGGCCCCAAAAAACACCCGACGCCTGCCGAGCGTCACCACGCGACGCGACCAACACCTCGGCGCAGGCCATGCCCTCGGGGTAGGGCAGCTTGCCGTGCTCACGGACGATCAGGAAGCGGCGCAGCGGGATCATCGCAAGAACGCCGAGCAGGCCACCACTCATGGCCAGCAGGGTCGTCTGCTGCCAGGCTGGCGTCATGCCCCAAATGAACAGGGCCGGAATGGTGAACAGCACACCCGAGGCCACCGACGAGCTTGCCGAACCGATGGTCTGCGACAGGTTCGCCTCGAGCAGGCTGTTGCGCACTCCGAAGGCGCCGAGCAGCTTGAAAACCACCACCGTCAGCACGGCGACCGGAATCGACGTGCTGATCGTGAGGCCAGCCTTGAGCCCTAGATAGGTGTTGGCCGCACCGAAGACAACGCCGAGCACGATACCCGAGATCACCGCCTTTACGGTCAGCTCGGTGGGCGTCTCGCCGTAGGTCAGCGGAACAAAGGTCTCTCCTTCACGCAGCTCGTACGCGGTGCGCGGCAACTTCTTGTCGGCCATCGGCTCCCCCTGGGGACATGAGTAGGAGGCGTGAGTCTACACGCCTCCTGCCCACCCGGGCCTCGCGACGAAGTTGCTGCAACTTCGCACGAGCAGGTCGTGGATCATCGAAGGTCGTATCGTCCGCCGATTGGTATCGGCAGCAAGCGCTTTTACCCAATCGTTACCCTCCATCCCCGCAACTGTGACGCACCCAACATTGCGGGTGTCGAAAGATCGCTTAGAGTCGTCCTGCCCAGACATGACGTCTCAATGAACAACCGAAGGAACCCACATGCTGACTCTTCGTCTCGGTTCGCCCCTCGCCCTACTGCTTCTCCTGCTGCTGCCCACCGCTTCCGCCCAAGCCGAGGCCTCGTGGCCAGGCCTTCGGGGACCTCAGAAAACACCGAGCAATGTCTTCCCCGAAGGGTCTTTTGGTTTGGTCCAAGAATGGCAACGCCCCTTGGGGTCGGGCTACTCTGGATTCGCGATCACAGGAGATCACGTCATCACGCAATTCACCGACGGCGATGATGATGTGCTAGCAGCTTTCCGTAGTCACGACGGTGAGGAGATTTGGCGCTATCGGGTCGCTGACAAATACGCTGGCCACGATAGCTCTGACGACGGGCCGTTATCGACACCGGCCGTGGCTGGCGACCGGGTTGTGGCCCTGGGTGCCAAAGGTCAATTGGTGGCTGTGGCTTTGGACGATGGCCGCCAGCTCTGGCGCGTCCAGCTCGACGAGCACAACTCGACCCCTCCCTTCTACGGCTATACAGCTTCGCCGTTGATCGTGAACGACCTCGTCATTCTGGCCACCGGCGGCGAAGGCCACGCCATTACCGCGTTCGATTTGACCTCAGGCGATGTGCGCTGGCGTAGTGGTGATGACTCGGTCACCTATCAGACACCGGTGCTCACCGATCTTGCCGGCCACCGCCAGATCGTCGCAGTAACCGACCAATGGGTCTACGGACTCGAACCCGCCGACGGCTCCCTGCTTTGGCGCTACCGCCATAGCGAGGGAAGGGGGAGTGAGAGCTCAGCGCATCCAACGGCAACCGACGCACACCACGTGCTGTTGAATCTCGAGGACGGCTCCTTGATGCTCGAGATCAACGAGGCCAATGGCTCGTTCACCGCAGAGGAGGCCTGGCGCAGTCAAGGCTTTGGCAATTCCTTGGTCCTGCCCACCGTACATGAAGGCATCTTGTACGGGTTTACGGGTCGAATCCTGACCAGCGTAGACGCAGAGACCGGCGAGATTCTCTGGCGCTCGCGCGGCGTTGGCGGCCTCAATCTAACGCTCGTCGACAATCATTTGATCTCGATGGACCGGGCCGATGGCGAAGTCGTTGTCGTCCGCGCGTCCGCCGCGGGGTACCAGGAAAAGGCTCGATTGGCTGTCTTCGAACGTGGCAACTACGCCGATATCGCTTACGCTGATGACCGTTTCTTCGTGCGCAACCTGAGCCACATGGCCGCGTTCCGTATCGACCGCCAAGCGGCCGCTGGCGTGGGGCGTCCAGACGATCCCCATCGGATCCGCGGAGCCTTGGGCACCCTGGTGACGGCGCTTCGCAACATGCCGGAAGGCGAACGCCCAGCGAGGGTCGAGCAGTGGCTCGAGGGCAAGACCCTACCCTTCGTGGAAATCGAAGAAGGAGGTGCGGGCCTGGCGCACTTCATCTATCGAGGAAAAGCCGAGGATATTGCCGTATCAGTCGACTTCCCAGGCCAAGCCCCTGCCGAATTCTCGCTACATCAAGTACCAGCGAGCGATCTCTTCTACCGTACCTTGGAACTCGACCCCGCGGGTCAATGGCCGTATCGAATGAGTATCGACTACGGTCAAAACATGCCGGATCCAGCCAACTCCTTTCCCGTGATCGATCGCGGGTTCGCCAGCTTCTCAGAGTTGCGCATGCCCAAATGGACGGCCTCCCCCCATATTGAGGCACTTCCCGACGACGCCCCGCGCGGTAGCCTCGACACGTTCCGCTTCGCCTCAAAGATCCTCGGGAACGCGCGACAGATCCAAGTCTGGATGCCGCCGGGCTATCAAGCCGATGGGTCCTATCCCGTGGTGGTGATAAACGACGGCGAGCGGGCACTACGCGACGGAATGATGGCCACCGTGCTCGATCGCGTCGTGGGCAAGACCGTCGCTCCTGTTGTGGTTGTCTTCGTGCCACCAGCGAGCCGGGGGGAATATAGTGGCGAGCGGGCCGAAGCCCACACGCGCTTTTTGACAGACGAACTAATGCCCCATATCGACCGTCACTACCAAACGAAGACGGAAGGCCGGGCGATCTTCGGGGCCGCCCGTGCTGGCGCGGCAGCCATCCATACGTCGCTACTCGCCCCTGAAGTCTTCCAGCGAGCGGCCGTTCAGAGCATTTTCGTCGGAGAGCCGCTGCGAGAGATGCTGAATGCACGCATCAAGGCCGAGGGCGGGAAGCCCGAGCACATCTATGTCGAGTGGAGTCGGCACGACTACCATCTGCCGCAGCGCGATATCGACACAGCGGCCGACTCGAAATCACTACTCGAGAAGCTAGGCAAGCAAGGTGTCGAAACAACCGAGGACATCGTGACAGGCGCAGCTGGCTGGGGCAGCTGGCGCGCGCAGACGCATCGATTGCTCGAAGCCTTTTTCCCGCTGCCGGAGTAGCGGGTCAAGCATAGGTCAAAGAAGGTGCCGGTACGCTCGACCGGTTTTGTTCCGCCGCAAACGAAGTGGTGCGGGGAGGACCCTCCCCGCACCACCGCCTACCCACCGCTTTGCCGCAACCTTCAGGGCACGCCTCCAACTCCAAAGCCCCAATCGCTGAACACTACCGTCAGTCAATGGCAAAGCTGGTACAAACATCGACACCGGGCGCGAAACCAAACGAGGCACCGATGTTGTCGACGCACGACAACCCTGCGGCGCACTCGTCGTCACTGTCGCAGTCGCCCTGCCCCTCACCGCACGGACCGCAGCCCGCGGTGCTGCAATACCGGCCCGAACCGAGCGTTTCGGGGCACGCGTCGCCCCCGATGCACACGTCGATGCCGGGGGCGAAGCCGAATTCGGCGCCGTTGTTGTTGCCACAGGTCGCCGAGCCCAGGCACTCATCGTCGTTGTCGCAGTCGCCCTGCCCTGACAGGCACGGACCGCAATCCGGGTCGCTGCAATAGCGACCCGAACCCACCGTCTCGGTACAACCGAGCGTTTCACCGACACAGACGTCAATCCCCGGCGCGAAGCCGAAGTCCGCACCGTTGTTGTTGCCACAGGCCAGGTCCCCGAAACATTCGGCGTCGTTGTCGCAATCACCCTGACCAAAGTCGCACGGTCCACAGTTGGGGTCACTGCAATAGCGACCCGAACCCACCGTCTCGGTACAGCCCACGCTGCCGACACAGACATCGATTCCGGGGGCAAAACCAAACAGGGCACCGTTGTTGTTCCCACACGTCAGGTTGCCCGCGCACTCGTCGTCGTTGTCGCAGTCACCTTCGCCCTCACCACAGGGACCACACAGCGGATCGCTGCAGTACTGCCCACTGCCATTGGCGAGCGCGCACCCAACGCCCTCTTCATAGAGGAATCGAATGCCCTCAATGTCGTCAGCGCGCAGGACAGCACCTCGAGCCGGCGTTTGGAGCCTGGCATTCATGAGTGCATCCGCAAGGGTTGCGCTCGAACCGCACGATGGAATGCCCGGATCACCACAGGAGTGTCCAAGGCCCAAGGTGTGGCCAAGCTCGTGCGCATAGACCTCGGCCAGTACCGTGTTATCTCCGGCCTCGCACTCGGCACCGTCGTTGACGACAATCTCGGCTTCCAACGCGTCGAGAAAGCGGCGCCCTTTCCAAAGCAACGGCTGGTTGTGACTGGAGGTGGTCACGCCAGAAACCGAAGCACCAGCAATCGAGCCGCCCTGAGCGCAATTGTAGTCGGTCTCGAGATCATCGTTGTAATCGAGAAAGAGAATGGTGCTGCGGCCATCGAGCCCGTCAAAACCCGTACGAGACGACGTGGTACCACCATCGCGATAACGCACCGGGGTATTGGGCTCGCTATTCCACGCTTGCCGAGCCGCCGCAAAGGCGCTGGCACCACCGTCGCTCGATCCAGGTTGGCCAGCTTCATCTCGAAACCAATTCACCCGCTCGTCTCGGTCGAACCGGAACCAACGCACAAAGACCTCATTCTGCTCCAGATCGATCAGCGTGAACTTCTCGACAACGCCAGCTGCGGATCCTGCCGGAATAAAGTAGTCGGAGGCGCGCGGCGAACCAACGACCCGATCGCGCAACCACGCCGTGAACAAACCACCGTCGCGTACCTGATCGGCCTTGGCATACGCGCCGGTACCCTTCGTCGGCACCCGCAAGGCTGTCTCGTCGATGGGCCGGAACCAGGCAGGACCCGCGTCGGTTGCTACCGCATAGAAGGCACCTTGGAATACGTGGAGTATCCGAAAGCGACCGTTGTCTCGCGCCCGCAAGAACAGCAAAACGTCTTGATCAAGCTCGAAAGATGGCGAGCCGAACAAGTGTAGGAATCTTCCATCGGGAAGCTGACCACCCAGCACCTCGACGCCGATCACCGAACCGACGACCGTACCCTTGATCACATCCTGGGGCGCGACGGCGTACATCGTGACGATCTTGCCGTCTCGATCGACCACCGCGCGGTCCACCACCCGTCCTTGCATGATCACATCGGCTTGATCAGCCAAAGTCACGTCGTCGGCGAGACGGTACACCAACGCCGGTGAAACCGACGCGGTGAGCAAACTAAGCAAAGCGGCTGCGAGCACCGCGAACCTTGTCTTGGTCTTCATATCCTGCTCCTTGGGGCGATATCCCCTCTCGAAATTCGAACACCGGTCGCGAATCAACCGGCACACTAGCAATACGTCCATCGACAGAGAAAGTGCGTCAGGATCTTAGAAGATTCATCACCGCTGGCCACACGTCCGCGCTGCTCGTACCTGTAACGGCGTCAAAGATCCGCAGTTCCCTCCACCTACTTGAGGCGCGAAACGACCACGAAACGTTTCACTCATATTACGGACACGTGGCAAATGCCTCCGTATCGGCAATGGCAGCGGCTCGGGTACCCTGCGGATTGAAGTACTCGCGCACTTCTCCACTCACGGTGTCGGTCACTGTCAAGGTGTATTCCACCGTGGTGCTGGCGGCCGCGAACACCCAGAACCGATTGGTGGGGCCGTCGCAGTTGTCGAGCACTTTCACCAGCATTTCCCAGTTGGTGGCTTTGAAAAAGTAGAACAATCCCGAATCGTCCGTACGGTGGACCACCGGCGTACCGGTACCGATTTCGCCATCGGGCTTGACCCAATCCACCTCGACGGCGAAGCGCCCTTGGTTGAGGCACATACGGGTGTCACTCGGTAGGCACATCTCCTGCGGTCGCGCTTGCGGACTCATGTACCAACCACGAGCCGGCGTACTTGCGCAGGATTTGAAAACGACCGAACGCAGATCGTGCGTGGGCCCAGCCGAAGCACTGAGACAAGTCTCCGGCTCTGGCCTCCGGATATTGAAGAAGCTAAAGATGCCATTCAATCGCCACACGGTCTCCTGTCCAACGCACCGCCCCAGTTCCATCTCGACATCGCCATCGTCGTTCTCTTCGCCTGGGCGCACGCACGATCCCTCACTGCCCCTTAAACGATAGCCATCGGCACCAGACCGAAGGATGGCCCAGGTCTGGTTGGGTCGGAATGTGTAGTCTCGCGTCAGAATCAGCGGTGCGCCTTCCTGGTTACCGGCTTCGGGATCCTCCAGGAGGAGACCTGTATGGAACAGCGCGCCGACCCTCGCATAACCGATACCACCGACCACCCGAACCCGGTTGTTTCCGGTATCGGCCACCAAGAGGTTTCCTTGAACATCGACGACCATGCTGCCAGGCGAATCGAATAAGGCGAGGGTCGCCGGTCCATGGTCGCCACCAAATCCAGGCTCACCGGTACCCGCAACGGTATTCATCACGGGAAGGACAAAAAAGGTGCTCACGGCACGAATTCGATTCGATGACCCAGCAATGAACAAGGTGTCGGCGATATCTAGGCCGAGTCCGATCGGGCTACCGATCCCCGCGTCACCCGGTGGCCCCCCGTCGCCAGAACTGGTGTCTTGGCCGTTCCCAGCGAAGGCCGAAAAGTCACCTCCGCCGCTGCTGCGCCAGACACGGTGGGCGCCACGGTCGGCGACAAAGATGTCACCCAGGGTATTCACCACCACATCGACCGGATCCACAAACGGCCCACTGCTGCCGAACAGGGATACGATCGTCCCATGGGTCGTCGAGATCCGGCGTAGACGTCGGTTGCCACGATCAACGACCAGGATGTTGCCCACGAAGTCGAGCGCCACCTGGCGCGGTTCCGCCAGCATTGCCTCGACCGCGAGCCCTCCGTCACCACCGAGTCCATATTCACCGGTCCCTGCAACCGTCGAGATCCGGCCGGTGACCGCGTCGACCCGAAACACCCGGTTGAGGCCCGCATCGGCGATTACGAGATGACCGTCACTCTCAATGACGAGACCGGTCGGCGAGTGCAAGAACGCATCGACCGCCAGGACGCCGTCTCCATGATCGTCGTAGTTGCCACCATGCCCCGCACCGGCAACCGTCGTGATGACACCCGTCTGATGATCGACCTTGCGTACCCGGCCCGAAGCACTTTCTGCAATCAGCACATCGCCGTTGAGCATGACCGCCACATCATCGGGAAACAACAGAGCGGACTGCGCCGCAAAGCCTCCATCGACCGAGTGCCCCTGCTCACCCGAACCCGCGAGTGTTTGAATATCTCCTGGTGCAGCATCAACCGGAGCCGCCAACAGCAACACCATAGTCACCGCGCCCCAGCGGCAAAGCGGTCTCATCCGCTCCTTACTCATGAGTCACACGTCGCAAAGGCCTCAATATCGGCGATCGCGGCGGCGCGTGTGCCCTGGGGATTGAAATACTCCCGAACCTCACCGCTCACCGTGTCGGTGACCGTCAAGGTGTACTCCACCGTGGTGCTGGCGGCGGCAAACACCCAGAACCGATTCGTCGGCCCGTCGCAGTTGTCGAGCACCTTGACCAGCATTTCCCAGTTGGTGGGGTTGAAGAAATAGAACAGGCCCGAATCGTTGGTACCGACCGGAACCCCCTCGCCGACGCCGGATTCGCCGTCGGGCTTGACCCAGTCGACATCGACCGCGAATCGCCCATCGTTCAAACACATGCGGCTCGCGCTCGGGATGCATACGCTTGCCGGCGGCCCGCCCGGGAGGAAGAACCAAGGGCCGCGGGGCAAATCCGCGCATGACCCGAGACCCAAGTCCAAGTAGCCGTTGACCCTCTTCAAGCACGGACCGCTGCTCGATCGATGCCGCCAGTTGTGGAAGTCACCAAAGCCGGAGATCGTCCGAAACCACAGCGACTCGGTACCCGTACAGGGCCCGAGCTCGATCACCTCCAAGCCCGAAGGTCCGATGTCGCCCACGACCATGCACTTGCCACCCAGGATCTGGATCCGAAACAGGTCGCCTTCCGCAATCAGATTCCAGAACCGATTGCCCACGTATCGGCAGTCTTTGATCTCCACCGGCGTTCCATCCACATTGGCCGGCCCGTCCACGGACAAGCAGGAGTCTATGAAGTGAGAAACGCGACCGATCTGGCCCTGTGCGGGCGAGATCGCGAGCATCGATACGACCCACGCAACGACCGCGACGGTCCCCTGCAAGGTGGGTCGGATGACTTTCTGTTCTACGATTCGATCCAGCGCCATGACAATCTCCTATGAAATGCCATGACACCGTAGCATATTCCATCTATTCCTCCACTACGGGCAAGTAGCGAACGCCTGGGTATCGGCAATGGCGGCGGCCCGGTTGCCCTGGGGATTGAAGTACTCCCGAACCTGGCCCGTCGCGGTATCGGTAACGCGTAAGGTGTACTGGACTGTGGTGCTGGCCGCCGCGAAGACCCAGAAACGGTTGGTGGGACCAGCACAGTTGTCCAACACCTTGACCAACATCTCCCAGTTGGTCGAGTTGAAGAAGTAGAAGAGCCCAGAGTCATCGGTACCCGCGGATACGACGCTGCCCACACCCGGCACGCCATCAGGCTTCACCCAATTCACCGTGACTGCGAAACGCCCCTCGTTCAAGCACATCTGTGTAGAGGTAGTCATACAACTGCCAGGTCCGGCGCCGCTGTCGTCAAACGTCCACTGTTGGTTCGCCGTTCCTGTACACCCGAAGATGATGACCGGATTGCCGTCGGTCGTGTCGCTATTGAACACGTCGAGACACTCATCTGTATTGATGTGCTTCAGCCCGAACTTGGTCGGTGAGATGATGCCGATTCGCCAGAGGGTGTCGGAGCCTACGCACGGCCCCATCTCGGTCTCGACGAAGCCTGTGCTCCCGATTGATCCAGGTCGCAGGCACTGGTTGCCGACACTTCGCAGGCGCACGTCGTTGCCCACGAATTCGAACATCCAGTCTTGGTTGGGGCTACCGTTGCATTGATAGAGGACAACCGGTGTGCCTTCGGTCGTACCGCCCATAAACACATCCAAGCATTTGCCGCCCAACCCGGTGACCGTGCCGGTAGCGCCGCCCTTGACGAATTCCACCGCTCCCGCGGCAGGCGCCAGGGAGAGGGCTAATAGGGCGCTACCAACCAATGCTTGGGCAAGGATCGATCTCTTCGTTGTATGCATGCTTGATTCTCCTGCCGATCGTTGCCGGCGATCCGACCCGGTGACGAATTGTCGTTGGTGTCTACCTCTGAGGGGCCCACAGTCGATGAAACGTTACAGCAAATTCGACCGATGCGCCCTGCGAGACGCCAGCTGGACAACAAGGGGGCTAGCCAAACCGACATCGAGCATGCCGTAGCCATAGAATGGCGACGTGATCCGCGACCTCTTCGTGCTTGCCGCCCTTCTCTCGGTCAAAAGTCTGAGCCGGCTTTTCTACCGCCACGACGCGGCATGGGTGGGCGATGTTCCGAACAATCCCTGGCGAGACCTTCGGTTGGCGATGATCCTCAATCACACCAGCCTGTTCGAGGTCCTGCTGATCGGCAGCATTCCTGTGCGGGTCTTGTGGCAACTGGCACATCGCGGAACCGGCCCAGCAGCGGACAAGACCATGGCCCGGCCCTGGGTGGGTACGTTTTACCGATTTATGGCCAAACGGGTGGTCCCCATCTCCCGCCAGCGCGACGACACCTGGCAAGCGTTTCTCGACGGAATCGACACCGACGCCGTTGTGGTGATGGCGCCCGAGGGACGCATGAAACGACCTTCTGGACTCGACCTCGCAGGCAAACCGATGACCGTGCGTGGTGGCGTAGCGGACGTGATCGATCGACTCGGCACGGGTCGGATGGTCTTGCTGCACAGCGGCGGTCTGCACCACATCCAGACGCCCGGCCAACGGCTTCCCCGACTCTTCAAGACCATTCGCCTGCGACTGGAGGCCATCGACATCGCGTCCTACCGCCGAGCATTGTCGGCTGGGAACGACAGCAACCACGCCTTTCGAGTCGCCGTGGCCCGTGATCTCGAGCAGCGCCGGGATCGCTACTGCACACCGACTCCGTTGTCTGATTCTGGAGCGAGGGCGTCCGCACCAACGGACAGGTGAGCCTCGGTGAGGGACAGTAGCCCGGTTGAAAGTGAGCCGATTCAGGGATTTCGCACCCGTCCACCATGGCATGACGCTTGCTGTCATCACAGCCCATGAACAGAGTCCTGGCATGGAACAGAGTCCTGGCATGAATGCGGTACTGCCATGAACCATGCCGCCCACAAACGCCTGAGGTGCGCCCACCTTGCGCTCGTTCTGGGTCTCGTGGTGCTGCCCAGCTTCCGCGGTGCGAGCGCCGACCAGCCCCATCCGTCGCAGGCCATCGAAGACGCGGCCCGGGTGACGGCAATCGACGTCGTTGTGTCGGTCGAAAACCGTGCCGGACGCGCATGGTTGACGGGAAACCGCCAATCTCGCGATCTCGAGCCCTCCGAAGTTACGATTCGATTCGGCGGCAAGGAACAGACGGTCATCGGTCTGGCAATGGCCGACCCGAACGGGGATTCGACGGTCGAGGCCGAGCCCTGGCGCACCGTCATCTGGCTCGACGCCGGCTTGGCGGGTCCGCACGACCTGCACTTCGCGGCCACCGAGATCGGCACCCAGGCCGAAGCCTTGGCCGCCTTGGGTACGGTCGAAATCGTGATCGCCGACCCGCGTCCACGCCAAGCCCTGGCACCAACACGGGACGCCGAGCTGATTGGCGCCACGCTTGGGCAAATCGCGCTACGACCACCCCCCTCCGAAAATACCTTGGTTTCCCTGCGCCATGATTTTCTTCTAACCCTGCCCCAGCTCGCCGATCTGCCGGCCGACGAAGCCGTGTCGCCGAAGGATCTCGCAACCGCAGCGGCGGCCGAGGAGCAGCGGCTGGTCCAGGAACACCTCGACGCAGTCTTGCTTTGGCTCACCGACCGCGAGGGCACCAACACCAGCCCCCGCCAGGCCCTGTTCCTGGCCAACGGTGGTTACGACCTGGATCCCGACGCCTTCTACCAAGCCCAGGCTGCGTCCTTTGTTGATATCGATTCAAAGATCGAACCCCCGCCGAGCATCCAGGCGAGCCTCGCCAAAGCCACGGAGTCGTTTGCACAGACGCTCGCGGCGTACGGCTGGGCGACGATCTCCGTTCTCGCCCCGCTACCGCCGCCACCCCAAGAGGGCGTCTACCTCGGGAGATGGTTCTTCCCCAAAGTCCGCCTGGGCCGAATCCGCGGCAAGAACGCAAAGCGCGTCCAAGCCAACCCCGAAACCGGGACGGTCGAGGAAATGGACGTAATTCTCCTGCCGGTCCTCGCCGGCACCTACAAAGAGAATCTCGACCCCGAGAAAGCAGCGGCCTACATCGAGCTGGGGGTGGCGCTCCGCGCCCAGGGCAAGCTCGAGGATGCTGTGGAGGCCTTCGAGAAAGCGGTCTATCACTACCAAAACGACCATCGGACCACCGCGGACCAAGCCGCGGCATGGGCCCAATTGGGCGCAACGTACGCTGAGCTCGAGAACCAGGAAGGTGTCCGCACCGCATTTCAGCGGGCGATCTCGCTGGACCCGACGCTCGAGGTCACCGAGACCACCGCCCATGCACGACTAACCACCCCCTCCGCCCCGTTGGCACTTCTCGCCGACGCCACCGCTGGCCGTCTTGCAAGCAGTGCGGGCCACCTGGCGGGCGCGGTCGCCAGTCTCGGGCAACGGGTCCGGGTCACGTACCAAGTGACCGGACCACCATTGGGAACCCTTGTCCCTCTCGAGATCGACATTCTCCGGCCGGGGACCCAGGTTCGAGGCCCGCGATGGGCGCGGTCGGCGACGCCGGAGTCTCTGTCCGCGCTTCGTCTCCGGAACCTGCTGGCGGGCGAGGTCGGCCGTGGCACGCTGGATGTACGGAACCGTGGCGAGCACCAACCCGATGGCAAGGTGATGGTTGCAGCACACCTGGGCGCCCCGCCACCCGCATGGGCCGCCGACCCGGACCGCGATACCTGGCTCCGCGTGTCCATCGGGTTTGGCGACCCGCAAGACCCGTCCGGGCATACCATCGAACATCGGCCGCCCCGACGACTCGATGCAGCTGCACGATCGACCTGGCGCCACGAAGAGCCACTCCAATGGCCTGAAAACTCCCTTTGGCTCGTCGTCGTGATTGAGGATCTCGGCTCAGGCCAGTGGGGTGCGGGTGTCCTCGCCTATGACGACATCGGCCGATAGATGGAAGAAGCCCACCCTGTGATTTGAAGGTCGCGACTTCAACCCCAAACGGTATGGTCGTTGGATGCGGAGGCCGGTTCATCGGCACTGGTGAGACACAGCGAGTGGGTGATCACGTAGAATCATCCCATCGTGGCCATTTTGAGCCAGCAACGGCGGCGACGGGTGCCGCAGTTCATGGGTATCTACCTGGGAGCGTCCTGGGCGGTCACTCTGTTCGTCGATTGGGCTGTCGGACCGCAATGACTGCGTTCGAAGCAGCAGTCAAGGCCGATCCATCGTTCGCCATGGCCCACGCTCTCCTCGGCGGCGCCGTCTTCACCAACGCCGATGAAGCCTACGAGCCCGCCGTCGAGGCGCGCGCCTTGGTCGCCGCTTCGTAGGCGATCGAGATTCAGGTAACATTCTCCTGCTCCGCCGCCGTCAACTGGCATCGGCATCGAATGGCTTGGAGACCGAGTGATTCCGCCAATCATCGATACGCATGCGTCCAGGTGAGAAACAGGAAAGAATCGAGTTTCGAAAGGCCGAATGGCGTCAATGGGGCGGTCCATCCCGCACCTTTCGGTCGTACGAAACCGGCCTGCTCGAAGCCTGGCCTGCAGGCGGGCCTCCCCTGCTCTGGGAGGACGAACACGCGGGCAACTACAGCGGCTTGGTGGTCGACCACGGCCGCGTGTTCTCGTCGGCTTCGATCAGGAGATCCCAGACGAGATTCCCGAATCTGCTGTAGACAATCTTCTCAATGCTCATGGGTTCGATTCCTCGTCCACCAGGCTCATCCATAGATGCATCGCCGCGTAGGACCGCCAGGGACGCCAAGGCTCTGCAATCTTTCGAATGCGTGCCGCTGATCGTTCCTGCAGTGCGTGTTTGAGACCCAGGTCGCTCTCGGGAAACGCGTCGGGCCATCGCAGGGCACGCTGGGCGATGTAGGCGGCGGTCCACGGTCCGATTCCTGGCAGCGTGCACAAGCGATCGACGGTGGGGTCGATCGACGGGCCCGGATCGAGTAGGGTCGGCGTGTCGACCAAGAGCCGAGCGAGGGAATGCAGGGTCTCGGCACGTTTCATCGGCACACCGATGGTGGCGATGCGCGCTGGCGTGGAGGCCGCGACCCGTTCCGCGGTTGGGCTCGCCAAGTTCAGGCTCGCCAATGGTGTGTCGACCGGCTCGCCGTAGGCCGCAGCGAATCGGCCAGCCAGGGTGGAAGCACCGCGCACCGAGACCTGCTGACCGAGGATTGCGCGCCACGCCAGCTCGAATCCACTGAAGGCCCCGGGCACCCGCAAACCGGGATGCCGGTGCACAAACTCGGCGAGTCGATCCGACTGGGCGAGGTGCGTGTCGATGACGTCGGGTCGTGCGTGTAGGTCGAAGAGGTCACGAAGTCGCGCCAAGACCGACTGGAGGATCGGCGTCAGCGAGGTCGTTACCTCGACGGTCAATACGTTTTCTCGCTGCGATTGGCGTACTTTCAGCCAGCCTCGGTGATCGCCGAAGGCCACCGTTCGCAGGTAGGCGCGATCTTCGACATGCTCGACACGGGCGATGGCTCGAGCTTCGAGAAAGGAAAGCAACTTGGCCCAGTCAAACGGCGGCCGGTAGCCGAGGCGCAGTCGCAGCGACCTTCCTGGGTTCTTCGCACTGTTCCGTTGGCGCAGGCGGCTCGGTGTGAGCCGGTAGTGCGACCGAAACGAATGGTTGAACCGGCGCAGACTGGCGAATCCGCTGGCGAAGGCGACCTCGGTGATCGACAGTCGCGTTTCGGTGAGCAGCTGTTTGGCGAGGAGGAGCCGGCAAGTTTGCGCCAACTGAACCGGCGAAATCCCCATCGCGGCACGAAGCAGCCGTCGTACATGCCGAGACGTCAGACCGAACTCGGCGGCGAGCGTCTCGACACTGGCGCCGTCGTTCAGTGCACCGGCCTGAATACGCGCGACGATGCCCGGCACGATGGTTTTCTCGGTGTCCATCGGCGCCTGACCCGGCGCCAGCTCAGGTCGGCATCGCAGACAGGGTCGATAGCCATCGCGCTCGGCAGCCGCGGCGCTGGGAAAAAACGTGCAGCGGTCGCGACCCGCCGGTCGCGCCGGACACACCGGGCGACAGTAAATGCGCGTTGTCGACACACCGACGAAAAACAATCCGTCGAAGCGACGATCGCGCGCCAATAGCGCTTGGTAGCAACTGTCGGAAGCGAACTCCATGTCGTCACCACACTAGCGCCGCTTTGCGCGTAGAACTCGCCATTTTCGGACCTGAGTATCGATCGGTAACGATTTGTATTCAGGTCCGAAAACGGCAAGCGCCAGACTCGATCGCGAAGTTAGCCTGCATTGGTCATCAGCAACCAGCTGCGAGCATCTATCTACCTGCGTCTGCTGCGTTTCATTCACTCGGCCTTCCTCGGAGTAGCTTTGCTACGCCTTCGTCGGCCTCATTCACAAGCCCTGCATACACAGGCACTTACGTCCCCTCGCTTCGATTTCGCTGTAACATGCAGGCTAGATTCCACTTCATCGGCGACTACTTGCTCACCGGAGGCCGTAATGGTTCCGACTTCGAGAACAATCATTTTCTGTGGCTGGCTGACGCTTGGAATCATCTGGGGCACCACCTGGATCTTCATCAGAATCGGACTTCGCGACCTGCCACCATTCACCTTCGCGGGACTGCGGTTTGCCCTCGCGGTCGTGCCGCTCCTTTGCATTCTCACCGTGCGCCGGGAAGTGCTGCCGCGACGAGCCGCGGACTGGATGTTGATGCTGGGAACCGGACTGCTGACAATCACTTGGAACTACGGACTCGTCTTCTGGGCCTCGAGGACGATCTCTTCCGGCCAGACGGCGACACTACATGCGACCCTGCCGCTCTTCGCGATCGTCTTCGCCCATTTCTTGATTGGTAACGAGCGTATGACGCTGCGACGCCTTGCCGGCATCTGTTCTGGTGTCATCGGCGTCGCTTTGATCTTTGCAAATGAGATCTCCTTTCGCGGCACAGCTGTTCTCCTAGCCAGCCTCGCCGTCATCGCGGCAGCGATGGGGATGGCACTGTCGAATGTGATGGTTAAATCAAGAGGTGCCGAGATCTCACCGTTGGTCATAACTGCGGTTCAGATGTTGTTCGGACTCGTGCCTCTCCTGGCGATCGGTTGGCTCACCGAAGATGCCAGCGGCTTCGCCTGGACGCCGCGGGCGATATTCTGCCTGCTCTATCTAGCGTGGGTCGGTTCGACATTCGCCTTCGTTCTGATGTTCTGGTTGATCCAGCGCATGCCCGTCACGTTGACGCAGCTGACGCCGTTCGTCAGTACCGTTACGGCCATCGTTCTGGGAATTGTGGTTCTTGGTGAAGTCGCGTCGGCACGATTTCTTGGCGGTGTGATTCTCATCCTTCTTGGCCTGTTGTTGAGCCTCCCGCCGCGCGACCGAAGACGTGGCGCTTCGATCGAGGGGAGTCCACGAGCCAGGAGCCGTTCGGCGGCTGGCGAAGAAGTTGAAACGTGAGGCCGTTGGCGAGTTGGTCTGCGTTTACGACGCCAGTACTTGCGGCTATACGCTTCGGCGTCAATTCTCGCGCGAAGGCGTGAAAGCGCAGGTGATCGCACCTTCGTTGATTCCAAGGAAGCCGGGCGAGCGGATCAAGACCGATCGACGTGATGCCCGCAAGTTGGCGTCCCTTTCTCGCGCCGGTGAGCTCACGAAGGTTCATCCACCCTCGACGGAAGACGACGCCGTCCGAGATCTCTGCCGCTGCCGCGAAGATGCGGTCGCTTGCGTTGGAGGAGGCGAGCACGCGCGTGATGTTCAGCGACTACCTCAGTGGCGTCGAGCATCTCGAGGAGAGGACGGATCGATCGAGGCACGAACGGGTAGAGCTTGCTCGACGGTCCGAGGTGCACGTCAGCCTAGTGCTAGTAGCCCGCCAAGCCAGCGATCGACACCGCGATATCATTCGACAATGAATTCGACAGTCATGAGTTTGACGTTCCAAGACAGGACCAACCGCATCGTCATTGCTGTTGCGGTTTCCGGCACCTTGTTCGGCTTGACCACGGGCCTGGGCGCCGAGGCGCCTTCGCAGCTTCGGTACCTGAGCCCAGCCGAGCTGACGGCGACCATCGACGAGTCCGAACTCCTCTACGAAATCCGCTTTCGGGAGGATCTCGAGTCTCTGGCACCCGACGGCTTGACCGAAGCCGCTTGGCCTTCATTCGGCAGCGGCCTCGAGCACCCGTTTGTCGAAGTGACGCCCGACGGCAGGTCTCTCGTGCCCTACCAACTAGGCGATGGCTGCGTTGCGCAGATGACTGCCGCTGAGCCCGCATTCGCGCGTCGCGACTACGAGTCAGCAGCCAAGGTCTATGCCGCAGCGGTCGCGTCCTTCCCGGATTGCTATCTGGCCTATCTTCACCTGGGCGATACATCCTGGCATCGCGGCGATACCGAAGCGGCGCTTCTGCGCTACCAGCGGGCGGCCGACCTCAACCCCTACTCCTTCCAAGCGCACTACTTCCACGCCAACGCGTTGCTCAAGCTTGGCCGCACATCGGAAGCGTACAACGGTTACCTGGACGCCCTCGCCTTACGGCCACATCGAGAGTCCATCGAGCAACTCTTTGCCCATTATGGCGGCAAGATCGGCGCCACGTACGATCCGTGGCGCTTGGCGCCGCGTGTCCTGCTCGAGCCCATGAAGGACGGCATGACGATCACGATCGATCCAACCGACTCGGCCGCGCCCGCCTGGAAAACCTATGGTCAATGCCGCGCTCTCTGGACCATTGAGCCAGACTTTGGACCATCCAGCGATGGCAAAGAAGAGTCCGTCTGGAACAACACCACGGAAATCAACTGCCTGCGGGCGGCCGTCGCGGCATACAGAAACGGCATGGCTGCGGGCGTCGTGTCCGAAGATCGCGATCTGGAGCGATTGCACCAAGTCGACGAAGCCGGTCTACTCGTCGGTCTCGTCTTCTACGAGGTCGGCGGCCACATCAATCCCGACATCTTGCTCCTGCTTCCGCAGGAAATACGCGACACGATCCTCGCTTACCTAGAGCGCTTCGTCTTGGTTCGGCAATCGGGATCAGACCGCTGAACCGCCCGGTCCTTGCACCTCAGAATCCCACCAAGAATAGGTTCCACCCGAAAGACACGACATCGAAAGGCAAGCGGCATAAGATGCTGGATTCGGTTGAAAGCTGTGTGCAAGCACGACAAAGCCAGCTGAATGACACACTCCTGCCATGGACCAATGCTCGCGGCCAGTTCGATATCGCCTCGAAGATCGTGCTCTGCAGGTTGTGCGAGTCGCTACGACTCGACTCCAGGCCCATTGTGGGCGCAACAGACGGTAGAGACGGTGGAAAGCTGCCCTCGGGAAACGGTGCATGACGGTCGCCTGCCCGCATTCGTTCTGCCGCGTCGCAGTACGCCACTTCGAACCACCAATAGCTTTCCGTTAGGGCTCGACGCGCACGCTTGCTCGCCTCATGGAATGCCGTTGCAGGCGAACGTTTGATCGGCCTCGGCCGCCGCTTCGCGTTTTGGCGCTGAATCGTCTATGGCATCGAGGTGCCGCCAGCACCTCGACCCGCGTGCCGACCTCGAGAACGCTGCAAGGTCATCTACTGAGCGCGCCAACAGAGCGGACGAGATCCAGGTGCCATTGCTCGCTCTCTGGCTGCTGCGGCAGCGATCGCAGGACCTCGAGCGCGTCGCCGAACCACGCTGGCCTCACTGACACCCCACGAACCTGGCCGAGCGCCTCTTCGATCCCAGCGAGTGCGACCTTCGGCTCGCCTGCGGCAATGCCGGCGCGGGCACGCAACGCGTGAGACCCTACACCAGCCACAACGCCAGCACGTTGTGACCGCCAGTGGCGGCGTCAAATGTCTCGCGCTTCTATGGATCACCACGTCAGTGGAACTTGCCATGCAAATCGCTACGATCGACTACAACGTCCAGGCATAGCCGAGCTTCAAGAACACGGTCCGGTCAGCCTGGGTCAGACTCAGGTTGTCTTCGGCGAAGCGGTTGTCGGAATAGCCCAGGAACAGGACGGTTTGTGGGTTGAGCTTGTAGGAAAAGAGGAGTTGGGTGAAAAGCTCTTCTTCGTCCTCTACCACGTCGGTAGGAAAGAGGGACACCGTACGCGTGATGTCGAACCGTTGGAGGATGACGCGCACAAACATCCGCACGTTGACGTTGTAGACCACCCGCAGCTGGGTTAAGTCGGCGGTGAACAGCTCGCCGCCGGGAACGTCGAGCACTTGACGGTTGTGATCGAGCTTGAAATTGAGGTGCTTGCCGACTTTGACCTCGGCCGACGGCGAGAACACCATCTGCTGGGCCGGCTGGTTGTTGAAGAAGTCGACCACATCGCCACGGTCGACGTACATCGACAGCCGCAAGCGACCGTTGGGCTGGAAGGTACCAAACAACTCTGTCCCTTCGAGCCCTTCGTGCAACACACCGCCGAAACGTTCTTGGTTGCGTTCGAGCGAAACCTCGAAGAAGCTCTGCATGGGCCCACTGACGTTAAAAAAGAGATCGAAGACCTGATCGGTCAGCTCGCCCGCCTGATCTTGAACCCGCGTGGCGAACAACCCTGCATTGAACCGTGTCCACCAACTGTCGTCGCCACCATAGAACTGGCGCTGGACTAAGGCGTTGACCCGCTCGAGATCGACCCGCGGTACGAAACCACTGTCCGCGCGAAAGTTCCCGTCGTAAGAGATGTATTCGAGCGAGCCGCGCCAATGACGCGACCCGTGATCCCAATCGGCAAAGATTGCATCGCCCGAGAAGTCACCCGATGGCTGTCCCAGGGCATCCGCTACGGCGGTCGGGTAGCGGGTTTCGGACCGCAGGTATTGCACGCGCAAGGTATTCGCATCGTCAAGGCGTACGAAGGCATCAGCGCCATAGACATCGTTGCGGTAATCGTCACGTTCGCCTTCGCGCCCCGCGTAGATCACGCCGACGCTGGAACCACTGCCCACATCACGCCGGTAACGCAACACGCCCGAAAGCACATCGTCATCACGTGACGTAAATCGCGACCGCTGATTGGAAGGCAACAGGAGATTGTTGACGGTGTCTTGCGCGACAAACACCCCGATACCGTTCTTCCCCTCTTTGCCAGAAAGCTTGAGCCCCCAATCTGGGTCGGCGACCGTGCGTGTAAACACGGCGTTGACCGGTGTACTGAAAATGTCGACACCTTCGAGAAAGAAGGGCCGCTTCTCGGGAAAGAACAAGGCAAAGCGGTTGTTCACGGCCAGTTGCGCAACATCCGCCTCGACCTGGGAGAAGTCCGGATTGATGGTTGCGTTGACGGTCAGGCTCGGGGTCATGCCCCAACGAACCGACACACCCGCCTCGCTGTCATCACCCTGTGATTCGAAATCACCGGAGGGAAACGGGTCGCGTACTTCCGTTTGACTGCCCGTCACGGTCGGAACGACCTCGAGGTTACGACCAGGCTCCAAGCCAGCAAATCCCGTGACCTTGTCAGCTTGGCACAAGAGGCATGTGTTGCCGCGATCACGCGGAGACGATGCGATTCGGTGACGAACGCTGCGTGGGTAGGACCGCCCCACATCAAATCCCCACGTCTGGGCCCCGGTGGTGCGTGGGAACCGAAGCTGATCGAAGGGGATGGCGATTTCGACGACGTAGCCCTGGTCGTTGATCTTGCCCGCGGAGTCCCAGATTAAGTCGAACGAGAAATCCTCGATGCCACCTTCGCTGAAGATGGCCTCGGCCTGAACCCCCAGCGGATTGACCCGAAATTGAAAACCGCGGCGTTCGTCATTGAAGGTGTCGACCATCAGAACAACGTGATCGTCCTGTACCAAGGTCGCGACCTCATCGCGGTCCATCAGATGAGCACGAATCGCCAATGGATCGGGGTCATGGGCGCGCCACGCCGCATAGAGATACTTGTCGTCGTAGGTGACCAGAAAGTCGGTCGCCACCGGCGGCGTTCCATTATCGCTGGGGTTCCATTCATAGGGCAGGTCAAAAACCAACGCATCCGTCCAGCCCGGATCGTCCAGCTCGCCGTCGATCACAATCGACTCTGTAGCCTGGTGGATCTCGAAGTTGCGCGCTTTTAGGACAGGGGACGAAGGCGTGGCGTCATTAGCACCGACCCAATTGGGTAGCAGAACGACGGCGGCGGTAAGAAGCACGACGATGCGAATAAACAAATCAGCATCCTCCAAATCACAATGCGAACGACCTCCAGCACATACGCTGATCATCCGCAAGGGTTGCTCCCTTTACAAGATTGTTACCTGTTGACCAAGTTGACGAATCGAGTCTGATCCAGACGGCCGACGTCGGGAGCCAGAAGCCGGTTTCGACCTCGCTTCGGAGTTCGTGCTCTGTTGGTTGTTCGAGTCTCGCTACGACGCCAGGCCCAATGAGGATGTAACAAGCAGTAAGGACGACGCCTACTCCCACAATGGACTTGGGTAGGCGTTGGCGGTGAGACGCTCGACAATCTTGCCTTGTACCCACGCAAGATCGGCCGCGGTGGTTACTCCACACCACTCGCTGGTGGTTTCGAGCACCTGAACGCGATGTCGATCGAGCAGCTCACCGACAACCACCGGCAAAAGAAACTCTTCGTCAGGACCAGGGTTCTTGGCAAGAAAGCGCGTGAATCGCTCTTCGAGCTCGGCGAGAATCGGCGGCGAGAAAGCCCACAGATTCATTGAGACCAGGGTGCTACCTGAAACCGTCACGAGCGCGCCACCGTCCTGCCAACACACACCTTCCGGGTGGCGACTCATGGCGCTGATCTCGGAGATCGAGCGTAGCGCGCCCGCCGAGCTTCGAAGCACACCCCGCGAAACCGCGCCGCTCGGCGGCAAGGTGGCGTCCGCCCGGAACCCGACCAATCCCCAAGTGGGCGCGGACGTCGTTTGCTGATGGTCGAGAAAACGACCCACGGTGATCAAGGCCTGCCGGCCGTAGAAGTCATCAGCATTGGCGACCGCAAAATGATCGCTGAGCTCTGCACGGCCGGCCAGCACCGCTTGGGCCGTACCCCAGGGCTTGCAACGCAATTCGGTGGTGGCGCGAGCTGGTGGCAGATCCTGAAAAACGTATTCGACCTCGATATGGCGACCGAAGCCGCTTTCGACATGGGCGCGGACAGCACTTTCGATGGCACGCCGAATCACCAAGACCACGCGGTCGAAGCCGGCTTCCCTCGCGTCGTACGCGGTGTAATCCATGATCGCCTCACCATGGCGACCAACCGGGACGAGTTGTTTGAGGCCACCGAAGCGCTGACCGAGACCGGCAGCGAGGATCAACAGATCTTTGCTCATCTATCCCCCGGCGCCACCAGACCAGCGCCAATCGCCGGATGAGCTTCGAACACCTCGCCGGAAAGTCCCAACTTGCGAAGTGTTGCTCCTATTCTCTCGCCCAGCTTGGGCACGGCCTGGCGCCTTGTCAGGGTTACGGTAGCGCCACCGAAACCGGCACCGGTGAGGCGAGAGCCGAGTACGCCGTCGACCCCAAGCGCGGTGTCGACCAATCGATCGAGGCTCGCCGAGCTGACCTGGTATAGATCTCTTAGGCTGTGATGCGAGGCGGTCATTAGACTTCCGAACCTATCGAGCGCAGCGCTCGCCAAGCAGTGTTCGGCTTCCCGGACGCGCTGGTTCTCCGCCACCACATGTTGGCATCGACGCAGGACCCTAGGGTGCAGCAAGTTATTGTGCCGGGCCAACATCGCACCGTCGACATCACGCAAAGAATGGACTTCATGATGGACGCTCGCCAGCTGCTCGACAGCGGTCTCGCAGTCCCGCCGCCGCTGGTTGAAGGCGGAAGAAGTCAGCCGTCGGTGGATGCCGCTGTCGACAATAACCCACGCATGTTCTGCCATGGGCAGAGGAATCTGCTGAAAGCTGAGGTCGCGACAATCGATCAGGAGCCCATGTCCCGGCTGACCGAGCCGACTCGCCATTTGGTCCATGATTCCGCAGCGCACTCCGGCCCAGCGCTCTTCGACCCGGTGGCACAACTTCGCCGCCTCGATCGGCTCTAGCGTAAACCCGAAGGCGCCCTCGAGGGCCAGCAGGGTCGCGGTCTCGAGTGCTGCTGACGAGCTCAAGCCAGCGCCACGGGGAACGGTTCCGCCCAGCGCAAGATCGACGCCACCGTCGACCAGCCCAAGCTGGCGCAGTTCCTCGATCACCCCGAAGACATACGGTACCCACCCGGGCCGATCCGCCGGAAGATCGTTCCCAAGCTCGGTTTCGAACGATTCGTCGAGGTCGACAGCGAGCAAGCGGACCCCCTGCCCGGGACACGCCCGGACAGCGACCTCAACGTAGCGGCCGATTGGCGTGGGTAGCACGAGGCCTTGGTTGTAGTCAGTGTGTTCGCCGATCAGGTTGACGCGCCCGGGCGCTCGCGCAACCGCCAGCGGCAAGGCGGCACCGAACCGCTCAGCAAACGAAGCGCGAACCTTGCTCACCAGAACAAGATGTAGAGACAGATCGTTGCGGCGATGATCAAGCCGCCGCCAATCCAGGCACCACGGCTCGGCGTGACGTCGAAATCCTTCGGCTCGGGATACTTCGGCGGTTCCAACTGAGGGCGAAACAGTGACACCACAACCATCCAGGCAACGAGAACAAGGAACGTGATCGCCATGTGGTGCAGGAAGGCGACACCGGGCAACTGCCAAAGCAGCAAGCCGTAGATGGGTAGACCGAGAACGAGTGCACCAACAGCCGCCGCCGAAGGTACCCGCCGCCACAGCAAACCGACGACGAAGACCGCGACGATTCCGGGCGAAATAAAGCCCCAGAACTTCTGGATATAGGTGAACACGTTGTCGGCCGACGCGACCATCGGCGCCCATAGGCAACCGGCGAGGGCGAGCGCGGCGGTGGCGGTTCGGCCGACGGAGATTTGCCGTTCGGTGGTCGCATCACGACGGATATGGCGGCTGTATATATCCATCGTGAAGATCGTCGCTGCTGAGTTGAGCAACGAATCCAGGGTGCTCATCACGGCGCCAAACAGCGCTGCGAACATGATCCCCGAAAGTCCGGCCGGAAGCAGCTCACGAATCAAAATTGGATAGGCCTGATCGGCATTGGTGATCTGATCGGCGAAAAGCTCGGCGGCCATGATGCCGGGAAACACGATGATGAAGGGAATGAAGAGCTTGAGCGCCGCCGCCAACAGAATCCCGCGCTGCCCATCCCGCAGGCTACGGGCGCCCAGCGTCCGTTGGGTGATGAACTGGTTGAGCCCCCAGTAGAAAAGATTCGGTATCCACAACCCGCCAATGAACACTGCCACCCAAGGCATCTCGGGATGATTCGCCGGCAGGACGGTGTGCAACCGATCACCGCTGAGCTCGAGAAACGCCGCAACCCCACCAATGCGGTCGAGCGCCAACACGGTCACCAGGACGCCGCCGAGTAGCAAGGCAATACCCTGAATGAGGTCGGACCAGACGACGGCGCGCAGACCGCCGTAGACCGTATAGACACCGGCGAGCGTGCCGATCAGCCAAATCCCCGGCGTCGTGGGCAAGCCGAAGATCGCTTCGAGGGCGAGCGCGCCGGAGTACAACACGGTAGCCAGAGCGACGAAGACATAGGCCAACATCATGTAGACCGACATCAGTGTCCGTGCCGTCGATCCGTACCGGTACTCGAGAAACTCCGGAATCGTATAGATTCCAGCCCGTAGAAAACGTGGCAGAAAGAACAGGCCTACGAGTACCAAGGTCACCGCCGCCATCCACTCATAGCTGGCGATCGCCAAGCCGAGATCGTAGCCGCGACCGGCTTGGCCAACGAAGTGCTCAGTCGAGATGTTCGACGCGATGAGCGAAAAGCCGATCAGCCACCAAGGCAAGGAGCGTCCGGCGAGAAAATAGTCGCGCCCGGTTGTCTGCTGCCGTGAGGCTCGAATCGATACCGCGACCACGAAAGCGATAAACGCGACGAAGGCTAGATAGATCCCATCCAATAACCCGTAATCAGCTGAAAACAAGAGGGTTAAACGCGCATCTGAGCTCATTTTCTGAGACGTTCTCTGATAGACTCAAGTCGATTAAAACACAGAGTCCAAAGAACTTAACTCGGAAAGTGAGAGCCCAGAATGCGCAAAGCTCGCGAATCTCAGCCCAATCTCACCTACAATTGGCTCGATCTGGACCATGCCAAAGAGCTACAGACCCTCGCAGGCCTGATCGACCAACATCCTAAGATCGCCGATCTCGTCTGGCAAGACCTTACCCGAAATGCCTCGCATTCAACCGGCGCACGAGGCATGACGGCCGAGTTGGTGTTCCGCGCTTTGTTGCTCAAACAGATGAATACCTGGAGCTACGACGAACTCCATTTTCACCTCGCCGACTCGCAGACCTATAGATCCTTCTGCGGCATGAGCTTCGCTCAAAAAACGCCCGCCAGATCGACGTTGGCGGCGGCGATCAAGAAAGTTCGGGCCGAAACCCTCGAAGCGATCAATCGCCTCTTGTTGCTGGAGGCCCGCGAGCGCAAGGTCGAGAGCGGGCAGCTTTCCCGAGTCGACTGCACGGTGGTCGAAACGCTGATGCATCCTCCCGCAGACTCGCAGCAGTTGTGGGACTGCATCCGGGTACTCCTCCGGTTAATGAAGCGGGTGCAGGCGCATCTACCGGCCGGCCTCTTCACGTTTCCGAACCGGAAGAAACGAGCCAAGCGCCGCTGCCGTGAGATCTCTGTAGCGCGAAGGAAAGTGGCGCGTCGGGAGTCCTACAGGGATCTCGTGAAGGTTGCCGAGGAGATCCAGCAAAAGGCCTTGGAAGCGGTTGCCCTGCTGGAGGCTCACCGGGTCGTCGACCCGGCCCTCGAGCAGAAGCTGGCCCGGTTTCTCGACCTCATCGAGCGCACCTTGGATCAGACTCGTCGCCGGGTCTTCGACGGCGAGAGCGTACACGCCTCGGAGAAACTCGTCTCCGTCTTCGAAGACCACTCCGACATCATCCGCAAAGACTTCAAGAACACATACTACGGCCACAAGATCTGTCTCACCGGTGGCAAGTCCTCGATGGTTCTGGATTGCCAGATCTTCCGAGGCAATCCCGCCGATGCCAACATGGCTGTGCCATCCGTCGAACGTCAGCAAGACATCTATGGCAAAGCGCCGCGCCAAGTCGTGTTCGATGGAGCCTTCAGCTCGGCGAGCAACCTTGAGAAGATCCAAGAACTGGGGACCCAAGATGTTGTCTTTTCCAAGAGCTCTCTGAAGATCTCCGAGATGGCCAAGAGCCTCTACGTCTACCGCAAGCTACGCAATTTCAGAGCCGGCATCGAGGGATGTATCTCGTTCCTGAAGCGTACCTTCGGACTGCATCGCTGCACCTGGCGCTCCTGGTCGTCGTTCAAGAGCTACGTCTGGAGCTCGATCGTTTCCTGCAACCTATTGGTCATGGCCCGAACCATTCTCAGCCAAGCTTGATCAGCCGACCGGCGGTCAAAGCACGCGGCACCCCGACGGGCCGCCTGGATGAGATATGGGCGCGAATGCAGTCCTTGCCGCATTCGCACCTCTGGCGGTCGATTCCACGATCACCCGGTGAGCAGCACCCCCAATGGACCCTTAGACGAGGGCCCATTCGACAGGCCTGTGGGCTCGAAACCGCATTTCTGGATGGGATCTAGATAGTCGACCCAATGCAGCGCCATGTACAGAATCTCGATGGCCGCCAGGCTCGCGTTGAGCCGGCGAGGGTGAACGAACTGATCAACGCGCTTCTCCTTGCACCAACGGTGCGACCGGTGGTTCGTTCGCCGGCTGGAGAAACAGCATGATCAGAGTTTGCGCGAAGACATTGTAGCGCGCTGACGGAGGACGCAGCTGAGCGTCTCCACGACAGCAGAATCACACCGAAGAACGCTCGACAGGCCGTCGAGCTGCTGCAACAGCTCGACCTCGCCCGCTATCCGCACTCCGTCCTCCTCGACCGGTCTGGGCCTTACGCCACAACCTGACCACCTACGATGCGGCCTATTTTGCACTCACCGAATGCGCTACAAGCAACCTTGCTCACCGGCGATCGACGGATCGCCAACCCGCATGGGATCCGCACCAGCGTCGAGCTCGTGGGGTAATCCATCTGGGTGGCGGCGGCGAAGCTACCGCGACAGGATCCGCACCGGGCGGACACAACGTCAGGACGTTGTGGCCGGACACCGGTCACGGTCACGGTTCAGGTTGTCGAGAGCGGTAGGACCTCAACAGCCCGTGCTGCTATGCTGATGTCATGAAGCTGGTTACCGCTGAAGTGATCGACGGCAAGGTCGAGGTCCCTCCAGACATTGGAGAGGGTTCACGAGTCGCCGTTCTCGCGGCCGACGATGGGGAGCCGGTTGTACTCTCGCCTACCGAGGAAGAGGAACTCAGCGAAGCGATGGCTCATATCGACTCCGGCCAGTACGTCGAAGGCTGGACGCTCTTGGAGGGGCTCAAGACCAAGAGTCGGGTGTGAATCTCAGGATTCGAGTCGCTTCTCGGGCTGCATCACAGATCCGTGAAGCAGCCGAGTGGTGGCTGGCCAGTCGGCCCAAAGCACCCCGCGCGTTCGAAGAAGACCTCGAGAAGGCCTTCGGTCTGATCGTGTCCTTGCCGGGCGCCGGCCAGAGGGTTCGCCACCCCAGCATTCAAGGTCTGCGGCGCGCATTCCTCGGGCGCGCCAGCTACTACCTGTATTACACGGTCGATCCCGAAGAAGAGTTGGTCAGCGTCTTGGCTCTCTGGCATGCCAGGCGAGAGGGTCATCCGCGGCTCGAGTAATCAAGGACGAGACCACCTTGGCAGATGCGTTGATCCAGCGTTTTTCAAGGTGGCCACAACATCAGGAAGTTGTGGCCAAGCACCGGCTACGGTGCAAGTGTTGGCATGTGGTGACTTAGTAAGTCTCGCACACTCTCCTGATGGCCAGCATGAACCTTCGTGAGCGACTTCTAGGCCGGCATCGAGCTGATGTCGGCCGGATCCTTTGGGGCACCTCACGTGCGCCGTGTTGAACTAATCGGCCCGGCAGATACGAAACCTCGATGCGGACTGGCAGCGTCACGCCCCTCCGTGCCACGGTTCGGTACGGGCGGTAACGCTCTTCATCCCAGGCTTGAAAATGAGCGTGTAGACGCGGGCGCGGATCGGCAGCCGACCGTCCTCGACCAATGACACGAGGGCAGAGAGGGCTAGGAGATGGGCGCGCCGAAAACGGCGATAGGTCATCGTCTCACCCGCGAATCGGTCGTGCGCCAGGGTCACCCGGCTACCGCCGGCCTTCGCGTCGATCTCCAACGTGATCCGGCTCGGCGCATCTTCGAGGTCGGCGGCGCGGAAGGTCTGCTGAAAGCGTCTGGGCGGATCGAGCATCAGGATCTCTCCCTCGGCGAGTAGCCGCTCGAGGTCGTCGGTGACGAAGCGCCAGCGCCCGCCCGGCCGCATCTCGGCCTGCAACACGGCATCAAAATAGTGACGGCTGGGCTCGTCGGTACGGGTAAACGCCTGCCACACGGTCTCAGGAGACGCGGCGACCTCGGAAACGCATACCAGAAGGCTGGAGCCGTAAGCGTCCGCGAGCTCCTCGCAACGGACCCGCGAACCGCTGAACAGCCACACGGTCCCCAGCAGCAGAGCCAGCGCTACTCCCAGGCCGGCGATCAAGATACGCAGTTTCAAAGCCACGAGCATCACTCTACCGCCGATCGAGCGACCGCCTCCATCGCGGCCGTTGGCGCTGCCACCTCCAACGAGCCGAGGATGTGGACCGAATTGATCTCGAATCCGCTCGATGCGTCCCAGCAAGCAACGGGGCTGAACCCGGCGGGCCACCTTCAAGGAAGTTGTGGCCAAACACCGCCTACGGTGCAAGTGTTGTCAGGAAGAGGCTTAGTGGCTGTTGCTCTCTCTCCTGATGACTGACCTCCTCGCGGGATCTACTCTCGGGCCGGCTGCTTCACCTACTGCCATTAGTCCGGCCTTCACAGAGGCGGATGTAGGTGGCACCACAGAGCGCAACGACGGCTACTTGGATACACCTTAAGTCCGGACAGAAACTCGCCAGCCTTGACAAGATGAATATTTCTTGCTAGGCATGCAAGACTGGCCAGAATTGTACCTGGCTGATTCTGCCTTCCGCTCTGCCAACCCGAAAGGAGGTTATTATGGCGAAGCGTCTAAGTGAGTCTGAGGTTTCTTGGGCTCTGGTGAAGGCTCTTGCCTTGCTGCTTGGAATCGTCCTCGCAGCGTTCCAGATCTTCAAACACTTGGGAGTGTGACGTTACTTGTCGCTTCCTTCCCGCGGCTGGATGGAGCCGGCCGCGGGCTTTTCGTTCCCTACACACTACAAAGGCGCAAAACGACCAGCAGGTGGACCATCGATACCGGTGATAGCGCCAAAGACCCGAAAGCATGACGAGCTTAGGCTCGTCTTAGATCTCATCAGGACGTCGTGAACAAGCTCAATGAAAGCACAGACATCGAGGCGCAATTAGAGGCCTGGACTAAGGGTGATGCAGGGGCCCTATCTAGGCTCCTTCCGCTCGTCTACGGTGAGCTTCGCAAGGTTGCCCATACGTATTTTGAAGGCGAGAGGTGTTCGCATACCCTTCAAACGACCGAACTAGTCAACGAAGCGTACCTGAAAATAAGGCGATGGAATCAAGTCTCTTGGCAGAGCAAAGGGCAGTTCTATGCTTTTGCAGGGCAAGTCATGAGGCGAATCCTCGTCGATTACGCGCGGAAGCGACGTTCTCTAAAGAGAGGTGGGCGGCTTGAAGCAGTGCCTCTTGACGAAGCACTGGGATTAGGAGAGAGGTCTGATCTCGATCTCGACACACTCTTGGACCTAGATGAAGCGCTAGAGAAACTTCGTGAAGTAGCGCCCCGTCAGGCCGAGGTAGTGAGTCTACGTTTCTTTGGGGGACTTGAGAACTCTGAGATCGCAGAGTTAATCGGTATCTCACGCACATCGGTCAAGCGCGACTGGAGTGCAGCGCGAGCTTGGCTGGCTACACAGATAAAAGGGCCAGTCGATGAGCAAGCGGAAGGCCAACCCTATGGCTGACGCCAAATCGAGTCCACCTGCACCCCTCTCTTCAGCTTCATCTGAAGCAGAGGCATCTTCTAGACAAAAAAACCCGAGCTTGAAGCCAGCTACGTCATCAAGCGATCTCTTGTCGCAAACAAGCTCAAATCCGCTGTCGTTTCTCGACCGGCCGCTTTTCGACTTCTCTAAATCCTCTGATGTAACAAGCCGTACTGGACAGAGAGTTGGCGCATATGAGTTGGAGCGCGAGCTAGGAAGGGGTGGAGTTGGCACAGTTTACCTAGGAAGAAGAGCAGACGGTGCCTTTTCGCAACAGGTCGCAATCAAGACTCTTCGGCGCGGCGTAGATACAGAAGAAGTCTTGAGGCGTTTTCATGCAGAGAGGCAGGTAATGGCCCATCTCGTCCACCCATTCATCGCGCGCCTCTTAGACGGGGGCACAACCGAGGACGGCCTCCCGTACTTGGTGATGGAACATATCGATGGCGCACCAATAGACAAGTACTGCGACTCAAACAACTTGTCGATCCGCGAACGTCTGAAGCTGTTTCTCAAAGTCTGTACCGGAGTAGCCTTCGCCCACAGAAACCTAATCGTCCACAGGGACCTAAAACCAAATAACATTCTTGTCACCCACGACGGAGAACCGAAGATTCTCGATTTCGGCATAGCCAAGCTCCTGGCACCGAATACGAATGAGGAGACTACCAAGTCCGGCGGTAGCCTGATGACTCCTCAGTACGCGAGCCCAGAGCAGCTGCTAGGACTTGATATCTCCATCGGGACCGACATATATACCCTTGGCCTCTTACTCTACGAACTTCTGTCAGGCTTGAGACCTTACGAACTTCGCTCGATTCCAGACTACAAGATGCTAAGGCTGGTTATCGAGAAAGATCTCGTATTACCCAGTTCCGCAGTCCGGCGCGCCACAAAGAGCACTAAAAGACACAATGCCTCGAAAGAGCTGGCTGCTAGGTCCGAGGCCAGAGCCATGAAACCCGAAGGGCTAATTAGAATTCTGACAGGCGATCTAGACGCGATCGTTTCACGGGTCCTGCGAGTGGCACCGGAGGAGCGCTACGCCACGGCAGATTCACTTGCGGAAGACATTCGGAGGCACCTTTCAGGCCACCCCGTTCTCGCTAGAAAACCTAGCTCCGCATACAAACTGAGAAAGCTCATTGGCCGAAACAAACTGGGAGTCGCAGCGTTCTCCCTGATTCTCATCTCCTTGGCGCTGCTGGTCAATGCCGGCCTCACTCAGTTGAAACGGATACGAGAGGCTCAGATGCTATTGAGTGATCTTACGATCACTCTAAGCCACGGCTCGGATACCGCACGATCAATTCTCAGGGAGAACAACTGCCTACCGCGAGAAGTTGACTGCCTTCTAGCGTTCAATCGGCGCATCCGAAAGCAGACATTTATCTCGCTTCTTGAGATCGAGCACGCGAAGCAAACAATCGCTGGCCACCCGCGCTCAGACCTCCGCCACCTGAACCTGAGCGGTTTGAATCTTAACGGCATGAACCTCTCCCATGTAGATTTGAGTAACGCTCTCCTTAGGAAGACTCAACTGGAAGGCGCTAACCTCCAAGGTGCGAGTTTCTCGCATGCCGTTGCCGTTGAGGCCAATCTTAGCTCTGCGGAACTAGGAGGCGCAGATCTATTTGGCGCAGATTTGACAGATTCCGACTTTTCCGGGGCTGACCTCAGAGATGCGTCCTTTCAACAGGCAACTCTTGACGGCGCGAACTTCGAAGGCGCAGACCTCTCTAGAGCGAACTTCTCAGGCGTAGATCTGAGCGCGGCTCTAAACCTAGAGCAGGCGCAGCTGAATGTTGCATTTGGGGACTCAGAGACGCAGCTAGAACCCACGGCTACCCGCCCTTCTGGCTGGTAAACGCTACCGTTCGTCGTGATAGGTCAGGGAGACTAACTTTGAGGCCTGCATCCGGCTCCAGAAGGCGAGGTATCATTCTGTGATCGTCTCCAGATTTCGGACACCGTCGCCCAAAGGCCTCGCCCACGATGAATAGGCTGAGGCATTCACGCGTTCAGGCGCGTCGCCAACTCACACCGGGCGGTCCGAACCCAAGGAAGTTGTGGCCAAACACCGGCTACGGTGCAAGTGTTGTCAGGAGGAGACTTGGCGATGATCGTCATCGCTCCCGAGGGCTGAACAGGACTGAGTCTGCCTTTCAGGACGTCCTTGATGCCGTCACCCTGGCGGTAGTCCTGACCTCTGGTAGGATCCAACGATGGAACGGTGGGAAGACAAGCGTGCAAGTCCAAGGATGGAGGGGACTTGTACCGACGATTCTCGAGGAGAGCAGTCGCAATGGGGACTGGACTGGAGCGATGTGAGTCAAATCCGCGAGAGGCTCCAGCTCACGCCGACCGAGCGCCTGCGAGCTGCCCAGAACTTCATGAACACCGTCTTCCGAATCCGCGCCCAGAATGGTGGTTGAAGCCAGATTCGACGAGGTTCTCCGGATTCTGAGCCGAAACGAAGTCGAGTTCATCGTCGTGGGTGGCGTCGCGGCGATCCTGCAAGGATCTCCTCTCAGTACCGAAGACATCGACTTGGTCTACCTCTCTTCTAAAAAGAATCTGAGTCGTTTGGCCGCAGCGCTCGAAGAACTGGAGGCCCACTACCTCGATCCCGCAGGCCGCCATATCGAGCCGGACGTTACTCGGCTGGCATCCATGAGAGTCCACCTGCTCAAGACGAACTGTGGACGTGTAGATGTGCTTCGCACCGTGGGCCAGAATCTGGCCTTCCAGGACCTGGTCGAGGAAACTCGGCTGCTCGAAGTGGCGGACTTCGTCGTGAAAGTTCTCAATCTCGAGATGATCATCGCGACCAAGGAGCAAGCCGGCCGGCCGAAGGACCGATCCCAATTGCCCTTCTTGCGGCAACTCCTCACAGAGATCCAGCGTCGCGACACCCAGTAGCTGGTTCGAGTCGAAGGGCTCCGCCCCAAACGCCCGAAAGGCACGCCCGCATGAGGCCGCCTCCGCCCACCCGGTGGTCCGAGTCCGAGAGCGTTGTGTCCGGAGGGGGGAGCTGGTGGAGACGGAGGAAGACATCCTCGACTTTCCAGGCCGGTTTCTTGCCTGGCGCATAGTACCCCTTGGCGGTTCGAGGCTGCTTGCGGCGTGAGATCGAGATGTCAACCGCTGAGACCACCAGGCGCATAGCTCGGCGTTTCTGGCTCAGGCTGAGCCGTTTCGTCCGGCTGAGCGCCTGAGCAGTCGCGAGAATGTCAGCCACCTCGGCCGTGTCCAGTGCTTGCAGGCGTCTCTTGAGGTCTCGCTCTTTCTCATTGATGGTCCGGAGCGTCCGTTCGTGTTCCTCGGAACGTCTGAGAAAGAGCTGACGTGTTATTTCTCCGTCTGCCCGCATATCGACCAGTCTGCCGAGCCGCCTCTGCATCTTGAGCTGCTGCGCCTGGAGGGCGGCGATCTCGACTCGGATGTCCTGCCGTTGGTCAGCACCCTGCATCTGCTCAAAAAGACTGAGGAGCACGGCGGGTCTCTCGATGAGACCGAAGAAGCCATCCCAGACCGGACCGTTGACCTCACGAACATCGACCCACGGACCATACCCGGTGGCGGGTTTGTAGTAGGAGCGACCGTGGTTGAAATCGATGTTGACCGGTCGACCCTCTATTCTCAGCATGCCGGTCAACATACCGGGGAGTCCGGTTGAGTTGCCCTTTACCTGCGATCTCGCGGCCTCTTTCAAGGAGGGCGAGATGATCGGCTCATGAGCATCCTCGGTCATGATGACGTTGGGGTTGGTGGGATCAAACCGGAAGGTTCGAGAGCCCGGTTCCGCGACCCAGGCTGATGAGTACAGCACCCCGGTGTAGGTGGGATTGTTCAGCATGTTACGAATGGTGGTCTTACCCCATTTCCCGCGTCGAGGCGATGCGATGCCTTCGGCGTTCAAGTCTCGGCAGAGTGCTCGAATGCTGGTGCCGGATGCGATCCTCTCGAAGATGCGACGGACGATGGCTGCCTGCTCGGGCACGATTTGCAGGGTGCCTCGATCAGGGTTGCCGGGAGGCGGGTTCATGTAGCCGTAGGGGCTTTTGCCGGAGGATCGTTTTCCTTGGCGTGCCTTCTCGCGTTTGCCACGGGCGACTCGTTCTTTGAATCGCTGCCATTCGGCTCGGTCAATGAGGCTCTGAAATCCGAAGGCGAGGTTGTCGTTGATATCTCCTAAATCTCGGAAGGAGGAATCGACGACGATGCGAACCTGGCGTTCCCTGAGTTCCCGGACAAGCAGGGCGACTTCGAGTTCATCGCCACGGGTGAGGCGGGATTGTTCGTAGATCCAGATGGCATCAATGGCCTGCTCTCGGATGCAGGCTAAGACTTTCCCGAGGACGAGGCGTTCGGAACCGGCTTTTGCGGCGGACTCTTGTCCACGGAATTCAGCGACGCAGGACCAGCCATGTTGATCGGCAAGCTCACGGAATCGCCGTTGTTGTGCATCGAGGGAGGCTCCCTCGTTGAGCTGTTTCTCGGTGGAGACTCGGAAGAGGGCGATGATTCGCATGGGGCCTCCTTTAGATTGTGGGCAATATCGGTTGGCGGATCTGTGAGCCACCGTCGTAGAAGCCGTTCGGCTTTGGTTTGATCACCGTGCCGGAGCGCATCCAAGATGGCCTGCTTGAGTGTCCATTCAGCTGCTTCGACCTCTTTGGAGAGATCGATGAGGAGGTGAGCAAGCTGCTGCTCTTCGTCAGGCCGGTCGGTGGATGGGTGCATGGTCGGTGTCTCCTGTTTGCGAAAGAGCGACAGCTCCTTTGTGCCTGGCTCGCGGTCGTTGATCAAGATCCATAGTCGATTTCTGAAGAAGTTCTGAGGTCTATGGGCGAACAAATGGGCCATCTCATCGGGCCGCCGCCGCCAAAACCAAGAGATTGGTAGGAACGACCAAGGGATCCTGAATATCGAATCTGGGCATTGGTCGCCGTTGCTGGAATCAAGCTAGCACCAAGAATTGCCAGAAATCAACGTAAGTCGTTGGAAATAAGTGACTTGTGTTTCACAGGGTCAATGAATTGTTCATTCATTGGCTGTGAATCAGAAATCGCACCTAAATATCTGATTCCACGTCACTTCTCGTTTTCTGGCGTTTTCTCGCTACTGTACCTGCTAGGATACTCGCTCGTTTCGACAAAGAAAGTTTGATGTGCTGAGCAAATCAGAATTCATTGCCGGCCTCCTCGGGCCAAGTACGAGGGATCAGTCCCTTGGCTCACTGGTATTGGCCGATCTACCGGAGCGGTACTTTCGGCAGGTGATTGAGGTACACAACGAACGGGTCTCAAGCCGACTGAAGAGGATCAAGCCAGGGTCGTATCCAGAGCTGGAGTCGGAGGTGCGGGGGCTCTTGATTCCGACGTATGGTCAGTTTCACGAAGCGCTCGACGCAGGCTCTTGGCAGCACGAAGCCGTACCGGCGCAGTTCCGCAAGCGCAACGACTTCGAGACCTACCGGCGGTGGATTTTGCAGGCCAACCCGATCAAGACGCACTTCAGCGAGGTGTTCTGCGAGCAGCAGTTCGACGCCTTCATCCCGGAGAGGTATCGCCGGAAGCATTGCTTCGTGGTGGGCAAGTCAGGCTCCGGGAAGTCGGAGACGCTGAAGCTACTGGCTCTGACTACCAAGCGTGGTGAGGACGGCAGGCCACGACGGGACGTGAGCCTGGTGCTCATCGACCCACATGGTGATCTAGCCGAAGAGCTGGTGCGTCAGCGGCTGTACTACGACGCTCTGACGACCGACAACGATGAGTTGGTCTACATCGACCCGCTGCTTGGCTCTAGCAGGGGCCTGTATCCGACGCTGAATCCGTTCGATCTCGGCAATAGGAAGTATGGTGAGCTTCAGATTGAGCGGACGGCGCAGCAACTGGCTCGGGTATTTCAGACGCTTGTTGGCGGCGAGGGGACACTGACGCTGAATATGGAGACGCTGCTCCTCCCGTGCTTGACAGTGCTCCTGAAGCGGCCGGGCAGCACTCTGTTCGATCTGCTCCGCTTTCTCGACGATGAGTCGAATGAGGATCTGGTCGGCTTGGGCCTGAAGTCGGACAACGAAGCTCACCGGCATTTCTTCGAGTCGCTGTTTCCTCAAAAGCGGTTCTCTGTCACGAAGGGGTCGATCGCGACGAAGGTTCAGTCGCTGCTGAACACCAAGGCGTTCGCCAAGTTCTTGGCGCGGCCGTCAAGCACGGTCGACCTGGAAGAGGCACTGAATTCAGGCAAGACGATCATCGTCAACTGTGCCTCGGGCCGAGTCGGCAATCAGGTGTCGGAGGCGATCGGCCGGTTCGTGGTCGGGATGGTGCTCTCGATTGCCCTGAGCCGAGCCGAGCAGCCGAAGGCATCCCGGCTGCCAATCTGGATGGTCATCGATGAAGCGCAGAATTTCATCTCAGATGAGATCAAGACGATTCTGGCCGAGGCTCGGAAATACGCGCTGCATCTAACGCTGGCAACGCAAGTGGTGGGCCAAGACATGAGTCCGCAGCTGAACAAGATCGTGCTGGGGAATACGGACGTGAAGATGGTGGGCCACGCCGGGGCCGATTCCCAGGCAGCGATGAGTCGCGAGATGGGCCTTGGCGCTGGGATGCTGTCTGGAATGCGTGTCGGAGAGTTCGTGGTGCAGTGTGGGGCAAGACCGGCGATCCGGATGCGGATGTCCGCTGAGTATGTGGGTGACAGGCATCGAGTGGATGACACGGCCTGGCGGTTCATTCAACAGACGATGCTGGCTCGGCACTACGCTCCAGACACTGCCAGCAAAGGCAGGGATTCCAGCGAAGCCAAGGTGGCTCCCGATGCTCGGCCGAAGTTTGAAGAGACAAATCCGTTTGAGTATGGCGATGAGTGAGCTGCGGAGATGATCCAGATCACGGAAGGCCAGACTCGCATTCTGGAAGCGTTGGGTCGGTACAAGTACCTCACCGCCTCGCAGCTCGAACGCATCGGCGTCTCTTCCAGCCGTCAGGTGATCTGGCGGGAGATTCGGCGTCTGAGCGCCACACCGACGAAGAAGGCCGCTCTGGTCGGAGTGATTCGGTTCCCCGCCAGCATGCGGATGGAGCATGTTGAGTCGATGTACTATCTGACCAAGCCCGGAGCGGTTGCCTTGGCGGATTTACTCGGTGTGGATCTGGAGGAGTTATCGTTTCAGGACAGCTCAACGGTCTTTCATCGAGATTACTGGCATCGTAAATACTGCATCGATTTCCACATCTTGATGGATGCTGCGCTGAAAGCAGACCCGCTGAGCTTGGAGCTGACTGTGTGGGATCGCTACTTCGACAAGACCGGCGCAAATCGTACCAAGGCGGGTCGGGGTGCGCTCAGGGCCAAGACACGGGTCGATGTGGGCGGTGAGTATTTGATACCGGACGTCAACTTCATGCTTCAGAGTAGGAAGATTTCCGAGAGACAGGCGCTGTTCTCGCTTGAGATGACGAATGGCCGGGATACGAAGCGGGTGCTAGAGAAGATCGACCGTCATATTCTCGTGATGAAGGAAGGAGCACTCGGACAGAAATACGGCCTGGAGCAGAATTACCAGGCGCTCTTCCTATTCGCCGAGCGGGCACTGCTGGAGGCGGTTCACGCGCGGTTTTCCGAGGCGGCGAGTGGTTTTGGAGACTTGTTTTGGTTCGGTCTCATGGATGACATTGCGGGCGAAGCTCTCGCCTCGTGGCGCCGGCCATCCGACCTTGGAGTCAGAAGAAACTTCATAACCGGCAAAGAGGCAGCATGAAGCGTCTCCTGAATTCCCTTCGAGATCTGGCTGTCTCTGCCTGGGCGTGGATACGGTCGGCAGCTCCAGCCTTGAAGGATCATGCAGACGTTCTGCTGGATGTCCTCTCTCAAGTCCCGCCACTATTCCGCGTCTGGAGTCTTGCCGCGCGGTTAAAGCTCACGAAGCTCGTGGCCTGGTGCTGGCAGCAAACCCGAGGCGCTTTGTCCCTCGTCTGGCAAAGGGCTCTGCGGCCATGTGCAATGGCGATCGGAAGGCTTTGCCGAAGACTCGTCTCGTGGCTTGTGGGCGCAAGTAGCCATCGTTTCTCAGAAATCTGGCTGTCCTGTCGTCGGTTGTCTAGCCGAGTTGGCACAGGAGTGGCCGGGATACTTTGGTTCACTGCGAGAACTTTGATTCTGCTGCTTGCCTATTCGCTTCCGGTTCTGCTGGGACTTGCAGGGATCTTTGCAACAATTGGTAGCATGGATCCTTCAACCGGATCGGGCTTTCTCTTACTGCTGTGTGTTGTTCTGCCGCTCATCGTTTTGAGACTCATCCATAGGACCCGGAATCGATGGGCTCAATGGGGAAAGAGACTGCGAAAAACCAAACCCAGGCCATTTGCCGAGCCTGCGACCACGCCAGCCGTCAATGTCGAAGACAGAAAAGATCAAGCAGTCCGCTCGCTGATTGAGGACTTGAGGCGATAAGGAGAAGTACGCATGAAGAGACACCGGGTGGCCAAAATAGCAGTTCTACTTCTTATCATGCTTGGATCCTCGCAGATCGCAGCGGCTGAGACCGTTGAGCACCTGGGGCTTGAGTGGACAAGCTCAGGAATACCATTAATCTATGAGAGCGCTGTTGACTATTGCAACTCCCTATCTTCGGAAGGGCACGACGACTGGCGCCTACCGAGTATCAACGAGCTACACACCCTCTACGAGCCCCGGTCGCCTCGCACAGCTCGAATACGTCCTGGGATCAGCCTCGCGCACGACATTGACTTCGAAGAGATGGAGGCGAAGAAGAACCTCCTCATACCGGACTTCTTCCGAGTCTGGTCGTCAACGAGACAAGTAGGAAACGTGGATATCTACGATGCACTTTCGTGGTCTCCTGACCGGACTTGGGTATTCTCCTTCCAAGAAGGAAGAAGAAGCACTGTCGACGCTAGACAGGACTCACAGAAAAGATACTCAATAGAGACTCTCTGTGTTCGCGGGTCCGCCACGCAAGCCCTTCTTGCGAATGAGGTAGCAGTTCGTTTCGAGCGTCCATCCTCGGAGGATCTAATCGGAATAGGCTCGTATGGCGACCTGACGCTTCTTCAGGCGCTTCTGAGGCGAGATCCGAAGATTTTCAAAGATCCAGGAGTTGGAGTGCGAATCAGCCTCCTTCATGCTGTATCGGCCGCCGGGCTTCTCAAGATCTGTAGGTTTTGCATTGAGGAGGCGAGATGCGACGTGAATGCTGCTTCCGTTGGCCTCTTCAACGACGCGACCGCCCTCTACTATGCTTCCGAGCACAGCCATCGAGACGTAGTCGAGTATCTACTAGCAAAGCAGGCTAATCCAAACGCTCTAGGAGGGCAGTTTGGAAGCCCACTCCATGCGGCCGTTGCGAGGGGGCATCTCGAGATTGTCCAGATGCTGCTGGCCGCAGGCTCGGACCCCGAGTTGAAAGCTAAGAATGTGACGCCTCTCAAGCTAGCCTACGATACCTTGCGGGCTCGCGAAGAGCACGATGCAACCTACGGAAGTGAAGAAGACCAGCCACCGTTCGCTTCTCTTGCTAGCTACAAAGAAATTATCAAGAAGCTGAGAGTTGAGGCGAGGCAGAGGGCGCTGGCAGACTGACTACAAAGACTATTGCGATCACGCCATTAGGATGGTATAATTGACAGATTTATATTACTTAACCATTAATCTGATGGAAACGCCACACAAGCCGGACGGCGAGGCTGCGCCAGACTTTGAAGCTGTCGAGGCGCATCTAGTCGAGCCTCGGGATAAGGTTCGGGAGGCTCAAGAAAGACTCGAGAGCGCTGAGCAGAAGAGGGATGCGTATCTTCTAGCGAACTTCAGAGAGGAGTTTGACGGGCAGCATAGAGAGCTGGAGGGGAGCCAGCACCCCGCCAAGGCGGCTATTGAGGCGCTGCTGCGAGATCTCTTGCAAGAGTCACATGGCAGAGCATTCAGGGGCGGAGGAGATGGCTACGATGTGCTCTCGGAAGCAACGCCGGGCCAACACGTAGAGATTCTACGTCTAGAGATCGAGGTTGAACGAGTGGAAGCCGAGGTCATTCGGTTGTCGAGAGAGGCCCGTCTGCAACGCTTGCAGTATTACCTCAAGGTGGAAGAAGGCAGACTACAACAGGACGAAAGAGCGGCGAACGAAGAGTTTGAGAAGAGCGAAGCTCTAGGTCAAGTGGATCAGGAGTTGGATGCCCTCCAATAGCAGCACGAGGAAGGCAGGTCGACACAAGCATCTCGTCGGGCCTCACCGACCGCAGACTTGCACATCCTCTATTGCACAAACCTTTTAGTCAGAGCGGCTTGAAAAAGGGTAATTCCGAGAAGAGAGGACCAATCGTGGCATATGATGCGCGAATATTCAGAGTGCTCATCGCGTCGCCGAGTGACGTGGCAGACGAACGAGAGATTGTCACTAGAGCGGTTCAGGAGTGGAATGATCTGAATTCGTTTGAAAAGAGAGTGGCGTTGCTGCCATTGATGTGGGAGACCCACTCCTCTCCTGAACTAGGTGATCGCCCGCAAGCCATCATCAATCGACAGCTAGTGGATTCGTGCGACATGCTGGTCGGTGTCTTTTGGACGAGGCTAGGGACGCCGACAGGAAGGGCAGCTAGCGGAACTATAGAGGAGATCGAGCGCGTTGGAATTGCCGGAAAGCCAGCCATGCTGTACTTCTCGAAAGTCAAGGTCGAGATCGACAGCGTTGACCTTGCCCAATATGAACTATTGAAAGACTTCAAACATCGAACCTATCCTAAGGGCCTAGTTGAGTCCTACTCGTCGCTTTTAGAGTTTAGAGACAAGTTCTCCAAACAGCTGGCGATGAGGGTGCGGGAGCTAATATCAAGAGATGCCGAGAGTCGAGACACCGGCGCTTCGGCAGGCTTTCATACACCTCAGCTGGAACTGGCTCTCGTTCAGGATTCAACGAATCACGTGTTTAGATCTGGCAGCGTCCTAAATATTGAGACTGTAATCTGCGTCGATCTCGATAGGATCGAAGAACTGCTGCCCGATGAAGGCGCCAAGACTGAGGCTGATGGCCAAGAGGTTCCCTCCGAGGAGGAGGCGTATGCTGAGAGCAGATTGTTGTACCTAAGGGAGTCAGTAGAGCATTACTGTCTTGAGAAAAGTCTTAGTACCTACCGTCTCGCGATTGGCAATGAGGGCGATCTTGGGGTGAGGGACGTTTTCCTTGAGATCGCACTGGATGACTGTGACGGCAACCTAAACCTGTTCTCCAACGACAACCAGCCTGCCAAGCCACAGAGGCCCAGGGATCCGAGCGGAGACACCTCCTTCGTAATTTCCTCAGGTCGAGATGTCATCATAAGCAACGTCTACGGTTCAGACACTAGAGACATAGCCATCGACAATACCGAGGAAGGCTGGGAACTCAAATTCACAATACCTGTCGTTCAGGCGAGAAGAACAGTAGCTTCGAACGAACTAGTGGCGTTAGGAGCTAAGAACAGTTGCGACGCAGAGTTTAGAGCGATCGTATTTTCGAGCCAGTCAACTCCCTTCAAATTGACTGGGGCATTCATGCTCAATGTCTCATTCAGGGAGATGACTTATAGAGATATTCTGGAAGCTCTCGGAGAAGATCCGTCAGCCTTCCGTAGCCCGGATTGACTTCGCTCTTCGAGATGCCGTAAGCCGGCATTCCAAATGCGGGCAATGCTCGGGCGCCTGATCTCAAAGTGTGAGCTTTCGCAACTGCCATGATTAGTAGAGGGGCTATCTGGCAGGGATCAGGTGCCGACCTGAGCCAGATCAGGTAGACGGCTGACTTCAATTACTCCCCAAGCAAGTTCAAAACCGAGACCCCATACACCCGCGCAAATGCCTTGAGCTCGATTGGGTCGATGCGGCGCTCGCCATTCTCGACCTTCGAGACGTAGCTCTGCGGCTTTCCGAGGGCTTCGGCCACCTCGATTTGACGGAGGTTGGCTGCGATTCTGGCGTCTCTCAATCGCTGAAGCATCCGGCTGTAATCGGCCGTGTGGGTTGAGCGTGTCACAAATGGGATTCTGGAATCCTATTGCGGGATATCCCAGTACGGGATACGCTTGTTGCTCAGGTTGGTTCAAACTGACGCTGGGTCGAGTAGATTGGAGGATGATGTGAAACGCAGAGCGATAGTTGCAGCGATGCTGTTGTTAGGAGGAGCTGCTCAAGCGTCCGGGTATACGCTGCGAGTGGGAGACCCCGAGGCCATGAGAATTCTTCCGTCCGATGCGGGCGGAATTCCGGTACATGCATCCGGCGTCTTTTATTGCCGAAGGCTCGATCTCCGCGAATTGCGAGCAGGAGAGGCTCCGGAAAGTAGAGCCACGGTGCGTGTCCTGAATGGGGAGGTCTGGCTCTCTCTTTCTTGCAAGAGGTCTTCCAAGAACAAGGCGTTCCGGCTGGGTATCTCTGGGAGAAGTGAGGAGGTCTCATCGAAGCGAATGTCACAGCTTCTTATAGAGGGGCGGGAGATTCCGTTCAACCTTCGATTCCAGGCTGGGCATGGTCATCGTCGAACCAAATCTTCTCTTTGGGGCTTGAATTGTCATCGGCTGAGTTGCGGTTTCGACGCTGAAACGGGCATTGTCGTTGTTTACCAGGCTGCATCCTCGCTCCCCGAGTTTCAATTTGCTGCACCGCGATCAGTCTTGGAATATATAGATTTCTCCAAAGAACTGGGCCGTTTGCAGCTCGCTCTACGCGAGCGGCGCCCGCTTCCCGAAAAACTGATGCCGGTGAAGCTGATTGAGCTATCTGCTGTCGGCACTGAAATTCGAGAAGAGATTGAAAGGGCCATCGCGCACGGCGATCTTGATGACCTCAATCAGTTGGCAACTATCCTGACTCCCGCAGGTCTCCTGGATCATCGATCTTCTCTCGCAGAGCTTCTGGAGCCTGCAAGAAGAAAGATGCAGAAGATTGCGAGTAGGGCGAATCGGGCATTTGACAAGGCGCGAGGTTTGGATCAAAAGCGATTCTATCGGATGTTCATCGAGGAGATGGCTCGGGAGGGGATCGATGGTCACCCGGTGGTTAAACGCTTGATTGAGGATGCAGAGCAGCATATCCGTGCGAAATACCTCAAGAATACGACGCCTCTGTTTAGGGCAACCGCTGCGGCGAATATCAAAGATGTGGCAGAGCTGCTTGAAAGTGGTGCTGATCCCAATACAGTATCAGGCGGATATCTGTATCCCACACCCTGGGCGAGTGCGTGCGCTTCGGGAAACAAGGCGTTGGTCGCAACGTTTCTCTCGTACGGAGTGAAGATCAACTCTGACATTCCAACCAGGATGGGAGCAACCTGCATACATTTCGCTGCCGAGAAGGGAGACAAGAAGGTTGTTACGCTGCTGCTTCACGTTGGCGGAGAAATCAATACCCGGGATTGGATGGGAAAGACTCCTATTGATTACTCAAAGGATTCCGGGATGAGACGATTTCTGACAGGGGAAGGAGCTGCGATCGGCAACCCGTTGAGTGCAAAACAGATGATTGGGTTCTTGATGGCAGCCGGAGCCTATAGAATTGGGAAAGAGGCGGTTGGCTCGGTCAAGGAGAGTTTTAGAGGCATGCCACCCGCAGCTTCTACAACGGTGAAGTTTTTCGATCTTGAGGTGACGCCTGGAAGGTATGCGCTTAGAATTGAAGGCGTCCGCGGACAGGGAACGGCGACCTATCCCGAGAAAATACGCCTCGTTTCGAAGGGAAAGCTTGATAGTAACGGCTCCTTCGACGCCACGCTTCCGCCTGGATCCTGGAGATTGATTCTTAGCTACGAGGATGTTGTTGTGTATCGGTCGCGGCGGTTCGAGGTGGAGGAAGGCTGTTCGCTGTTTGAATTGGAGATCTACCCCTCGCACATCAAAGGGCACTGTTTCTCACGGTGGTGAACCACATGCTCGCTAAATGAAGAGGCCATCGATCTCATCTTCGATCTCTCTGAGGGCTTGGTCCTGTTCTTCTTGTTCCATCTTTTGAGCCTCCCTGGTATCAACGTACTTCTTCGCTTTGGCGTCGTGTCGGAGAGCATCAATGATCCCCTGAAGATGAGAACGGGCTCCCGGAGAATCCTGAACGCCTTTCCATTCAGAATCTTGCTCCGAGAGCGTCTGGATGGCTTCGGTCCCCTCGATAGCCGCCACTGACAGGTTGGCATAGAATCGAACAAGATTAGCGGGAGGTGGTGCTCCTTTAGCACTCACTCCGGGGAGCCATCTCCCGAAATTGTATCCGTATCGGCTCTCCATGTGTTTCTGAAGTCGGATACCTGACTGGAAGTAGTCGATGTGTTGGTAGTCGGACGTGTCACCGCCCTCGACACCGTTGACCACCCAGATGTTAAAGCCGTCGAGATGCTCTTGTATCTCGCTAGAATGCGTACTCAAGGCAAAGTCTGCTGCCTCACGAAGTGCCTTCTCGGGATTCTCGCGTGCTTTGTCCTTGATTTCATCCATGAGACTGTAGCCTCGACGTTCTGGATTCGCCATAGGGTTGAAAAGTTAATGATAAATCGTACTATTGTAACATATGTTCGAGTTTACAGAAAGGGTTAGACGTGTCGGGACTGTGCGAGCAGATTGCCGAATCTGTTGCCGGATACTCGCGCGTTTTTGTACGAGCGACTTGCTAGCACAGACCACGTCGCTGCAGCGACACCCATCGGTTTGCATCTCCAAGGATGAGGTGGTCGATGAGTCGGACGCCGATGAGGTCGGCTGCCAGCACCATTCTTTTCGTGAAGGCAATATCCTCTCGACTCGGAGACGGATCACCTGACGGATGGGTGTGAAAGAGGATGAAGCCCGATGCGCTGACCTTCAGTGCTTGCTTCAGGATCGCTCGTGGTTCCACTGCTGCTCGCGAGAGAGTGCCTCGGTAGAGTTCTGTGTCGGTGATGAGCCGATTTCGGACATCGAGGTACAGGGCGCCGAGGATCTCTTGATCGGGGCAAGTGTAGCGAAGTGTTACGTAGCCGGCGACAGCGGCAGGGCGGTTCAGGAGTCTTCTTCTCGTCACCTGACGGCGTGCGATGCGGCGCCCAAGTTCTATGGCTGAGAGAAGGGTGGCGACTTTGACTCGGCCGAAGCCGTGTTTCTGCATGGCAGTGGTATCGAGCGCGAGAAGGCCGTTGAGACCTCTGGTGTCGGAGAGAAGAGTCTCGGCCTGTCTGAGGGCGGTTGTACCGGGATTGCCACTTCGAACGAGGATGGAGAGCAGCTCGGTGTCCGACAGGCTGTTGGGTCCAAGGCGAAGCAGGCGATCACGAGGAGTTAGCTCCTTGTCCATACGGTCACCCTGCCTGCCGGAGTCGTTGCAAGGTGTCGGCGATGGCGATCGTCTCGCGAAGAGCATCTTCTTCGGTCTTTCTTCCGAGAGCTTCCAGGGTCTCGATAGCATCCTTGAGCAGGTCTGTCCGAACACACTGCACAACGCCGCGCAGTTCGTCGGGAAGAAGGCGCCCTGGCTGTGGGCAGATTAAGGTCGTGAGCACTCCGAGACGTTGGTCCAGGTCGCGCAGCTCGGTGGCTATTGCGAGGAGAGTTTTTTGGGATTCGGCGATGGCGGGAGGGATAGAATAGGCGCAGTCCGGCATTGGTGTACTCCTTTGTCGGATGAGGTCCGGTGGCGACTCTGATACAGCCGTCATCGGGCCGGTTTCTGGTGCTCGGCTTTCTATTGAAGCCTGAGTCCGTTCTCCTCCGGCGTTGCCGTTGGAGGCACGGTCACCAGGCTAGCATACTAGTGACGAAGTAACCAAGTGACGAAGGCGACTCGGGTACTATTGACGGCATGAGTGAAGAGGAACAGAAGTCACGGCGGGGTGGGCCGCCGGTCAGCCCACGGGGTCTGGTGCGGCGAGTGATCTCGCTGCATGTGGATGAGGATGAGGAGCTTCGACGCCGGGCGTACGATGAGCGGCGGCCTGTGACGGAGCTGGTGCGGACCGCAGTGAGGGCGTATTTGGGGATTCAGGACTGACCTAGATAGCAACATCGCGGCTCTGACTGCTGAGATTTCATGAAGCAAGCTAGAAAACCAGCCTGCTCAAGTCCGGATCCTCAATCGATAGACTTTCTTACATTGAATGTTATGGTGATGATAAATATCCAACTTTTATATGGGACCAACCTGGATGACCTCCAAATATTCTGAAGGTTCAATCTGGCGCCGATGGGATCTGCATATCCACGCGCCAGGAACCGCTATGGAAGATCGCTTCGGCAGCGATTCTCTTGAAGAATATCTCAACGCCCTAGAGCAAGCTGACCAGCCAGCGGCAGTCCTTGGAATTACTGACTATTGCTCTATCAGAACCTACAAGGCTGTCCTCGAAGAAAAAGACAGGGACCGTCTCCCCGACGTACACCTCCTGCTTCCAAACATTGAGTTCCGAGTAACACCAGAGACGAAGCGTGGTAAAGGAATCAATATTCATATTCTGGTGTCGCCTAAGGAGGCCGATCATGTCGATAGGATTGAGGAAGCTCTCGGTCATCTCAAGTTTCCCCACGACGACGATATCAGCTGTTCCTATAGTGGACTGCTACGCCTTGGCAAGCACCACGACAGTTCGCAGACTGATGAACGGGGCCAGTACCGCACTGGAGTAGAACAGTTTAAGCCGTCCTTTGACACCTTTAAGACATGGTACAACAGTCAAAGCTGGCTCCGAAGCAATTCCCTAGTGGGAGTTTCTACTGGAGAAGACGGGCTATCCGGCCTGAGCCACGATGGTGGCCTCGCTGCCGTACGAGATCAGATCAAGCGGTTTACACACTTCCTCTTTTCCTCCAAGGAACGTGACCGCACGTATTGGCTTGGCGGGGGGGCTGATAGCCTAGCTACCCTTCGCGAGAAGTACAAGGGGTCTAAGCCCTGCCTTTCGGGCTCTGATGCTCACTCGTTGAAGGAGATTACCGAGCCCGCCGAGCGACGATACTGCTGGATCAAGACAGATCCGACCTTCGAAGGATTGCGTCAGGTTCTCTATGAGCCGCGTGATCGGGTTTGTGTGGGCCCTACACCACCGTCTCGCCACGATGAGAATCAGGTCATTCGCTCACTGAGCATATCGAACTCAAAAGGGTGGTTCGAGGACACTTCCATTGTTCTCAATCCGGGTCTTGTGGCCGTGATCGGCTCTCGCGGCTCTGGTAAAACAGCCCTGTCCGATCTGATCGCCTACGCAGCGGGTGCCCAGGTCGATAAGAATGACTCTTTCTTGACACGTGCCCTGGACAGGCTCTCCGGAACTAGCCTGGAACTCGTCTGGGCGAGCGGTCGGAGCGACCCAGCCGAAGTTCGGGGCATTGAGTCAACTCAGGAATTCTCTGGAGTCAAGTATCTCTCGCAGAAATTTGTGGAAAATCTCTGCTCAGGCGACCGCAGGGCAACCCAGCTTCGAAGCGAGATTGAAACGGTCGTCTTTGGTGAGATCGAAGATGAGCAACGCCTAGGATGCGAGAGCTTTCAGGATCTCGTCGAGACTCGAACAGCGGCACTACGCGAGGAAGCTGACTCAATCGACGGCGAGGTACGAAACCTTAATCAGCGTATCGCCAAGATCGACGAGCGGATCTCCAGAAAGAGTCCCCTTGAAAAGGAAGCTAAACGGCGAGAGGCGCAGATTGCGGAGAAGCAGAAGCAACTCCCTAAAGTCAAGCAAGAGCAAGACAAGAAGACCGTTGAGAGGCTCACTAAACTGACTGAGCGCCAGCAGGCTCTTAAGAAGAAGCTTTCGGACGCCTCTCAAAGGGTACAGCAGCTCCGCGACCTGTCTGCCAAGGCAAAGCGTTTTGCCGAAACCATGGACCAGTTCTGGGTCGGTTTTCTTGAAAAAGCGGCTGATGTTGGTGTCCCGACAGAGGAACTTGAGCAGAGCAGACCACACTTCCCGGTCGATCCGGCTCTACTACTGACTGAGCAGATCCAGACCGCGCAAAAAGAAATCGGACGGATCCAAGGCAATCAGGAACTACCAGCACCAGATAAGGCGACAGGGCAGAAAACCGAGACGCTGACCAACATCACAGAGGAGATCAAGACAACAGAGAAGAATCTCGATCTCGATGAGCAGAAGAGGAAGAGGCTTCTGGCTCTCAATAGGGAGATTCTAGGACTCTCTAGAGGACTGAAGTCAACACAGGAAGAAATACGTTCTATCAACGAAGATCTGCCAAAGAAACGAAAAGCATACGCGAGTCGGCGCAAGGACCGGTGTCTCAGGTACTTTGCCCTCCTTGACGAAGAGAAGGCGATTCTAGAAGAGCTCTACGCACCGCTCCAAGAGCGTTTAGCTCGAAGTGGTGAACATGAAGAGCGTCAATTGGAGCTGTATATCAAGCGTGAAGTCGATCTCGACTCCTGGGTTGATCGCGGAGATCGCCTCTTTGACCGAAGGAAGATCTTTAAGGGAGACGACGAGCTGCGAGATCTTGCCCGCACTCATTTGCTAGATGCTTGGCAGTCAAGCGATGCGGCTGCAGCCGTAGAGGGAATCACGAAGATCGTCAACGCTATTCGGGAGCAAGTCGGAACGAGGAAAAGCGAGCTTCTTGATGTCCTAAATACTGGCAACAGCCTGGTCGATGTAGCAGACTGGCTTTTCTCCGTTGAACACATCAGACTGCACTACGACATCCGATTCGACGGCACCGAACTAGAGAAACTCTCACCAGGGACCAAGGGGATCGTTCTGCTGGTGTTGTTTCTGGCTCTGGATAGAAACGATAGCAGGCCGCTGCTCATCGATCAGCCGGAAGAGAACCTCGACAACCAGTCGATCTACAATTTGCTCATCGGGTACTTCCGCACAGCCGGGGAACGTCGTCAAGTCATCCTGATCACGCATAACCCAAATCTCGTCGTGAATACCGATGCCGATCAAGTGGTAGTTGCACACTGTCAACGCCAAGAGGATGGTCTCCCTCACATCGTCTACCGGTCGGGCGCACTGGAGGCGATTGACATGGACGAGCAACTGGGTGGCAGTGTTCGGGGTGCGATAATTGACATCCTTGAAGGAGGTGAGGAAGCCTTCCGAATGAGGGAGCGGAAACTTGGATTTCGGGAGTGAGTACGATGGCGCCATCTTTGCGCAGTAGTTTGACCAGCGAACAGAGGAGTCTACTTGTCCAGATTCGTGAGACTGCAAAACGGATCTGGGACACTGCGCTGCATCAATATTACACAAACCATGATGTCCGGCATAGCGAGAGGATCATTGATTACTTGGATGGCCTAACAGCGGGTGTCCAGACGACGAACAAGGCATTGTCACCCACTGAAGTGTTCGTCCTGATAGCTGCCGCGTATCTGCACGATATCGGCATGCAGGATCAAACTTTCGCTGGGGGTGATCTTGATAGGATTCGCGACCAGCATCACGAGAAGTCTGCGGAAATGATTGCCTCTTCTTTTGAAGATCCGGCGAGCAGCCTTTTTGTTCCACTGGTACAAGATCCTGCCATTGTCGAATCGATTGCACTCGTCTCCAGAGGGCATAGGAAAGTCGACCTTGTTGAAGGATGCTATGACGCATACCGGCATGGCAGCGAGACACTTCGCTTGAGGCTGCTAGCGGCGCTCCTCCGTTTCGGCGATGAGTTGGATATAGACTTCCGCCGTGTGGACATCGCTCGCATGCAGCTTCTTCGGATTCCGGTGGATTCACAGCTTCACTGGTGGCGCTGCCACTATGTCAGCGGTGTCGAGATAACTGACGAGCTTGTCCGGATCTCATATCGTTTTCCTCCCAATTGTGACTACGAGAAACTGTTAGCGCCGCAGGTCGAGAACGAGATCATCACGAAGCTAAATGAGCTGAAGCCGATATTTCGTCGCAACCTGTTAAAGATCGATATCGGACCTAGACTTGTCAGGGTGGTTAGGAACCTTAAACATCTTCCTCCAGATGTCCTTTCCTTGCTGCGGAAACAGACTACGGACGACGAGAGCGGGGGTGACGCACCTGGCGGATTGTTGCCCCAAGACTTATCGCCTACGGAAATGTTGACTATGCTCCGTCGCAAGATGGGCGACGCCTACGTCGAAGAGATGCTGGGCCATTCGAAGGAATACGAGGCTCGTAGGGTGCGGGAACCACTCGACCCATCTGAGATCAGCCAGGTGGGCTGGGGATTGGTTGTGCCTAAGAGTCGATACTCAGATGCCGTTGAGGCTTTAGCCCCTCTGTTGGACCACCGCAGAACGCAAGTTGGTTCACCTGATCTCTTCAGAATAATGAGTTACGAACTAGGTGAGAGTAAGAGTCAGTTCCTCGCTCGCCACGGCGTGGCACCTGGACCGATAGACGCTGGAAAGTGTCCCTACTATCTCTTGGTTGTCGGAGGCCCAGAAGAGATCCCTTTCCGGTTTCAGTATGAGCTAGGCGTTCAGTATGCAGTTGGCCGCCTCATTTTTGATGAAGTCGAGGATTATCGCAGGTACGCTGAGGCGGTGGTGTCGGCTGAAACGGAGAAGACTGGAAACGTGCCTGGCAGGGTGTCGTTCTTTGGGCCGCAGAATCGTGACGATGAGCCAACGAGACTTTCCTCCGAATTCTTGATCAAACCGCTTGCGGCTGGCGCGTCACAGAGTGGTACTGAATGGGAGATCAACGAGATCACTGGAGAACACGCGACCAAAGAGAGGCTGTTGAACCTACTGGTCAAGAGACCCTCCTCTTCCTTGATTTTTCTCGCCAGCCACGGTATCTCTCTTCCAATAGATGACCCAAGGCAAGAGCGTTGGCAGGGCGCGCTGGTGTGTCAAGACTGGCCTGGTCCGCGTAGTTCTCGCCGGGCGCCCAATTCGCCAGAATTCTTTCTCTCGGGCGAGGACTTACTGTCCGACCAGACATTGTCCAGCACGATCGTTTTCATGTTCTCTTGCTTCAGTGCCGGTACTCCCGAGACGGATGATTTTGATCATGCATCACCTTCAAGGAAACGAAAGCTCGCAGGTCGCTCATTCGTTTCTCATCTCCCCCAGAGAATGCTAGGAAGTGTATCTGGACCGGCGCTTGCTGTTGTGGGCCGAGTTGATCGTGCGTGGACGATGTCTTTTCAGTGGCCATCTGAAGACGGGGAAAGTGTCTCTCAAATCGAGGCGTTTGAGAAGACGGTGCAAAGCTTGCTTGAGGGCAAGTCTGTAGGCTCGTCGATGCAACACTTCAGTCGCAGAGCCGCTGAGATTTCGGTCGAGCTGGGCCATCTCATCGAAGATAGGGACAAAGGCGATCTACGCGACGAAACCTATCTCGCGTTCCTTCAACGTGCCTACAAGGATGCTCGGAACTGGATCGTGCTTGGAGATCCCGCTGTTCGCCTACTACGGAAGGAGTCTAGAGATCCCGATCAGGACGACTGAGGGCACGTTTCAAACCACACCCGCTCCCCACTCGGCAACCGATACTCCCACACATCCACATGATGGCCGGTCGTATGACCCTGAACGAATGGAAGGGGCTCTTCGACGTTGCGGTACTCGTAGATCGTGCAGTTGTGCTCTTCCCGCTCAGCCTCATGCGGGAGCCAGCCGAAGTTGTTGGCATCCCGCATCTGCTCCGGCTCCAAGTCGTGCTCATCCATGAAGTCAAACAGCTCTTCAAAGATGCCGTAGGTTCGACTCTCGGCGAGCAGGTGGATGAACAGCACGGAGTAGGACTCCAACTCTGATCGGAGGCTGTCAAGGCTGAATGTCAGATCACCGAAGCCGTGCTCGTCGGCTCCCTCTTCGATCACCTCAAGTTGCTGCTCCATACTAAGGTCGATGGCGGCAGTGTCGTTGCCATCGCATTCGGAGATTACTTCCATCGCTCGGTCACGGTACAGCTCCTGCTCGTCTGCCAGGTACCAGAATACTTGCTCGATGATGTTGTCGGTAGCGTGGACGATAGCCTCTTCGATGTCATGGTCGCTGAAGTGTTCCATATGAAGGGGGTTAGAAAATAGAGGTTGTACCGGCTCCGTTGTCGGGTTCGTTCTTGACCGGCTTCCCGGTGATGAGGTGGTACCAGTCGTCGCTGACATGTTTGGGCATTTTCCAGCAACGGAGAGGGTCTTGGATGAGATAGCGGAGATAACCGAAGCGGTAGCAGGCTGAGAACGGGAGCGCTGCGGTTACCTCGACGAATCGGGTGCGGACGGCTCTCATGAGCTGGTAGTCGGAGAAGATGAAGAGCACATGGTGGGCTGTCTTTTCGAGCAGGTCATATTTTCCGGCAAGGAGTCGCTTGTGGAGCACCTCGGCATGGCGCTCAATCTGTCGGAGGTTTCGTTTTGTGTCCTGACCGTTGGCAATCTCGACGGTGTACAGGACTCGTGATGCGGTATCGAAGGGGCGCGACAGCACGAAGTTGGCATCGGGGATGAGGTGTTGACCGGTGTCGATATCAACTCTGGTCTTGGATTTAAGCGGCTTACCTGCCCCGCTCCCTTTGTTGGCGCCAGTCTTGTCGAAGTAGCGATCGAAGGTCAGGAGGTCAAGGCGTTCATCACCTGCGAGGGTCGTGGTCAGGGCGATCTGGAAGTCGATGGTGAATTTCCGATGCCAGTAGTCTCGATGGTAGATGGCGGTGACCGGTCTGAGGTGTCGGTAGGCATCGTTGTTCGTCGCGTCGGCGAGTACGTCGGCACCCGCCGGGGTGATGTGGTGAACGAGTTCGAGGCGCCCTTCTCGGGGCTCGAATGGGTAGCTGATGGATTTGATGAATGGCTCGTCTCCCTTCTCCTTGAGGCGGCGGGTGGAGAAACGTAGGAATGATGGGCTCCCTATTTCCAGACGGAGCATTTGGGAGTGGGTCAAATATCGGTAGTGGGCGAGGGCTTCGAGGATGCGGGTTTGAATCTCGGTGAGGATAATCATGGTGGCGGGTGTTAGGGATTGAGGTCTTGGAGGGTGGTCGGCAGGATGGGATGGTCGGGCTGTAGCTGGTGCTGCCGTCCTTGATGATCGTGTTGCTCCGGTGGTGGTGGATCTGGTGCGGAGATACAGGGGTACCAGCGTTTGATCTGGTCTCGTTTGAGTTCCCGCCAGTGGGACGGAGGCATGGTGTGTTTCTGGTCGATGTGGGCATTGGTGAAGCGAAGCCGTATCGGCGGATCGTGCCGATGACGGACAAGGAACTGTCCGGTGTGGAGGGAGTCGGATTCGGCGAGGGAGATGCCCATCTCTTTGGTCATGACACGGCGGCTGTCGGCACCGGCGTCACCAAGGATCTTGAGGGCGATGTTGCCGAGGATGATGCGGTTGAGTTCTCGACTCATACCCTGACCGACGATCTGGCAGGCGAGGGTGAGGTGGAGGCCATATTTCCTCGCCTCGGTGAGGATGACGATCAACTCGTCGGAAATGAAGTGCTGGGTCTCGTCGATGATGAGCCGAATGGGTCGGCGGTATGTGATGGAGCCAGAACGGTTGAAGGCGACGGCGAGCACCATGGCGATGACAAATCGTCCGATGGCCGACATGGTGTGCGTGCCGAGCTGGCCGGCAGCGCAACTGAGGATGATGGTTTTGCCACTGTTGAGCGCCTGCTCGAGGTTGATTGAGCTGCGGGGTTCGGCGAGGAAGGCGGCGAAGGCTTGGGAGTTGAGAAGACTTTGGATCTTGGTGGATATGGCGCCTCTGGTGAGTTTGAATCGGCTGTCGTTGAAGGAGTGCCGGAAGAAGTATCGGTGGGCGGTGTTGGGCGCCGTGAGCCCTTGGGTGAGCAGGTCTTCGTTGCGCGAGGTTTCCATGAATCGAAGGAGGTCGTGCAGGGTGCTGCCGTGTCGAGCGAGAAGGACGGAGAGGCAGGGATACAGCAGGGTCTCCATGTTGGTGGAGAGTGATTCGTCGCTTTTGCAGGTCAGGCTTCTGAGCACACCGGTTAGCTGCTGAACGGACTTTTCGCGCTTCAGCTCAGAATGACCGGAACCGTAGAGATCGAAGGGGTTGAGGATGGGAGATCTGCCGTGGTGGATTGCGAGGCAGGGATCGAGATAGATGAGGTCGGGATCGTCCGGGTAGCGGTGCCGGTCATCATCGTAGGGGCGTTGCCGGGCAAGCTGACGGGCCAGATCACCGTGCGGGTCGATGAGCACGAGGGATTGGTCACGTCGAATGCGGCGAGTACCTCGCCAGGTGGGTTTGGTTTTCTCTGCCAGGGCGAGAAGTTTGAGGGCTTCGGATTTGCCGGAGCCTGAACGACCGATACAGAAGATGTGAGCGGCTTGGTCGTGGTGTGGCAGGAAGTAGCGAAGTCGCCGAAAGAAGAATCGTGAGGCGAGCTTCTTGAGGAGTGGGATGTGGTCGAAGAGGGCAAGGTTGACCGATTGAACAGGCGTCTGGTCTGGTGATACAGAGAGCCCAAGGAAGAGACGAAGAAGCCGCTGAAGGAGTCGTTGAAAACGCATCCGCAAGAAGTTAGAAGGATGTGTTTACCGTTACAGAACGCTGTCTTCGCCGCAAATATTTGAGCCTATTTTTACGACTATCTGAGAGGTATGGACGAACGTATGGACGAACGTTTGTATTGCTTCAGTTGGCCGGTAGCAGGTTTGCTCATCTGTTCGACTTGACTTGTGTGGTGGTGAGGTACAATAGGGGCACTACTTATCCCTTAACACCGCAGGGGTGTCGTTCCGGCTGATACCTGTCGGTACAGGGTATGATTTCTTCCCCCAAATTCTTACTTTCCGCTACAGGAAGGGGAATACCGCATGTTTCTTGACGCGGTCGGGTCTCTTAAGCGTAAGGTTGCGGGTTCGATTCCCGCCAGGCCCACCAATAAGCCAAAAACATCGAATTTCATACCCTCCGACGAGCACTAGCCGAAGGCTGAGTCCTGCGGGATGTCTATGGACAATGATATTCGGAACCTTCACGAGATCTTTTGCCAAGAGGAGCAAGTGCTTCGAAATATCAGCCCTCGCACCGTTCAATGGTGGTACCACACCTTTGATTTTTTCGCGCGACATGGACAGGTCACTCGTCTCGATCAGGTTACTTCTGAATGTTTGAGAGGCTTCTTCCTCTGGGGAAGATCCACGAGAAAGTGGACACCAGACACTCACCTCAATTACTACAAGGGGATCCGGGCATTTCTCAAGTGGTGCGTTCAACGAAGGTTTCTCGACGAAAATCCTCTCGATGGAATCCCTCAGCCGAGGCTGGGCAAGAAGCTTCCAAAGCGAATCAGCGAATCTGACCTCCGGCTGGTTCTCGATACTGCGCTTGGAATGCGCTATACCTATCGTTTCGAGAGATTCCGCAACCATGCTTATCTCTCAATGCTCGCCTGCACGGGGCTCCGACTTCAAGAGTCTTTATCTCTCCGAGTCGGCGATGTCGACCTCGATCAGAATCTCGTTTCTGTGCATTCTGGAAAAGGAAACAAAGACCGGATTGTACCGATGTGCAGGGCATTGAAAATGTCCCTCCTCCCCTACATGAAGGAACGTAAACGACTACACCGCCAGTGCCCTGTCTTTTTTTCCTCTATTCGTGGAGACCAGCCATTTACTGCCAGCGGCGTGAAGTTTCTTGTCCAACGACTTCGAAAAGCGACGGGAGTCAACTTCTCCCCCCACAAACTCCGTCATACTTTTGCAACGCTTATGATCGAGAATAACTGTGACCTGTTCGCTCTCTCTAAGATGCTGGGCCACAGCGACATCAAGACGACCACGATCTACTTGTCGGCATCGGTTGAGCACCTTCGTTCACAGATTCAGAAACACCCGCTCGATGAACTGAACGCCGCTCCAGGCATTGGATCGCCGAGCAATCGAGGTCTCAACCGGCGAGAAACGATACCTGTCCGATCGCGCTCCTACGATTTGCCTCTGAGATCTGCACGTACATCTGAGTAGTGACGATGGAGCTGTGCCCTGCCTGGGCCTGAATGGCCGAAATACTCACGTTCTGCTCCGCCAGGATCGAGAAACAGGTATGCCGGAGCATATGAGCGGTGACATACACGCCGGAGGCTTGGCTGACCCGATGAACCACGTCACGAAGGTTCTTGTACCGGAGCGAGCGATTCGAGGCGAAGGAGACGAAGAAAAATGCCGAAGTCTTCTTGAGGCGGTCCCGCTGCTTCTGGTAGTCCTTCAAAATGTAGAGTAGGTCGGTATTGAAGTAAACATCGCGATCCTTGTTGCCCTTTCCTGCCCTGACCCTCATGACCTGCTTCGGGGATGTAACATCTTCGTTCCGAAGGTTCGTGACTTCCCGAGCACGAAGGCCAGTCATGAGCAGGGTGGCAAGGAGAGCGTGATTTCGGGTACGAAGGTACTGACTCCCGTGTGGGTAGTGGCTCGCGTGGTAGAGCACCTTGAGTGCCTGATCTCCACTGAGACGTCGCGGCAGTGTCTTGGGTGCCTTACACCGAGGGATTCGGTCAAGAGGGTTGTCTCGTCGATAGCCGAAGAGCACAGCCCATTTGAAGAACTTGTTGAGGTACTTGTGGATGTTGTTGTAGTGGGACGGACCAGCCGGCTGGTCACTGGCGAAGCCATAGGATCGGCCATGCACGAAGAACCGCATGACCTCCTCGGTGTTCACTGAGAAGAGATCCGGGTGGCTGCGACGAATAAGCACAAGAGCGCGCTTGATGGCACTCATGGTGAGAGGCGCCAATCCCTGAAGCTGGCAGTAGCTGTAGAAGAGATCGAGCTGTTGCATGAGGCTGAGATGAGGGGATAGAAGGAGGGGCCGACATTCGAGGGAATGCCGACCCAAGTCACTGATTCGCGGAGACTGTCAACTATCAGAAGGAATGACGATGAGCGCTAAGTCACCTCCTGACAACACTTGCACCGTGCCCCCGGTCTGGGCACAATGACAGGAAGTTGTGGCCACCAGTGACGGCGGTAAAGTCTCGCTTGTCCCGACCACTACGATCATCGGTGGTCATCGCCTGTGATTCGGTACGATCGATCACAGCGTCCAGGTATGGCCGATCGTCCGTAGCCCAGGAACAGGACGGGTGAACTGTTCCTCTTCCTCCTCCGCCACATCGACCGTCAAGGATTGAGATTGCGGTTCGCCCATCCAGCGCCATCTGGCTCGTAGACCGTTCGATCATGCAATCGGAACCGACCCTCCTTCCAGAACTCGAAGTAATGGGGGACAACCCGAAAACCGGACCAATGCGGTGGACGGGGGACGGTGACCGGGTACCGTAGCCCGACCTTGGCGACCTCGGCGAGCAACGCGGCACGGCTCTCGAGTGGCTTGCTCTGGCGCGAGGCCCAGGCACCCACCTGACTGCCCCGCGGCCGGCTGGCGAAGTAGGCATCGGCCTCGTCGCTGGCCACCGGCTGGGCCCGTCCCTCGATGACCACTTGACGGTTTCGACCTTCCAATTGACGCCAAAAGAAGTGCAGGCTGACGTCGGGGCAGGCGGCGATGTGGCGTCCCTTGCGACTCGATAGGTTGGTGTAAAAGACGAACCCGAGGACATCGAAATCCTTGAGCAACACGACCCGTGTCCAGGGACGGCCACGGTCGTCGACCGTGGCTAGCACCATGGCATTGGGATCGGTCATGCCGCTGTTCACGGCGCGGTCAAAGAGTGCCCTAAAACGCTCGAAGGGATCTGGTTCGATCATGAACACACGCTACCAGCTCTGTAGGTTACGACAAGGTGAACCCGCCTGATCAGGGACGCCCCCGCCTCTGCGCACTACCTGCGCACTACCTGCGCACTCTGCCCACGACATCAACATCGTTCCCGCGAAAAAGACGCAAATCCCCTGGTCTTCGCGCCCTTACGACTGGCACCAGGCTTGCTCTATCGGATCTGCAACCGACGCGCGACATCCTGCGCCGCTCGAAGGTGGCGCCCCTGACGCGTCGATGTTTCCTCCATCCAGAACGACCGGCCCACGAGGGCTGGGAAAGGACACTTCTCATGATCGGTCCATTGATCAATCCTCGCTCCCTCCGCCGCACCGCACTTGGTCTTGTTCTTGTTGCTGCCGCGAGCTTGACCGCAGGCCTACCGACACCCGCGAGCGGCGGTGCTTGTTCGGCCACTTCTCCGCCGCCGACCTACAGCCCGCCTTGGCAGCTGATCAATCGAAGTTGCGGCGGACCGCAACCCGATACGCTCAACTTGTGTTCGACCGACACGATCCGGTGGTGCGCCGACCTGATCCTCTACACCGGTCCCGATGGCTCCACTGCCTACGCCTACGCGGACCGCTACGACTGCCTCGCTTGCAACGGTGGTGGCGGACCAGGCGGCGCGGGCGGGCCCATCGAACACTGAAGCCCTGTCGTTCAAAGCTCGACCGTCACAATGTTCGGTCAGCCCGTGGAGGCGGGCTAGGCAAGGTGGTCCTCCGGGACCGTAAGGGATGCGAGGACGGGCTAGAATGCGGCTACTTTGCTCGCCAAGCCGTCTACCCGCAGTCTGATCCTCCTCCTGGTCCTTCCCTACCTACTCTTGGTCGCGATCAAGATCGGTCTTGCACAGGGTCTCGACACTCCCCTGAAGGTCGACGAGCTCGGCTATCTCGGCAATGCCCGCTACCTGGCCACCGGTGACGGCCTGGTCGACGCCACCGGCCGCGCTTCGTACAAGGTGGGTTACTCCCTGTTCTTGGTCCCAGCCTTTTGGGGCGAACGCGGACCGGTGGAAGCCTTCAAGGCAGTCCAGGTCATCAATGCCTTTTTGCTTTCGCTCGTTTTCCCGCTCGCCCTCGCGTTAGCGGGGCGCCTGCGACCCGAGCTTTCGCTTGCCGATCGCGCGATCGTCGCCGGCTGCGTGAGTGTGTACCCCGCCGCGCTCCTCTACGCCACCTCGGCTATGAGCGCGAACGTCTTCATCCCGTGTTTCTTCGCGTATTGTTTGGCTGCCCACCGTGCCATCGCCAATCCGGCTTCAGTAACGCGCTGGGCGGCTTGGGGCTTGATCGCAGGACTGCTCTACGGGATCCATGAACGGGCACTTGGTGCCCTCGGCGTCGCCGTGCTGGCCGCCCTCGTAGCCACCACGTTACGTCTTCGCCGCCGCCATTGGTTGCACGCCTGGCCGCCACTCGCGCTGGTCGCCTCGTTGGCCGCGACGAATTTGATCGTTCAACGTCTAGCGCCTCCTGGCGCTACCTGGAAAACGAGCAGTAAAGGGACGGACATCGTCCTGCACGCCATCAGCCAGCCTGGACGACTTTGGACGACTTTCGTCGGTCAATTCTGGTACATCGTCCTGGCCACCGCAGGGGTCTTGGTGATTGCCGCCCTCTACCGTGGACTTGCAGCGCGCAATCGGCAGCCACCTGCGTCCACTCGCAGCGAACGAAAGGAGGATCGGTCGGTCGTCGCATTTGGCTTGGTGGTCTTGGCCGCCGCCGGTAGCGTCTTCGCATTGTCCGTATTGTTCATGGCCCAGCGGCCCAATGCCCGCTTCTCGCATTGGATCTACGGTCGATACAACGACGGCGTGCTGTTGCCCATCTTGCTGCTGGCGCTGTTGGCCCTTTGGGAACCCGGTGGTCGTCTCCGACGCCGCAGTCTGGCCGCTGCCGGTGCCGGTGCGGCTGCTGTCCTCCTGGCCTTGACCATGATGCTCGATGCCCTTTGGCATCCTGGTGTCGGAGGCCCTTTCAGTTTCAGTGGCGTCGGGGCCTTCGCCTTGGGCCAAACGCCGTTGGGTTGGGGCGTATTGCGCAGCAGTGCCTTGGCCCTTGCGGTCCTGGCGGTGGTGGGTTTCCTTTTGGCTTGGCGGTGGCGCGCCGGTATCCTTGCCCTCGCCTGTTACTTCGTTATCGGTACCGTCCTCACCTACAGCCCGAGTTGGCAAACGCGCTACCGCGTCGCCGAGACCCAGCGGAGCTTGGTTGACGTGATTCGGCGGCTCGATCCCGAACCGCGACGGATCTACCACGTCCCCGGCTCCCTGCCCTACCATTTCCACTACTACAATCTCAGCTACTTCCTTCCCGACTTCGATTTTCGGCCTCTACCACGGTCACCGGATCTACGCGACGGTGACTTGGTTCTTGGTGGCCGACGGCTGGGCTTTGGCCGCAACAAGTCGAAGGCGCGCATCGTCGCGCTCGAGAACCTCGGCTTTCCGGGCATTTACTACCGACAGGCCCTCTGGGTCCTGCCTGGAGTCAACCAAGACCGGTTGGCCAAGCGCGGTTGGTTGCTGCCAACAAACTGGCCCACCCCGATCCCCCGAGCAGCGTTGGACGCGAACCTGACGCTCGCCGGCCCCTCCAAACTCCGTGCCCAGGCGGGTGGCACGCTGCCGTTGGCCCTGGGCCTCGAGCATCGTGGTTCGATGCCCTGGGTGAACACCTCAGGGATGCGTACCAGAACCTACAGTGTTGGGGTCGAAGCGCGTTGGATCCAGAAACGAAAAGCCCAACAACGGGATTGGATTCCCCTTCCCCGAACGCTCTACCCCAACGATCAGGTCGAGATCGTCAAGGTCCTCTCGGTACCGAGCCGTCCGGGCCGCTATCGACTGCTGCTCACCGTGACCCAGCTCCTCGAAGACGAGAACCCCAGACGCGGTAACGAGTCGCTCACGCTCAAAGTCGAGGTATCCCCGTAGTGCCCCGGGGCCCCAGCAGGCAGCAACGCGCCAAGCTGATCGGGACGGCCATCGCCATCATGGCCATTGTGGCCTGCGTGCGGTTCGCACTTCGACACGCCCAGGCACTGCCGCCGATCGCATGGGGTCGGGCAGAGATCGTCGCTCTTGGGGCCGCTGTCGGGCTGCATGTTGGGGCGCTCACGTTGCTGGCCCTCGCGTGGCGGAACTGGCTTCGTGCCCTCGGTCATCGACTCGCGGTTTGGACGGTTGTTCCTGTCTTCCTCGGTGCCCAACTCGCCAAGTACCTGCCGGGAAACGTCTTTCAATACGCAGCCCGGGTCGAGTTGATTCAGCGTCACCGTCCACGGCGGACCGACGCGATCCGCTCCATCCTGCTCGAAGCAGCAACCGTCGTCCTCACCGGCCTGGGAATCACCCTCGCAGTGGCCTACGGTCCGGGCGAAGCGCTGCTTCGTGAGCTGCTCGGTCACACCTCACCACGGCGCGCCGCGCGGTTTCTCGCTGTAGTAATGATCGCGGGCGGTGGCGGGCTTTGGGTTGCGCGCCGACGCTGGGGGCGCGATGCTGCGCCAGCGATTCGTCCCCGCGTCATGGCGATCGCGATCGCCGCCTCCGTACCGTTCTACCTTGCCTTCTTCGTGCTCCAAAGCCTGGGACTTTGGCTCATCGCGGATCAAGTCTTCGACGCCGACCCCATGGCCTGGCCTCTAATCTGGGGCATCACGACCCTGGCATGGACCGCTGGATTCGTGACCCCAGGAGCGCCTGCTGGGCTCGGTGTTCGCGATTTGATTCTGCTCACCGGTATCGACGCTTTGGCCGGACCGGGTATTGCGCTGGGCGTCGCGGGGCTCCACCGCCTGGCCAGTGTTGCTGGAGACATCCTCACCTTTGGCTTCCTCGTCTGGACCCGGTCGAAATCGGATTGATCACGACCAAAGCCGGTAGACTGACTCCCATGAGCGTTCGCTTGGTGATTCAGATCCCGTGCTTCGACGAAGCTGAGAACTTGCCCGCAGTGCTCGCAGCATTGCCACGGTCGATCGAGGGCGTCGACGACGTTTTGGTGGTGGTCGTAGATGACGGTTCCAGCGACGGTACGGCCGAGATCGCAACCCGCCACGGCGCTGACCTGGTCTTGCGGCACCCGCACCGGCGTGGGTACCTCGGCGCCTTCGACACGGGCCTGCGGGCCGCGCTCGCCCTCGGCGCCGATATCGTCGTCAACACCGACGGCGATCATCAGTATCCGGGGCGCCATGTCGCGGATCTGATCAAGCCCGTTGTCACGGGCCAGGCCGACCTCGCGGTGGGCGACCGGCAACCCGGCAGCAATCCGCATTTCTCGTGGCTCAAACGACGGTTTCAGCGTCTCGGAAGTTGGGCCGTCGGGCGTCTGGCCGGGTTTCCGGTGGCCGACGCGGCAAGTGGCTTTCGTGCCTACAGCCGGACGGCGGCACTTCGGCTCTACACGTTCACCGACTTCTCCCATACCGCCGAGAGCCTGATCCGCTATGGACACTTGGGCATGACCGTCTCCTTCGTGCCGATAACGACCCACGCGACCCCCCGTCCGTCACGGTTGCAGCGCAATATGTGGCATTACATTCGTCGACAAGCCACCACCCTGCTGCGCGCCTACGCCTTCTATCGGCCACTCAGAACATTCCTACTACTGGGCACCCCGTTCATAGCTTCGGGTCTGGTGTTGGCGGCACGGTTCGCCTACCTGTACGCAAGCGGTCTAGGTGGGGTCGCTCGCTACATTCACTCGGTGACCATCAGCGGCTCGCTGCTCTTGACCGGCCTCCTCCTGTGGGCACTCGGCCTGCTCGGCGATGCCCTGATGAGCAACCGCCGTTTGGCCGAAGAGGCCCTCTTTCACCAGCGTCGCTCAGACGCGACCCAAGAGGCAACGTGGCGCGAGCTCGAACCGCTGGTGTTTCATCAAGGTCCCGCCGCCGGCACGGTCAGCACAAAGAGCTGATTAACGCCGAAGAGAAAACGGCGAGCCGTCACCAATTCCAACCCCGCCGCCCGCGCCAAGGTCTCGATCTGCTGCGGGCCCAAGAACGTCTCATGCTCTTCCTGTGCCTCGCACGAGAACAGCCCCACGCGCGCTCCGGTGTCATGAATCACCCGCGACCAAGGGTGTGGCGTGGTCAAAACCACACGGCCACCCTCCCGCAAGTTCCCATGCAGCGACCGTAACCACAATTCCGGATCAGGCAGATGCTCAATCATCGCAAGGCTTGCGATGACATCAAACTCGGTTTCCGGTGCGGCCTCCAACGCCGCGGGGTTGAGGAATCGGTGCTGCGGGTAACGGGTGCGGGCCAGATCGAGTGCATCGGGGTCACGGTCGACTCCGAGGTAACGATCGGGTGGCACCACCGAGGCGAGACCACCACCTCCGCAGCCAAAGTCGAGCACGCGGCCTTCCTGCAGCAGGGGCGCAACGGCCGCCACCCGGCGGCGAACGAGGAAAGGCGACAGCAGGCCGCTGGCTTGCTCAGGCACGGCGTGATCTTGTCATGGGTCGGCCCTCAGAAGTCGGAGCCCACGCTTGCCGGGTCGGATGCCTCAGAAGATCCATCTGGCTCCGCAGTTGCCCTCGCGGGTGCCACCACCGCTTGCTCGACGATCCGCACGGCAGCCAGCTGCTCGAGATCGCGAACGAAGAAGAGGACGTGGTAGAAATTACGCATGAGTACTCCTTGGAGGGGGGCGATGATCTCAGCCACATCTCATCAAGAGATCGACGCTGGCGTCGTAATCGTTACGTAAATCGCCCCCCACGCCCAATCACAACCTACGCTGGAGCCCGACATGATCGAGTTGATCTGCACCCCCACGTGAGGAACCTGCCGCAAGGCGGTCGCCTTGCTCGAAGAACACGGAATTGAATTTCACTACCGTGACTACAAGAAGACGCCACTGACCCGCACCGAGTTGGACGCGCTTTTGAGCGCATTGGATGTAGCGCCCGCGTTGGTCCTCCGCAAACACGACCCCGTCGCCAAGGCCAGGGGGTACGACCACACCACGCCCGCGGAGACGCTCATCGACGCCATGACCGAACACCCCACACTCCTCCAGCGGCCGATCGGCCGCGTCGGTCAGCGCGCTGTGGTCGGCCGGCCACCCGAGCGCCTGCTGACCTTGATCGCGTGAGCCGAGCCCGTCGCATTTTCAAGGCGCACGGTATCAAATCGCAATTTGAAGATCAGAAGTCACAACGCGGCACCAAGCGGAGCCAAAGCACCCCTTCGATCGTGCCCGGTTCGCCAGCCTCTTCGGTGGGCTCAGGACGCCCTCCTTGCGGCCCGAGCGCTTCGGGCCGGTGAAACTTCGTACCCATCGCCGGGATGGTGTGAAGCACCGTAATGCCGTCTTCGGGCAGCGACGCGACAGCGGTCTCGGGCGCAACACCAAAGTCGGGATTGTACAAACCGAGCGCCGTTTCGTCGGACCCGAGCGCGATCTGCAAACAACCGTCATCGGTGTCGAGCGCCGCCCAATACACTTGGTCGTAGAAACCAGCAAAGGCTGGCGCCGAACCACGCGGAGCGCCGTTGCGGACGCGGGACCAATGGCCGATTCGCGGTCCGTCACGACGGTTGCGCCAAACGGGCGACGGGCCCCCGCCGAGCCACGCAACGGAGCGCACACGTGCCTGCGGATAGGCAAAGCGGATGCCGGTGACCGGCGACCCTTCGGGCACATCCTGGCGGTAGCGCAGGCGCAGCCAGCCCGACGGCAGTAACGCCCAGTCGACCATCGCGCTTGCCACGGCACCCACCTTCTCGCCAACCGGCACCGGCCCGGAAATCGCCATATGGGTCTCTCCGTTCGACAATGCAGTCAAAACCCCACCCAGGCGGTCGATTTCGACCGTCACACCACCAACCCGCATCACCGGTACGGTCCCACCGGCGCCTTGATCGACGATACCGATAGCGGGCGCCGCCGCGATCATCTCCTTCACCCAATTCTTGTGGGATCGCAAGGGAATGACCCAAACCATCCGCTCACGCGCCCGGGAGTCGAACAGCGCCAAGCGCACCGCGTCAGGGGGCGCCTCAGACGCCTCGCCCAATCCTTGGCCGGGCATGGGCAACCGCAACACGCCGCGCTTGCCCGGCGCGACCGGGGGTCCGGGCTGGGAACCGCCCGGTATGGCATCGAGCGCCAACGGCCCGTCCGTACCTTCTGGGTGGCCCGCACCTCCGGGCACAGGAAAGCGCAACCAGGACCAGGTGAACGTACACGCGGCCAGGTTGGTGTGGGAGAACCGGTTCTCGACCGCCAAGGCACCGTCGAAAAGGCTGACGTCCTCGCCCTGAGGGTTGGCGAGTGAGTCGATTGCTACGGGTGACCACAACGACCGGATGGTGTGAAAACTCGCTTCGGGAATCCGCTCCACGTCCACCACACCATCGGGAGCCTTGTTGCCCGCAGTATCGAGACGCCACCCGTGGTCACCACGCGCCACCGCCTCATCGAAGAAGCTCCAGAGGACCCCCCCCACACCCAGCTTCGAGCCCTGAAGCAAGGACCAATATTCAGCCAGACCGGTGCCACCGCCGCCATCGTACAACCCATGCAGCATCTCTGTTGGCATCACCAACGGCGGTGGCGCGACATCCTCGCTACGTCCCAGTCGACGCCACCAACTCCGACGAACCAGGCTTGGCTCGAGCCGCTCGCCCAGCTCTTCGTAGCTCGGATAGTGCACCGTGTCGATCCCGCTCGCCACGGCTTCCGGATGAAGCACCGGGCGGTGCTGGAAATCATGCAGCGCGAAGTCGTCATCGAGCTCCGTGTTCCAGCCGCCCTCATTGCCATTGGCCCAAAACACAATCGACGGGTGATTTCGGTCTCGCTGCACCAACTCACGGACCAGCTGGCCGCCCACCTCTGTGTCGTAGGCCTCTTTCCAGCCGGGCAGCTCATCGATCACGTAGAGCCCCAATTCGTCACACAAATCGAGAAAGGAAGGGTCCGGCGGGTAGTGTGAAGTGCGGACCGCATTGGCGTTCATGGTCAGCAGAAGCTCGACGTCACGCCGATCGATCGCGGCATTGAGCGTGCGACCCGAAACCGACCAGAACGCATGCCGGTTGACACCCTTGAGCAACACCCGCTGGTCGTTGACGAACAGGCCTGCGCCCGGGCGCACCTCGATGGTTCGAAACCCGAACCGTTCGCTCCGTTGGTGCAGCACCCGCCCGTTCCGTTCGAGCGCCACGTCCAAGAAGTACAGCACCGGATCTTCCGCGCTCCACGACCGGACGCCCGACACATCGGTGTCGAGCACGACCTCCACGGTGCCCACGGTGCCCACCGTCACATCGGCCGCGAAGACCGTCCCGGCCGGCTCGGCATCCCTGGTGAGAACACGCGCCACGACTTGATCACCCACCAGCACCCCGCGCGCGGCCACCTGTACTCGAAGGTGTCCACCGTGCCGCGCGTCGATGGCCACGGCCTCGACGGACGAAGTTGGATTCGCACGCAGGTAAACTGGGCGGTAAATGCCGCCAAAAACCCAGTAGTCGGCCTCGCGTTCGGCACGGTTCACCGAGGCGTTGGCCGAATGCTTGCGCACCCTCACTTCCAGCAGATTTTCTTCACCGAAGCGCAGCAGGGCGGTGACGTCGTAGTTGAAACGCGTAAAGCCCCCCTGATGTTCAGCACCGGCAAGAACTCCATTGACCCGCACGAGGGTGTCGGTCATGACCCCTTCGAAAACCAAAACGACCTGTCGGTTGCTCCACGTCTCTGGCGCAACAAATCGATGCCGGTACGCTCCCTCCTCCTTCGCTACCGCGTCGTCGCGATAGCCGTAGTCGTAGGTCCCAAATCCCTGCAACTCCCATTGAGACGGCACCGCGATCGTGGTCCAGTAACCGCATTCCCGCCCTTCGGAACAGCGAAAATCCCACGGCACTGCGTCGCCATAGCCGGTACCGGAAAGGTAGCGAACTTCGGAAGCTTCGGACGCGTAGGCCCCTACCGGCAATCCCACAACGGCGACAATGACGACAGCAGCGACAGCGACCAGCGTCGAGACACCAACCAACCGCCGCCGGTCGCGGGACGCCGATGGTCGTGACATGCTCGGCTCGCTCGAATCACTCACCGGCCAATCCTACCCGCGAGACGGTACGTAGAGGATGACAATGACGCTGATCGAACGATTCCAAGCCTACGCTTTGGCTTTTGAAGAAACCTACCTCGACGACAACTGGGGACGCCTGGAGCCCTTCTTCACCGAAGATGCGACCTACGAGGTCACCGGCATACCCGCGTTCGACTTTCGAGTCGAAGGGCGAGACGCTGTGTTCGCGGGCATTCGCAACGTGCTCGACAAACTCGATCGTCGTTGTACGAGCCGAACACTGGCCCTCACCGCACCACCGTCGGTAACCGAGGACACGGTCGGGATTGACTGGGTTGGCACCTACACGGTAGAAGATGCACCCGACCTCGTCCTCTACGGCCGCGAAGAAATCACCTACCGCGATGGCCAAATCGCGATCATGGTGGACAGCTATCCACCGACAACGCGCGCGACCGTCGATGCCTGGTTTGCCGAGTACGGTAAGCGGCTGAAGTAGCCAGTATCGGGTTCGGTGAGAGGATCTACGACCGAGCGCCACAACCAAGGCGAACCGAAAACCCATCGCCATGCTGCCGTCCATTGCCACCTTGACCATCAGCCTCATCGCCGCGGGTCCGACCGCGCCTGACGTTCCGCCGACGCCGGTCGACCCTTTCGCCATCGGCCGACCCGTGCCCGATCTCGTGCTTCCGAGTGCCGACGATGGGCGGCCACGATCGCTGGCCGAATTTCGCGGCAAGAAGTACGTGCTCCACGTCTTTGCCTCCTGGTGAGCAGGCTGCCGCAAACACGTGCCCGGGTGGCACGACGCAACCCGCGCCCTGCGCGAAGCTGATCAACTCGACATGGTCGGGATCCTCCAGGAGCAGCATCCGGACCGCGCCATCTTGTTCATGCAGTGGCAGGAGATGGGGTGGCCGCTGCTGGTCGATTCCCTCAACTTGCTCGAGGTCACGGTCGTGCCGATCACGGTCCTCGTTGACGCGCACGGCATCATTCGCGAGCGCCCTCGTGGCATCCCAACCGCTGATGCGCTCACCTCGTTCGTCACGACAAAGTTTCCCGCGCCGTCCGATCCGGAACCAGCTCGTGAGCCTCAGGTTCCCGACCTCGCACCCCTGGCCTCGGCAGCGAAGACCGCTGGCAACCCTGCCGACGTCCGTCGCTACGGCGAGCACCTGCTTCTTTGGGGCGGTGACGCGGCGCTCGATAAGGCCATCGGCTCGCTCGAGACTTGCGCGCGAGAGGCCCCCGACCATGGCCCGACGCACTTTCGGCTCGGCGTCGCCTATCGCACTCGTTACGACTGCGGATCGCGAAAAAGGGGCGACTTCCAACACGCTGTTGACGCCTGGTCTCGCGCCCTGGCGCTCGATCCCAACCAGTACATCTGGCGCCGCCGCATTCAGCAATACGGACCACAGCTGACCAAGCCCTATCCGTTCTATGACTGGGTTGAGCAGGCCCGTGCCGACGTCACGGCGCGCGGCGAGACACCCGCGGCGTTGCGAGTCGAGCCGGGGAACACAGAACGCGCCGCGCCGGTCCAGCAGCTCGAACAACACGCGCAAACCAATCCCGACCTCGACGGCCGTGTGCTCCGGGACACCGAGGGCTTGGTCACCGTTGAGGCCACCGCCGTGCCCGCTACGGTCGCACCCGGCGAAGCGACGCGCGTGCACCTCACCTTTCGGCCCGCCCCAGCCCAACGTGGTCACTGGAACAACGAAGCCGAAGATCTCGTCGTCTGGATCGACCCTCCCGCTGGCTGGCAAATCGGCACCCGTCGGCACAGCGTCGCCAACCCACCCAGTCTGGTGAGCGACGAGCCACGCACCGTCGAGGTGGAGCTACGCGCCCCTGCAGGGATTGGCCCCGGACCCATCACCGTCCAAGGCTACGCGTTGTACTACGTTTGTGAAGACGTCGATGGCACCTGCCTCTATCGCCGCCAGGACATTGCGGCGTCGGTCGCGGTCGTATCACCGTCTCTTTGAGTCACGAGAGAGTAACCTCGAAAAGGAACCAAAGATGACCCTTCGTTCACTGACGTTCTTCTCAGCAGCATTGATCGCCTTGGCCCTCGTAACGCCCGTCCAAGCTGAGAACTGCCAGCAATTCGGCCCCCAGACCCCGCGCGACATCACCGATAAGGCAGGCACCAATCCCGTTGTCTTCTCATTTGCGCCGGACCACACCAAGCTCAACCTCTGCGATATTCACTTTCACCGGAACGCAGAGCACAAAGGCCCCGGATTCTCAGAATTCGCCGGCGAGGATACGTTTGGCGGTTTCCGCTGCAACGAGAGCCGAGAGACGGCGAAAGAGGCCATGGAACCCCTGGCCGAGAACCACTGCAAGCACCTCAATACCGGCGACACCATCGAGGTTCATTGGGTCTTCACTTCCTGTGATGTCGAACCAGGGCCGGGCCTGGGTTCGTGCCTTCCGGATCGCTGTCCCAACCCCCAGCTGCGCGTCGAAACGCAGGTCTTTCAAACAGTCAACGACCGAAATGCTCGGGACTTCGGCGATTTCGACTACGCCGGCAAGCCGGATCCGGGTGGCTACCATCAGCCCAAATCGCTCCCCGAGGGTACCGGTGATCCGGTGCGGTTCCTTGGTTCGACCACCGGTACCGACTTCGACAACCAAACCTGCTCACCGCTCACCGTGACGTGGAGCGTCCGTCCAGAATGCACCCCGATCGACATCAAGAGCGTGAGCGATTGGTGCCGAGACGACGATATCTTCGACGAGAAGAAGGCCCACGGCGTCCGGCAATTGGTTACCGACCCGGCGCTGTTGTCGAAGATCGAGTAAGTCCGCGGTCTGATCATCGTGGGTCGGCGCTGGTTGGCCGCGGTCGGGTTAAACCCCGCGGCGCCAGGCCAAGTAGGCCGGCAGCAGGGTGATCGCCACCACCGCCGTGCACACGGCGCCGAGAATGGCGACTGCGCCGATGGACCGCAAGCCGGGGTAGTGGGAGAACACCAACGCTCCGAAACCAACGATGGTCGAGGCTGCGGCCATGACGATGGCCTTGCCAGTCTCGGCCAGGCCGTTGGCCAGGCTGACGATATCGTTGTGCCGTAGCTCACGGTTGCGGTGCAACATGTGAACGCCGTAGTCGACCCCGATGCCGATGATCATGGTCGTGACGAAGATGTTCATGAAGTTCATGGCGATCCCGAATGCCACCATGCCACCCAACATCCACAAGATACCAACGCCCAGAGGCGCCATTGACAGCAGGGTGTCGCCGATTCGACGGAAATCGACCCACAAAAGCAGCAAGACCAAAACCGCCCCGAGCACGCAGGCCACCACCGCATCGACCCAGACCTGCTCACGCACGTTACGGCTCAAGACGTTCATGCCGGTGAGCACGGCATTGGGCCCCAGCTCCTCGGCGAGCACTTCGGCGGCGGGAGGTGGCGCGCGTTTCCAAATCCGCGGCGGTGCGTGGAGGTACACCACGCTCGTCCAACCACGGTCGCTCTCGCGCAGATAGCGCGCCAGCAGCCGGTCCGATCCTTCGATCGTGTCGAGATCGCTCAATCCAATGGACTCGGTTTGCGAAGCCGCGGCAAGCAGCAAATCGAGGCCTTCGCCGAACGGCGCTGCGCGCAGGCCCGCGTCTGTCATGGCGGTATCGAATCGCGCTCGAAGCGCTTCCGGCGCCAGCAAGTCTTCGCGCTCGGACCGCATCCAAGCGAGGGCGGCCTCTTGCTGCTCGGGCGGCGGAATCAGCCGGGTAATGGACTCGACGCTGTTGAGCACCTCGGCATCCACCATCGGTTGCGCCTTGACCGTGGCGCGCCCGGCGAGGCCGAGCACCTCCTCCGCCGTCTCGCCGCGCAGAACCAACATCATGAACTCGAAGTTGGAACCAAAATGCTTGGCGACGAGGTCTTGCACCACAAACCCGCGATGCCCCTTGGGACGCATGTTGCGAATGCTCGACTCGAAACTGAGCCGCGGCAAAAGCAGAACAGCTGCGAGCGTGGTGATCAAGCCGATCACCAGAACAGGCCGCGGACGCGACATGGCGAGACGCACGATCTTGTCGGCACCAAAGCCATGCAAGAACAAGCTGGGGGCGGTGTCGCGCCGCCGATGTCGCGCCTCACTCCAAGCCAACATGGCCGGCAGCAGGAACAGGACACAGAGCATGCACAGCAAAATGCCTGTCGCTGTGAGGATGCCCATCTGACGCAGGCCCGTGAACTTGGTTACCGCGAAGGCGTAGAACGTCGCCGCACTGGTGACACCACCAATTACCACCGCCCGTCCGCAATGACCGGTCATCAATCGCAGCGCCTCGCTCGCCGTACGTCCCCGGTTGCGCTCTTCCACGAAACGTCCATACGAGACGATCACGAAATCAATACCGAGGCCGATCAACAGTGCGGCGAAACCACTGGTCGCCGAGCTGAGCTTGCCGGTGGTGACGGCGGCGAATCCAAAGGCCAAGATCAGACCCGTGGTGAGCGGCACGGCCGCGTAAAGCAACAGCCCCAACCGGCGGAAGGCAAAAAGGAACAGCAACAAAACCATGACCATGGACGACACCGCGTTGACCACGATGTCGTTCTGGATCAGCGACGCATCCTCGAGCGCGGTCAAGTACCCACCACCGAGCAGAATCTCGGGTGGTTCTGGCCCATTCGGGCCCGCGATCTCGGGCCACTGCCGCTCCTTGATACCTTCGACCACCGCCGTCACCTGGGTCGATAGCTGGCGGTTGAATGCCAGATCCTGGGGCGGCTTGATCGGCTTCGCAAGTAGAACCACCAGCCGGTGATCGCGCGCCAGGTAGTGACCGCTGGTCCAATCGACGCCGAGCGCGCCACTGCCACCGGTCATCTGCTGCAGAAACAAGGTCGACAAGCCAAGCGGATCGAGGAGCATGAACTCCTTGCGCGCCAGGGCCTGTGGCGTCGTGAGTATATGCCGCAGCTCTTGGGCCTGGACCGCCATCCCATCCGCGGTGAGTCGCGACGCCACCGACGACCGCGCTTCGTCGTCGAGAAAAAGGAACGCCTTGGGAAAGAACGCGCGCAGGAGCTCGTCCGGCTTGCCGATCTTGTAGTCGACGTATTCGAGTTCGGGCAGCGCCTCTAGGGCGGGTCCCAGGTGGTCGACCAATTCCAGATAGGGTCCCACAATGGGATCCTCGGGAAGACGGACGATCACCAACAAAAGGTCGAGACCACCAAATTCAGCGAGGGTCTCGCGAAAGGTGTCGACCACCGGATCATCATCCGGCAGCAAGGCCAAGACATCGGCATCGAATTCGAGCCTCGAGGCGCCGACCACTGAGAGGACCACCAGCAGCAGCGTAACCAGGAAGATGGATCGGTAGTGCCGTTCGGCGAAGAGCGCGATTCGATGGAGAGTGCTCGGCATTCGTTAGGGGCGTTACGCTGACGGAGAACGAAATACGCGGGCGTAGCGGACGCCGTATTCGATGCCCGAGTACACAGAGATCAGGAGTGCCAAATAGAGAGCGAACGTGGCCACGGGTTGGAGGTCACCAAGATGATCATGGATGATCAAGAGCGAGATCGCGATCACCTGGACCACGGTCTTGAGCTTGCCCGACCACGACGCAGCAATCACCACATTTTCGGCCGCACCCAAACTCCGCAGGGTCGAAATCGCAAACTCTCGGGCAATGATCGCCGCCACCACCCAAGCCGGCGCCAGGTCGAGGCCCACCAACGAAATAAAGGCGGCGGAGGTCAGGATCTTGTCGGCCGCCGGATCGAGCAACTTGCCCAGTTTGGTCACCAGACCCCAACGTCGTGCCACCCATCCGTCGAGGACATCGGTCAAGGCAGCAATCAAGAACAGGGCCAGACCTACGATCTCCTTGCCCTCCATGTCGGCCAGCAAGACCGCCACGAAAATCGGCACGATGAGAATTCGAACGCACGACAGCACATTCGGCAAGTGACTCGCCCGTATCAAAACGACTGCGCTCCTTGACCCCTGGGAAGGGTCAGTGCGGTCCCGGCGCTTTGGTGGTAAACACGATGCGATTGTTGGCATCGCGGGTGACGTAGACCTTCTTGCCGCGCGCCGGGCTGTTCGCCGAAGTTGGCGCCGCACCACTAGACGCGGCAGGCCGGCGCGGGGTACGGGTCGAGGCCAAGGCCATAGACGGTAGATCGCCACGGTACAAACCATAGACCTTGCGGACGTAGTTCTGGGTCTCGCGATAGGGCGGCACACCGCCGTGGCGTTCCACTGCACCGGGCCCAGCATTGTAAGCAGCCAATGCCAAAACCAAGCTGCCATCGAAGTGGTCGAGCATCCGTCGCAGGTAGGTCGTTCCCCCGCGAACGTTCTGCTCTGGATCGTACGGGTCACGAACCCGTAGCTCCCGCGCCGTGGCCGGCATCAGCTGCATCAGCCCCATGGCGCCCTTGCTCGAACGCGCCTGGACGTTGTAGCCCGACTCCGCCTGCACCACCGCCTGCACCAGCCGCGCTTCGAGACCGACACGGCGGGCATGGCGCTCGATGATCTTCAACAGCTCCGGTCGCGGTGTCCGAACCCGAGCTCGACCTGGAACGAGCCGACGAGAGGCCTTCCGCGGGTTCGAAACGACGGTGGTGCCATCGGCCAAGGTCTTGATCTCGATCTCGGCGCGCACGGGTATCGGTGCCCATGAAGTCATGGCGGCGAGCATGGCCAACGCGGAAAAGCCCGAACGATGCAGTACAGAAGACATGCGGCCGGTAAGTTTACCCCGGAGCCGCCCGCGATGCCAACGAAGAAACATGCCGACCACCCGCGCGTCCGCAAAACCGTCCGCTGCAGCAACATGCCTAATCGGTCGCACCATGCAATGCCAACACCTTCTTGCCGGGCGGGCGACCTGCCGAACAGTCGTCCCGAGACGCTATGGTTTGGTCCAGTCCTCTACTTCTGGCCCAATACCCGCACTTTCGATCGCAGTCGCGATGCGGGCAAGACGATCGGCAGTGACCAGCACAAAGCCGTAGAGCGCCGCGTGAGCGGCGATCCACAGATCGTTCTCGTCGATGCCTAACTCGCGAGCGGTCGTTGGATTGAATAACTCCTCGGCCCGCCTTGCCCTTGCTCGCTGTTCCTTTCTCGAGTACTGATTGAACAGCCATGAGCGAAGCGTGGAGTACGGCTCGCGAATGGAGTTCGGAATCTCCAAAGCTGGAGGCAGCTGTTGATCGACAAACGTGCGGAACTCGACCTGACCAGCGGAACCCGGCGAGCTTGAAACTTTGTGCCCGTAGTCAATCTCCGCACTGGTCACCACCGAGATGAACAGCCTACTGACGTAGCCGGTCCTTGCATCGGGCTGCCGTACCCGCTTGATATTCGCAACGACGCTCTCGTTCTGCGGGCTTGTCGAGTTGTACCAATAACTCAGAATATTCGTATCGAGGAGATAGTCGGCCACGAATCACTCCAGACCAAACTCGGACGCCGCGGTCGCGAGCACCTTGCTAAGGTACGATGACGATCCTGCCTCAAACCGCTCACTAACCCGATCTGCTTGCGCCCGCTCGAAGAGGTCGGAAATCACTAAGTGCAATGGTAAGTGTGAAGTGAAACCAGGTGGATAATACCCTCGAAATGGACACCCCACACCCTTACGCTCGACGCCGGCGAGCAAGTCGAGCAACTGACGCTCGATCCGGGGTGGCAGGTCATAGGCGCGAAGCACGGCAGCATCCATCTCTAGCAGAGCCTTCCTGACGCCACTAGTGGTGGCTGTGGAATCGAACAGCGGCCCAGGAGAGGCGGTGCGGTCGAGGTAGCGCTGCGCCGCCTGTTCGATATGGCCCATCCGCCCGGCCGACAGACGCGGTACGGGCATCTTCCGCATGGTACCAACGAGGATGTCTCGTTTTCCGAGATGGCAGTACGCGAACGCATTGGCCACTGGGGAGTTAAGTAGCGCCCATAGGTAGACAACGCCTACGTCATCAGCCAGGGGCCGGACCGCGGAAAAGCGATTGGTCAAAGCCAACCCCTCCTTATCGAGGAAAGCCTTGAGCTTCCACGGTCTGCGGCTTACCGGCGCATAGTTCAAGAGCACCTGTGGTTCGCCCGTCGGCTTGCCAGCAACCCAGCGGTCCATCACGGCATCATCCAAATTAATGCCAAACCGCTTGGGAACTTCAAAAATGGCCAGATCGTTCTGAAGTTTCGCAAAACCGAGAGTGTCACCCTTCCGCGGAGGGTCATGGGTTGTCCATGCCTGCTCCGGCAATGCCTTACCCTTAAAGAAAATCCCCTGACCGATGGTCGCAATATCACCGAGCTTCGGCCCCGGCTCTAGATGAGCCCACACCGCATTCAGTTCCGGCACCCGAAGATCCGTCGATTCGCTCTCCGCGAACCGTGCCACTTCGACTCGCTCCTCGGACGAAAACGCGAAGCGATCACGAAACCCCTCAATATCCCACTCCCGCACGCGACGAAACCACACGGTTCCAGATGCAGGTTTCCTGAACTTTCGCCGACCCAGCAGTACCGCCACTTCGTGGTCCGCTCTCTCGAATAGATTGTCAGCGAAAACGTCGATCTCAGCAAGCTCGAAGTCACTCAGGATCCGTCGCCGAAGCCCCGAGGCTTCTTTGCTATGGAGCAGACCTTGAGGCACGACGACGCCGAAGCAGGCACCCGGGGTCAGACGAGGAAGCGTTCGAAGCAACATGTCACACGGTATACTTCGGGCTGGGCCAAGATCTTGATTCTCTCCGGACTGCCTCCGTTGTCTTTGCGGAATCTTGCTGAATGGCGGATTCGCCAGCAACACCCCGCAAGAAGCGGCTTTCCGTTCTAGCAGCGATTCTGTGAACATGTCTTTCTGTACCAGATCCCAGCTGTTGCCATGAGGCATGTCCGCAAGTGTCAGCGAAAGTTTGGCAATCTCGATCGCAAACGGGTCGATCTCGATACCATGCAAATGCCTTCGCAGATAGTTGTGGCGCCCACGTCCATCGCTGGCACCGCTCCATTGCCGGAGCATGCGCATCGCGGCAACGAGAAAGGCGCCGTGACCACAGGCCGGCTCGAAGATGTGCCGCCGATCCTCGGGAAGCTCCTTGATCCAGGGCCAGAGCTGCCAGACGATGTAGTCCACCAACGCCGATGGAGTGCTGTGCGTACCGAGAGCCTTACGCACTTCGGCCGGGATGAAGCTGTTCTCGTAGAGATAAGCGAGAGATTCCGTCGAGACATGCGCTAGGCTCGGGTAGTCCTGGACTGTTCTCGCTGCTTGTTCTATCGCCCGCCGCCAAGACCTACCCCCAGGGGGCAATCCATTGGTATCGCCGTAGTGTTGGCCCACGCGGCGAAAAACGTCGTCGATCGCCGAAAGATCGAGCGTAACAAAACTCGGGGCCCGCTTGTCGCGCAGTATCTTGGCTGCTAGCAACCAGAACGCCGACTTGAAAACAGCCTCGATTTCACCCTTGGTCCGAACCACTTTCTTGAGAACCTCTTCGATTCCGCGGATCACCTTCTCGACCAGCCGACTTAGCGCCTCACCCGTCTCTTTCTCCAGCAAGGGCAGTAGCCCCACATCGACAAAGCTCAACTGCGTCTGCCCAGGCAACCGGCGGCGAGTCTTGCCCTCGAAGATCAACTCGGGAGTGAAGTCTGGCGCACGATCGGCGAAGAAACCAGGAACTTCGCTGGCATCGACGTTCTCGATGAGCTTCGGTTCGCGGGCTGTCTGCTTCCACCACTGTAGCTTCCCAGCATGGCACGAGAACACCACAGGGGCTCCGAGTGGTTTGAGGTCGATAGCCGCAGCGGCGGGGTCACCTACGGCATCTACAACCCCAATACAGATCGACCGTGCATCGTGAGGCGCGTGAGCGAACGCGGCAACGGGGACCCGAGCGAGCCCGAAGTCATAGTCAAACGCCAGCAGCTCCGGCGTGTAATTACACGCCTGGAGATACGGCACCAGGGAGGCAGCGGTCAGAGCAACTTGGGGCGCGATGGTGGAGTCCTCCATGGAACTGAGTGGGCGGAACCAGAACAACCCCAAAGGTGTTTCGACGTCATTGTAGTCCGACTGATGCTGCCGTGCTAGCCGAGCGCGCGGGCTCACACGCTACTGTTGTAGCTCTTGCCAGGGCCATGTCCGGCCTCAGCCTCGAAGACAAGTCATCATTACCGCCTTACTTACGCTATCACAAGAAACCCAGAGCGGACTGGTAACCTCTCCCTCGCACCTTCAACCATCGTCCGATCAACTGGTCGACTCCTCGCTCACGAAGCTAAGGTCGGTCAGCCCCTTACAGTCGCTCGAAGGTCGCCGTGCGGGCATTCGTCAACGACGCCACCGCATGGCGGTCAAAGCGTGCCGGCAAACGAATCGCAGCACCGCTCCCCCAGACGACGGCACCTCCTACGGGAAAATCCGCAGATCGATCCTCGTCGCCGCTACGGCGGACAGCTGCCGGTCGTCGGTCCAGAATTCTGCGCAGTCCGCGCTGATCGCCGCTGCGAGGTGGATCGCATCGGGTGTCTTGATCCGTGACCTCGCCGCAGCAATGTCGCGAGGTCAAAGACCTCGTTGGTCAGCCGGACACGATGCAGACCGCGACTCGCAAAGAGCCCGTCGAACTGTGCCAACAACGGGTCGGCTGCCTCACGAATCGGCCACATGCGGCATTCCAGCTGTGTCAAGGCGGAAACATAGAGCTGTGACGCGGGCTAAGTGCTCGGCCTCAGCTCTGCCAAAATCGAGCCACGAATCGATTCGGAGGCCTCAGGAGATTGATGACGATATAGCTATCGAGATAGACGCGCGCCACAGGACACTATTCCCAGCTTCCCCGCTCAGCGAGCGGTCGCGCGATCTTGCACCGCGACTTCCGTAGGTACCTCTTCACGCACCCAGTGGTTGACCGTGTCTTCGACGCGAGCCGACTCGTCGTTGCCGATCGGCTGGTTGTAGATGAAATCGAAGCGCAGACGTTCGGGTGCCACCAAGGAACCCGCCTGGCGGACCCCGTCGCCCAGCACCTGGCGCAACGCCGCATAGAGCAAACGGATGGCCGTGTGGTTGCGCTCGATGGCACTCCAACACAACGTGATTGGTCGTCACCAAGGCGCTACCCGGATGGGTGCGGCCCAAATCCTGATAGGCCTCGACAGCGAGATCGTGATCAGCGTCGGAGGCGGAGGCGAGCGCGAAAAAGAAGCTCGTGTCGACGAAAATCACCGATTGAGCCAGCGATCGTGCTCCCGAGCGATCGGGGCACCAGGCTCAGCGCCCTGAACACTGCCGATGAACGGATTGCGAGTAGCCTTAACGGCCTGCTCTTTGTGTTCCTCGGCCGCATCGATCTCGATGGTGACACGCACCCGGGTCTGCTCGGCGACCTCGAGTGGTTCTTCCGGCCGGAGTAGGCCGTGCTCGTAGATGGCTTCGATGGTCTTCGTCATCACTTCGTTCCTCTCGACAAGCAGTCTATCAGCCCACTACCGATCAACCGTTGCCGCTCACGCACCAAGGCGGTGGCGCCCGAGCCGGTGACATCTCGGCGACTGAGTGTTGTCCGGAAACACCGCACAAGCTCCTGTTGGCGACCTTTGCCCCCTTGCTATTCGAGGCCTCGGACGAAGAACGAATCCGGCCGATCGTCGGCGCTGGACTCAGCAACAGCCGACCACCTACAGTCTCCACGCCTACCGGTTTGACCAGAAAGTACTCGGCAGCCGTGATGCCGGGATCGAGGCGGGAATCGACTTCCTGGTCGAAGCACCCAAGGGTGTCAAGACGACACTCGGGCTCGGCTACCTGCTGGTTGGCGATGCCTTGAAGCCCTTCTTCAAGGAAGATCCCTACGTCATCTCGCTGAAAACCTCGGTCACGTTGAAGTAGAGGCATTGGCCTGGTTGCCGCCGCTTACCCTACCGATGTTCCGAATCCGAGTCCACCTCGAAGCCGAGCCTCCCCAACAACTTCTCCAGTTCAGGACCAGCGATCTTCTGCACGACGCTGGTCCGGCCCTGTATGTCGCTGGCGCCGATCCAATCGTCGCCAATCCGGAGCATCAACAAAATGGTGTCTTCGCCACTCACCTGCGCGGAATGGCGAATGGCATCGTGCGGCATCATGCTCGGGTCGGTGACCAATTCCCAACCGATACGGAGGTCGTGGAGTGAATCGAGGACCTCCTCGATTCGATTCGGATCTGTGATCTTCGTACCCCATTGAGTCGGGGTCGACGGCAGGATGTTCACTACCGCAGACACCTCTGGTAGCAGCAACAGGCTTTGAAACTCAGGTTCAACCGGACCTCCGCATCCTCCAACCAACGCCACCAACACCGTGCCCACGACAAGGATGGCCAGCTGCCTTCGATCTCGCTTGTTCATTGTCCGGTAGCCCACATCCACTCCTCTACCTTTAGACCGTCATCTTCCTGCACGATGGTGACCTTCCCTTTCATTGGAAAGTCATCCCAACTCGCTTTCATGTGTACAACGGTTCCGGCATCGGCCTTTTCCTCGCTCACGAAGGTGATGTCTTTCAGTTCCTTGGCGTCTTTGCACAAGCGCTCGAACGTCGACTGTCGCGCGTCTTCATCCGACGCTTCGTGACGCTGGTGGCGCCACTCGGGTAGGAAAGGCAGGAGCTGCTCCATGGATGTCGCGGTTTGGCACGCGTCAACGAATTCCTGGTAGCGGGTCCATGCTTCGGAGTCGGTGGCTGCTGCGACTGGGGCCATCAGCAGGACAATCGTAAGGGCGGCCAGTCGAGTCTTCACGGAAGTTGGTGACGTCATTTCTGATCTCCTTTGTTTTCGTTTCTTGGTTCGTCGTTCACGTCGTTCGAGCGAACGAGCGTTCACGGCACAGTGATACTCCACGCCGACGTATCGCCGGATTCGAAGCCGTCGCGGAACAGGCGGCCGAAGCAGCCGTTGCCGTCGAGGAAGAGGATCCAGACCGCACCGCGAGCGATCCCCAAGTCGCTGTCGCCGGCCGCCCCGACCGCGAGATCGACGTTGCCGTCGCCGTCGATATCGCCTACTGGCACCACGGATGACCCGAAACGATCATCGTCCGCGAGCAGGCCCGTGAAACCGCCACTGGTGTCGCTGATCTTGGTATGGAGCTGTACCGTGCCCTGGGGAGAGAGAAACGGGATCCACACCGCACCGCGGCTGTCGCCGCCGTCGTCATCGCCGGTGGCTCCGACCGCCAGGTCGGTGTGACCGTCGCAATCGAGATCACCCAACGAAGCGACACTCGATTGGCCAAAGAAGTCGAAAGCATCGAGATCGCCGGTGAAGCCACCCTGGCCGTCGGCGATCTTTTGCTGCGCTTTGACGGTGCCATCCGGGTTGAGAAAAAGAACCCAAAGCTCGCCGAAGCCAGAGCCGCCGTCATCAGACCCCACCGCGATGTCCGGATTGCCGTCATCATCGAGATCGCCGATCGCGCCGACCGCAAGGCCGAACAAGCTGTCGTCGACCAACGGCCCCACGAACCCCCCCACAGTACTGCTGATCTTTTGATGGCCGAGAACGGTGCCGTCTGATTCGAGAAAGAGGATCCAAACCGCGCCGCGTTCCGGCCCACCATCATCGTCCGCCGCCGCGCTCACCACGAGATCGGCGTTGCCGTCGCCATTGAGGTCACCCAGTGCTGCCAAGGCCGAACCAAACTGATCAGATGGGTCGAGGGCGCCGGTGAAACCGCCTTGGGTATCACTGATCTTCTGATGCGCTTTGACCGTACCGTTGGGGTGTAGGAAGAGAATCCACACCGCGCCACGGCCGCTGCCGCCGTCCGCGTCACTCTCCGCGCCGACAGCAATGTCAGTAAGACCGTCGCCGTCGAGATCGCCCACAGAAACGACGGATCGGCCAAAACCGTCGAAATTCGCCAGCGTCCCGGTGAATCCCCCTTCCGTGTCGCTGATCTTCTGATACGTCTTGACCGTGCCGTTGGGGTGCAAGAAAAGAATCCACACAACACCCCGATCCGCGCCATTGTTGGCAACCGCCCCAACAGCGATGTCCACCGTACCATCATCGTCGAGGTCGCCCAAGGAGGCTAGGGTGGTGCCAAAGAAGTCCGCGTCGGCGAGGATCCCCGAAAAGCCTCCAGAGACCTCGTTGATTTTCTGGTAAAAGCGCACGTGACCGAGCGTCTCTGGGACCCTCGTGGAGAGCCCACTCTGGGCCATAGCGGCCACAGCTGTAGCCGCGGCGAGAACCGCCAGCAGGATGGCCTTGGCCTGATATCGCAACATGTCCTGGTTCCCTTCTTTGTTTTGGTTTGCGCTCATGGCTGGTTATCGCTCCAAGCCGAGGTATCACCAGTCTCGAAGCCGTCGTTGAACAGGCGACCGAAACAACCGTTGCCATCAAGAAACAGAATCCAAACGGCACCGGTACCTAGACCGTCGCCGTCGAAGGGTGCACCGACCGCGAGATCGGCATTACCGTCGCCGTCCAAGTCGCCGATCGAGGCCACCGAAAAACCGAGCGCATCGAAATTCTCCACGAATCCCGTGAAGCCGCCGCTCGTGCTGCTCACCTTGGAATGGAGCTGTACAACGCCCTGGGGAGTAAGAAACAGGGTCCAAAGGGCGCCTCGGTCCGTCCCTCCGTCATCGTCACCCGACGCACCAACGGCAAGGTCGATGACGCCATCACAGTCGAGATCACCAACAGAGGCCAGGGCGTTGCCCAAAAAATCGCTGTCTTCGAGCGTGCCGGCGAAACCACCCTCGGTGCCGTTGATCTTCTGGTGCCGCTCGACGGTACCGTTGGCGCGCAAGAACAGAATCCACACCGCCCCCCGATTGAGCCCGGCGCCGTCGTCGCCAATCGCGCCGACCGCAAGATCGGCGTTGCCGTCGCCATCCAGATCGCCCAGCGAAGCCACGGAGCCACCGAAGGCATCCCCGTCGTCCAGCGTGCCGGTAAAGCCACCTTGTGACACGCTGATTTTCTGATGCGTCTCGACAATACCCTTGGCGCTGATGGAGAGAATCCAGACCGCGCCACGGTTCATTCCACCGCCATTCGTGCCACGGGCGCCCACCACGAGACGGGCATCAGCACTGCCACCACTCAGCAGCGCCAGCGACTCACCGAAGAGGTCTCCGTCGTCGAGCGTGCCGGTGAAACTGCCTTCAGATGCGCTGATCTTCTGATGCGCCCGGACGGTGCCATCGGTATGCAGGAAGAGGATCCACACCGCGCCCCGGCCCAGTCCGCCGTCGTCGTCACCGCTCGCGCCGACCGCGAGATCGACGATGCCGTCGCCATCCAGATCGCCCAGCGAAACAACAGAGCGACCAAAAATGTCTTCGTTGTCGAGCATCCCCGTGAAACCACCCTCGGTCGCACTGATCTTCTGGTGCGCCTTGACGGTACCGTTGGCATGGAGGAAAAGGATCCATACTGAGCCGGTCGCGAATCCACCATCGTCATCGGCTCCCGCTCCGACCGCGAGGTCGACGTTGCCGTCGCCATCCAGATCGCCCAGCGAAGCCACGGCTCCGCCAAAGGTCGCCCCGCTGGGAAGCATCCCCGTGAAGCCACCTGACGTCTCGCTGATCTTCTGGTGAAAGCGTACGTGGCCAATGACTTCCGGAGCCTTCACGGAGGGCTCGGCTCGCGCTTCGACGACCCCAGCCACAAGCACGGCGAAACCCAACAACCAAAGAGACTTGGTGGTACTTCTCATGGCTGGGTATTGCTCCAAGCCGAGGTATCGCCGGACTCGAAGCCGTCACGGAACAGACGACCGAAGCAGCCGTTGCCGTCGAGAAAAAGGATCCACACCGCGCCCCGATTGATCCCACCATCATTGTCACCGTGCGCACCGACCGCGAGATCAGCGTTGCCATCGCCGTCTAGGTCGCCAACGGTGGCGACAGCCCTACCGAAGAAGTTGCTTTGACTGAGGGCACCGGTAAAGCCGCCGCTCGTGTCGCTGATCTTGGTATGGAGTCGCACCGTGCCTTGGGGAGAGAGGAACGGTATCCAGGCCGCGCCGTGTTCCGGGCCACCGTCATCGTCACCCTGCGCGCCCGCGACGAGATCAACGGTGCCGTCGCAATCGAGGTCACCCAGCGACGCCAGGGAACCACCGAATCGATCCTGGTCCTCCAGGGTTCCGGTGAAGTCACCTTCCCCTTCGCCAACCTTCTGATGTCCCTTGACCGAACCGTTCGCGTGGAGAAAGAGAACCCATATAGAGCCGCGGAGGACGGGCAGGGTTCCCTCCGCTGATCCAACGGCGAGATCCGGATTGCCATCGTTGTCGAGGTCCCCCAGTGACCCTAACGCGACGCCGAACAGATCGGTGTTGCCGAGCATGCCGGAGAACCCACCTTGGGTCGCGCTGATTTTCTGATGACTCTGGACGGTACCGTTGGTGTCGAGGAAGAGAATCCACACCGCACCAACTTCGGATCCGCCATCGTCGTCTCGCGGCGCACCAACCGCGATCATTCCGGTGCCAGGTCCCAATGAGGCCACCGTTTCGCCAAAGAGATCAATATCGTCGAGCACGCCGGCGAAGCCTCCCGCCGTGTCACTGATCTTCTGGTGACCCTTGACTGTGCCGTTCGCGTGGAGAAAGAGAACCCACACCGCGCCACGACCATCGCCACCATCGTCATCACCGCGAGCACCGACGATGAGATCGACGCTGCCGTCGCGGTCTAGATCGCCAATGGAAGCGACACTGGAGCCAAAGCCGTCGAAGTCATCGAGGCCACCCATGAAGCCTCCCGCCGTGTCACTGATCTTCTGGTGACTCTTGACCGTGCCATTGGGGTGGAGAAAGAGAACCCACACCGCACCACGATCGCCACCACCGTCGCTATCACCTTGCACGCCGACAGCGAGGTCAGGATTCCCGTCGCCATCGAGGTCTCCCAGCGGGGCCACCGCGTTACCGAACTCATTGCCATCCAACAGAACGCCCGTGAAGCCACCCTCCGTATCACTGATCTTTTGATGAAAACGTACGTGGCCGAGAGCCTCGGGGGCCTCTGTGTACGGCTCGGCCTGCGATGTGGCGACCGAGGCCACAAAAACGACAGCGGCCGCCCACGGATAACGCTTGCTGGATGCTGGTGACATGGCTCTTCCCCTTGACTTCTGGTTGGCGTGTCGATTTTCCGAATTCCGGTCCGCCCTACACAGTCCTGCGCCACCTGAGCCACTCGGGCGCCATCGCAATTCGAAATTTCTTGCGGCAAGGCCAGAACGCCGGGTACCCTGGACGAACTCGCTAGGGTCCATAACTCAATGAATCGGGACAAGATCACGCAGCTGCTGGCGACGAGCGCCGATCAGCCCGACGACCGCAACCAGAAACTCGACCTCCTGGTGCCGCTGGTCTATGACGAGCTGCGTCGCATGGCGCGCGGGCAGCTCGCGCGCGAGCGCAACAACGCCACCCTCAACACGACCGGCTTGGTCCACGAGGCCTACCTCAAGCTTCTCGATGGTGCCGAAGTGACGCGCCGCGGACGGTCTTATTTCTTCGCTGCAGCAGCACGGGCCATGCGCCAAGTGTTGGTGGAAACCGCCCGGCGCCGAAATCGGCACAAACGCGGCGGTGGTGACCGACCGCTCACCCTCGAAGAGGATCAAATCAGCATCGATGAATTCGCGAGCGAGATCGTGGCACTGGACGCAGCCCTCGGCCGCCTGGAGGAAACGCACCCACGCCCAGCGAAGGTCGTGGAATGTAGGTTCTTCGGCGGGCTGGATGTCGACGAGACAGCTGCTGTGCTCGAGGTCGCTCCGCGAACCGTCGATCGCGATTGGGCCCTGGCACGGGCCTGGCTGAACCGTGAGCTCGGCGCCCACGGAGGCGCCCTGCCGGCGCCATGAGTCAACGCGACGAAACCCGAATCGATCGCGACCGTGTCAGCGAGCTCTTCGCGGCCGTTGTGGAAGCACGGCCGGAAGATCAGCAGGCGCTTCTCCTCGCCGCGGCCAGGGACGCTCCCGAGGTCGCCGCGGAGGTCGGGTCGCTGCTGGGGGCGCACCATGGTCGTGGCATCCTCGACGGCGACCTCGACCCGAAGAAGGCACTACGGTTGGTCGAAACCGAAGGAGGGTCCCCGCTCCCCGGTCGTGTTGGCCCGTACCGGATCGCCCGCGAGCTCGGCCGGGGCGGCATGGGCGTGGTGTACCTGGCGGAGCGTGCCGAAGGCGGCTTCGATCAACGCGTTGCACTCAAGCTGGTGAAACGGGGAATGGACTCCGAGGCGATCTTGGCGCGCTTCCTTCAAGAACGCCAGATTCTGGCGCGCCTCGAACACCCCAGTATCGCCCGGTTGCTCGACGGCGGGTTGACCGCAGATAGCCAACCGTACTTTGCCATGGAGTACGTCGAGGGCCAGCCGATCACGCACTACTGCACCCAGGCCAACCTCGATCTCGAGGGTCGCTTGGCACTGTTCGCCGCTGTCTGTAGCGCTGTGCAGTATGCGCACGGACGACTCGTCGTGCATCGTGATCTCAAGCCCTCGAACGTCCTGGTGGCGGGCGATGGATCGGTGAAACTGGTGGACTTCGGAATCGCCAAGGTTCTGGATCCTGAGACGGGCGGCGCGGGAACCACCGGTTTGACAGCCCTCGGCGTCCGTGCGTTGACCCCCGAGTACGCCTCGCCAGAGCAGATTCGCGGGGAGCCCGTCACCGTCACGTCCGACGTCTACGCCTTGGGTTTGTTGCTCTATGAATTGCTGGCCGGCACTTCGCCCTACCCGTCGCCATTGACCACCCCGGAAGCAGTTCAGCGGGCGGTGTGCGAAACCGAAGCGCTTGCACCATCCATTGCTATTCAACGCAATGTCGCCATTCAACGCAATGGGGACAAGACCACCCAGAACGCCGGCTTCGCCAAATACCTACGCGGTGACCTCGACAGGGTTGTCCTCAAGGCCCTCGCCAAAGAACCCGAACGGCGGTACCCGTCCGCTGAGGCATTGGTCGAAGATCTCTATCGCTTCCGCGATGGTCTGCCGGTTCGCGCCCACAGCGCCGGTTGGCGCTACCGGGCACGCAAGTTCGTCAGCCGGCATCGGGCCGGGGTTGCCGCGGCGACGGCCGTCGTGTTGGCGCTCATCTTGGGACTCACGGGCACCGCTTGGCAAGCGTCAACCGCGGCCCGTGAACGAGATCGCGCACGGCTGGAGTCCGCCAAGTTGTTGGCGACCCAAGCGTACTTGGTCGGTCTCTTTCGATCCGCTGATCCAGCGACGGAAGGAGGCGACGACGTCACCGCCAAGGACCTCGTGGTCCGCGGCCTCGATCGACTCGACAACGAGCTTTCCGCCCAGCCCGAGGTCCAGCTTGAGATGCTCGGTGTCTTGAGCCAGGTTTCGCTCGAGCTCGGAGAGTACGATCAGGCGGAGCGCCTTCTGAAGCGCTCTCTCGAGCTGGCCGAGTCGCTTCACGGCGAGTCCCATCGCGTGATCGCCGATACGCTCGTGCGGCTCGGTCGCCTGCTGAACGAGCGTGGGGATTGGATCAATGCCGAGGCGGTGTTGCAGCGGTCATACGCCGTCTATCTCGGCCTGCGTGATGAGGACCGGGCGACCCAGATGGGCGTACTGACTCAGTTGGGCGACAGCCTCTCGCGGCAAGGAAAACTCCAGCGATCGGTAGCCATACAACAGCAGGCTCTGGCGGCGAACCGCGAGCTCTTTGGAAACAACTCGCCTGACGTTGCGGCGATTCTCAACAACTTGGGAAACGCCTTGAACCGGGCTGGCGACTACGGAGCCGCCGAGAAGGCATTGGTCGAGTCCATGGCCATTCAGAGACAACTCCATGGTGAGGAGCATGCCCACTTGGCAACCCAGATGGTCAATCTGGGCAACATCCTCTCAGACAAGGGCGATTACCAAGAAGCGGAATCCTTGATTCGTCAGGGCGTGGCCATGGAGCGGCGGATCCGTGGCGATGAGCATCCCCGCCTGGCGACCAAGCTCCACAACCACGCGAGCCTGCTTAACCTTCTCGGCCGGTTCGACGAGGCAGCAGCGCTTCACCGAGAGGTACTGGTCTTGCTCCGCCAGTCCATGGGTGAGACCAGTCCCTACTACGCGGCAACACTTTCCAGCTTGGCGGACGACCTCGGCAAGGGTGGACATTTCACCGAGGCAATGTCCCTTCTCGATCAGGCCGAACCGCTGCTGTTGACCGCCGTGGGCCGAGAGCATTCCTTCTACTCTGAGCACCTGATGCGCCACGCCAGCAGCCTGCACTTGCAAGGTTTGGATCGTCAAGCGACACCACTGATCGACGAGTCGATCCGAATCGCGCGCGATTCGGATCGACCCGTTCGCCTGAGCACGGCACTCGATGAACGTGCCACGATCCGGTTCACCCTCGGAGCTCTCGAAGGCGCCGCGGACGACTTCCGCGAAGCGCTCGCCATTCAACGGGAACGGCTACCGGCCAGCCATCCCGACATCGCGACGACTCTGACCGGGCTTGGCTGGACCTTGATCGCCGAAGGAGAAGCATCCGAAGCGGCCGATGTGCTACGCGAGGCCGTCTCCTTGGCGACCAACCTTTTGCCTCCCGACCACTGGCGCCGGGCCGAAGCGGATGCCGCGTTGGGTGCGGCGCTCGTGGCGATAGGCCAGCGAGACGAAGGCGAACCGATTCTTCGAGCAGCCCACGGCCGTTTGGTGGCGGCGCGCGGCCCGGACCATCCGGCCACGCATCGTACCGCGCGCCACCTTGACCCGTCTGGTTGAACCTCCTTCAGCCCACGGCGGACGCCACGGCCTCGGGAACAGCGGCCAGCATCTCTCCGAGCTTTGCTGGCGCCTTGCCGCCAGCCTGGGCGAAATCGGGACGGCCGCCGCCACGGCCGTCGACGATGGGTGCCAGGGTCTTGACCAAGTCGCCGGCCTTGATCTGGCCAGTCAGGTCCTTACTCACCGTGACGATCAGGGTCACTTTGTCGTCCCCTTGGGGGCTGGCCAGCACGACGATGCCGCTGCCTTGTTGATCGCGTAGCTTGTCCGCCATGGCGCGCAACTCGGGCACCGGCGCTGACGGGATTTCGCGCGCGATGACCTTGATCCCCGCGACCTCCATGGCCTCGGAGCCTGGGTCACCCGCGCCGGACACCAGCTGCATGCGGACTTGCGCTAACTCTTTTTCGAGCGCCTTGACCTTGCCTTGCAAGTCACCCACCTTGACGCCGGCACGTGCCGCGGGAACACCGAGCGCGCGCTCGACATCATCGAGCAACCGCTGGCGTTCACGTACCAAGGCTGCAGCGCCGGTACCGGTCACCATCTCGACCCGCCGGACCCCAGACGCGATACCGCGTTCGCCGGTTGCCAGTGCCAGGCCAATCTCACCGCTGTTGCGCACGTGACAACCACCGCACAGCTCGAGACTGAAGCCGGGAATCTCGACGGTACGCACCTCGTCGCCGTACTTTTCGCCGAACAACGCCATGGCACCGCGGGCCTGGGCGGTGGCACGATCTTGCACCGCGATTTCCGTGGGCACCGCCTCACGCACCCAGTGGTTGACCGTGTCTTCGACGCGGGCCAACTCGTCGCTGCCAATCGGCTGGTTGTAGGTGAAATCGAAACGCAGACGCTCGGGCGAGACCAAGGACCCGGCCTGACGCACACCGTCGCCCAGTACGTCGCGCAAGGCGGCATGAAGCAAATGCGTAGCGGTGTGGTTGCGCTCGATGGCGCGTCGCCTTTCGGCGTCGACCGTCAAGGCAATCGTCTGCCCGACCACCAGGCTGCCGGCTGTGACCAACACATGATGGAAGAAGGTACCCGCGTTGTCCTTGTGGGTATCGACCACCCGTGCCTGCCCGGCCGAACCGGTCGCCGCGCCATCACCTTGGGCAGTGATCATTCCTTGGTCGCCCACCTCGCCACCACCTTCGGCGTAGAAAGTCGTGCGATCGACCACCACGACGCCGGTTTGGCCCTGCGACAGCACATCGACTGATTCCGCTTGGTCACCATCCAGCCGGGCGAGCCGAACCACCCGCGCGTCGTCGAGGGTCAGGGCACCGTAGCCTTCGAACACCGTGGCACCCAGCTCCTCACCCTGGGTGAGGGCATTGCGCAATCCGGTCTGGCGTTTCTGGTGTGCTTCCGTGACCACCCGCGACCGCGCCTTTTGGCGCTCCGCCTCGACTTCAAAACCCGCGACATCAATGCCGAGCTGCTCTTCCTCGGCGATCTCGCGCACGGTGTCGATCTCCTGGCCGTGGGTCTCGTAGAGATCAAAGAGGGTCTCGCCATCGAGTTGGTTGGCTCCGGCAGCGCGGGCAGCGTCGATCGCGGATTGGACGCGGCGCGCACCCGCCGCACGGGTGGCGATGTACTTTTCCTCTTCCTCACGGATGGTGGCGCTCGAGGCCGCTGCCGTGGTGCCAAGCTCGCCATAGTAGCCGCCCATTGCCTCACCGAGTGCCGGCACCAGACGATGAAGGAACGGCTCCTCGAACCCGATCCGCAAACCGTGACGAAGCGCGCGGCGTAAAAGGCGACGCAGCACGTAACCGCGACCATCGGGGCCCGGGATCACACCGTCGGCGAGCAAAAACGACACGGCACGCAAGTGATCGGCGATCACACGCAGCGAGGTGTCGGCCCCGGGATCGTCGCCATAGCGACGTGACGCCAGATCGGCCGCGGCGCGCAGGATCGGTTGAAACAGGTCCGTGTCGTAGTTGGAATCAACGCCCTGGAGAACTGCCGCGACCCGCTCGAGCCCTGCGCCCGTGTCGATCGAAGGGTTCGGAAGCGGCGTCATGGCGCCGGATGCATCACGCTCGAACTGCATGAACACCAGGTTCCAGATCTCGAGGTACCGCCCGTTCTCAGAACCTGTCTCCCACGGCTCGGCCGGCCGATCGGGGAATCGATCGACGAAGATCTCCGAACACGGACCGCAGGGTCCGGTATCGCCCATCGACCAAAAGTTGTCTTTGGCGCCACAGCGCAGCACGCGATCAGCAGGCAGGGTCGAGATCGTTCGCCAGAGCGCCTCGGCTTCATCATCGTCCTCGAAGACCGTGGCATAGAGCACCGACGGGTCGAGGCCCCAGACCTTGGTAACCATCTCCCAGGCGAACGAAATGGCCTCTTCCTTGAAATAGTCGCCAAACGAAAAGTTGCCGAGCATCTCGAAGAACGTGTGGTGCCGCGGGCTCGGACCCACGTTCTCCAGGTCGTTGTGCTTGCCCGAAACCCGCAGGCACTTTTGCGCGCTCACGGCCCGCGACGAGGGCGGCGTTTCGAGGCCAAGGAAGAAATCCTTGAACGGCACCATTCCGGCATTGGTGAACAGCAATGTCGGGTCGCCGTGGGTAATGATCGGCGCACTGGCTATGCGCCGGTGACCGTGCTCGGCAAAGAAGTCGACGAAACTCTGACGAATATCCTGGCTCTTCATGATCGCGTGAGTCTGCGCAGCAGCCGAAGCGTTGTCAAGCAGAGCCTTTCCTGCATGCCCAACATCTCTCAGCGAGCCTTGGGAGACCTCACGTGTCTCCCTAGGCTCGTGCTCCGGCTTCCCCCCTTTTCCAAAGGGGGCAAGGGGGGATTTTCTGCTGCCGGCCGACTCGCCGCCAGAGCCCCCTCCCGGGGCGGGCGGGGGCAAGCCCCGCCCCTACGCATGAAGACTCGATCGCACCCGTTTCGGTACCGTCAGCATCGGGCCATCGAACAAGTTTCAAGTCAAGGCACAACGACCGTCCACGCGCTGGTGTCGCCCGACTCGAAACCATCTTCAAACGGTAGAACAGGCGCGTCACCTACCAGCCGCAAGGTCGGGTCGCCGAGCAGGTTCCAACCGAGCAACACATCGAGCCTACCGTCGGTACCGCCATCCGCAGCCAACGCCTGTTTGGCACCGAGGACCGCGGAGCCGAGAGTTTGCCCCGGCTGGAACAGCCGTGGCACCAAGTGCAGCGCCAATGCTTGCTCGGTCTCGGCGGTGGTCAGCGTCGATGCACCGAGCGCTGCCACCGCTCCTTGGTTACCGCTGGTCATCAGCTTGTGACCCATGGTCTCGTTCTGTGGCGACACGTAGTAGGTATTCCAACAACCCCATTGGGTGACCACGGTGGGTCGACCGGCATTGAGCAACGCCGCGGCATTGTTGGCGGTGAAGAGCCCGCTGAAACTCCACGAGGTGGGCCCGGAATGCCCGAAGAAACTCGCGAGGGCTACCCCGGCATCGAGCGTGTCCACCAAAGCAGCCTTGGCACCAGCCACGCCGAGCTCGTCGATGTAGGCCCGGGTCAGTTGCCAGCCAGTGGGCATTGATTGGGCTGCGACATCACTGTCGATGCTGAACGAGTGGTCGTTGGCAGCATCGTAGGCGTCGGCAGCGAAGACTGCCGTTTGCTCGGCAGCCATCGCCGGATAGGCAAGGGTCTTGGCGACCACGTCTGCCAACTCGTCAACCGTACGGACCGGCAAGCGACCGATCGCGACCTCCGGGACATCGTCACCATTTACATCACCAAAGCGGGCGTCGATGGGCGCGAAGCTAACGATGTCGTCGGTGGCCCCGTACAAGGTCGGCACGAAGCTGATCGCACCCAGGCCGAGGTGGTCGAGGTAGTCATACGAATCTGCGCCAACGAGCAGCACGTAGCGCGTGTCCATTTGAGCATGGGCATCGACGACGTAGGCATGGATCGCTTCCGCCGTTACGGTGCCACCGCTGTAGCTGGCAAGGACATCCTCGAGATCGACCACACGGACGCTCATGCCCTCGCCCCGTCGCGCGGTCGCCAACGGCTCGATGCCAGCGATGAAGTCCGAGTGGGCGATGATCAACAACTCCGCCGGGGTATCGAGCAGATCCACCGCCGCCCGTCCCGCTTGAACATCCGGGGTACGCAGCGCGCCTTCCTCGGCAACCACATACGTCGCCAGGTCCGACGTACCGTTGAAGCGAACGCGGTAGCCGTCGGTCTCGGGAAGAGATTCGATCTGGGTGATCCGCGTAGCGGTGCCATCTTCGAGCCGGTAGACCTCGACCATGGGGGTAGCCAGGCCGCGCACCTCTAGAACGTTCGCGGCCGCAGCGAAGCGCAAGTACCCGTCGCGGGCCACCAGCGCCCGCGGGTACGTGACCCCGAAGCCCTCGACATTGACCAGATCAAACTGCGCGCCCGTATCGTGCGGCAGGCGAATCTCGAGCACGTCACTACCATCGCCTGCGACACCGGCAAGCGTCGCCTGAAGCGTCTGGCTCACCAGACCGTCGAAGGACGCTTCGACGACATCGAAACCATTGACCGACACCACCGCGTGGTGATCGGGCGCTTCGGGGAAGTCCGTTACGCCCCACAGATCGACCGTTAGCTCGACCGGAGCCGCCCCAGGTACCCACTCGGGAAGCGCGAAGCTGTAGTCCCGTGCCACCGACGACGAGATGGCCACCAGACCGGCGTCGTACCAAGGATCACCATTGGGAGCACCGAAACTGTATTGCTGGTCCTCCCCGACTCGGACGGTCTCCAGATAGTGGTCAGGCGCCGCTGCTACGAGATCCACGGGACGATCGTCTCGCACCGGCCGCAGCGCTTGGCTAGGGTTGTGAATAAGGCGGTAGACATTGGTGCGAGCGTAGAGAGTGTCGAGACCATTCCCAACCCATTCCACGAAGCCGCCCGGCCCGAACGTTGCCCCTGGCCCCTCCACACGAACCGGCTCAGGCCCTTGCGGCGACAACAGCGCGAGCTCGTCAGCGGGCACACCTAATAGATCGACATCGGCAGCAAGGAGCTGCTCGTAGGTCACCCGGTAAAGTCCCGTCGTCGAGAGCCGCAGCTCCGCGGTCCTCGGGTCGCTGCCGCTTTTGTCGAATGCCCGTGCGAGGACGGCAGTCTCGTGGGCGGTAAGCACCACGTCCCAGGGGATCGGTTCCGCCGACACCTCGTGTCCGTAGCGCCGACCAAGCTCGAAGGGACCATGGAAACGCGACCGACCGCGGATGTCCACATCTTCGACCACAAACGGCCCTGCGAATGCCCGCCCACCGTCGTAGGCGTAGCGCTGGACGGAGGCCGAATAGACCGCGGTCGAGGGCACCAACGCGTCGTTGAGCACCAGCCACATGCCTATTGCGTGGTCATAGTGCCAGAGGTTGAAGCCGACGTTGCCCGATTCCGTGGCGGTAGTCCATTCGAATGTCGTTCCGTCGGCATGAAACGATGCCAAAGTCACCGGATTGGTCACCAAGCCGCTGTCGAAGAAGCCGAAGTCGTTATCGGTCGAGTCGCTACCCGCGAGGGTGACCAGCTGCACACCGCCGGTGGCATTCTGGGTGGTCTGGTCGAAACCATCGACCGGCGTTCCATCGGTGAGAACCTCGACCACATAGTCGCCATCGGGTAGATCATCGAAACTGTAGTCACCAAACGCGTCGGTGGTGGTGGTACCGATCAAGACCGGTGAGCCGCCGACCACCCGATACAGGTTGACGGTGACACCCGGAACCACCGGCTCGCCCGGCTCGTCGTGACTACCGCTTTCGTCCTCGTCCTCGAATACCGTACCCGAGATCGACAGACCACTGGCCAAGAAATAACCGAAATCGGCCGTCGGGTTGTTGGGTATCCCCGGAGTCAGGGTCAATGGATAGATCTCGGGCTGGCTGTTGCCGTCGACCCCCGGTGTTCCGAGGGTGTGGGTGAAGCCGGTGAGCACACCGGCAGTATCCGTCACCTGCACGATGTAGTCATCGGCCGGGAGCCCGTTGAGCTCGTACTCGCCGTTGGCGTCGGTGGTGACCGTGCGCAGCAGGTTATCGATCCCTGGGGTAATCACGCCGTCGCTGTCGACGTTGTGCCACAGGTCAATCGTCACACCCTGGATGCCGCTTTCTCCAGCATCGAGCACGCCGTCGCCGTCCGCGTCCCGCCAGACCTGGCTGCCGATGCTGCCGGTGCCGCCCGAAGGGGCGTAACCATAGTCGGCGAGGTCGTAGTCTTCACCCGCGGCCAACATCACCGTGCCCACCGGCGGCGTCGACACATTAAGGCCGCTGAGCACACCGCCCACGTCGGTCACCTCCAGGGTGTAGTCGCGCGCCGGCAGACCGACAAAATCGTAGCTGCCGTCGGCGGCCGTGGTGGTGGTGGCGATCACATTGCCCAGGTCGTCGAGCAAGTTGATGGTTACGCCTTCGATGCCACCCTCGCCAGGATCCTGAATGCCATCGCCATCGGCATCGAAAAACACGGTGTCGCCGATCGAACCGGTGGTGCCGCCGTTGAAGCCCCAATCCAGGTGGTAGTAGTCGGTGCCGGCCATCACGTCGAGCAAGTACGACACATCGGCATTGGTGGGCGCCGGGTTGTAGCCCGCGGGCAGGGTCGAAACGTCGACTGTCACGCCGTAGAGCCCTGGCGCCAGACCTGGTACCAGCCACGAGCCATCCGGCCCTGTGGTTACTGTGATCGGACCCGATGGGCCGTCGACCGTAACCTCGACACCCAGAATCCCGGCCTCGCCCGGGTCCTGCACGCCGTCGCCATCGGCGTCATACCAGACAGTGTCGCCGAGGGCGCTGCCCGCGGCCGACACGAAGCCGAAGTCGGCATCGTTGAAATCCTCACCCTCTGAAAGCGCAATCACCGCCGACGGATCAACGCCCATCGGATAGGTGGTCTCGGTGAGCCCCGCTGGCAAGGTCGCCGTGTCGACGGACACGTAATAGTTGCCCGGCGGCAGACCGTCGAGTACATAGCCACCGTTGGCGTCGGTGGTCACCGTCCCCACCAGGACATCGTCGCCGCCGCCGATCACACCGTCCGGGCCAGCGTCGAAAACCTCGACTGTGACCCCCGCCAGCCCCGGCTCGCCGGCATCCCGCACGCCGTCGCGATCGGCGTCGAGCCACAACACGTCGCCAATGGAGCCGGTATCACCCTCGTCGACGTAGCCGAAGTCGACGTCCATGACATCGACACCGGCCACGGTCACATCGAGCGCATCGAGGCCGCTGGTCAGCTGGTGGCCGTCGAGCACATCGGCGTCGTCGGTCACCTGCACCTGATAGCTGCCGTCGGGCAGGTCCGGGAAGGTGTAGTCGCCATTGCCGTCGGTGGTGGCGGTGGCGATCGGGCCACAAATGACCATGCCGTCGTCGAGAGGCCGGTTGGCGACGTTGACGCTACCGTCGCCATTCATGTCGAGGCGCCCGTTGATCACGGTGACGCCTTTGAACGTGCCGTCATCGCCTCCGTTGGTCGCGCCATCGCCGTTGAGGTCGGGACGGCCGTTGATAAACGACACGCCATCGATCACGCCGTCATCGGCACTATTGACGACACCATCACCATTGACGTCGAGGCGCCCGTTGATAACTTGATAGGTACGTACCAAGCTCACGGTGACCTCGGCGATTCCCACCTCTCCAGCCTCCTCCAAGCCATCGGCATCGGTATCGAAAAACACCGTACCGGAAACGTCGGCGAGCGCCGGGTTCTGGTATCCGAAGTCCTGGTTGGGATCGCTACCGAAGCCCGCCAGGCTGGTGGTTGACTGATCGGCCGAGCCGGCACCGTCGGCGTCGAAGGTCTGGGTCGCCCCAACGAGCGCGCCTCCCGGCAGGAAATTGGTCGCGGCGACACGCACCGTGTAGTCACCAGGCTCCAGGCCGTCGAACCGATAACTGCCATCGGCCACGGTGGTGGTGGTGGCGACGACGGTATCGGGCGTGCCATCGCCATCGGTATCGGCCAACAACTCGATCACAACGCCACCAATGCCCGCTTCGTCGGGATCCTGCATGCCATCGCCATCGGCGTCACTCCAGATGCGATCACCGATGGTCCCCGGCGCGTTGTAGCCGAAGCTCGGTGTGCCACCGTCGCTGGGCGCCGAGAACTCGTCACCCCCCGCCACCGTCACGGCTTGGGTACCGCCGGTGCCCGTGGTTTCGAGCAGGGCGGTCAGCTCACCGGCGTTGTCGCTCACCGACAGTTGGTAGTCGCCGTCGGGCACACCGGTGAACTCCACCTCGCCAGCAGCGTCGGTGACGGCGGTGGCGGTCACCGCTTCGTCGCCGTCGTCGCAGGTACCGGTGCCGCAGTCGATCAGATCGATGCTGACGCCCGGAATCGGCGCTTCGCCAGAATCGAACACGCCGTCGTCATCGGAATCCAGCCACACCATATCGCTGATCGCGTAGCTCGCCGACGTGTCGAAACCGAAGTCGATATTGCTGATCGCATCACCCACCTCGACGGTGAGCGGTACGCTCGCCACCGGTGTGGTGTTGCAGGCACCGATGGTCGTCGGCGCGCAAAAGGCGATCAGCTCGAGATCGGCGGTATCCGGCCGCACCACGTACTCGCCGGGCGGGATGTCGGTCAGCAGGTAGGAGCCGTCGGGTCCCGTGACGGCGGTGATCGGCTGACCGCCGCCGTCGAGCGCTGGCGTGCCATCGGTGTTGAAGAGCTGGACGGATACGCCGGGAATGCCGACCTCGCCAGGATCCTGGACACCGTCTTGATCGGCGTCGCTCCATACCGTGCCGTCGACTACCGCGGTGCCGATAGCGGGTACGTAGCCGAAGTCGGCACGTTCCACCTCGCCAGCCTCGAGCTCGATGGTGCCCGAACCGCCGGCCACGTTGCCAGGGGCTTCCTGCAAACCGTCGAGCTCGAGATCGGCGGGCGCCACTTGGACCTGATAATCGCCGGCGGGCAGGTTGGAGAAGCTGTAGCCGCCGGTCGCGTCGGTCTCGGCGGTGGTGATCGCGTTGCCGGCGTTGCACGGCGAGACACCGGCCGCGCACAGGAACACGGTGACGGCGCCGATTCCGGCTTCGCCGATGTCGAGCACGCCGTCGCCATCGTCGTCGAGCCACACCGTTCCCTCGATGGCGGCGCAGGTCGAGCCGCTGTTGCCGTAGCGATCTTGGTTGTTGGTCCCATCGGGATCGGCCTGGTCCGCCGTGATGAACGCTATGTTGTCGAACTGGCAGTCCAGTACCGTGTTGCCAGCCACGTGCGACGTCTGGTCCGCATTGTTGGTCAGGTCGATATCGGGCTCATCAGCGGTGACCGTCACGGCGTTTTCGAACACCCCGACCGCGTTCACCACGCCGACCACCGTGATCGTCTCCGATGCCCCGATGCCCAGGCTCGGAATGGTGCACGGGAATGCGGAACAATTCGTGCTCGACACGCTTTGAATCGTCACATTCGAAGGCGTGTCGGTGACCACGACGTTGGTGGCGACCACGGGACCGTTGTTGGTCACCACGACCGAATAGGTCACCTGCTGGCCGGCAACGTAGATGCCCGGAGTGAGCAGGTTCTTGGTAATGGCCACATCGGCATCGGCGCCATCCAACGAATTGGTCGCGGTATCGGTGACGGGTGGCAGTCCCAACGCCGAGGTCTCGGCGGTGTTGACGTATTGCGTAGTGCCACCGGGTGGTGGGTTGTCCACGGTAACTTGCAGCGTCACCGTCATGGTCTCGCCGGGCTCGAGGTCAATGCCGGCCGCCTCGGGAACGGTGGTCGTCACCAAACCAGGCGGCGCGCCACCTGGATTGGTGACCTGACCGCGGATGAGGGTCGAGAAGTCGTAACCGATCGTGAAGGTCGCGCTATCGACCGTGTTGTCGTTGCCACCTGCACCATCGAACCCATCCGTCCAAATGAACTGGTAGACCCCTTCGGCAGCGCCGCCGAAGGCACCCGGCCCGCGCGTTTGGTTGAAGGTACCGGGACCGTTGCCGCCGAAAGTGCCGGCTGGCAGAGTGTAGGCGGTGCCACCAGGATAGGTGGCGGTGAGGCCGATATCGCTCAGCCAGTCGATACTGTTACCGGTGACGGTCATGCCGTAGCTGGCCAGGGTCGCTCCGGCCGGAATCAACCCGGCGGTGTTCAAGCTGAGGGTGATGCCAGCCAGGTCGAAGGACGACGGGCCGAGGTTGGGCGAGGTGTAGCTTCCACTCTGCGGTGCACTTTGATCAATCCAGTAAGTCGCCGAGCTCGAGCCGGGTACGTAGGAGACGCCCGCGGGCAAGGTATCGGTGACCGTCACGTCGTGAGCGGTGGTGACACCGGTGTTCTCGACCACGATGGTGTAGTCGATGATGGCGCCAGGCACCACGATGCCACTCGGACTAGCGGTCTTGGCGATGGTCAGCTCGGGGCAGATCGCGCCGATCGATGCGGTCATCATCGGCCACCACAAACCTTCGTCCGAGTTCAACGTCACCGTCGCCGATGTCGAGCCCGGCGCCAAGACGCCATCGGCATCCACGACATCGACATCGACGACCAACGAATGCACCGGATTCGGGCTCCGGGCCGTGTTGTTGGCCCCGAAGGTCGAGATGGTGTTGTTGAAGAAGTTGGTCGCCGGACTCAGTGCGTTGCTCAACGTCGTACCGGCGAAGATCAAGGCATCGGTCGCGTCGTCCGGATTGACGTTCTGCCGGTCGCCATCACCCATGAAGAATCCAAGGGTCGCGCTGACCGGCCCCACCGCAGGCGTCTCGAATCCACTGATGTTCACCGACTCTGAAGCGAAGAAGAAGTTCTCGTAGCCGTCGTAGATGTTGAGGTTGTTGCACGAGGCGGCGGGATCTTGGTACGCCACGGCGATTGCCCAGCCACCCCAAGGGCCAGTGATACCGGTACCCGTGGTGACCTGGATGTCGGCGACCGTGTATGTGCCAGCACCGCCCGCTTGCACCAGCGCGGTGACGTCCGCGAATCCCGCGTAGCTGTCGTCGACCGCGGTCGTATCGCCGAGCACCGCACCCGCCACGGCCACATAACCGCCCGAGACCGGCGTCTCGAACCGCACGTTGGCTCGTTGCGCCACGTTCGGGGGCGCGATCGACCCCTCGGTGGTACCGGCCCAGTAAAGGCCGGCAAACAAGACCGTGGCACCGGCGGGAACAGACAAATCGGCGCTGCTCGAGTTAAAGGTCGAGCCGTCGGCGTCTACATCAACGTGGAACATCGTCCATGTGTTGCTTGGCTGACCGCTCGTCAAAGCGGTCACGCAACCCGGATCAGCGGTGTCGCAGGTCACGATGGCGTTACCCACCAAGGCGATGTCACCCAGTGTCGTTAGCGCGAACCGCTGGGTCAAGGGAGCTTCGGCAGCCCACAGACCCATCCCACCCGACGTAGCCAAGGCCACGACCGTCATCAGAATCCGTCCCAGGCGCCCCAATCCGGCATGCATCGCACCGCGAGGATTGTTCATCCGACGCGCTCGCTCTTGGTTCGTGATCATCACCAAGCTCCCCTATTGCACCGTGGCGGTGACGATGATCGTGGCGTTGGTGCCCGCGGCCAGACTGGGCAGGGTGCACGGCAAGGTGACACAGCCACCGCCCGAGACTCCGGTGATGGTCAGGTTCGTCGGCCCGTCGCGGACCACGATGTTGGTAGCGGTAGCGGGCCCCGCGTTGCTGACCAGCAAGGAGTAGGTCACCGTTTGGCCGGGTGTGTAGGGGCCGGCCGTGAGCAGTGTCTTGGCGACGCTGACGTCAGCGTCGCCGCCCAACGGATTGGTCGCGTCATCAGACACCGGACCGACACCGGTGGCCGAGGCCTCGGCGTTGTTGGTCAGACTGGTAATGCCACCCGCCAGCGGATCGTCGACCGTGACGTCGAATGTGACGGTCATGGTCTCGCCCGGTGGCAGCAGAAAGCTGTCCGCGGCAGTTACCAAGGTCGGTGGCGTGCCCGCCACGAGGTCACTGTTGGCACCGCCGGGAACATTGTCCTTCACGATGGTGGCCACCACTGAACCGGCAACCTCCACCTCCGCGAGGTTGAAGAAGTTGCCTCCCGGATTCGTGCCTGACTTTTGGAGTCGCACGTAGCGGCCGAAGACACCGCCGGTGGAGACCGCCTCGTCTCCCGTGACGACAGCGGGTAGCTGGCTCGAGAAATCCGCCGTGGTGAGAGACGCGTTGAGGTTGGCCAAAGTGGCCGAGCTGGTGTCGAATGGGGTGTTCGAGACCATCACGAAGACATTGCCCAGACGATCCTGGCAGCAATTGTCGCGATTGAAGATCGTGATGGTCTCGATCAACGCCTGCTGACCGAGATCGACCTGCCACCATTCGTATGCGGTCGAACCGGCGGTATGACAGATCGTACCGGCGCCATCGGTGCCAGTCTGATCTCCATCGTTGCACTTCTCCGCGGTGAAGGTACCGTTGAAGTCCGTCGCCTGGGATGCGACCCCCGCTGTTGCGAGATTCGCCGATGTCGAAGCAACGGGTCCTGTCGCCACGGTTGATTGAGGGACATAGGCGACCCCCGCCGGCAAGGTGTCGTCAACCGTGACCGCGTTGGCATCACCCGGGCCGTTGTTGGTGACCTCGATCGTATAGGTGATGGTGCCGCCAGGCGCGACCGCGCCCGCGGGGCTGGCGGTCTTGACGATGTCGAGATCGGGCGGGGCATCTTCGACACAGAAGTCGAAACCGGACATGCGCACCGCATGACTGTCGCTGACTCCGGCGCCGCCCTCGTTGGTCGCATCGGCCGGGCCGTTTTGGTAGATGAAGCTGAAGGCGTCGAGGACCTGACTGGTCGACACGGTCAAGGTACCTTCCGCGTCGGTGGGCAAGAGGAGGCCATTGACACCTACCACCACTATCGAGGTGGCAACTTGGCCGGCGATGGTCACGTTGCTACCGCCCGCGAGCGTGAGGGGCACGTTGGCGCCGCCGTTGGACGCGATGAGGGTGATGCGGTCCTGAAACGAGTCTCCCGGCTCAACCGTCGGATTGAAACCGAAGCCTATGTCGTCGATGTCACTGGTGCTGAAGTCGTCCATGAAGACCGGCTTCGAAAAGGCGTAGTCGAATCGGACGGTCTCCGAGCTGGTGAGCGACTTCATCGCGAACGTGAGAAAACCCGAGCCGAAGACTCCGTTGGTCTCCGTCCTAAAGTTGGCGCAATCTGGATCATTCGGCCAATTGACTGGGTCGGGAACCAAGTTGGCGTCGCAGTTGCGGCCGTTGGGGTCTTGGATCGTGAGCGTCAAATCCACGGTCCCAGGATTGCCGTAGGCGTCGGTGTAGCTGATCGTGTACATCCGCGAGGCGCCGTCACTCTGGTCCGTCGTCAGCCACTCGTTGCCGCTACCCGGGCTGGTTGACCAGGTGAACGTCGCCACCGCCGAGCCCGCCGGGCACACCTGAGTCCAAGCCACCGTCGGTGCCATCGACGCGATCAGCCAGAACGCCACCCAAACGAAGCGGTACGCACACCACGCGGTATCGGTGTCGATGCATCTACCTACTCTCATACCCACCATCGCTGTCTCCCTTCCCGAACGCTTCCACCCGTCACGGGTGGGCTTTCAACATCGCGACCACCGGGCCCGCGACTCGATCAACACGCTTCCCGCGAGGGACCGAGTTCCATGGGGCCCCGTTAGAGGCTCTGTCGTTCCCCAAGAAAAACCAAGATCAACGTGATCCGTCTACGCACGTCAGGTTGTTGCCTCTCATCACCAACAATCAACCACTGCTCAGGCCTTGAACACCAGCGGATTTCCGCTCTCGCCGATCCCCACACTTGGCCCCAGCGTCACGTCTCGCACGTCGCCAAAAGCCGTCAGCACGGGAGATCGGTACCGTTTCTTCTCGGCTTCCCGTGGCTGATCCACAGGCCGCGAAGAAACGCTCGCACTACCCAGATTTCGCCGAATCACGTTCCATCCTCCACTACGCGGTTTCCAAATCGATCGTCGCGACAGCCGACACCACATTCCTACTATGCAACATTCGAGCCAGCTTCCCGTCCCGTCGATCTGCCGCGCCCTCCCGCCTCGCGCCTCAGGCGCCACAAACCACTCATCAGGCGTCACTTAGAGTCGACTTGACGCCGCATGGACCGCCGCGACCATTCGCTGAAGGCCTCACGCCGAGCTACCACAGCCAAAGCACTTAGGCCCCCTTCAACTCGATGGCGCGCCGGCCACTGATCTGGGCGCTCTCGATCTCCCCAACGCTCATGATCGGGCGATTCGCCCTGGGCGTTTCGCCCACCACTTCCACCGATTCACCCAGGACCCCGCGGTCACGTGGGACGACATCGGGTCCGCCACAGCTCGAATCCGAGGCACATCCAAAGAACCAGCAGGCGGGTTCCGTCGCTTTCGACGTTCAGGGCATGCGGCCGCAACCAGTCCCGTCGTACATAGCGGTGCCAGTGGGCGTCGGGCGCTTCGAGCAATTCCCGAATCCAAGCTTCTTGACCACCGAACAGCGCGGCGCGCAGAATCGGCTCGAAAGTCGCCTTGTCTCGACGCTCGATGATCGAGGCCGGCAGTCGATCGCGAAAGGCCTGTCGTACCACCGGCCGCTGCACCCCACCCGCGACGAGGGCCGAGGTCGGGATGCCGAGCATCAACTGGATCAGTCGCCTGTCGCGAAGAGGATGGCGAACCTCGACCCCGCAACCGTGCGCGTGGAACGCCTCGACGCCGAAGCCATGACCGTTCATGCCTCCCGCGAGCAGCTCGTACTGGCGGGGACGCTGGACCCACCCAGGTGGCGGTACCTCTCCAGCTCTTGGCAGCAGATTTGCTGCCCGTGCGGTCAACCAAGGTGGCACCAACCCCCGACGCCGCCACGCCGCCCAGCGCGCCGGCACCAAGCCGCGTAGCGTCGTTCGCCGCACCAGCTCTCCTCCTCTGGCCAAGCGCCACAGCTCGGTACCGAGCGCGCGCCAGCCACCGTTCGCCGCCAGGTCCGAAAGCCAATGCTCGGTGCCGGCGTAGAGTTGGTCACCACACATGCCGCTGAGCACCACCGAAGCGCCGCTGTCGCGCGCGGCGCGGTAGACGCGTTGGTGAAACCGGCGATAGGGATTCTGCTCGGGGGTTGCCGGATGGGTTGGCCAGGCGTCCAACGCGCCAAACGGCCCCGCGTCGTCACAGGGAATGTGGGTCGCGTCGAGATTGTACCGGTGCTCGAGGTCCTTCAAGAACGAGCGTTCGTCGCTCGCGGGGTGGTGGTCGAAAACCCAAGAAAAGGTCGGCAATCGTTGCCCGGAGAGCGCCAGCGCGGCGCTGGCCGCGATCGGCGCCGAATCCAACCCTCCGCTGAGCATCACCCCCGGTGACTGGATGGCCCGCAGTCGGCACGACACGCTGGCGTCGAAGACCTCGGAGAACCGCGCGGTCCACCCGTCGAGACCCTGTTCGTCCACTGGGGCCGTAAGGGCATCGAACCGACGTTGGGCCTGGCTTTTCGGCGTGATCCGCAGGAGGTGACCGGCTGGCAGCTCCTGGACACCGGTAAAGAAGGTCGCGGCGTCGTGGAGTTCACCTGCCGAGAAATAGGTCGCAACCCGACCCGAATCGAGCTGGTGTGGCACCCGCGGATGGCCCACCACCGCGTGCGCCTCGGAGGCCACCACCAAGCGATCCCGATCGAGGCTGTAAGAAAGGGTCCGGCCACCGAGAACGTCGCGCACGAGCACGACCTCGCGGATCGTGGGCGCCACCAGAACGAGCGCGAAGGGACCGAGGAAGCGGGCAAAGGCGGCATCACCCCTGGCTTGATACGCCGCCAGCGCCAGCGCCGCGTCGGACATCGACTGGAGCGCCCCGGGAGACCGTGGCAACGACCGCCAAATCTCCTCGCGATTGTCGAGCCGGCCGTCGAAGGCGATTGCCTGGCCGCCAGGTCCTACCAACGGTTGCCGTTCGCCTACCTCCTCGGGGGTGGTCCAGAAATGCAGGTGTCCAAGGGCAAGGTGAGGCCAGTCGCGTACATTGCGACCGTCCGGCCCGCGGTGCCCCATTGCCGCCAGCATCGGGGCGAGGGGACGTACGACCTCATCCCTGCCGGTTCGTTCGAAGATCAGCGCGCTGGCGCTCATTGCGCCAGCTTCCTACCCTTCCACGGTGTCCGACATCGGTAACACGGCGATGATGTCGGGCGGTGAAAAGCCCCTTCGTTCGAGATAACGTGCGAGTTTGGTGCGATCCGGCCGCTGGCGTCCAAGCCACCGATCGGCCGCCTCACGGGCAAGCGGCCGCTCGTCGTCGGCAACCTCGGCATCGAGCGTGGCATGAACAACGCCACTGGCGACGCCCTTGCGGCGCAACTCGGCCTCGAGCCGGCGTCGGCCCATGGGCTCGCCTCTCAACTTGCGGCGAACGAAGCGTGCGGCGGCTTGCCGATCATCGACCAAACCTTCCAACTCGAGGCGATCGAGCGCCGATTCGATCTCTTCCTGCTCGTAGTCGCGCCGAGCAAGCTTGGCCGCCAACTCGGCCCGAAAGTGATCGCGCGGCGCCAGCAGCTTCAGCGCATGGACATAGACGCTCAACCGCCGATACGCTCGATCTCGAACGGTGAGTCTTCACGCATGAGGTCCGCTTCGCCGCCCATGGAACTCTCCATCTCCTCCCGAGCAGAGTCCGAGGTGAACTGAACACCTGCAACCTTGAGCTTGAATTCGTCCGGATTGGTGGCCCGACGAAGTGCCTCATCGAGGGTAATGAGCCCACCCTTGTAGTGATGGTAGAGCGATTGATCGAACGTCTGCATACCGTACTGACTGGTCCCCAAGGCGATCTGCTCGCGAATGTACTTGGTCTTGTCCTTGTTCTCGATGCAGTCGCGGATGTACGGCGTCACGATCATCGCCTCGGTTGCCGGTACCCGGCCCATGCCGTCGGCACGCGGCACCAAGCGTAAGGAAATGACGGCTTTCAGCACCTGCCCGAGCTGGATACGGATCTGCTTCTGGTGATGCGGTGGAAACACCGAGATGATGCGGTTGATGGTCTCGGTAGCGTCCAGCGTATGCAAGGTCGAGAACACCAGGTGACCGGTCTCTGCCGCCAATAGCGCCGTCTCGATCGTCTCGTAATCGCGCATTTCGCCAACCAGAATGACATCGGGATCCTGGCGCATCGCGGCCCGCAGCGCTTGCGAAAAGGCACGGGTGTCGATGTCGATCTCCCGCTGATTGACCAGGGACTTCTTGTCGCGATGCAGGAATTCGATCGGGTCTTCGATGGTGATCACGTGTTCGGCGCGATTGGTGTTGATGTAGTCGAGCATCGCGGCCAGTGTCGTCGACTTGCCGGAACCCGTGGTACCTGTGCACAACACCAAACCGCGCCCTTCCATCGAGATCTTCTCGAGGACCTTGGGCAGCATGAGCTCGCGAATGGTCTTGATGCGGGCCGGAATAACGCGCAACACCAGGCCGGTGGCACTCCGCTGCTGAAAGATGTTGCAGCGAAAACGCCCCAACCCGGGAACCGAGTAGGCGATGTCGAGATCGAGCTCTTCCTTGAAACGCTGCTTCTGACGCGCGTTCATGATCGAGTAGGCGATCGAGATGGTGTCTTCCTGCATGAGACGTTTGATCTCAGGCATGGGCTGCAGGGCGCCGTCGATCCGAATCATCGGGTGACTGCCGACCTTGAGATGAAGATCGGAAGCTTTGCGCTCAACCGCCATCTTGAGCAGGTCGTTGATGTTCATCGCCGTACCTCGCGCGCAGTAGTCGTGAAAGATTGGCCCGTCAGCGGCTCGACTCTATCAGCGGGAACGACGCCGCGACGAAACCGTCCCTCTAGGGAACGACGTGGGTCCACGCACTCGTATCACCAGACTCGAAACCGTCTTCGAAAGGCAACCCAGGCTGTGGTCCGTCCTCCACCAACCGCAAGGTCGGGTCACCCAGCAGGTTCCAGCCCAAGAGCACATCGAGCCGGCCGTGGGTACCGTCACTGGCGGCCAATGCTTGCTTCGCGCCCACCACAGCCGAACCGAGCGTTTGGCCCGGTCGGAAAAGACGTGGCATCAGATGGAGCGCGAGCGCCTGCTCGGTTTCCGCGGTGGTCAAAGTCGAGGCCCCGAGCACCGCGACCGCACCCTGATTGCCACTGGTCATTAGCTTATGACCCATGGTCTCGTTCTGCGGCGAAACATAGTACGTGTTCCAGCAACCCCATTGGGTGACCACGGTGGGCCGGCCAGCATTGAGCAGCGCCGCTGCGTTGTTGGCGGTGAAGAGCCCACTGAAGCTCCAGGAGGTGGGCCCGGAATGGCCAAAGTAGCTCGCCAGCGAGACGCCGGCATCCAGGGCATCAACCAAGGCAACCTTGGCCTCGGCAACACCGAGGGTATCGATATAGGCGCGCATCAGCTGCCAACCCTGGGGCAATGAAACAGCCGACGTTTCGCTGTCTGCCGTGAACGAATGGTCGTTGGGTGCATCGTAGGCGTCGGCAGCGAAAACCGCTGTCCTTTCGGCTGCCATGACCGGATAGGCGAGGGTCTTGACGACGATGTGTTCGAGTTGATCGGGGGTTCGGACCGGGAACCGTCCGACTGCCACGTCGGGTACATTGTCGCCATTGACGTCGCCAAAACGGGCATCGACGGGGGCAAAACTGACGATGTCATCGGTGGCACCATAGAGCGTCGGCACGAAACTGATCGCACCCAATCCGAGGTTGTCGAGGTAATCGTAGGAGTCCGCACCAACGAGTAGCACACTGCGCGTCCCAATCCGTTGATGCGCATCCTTGACATAGGCGTGGATCGCAGCCGCATCGACATTGCCGCCACTGTAGGCAGTATAAACGTCCTCGAGATCAACGACCCTCACCGTCAGGCCTTCACCGCGTCGCGCACTCGCGAGAGGTTCGATCCCGACCAAGAAGTCCGGGTGCGCGATGACCAAGAACTCCGCTGGGGTGTCCAACAGGTCCACGGTGACACGCCCCGGTCGGACGTCCGGCGTGCGCAGTGCACCAACCTCGGTCACGACGTAGGTGGCAACGGTCGACGAACCGTTGAAGCGCACACGGTAGCCGTCGGTCTCCAAGGAAATGCTAATTTGCTCTACGCGGCTAACCCGATTGCCTTCCAGCCGGTAGACCTCGACCAATGGAGAGGCCAAGCCCTGGACTTCCAGCACCGCGGCTTCCGCTTCGAAACGAAGATAGCCATTTCGCGCGATCGGCGCCCTCGGATAGGTAATGCTGAACCCTTCGATATTTACCAAATCGAATAGCGCGTCGGTGTCATGCGGCAGTCGAACCTCGAGCGTGTTCCCTTGAGCGTCCAATACACCGTCGAGGGTCGCATGGAGCTCTTTGGCCACCAGACCGTCGAATGTTGCATCCGCGACCGCCACCCCATTGACCGACACGACCACATGGTGATCTGGCGCCTCGGGGAAATCCGTCACGCCCCAGAGATCCAACATCAGGTCGATCGATACGGACGCCCGCACCAGATCCGGCAACGCAAACCCATACGAACGCGCCACCGACGATGAGGTCGCGACCAGTCCAACGTCGTACCAGGGATCACCGTTGGGAGCACCAAAGCTGTAGAGCTTGTCGGCACCCACGGAAACCGTCTCGAGGTAGTAATCAGGCGCGTTTGCCGTCAACGACACGGACCGGTCGTCGCGTGTTGGCCGCGCGACTTGGCTGGCGTCGCGGCGCAAGCGATAGACATTCTCGCGTGTGTAGAGAGACGCCATGCCTTCGCCGACCCATTCCACAAAGCCGCCGGCCCCAAACGAGGCCCCTGGACCGACCACCCGTGCCGGCACCGGTCCCGTCGACGACGACATCGCGAGCTCGTCGGTCGGCACACCGTTGAAATCGATACCCGCCGCGCGCAGCTGTTCGTAGGTCACCCGGTACAAGCCAGACTCCGAAAGGCGCAGTTCGGCGGTGCTCGAATCGACACCCGCCTTCTCGAGACCACGCTCCAGGACCGCGGTCTCATGCGCAGCGCGCACCGTGTCCCAGGCAATCGGCTCGGCCGAAACATCGTGCCCGTAGCGTTGGCCGAGTTCGAACGGACCATGGAAACGCGGACGCCCCCGAACATCGACATCCTCGATCAGGAAGGGTCCGTCAAAGGCGCGACCGGCGTCGTAGTCATAGTGCTGAACCGTGGCGGAATACACCGCGGTCGAGGGTACGACTGCGTCGTTTAGCACCAGCCACATTCCGATCGCGTGGTCGTAGCGCCACAGGTTGAAACCGATGTTGCCGGTCTCCGTGGCGGTCGTCCATTCGAAGCCCGTTCCGTCGGCATGGAACGACGCCAGTGTGACCGGATTGGTCACCAAGCCGCTGTCGAAGAACCCAAAGTCGTTGTCCGCGGAATCGACGCCCGCGAGGGTGACCAACTGGACACCGCCGGTGCCGTCTTGCGTGGTTTGGTCATAGCCATCGACCGCGGTGCCAGCGCTCTCCACCGCGACCACGTAGTCGCCATCGGGGAGATCATCGAAGCTGTAGTTGCCATTGACGTCGGTGGTGGTCGTTCCGATCATCACCGGCATACCGTTGATCACCCGGAACAGATTGACCATGACACCCTCCACGACGGGCTCGCCCGGCTCGTCGTGAGTGCCACTTTCGTCATCATCTTCGAAGACTGTGCCCGAGATCGACAAGCCCATGGCGAGGAAGTAGCCGAAGTCGGCCGTCAGGTTGCTCGGGGCGGCGGTGGTAAGCGTTACCGGGTAGGTCTCAGGCTGACTCTGGCCATCGACACCTGGCGTCCCCAGCGTATGACTGAATCCCGCCAAAGCCCCGCCCGTATCAGTTACTTGAACGATGTAGTCGGCGGGTGGCAAGCCATTCAGGGCGTACTCACCGTTGCTGGCTGTGGTGATGGTCCGCAACAGGTTGTCCGTGCCCGGTGTAATGACGCCATCGCCATCGACATCGAGCCACAGATCGATGGTGACCCCTTGGAACCCGCTCTCGTCCGAATCGAGGGTGCCATCGCCATCGGCGTCCCACCACACTTGGCTACCGATACTGCCAGCACCACCCGAAGGTGCGTAGCCGTAGTCGGCCAGATCATAGTCCTCGCCCGCCGCCAGCGTAACGGAACCGATCGGCAAAGTCGAAACGTTGAGACCGCTCAACACACCCGCCACGTCGGTGACCTCGAGCGTGTAGTCACCGGCCGCTAGCCCGACAAAGTCATAGCTGCCATCGGCTGCCGTCGTGGTGATGGCGATGACGTTGCCCAGATCGTCTAGTAGGTTGATTGTGACGCCTTCGATACCGCCCTCACCAACCCCTTGGCTGCCATTGGCGTCCGTATCGAAGAACACGGTATCGCCGATCGACCCGGTGGTGCCGCCGTTGAAGCCCCAGTCGAGGTGGTAGTAATCGGTACCTGCTTCGACATCCAACAGGTAGGAAACACCCGCGTTGGTGGGCACCGGGTCATAGCCGGCTGGTAACGTCGAAGGATCCACCGTCACACCGTAAAGGCCAGGTGCCAAACCGGTTGCCAGCCACGACCCGTCCGGTCCAGTGGTTGCTGTTACCGGCCCCGACGGTCCGTCGATGGTGATCTCGACCCCAGCGATTCCCACCTCGCCGGCATCTTGCACACCATCGCCATCGGCGTCGTACCAAACGGTGTCGCCGATGGCGCTATTCGTCAACGAAACATAGCCAAAGTCGGCGTCGTTGAAATCCTCGCCTTCCGACAGCGCGATCACCGCCGATGGGTTCGTACCCACGGGATAGACAGTCTCCATCAGACCGGACAGGGTCGCTTCGTCTGGGTCGACGAAATAGTTGCCCGGGTCGAGCCCATCGAACACGTAGCCACCATTGGCATCGGTGGTCGTTGTCGCGATCAGGGTGTCGTCGCCGCCACCGATTACACCGTCCGGCCCCGCGTCGAATAGACGTACCGTCGCTCCCGGTGCGCCGGGCTCGCCAGCATCTTGAATGCCATTACGGTCCGCGTCGAGCCACAGCACATCGCCGATCGACGCCGTACCGGCGTTGCGGATGTAACCGAAATCGACATCGGTTATATCGACACCCACGATGGTCACCGACAAGGTGTCCAAACCCGAGGTCAGCTGGTAGTCCGCCAGCACGCCCGCAGCATCGACCACCGCCACCACATAGTCGCCGTCCAGGAGGTCTGGAAAGGAATAATTCCCCGCGGCATCGGTCGTCGTCGTCGCGATCGGATCGCAAACGATCGTCCCGTTGTCGAGGGGCCGATCCGCGACTGCTGTACTGCCGTCGCCGTTGGCGTCCATCCAACCACCGATGACGGTCACACCCTTGAGTACGCCGGCGTCTAAGCCATCGGCGGCGCCATCGCCATTCATGTCTGGACGGCCGGCAATAATCTCCACGCCGTCGATAAAGCCGTTGTCCGTGCCATCGACGATGCCATCGCCGTTGACGTCGATCCCTGCGTTGATGACCCCGTAAGTTCGCTGCAACGCTACCGAAACGTTGGGGAATCCCGGCTCGCCGCCGTCTTCGGTGCCATCGGCGTCGAGATCTTCGAAGACGGTACCCGACAGGTCTGGCAGCGACGCGTTCTGATAGCCAAAGTCCAGCGTCAAGTCGCTCTCGCCCGTCGCCAGCGCCACCGCCGACTCGCCGTCCTGGCTGGCGTCCGGGTCGCCGGTCAAGGCAAATCCGGCGGGCAAAGTCATGGCATCGACCCGTACCGTGTACTGATCGGGTGCCAGGCCTTCGAGAAGGTAGTTGCCCGCGCCATCGGTCACCGTGGTTGCGATCACCGAACCACCGAGGTCCAAAAGCTCAACGGTGACACCCGCCAAGCCACTCTCACCCGCGTCCTGCACGCCATCGCCATCGGCGTCGTTCCAAATCCGGTCGCCCAACGTACCCGCGGCGTTGTAGCCGAAGTTGACACCGGTCAGATCCGACGCCACGATGGTCACGGCCAGCTGGCGCGCCGCGGCTGGGCTCGTGGTACCACCAAGGCCCGCCAACACACCCATGTTGTCCGACACCGAGAGCGTATAGCTCCCGGGAGCCAGCCCATCGAAGCTGAAGCTGCCATCGGCCGCCGACGTTGCCGTCGCAACGACATCGCCGCCCGCGTCCAACAGGTCAACGGTGACACCGGCCAAGGGTTCCTCGTCAACATCGAAAAGACCGTCGGCATCGAGGTCGAGCCAAAACACGTCATCGACGCTGAAGGTCCCCAACGGGTCGGCGAAGCCAAAATCAACATCGAGCATCACGTCGCTGGCTGCGACCGTCACCGGATCGCTCACCGACCCGCCTTCGCTCTGCGGTCCCACCGTCGCCGAGTACCCGTCGAGATCGCCGCCCGGTCCCAGCTCGGCCGCCGCGATCCGCACGGTGTACTCACCCGGCGCAACACCCGTGAACAGGTAGCTGCCATCGACGCCGGTCGTCACCGTCGCCACGACCACACCGGAGCCATTGACCAGCTCGATATCGACGTTCGCGAGGCCGACCTCACCGGGGTCCTGACTGCCATCGACGCTGGCGTCCGACCACACGAAATCACCGATGATGCCGGTGCTCGGGTCGGCGATCGTGTAGCCAAAATCCACGTCGAGAATCGCCTCTTCGCCGACAATCGTCACCACGGCGCTCGGATCGCTCGTTCCGGGCGAAGCCGCGAGACCGGTTGGCAACGTCGTGTCATCCACCGCCACGAAGTAGTCGCCGGGCAAAAGAAAATCGAATAGGTAGTTACCATTCGCGTCGGTGGTCGCGGTTCCCAACGAAACATCGTCGCCGCCGCCCGGCATCCCGTCCAGGCCCGGATCGAACAGCTCGACCATCACGTTGGCCAACCCCGGCTCACCGAGATCCTGGACGCCATCGCCATCGGCATCCAGCCACACCCGATCACCGAGCACCCCACCACGGGTCACCGGGTCCACCACTGTTGCGATGACCGGGAACGGCTGCTGAATGCTGGTGGCCTTGGCCGTGTTGATGATCGAAGTGGTGTTGATATCGAGCGGATCCGCAACCTGCACCTGATACGAGACCGTCATGGTCTGAGCCGGCTGCAGCTCGAAGGCATCCGGGGCCAGAATCAAATTCGTGGGATCGCCATCGGTGAGCGGCAGGATCGCCGCCGCCTGGTTGGTCTTGGTGGTGGCCACTTGGCTTTCTCCACCCACCCGCAACTGGGCGCTGTTGAACGTACCGTCGTCCGCGCCCGTAAAGGCGTCGCAAACCTCGAGCCGCCAGGTGCCGTTCGCCGTTTCGCCATTGAAGCCCGCGAGCGCATTGCTCGGGTTGGCACCGCGGTCGTAAAACGGTGCGGCCGTATCATCGATCGTATCGTCATTGATCGCGCCCACGGAGCCATCGGCCAGAAGCATGTCGTAGTTGTCGTTTCCGTCCGCGCCCGAGCTCGCGATGACGGTGATGCGGGTCCCCGCGGGCGACTCGAGAATCGCCTGGATGTCGCCACGATACGCATGGTCCGCCCTAAGACCGAGGTCGACATCGGTCAACACAAAGGTGTCGGTGACCGCAAACGTACGCACCAGTGGCGTAGCACAGGGCGTCGCGGCGCTGATGACTGCTGTGGTGGTGGTGTCGTAGGACGTGGTTGTGATCACCGGTACAAAGCCGACCGCGTTGGTGCTCGCGGAAACATAAGTCACGCTCGCCGGCAAGGTATCCAGAACTTTGATGCCGCGATGCGCCACGCCAGCGCTGTTGGTAACACCAACCGTGTAGGTGATGATCTGCCCAGGTAGCGCGTCGCCCACGACGTCGGACACTTTGGTAATAAGTAGCTCGGGATCGCCAACCGGAACCACCTCCGTGTCGGTCTCCGTTTCCGTACCAGCCCGCACCTTGGCGACATTGGCCAAACCCTCGACACCACCGGGTAGCGGGTTGTCGACGGTCACGTCGAAGGTGACGGTGATGGTCTGGTTCACATTTAGCCCACCGAGATCGAGCCCTCCTTCATCGAGGGGGAAAATCGTGGCGCCCACGGCGTCATCGGCGACCGAAACACCATCCACCTCTGTGGTGGTGGCAACGTAGGCGACGTTCGTATCGAGGCCTGTATCTTCGAGAGTCGCTGCCGGAATCACCGCGTCCGATACGTTGGTGATGGTGATTGTGTAGCGAATGCTCTCACCAGGATCGATACCGCCATCGCCATCGATGTCGTCGACCAGCACGCCTTCCTTCACGATCCGCAGCCTGGAAATCGGTACCACCGTTGTGCCCAAATCGAGGCCTGGCGACGCCGGGCTGGCTGTGCTCGGGTCCTGTCCCCAGGCGGCCGTGATCAGTGTGCCGTCCAGCGTATAGATGCGGGCACCACTTTGATCATTGTCGAGATCGAACAGACGCACCGACATCAAGGCACCGATCGCGACCAGCTGATCGAAGCGATTGCCTTCGATGTCGACCAATGCACCGGTCGTCGGATCACCGTCGAAATCGACGTGAAGATTTGTGGCGGCGTTTGCAGTGACCCAAATCGGGCTGCCGTTCTCGGTCGGATTCACCGCGGAGGTCGGATCGCGTCCCGGTGCCCAACCCACCACCAACGTGGTCGTTAGGTTTTCCTCGGGCAACAACGTGAAGCCCCAATCGGCCGCCGTGTTGTCGAAATCGATCGCGGTCAACGCGAAGAAGTCCTCACCACCAGCGGTGAAGAAGTGGCCGCCCGAGTCGAGTGGCATGACGAAGGTAGTCACACCGCCCGCCGGCACCGTCAGCGTGCTGGTCGAAGGAGACGCGCTGGTCACTTCACTCAGTTGCAAACGCGCGCGAAGAAATGTGCCATCGTCCACGCCGAAGACATCGCAGACCTCGAGCCGCCAGGTTCCCACCGACGACTCACCGCTGAAGGCCGCAAGCGAGCCCGTCGGTCCGACTGTGCGGTCGTAGAAGGGCGCCGCTGTGTTGTCGACCGTGCCGTCATCGATCGCTGCCGCGGCCGCTTGTTCGAACTGGATGTCATAGTTGTCATTGGCGTCACCACCGTTGGAACCCACGACAACCACACGGGTACCAGCAGGAGACTCGAGCGTCGCCTGAATGTCGCCGCGATAGACGTGATCGGCCACCAGGCCCAATCGCACCTCGGAAACATCGAACGTCGAACCGATCACGAAGTCACGCACCAGCGGCGTAGCGCAAGGGGTGGCGGCATTGGAGATGGCGCCTGTCGTCGTGTTCTCGAAGCTCGACGTGACGAGGGTCGGTATCAGCGTCTCTTGGGTCACGGTGATCGCCGAAGCGTGCGGATTGTAGAGCGTCACCACGGTGTCTTGACCGGCGACGGCGGTGCCTACCGGGTTGTAGTAGCTGTCGCTCCATTGTTCCGTGGGCACCAGGCTGTACCAGCGGCCGGCAAAGGTGGAACCGCGATCGCCGGTCAGCAGATGCACCTCGACCGGGTCGGAGGAAACAAAGGAGGTACCCACCACCACGTTTTCGATCAGAGTGTTTTCACCGGGTCCCAGACGCCTTACTTCGTCGGCGGTGCCGTCACCATCGAGATCCACCTCGAGTACCGCTCCGAGCTCGTTCGCCGTTACGGAAGCAATCACCAGCTCGAAGGTCGGCGACGCGAGATCTTCGCCCACAGGCGACTCGAAACGGGTGCCCCAGTCGACGGCTGGAAACACCTCGACCGCGCCAGCGAGTTGCGTCCCCTCCTGCAGTCGCCAGCCGCCCCGGGTAACCGCGATTTGATCGGAGGTGCCGATCCGGTCGCGGGCATCGAAGAGCACCACGGCAGGATCACGCGGGCTGGCGACCACGTCGTTCTCCAAGACCGTAAAATCACCCGCGTCGAGGTTGATGGTCAGCGTTGTCGGCTGGACCGGGTTCGACAAATCGGCTTCGTAACCGTCTTCCCAGTGGTCGTAGCAAATGACCGTGCCATCGGTCGTCGAAGAAAGCGAGACCACGGTATGGACCGTGTCCGATGCCGGCGGCGTGGGTGCGGCCAAATTGATCGCTGCCGCCTGCAAAATCACATGCGCTTCGTCAATCGGAACAAAGTAGGTCTGAACAGGACCATCAGCAAGACCACCGGCGCCCCAGATGGTGGTCGGCATGAGCAGCAACCCAATCCAAGCAGCCCACAGCCACCGCACACCGCCCCCTTTTTCGCACCGGCGGGTCTCGAGGGTCCCTTTTCCAACCAAGAATGCTCTTTCGCTCATCTCCGACTCCTCCCGCCGTCGTCGAACGAGGCGGCTTCGATCCCAACTTGATGGCTACTCATCGGTTCACTGTCAATCTTCTTCAAGACCTGCCGTAGCCGGTTGTTGACGGATGGTTGTTCGCCAATGCTCGAGCACGAGAGGCCACAAATCGCCGTACCTTCGGCAAAACCGCAAGCTGTCGCTCGTAGCCAAGACGAAAAACGGGAACCTGCCGCGCAAGCGTCGCGGCAAACACCAGTTGCCGCCGCAAGAGGCGGGCGCAAAAGAGCCTTGATGCAACCGTATGCCGAGCGACCGCGATCGTGGCTGGTACCGCGGTCAAACCCGAGCCGAAAACGTCACAAGCTGCAGGCTCGAGGCCTTCGAGCAGAAAGACGCCTCCCAACGGCAAGCGCTCGGTGACGGGCGTCGTGCCGCGTCCTTCGGAGGCAACCTTGAGTTGTGGATACCAAGGCCGCACCTCGATGCCGCCCTCGGCGTTCACACCGATGGGAAGAATGTCGTCTGCGATTCGGCGTCCGGGTTCACGAGGTGGACGAACCAACGTCGACTTACCGACCCCTGACGATCCCAAGAACGCAAAGGCGAAACCAGCGACCTCGACCGCACTGGCGTGCAATGCAAACGTGCCGCTCGAAGCGAGCGCCAACAACAGGGCTGGGCCGAGCACGGCCTCTTGGAGCAGCGCATCATCCGGCTCTTCGCGAAACGTCGAGCGCCGGATTTCGGCACCGTCCTTGCCACACGTGACCGTCAAGGGATCCAGCCCTTCGATGGCCAACTGGTAACGCTGGCCAACACACGAGCAATGGAGCCGCCGCAACCGACCGGCCAACCAAGCCGGTTCGTCAAAGAGGGTTTTGCCAAGCCACGGTATCCCATTCTCCCCAGAGTCGGTGATCGATCCGACGACCGACGGGACAACCTCGGCCAAGGGCTCCTTAAACGCAGCGAGCGCTGGCCAGGGGCAATCGCTTACCGTCACCGCGCCGCCGACTCGGTACTGCCGAGGATCGCGCCTATCCGCAACGCGGATCCGAATCGACTGCTGGCCCCGAACTTCTAATCGAGCCCTGCTGTTCTTCGTCACGTTCACTCTCCGTGCAATCCTACGCCTTGAAGACCAACGGATTGCCGCTCTCACCGATTCCCACACTCGGCCCGAGCGTTCGATCTCGCACGTCGCCAAGAATCGTCAAACACGGCGATTGATAGCGCTTCTTGGCAGGCGTTTCAGCGGCATGCCCAAGGCATGGTTCTGAAACGCCGACATCGTTTTCGTGTCTTGCCTTCAAGGCTGCCATCTCGTCGCCCTCCCGGATCAGTCTCTTCTGTCCCGGTCACGCTGAGTCGGAACAGAAAGCAGTGCGCTAACACTACAAAATAAGAATCATTCCTGCCACGAAACCGGGAAAATCCCGCCATTTCAGGCAGATTAGCCAGACAACTAGTCAATATGACCGGGTCAACTTGCCCAACGTACACCAAAATGCCCTGCCTAGGATTCCCTAGTGTGACCTCATTGTTCCATTTCGGCAAGCTCTCGCAAGCCGGCCTAGGACACCCCAATCCCCAAGGGCTGAGCCATCACGAACGGCTCGAGCGATCGCGAACGCTAGCCCGGACTATTCATGACAATCGCAGCGAGAGAGCGTAGGCGCCTGTGGCTGCAAGGCTTGCGAGCGAAGGCAACGACAACGTACTGTCTGTACGTTGAGGAAGCCTGAACGAGCGAAATGCAGCAGACGTAGGTGACTACCTTCTCGTAGCCGGTTGATCTTGAATGATCCGGTCTAGAGCAATCGCGCCGCAGCCACCAGTGCCGCGGTCTCGACCCGCAGGATTCGTGGCCCAAGTCCCACCGGTGTCGCCCAACGGGCTAGGACTTTTTGCTCATTCGGAGCCCAGCCACCTTCCGGGCCAATCATTACCGTGCCCGCGATGGATGTCGCCCTGAGTTCCCCCTGAACCTCCGCCTCGGGATCGAGATACCAGCGATCTCGGAAGGCCTGAAGCAACCCCTCGACCTCGTCCCAACCATGCACACCAGTGATGAGCGGTAGCGCGGAACGATGACATTGTGCGACCGCCGAAGCGGCGACCCGCCGCAAACGGGCCAGGTTTCGCTCACCGTAGTTCCGCGGCGTGCGCTCGGACGCTACGAATCGAATCGCCGCGACCCCCAACTCCGTCGCCTTCTCGACCAGCCATGAGGCGCGCTCGGGGCGCAAGGCCGCCACGACGAGTTGCAGCTGATAGCTCGCTTCGTTGTCGGGCGCCGGGCCTCCGAACGTCAGTACCGCCTCCGAACGCGCCACCGATGCCACCACCGCCCAACGCGCATGCCCAACGCCATCGACAACCCGCACCCGGTCTCCTACCGCCAACCGACGAGACCGGAACAGGTGGCGGTAGGAATCACCCGTAACGCGGGCCTCTGAAGTCTCGAATCGATCCGCCTCGACCAGGTGGGTGATCACGCCCCGTCACCTCGCTTGAGTACAAAGGCGATCCACTCCCCTTCCCGCAGCTCCTGGCAAGGATGAAGCCCGAGCCTCGCCCAGGTCGCCAGGACCACCTCTCGCTCGGCAATCAAGTTGCCTGAGCTGATCAGGTGGGCCGAGGGGCGCAACAGGGAGCACAGCCGAGGAAGGTCGTCGCGAATCCGCTCTGGAAGGACATTGACCACAGCCACGTCAACACACGGCACGGCCCGCAGCGCATCGAGTCGTCCTGCGAACAACCCCGGAGACGAACAGTTCAGCGCTGCGTTTTGTCCGGCGATCAACACCGCCACGGGATCAAGGTCGAAACCCACGGCACGGCGAGCGCCGAGGACCAAAGCGGCAAAAGACAAAATGCCCGATCCGGTGCCAACGTCGAGCACGTCGAGCTCGTCGAGTTCCTCGACCTCGAGGCCTTCGAGCAAGGTCAAGGCCAACCGGGTCGTGGCGTGGCTACCGGTTCCGAAGGCCTGACGGGCGGGGATGCGCAACAAATACCGCTCACCGAGCCTTCCGGACTCGGCGTGGTCGCCACCACGGTCCGAGCGGTCATCCGGGTCCCTCGGGTCGACCCGAAAATGGGAACCGATATCGACGGGAACCGCCGACGCGCGATACACCGCCAACCAGTCCTTTCCTTCCAGTACATGGTGGCAAATCCCAACGCCCCGCTCCCGCCACGGCGAAAGCGCCTCAGGGTCGAGCGCACCAGCCGCGAAGAAGGCACGGTACTGCGCCTGCCCCTCGACGTCGTCCACTTCTTCGATTCCAAGGGTCCCGAGTGCCCAAAGATCGGCACTGAGCACACCGCGAAGCGCGTCTGGAGCGATCAGGGTCCAACAGTCATAGTCGGTCATAGCGTGCCGACTCTACGATGCAGGGTCGCCGCCACCAAGTCGGCGCCACCAAATCGGCACCGCTTCGTCACTCCATCTACATGCCGGACGAGACAAAAGGTCCAGACAAATGGCCCCTCTACTGCCAAGCCCCGAGCGCCATACTATTCAATCAGGAGGCCATGCACTTCGTTTCTGTTTCTCTTTTGTTTCTTTTTTTTTCTTCGGTGACTCGATGCCAGGCCACCGCAGGTGGCCAGGAGGGACTAGATGCCCCGAACAAGCCGGATGGTCGGTATCTTTGTGACTATCGTACTCGCGCTCGGAACACTCGTCTCGAGCGGTTCCACCGAAGTCATTTCCCCAAAAGCCAGCAATGGACGCGACGCCGCGTCGCGGTTGCTCACCCGTGCGGTCACCGCTTTCGGTGGTCCCCAGCACCTCGACAACATACGGAGCATGCGGTTCCAAGGCTTGCTGGACCTGTTCGACCCCGAAGGCGATGTCCAACAGGCCGATTCTTCGACGGTTCTCGTTGGTACCGACTGCCTTCGTCAAGAACGGCGACTCGACGACGGCACGTACATCGTACGAGGCCTTTCTGGCCCGGAATCGTTCTTGGCGACCAACGGCCAGGAGATCACCGTCCCCGAGGGTCTCCACGAAGAACTCCGCGCCGAGCTGCTTCACCGCCGCACGATCATCTTGCGGATGCGCAACGAGGCCTCCCTAAGGCACCTCGGAGCAACGCGAATCGCAGGCCAGACCGTTGGGTTGGTCGAGGTCAACATTCGTGACGTCATCACGACGCTCGGTATCGATCCGGAATCCGGCGCCATCCGCTTGCTCCGGTACGAGGCAACCAGCTTCGACGGTAGGACCGGCGAGGTCGACATTGCGTTCCGCGACTTCCGGATGGTGAATGGCATGCTCCTACCGTTGTACTGCAAGGCCACCTTCGATGGTCGCCCACTGTTCGCGTCGGCATCCCAGATGACCGCTTCGTTTAACACCGACGACGCTTCGGCCTGTCAATTCGAGACCTAGCGAGGCTTCGCCTCAGACCGCCGAGCGATGTACTCGCTACGATGGCCGAACGGAAATCCCCCCTCGATCCCCCATTAGAAAAGGGGGAGGGCCGGACCCCGCAATCCGTCTTTCCCCCCATTTCTAAAGGGGGGAAAGGGGGATTTTCTGCAAGGCAAGCTCAGCATTCAACATCTGGCTCATTTGTAAAAGATGTTGGTGGGCCGATGGCCTAGGGAGGCTTCGCTTCAGACTCTCTATCTCCTTCTTCGGTAGCGGCCGTCGCCCCTGGCGGCCGTCCGCCTACTGCCATGAAGACGGCCGGCACAGGTCCGGCCGCTAAAGCAGAACATCGCTCTACCGGCACTGAACCCAGGGCATCAAACATCAACATCTGGCTCATTTGTAAAGATGTTGGTGGGCCTAGTGGCCTAGCCCGCTCGGTGGTCAGAGACGCCGCCTCGTTAGAGGCCGTGACAAGTCTGCTATGGCCAGTAGCCGGACAAGGTCCGAGGCACCAAGCCGCGCTTGCGAACGTTGACGTCCACCGACCGCCACAAGCCACTCGCCCCGACCTGAGTTGGGTAGTAGGCGAGCAAGTACTGGCTACGCAGCTCTTCTTCGATCTCGGTGTAGACCTCGTCGAGTGAGGCGTATTCCTTGGCGTAGTAGACCCGGCCACCAACCGAAGTGGCGAGCTTAGTGGCCTTCGAGTTGAACGAGCGTGTCCACAAAGACAGACCAGCGTCATCGTTCTTGGGTCGTTTCTTCATCAAGATCAGGTAGATGGGTACGCCCATCTGCTTGGCCAACTTCACACAGGCGCGGTAGGGAAACTCGTCGTCTTCGTCAGCTCCATCGCTGAACACCACCAACGCCTTGCGTCCCCGAACGCCTTGTAGCTGAACCAACGAGAAGACGATCGATTCCCACAACGCGGTTCGCCCGCTCGCTTCGAGATCGTTGATCGCGGTCACCACCCGCGGCAACTCGGCCGTCGTACCGCGGGCCAACCGCGGTTGGCTGTCGAAATCGACCACAAAGGCGCGATCACGCTCGCCAAAGGTCGACTCCAAGAAACGAATCGCCGATCGCTGCACCGTGGGCAGCTTGACGAACATGCTCGCGGATGAATCGATCGCCATCCCCAAAGTCAGCGGCAGGTCACTGGCATCACTGAAACTCGCGACTTTCTGTGGCTTCCCTTCCTCTTGTACCGCGAAGTCGTCGACCGTGAGACCCCGCACCGGGCGACCGTCGCCGTCGGTTACGACGACATACAACTCGACCAGATTGACGTCGACTCTTTCACCGGCTTCCGGACCATTGAGCACGACCACATCCTCGGTCACGGTACCGTCGTCGAGCATGGCCACGACCCGCGCAAAGCCTTGGGGACGACTTTCGGGAACCACGATGCGTTGGCGAAACGGCGCCGCATATTGGGTCGCCAGGAGATCGTCGTTCCAAAAGAAAAGGACGCGGTCCAGGTTGCGTTCGACGGGAACGGTGATTTCAGCCTCCACGTCAACCGGGCCACTCACCTGGAAGATTGTCGGCGCGACAATGCGGACCCCCAGGCCACCGCTACCCGAGTTGAGCACCGCACTGTTGCGGCCCATTTCCATGCCGGAACCACCGAAAGCGATCACCGTCAAGGTACGGCGGCGGGGTGTCCGGCCCAGGTTGACCCGGGCACTGAATGGACGTTGGTTCACCCGTGCCACCTCGGTATCATCGAGCACGAACGCGACTTCCGAAACCCGGCTGTCGTAGACATCGGTTTCAAAGACCACCTTGCCGCGCAAGAGCTCGTCCTCAGGACGGCTGATCTCGATCACGGTCGCGCGTGGTGTGAGCTCAGCGACCACCTCGCCGGCATCGGCGCGAACCATCGCCGCCAATCCTCCACCCCACCGACCGTCCTCGAGATTTTCCACCAAAACAGCGACCTGCCCGGTGTCGACGGGAAGGCTCAAAGACTGATCGTACCGCCACTCCGCATCCGACCGCAGATCCTGCTCCAGCAGCACCGAGTCCTGTCGCGCAAGCGACCCGTCCGCGGCTTCCCATGCGACCATCACCCGCACGGGGACGGAGCCCAAACCCAGGGGCAAATCGCCACCGGCATCCGCGAGCGGACGTAGGCTGAGGCGCGTCTCCAACGCCACGTCGACCAGCCCGGCAGCGGCGGCGGCCTCGCTGGTAACGGCCGAACCGAGCCGTGCGGCGGAGGCGACATCCAAGCCACCGTCGGGATTCGCACCCGCGAGGATTTGACGCAAACGGACGGCTGCAATCGGCGCGGGTACCGCCCGACTCGTCCAACGTGGAGCCCGGACCGCCAGGTCACGCCGCAGCGAAGCAACCTCGAGCGCGACCAAACCTTGGTCGATCCCCAACGTCGATTCGTACCGGAGTTGCCAACGCCGGGCCAGCCGGGCCAAGGCATTGCCGAAGCCTTCCGCCGAAGCGATCACCGAACCACCCGTGGCAGCAGCCATCATCTCGAGCGGCGCCAGGGGTGCCAAGAACCCAACCGGGGGTCGCGCTTCGCTGTCACGCTCACGCTTTCTTCCCAGGCGAACCTGAGGATTGCGGATCGGTCCCGGTACCAATGAGCCTGCGTCATCCCCCCCCGCCGATCGGATCGCTTCGATCGGCTCGGCCGTGGTTTCCGGCAGGGTCAACTTCGCGACGGCCAACGGAACAGCCGTCCAGCCGCGGGCCGCGAGAGATCGCGCCACGTCTTCCATCGAGGTCGTCAAGGCCCTCGACATCGAGGCGCTACCCCCCGCCTCCGACGCGAAGACCTGCGCATAAAACAGAGCGGGGTCGAGATCGAAGCCGTCCAAGACCGGGACCACGATAGCCGGCCCACCAGCGGGCTTCTTCGCGCTACCCGCCCACGCCAACATTCGTTCGAGTTGCGCCACAACCAAGGCCCGCTCCTCGGCCGAGGCCTGCCGTACGATCTCGGCCCGAGCCTCCGCCGGAACCGATGGCTGCCCCGGAGCACTTTCCAGCTCACGCAAGGTCTGCTCGCGCAAGGCGGCGACCATGCCCCGACCGCGATCACTGGCACCCAGCCATCCGAGTCGCTCACCCAAGGCCAGCGCGTCCTCGGTAACCAAGACCGACAGTGGCTCCGGGTCCGCGATCACCAATTCCACCGTGCCCAGGCGGGTCAACGCTGCTATCTGCGTCGCCAACACCTCGGCGCCACGACGGTAGTTGCCGGCCGACGCCAGAATCGCGTCGAAATAGAGCACCACGCGCGCCTTACCTTCGTTCGCGACACCGGGACTCAATGCCAAACCGGCCACCGGCGCGCCATCTTCGCGCACATCGAGATCCTGGGCATCGAGGGTCTCGACCGGCCGGCCTCGCTCATCGGCCGCATCGATCCATACTGTTCTCGTCGCGGTCTCGGCCACGGCTGCGAGCGGCCACGCCACGGTTAAGACGAAGGCCGCGCACAGGACCATCGTTCGCCGGATTTCGATCGAGAAGGGAGATCGCTGCATGAAGGGGCTCCGAGTCGAATTCGCCAACCGTCGCGCCGATCCGACACCTTGCGCCAAGGTGGTGACCGTCGCGCGTCCATCCTACGTTACGCAAGACGGACGCTTGCGGATGGTGCCACCTACCAATGCACGCTTCGTGCCACCGGCACACCGGCCCCGGAGCCCGATGGCGCTCCAACTCGCCCATACCGCCGCACGACGGGCATCGCCCAATCTATCGCCGATCGACTAAGATCCTGCTTCCTGCCGTCTCGGTCTCACACATCAACCACCTGCCCGAGCCACCATGAAAAACTGGGATTTCGCACCGCCACCACCGTCCCCTTTGGATGACCACGACGTTTCCTGTCTCGGCGACGAGCTCGAAGGTCGCCGGATCGCGGTGTTGGTCTGTGGCGGCATTGCCGCCATGAAGGTGCCCCTACTGGCGCGTGCCCTCCGACGCCGGGGCGCCGAGGTCACCGCGTTCGCGTCTCGAGACGCCCTGCGCTACGTCACCGAAGATGCGCTGGCATGGAGTACCGATCGTGCCGTGGTCTCCGAATTGTCGGCGCGTGCCGAGCACCTGGGCGACGGCGCCTCCTTTGACGCCTATTTGCTGCCGCAGGCGACCTACAACACCATCAACAAGCTCGCCAACGGCATTGCGGACGGCGTCATCACGACCACCCTGGCATCTGCGCTGGGGCGCATGGAGCAAGGCCGCACCGCGGTCTTGCTGACACCCACCATGCACGGCTCGATGCACAACGCCATTCTGACCGACTCGCTGCGCCGGCTCGACGAGATGGGTGTACGAATCATTCCCCCACGCGAGGCGGATGGCAAACACAAGATCCCTGACGATGACGTCTTGGTCGCCGAAGTGTGCCGAGCGGTTGTCGACTCGCCGCTTCGCGGCATGAGAATCATGGTCACGGGTGGTCCGACGCCAGTACCGATCGACAATGTCCGCCGCATCGTCACACGATTTCGCGGCAAGCTGGGCATTGCCATCGCCGAAACGCTCTATCTACGTGGCGCGGACGTGCTCTTGATTCATGGCGATGGCGCGCTCACACCACCCGCGCACCTGCCGCACGAGGTTGTTCGAACGTACGACGCCTACCGCGAGACGGTGCTCGCACGCCTGGCTGCCGAGCCCTTCGCGGCGGGTATCTTCTCAGCCGCGGTGGCGGACTATCGTCCCAGCGAGACCCTTCCCGGCAAGACGCCCAGTGGCCAGACGTTGACCTTGACCCTCGAGCCGACTGAAAAAGTGATTGACGAGGTTCGCGCGGCCCAACCCAGCCTTCACATGATTACCTTCAAGTATCAAGAAGCAGTCAGCCACGACGAGCTGATGGCGACCGCGGAAAGTCGTCTGGAACACTTCGACGCGGTGATCGCCAATCGTGGCGAAGAAATGGGTGCGGGCGACGAGCACGTGGCTTGGTTGGTCTCGCGCGACCGCCGGCCCCAGCGTCTCGAGAGCAAACCAGGCATCGCGCGCGCCCTCGCTGCCTACTTGGTCTCCACGCTGCATGATGACTAACCCCCCCGGTTTGGAGGAGCCGCACGAACCAGTGAGCTTTTCCAGCGACAACGCAACCGGTGTCGCATCCGAGATCATGGCGGCCATGGTGGCCGCCAACACCGGTCCCGCCGCCGCCTACGGCGCCGATGCCTGGACCCAACGGCTCGAGCCCATGCTCACCGACCTTTTCGAGCACGCGGTCGCGGCGTTCCCGATCGCGGTCGGCACAGCGGCCAACGCCCTGGCATTGGGCACGATCTGCCCACCCTTCGGCGCGATCTACTGCCACGCCACCAGTCACATCAACGAGCACCAATGCGGTGCCCCCGAACTGTACACGGGCGGCGCCAAACTCCTTCCCTTGCCGGGCCTCCACGGCAAGATCGATCCGCGTCGCTTCGCCAACGCGTTCTTACCAACCGGACCGGGTGAGCACCATCGCGTCCGTCCCGCCGCCCTCAGCGTGACCCAAGCCACGGAACGAGGGACCGTCTACTCCGCCGCTGAGATCGGCGCTTTGGCCGAAGCCGCCCACGATCGCGGTTTGTTGGTACACATGGACGGTGCCCGCTTTGCCAACGCGCTGGTGCACCTGGGCTGCAGTCCAGCCGAAGCGTCGTGGAAGGCGGGAATCGATGTTCTATGCCTGGGCGCCACCAAGAACGGTGCCTTGGCCGCCGAGATCGTGGTGTTCTTCGATCCGGCCCGAGCCGAGACCTTTTCGTACCGGCGCAAGCGTGGCGGTCATCTGATGTCGAAAATGCGGTTCCTTTCCGCCCAGCTGGTGGCCTATTTCGAAAACGACCTGTGGCTGCGTCACGCGCGCCACGCCAACACCATGGCCACCCGCCTCTCGGCAGCCTTGGCCAACGCTGAAGACGTCCACATGCTCGAACGCGTCGACGCCAACATGGTCTTCGCATCGCTACCGACGTCCGTCGCACAACGCGTCGCCGACGCTGGCTACGAGATTGAGACTTGGCCCGTGGGCGGCCAGCTGCATGCTCGCATCGTCACCGCCTTCGACAGCCGACCCGAAGATGTCGATGGACTGGCCGCCGTGCTAGCCGGCAGCTAGGTCACTAGAACCACCAACATCTTTACAGATAAGCCGGATATTGAGTGCAGAGCTTGCCTGGCCGAAAATCCCCCCTGGCCCCCCTTTAGAAAAGGGGGGGAAAGACGGATTGTGGGGTCCGGCCCTCCCCCTTTTCTAAAGGGGGATTGAGGGGGATTCTAAAGGGGGATTGAGGGGGATTTCCGTTCGGCCAACGTAGCGAGTACACCGCTAGTCGGTCTGAGGCGGAGCCTCGCTAGGTCACTAGACCTAAAACAAGCGCATACGAAGGATGAGATGCGCGAAGATCTTGAGGCTCAAGTGCTTACGAAAAGCGCAGGCGCACCCGAAGGTTCGTTGAGCATTTTCGGAAGTGATTGAGCCCAAGAGATTTGTGTAGATCGCCTTCAAGATGCGCTGGTTTTGGGACTAGAACCACCAACATCTTTACAGATGAGCCAGATGTTGATGTTTGATGCCTGGGTTCGGTGCCGGTAGAGCGATGTTCTGCTGTAGATACTCTCTTCGCCGTCAAGCTGGATCGGGAAGTTTGTAGAAGCGATTGGTATCGTAGTCGACGTCATGTTTGAGCATGGCGTGAATGGCTACGAGTATCTTTCTCATGACGGCGACGACGGCCTGCATGGGTGCCTTTCCCCGTTGAAGTAGGTTTTCGTAGAAGGCCTTGGCGGTGGGCTGGTTTTGGATCGCGACGAGGGCTGGCATGTAGAGGCTGGCGCGCAGGTGGGCGTTACCTGCTTTGGTGATCTTGGGTGCTTTGTGGACCGTCTCACCGGATTGAAAGTGGCGTGGGTCCAGGCCAGCATGCGCGACCCACTGCTTGGCGGTCATGCCTTCGGGCATTGCGAGGATCTCGGCAAGGATGTGCAGCCCCGAGACGGTGGCGATGCCCTTGACGGTGATGAGTCGCCGTAGCGCGTTGTGAAACGCGGGTGTACGCTCTACGAGCTTCTGGGCCAACTTCTCGACGTTGCTGATGCGCTTGGTGAGTTGTCGAATGGCAAGCTGGATGTCACGTCGCACGAGTGGCGTGAGTTCATGGGTAGCCGTGACTGCATGTAGACGGTTCTTTTCGGCTGTTCTGGCCTTGACGAGGCTCGCGCGTCGTCGCAGGAGGGCGCGGAGTTCCAGGGCTTCCTTCGAGGGCGGCTTCCAGGGCTGGAAGTCCATGCGACGCGCATATTCGAGCAAGACCTCGGCATCGGCGGGGTCGGCCCGCACTTACTTAGGCGTCGGATCAGCTTTCCGTGCCCTGCAGGTGTGTTGCCGTATGTTTGAACGTTGGGTGTTGCATCGGTGCGTACGACAAAGGTCTTGGCACTGACCTCGATCCCGGCAAAAAGCCGGTCTTGGCTGATGGTCATGACGGTCTCCTCGGATAGAATCCGAAGGCGGCTCCCCGACCCTGCACCATCGCCTGCCAAGCTTGTTCATGCAGGCTCAGAGGCACTCAGATACTCCTCGGCATCGGCGAAGAGGGCGGGGGGTCGATCTACATTCAGGCTCGAAGCCTCGCGGCCGGAACGACCTCCCCGCCTCCGGAACGTCATCCCCCCCGCGCCACCGCGAGGGGAGCTGCGGGAGGTTCTCGCGTTCCACTGCGGTCGCGATTCGAAGGTTGAGTCTCGTGAAAGACCTGGCCCGCCCCTCCCGCAGCTCCAATATACAAGCGGCCGGACCTGTGCCGGCCGTCCCCATGGCTGAGCCGGTCGGCCGCCAGGGGCAACGGCCGCTACCGAAGAGGAGATAAAGGGGTCTGAGGCGAAGCCTCGCTAGGACTACGCCGAAGAGCTGACCATTGCCGGTGCCGGGTGCTCCAAGCCCCGCTTCTACGACCCGCTCGGAATGCGCAGCACCTGGCCAGGGCGAATGATGTCACTACGCAGGCGGTTGGCTTCACGCAGGGAGCGCACGCCGGTTCGGTAGCGGCGGGCAATGCTCCACAGGTTCTCCCCGCGGGCCACCACGTGGGTCCGCCCCGCGGCGGATGATGTCTTCTTGTTGGAAACGTAGCGCGCGTAGGGCCTGGGAAAGACCGCCAGGTGGTAATGCGGTGGCGAACGCTCGTACGAGGCCTCGATGACCCTGGACCGCTCGAGACTCAGTAGCGTCTTCTCCAGCCACTTTCGACAGGTGCGCGAGCGCGGCCGCCGTAGATCGAGGGCCATGCCGGTGGGGTGAACACTGCGTGCCGAGGCGTTGCGCGGTTGATGGCTGTGCGGCCGCGTGAGGCTCGTGACCACCAGCCGCTCACCACATGCCGCACGATACTGCCTTCCGAGTCGTTCGACAAAGAGCTTGACCTCGGGCCGCGAGTAGGGAAATGAAACCCCCTTCAGCTCGATATCGCGACTGCTCCGCACCGGTAGCAGCCATCCCTTGCTGAGGAATCGGCGCACATCGCTGGGATTGCGCAGGAAAGTGAAATCGTGCGAACGAGCTTGAGCTTGTTGCCGATTGAGCGATGCGCGCGACGGCCGCAGACTCTGGGCATCCGCGCTGGGCCCGCATAGCAGTACCCCAAGAACCGTGACAGCGATGCCGATGAGGTGAGGACTGGAGATCTTCAAACCGAAAGACATAGGGAGAAGAATCGAACCCGGTGGAGACGAAACGGTACGGCTCTGGTGCATCCTACGACTCGCGCACCGCGATTGTTCCAGACATGCATCGTATCGCACTGCATCAATCGCTGTTAACCACCAAGCTCCTACGCCGTCTTAACCATCGAAACGTGGCCCGCAGAATGGGTCTCTCAACGAATTCACACCAACCCCGAGGAGGGCTTTATGGATACCTGGCTCGTTATCTTCATTCTTGGCAATCTCGGCTTTTTCGGCATGATGGTGGGCCTCGCCATCTTCTATCGATTGCAAAAAGATCGGCAGCGTTCGGAGGAGCGCATGCGGGTGCTCGAGCGCTTCTCATCGGCCGAGGAGCTCGACCTCTTTCTATCTTCGCCAAGCGGACGTCGTCTGTTCGATCGCTTCGCGCCACCGCCAACCGATCCACGGCGGGCGATCCTCTTCACCCTTAGCGCCGGGCTGATCATCCTACTGATCGGCGGCGGCATGATGTTGGCCGTCAATTTGGCCGGATTCGGAGACCTCCCTGGTAACGATCCAAGTGACGAGCTGACCGTGAGCGGTACCATCCTCCTGTGTGCCGGTGTCGGCATCGTGGTGGCCGGTGCACTATCAGCGGCCCTGTCGCGCCGTTGGGGCATGATCCAAGAACGTGACGACAACGAGTGAATCGGCATCCTTCCCACACAGACGATGATGACAATCGCAATGCAGCCCTCCATCGACAGCACAATCGGACGACACGTCGCCGTTTCGACTGATGCGTCGTCTGAGCCGCGGGATGGCGTGGTGGACGATACCGAGTTCGCCACCTTCTACGACGCCACGGCCACCGGCCTCTGGCGATACCTATGCCGGGTCGCCGGTGACCCCACCGTCGCCGATGACGTCGCCCAAGAAAGCTACCTGCGCTACCTCGATCGACCAGCGAAGAGCAGCGATCAGAGCGCCCGCCGCGCCTACCTCTATCGCATTGCCAGCAACTTGCTGCGAGATCGCTGGCGCCGCGCCAAGCGGCGGCAGAGCTGGTACGAAGCACTGCGCGCGGACCAGCGGGAAAGCGTCGCGCCAGTCGATGGTGGCCTCCGACACGACGTGCAGGCGGCATTGGCGCAGCTGCCCCAACGCCAACGTGCCCTATTGTGGCTCGCCCTGGTCGACGGCTACGCCCACGCCGAGATTGCCACCATTCTCGGACTCCGGCGCGGTAGCGTAAAGGTTCTCTTGCATCGAGCCAAACGAAGACTCGCAGCCCTGATTTCTCCCGACGAGGCCAGTTCATGAGCCAGGATCCCAAGCACCAGCACCTCAACGCGGCGATCATCAACGATGAACATCTCGCGTCATTGTTGTGCTCCGACGCCGAAACCCTACAACCCTCTTTGCCCGGCGCGGCACAGTTGCTCTGGCGTCACGATGCCCTACGGCGCTTCGAAGCCGAAGATCGCCGTGCTCGACGGGCAATATGGCCAGCCCGGATGGCTGTGGCCGCGAGCGTCCTGGCAGCCGTCATGGCCATTCTTGCCCCGATCTTGGCTGATGCGTTCAGCGACAGTACGCTCGCCCAACTCACGGCGTGGTTGCCCTTGGCCATCGCCAGCAGCATCAGCCCCGCCGTGTTGGTTGTGTTCTTCCGTGCGCGGCGTTCGACGCGCTAGGTTACTCCCCGAGGGGATTGGCGAGGGAGCGTCCGATGACCATACCCGGTTCCATCGGGAAGGTAGAGAAGCCAAGGAGAACGGTCTTGGCTGCGTACGCCCCAAGCCAAGCAGGAAGCGACGCACCGACGAGTCGCTGTCCGTGAAACCAAACCTCACAGTCGCTTTGTGGGACAGCGTTGGTGAGAAGGGTGCAGCCCTTCCGTTGACATCCAGTCAAGCGCAGGAGCTGGACCGCCGAGTCGCGGCCTACAGGACCGACGGTGACTCGGGCACTCCCTGGCGCGATTGCATCGAGCGGATCGCGAAGCGCCGTTGATGGCCCGCCCTCTCAGCTTTCGTCCGGAAGCTGAAGCCGAGATCACAGAAGTTCACGACTGGTATGAGGAGCGCAAGCTCGGCCTTGGAGCCGAGTTCCTGGACGAGGTCAGGAAAGCGCTAGTGGCATTCTCGGACCTGACCTGAGTAGGTTGTGGCCGGACCCCGGTCACGGTGCAGGTGTTGGCAAGAAAGGGGTTAAAGATCGGGTCTTGACGACAGCCTACGCCGCGGCTACAGTGGCCGCAGGAGGTTGCCGATGACGACCGTGAGCACGAGGAAACTGAAAGACCGCCTGTCGAGCTATGTGCATCGAGCTGAGGCAGGTGAGCGTATCGTCGTTCTACGCGATGGTCGACCGGTCGCCGCACTGGTGGGACTCGACGACGTTAGGGGTGAGGACCAGCAGACCAAGCTGGCGGCATTGCAGACCCTCGGGCTCGTCGCCGGACCATCGAAGGACGGCGGTTTGAGCACCCGGAGGCCGCTCGTACCGGAGCGTGGCCGCCCAGCTTCCGAGATGGTCATCGAAGACCGGCGATGACCCTATTTCTCGATACCAGCGCCTTGGTCAAGCTGTATCTGGACGAGCCAGGCTCGCCTTCGATTCAGGAGCGGGTCGCGGAGACCACCGTAGCGCTTTCGCACCTCGCGTACGGTGAGATCTACGCAACCTTTGCTCGGCGACTCCGGGAGAGCCTCCTGAACGAGGACGAACACAACGCTGTCTGCACGGCTTTTGAAGAGGATTGGAGCGCCGTACTTCGCATCCCGCTAAGCGCGGCGGTCCTGGCACTTGTGCCACCGCTGTGCCGCCGTCATCCGTTGAGGGGGGCCGACGCGCTCCACCTGGCCAGCGCAGCGATGCTCAACGAGCGGGACATCGACGTGACGTTTGCGTCCAGCGATCGTAGGCAGCTCGAGGCAGCCGGTGCTGAGGGAATCGCAACCTTCGATCCGGTCACGCCTGTGTGAGGATTGGCTATGCCTGGATGGCTTGGTTCGAATCCGCAGGCGGAGCGACCCGCAAGGGCGAACGGGAGCGGTCCCACGTGGGCCCTAACCTGAGCAGGTGTGGCCGGAACCCGGTCACGGTGCAGGTCGTCGAGAACGGCAGGATCTCGGCCACCCAGGCTGTTATCATGACGCCATGAAGCTGATCACCGCTGAAGTCATAGACGGCAAAATCGCGGTCCCTCCAGAAATCGAAGAGGGTTCGCGAGTCGCCATCCTCGCGGCTGACGATGAAGAGTCGGTTGCGCTCTCGTCTAGGGAGGAAGAGGAGTTCAGCGAAGCCATGGCCCAGATTGACTCCGGCCAGTCTGTCGATGGCTGGTCGCTTCTTGAGGAGCTCAAAGCCAAGAGCCGGGCGTGAAGCTCAAAATTCGAGTTGCTCCCCGGACTTCAGCACAGATCCGTGAGGCAGCTGACTGGTGGCTGGCCAATCGGGCCAAGGCGCCCCGCGCGTTTGAAGAAGCTGTCGAGATAGGGCACCACCCGTCCAAAAAAGCGGCGGTGACCGCAGCCCTCGAGGAGGTACGTCAAGGCCCGTCGGCGCCTGAAAATTCTCGACTGGATGGGACAAGTCGAGTACTACGACGACTACGACCACAAGAATCTTCGACGGGCCAGTCTTCATGAACCACCAGCTGACGTTGTCTGAGGTCTGCAGCTCGCTCCAAAGCGCCTGCCATTGGCAGTGTTTCGGTTCGACTGGATCGTGGCGGTTACCGCAGACTTAGGGCCCTCGGGCGAAACTGTCGGTGTGCAATTTCGCCCGCCATGGGATTCTGATTTACAGCCGCCGCTAGCAGAAGTGGACTGAGGGCCGGCACCACTCGGGGGCCACAATCGAAGGAAGTTGTGGCCACCAGGACCCGGCGATCAGGTGGCCACTGATGGTGTCCTCAGCTCTGTCTTCTAAAGGTACGGCGCGAGCTCGCTCCAGTCGTCGTCTTGAAGCATGTCACGGACCGCGATCATGAAGTGATCGGCGTCCGCACCGTCGACCAGCCGGTGATCGAAGGTGATGGCGAAGTACGACATGGTGCGGATCGCCAACACGTCGGCGCCATCGGCGTCGGTCTGCACGACCGGACGCTTCTCGATGGTTCCGATTCCCAGAATGCCAACCTGAGGTTGGTTGATGATCGGCGTCCCGAAGAGACTGCCAAAGACACCAGGATTGGTGATGGTAAACGTGCCAGCCTGCACTTCGTCGGGACTCAGTTTCTTGGTTCGAGCCCGGTCCGCGAGACCATTGGCTGCCCGGGCAAGGCCCACCAACGACAGCTCGTCGGCGCGACGGATTACCGGCACGATCAGCCCGTGATCCAACGCCACGGCCATCCCGAGGTTGATGTCCTTCTTGTAGACGATATTCTCGCCGTCGAGCGCTGCGTTGAGCTGGGGGAAGCTCCGCAAGCCGGCCGCGACGGCCTTGAAGATGAAGGGCATGTAGGTCAGCTTTGTGCCCGTGTCGCGCAAGAAAGCGTTCTTGGCACGACGACGCATGCGATCGATCCGGGTCATGTCGATGTGGAACACCGTCGAAACGTGTGCCGATGTCGCTTTCGAGTACGTCATGTGCGCGGCCGTAATTTGCCGGATGCGCGACATGGGCTCGATCGCCACGTTCTCGCCCGGACCATAGGCCGGAACGTGGAACGAACCGGCTGGCCGGGCAGCGGGTGCTGCCGACGCTTGCGAGGCCCTCGACGCAATAGCCGATGGCGTTGCGGCCCCTGCCGCCGCGGCGACACCCGCGGCGCGCGTCTCGATAAACGCCAGGATGTCCTTCTTGGTGACTCGCCCGTGCAGGCCGGTGCCGGTCACCGCTGCCAAGTCAACATCTTCCTTGGCCGCAATGTTGCGCACCAACGGGCTCGAGAAGCGCCGCAGACGGTTTTCGAGCGTCATCTCGCCGCTATCACCCTCATCCTCTTCGACCTCCGGCGCCGGTCCATCTGCAGCAACCGTGTCGAGCTCGTCCGCTTGGTCGGCCCCCGCGTCGCTGGCAGCCGCCTCCGCGACTTCTTCTCCTGGCTCACCGATCAGCCCAACGACTTCGTTGACCGGTACAGTCTCACCTTCAGCACGATGAGCGACAAGCAGCGTCCCGCCGGCGGGGCTGGGGATCTCGGCATCGACCTTGTCGGTCGAGATCTCGAGCAGCGGTTGATCACGTTCGACGGGATCGCCGACGGCCACCAACCACTTGGTGATTGTGCCTTCGGCGATCGACTCCCCCATCTGGGGCATCAGAATCTCGGTTGCCATGGATCGTTCCTACTTGTTCCGGCTAGGAGTGAATGCTGTGGCCGAAGGCCGCGTGGGCTGCTTCCATGACCCCTTCCGAGAGCGTCGGATGGGCATGCATGGTGCGGAAGAGTTCTTCGGTGGTTGACTCGACCTGCAAGGCGACACAAGCCTCGGCAATGAGGTCCGTGGCGTGGACGCCAATGATGTGCACTCCCAGGAGCTCGTCATAGCGCGTATCCCGCACAATCTTGACGAAGCCCTCGGTGCGCTGAAGGATCGCGGCCTTGCCGAGGGCGGTGAGCGGGAACACGCCGATCGCGACCTCGTGACCCCGCTCGCGCGCCACGGCCTCGGAAAGACCCACGCTCGCGACTTCGGGATCGCAATAGGTACACGACGGCACCCGGTCGTAGTCGACCGGACGGGCACCGTCGTGTCCCGCCATATGTTCTGCCGCGAGGATCCCCTCATGGGAAGCCACATGCGCCAACCAAGGCGTCGGCACGACGTCGCCGATTGCGTAGATATGCGGCACCGCGGTACGCATGAACTCATCGACCTGTAGGTAGCCACGGTCCAACTCGACACCGACCGCCTCGAGACCCAGGTCAGCCGACACCGGCGCCCGTCCCACGGCCACCAGCAGCATCTCGGCATCGAGGGTCGTCGATTCCTCGGCGCCCTCGACATGAAGCGTCAGCTGAACTCCGTTCTCGAGGACTTCGACCTTGGACATGCGGGTGTCGGTCAACGCCGCGATTCCACGCTTGCGCAACACCCGCGTGAGCTCGGTTGACACATCGATGTCTTCGATCGGCAAGAGATGGGGCAGCATCTCGATCACCGTCAACTGTGACCCAAACGAAGCGAAGATCGAGGCGAACTCACACCCCACGGCTCCGCCACCCAGGACCGCCAACGAGGCTGGAACCCGATCCAACTGCAGCAGGTGGTCCGAATTCAAAATGTGGGTACCGTCGCTGGGTGCGATCTGAAGCTCACGGGGTACCGAGCCCGTGGCGATCAGAATATGCCGACCACTCAGGGTACGGGTGTCCCCGGAGCCTTCGACCAAGACCTCGTGAGCCCCAGTGAGTGATCCGCGGCCGTGGATGCCGTCGATCTTGTTCTTACGAAACAAGAACTGAATGCCCTTGGCGTTCTTGCTCACCACCCGATTCTTGTAGGCATGTGCTTGCGTCAAGTCGAGCTTGGGCTCGGCCACCTCGATACCAATGGCACCCGCACCACGTACTTGGTCGAGCACATCAGCCGTGTGCAATAGCGCCTTGGTGGGAATACACCCGCGGTGCAGGCACGTGCCGCCATAGGCAGGATCTTTTTCGATTACCGCCGTCTTCAAACCGAGCTGCGCCGCGCGGATGGCGGCCACGTAGCCTCCAGGTCCACTGCCGAGCACGATGAGGTCGTAGTCGTACGCCACGGAAACAATCTCCTACGCAGTGCCAATGCTGGCCGAGTTTGGGTCCAGCTCGAGCGAACGGGCCGTTCGGTTCAACCGACGCTGGCTGACGGGCAAACCTATCAGGCCAAGGAGACGAGCGGAACGGCCTCGAAACGGCCAGGCCGTATCTCGCGGATGCGCGCCACCGGCCGCTCGGTCTCGTGGCCAAAGAAACAGGCCCACTCGCCCGCTGCCGCGCGCGGCAACCAGTGCGCCTTGCTCGCCATGGTCTCGAGCGGATAAAGATCGAAGCTCATCACCCACGGATAGGGCAGATGCGCAACGGTGGGCACCAAGTCCGCTAGCCAGACACCGTTCTCCGTGGCGCCGCCACCATCGAGGACCACGACGCACATGTCGCGGTTGTGCCCTGGCGCACGCACCGCACGCACACCGGCCATGGGCTCACCTTCATCTTCGAACAACTCCACCACCCCGGCTTCGAACAGGGGCTCCCAGTTGCGCGGATCGTAGCTCGCCTTGTCCCGTGGATTCGGCGCGCGCGCATGCTCGACTTCCCCACGCTGCATCCAATAGCGCGCCTTGGGGAACGTCGGCACGAGGCGTCCGTCGGCCCCGGCGCGGGTGTTCCAACCACAGTGGTCAAAATGCAGATGGGTCAGCAGCACGTGGGTGACATCCCCCACCTCGTAGCCGGCCTTGGCAATCGCCTCGGGCAGGCGGACTGCGTCTTCGCGCATGCCCGACATGGCTCGGAACTTCGCGTCGTTCTTGTCGCCGATCCCGGTTTCGATGAGCAACAAGTCGTTCCCGCGTTCGACCAACAGACTGTTGGTCGCCATGGCGATTCGATTGTGTTCGTCGGGTACCTTCTTCTTCTGCCACATGACTCTCGGGACCACACCAAACATGGCGCCACCGTCGAGTGCGAAGTGACCGTCATGGACCAGGGTCAGCTTGAACGTTCCGAGATTCATGACGGCGGAGGCTACCACGGGCGGTCCGGGCCGAGCCCACACCGTGTTCCCGAGCGACTTCGCTGGCGGCCCCCGTCGTTTCGCTGTCCGGTCGCATCGGGTAGAATCAAACCCCACGTCGTCTACGCCGCTGGTTGCGACGGCAGTCTCACCTTTCGCACCACCTCGATCTCATGCCGCTCGGTGCACGAAGACGACGCATCTGGAGGATTGTTCATGACCGCCCGACTCGAAGACGTCGCCCGCGCCTTGGTCGCCGAGGGCAAAGGCATTCTCGCCGCCGACGAAAGTACCGGCACCATCAAGAAACGCTTCGATTCGATCGGTGTCGAATCAACCGAAGATGCACGTCGCACCTACCGCGAGATGCTGTTCACCACCGCCAACGCCGAGCAGCACATCAGCGGCGTGATCTTGTACGACGAAACCGCCCGCCAGTCGACCGCAAGCGGCACGCCCCTCACCGAGCTTCTGAGGGCGAAGGGGGTCATTCCGGGCATCAAGGTCGATGCCGGCGCCAAGCCCTTGGCCCACGCACCGGGCGAGACCGTGACCGAAGGGCTCGACGGCCTGCGCGAACGCCTCGCGGAGTATGCGACCATGGGCTGTGGCTTCGCTAAATGGCGTGCCGTCATCTCGATCTCGGCCGAGCATCCGAGCGACTACTGCATCGACGCCAACGCCCACGCGCTTGCGCGCTACGCCGCGTTGTGCGTTGAGCAAGGCATCGTACCCATCGTCGAGCCCGAGGTCTTGATGGATGGGGACCACACCTTGGCCCGCTGCTACGACGTAACCTCCCGTACGCTCCAGCGCGTGTTCGAGGCCCTTCACGATCAACGGGTGCCACTCGAACAGATCCTGCTCAAACCCAACATGGTCATCAGCGGTTCAGGGTGTCCCGAGCAGGCCAAGGCGGACGAAGTCGCCGATGCGACGGTCACCTGCTTTCGGCGCCACGTCCCCGCCGCCGTTCCAGGGATCGTCTTTCTCTCCGGTGGTCAAAGCGACGTCCGAGCAACGGCCAACCTCCACGCGATCAATTCCCGCCACGCCGATATGCCCTGGCAAGTAAGCTTCTCCTATGGCCGTGCGTTGCAGGCGGCGGCACTGCAAGCCTGGCGCGGCATGCCGCGCAACGTCGCCGCCGCCCAAGACGCCTACTACAAGAGAGCCATGCTCAACGGTGCCGCGCGCGAAGGCCGCTACGCGGCATCGCAAGAGGCCTGATCGGTCTCATCGAGACCAAGGCCGCGAACAGACGAGAATCGGACTCGAAACCAGAACTAGAAGGAATACTCCATGACCGAAACGCGCAAACCGCTGGTGCAATACGACGTTCGCGACGGGGTCGCGTACTTGACCCTCGATGATCCGCCTGCCAACACCTACACCCACGAGATGATGAGGGATCTCGACGAGGCCATCTTGAAAGCCCGCTTCGACCGCGAGGCGCATGTGATCGTGCTCACGGGACTGGGCGAGAAGTTCTTCTGCGCGGGCGCCAACATTGCCATGCTCCAAACCTCCGAGCCCAACTTCAAGTACTTCTTCTGTCTCCACGCCAACGAAACGCTCAATCGGCTCGAGCACACCCCCAAGCTGGTGATTGCCGCGCTCAACGGGCACACCGTCGGTGGTGGTCTCGAGATCGCCATGGCCGCCGACCTACGCATCGGCCGTCGTCAAGGCGGCAAGGACTGCGGCAAAGTTGGTTTGCCCGAGATCAATCTCGGCGTTCTGCCCGGAACCGGCGGTACCCAGCGCCTGGGCCGAATGCTCGGCAAGAGCAAGTCCATTGAGCTGATGGTAACCGGCGGCTTGATGTCGCTCGACGAGGCGAAGAACCTCGGGGTCGTCAACGACATCTTCGACGCCGAAGATTTCGACGGCTTCAAGGACCAAATTCACGCCTACGCCACCCAGTTCTGTCCCCCGAACAAGGCCGCCAAGGCCGCTGGCCGGATCAAGCGAGCCGTGCAGAGTGGCTGTGAGTTACCGTTCGAGTCCGGCCTGGCGATCGAGCGCGAACTCCAGCAGCAGCTGTTCGAGAGCGGCGACGCGCGAGAAGGTCTCGACGCCTACGTCGAGAAGCGCAAGCCAGCGTTCTCCGGCCGGTAGCCAGCTCGCAAGACCAGGTACAGCAGGCGCAGCTTACCGGCTCCGCCTGTCTGTACCTTTCTTTGGAAGGACCGCCGCAGCAGACCACCCGCCGACGCTGGCTCCAGTGAGGTCCTCCCCGTCAGCTCATCTGCTTCAATAGCCCCCAAGCTGCCCAAAGCACCAGGAGCCCTTTGCATGCCCGAACGCCAGAACTTGGTTCTCAGCGGCCCGGTGCGTACCCCGATCGGAAAATTCGGCGGCGCCCTCGCATCGCTGTCCGCGGCCGACCTCGGTGCCGCTGCCGCACGAGCCTGCTTGAAACGAGCCGACTGTGATCCCGGCGACGTTGACCAGGCGATCTTCGGTCATGGTCGCCAGGCCGGGGGCGGACCCAATACCGCACGCCAGATTGCCTACCGTGCGGGCGTGCCGGTGGAACGCCCCGCTTTCACCGTCAATCAAGCGTGTGGCTCAGGCCTCCAAGCAACGCTCTCGGCGGCACGCGCAATCCTGCTCGATGAGGCCGAGATCGCGCTGGTCGGTGGCACCGAGAGCATGTCGAACACCCCTTATATGCTGCCACGGGCACGCTCGGGCTATCGCCTGGGCCACGATCAGGTCGTCGACGGCATGTACCGCGACGGCTTCGACGATCCCCTTTCCGAAATGGTGATGGGCGAGACCGCCGAAGCGTTGGCGGAGGAGGCCGGCATCAGCCGGCAAGCATCCGACGCATGGGCAGTAGACAGTCAACAGCGGTGTCAAGCGGCCCGGGCGGAGGGTCGATTTGAAGCTGAGTTGGTGCCCATCGAAGTACCGGGCCGGCGAGGCGCGGTTTCCGTCGTCGATCGAGACGAGCACCCTCGCGACAACGTGTCAGCCACCTCGCTCGCTCGGCTGAAACCCGTCTTTCGCACCGAGGGCCGCGTAACAGCGGGCAATGCTTCCGGCATTACCGATGGCGCAGCCGCCTTGCTCATCGCACGTGAAGACGCCGCCACCCGTTGCGGCTTGCCCGTTTCGGGCTACCTTCGCGACTGGGCCGTGGTCGGTGTCGAACCGCGCATCATGGGCATTGGCCCCGTCCCCGCTGTTCGCCAGATTCTGGCCCGCAACCGTCTCGACTACGACGATATCGATCACATCGAGCTCAATGAGGCGTTCGCCTGCCAAGTGCTTGCCTGCCTCGGAGATCTGCCGTTTGCTCCCGAGCGCGTCAACCCGGACGGCGGCGCCATCTCACTAGGCCACCCCATCGGCTGCACCGGGGCCCGCATCCTGGTGACCTTGCTGCACGGTCTCGCTGCCCGAAACGGACGCTGGGGGATCGCGACACTCTGCGTCTCCGGCGGCATGGGCCTGGCGGCCTTGGTGGAGCGGGTTTGACCACGACCCACATCACCACGCAGATCGCCGATCATACGGCAACGATCGTGATCGACCGGCCACCACTCAACATTCTCAACCTCTCAACCATCGCCGAGCTCGAAGAAGCCCTCGGTCGCGTGGCTCAAAACGACGGCGTGGCCGTCCTCGTGATCCGGGGCGCCGGGGGCCGTGCCTTCTCGGCTGGCGTCGCCGTGGAAGACCATACCCCCGACCGCATCGCCAGCATGATCGACGAATTCCACGGCTGCCTCAGAAGGCTCGAATCGCTCGATGCCGTGACCATTGCGGCCGTGCGTGGCCATTGCCTCGGTGGCGGCATGGAGCTTGCCGCTGCCTGCGATCTGGTGGTCGCCAGCGACGACAGCCGTTTCGGCCAGCCCGAAATCAAGCTGGGCTGCTTTCCCCCCTACGCAGCCGCGCGCTACCCGCGCCAACTCGGCGCTGGCCGAGCCGCTGATCTCTTGCTGACCGGCCGCACGATCGACGCCACCGAGGCCACACGAATGGGCTTCGTCGCCCGCCGCGCGGCCCCGGCTTCGTTCAACGACACGGTTGCGACTCTGGTCAACGAGCTAACGCGCCACAGCACGCCCGTCCTGCACCAGACCAAAAAAGCACTGCGCGCCGGACGCGATCTACCGCCCGCGGCTGCCCTCGCGGAAGCCGAGAGGATCTACCTCGAAGAGCTGGCTAAACTCGAAGACATGCGCGAAGGCGTCGATGCCTTCGTCGGCAAGCGCGATCCATCGTGGCGCCATCGGTGAGGGGATTGGGGCGGTCCTGAACAGCCGCTACGATTCAGCCCTCGGCAATACCTGCCCTCTACTCCCTCGTCCACGCTTTCATGTGGCTAAGGAACAGAACCTTGAACAAGTCGATCGTCGGTTGGGGGTTGCCAAGCATCGCCGCGCGGGCCGTGGCCGAATAGGCCGCCTCGGCGGGACGCGGTCGAAGTCGGACAAAGGGTGCGAGTCGGTAGCGCATGGCGATGAAGTTCGCCCACAGGCGGGAGGTTCGTCCGTTGCCGTTGGCGAAGGGATGGATGCGCACCCATTCGGCATGGATCCATCCACAGAGCTGGAGGACCGCATCGAGCTGTTCCTCGCCGGGCGGTTCGCCGGCCGGGATCTCCGCATCCAAGAACGCGACCGCTTGCCGTAGGCGTTGCTCGAAAACGCCCAGCTCCTCGAGGACCCGCTCGGGTGGCACGCCTGGGAGCGTACCGACCCGCACCTGACATGTTCGTAACACCGACGATGAAGCATCACCACGAAAGCGGCCCACAAAGTCCGGATGCGGGGCGACGAGGTTCTCCATCATCTGACGATGCCAGCCGCGAACCAACGCCTGACCGGGTGTTACGCGTTGCCGCGCCGCGTCGCGGACACAGCGGGCCACTTCAACAAGGTTGGCCCGCAACGCGGGCGAAGGCTCATCCCAGTCCGGCAAGAATGCGCCCGAGGTGGTTTGACGTCGTGCCCACCCTCGGTTCGGCAACGAGGCTGCCCTCCGCCGGATCGGACCGATTCATCTCGGAATCGACGAACGCCTCGAGATCCCGATCTTCGGCTTCTTGGGATCGCGAGTAGACTCGGACTCGGTCCAACGTTTCGGTCAGCTCAGCATCGAGCTGAACCGACAGCTGCTGCAAGTAAGCGTTGACGGCATCGACCACCAGATGGTTCATGCTGGTTCCCACCGCGTGGGCAAAGAAACCGATCTGCTCATGCAGCCGAGGATCGAGACGAATCTGAAGCGCTTTTCTTTCCATCACGCCGTAATGATATCAGAAGGCCAAAATGACATCATCTCGACTGTTGTCCCATGCTCCCAAACCTGGGTCATTGCCGCCTTCGGGCCGAAGCTGAGTCTGGTAGCCTCGTGCCTCGACATTCAACGATTTCGCCACACCGATTGACTCGAACGACGTGGCTTGTGTGGAGACCCAACGATGACCGAAGCTGTGCTGCTGGAACGCGAAGGCCGAGTGGCCGTATTGACCATCAACCGCCCGGACAAGCTGAACGCCTTGAACGAGGCGATGCGCACGGAAACCCTCGCGCACTTGACCGCGATCGAAACGGACGATGACATTGGCGCGGTGGTGATCACGGGCGCGGGCGAGAAGAGCTTCGTGGCTGGCGCTGACATTGGCGAGTTCGCTGGGCGCTCGCCCTTCGACCAACGCGAGGCCATGCGCTTCCCACGCGTGTTTGACATGATGGCCAACTTCCCCAAGCCGGTGATCGCCATGATCAACGGCTTCTGCTTGGGTGGCGGCTGTGAACTGGCTATGTCGTGCGACATGCGGATCGCATCCGAGAAGGCGCGGTTCGGCCAGCCTGAGATCAAGCTTGGTTTGATTCCTGGTGGCGGCGGAACCCAACGCATGCCCCGACTAATCGGAATGGGTAACGCCATGAAGCTGATTTTGTCCGGCGACATGATCGACGCCACGGAGGCTCAACGCATGGGCCTCGTTGACGATGTCGTGGCGCCCGATGCCTTGCGTGAACATACGTTGGCGCTGGCCAGCTCAATCGCCGCCAAGAGTCCTCTCACCGTGCGCGTGGCCAAGGAGGCAATGCGTGCCAGCGAGCGTCTGTCGATCGAAGAGGGCATTCTCTACGAACGCGATCTCTTCTGCCTGTGCTTCTCTACCGAGGACAAGGCCGAAGGCGTTGCCGCGTTCCTCGAGAAGCGCAAGGCGGCCTGGAAGGGCCGCTGAAGCTCAATCTGCGCCAGCGTCGCTCGCAAGCACGCTGGCGAGATCGCGCGCTCCATGGAGGACCCGAGCCACACGGATACCTCCTTTCGTCGGCTCGTAGACGATGACGAATCGCGCCAAGACGACGCCGTAACGGAACGCCTTTCCCGGCGGATCGTATTCCTCCCTTCGCGGCGCTGAATACGGTAACCGCGAAAGTTCTCGGAAAGTATCGCGAAAACGATCGCGGACTTTGATGGCTTGGCCCAACCCAAACTGTTCATGGGTATACCGTCTGATCTCTCGCAGATCTGCTACGGAAGCTCTCGAGAGCCAGAATCGACTCATTCGTCGTTCGGCGGACCATCCGCCAAAGCCCGCTGATCCTCGGCTTCAAGCTGTCGAAAAAAGTCTTCGCCGTCCACGACCTCGCCTCGGTCGAGCTGATCAGCTCCGACTTGAATCAAGGCCCGCAGCCTCTGGAGTTCAGCCACGCGGCGGTCTTCCTGGTCCTGGAGGAGCCGTAAGCCCGCCCGAACGACCTCACTCGCGCTTTGGTAACGCCCCGAGTCGACACACGAAGACACGAACAAGGCCTGGGTCGGCGTGAAAGAAAGCGTCTTGGTTTCCCGAATCGGCATCATCGACCTCCTGAGTTACATTGTAATACAGGCTTGAGGTACGAGTTCCTACGACGACCGAATGATCTTGCCAGGATTCATAATGCCCTGAGGGTCGAGCGCCGTCTTGATAGCCCGCATAACGTCGACCGCATCGCCGTGCTCGGCCTCCATGAGCGGGATCTTCCCGTAGCCCACACCGTGTTCACCGGTGGCGGTCCCGCCCATGGCAAGGGCGCGATGAACCATGCGCTCATTCACCTGGCGCGCCCGCTCGAGCTCGTCTTCGTCTTCGGGGTCAATCACGAAAATCAGGTGAAAATTGCCGTCGCCCACGTGACCGACAAGCGGCGCCAAGAGGCCCGCCGCTGCGACATCTCGCTGGCTGGCCTCGATACATGGAGCGAGTTGGGAGATCGGCACGCAGACGTCGGTGGACCATCCGCGCGCCCCCGGTCGCAAGGCGAGCATGGCGTACAGCGCGTCGTGGCGCGCCTTCCACAGGGCGTTGCGTTCAACCGTGTCGCGGGTCCATTGCAGGTCCTGCCCACCGTGGTGACGTGCGATCTCCGCGACCGCCTCGGCCTGCTCGGCAACACCGGCATCGCTACCATGGAATTCGAAGAAAAGCGTCGGGAGCTCGGCGTGATCGCGGTTGGCGAAACGATTGATCGCCCCCATGGCCACCCCGTCGAGCAGCTCCATGCGGGCCACGGGAACCCCGCTTTGAATGGCTTCGGTGGCGGCCGCTACCGCCGAACCAAGGTCGGGAAACGCTCCGACCGCGGCACCGATGGCTTCCGGCAGACCGTGCAATCGCAGCTGGACCTCGGTCATGATTCCGAGCGTCCCCTCCGAACCGACCAACAAGCGGGTAAGGTCGTAGCCAGAGGACGACTTGCGTGCCCGACCTCCCGTGCGAATGATCCGGCCGTCAGCGAGCACCACGGTGAGGCCCATGACATTCTCCCGCATGGTGCCGTAGCGCACCGCGTTGGTACCGGAAGCGCCGGTTGCGGTCATCCCACCCAGGGTCGCGTCGGCACCAGGATCGACCGGAAAAAAGAGGCCGTACTCACCAACCGCTCGGTCCAGCTGATGCCGAGTTACCCCCGCCTCGACGCGGCAGTCGAGATCGGCGGCGTTGACGGCCAGGATCCTATTCAGGCGGGTCAGGTCCAAGGAGATACCGCCGTACAACGCGGCTACATGCCCCTCGAGGGACGTGCCGCCACCAAACGGGATGATCGGTGTCTGATTGTGGCCACAACACCCGACCGCCCATGCGACCTCCTCCGTCGTTTCGGCGAATACCACGGCATCGGGTGCATGCACGGGATGGTGTGACTCGTCGCGTCCATGCTGGTCGCGAACGGCTTGCCCGGTCGATAGGCGCTCTCCAAACCGAGAGCGTAGAGACGAAACGGTCCGTTCAATCGCGGCGGATGCTTTGATGGTGCTACTCACACGACCGATCCTACCGTCTGTGGCACCGTTGGACACACGAGGGAAGGCGAAGTGGACGACGTTGGCCGCCGTCCACTTCGTTTTGGGAATCGAGTTTGGGGGAAGTGTTTTAGGGAAGTGTCTGATCCGGCCGATTGAAAACCAACCGAATCGTGGGGAGCGCCGCTACGACCGAAGTCGCGAGCGCAAAAAGGTAGGGTGACGTCGACGAGCGGCGCTCGAGGTCGCTGGCGTTGCGAAAGGCAACACCCACATTTGACTCAAAAAAGCCTCTCATCCCTCCCACCATGCACCTCATCACTCTGAAACCGATCAATCTGAATCGTTCAGCTCGGGAAGATCCCGAAGGCACCTGGAACGGTGTCCAGTGCCCAGGCCAGGCCCTTTCCCGACGAGCGCGCTCACACCCACCAGAGGCGGGGAAAGCTGAATGGGTCTGTCGACGCATTGACCCACTTAACAGCAAGACCGGTGCCAACCTTCGAACCAACGAACAGTTGACCATTAACTACTGCAAACAGACGATTTACCTTTTCCGTCCGTAGAACCGACCTGCCAGTATCGATCCCGGAAGTCTCGATCCCAGAACCGTGACCCGCCGGCGACACTACGGACTGATGATTCCGCCCGCAAACCCGGCGCAATGGCTACTGTCTGAATTCCACACTTTCATTCTAGGAACGAGACAACACGATGCCGTACTTCTTGATCTTCTGGTACAGCGTGCTCCGCGGTACCCCGAGCCGGTCAGCCGCAACGGCCACGCGATTGCCTTCCTCGAGGAGCACCCGCTCGATGTGGCGCACCTCCACTTCCTGCAGCGTTTGGTGCGACGAGGTCTGGTTCGGCAACGCAAACGCCTCGTTGAATCGCAGATCACGAACATCGAGCACCGTTTCATCGGACAGGAGAACCGCGCGCTCGAGTACATTGCGCAGCTCGCGGACGTTTCCGGGCCACCCGTAGCGCAGCAAGGTCGCCTCGGCGGCGGGCGAGAGCGTCATCCGCCGACGACCGAGCTGGCTTGCCAATTCGTCGAGGAACCGATGGGCCAGCAGTGCGATGTCGGCGCCACGACTTCGCAGCGGCGGCACCACCAGCGGCAGCGTACTGAGCCGGAAGTACAGATCGGCGCGAAACAGCCCGTGCCCGACCCGCTCGTTGAGATCCTGATGGGTCGCCGCAATCAGCTGCACATCGACCTGTCGGTCACGGGTATCGCCGACGCGACGAAAGCGCCTGTCCTCGAGCACTTTGAGCAACTTGGGCTGTACTTCGAGATCGAGATCACCGATCTCATCGAGAAACACGGTGCCACGGTGCGCCACTTCGAGGAGGCCCATCTTGGTTCGAATAGCACCCGTGAAAGCGCCCTTCTCGTGCCCAAACAACTCGCTCTCCAGCAACTCCTTGGACAAACCCGCACAGTTGATCTCGACCAGCGGCTCGTGCCGTCGTGGACCGTTGTGATGAAGCCAGGTGGCAAGCACACCCTTACCAACCCCGGTTTCGCCGCGCACCAGAATCGGGAGCCCGGCTTGCGCGACCTTCTGCGCTTCGATGGCCAGAGCCAGGATGGCGGGACTTGTGCCGGTGAATGGATCGACGATCCCACGTTGCTCGCGCGAACGCGTGGCGCGTCCCGTTCGCCGGTCACGTGCATTGGCCAACGCACGCTCGATCACCACCGCCAGCGATTCCATGCTGAGCGGCTTGGTGACAAAGTTCTCCGCCCCTTCGCGAATCGCCCGCACGGCCAGATCGATGGTTCCGTGGCCGGTCAACACGATTGCCGGGAACGGCAACTTGTCCTCCCGCCAACGGCGCAGCAAATCGAGTGCGGTACCACCCGGCATGCGGTAGTCCACCAGCGCCACATCCGGTTGCTCGACGTGCGCAGCTTCGTCCGCGGACTGAAAATCAAACCGAACCACGACATCGTAGCCACGCGGTTCGAAGAATTGCGCGACCAATTGGCAGATCAGTTTTTCGTCGTCAACGACCAGAAGCTTGGGTCTGCTCACCGAACCTCCCAAAGCGCTGCTCCGATTTCGAGCCCGGAGAAGATTCCCATTCAATAGCCTTCTATTCGGCCGAACCAACAACAACAAGCTGCCATCGCAGCGCAAGATCCCACGCCATCAACAGCGATGATTGGCCTCTTGCGATGGTTCATCGTACCAGCCCTGCCCGCGGCCCGCGTCCATTCCTCGCTCCAGCGGATCGCCCATCTTACGGCAGGCCGTGCCTGCGCCGCTTCTCCCACAGCGACTTACGACTGATGCCCAAGAGCCGGGAAGCGCGCCCTTGATGCCCACGGGCATACGCCAAGGCAGCCTGAATGTGCTGCCGTTCATATTCAGCCAGCGTGTGCGGGCGAGGCTCGCTGCCCCGATTCGGAGGCGCAGGGTCAATCTCATTGCGATCGGTCTCGATCAACGCCCGCTCCAACACATTGCGCAACTCGCGGACGTTCCCAGGCCAAGTGTGGTCGCGCATCCAAGACGCCGCGCCGGTCGACAATCGGGGAGCGGTCCGCTGGAGGCGACGCGACAGATCACCAATCAAATACCCACAAAGTACCGGCAGATCCTCGACTCGCTCGCGTAGCGGCGGCAACCGGAAAGCCAATACCTCGAGCCGGAAATAGAGGTCGGAACGGAACTGCCCGCGCGCGACCCTGCTCGTCAGGTCCTCGACACCGATGGCGACGAATCGCACATCGGCCGCCTGCTCAGGCCCACCCAGCGGCGCGTAACGCGACTCGGCGAGCAAGCGCAACAGCTTGGGTTGGCTGGCCAACGGCAACGACTCCACCCGGTCGAGCACCAACGTTCCGAGGTGGGCTCGTTCAACGCGACCGACCATGGCAGTTTCGGCGCCAGTGAATGCCCCGGCCCGATGCCCAAAGAGCTCGCTCTCGATGAGACTACTCGGAACCGCACCAGGATCGACCTCGACCAAAGGCCCGCGACTCCGCGGGCTGAGGGCATGAATGGCCCGTGCCAACGTAGTCCGTCCGGTGCCGGCCTCACCGAGAATCAAGACCGGCGCATCCGAAGCCGCAGCCCGCTCGACGCCGGTCAAGTGCGCTGCCAACGCCGGTGAGGCCTCGAACAGCGTCGCCAGCGGTGTTGAAGCGGGCACCCCAGACTCGAGCGACGACTAGGCGTCTGTCCCGTCAGCAGCTGGCTCGTCTGCGGCAGGTTCGTTTGCGGCAGGTTCGTTTGCGGCAGGTTCGTTTGCGGCAGGTTCCTCTACAGTGACCGCTTCGTTCGAAGGGGTGTGATAGCGCTCGGTGTGATCGGGCGCGTCGGACCACAATCGGTCGAGACCGTAGAACTTCCGGGTGTCTTCACGAAAGACGTGAATCACCATCTCACCACCAAAGTCCAGCAGAACCCACGAGCCGTTGCGCAGTCCTTCGACATGCAGCGGCTTGGCCCTGTTGTCCCGTAGCCGATCGAGAATCGACTCGGCAATGGCCTTCACCTGCCGCTCGTTCGTGCCGCTGCAGATCAGGAACCAATCGGTGAAGTCGCTAACTTCGGCCAAGTCGAGAACGCGTAGATCCAGTGCCTTGCGATCTTCGGCAGCACCGACCGCCAATTGGAGGAGTGCTTCGGACGAAGGGCGCACCGCATCGACAGATGGGGTCGAGAGAGGACTATCGGTAGAGGTCATATTTCCGGATGTAGTCTAGCACCAGCGACGGCACGAGACCGGAGGCCAGTCCCTTGCCTTGTGCCAGCTGGGCGCGAATTTCGGTTGACGATGCGGCGAGGCGCCGATTCGCTACGAAGCGAGCACCCTTCGCGATCGGCTCATCAAAGGCGGCTCTTCGCAGCGATTCGGGTATCGAGGCACGCAAGGCGTCTGGCTCCCAACCTGGCCTCATCATCACCGCGACCTCCGCCGAGGCGAGAATCTCTTGCCACTCGCGCCAACTGGTCAGGCTCGCGAATGCGTCACTGCCCAGAAGGAGAACCAGCTCGGCTTCCGGCATGGTGGCACCAAAGTGCCGAATCGTATCGATCGTGAAGGACGGCTTGCCCTCCCCCAGCTCGAAAGCAGAGGCAAAAAGTTCGGCCTCCCACAACAATGCAAGTTCGACCATCGCGTAGCGTGCGTGTGCTGACGCGAAGGTCCGATCCTGCTTGTGCGGCGGGCAGGCGGTTGGCAGATAGATCACGCGGTCCAACTCGAGCGCGCGCTTGGCATCCCAAACCGGCCCGATATGACCATTATGGATGGGGTCGAAGCCTCCTCCATACAAACCCACTCTCACGACGATTCCTCCAAGGCAGCGGCATCGAGACGCTGACGTACCGCCGACAACCACGGATCGAGACCGGCATGGGTGGCGGCGCTCAGCTCGAAGTAGGGCAAGCCGCGCGCTGCCGCCGCTGCGCGCAAGGCATCGCTGCGGTCATCTCGGGCCACATCCAACTTGCTACCGACCACCATGCGTTGGCGGGTCAACAACGAGGCATCAAACTCCTCGAGCTCACGCTCGAGTGTTTCGAGATCAACAACCGCGTCACTCCCCGGGGTCTCGGGCTCCAAGCTGCCGAGGTCGACGAGATGAACCAGAACGCGACACCGTTCGACGTGGCGCAGGAACTGATGGCCAAGGCCGGTTCCATCCGCGGCACCAGCGATGAGGCCCGGCAAGTCGGCGATGACAAAGGGCTCGTCGAATCCCCCTTCCGCAACCACACCGAGTTGCGGCACGATGGTGGTAAAGGGGTAGTCGGCTACCTTCGGCCGCGCCGAAGACACGGCACTGATCAACGTCGACTTGCCCGCATTGGGGAGACCCACCAGGCCAACGTCCGCCAGCAGCTTCAGCTCCAAGCGCAGCCAACACTCTTCACCAGGCCACCCTGTCTCGAAACGCCGAGGTGCGCGATTGGTCGAGGTCTTGAAACGCGCGTTGCCGCGCCCCCCGTCGCCCCCTTTGGCCACACACAGTTGATCGTCTTCCGTGATCACTTCACCAATCAACTCACCGGAGTCGCGGTTGTAGACCACCGTACCCAAAGGCACCACGATCTCCTGATGGTCACCACTGCGCCCCGTCTTGTCCGAGCCCTCGCCGTGACGCCCACGTTCGGCGGCGTATCGGCGCCGGCCGCGCAGGTGGTAGAGGGTGTTGCAACCAGGGCTGCCAACCAGGTACACGGATCCGCCCTTGCCGCCGTCGCCCCCGGAGGGACCACCACGCGGCTCGAATTTCTCGCGTCGGAATGCCAGGCAGCCGTTGCCACCCGAGCCACCGATCACCTGGATCAAGGCTTCGTCGAGGAAGACCACATCGGGCTCGAGTTAATGCCAGCTGCTCGGAGCGGCTGGTGGAGAGGCCAAAAAGTGGCTACTCAGAAGGCAGGATGTGTACAAACTTCCCGCGCCGACCACGATTCTGGAACTGGACAACGCCATCCGCCAAGGCGAACAGGGTGTCGTCCTTGCCGCGTCCGACGTTGTTGCCCGGATGGAACCGGGTGCCACGCTGACGGACGATGATCGTGCCGCCCGTCACCTGCTGCCCACCGAAGCGCTTGACGCCCAGAAACTGTGGATTGGAATCCCGACCGTTGCGGGTGGAGCCCTGACCTTTCTTATGTGCCATGACCGATTGTCCTTAGAGCTCGATGTTGCTGATACGAACGCGGTGGAGGTCTTGGCGGTGGCCACGCGTGCGGCGGTAGCCCTTGCGCTTTTTCTTCTTGAAGACCACCAACTTGGGACCACGTAGGTCATCGTCGATGAGGGATGCCGTGACGCGTGCGCCTTCGACCACCGGCGTGCCGACCTTGACCGCGTCGGCGTCATCGCCGCCGACCATCAAGACCCGCTCGAACACGACATCGTCACCCTCGGCAGCCCCAGGCAGGCGCTCGACATCGATGATGTCGCCTTGGTTGACCCGATACTGCTTTCCACCTGTCTCGATCACTGCGTACATGACTTGCTCCGAAAACGAGCCCAGGGATGCGCATCACGTTGCTGCACTCACCTGGTCTGCGGGATCGTCGTTCGTTTCGAACGGTGCTGAGTGGTTCGGGAATCCGCGAGCGGCCCGATCCAACGGGAGGACCCGGTATCCGAAATCGAGCAGTCGACGCGCCAAGAGCATACGCCCACCCCTCCGGAAGGCCGGACGGTGGAAAGTAGCACGTCACGCCCAGGCGGTCAACGATCCCTTCTCTCGAACGCATGTCCGAGGTAGAGTCGGGTAAACTTGCCGTGGGAGGCACCGTGGACCCTGACTACGTCATCTGCCTAAATTGTGAGTCACCCTGTTACAGCTTCGAATGGAAGGGGGGTGGCGTTCAAGAAGCCATCTGCGAAGCCTGTGGCGACGACGACCCCGACGGATTCATGACCGAGGAAGAGTACGACGGCATGCTCACCAGCGGTCACGACTGAGCGGGACTGCCAAGGCAAAGCCGGACGGCCGCCAGGGGCGACGGCCGCTACAGAAGAGGGATCTCGACCGGCTTGTCGGTCTGAGGCGGAGCCTCGCCAACAGCTAGGCGTCGACTATCGGCAAGGTCAGCGTCTGAGTCACGCTACGACTGGCGCCGACCCTCGGGAGCAGAAGGCGAATGGTCGTGCCTTGCCCTTCGATCGAGGCCGCTTCGATCCGGCCGTCGTGCGCCTTGGCGATGCGCTGGACGATGGCCAAACCGAGACCGGTTCCGCCCTTGCGGGTGGAGTAGAAGATCTCGAACATTCGGCGCCGAGCGTTCTCAGACAAGCCGATGCCATTGTCCGAGACTTCCAATGCCACCCATCCCGCTTGCCGTCGCGCGACCAAACGTAGCTGCGGTGTTCGATCGACCCGTTCGGTCGCCTGGAGCGCGTTCTGCATCAGATTCAGCAGCAGCTGGCGAATCTGCTCGCGATCGACCCGCACCTCGGCCCCTTCGCTCCGATCCTCGACCTCGACCACCGCGCCTCGGGCCTGGATCTCACTCGCGAGGATGGATCGTGCGGTCTCGAACAGCTCCCGCGGCACGACCGTCTCCATCGCCGCAGATCGAGGCCGGGCATAGGAAAGGAAGTCGGTCACGAGCCGCTCAAGCCGGCTGATCTCACTTTGGGTGATGGTCAGGAGACGCCCCGACGAACCGCCCAGACCACCGCTTTGGGCTTCCTCGTCGAGCATTTGCATGTTCAATGACAAGGCATTCAGCGGATTGCGAATCTCATGAGCCAGGCCCGACGCCAAGGTACCGATGTAGGCCATCCGCTCGGATTCCAACGCCTGGTCTTCGAGCTGGCGGCCACGTAAAAACAGCAGCCAAATGGCCAACGCCGCGACCGCCAACAAGATGATGGTCAAGATACCGATCAACGACGCCTGCTGGATCAGATCTTCGCGCAACACTTCGATTCGCTGTTGGAGATGCTCCTCACTGACGCCGATCACCAGCGTCCCAAGGTCCCCGATCGGAATCACCACTTCTTCGAATCGCGGGATGGCGCCGGGTGGCAGGTCCAAGCCATCGGCTTCGGGACCGGCTTCGACCGCCGGCATGGACGACGATGCCGAAACGGGGGCCACCGGCTGTTCCTCGAACTCCTCGTAGACGGTGCGACCGGCAGGATCGCGAACTTCGACCTTTCGCACCAAGGTTCGATCCTGCAGCGCCTGACCCACGTAGGTTTGGGTCTCCTCGATCATGGACATCACGACCCAGATGTCTTGCCCGGTCTTCGCCGCACGCTCTTCCAACTCGCGGGCCACGGGCTCGGCCTGCTCACGAGTCTGAAGCAGCACCTCTTCGATCTCCCGTTCGGACAGCGAATCGAAGATCAGGTACCCGAACAGCGCGATATCGAACACCACGAACAACCCAAACACAAACAGGCCGATCAAGAGCCGGCGTGTGGTCAGGAAGGAATCGCGCCGCGCCATGGCCCCAGCATACCAGCTGAGCCCCGACACCCATGCCGTCATGCCATGTTGACCCCTGCGAGCCGCGGCGGTAGCATGCTACCTTGACCACCGCAAAGGACCATTACACTATGAAGCCCTTCATTGCATCCAGGCGTGCGCGACCGCGGCGCCGTGCAGCCGTCGTCCTCACCGGGCTCCTCGGGGCCACATCCATTGGCTGCCAAACCCCCGAGCCCGCCGGCCACGGATCCAGCGCTAGAGAGCCTTCCGGTCCGGTGGTGATTATGTACAGCGCGGATATGGCATCAGTCAACGAGCTGACGACCAACAACACCGCGCTGCACACCGCGCTGCACTACTACATGCTGTTCCTGCCTCTGCTCGAGGAACAGACCGACTGGCGCGACGGACCCGCTTCCTTCAAACCCCGGTTGGCTTCGGGCTGGACTTTCTCGGACGATCGGCTCACGTTGACCTTCGACCTTCGAACGGACGCGGTCTGGAGCGACGGGGTGCCGATCACCGCTGAAGATGTTCGGTGGACCTGGATGGCACAGATCGATCCTGATGTCGCATGGGAAGTCGTGGAGGACAAGGCCGCGATCCGCGATGTCGAAGTGGTTGACGAGCACACGGTGCGATTCCACTTCACCCATGCCTACGCCAATCAATTGGTCGATGCGGTTCAGGGTGTCATCTTGCCCAAACACGCTTGGAGCGAGCTGCCGTTCGACCAATGGCACGGCAACCCGGACTGGTTTGTCGAGCATTTGGTGGTCGATGGTCCCTACATGTTGGAGCGTTGGGATCGCAACGAACGCATCGTTTTGCGCCGCAACGAGCGTGGTTTCGCGGACCCACTGCCGGACATCGAACGAATCGTCTTCGAGATCACCCCAGATGAGGATACCCGCGCGGCGCAACTGCGCGCAGGTTCGGCGCACGCCATGGAAGCCCAATTTGGAAAGGCCGTTCAACTCCGAGACGACGCCGAACTGGAGGTGATCACCTACGACCACCGTCAGAACGTTTTCGTGACGTGGAACATCGCCCGCCCGCTCTTTTCGGATGCGCGCGTCCGCCGCGCACTGACCCTCGGTATCGACCGGCAGGCGATCATCGACACCCTGTGCTTCGGTTTTGCCGTTCCCACCGCGTCTCCGCTACTCGCCGGCGCGTGGGCCTACAACCGCGACCTCGAGCCCCTGGCCTACGATCCCGAAGCGGCAAGGGCCCTGCTCTCCGAGGCAGGTTGGACCGACACCGACGGAGACGGTATCGTCGATCGCAACGGCCAGCCCTTCCGGTTCACGCTGGCCACCAATCCAGACAACACGACGCGGCGTGAAATGCTCCCCATGATCCAGGATCAGCTGCGCCGGATCGGTATCGACGTTCAGCCCGAGACCATCGAGTTCAACACGCTGGTGAAACGCGGCTACGACCATGATTTCGACGCCATCATCATGGGCCTGGGCCTCGATACCAGCTTCGATCTGACCGGCACCTTGCACAGCAAGTCGATCGACGAAGGCCTCAACTGGGGTTCGTATTCAAATCCGCGGGTCGATCAACTGCTCGACGAGATCAAACGGTTCGTTGACCCGTTCGAGGCCAAGCCACTCTTCGACGAGCTCCAAGTGTTGGTCCAACAAGACCAGCCGAACACCCTGATCTATCAACCCAAGCGGATTGTGATCACCCGCGGCCTGCAAGACGTCAAGCCAAACGCGATGACCCCCTACGCCAACATTCGAGCCTGGAAGCGGAGTGCCAACTGAGGGGCTTAGTGACTGAACGGCACCTGCCGTGATCACCTTCGTCCTTCGCCGGTTGGCCGCATCGGCCCTGCTTTTACTTCTGGTCCTCACCGCGACGTTCCTCCTGCTTCACCTCGCGGAAGGTGACCCGATCAAAACGATGCTGGCTGGCGGCAACCTCGATTCAGCCTTCGCGGCGCGCGAGCGTGCACGTCTCGGGCTTGATCGTCCCCTACCCGAACAGTATTTCCGCTGGCTGCGCAGCGCCGTGCTCGACGGCAATTGGGGTCACTCCCACCAGGGCGGCCCCGCGATGGCGGGCTTGCTACGCGCCCTACCCAATACCGCCTTGTTGGCGTTGGCTGTCGTTCTGATTCAGCATGGCCTCGGACTGTCGCTGGGCATCGCGGCCGCGATGCACCACAATCGCACAGCTGACCACATCATTCGGGGCGTGGCGCTGTTGCTGTTTGCCTTGCCAGTCTTTTGGTTGGGCCATCTGGCGATTGAGTTGGTCGGCGTTCGGCTTGGCTGGCTGCCAGTCCAGGGGATGCGCTCCTACGGCACCGATGCCCTGCCCATAATCGCCCGTTTTCTGGATCGGCTCCACCACCTGACTCTCCCCGCGACGACGCTGGCGCTGGCCGGCTCCGCGGCCGTGATCCGGTTGGTCCGCAACAGCCTCATCGAGGTCCTCAACGAGGACTACATTCGCGCGGCCCGAGCGCGTGGTCTCAGCCGGACTCGGATTCTCTGGTTGCACGCGCTGCCCAACACCCTCGGCCCGGTGATCCAGCGCCTCGGCATCAACCTACCCAGCCTGCTCAGCGGCGCGTTCATCGTCGAGAGCATTTTCGCGTGGCCGGGCATCGGCCGGGTGACGTTCGACGCCCTCTCGCGTCTCGACTACCCGGTGGTTCTGGCGGCCACGGCCCTCTCCGGAACGATGGTGGTTGCGGGCACTTTCGCCGCGGACGTCGTGCATGCCTGGCTGGACCCACGGGTCCGTGAAGGTCATGGCTAGTCCCCCACGCAGCTTTTCCGCGGCCGTGATCGTGCTGGTGGTGTTGGCGACCACCGCGGTCAGCGCACCATGGTTGGCACCGTTCGACCCGAACGTACAAGCGGACACGGGCCAAGGGCCCCTGCCGCCCCTGAGCCGTCGAACCATCGTCACACTCGACACGGGTCAGCGGTACCTGGCCAAGTCAATTCGCCGTGCCCCCCACAAAGTCGAGTTGCTCCAGCGCGACGGTATTCGTAGCATCGACCCCGCCGAGATCGTGCAGCTCGGCGACGGCGACACCCCAAACCAGAGGCTGTTCCTGCTCGGAACCGACCGCCACGGCCGCGACGTACTGTCCCGCTTACTTTTCGGCGCACGGATCAGCTTCTTCGTCGCCTTGGTGTCGATCTTGGTGATCATGATTGTTGGCATCACGGTCGGCGCCCTCGCAGCCCTCGGTGGGCCGATCCTCGACACGATCCTGATGCGGATGGTTGATGGGCTGTTGGCCTTCCCATGGTTGATCTTGCTGATCATGCTGGCCAGCATTTTCCCGGGGTCCAACCTCACGCTGGCACTGATCATCGGTGCCAGCAGCTGGATGCCGGTGAGCCGACTGGCGCGCGCCGAGTTGCTGCGTGTCACGCGCCTGGACTTCGTGCTCGCGGCCCGGGCGCTCGGAGCCAGCCCACAGCGCATCTTCTTTCGCCACATGCTGCCGCATATCGCAACCCCACTGATGGTCCGCGCCACGCTCAGCATGGCGGGCGTCGTCATCGTCGAAGCATCCCTTTCGTTTCTAGGGTTTGGCGTCTCGACGCCGACCGCGAGTTGGGGCAACATGATCTACGAAGGCAAGGCCGTTGTTCTCGACGCTTGGTGGATATCGACCTTCCCGGCGTTGTGCCTCGCCGTCACCGTCATCGCCTTGTCCTTGGCGGGTGATGGTCTACGCGATGTGCTGGATCCTCGCCGGCACACCGCATGAGCCTCCATGAACACCGACGACTTCGACTTTGATCTGCCGTTGGAGCAGATTGCGCAACGACCCGCTCCCCGCGGTAGCAGCCGTCTGTTGGTCATCGACGCACCTGCGAATGAGCGCCACAGGACCATCAGCGACCTGCCCCGCCTGCTGCAACCGGACGACCTGCTGGTGGTGAATGATACGCGGGTGATTCCCGCCCGCATCACCGGCCAGCGCCTCCCCGGCGGGGGCCGCGCCGAGCTGCTCCTCCTTTCCCCAGACGAGCACACCAAAAACGGGCGAGCGTGGCAGGCCATGATGCGCCCCGCCAAGCGTCTGCGACCCGGTACGCGTCTGCAATTCACCGAGCACAGCGAGCCCACCATCGCCAACGTCACGAACCTGGCGAACGAAAGAAGCCCCGAGGCACTCGGCGCCGTGGTCGTCAGTCAGGGCAAGGGTGGACGCGGTACCGTCCGTTTCGACTCCGATCCCGAACCCTGGCTGGAACGACTCGGCCATGTGCCCCTGCCCCCATACATCCGCCGGCTCGACGACCGGCTCGATCGCGACGACTACCAGACCGTTTTTGCCCGCACCCCAGGCGCGGTAGCCGCACCCACCGCGGGTCTCCACTTCTCCCCCGAGTTGCTCGAAGCGCTCGAGCAACGTGGCATCCGTCGTGCCAGCGTCACCCTACACGTGGGCCTGGGCACCTTCTTGCCGGTCACCGCCGAAGCGGTGGATGACCACGTCATGGAGTCCGAGCGCTACGACGTACCGGCGACGACCGTCGAGGCCATCGACGAAACGCGCGAGCGTGGCGGTCGCGTGGTGGCGATCGGTACCACCGTGGTCCGCACGCTCGAATCAGCTGCCCGATCCGTCAGCAATCCGGCACAAGGCCCCGAATCACGGCTCGCCCCACAATCTGGCCATACCGATCTGTTCATCCGGCCGGGATTTCGCTTCCAGGTCGTCGACGCCTTGTTGACCAACTTCCACCTTCCGCGATCGACCCTGCTGATGATGATTAGCGCCCTCGCCGGTCGCGAGCGCGTGCTCGACGCCTACCGAGAGGCCATTGCGGCGGGCTACCGCTTCTTTTCCTACGGGGATGCCATGCTCCTCGAACGGCACTGAGCCTCTCTTCTGGACGCGATCGATCCAACCACGACCGGCCCCCTCAGGACATGGGACGGGCACGGAGTCTCGTCGAAGGATCGTCGGGTTGTCGCGCTATGGCCGCATCGCTGAATGTGTCCGACCATTGTTCTGAGCGGCAGCTACAACAGTATCTTCGCGCTACGCCTTCGAAGAGCAACCCGGCGCAGCCAGCGGAACAAGCACACAAGGAGCACAGCATGCCGCATGACCTTCCCGATGCAGCCAAGTTTCGAACCATCCAAGGACTGATCCAGCAGATTCGCCAGAATCTCGACTTTCCGGTGATCCTCACCGAAGGCGATTCCTGGTTCTCGTTCCCACTGCACAGCAACACGATCGACCACCTTCGCCGTTTGGGCAGGTTCAACGTCTTGCGCCTGGAGAAAGGGGGTGACCACCTACTTCGCATGCTCGACGACAAGCCTCTGAGGAAGCTCGGCAAGCATCTCGGAAGGACCTACTACCGACGCAGCGGCAAGGCCTACCGTGCCCAAGCATTGCTGATGAGCGGCGGCGGCAATGACCTGCTCGGCAACGACCTCGTGCGGTACCTCCGTACCAACCCCCAAGGCTCGGTGCCCACTGATTTCCTTCGTGTCCAACGCGTACGAGCCAAGCTCACACAGCTCAAGATCGCCTACGAGGAGCTCTGCGACCTACGCGACGACAAGAACCCGGAATGCACCATCTACGTCCACGGCTACGACTACGCCATCCCCGCCGACAACCCAATCCAAATCCTCTGGGGCTTGAAGAAGATCGGGCCGTGGATGCACAAAGCGATGACCGGACAGTACGATCCCGCCATTACCGTGCCACCGAGTCACCGTACCGGTGTGGCCAGGTGGCTGGTGGACGAGTTCAACACGATGCTGGCTTCCATTCAGCGCCAGCGTTTCATCCACGTCGTTACGCCGGGGACCCTGGAAGAAAACCAATGGAACGACGAGATTCATCCGCGGAGCAGCGGCTTCAAGGCCATTGCACGGCAATTCGAGGCGGCCCTGCGCAGCCAGTTCCCGGAACATTTCTGAGCGGTCGGAGCCAGCGGCGGCCACCTTGACTACCTCAGAGAGGTTGTCACTCACCATCTCGTTGCCGTTGTAGGCGCCGCTGCTGACCCCCATCAACGCTAGGCCACTAGAACCACCAACATCTTTACAGATGAGCCAGATGTCAAGCGGAACGTCCGGGTCCTGCGGTTTGCGGTTTGCGGTTTGCGGCGGCACCGCGATGCTCTTGTAGCGGCCCGACCTGTGCCGGCCGTCTTCATGGCAAGAGACGGACGGCCGCCAGGGGCGACGGCCGCTACAAGAACGGCCTTCATCATGGCCTTCATCATGTGCGGCCTTCATCATGTGCCACACGAAAATTGGAGGAGAGTCAATTTCGGCTACAGAGTCAAAGGCCTCGCCAGCTTGATCGATGCTGGATCGTCTCAATCGAGCGCGGTAGACACGTGATCGACCCCCGATTCGGGTGAACCCACTGGTTTCTGGACGCCGAACGCCCGCGAAAAGCGGGCGTTTCGGATGTCTGAGCATGCTTCGCCCGCGCGGCGGGCGAAGCCACACATGACACCCACCGTTTCGCAACCTCGCAGCGCTATCCAGGCTCGAGCCGCAACGGCTCGACGAACGGCAAGGGTGGCGGGTGGCAGTTCTCGGGGAAGCTGACGGTGGTCTCGCCAGCCGCCAACCGCTCGGCGGCGACTCGATACGCGACGAGGAACTCGCGGTAGGCCGCGACCAGCTGCTCACGCACCTTTCTCGCGAAGGCATGGAAACGCGGCCGTGGCGAACTATGGCTCGGTTTGGGCCGTTCGTGCGGATGACGACGCCGGACCCACTCGGCACCCCTGGGCACGGTCTCGGCCTTTCGGTGGCGTGCGACGGTCTCGCGCTCGATGTCATCAACCATCTCGGTGACGCGGGCTCGGTAGGCTTCGGCGCCGAGGTGGTGCCAGCAAGGGATGGGTTCGAGCGTCAGCTCGACGTCTTCCGTGAAGTCGGCTTCGGTCACGTCTTCGCCGCGTTGCCGGGCGCCCCACATTTCCTTTCGCTTGATCCAGATGCCCTTCATCGTCCGGCCTTCGATCATCGCCCTGGACGAATGCACGCCAGGCCAGTCTGTCGGCGCGAGGACGAGATTCTCCTTGGGACCATGTTCGAGAATGTATCGAAGCCTGGCAATCTGGGCTTGTGGCTCATCCGACACCGGGATCGACGCGTAGCGCCTCGGGAACATCGTGCCCGGCCAATCGTGGAGCAGGCCGGCTTCTTTCGAGAGGTTGCCGTTCACCAGACGCATGAAATCAGCCATTTGCTTGGTCGACGCTGGTGACGCAAGAAGGTGAATATGGCTGCTCATCGCTACGACAGCGTGCACCCGCATGCCGGTGGCCTCTTGCGCGTGCGCCAACACGCCGATGACGAGCGCATTGAGCCGTGGCCCAGGCCGGAGAAGGTAGCGTTGTTGGATGGTACGCACGGTCAGCTCGACCAAGGTCCCCGACGACGGCAGGTAGCGAATATCACGGCCCATATCCAATAGAGACGGAGGAGAACCGTTCAATCTTCGCGGACTTCACCAGCGCAACCGAGACACGTCGGGCTCTTTGAGAGTGGTGCGGAGCGCGCCATCCAAAACTTCGAGGCAATAGGTGCCTACAACCAACCATGCGGCGTCTCACGGCGGGAAGCCGCAGGTTGCGCGGAGAGTTGGTATCATGTCCGCCAAAGACGATCGAATCTGGAGAGACGATGACAACGGCAATCGACTGGTACTACCACCGCAAGGGCTGAACTTCATGCACGAGAGCGTCCAAGTTTCTGGACGCACGAGGAATCGAGGCTCGCGAAGTCGTACCCGCGTCACGCAAGCTTGGTCGCAGCGAGGCCGCTGCCCTCGCTATGGCGGCGACGACTGTGGTGGCGAGCAAGGGCAAGAAGGTCGTATCTTTCGAGGCCGACGAGACCTCCTCGGACGCCTGTGTCGACGCCATGCTCGGCCCCACCGGCAACTTGCGGGCACCGACCATCAAAACCGGTGACACCGTGCTCGTTGGCTTCAACGAATCGGTCTTCACCGAACGCTTCGACTGATCACACCCCGTCGTAGCCTGGGCTCTATCGGCCGCCGATACGCGGCCGACGCGGTGGCTGCTGCATGCGCCGGAAGCTCACCGGCACCAAGAAGAAAATCACATACACCACCGTGGCGAAAACCGGCACCAGCGGAGCGGCGCGCTGGCGCTCCCAGGGTGCCAAGGAGCGAAGCAAACAGATCACGGACGGTGGGCCGAGCACATAGAGCAACAGGAACGGCCAACGCTCGAGTGTGGCCGCCACCCGCCGCATGCGCGGCACAAAGATGTTGCCCATCAACCAGCCGAGAGCAGCAGCGGCGCCATACAGGTGATAGAGCGAAAGCGGCAGCCTTCCGATCAAAGGCACCAGGCCGGTCAGCGTCAACCAAGCTCCCAGCCAGACCAGGGTAAACCCGACCGCCGCTGCGTACTCGACGCGGGTCACTTCACTCGTCTTCGGCCTGGGTGAGCTTCTCGTAGGCCGCGGCGTCCATCAATTGCTCGAGCTCGGCCGGCTTGGCCACGCGCATCTTGACCAACCAGCCAGCCGCATGGGGGTCCTCGTTGACCGTCTCGGGTGCGTCCTCGAGCGCTTCATTTACGGCAACGATCTCGCCGGTGATGGGCGTGTAGATCTCGGCAACCGCCTTGACCGACTCGAGACTGCCAATCTCGTCACTCTCGTCGAACGAAGCGCCAACCTCGGGCAGCTCCACATACACCACTTCGCCCAGCTCATCCTGCGCGAACTGAGTAATGCCCAATGTGCACTGGTCTTCTTCGACCCGAATCCATTCGTGCTCTTTCGAATACAGGCAATCTTTGGGGTACATTTCCGATCTCCTCAATGGCGTGCGGGGACCAGCCCGCTACGCCCGCTTGTAGAAGGGTAGCGGCACAACCACCGCCGACAAGATTCGCTTGCGCACCGCAATCGCTAGCTCGGTTCCTGGCTCGGCCAAGGACGCCGGCACGTAGGCAATACCGAGCGCCTTTTCGAGGGTCGGGCTCCACGTGCCACTGACCACAACACCGCTTGGCCTGGCGCCTTCACCAGGGCTGCTGATCACGCATCCCTCCCGTGCGATGCCTTTGTCCGTGACCTCGAATCCGACCATGTGCTCGGTGGGACCGCCCGCCTCTTTCTGTGCCGCCAACGCGGAACGGCCAATGAACTCACCTTTGGCCAACTTGACGACCCAGCCCAGTCCAGCGTCGTAGGGGGTCCGGGTATCGTCGATCTCGTGACCGTAGAGCGCCATGCCGGCTTCCAGACGCAGCGTGTCGCGCGCGCCGAGGCCAGCGGGCACCAAACCATCCGCGGCCCCGACCTCGAACAACTGATCCCAGAGGAACGGCGCATCTTCCGGCGCACAGTACAACTCGAACCCATCCTCGCCGGTATAGCCAGTGCGGGAAATCAGCGCATCGCGACCAGCGACTTGACCTTGGGCGAAGCGGTAGTAACGAATGCTTTCGAGTTCACTCGCCGTCAACCGCGCCAGAATGCTGGGCGCCTTGGGCCCTTGCAGTGCCAGCAATGCGTAGCGAGCACTCTGATCCTCGATGGTCGTGTCCGGATGGGGCTGAGACTCGATCCAAGCGCGATCCCTATCGATGTTGGAGGCGTTGACCACCACCATGAAGTCTTCGTCCGCGAGTCGATAGACCAACACATCGTCGATGTAGGTACCGCGCTCATTCAAAAGCCCACTGTAGTGCGCGCGTCCCGGCTTCAGCTTATTGACGTTGTTGGGGGTGAGCCGTTGCAAGAACGCTTCCGCACCAGCCCCCGACACACGGATCTCACCCATATGCGAGACGTCGAACAAGCCGGCAGCCGAGCGCACCGCGTGATGCTCCGCCATGACGTCGCTGTACCGCACCGGCATGTCCCAACCGGCAAAGCTCACCATCTTGGCGCCTGCCGCGCGGTGACAGTCGTACAGCGGCGTTCGCCGCGGTGGCGTTGCGGGGATCGAGGTTTCAGGCTCGGAATCAGCCATCGTCACATGCTCCTTGGTCAGTCCAAACGCGGCGCCAGAGATTATCACGCACGATCACGTCTCCGAAGCACCGACCCGCACCATAAGCTTGCCTGTATTCGAGCCATCGAAGAGCCGCAGCAACGCGCTCGGTCCGTTACGCAGGCCATCGACGATATCGCTGCGACTTTGGAGTTTGCCTTCGGCGATCCAACCACTGATGGCCACCGCTGCCTCAGCGTAGCGAGGCGCGTAGTCGAAGACGATGAAGCCCTCCATCCGTGCGCGCTGGACCAACAAGGCGAGGTAGTTGGCCGGCCCCGGTACGGGCTCGGTGGCGTTGTACTGCGATATGGCACCGCAGATCGAGATCCGAGCACCCTGGTTGATGCACCGCAAGGTGGTGTCGAGAATCGTGCCACCCACGTTGTCGAAGTAGACATCGACACCCTTGGGGCATGTTTCGCGAATGGCGGCATGCAAATCCCCCACCGTCTTGTAGTTGATCGTCGCGTCGAAACCGAGATCTTCCTCCAACCAACGACACTTGTCGTCACTGCCCGCGATTCCCACCACGCGGCAACCATGGATCTTGGCGATCTGACCAACCAACGAACCCACCGCGCCAGCACCGCCACTGACCAAAACGGTTTCAGCCGCCTTCGGCTGCCCAACATCGAGCAAGCCGAAATAGGCGGTCATGCCAACCATGCCCAATGGCCCCAGTGCCAGTTCCCAGGTCGCGCCCGGTGGCAGCTTATTGACTTCCTTGCCACGGACGGTGGCGTACGTCTGCCAACCCAGTGGGCCTGAGACCCGATCGCCCACTGCGAAGGAAGGATCCTCCGACGCGACGACTTCCCCCACCGCCAACCCACGCATAACCTCACCGATCTGGATCGGCGGAATGTACGATGGCCGATCGTCCATCCAACCACGAATCGCCGGGTCCAGCGACAGGTAGACGACCCGAACCTGCACCTCGCCCTCGGCCGGTGCTCGGGCATCCGATTCCAGAATCTCGAAATCGCTTTCCTTGGGCAGGCCTTCGGGCCGCGCAGCCAGTCGGACCTCTAGATTCGCTTGCGTCATGAAATCTCCGGGGTTTGAGGCAATAGCGTGAGGGTTCGCCGCCGGAGTATACCGGCGCCGTAGGTCAGGTTTGGGTTCGAACGGTGGTCAACAACCCGGCGGCGATCAACGCCAACGCACCCGCCGTAAGGTAGGGACCGGCATGGGCAACGTCGTACAAGGCGCCCGCGATGAGTGGCCCGAGAAACCGCGCCGCGGCACCCATGGATTGGCCGGCACCCAATACCGTACCCTGCTCCTCCTCCGAACTGGTGACCGAGAGCAAAGTCGAGAGACTGGGCGTCGCAAGGCCGTGGCCAAAGGCAAGCAAGCCCAGCGCAACCAGCGCCAAAGGCAACGTCGCGCCGAAGGGCAAGGCGGTGAGTCCGGCGCCAATCGACACCGCACCCGCGATGGCGATCTTACGCACACCAAACCGCCGACTCAGCCGCCCGATCAAGCCGCCCTGGACGATGATGATGATCAGGCCTGCGTAGGCCAATACCATCCCGAACTGTCCGGTACCGAGGCCAAATTTATCGGCCCCTAAAAAAGCAAAAGTCGTCTCCATGGTGACGAAGCCGAACATGGTCAAGAACGAAGCCGCCAGCACTTGTCCTTGATCGGGACGCCGCATGGCGCGCCACCACGAACCCCGGCCGGGCCGGTGCTGGCGCTGGTCGGCCGAAGGCCGCGACTCGCGCAGCCGAACGGCGGCCAACACCAGATTGATACCCGCCAGAATTGCGGCCATCCACGCTGCACCGGCGAACCCGTATCCCATGCTCAACAAAACGACGCCGAGCGTCGGGCCGAAGACAAAACCGGTCCCGATGGCAGCACCGAGAAACCCCATGTATCGAGGCCGCTCATCGGGGCGGGTCACGTCGGCCACATAGGCTTGTGCCGTAGCGATGCTGCCCCCGAATAGGCCGGCCAGCGCGCGCGCCGCACACAACGCGAACAAGGTACCGGCGACCGCGCTGCCGGCCATCGACAACGCGGAACCGAGCAGGCTGATGAGCAGGACGGGTCGGCGACCAAGCCGGTCGGAGACCCGGCCAAGCCATGCCGCCCCCAGCAGCTGGGCTCCAGAGTACGAAGCGAAGAGCACACCCAAACCGAGCCCAGAGGCACCCAAATCGCGCGCGAAAAAGGGCAAGAACGGCAGGATGATGCCGAAACCGAGCAAGTCCAGAAATACCGTCGCGTAAACGAAAGCAAGTGACGCGCGATCGGGTGGCGGGGAGCTGACCGATTCGGCCGGGGTCGATGGCGTGACGACGTGGCTCAACGAAGCTCCTTGCCCGCGCGGTTCGGGCGATGTGGTGTCATCGGTACCCGCGGAGTGTACCGGGAGATGAGCCACGCCGCCCATCGCCCGCGGACAATCACCTCCCGGTTCAAAGAAGGACGGCCTACCCGACATCCACAGCGACTCGACCCACGGCGCTTTGACCTCGATCAGGCCATTGACTAAACTGGACGATAATGCTGTGCACACTCTTGCACGGTGTTCCCATCCCCACCTCAACGACACTTCGAGGTTGCCATGAAGAGATCCCCACGGCTGTACCCCAGCCCCTTGGTCGCCAGCGTGGCGCTTGCCACCCTCTTGGCCGGCGCACCCACCACAGCCCAGGACATGCTCGAGCGCTTCGAGGAAAAGACCACGGTCCATGTACTCGAGAACGGCTGGACGTTCATCATCGTCGAACGTCCGCTGGCGCCGGTGTTCTCGTTTGCCACCATGGTCGACGTTGGCGCGGCCCAAGAGGTCCCCGGCATTACCGGCCTGGCCCATATGTTCGAGCACATGGCCTTCAAGGGCACACCGAACATCGGTAGTAGCGACTATGCAGCGGAAAAGAAGGCACTGGCCACCGTCGAAGCCGCGTATCAGCACTACGAGAACATCCGCCGGAACCCAAGCACGAGCGAGGCCGATATCGAAGCCGCGTTGACCAGCTTTCAGGAAAAGCAGGAAGCCGCGACGGCCTTCGTGGTGGTCAATGAGTTCGGCAACATCATCGATCGGGAGGGCGGTGTGGGTCTCAATGCCTTCACCAACAGTGACCACACCGGCTACTTCTACTCGATGCCGGCCAACAAGCTCGAGCTCTTCGCCTACCTCGAGTCCGAACGCTTCCTGCACCCCGTATTTCGCGAGTTCTACAAAGAGCGCGACGTTGTGCAAGAAGAGCGCCGCATGCGCACCGAGAGCAACCCGATCGGGCGCATGATCGAACAGGTGGTCGCCACCGCCTACTTGGCTCATCCGTACAAGCAGCCCGTTGTCGGCTACATGAGCGACCTGCAGTCATTCACCGCCACCGACGCGGAAGCCTTCTTCCGCAAGCACTACGTACCCACGAACATGGTCACCTCGGTGGTTGGTCATGTCGACACCGCGCAGGTGATCGAGATCGCCGAGCGTTACTTCGGACGCATTCCAGCCGGCCCCAAGCCGGCAGCGCTGCGCACCGTCGAGCCACCACAGATTGCCGAGAAGATCGTAACCTTGGTCGACCCATCTCAGCCGGTCTACCTCGAGGCGTACCACATCGGCGATATCCGGCATCCCGACCAGGCGGTCTACGACGCGATCGATGACATCTTGTCCGGCGGTCGTACATCCCGCTTGTACCGAACGTTGGTGGAAGACCGCAAAATTGCCGTGCAGACAGGCTCGCTATCAGGTCTTCCGGGCCAAAAGTACCCAAGCCTCTGGCTCGCCTTCGCCATTCCCGCCAAAGACATTGGTAATGACGAAGTTCAGGCCGCGATTCGTACCGAAATCGAGCTCTTGAAGACCGAAGACGTTACGGATGAAGAACTCCAGCGGTTCAAGACCCGCGCCAAGGCCAATCTCCTCCGTGGCTTGCAGACCAACCAAGGCCTGGCGTTGCAAATGGCGACCAACCAAAGCCAACACGGAGATTGGCGCGAGCTGTTCCGGCGCATCGAGAAACTCGAAGCCGTTTCCAAGGACGACATCCGGCGCGTGGCTTCCGCCACCTTCGTCGACACCAACCGCACGGTCGCCTCGATCGTGACCGAAACCACCGCTGATGACGCGCCCGAGACCGCTGGCGCGGCCGGCCGCTAGAGGAGATGTAGGTCATGAGACGCACCCTTGCCGTTGTTCTCTCCCTCGCCCTCTCCGCCACGGCGCTGACGCCGGCGGCTTGGGCCAAGAAAGCCAAGAAAGCCAAGAAAGCCGCATCGAACGTCGCCGTTACGGTCGATGATCTCCGCTATCCGGAAATGCCGCAGATTGCGGTACCGCAACCGGCCCGTCACACCCTCGACAACGGCATGCAGGTGTTGATTGTCGAGGATCACGAGTTGCCGTTGGTGCAGGCTGTTGCGTACATCCGCACCGGTGATCGTTTGGAACCAGCGGCCAAGGTCGGCCTTGCGTCCTTGGTTGGGACGGTTCTCCGCTCCGGCGGCACCACATCCCTGCCCTCAGACGGGCTCAACGAGCGTCTCGAGAACATGGCCGCTGCCATCGAGACGTCCATTGGCACCACCAACGGCTCGGCCTTTATGAGCTGTCTGGCCGAAGACTTCTCGACGGTCTTGCCGATCTTTGCCGACGTGCTGCGCAACCCCGCTTTCGAGGAAGATCAGTTGGCCGTTGCGCGTACGCAAGCTGAAGCTGGCATCGCGCGGCAAAACGACGATCCAGGTCAGATCTTGGGCCGCGAATTCCCGGAGCTGCTCTACGGTGAAGACAGCCCATATACCCGCCCGGCCACCTACGATTCCATCCGCAGCGTCACCCGTGACGACCTGGTTGCCTGGCATCAGGCCTACTTCCATCCGAACAATGTGCTCTTGGCGCTGGCAGGCGACTTCCAAGCCGACGAAGCGCTGGAGGCGATACGCTCGGCCTTCGGTGATTGGCCCCGCAACAACGCCGAGCCCGCTGACCCACCGGCTGTAACCTTCGCATTCGAACCGGGCGTTTACTACATCGAGAAGAACGATGTCACCCAATCGAACATCCGGATCGGCCATGCCGGTGTCAAGCGCGATCATCCCGATTACTACGCTATCGAGGTGATGAACCAGGTGCTGGGCGGCGGTTTCGCGGCGCGCCTGTTCTCGAATGTGCGGAGCAAGAAGGGCCTCGCCTACAACGTCTTTGGTGGTGTCAACAGCAACTGGGATTATCCCGGCATGTTCCTTATGTCGCTCAGTACCAAAACCGAGACCACGGGGGCGGCTATCGAAGCGCTGCTGGAAGAGGCGCGCAACATGACGGCCATCCCACCGACCGAGGACGAGGTCTTGCGTGCCAAGCAAGGCATCTTGAACTCCTTCGTCTTCCGCGCCGACGACACCCGCGAGATCCTGAACCAACAGTTGACTTACGCCTACTACGGCTTCCCCAGCGACTGGATGGCCCGCTACCAAAAGGGCATCGAGGCCGTAACCGTTGAGCAGGTCCGCAAGGCCGCGGCCGACCACATCGACCCCGATGGATTCGCCATCCTGGTGGTCGGCCCCAAAGACGGAACCGACCGGCCGCTCAGTGATTTCGGCACCGTCCACGCCGTGGACATCGCAATCCCAGAGCCCTCGAGCGAGACCGTGGCAGTCACCGCCGCCGGTCGCGAGGCCGGCAACACCCTGATTGCCCAAGCGGTTGCTGCCATCGGCGGTACCGAGCGCCTGGCTGCCGTTACCGGCATTCGCATCACCGGCAAGAGTGAGCTGACGACACCACAAGGTGCCTTCGAGATCGACAATACATCGGTCACCATCTTCCCCGATCGCCAACGGGTGGACCTCACCTTGCCCTTCGGCACCATGACCCAGGTCTTGGCGGGCGAGGACTCGTGGATGAAATCGCCCCAGGGTATGCAGCCCATGCCGGCCTCCATGCGCGAATCGATGGCCCAGAACATCCGACGTTCGACCTTGGGCCTGCTGCGGCTCCACAGCCACCCCGACTTTGTGGCGGTGGTCGCCGGTGAGGGCGATATCGGCGGTACCCCGGTCCAAGAAGTCCAAGTGCAGCTCGAGGGTGACACCGTGGTGCTGGGGATCGACCCGGCCACGGGACAGGTCCTGAGCCTGGTCTACCAAGGTAGCAATCCGTCGGGCGCGCCGGGTACTTTGCGTCAAGTGCAAAGTAACTTCCGCGAAGTCGACGGCATGACCTTCGCCTTCGACTCCGAAGTAACCTTCGACGGCGAGCCGATGCTGGTCTCGCGCGCGAAGGAAATCGAAATCGATCCTTCCGTGGATGAGGGGACGTTCGCACGACCTGAGTAACAAGAACGAAAGTTGAGCGGCAGCTGCCGCTCAACCTTCCATGATCTGACGATGACGCGTCCGGCCTACAGGAGGTAGCGGCCGATCATGAATGTCATGATCAGCAACAAGGCCAGCAAAACAACCGTCCCGTTGAGGAACATCCCGACCCGAGCTGCCACCTTGCTCGGAGAGCGACGCCATCCGATCCATCCGAGAATCAGGCCGATGAGCCCGATGATCGGGGTTGACAGACCCACCAGCAGCGGGATCATGAAGGGACGATTGGGCGACCAGCCAGCCAAGAGGCGAATCACTGGATGCGCCACAAGCGCTAGAAGAAAGAACGCGAGCGACAACGTGCCCCAGGACGGCGTGACGGGCACCACTTCATACTCGTCGCCACCCAAGACACCAAACAGGCCCGAGCGCTTGGCATCGACATCGCCAACCGGCATCAGTCCTCCGGACGCTCGCCCGGCGGCGCCATCTTGACGATCCGAGGCAAGAACCGGCCCAACGGCTCCACCAAATCGTGCTGGGCAGCCATCACTTGCTCGATGTCTCGGTAAGCCATGGGGACTTCGTCGAGCCCGGCGGAGAGCAGACGGACACCACGATCAGCGAGGAGCTTCTTGGCAGCCGACCAGGTGAGGGTCTGTTTCGCTTGCGTCCGACTCATCACCCGTCCAGCACCGTGGGCCGCGGACTGCAACGACGCGGCATTGCCCAGCCCACGCACGAGAAAAGCGGGGCTGGCCATGGACCCGGGGATGATCCCGAGTGTCCCTTTGCTCGCTGGCGTGGCACCCTTGCGATGAACCACCAGGGACTCGTCGCCGTGTTCCTCACGCCAAGCATAGTTATGGTGGTTTTCGACGTCTAGCAGAACCGAGGCACCGAGCTCGCGTGCAATGTGCTGATGGATACAGGCGTGATTGGCTTCGGCATAGCGCCCCATGAGTTCCATCGCCCGCCAATACTCCTGCCCAAGCTCCGTGTCGAGATCGAGCCATGCGAGTTGTTTCAACGCCTTGGGAAGCTCGGGGTGTAAGTCCATCGCGAGCTTGCTGTAGTGAAGTGCAATCGTGGCGCCAGGCCCGCGGCTACCACTGTGACTGAGCAACGCCACGTGGGGCCCGAGCTCGATACCCAACTCGGCCTGCTCGGCCACCAAGATGCCGAACTCCACGAAATGATTTCCGCTTCCGCTGGTCCCGAGCTGCGCCCAAGCCTTGTCCTTGAGTCGCCTCGGAAGTGGCTCGGCAGCCCAGTCTTCATCCAGCACCGGATGCTCGCGACGATGCTCGAACGTCGAGCCAAGGCCAAACCGTGTCTCGCGCTCCAAAGTCTTGGCCAAGCGGTCGACCTGTCCCGCCAAGGCCGAAACAGGAAGATCCAACACGGTGAGCTTCATGCGGCACGCGATATCAACCCCAACGGCATAGGGGATCACTTGGTTACGCGTCGCGAGGACACCGCCAATCGGCAGGCCGTAGCCAACGTGGGCGTCTGGCATTAACGCACCCGAGACGGTCACCGGTAGCCGGCACGCATTCTCCATCTGGGCCAGGGTGCTGGCATCGAAGTCGTCACCCCACTGCCGAAAGGGCGCCACCTCCACTCGGGGCGCGAAACCAGCCTGGGCCTCGCGATTGGCGATCACAGCCTCGGCCAGCGGGCCGAAAACGGAATCGTTGGCGAATACCTCAGGCTCGGCAGCGATGATCTCGAGCTTACGCTGGATCGGCCGTTTCTTGAGTCCCGCGCGGCTCGCCGCTGCGACGGCCGTCTTCGCCAACGCCAACAGCTCGCCATGGCCCAGCCCCAGCTGGATCAGTTCCTTCCGTCGCACCCACAGACTCTAGCAGGACATCAGCGCGTATGGCGATATCCTGAAAGAGCGATACCTTGAAATACGGCGATGAAATACGGTGATGATCTCGACGCCCCCTACGACACCTTCGCGCGACGTTTCACGGGCTTCAGAATCTTCTTCAGATACGCACCCGTGTGACTTCGCTTGACCTTGGCGACCTCTTCGGGCGTCCCTGCCACGAGCAGTTCCCCACCGGCTTCCCCGCCCTCGGGACCCAGGTCGATGACCCAATCGGCGGTCTTGATCACTTCGAGGTTGTGTTCAACGACGATGACCGTGTTGCCCTTGTCGGCGAGACGGTGCAAGACCTCGAGCAGCTTGCGAACGTCTTCGAAATGCAAACCCGTGGTCGGCTCGTCGAGCAGGTAGAGGGTGCGACCGGTTGATCGCTTGCACAACTCGGTCGCGAGCTTGACCCGCTGCGCCTCGCCACCCGAAAGGGTGGTAGCAGGCTGACCCAGCTTGATGTAGCCCAAGCCCACGTCGAGCAACGTACTAAGGATGCGCGCCACCGGTGGGATACTCTCGAAGACATCCCGCGCCTGCTCCACCGTGAGCGCGAGAATCTCCGCGATATTGAGCCCTCGGTATCGTACCGTAAGGGTTTCGCGGTCGTACCGCTTCCCGCCGCACACCTCGCAAGTAACGTAGATGTCCGGCAGGAAGTGCATCTCGATCTTGATCTGACCATCGCCGCTGCACGCCTCGCACCGACCACCCTTGACATTGAACGAAAAACGCCCGGGCTGGTAGCCGCGGATGCGTGCCTCGGGCGTTTTGGCCATCAACGATCGGATGTGGTTGAACACGTTGGTGTAAGTCGCAGGGTTGGATCGTGGGGTCCGCCCAATCGGGCTTTGATCGATCGCGATCACCTTGTCCAGGTACTCGAGTCCGTCGACCTTGTCGTGATCGCCTGCCTTCTCTTGCGCGCGGTAGAAATAACCCGCCAACGCCCGATGCAGAATGTCATTGACCAAGCTGCTTTTCCCCGACCCCGAGACGCCGGTGACCACCGTGAACAACCCGATTGGAAAGGGCACATCGATACCTTTGAGGTTGTTCTGACGCGCGCCCCGGACAACCAAAGACTTCTCGCCCACGGGCCGCCGTGCGGAAACCGAAATCGCATCGGCGCCACTCAAGTAACGCCCCGTGATGGAGGTTGGGTCGTTGATGAGGTCCTGAGGCGTACCTTCAGCCACCACCCGCCCGCCGTGAACACCAGCGCCCGGCCCCAAGTCCAGCACCCAATCGGCGGCCCTGATCGTTTCTTCGTCGTGCTCGACCACGAGGACCGAATTTCCCAGGTCACGCATGCCCCGCAGGGTTTCGATCAGGCGAGCATTGTCCCGCTGATGCAGACCGATCGATGGCTCATCGAGCACGTACAGAACGCCCATGAGCTTGCTGCCGATCTGTGTCGCCAATCGAATGCGTTGACTCTCACCGCCCGAGAGTGTCGCCGATGAACGATCGAGGGTAAGGTAGCCAACCCCCACATCGTCGAGAAATCGCAGGCGGTCACAGATTTCTTGCAGTACCTTGGATACGATGGCGCGTTCTCGCTCACTCAAGACCAACTCGGACATACAACCGAAAAGCTTGCTGACCGGCATATGCACCAACGCGTCGATCGCCAGCTCGCCGACCGTCACGGCGAGTGCTTCCGGACGCAGCCGGCGCCCCTCGCAATCGGGGCAGGTGCGCACCGACATGTAGCGTTCGATCTCGACCCGCACCGCAGCGGACTCGGTCTCTTTGTGGCGTCGCTCGAGCCGCGGAACCACGCCTTCGAACTTGCCCTTCCAGGCGTAGCTCGACCGTTTGCTCTTCATGGTGAAGCGCATCTCTTTTCGGCCGGTGCCAAACAAGAGTTGCTGGCGAAGCTTCTTGGGCAGCTTGTTCCACGGTGTGTCGAGCGAGAAACCCAGCTCCTCCGCAAGGGTGGCGACAATGCGCATTTGATACGAGTTACTTTGAGGACGCCACGGTCCGACCGCGCCGGCGTTGATCGATCGTTCGGAGTCGAGTACCACCTTGTCGACATCGACACCCATCAACGTGCCGAGTCCCGAGCACGTGGGGCAGGCACCGTACGGACTATTAAATGAAAACAGTCGAGGCGTGATCTCGGCCAAGCTCGTGCCGCAGTCGGCACACGCATAGCTTTGGGAAAGTGTTTCTTCCCGCGCCTTTTGCGGCGCCAAGACCAGCAGCCCATTGCCCACCTTGAGCGCGGTCTCGATCGACGATGCCAGGCGCTTCTCGATTCCGGGCTTGACCACTAGACGATCGATCACCACGTCGATGTCATGTTTCTTGTGCTTGTCCAGCTCCGGCAGGTCGCTCGAAAGATCAAAGGTCTCGCCGTCGATCCGGGCACGCACGAAGCCATCGCGCGCCATCTGGCCGAGCTGTTTCTTGTACTCACCTTTTTTGCCGCGCACAAAAGGGGCGTACAACACCAAGCGACTCTTCTCCGGCAGTCGCATGACCCGATCCACCATCTGCTGCACCGTCTGTGGCCTGATCTCATTGCCACACTGAGGGCAGTGGGGCACGCCCACCGAGGCGTACAGCAGGCGAAGATAGTCGTGGATCTCGGTCACGGTACCGACCGTCGACCGCGGGTTGCGCGACACCGACTTCTGCTCGATCGAGATCGCGGGTGAAAGACCCTCGATGGCGTCGACATCGGGCTTCTCCATCTGCTGGAGAAACTGGCGCGCGTAGGCCGAAAGCGACTCGACGTAGCGCCGTTGACCTTCGGCAAAGAGGGTATCGAAGGCGAGACTGGACTTTCCTGAACCCGAAACGCCTGTGATCACCACCAAACGGTTCCGTGGGATCTCGACCGTGACGTTCTGAAGATTGTGCTCGCGGGCGCCTCGGACGACTATAGATTCCATGGGACGGCGACTCTAGCAGAGGCGGAAGTGAGGCGAAAGCCTTTGCCGGAACGGTGGTGGAAACGAGCACAGTTCCGGCACCGAGACTGCAGCAATCCTGGTACTTCAAGATTGCAGCGCCGTCTTGATCTAACCAGTGGCAGCGCCGTTCATGCGCACGTCGAGATGCCGCCGCGGCGGCCGGATTCCGGCCTCGTCAAAATGACGTTCGATCGCTTCCGCCACCTCGAAGCCTGCATCTTCACGATCGATGGCCTCGACACTCACTTCGAGCTGCATCTCGATTCCCTCGGCCGTCAGTCTGGTCACCTGGACTTCGGCAGGTGGTTCGGCCAGAATCCGGCGGCACCCGGATGGCACTCTCTCCAGCAACTGGTAGGCGGCCGCGAAGTCGGCATCGTGGTCCAAGATCAGTGGGATTTCGATCCGGGAGTAGGGCTTCGTCGAGTAGTTGACGATCTTGCCGGACGTGAGCTCGGAATTGGGAATGATCACGGTCTCGTTGTCGAGGGTAACCACTGTCGCATGAACAATGGTGATGTTCTCGACGACCCCTTCGGTGTCGGCCGCCTCAATGAAGTCGCCGAGCGAGAAAGGCCGGAACACCGCGAGCATGACCCCAGCCGCGAAGTTGGCCAACGAGCCCTCCATGGCCAAACCAAACGCCAGCCCCGCGGCGCCCAAGACGGCCACGAAAGAACCGGTCGCAACACCAAGGTTGTTGAATGCGGCCACCACCACGAACGCCAACAGCGCGTACCCCGCGACACTGACCAGGAACTCGACGATCGTCGAATCGAGCTTGCTGTTGCCCAACAAACGACGAAGCGGCTTCTTGATCAGGCGAACCACCCACGCCCCGATCATCAGGATTGCCAACGAGCCGAGGAATCGCAGCCCAAACCGGCTGACCAGCTCGACGACTTGATTGAGTGCGTTCATCCCTTGGCTCACGAGTTGATTCTCTTCCATCGCCCTTGCCTCCAGATTCGTTTCGGCTCGCAGCGTACCCGTTGTCCCTTTCAAGCTTGCTTACACGACTACCTGATTGCCCAAGCTCCCCGAGGTAGGCTCTCCATGACCCGTCGCCTCGCGGAACGACCCCACGTTTCCGCTGTTCCTGCTCGTCACGATGCTGGTGGTCGGTCCGATCCTCGAGAGACTGGTCCCTGACGGGTCTCGGTGGTTGGCCCAGCGATCACTCACGCGGTAGTATCGTAAGAACGACAACACATCATTGCGAGGCCATCAAACAAAGCCACTCACCTCTGGAACCGTGGAGGCTGATCCGAGATGAAGGTAATCGACCACCCCCTAGCCAGCACGGCTCCGTTCGCCGGAGCTCGAAGCCTGCTGAAAACGAAGGTCGTTGCGACTGTGGGCGCGCCACGAGGCGCGGCCGGAGATCAGGTTCTAGACCCTGACGGGAACAAGGTAACGACGCCCCTCTCTCAAGGGAATCTGCTCGAGTGGTTCATCACGTCCGGCGTAGACGTAGTCCGAATCAACATGTCGTTCGCCGCCAGCCAGGATCCGTACGGCGACAACGAGCAGGCTTACCTCGAGTGGCTTACGACCGAACGCAACGGGCTCGCCCGCCACGTCGCGGTGCTCGGCGATCTACCAGGACCCAAGATTCGCCTCGGTGACTTTGCCGATGATCAGATCGTACAGAACGGCGATCCATTTGTTCTCGCCTTTGGCGATACCGCGGTGCCACCAGGCGAGCCCGGGGCCAGCGTCTTGGTCAACAATCAACCGTTCAGCCAGATCGTCAACGGCGTGAGCGGTACGGCGACGCTGGATGCCTACCTCCTCGAGCAGGGTCCTCGGATCTTGACCATCGGCGATGGCAAGGTGCAGCTGCGTGGCGCGCTCGATGCCGAAGGGGCCCGGCAATTCAAGGAGGATCAGCTGTTGCGCTGCGTGGTCGACGTCGACGACGACGGCGGCACGATCAAGCCTCGCAAAGGCCTCACGATCAAGGGTGCCAGCCTGGACATTCCCAATGTCTTCACCAAGGAGGATCGGCGCGCGCTGGACTTCCTGCTCCAACACGGAGCGAACATCTTGACCTTCGTCGCGGTCTCCTTCGTCCGCAGCCAAGAGGACATCCTGGAGGTCAAGTACTACCTCGAAGAAGCGCTGAGGCGGATTGCGCCGGAACGTTCGGGGCCCACGGCGCCGTCCATCATTGCCAAGATCGAGACGCGCGAGGCGTGCGACAACATCGATGCCATTCTGGACGTCGCGGACGGCTTGATGGTGGCGCGCGGCGATCTCGGGGAGCAACTCGACCCCTGGGAGGTGCCCGAAAAGCAAAAGGAGCTGATCAAGCTTTGCAATCTCCGCGGCAAGCCGGTCATCACGGCGACCCAAATGCTCGATTCGATGGAACACCGCCAGGCGCCGACCCGAGCCGAAGCTACCGATGTCTTCAACGCGATCATCGACGGCACCGACGCTGTCATGCTCTCCGGTGAGACTTCGGCGGGGAGAAATCCCGTGCAAGCCATCCGAATGATGGCGAGCATCGCCGAGCAGGCCGAACGATTCATCTTCTCGAAAGGTGAGCGTCAGGACTTCGAGCTCACCATGAAGCAAGCCAACGCCTTGGTGGATGTCAACACCAAACGCCTCAATGCCTCTGGTGCTCGTGCGGCAACCTCGGCCGAGGCGATCCAAACGACCGACGCGGAATCCACGGTACTCGGCTGGCGTTCCCAGCTCTTCTTCAGCAAGGTCGCAAAGAGCGAAAAACAGAAAACGACCGACCGCATTTGCGAGTCCGCCTGCTTCCTCAGCGAGTCCGACACGGCCTGTCGGGCCATCGTGGCGCCGACGGCATCGGGACGCACCGCGCGCATGATCTCCCGCTTCAGGCCCCTGGTGCCGGTGATCGGCGCTGCCCACGACGAATTCAATCAACGCAAGCTGATCCTCAGCTTCGGCGTTTATCCGGTCTTGATCGGGCTTGGCGACAAGAACGACCCGGTCGACGTCATTGTGATGCGCGCCATTTCGGAAGCGATGCGCGGGCCTTACCTGCCCTGGGAGCCGGCTTTTGTGTTGCTGGTTTTGGATGACTGTGTGGTCGCCACGTCCGGCACACCCTTGAGGATGCCAGGGACCACGAATCTGGTTCAAATCATCGATCGAATCCAATGAACGGCGAGTCTGTGGTCTGTCCCGCCTTGCGCGCCCTGGCCGCTCCAATCACGAGAAGACCCAGAACGACCGCAGCGATCCACCAACGACGCGCTGTACCTGGCGGGCGAAACGGCGTTCCCGCGAGCGCTCGATCGGTATCACCCAGGGCTACCAACCCCGCCCAGCCGGCCACCGCAACGCCGTCTTCGATCAAAGAGCGTTGGGCCTGGGCCAGCGCATCGCGCAGGGTCATTCCTTGGGCCAAGCCACGGTAAAGTCGCTCGATGAGATCGGCTGTCTCGGCGTCGTCGAGCGGCCACAACCCACCCACCACCGCCGTGGCGCCAGCCTGGAAGAACGCACGCGCCAGGCTCATCACCCCCTCGCCACTGCTAATGGCGCCACCGGCGCTACGGCAGGCGGTCAGGAGAACCACAGATCCGCGCAGATCGAGGTCGAGAATCTCGTGCGGCTCGAGCCGACCATCGTCGGCTCCAGCCGCGCTCAGCAAGATCGCCGATCGGTCTGGATGTGCTCGATCGACGACCGCGTGGGTGGCGACGTGGATGATGCCAAATTGGGCAAGGTCGACCTCGCCTAGCAGGTCTTCGCGAGCGCGGTTGGCCAACTCGATCTGGGCCCGTGCACCAAACAAGCGGCGCACGGCACGCGCTTCCCGGCGGGTATGCGGCAGGCGTCCTTCGGCGGTCACCGGATCGGCCAAAACGAGAACCTCCGAACCCGATGTCGCTGCCCGTTTGCCGCGCTGGCGCTGGCACACCAGGAAGCTGGCCGATGGTGCGTAAGCGAATCGAATGCGGGCACCAACCGGCTCCCCGTCCTGATCCCGCCGCAAGGCTGAAAACGGCATCGCATGCAACGCGCCGTCGGCAACGATGGTCAGGCGCGCCAAGTTGTCAGGCAGATCGCCCAAGGCCGGGGCCAGAAGCTGGTCAAATAGCCGCGCGAGCGGCGCATGCGCCGAATCATCCCGACGTGGGATCAGGCCGAGCGTAACCTCGATCGCCGGTGACAGAAGAAGGCGATCGGGTAGCCGGTACGTGTGAATGTCGTCGCGGGTCACCACCAGCAGCCAGGCACCGCCGGTCGGTCGGCCGAGCAGGTCTTGCTGGTTGTTGAGTAGGTATGAGAGAACAGCTTCGTCGTCACTGAGCTCGGCCTGCACGCCCGCCAAATCGGTCGGTGGGCAGGTGCTCTTCGGCTCTTCGCTCGGCGACGACGGGTCCACATCGACCCAACGCAGCGTCTCCAAAAGTACCCGCGCGCGCATGCGCTCCGAAACGAGAAACGCGCGGGCCAGACGGCGGCTGTCGGTGTGCGGTACATGCTCGAGCAAGGCGCCCACAATCGTGTAGTAAGGGTCCAGCCAGAGTGAGAAAACTTTGGCCCGTCCGGTGTCATTCTCCTGACCCTCACGCATGGCCTCAACGCCCTCGATCGCCCCAAGCGCAAGGTCCCACGCTTGCTCTTCCGGCTCCGACTGCCACGCCAAGATACTCCGCTCGGCCCGAATCCGAGCGTTCTCCCGAACGCCGGCGTTGATGACCAAGGCACGGTCGAGCAGCTGCCGCGCAGCTGCCGGATCGCTGTTGGCGAGTCGGCGGGCGATGGAACGCGCGCAGGCAGCGCGCGCCAAGGCGTCCGTGTCGGTAGCCAACGCCAAGCACTGCCGATGGTGTTCTTCCGCCACCAGACCCGTGTGTAAATCGCCCAACAGTCGATGGGCGTGGAGAGCCGCCACCCGATGCCCCGACGCCTCGGCTGCCGCCAAGGCCTGGTCGAACAGCGGAATCAACGCTCGCCGTCCAGACCGGGTCGGCCGGTGCTCCAGGGCATCGAGTCGAAGCAGGGCGATGCCAAGACGGGCCGAAGCTCGGGCCCACGGCTGCTCGTGGCGGGTGGCCAACTCATCCAACCGCCCATAGTGAGCCTCGGCCGCGACACGGTGGCCCAGATCTCTGCTCACGGAGGCCAGCAACTGCATCGCGCGTACCAACAGACCTGCGTCCCCTTCCGTCTCGAACACCGCAACCGCGCGCTTCGCCAGGCGTTGAGCGCTCACCGAATCGCCGTCGTGGCTCTGTTGTGTCGCATCGAGCAGATCGACCACTGCCCGCTGAATGTCGGTCTCGAGACGGGGGGCGAGGCCGCGGGCCGAAACGACAATCGCAGCCGCGTCGGAAAGTCGACCTTGCTGGATCAACAGATGGTGCAACGACTGGAGCGCCAGCAACTCACCGGCCCGATTTTGGCGCGCGGCAAAGGCTAGGATGGCCCCACGATAATAATCGTGGGCTCCGGGGTCGCCCACGGCCAGCGCCAAATGCCCACGGGCACAGTGCAGCCAGCCATCGTCGGGATGGGCCGCCTGCAGCGCTTCGACCCGCGCCACCGCGGCCTCGGGATCGCCAGCGGCCAGTCCTTGGGTGTAGTAGCAACGGGCCGCCAGCCAGCGGTCCGGTTCGTCGGCCCACCGCGCGTCACAAGCTGCGAAGGGCCCAGCCGCTAGCAGCGGCCGGGCCAGAATGCAGAGCGACATCGCAACGAGGAACGCGCGAACCACTAGTCATCACGGGACGCGGGATCATCATCGTCCCGCGGGGGCGGATCGTCGTCATCGGGGAAGGTTGGTGGCGGTGGTGGTGGGGGCGTCGCCATGGTTCCCGGTGGCGGCGGCCCGGGATCGGGTTCGGGACGGCCATGGTCGCTGTCCGGATTCGAAGTGATGTCGCCCGCGGCGGTGGAATCGTTGTCGTTACTCATCGTTTTATCTCCAGGTCACCGTCGAGAACGACGGTCGTTGTGTTGGAATCAGTCAAAGTCAAGGTGCCGAGCCGACTTCCGCGAGGATCACAGAGAACGTCTCGGAGTACGTTTGCTCGCCGGTCATCCGATACTCGACGACCTGCCAAAGTAAACGCGAACCGTCGTCAAGGCGGATCAAATGTGTGGGGTCCACGCGAAACTCGCCGGTCGTCAGGTCGAATGCTTCGGCTACCGGCTCCAGCGTCTCGGTCAAGACCCGCACATCGTAGCGGGCACCAGCAGACTCGGTAGTCCACCGCAGCTGAAAGTCTGCCCTTGGCAAACGCTCGTCGTTGGCAAGCAGGCTCTGAATCGCAGCGGACGCTCTCTCCCGCGTGGTGGCGACCGGCGTCGTTTGGATCTTCAACTGCCACAAGCCAACGACACCCAGCAACAGGGCCGCGGCAACGGCCAACCACCGCGGCCCGCGCGATCGGCCACGCAAGACCGAGCCGACAGCCGGCTCGGCGCCATCCGCACCGAGGCGCGACGCCAAGCGCCACACTTCGGCTACGGCCGGGTTGGTGACGACCAGATCGATGATCTCGCGGGTGCGTTCACGCGAGAGTTTGCCGTGGACCGCATCCCAAATCTCTTCTGCCGGCGGACAGGCAGCCTCGTCGGTCGCGCTCGGTTCGAGCGCGGAGAATCCTTCGATCAGAGAGTCTCTGGGGATGCTCATGGGGTCAGTCCTCGCCGCTGAAGGCACTTACGCAGGTCGGCCAAACCGCGGTACCGCAGGTTCTCGGCACGCTTGGGTGTACAACCCATCAAGCTGGCCGACTGGGGCACCGTGTGCTCTTGCAGAAACAACGCAACCGCCAGTCGGCGGTCACCGATCACCTTCGCCAAGCAGCGTTTGATGGCCAGCCCAATCTCACGGCCCACCGAGACCCGCTCCGGATCGTCCGCCGTCAGATCCGGTTCGACCTTGGGTCCCGCCTCGTCTTCCAGTGGCACCTCCCGTCGTCGCCGGCGACGACGGATCTCGTCTACCAGAACGCTGTGCGCAGCCCGCTTCAAATAGGCAGGTCGGAACCGCTTGGCATCCGAATAGCGTTCCTCGATGCGCATCAACCGCATCATTGTGGTCTGCACCAGATCGTCCGCGTCGGCCGCCAGCCAGATCGGACAGGTAGCGCGTACCGTGCGCTCGAGGCGTGCCCGGAGCGAGCCGAAGTCCGGGCCACCCGCTTTGGCGCCGCGCCCCTCATCAAAGGCCGTGGACACGGGTCGGCTGTCGTGGGAACCAGGCATATCAGCGGGAATCCCATTGGGTCGTTTTGCGTTGGATTGCGGGTGCAACATATCACAGCCTCGACATTGGACCTCTGAGCTTGGAGGTATCGATCAGACGGCAGGGCGCGGTCGGCGGACCGGTCACGCCCTGCCCGCTCTCATCAGATGCAGCGGCAAGTAAGCCCACCAGGACCCGGTCCCGGCACGCAGTAGGTGGTACCCGCGCACATGGTGATCCAGCAGCTACCGCCAAACTCTGCCTCCCAGCAGGGTCCGAACGGACCATCGCTGTCGGTCACCTCGATCGCGATACGAGGATCGTCGACATCGAACTCGAGCACCTCGTCGGTTTCGACCCGGATCCCCGCGTCGTCCGCAACCAGCAGGCCAGACACCGTGGTCGCACCGCGTTCCGGATGACGCAAGGTCAGACGCGCCATCCGACCGATCGGCAAATCGCGCGCCGCCGTCCGCGGCACCTCGACGACATAGCCATCCGGTACCGGCAACAGCCCGCCATACGGCCGCTCCAGCGTCGGAAAACGTGCCGCGATGTCTTGGCCAATGGCGGCACTGGCGCCGACCGTCGCAGGCAAGTGACAGGTATCGTCGAAGCCCGAGATCCCGCCCAACTCGGCACAGAACCAACCCAGCCAGGCACAGTCGATTGGATTGCTGCAGCCACACGAATTCCACGAAGGATCGCAATGGATCGCTGCCGGTGATGGGTCGACGCCGACCAGATCTGTATGAATGTCCACAACATCCGTCAGTGCCTGCGACAAGCGTTCGAAATCAGACCTCAGGTCTTGCCGTTCGGCATCACGCAACGAGGGATCCAAGGCCTCGATCCGGACGATTTCCGGTAGCAATTCCCGAAACATGGCAAGGGCCTCGCCGCTCTCTTGCGATTCGCTCGGCAAGTAGCATTCCTGGTCGAAGCCGGTGATACCGCCGGCATCGGAACAGAACCAATGAAGCCAAGCACAGTCCCACCAACCGCTACAAGTTAGTGCCGCGGTAGTCGTACCTGGTTCGGAGTGCACTTTGATCGCCGCGTCGGAAGGCAAGGTCACGCCGGCTTCGGCCGCCGTGGTGAGCGCCAGCTCGTGAAGGTCACGCGCGATCGCCGAGATCGAGCCGTCGGCATCGCCCGCCGCGGCGACGGACCATGCCGAAAAGAGAAAGAGGACGGCAGTGAGGAGTAACGAGATATAGGCAAGGCGTTTCATGATCAGTCTCTCCTGAGTTTCGGTTGGGTCGAAACCCGCGTGGTCGGTCCCGCGCGAGTGTCTTTTGCTTTCAAACCCCTAGAACGACCGTCACCCAGAAACCCCCTCAACTTTTTCGGACGCGCCTTTCACCGTCGAGGCCACTCGACTACGATGGAACCATGCGTGATCAGCTCGCCTCCCAGCCCAGGCTGCCGTTGCTCTTGCTGGGGTACATGTTGTTCATCAGCGTCATCCTTGAGTGGTTCCTGTTCGGCGGCCCGCAGTGGTTGGTCAAGATTCCACTCTTGATCCTGCTGCTCTTTTCTTCGCTCCCAGCAGGGGGTGAGGGGCGCTGATGTTCCTCTTTATCGAGCTGCTCACCCTCACGTTCTTCCTGCTCTGCATAGCGCATGCGAACGCCTGCCACGGCCGCGAAGGACGCTTGCTCATGGTCGCGCTCTTGGGGCTCGGATTCGTGCGCGAGACCTTCGTGGCGCTCTACGAAATCCTCTACTCGTTCGCGCCGCTCAACTTCATGCTCGGGCCGGCGCCGCTCATCGGCTCGATTATCTGGGGCTATTCCATCTACTTGGCCATCGTCTGGGCCGGACGGGTTACCTCCGAGAACGTTGCCGACGGCCGCTTTGGCGCCCGCTTCGTGTTGGCCTGTGCGGTGTTCATGATGGCGCTCGCTTGCTTCTACGAGCCCTTCCTGAAGCTAATCGGCATGGCGCGCTGGCAACCGGGAACGCTGGCATGGCAAGACGTGCCGCTGATCGCGCTGGTGGGTTATCCGACGCTGGCGATGCTCTTCTTGCTCGCCTGGCGGTGGAGCGCACGTCGCGGTACATACCCACGACGTGCCAGCGCCCTGGCCGCCACCCTGCTCCCCATCGCATTCGGGCATGCCTTCGGATTGCAGGGGCTCAAGAGTCTGCTCGGTTGGTAGGCCTTCAACCGTCGGCGTGGCGCCAAGCGAACAATCGTTACGATCAAATCGGCAAGAACGAGCACGCTGAGGCTGTGGAACCAGAATCGCCGACTTCGATGTAGGATCTGGTCGTTTGCGCTGGGCTGGACCAGCGCAACAGCGCAACACGGCGCCGGGTGGTCTGGCGCCAACGCAACCAGCCGACCCGAAGGAGCACCGACACCATGGCTTTCAACCTGCGCAACCGTCACTTCCTCAAGCTGCTCGACTTCACCCCCGCTGAGATTCGTTTTCTCCTCGACCTTTCTCGCGACCTCAAACGGGCAAAGTTCGCGGGCACGGAACAGCAGCGACTGGGCGGCAAGAACATCGCCTTGATCTTCGAGAAAGCGTCGACCCGAACACGCTGCGCGTTCGAGACCGCTGCCTTTGACCAAGGTGCCCACGTCACCTACCTGGGCCCCTCCGGTTCCCATATCGGCTACAAGGAATCGGTCAAGGACACCGCGCGCGTGCTCGGCCGCATGTACGACGGCATCGAGTACCGAGGCTTCGGCCAGGAACGCGTCGAGGAGTTGGCCGCCTTCGCCGACGTGCCGGTATGGAATGGCCTTACCGACGACTACCACCCGACTCAGATTCTGGCCGACGTGCTCACCATGCGCGAGCATTGCCCCAAACCCCTCGAGCAAATGGCCTTCTGCTACCTGGGCGACGGGGGCAACAACATGGGCAACTCACTCATGGTGGGCGGCGCCAAGTTGGGCATGGATGTTCGCATCGCCGCGCCCGATGGCTGCCAGCCCGGCGCCGATTTGGTCGCCACTTGCCGCGAAATCGCGGAGCAAACCGGCGCCTCGGTCACGGTGACCGACGACATCGCCACCGCGGTTCAAGGCGTCGACTTCCTCTACACCGACGTTTGGGTGTCCATGGGGGACCCCGAGTCCGCCTGGGAAGAGCGCATCGCCAAAATGACGCCCTTCCAAGTCAACGCCGAGGTCGTGGCGCAAACCGGCAATCCCAACGTCCGGTTCCTGCACTGCCTCCCCGCATTCCACAACCGGGAAACCGTGAAGGGCGAAGAGGTGTTTCAGAAGTACGGTCTCGACGGCATCGAAGTCACCGACGAGGTCTTTGAATCCGAGCACTCGATCGTCTGGGACCAGGCCGAGAACCGCGTCCACACCATCAAGGCCATCATGGTGGCGACGCTAGGGGCGTAGGAAAGTGCGCGCCGACCATTCGGTGCGGACCGCCAATTTTCGGGGACAGAATGCTCTACGTCCGAACACGACGGTGGCCAGTTCTCAATGCTCTCAATCGAGGTTACACTATGAAAGGGAGCCGTCTAGCTCGTAAGAAGCACCCTGGAGAAGCTGCCCTTAAGGAAGTCGTGCCATGACCGATAGACTACGAGGCCGACCGATCAGTCCCGCGCGGGTAGAGCGGCTTCATGTGCAGAACTACCGTGCCCTACAAGATGTCGAGCTGAAAGACCTCACCCCGCTTACGGTCCTGCTTGGACCCAACGGCAGCGGCAAGTCCACGGTCTTTGACGTGTTCAATTTCCTCTCCGAATGTTTCCAGTTCGGGCTGCGTCACGCCTGGGATCAGCGAGGTCGCGCCAAGGAGCTCAAGACGCGCGGGCAGGACGGACCGGTGGTGATCGAGGTCAAGTATCGGGAGAAGCCGAGACAGCCCATCATCACCTATCACCTCGCCATCGACGAAGGCCCGAAAGGCCCATTCGTGGCCGAAGAGTGGCTGCAATGGCAGCGGGGACGGTACGGGCGCCCTTTCCGGTTTCTCGACTACAAGAAAGGCCATGGACGCGTCATCAGCGGCGACATGCCGGAGAAAACCGACCAGCGGATCGACAAGCCCTTGCGCGCCCCCGATCTCATCGCGGTCAATACCCTTGGCCAGTTCGCCGAGCATCCCCGTGTCGCGGCGCTGCGCGAATTCATCACCGGTTGGTACGTCTCCTATCTATCGATCGACGATACCCGCGGTCAACCGCAGGCCGGGCCCCAAGATCGCCTGAGCAAGACAGGCGACAACCTACCGAATGTCATCCAATATTTGAAGGAACAGTACCCGGAGCATCTCGAGGAGATCTTCGCGACCCTGCGGCGTCGTGTTCCGCGGCTCGAGAAGGTTCTGGCAGATCCCATGCCCGACGGGCGATTGCTGCTGCAAATCAAAGACGCTCCATTCGCTCAACCCGTGCTCTCGCGCTTCGCCTCGGATGGGACGCTCAAGCTTCTCGCCTACTTGATGGTACTGAACGATCCCGAGCCGCCGCCATTTATCGGCATCGAGGAGCCCGAAAACTTCTTGCATCCGCGCCTCTTGCCGGAGCTTGCCGAGGAGTGTCGAGCCGCGGCCGAACGGTCGCAGTTGCTGGTGACCACGCACTCACCTTTCTTTCTGAATGCACTGCAGCACAATGAAGTGCGTGTGCTGTTTCGAGACGAGCAGGGCCACACCCAGGCGATTCGCGCCGCCGACATCCAAGGCGTTCCTGAATTCATCGAGGCCGCGTCAGCCGCAGGGTCCCGTCGCAAGCAAAGTACCGTCAACCTGATCGTATCAAGGGCGGAACCTGGGAGGCCTTCGAGCGAGTACTCAAAAAAGCCGGCTACTTCAAGACGTGCCTCCGCAAGATCGAGGCAACGCGTAGCGTGGCGAGGGAAATGGACCCCGGCCGCAATGGGTCTCCGAGCTTCCAAACCCTGCGAGACGCCATCGCCGAGATCATGTCCGGCGACAAGGAAGCCTGCACCCCAGAAGGTCTTGGGTAGGGGCTTCTCCGAAACCGGTTCTCCATAGGCACTCGTTTTGAAAACTTGACAGCGGATGCGCGGAGAGCAGAGAACGCTACTGTTCTCCCTGCCACCAATCGGAGATGCGTCACTGGGTCCGAGATCCGGGTAGAGTAGAGGAATGAGGCGACGGAGTCTTATGGTCTTCAACGATCACGAATCGTCTGATCAGGCGAATCGTTCGTACTACGCTGCGTTGAGCCCACAACAACGAGTGAACATCTTGTTGGAGCTTGTTGCGCGGTATCGAGAGTCTCTCGGTGAAGCTGCAAAGAGATTTGAGAGAGTTTATCGGGTTGTTGAACGCACATAGCGTCGATTTCGTCGTTATGGGCGGCCACGCGGTGGCCTTTCATGGCTATCCCCGGTTCACTGGCGACATTGACTTTCTGGTTCGCCCATCGGAGACGAATGCCAGCCGGCTGGTTGCGGTCTTGAAGTCGTTTGGTTTCCCCGATGCCGATGTCTTGCGAGATGGGTTCTCGAAGCCAGGAATCGTTCTGCAGCTCGGAGCCCCTCCGAATCGGATCGACCTGCTCACCTCGGTGAGCGGTGTTGACTTCGACAGAGTTTGGCGCACGAGCGTCATGAGCGAGATTGATGGCCAACCCGCCCGCTTCCCAGCCAAGGCGGTTTTGCTCGAGAACAAACGCGCGGCGGGGCGGACCAAGGATCTGGCCGATGTCGAGGAACTCGACAACACCCCTTCCGTTTGATCGAAAACGGGACACTGGCGGCGCGCCAGATCCCTCACCGCAAAGAAACCAGAGACGGCCTACGCGGCAACGACCTCGGGCGCGCCAATCTGGACCGTCAGTTGGTCTTCATGTGTATCGCCTTGATCTGCCCACCGGACACGCTTCCGCGCGCGGTGCTACCATCCTGCGATGGTAGCCCATAACAAGGGATCGCGCGGCGGCTTGCGGTTGCTGGATCCGGCTCGCCGTCTGCATGCGCTGCGCGGCGCGGTGGGGGCTTTGCCGCTGGCTGTGAGAAGGCCCATGCACGGGACGATGCGTTTCGCAGCGGCCCGATTGTGCGACCTCGTCGATACTTTCGAGACACTCACCGGCAGGCGGGATCCGCTCCGCCCGCCCCGGCGCAAGATCTTCGTCGGCTCGAATTCGATCATCAAGTCGGACTACCACGAGATCGGCCGCGAGTTGGTGGCGCTGGTGACCCGCTTCGCAGGCCTGGGCCCGAACGACGCGATCCTGGAGATTGGAAGCGGTACGGGCAGGATCGCCGCCAGCCTGAGCGGGGTGTTGTCGGAGAAGGGGCGGTTCGAAGGATTCGAGATCGTGCGCGAGGGTGTGGCGTGGTGTCAGGCGAACATCACACCTCGGTTTCCCAACATCAGCTTTCAGCATGCCAATCTCTACAATTCGTTCTACAACCCCGAAGGCACCGAGACTGCGGCAACGTTCCGGTTTCCGTACGACGATGCGAGCTTCGACCTGGTGATCGCGACCAGCGTCTTCACCCATCTGCACCGCCCGGACGCTGCCCACTACCTGGCTGAGACGGCGCGGGTCTTGCGGCCCGGTGGGCGCAGCTTCATCACCCACTTCCTGCTGACCGAGGCCGCGCACGAGGCAGTCGCCGCGGGCCGCTGCGCGCTGGCGTTCGCCCACTCGGTGACCGATGGGTTGACGGTCGATCCGATCAACCCCGAGGCCGCGATCACCATCGACGCCGACGCGGTGTGCGCCGACTACCTGGCCGCGGGGCTAGACGTCCGAGAGCCCGTCGCCGTAGGGCGCTGGTGCGGGCACACGGACGGTGTCCATTTCCAAGATCTTGTGGTCGCCGACAAGCGGTAGGCGTTACGGTGCTGCCTCAAATCAGGTGGCCCCAAAGAGACATCCCACGTAGCGATCCAGGTCGTTAGAGACCTGCTCGGCGCCCCGTGCGAAGCGGTTGTAGCTCCCCCATCCCCGTAGTTCCAGTTGATCAATCTCAGCCTTGATGCAAGAGACTGGTTACAGGTGCTGCGATGCAGCAGTTGCTTGATGGTCTCTCGCAGCTGTGCGTGCCAACAATCGGAAAGAGCCTATTGCGGTCCAACCTACTGCGGCAAAGAAACCAGAAACGGCCTACGCGGTTACGACCTCGGGCGCGCCGATCTCGACCGTCAGTTGGTCTTCATGTGTATCGACCTTGATCTGCCCACCGTCAGCAACGTCACCAGCGATCAGTGCACGACCGATTTTGGTCTCGAGCTGTCGCTGGAGGTAGCGCTTGAGTGGCCGCGCACCGTAGACCGGGTCGTAACCCGCGCGCGCGATGAACGCCCGCGCCTCGTCGGTCAGTTCGACCTTGATCCCACGATCGGCCAGCCGGTTGCGCAAGTCTGCCATCAGCAAGTCGACGATCTTCTCGATCTCGGCGCGTAGCAGAGGCTTGAACAGCACGATGTCGTCGACACGATTAAGGAACTCGGGCCGAAACTGACTGCGCAGCTCACGCATCACGGCGTCGCGAGCATCATCGAGGATCTCGCCTTGGTCGTTCACGCCTTCGAGCAAGTAGGGTGAACCGATGTTGGAGGTCATGATGATCACGGTGTTCTTGAAACTCACCGTGCGGCCCTGACTGTCGGTAACCCGACCATCGTCGAGAATTTGCAGCAAGACGCTCCAAACGTCCGGGTGTGCCTTCTCGATTTCGTCGAACAGCACCACCGCGTACGGCTTGCGGCGCACCGCCTCGGTGAGCTGCCCGCCCTCCTCGTAACCGACGTATCCCGGCGGCGCACCGACGAGGCGCGAAACCGTGTGTTTCTCCATGTATTCGGACATGTCGAGTCGAACGATGTTGTCTTCGCTGTCGAACAGCGACTCGGCAAGGGTCTTCGCGAGCTCCGTCTTGCCGACACCGGTGGGGCCAAGGAAAATGAACGAACCGATCGGTCGGCGCGGATCTTTGATTCCCGATCGGGCGCGAATGACGGCATCGGTGACCAGCTGTACCGCCTCGTCTTGACCGATCACCCGCCGATGCAGGATTTCGTCGAGTCGAAGCAACTTTTCGCGCTCCGCTTCGACCAGTCGGGTCACAGGAATGCCAGTCCAACGCGCGACAATTTCGGCGATCTCCTCTTCGGTGACTTCCTCGCGCAACAACCGGCCTTCTTTGGTGGCATGCGCCGGATCGGCCCCTTCGGAGGCGTCACCCTCGAGGCTCTCGAGCTCGGTCTCGAGTTCGGGCAACTGCCCATGGCGGAGCGCGGCAGCCTTGTCGAGGTCATAGTCGCGCTCGGCGACCTCGATCTCCTGGCGGACCTTTTCGATGGCTTCGCGGAGGCGACGGACCCTCTCGATAGCGTCCTTCTCCGATTGCCACTGCGCACGCATGGTGTCGGCGGTCTCGCGTAGGTCTGCCAGCTCGCGCCGTAGGGTCCCGAGCCGTGCTTTCGACGCCTTGTCCTTTTCCTTCTTGAGGGCCGCCTCCTCGATCTCGAGTTGCATGACCCGGCGAAGCCTTGCGTCGAGCTCGGCGGGAAGCGAGTCGATTTCGGTGCGGATCATGGCGCAGGCTTCGTCCACCAGGTCGATCGCCTTGTCTGGAAGGAAGCGGTCGCTGATGTAGCGGTCGGAGAGCTTCGCGGCACCCACCAAGGCATTGTCTTGGATGCGCACCCCGTGGTGGACCTCGAAGCGCTCGGCCAAGCCGCGGAGAATCGAGATCGTCTCCTCGACAGTGGGCTGATCGACCATCACGGGCTGGAACCGGCGCTCGAGGGCCGCGTCCTTTTCGATGTGTTTGCGATGCTCGTCGAGGGTCGTGGCGCCGATGCAATGGAGCTCGCCACGGGCCAACATGGGCTTCAGCAAGTTGCCCGCATCGGTGGCTCCCTCCGCCTTGCCGGCTCCCACAATGGTGTGGACCTCGTCGATGAAGAGCAAGACCCTGCCTTCACTCTCCTTGATTTCATTGAGGACGGCCTTGAGGCGTTCCTCGAATTCGCCACGGTACTTGGCACCAGCGAGCAAAGCGCCCATATCGAGCGAAAAGACAGCGCGGTCCTTGAGCCATTCGGGCACGTCGCCACGTACGATGCGTTGCGCCAGACCCTCGACGATGGCGGTCTTGCCAACCCCAGGCTCGCCGATCAAGACCGGATTGTTCTTGGTTCTACGCGAGAGAATGCGGATAACGCGTCGGATTTCGCTATCGCGACCGATCACCGGATCGAGCTTGCCTCGTCGAGCCTGGGCAACCAGATCGAGTCCATATTTCTCGAGGGCCTCGTAGGCGGCCTCGGGGTTGTTGCTGGTAACCCGCTGGTTGCCGCGCACATCGCGCAGCGCGTGGAGAAATCGGTCGCGGGTGACCCCGGCTTGGGTCAGCGCGCGACCCGCATCGGTTGCTTTACCGTCCGCAATGAGGGCGAGCACCAGGTGTTCCACCGAGACGTATTCATCCTTCAGACGCTTGGCCTGATCCTCGGCGTTGATCAAGGCCTGCTGGAATCGTTGGGTGACAAAGACTTTACCCGGCTCGGCTCCTGGACCGGAAATCGTTGGTCGCTTGGCCAACGCACCCTCCAGGTCCTGGCGTAGGGTAGCCAGGGGCGTCTCCATACGCTCGAACAGACGCGAGACGAGTGAATCGGGCTCCGCGGTTAGTGCCAGCAACAGATGCTCGGTGTCGAGCTCACGATGCCCCATACGCACGGCCAGCGTTTGAGCCTCTTGCACGGCCTCTTGCGACTTTTGGGTCAGCTTGTTGGGATCCATGGAGTCCTCCTCGTTGGGTTTCGTTCGTCCGGTGGCTATCGCGGGCGGAAGCTGGAGATGTCTGCGAGCTCTTGAAAGAGGGCCCGCTCGCGGTCGCTGAGTTCATCAGGCACAACGATCTTGATCTCGGCATAGAGATCACCAGGCTTGCTTTTGGGGTTGGGAAAGCCCTTGCCACGCAGAACGATGCGGCGTCCTGTCGAGGCTCCGGCGGGGATTTTCACGGTGACATTGCCGCCGAGGGTTGGCACCTTTACCTTGCCGCCCAGAGCGGCTTCCCAAGGTGCAACTGGGAGGGTGGCATGAAGGTCGGTGCCTTCGAGGCGAAAGTGGGAGTGGGGGCGAATCTCTACTCGGAGGTACAAGTCCCCTGGCCGGCCCGTACCTTGATCGTCGCCGCGCCCGGCAAGGCGGATCTTCTGATCCGGGCGAACCCCCGGCGGTAACTTGACGGTATGGGTTTGACTGCGTCCGCTCATCGAGTCGGTGAGGGTCAGGTCGCGGGTGCCCCCGGCGGCTGCTTCTTCGAGCGTCAAGGCAATGCGCGCTTCTTGATCGGCGCCACGGGTGGGGCGGCGCGGGCCCGAACCGGCTCGGTCGAAACCACCTCGACCCCCAAAGAGATTCTCGAAGATCGAGCCAACGCCACCCCCGAGGTCGCCGAAATCAACGCGGGTTCCATCGAATCCGCCTCCGCCGCCGCCCATACCGCCCATGCGACGAAAGTCGGGGCCAAAACGGTCGTACGCTCGACGCTGCTCCGGGTCCTTGAGCACCTCGTACGCTTTCGAGATCTCTTTGAAACGCTCCTCGGCACCCCGTGACTGGTTGACGTCCGGGTGAAACTTGCGTGCCATCTTGCGGTACGCGCGTTGGATGTCGTCCACGGACGCGTCGCGCGCAACGCCAAGGGAGCGGTAGTAGTCATTGCTGGCCAAGTCGACCTCCTGGTGCGCGGCTCTACCATTTCGCCGCACGCTAAACATGAACGGGCTTCGGGCTCTCTGAAGAAGATCTTAGTGTGTTGCCCTCATATCTGACAACAATTCCCTTGCGCAGATCATTCCCATTTCGCCGATTCGCCTCATCGGAACCGTCACATGGTGCCAAAACAAGCGCTTCGGATGCGCTCGCTTTACGCCTGAGGCGCCAGGACTTTACTTGCTGGGCATCAACTGAGAGTCTTTCGGCCTGAATCTCAGATTGAATTCTCCTGTTGGGCTCGTGACGGACACGCGCCGCGGACACATCCGAGGTGGTGGATTGGACACGATCGAGAATCGAAGCTGGGACTGGAGCACGGGAATGCCCTACCGAGAGGCGATCGGAGCATTGGGCCTGGCCAGCGTTGCGTTGGCGGTACTGGGGCTGGTGCTGGCACGCCACCGCCGGCTCGCTTGGCTGACCTTGATGCCCTATGTCGCGTTGGTTTTTCCGCCTTTCGTATTCTTGTTCGTGGTTGGCTACCACCATCCCAGCTTGGTCTCGTCGTATCGGATCTTGTTTGCAATGCCAGCGAGTTTTGCGGTGGTCGCGACCTTGCGCTGGTTGATGATCGGATTGCGCCGCCGCTGGCGCCGGCCGAGCGGTCAGCGCTGGCTGCCGCTGATGGCTAGTCTGTCGGTCCTGGGGTGTGGTGATTTCGAAGACGGAAGCCTGTTCGGCTGGTCGGTCAGTACCTCAGAGTAGTGGGACGGGACTCAGGAACCGACCAGTTGGCGTTTGTCGCCCACACGACGGGTGACGCCGATCGAGTCGAGGTGCTCGAGCAGCGGGATGGCCCATTTACGGCTGACGCCGACGTGGTCCTTGAACTCGGGGACCGAAAAGGACGTCCAACCGGCCTCAGCCAAGGAACGGCGAAGGTTGTTGATGGCCACGGTCGAGACGATGAGCCCAGTCGGCAGGGAGACCAACTTGCCATCCTCGATCAAGTAGCGCTGAACCCCTTCCAAGATCTGAGGCTTGGCACCCAAGCTTCGGCTCAGCTCCTGCGGCGATGGCGGCGTCAAGCCCGCCTTTTCGATGGCAGCGAGAAGGGAGGTCGAAAGGTGGGATTCGTCTTTGGTCAGTTCGATCGACCGTCCAGGGGTGGTGACCAGACCTCCATTGACGACGATCACTTTGGCGGCCACGAGCCATTGTAGGTAGGTGTCGGCCAGATCGCGTGCACGAGTGGGCAGGATTTGGGCGAGAAAAGCGGCCTTGGGCATGCCGCGGGCCAAGCGATCACTGGCCAAGAAGGTACCGAGCACGTCGCGACCACGGGCAAGCACGCGTTCCGAGACCACGGGAGCAATCCAGCGCGACCCACGACCCGAGGCCACCCGCAAAAGCCGTCCATCGTTCACCAATTGGTCGAGTTCTTGTTCGATCTCTGGTGTTCGTAGACCCAGACGGCGGGTAAGGCTGGCGGCCTCACAACCGCGCTCACCCGTTTCTTCCACCCACAAAGCGAGCGCCCGCGCATCATCCTGAACCGCCGCAGTGGCGGCGCGCAGCAGGGCACCGCGACGGCGTCGCCAGTGGGGGTCGAGAATGGTGCCACCGCCCAACGTGGTGGCGGGGGACGGCCGGCGCACAATGAAACGGTCGGTACGAATGGCGACTGCAGGCTCGGCCAACCGAATCTCGACCAGCCCGGTCGCGCCGGGTGCGATGGGGTCGCCCAAAGGACGCATTTTCCCCACCACCTCGTGGCTTAGGAGGTGGAAACGAATCGGCGTCCAGCCGTCGAGAGTCTCGGGTGCATCCGAGAGCAAGCGAAGGCGCGCGCAGAGGGTTTTGCTGGCTTGCAACAGGTCGGGCGTTGCCAATTGGGTTCCACGCTCGACGTCGGTGAGCTCAACGCCCGCGAGTTGAAGTGCGGTTCGCTCACCCGCACGAGCAAGGTCGCGTGTGGCGCCATGGACCTGGAGACCGCGAACACGCGAAAGGGTCACGGTGCCTCGTCGGCCGGTCGACAAGACCGAAACAGTGTCACCTGGAGCGATTTCGCCAGTAAGGGCGGTGCCGGTAACCAGGACCCCAAGGCCTTTCAGGTGGAAGGCGCGGTCCACGGGCAACCGGAAAGGGGGCGCCGTCGACGCCGTCGACGTTGGCATCGCCTCGTCGTCCAGGGCCTGCGCGGTGGCTCGCTCCACCAACGCCGCGCGCAAGAGATCAATACCCTCGCCGGTGACGCTCGACACCGGAAGCAGCGGCGCATCGGCAAAAGGCGTGGCTTCGAGAAGCTCGGTGACCTCGAGTTGGGCAAGCTCGAGCAGATCGGCGTCTACGGTATCGACCTTGGTGAGAACAACGATCGCGTCGGGAATCTCCAGAAGCGTACAGATGTCGAGATGCTCGCGCGTCTGCGGTTTGACACCTTCGTCGGCGGCAACCACCAACAGCATGACCCGGATGCCACCCAAACCAGCGAGTGCATTGTGGAGAAAGCGCTCATGGCCCGGGACATCGATGAACCCAATCTGGAGGTCTCCCTCTTGCAGATGAGCGAAGCCGAGGTCGATGGTGATGCCACGCGCCTTTTCTTCGTCCCAGCGGTCACAATCGGTGCCGGTCAGCGCTTCGATCAGGCGGGTCTTGCCGTGGTCAATGTGGCCCGCGGTGCCGACGACGACACGTCTCACGATCCGGTCAACACCTGACGAGCGATACGGCTGACGGTCCCGCCATCGGCGCTGGCGCCAAGCTGCGCCAAGACCGCGCCCATGACCGCGCCCATTGCCTGGGGCCCCTGCAGATTGTTTTCGGCGACGAAGGACTCGACCGTCGCACGGATTTCCGCTTCTGAAGCTTGGGCTGGAAGGTAGTCGGTGAGCACCTCGATCTCGATCTCTTCTTGTGCGGCGAGCTCTTCGCGTCCTCCCTTGCGGTATTGGGTGACGGAGTCCTTGCGCTGTTTGATCGCACGTTGGACGACCTTCAGAAAGGCAGCTTGATCGAGCGCCTCGCCCTTTTCGATCTGTTCGTTTTTGACCGCGGTCAGGAGCAGACGCAGGGTGCCGAGCCGCTGCTTCTCTCGAGCCTTGAGTGCGTCTTTGAGGTCGGCCTGGAGAATGTCGATCGGTGTAGTCATAACGCGAGTATAGCGTTGCGGCTTGCTGAATGGACGTGTCCGGAAGGTCGGCGAACCAGCACGCACCAAAGCTGTCGGCTTCCTATTGTGCGGGCATTTCGAGCACAAAGACCGTCCCCTTGGGCCGATTATCCTCGACCCGGATGATGGCGTTGTGATCGGTGACGATTCGGTGGACAATCGCCAGGCCCAGGCCGGTGCCGCGACCCTTGGTCGAAAAATAGGGCAAGAACAACTTATCCTTCGATTCGTCGTGGACACCTTGACCGGTATCCGCCACCCGCAGATGTACGGCGTGGTCCACGCGGTGCGATGACACGATGATCTTGCCGGGCGGTTCGACCGCCTGTAGGGCGTTATCGAGCAAGTTGATGAGGACACTCTTGAGCTGGCTGGGGTCAAAGAGGGCGAAGCCGGCCTCCGCGCCAATCTCGTACTCGAGTTCGACACCGGGCTTGATACCCGCATAGAGCGACAGGGTCTCGGTCACCAGTTGTTCGAGATCGACTTGGGTGGGATGGGGCCTGGGCATGCGGGCGAAGCGCGAAAACTCGTCGACCATGTTCTTGAGCGTGCCCACTTCGCGGACGATGGTCTCGACACCCTCCTCGAGGGCAACACCAAGTCCGGGATGGGCCTGTTGATGCTTGCGCAACAAGCGTTCAGCGGTCAGTTTGATCGGCGTCAGCGGATTCTTGATCTCATGGGCGATGCGGCGCGCTACTTCGTTCCAGGTCGCCATCTTCTGCGCCTGCATTAGCTCGGTGAGGTCTTCGAGCACCAAGACGCACCCTCCCGGTGCGCTGGCGGTGTCGGGCAGGCTCGTGATGCGCGCTTCGAGCGTCTTCCAGGTCCCGCCCACGGCCAGCCGAACTTCGGCGCTCAGCTCGCCACCGTCGAGTTCATGGGCGAGCAGCTCGACCAGCTTCTGCCGTTGTGGGTCGGCCCAAGCATCGGCGACCCGGTGGCCGACGAGCTCGTCCGAGCGCTGGGCAAGAATGCGCCGAGCAGCGTTGTTGCTCGTGAGAATGGTGCCCTTCGCATCGATCGAGAGAACACCGGCGCCGACATTTTGAAGCACCGTGTCCAACAGCTCGTTGGCGTCCACGAGGTCGCGGTTGCTCTGCTCGACCAGCTCCCGGTTGCTCTTGAGCTCCCGAGTCATGCGATTGAAGCCATCCACCAAGACGCCGAGCTCATCGTCGACGGCAACCTCGACTCGATGATCCAGATCACCCGCGCGAATGCGCCGTGTACCGTCGGCAAGCGCCTGAATCGGAACCGTGACCCGACGGGCGAGCCGAAGGCTGATCGAGGTAAACGCGAGCAACACCAGCAAGGTCATCATCAGCAGCAAGGAGCGGTACGTGGTGGATAGCTCCTCCTGCTGAACCTCACGTCGCAAGTACAGCTGATAGGCACGCAGCAGGCTTTCGCTGGTCTCGGCGATATCCGGCGGTAGCAGCGTACCGAGCATGACGACGGTGAAGGGCGGCGGCGGCACGCTGTTTTCTTCTTGTAACTCCCCTGCTGGGGTCGTGTCATCGGCGACCGTGTTGCGAGGAGCGGCCCGTGCCGCAAGAATCAGCCGACCATCGATGCCCAAATCATCCGCGACCTGTTTCGCTTCGCCATGCTCGATAGCGTCGCGCAAGAAACGCGACAATCCACGCCGGACGTTGGGCGAGTTGCGCATTTTGAGCGGGTCGGCAGTGGCCCAGATAAAGGCCTCGCTGTCGTACACAGCCAGGTAGTCCGCTTGCAGCTCCTCGCGCAGGGACTGCATGCGTTGCTTGAGGTCCGGGTGTTGGGAGAGGTCCTCGAGGTCGAGATCCAATACGGAGTCGAGCACGCGCTTGGCGTCGCGCAGATTGGTTGCCTCGATCCACTGGTCGAGCGCTTCTGCTGTCTGTCGCCCCTCTTCCACCACCGCTTCGATTGGCAAGCTGTACCAGGCCTCGAGCGAGCGCACCAATACCCGCGCGGCAACGGGATAGAGAATCAGGACAGGAATCAGAGACAGGAAGACCGCGGAGAGCACCAGCTTGGTCTTGAACTTCGACCCCAGTATGCGGCTGCGGTGGTCGATGATCAACCGAAAGAGGCTGCGGAAGAGGATGAAGAGGACAATCAGGATCAAGATGACGTTGACGTAGCCCAACACGACCAACGCCATACGATCCTCGAGCGCCGAGCCGGCCACCCCGCGGCCACGCTGGATAAGGTAGTAAGCGAGGGTGAGGACCAGCAGCAGGACGACAATGCCGGCCGCAATGACGCGGTTGTCCTTGAGGCGAGGATCGATTTGGGGTGGCTGCAGCTTGCCGGGCATCGGGGTGACGGCGTCCGGTTAGGAATCCGCGGGAACGGGACGAAAACGCGGCGATTCCGCCCAATCGGTCGTGATCGCCGTCGGAATGAGCAACAAGAAGGTCTTGGCACCGAGTTCGGCCCGGATACGAACCCGCAGCCGCCGGTCTTCCCCCCCTGGCGGGATCGATGCCAGTGCGAAAACCGGGAGGCGTTCGAAATGGGTCATCGCTTGCTCGAGCTCATTGGCGTCACGCACCACCTGACTCTTGACCAACAACCCATCCTGCATGAAGTTGATCAGGTATTCGCGCGTCACGGCGTTGTACTTGGCGACGACCCGCAGGTCGCTGGTCGCGAGGTCATTGTCGAACCAACGCTTGCGGTCGCGGGTCAATCGAAGACGGAACCGAAAACCTGTGGGCAGTCCGCTGTCGACCCGTCGGCGAACTTCGTCGTCAAACGCACCAGCGAGCACGAAAGACAAAAGGATGTGGTTGTCGGTCGGCTGGGCCAGCAAGTTGGTGATTTCCGCTTTGTCGGGACCGGCCGGTGCATTGATCGTCGCCAGGACCAACAAACCAACGATGGTCAGAGCGGAGAGGGCGGACCGGACGACCACGTGTTCTCGGGGGGTAGGGCGACGATGCATCGAGTCGAGGAGTCTAACAGGGTGTTTGGGGGCACAGTCCCAATGTGTAGATCGCTTTCGAGATGCGCTGGTTTTGCGTCTACAATGCCGCGACGCCGTAGGAGCCCCATGAGCAAGTCCGCCAAAAACACCAACCGCCCGATCGCCGCCAACCGCAAGGCGCGTCACGACTACAACGTCCTCGAGACGCTGGAAGCGGGTTTGGCGTTGACCGGCACCGAGGTCAAGTCAGCACGTGGCGGACGCGTACAGCTGCGAGATGGCTTTGTCGAGTATCGATTCGATACGCCGTTCTTGGTCGGTGTTCAAATTCAGCCTTATGAGCATGGCAATCGGGAGAATCACCTACCCGACCGGCCCCGCAAATTGCTTCTCCATCGACGTGAGTCCGATCGCCTGTTCGGCCGCCTGCAGGCCAAGGGCATCACGGCTGTCCCGCTCAAGATGTACCTCAAGGGGCCTTGGGTGAAGGTCGAGATCGGCCTCGTACAGGGCAAGAAGCTCTACGACAAGCGGGAAACGGAACGCCGGAGAGAGCAAGAGCGCGAAGCACGCGAAGCGGTCAAGGAAGCACGTGGCCGGAGGATCTAGCCTGAAACTTCAATTCCAAGCAACGGCGGGCACAAACCCGAACGGTGATGGAAATCACCGCCTACGGCTAGGTCGTTCCTCCCGGACGAAGGAACAACTGGCCGCCGATTCTGGTGGATCGCCGACCGAGAGCCTGGCATTGAAATACCAGGCTACGTACCGTCACGCCTCCGGGTGAAGAGCGGCGCTTTTCTTCACCCCGAACGGGGTGATGGTTCGTAGCCTGGGCCTTTGGTCCCAGGCATCGCGGAGCGAGATCCAAGTTTCACCACGTACGATCCGCCGGCTCTGCGGCGGTGCCGCGACTAGCCTGAAACTCGGCCCATTTCGCTCCGCGCAGGCATCAATGCCCGTCGAAGCGAGAGACGACTCGATCGCGCCGAGCAGATCCTTGCTGTCGAGGTCGCGGCCAAACAGCGCGTGGGAAAAGAAGACATCGCTGCCGCCGACCAGCGAAAGCGCGTCGCTTGGAAGTGTGTGGTTGAGCTCCAATAGGCCGAGAAAAAGCTATTCATCCACCTCGACATCCTGCACGCAGTAGGCCATCAGAACCACCAGGACCTCTTCGGGACCGTAGGGCTCGACCGAGATCTCCAAAACTGTGCTGCCGTAGCGCACGTAGAAGTGGCCAGTTGCTTCTTCGAATTAGGCGTCCTCGAAGAGTTCGTTGACGTATGTCCGCACGCGTTCGAATGCGGACTCGTGATCGTCATGGACGAATTGCATCCAGGGCCCCTGGATCGTGGTAGCCGTTTGCTGGGTACACACGCGATGGTGTGTTCGTGGCGCGTTGACAGCCTTCTTGGGTTGAACTAAGGTGCCGTCAGTACAGGTTTTCATGGTGTAATCAGCGAAAGTAGGTCTCCGATTAGCTTACGACATTTACGTTTTCTCCGTGCCACCTGCTACCGATCGACGAGATCGTCGATGGAGGCGCCTTCCCGAACGGAACCGCGCCGCTGGTGAAGAATGGGTGGCACATAATCGACGAGGTGCAGCATGCGAAAGCAGCTGAGTAGGGTTCGGTGGGCGGTGGCTCCACTCACGTTGGCGACTCTGGTGGCAGCGCCAGCTTGGGGCGCGGGATTTTCGATTTTCGAAGCTGGAAGTAAGGCAATGGGAACCGCTGGCGCCTTTACCGGCATGGCGGACGACCCTTCCGCCATGTTCCACAACGTGGGCGGCTTGGCGTTCTTGAAGGAGCGGTCCATCTACGGCGGCGTGACGCTGATCAACTCCCTCGATTCAAGTCACGAAGGGGAAGCGCCTTTCCCGGGTCGCGGCGTCAATGGAACGGTGGAGAATGCGATCTTCACCCCCATTCATGTCTACTACGTAAAACCGCTCAACGAGCGGTGGACGTTTGGTGCCGCGCTCAACAATCCCTTCGGCTTGGCAGTCGAATGGGACAATCCAGATGAGTGGGCGGGGCGCTTTATCAGTACCCGCAGCGAGCTGGTCAGCTTTGATGTCAACCTCAACCTCGGCTGGCAGGTTACGGATCGCCTCGGCGTTGGTTTCGGCATCATCGGGCGGGCCGCGAAGATCGAGCTGGGGCGCCGTGTTCCCGCGGTGAATCCCTTCTCGCAAACCGTGGTTGATATCGCCCAGGTGGATCTCGAGAGCGACTTCGACAGCGGCGTTGGCTTCAACGTCGGTCTGCTACACAAGATCAGTTCCACCTTGTCGTGGGGCTTGTCGTACCGCAGCGCGATCGAAATCGACTTCGGTGGTGACGGTTTGATCAACCAGATCACGACGGGTAACGCCCAATTCGATGGTTTGGTTGCGGGCTTGCTTCCGTTCAACCAAAAGCTCCCGTTGACCACGGCGATCGAGTTCCCTGATACCGCGAGCCTCGGCGTGTCGGTGGCGTTGACCCAGCGGACGCGGCTCAACGCCGATATCAACTGGACGGGTTGGAGCACGTTTGACGTTGTTGACCTGAACTTCAGCACAGCACCCGCGTTGAACAGCCGGCTCGATCAGAACTACGAAGACGCTTACCACTACCGCATCGGTGTTACGTACACCACCAACCGTGGCCGTGCCTGGCGCTTTGGCTACGTGTTGGACGAGTCGCCTCAGCCGCTCGAGACCGTCGGCCCGGTGCTTCCCGATGCGAGTCGAGATGGATTCACCATCGGCTACGGCACCAACCGTTGGGATTTGGCACTCATGTACCTTCTTTTCGACGAACGTACGACCCTGGTCAATCAAGACGACTTCTTCGGGACCTACAACACCGAAGTGGCTCTGTTCGGGATTTCCTTCAAGCTCTGATCGCCAGGAGGTGATGCATGCAAATGATCAAACGATCCTATCGCGCAACGGTCCTGATGCTGGGCGCTGCGGCCTTGTTGGCCGCCGGTACGGCCGTCGCTCAGACGGACACTGGCAACGCCGACTTCACCAACTATGTGTCGCTCGGCGATAGCCTGACTGCCGGCTTCATGAGCGGTGGTTTGGTCGAGGATGTCCAGGCCCACAGCTATCCGCTGCACATCTTCGTGCAAGCGACAAGTAGGCCGGCCAGTGCCTTCGAGCAACCGACGGTTTCGGCGCCCGGCATTCCGGCGTTGTTGCAATTGAACAGCCTTGCTCCCCTCATTGTTGCCCCCGCTGGGGGAATCGGCAGCCCGACCAACCTCACCTTGCCGCGTCCCTACAGCAACATGGCTGTCCCGGGCGCAGAGGTTGACGATGTGCTCAACACCGTGACGGACGGCGGCGGTTTGCACGACTTGATCTTGCGCGGCCTGGGAACGCAGCTGCAACAGGCCGTTGCGCTGGGACCAACGTTTGCCACGGTCTGGATCGGCAACAACGACGCGTTGGCGGCCGCCACATCGGGTGTCGTGATCGAAGGCGTCACGCTCACCAGCGCGGCCAATTTCGAGCAGAAGTACCGCGCCATCGTGGGAGTTCTGGCTGGCGCCGGTGTCCAAATGGCGTTGGGCAACATCTCCGATGTCACAGCGATTCCTTTCGTCACCACCATCGCACCCATCGTAGTCAATCCGGCGACCAGCCAACCCGTGTTGATCGGTGGCAACGTGATACCCCTGATCGGCCCTGACGGGCCCTTGGTACCCGGTCGCGACTTTGTGCTGCTGAGCGCCACCGCCGAGTTGGCGGGCGGTCGTGGCATTCCCGTTGCCCTCGGTGGTTCGGGTCAGCCGTTGAGCAACCAGTCGGTGTTGAGCGGGGCTGAGGCAACCGCCATCAACGCGCGCATTGGTCAGTTCAACAGCGTAATTCGGGCGGTCGCCAACGAAACCGGATCAGCGCTGGTCAACTTCAACTCGATCTTCAACAACATCGCGGCCAACGGTCTGGGCCTAGGCGGGATCGGATTTTCGACATCGTTCTTGACCGGCGGCCTGTTTAGTTTCGATGGTGTTCATCCCACACCGCTCGGATACGCGATTTCCGCCAATTCGTTCATTCGGGCGATCAACACCACCTTCGGGGCCAACATTCCGCCGGTGGGTCTGGGACCTTACGTTTTCGGTCCATTCGCCAGTGCCGGCACGGGCCTCAACCCGAGCATTGTAGCCAGCCTCAACTTCACCCGGCGCTCGGAGGAGCACCTACGCTTCGGTCTCGGCGTACCCAGCCGCAAGGCGATCAATGACATCTTGCGTGGTACGGGCGGTAGCGACAGTGGCGGCGACAGTGGCGGTGCCGGTGGCAACAACGGTGGCGGTGCAGATGGCGATGACAACACCAGTGACCCGGGCTGTGCCTACCCTCGCGGTCACGGCAAGTACTGCGACTATTGTGGACCCTGTGACGCGGGTGAGGGCGACTGCGACCTCAACAAGCCCAACCAGTGTGCCGCTGGTTTGACATGTGTTCAAGACGTCGGAGCGACCTACGGATTCCATCCAAATATCGATGTCTGCCGGTAACACCACCCTCACTGAAGGGTGGGCCAAGGCTCACCCTGTTCCTGGTCTTGAGAAGCCCGCCTCGGCGGGCTTTTTCATTTTGAACACTATGGGCACGTGCAGCACTTCATCCCCGTCAGCGAGCGCCTCGTGTCGCAATCAGACAATCTCGCACACATGGCGAAGGGAAAAGACGGTTAGGCCTCTCATACTGTCGTTCGATTAAGTTGGTATATTGTTCCTGGCCGATGAGGATTCGGACCCTAGGGGGGGGGCCGGATCCCGTGTTTGAAGAGGAGAAGCACATGTGGGGTTGTCAAGGTCAGGTCAGTCGGGCTTGGCCAGCGATCATGATTGGGGTGTTGATGGCGTCGGTCGCCCATTCCCAACAAGTGGCAGAAGAAGCGGGAGAAGACGAGGCGCTCGATGTAGTGGTACTCGCCGTACCCATGCGCGCCGTGGACGGCCAGCAGTGCTCGGTTCAAGCGGTCGTCGAGGTTACGGGCGCTGGTCTTGCGGTTCGCGAAGGTGACGATGGACCCGGGGGGTCCGTGGAGATCGTGCTGCACGCGTTTGCCTTGGAGGCTGATCAAAGCCGGACGAATGATGGTCAAGCCGACGACCCGCCGGTAGTCGCCGACGCAACGACCGAAACCGTGACTATTGCGCCGTTGGAAACCGAGCCGAGTCGCGGTATCAAGCTGGTCACGAGCCTGTCGCTCAGTCCAGGGCACTACCGCTTGAGGGCTTTGGCTCACGACACCGTTTCAGGGCGCCGCGGTGTTGCCTACGTGCCCTTGGTGGTCGCAGACGAGCCCGTGGTGATCCTGCCACCACTTATTCCAGAGCTCGGTGACGGTTGGACCGTGGCACGATCGGAGCGGCCTGACTTGGACGGCCAGGCGCCCCCCCACCCCTTCTTTGTTCAAGATCAGGTCTTCGTGCCGGCAGCCATGCCGCAACTCGAAACCGGCGCTCGCCAGCTGCCGGTGGTGATCATGGGCTATGGTCTGCGCGATCACGAAGCCGCCATCAACAGCGAGGTGCACGACCGCGACGGCAACGTTGTTCCCGGGACGCAGCTGGTGGTGTCATTAGCCCAATCAGCGCGCGACGGCGTCGATCGGATCATGGGTGTGTTGTACGTGCCCGACCTCGCGGCGGGCGACTACACCCTATCCCTCGAGGCCACCGATGGTGTGACGCGCGCCCACGTGGCAACGCCCTTCGGTGTCGGTGTTGCGCGTCGTGCGAGTCGGCTGCTGAGGATTGTTGCGCCCGAGGTGCCGCCACCCATCGTCGCTGCCTACCGGCCCCAAGAGTCGGTTTCCGCGGCGCCAGCCGTGCCGGTGAAGGAGCTAGTGGACGGATACCGCACCTTGCTGGCGAACCTGGACCCGGACGATCGAGAGGCTCGGATCCAAGCACTGGCCGACTTCGAGATCGCGGCCGTGACCAACGAGCCGGAAGCCCGCATCCCGCGGCT
>CBDFNS010000014.1:0-254921 GCA_965250305.1 Candidatus Multivoradales bacterium | reverse complement strand
CTTCTCGTCTCCCCGGACCGCATCGAGAAAACGTTCGACAACCACCTCTTCATCCTGTGCCGCTTGCAATGGCGGGGTGAAGAACAGTCCAGTCAAGACGAGCACAACGACCGAGAGTCCAATCATCGATCGTCCTGTCATGCCTGCCGAGCGGCCCCAAACGATGCCTGGGCCTTGGCTGGCACTTGGAGCTTGGTGTGCTTGTTTAGTCATCACGTTGGTTCTCCCATCCGTCGTCAATCAGGCTTTGGACAATCTGCCAACCGCGATGAGGCCAAATCGGGTGAGGCTCCGCGAGTAGCTCGTCGGCCAGGCGTTGGGCTTCGTCGGCGCTGGTTGTACCCATATCGGCCGCGCGTCGCAACACCTCGCAGGTGCGCTGGTAGCCTCCAAAAGGCGTGTCACGCAGAAGGTGTGCATGGACGGCGGGATCACCGTCGAAGACACCGTATTGCTCATTGGCACAGTTGACGATACCCATGCGGTTGGCCAGGAAGTCGGGGACGTAGACAACACCGCGCTCCTGGAGCGCACGGCCATCGCGTTCGGTGTCGGCCAACTGGTTGTTGGCCGCACCACAGACAATCGATGCGCGAAGACGCGGGATGGTTTCAGGGTTGAGGGTCGCACCAACGGCGCAAGGCGCGACGATGTCGCACTCCGTCGCGAGCACACTGTCGTCACCCCGCGCCACGGTTTCAACCAGTATGTCAGCTTCGGGAAAGCGCGCACGCACCGCTCGCACGCGGCTTTCGTCGAGATCCGCACCCACGATACGCACGACCCCGCGCTCGAGCAACTCGCCGATCATGAACGTGGCGGTAGACCGCGCGCCGGACTGCGGGATCGCGATGATCCTGGTCCCTACTCCGTGCCACGATGCCTTTACCGCCGCCCCACCACAGGCCCGCCAGGGCGCTCTTGTGACCCATGCCCCGACTCAGGCGCAGGCCATCGCGCACCAACGCGCCAACCGTGTCGTAACGCCAAAAACGCAGGCCGCCGGCCCCCTGACCCCGGCGCGTATCGTGGAGAAACGCGGCCATGAGATGTCCACTTTCGCGACCGATGGCGAAAAAACAGGCCTCGTGGCGCGCGTAGTCGGCGCTCGCCGTTACCGTTTCGGCCACCGGGTCGAGCGTGCCCGGGCTGCTCGTCACCCGGCCATCGGGATGGGATCAGGCGCCTTGGATCGTAGGAAGCTCACAGGCGTGACTACTTTGAGAGCGAGACCCAGTGGCTCGAGCAGGGAGCGCAGCGCAGCCCGCAGGGTGGCCGCAGGCCATTCGAGCACCCCGCGCGGGGGCACTTGGGTCTCGATCGTCGGTCAGAGGCGCAGCCTCACTACTCGACCGGCAGCACGGCCCGCCGGAGCTTGACATCAAGCCGACCCAGAACGCCGGTACTACCACTGACCTGAACCGGCAGCCTCGTTGCGGGATCGAGAAAGATCTCGACGTCACCCTTCAGCCCCAGAAACTGGAAGCTCGCATCGCTGTCTTCGACATTGACCGGCGTCGCACGCACGGCGATACACAGAGCATCGATCTTGGCCGCGGTGGTGGAACCGGTGTCCCCTGCCCCCTCGACGCGGTAGTCCGTAGCCACCCGCGCTCGGCCCAGCACCTCGAGTTCGAGCCGATCGAGCGATTGGCGCGAGAAGGCGTAGAGCTCCAGCCGATCTCCCTTCTGCTCGAGTGGCGCCGCGGCGACCAAATAGAACAGTGCGCTCGGCAGACTCACCACCGCGTCCGCGGGCACCGGTGGCAGAGCAACGTCCTCGTCTTCACGGTGGGTCCACCCAGGAGGCCCGGCCGCGATCTCACCGTCATCCAATGGCGACCGGCGGCGGCGATGCACTGCACCCACACCCAAGCGGTCGGTCCGCTGGTAGTGCTTGCGGCCGGTCTCGAGCTTCTCGCGTTGAAAGGCTCGGCCGGAATGCGGATCGAACCAACCCTGGATGGTGGAATGGCGCTTTCTCAGCACCGTTTCGATCTCGACCAAGGCGACGTGCGGCGCCGATGGATTTGGCATTGGAACGTCTTCTATCGCCAGAAGCCGGGCTTGAGCTTGATCGCGCGGAACGGAGCTCAGCCGAATGGTCGAGGTGGCGGTCAGACCGAGCTTCGATGCTTGGAACTCGAGTTCGGTCCACTGCACGCGTTCAGCGTCGAGACTCGGGCCCGGCTCGTCCGCACGGGCAACCCCAGCCGCCATCAGGCCACCGAGCAAGGTCATGGTCACGGAGATACTGATCGAAGCCAACATCGGCAGCAGCGTATCAGTGCCAATGCAGCCGTATTCCGGTCGGGCTCCAGCCACCCACTAAGACTGGATCGACGCCACAAGCTGACGGCCTTCCGATATCCTCGACAATACGACCCGACCGCTGCCTACTGTTTTGCCGAACGCATTGCCGAACGCATTGCCGAACGCATTGCCGAACGCATTGCCGAACGCATTGCCGAGAAACCTGCAGGAGAGGCTGATGATTCCCGTGAAGCCCCAGATTGCCAACGGTGCCCACATCGCGTCGATCGAGACCTATGAGCGCCTTTACCGTCGATCCCTCGACGACCCCCAAGGTTTCTGGCTCGAGCAGGCCGATCGCTTGCAATGGCACCGCCCGCCGACGACCGCGGGCACCTGGGACTACCGAGCCGTCGACTTTCAATGGTTCGCGGGTGGTCAGCTCAACGCTTGTGAGAATTGCGTCGATCGACACGTCGAGACGCAACCGGACAAGACCGCGATCATTTGGGCCCAGGACGAGCCCGGCGCGTATCAACACATCAGCTACCGCGAGCTTCAGCGTGAGGTCTCACGGATGGCGAACGTGCTGCTCGCCCACGGTGTCCAGCGTGGCGACCGGGTGTGTATCTACCTACCGATGATTCCGGCGTTGGCGTACACCATGCTCGCCTGCGCTCGGATTGGCGCCGTGCATTCGATCGTCTTCGCGGGCTTCTCCGCGGACTCGTTGCGCGAACGCATCCTGGACGCGGGCTGTCGGATCGTCGTGACGGCCAATGAAGGCTTGCGCGGCGGCAAGACCATTCCGCTTAAGGCCACAACGGACAAGGCTGTCGAGGGTCTCGATCTGGTCACCGATGTGCTGGTGGCCCGCCGCACCGATACCGAGGTCCCCATGGTCGCGGGTCGCGATCACTGCCTCGACGATGCGCTCGACCGCCAACGCCCGTACTGCCCACCAGTACCCATGGACGCCGAGTCGCCGCTCTTCATGCTGTACACGTCGGGCTCGACGGGCCAACCCAAAGGTCTGCTGCACACCACCGGCGGCTACATGGTCTACGCGGCGCTCACGCACGAAACCGTCTTCGACCTGCGTGACAACGACGTCTACGCCTGCGTCGCCGACATCGGCTGGATCACGGGCCACAGCTACATCATCTACGGTCCGCTCGCCAACGGTGCAACCACCGTCATGTTCGAGTCGGTCCCGACCTATCCCGATGCGGGTCGCTATTGGCAAATGGTGGATGACCTGGGCATCACTATTTTCTACACCGCACCCACCGCCATCCGAGCCATTGCCCGCGAGGGTGATGACTGGGTCACCCGGCACGACCGCAGCTCTCTCCGCATTCTCGGGACGGTTGGCGAACCGATCAATCCCGAAGTTTGGCAGTGGTACCACGATCTGGTGGGACGCGGCCGATGCGCCATCGTCGATACCTGGTGGCAAACCGAGACCGGTGGCATCTTGATCACCCCCCTGCCGGGCGCCATCCCGACCAAACCAGGCTCGGCGACCCTCCCCTTCTTCGGCATCGAGCCGGTGCTGGTGGATGACGACGGCCAGGAGATTACCGGCAACGATGTCCGTGGCAACCTGTGCCTCAAGCGCTCGTGGCCCGGCCAAGCCCGCACCATCTTTGGGGACCACGGACGGTTCCGCGACACCTACTTCTCACAGTATCCAGGCCTTTACTTCACCGGCGACGGCTGCCGGCGAGACGAGGATGGCTACTATTGGATTACCGGCCGGGTGGACGACGTGCTCAATGTCAGCGGTCATCGGATGGGCACCGCCGAAGTCGAAAGCGCTTTGGTCGCCCATGAGGCGGTGGCCGAGGCGGCGGTCGTCGGCTACCCGCACGAGATCAAGGGTACCGGCATCTACGCCTACGTACTGATCACGCACCAGTACGAGGACATGGATCCAGCCAAGCTCGTCACGCTGCTCAAACAGCAAGTGCGCGAGGTCATCGGCCCGATCGCCAAGCCGGACTTGATTCAGATCGCCCCTGGGTTGCCCAAGACCCGGTCCGGCAAGATCATGCGTCGCATCTTGCGCAACATCGCCGCGGGCGAGTACGACCAGCTCGGCGACATCTCGACGCTCGCGGATCCGGGCGTGGTCGATGGGCTGATCGAGGCGCACAAACGGCACGAAGAACGGTAGTCCGCGAGCAAAGCGTTGTCACCCGCACGTATCGGGGTCAGTCGGAGGACCGACCGAGGTCGTCCCAGGTGAGGTCGACGAACACTCCGTGGGTGTACGGCGGATCCGCGGCGTTCGTGGTCTGGGCCAGATCGAACCACAAATCCCACGCCGCAGCGAGTTCTTCGTCACTCATGCTGCGGATATTCACATCGTCGTCACTCAACATCTGCATCGCCGAATCCTCCTTCCGCCTCGACGGTCTCCGGTAACAGCGCCTCGGCCAACTCATAGAGCCGACCGTGCCCGCCGGGCAACCGCAGCTCGGAACGCTCGAGCCGACCCAAGGTACGCAAATAGGCCTCCGCCGCCTGATTGTACGCTTTCAGGCGTCGTCGATCCTCTTGTTGGAACCCGTCGATTTCCACCGCCAGCGCTTTCACCACTTCGAGTCTGCCACGCCCGGCGAGCGCCGCCTGCACAGCCGGCCGTGCCGAGATCGAGTCCGAGGCACGGGCGAGCACAACGATCCGATCCGGATCGGTGGTCACCTCAAGCTCCTCTTGCGGCGCCAGCAACCGCCCCAAAGCGCCAATCACCGGATAGTCCTTGGCGCGCTGCGTCCGCTTCATCCGAATCAACGATGGGATGTCTACGACCGCCGGCAACCGAACCGAGGTGGACTCTCTAAACATCGCATCGAGCGCGGCAGGCAAAACGCGCGGTGGATGGCTGAAGAAGTCGCAACGAATCCGGCGACCCTTGGGATCGGTGAACTCGAAGTGGCTCGACCAGCCGCCGGCCAACCAGCGAGGGTCGAGCGGAGCGCCCGCACGGTAGCGTGCGCGGTGCCGTGTGAGCACCTCGAGGATCCGCTTACAGGCGGCGCCCGTCTCGCGGACGATCCAGTCGCCATCTTTGCTCATCATGGCCAAGCGATAGTGAACGACGGCTTGCCCAGACGCCAAGATCGCAATGCGATGGTGGGTGTTGAACTCGTTCGTGAGCTGGAAGTAAACGTTCTCCACGGCACCATAATAGTCGAGCCGTGGCGACAGGCGCGATCTTGCATGGTCATCGGACCACTCAGAGCCTTGACGAGCCAACTACCTTCCGACACCCCGCAAGCCACGCAGGAACCGGCGAGTCGGATTCGTGCTGCCCGCGGCGGGTGGCGGCACGGTGGGAACAATTCGCTCCCACACGATCGGCACGTGATACGTCATCGAGCCCTCTGGCATGGGGTCGTCGTCCAACTGTTCGAAGACGGCTTCGAAAGTGGCGATACCTCAGCTTGGGACTAGTCCTAAAACAAGCGCATACGAAGGATGAGATGCGCGAAGATCTTGAGGCTCAAGTGCTTACGAAAAGCGCAGGCGCACCCGAAGGTTCGTTGAGCATTTTCGGAAGTGATTGAGCCCAAGAGATTTGTGTAGATCGCCTTCAAGATGCGCTGGTTTTGGGACTAGTGGACCCATCCGCGGGCGCGCTGGAGGAATGACCTATTCGATAGACCCACCGCGTGCACCTCGTTCGACCTGTAAGACGTGACGCAATTGTTCGGACAGGTGCTCATAGTCGAGGTCGGCATTCCTGCCATCGGCACAGCGGGCCAGGGCCCACAGGACCTGCTTGCGGACCTCAGCGTCCTCATCTTCGAGCGCTGCCATCAGCGCCTCGACGGCCCGGCCGTCTTCCACCATCCCCAATGCCCAGGCAGCCTGCTTGCGAACATCCGCTTCGGGGTCTTCGAGAGCTGGAATCAACCCATCAACCGCCCCAGCGTCCTCGATCATGCCGAGTCCCCACGCCGCCTGTTGCCGAACGTCGGCTACGTCGTCTCGTAGCGCAGCCAAGAGACCCGCTACGGCGCTCGGATCTTCGATCATCCCCAACCCCCAAGCCGCCTGCTCGCGAACAGCAGCAGACGGGTCCTTGAGGGCGCGACTGAGAGCGGAGACGCCCTGAGCATCTTCGATCATTCCCAGCGCCCAGGCAGCCTGCTCGCGAACGGCAGCAGAAGGATCATCGATTGCACGGTTCAAGGCCGCAATGCCACTCGAGTGTTCGATCATGCCCAGGGCCCAGGCGGCCTGCTCACGCACTTCGGCAACCTCGTCTCGCTGGATCAAGCGCCCCAGGGGCTGGGTCGCGGAAGCATGCTCGATCATGCCCAGCGACCAAGCGGCGCGTGCGCGAACCGCGGAGGTCCCGTCGCCAAGCACGGCAACCAGGGCCTCGATGGCGCGCTCGTTCTCGATCAGGCCCAGCGCAAAGGCTGCGTTCTCACGCGCCGCCTCATTCCTCGACTGAAGCTGGCCGATGAGCGGATCGATCGCCAAGGCACCGACCTCCTCGAGCGCGATCGCCGCTTCGCGACCGGGGGAAGTACCTTCTTCGCGCCAATCACCTCGGCCCCAACCTTCATGACATAAGGAGTCGAGTTGGCAAGCGAGGTCGCTGCCCACGCCACGGCTCCGAGGCATACAAACACCCATTTCTGATTCCGCATTTTCCGTTCTTTCGTCCCATCGAAGTGCTTCATGGTTTCGTTTCTCCTGTTAAAAAATTGGCATCTGGAGATGAAAAAGAAGGGCCGAACGCGCCGGCCCAGGGTTCTTCTTTCGCCTAAACCTTCTATCGGCTATGAGGCAGCAATCCGGCCAACCGCCCACAAGGCGCGCTGGCGCACCGCCTCAGACTCATCGGTCATCGCATTGAGCAAGGTGTCCAGCGCCGCATCGGAACCGATCATTCCGAGCGCCCAAACCGCCCTTGTTTCGAGCTCAGTGTCTCGAAGAGCACCAGCGAAAACCTCGACCAGTCGCGCGTCCTTTTGCGACCTGGCGTTGGTTGGCGCTTCCTCTGGTGCCGCGACCGTTCGTGTCGCAACCGCCTGCCGTTCGACTTGCGTGAGCTGCGTCTCATTCGACGACGTTGACCGGCTCTCCGCGACAATGTCTTCGGGCGCCAAGGTCTCCTCCGACTGCGCCGGCTCCGCCCTGGGTTTCGGCTGCAAGGCAGCCAGCGGCAAGGCGAGCAGGGCAATCACAAGGACCCCGACGAGGTGCGAAGCCCTTCTCCCCCGCCCCCGGTCGAGACTCGGGTCGAGAATCGCCAGCAAACGTCCTTCCAGCTCGCTCGGCCGGGCCATGGCAGTCATCGCCCACCCCGGGACCAACAAGGATCGGCCACCGCGAGCAATGTCGAGCAGATGATGGGCATAGTCGGTACCGGCCGTGCCAGCCGTCAAGACCAGGTCGTCACAGGCATGCTCGCGCTCGGCTTGAAGCCTGCGTACCGCGACCCACACCAGCGGATTGAACCAGTGAAAGGCCGCGACTATGCGCGCCAACATCAAGGTCTCGCAGTCCCGACGCTTGAGATGAGCGAGCTCATGCAACAGCACCACCCGACGGCGCTCCTCGCTCCATCCGCTGGCGGCGGTCGGCAGAAAGATAGTCTTCCGGAGCATCCCCCACGCCATCGGTATGCCGACCCTCGCGCTCTCGACCACGGTGATCCCGGACCGGATGCCAAGTTTCTTGCAAAGCGACACAACCTCTGCCACCACGGATTCGTCGGCGATGGGGGTTGACCTGCGGGCGAGCCTCCACGCCGACAAGGCCGAGGCCAACAGGCGCAAACCGAGCAAAGCCGCTCCCAGCGCCCATACCAAGACCAATCGGTTGGGCCGCTTGTCCTCACGGGCACCGGTCCTGACCGGTGGCGGTACGGCGAACTCGACTAATCCGACGTCGGCCGCAGGCGCAAACTCAGCTTGGGCGCCGCGATCAATCGGCCGGATCTCGAGGGTGCGCGGCGCAACGATTTCCGCGGGCAGGGCGACGCGCCAGGCCGGTAAGGCTCCAGACAAGAATGGAAGGGCAAAGACCGCGAACAGCGCCCCCATCCACATCAGATGCCTCGCCGAGGCGGAAGCGCGTCGGAGCACGAAAGAAAGCCCCCAAGCCAGCAACAGCAACGCGGTCACCTTGAAAAGGTACTCCGCGATGCCCCTGCCGTTCGAGCCACCAGCGAGCGACGAAAGAATCTCATTGATGCCGATCATGACTGTGTCTCTCGTTCGCGAGCGGCGCGAAGAAGTTCTTCGAGACGATCCAGCTCCGCGACCGGCGTTGGACGATCGAGCAACGCCGCCATCGCCTGCTCGGCCGAGCCATCGAAGAACGTAGTGACCAGACGTTTCAAGGCCGATCGCTTCGCACGGTCTCTCCCCACCGTCGGCCGGTACAGGTACCGCGGACCGTCCTGCTGGTGCCGAACGTGGCCCTTCTTGACCAAGATCCGGAGAAGTGTTCGAACGGCCGAGTCACTGGGTGCATCGGGTATGCCTTGCCGGATTTCCGCCGCCGACGCCTCACCGCTCTGGAACAGAACGTCCATGATCTGTCGCTCTCGGCGACTCAGCTGATGGTCTAGTGGCTGTGCCATTCTCGTCATTCTCCTCGGGGCCCGTTAAGAAATTAACAGCCTGCCAAATTTTTAACACGACGGAATCTTCGTGTCAACACAAGAGCCTACGCCTCACACAACGCGCTATCCTTGCGCGATCGTTTTCAGCTGGGAGAATCCCCATGTCAGACCGACGCTCCGCGCAGGACTACTGGAAGAAGAACCTACGTTTGATCGCGGGCTTGCTCACGATTTGGTTCCTGGTCTCGTTCGTCTTCGCCATCTTCATGGCCAACGGCTGGCAAGGGCTGCGCATGGGCCAGCTGCCCATGGGATTCTGGTGGGCGCAGCAGGGGTCGATGTTCGTCTTCGTGGTGTTGATTTTCGTCTACGCCCGTCGCATGGACCACCTGGACCGCGAGTTCGGTCTCGACGAGGACACGTAACGTGTCGGTTCAAAGCTGGACCTACATCATGGTCGGCGTGACCTTCGCTGCCTACCTGTACATCGGGTATCGCAACCGTGTTCGCGACACCAAAGGCTTCTACGTCGCCGGGCGGGGCGTCCCGGCGGTGTTCAATGGCATGGCGACAGCGGCGGACTGGATGTCGGCGGCGTCGTTCATCTCGATGGCCGGCTTGATTTCGTTCATGGGATTCGATGGCACGGTCTACCTGATGGGTTGGACCGGCGGCTATGTACTCCTCGCCCTGCTGTTGGCGCCTTATTTGCGCAAGTTCGGCAAGTACACCGTGCCGGATTTCGTGGGCGATCGCTACGACTCCGACACCGCCCGACTGGTGGCCGCGATCTGCGCCGTGTTTGTTTCGCTCACCTACGTTGCGGGTCAAATGCGCGGTGTCGGGGTGGTGTTCAGTCGGTTTCTCGGCGTGCCCATCGTCACCGGCGTGATCATCGGTATGGCCGTTGTCTCGTTCTTCGCCGTCTTGGGTGGGATGAAGGGCATTACCTGGACCCAGGTCGCCCAGTACTCGATCCTGATCGTTGCGTACCTGATTCCAGCCGTCGCCATCGCCAGCAAGCTGACTGGTATTCCCATCCCCCAGCTTTCCTTCACCTTCAGCGACATCACAACGCGCCTCAATCAGATTCAAGTCGATCTCGGCTTTACAGAATACACCCAGCCCTTCCAGAACAAGTCCATGCTCGACGTGTTCTGCATCACCTTTGCCCTGATGGCAGGAACCGCCGGGTTGCCCCACATCATCGTCCGTTTCTACACCGTCAAGAGCGTCCGGGCTGCGCGCTATTCGGCGGGCTGGGCACTCCTGTTCATCGCGCTGCTCTACACCACCGCACCGGCCATCGCCGCGTTCGCCCGCTACAACCTCATCGACTCGATTCACGACAAGACCGTGGTCGAGGCGCGCGATCTCGATTGGGTCACGAGTTGGGAAGCCACCGGGCTGCTAACCCTCGACGACAAGAACGGCGACGGACGGCTGCAACTCTCGCCCAATACCGAAGCCAATGAAATCGGCATCGATCGCGACATCATGGTGCTCGCCAATCCCGAGGTCGCGGGGCTCGCGCCGTGGGTCATTGCCCTGGTCGCGGCGGGCGGTCTGGCAGCGGCCCTGTCTACTGCCGCCGGGCTGCTGTTGGTGGTATCGAGCTCCATCGCCCACGACATCTACGCCAAATTGATCAACCCCCAAGCCGACGAAGCCAAGCGGCTGCTGGTGGGCCGCATGATGATCTTCGCAGCGATTCTGGTGGCGGGGTACTTCGGCATCAACCCACCCGGCTTCGTCGCCGAGGTCGTGGCCTTCGCCTTCGGTCTGGCGGCCGCCTCGTTCTTTCCCGTCATCCTGCTCGGGATCTTCGACAAGCGCACCAACCGCGAGGGGGCCATCGCCGGCATGTTGGTGGGCATTGGCTTTACCGGCGCCTACATCATCGCCAACCGCTTCTTCGGCGCACCAGCCTGGCTTTTCGGCATCAGTGCCCAGGGGATCGGTACGGTCGGCATGGTGCTCAACCTGGTCACGACCTACGTTGTGTCACGCATGACCGAGCCACCATCACAAGCCATTCAAGACCTCGTTGAATCCGTTCGCGTTCCCCGACGTCTTGGCGGATCGCCTTCACCGTAGAGAACACTGCCATGCCTTCACGCCACGATGACACCCGTGCCCGATCACTAGCCGACCCCGAGGCGTTTTGGGCCAAGGCTGCCGCAAACATCGATTGGTCAACACCATACGATCAGGTACTGGCTCAAGGCCTCGATGAGCCACCTGGATACCGTTGGTTCCCAGGCGGCATGCTCAACACCTGCTACAACGCCCTCGACCGACACATCGACGGCGGCCGAGGCGACGACGTAGCCTTGATTTACGATAGCGCGACCACTGGAACCACTGAGCACTTCACGTTCCGCCGCTTGCGCGACGACGTTGCACGCTTTGCCGGTGTCTTGGCAACCCTGGGCGTCGAGCAAGGTGATCGGGTGATCATCTACATGCCCATGGTGCCCGAGGCCGCGGTGGCCATGTTGGCATGTGCCCGGCTGGGTGCCATCCACTCGGTGGTCTTCGGCGGTTTCGCCCCCAAGGAGCTGGCGGTACGGATCGACGATGCCAAGCCCGTGGTTGTCGTTGCCGGATCGTGCGGTATCGAAGGCCAGCGGGTGATTCCCTACAAGCCCTTACTCGACGCGGCCCTCGCAATCGCCGAACACCAGCCTACCCACTGCGTGATCCTGCAGCGTCCGCAATGCCGGGCCGAGCTGAGTGCACCTCGCGACGTCGAGTGGCACGACGTCATGGCCCGCGCCTCGCCCCATGACTGTGTGCCCGTTGCCGCCACCGACCCGCTTTACATTCTCTACACCTCGGGCACCACGGGCCAGCCCAAGGGAGTGGTGCGCGACAACGGCGGTCACGCGGTGGCGCTCGCGTGGTCGATGAGCGCGATCTACGACGTTCGACCCGGCGACGTTTATTGGGCCGCATCCGATATTGGCTGGGCGGTAGGGCACTCGTACATTGTCTACGGCCCCTTGCTCGCCGGCATCACCACCGTTCTCTACGAAGGCAAGCCCGTGGGTACGCCCGACGCCGGGGCCTTTTGGCGTGTCATCGCCGACCACCGCGTCAACGTCTTGTTTACGGCACCCACCGCGTTTCGGGCGATCAAGAAAGAAGATCCCGATGGTGTCCTGATCGCTGACTACGATCTCAGCACGTTTCGGGCCCTGTTCCTGGCCGGGGAACGGTGCGACCCCGACACCCTGGCGTGGGCCGAAACGAAGCTCGGCGTTCCCGTGATTGATCATTGGTGGCAGACCGAGACGGGGTGGTCGATCTGCGCCAACTGTTTGGGAATCGAGTCCCAACCGGTCAAGCCCGGATCCGCCGCCAAGCCGGTGCCGGGTTGGGATCTGCGGGTAGTCGATGACTATGGCGAGGAAGTTGAAGCAAGCACCATCGGCTCGCTGGTCGCCAAACTGCCGTTGCCACCCGGAACCTTCCCCACCCTCTGGCACGCGCGCCAACGATTCGTCGACAGCTACTTCACCACCTTCCCTGGCTATTACGAGACCGCCGATGCCGGCTTCATCGACGAGGATGGCTATGTCTTCGTCATGGCCCGTACCGACGACATCATCAACGTCTCTGGCCACCGGCTCTCGACCGGCGCCATGGAAGAGGTTCTGGCCGCCCACCCCGATGTCGCCGAATGCGCGGTCACCGGCATCGCGGACGCCCTCAAGGGCCAAGTGCCGCTCGGATTGCTGGTCCTCAAGGCCGGTGTCACTCGCGAGCACGCGACGATCGTCGCCGAGACGATTCAGGCGGTGCGACGTGATATCGGCCCGATCGCCTGCTTCAAGACTGCAGTCGTCGTCGAGCGATTGCCCAAGACCCGTTCAGGCAAGATCCTGCGCAAGACCGTACAGAAAATTGCCGACGGTGTGCCGTTCGATCTTCCCGCCACCATCGACGACCCCGCTATCCTTGACGAGATTCGCGACGCCCTCTCGGGGATCGGTTTACCACCAGCCTTGTGATGGCGGTCGCCCTTGCAGCCGCAGACGGCCGGCACAGGGTCCGGCAGCTACATTGAATGCGCTAGCGCATCTTCTTTGGATGAAAGTCGACCTTTGTCGCCAGGATCGTGTCGCCAACCAGATCATGCACGGCGAGCACCAGATGCTGCTTGTCTTTGCGGACCAGCAGGGTGGTCTCGTAGGTGATGTGCTGACCCGGTGCGGGCTTTTGGGCGCCCGAAAACCGAATCGGGATAACCGGAATTGAATTGCGGTCGCCTTGCTCGTCGACGATCGCCACCCGCAACTCGAGCTCGGCGCGGAAGCCTTCCGCAGTGGGCAACATGGTGACTTCGTCCATCGGAATCTCGAGAATCACGGGAAGGTGCACCCCAGCTCCTGGTGCTTTGCTGGGCTTGCCGAGGGTGGCCGAGAGCGGCTTGGCCTTGAGCGCGGTTTCGAACAAGAGATGGCTCTCGACCTGCATGGTGACGTCGGTTCGCCGCGAGAGGTCACGGAAGCTGGCGCGGCTGCGCGCTTTGAGCCCAGGCCTGGTCATGACGACCTCGATCGAGTGGTTGGCGTCGTCCTTTCGCCGTGTGGGGGTGAAACCCAACCAATAGTACGACGCGACATCGGCACGAACGTCCGCCAAGGCCGTGTCCCTGCCGCCATTGATCAGCGGCACACCGCCTGTAGCTTCGGCCAAGCGGATTAGGGTCACCTCGGCCTCGTTTTCGCGTGCCGCCGAAAGGGCCCGGCCTTGGAGCCGTTGGTCGCCGGTCCGCACCGAACGCTCGCCCGCGGCAGCCAGGGCTTCATCCGCGCGAACGTTTCCTTGACTCACCCGACCCGGTAGATCGATCGGATAGATGGTGTAGCCGAGCAGATTGGCGGTACCCACCAGGTTGTCGAATGCGGTTCGGCTGGTGTAGCTGTTGGCGACGGGGGAGAGCCGATCGGTACCGATGGCGTAACGCAGAATCTCGGTCGGCCAACCGCCCGACGTCAACAGCAGGACCTTGCGGCCAGGTGCGCGGGCGAAGGTCCGCAGTGACGTGGTCGCCGCCTTGAGCACCCGGTCGACCTGCCCTTGAAGTCGACCTAAATAGTCGCGATAGATCTCGGTCCGCGAACCTTGGATCAGGCTGGCCGCGGCACCACCGCTTTGCCGATCGAGCAGATTCCGTTCACCCATGCGCTGGAGGCCAAGGGTCTTCATGCCAGCCGCCTCAGTCAGGACACGATCGATCGCTTGCTGGCCGGACGTCCAACCCGCGACTTGTCGCAATCGACGGCCATCGTAGGCAACGATTGCCAAATGATCGCCCGGCCCAAAATCGGCAACGTCCGACCGAATGCGCCCCAGGACCCGTTCCACGTCACGTCCGATACCGAAAAACTGGTCGACGAACAGAAGGTAGCTGGTGCCAACCATCTCACCTGCCGCCGCATTCGGCTTTGGTTGGGTCCCTCGCGGCGACGCCGGGGCCTCAGCCAAAGCCTGGGGGCGCGCGATGCCCCTGCGCACCTCACTAAAGTAGTCCACAGAAGCTTCCCGGCCATCGACGACGAGCTGAAACGCATCCGCGGCAAGATCGTGCACTGGATTGCCATCGGCGTCCGTCACGACGACTTCGAGGTTGATCACCTGGACGTCGACGGTCTCACTGAAGGGCGAAGTCACATCGCCTTCTTGGGCCTGCGCCGAAAGTGTGAGGCCTACCACACCACAAGCGAAGAGCACGCCTGCGACACGGAATCGTCGGCCGGACCGGCAGGGCTGCATTGTCAACCAAACGGACTGGTGCATTCGAGACCTCCTGGTTGAGACGGACAGCATACCGAGCACGGACGATTGTCGTCGACTTCATAGGGCCCAAACCAACACCTACCGTTACCAACCCAATCCGTTCAGCTGTCGCTCGCTGCCAGCCCGTTTCTCACGTACTGCCACCCCGACGGCATGAGCGACTGCTAAGATCACTTAGCTTTCAAGAATGTTCGATTCCATTCAAGACACCGCACAGACGCTAGGTCGCCACGCGTATGTGACCGATGACGCCCTGGCCACCAGCCTGTTCCTGGCCTTGCGTATGGGCATGCCGCTCTTCGTCGAAGGCGAGCCCGGTGTTGGCAAGACGGAGCTGGCCAAGGTGCTGGCGCGCGCCCTCGACACCGAGCTGATTCGGCTTCAGTGCTACGAAGGCCTCGACGCCAGCCAGGCGCTGTACGAATGGAACTATCCACGACAGCTGCTGGCCATCCAAGCGCAAGCGGGTGGCGCCGCGGGGAAGGTCGACAACCTCTTCTCGGAGGAATTCCTGCTGCGCAGACCGCTTCTGCAAGCGATTGACGCGGCGCACGACAAGCCCCCGGTACTTCTGATCGATGAACTCGACCGAGCCGACGAAGAGTTCGAGAGCTTCCTACTCGAGCTGTTGTCGGACTTCCAAGTGACCATTCCCGAGCTCGGAACCCTGCGTGCTGCGCACCGGCCGGTGACCTTGATCACCTCGAACCGCACCCGCGAAGTTCATGACGCGCTCAAACGTCGATGCGTCTACCATTGGATCGCCTTCCCAGGCCCCGACCGCGAACTCGACATCGTGCAACGGAAGGTACCCGGAGTCGAGGCGGTGCTGGCAGCGCAGGTGGTGGCCTTCGTCCAAGGGTTGCGCGGCCACGATCTCGACAAGAAGCCCGGCATTGCCGAAACGCTCGACTGGGTCGCGGCACTTCAGCACCTCGGCAGCCGTCGGTTGGAGCCCGCGACCGTCGACGCCACCCTCGGCTTCCTACTCAAGGTGCAAGACGACATCGATACCGTGCGCGGCGTCGTTGCTAACGAGCTGGTCGAGCAGGCCAACACGGCGGTCGCTCCATGAGCGAACTTGGTCCGTACGACGCACTGCTCGCCAACACGGTGACCTTCGTCGGCACCCTGCGCCGCGCCGGGCTATCGGTTTCTTTGGCCCAAACGATCCGCCTGGCCCGTGCCTTGCGCTGGATCGACCTGGGATCACGCGACCAGGTTTTCGATACCGCCTGCGCCTTGCTAGTCACCCGTCAGGTCGATCTGCGGCTGTTCGAGACCTTGTTCGACACGTTCTGGCGGGCGCCCGGCGGGCGTCATCAAAGCGGTCCGCGCGTACCGCCTGCACCACGCCACGACGCACAGCCAAAGCGCCCCTTTACCATCGCGACCTACCTCGCCTACACGGCCCGCCGATGGGCACCCGAAGTCGATGTCGTTGATCGTCGCGAGACGCTCAGCAACGAAGAAGCGCTTCAAGCGAAGGACTTTGGTCGAATGGACGCGGAGGAGCTGGCCGCGGTACGACGGACGATCGCAGCGCTGAGGTGGCAGGCCAGCGAACGCCGTACACGACGGCAGCAGCCGGCGCGACGCGGTTCCAGGATCGACCTTCGTCAGGCCCTGCGCCAAACGTCGCGTCTGGGCTCGGTGCCCGCGCGTCTTCCCCGCCGCCGAGCCAAGATCAAGCCGCGACCGGTCGTCCTGCTCGCCGACATCAGCGGCTCGATGACCACCTACAGCCGCCTACTGCTACTATTCTTTTACAGCGTCACCCGCAGCCTCGATCAAGTGGAGAGCTTCGCCTTCGGAACCCGCCTCACCCGTCTGACGCCGGCCCTGACGTTGCGCAATGTCGACCGCGCGCTCGAGGAAGCGGCCCACCAGGTCGTCGATTGGGAAGGCGGTACCCGTATCGCCGACAGCCTGGCTTCGTTCCGGCACCGATGGAGCAAACGACTCTTGAACCGAGGAGCGGTGGTGGTGGTGGTCAGCGACGGCTGTGAGCCCTGTAGCCACAACGACGACGCAAGGCGGCTCGGCGACGAGGTGGCACGCCTGCGTCGCCGTTGCCACCGCTTGATTTGGCTGAATCCTCGGCTCGGTGCGCCAGGCTACGCACCCCGGGTAGCGGGCATGGCGGCGGCCTTGCCTGCCATCGACGATTTCTTGCCCATCCACAACCTCGACAGCCTGCACCAGCTCGCTGCACACCTACGCACCCTGCCCGCGCGACGGGCTGGCTTGCGTCCCGGCGGCGCGCCGCAAACCGACTCTCTGAACAGGAGACTTCCAGCATGAAGATCGACGGCGAATACACCTTCGACGCACCCCGTGACGCGGTTTGGGAGGCGCTGCTCGATCCAGCCGTGCTGACCACCGTCTTGCCTGGCTGCGAGAAACTCGAGAAAACCGGCGACAACGCCTACGAGGGCGCACTCAAGATCAAGGTCGGACCCGTGCAAGGCAAGTTCGCGGGCAAGATCCTGCTCGAGGACATCGAGGCCCCAACCAGCTACACCATGCAGGTCGATGGCCGCGGTGCCCCTGGCTTCGTCAAGGCCAGCGCCAACGTTGCACTCGAAGAAGACGGCAACAAGACGGTGATGAAGTATGGCAGCGATGCCCAGGTGGGTGGCCGCATCGCCAGCGTTGGCCAGCGCTTGCTCGACAGCTCGGCCAAAGCGATCATCAAGCAAAGCCTCGAAGGCCTCAACGCCGCCCTTCTGGCACGAATGGCTGCCAGCGCGGCGGCGGCCGCTGATGCCGACGGTGACGGTGCCGACGACGCCACGGGCACGCCAGTCGCGCCCGTTCCCGAACTGCCCCAACCGCCCTCCCAGGCTGAGTTCGCGCGCACCGTGGCCAAAGAGGTCGCCAAAGACCTGATCCCAAAGCCCGTCATGATCGTCGGCGCACTCGTGCTGGTGGCCGCTGTGCTCTATTTCGTCCTCTAGCCCCGTTCCTCTAGCCCTGTCCCTTCTAGGAGAACCGATGATTCCTGGTGAATTTGACTACCATGTTCCTGCCACGCTGGACGAAGCAGTGGCGCTGCTCGGCGAGTTGGGCGACGACGCCAAGATTCTGGCCGGCGGCCAGAGCTTGATCCCAGCGATGCGCTTTCGCCTGGCCGCTCCCGAAGCGCTGATCGACATCAACCGCATTGCCGGGCTTGCCTACATTCGTGAAGAGGCGGGTCACCTCGCGATTGGCAGCATGACCCGTGAGAGCGAAGTCGACGAATCGACCACCGTGCGCGACCGCTATCCGCTGCTGGCGGATACGGCACGGGTCATCGCCGACCCGCTGGTCCGCAATCTGGCCACCGTCGGCGGCAACATCGCCCACGCCGATCCCGCCAACGACCATCCCGCGACGCTTCTTGCCTACAACGCGACGGTTGCAGCCCATGGCCCGAATGGCCAGCGAACGATCGCGATCGACGACTTCTTCACTGGTCTGTTCGAAAACGCCCTTGGCGACCAAGAGATCCTGACCGAAATTCGGATTCCGGCGCCCGAATCGGGCGCGGGTGGCGCTTACCTCAAGTTCGAACGCAAAGTCGGGGACTACGCGATCTCGGCGGTCGCGGTGCAGCTCACCATGAGCGGCGACACCTGCACTGCCGCCCGTATCGGTCTCACCAACGTCAGTGCCGTGCCTATGCGTGCCACCGACGCGGAGCAGGCGATCGTCGGTCAAACGATCAATGAGGCTGCACTCGAAGCCGCTGGTCGTGCGGCCGCAGCCCAGTGCGATCCGTCGCCCGATTTGCGCGGCGGGGTCGACTACAAACGAGACGTCACCCGCGTGCTGACCAAGCGCGCGATCACCAAGGCCATGGAACGAGCGCGCGGGAGTGAAGCATGAGCAACCATTCGATCAATGTCACGGTTAACGGCGAGGCCAAGCAGGCCGAGGTCGAGGGTCGCACCCTGCTCGTTCACCTTATTCGCGAAAACCTTTCGCTCACCGGCACCCACATTGGCTGTGACACGACCAGCTGCGGCGCTTGCACCATCATGCTCGACGGTAGGGCGGTCAAGAGCTGCACCGTCTTCGCGGTCCAAGCGGATGGTAAAGAGATTGAGACCATCGAGGGCGTCGCCGCAGCCGATGGCACCCTCCACCCGCTTCAGGAAGGTTTCTGGGAAAAGCACGGTCTGCAATGCGGCTACTGCACGCCGGGCATGATCATCAGCGCGAAGCAATTACTCGAGCAGAATCCCAACCCCACCGAGGACGAGATTCGCTGGGGCATTTCGGGCAACCTGTGCCGCTGTACCGGCTACAACAAGATCGTCGAGGCCATTCAGTACGCCGCCGACAAGCTGCGCGAGCAGGCTGCCGAAGGCAATGGCGAAGAGGTGTCCGCATGACCCATCTCGATCCGCTCCGCGAACATCACTCCGAGAAGCCCGATGGCGTTTCGGCCAACGTCGAAACTACCGACGAAGTCCGCATCACCACGCCTGCCAAGATCTGCGGCATGGGCCACCGGATGAAACGCAAGGAGGATCCACGTTTCATCCAAGGTCTCGGTAACTACGTGGACGACGTCAAGCTGCCCGGTATGCTGTACATGGACATCGTGCGTAGCCCGTACGCCCACGCCAAGATTCTGTCGATCGACAGCAGCGCGGCCGAAGCGATGGACGGGGTGCTCGCGGTGATTACCGGCGAAACTCTGAAGGCGGCCGGCGACCTGCATTGGATGCCGACCCTGATGTCGGACACTCAGATGGTGCTGCCGATCGAGAAGGTCGTGTACTACGCCGCAGGAGGTCTGCGTGGTGATCGCCACCGAGCGCTACATCGCCGCCGATGCGATCGAGCAGGTCCGTTCGTCGACTACGAGCCGCTCGACCCGGTGGTCGACCCGTTCGAGGCGATGAAGGACAACAGTCATCGTGCGCGACGACAAGGAAGAGAAGACCAACCACATCTGGCACTGGGAAGCGGGCGACAAGGAGGCCACCGACGCGGGTCTTCGCCGAGGCCGCGCACACCGTCGAGCAGATCGATGCACATGCCGCGCATCCACGTCTCGTCGATCGAAACCTGCGGCATGGTGGCCAACTACAACAAGGTCACCGAGCAAGATGCAGATCTACATGACCTCGCAGGCGCCGCATGCCCATCGCACGGTGTTTGCCATTGGTCAGCGGTCTGCCAGAGCACAAGATCCAGATCATCTCGCCGGATATCGGCGGCGGCTTTGGCGGCAAGGTGCCGGTGTACCCGGGCTACGTGTGCTGCGCCGTGGCCAGCCTGGTCACCGGCAAGCCGGTCAAGTGGATCGAGGACCGTAGCGAGAACCTGCAGGCCGACAGCTTTGCCCGCGACTACCACATCAAAGCGCCGAGTTGGCGGCCGACGGCGACGGCACGCATCACCGGCCTCCGGGTCAAAACCCTGGCCGACAACGGTGCCGCCGACGCCGCCGCCAACCCCTCGAAATTCCCTGCCGGGCTTTACTCGATCTGCACCGGCTCCTACGACATGCAGGCGGCGCACGTGGAGGTCGACGGCGTCTACACCAACAAGCCGCCGGGTGGCGTCGCCTACCGCTGCTCGTTCCGGGTCACCGAAGCGGTGCACATGATCGAACGGATGACCGACATCATGGCCAACGACCTGGGTCAGGACCCCGCCGACTTCCGGCACAAGAACTTCATCCGTGCCGATCAATTTCCCTACAAGTCGCCCACCGGGTGGGAGTACGACAGCGGAAACTACGCCGCGGCCCTCGACAAGGCCATGGAGCTGATCGATTACCGGACGCTGCGTCAGGAACAAGCGGAGAAGCGTGAGCGCGGCGAGCTCATGGGCATCGGCATCTCCAGCTTCACTGAAGTTGTGGGCGCGGGCCCCTCCAAGGACTACGACATCTTGGGCATCAAGATGTTCGACTCGGCTGAGATTCGCATCCATCCCACCGGCAAGGCCATCGCCCGCTTCGGTACCAAGTCGCAAGGCCAAGGGCATGAGACGACCTACGCCCAAATTATTGCCGAGGAGCTTGGTCTCCCCGCTTCGGACATCGAAGTCGAGGAAGGCGACACGGACACAGCACCGTATGGTCTCGGCACCTACGCCAGCCGCTCGACCCCCACCGCCGGGGCCGCCGCCGCGATGGCCGCGCGCAAGATCCGAGCGAAAGCCAAGAAAATCGCCGCGCACTTGCTCGAGGTCGGCGAGGACGACCTCGAATGGAACGTCGATCGCTTTCAGGTCAAGGGCTCACCCGACCAGGCCAAGACCATCCAGGACATTGCCTTCGCGGCCTACACCAACCATCCGCAGGGGATGGAAGCGGGCCTCGAGGCGACGGACTACTACGATCCGCCGAATCTGACATTTCCCTTTGGCAGCTACATCTGCGTGGTCGACATCGACAAGGGTACGGGTGAAGTTCACGTTCGCCGGTTCGTGGCGGTCGACGATTGCGGCAACATCATCAACCCCCTCGTGGTCGAGGGCCAAATCCATGGCGGCCTCACCATGGGCCTGGCACCCGCGCTCTACGAAGAGATCGTCTACGACGAGAACGGCCAGAACCTCACCGGTACCCTCGCCGATTACCTGGTGCCGACCGCCGTGGAATCACCCAAATGGGGAGCTGGGCAAGACCATCACGCCGTCACCTCACCATCCATTGGGTGCCAAGGGCGTCGGCGAATCACCCACGGTCGGCGCCCCGCCCGCCATCGCCAATGCCGTTGTCGACGCGCTGTGGCACCTCGGTGTCCGGCACATCGACATTCCCATCACCCCCGAGAAGGTGTGGAAGGCCCTGCGTGATGCAGGGGTGAGCGATTGATCGACGAGGCCGACCGCGATCGAAACACCGGGTTCCTCAGCCGAGCCGAAACGACCCAACACCCTGCTGATCATCGGAGAGCCTATGACCATGCGAAGAACGCACGCCTTCATTGCCGCGCTCGGCCCCCTGTTGTTGGCATCGGGATGTACCGAAGACCGTCACGACACACCGACCGTGGGAGACGATGCCGCCGTGGAAACGACCTCCGAACAGACAAACGCGAATCCATTGCTCCAAGAATGGACCGGCTCCTACGGCGGCGTTCCCGCTTTCGACCGCATGAATCTGGCCGACGTGGAGCCGGCGTTCGATATCGCGATGGCAGAAAACCTGCGCGAAATCGACGCGATTGCGAACAATCCAGCACCCGCGACTTTCGATAACACCATCGCGGCGATGGAGCGGTCGGGCAAGGCACAATCGCGCGTCGGAACCTACTTCGGCATCTGGAGCACGAGCCTGTCGTCGCCGGAATTCCGCGAAGTGCAGGTACGCGTAGCGCCAAAGCTGGCGGCACACCGCACCAAGATCATCCAAAACGAGGCCCTCTTTCGTCGCGTCGCTGCCGTGCACGCGTCGATGGTAAGTGAAGATCGCGGTGGTTTGCACCCGGACCAGCAGCGCGTCGTCGAGCTGGTCCACAACCGATTCGCCAGCAACGGAGCCACCTTGGAAGGTGCAGCAAAGGCACGCTACGCCGAAATCCAGGAAACCCTTGCCGGGCGCCACACCCGATTCTCCAAGAATGTACTCGGCGATGAGGAGGCCTACGTTCTCTATTTGAACGAGAGCCAACTCGGTGGACTTTCCGAGTCGTTCGCCGCCGCAGCCGCCGCCGCAGCAGCAGCACGTGACAAGTCCAGCCAGTACGCGATCACCAACACGCGATCGTCCATGGATCCGTTCCTGACCTTTTCCACCGAGCGCGAGCTACGGGAGCAAGTGTGGCGCACCTACTACAGCCGTGGTGACAACGGTGACGACCACGACAACAACCAAATCATCACCGAAATTCTTCAGCTACGCGACGAACGGGTGAAGTTACAGGGCTACGCCAACTACGCCCAATGGCGTCTCGAAGATCGCATGGCCAAGACCCCCAAGCGAGCCATGGACCTGCTCGAAGCCGTCTGGCCGGCGGCGTTGGCGCGGGTCGAGGAAGAGGTCGCCGCGATGCAGGAGATCGCCGACAGGGAGGCAAGCGACAGCAACCAGGAGCGGTTTGCGATCCAGCCGTGGGACTACCGTCACTACGCTGAAAAGGTACGCCGCGCCCGCTACGACCTCGATTCCGACGAGGTGAAGCAATACCTCCAGCTCGACCGACTTCGCGACGCGATGTTCTACATCGCCGGCGAGCTCTTCGGATTCGACTTCAAGCCGGTGCCCGCGGGTTCCGTACCCGTCTTTCATCCCGATGTTTCGATTTACGAAGTTACCGACCGTGCCTCCGGCAACCTTGTCGGTGTCTGGTACCTCGATCCATTCGCACGCGAGGGCAAGCGTTCAGGCGCGTGGGCGTCGACCTACCGTAATCACGAGACCTTCGACGGCAAGAAAACGGTCTTGGTGTCCAACAACTCGAACTTCATCCAAGGCGCGCCCGGGAAACCCGTCTTGCTGTCCTGGGACGACGCGGAGACTTACTTCCACGAATTCGGACACGCCCTTCACGCGCTGTCCTCGACCGTGGCCTACCCCACCCTCAACAGCGGTGTCCGTGACTACATCGAGTTCCAGTCGCAGTTGCTCGAACGTTGGCTGCTGACCGACCCGGTGATCGAAGGCTACTTGGTTCATCACCAAACGGGTGAACCCATTCCCGACGCGCTGGTGGCCAAGATTAAGAAAGCCGCGACCTTCAACGAAGGCTTCAAAACCACCGAATACCTGGCCTCGTCGTTGATGGATCTCGCCTACCACACCACCGATCCGACCGGTCTCGACCCCGACACGTTCGAACGCGAGACCCTCGAGCGCCTCGGCATGCCGGAACAGATCGTCATGCGCCATCGCTCGCCTCACTTCGGACACATCTTCTCAGGCGAAGGCTACTCCGCGGGCTACTACGGCTACCTGTGGGCCGACGTGCTGACCGCTGATGCGGCCGAAGCCTTCGCGGAATCGCCGGGTGGGTTTTACGACTCCGACTGGGCCCGAAAACTGGTCGATCATCTCTTCGGCCATCCGCAAACGCCGTCGATCCGGCTGACGCTTACCGTGCCTTCCGTGGCCGCGACGCGGGCATCGAAGCGTTGATGAGGGACCGTGGCTTCCCGGTACCGGCAGACGAATAGGGAACGTGGCGCTCAACTCCTAGCCCCCTCGCCCGGCGGGAGAGGGGAAACCAGATTGAGAAAGCGACGTCGCCATGAATTCTGAAGCCCCTCGCCCGGCGGGGAGAGGGGTTGGGGCGAGGGCTCCGGCTACGTATGAAGTGCTGCCGCCCATCCCGCATGCCTTTCCTCGATTTCCGTTCGCCTCCCAAGGAACTTTCATGGAACAGTCGCCTCGCGATTCTCGGCTTTTTCTCGCCATCGCCATTCTGGCGCTGCACTTCGCCATTGCCAGCTGTAGCCAACCGCCCACACCAGCGCCCGAGCCGACGGGCTGGCATCAGTGGCGCGGCCCCGACGCCACCGGTATGTCCCCCGTTCGGGGCCTGCCGGTCCAATGGAGCGAAGACAGCGCCAATATCCGGTGGCGGATCGCCGTACCCGGCGAAGGCAACTCGTCGCCCATCGCGGACCTTGATCGGGTCATTCTGACAACGTCGCACAAGAACGAGACGGAGAGCGGGACCGAGATCAAATTCACGGTGCTGGCGTACGACGCGCGCAACGGCGACCAACTCTGGGAGACAACGGTCTGGAAGGCACCTCCGGGACAGCGGCACTACATGAACACGCGGGCCACCCCCAGCCCGGTGACCGACGGTCGCCACATTTTCGTTACCTTTGGTGAGACCCTCACCGCACTCGACCTCGAAGGCAAGGTTCTCTGGAGTCAGACGATCGAGGAGAAGTACAACCACTACACCCGCTACGGCGTTTCGAGCTCCCCAGTGGGTCGCTGGCGACGCGGTGATTGTCTTGCAAGACCGGGAGGCCGAGGATTCGGCCGATACCGGCTGGCTGGCATCCTTCGACAAGGCCACAGGCAAGGAGCGCTGGCGTACCGAATGGATGGACACCTGTTGTGCCTACACCTCACCGCACGTCATTCAGGGCGATCAAGGCGACCGGCTGCTGGTACCGCTTTCGGGCCGCCTCGAGGAATTCAACCTGGAAACTGGCGAGTCCCTCTGGAAAGTCGAGCACATGATCGCCCAGATCGTCAGTGGTCTGGCCGTCGAGGACGATATCATGTGCACCGTGGGCGGTGCCCACAACGACCGCGGCATGGTTTGCTTTCGCTTGCTGCCCGAGGGACCGCCCGAAGAGCTCTGGCACACCGAAGGTAGTGGCGGTGCGGGTGCCCCCCAAGTCGCATCACCGGTGTTGTACAAGGGGCGTTTGTTCATGACCGAAGTTGGCGGCCGCGCCCAAGCCCTCGACGTGATGACCGGGGAGGGCCTCTGGAAACGCCGGATCGGGAGGGGTGCGAGCATTCACGCTTCGATGGTGGCCGGCGACGACAAGGTCTACGTGGTGGACCTCTACGGCAACGCCACCGTCATTCAAGTCGACGACCCCATCCACATCCTGGCCCGCAACGTGTTCATTGGCGGCGGCGCCACGCCCGCCATCACCGAAGACTGTCTCGTGCTCCGCGGCAACAACGAATTGGCGTGCATCGCAACCAAGCCGAGAAAGTCTGCCCCCAGCGCCGGCTGAACCAGACCCGCGGCGGCGGTGGGAGCCCTTTGGCGCCACATGCTTCGTCGATGGCGTACAGGTTGAGTGTGGAGCACCTTTTTTCTAGAAAACAACGCTAGGCAACACAGCGACAAGTGACACAACCAATGGGCGCGGTCTTCGGACCGCGCCTCTTTTGATTTCACAAGTGCGATAGGCTGACCCACGGAATCACCATGTTCGACGACTTCTTTGCCCAAGCCGACGCGCTCACCAAGCGTGGCGTACCCTTCGCCACCGCCATCGTGGTGCGCGCCGAAAAGCCGACTTCCGGCAAGCCGGGCGACAAGGCGATCGTGACGCTCGATGGCGTCATGATGGGCTGGATCGGCGGCAGTTGTGCGCAGCCGACCGTGGTGCGCGAAGCACAGCGCGCCATCGCCGACGACCAGAGCCGGCTGATTCGACTATCGCCCGACCCCGAGAACGAGAACGCACCCGATGGCGTTCAGGTCGTACGCATGACCTGCTACAGCGGAGGGACGCTCGACGTGTACATCGAGCCGCAGCACCCGCGTCCGCATCTGTTGGTGGTGGGACACCTGCCGGTTGCCCAGGCCATGGCTCATCTGGGTCGGGCGCTGCACTATCGCGTTACCGCCATCGTCCCTTCAGGGGAAGGTGCGGCGATGAATCACGCGGACGAGGTGACCAGTGACCTCGCGGCCCTCGAGACCACCTCCACGCCGTTGACCTTCATTGTTGTTGCCACCCACGGTCAAGACGATGAAGTCGCGGTCGAGCATGCCCTGAGCAGCGGTGCGCCGTATGTGGCCCTGGTCGCCAGCCGCAAGCGCGGCGATCAGGTGCGCGCGACCTTGGCCGAACGTGGCGTCGACGCGAGAACGTTGGCGCGACTGCGCGCGCCCGCCGGACTCGATATCGGCGCCCGTCGCGGTGACGAGATCGCCCTTTCGATCATGGCCGAAGTGGTCGAACACCGACGTGGCATCGAGGCACTGGAATGGACACCTGAGCCTGCATCGGCATCCCCGTGCTGTGACGCCAAGTCTCCCGATGCTGACGCTGTCGAAGCGACGGATCCGGTCTGCGGCATGTCGGTACCGATCGCGGACGCGGGTCACGCTCACCTCCACGACGACAGGACCTACTACTTTTGCTGTGCCGGCTGCCGCGAGCGTTTTGCCGCTGATCCGGTACCGTTCCTCGAGACTGCGTCGACCGCGTGAAGTCTCTCGAGACCGCCACCGGCCGCATGGGACGTGCCCTCCTCGCCGACCTTCCCACCCTCGAGAAGGCAGCACTCACCAGCGTTACGGTCGGGTGGCGATGGCTAATAGCAGACGTCATCGACGCGAATGGCGTCCATCGTGCCGGACTGGCCAACCGCTGCGGCGGTCCTGACCAGCCCCGCCCCACCATGTGGCCACACGATGCCCGTAATGCCATCGGACTCTTGGGCGATCCGGACCCTCTTCGAGCCGCGGTCGGCCTGGCGACGATCAACGCCCTGCTCGCGCCGCCTCCCGACCAGCTACATCACATCGACGGTGCTGACTGGTTGGCAGAGGCTGGGCGTGGCCGGCGGGTCGCGGCGATCGGCCGCTTTCGCCAGATCAACGGTCTCACGCGCGTCACCCTGGTGCACCCAACCACACAACCATGACCTTCGACGCGCTACCACTCGACGAAGCGTTGGGCGCTATCCTCGGTCATAACATCGCTGGAGATGGCGGTCGACGTCGACTGCGTAAGGGCCGAGCACTGACTGCCGACGACATCTCGATTCTACGAGAGCTCGGGCGAACCACGGTGTGGGCGGCACGGCCGGAACCAGGCGACATCGACGAAAACACGGCCGCGGCACGAATTGCCCAGGCCGTCGCTGGCGCGGCCCTCCGCCACTCCCAGCCGCGCACTGGCCGGGTTAATCTTCATGCCCAAGTCCATGGTTTAGTGCGGGTCGATGTCGCACGGCTAACCGAGCTCAATGCACTCGATGGCATTGCCCTCGCGACCCTGCGCCGTCACACCGTCGTCGAGGTCGGCAAGATGGTGGCTACCCTCAAGATCCTGCCCTACGCCCTGCCCGAAGCCATCGTTGGCGCCGCCGAGTCGATGGGCACCGTGCTTTCCGTTGCCATGCTCTCAGCCAAGCGGGTGGGGCTGGTTCTCTGTGGTTCCGCCTCCGCCGAAGCCCGAATCGTGCGCAGCTACCGCGAAGCACTCAGCCTTCGGCTCGAGCGCCTGGGTGCCATCCTAGGCCCGATCGCGTTTGTCGCCCTCGACGGTGTGGCGGACGAGGCACGGATGACCGCGGCACTCCATTCACAGCTCGACCCCAACGACACCGGCTCGGTCGACTTGCTGATCCTGGCGGGCGAGACCGCCATCCAAGACCACCACGACCTGGCGCCCCGCGCCATCGAACGTGCGGGCGGAACCGTCACCGCGTTTGGTGCCCCCGTCGACCCCGGCAACCTGCTGCTGCTTGCCGAGCGAGACGGTACCGCGATCCTCGGTGCGCCTGGCTGCGCCCGGTCTCGCAAGACCAACGTCGTCGACTTGGTCCTGCCCCGCCTGCTGGTTGGCGACCGCCTCACAGCCCACGACCTCGCCGCACTGGCCCACGGCGGCCTGCTCGACGACGTGCCCGAGCGGCCGTTGCCGCGCAGTTGGGTCAGCGAGTGACCGTTTACGAGCCTAGTTTGATCCCATCCAGAAAACCCGTTTCGACTCGTCCAAAGGCGTCCAGCCGAACGAGCACGGCTGCGCAGCGTGTTTGAGCAGATGGCGATTATGATCACGCAAGTACCTGCCTCTCAACATTTTCGGACGAAAGCAAACAGTTCGGGCGAGTTCGAGCACCGCGCGCAGTCGGCTGGACGGCCGATGGTCGCAGCCGTTCTGGACGGGACCTACACTGAATCTTCGGAACTGAGCTTCGCTTGAAAACGACGCATGCCAGCCAACCAGCGGTCATAGTCTTGGGCCTTGCGTTGAAAGAAATCGGCAACGTCGGGATGAGGTAGTACGAGAAAACGACCCTCGGCCATGGCTGAGATCACGTCATCAGCCACTTGCTCCGGCTCGATCGCGACCTGTTTGAGGTAGCTGCCGATGGCCGAATCGGCCTCGAACTGCGCCATCATCCCGGTGTTGACGCCCTCGGGACAAAGGCAATGCAGACGCAAGCCTTGATCGCCGTAGGTCACCGCCAGCCATTCGGCAAAAGCCACAGCCGCGTGTTTGGAGACCGCGTAGGGCGCTGAACCGACTTGGGTGAGAAGGCCAGCGGCCGACGCGGTCACCACAAAGGTACCGCCACCGCGTTCGAGCATCGAGGGCACCAGGTGACGCGCAGCATAGACGTGGCCCATGACGTTGACTTGCATGATGCGCTGCCAATCGTCATCGGGTACCTCGGCGCCGCCTTCGATCGCGATACCAGCATTGCAAACGAAAACATCGATCGGTCCGTAGGCGGCCACCGATGTGGCGATTAAGGATTCGACATCGGACTCGACGCCGATGTCCCCCGCGACCGCCAAGCCACCGATTTCCTCTGCAACCGCCCGTGCACCAGCACCATCGATATCCGACACCACCACCCGCGCCCCATCGGCAGCGAAGCGCCGACACAGGGCTCGTCCGATGCCACTGGCGCCACCCGTCACCACCGCGACTCTTTGTTTCATCATCGGCTCCTTCGCCTCATGGGTCGAACGCACGCAGCCGCCACCACGGATAGACCTCGGGCATATCCGTGCTGGGTTTCAAGGGGAATTTAGCGGGCCGACGGGCAAAAAAGGCTTGGAGCCCAGCCTTGCAGTCGTCCAACCGCCCCATGGCCAAGAATGCCTTGGTCGCACCGCTGCCGATCGCCGGACCGTTGACGGCCGCGATGACCGGCTTGATCAAGTCAAAAATGCGCGACATGATCAAACCGCTGCTGTCGCGCCATTGTTCAGCGTCGCGAATCAGGCTGTCTTGGGCGTCGGCGTCGAAGGTCGCTACGCCCGAAGACAGGTCGGCGCCAGCGCAGAATCCGCGACCCGCCCCAGTAACCACAATCACGCGTACCGCGTCGTCAGCATCGGCACGGTCGAACACGCCCAAGAGCTCATCCTTCATTCGCTCGGTGAACGGATTCAGTTTTTCCGGCCGATCCAGCGTTAGGGTCGCAATGCCGTCGTCGACGGCGTAGCGAATCTCTCGATACTCCATGGTTCTCCTATTCATGGACAGTCGCGGTCGCGTCCAGCGTGGTCGGGCGAAACGCAGGGAATCTTACCTGGACTCCTCGGTCCACCAGCTCTCGACCTCAAGGTTCTCGACACGGTCGAAGTGGTTGCGGTTACGGGTCACGACGGTCATGCCCTGAACCCGCGCGGTGGCGGCGATCTGTACATCCTCGATCCCAATCGGCGTGCCGCGCCGCGCAAGGTCGGCAAGAATTTCTGCTGCGTCCAAGGCTTCGTCACGGCCGAACTCGAGCACCGGCAGCCGAGCAAGAATTTTCTCTTCCAAGCGCTGCCAAATCGCGGCACCGGCCGCTGATCGCAACGTACCGTAGCGGAGTTCGGTTACACAAACGGCTGCCGTGCAAAGGTCGCCCGCTCGGCAAGCTCGTAGGCGTTCGACAACCCCTGAATCAGGCCGACGCCGAACCAATTCGGAAATCACGTTGGTATCCAGAACGTATCGGATCACGCTTCGTCTTCTGGTTCGGGTACCGCTCGCCACACCCGAGGGATATGTCGGCGGCGCTCGGCCACGAGATCATCGACGGCCGCGAAGAACGGATCATCGTCATCGAGCCAGCCATCTACATCACCCAGGGGATGAGGTCGGTCCATGGTCGGCTCGACGGGTACCAGCTTCGCCATGGGAACACCACGCCGCGTAATCACAAAGGACTCGTGTTTGAGGGCTACGCGTCCGAGCAAGCTCGAAAACCGCTTCTTCGCCTCAGCGACATTGAATGACGTCATGGACACCTCCCGACCGAGTTGGTCAAGATGGTCACCTTATCATCAAGAGACCCACCGGGCGCGATTCAGATTCCCAAGTTGCTGAGTGCGTTCATCAACCGGTTGAACACGCCTGTGACCCGCGGATGCTCGACTTCGAATCGTTCAGCGAGTCGCTCGAGGGTCTCGATCATGCTGTCCCGGTGGACAGCGTCGTCGGGGTTCGCGAGCTGGCGCTCCAAATCGCCGATCAACCGTTCGAGTCGGGCGCGTACCGGCCCGTCGTGCTCACCGAGCAGTGCGACTTCAGCGCGGAGCGCATCGAGGGACACCTGCAAGTTCGTCATACCCATAAGCCGTGACCTTTCAGTCCGAAGTGATGTCGTAGGGAAAGTCGGTGAACGTCAAGTGATGTGTTGAACCCGTTCGTACGGTCGCCTCGGTGGTGAAAACGCCTGCCGGCTTGGCCTCGGCAAATCCTTGCGGGCGACCCCGGCCAAAGACCAGCAACAACCCGAGCTCATCGCCGATTGCACGGAATTGGTCGCTACCCCCGCGGTACTGTGGAAGATCAAACGCCGTCTGGATTTGGCGCCCCATCGCGGGCACATCGTCCGCCACGAATGCGATCTCGCTTGCGTAGAGAACATCAGCTGAAGTAAACGGACCCGGTGCACCATTGCGCAGGTCATGGCGAGCAATGTACTCCACCAGATTGCCACCCGGATCCCAAAAGAAGATCGAGTGGGCGTTCCAATGCGCGTAGTCGATCACGTCGTTGGGATAGCGCGCGTCGCACAAACGCTCGGGCGCCGCAATCAGCGGCGTGCGCTTGCGCTGCCAGTCATGCGCGGCGAGGATCTTATCCTCGGGAATATTGAAGGCAAAGTGGTAGAAAGGCTCGCTTGCCGCAGCATCCTGACCGTCCCCCGACGCCACCCTCGAGAACGTGATTCGCGTCCCGCCAGCGACCACCGTGAACTGGTCCTCTCGCTGTGCCAAAACTGGTAGCCCTAGCGTCTCGCCATAGAAACGTCGCATGGCGTCGAGCGCGGCGGTCTCGAGGCGTAAGTGCGACAATCGCCCAGCACCGGTCACGGCGGCGCCGGTCGCGGCACCGTGACTGCCCCTGGTGTCCGCGTGCATGGCCACGAGGGCAGAGACGGAGATCCCAGCCAGGAAACGGCGTCGACTTACCTTGGGCACACTTGCCTCATCTGCCCGATCCCGTCGCTGACCGAGCCAACGCGGCCTTGATGACCCTTTCGAGCGCCGGACGGCAGGCTCGAACCGCAATCACCAACGGGGTCTCGCCCATCTCGTTGCGCGCATTGACGTCCGCGCCCTGATCAATGAGCCAATGCGCGAAATCCGGTGCACCCCAGTAGGCCGCGACATGCAGCGGCGTGGCACCGCCTGGTGTACGGGTGTCGACCTCGGCACCAGCGGCGACCAATCGCGCCGCCAACTCGATCCGTGGGCCACCGACACGTGCTGCGACCCGATGGAGCGCCGATCGTCCCTCGGCATCCCGAGCTTCAGTCGCGGCCCCGGCGTCGAGCAATCGAACGGCGGAATGCAGCGCGGCCGACGAAGCCGCCAGCAACAGCGCTGTTTCGCTCTTGGGACCGCGGGCGTCCACCTGGGCACCCGCAGCCAACAGATCCGCGACCAATAGCCCCTGTTTTGCCGCCACAGCCCGGTGCAACGCGGTATAGCCTTGGGCATCACGCGCATCCACATCGACACCCCCATCGAGCGCTTGCGCGAGGGCTTGGCGATCGCCCTGTGCGGCAGCGGCGTGGAGCGATTCGGCGACTTGACCAGGCGCCGAGCCAACCAAAAGCGCAACAAGGATCGTCGTGGCGAGTTCGAGAGTCATGGAGTCCTCCACGACCATTCTACGCTGCGAACATCCGTTGTACGCTGAGAACATCCGTCGATCCCCACTGTTGGCTGCGACAGGGCCAAAGACAGCAAGGCGCCACCGGACTTTACTTCGGGTACAGGGCTTCGACCTGATCGGCAAATGGTCGAGGACCACGTCGCGCTTGACCTCCTCAACCCGCGACACCCGGTCGACGGCACTGCCGCGCTCAGCTGCGTGCCGAGCCAACAGCGTGAGCTCCGGGCTCGTCATGTCGCGATGCTTCCACGCGATCGCCGTGTCTCGGCCCGAGACGCTTCCTCGACCTCCGCCCCAGCCGTCGATGTGATCCAGCCTCGGGACACAGCAAAGGTTGCGGCACTGGCCGCATCGGGTACGTGGGCCATCTCGACGACCCGCGACGTCGAACGTTCGGCCACCTTCTCCACTTCAACCGTCGCGAGCCCGCGCGTAACGTCGCGAATCACGACCCCCAGGATTCGTCCTGGAAAGTCGCGAATCGCTTGGCGGTAGGTTTGCGGATCCTGCTCGCCGCTGTCGCCAATCAACAGAAAGCGCAACCCAGGGTAGGTGGTCAGAATACGGCGAATCTGTTCCGACTTGTGACGATCATCTTTCAGGAACGTCGTCGCGTCGAAGCCGTAGTCACGCAACAGAATCGGCCCACGTGGGAAACCTCGCACCGCAAGCAGCTCATTCAGCGTCTCGAAGAGATTCCACGGGCTATTGGAAAGGTAGAAGATCGGCCTGGCGCTATCACCGCTCCCCGCCGTCAGGGCCTCGTAGAGCACTGCGGTACCCGCGAAAACCGGACGGGTGTAGGCGTTGCCCAACAAGATGTTCGAAACCGCTCGCAACGGCTTGCGTACCTCGGTAATGACCACCGTGTCGTCGAGATCGCTAATGATGCCAAAGTCCGCGGTGGGCGAAGGAACTAGAACCTCGCCGTGCGATAGCCCTCCACCGGGTACAAGTTCGATTGCCACTTTCTGCCAAGAAACGATCGTGGCCTCCGACGAAGCACATCCCACCCGTGCGTGGAAATAGCCTTCTTCGTCGGTCGTGACCTCGGTCGATCGGTCGCAATAGGTGATGCGGACCACCACGCCCGGCACCTCATTCGAGTCGAGCAGGCGCAGATTGGCAAGCAGATTCCGGCAACGCCCGTGGGTAGGGCTGACCACTTGCCGAGGCCATTCGCGCAACACCCGTCCCGAAATGCTCACCGCTTCGCGGGTGCCGAAACCGCCAAACGACACCACCCGCAAGGGCGCTTCGCCGCGTCGCCAAACCTCGGCACGGCGACGGGCACTGTTGATCACATCGGCGATCCGCTCAACACGGGTACCGATTCCCGCTAGCCGTCGTTGTTTCGTCATCGCGGCGTACGACTAGGAGACTGTTGCAAATAGACGGATGGCGACTGGTGGAGCGCCGCGAGCGGTCCAGCAAGGCGCTTTTGCAGATGAATACTGGTGGTATTTGTCCAAAAAGCAACACCGCTGGGACCTCGCGCCGCCCGCCAGGCGCTTTGCGATTCTATGCGCAACAGGCTCCTAGCGCCTTCAGAAAAGTTCGCGTTTGCGTACGTTGTCGACCTTGCGCACCGCAAAGATGGTGTTCTCGGTGTTCGGAACATCGCTCGGGCTCTGTTTGTCGATTCGAACGTCGTAGTCCACCCACGCGATGATGCGGGCAGCCGCAACCAAACGAAGCTTGAAGTGCGAGCGATAGGTAAATGGGAATTTCGCGGGGCTCAGGGTGTCGTTTCCCGGCGCATCGGCCACGACGATGGTATCGGTACCCGGCCGCTGGATCTCATGGGCCGGCGGCCCATCCGGACCGGTGTAGGCACCCTCGAAACCACCAACAATGTGCGGATCCCCAGGAATATCGTCGGGATTCTTCGACACCAAGGCGCCCTCGGTCAACGTCCGTTGCAACGTCCGATGAGCCGTCACATTCGCTGCGTCACCTTGATCGAGGTGGAACCGAATCTGGTGAATGTTGCTCACCACGGTGTTTGTGCTGTCGTTGAACGGCCCCGGTTTGTTCAAATCACCGGTCGTGACCATCGGGAAACCGGTCGTTGCCCCAGCTGGGCTCTTGATGATCTCGATCTGGTCCACGGTGGTCACCCGAGACGACGTGGGTGGCGAGGGTGTCGGGGCCGGTGCCGTTGATGCTGGAGCTGGTGGCGCGGGTGCCGCCATCGATGTGGCGTCGACACCACCAGACCGTGGCCGGAAGTAGCCTCTACCCACCAAAGGCGGCGTCCTATGTGGTGACTCCTGCCAGCGCTGCTGGGCTACCGTACGGTGTCCGGTGGAGGCGGTCGTTCCCGTGGGACGAAGAGCCGACCGTGCCGCGCGCTCCCGGCGATCGATCTCTTGTGACCTTGTTTCGAATGACAGCATGATGACCTGGCCTCAAGACCCCTGACAAGCAAAATGATGCTATCAGGCGACCGCTATCACCAGAGATGAAGGTCACGCTCTCTCAAAGCAGCCGAACGAAAGCGGGCGACACGATCGCCGAAACGTCGTACACTTCGCCTTCGCCCGGCGCCATGGGTCTCGGCGTTGACGAGGTCTCGTCCGATCATCGCCACCATTCTGTGATCCAACTCGATCCATTCCGCGTACGGCAAATTCTGGCGTTCGCGATCGTTTACGTGATTTGGGGATCGACGTACCTGGCGATGCGTTTCGCGATCGAGACCTTGCCGGGAACGACCATGGCAGGCTCCCGCTTCTTGGTTGCGGGATCGATTCTCTACGGCTGGGCCAGGCTACGCGGCGCGCAGTCGCCAACGGCTGGGCAATGGCGAGCTGCAGCCTGGGCCGGCGCACTCTTGTTCGTGGGCGGCAACGGCATCGTCGTATGGGCACAACATTACGTACCTTCGGGCCTGGCTGCCCTGTTGGTGGGCACGGAACCCTTGTGGGTCGCGGTCATCCTGTTGGCGCGCCCCGGCAGCACGGGCCGACCAACGGCCCGGACGTTCGCCGCCCTGGCAATCGGTTTTGCCGGTGCGGCGGTGCTGGCCGGCCCCGCCAGCGTGGGGGGCACGCCCATCGCTCGTTGGGCCGCCGTTCTGATCCTGGTGGCGCCCTTGTCGTGGGCCGCCGGCTCCCTTTACGCGTCACGGGCCGACCTCCATTCTTCGCCCATGATGGCGACCGCCACCCAAATGCTCTGCGGCGGCGCCATCCTCTTCGGACTTGGTGTGATCCTGGGTGATTGGCGAACGTTCGACCCCACCACAGTCTCGACCAAGTCCTGGCTCGCCCTTGGCTACCTGGTGATCTTCGGGGCGCTGGTGGCTTTCAGCGCCTACAGTTGGCTGGTGCGCACCACGGAGCCAACGCTGGTCTCGACGTTCGCCTACGTCAATCCGGTCGTCGCGGTCTTTCTCGGCTGGTGGCTGGCCGACGAGGCCGTCGGTTGGCACACATTGGTTGCCACCGTCTTGATCATCTCTGCGGTGATTCTCTTGAGCACCGGAAGCCGACGAAGGCCTGAACCCGCGCCGCTGGCCTCATGCGCATCAACCGCCACCCTTACAGCCGAGAAAATAGCGCACCCGTCTCACCCTTAGGCCGCGGCTGGTCGACACCACAGGCGAGAACGACCAACAACGCCGCCATCAAGCCCAGCCATCTCGAACCACAGCGCCCTGCCGCTTCGAGCGCGACACCACGCCAAGTCCGCCATTTCTGGCTGATCATGATTCCTCCTCTTGCTCGGTCCCAAGTACCGCCGTACGCCAGGGTATCCGAAAAGAGTACCAGCCAGAGATGGTAGATTGTCGCAACCTTCCCTATCGTACGGAGCACAACATGCACTCGATGTCCTTGTCGCGCGTCGCCAGCCTTGCAGTAGCTGTCATTGCCCTCGCCTGCTCGGTCCCCGTCGAGAACACGCCGACGGATCCGGGGTCGGCATTGCATGCATTGTTCGATGCTGAATGGGACGAGCGGTTGCGTGAGAATCCCATGCTGGCAACGTCCGTCGGCCTACGCGACTACGACGACCGCTTGGCCTCGATCGGCCTCGAGGATCTCGAACGCCGCGATCAAGCTGCTGAGGCTTGGCTGGCCCAGTTGGACGCTCTCGATCGCGAAACCCTGACTGTTGCCGACCGAGCCAACTACGACATCTTTCGCGCCCAACTCCAGGCACGGCGCGACGACTTCGCCTTTGGCACACACGAGATCCCCTTCAACGCGGACTCCGGGTTCCATTCCGCCATGGCCCGCCTTCCCGCGCAAATGCCGTTCGACGACACCGGTTGTTACGAGCGGTATCTATCCCGATTGCAGGCCTTACCGAAACTCTTTGCCCAACAGATCGACCACATGAAACGAGGGCTCGAACGCGGGATGACCCAACCACGCGTCGTGCTCGATGGCATTGAGGACACGATCGCTGTACATGTGGTCGACGAGCCCGAGTCGAGTCTCTTCTGGGCGCCGTTCGAAACCTTTCCTCTGGGCGTTCCGGCCACGGAACACGAACGGTTGCGCGCCGCCGGACGCGACGTCATTCGCGACACCGTGGTTCCCGCGTACCGAGACCTCCTCACCTTCATGACCGGCAGCTACATTCCGGGCGCACGCGAGACCATTGCCGCGCAGGACCTCCCCAATGGCAAGGCGTACTACCAACAACGCGTGCGCCACTTTACGACCATCGACACCGATGCCGAAGCCGTGCACCAAATCGGGCTCGGCGAAGTCGCACGGATCCGAGCTGAGATGGAATCCATCGTCGACGAGGTCGGATTCGAAGGCACTTTCGCCGAGTTCCTGCACTTCCTGCGCACCGATCCGCGCTTCTATCCCACCACCCCAGAGCAGTTGCTCAAGGAAGCCGCGTGGATCGCCAAGCGCATGGACGCCAAGCTCCCGACCTTGTTCGGTCGGCTCCCGCGTCAGCCCTACGGTGTCGAGCCCGTACCCGAGTCGATTGCACCCAAGTACACAGCGGGCCGCTACGTTTCCGCGCCGCTCGGAAGTACTCGCGGCGGTACCTACTGGGTCAATACGTTTGCCCTCGAAAGCCGCCCGCTCTACGCACTCGAGGCGCTCTCATTGCACGAAGCCGTCCCGGGCCATCATCTCCAGGGCGCGCTGAACAAAGAACTCGACCTTCCCGCCTTCCGCCGGTATTCCTACATCTCGGCCTTCGGGGAAGGTTGGGGCCTGTACTCGGAGCGCCTGGGCCTCGAAGCGGGCTTCTACACCGACCCTTACAGCAACTTCGGCCGTCTCACTTACGAGATGTGGCGCGCCTGCCGGTTGGTCGTCGACACCGGCATGCATGCCTTTGGCTGGACTCGCCAGCAGACCTTGGACTACCTCGCCAACAACACGGCCCTCTCGCTGCACGAAGTGCGGACCGAGACAGATCGCTACATCTCATGGCCGGGCCAGGCCCTGGCCTACAAGATGGGTGAGATCGAGATTCGGCGCCTGCGGGCCAAGGCAGAAGCGGCGCTCGGCTCGGGCTTCGACATTCGCGCCTTTCACGACGCTGTCCTGGAAAACGGCTCGGTTCCCCTTCCCGTGCTCGCCGAGCGGATCGACGCATTCATCGCATCGCAAGGCTAACCACGGCCCCGAAACAACATGCCCAACGACCAGCTGCCATCCGACGGACTCATCGCTGTCGTCAAGCGCGACTGTCCCACCTGTGACTTGGTCACACCGGTGTTGACGCAGCTTCGCGACCTGGCCTTCCCACTCGTTGTCGTCAGCCAGGATGATCCAACGTTCCCCGAAGGGTGCAACCCGGTGGACGATCGTGATCTCGCGCACTCATTCAAGCTCGGCGTCCACACCGTGCCGACGTTGATGCACTTCGCGGGCGGCCAAGAAACCGGTCGCGCCGAAGGCTGGTCGCGCGACCAGTGGCAAGCTCTGACCGGTCGTAATGACTTGGGGCCTGGATTGCCACCGCAGCGTCCAGGGTGCGGCTCGCGTTCGCTCGAGCCCGGCATCGCCGAACGACTCGAGGCAACCCACGGCGAATCCCTGCAGGCACGGCGTGTCGACTTCGGTGATGGCGAGGACCCGATCGAGGCCATGTTCGCGCGCGGCTGGACGGACGGCTTGCCCGTCGTACCACCGACGCCCGAGCGCGTGGTGCGCATGCTCGGTGGCACCGATCGCGATGCCCAAGAAATCGTCGCCGAGCTGCCTCCCAACCTCGCCCCTTGCACGGTCGAGAAAGTCGCCATCAGTGCGGTCATGGCGGGGTGTAAACCCGAATACCTGCCCGTGGTGTTGGCCGCCGTCGAGGCTGCGTGCCAGCCAGCGTTCGGCCTCCATGGGTTGATTGCCACCACCATGCCCCACGGGCCCATGATCGTGGTCAACGGCCCGATCACCCGGCGTCTTGGTATCGCCTCGGGCGGCAACGCCCTGGGCCAGGGACACCGCGCCAATCTCACCATCGGTCGCGCGCTTCAACTGGTGATTCGCAACGTGGGTGGCGGTCGACCGGGCGAGGTCGACCGGGCATGCCTCGGCCAACCTGGCAAGATCGGGCTTTGCTTCGCAGAAGACGAAGAAGGCTCACCATGGACACCGCTGCACGTGGAGCGCGGGTTCGACGCCAACTCATCTACCGTGACGCTATTCGGCGGCGAGGGCCCGCGCGTGGTCGTCGACCAGCTCTCGCGTGCACCCGAATCGCTGACTACCAGCTTCGCCGCCTGCCTGCACACCATCTGCCATCCCAAGCTGCCCTTCGTCTTCGACGCCATTCTGGTCGTCTCTCCGGAGCACGCGCGGGTATTCCGTGAAGCTGAATGGGACAAGGCCCGCCTGCGCGACGAGCTGATCAGCCGGCTGATGATTCCCGCCGACGAATTGAAACGCGGCGCGGGCGGCATGGCCGAAGGCGTGCCCGACGCCATGCTCTTTCCGGTCCTGCCCAAGCTCCGCCCCGAAGGCCTTTTGATCGTTCATGCCGGGGGCGAAGCCGGGTTGTTCTCGGCCATCATCGGCGGCTGGGTCAACGGCGAGAAGGGTACTGATCCCGTAACTGTGGAGATTCGCTCATGACGTTTACCGTTCTCGACCCCACCGACGAACGCACACCGGCGGGCCTGTCCGCCGCGCCACGCTTGGCCACGATCGAGGGCAAGCGTCTGGCTTTGCTCGACATCTCGAAGGCGCGCGGCGATGTCTTCCTCGACCGGCTCGAAGCCAAGCTCACCGCGCGCGGCGCCCAGGTCGAGCGCTTCGCCAAGCCTGCCTTCACGCGGCCAGCGCCAATCGACTTGCGGCAGGAAATTGCGAGTCGTTGCGACGCGGTGATCGAAGCGCTCGCCGACTGAGGATCCTGCACGTCGTGCAGTGTGCACGACTCGTCTGCCTTCGAAGCCGACGGCCTACCCGCGGTCTTCCTCGCGTCGAGCACGTTTGTCGACGCCGCGGAAGCACAAGCCACGGCACTCGGCTACGCGTCGGTCGCGGTGTACGTCGATCACCCGATTCAAGACCGAACCGACGACGAGCTTCACGCGCTCGCCGAAGGCGCTGTCGATGCGGTCGTCGCGGCGTTGGTTGGCGCGTAGGTCGCAGGGCTATGGTTGCGATCCGGGCCCCTCTCCCGGTGGAAGAGGGGTTGGGGTGAGGTGAGAAGCGCCGGGCCGCACACGACGCCCGGCCCGACGTTTGGAAGCTGTAACTAACCGTTCGGATCAGCTGCCGGTCCCATCTTGTCCAACGGCGGTGTGGCGACACCGCAACGATCTTCACCATCCTTCGCCCGCGCTTCCGACGCGGGCAAAGCGGTGACTTCGGGCACAACCACGCCCCAAGACTCGCGAAGGCCTCGACCACCTTCGCCACGATCGATGATCCCGGCGACGTGAAGCCAGCGCCCGGCGTCGCGACCACCGGCAGCGCCAACAGCATCAGCGCCACGGCCAACACGAACTAGACTAGACTAGACTAGATCCCATCCAGAAACTCGTAATCAATTGAAAACAAGAGGTTTAAACGCGCATTCTGAGGTCATTTCTGAGCTTCGTTCTGATAGGCTTTGGTCTCCTAAAACACAGAGCCCAAAGAACTTAACCCTAGAAAGGAACGCCCAGAATGCGCAAAGCTCGCGATTTTCAGCCCAATCTCACCTACAAGTGGCTCGATCTGGACCATGCCAAAGAGCTTCAGACCGTCGCGGGCCTGATCGATGACCATCCTAAGATTGCCGACCTGGTATGGCAAGACCTGACCCGCGATGCCCTTCACCAGACCGGCGCAACAGGGATGTCCGCTGACCTGGTGTTTCGTGCTCTGCTACTCAAACAGATGCACACTTGGAGCTACGACGAACTCCATTTCCACCTCACCGACTCGCAGACCTTCCGCACCTTCTGCGGCATGAGCTTCGCTCAAAAAACGCCCGCCAGATCAACGTTGGCGGCGGCGATCAAGAAAGTTCGGGCCGAAACCCTCGAAGCGATCAATCGCCTCTTGTTGCTGGAGGCCCGCGAGCGCAAGGTCGAGAGCGGGCAGCTTTCCCGAGTCGACTGCACGGTGGTCGAAACGCTGATGCATCCTCCCGCGGACTCGCAGCAGTTGTGGGACTGCATCCGGGTACTCCTCCGGTTAATGAAGCGGGTGCAGGCGCATCTACCGGCCGGCCTCTTCACGTTTCCGAACCGGAAGAAACGAGCCAAGCGCCGCTGCCGTGAGATCTCTGTAGCGCGAAGGAAAGTGGCGCGTCGGGAGTCCTACAGGGATCTCGTGAAGGTTGCCGAGGAGATCCAGCAAAAGGCCTTGGAAGCGGTTGCCCTGCTGGAGGCTCACCGGGTCGTCGACCCGGCCCTCGAGCAGAAGCTGGCCCGGTTTCTCGACCTCATCGAGCGCACCTTGGATCAGACTCGTCGCCGGGTCTTCGACGGCGAGAGCGTACACGCCTCGGAGAAACTCGTCTCCGTCTTCGAAGACCACTCCGACATCATCCGCAAAGACTTCAAGAACACATACTACGGCCACAAGATCTGTCTCACCGGTGGCAAGTCCTCGATGGTTCTGGATTGCCAGATCTTCCGAGGCAATCCCGCCGATGCCAACATGGCTGTGCCATCCGTCGAACGTCAGCAAGACATCTATGGCAAAGCGCCGCGCCAAGTCGTGTTCGATGGAGCCTTCAGCTCGGCGAGCAACCTTGAGAAGATCCAAGAACTGGGGACCCAAGATGTTGTCTTTTCCAAGAGTTCTCTGAAGATCTCCGAGATGGCCAAGAGCCTCTACGTCTACCGCAAGCTACGCAATTTCAGAGCCGGCATCGAGGGATGTATCTCGTTCCTGAAGCGTACCTTCGGACTGCATCGCTGCACCTGGCGCTCCTGGTCGTCGTTCAAGAGCTACGTCTGGAGCTCGATCGTTTCCTGCAACCTATTGGTCATGGCCCGAACCATTCTCAGCCAAGCTTGATCAGCCGACCGGCGGTCAAAGCACGCGGCACCCCGACGGGCCGCCTGGATGAGATATGGGCGCGAATGCAGTCCTTGCCGCATTCGCACCTCTGGCGGTCGATTCCACGATCACCCGGTGAGCAGCACCCCCAATGGACCCTTAGACGAGGGCCCATTCGACAGGCCTGTGGGCTCGAAACCGCATTTCTGGATGGGATCTAGACTATAGATAGACGTTCTCCTCATAACGAACCTCCTGTAGGCACAGCGCAACACGCTGGCTGAATGCCGACGTGGCGTCTGGTTTACCATCACGCCATCGTGTGCGATGCCGAGTGGTGATTTCACGGCTATTGGGCACCGACTGGGGGCAGTGCCACTGCTGTTCGAGCGGACCGCGAAGATTGGCGACGCGCCTCGCGTCCTAGAGGGTATGGGACGAGACATTCGCTACTTGCCGTCGCCCGGCACGCTCGTCGAGGTGACCGTGCGCACCATCCAGCAACGCTACCTCCTGCGGCCGGGACCACGGCTCAATCAGCTCGTCGTCGGCGTGCTGGCTCACTGCCAGGAAGCCACCGGCATGCGCGTGCATGCCGTCGTAGCGATGAGGTAAGAGTGGGGACCCTGGCGCCGTTTGGGATTTTCATCCCACGGTTTCCAGGGCCCCCTCTTCCAAACCCGGCGTGCGCCTTTCGTTACGCACCGGGCTTTCCATAGATGTTTCCACGAAGTAGGGTGAGCGGAGCCACCTGAGATCGAATCGCCGGACCGAATAGTCGCAGAGTCGGAAGAGGTGGATTGCTCCATCTCGCCAACGGACGGACTTCCGAGCCGGGGTGCGCCATCCATAGCGGGCATTGATGTCCCACATACGGGATCGGGGGTGCTTCTTTCGCAGCCAATGCCGCACCGACATCCACGTGTAGCGATCCAGATCGTTGAAGACCTGTTTGGCGCCACGTGCGTAGCGGTAGTAGCTCCCCCAGCCCCGGAGCTTCCAGTTGATCAATCTCAGTCTAGACGCGAGAGATTGGTTGCAGGTACTGCGGTGCAGCAACTGCTTGATGGTCTCTCGCAGCTGTTGGCTCCGGTGCTTGGGGATCACCGCGTTGGCCAGCCACCCGAAGAATGGGTGACGTTGGTAACGGACGTGATGTCCCAGGAAACGAAGCGGGCTGGTCACAGGTGTGATCAGCGTCTTTTCCTTCGACAGCTCGAGGCCGAGGCTGTCTTTTAACACTCGTGCAAGATCCGCCTTCTCACGTTCGGCCACGACCAAGGCTCGTTCGAGACGCTCTGGTCCTGATGGCACGCTCACGAGGAGGACGAGTCGAGTAGCCCGGGGGATTTGCACCCCCAGGCCCTCACAGAACCGGACTTGAAACTCTCGCATCATCCGGCTCATCCTGCCCCAGTCGCTGGACGCACCCCGAGCTGCCAGTGGGCAAACAGGTTTGGCTCTCGCCGGGCAATTCGACCCAACCAATGGGTCGCTGCCCGCTCGCGGCGGCGGAAGCGCCGGTACTTCCGGCACACCCACGCCACGAGCGCTCGTTCCAGATGACGAAGGACTTGCTTCCACTTCGAGCGGTAGAACCGACCGTAGTAGTTCGTCCAGCCCCGCACCACCGGGTTTACGAGCTGCGCGAGGTCTTCCAGGCTCTGATTGTTCCTGGTCGACGCCATTCGCCACTCACGGATGGTCTTGCGTACGGCCTTGGCGGCCTTGGTGCTCACCGCCGGCAGGAAGCTCACGAAGAACTTTCCGTGGCGATTGCGGGCCCGTCGAGGTTGAAAGGTGTAGCCGAGGAAGTCGAACGATACGCATTCGTACTCACCCCGGCGGTCGTCGTCTTTGCAGTACACGATCTTCGTCTTGTATGGATGAAGTTCGAGCCTACAGACGGCGAGCCGCTTGCCAATCGCTGCCAATACAGACTCGGTCTGGGCCTCGCTCACGCAATGAACGAGAACATCGTCCGCATAGCGCTCGAACTGAATGGACGGATGACTCCGCTCCATCCAGACATCGAACGCATAGTGCATGAAGAGGTTGGCCAAGAGCGGACTGATGACACCACCTTGGGGTGTTCCTCGCGTCCGCACCACCCGGGTTCCATCCTCATTTTCGATCGGGGCACGAAGCCACCTCCCGATGTAGAGACGAATCCACGGGTTGTCCGTGTGGTGGGCGACTGCCTTGAGGACAAGGTCATGGTCCAGATTGTCAAAGAAACCCTTGATATCCAGGTCGATCACCCAATCTGCACGCCAGCATCGCTTCCGAGCGATGCCGATCGCATCATGCGCAGACCTGCCAGGACGGTACCCGTACGAGTCATCATGGAAATAAGGCTCCACGACGGGCTCGAACACCATCTTGACGACGGTCTGCGCAATGCGATCTCCCACTGTCGGAATGCCCAGTGGGCGCATGCCTCCTCCACCCTTCGGAATCTCGACGAGCCGCACCGGTGGCGGAAAGTACGACCCCGACGCCATTCGATTCCAGATCTTGTAGAGGTTACCCTTCAGATCCTTCTCGAAATCCGCCAGAGACTGCCCGTCCACTCCGGAAGCTCCCCGGTTCGCTTTGACCCGTTTGTACGCTTCCCAAACCATGCGCTTGGGGACATCAAACGGCTTTGCTTCAGCCACAGGCTCCTCCTCTTTCGAGTTGGCCTATCGCCTCGGCAGGACAGGTCGACGCCTTCGCTCCACCCGAGTTACCAGGCTTCATCACTACTACGCGTCGATCCGCCCCTCCGCTCCGCATTGGTACTCTGCTCCTCGTGGGGCTTCCACTTGTGAGCTCTCCCTTGGCATCGGAGCGGTAGGTTCCCACGTTCCACACGAGAGCCTGGACCGGGCTCGCGCCGCCTTCATGCCGGCCGCCACCTGGGCAGGAGACAGCCGTCCCCCAGGCTTCATCCCGGGCCAACAACTGGAGCCCGGTTTCGACGGCGTCCCTACGCTTTCGACACTTCATCAGCGGTTCACTCTCGTTCGCCTTCCCGGTCCTCACCTGATGGAGTCCAGCTCCACCTTTTCCGAATCGCTCACCACCACGGCCATTGGGCCGCAGCAGCATCCGGCGGTTTGGGACCCGCCTCTGCCGGCCGGTCCCGAGGGGCCCACCCTCATCTCTCGCGCAGCAAGGCTGCTTCAAAGCGGTGTCTACATGATCACCTCTTCTCTGCGCCGTCGTGGCGCACAATCGTCGGCGTAGCGCACCGGGATGATCACCGGCTTTTGCTCTCGGCGGTCTCGGGCTCGAGCGTGGAACGCCCGCCCCCGGATCTTCCTCCGATCAGAAATGAGGGTCGGTTGCCGGCGAGGCCAACAGTGACGCTCGTACCGCTCCTCGATCACGCTCAACGCAATGTTGGCGAGCAAAGGAGAGAGGATGCCGCCTTGAGGGGAACCGGTCTCCGTTCGAAGGAATCGACCTTCGGACAAGACCCCGGCTTTCAGGAAAGCGACGACCAGCCGGTTCAGCTTCGGGTCCGTGACCCTGCGCCGAATCCGGTTCATCAAGCCGTGATGGCCGATGTGGTCGAAACACCCCCGAATGTCGCCTTCGATGGCAGCTTGGAACATGCAGGACCGATCCGCTCTCGGTAGGTTCGGGGGCTTGGGCATGAGGAGCAACCGAAGATGCTCCAACGCTGCATGAGCCCCACGTCCTGGCCGGAAACCGTACGAGTTCGGATAGAAATCCGCCTCGAAGATCGGCTCCATGATGTTCTTCATCGCCGCCTGCACGACTCGATCGGCCACGGTCGGAATCCCCAGGGGGCGATACTTCCCTGGTTTGCCGGGTTTCGGGATCATGACTCGCCGAACCGGACTGGGGCGGAAGCTGCGCGAGCGCAGCTGCGTTCTCAACCCGGTCACAAAGCCATCAACATTCCCACCAGCAAGGATCTTGCCGACCGTCACCTTGTCCACGCCCGGCGTACGCCGACCGCGGTTGCGAGCTACGCGTGCCAGAGCACACCGCAAGTTGCGAGGGTCTGTAATCAACCCCCACAGCTTCCGGAAAACGTAACTCGGCTCTTCCCAACTTCGCAGGTGTAGTTTCCTCTGCTCGCTCCGGAGCCACTGCCGATCGGCAGTCGATGCCACATACATGGCTTTCACCGGCGTCATTGGATCTACACGCATCTACTGCCCCCCTTCGCCATGTACGCGGCTTTCCCGCGCGCCGACTACTACGAGGGCTCCGTCCTCCGCTCGGAACATCACCGGGCTTGGCGGCTTGCCTGGTATCGCAACCAGGCGTCCGAGTCGGAGTTCCCTTGTTCGTTGAATCGACCCGTGGCACGGTAGGTGGTCTGCTGTATCCCTGGTCGCACAGACGATTCTCCCCTTTCGGGATTGGGAAATCGCGTACCCAAAGTGGGTACACCCAGTCGGCATGATTCGCACCAACCGGGCTCTGGCGATATCCCCTCCGCGGACGGAGGGTTATGCTTCCTGACAGAGACGTCCGACACAGACTTCAGGTGGCTGGGGCAATCACCCCGCCGTTCTTCACCTTGGTACCTGTGGTAGCCCGTCACGAACGAATCGAATCCGCACGAGCACTTGAGACCGCTCGGCTTTTGCAGGCCGCCGTTCCAACCTTAGGGACGTTCACGGTCCCCTTCTGCATAGGGCCCGACCCGGACAAGGAGAGCTCCTTTCTGGCTCTCGGTCGATTCATCGTTTTCAACAAGGCACACATGTCATGTCCCATGCCCTTTTAAGACGCAGGGCGTGCCCCGAATCTGTGCGATTGTCAAATAACGGCCCGGAATCCGTCGGCGGAACCGAGTCCCGGTCTATTGGTGTCATGGGAACACAAGGGTGCAGCAATGCCGCAAGATCAGCATGGACTCGCCTTGACCCGCCCCAGTATAACCAAGCCGGGGGCGAACCCCCTTCGTCTGGACTCCCCTCCTCTACGAGAGCACCCGTTCTCGTGAATCGCCAGAACGACGATGTCGTCGGCAACAAGGGAGATCCGACATGAAACGCACCCCCCAAACGATCTGGTTCCTGGTCGGCTTGCTGTACTTTGCCCTCCCAATTTAGGTTGGAGCCCATGCCTCGTCGCAAACGGCGGTACCTGCTCTGCCTCAGCAGCTCACCAACATCTGCGCCCTGCAGACCGTCGGCGACGGTCCTCCAGATATCGTCATTCCCGACAACGGCACCGTCTACGAGATCAACGGCAGTGCCAGCTGCGGCCTGATCACGATTCGCGGAATGTTGCGATGCGCCAGCGGCGTCAGTGCCGAGGTGAGGGCCCGGCCTAGGATCCTCCGGCGCTACTCCACCCACACCGGCATCGAGGCCGCTGATTCACGGAGGGTCGCTTCTTGCCGTTCGATCTCCGCGCGCACCGTGGCAATCATGTCAGCACGGGGAACGAGGTTGCCGTCGTCGCTGGTGCGCAGCTTGAGTTCGGCGCCACCATTCTTGTGGGAGCGTTCGGAGATCAGGAGGCGAATCGGGATGCCGCGTAGGTCGGCTTCGGAGAACTTGATGCCGGGACTAACGTCTCGATCGTCATACAGCACCTCGATACCAGCATCCTTTAGCTCGTTGTAGAGCGCATCGGCGGCAGCACGGGTGTCGTCCTTGCGCGCCAGGCTGACCAAGGTCACCTGGTAGGGCGCGATACTGATCGGCAATGTCAGACCATTGTCGTCGTGATGCTCTTCCGCGACGCAAGCCAGTAGCCGGCCGACCCCGATTCCGTAGGAACCCATGACCACCGGCTTTTCGTCGCCGTTCTCATCGGCGAAGGTCACGCCCATGGTCTCGGAATAGCGGGTGCCGAGCTTGAAGATGTTGCCCACTTCGACCCCGCGGGTCATGCGCAGGGGTTTGCCGCATTCGGTGCACGGCGCGCCTTCGAAGGCCGCGGCAATGGCGCCCACTTGGTCAGGCTCGTAGTCGCGGCCACAGTTGCTGTTGCGCAGATGGAATCCGCTCTCGTTGGCGCCCACCACCAAGTTCGGCGACGCGGCCACCAGCTCGTCGACCAGCACGACCGCGCGATTACGATCGATCCCGATCGGCGACGCGTAGCCGGGCACCGCGCCGCTCTTGGCGATCTCGCCTTCGTGCGCCGCCCGGACATCGTTAGCGCCCAAGAGATTGCGCACCGCAACGATGTTGACGTCCATATCGCCGCGGACCACCGCCATCACCAACTGGTCGGGCTTCTCGTCGCCGTGAATAGCGGTAAGGAACACCACCTTGCCCGTTTGTGTCGCCTCGATCTCGAGGAAAGTCGCCAATTCGTTGATCGTCTTGGTGCCCGGGGTCGCGACCTTTTCGAGCGTGCCGGGCGCGTCGTTGGCCGGCGTTGGCTTGACGAACGCGGCAACCTCGCGATTGGCCGCGTAGCCGCAGCCATCACACAGCGCCAAGTTGTCTTCACCGATCGGCGTCTCGTACATGAATTCGTGGGCGATTTTGCCCCCCATCATGCCAGCGTCGCTCTGTACCGCCACCTGCGGCAACCCGGCGCGCGCGCCGATGCGAAAGTAGGCGTGGTAGTGCCGGAGGTACTGCTCATGGAGGCCATCGACGTCTTTGTCCAGCGAATACGAGTCCTTCATGACGAACTCACGAACCCGAATCAGGCCACCCCGCGCGCGCGGCTCGTCCCGGAACTTCGTTTGCAGCTGGTAAATGAGGATCGGCAACTGACGATACGAGTTGACATCCGATGTCGCCAGCTCGGACACCACCTCTTCATGGGTCATGGCAAGCAGCATGTCGCGCCCACGGCGATCTTTGAAACGCGCCATGGCGTCACCGATCTCGTCCCAACGACCACTCTTCTGCCAGGTCTCCGCCGGATGCACCACCGGCATGCAGATCTCCTGGCCACCGATGGCGTCCATCTCCTCGCGTAAGATGCGTTCGATCTTCTGCAATGAGCGCTGGGCCAAGGGCAGATAGCTGAAAATGCCGGCCGCCAACTGGCGCACATAGCCGGCGCGCAGCAGCAACTGGTGGGAGACAATATCGACGTCGGCCGGTACTTCTTTGAGGGTCAGGCCGAAGAGGTTGGATACGCGCATCTCGGTTCTCGATGGTGGTTGTTGAAGGCGTTAAGCTGGCGAACGCAGGACCCTACCACGCAGCACGATCAGGACCGAGGCCGCCTAGTCTCGGCGGCCCATCGACCGTTGCGCATTGGTCCATGTCCGCGACCGAGATCGGCGAGCCTCTCAACGCCTTAGCCCTTACAGTTTGTTGGTGAACGGTCTTCAACCGCACCCGGAGATATTGACTAATATAACACTTGACAATATCTCCGGCACGAGTCTCCGCCGCCCTCGATGCTGGTAGATTCACGAGGATGGATCGCACGGAGAATATCGAAGGTGGATCGACTTCGCTCGAGCGCCTTGAAAATGTCTTGGCCCCCTATCTCGGTCGACACATGACAAAGACATCGATCGAGATGTACCAAAAACAGCTCGGAATCGGCAAGGTCTCTACGCCTGCGCAGCGCGATGATCTGATCGATCGCCTTGTGCTCGGGCTGAAGGTGTTCGTTGGCGAGGAGAGAACCGTCAGTCTCGCTGCCGAAATGCGGAACGCGGCGAAGGGAGATTGACCTGCCCTTTCTCAAAGTCATCATCATGTGGCTCGCTGCCCTCGCTCTTCTCCTCTTACCCAGGGCACTTCTTGCTGACAGCTTCGTGTACGAGCGACTTCTGACCCAACGAGTTCTCTACATCATCAGCTCCGGCTCCAAGCTGGTCTTTCTCGCAGCTGCCACCGGTTTCGGCTTCCTGGTTCGATCCTCATTCGCGGTCGGCAACCCGGCTCGACGAGGTTGGACCGGACTCGCGTCGGGTTTGGGCGGATTCCTGGCCGGGCAAGGCTACCTTGCGTACTACCAAATCGGGCAGGGCCTGGCACCGTATCCCTCTCCTGCCGATATTTTTTTCGTCACCGGACAACTTCTCCTGGTTGGGGGCTCGCTATCTTTTCTCGCTACCTATCGCTCAATCGGCCTCGGCTTCGATCGAGCCGCCAAAATCGTATGGGCCGTCGCCAGCTTCAGTGTCTTCGCTCTCGTCACACTCATTTTGCGACCCCTGGCACTCCAATCCGTCCCCTTCGTGGAAAAAATCTTCAATCTCGGATATCCCATCCTCGATGGATTCTTGCTCGCGCTCGCCATAGGGCTGTTTGTGCAGACGCGGAGGTTGCGGGGCGGCGGCATGTGGCGAACCTGGCAATTTCTTATCGTCGGATTCCTTTTCAGCGCGGCAGGGGACATCTGCTTTGCTTACTCGGGCGTCTTCGGCTTTGCTCTTCTTGATCCCTTATTCGACTTTCTGTTTGCTTGCTCTTATGCCTTCCTGGCCCTTGGCGTCCACTCGCAGTGGAGTCTGCAAGCCCGAGAATCCGCAGCCTGAATGGATCCGGGTCGCTTCGTGTACGAAAGCGTCCAAAAGACTTCATCTCCGAGAATCAGACTCTTGTTTCCGTAGCTCGTTGTGGTCGTAGAGGAGAGGATTCTCAATTCCCGGCACCAGAGGACTCGGGCGACGGTGGCCGCGCCGCCCATGCCACCTCGACCTCGGCGATCCGATCGCTGGCACGCACCGGCGACGCCGATGGAATCGGCCAAGGGTTGATGGCATGGGCGTGGCGGAAGGCTTCGAGAGCCTGCTCGAGTAAACCGCGGCGCCGGTAGATCAATCCCAGGTTGTAGAACAACACGTCGTTGCTGGGGGCGGCCAACATCGCACGCTCGAAGGCGGTGCTGACTCGCTGCCAATCGGACGTTTCGTGGGTGAGTCCGCACAGGTAGTGGAAGTGTCCGATCAGGTTCTGGGTCAGATAGTCCTTGGGTACCCGCGGATCGTGTTCCCCGTCGAGCGTTTCTTTGGGCATAATCGGCGCTGGCCGCGGCCCGTCGGCTCGAACCACGCGGAAGGTCAAGCCGATCGGCACGATCTCGAGTTCAGGTAACCGCGACGTAAACGGCGAACGTGAAGAGGAACAGACCGATCAGGCCAAGACCCTCATGCTTCGACGCGTTGGCGGCGGTCACAGCGTAAACATGGGCGGTTCTGGAGGCACCAAGATTCGTGGCACACCGCCTCGCTGGAGCCGCGTGAAGTCTGCATGATTGAACGTCACGAACCCATCGACACCTTGTGCCTCAGCAACCGCGAGGTGAAGCGCATCGAACAGGGCTCCGGACCGCATGCCCCTTTCCGCGCAACGCCGCAGCGCAACTTGGTAATTCGCTCCCGATACTTCGACTGGATGAAAGCTCTCGAGAAGGCGGTCGATCATAAGCCCGGCAGCAGCTGGCGCCAAGCGCAAACTGGTCGGTAGGCGCGTCAATACCGACCACGTCTCTGCCGCGGCGTGCAGGTGATCTGGCCCTCGGCTCGCCCAGAGGTCACGGACCGAACCCATGGCCTAGCCCTCTCATGGTGCGGATGCGGTTCGACCAGCGCGGCTACGAGGACGGAGGTATCGAAGGCGAGCTTCATCCCAATCGCGCCAAACGATCTAGGCGGTCGTTTCGAAGCGTCCGGTGGTCAGGAGAATCCATCTTCTCGAGGCCCGCGACAACAAGAATCCCGTCCCTCTCGATGAGTTCCGGACGATCCCGTTTGGGGACCAAGACAAGTCGATCTTGTTCATTGATCAACGTTAGTTGCGTACCGGCCTGGAGGCGATGAAAATCCCGGACTTCCTTGGGAATCACGAGGCGACCCGATCGATCGATGGTAACTTCTCGTGCCATGAGACCGTCAGTTCATACCATTACCTGAAATTCACTCCCGGTCGCGACTGCGAAATCGAAGCGCTGCGCGCCCTGGTCTACCGCGCCACCGAACACTACGTAGCGGGCGAGGACATGACCCGCCTCGCCTCGATGGCCAAGCTCAAGGCCGGACGGTTGGCACGGGAGGTCAGCGATGCATGCCTTCAGTACTGGGGCGGTCAGGGCTACATGGAGGAATCGATCGTCGCGCGATCATTCCGCGACAGCCGCCTGCTGTCGATCGCGGGCGGCACGGACGAGGTAATGCTCGGCATCATTTGCAAGATTGACGGCATGCTGCAGTAAGGCACCCCGACCAACGAGCCTATGAGGCTCGACGGCCTGCTAAGACCGCGTCCTTCCCCTTCTTCCAGACTTAGCCATAAGACCCGCATCCGTGTTCCGTCCCGGTAGCCAAATCGGGTGTGCGAGCCGTGCTCACGCGCACGCGCCTCACAAGGATTCCGGAATGTCGAGCGAGAATCCGAGATCGTCATGAATGTACGGCCGCCATTCCAGACCATCCGGTTCGAGGTCGGCTGTCGTCGCGCTGCGGCGACAGCAGCCCCAGACAGCAACCAGGATCAAAACGGCCACGGCCCAGCGCGATTGGGTCGTATTGCCCATCGGTCGTCCTCCTTGGAAGCCTACACTAGCGATGCGACCGGGCGATTCTACGGCGACATTGGGGCACCGCCCCAGCACAGTCACCATGGTACGCTGCCGCGCCCATGGATCAGCCTGTTCCCCGTACCGTAGATGGCATCGACTGGCGTCGGTGGACGGCCACTGATGACGCGACGTTGGTGTTCGTCGTGCGCGACGGACAAATCCTTCTCATACGAAAGAAACGTGGCTTGGGTGCGGGAAAGATCAACGGACCCGGTGGTCGGATCGAGCCCAACGAAACACCGGCACAGTGCGCCGTTCGCGAGATCGAAGAAGAGCTTCATGTTTCGCCGACGGGGTTGCAGCCGCACGGCGAGCTGCGCTTCCAGTTCGTCGACGGCTACAGCATTCACGTATGGGTTTTTCGAGCAAGCGGCTGCCAAGGCGTGGCGACCGAAACCGACGAAGCGATACCGCTATGGACCGACGTTGACGCCATCCCCTACGACGAAATGTGGGCCGACGACCGGTACTGGTTGCCCCATTTGTTGGAAGGCAGCGTCGTCGACGGTCGGTTCATCTTCGATGGCGACACCATGCTCGATCACCAGCTCGACGTCGCGTAGGACTGGCTACGGTGCCGCGCTCGAATCGACCCCTTCGCTCGGCGGAGCGGCTCCATCAGTTGGTGCCTCGGGAGCCGGCACACGCTCTTCTTCCCGAACTTGGAAGGCGAACTTGCTGCGCGCCAATGAGACCCGGGCGTCGTCGGTGACCGCCACCTCCAGGGTGTAGCGCCCGGCTGGCAAATCATCGGCCCGAAAGGACGCCAACAGCTTGTCCATTCCCTTGATGCCGGTGACCGTTCGCTCGACCAGCGACAACGTAGCACCTTCGACCAGCGCCCCGCCCTCACCGCGGACGGTTCCCTCGAGGAATAGCGCCTGATCGCCGAGGTCATAGCCCACCAAGCACAGCCACGCCTCTTCTTTGCCGCCGACTTCTGGCAAGGCATCCGGCACGTACGGATTGCCGTTGACCGTAAAGGGATAGACCACCGACTCACGTTGGATACCGTCCTCCGCTCCACTCCGAACCATCACCCACTGACCCGGGGCTTCGAAGAACAGGGGCGGTAGCAACACGGGACCGGCGCCGGTGTAATCCGGAACGGTTAACTCCGTTGCAGCCAAGCCACTGGCACCGGTCAGGGCGTTGCGCACCAACGTTCGAATTCGGAAGTTACCCGGTCCGAGATCCATTTTGCCGTAGTACTTCAAGCCCGATTGCTCGAAGCGGTGCCGGTTGCCACGGAGTTCGAGATTGACCCGATCGGTAAAGAAGCCCTGAATCTCTCCGACACGGTTGGTAGCGTAGGCGTAGATCTCGATTTCGAGACTGTCCGGATCGTTGCCCACCAGCAGGCTCCGACCGCTGACTTCGATCAAAACGGGCACGTAGGCGGTGGTGGTGGATGCACGAAACGGCACCGCTAGAACATTGAGCCCCAGCGTTTCATCCGGGCGCAGCGTCGCGATCGCGTCACTTGCCAGGAGCGCCTTCTCGATGGGATGGAGCGTATCGAAGGCTTCGGGCTCGACATAGCCCGATCGGTGGAACAAACGGGCACCCTTTGGCCCCTTTACCCGCAGTCGGTGAAAGGTCCCGGCACCGCGCCGATCCGTCGCGTCGAAGGCCAACAGGTAGGTCACTTCCGTCGGACGCAAGGCCCGGTTCAACTGCACACCGAGATCGTTGGTGTTGGTCAGGAGAACACCGCCCGTCTCGTTGGCCATGTAGAACATCGCGTCACGACCGACGCCCCGGTCGCGACGCCCGCCGTCCATACTCACATCGTCGATATCGACCGCCTGAATCACGCTATCGGCGCGCTGGAAGGCGTTGAGCATGGTGTTGACGTCGCCTTGTAACTTGGGGTTGCCGAACGCCTGATCCGTATCCACTCGAAAGACCTGACCGCTCGCAACCTGCTGCCGTTCAGCAAGGGACTCTCCACTGGTAGCGGGACGTCGCCCCAACAACAGCCGACCGTCGAAGCCTTCGGAGAACAGGAGGATGTTCTTGCGGCCGTCGATGTTGCCCAGGAAACTCGCCAAGTCACCAAGCGCACGCGTCCAAGCAGTGATCCGCCCGACGGCAAATGCACGCTCGGCCCGTGCGAATCGTTCGCCGATAATCCGCTGGTTCGCAGTGGCCTCTTGACCAAGGCCACCGCCCGACCGACCGCCTGTATCCAACGTTTCGTTGAGGCTGGGTCCGGCGGCAAAACTCTCGCTCCCGGGGTCGAGCACGAACCGGAGTGGATCGGTATTGGCGAGGAGACGCAGGCTCTCCGGATCGGAGAGTGCATCGATCGCCCGCGCCACCTGCCCTCGATCCGGCGAGAAGGTCATCAGTAGCTGCACTCCCCGGTCCGTTGTATAGGTTGCGACACCGACCAGATCGCTCGGGTGGAGGCGATCGAGCACCAGGGACCGCGCGGCATCCCGCGCCCGCGCAATCGCGGACGGTTTCGAAAACGCAAGGTCAAATAGGAACAACAGCCGGCGCCGCGCGGCTGGCGGCGGGATTTCATCACTGGGTGGACTGGAACCAGGCTCACCTGCGGAAGCCTCCGCTGCGATCTCAGTACGCCGAAAACCTGTGATCGACTGCACCACCCCCTCGTCGAGGAGTTCGAAGTCGTCGACCGTAAGGTCGCGGAGTGGCACCCCCTTGCGATCGACCACGTGCACGGGGACTTCGACGGTCAAGACATCCGCCTCGCCCTCGAAGGTCGTGGTTTGGGCTCCCAGGCCACCGCTCAGGAACAGAATCATTCCCACCGGTAACAGGGCGTCGAGTTTTGGCAAAAAGGCAAAGGTTCGCGCCATGAATGACTCCTCCGCAATTCCGCAGACCCCCATGGTGTCCACTCTCCTAGACACCATGGCTGTCTGCTCGTACAGACACCGTATCCGACTCCGGGTTTGATCGGCCAGCATGTCGTCCCCTATTGGCTGGCGGCTCGTCCCTTCTGCTGCCCGGATGGGGGCAACCCTTTTCCCAGGCGGCCGTCCTTCGCCTGCCGCAACCGCTTGGCGTGGACGCACAACGAGGCGGCCTCCTGGTGCTGCTCCAGAAACTCGTTCTTGAAGGCACTATCTTATGTTGACGACCGCCAAATGCAGCGTCTTTGATGAATCTCGCGCCCTCCAGTCACCACGATCAAGCGAGACTTGATATCTTCGGTGCCCATGAGGAATTTCAGCCGATCCCACAACATCTCTGCCGTTGGTCGCCGCCTGTGGCACAACGGTGTCCACACCGCAGCTGTGCTGGCTCTCCTTACTGCCGTCGTTGCTTGCGATAACTTCTCGAACCCAGCAGCACCGGGTGATCCAACCATTGTGTTCGAGGCTGCCCTGACACCACTGGGTGCCGAAGTGCATGTGGTTTCCGTCCCCTCCGCGGGTATTGTAACCGTATCGCTCGACAAGCTCGAGGTCCAGCAGGTCGCAGACAACTTCAACGACTCCGGCTTTGGCGTCACCATTCGTCTGGCCCGGCTCGACAACAATTGCGAGGAAGGCGCGGCCTTCAGTCTCCAAGAGGGCCAACGCGTTGTCTTCGACCTCGCTGAGACCAGCTACTGCTTGAATGTCTCGGAAGCGGGCCTCATTCCCGAAGGCGCCCTACTGGCCTACTCAATTGCGATCACGCTGCCATAGGAGCCTCTGGTCTTGACCATTTCATCGAAATGACCACTTTGAGAGCGAGGCCCGGTGGCTCGAGTATTGCTGTTTTCTCCCCGAACCTGACGAGCTGTTCTGTGGTGCCTTCGCCAGCGGTTGACGTGGCCAGTCTCACCTTGCTCGACGCAAAAAGTCGGCTCGGCACCTCAACCCCACGGAAGCGTTGGACGAGATCGATCACGCCCTTCTCGGCCGCTCGCCTGCGCTCTCGGACTTCAAAGCAAACCCGGATCCTGTGGTACTTTAGTAGATCCGCTCGGTATCCCCCAGGCGTCCAGTCGCCGTCCATCCAGGAGGTCCTTTGATGATTGACCCGAAGCACGTTCACGATACCCTTGCCCTTCACCAGCTCACCGACGGTTATCCCATCGTCTTGGATCTGGAACGGTCACATGGTGCCTGGCTGCATGACGCCCGCACTGGCGAGGAACACTTGGACTGCTTCTCCTGCTTCGCCTCCTGGCCAATGGGGTTCAACCATCCAATGATGCATGAACCGTCCTTTGTCGAAGAGATGACGCAGGTCGCGTTGATCAAGCCGGCCAATTCCGACCTCTATACATCGTCGATGGCTTCGTTCGTGGATGCTTTTGGCTCCCGGATGACGCCACCCCAATTCAAGCACCATTTCTGGGTCTCGGGTGGCGCGCTGGCGGTTGAAAATGCGATGAAGGTCGCCTTCGATTGGAAGGCGCGCAAACTGGGCCGAACAGACATGCTGGAGAACGCCGACGATCTGGTAATTCTGCACTTCCGTCAGGCATTCCACGGGCGTTCGGGCTACACCATGAGCGTCACCAACACGCTCCCCGACAAGGTCGGTCTGTTTCCCCGCTTTCAATGGCCGCGGGTAAGCAATCCGTTCATCGTCTACGACCTCGATGGACGCATTAGCAACGATGTCGAGGCCGCCGAGGCCCAAGCCTGTGCCGAAATCGAACTCGCCTTCCGCAAACATGGCAAGCGAATCGCGGGGATCCTGATCGAACCGATGCAAGCGGAGGGCGGCGACAACCACTTCCGGCCCGAGTTTCTCGCGGCGCTGCGTCGCTATGCGGACGAGAACGAAGCGTTGTTGCTGTTCGACGAAGTACAGACCGGCTTCTTCAGCTCGGGTCATCCGTGGATGTGGCAACACTATGGCGTTGAGCCCGATGTCGTCGCCTTTGGCAAGAAGACCCAAATCTGCGGTATCTACGCCGGACCCCGCATCGACGAGGTCGCGGACAACGTCTTCGAGCGTTCCAGCCGGATCAACTCGACCTGGAGCGGCAATCTGGTCGACATGGTCCGCTGCCGACGATTTATCGAGATCATCGAGGCCGAAAACCTGACTGAAAACATCCGTGCCCGTGGCGAACAGTTGGTGGCCGGCCTGCGTTCCCTGGCACGGGACAGCGGCATGTTGACCAACGTTCGGGGCCAAGGATCATTGGTCGCCTTCAGCGTCGAAGACACTGAGAGCCGCAACGCGCTCTTGACGGCTTGTGGTCAGCAGAAGCTCATGTTGTTGCCGTGCGGCAACCGCTCGATCCGATTCCGGCTACCCTTTACGATCAACGCCGACGAGGTCGATATGGCTGTCGAGCGAGTCACAGCGGCGCTCCCTGTCGCTGTCTGATAGGGCGGCACCATGCCAGAACTCACACCCTCGTCGTTGGCGCTCGCCGCGATCTGGTACGCCGTCTTTCTGTTCTCGACCACGTTGCACGAAGCAGCCCACGCGTGGGCTGCCTTGCGACTGGGCGACCCCACTGCTTACGAAGGCGGCCAGGTGACCCTCAACCCGCTACCTCATATGCAGCGGGAGCCCTTCGGCATGGCGGTCGTCCCGATCCTCTCGTACCTTCTCTCGGGTTGGACCTTGGGCTGGGCCAGTGCGCCATACGATCCGTATTGGGCGGATCGGCACCCAAAGCGCGCTGCCTGGATGGCGCTTGCCGGCCCCGCATCGAATCTCCTGCTCGTCGTCATCAGCGCCATTGCCATTCGGGTGGGCATCGGCGCGGGCTGGTTCGAAGCTCCGATGGTCATTCGCGGCCTGGCCGACACCGTAGCGGGCGTGACGCCGGGTTTGGCCAGCAGCTTCGCAACCCTGCTTTCGGTGTTGTTTTCCCTCAACCTGATTCTCTTCGTATTCAACCTGCTACCCCTACCACCGCTCGACGGGAGCACGGCCCTCGCGCTGATCGTCGGCGATGACAATGCCCGGCGTTATCAAGCCTTCATGCGCCAACCGTCTTTCGGCCTGTTGGGCCTGATCGTAGCCTGGCGAATCTTCGGCGGCATCTTCGGCCCGATCCACAACCTTGCGCTCAACTTGCTCTACCCAGGCGCTGGGTACAGCTGAAGCTAGTCCCAAAACCAACGCATCTTGAAGGCGATCTACACGAATCTCTTGGGCTCAATCACTTCCGAAAATGCTCAACGAACCTTCGGGTGCGCCTGCGCTTTTCGTAAGCACTTGAGCCTCAAGATCTTCGCGCATCTCATCCTTCGTATGCGCTTGTTTTAGGGCTAGTGAATCTGTCACTCGCCTCGATACCGGTACCCCAATCGAAAGAAATCGCCATGTCCGTGTTCAAGCCTTGGCCGGCCCTCTACGGAACGGTGAGCCGATGCTGGTGGAGTTGTCGCTGTCGGCAGCGTGGGTCACCGTCACATCACTGACCGGACCGGGCAGGTCAGTTCCTTGCCAGTCAAGCAATTCGTTGGTCATCGAGATGTTCGGGCTAGCAGACGCGAAGGACACCCCACCTATCTCGCGGACGGCCTCCCATTGCCGCCATCACCCATCGCCCTGAATGGCGTAGAAGGTGGAGTCCCTCAGAGTTCAAACAGTGGCCCACCCGACACCGAACCGTCTAGAGAAACAGGCTCGATGCATGCTGGATCGTCGTTACTCGGTTTGTTGATCAGCCGGCTAATGGGCGTGAGGGCGAGGGGTAGATCAGGCGGGGCCAGGAGCGGCGCGAGAGCCTCCGGATCTTCGATTCGGGGATCGAGCCACTGCGCGAGGGCATCGTCCGCGACGATCATCGGCATGCGATCGTGGAGCGCCCCGACGGCGTCGTTGGCGGCAGTGGTGACGATCGTGAACGAGTCCACCGGGCCGTCGGGTCCCTTCTTCCATCGCTCCCACAAGCCCGCCATCACGAACGGCCGACGGTCGGCTCGCTGAATGTGGAAGGGCTGCTTGCCCGTGGGCGTACGGTGCCACTCGACAAATCCGTCGGCCAACACACCGCAGCGACGACGGGTAAGCGCGTCGCGGAATGCTGGTTTGACGGCCAACGTTTCGGCGCGTGCGTTGATCATTCGGTTGCCAATCGAAAGATCCTCGGCCCACCACGGCACCAGGCCCCAACGCAGATTGCTCGCCACCCGTCCCAACGTGTCGCGGCGGGTCCGCACCACCGGCACTTCTTGGGTGGGAGCGATGTTGTATCGGGCTTCTAGATCCGCAAGGGCCTCGGCACCGATCGCCTCGATTGCTTCCTCGGGTTTGGACAGCGTGTAGCGACCGCACATGATCTCTCCAACCTATCGCAGGGCATTCCGATCAACCGGGCATTTGATCCCAAGCGGCCGAAACCGTGACGGTTGGTGAAAATCCGGGGCGGCCCCTGGCACCGAAAACGCCGCCCGATAACGCCGCTGCTTCCCGAGACCGTGGATGGCGTAGGCGTTGCCAGTGAAAGGGGCCACGGGCAGGAACGACCACGGTACCTCCGCAACGCCCCGCCATCGGTCACCATCGATCTCGGCCGCAAACACCATCGGCAAGCCCGTCTCGATCACGTTGCGGGCACCTTCGAGCCGCAGCACCAAGTGGTGGCCGTGCGGTCCCAACTCGACTTCGGTGTAGGACACCTGACCGTCCTCACCAACCGACCCGGCCACAAAGACCTCCACGACTTCGAACTGCCACAAGCGGTCGATGGAACGGGGCGGACCCGGCGGCGGAGGATCCCCGTGGTAGACAGCCTCGACTTCAATCCGCAAGACCTCGGCCGTCGGGTTCAACGATACCGTCGCGGCCGGGGCTTCCAACCGTCTTCCATCCCACGCTTGGTCCACCACCAGCGTTGCCGACGGAGGCGTTGACGGCGGTGGCGTCACCGCCAGGCCAACAAGCACCATCGAAATTCGTCCCATCGACACCCTGTCTTCCTCCAAAGTTGGCGTTCGAATTGCTGCGCGAGAGGTCAAGGCGACGATAGCAGCGATCGACCGCCGACTCTCATGCCTCGTTCAGAAGGCGCCGCAAGAAAATCAAGCCACCTTCCAGTTCGTCGAACTCGCCATCGAGTTGCGCCTCGAAGCATTGCTCGAGCACAGGTCCGAAGGCAGGCCCCGGAGTCTGCCCTTCCGCGATCAAATGACGCCCGAGCACAATGGGCCGTGGCGCCTGGTCGGCCAAGGCCAAGGCAGCCGCTTGCTCCAGTAGCCACTGCCCGGCCGGAAAGCCATCGAACGGCTTGGGCGGCCGGCCACGCTGGTCAGCGCGACACACGCGGACCAATCGATCGATGCGACCGACACGACGCGCAAGACGCCGAATGGCCGACGGGCCAGCACCCGTATCGTGGAACTGGTACGGATTCATGTGCTCGCGCACCAGCGGCACCACCTCGGTGGCGATTTGCTCTTGATCGGTCAGGCGGGCCAAGAACGTGCGGGTCGGCCCCTCACCCGCGATCTCGTGCCCTGCCGAGCGGATGCGATCACCATCGCGGACACTGGTGGCCGGTTTACCCAGGTCGTGACAAAGGCAACCGAGGCCAACGATGAGGTCCTCCCACGCGTCGTCGACCCGTTCGAGAACGTAGGCATCCATCACGTGCGAGGTATGCACCCACACGTCCCCTTCAGGGTGCCACTCCCGGTCCTGCTCGCAACCGATCAGTGCCTCGAGTTCGGGCGTGTACTGAACCCAGCCACAGTCGCGCCAGAACGACAGGCCACGCGAAATCCGGGTCCCCAACAAGATCAACTTCTTCCACTCGTCAAGAATGCGCTCGCGCGGCAGCCCTTCAGGCTCGATGGCACGGCACAACGCAACTGTTGCATCGTCCACGCGGAAATCGAAGCGGGCGGCGAGTTGCATGGCGCGAAGTACCCGCAACGGATCCTCGACGAACTGCTCGGATGTGTGACGAAGCACGCCCGCCTCGAGGTCGCGGACACCGCCATGAGGATCGACGATCTCACCAGTGCGTGGATCGTAGCCAAGCGCGTTGAGGGTAAAGTCTCGGCGTCGCGCGGCATCCTCGAAGGTCATAAACGGATCGGAGTGCACCTCGAAGCCCTTGTGACCCAAACCCCGTTTCGATTCCCGCCGTGGAATCCCCACATCGATGGGCAAACCACGCACCTTGAGGACACCAAAAGCTCGACCCACCAGATCGAGACCAAAATCCTCTCCGAGGAGTGATCGGAGCGCCTCGGGTTCCAAACCGTAGATCTCGAAATCGAGGTCTTTGGCTGCGCGCCCGAGCAATGCGTCGCGCACGGATCCGCCGACCAACAAGGCCCGGCCACCCGCCGCATTCACCTTGCGCGTGATGCGCTCCTGTGCAGCGCGCAGATCCGGATCAATGATTTCGAGCTTCATGAGCGCTGTATGGCAGATGTTTCCGACCGACGTCAAGCATGGTACGTGTCTGGGCCTACACCTGCGGTACGATCACGCCATGTCGAATGATCTACCGCATCGTACTGTTGTGGTGGACCATCCCCTGGTCCAACACAAACTGAGCCTTCTACGCGAGAAGGAAACCGGCCCAACCCTGTTTCGGGCGCTCGTTTACGAATTGGGTCTCCTGCTGGCGTACGCTGCGACGCACGATCTTGCGTGCTCGCCGAAAGCCATCGAGACACCCCTCGTTGCCACCGAAGGCACCGAGCTCGCCAACGGCCATCCGGTGCTGATCAGCATCCTGCGTGCTGGCAATGGTCTTCTCGACGGCATGTTGGCGGCCATGCCCACCGCACGTGTGGGCCATGTGGGCCTGTTTCGCAACGCCGATCTGGAAGCCGTTGAGTACTACTTCAAGGTACCCGCGCTCGCTGATCGTGACGTTCTCGTCGTCGACCCCATGTTGGCCACGGCCCACACCGCGATCGCTGCCTTCGACCGCCTGGCTGCCACCGGCGCTGCTTCCATCCGTTTCGTTTGCCTGGTCGCCGCGCCCGAAGGGCTTGCCAACTTTCACGAGCACCACCCCGACATCACGGTCTACACCGCTGCCGTCGACGAACGGCTGAACGAAAAGGGCTACATCCTGCCGGGCCTTGGCGATGCCGGCGACCGCCTCTACGGCACCCTCCACGATTAACTCAGGCCTCATCCGCGCAGCGCACGAAGACGTAGTCCGCTACGCCGAGAAGCGCCCGGATGAGGCTGAGAGGGCGCAAAGGCCCGTGGATGCAAGGCATTCGCCAGCGCAGCGCACGAAGGCGTAGTTTCCTTCTACGCCGAGAAGCGAGCAGGGGAATAACGCAGCAGACGCGGGTCTCTGCGCCCTCTCACATGCGGTCGTGATCGGCCCGCCACACCTTGATCCGCCGCTTGATCTCTTTGGTATCGGTTAAACCCTCGTCGAGGACTTGGCGTGCGAGATCGCCTACTTCGTCATCGCTGGCGAACCGCAACGCGACCATCTGTTGTGGTGTCAGGGTTTCGATCCGGTCTTGTAGCTCGGGCGCCAGACGCCCGATGCGCATGCGCTCTTCCAGGCGAATCACGCGATCCTGGACTCTGAGCGGAAAGAGTCGCGCATACAAGAACAGGATGATGAGCGCGAAGGCGGTTCCCAAAACGATCGCCGCATGAACACTTGGGTGGTGGATCAACCCCCACACGGCCAAGCCAAGGTGGATCACCAGCAAACCGAAGGCGACGAAGTGATACGCGGGAACGAACTTGGCGTGATTAGCGAACGACTGTGGTTTGTTGTCGGACACAGTGGCCTCCGGAAGCTCATCGTTAACGCAACGCCGACAGTGGGCTGCGCTCCATTTTGATGAATTTCAACCCATTGTAGAACGACCCGCCGGCCTGGAGGCCAGCGGGTCGCGCAAGAAGCTCGAGGCGGTCATGCCGCCGCAGCTTTTCTACTCTTCGACCGGCGGAATACGCAGGACCTGACCTGGGTAAATCTTGTCCGGGTGGCTGAGCATCGGCTTGTTGGCCTCGAAAATCACCGGGTACTTCATGGCATTGCCGTAGAACTGCTTGGCAATCTTCGACAGCGAGTCGCCGGAGACCACGGTGTAGAACTGTGCTTCGGGCTCGGTCTCAGCGACCTCGAGCTCGTCGTTGACCTTGTCGATACCGTAGACGTTGCCGATGGAGAGGATGATCTTCTCCCGTTCGGCCTGGTTGGCGGCCGTACCGCTCACCGTGGCCACGTGACCGTCGACGCTGATGCTCACGTTCTCGACCGCGAACCCAAGACCTTTGATCTCACGACCCAGGGCCTCCGCGCGACGTTGGTTGGCCATGTTGCGTGCTGCAACGGCGGCCTGGGCGTCGGCGGCGGCTTTCGCTGCCTCCTCGGCGTCGTCATCACGACCGAACAGCTTCTTCCCTGCTTCCTTCACGAAATCGAATAAACCCATTGCCTTCTCTCCTTTTGTGTCCAAAAAAGCCGCGACTCAGCGGCGACCACTGAGCATACGTCCCAAGAATCCTGCTCCGAGCTTCGCAACATCATCGCCGATCGAACCGTCGCCGTCTCGATCGAGGAGGCTGCCGAGCAGCCCGCCAATTGCGGGCTCACGACGCTGCATCCGCTCCGTGTTGCGCTGGAGCATTCCGTCCAAACCGCTGGCATCGAGACCGCGATCACGCTTGGCCTTGCCCAAAGCACCCATCACCAGTGGCGCGAGCATCGCCATGATCGAGGCGGCCTTGCTAGCATCGATACCACTGAGCTTGCCAAGGCCGTTGGCAGCGACCTCTTGCCGGCCACCGAGTACATGCTTGAGGATGCCACTGCCCATGCTCATGGCACCTTGACCCTGTCCGAGGAAGCCACCAACATCGTCGAGAATGCTTCCGTCGTGATCACGATCGAGGGCGTTGAGCAGGGAGTCCGAGCCACCTGCCTTCGTGTTGCGCGCCAGACCACCGAGAATCATCGGTAGGGCTGCGCCAATCGCTTTGTTCGTAGTGGCCTCGTCGAGACCGAGCTGACGGCTGACCTGGTTCGCGACGTTTCCGCCCGTGACCGCTTGGTTGAGAATATCGAGAACGTTGGCCATTGCTGCCTCCAGGAAATTGATCGATTCCGTGTGCCCGGCTTGACGACAAGTTGCCGTCGGTCTGAGCAAGACCAGGGTAGGCCAGGCACCTTGCGTTTCGGATTACGAACGTGCGAGCCAGCGGCGGAACACGCCGTCCGTCGCCATAACCTTGCGTTTGCCCTGGACCGACAAGCAGTATACGCCATGCACCTGAGTAGGATGTTCGATCTCGACGTGGTGGCACGGATCTACGAAGGCCTTACCAGCCAGAGAATGTGGCGCCACGAAATCGGGTCGTTGCTCACCCTTGCAGAGCTTGATCACGTGCGCCCCATGCGCTGCCTGGACCTCGGCTGTGGGCCGGGAGAAAGCTCGTTTGTACTGGCCGACACGTTGGCGCCCGAAAGTGAGGTCGTCGGTATCGACATCTCACACGCGATGATCGCGCGCGCGCGGTCGCTCGCCGGTCGTAGGCCAAGCAACCGCACCCTTCGATTTGAACAGGCGGACGCCACCCATCTCCCCTTTGCGTCAGGGTCGTTTGACGTGGCCATTGGCCATAGTTTTCTCTACTTGGTTCGCGACCCGCCGGCTGTGCTGCGGGAAACACACCGTCTTCTGGCTCCGGGCGGTCACCTTCTGCTCATGGAGCCCAGGGCCGAGGGCAGTCTTTTTCGCGCCGCCTGGGCGAGCCGCCGCCAGTGGTCTCGCGCGCTGACGGCGCCGGTCACAACCCTGCGCTTCGCCGCGTCGATGGTCCTCTGGCGTCTGGTGAGCGGTACCGCCGGACGACTCTCTAAGCCAGGCCTCGAACGCTGGTTGACGACCGCCGGACTCCAGCCCACTTGCATCGAATCCGCCATGGGGGGCCTCGGCCTGCGCTGCGTCGGCCGTCGTAGCCCGGTACCCGGCGCCACCGAGCGCAGCCCATCGAGGCGACGCGAATAGCCTCATGACGAGCAGGCCGGTACCATGGTCGAAAGGCAGGCCATCATCGCCGGCTCTCACCGCTTCAATGGATACCACGACGAACAATCCACCGGCCGCTTCCATGCCGGTGCCGAATCTCGACGCAGACCTGGCGCGGGCGCCGGCAGCTGGATACGAACTCCTGCACGAGTCTCGTCCGCATGGAACCCTCCATCGAGCCGTCATCACCAGCGTTCATCTGCTCGGCTTGGCGGCTGGCGGTCTGATCCAACGCGTTCGACGCACGCCCGCTCCCGAGCGCCGCGGGATCCGCTTTCGATCAGCACAGCTTGTCGCCCTTATAGCCCGTCCTATGGTGCGCCGCGACCTTGCTGGCGCCCCATTTGGATACCAGCTTCGTAAACGCCTGGAGTTGCTGGGGCCGACCTACATCAAGCTGGGTCAAATCCTCAGTCTGCGACGCGACCTCCTTCCCAAATCCGTAACCGACGAGCTGACCCAATTGCTGGACCAGCTGCCGGCAGTTCCGTACGCTCGCTTCTGTGAATTGGTGGAGACGGACCTGGGCAAGCCGGTCTCGGACCTGTTCTCCTGGATCGAAACCCAACCGACCGGCTCCGCCTCAATCGCCCAGATTCACCGTGCTGCCACCCGTGAGGGCGACGCCGTCATCATCAAGGCGGTCAAACCAGGCGTGGTCGAGACGTTGGAACGCGACACTCGCTTGTTACGAGGATTCGGCCGGTTCTTGCAGTTGGTCCTTCCTCGCTACCAACCGAAACGGGTGATCGACGAATTCAGCACCTACACCTTGCGGGAGGTCGACCTCAGGTTGGAAGCCGACAACGCTGAACGATTCGCTACCCACTTCGAAGATCAAGACGACGTTGTGTTCCCACGCATCTTCCGCGCCTACAGCAGCAAACGGGTACTCACCATGGAATTCCTTGCCGGCATCCGCCCCGATGCCGAAGCTGCTCGTCGGATGACGCCACGGGAGCGAGAACGACTCGTGAATCTAGGTGCCGAGGCGGTCATCAAGATGATTTACCGCGATGGTTTCTTCCACGCGGACCTGCATCCCGGAAACCTGCTGGTACTCGATGGGCCTAAAGCTGGATTCATCGATCTCGGCATGGTGGGGCGGCTGGACGATGAACTGAGGAGTACCCTGACCTCGTACTACTTCTGTCTGAGCCAGGGCGATGCCCAAGGTGCCGCGCGCTACTTGGCCCGGGTGGCCGAGCCGTTGCCCAAAGCCGATGTTGCCGGATTCCAACGGGCAGTCGAAGAGGTGAGTCTTCGATGGCACAACGACGCGTCCTTCGAAGGTTTTTCCCTCGGCCAGCTGATCCTGGAGTCGGTCGCCTTGGGTGCTCGTTACCGATTGACCTTCCCGGTGGAAATGGTCTTGATGGTCAAGGCCCTGGTGACCTTCGAGAGTGTTGGAAATGTCTTGCTACCCGGTTTCGATGTGGCCAAGGTTTCGCGTCCGTACATTCTCGGCGTGCTGTTCCACGCATTCCAGCCAACTCACCTCGCCCGAGAAGGCCTGAAACGCGCACCGGAGATCATCGAGGCACTCTCCCAAGCGCCTACGTTGATCACCGAAGGTGTCCGTATGCTCCAAGCCTCAGCCGAACAGCCGACCGAGAACCCGCTACGTGGGGTCCGCAGCACCATCTTCGGCGGTTTTTGCATGGTTGCTGGCGCCATCGTCGCGGCTTCAGACGGTCCGTGGCCACTGACGACAGGTCTCTTCGCCGCCGGGGTCATGGCGGCGTATTGGAAGCGGTAGCGGACTCAGGGTTCGAAACGGATCACCAACGTCGTCCACTGCTCGACGGGCTTGCCACCCACCGTTGCCGGCTTGTAGACCGCTTTGCGTGCCGCGTTGATGGCCGCTTGGTCGAAACCGTAGCCCACCATCTTGTCTGAGACCGTTCCCGCCTCGATCACTCTCCCGTCACGTCCGACCAACACCTTTACGACCACGATGGCGGAGCGCTTGGCGTTGCGGGCCGCGGCTGGGTACCGCGGCTTCGGAGGTCCGGTCAGACGCGGCGCCACCACTGTGGGCACCTGAACAGGTGGTGACGATTCGAGCACAGCCGGCGGCAATGGTTCGGGACTCGCCTCGCTCTTCTGATCTGTGGATTGCGGCGACGCCGCCGACACCGCCACTTCGGCCTCGGAAGTGGTGGGCCGCTCCTCGACAGCCGGTGGTGTCGTTGCCGCCGGGTCAGCAGGTTGTTCAACCGTCGGTACCGGTGCGACGGCGGCAGTAGCTTCCTCAGCTTCAGCTGGCTCGGCTGCCTGTTTCGACGCTGCCGTCAACCCCGCCCGTGCCTCCGCCTCGACCTTGCGGGCGGTCTCGAGCTGAGAACGCATGGCCGCAATTTCCTTATCGTATTCAGAGGCCAGACGCTCCTCGAGCGCCGCTGCCCGCTCACTAATGAGCTTCTCGAGATCCTCGGAGGCCGCATCGAGTGACATCACACGCGCGCTTCCCTCGCCGTCCGCCAGCTCGTCCTCTTGAACACCCTCGCCAAGCTCACCGGTCCCGTCGACACCTAAGGTCGCGTCGGTGGACAACGGCAGTGAGGGATCCGAGACCGGCGTCTCGACACCCTTTGGAAGGAAGCGGGGCACCAAGAGCCAAGCCGCCAAACCGAGCAAGACAATCGCGGCAACCAGCGGCATCATCATCGTCCGGCTCCGGCCGGCCGTCGGCACTGCCACGGGCGTCGCAAGCTTGCTCTCTGGTTCCAGGACTGGTACGAGCGCGGGCGGCTCGGACGCCACCGGTGTCAACAGGCGCTTTCGTTCGTCGTCTCGCTGATCGGTCTCGCGCTTCAGCTCATCGCGGAACAGCTCCTGAACGAAGAAGGCAAGGTCGAAGTTGGTCGCCCGGACCCCACCCTCGACCATCCACGCGCCCAACTGCTCATGCCAAGCCCTAGCATCGGCCTGCCGAACGGCGGGTGGCGCTAGGCTATCGGCGATCAACTGTTGCAGGGCAGCTGGAATTGCTTGCTCGTTTTCGATGAGCCGTGCCCTTTGAAGACGTGCCGAGACCCCTTCCTCAGCACCGGGGGGCGTCCCCGTCAACAGCTGAAGCAGCAAGGCGCCGAGGGAAAACACGTCATCCCGCGGCCCGGGCGAAGCGCCGCCCAAGACCTCCGGCGAGAGATACGCGCGAAACGCCGGATCAATCGCCCCGCTGGCAGCATGTGCGGCCAGCGCTGGGCCTACCTCGAACCCATGTAGCTTGGTCTCACCTTCTTCGGAAACACGAACCAACGGAGGCACCAAGAAACCATGAGCCACCTCGTGTTCACGGTGGAGCCACGCCAGGCCCTTCGCCACACGCTCGGCGACCAACAAGGCGTGCTCCATCGCGAGCGTCGAAAAGCCATCGTTGGCGCGCTGCATCAGGGTTGCCAAATCCTTGCCAGCCCCGTATTCGTAGGCGATGAAACAGATACCTGCTTGCAAGCCAGACGTCTGCAACTGGGGTAACCCTGGGCCCGCACCAGCAACTGGACTCGGCCTTAGGTTCGCGACCAAGCGATCAGCATCGAGGCCGGCGCCATTGAACAAGCGCAGCATCGCCACGTCGTTGAGCGCACCATCCTCGTCGAGGCGACCTGCACGATAGGACTCGCCCAGCCCACTTTCGTCGAGCTTGCGCAACAAGACGTAGTCCCCGAAGCGCGAGAATCCCGACATACCGCAACTCCTTCCGAATCACCGAACCATGCCCTGGCATTCACGAGCTGCCAGACCGATGAATCCCCCTGGACCGTTTCGGACATGGTCCCCTGCATGTGGGCACCATGTCAAATCAACCGTGGATTCTCAGCGAAGGGGAGGCAATGGCTCGAGCACCGCAACGGCCTGGATCACTTCGGCCTTGCTGGCTTCTCGCTCCAGCTCAATCGGCGGCCGAGATAACGAAAAACTCAACAGGGCAGCCCCTAGCAGGGCCCCCAGGAGCACCAGCCACCGATCACGTCGGAGACCGATCGGCTCGATCAGTAGCTGCAAATCGTGGTGCAAGGCAGCAAGCGGGGTGTCGCGCATGGTCGACTAGACCCAGCAAACTTGGTGCCACGCTGTTTGCGGCCGATTCACACCAAAACAGCCACAACCTGTCCTCCTGATGCGACAACGCCTGTCCTCCCGATCGGACAACCAGGCGCGCCAAGTGCGCCCGGTCCCGCCACCGCGCGCCGATCAATGACCGCCGTGATCCGCCAGGGGCTCAGGTGCCGGCGTCTCATCACCTGGCTCCGAAACACCAGGAGCCTCCCACGCCATCGACGTCGCGGCGTCGAGTTCCTGTACCGCAGTCACCGTCATCGCCATGCCAGCATCGAGGGCAACTTCGAGCGTGAACGAAACCCTGTCGCCGGTGGCGATGCCTTCGAGGTCGAGTTCCTCGGCCAGAGCGAAAGGCATGGTCATGCTGCCCATGTTCCAGGCCTCACCATCTGAGGTGGCGATCGCGATGTCCTCGTGCCGAATGCCCAACATCGGCTCGGCATCGGTCGGTTCCGGCACCGACACCACTTCACCGCGAACCTCACCTCGAGCCACACGGGCCGTGGATCCCACGCTGGGCGCCGCCACGGTCGCGACCTCGGAAACCGGCTCCGGTTGAGCACACGCACCCAATAACAACACCACGGTTGCCGCGAGCAACAGCGGTCCAGCCCAGCCAGGCCCAAACCGACACTCTCTAGACATCGAACTCGACTCCCTGGGCCAAGGGCAACTCGGTGCCGTAGTTGATGGTGCAAGTCTGACGGCGCATGTAGGCCTTCCAGGCATCGGATCCGGCCTCGCGGCCGCCGCCGGTCTCCTTCTCACCACCGAAGGCGCCGCCAATCTCGGCCCCGGAGGTCCCGATATTCACATTGGCGATCCCGCAGTCACTACCAGTGGCGGTCAAGAACCGCTCGGCCTTGCGCATGTCGAGCGTGAAGATCGCGGACGACAGGCCTTGCGGCACGTTGTTATGCGCGGTGATGGCCTCTTCGAGATCGTCGAACTCAAAGAGGTACAGCAACGGCGCAAAGGTCTCGTCACACGTGATGGGCATGTTGGGGGTTGCGGTCACGATCGTCGGCTCGACAAAGAATCCGGGCCGGCCCAGCCGGTTGCCGCCATAGACAACCTCACCGCCCTGGGCCTTCGCGGCGTCAATCGCCCGCATCATCGCGTCCACCGCGTCTTGGTCGATCAACGGCCCCATCAACACCGAGGGGTCGAGGGGATCACCAATGGTAATCGAGGGATAGGCGGCGAGCAGCTTCTCGCGCATGGCTGCCGCAATCGGCCGTTCCAGGAACAAGCGGCGGGTGGTGGTACAGCGCTGCCCCGACGTACCGACGGCGGCGAATAACACCGCGCGCAACGCCAGATCCAGATCGGCGTCGGCGGTCACCACGATGCCATTGTTTCCACCCAATTCGAGTAGCGACCGACCCAGGCGCTCGGCAACCACCTGACCAACCCGGCGCCCCATCGCCACCGATCCTGTGGCCGAGATCAGCGGCATGCGCCGATCCTGGGTCATCCGTTCGCCCACTTCGATCCGATCACCGATGATCATGTTGAAGATCGGCGGCGCGTCGTTCGCCTCGAGTACCTTCTGGGCAATCTTGGTAACGGCGATTGCGGTCAAAGGGGTTTTCTCGGAGGGCTTCCAAATCATCGAGTCGCCACACACCGCGGCCACCGTCGAGTTCCAGGCCCACACCGCCACGGGGAAATTGAACGCGGTGATGATGCCCACCGGGCCAAACGGATGCCACTGTTCATACATGCGATGGGAGGGCCGCTCTGAGTGCATGGTCTTGCCAAACAACTGGCGCGACATGCCCACGGCCAGATCAGCCATGTCGATCATTTCCTGCACTTCGCCCAGCCCCTCACTGAGGACCTTGCCCATCTCGAGGGTCACCATCGCGCCCAAGGCCTGCTTGTGTTGGCGCAGGGCCTCGGCTAGCTGCCGCACGACCTCGCCGCGTGCCGGCGCGGTCCAAGTGCGCCACGCTTCGAAGGCTTCGACCGATCGCTGCGCCATCCGCGCGTAGTCGGCGACCGTCGCTTGCCGTACCGAGGCAATCGGCTCGCCGGTTGCCGGGTTGATCGAAACCAGGGTTTCGCCCTGGGTATCGAGCCAGCTGCCGTCAAAGGCACCGGAATGGTCTTGGGTGATACCAAGCTCAGCGAGCACGGCAGCAGGATCAATAGCAGCAGTGGCAGTCATGAACGGGATCTCCTTGCGGCCGGGACGAACGTCCCGCGGAATCTTGCGGTGTGGGAAGGGCACAGAACGCGCCCGCTGAAGGATATCGCATCGACCCGGTATTCGTCCCGCGTGACCCACACCACACCCCTGGAACAGAAGCGTCACAAACCTTTTTTGAACGAGACTCATGGTCCGTTCCGGCCCCAATTCTCGCTATTGAAGGGTGCATGCCGAACCATACCGAGTTTGCGTAGCGACACGCGCCGGCGCCCATGACAGGTATGAACATCACCAGTGCTTGCTGCTCTTGGCAACTTCCTTGGCGAGAAGAAGGGCACTCATTGGCTTGCCCACCATGGCGACCGCCAACGCTATGTACGACCGCATCGAAGATGCGTATCGGCTGCTCTTTTCCGACGGCAGTCAACCTTCACTGATTCTCGCCCATAGTCGCCGAACCCTCCGGCTTGCACTCGACAAAGCAACCGAGGGGCACGAACGGGACGACGCCAGGCGTAAGCAACGTCCCAAAGGGGATGACGATGCCGCGTCCCAATGTGCGGCGTGGCTGGCCGACCATCGCAAGAAAGCTCTCCTCGCCGAGGTCGGCATTGGCACCATCGACCCAGCCCTGGTCGCCGTGCTGGAGGCCCGCCATCAGTCGCTCCGCCTCTGGGGATTCGCTGGCAAGGTCTTGGTGGTCGACGAAGTGCATGCCGCCGACGCAGCCCATCCCTGCGGCCGACCGCTTACCCGCCGTTCCCCACGCACGCGGGGATGAACCGGCCTCGAGGGTATCCCACGACACCCTGGACCTTTGCCGGGCTGGAGCTCGTTCCGTGAAGCACGAGGACAAACGACTTTCGAGTAGAGTGTGGCGGCATGACCCCCTCCGCGTTGACGGTTTCTGGTCGCGATGCGATCTCCCTGCTTGTGAAAGCTGCCAAACCAGCGTGGTCGCGGACAAGAAATCAACCACCGTCCCCGCCTCCCATGCCGACACTTCGCGACACAAGCAGGGCGCTCGTTTGGTTACTGGCGGCGCTGCTCGAACCCGCCCGATGACGGATCGAACCCGGTTCCGCGACGCAGCATTGGCTTCGGCACGCCAGGAGGTACCTGAAACGCTGGAGTGGATCCCGTGGCGCGACGTGCCGTCGGTTCGGTGGCGCGACGATGGCACGCTGGTGGATGCCGTTGTGGTGCGCGGGTGGTTGGTGAAGGCGGCGCTGCGGGATGACCCAACGCCGGACGACGAGATGCGGCGAAGTTCCGCGCTGCTCGACGACGAAGACACCATGACCCTGGCTAGCTGGCTGCTCGACCAGTGGATTGCGCACGACACCGACGTCCCGGTTCCCATCACGCACCGGCGCAAGGACGATCTGCGCGCGATCGCAACGAAGGCCGCTGAGTTGGCCACCCGTTTGGGGCGCGGCGGCACGGACCCGGAAGAACGTTACGACGGCTTGCTCGTTCAGGAAGCGAACCGCGCCGCGCCTTCAGCCTTGCCGTATCAGGGCATGCTAGCGCTAGTAGCGGCCTACGCTGACCGGGGACCGGAGAGCGACGTGGCCCGCCAAGTGCATTGCTACCTCAACACCCATCGTGAAGCGCGCCCGGCACAGTGCCGGGCGCTGGAGCGGATGATGGCTTGGGTGCCCCGCCCGGATTGGCCAACTGGTTGACCCACTCGGTTGGTTCGGGCGCCCACGACCGCTACTCCTGATAGGTAACGACCAACTGCGGATGGTTGGCGGTAGTGCCGTTGTTGCTGGCGTAGTAGCCAACGTAGTCGGTACCGCGATCGTCGTTGTCACCACTATCGAAGTAGAAACGAAGCTGGGTGGTGCCGTTCTTGTTGATCGCGCTGAGACCCGCAGGGTCGAGCACGGCTTCGGACCAATCACCGTTGGCGGCGGGAGTCGACAATGTTGCGGTCTTGGCGACGGTGGCGGCGGCTTGAAAGTCGCTGTTGGCGAGCGATGTCGAGCCGTCCAGCCCACCCGTATGAACATCAACCCAACACGTACCGTGGGTGGTGAATGGACTGGTACCGCTGACCGTGCCACGCCGCAGTCGCAGCGTGGCCGAAACGATGGTGGCGCCCGTCGGGATCGTTGCGGTATCGAACGATACGACGCCCTTGTATTGGCGATCACTGCTGTTGTCGCCAGCGCGCAACCCGCTCGTACTGGTACTGGTGCTGTTGATCCGGCCACCAATGCTGGAGTTCTCACTCGACTCGCGTACCCAACCGTCTTGGCTGGCGACCGAGATGAACGTGACGACCTCCGTGCTGCCACCGCCAGCGAGCGGGGTGGCATTGGGGGTGGGGCTGGATTGGATCTGCCAGGCGCCAGCGAGATCGGTGCGCTCGATGGACGAACCGCCCGACGCATCGCCCACTTCCGGGCCGTTGGCGTTCCCGGTTTCGTCGATCAGACCACTGTTGTTGTTGGGCCCGTAGATCACGGCATCAACCGGGATGGTGCTGCCCGTCACCGCCGACGCGGGGACATTGAACAACGCCACGCCGTCGCCGGTGCTACCGGCGTTTTGGATGTCCGGACTGAAATCAAGCGCCAGATCGAACGCAGGGTTGGCATTGGTCGCGCTTGACGTCGGACCGCCAACAAGGAAGGTCGCGCCTGGCTGGATCGTGCCCGAAAGCTGCATCAAGCCGGTGGTGTAAGTGGTGCCGCCATACCCGAGACTGTAGCCAGCAAGGTTGATCGCCACGGTGTCGTTGTTGTAGATCTCGACCCACTCAAACGCGGTATCGGTGCCGCTGACGTCGTAAAGAACCTCGCTCAGCAGCAGGTTGCCCGTTCCGGTGACCAACTCGTTGACGATGACAGTGACAACGCCGGTGCCACTGAGGCCGCCGTTGTCGGTTGCCGACACCGTGACGGTGTGGGTGCCGACCGAGAGCACCCCCGCGGTGCTGCCACCCGAGCCGATGACACCATCGAGATCGGACGACCAACTCAAGGTACTGGTCAGGCTGCCGTCTTCGGCGTCGGTGGCCGTACCGGTGAACGAAACAGACGTCCCCTCGTCGACCGCGGTGTTGTTGGCTGGCGCGGTGATCGAGACACTCGGCGCGGTGTTGGGCAGCGCCCCAAAGGCGGTGGCATTGGGATCAGGGGACGATTGAATTTGCCAAGCACCCGCGAGGTCGATGCGCTCGATCGAGGAGCCGACTCCCGCGTCACCGACCTCCGGGCTGTTGGCGCTGCCGGTCTCGTCGATCAAGCCACTGTTGTTGTTCGGTCCGTAAATCACGGCATCGACCGGCACCGTCGAGCCCATGAGCTGGGCGCACGGCACGCCGAACAGCGCGACGCCGTCGCCCGTGGAACCACTGTTTTGGATATCGGGACTGAAGTCCATCGCTTGGTTCAAGACGGGGTTGGCGTTGGTGGCGCTGGCGGTGGGACCACCAATCACGAAGGTTGAACCCGCGGCGATTGTGCCGTTCGGCTGCGCGGTGGCACTGGTGTAGTTGGTGCCGCCGTAGCCCAGGCAGTAGCCGGAAAGGCTCACTGCGGCGCTGCCCGCGTTGTAGAGCTCGACCCACTCGTAGCCACTGTCGCCACCGGCAACGTCGTAGAGCACCTCGGAGAGGAGCACCTGCCCACCGCCACCGCCACCGCTCGGCGTGGCCGACACCTGGTTGCTGTTGCCGCTTTCATTGTTCGATGTGTCGACGGCACGGGCTACGTAGAAGTAGGTGGTGCCGCCGGTGGCCGTCGTGTCGGTGTAGAAAACGTTGGTCGTCAACGAACCGGTGAGGCGGGCGTAGGAGCCACCGCTGCTGGTCGCACGGTAGACATGGTAGCCCGCCAGATCGCTTTCGGCATTGGCGTTCCAGGTCAGGTCGACCTGGTTCGTGCCGCCGGTTGCAATCAGTCCGGTTGGCGCCGCTGGCGGGGTCACATCGCCACCGCCGCCACACGTATTCTGGTGCAGGCACGTGACCCATTCTGGATGATCGATGAACGGGTTGCGGTTGCCCTGAAAGCTGAACACCACTTCGTTGCGCCACACCTCACGGCTGTCGGGCGGGTCTTGGGCGTGCCATTGGAGCAATACCGAGAGCAGTCCCATGTAGGCGACCGACTCGTTGGAACCCGTGGCGCCGCTGGCGATCAGGGCTTCGTTGTCGGTGGCGATCAGGTCGGGCTCGGCAATGCCGGTCGCCCCGTGATTGCCGCCTTCATAGCGGATATCCATGTACAAGATTGCGCGCGCTACATCGCCTTTGCGACCGTCCCAAGTCTCCCAGGCACCCGGATCGTTGGGATCACTCACCCAGTTGGAATTGCCTGGGTAGGTCCCGGTACCGCCACCGCGACCGTCGGTGAAATTCGTTGGCTCTTCGATGCAGTTGGTGGCACAAGCCTCGAACGGAAAATTGCCGCGCGACGCGTTGTAGCTGGTATCGCAGGCGAAGAGATGATGGGTATCGGTGTAGGGGTAGTTGTCGGGCCCGTCGTCGGGAAACCCGTAGGACTTGGGCCAGCTGTGCTCACGGTTGTAGACACCCGAGCCCCCCGAGATCTTGGTGTAGCTGGCATTCTTGTAGAGGTCGACGATGTTGCCCGTGTTGTTCGGGTCTTCGTCCGCCAGGTTCAAGATGTCCCAGGTGTCGGTGGTGGCGTCGGTGTAGGGAAAACGGGTGTGATCGTCGATCACGTCGTGCAGCGTGGACCGCAGACTGGCGGCGTTGGTTGCGTCGACGGTGTCGTAGTAGCTGGCTGGCGGCTGCGCGAGTAGCAGCCCTGTTCCGCTCAGCGTCAAGGCGGCCACGACGATCCACACTCGAACTGAAGTCAGTTCATTCCGCATGCTTTCGATCCCCCCGATGAAGTTTGGCGAGCAGGTTGCGTGCGGCGCCACCCGGGTGGCAGGACCCTCGGCAACCAGCGAACAGACACATGATCCATCGCTATCCTACTTGGGCGGCGCGCCTGCCTCCAAAAATGCTCGATCAGTTGAGCCGAAGATCGGGTCCGCCTTGCCCCTCCAATCGATAATTCGTTATCATTGAACTTCATGCGACCCTCGCGCATCCTCTCGCTCCCGCTGTGCCTCGCGCTCCTGCTCGCCTCGACCGTGGGTTTGACAGGCCATGATCACGGCATAGCGCACGAGCGCCTGGCACCCGACCACGGTGCCCGCGTGACCGATCACTGTGCGATCGACCACGGTCGTGATCCGGGGCCGCGGGGTTCGGCCAACGCACGCGGCACCCGCACGGTGCGAACCGCGGGTGAGCGTCACCACCACGCGTGCGTTGGGTGCTATCTGGGCGGCAAACGTTCGGCCCACGCGGCGACCGTGCGCGCCACGATTGCGGCATCCGTTGCCCCTGCGCCGCCGGCTATGGCCATCTCCCGTTCTCGCGTGGCCCGTCCCTGGTCGAGTATCACACTGCGCGGCCCACCGCAGGCCTGAGTTCATCACGATTGACGCCCAACTGGGCGCTGCCAACCGCTCGACGTGACACCGGTCGCGACGAACGCCCCATCGTGACGGCTCGCCCATGGGGGCGAGCCCAACGCTCAGAATGCCATGTGAACGGCGGTTCGATACCGCCTTTCGGAAGGACAGAGATCCATGCGCCACGCTTCAATTCGCTACCGCTTCGCGCTCGCGTTGCTCGCCGCGATCGTGATGCCATTACCAGCCCCGGCACAAGAAGCCGGTTCGATCGCGGGTACCGTTCGCCCCACCCACGGGCACGATTTCGTGCTCGCTACCGTCCGCATTCCGGACCTGGCAAGGCAGGTCGCGGTGGGTGCCGACGGCTCCTTTCGCTTCGACACGGTTCGCCCCGGTTCTTACCTGTTGGAGGTTCGTGTCCCCAGCCTGGGTACGGTGGCCAAGCGAGTCGACGTTGTCTCTGGCGAGGCAGCAAACGTCGAATTTGTTCTAACCCCCGGTAGCCATTCAGAAGAAATCGTCGTTACTGCATCGGCCGACGCCCGCGATCCCAACGAGTTGACCACCCCCGCCACCAGCTTGAGCGGCCAAGAGCTCGCCCTCCGTTTGGAAGCGAGCTTGGGCGAGACGCTGGCGCAAGAGCCGGGCATCAGCTCGACCTTCTTCGGTCCCGGCGCCAGCCGACCTATCATTCGAGGCCTGACGGGGGATCGCGTGCGTACCCTCGAAGGCGGTATCGGCACCGGTGATGCCGCAGGAGTCAGCGCCGACCACGCCGTCACCATCGATCCGGGGCAAGCGGAGCGGATCGAGGTGGTACGCGGTCCGGGCACCCTGCTTTACGGGTCGAGTGCGATCGGCGGTGTGGTCAACGTCATCGACGAACGCATACCGACGGTCCGCGCCACCCAGCCGGTGAACGGCCAACTCTCGTTCACAGGCGGGACCGTTAGCGACGAGCGGTACGGCGGGCTGACACTGGGCGGCGGCACGGGCGATTGGGCCTGGCATGCCAGCACCACCGTACGAGACACGAGCGACTACGCGGTACGAAGTCTTTCCGGTTCCGACGGCGAAGACTTCGTGCCCAACTCAGATCTGGCCAGCGAGGGCGGCCGTTTGGGCGCTACCTATTTCTTTGGCGACCGCGGTTACCTGGGTGTTTCGACGAGCATCTTCGAGACGGAGTACGGTTTGCCCGGCGACGCGCGTCCCGATGCAGGTGAACTCACAGACGAAGGCCCCGTCCGCATCGACATGAAGCAACGCCGATACGATCTTCGGAGTCAAATCAGGAGGCCCTTTCCGGGATTCGAAGCGCTCAAAGTCCGCGTCGGCGCGACCGATTACGAACATGCCGAGCTCGAAGGTGACGAAATCGGCTCGCGCTTCTTCAACGACACAGTGGAGGCGCGCCTCGAATTGGTGCAGTCCCCACGGGGTCGATCAAGCGGATCCCTCGGGTTGCAGTTCTTTGAACGGGACCTGGAAGCGATTGGCGCCGAGGCTTTCTTGCCCCAGACGGATACCGGGCGTTGGGCGCTGTTCACACTTCAAGAAATCGACGCCGGGCCGCTTCGCTGGCAGCTCGGTGCTCGTTTCGAGCGCCAAAGCCTCGACCCCGCGGACCAGGCGGCGCGCGATCACAAGGGATTGAGCGCCTCACTTGGAATGATCTGGCAGGCGAGCGAGACGGTGTCCGTCGCCACCTCGGTGGCACGCTCAACCAAGCTCCCGGCTCCGGAGGAGTTGTTCTCGAACGGCCTGCACGTGGCCACCCAGGCCTTCGAAGTGGGTGATCCCCTGCTCGGCGAAGAAACCGGTCTGGGACTGGACGTGTCCTTGCGGATGAAGCGGCACCGTTTCTCGGGAGAGTTGACCCTGTTCAGACAATCATTCGACGACTTCATCTTCCAAGCCTTCACCGGTGAGCAAGCCGAGGGGTTCCCGATCGTCCGCTACCGTCAACGAGACGCAACCTTCTCGGGCGCCGAATTGAAGGCACGGGTCGAGCTGTTCGAACGCGCCACCCACCATGTTCACCTGAGCTTCGTGGGCGATACGGTTCGCGCCAAGCTCGACGTGGGCGGCAACCTACCGCGCATTCCACCCATGCGCTTGGGCGGTGGCGTTCACTACCACAGCGAGCGGTGGAACGCTTCGGCCGAGGTCCGCTGGATCGACCGTCAAAGGGACATCGCCGTCAGCGAAACGGTGACGCCGGGTCACACCTTGATCAACGCCAGTTTGGGCTACCGCTTCTTGTTTCGCCGTCAGATCTTCGACCTGCTGCTTCGAGGTCGAAATCTCGGTGATGCCGACGCGCGCAGCCATACCTCGTTTCTCAAGGAGATTGCGCCGCTCCCGGGCAGGGATGTCAGCATGACTTTGAAGCTGCGGTTCTGAGATCGCGGCGCAAGCCTAGACATGCCAGTCTCGCCACCGGAGAATGCCCGCACCATGCGCCAGCTCCTCGACGATCTGTCCTACGACAACAGCTTCGTACGCCAACTGCCTGCCGACCCGGAAGCGGACAACCACCGGCGGCAGGTCCACCAGGCCTGTTACTCCCGGGTTCAACCAACACCCGTGGCCATGCCGAAGTTGCTGGCCCATGCATCCGAGGTTGCCGAGCTGGTCGGCCTGCACCCCAACGACTTCGACCGTAACCGCTTTGCTACAACCCTCGCGGGCAATCACGTGGCAGCCGGCATGGCCCCCTACGCCGCCTGCTACGGCGGCCATCAATTCGGCAATTGGGCTGGTCAGCTGGGCGATGGCCGTGCGATCACGCTGGGGGAAACAGTCAACACCGCGGGCGAGCGCTGGGAGCTTCAGCTAAAGGGCGCGGGGCCGACACCGTACTCACGTTCGGGCGACGGTCGCGCTGTCGTACGCTCGTCGGTTCGCGAGTTCTTGTGCAGCGAGGCCATGTACCACTTGGGGGTACCCACCACCCGCGCGCTCAGCTTGGTTGCAACCGGCGACGCTGTGGTGCGCGACATGTTCTACGACGGCAACGCTCGGCCCGAGCCGGGCGCCACGGTGTGCCGGGTCGCGCCATCGTTTCTGCGTTTCGGCAACTTCGAGATCTTCGCTTCGCGTGGTGACAACGAAGTCCTGAAGCAACTGGCCGATTACGCCATCGCGACGCACTTCCCCCATCTCGGCCCACCGTCACCTGAGGTTTATGTGCAGTGGCTGACCGAAGTCTGTACGACCACGGCAACGATGATCGTCGACTGGATGCGGGTCGGCTTCGTGCACGGTGTGATGAATACCGACAACATGTCCATTCTGGGTCTCACCATCGACTACGGCCCCTACGGCTGGCTCGAGGACTACGATCCAGGCTGGACCCCCAACACGACCGATGCCGCTGGCCGTCGCTATGCGTTCGGCAACCAGCCCCAGGTAGCGCTCTGGAATCTTGCGCGTTTTGCCAGCGCGTTGGTGCCCCTGGTGGGTTCGGTTGAATCGCTCGAAAAGGCGTTGCGTTCCTATTCCGACGCCTATTCGCCAGCCTCGGAGGCGATGATGGCGGCCAAGCTGGGTTTCACGAGTCAACATAACGGCGACGAGGCTCTCTCCGAGGACCTCCTGCTCCTGCTCCAGCGGGTGGAAACCGATATGACGATCTTCTTTCGCCTGCTGGCCGACGTGCCGAGCGCCGAAGACGCTAATGACGCTAATGACGAGCGACGCCGAGCGACATTGCACCCTGCCTACTACGCACCCGACACGGTTCCCGAAGATGTCGTGCGCGACACCGACGCTTGGCTGCGGCGGTACACGACTCGGCTACGCAAAGACGGCCTGCCCGACAACGACCGTCGCGCCCGGATGAACGCGGTCAATCCCAAGTACGTCCTGCGCAACTACCTCGCCCAGCTCGCCATTGACCCCGCCGAGCAAGGTGATGGATCCGAGGTCGAGCGACTGCTCGAGGTCCTGCGTCGGCCTTTCGACGAACAGCCCGGCAACGAAGCCTATGCAGCCAAACGGCCGGAATGGGCCCGTCACCGGCCGGGCTGTTCGATGCTCTCTTGCAGCTCGTAGGCGGTGGGGCCGGAAAAATCCCCCTCCATCTCCCCCTTTGAGAAAGGGGGAGAGCCAGAACCACTCGGATCTTCGGTCGCAGCAGGAGCCAGTGCCGATCCGCTCCCCTCTTTCTCAAAGGGAGGCCAGGGAGGATTTCTAGTCTAGATCCCATCCAGAAATGCGGTTTCGAGCCCACAGGCCTGTCGAATGGGCCCTCGTCTAAGGGTCCATTGGGGGTGCTGCTCACCGGGTGATCGTGGAATCGACCGCCAGAGGTGCGAATGCGGCAAGGACTGCATTCGCGCCCATATCTCATCCAGGCGGCCCGTCGGGGTGCCGCGTGCTTTGACCGCCGGTCGGCTGATCAAGCTTGGCTGAGAATGGTTCGGGCCATGACCAATAGGTTGCAGGAAACGATCGAGCTCCAGACGTAGCTCTTGAACGACGACCAGGAGCGCCAGGTGCAGCGATGCAGTCCGAAGGTACGCTTCAGGAACGAGATACATCCCTCGATGCCGGCTCTGAAATTGCGTAGCTTGCGGTAGACGTAGAGGCTCTTGGCCATCTCGGAGATCTTCAGAGAGCTCTTGGAAAAGACAACATCTTGGGTCCCCAGTTCTTGGATCTTCTCAAGGTTGCTCGCCGAGCTGAAGGCTCCATCGAACACGACTTGGCGCGGCGCTTTGCCATAGATGTCTTGCTGACGTTCGACGGATGGCACAGCCATGTTGGCATCGGCGGGATTGCCTCGGAAGATCTGGCAATCCAGAACCATCGAGGACTTGCCACCGGTGAGACAGATCTTGTGGCCGTAGTATGTGTTCTTGAAGTCTTTGCGGATGATGTCGGAGTGGTCTTCGAAGACGGAGACGAGTTTCTCCGAGGCGTGTACGCTCTCGCCGTCGAAGACCCGGCGACGAGTCTGATCCAAGGTGCGCTCGATGAGGTCGAGAAACCGGGCCAGCTTCTGCTCGAGGGCCGGGTCGACGACCCGGTGAGCCTCCAGCAGGGCAACCGCTTCCAAGGCCTTTTGCTGGATCTCCTCGGCAACCTTCACGAGATCCCTGTAGGACTCCCGACGCGCCACTTTCCTTCGCGCTACAGAGATCTCACGGCAGCGGCGCTTGGCTCGTTTCTTCCGGTTCGGAAACGTGAAGAGGCCGGCCGGTAGATGCGCCTGCACCCGCTTCATTAACCGGAGGAGTACCCGGATGCAGTCCCACAACTGCTGCGAGTCTGCGGGAGGATGCATCAGCGTTTCGACCACCGTGCAGTCGACTCGGGAAAGCTGCCCGCTCTCGACCTTGCGCTCGCGGGCCTCCAGCAACAAGAGGCGATTGATCGCTTCGAGGGTTTCGGCCCGAACTTTCTTGATCGCCGCCGCCAACGTCGATCTGGCGGGCGTTTTTTGAGCGAAGCTCATGCCGCAGAAGGATCTATAGGTCTGCGAGTCGGCGAGGTGAAAATGGAGTTCGTCGTAGCTCCAGGTATTCATCTGTTTGAGCAACAAAGCGCGGAACACCAACTCGGCCGTCATGCCTCGTGCGCCGGTTGAATGCGAGGCATTTCGGGTAAGGTCTTGCCAGACGAGATCGGCGATCTTAGGATGTTGGTCGATCAGGCCTGCGAGGGTCTGTAGCTCTTTGGCATGGTCCAGATCGAGCCAATTGTAGGTGAGATTGGGCTGAGATTCGCGAGCTTTGCGCATTCTGGGCTCTCACTTTCCGAGTTAAGTTCTTTGGACTCTGTGTTTTAATCGACTTGAGTCTATCAGAGAACGTCTCAGAAAATGAGCTCAGATGCGCGTTTAACCCTCTTGTTTTCAGCTGATTACGGGTTATTGGATGGGATCTAGTCTAGTGCTCGTGCTTGTAATACTTGGCGATACCATCGATCGCCTTCTCGAGGCTCGCGACGACATCCATGTTGGCGTTCTGCTTGGCCTTCATGGCCGCCACGATCACGGCGTGGTGTTCGGCGAGACTGGCGAGGTAGGCGCTGTGGCCTTCGCTACCAGCGGCGGCGGGCGTGACCCGCTGGGCGAAGAAGTACTCGGACATGACCTCGATGATGTGCGACGCGTGGGCTTCTTTGGTGGTCACCCAACGCACCATTTGATTCTGCGACTGAACGTCCTTTTGGCCCGCCAGCTCACCCATCATGGTGATCGCTTTGGCAATGGTCTTGGCGTCTTCGCGCAGGGCGGCGACCCGGGCCGCATCGTCGTAGATTCCGCAGGGAACCTGGCAGTGGGCAAAGGCACCCTGGGCACCGAGAAGGACCCCGGCGATCACAAGTCCAATCAGCAATTTCGAGCAGCGGTTGATCTCGAATGAAGCGTACATTCGCTCTCTCCTTGTCAGTGGGGCGCCCGAGCGCGCGGATTCAAGGAGAAGAGGCTAACACGGCTACCCGCCATCAATACACAAAGGTCGCGGGTACAAGGTCGCGGGTACAGGGCAAGCGCACAAACTGCAACAACGCGTCCAACCGTGCCACATCGCGCATGTTGCGGTGATTGGGGCATGGGCATGCGCCTCCTTCATCGCATCGTACTTCCGGTCGGAAACCGCTACTCGCCGCGCGCGACATCGTAGGCCGAGAGTACGTCACCGTGACGAAGGAGGAGCATGCCGTGGGCGAGGACCGGATGGGCCCAGTGCTGACCGTCTCCTGCTTTGACCTTGAAACGGCTGATGACCTCGAAGTGATCCGGGTTCGGGTCGACCAAGAGGACCTCACCACTTTCGACGTAGCCGTAGAGGAGCCCGTCGGCGTAGACCACGGTTCCGGTCCCCAGGCGCTTGATCGTCGCCTTGACCTCGCCTGTTTCCGCATGGAGTGCGTACCAGTTCTTCTTCGACGCCGCGCCGTAGACATGACCATCGACCAGCACCGTGGCGCCGTGGTTCGCGTCGAGCTTGTCGTCTTTCCACGCTGGGGTCACACCTCGCCCGTCGGGCTGCAGTCGATAGGCCGCACTGCCCTGGTTGTAGCCGTGGGTGGTGAAAATCAGATCACCGTGAATCAGTGGGCTGTTGGCGTGGATGTCGTACTCCACCGGCGTTTCGTGGCGCCAAAGAACCGTCCCATCGGCAGGGTCGATCCCCACCAGGTGCCGGGCCACGAAGGTGACGATCTGCCGTTTCCCCTTGTGCTCGATCATCCTTGGGCTGCAATAGGCAGAAGTGTCAGAAAGCCCCTTGGTGGTCCAAACCGTCGCGCCCGTCTTGCGGTCGAGCGCGACCACGGAGGCATCCTTGCCCCCTGCCGTCACAATCACGTGATCGCCATCGATCAACGGCGACTCCGACATACCAAAGTAGATATTCTCGCCACCAAAGCGCTCGAGCACATCGACCTGCCATGCGATCTTGCCCGTCTTGGCTTCGAGGGCCACGACGTTACCGAGGGCGGACATCAAGTAGAGGTGGCCGTCGTCGTAGGTGGGCGTCGTGCGGGTTCCTGGATAGCCGTTGCCACTGTGCTCGCCGCCATATTCCGTCGCCCATGCCTTGGTACCGTCGAGTCGGAAGGCAAACACCGTACCCCGCTCATCCTTCATACCGGCCACGAAGATGAGCCCATCCGCGACGGAAACACTGGCATAGCCCTCGCCCAAGCCTTTCGCCGCCCACAGCAACGACGGACCGTCTTCGGGCCAAGCTTCGAGCAGACCCGTCTCGGCGTAGTGGCCGTCGCGGGCGGGCCCACGGAATTGCGGACTGTCGACACTGGCGGCAGCCAGCGGGCCGCAGAGTAGCGTCGTGACCAAGCCGAGTGTGACAAGCAGTGAGATCGGGCGCGTAGAAACCATGATTCGTCCTCGTGGGTGTGTCCGTGATCGCGTCGGCAGTGACGTCTGAGAATCTACCAGGCGTGCGTGCTACTGGTGCCCTGCATGACGAGCGCTTACATCGTCGTTACAATCACCTGCCTATTGAAGGACAAAAGTACGGCTCAAGCACCAAGGCATCATGCTTCCACCAACGACCTTCGACCCCCAACCCATCACGCTCGAGAATCCCCACGCGCGGCTCGAGCCCTTGGGCCTTCACCATGCTGGCGATCTACTCGACGCCGGTGCCGACAAACGGATCTGGCAGCACCTCGCGCGCGGGCCATTCACCTCTCGCGATGACGTGGAAGACTGGATCCGCGAAACGCTCGCGCTGGCGGCGACCGCCGAGGAGGTACCGTTCGCCATTGTTGACCCCGCAGACGGTCGCGCCGTGGGATCAACCCGCTTCATGGCGATTCGCCGATTCCACCGCACGCTCGAAATCGGTTGGACGTGGCTGACGCCGCGTGTTCAACGAACGGCGATCAACACCAATTGCAAGCTGTTGCTCCTGCGGCACGTCTTCGAGGGGTTGGCCGCGCTGCGCGTGGAGTTCAAGACGGATATCAACAACATCCGCTCACAGCGCGCGATCGAGCGCTTGGGTGCCCAACGCGAAGGCGTGTTCCGCAACCACATGATCCGGCCCGACGGCAGCCTGCGCGACACCGTGTACTACAGCATCGTGCCGGCCGAGTGGCCCATAGTCGAACAGCGGCTGGCTCAACAGTTTCCAGCTTGAGACCCGTTATCATTCTCGGATGGACATCACAGCCGGCACCGACCCAGCTACCGACGAGCCAACCCGCCAACGGGTGGTATTCGGCATTGAGGACAGACCGCCGTTGGTGCAACGGATCCCCTTGGGCATTCAGCACCTCGTTGCGATGCTGTTGGGCAACATCACACCGCCCCTGTTGATCGCGAGTGGCTTGGGTTTGGCGACCGGCGAAACCGCCTTCCTGCTCCAGATGGCGCTGGTGATGGCCGGTGTTGCGACGTTGGTGCAGGCGCACCCGATTGGCCCGGTGGGTGGGCGCTTGCCGATCGTCATGGGCACGACCATCGCCTTTGTTGGCGCCTCGATCGCTACCGGCAAGCAGTTCGGCCTGGGTGCGGTCTTCGGTGCTTGCCTGGTCGCCTCGGTGGTGGAGATTGTGCTTGGCGCCTCGATCGGCCGCCTACGGAACCTGTTCCCGCCGCTGGTCAACGGTGTGGTCGTGATGCTGATCGGACTGACGCTGATTCCCGTTGGCATGGACTACGCGGCCGGCGGACCGAAAGCAGCCGACTACGGCGCCTTGTCCAACCTGGCGGTCGCCGGCCTGGTGTTCCTCGTTACCTTGCTGCTGAACCAATTTGGCCGCGGCTTCATGGCGTACAGCAGCATGTTGGTGGGCGTTGTCGCGGGCTACGGACTGGCGATGGTGCTCGGCAAAGTAGACTTCACTGCAGTATCGGAAGCATCGTGGCTGGCGCTGCCCAAGATGCTCACCTACCCACTCGAATTTCACGCCGTACCGATCTTGCTGATGTCGCTGGTCTTCGTGATCACGACGATGGAGACGATCGGCGACATCGCGGGAACCACGGCGGCGGTCGGCCGCGCGCCCACCAACCGCGAGCTCCGCGGTGGCCTGCTCGCCGACGGCGTGATGAGCGGCGTGGCGGCGTTCTTCAGCGCCTTTCCCAACACGTCCTACTCGCAGAATGTGGGCCTGGTGAGCTTCACCGGCGTGGTGAGCCGGCACGTCACGGCGGTAGTCGGCGTTCTGCTCTTGCTGCTCGGCCTGGTTCCCAAAGTTGGCGCCCTCTTCGCCACCATTCCACCAGCGGTGATCGGCGGTGGCGGCCTGATCATGTTCGCCATGATCTTCTCCAGCGGCCTGGCGATCATCCACCGCAATGTCGACTTCGACCGACGAGCGATGATCATCTTGGCGGTCGCCATCGGCCTGGGTCTCGGCTGCGAGCTGCGCAAGGACGTGCTGCAACACCTACCGGACGTCATCCAAAGCCTGTTCGGCTCAGGCCTGGTTACTGGCGGCCTAACGGCTCTGGTTCTCAACCTTGTCTTGCCGAAGGCAACAGCGTCCACCCCGTAGCCAGGGTGGTTGGCACACCGCCCACGCTTGCCGCCATCGGTTTGTTGTCGAACGGCCTTGCCTAGTGTCACTCAGCACCAACAAGCTGGCGGCGCGAGCGGGCTAGCATTACCAGCGAGTGATCGGCACCCAGGGCGTCGGTCAGGCGCCGAAGGCTCGCCTCGAGTAGCGGTGTCGCTTCGGGTCGCCCGAGCGCCGCCAACGCCGCACCGAGCGCGTTTTCGGCTTCGGCGATGTGCCAATCGTCCGCGGGCAGCGCTGCACGCCGAATCTCGACCGCCTCGGACAGCAAGGGCTGCGCAGCCCTGGCATCGTCACGATCGAGCCTCAAGGTGCCGAGCCCAAAGAGCGACTCGGCCAAGGCCGGTGAGTCTGCGGCCAACCGACCACGCCGAATCGCCAACGCTTGTTGGTAGAGATCCTGTGCTTCGGACCACGCGCCACGACCGTGGAGCACCAAAGCCAACCCGTGGAGGCTGTAGGCAAAGCTCGGATGATCAGCACCGAGCAGCGTACGGCGACGCTCGACGACTTCGCGATACAGCGGCTCGGCTCCGGCCAGATCGCCGACCTGATAGCGAATCCGCGCTAGGTTACCGAGCGTCTGGGCCGTATCCGGGTGATCCTCGCCAAGCAGATCAGCGCGCAGCGCATGGGCTTGACGAAAGAGCTGTTCGGCATCCGCCAAATCATCCTGCCGGTAGCGGATGATCGCCAAGTTGTTGAGGCCGGTGGCGACATCGACACTGCCGGCGTCCCCCATTGCTTGCCACAACGCGATCGCCTCACGCTGACGTCGTTCGGCGGCGGCCAGATCACCACGCCCCCGGAGGACCGAGGCAAGGTTGTTGATGGTCGTCGCGATCTGCGGATCGGTCGCGTCGAGTGCGCTCCGTTGGATGCCCAGGGTCTCGAGGTACAGGCGCTCCGCGGCCGCGTACTCTCCCCGTTGAAAGTGCAAAGTTGCCAGGTTGTTCAAGCTCTCCGCCAGGCCGGATGCGTGTGGCTGTTGCTGACGGCGGAACGCGATGACACGTTCCAAGATCGGTTCGGCGCGCTCGAAGTCTGCTTGATCGACGTACACCGCTGCCAGGTGGTCGAGACTCTCCACCAGATCAGGGTCGTCGGACGGCAAATGGGTTTGGCGGATCTCCAGCGCGCGTTGCAGCAGCTCCGCTGCCGTATCGAACATGCCGCTGCGCTGATAGATCGGCCCGAGCGTGTCGAGCATTACGGCTTGTAGCAGCGGTTGGTCGGCCAACTCCTGCTCGGCCTTGGCCCTTCCTTGGTCGAGGATCTGCCGCCGCGCGACGTCGCTGCCACCGCTCTGCCTGGGATCGGCCACCTCAAAGATCTCTTGCAAGAAAACGACAGCTTGTTCAGCCCGGTCGCGCTCGGCCTCGGCGCGCGCACTCTCGGCGAACGCCTTGCGCGCCTGCCAGGCCGCCGCGCCGCCGCCAGCGATGATTGCCGCCAAGGCCAAAAGGCTCGCCGCGGTCGCCAGACGGTGGCGCTTCACCAGCTTGCCGATCCGGTAACGCAAGGTTGGCTTGCGCGCCTGAACGGGCCGGCCGTCGAGATACCTTTCGAGATCGGCCGCCAGTCGTTCGACCGACGGGTACCGATTCTCAGGCACCTTGCGCAATGCTTTCGACAAAATGGTGTCGAGATCACCACGCAGACGCCGGACAAGGCCACGTGTTCTGGCCACACCGATCGCGTCTCCCGCCTGCTGACGCCGCTCGACCCGCACGCTCGGCGGCGTCACGGTCGTGGTCATGACCTTGCGTTCGACTTCGGCTGGGCTGGCATCGTCCAGCTCGTAGGGCGCCGTCCCGGTGAGCAACCCATAGAGCACAACGCCAAGCGAGTAGACGTCACTGGCGGTCGTGGTCGCGGCGCCCTGGATCTGTTCAGGACTGGCAAATTCGGGCGTCAGGAGACGCTCGGCACGCGCGGTCTGGGTGCCAAGTCCAAACGGTTGCTTCTCGAGCAGCTTGGCGATACCGAAATCCAACAGCTTGGCGACGCCATCACCGGTGACCAAGATGTTGGAAGGCTTGAGGTCACGGTGCACCACCAGGTTACCGTGGGCACATTGGACCGCTGAGCAGATCGTGAGAAACAAACGCAAGCGTGCTTCGAGAGGCAGGCCATGGTGGTTGCAGTACTGGTCGATGGGCAAGCCCTCGATGTACTCGAGAATGAAGAACGGTTGGCCGCCTTCGGTGGTGCCGCCATCGAGCAGCTTGGCGATGTTGGGGTGGTCGAGCCGCGCGAGGATTTGGCGCTCCTGTCGAAAACGGCGCTCGATGTCGGCGCTGTCCATCCCTCGTTTGATCACCTTGACCGCCACGTCCCGCTCGAACTCGGCATCCTCACGGTGGGCAAGGTAAACGATGCTCATGCCACCCTCGCCGATCGGGCGCACAATCCGGTAGGGGCCGACGCGACGATTCACCCAACCCGACGTCCGCGCAAACTGCTCCAGCTCATCACCGACCGCGGATTCGATGAAACGCCCGGCCACCGCATCGGCGTCCAGCAACGCGAGTACTTGCGCGCGAATGTCCGGGTCAGCGACCGCACCTTCGAGCCAAGCAGGACGCGCCTCGGGCGCAAGCCCAAGCGCGGTCCGCAGCGCTGACTCCACTTGCCGCCAGCGGTCCGCGTTCATCGGTCAGTCGAGGCTGGGGCCACACTGTCCGGCGGGCCGTCCGAGCCAAACAGAGCACGATAAAGCCACGCGCGGGCAATCTTGTAGTCGTTGATCACCGTCCCCGTGGCAACTCCGAGAACGGCGGCTGTCTCTTTGATCGTCAGGCCGCTGAACACCCGCAGCTCGATCACTCGACTAAGCCGTGGCTTGAGCTCGGCGAGCTGGCACAGCGCATCTTCGAGCGCCAGGATATCGACATTCAAACCGGGAGAGGAACCGTCGACCGACTCGAGGGGCACCCGGCGCGCGTCACCCCCACGCTTTTGCACCTGGCGCTTCCGGGCATGATCCACCAGAATCCGGCGCATCACTTGACTGGCGACGCCGAAGAACTGGGCACGGTTGTGCCATTGGGCTCGGCGCTGATCGACCAAACGCAGATAGGCTTCGTTGACCACTGCGGTGGGCTGTAGGGTGTGATCCCGCCGCTCTCGATTCATCGATCGGGCGGCCAGCCGATGAAGCTCGGCGTAGACCAACGGCATCAACTCCTCGAGCGCCGCTTGGTCGCCATCGCTCCACGAAAGCAACAGGCGGGTCAGGTCTGGTGGGCCCTTTTCCGACATGCGTTTGTTTCGCTTGCGGTGATTGCAGTTCCAAGACGAGTGGATCCAAGGCGAATATGGGCTTATCTTGGCACAACCACTATGATCGGCGCTCAGCTAGGCTAGATCCCATCCAGAAATGCGGTTTCGAGCCCACAGGCCTGTCGAATGGGCCCTCGTCTAAGGGTCCATTGGGGGTGCTGCTCACCGGGTGATCGTGGAATCGACCGCCAGAGGTGCGAATGCGGCAAGGACTGCATTCGCGCCCATATCTCATCCAGGCGGCCCGTCGGGGTGCCGCGTGCTTTGACCGCCGGTCGGCTGATCAAGCTTGGCTGAGAATGGTTCGGGCCATGACCAATAGGTTGCAGGAAACGATCGAGCTCCAGACGTAGCTCTTGAACGACGACAAGGAGCGCCAGGTGCAGCGATGCAGTCCGAAGGTACGCTTCAGGAACGAGATACATCCCTCGATGCCGGCTCTGAAATTGCGTAGCTTGCGGTAGACGTAGAGGCTCTTGGCCATCTCGGAGATCTTCAGAGAGCTCTTGGAAAAGACAACATCTTGGGTCCCCAGTTCTTGGATCTTCTCAAGGTTGCTCGCCGAGCTGAAGGCTCCATCGAACACGACTTGGCGCGGCGCTTTGCCATAGATGTCTTGCTGACGTTCGACGGATGGCACAGCCATGTTGGCATCGGCAGGATTGCCTCGGAAGATCTGGCAATCCAGAACCATCGAGGACTTGCCACCGGTGAGACAGATCTTGTGGCCGTAGTATGTGTTCTTGAAGTCTTTGCGGATGATGTCGGAGTGGTCTTCGAAGACGGAGACGAGTTTCTCCGAGGCGTGTACGCTCTCGCCGTCGAAGACCCGGCGACGAGTCTGATCCAAGGTGCGCTCGATGAGGTCGAGAAACCGGGCCAGCTTCTGCTCGAGGGCCGGGTCGACGACCCGGTGAGCCTCCAGCAGGGCAACCGCTTCCAAGGCCTTTTGCTGGATCTCCTCGGCAACCTTCACGAGATCCCTGTAGGACTCCCGACGCGCCACTTTCCTTCGCGCTACAGAGATCTCACGGCAGCGGCGCTTGGCTCGTTTCTTCCGGTTCGGAAACGTGAAGAGGCCGGCCGGTAGATGCGCCTGCACCCGCTTCATTAACCGGAGGAGTACCCGGATGCAGTCCCACAACTGCTGCGAGTCCGCGGGAGGATGCATCAGCGTTTCGACCACCGTGCAGTCGACTCGGGAAAGCTGCCCGCTCTCGACCTTGCGCTCGCGGGCCTCCAGCAACAAGAGGCGATTGATCGCTTCGAGGGTTTCGGCCCGAACTTTCTTGATCGCCGCCGCCAACGTCGATCTGGCGGGCGTTTTTTGAGCGAAGCTCATGCCGCAGAAGGATCTATAGGTCTGCGAGTCGGCGAGGTGAAAATGGAGTTCGTCGTAGCTCCAGGTATTCATCTGTTTGAGCAACAAAGCGCGGAACACCAACTCGGCCGTCATGCCTCGTGCGCCGGTTGAATGCGAGGCATTTCGGGTAAGGTCTTGCCAGACGAGATCGGCGATCTTAGGATGTTGGTCGATCAGGCCTGCGAGGGTCTGTAGCTCTTTGGCATGGTCCAGATCGAGCCAATTGTAGGTGAGATTGGGCTGAGATTCGCGAGCTTTGCGCATTCTGGGCTCTCACTTTCCGAGTTAAGTTCTTTGGACTCTGTGTTTTAATCGACTTGAGTCTATCAGAGAACGTCTCAGAAAATGAGCTCAGATGCGCGTTTAACCCTCTTGTTTTCAGCTGATTACGGGTTATTGGATGGGATCTAGGCTAGGAAACGAACCAAGCGAGACTTGATGAGCGATGCCAATACCCTGATCGACCTCGAGATTCTTGCGGCCCTGCCGGACACAGCGGCCAGTCGAGTGCTTCGATTTGCCCTGGCACAAGCCGCACCGCCGCCACCGCGGCAGGTCTTCGTCAACCGGGCGCTTCGGATGGAGAAGGTCCGCTACGTCGGCTTCGACCTCGATTGGACCCTGGCCGATTACGACCGCGACACCATGTCGCGCCTGGCCTTCGAACTCTCTCTCGATCGCTTGGTATCACGCTTCGACTATCCGCCCGCGATCATGAAAGCCGAGTTCCGTCCCGGGTTCACCCGTCGCGGCCTGATGCTCGATGTCCAAGAAGGCCTGGTGGTCAAGATGAACCGCCACCGCTACGTCGGACGCGCCTACCGGGGGCACAACCTCATCGGCCGGCATGAACGGGCAACGCTCTACCGACGTGAGCCGATCAACCCAGCCAGCGACCGCTTTTACCATGTCGACACGCTGTTCGAGCTACCCGAAGTCAACATCTTTGCCGAGTTGGTGGATCTTGCCCATCGCACGCCACCCGCGATCAGCCTGCCTTCGTATCAACAGCTTTTCAAGGACGTTCGCGGCGCCATCGACTCGATCCATGCCGACGGCACGTTGAAGGCCCGCATCCTCGACGACTTGCCGCGCTACCTACCGCTCGACCCAGAGCTGATGATGGCCCTTCGTCGACTGGCCCTGGGTGACCGCAAGCTCTTGTTGATCACCAACTCCGAATGGTATTTCACCGATGCCATCTGCCGGCGATTGTTCCACCAGGCCCTGCCCGGGCTCGACGACTGGCGCGAGATCTTCGACTTGGTCATCGTCTCCGCCGGGAAACCCACCTTCTTTCGCAAACAGCGGCCGTTCACGCAACTCGACGACCAAGGCGAGTCCGTGGGAGAGGTCGACATCCCCGCCTGGGGCGGCACCTACGCTGGCGGTTCGCGGGCTGGCTTGATGAAACTGCTCGATGGCCACGGCGAAGAAGTGCTGTACATCGGAGATCACATCTACGGCGACATCGTCTCTACCAAACTGGCCTCAACCTGGCGCACCGGGTTGGTGGTCAGCGAGTTGGAGGACGAGTTGGCCATTCTGAGTCGTTTGTCCGGCCAGCAGCGAATCATGGATGCCCTGCGCGCCGAGCTCGGCAGCTTGGGTGGGCAAATGGACGACCTTCACGACGTGGTCGCGCTCTACCAGGAGTTGGTCCATGGTGGCAAGCAACCCGAGGACGAGCACGACCCGTCGCTGGTGGGCATCAAAACCCTCCTGCGCGAACTACGCGGCGAGCATCGGGGCTTGAGGCGCCACGCTCGACGGGTTCAGACCCGTCTTTCCACCGCGCTCAGTCCCTATTGGGGCTCTCTTTTCAAGCAGGGCACCAACAAGAGTTTCTTCGGCAATCAAGTTGACGATTTCGCCTGCGTGTACACCAGTCGGGTCAGCAACTTTGCTTTCTACGGGCGCAATCACTATTTCCGCGTCAACCGCGACGCCATGATGCACGATCAAGTGTGAGTGGGTACGGTCAGGGCTTCGGCAGTCTCTCGATCAGCTTCTCCACCAGCGGCCGTACGATTCTCTCGAAAGCGTCGACCGCCGGGTCCACATCGTTATGGACGAGCTTGCCCTGTTCGAGGGTGAAGCCATCGCCACTTCCAAATGTGCTGGCACGATCGAGCGCGCCCCAAACCACTTGGCCGGTTTGAGCGTCTAACAATCGAACATTCAAGGCGACTTCGTAGGCCTCGAATGAACCCGACAAGCCAGTTTTCCCCATTGTGCCGATCATTCGTTTTCGAACGGCATCACTCGGATCGGCACGGAACTCAACAACCGAGGCGACCAAGAAAAACTGTACGCTCAGAACGTCCGCGAGGTGGATGGCCACCTGATCGTCGAGGCGGCCCATCTCGACGACGTCCATATCGTCCACGACCAAGTCACGAGAGTTTCGCTCGACGACCATGTCAAGAAAGCTTCGCTCGACAACCTCATAGCCGCCTCTTGCATTCAGCTCGGCGACCAACGCGGCATAAGCCGTGCCGGCAATTTGCTTCCCTAGGTTTTCCCCCTCGACACCAGGAGCCGTGACGCTCAGAATCGCGATTCTCGGTTCCGGCGCGAGCTGCAGCGAAGAAGGCTCACCGAAGGGACTCCTCAATCTCAGCTTCTTGCTTCCCGAGACGCCGAGCGCCACGGCAACTGCCCGGCGATCATCTGAGTCGAGACCGAACCGCGAAAGCCAGGCAAGCTCGCGTTCGAAGCTGGTCTCTCCGCTCTCGATTCGGTTACGGACGCTGGCCACGAGCGCGGCCTGATTCTCTCCTTCGAGCAAGCCTCGCGGCATCAGCAAGATGTTGAGAGCCTCTTCCTCGGACGACAGGCGGTGTCGCCGGATCTCCGGATCGAGCTGGTAGCCGACCTTGGAAAATCGAACAGTCAGATCGGCGCGCATCGGCAGCGCATCGATCGCGTACCGGCCTTTCTTGTCGGTTGACTGGTCGTCGGAAAGGATCTCGTCTCCCCGTAGCACCGTGATAAAGACATCCTTGAGTGGTCCTTCGCTTTGGTCATAGGACTGGACCTCTCCAATGAGCCGAGCCTCATCCGCGCGACCTGACGACGCCAGCAGCGACCCAACCACGACCATCCATACCGCGATGCGCCCCAAGTTGCTCATCTCACATCTGCTCCAGTCGGTGAAAAGGTCGCGGCCAAAGATGGTGCAATCTCGACGCAGGATGATCCCCCTGGCCCCACGATCTCGACTTCGACATGAAAAACGTGATCACGAAACGTCTCGCTGCGCGGGATCGTCCACATGGCGGAGGTTCGCCGATCAGGTGGTCGGATGTCGGCAGGTTCGAGCAATCCGGGAAAGAACACGCGCCGGATCGCGGCCGGCGCTCCCTCAGCAAGGCTGACTTGGCCACGGATCCCACGACCGGACAGGTGACCGACCGTCAGCCTCGCCTCGAGGAGGCAGCTGGCTCCACGCTCGATCTTCACCGCGAAAGCGCTCCAGCTCAAGGGCTTCCAAACGCGAACTCTTCGAACGCCGACAAGCGGCAACTCGGCCGGGAACAAGCCCGCTTTGGCTTCAGCTTCCACGGTCATCTCGTAACGCCCAGGTGGCAAGGCCGCACCAACAATAGCCACCGTGGCCTGCGCGCCTTTGTCAATCACCACGACGGGTGTCTCCCATGAAAGATCCTGGACCAAAGGGCTCGACGTACCGTCGATCGCCTTTACAGCAATATCACCCAAGGTCACTTTCACTTCCGCCACCTGACTCCGGTTGCGAATCACGACATCCGCCCGCATCGCGAGGTCTTCTCGAACCTCGACGGCAGGCCCACCGCCCTCCGTCTCGAACTCCGCCGCGGGGGTTGAGAAAAATAAAGGCCACACGCCGAAAACCCACTGCAAAGCACCGAAAAGAGCAACAACGTGAATCGCAATCGTCCACCACATTTCCGGCCGTCGCCACCATGATTTGAAAAGGGTCTGGACTACGAACCCCTCCCGCGTGGTGCGAACACTCAGCCCCAGTACCGATGCCAACTGGGCTGCGTAGGCACGCGCGTGCTCACGGGAGAACCACAAACTCACCAATTCGGCGCTTCCCCCCATCTCCTCCCGTTGAACCACATGGCAAGAGAGCAGCCCGGGATGGTCCGTAACGCGCAGCGTCCCCAATGCTAACGGCTGGGCTCCCGCGTGGAACACCACCTCGAATACCGGCGGCTCGGTGTCAGCGGACTTGGAGCGCAGCGCTCGCGCCGGCGAATCAGCCGTTCTCGGCACCGGGCGTGGCACGACGCACTCATTCAGTGACACCTCATCGTTGGGTGCGCCCGTCAATATCGAAGATTCGGATCGCCTCTCGGTCATCCCTCTTCCTCACGATTGATCTTTGCAGGCGGCAGATTCGAGTGGACTTGCCGAAAGAGTATAGCGCCACCAAACGGCACTTCGGAATGATCATGCTCACAGCCACGCCGGCCACCGATTTAACCTCTTCTCAAACCGGCTCGCGGTGGGTCGAACGAGCGCTTTGTGAGCCTAGCTGTCCTCCAGGCTCACGCCCACGCTGGGAAAGCGTCGATCGAAGGTCAACACACGATCGACCCGATGATGGCGGGCTTGGGCCCATAGCAAGGCGTCGGCGTAGGAATGCCGGCGGGAATCCCGGCACAGTCGGAGCGCCTCGAGCGTCAAGCCCTTCGGAAGATCGAGCATCCGGATGTTGCGCCGCAATACGAATGCGATGAGCGCGTCGACGACCACCACGCGCTCGAGCTCGTAGAATGACTCCAACACATAGGCGGTCTCGGCCAGAGCGACCTCGCTCAGCATCAGCGGCTCTCCGGACTCGATTGCGGATTTCGCGCGTGCCGCCAGCTCCGGCGGCGTGCCGACTAGGTACCGAACCACGAAACTGGTGTCGAGCAGCGCGGTCATCCGAGCCTCAATCCTCCTCGCCACGAATTCGTGGACTGTTCACGGGCCCGAGCCCACCCTCCTCCACAGCCCACCGCCGCCGTGCGGTTTCCGGCCAAGCTTGGCGACGCACCTCTTCCCACGAGGGCTGCGGTAGATCCGGTTTTGGCAACCGGTGGCCAAGGATTCCGGCCAAGGAGCGTTCGTGCTCCGGCGGGTAGAAGCGGATCTCCACGTGGTCACCAACCAGCGCTTGGACGGCAACGGCGCCGGGTTCGATGCCTAGCGCATCACGAATCGGCTTCTCGATCACAACCTGCCCCTTGATTCCAACTCGAGCCATGAAGTCCACCTCCTGCAAGAAGTCCACCTCTTGCAAGAAGTCATACTACATGAGCACTCCCATCTCCGTCGAAATCTCGCAACCGAAACAAGGCTATGATGCACGGCTCCAGCCAATCAGCAGCTGAGAAAATAGTGGCACTCGCGACTCTCCACAAAGCTGACCAATAATGGGCCACCGCGTCGAAGACGTGGCCATTGCCCCGCCCCAGGCCGTGGCAACTGAACCGCACACACCATGAGCCTACAATCTCGCATGTCGCCGCAACGTCCGTGGCCCGAACGCGCGGCGCAGCTTTTCGCGCTGGTCAATCTTGCCCTGGCCGGCCCCCTACTCGATCTTCTCGCCCGTCAGCCGACCTTCTTCGTTGCCCACCGGCTGGGACAATGGGACGCAGTCGCGATCAGCGTCATGATCTCCTTCGGTATTCCGCTGCTTCTTCTCGGAATCGAACGCCTTGTCGGCAGTTCATTTGCCGGCCGTCTTCACATTGGCCTGGCCGCCCTGCTGGCGGCTGCCCTCGGTTCACGAATCGCCCTGGCCCAGTCGTTCGGTCGTTTGGCGATACCGCTTGCTATCTTGTTTGGCGCCTTGGCGGTGGGCATGCTGCGTCACCGCGCCGGACGTGTGTTCTTGATTGTGCTTGCACCGCTCGCGGTTGCGATACCGGCAATGTTCTGGCGTTCAGAGGGCGTCACCTCTCTCGGGTCGCCACCACCACTGGCGGCGGTACCCGAGATCACGGCACCGCAAACCGTGGTCATGATCGTTTTCGATGAGCTGCCGCTTACCACCTTGTTGCGTCCCAGCGGCAAGATCAACGGCGAGCGGTTCCCCACTTTTGCCTACCTCGCATCGCGCGCCACGTGGTACCCGAACGCCATCACCGTCGCGCAGTTTACGAACCAGGCGGTACCCGCGATACTGACCGGACGGTATCCTCGGCATACTCTTCAACCAACGGTGGCGGACCACCCGCGCAACCTCTTCACGGTGCTCGGATCGAGCATGCCGGTTCGCGCGGTCGAAATCGCGACGGCCTTATGCCCCACCGACCTGTGTCCCCCGCAAAGGGGCATCGAACGATTGCTGGCACCCACGCTCTTGTCCGATCTCGGGATCGTGCTCGGCCACTTGGTGCTGCCCCATGCCATCGCGCGTAGCCTGCCGACCATCGAGCAAGCTTGGGCCGGCTTTGCCAACGCGGGGAAGAAACGCGGACATCTAGCTCGCGAGTTGGTTCAGCAGGTTGATGATTTCCTGGAGCTGATCGCCATTGATGCCGCGGTACCCATGAAACGCCGACCGCCGTCCTTTTACTTCTTGCACCTGCTGTTGCCCCACACACCGTGGCGGTTCTTGCCATCCGGTGCCCGCTATCCGCCCTTGGCACCGCCCGGCCAAACAACGGTCGGAACTTGGGACGACGATCCGTGGCTTACCCGGCAAGCACGTCGCCGGCATGTGTTGCAAGCCGCCTTCGCCGACCAGCTACTCGATCAAATCTTGTTCCGTTTGCGCAAGACGCGTACTTTCCACCGCAGCTTGATCATTGTCGCCAGTGACCATGGTCATGCCTTCTTGCCGGGTTCCCCCGCTCGCAAAGTAACGGACGCAACGGCCTCCGAAATTCTGCCCGTCCCGTTGTTTGTGAAGTACCCCAAGCAATCCACCGGCGAGGTTGACGAGCGCATGGCCGAAACAACCGATATCGTTGCCACCGTGTTCGACACGCTCGGCGTTGCCCGCAACGTGTGGCAAACCGACGGCGTCTCGTTGCGAGAAGAACCCGCACCCGACCGTCCCAAAACGACGGTGTTCCTGCGCTCTACGGACACTCCTGGCCAACCAAGAACCTTTACCGCGGACCGCGACCTCATCGCCACCAGCCGGCTCGAGTCCGGCCGCCGTCTCCGTCGGGAACTTGGAATCACGGTCGACGACCTCGACCGCCTGGTGCCCTTGCCGAGCCTTCGCCCCTACCTCGATCAGCCGCTGTCGTCGCTACCCAATGTCGAGACTCGATTGGAAGTTCGTTTACGTGAGCCGCAGGCCCTGCTCACCGTCGAGCCCGACGACGAGACAGTACCGCTCCTCGTTGACGGCAAAGTCAGCGGCGGCGTGATCAACCGCCAAATCTATGTCGCTGTCGCCGTCGATGGAATTATCAGGGCCTTTACCCGCACCGCCGTGTCCGAGCGTAGGAAATGGCGACCATTCCAAGCCCTGCTGCCGGAATCTTGCATGACACCCGGCGAGCATCAAGTCGAAGCCGTGGCCCTCAACGCGCGATGGTAGCCACGCCTCTCGACCGAGCTGACTTGTAAGGACTGTACTGCGACCGGGGTCGAGATCTCGCTCGTCGTCAAGCCCACCGGACGAGCAGGAACGGAGCTTGGAGATTTCGTTGCATCGCTGAACCCTACCAGACCCCCGCACACCGGTCGCCCGATTCCCACGTGCCCTGCCCATCTCGCGGCATTCCTAGAATAGGCGCGTTCACGCGGTTGAAAATCGCCCTCATGCGCATCTTCGATGCTGACGAAGACAGCATTCGGCTTTACCGCCTCGGCAAGAACTGGAAAAGTCGGGTCGAGCACCTTGGTGTGAAGCCGGCCAACTTCCTCGAAGGACCACTCACCCTCTAGCGATGCAGCGTTTGATCGCGACCCCAAGCGACCATGAAAACCCCGGAAGGCTCGCGATTCTCCCAACCCATTCAGAATCAGCGCTTTGTGGACATCAACCATCGAGTCAGTCTGCTCGATGAGCCTGAAAAAGCGGGGTTCGCGAAAACCGGCCTGCAACCGCAGGCAGCAAAGACGTTAAGATGGCCGCAGTCGCCTCCCGTGCGGGGGCGCGGATTGAAACGAGAGCCAGAGGTTGAACTCGAGGTCGACCTCTCGTCGCCTCCCGTGCGGGGGCGCGGATTGAAACTCCATCACCATGTCGTTGTCCGGGACTCAGTCCCGTCGCCTCCCGTGCGGGGGCGCGGATTGAAACTTGCGGCTGGGCACGAAAGAAGGCCATGCTGGGCCTGTCGCCTCCCGTGCGGGGGCGCGGATTGAAACCGGAAACCATCCTTGCTCGAATGTCCCGAGCGATCGGGTCGCCTCCCGTGCGGGGGCGCGGATCAGCTCGCCAACAGCAATACCACCGTCAACGACGCGTCGAGTACCACACGTCCCGCGGCGTGCTTCGGCACCAGTGGCGCCAGCACAAAGACATAGGCAACGAAAACGAACAGAAACAACGAGAGAAAACGGTCGCGGTCGTCTGGTTGAGGCTCAGCTGGTCGGTCAAGCTAGGCCTAAAACAAGCGCATACGAAGGATGAGATGCGCGAAGATCTTGAGGCTCAAGTGCTTACGAAAAGCGCAGGCGCACCCGAAGGTTCGTTGAGCATTTTCGGAAGTGATTGAGCCCAAGAGATTTGTGTAGGTCGCCTTCAAGATGCGCTGGTTTTGTGGCTAGGACGCCATCACCCATGCCTCACGCCGATGCGGCGTAACGGTAGCCCTTGAACGACACGCGGAAGAACAATGCGTAGAGAACGGGTACGACACCGAGGGTGAGCGCCGTCGCAAAGACCAGACCAAACATGATCGCCACCGCTAGTGGCTCGAACATGGGACCGCCACCGAGATACAGCGGCACCATGCCGGCGAGGGTAGTCATTGTGGTCAAGAGGATCGGCCGCAAGCGACGCTGTGCCGACTCGATCACGGCATCTTGCGACGCCAGTCCATTGTCTTCGATCTCGATTCGAATTCGGTCGAGCAACACAATGGCATTGTTGATCACGATCCCGGCCAACGAAATGATGCCGAGCAAGGTCATGAAACCAAAGTAAGAGCGCATGACGAGCAGCCCGATGATGACCCCGATGAGGCCGAGTGGAATCGTCAACAGAATAATCAGCGGCCGCCGGATGGAGTTGAATTGCGCGACCAACAGCATCACGATGAGCAACCCAGCAATGGGCATCTGGGCGCCGATCGAAGCGTTGGCCTCTCCCGATGCCTCGTCCTCTCCACCAATTTCCCAGCTGTAGCCCAAGGGCCACGACGCACTCTCGGCCTCCAGCCAAGGCACTAGCTCGGTGTTGATTTGCGCCGCTGTAATGCCGGGCTCGAGATCGGATTCAACAACCACTGTGCGCAATCGATCGCGGCGCAGGATCTTGCCGGGTTGCCACGCGACTTCAATGTCCGCCACTTGGGCGACGGGTACTGAGCGTCCTGTCGATTGGCTGAAGACATTGATGCTGCTCAGGTTCTCCAGATCGAGATCGGCCGCTTGGTCCGAACGCAGGGTAACCGGGATCACGGAATCGCCCTCGCGATATTCGGTGGTCTCGAAACCCGAGAACAAGGTTTGAAGTGACACGGCCACGTCCTGATTCGAGATGCCCGCTCGCTGGGCGCGACTCTCGTCGATCTGTACCACCAGCTTTTTGGTGCGCGCACCCCAGTCGTCGCTGATGTTGCGAGGTCCGGCCAGCTCCGAGAGCTGGGCCTTGACGCGCCGGACCAAGTCGAAGACCACATCGCTGTCCCGACCCGCAATCCGTACCTCGATCGGGTTGCCCCCTGACGGTCCCGACGCCAAGGGTTCGACCTTCGCCTTGAGGCCCGGAAACTGCAGGCAGAAGGTACGCAGCTTGTCGATCACCACGTCGGTTTCAGCCCGAGTCGTGGTGTTGACCAACGTGATCGCATAGTTGGGGCTCGCCTGTTCCGGCCCATAGGACAGATAAAAGCGCGGCGCGCCCTCACCCAGAAACGTCGCCCAGCTGGTGATCCCATCCTGGCCAGCCGCCACCTCTTCGTCGGTTACCGCCAGGGAAGCGAGGAAAGCATCGATCTCCCCGACGACCTTCTCGGTTCGTTCCAATGGCGTGCCCGTCGGCAAGATCAGGTCAGCCGTCAAGGTCGGACGGTCGTTGTCCGGGAAGAAGATCTGCGGCACGAATTGCAAGAGCTGGAGAGCGCCCATGAAGATTGCCACCACCACCACCAGGCTCAACAGGGGGAATCGTAGGGCTGAAAGAAGAGCGCCCCGGTAGCCGCGAAAAAACCGCGTGTCGAAGCCGCCGTCGTCCGCCTTCTTCTTCTCCACCTTCAAGAACAGCACACAAAACAGTGGAATGATGGTCAGCGCCAGTACCCACGAGCACAGCAAGGTGATGGTCACGACCTTGAACAACGCCCCGGTGTATTCACCCACCGCCGACTCGGCGAGGAAGATCGGCAAGAACGCCGCCGCCGTGGTCAGCGATGAAGTGAGCAGCGGAATCCTCAGCTCGTTCGCGGAATCGACCGCCGCCTCGACCGCTGGCTTGCCCTCGCCCATCTGCACCATGATCGACTCGGAGACCACGATCGCGTTGTCGACCAGCAAGCCGAGTGCGATAATCAACGCCGCCAAGGACATCTGATCGATTCCCACACCCCAAAGCGGCATGAAGATAAAGGCGGCGATGATCGCCATCGGAATGAGGGTCGCCACCACCAGGCCGGTGCGCAGCCCGAGCGACAGCAGCATCACCGCCAAGACGATGGCGATGGCCTGCATCAAGTTGGCGGCGAAGTCGTTGACCTTCTTCTCCACGGCGTCGGCCTGAAACTGGAGGTAGTCGAATTCGACGCCAATGGGATAGTTGGCGCGGACGCGGTCAATGGTCTCGCGGACGGCGGTGCCGAGCGCAATGATGTTTCCGCCCTCGCGCATGGAGATCGCGAGCACGAGACCGGGCTCACCCCCAACGGTCAGCTTGCTCTGTGCCGGATCCACGTAGCCACGCTCGATCGTCGCCACGTCTTCCAGGTAGATCAGCTCGGCGCCACCCTCGAGGGTGATCACGGTACGTGCGAGATCCTCGATCGACTCGAAGTTGCCCGTCGGTTCGAGCACGATCTGCTCGTCGTCGGTGCGGATGTCACCGCCCGGATTGATGATGTTGCGCGCTTCGAGGATGCTGCGCAGCTGCATGGGTGAAAGGCCCAGCTCGACCAGCCGTGCGTTGGCGAACTCGACAAAGACCCGCTCTTCTTGCTCACCCGCGATCTCGACCTTGGCCACCTCGTCGATCAACAACAGCTCGTCGCGTACTTCCTCTGCGATGTCTTCCAAGCCGGCATAGGTATAGCCGTCGCCAACCAGGGTGACCATGGTGCCGAAGACGTCGCCGAATTCGTCGTTCACCGTCGGTCCGATCACGCCCTCTGGAAGATCGCCAGCAACCCGCTCGACTTTTCGCCGCAAGCTGTCCCAGATCGGCCGCATCTCCTTGAATCGCTCCTGGATATCGACGGTAACGATCGAGACACCAGACTTCGACTGGCTGTAGATCGCGTCGATCTCCGGCATCTCCTGGATCGCCTTCTCCAGCTTGTCGGTCACCAGCTGTTCCACGCGCGCCGGACTGGCGCCCGGGAAGTACGTCAACACCAACGCGGTGCGGATGATGAAACCTGGGTCTTCCGCCTGCGGCATGCCGCGGTAGGCGCTCACCCCCGCGAAGATCAACACCGCGAGCAGAACCAGCGAGATGCGGTTCTTCTCGATTGCAAAATGCGTGATGTTCATCCAGCGGTCTCCGCACTCGCGAGGACGCGTTGACCGTCGCCGAGTCTCCGAACACCCGCTGTTACGACCACCTCACCAACCGTCAAGCCGCTGGTGACCTCGAGCCCTTCACCGGTCAGCTCACCGACAGTGACCGCTCGACGCCGCACGACGCCCGTACCGTCGCTATCGGCTTCCAGCACGAACGCGAACCGTCCTTCGCTGTCTTCCCCGACCGCGACCAACGGTACGAAGATTGCCGACCGCTCCGGATGTTCGAACCGAAAATTCACATCCGCCGCCATCCCCGCCCGCACCTCAGCCGTGGGCTCATCGAGCCGAACGGTGGCGGCAAAGGTCGTCGCCGCGGCGGTCGCGGCAACGCCAACTTCCGTTACGGTTGCCGCGAAGACGCGATCGGGCAGTGCGTCGAACTCGACGCGGACCGACTGCCCCGCCGTCACCTCGGCAATCAAGACCTCGGGTACGGCGAGCGCGACCTCGGGGTGACTGCCCGAGGTGAGAAGAAAGGCCACGCTTCCGGCCTGCACCGTTTCGTTCGCCTCGATCTCGACCGCGGCGATGGAACCATCTCGTGGCGCACGCAACATCGCGTAGCCGACCTGCCGGCGTGCCTGCGCGAGTTGCTTGCTCCCGGACTCGACCTGTGCCGCGGCCGATTCCGCACCAGCTCGCCCCGCATCGAGATCACTCTTGGCCGCATTGTTGTTCTCGTAAAGCAAGCGCACCCGTTCGTAGTCGGCTTGCGCTTGGCGCAGCGCCGCCTCGGCCTGGGCGAGTCCCGCTCGAGCCTTGCCGACCTCGAGGTCATAGTCCGCCGGGTCGAGCCGCGCAAGCACCTGTCCACGACGAACGCGATCACCAAGGTTGACCCTTACGGCATCGACGGTGCCGCCGACGCGGAAACTCAATCGCGACTCGACCCCCGCCCGCGCGGCACCAGCAAAGGTCGCAACCTTAACCCCCGATGCCAAGGCCACCGTGATCGTGCGCACTGGACGCAACACTTCCGGGGCGGGTATGGGCTCCTCGACACACGCGCCGAGCAACGACGCGAGAACAAGGCAGGACATCCATCTCGATCGACTTTCGTACATTCGGGCTTCCTTTGGGGCGGTCAACGCCATGGCGTCACCCCCGCTTCGGCATAGAAGGCATCCAGGCTCTCGAACCAGGCATCTCGTGACGCCGGACTGGTAAAGAAATCGAAGCGATTGGCCGCCCGTTGAACCTCCATCAAATCGATGAAGAAATCGTATACGGCATTGGCCGCACCGAGCCCAGCATTCAGCGCCGCGTTTTGGGCATCGAGAAGGTCGATGATCGGCACCACACCACGGACATAAGAATCCGAAACAAGCTCCAGGTTGGCGCTCGCGGCCTCAGACGATTGTCGTGACAGGTCAATGCCCGAGAACGAAGCGCGCGCCGCGATAGCGGCAGTACGGATTCTTTGTTCCAAGCCCTCAGCTGTCGCTCTCCGTTGGAGCCGCAGCTGTTCGAGCGCGATCTCGGCCTCAATCTGATCAGCGGTCCGACGGCGTCCTTGGAACAGCGGGAGGCTCGCAGACAGCCCGAGCGACCAGGTTGTGTCATCCGCCTGCGGCACTCCAGGGGAACCCGCAGAATCGCTACCGGCACCGCCAGTGGTCAACAGACGATCGAGGGAAAAGTCAGCGCCGACTGTTGGCAGAAAAAACGCACGACGCGTGGCCAACAGTTGGCGTTCCTGGGCCGCGATCGACTCGTCGAGCCGCAACAGCTCGGGCGCCACGGCCAAGCCCTCTCGCACCGTGAAGTCACGTAACACCCGAAAAAGGCGCGGCGTCGCGATGTAGCCACGGAAGCGCAAGGGACTGGTGATCAAACCTGGATCTTCGAGCCCGACTTCGCGGGTGGCGAAGGGCGATTCGAGGTCGCGATTCAAAAGCCGGTTGATGGCGAGTTCGGCGGAATGGACCGAGGCGGAGGCGGTGATCAACGACCGACGATCGTTGGCGATCTGGCTCTCCCAGCGGTAGACCTCGGCGGAATTACCGGCGCCGATGGTCCGGCGCACTCGGGCCAGTTCCAGATTCGAGCGGGTGAGCCGAAGGTTGTTGAGCTGGACGCGCGACAGCGTCTTGGCGCGCAAAAGATCGAGGTAGGTGACCGCCGCGTCGAAGGCGAGGTCGAGGCTGGCCGCATCGAAAGCCAACTCCCGCGCGCGTTGTTGCCGTTCCTGGATATACACATTGGCGCGCGCGCCCTCCGAAAACACCACCTGCGTGACGCCCAGCCCAGCGCTGAGCGTTCGCTCGGCCTGTGCGCCGAAGCTGGCGGCGGCGCGATCGTCGTCGATCACCACACCGGTCAAGCCCAGGTCTACCTGCGGCCGCAGGTCCGAGCGCGCACGGACAATGTCTTGCTCACCGGCCGCAAGTCCACGACGCTCCGCCAGCAGATCGAGGTTGTTGTCGATCGCGCCCCGCACCACGCCCGCCAGTGACAGCTGCTCCCAGCCGGTCTCGTCCTCCGCATTCAGCAACTCGGCTTCCACCAGCGTTTCCCAGCGCGGTGAGATATCGATGGTTCTTGCCGTCGCCATGTTGATCGCCAACCGGGACTGGGCGCTGAAAGCGACGGGAATCTCGCCCGCCGGTTCGCCCAACAAGATGCGCTGGACATTGAGCGCGACCCGCCGCGCCAGGCGCGGCAGGAATTCGATACCGCCCAACGTCGCGAGCATCCCAGCCTCGAGATCGGTGCCCCCCAGCGTCGAGAACGACGGCAGCTTGCGGTCGTTGATGCCGGCAACCAGGCGCTCAAACTCGGCCGGTGGAAGATGCATCATCGGCCACAGGTACACGGCGTCAGCCAGGACATCGTCAACCGCCGAAAGGGCCTCGTCCACCGACGCCACCACAGGAACCAACGTCACTTCGAGATTCAAATCCGCCAGCACCCCTTGGGTTCGCAGGAGGAGTTCCGGAATGGCCTCGTGAATCGCCGATCGAATCAGGAAAGCAACACGCTGGAACGGCACAATCTGGCGAAACGCTTCGATCTCGGACCGGGTGTTGTCCGGCAGAGCGACATAGTTCAGATTCACTTGCCCACTGCCCCCGTGATCGGCCAACGGCAGTTCTTGAAGAGCCTGGTCGAGGATCACCGGCGCGACGACCGGCTTCGGCAACTCGGCATAACAACAAACCGCATGGGACGCCAGGACACCCCAAGCGATAACCAAATCGACCTCGGGGTCCGCCAACAGACTCTCGATCTCGGTACGGGTTCCATCGAGTGTCCAATCCGCCACCCGATAGCCGGCCTCAGGAAACGCGACATTGATCTCGCCATCGGTCAAGGCTCGGATCTCACGAACCGTCATCGCCAGAATCTCGTCGTTCCCGACCCACGGACCATCGACGACCACCCCGATCCGAACGGCCTGCGCAGCCGGTGCTGCCGGTGCTGCCGGTGCTGCCGGTGCCGTCAGGGTCCAGGCTGCAACGATGGAAACCACGGCCCAAAGGCCCATGGGCCTGTACTTGGTCCAGGATAGAGAATCCACACTCCGCTCCTTTGCTGCATTCATGCCAATCGATCCTACCGGAGTCGAACCATCGGATGGCGATAGAGCGCTTGGCGGCCAGCCTCAGGGGACAATCAAATGTGGGGACAATCAAATGTACTGATATGCTGATTCCCTCAACTCCCCCTGACTCGCAGTTTGAGCCACCTTGACTCTCTTTTCTAGACTGGTATGACCGGCCGTTCAATCGTCCCCCGGCTGCTGCTTGGCCTGACGCTCGGATTTGTCGTGCTCGGCATGGTGAGCCTGACGCCCCCACGCTCACCGAGCGTGACGGCCGTGGACTTCTGCTTGGCCGTCACCTTCTCGCTCAGCTGGTTGGCACTCTCCCGCCGGCCACACTCCCGGCGCACCACTGGCACCTTCGCGATCGCGAGCCTCTTGCTAACCGGCATGGGTTCCTTGTTCGCCCTCGATCGCCTTCCCGACCCCATCCCCCACCAAGCTACGGCCATTGTCCTGGCCGCCATCGGTTGTGCAGCATGGTCATTCTCCCAAGTCAGGCGTCCGGGAGAGAGCATCACTAAACTCTACCGAGAGGCTTTTCGACGGTCTAAGGATGCGGTCGTGATCAGCACTGCTGCGGGCAAGATCGTGGATATCAACCAAACCGGTCTCGATCTGTTTGGGCTGGAATCGCTTGAAGCCGCGAGAAGCTTTGACCTTACCCAAGATCTTTATGCCAATCCGGCCGATCGTGAAGGGCTCAAGAAGCGTCTCCTTCGCGATCGTTCGGTTCAAGATTACCCAACGACAATCCGGCGTAACGACGAGTTGATCGACATCGAAGGGTCGACTTCAATCCTCGATGACCTGGACGGTAGGACCCTCTTCCTGGCCATACTTCGTGATGTCTCGAAGCGAAAGCAAGAAGAGCGCGAGCTGACGCGCTACCGTGAAGACCTCGAAGGGCTCGTTCACGAGCGTACCCTGCGCCTCGAAGAGGCAGTGGGGCAACTGCGAAACGAGATTGCCGAACGTCAACGGGCCGAAGAGGAACGGCGTCAGATCGAAGATCGGGTGCAGCGCGCCCAGAAACTCGAAAGCCTCGATCTCTTGGCCGGAGGCGTAGCCCACGACTTCAACAACCTCCTGGTCGGCATTCTGGGGAACGCTGGCCTCGCGAGCCTGGAGCTGCCACGCGAATCCCAGGTCGAACCCTTTCTTGAGCGCATCGCCATTGCGGCTCGGCGCGCAGGCGAGCTCGCCAGCCAACTCCTGGCGTACTCAGGCCGTGGCCAATTCACACTGCGGCGATGCGATCTTGCGAGTCTGGTTCGAGAGATGACACAACTGCTCGAAGCGTCCGTCTCGAAAAAAGCCACAATCGAGCTAACCCTTGACGAAGACCTCCCTGCCATCAACGCCGATCCCACCCAGCTCCGTCAAGTAATCATGAATCTGATCACCAATGCGTCCGATGCGCTCGAGGCTCAAGACGGCGTGATCGGTGTGCGGGTTGGTCTGGTGAGCGCACGCCAGATCGACCAGACCGAAACACTCTTCCCGGAGAACATCACCGCCGAGAACTATGTCTTCCTCGAGGTCGCGGACTCTGGTTGCGGTATGGACACCGAAACGCGAAAGCGCATCTTCGACCCCTTCTTCACCACCAAGCTGCGCGGGCGCGGCCTGGGCATGGCCGCCGTGCTCGGTATCGTGCGAGGTCATCATGGAACGATCCGGCTCTCCAGCGAGCCCGCACTCGGCTCGCGGTTCGTAATCCATCTACCAGCTCAATCGGCTTCCATCGAGATCCCAGCCGAGAGCACACCAGAGCCAGAAAGATCGACGCCCTGGAAAGGTCGCGGAACGGTCTTGGTGGTCGATGACGAACCCGTTGTCCGTGCGGTCGCCGCCAACTACCTGGCGCGACTCGGCTTCGAAACCATCGAGGCCGAAGACGGCCAGGAGGCGATCAACTACTTCCAGCGCCATGCCGATGAGATCGAGCTCGTGGTGCTCGACATGAACATGCCTCACCTTGACGGCGTCGAGACCACGCATACGCTTCGGCAGATACGGCCTAATCTCCCCATCATCCTGTCGAGCGGCGAAGGGCGTCCCCGCGAAGCCGATCAGCCCGAGGGCATTGTCTGGTCGGATTGGCTGAAGAAGCCCTACACCCTCGGTCAGCTCAAGGCCGTCGTTCGTCGAGTACTCGAGCCCCACCGAATCGAGCAAGGCTAACGTCGGCCCATCGCAGTGCATGACCAGGGAGAAAGCCACGAGCCGGCGCGTCGAGCAATCTTGGGGTCGCGGGGCATGCGTTTCGCGCAGCTATTTGGCCTCGTCAATCTCGCACTGGCGCGGCCACTCTTCGAACTCCTCGCTCGTGAGCCGGCTTTCTTTATCGCCCATCACCTACGGTTCCTCGACGTCGTGCTGTTGGCGATTGTTGTGTGCTTTGGTCTACCGCTGATCCTGCTGGCGGTCGAACATCTTGTCCCCAAGCGATGGGCAACACCACTTCATCGACTCCTGATCGGCTCGCTCGTGGCGGTTCTGTTCCAACAGGCAGCCGCCAGGTTGGTGCCGGAGGTCCTGGCGATCGCTATCGCTGTGGTACTCGCTTTGCTGTCGATCGCGGCACTACGCTGGCATCCGACCGAAATGGTCCTCACATTCCTTGGGCCCTTGGCCCTTGCTATTCCTCTTCTACTCGTGTCTTCAGAGACCACCGTCTCTTTGGCGGCAAAAGCAGCACCGACCTTCAGCCTTCCGATCAGCCGCCCCGCTCCGGTCATTCTGATCGTGTTCGACGAGCTGCCCCTGCTGAGCTTGATGACACGAGACGGTGCCATCAATTCTGATCGGTTCCCTGCTTCGATCAAGCATGGGCCAACTTCGGCCGGAATGACCACCAACACCGATCCAAGAGCGCCCACTTGCGGGCTGTAGAGGATTTGATCGAACACGTCGAGACCCAACAGGGTGCGCCGAGTTTTTCGTTCTTGCACTTGATGCTCCCTCATCTGCCCTGGATTTTCCTTCCCACGGGACACCAGTACGAGTCACCAAGTTTGCTCGGACTCGACGATCGTCAACACTGGACCGACGCCTGGGCCGCTCAGCAAGGGCAAGCCAGGCATCTCCTACAGCTGGCATACGCCGATCGGCTTTTGGGACTCGCCATACAACGCCTCGAAGAACTCGACCTCTTCGACCAGAGTCTGATGATCGTCACCAGTGACCACGGTTGCAGTTTCAAGGTCGGCACTGGGTTCCGGACGTTGCGACGCCATAACTCGAGTATGATTCTCCCTGTACCACTGCTGGTCAAGAAACCAGGTCAAATGACCCCGCGTATCGACCTTCGAAACGCCGAGACGGTGGACATTGTGCCAACGATTCTCGATGTTCTCGGGGTACCACCCGCTTTGTGGGGAACCCACGGTAAGTCATTGTTCGATCCGAAGGGTCCCAATCGAACCCTGGGACGGATCTTCCTGGGGATCGCGAAACACGGCGGCAAGGCGAAGATACTGACCGTCGATCGAGGCAGAATTCGCCGAGATCGCCCCGAATTGCTCCGACGACAAGAGCAAAGACTAGGCCGTGGGCTAAACGACCTCTTCGACACGGTCCCTCATCCGGCACTCAGCGCCTACATCGGAACACGGGCGAAAAACCTCTCATTTGTTGGCGGCCCCGAGCGGGCTCAATGGCAAGTGGTCGGCAAGAAAAGACGTTCATCGACATCGTCCAAGACGTTCCCCATCTACCTTCAAGGCCTCGTCAAGAAGCCAGCAACCCACCCTGTTTTTCTCGCGATCACCGTCAACGGCATCATCGAGGGGTTCAGCCGTACGGTAGAGGACGGCCCAGGGCCGCTCCATTTTCAAGCCCTCCTACGCCCTGAATTTACCGAAAGGACGCGACCCCGCATCCGCGTCGTGCCGCTCCAGGCCGACTGGATGCGCACTGTTAGAACGTCACCTTCGCCCTAGCAGGGCCCAGGGCCTGCCTGCTCTCGGTGACCCTTCCAAACTCTGCATCTCGAACCAGCTCGTTGACCTGATCGGTGTTTCACGGCCCATGCAGCAGGTCTATCGAGACATCGAGAAGGTGGCGCCGATCGCTGATCCTGTTTTGATCCTTGGCGAGACCGGTACCGGAAAGGAGTTGATCGGCCGCGCTCTCCACGAGTTCGGGCGCGCTGGCCTACCATGGGTTCCGTTCAATATCGCCGCGGGCACCTCGGGCCTCATTTCGAGTGACCTGTTTGGACACAAAGCCGGATCGTTCACCGGCGCCGCGCAAGCGCGCAAGGGTCTCTTGGCCGAGGCCGGTGCCGGGACGGTTCTGCTCGACGAGATCGGCGATCTCGATGCTCCATCCCAGGTCAAGCTCCTGCGTGTCATCGAAGAGCGACAATTTCGGCGGGTGGGTGGCAATCGACCGGAGGCGCTCAAAGCCCGACTCGTCTTCGCGACCCACAAGGACCTGGATGAGCTTGTGGCAGAGGGGCTCTTCCGCGAAGACCTGTTGGAGCGCATCGGAGCATTCACCATCACCGCGCCTCCGTTGCGTGATCGGACGGAAGATCTGAGCATGCTGGCTCACCACTTCCTAGAGGAGTTCGAGGATGAACATGGCGGTGCCAGACAGCTTCCATCGACAACCCTCGATCTTCTCTTTCGCCACACATGGCCACGCAACGTTCGCGAGCTACGCAACGTCATCCGGCGGTCCGCAACCTACTCGAACAACGAGGAGGGACCGGTTCACCCCGGCATGATCCGACAGGCAACTCGCCGGCGTACCGCGCCTGCATCTCCGGGCCTGTTGAGCTTCGATCCCAGCCAGGAGACTTGGAAGAACGTGGAGCAGCGGGTCAAGCGGGCCTATTTCGAGCGTGTGTTCGAGATGAGCGGGCGGAACGTCGTCTCGGCCGCCACCATGGCAGGAATCGGTACTACGACCTTCTACGACCTTCTCAAGGATCTCGAGATTCGGAAGTGAGGCGGCAAGCTCCAGCCTCACACTGACGGGGAGCCGGCCCTACCGCCCCTCGATCGGAACTTGGCCAAGGGTCAGTCCAAACGCGAAACGAAGCGCTCACGGCACGGCGCGAAAAAAGGCGGCGCAGCGACGAAGGACGTCCAGACCCTACGCCTCGCCCGGCATCCAGCCCTGACTTCTGCTAAGCTCGCTGGCATAATTCGGGTAAAAACGCCAACGATGTATCCAAGATTGCTCGAAACGCCGCAACAGTCGATCTTTCTCTTCGGACCCCGAGGTACCGGGAAATCGACCTGGATTCGCGATCGGTTTCCGGACAGCACGACCTACGATCTGCTGGACACGGGCGAAGCTCTTCGCCTGACGAAAGAGCCTGGATCGCTGTATCGAGAAGTAGCGGGCCTGCCGTCCGGAAGCTGGGTCGTCATCGATGAGGTCCAAAAGGTGCCCGCCCTGCTGGACGAGGTCCATCGCCTAATGGAGACGAAGCGGCTGAGATTCGTGCTCTCCGGCTCCAGTGCGCGGAAGATCCGGCGCGGTGGTGCCAATCTCCTGGCCGGACGTGCAATCACCACCTCGATGTTCCCGCTGGTCTCGGCCGAGAGGAACTTCGATCTGGACTTGGATCATGCGCTGCGTTTCGGCTCGCTGCCCATGGCGGTCAACAGTGAGGATCCCGCCAACTATCTGAGAACCTACGCCGAGACCTATCTGGATCAGGAGATCAGGGCCGAGGCATTGACCCGCAACGTCGGCGCTTTCGCTCGCTTCCTCGAGATCGCCGCGCGCCAGAACGCCCAGGTGCCCAACGCGGCGGGCATCGCTCGGGACGCCGGGGTCAGTCGTACGACAGTCCAGAATCATTTCGAAATCCTGGTCGATACCCTGACTGATCTTCTACAGTTAATTCCGGTCCAATAAATTGGACCGCTGATTCTAAAGGACTTACGCGGATTTGAGCTCATTTTCCGAGAAAAGTTTCTCAATCCTGGTGCCACGTCGATTTTGCATCTCGTTGACAATTCGCAGTTGATGGTTAGAATCATGGTGTCTTTAGGAGGCAACCGTGTTCTTTCGAATCAAAACATCCGGGCCGCGTGAGTATCTGCAAATCGTCGAGAACCGCTGGGAAGACGGCCGATCGAAACAACGCGTTCTCATCACTCTCGGGCGGGCGGATGTACTCCGTGAGTCTGGGCAGCTCAATTCCCTGCTTGCCTCGGGATCTCGTTTCGCCGAGCAGCTCTTGATTCTCAGCGAGTACAAGAAGGGCACCCTTCCAACACTTTCCAGCCGCACCTTGGGACCCGCGAGGATTTTCGAGAAGCTTTGGGAGCAGACCGGTTGCCGCAAGGTGTGTGAGAAGCTGTTGAGCGAGCGCAGGTTCCAGTTCCCGGTGGAGCGGGTCGTCTTTCTCGAAGTGTTGCATCGCTTGGTGGACCCGGGCTCAGACCGAGCTTGCTATCACTGGAAAGACGACCATGCTGTCGAAGGCATCGACGAGCTTCAGCTCCACCACGCCTATCGCGCCATGGCTTGGCTCGGCGAGCCGCTCGACGAAGAGTCTGCAAGTATTTCGGAGGAGAACGAGCCAGCGAGCCATCTCCGATTTCGTTGCACGAAAGACTTGATCGAAGAAGCCCTCTTCGATCGACGTCGGGACCTGTTCAGCTCACTGGGCCTGGTGTTCTTCGACACGACCTCGATCTATTTCGAAGGCGAAGGTGGCCAAGATCTCGGGCAACGCGGTTTCAGCAAGGATCACCGTCCCCATCTCAAGCAGATGATTGTAGGTGCTGTGATCGACGATCAGGGAGCGCCGATCTGTTGCGAGATGTGGCCGGGGAACACCGCAGACGTCACCACTCTTCTGCCGGTGGTGAACAAGATGAAGCAACGTTTCGGTATCGAGGAAGTCTGCATCGTCGCGGACCGCGGAATGATGAAGGCAGCCGCTGTGAAAGAGTTGGAGAAGTTGGGAATCTGCTACATCCTCGGCGCTCGGATGCGAAACCAGAAGGAGGTTCGCGACGACGTCCTCTCTCGTGCCGGCCGCTACAAGAAAGTGCACCGTGAGCCTTCGAAAGGCAAGACGCCGTCACCGCTCGAGGTGAAGGATGTTCGGGTAGATGGCCGCCGCTACGTTGTCTGCCGCAATGCTGAGCAGGCTCGCAAAGACGCCCACGATCGGCAAGCGATTCTCGAGTCTCTCGAGGACCGGCTTTCCCACGGCAGCGTCAAGTCGATGGTCGCCAACCGTGGCTATCGTAGATATTTGAAAACCTTAGCTAGATCCCATCCAGAAATGCGGTTTCGAGCCCACAGGCCTGTCGAATGGGCCCTCGTCTAAGGGTCCATTGGGGGTGCTGCTCACCGGGTGATCGTGGAATCGACCGCCAGAGGTGCGAATGCGGCAAGGACTGCATTCGCGCCCATATCTCATCCAGGCGGCCCGTCGGGGTGCCGCGTGCTTTGACCGCCGGTCGGCTGATCAAGCTTGGCTGAGAATGGTTCGGGCCATGACCAATAGGTTGCAGGAAACGATCGAGCTCCAGACGTAGCTCTTGAACGACGACCAGGAGCGCCAGGTGCAGCGATGCAGTCCGAAGGTACGCTTCAGGAACGAGATACATCCCTCGATGCCGGCTCTGAAATTGCGTAGCTTGCGGTAGACGTAGAGGCTCTTGGCCATCTCGGAGATCTTCAGAGAACTCTTGGAAAAGACAACATCTTGGGTCCCCAGTTCTTGGATCTTCTCAAGGTTGCTCGCCGAGCTGAAGGCTCCATCGAACACGACTTGGCGCGGCGCTTTGCCATAGATGTCTTGCTGACGTTCGACGGATGGCACAGCCATGTTGGCATCGGCGGGATTGCCTCGGAAGATCTGGCAATCCAGAACCATCGAGGACTTGCCACCGGTGAGACAGATCTTGTGGCCGTAGTATGTGTTCTTGAAGTCTTTGCGGATGATGTCGGAGTGGTCTTCGAAGACGGAGACGAGTTTCTCCGAGGCGTGTACGCTCTCGCCGTCGAAGACCCGGCGACGAGTCTGATCCAAGGTGCGCTCGATGAGGTCGAGAAACCGGGCCAGCTTCTGCTCGAGGGCCGGGTCGACGACCCGGTGAGCCTCCAGCAGGGCAACCGCTTCCAAGGCCTTTTGCTGGATCTCCTCGGCAACCTTCACGAGATCCCTGTAGGACTCCCGACGCGCCACTTTCCTTCGCGCTACAGAGATCTCACGGCAGCGGCGCTTGGCTCGTTTCTTCCGGTTCGGAAACGTGAAGAGGCCGGCCGGTAGATGCGCCTGCACCCGCTTCATTAACCGGAGGAGTACCCGGATGCAGTCCCACAACTGCTGCGAGTCCGCGGGAGGATGCATCAGCGTTTCGACCACCGTGCAGTCGACTCGGGAAAGCTGCCCGCTCTCGACCTTGCGCTCGCGGGCCTCCAGCAACAAGAGGCGATTGATCGCTTCGAGGGTTTCGGCCCGAACTTTCTTGATCGCCGCCGCCAACGTCGATCTGGCGGGCGTTTTTTGAGCGAAGCTCATGCCGCAGAAGGATCTATAGGTCTGCGAGTCGGCGAGGTGAAAATGGAGTTCGTCGTAGCTCCAGGTATTCATCTGTTTGAGCAACAAAGCGCGGAACACCAACTCGGCCGTCATGCCTCGTGCGCCGGTTGAATGCGAGGCATTTCGGGTAAGGTCTTGCCAGACGAGATCGGCGATCTTAGGATGTTGGTCGATCAGGCCTGCGAGGGTCTGTAGCTCTTTGGCATGGTCCAGATCGAGCCAATTGTAGGTGAGATTGGGCTGAGATTCGCGAGCTTTGCGCATTCTGGGCTCTCACTTTCCGAGTTAAGTTCTTTGGACTCTGTGTTTTAATCGACTTGAGTCTATCAGAGAACGTCTCAGAAAATGAGCTCAGATGCGCGTTTAACCCTCTTGTTTTCAGCTGATTACGGGTTATTGGATGGGATCTAGCTAAAGGCACACTCGCCATCGACCCGGAAAAGATCGAGCGCGAGGAACGATTCGACGGCAAGTGGGTCCTACGAACGAACACGGAGTTCAATGCGGCGGAGGTTGCCCTGCGCTACAAGCAGCTTTGGACGGTGGAGCACATATTCCGTTCGGTGAAATCGTTGCTGTCGACAAGGCCGATCTACCACAAATGCGATGAGACGATCCGTGGCCACGTATTCTGCTCGTTCCTCGCGCTGGTGCTTCGACACGAGCTACAACAGCGCTTGGAAGCGAAGGGTCTCGGCGACGTGGAATGGGGCATGATGATTCGAGATCTGAGCCGGGTGCGGCAAGTGGACGTGGAGAACGGGGCCCGACGCTTTCGTTTGCGAACGGAAACCCCGGGAGTGGCCGGCAAAGTATTTCAGGCGTGCCGGGTGGCGCTGCCCAAAACGGTAGCGGAGGTGAGTTGAAGGGAATCCTGGTGCCACGCCGGATCAGTGCGGCCGCAAAGCATTTATTTTCAATGACTTAGTTTTGGAAACTGTTTAAGATGAGCCTGATCGGCTTCTGGCTACCGGCCTGGAAGCTGAAGTCGGCCACCAAACAGGTCCAGCGCAGCAAGTTCTTTCTCTTCGATCCCGGCGTCGCCCGTGCCTTGACCGGCCGCCAAGCGTATCCGCCGACACCCGAGGAGCTAGGGCCGTTGCTCGAGACCTTGGTGCTCCACGAGCTCAGAGCGTTTCTCAGCTACACGCGCCGCGCGTATCCGCTCTACTTTTGGCGCACCTACGACGGCGCCGAGGTCGATCTGCTGTTCGAAACGGATGCCGGGTACGTCGCCGTCGAGATCAAGGCGACCACGCGATGGGAGAAGCGTTTCAACCGCGGGCTGCGGCGCCTGCGCAACGACCTCGGTGCCGACCGTACGACCTGTTTCGGCCTCTACCTCGGCGCGCGCAGCGCGCTTTGGGACGACGTCCGCGTGATGCCGGTCGTCGACTTTCTCCGCGCGCTCTGGGACGACGAGATCGTGCGCTGACGCCGGCCGATACCTTCGCATCGACTCCCAATAAAGAAGGCCCGATTCGGGCCAAAAGAAGCTACGGCAAGCGAGAAAAGAAGCGTTCCCAGCGCGGCGCGAAGAAGGCGTCACGGTCGACAGAGAGCGCGACGGCGGTGGCGCGTCCGAGAATCGAGCTGCGTGGAACGGCGCCGAACTCGCGCGAATCGCGACTGCGATCACGATTGTCACCCATCATGAAGTAATGGCCCAGTGGGACCCGAAACGGTCCGAAGGGACGCCGATGGCGGGTCGGCGCATTCATGATCGGGTGGGCATGCTCGCCCACGGTCTCGGTAGCGAATACGTAGCTGCGCTGCTCCAACTCGTCGGACCTGTCGAACGACCTCAGGGTCGGGTTGAGCGTACTCGACCGGCTGCCGGTTGATGTACAGCACACTCACGACCATGTCTTCTTCGCGCAAGTACTTTCGACGCACCTCGATCAGGTCACCCGGGAGGCCCACGACGCGCTTGACCAATCGCTTGTTGTCTTCCGGCGAACGCAGAACCACGACTTCGCCGCGTAACGGATCGCCCCACTCGAGCAGCCGGTACGTCGTGAACGGGAACTTCAGGTCGTAAGCGACCTTGTTGATGAAGATGCGGTCACCTTCGAGGATCGTCGGCTTCATGGAACCGGTGGGCACATCGTTCCAGTCAGCAACTGCCGACCGAAACGAGAACATCACCAGCGCGATGACCACCAGAGGCTTGACCCATTCGAGCCAGAACGCCCGCCAACAACTTTGGGTTTCGGCAGACTCAGCCGACCTATCCCCCGTCAAATCCGACACCGGCTGCGGGCCGGTCGCGCTGGGGATTGCTGTCTTCGTGTTGTGGTTCACCGTCCATCTGGTTCGGGCCTCCTGCCCATCATACGGCGCGAACACACCCTTGGTTCGGCTGGCGTGAACGTCACGTGACCGTCCAGGTGTCGCCGGACCGCAGCAACGACTCGAGTTCACCGTCTCCGTGCTTGGCCACAGCGGCCTCGATCTGGCCGATCACCGACTGCTCGAACACCGGCGCACGAACGGAACGCAGCACCCCCAAGGGGGTCGGAAAATCAGGCGGTAGACAATGCGCCAACATCGAAGCCATCGCGGCGCTCGGTGAATGGGCGTCCCAAACGGCACAGTCGTCTTCCGTAAAGTTGTCCCCCAACTGAACAACCTCGTAACCGGTACCCCGCATGCGCAGCCCCTTGTCACGAGCCGCACCAAAAACCATCGGTGCCCCGTGCTCCAGGTACAAGGCCTCTTCTTGGCGGACATCCTTGGCCGACATGTAGGCAAATGCCTGATCGTTGAAGACGTTGCAATTCTGGTAGATCTCGACAAACGCCGTTCCTTCGTGCTCGGCCGCCTGACGCAGGACATCGGTGAGATGCTTCTGGAAGATATCGACGCTGCGCGCCACGAAGGTCGCACCCGCGCCCAAGGCCAGCGCCAAGGGATTGAACGGCGGATCAATCGAGCCCATCGGAGTGGACCCCGTCCGCTTGCCAACCTCACTGGTGGGCGAGTACTGCCCCTTGGTCAAGCCATAGATGCGGTTGTTGAACATCAGGATCTTGACCCCAACGTTACGCCGCAAGACGTGAATCAAGTGGTTGCCGCCAATCGAAAGACCATCGCCATCACCGGTGACGACCCACACCTGTAGATCGGGTCGAGAGGTCTTGAGACCCGTGGCGACGGCTGGTGCACGCCCGTGGATGGTGTGAAAGCCAAAGGTGTTCATGTAGTACGGGAAGCGACTCGAGCATCCAATGCCCGACACCACGACAAACTTCTCACGGGCGATACCGAGCTCGGGCAAGAGCGACTGCACGGCCTTGAGAATGGCGTAGTCGCCACAACCTGGACACCAGCGCACATCCTGATCGGACTGGAAGTCCTTGCGGGTCAGCGTTGCGGTACCCGCCGCACCGTTTTCACCATTCGCGCTCATGATTCGCTCTCCAGAAGACGCTCGATCTCATTCAAGATTTCGACCCGCGAGAATGGCTTGCCCTGGACCTTGCTGAGCGTCTGGATGTCTTTCAGGTAGCGGCCGCGCAGAATCAAAGCCAACTGGCCCGTGTTCATCTCCGGCATCAAGACGCGGTCGAACCGCGCGAGGACCTCGTCCAGGTCCTTCGGCAGCGGATTCAAGTGGCGCAAATGCACCCGGCTAACGGGCAAGCCCCGCTCGCGCGCCAATTGAACAGCACCGGTGATCGCCCCCAGCGTGCTCCCCCAACCAATGACCAGTAACGGGCCACCATCGGGATCGCCGGAAACCTCGAGTGGTGCCAGGTCGTTCGCGACCCGCGCGATCTTTTCGGCGCGCAAGTGGACCATGCGCTCGTGGTTTTCTGGATCGTAAGAGACATTGCCCGTCACATCTTGTTTTTCGATGCCACCGATGCGGTGCTCGAGGCCTGGCGTACCCGGAATCGCCCATGGTCGCGCTAGGGTCTCGGGATCACGACGATAAGGCTGGAAATCTTCGGCGTTGTCCTCGAACTCCACCCGAAGATCGGGTAGGTCTTTGACCTCCGGCAGCAACCATGGCTCCGAACCGTTGGCCAAATAGCCGTCTGAGAGCAGCACGACCGGGGTCATGTAGCGCAAGGCAATTCGACAAGCTTCGATCGTCGCGTCGAAACAGTCAGCCGGCGACGCCGGCGCCACCAAAGGTACCGGCGACTCACCGTTGCGTCCATAAAGGGTCTGAAGCAGGTCGGCCTGCTCGGTTTTGGTGGGCAACCCAGTCGAGGGGCCACCACGTTGGACGTTGATTACCACCAACGGGAGCTCGGTCATGACCGCCAGGTTCATGGCCTCCGACTTCAAGGCGAGGCCCGGGCCGCTGGTCGAGGTCACACCGAGCGCGCCACCAAAGGCCGAACCGATGGCGGCGCAAACCGCCGCAATCTCATCCTCTGCTTGAAAGGTGGTGACGCCGAAATGCTTGTAGCGTGCCAGCTCATGCAAGATCGAACTGGCCGGGGTGATGGGATAGGAACCCAAGAACAACGGCACCCCACTGCGCCGACTGGCCGCGACCAAACCCAACGATATCGCTGAGTTGCCGTTGATATTGCGATACAACCCGGGCGGTAGCTTGGCCGGCTCAACCTCGAAACGGGTCTGGAACACGCCGGTGATGTCGCAGTAGTTCCAGCCCGCCTTGAGTACCTTGATGTTGGCCTCGACGATATGGGGTTTCTTGGCGAACTTCTTGCCCAACCACTCGATGGTGTTCTCGAGCGGCCGGCTGAATACCCAATAGACCATGCCCAACGCGAACATGTTCTTGGACCGATCACGCTGCTTGTTGGTCAGATCGATGTCGGCGAGCGCTTCGCGTGTCAAGCGGGTGAGCTCGACCTCCACCAGATGGTAGCCCGCCAAACTCTCGTCTTCGAGCGGATTCGTCTCGTACTGCGCCTTCTTGAAATTCCGCTTGTTGAATTCGTTGGTGTTGACGATCAACAGGCCGTTTTTCTTGAGGTCGCCAAGGTTGGTCTTGAGCGCCGCCGGGTTCATCGCGACCAACACGTCGGGAACATCGCCCGGCGTGTGGATGGCGTGATCGGCGATGCGTACCTGAAATGCCGAGACACCAGGCAGCGTACCCGCGGGTGCCCGGATCTCGGCAGGGAAGTCCGGTAACGTCGACAGATCGTTGCCAAACAGAGCCGAGGTTTGGGTGAATTGCGTACCGGTGAGCTGCATGCCGTCGCCACTGTCACCAGCGAAGCGGATGACCACTTCGGCAACCTTGGCCTCGTGGACGGCCTGCTCGTCGATCACGCCCGAGGCGGGCGCGCTGGGGCTGGGCATGTGAACCCCCGTTTGGTTCCTAGACGGACATAGTTCCCGAACGGAACGGCCGACGCGTACGGCCGCAAACGGCGCCCCGAACGATAGTATCGTTGCAGTGCAGCCTCTTACCGAGCGAGAGACAGCGAAGCTTCAGTCTAGCAGGTTTGCCGACTTGCCACGTGTCAAGGCTCGATCCCGAGGGTGCCGAAAATCCGCGCAATGTAGTCCTGCGTCTCGCGGTAAGGCGGCACGCCACCGTACCGAGCGATGGTGCCTTCGCCAGCGTTGTAGCCAGCCAAAGCTGTCGCTAGCTCGCCATCAAATCGGTCGAGCAGCCAGCGTAGGTAGCGCGTCCCCGCTCGTAGATTGATCGCCGGTTCGAATACGGCGGCGCCATCGACACCGAACCGTTGGGCGGTGGCCGGCATCAGCTGCATCAAACCGCGTGCGCCTTTGTGCGACACCGCGTCGGCGCGGAAGGCCGACTCTGCCCGCACGACGGCCGCCACCAATGCAGGATTGAGCCCCGCTTCCCGCGCGGCATGGTGGATCTCCTCGCCGAAGGGAACCTCGGGCGTGGGGTGGTGATCGTCCCAGCGCGCCTGAAACACGGTTTCGGCTGGCTCTGGTGGCGGCTCGGGCTGCGGCACCACTTCGTCATCCAGGATGCGTTCGACGCGCAACATCGGCAGCACCATGGCACCGCCTTCCGGCAGGTGAAGCCGTATGCGATTGCCCTTGCTGCTCAGCTCGTAGGCGTCGATCTTCAGCCAACCACCGTCGACAAACAACACGATCTCGGCTGACGCCGGCACCACCGTCAGGAAGCACAGGAGGAGGATCGCCAGACTCGGGCGTCTGTCGATGAAGCAAGGGCTCATGACCTTCATACGGCCGCCGCCCATGAACGTCACGCGCGCGGGTGAAAGCGCTTGTACAGCGACTGCAACCGCGCTTGGTGAATATGGGTGTAGATCTGCGTCGTCGAGATATCGGCATGACCGAGCATCATCTGCACCGCGCGCAGGTCGGCCCCATGCTCGAGCAGATGGCTGGCAAAACTGTGCCGGAGTACATGGGGAGAAAGACCGCGAATACCGACTTGATTGCCGTAAGAACGCAAGATTTTCCAAAAACCCTGGCGGGTCAGCACGCCGCCCCGATGGTTGACGAAAACAGCGTCGTGCCGACCGCTGACCAGCGACGGGCGTACGTCGGCCAGGTAGCGACTGACCCAACGCTCGGCACTTTCCCCCACCGGTACCACTCGCTCTTTCGCCCCCTTGCCAAACGCGACCAAGAAACCTGCATCGAGCCGCAACTGCGCCAAACGCAATCCCACCAATTCACTCACCCGCAAACCCGTAGCGTAGAGCAACTCGATCATCGCCTGATCGCGGCAACCGAGCGGCTTTGCGGTGTCTGGGGCGCCGAGCAGGGCCTCGATTTCGCCACGACGCAGGACCTTGGGCAACGAACGCCAGGTTTTGGGTGCGCTCAAATGGACCGCCGGATTGTCGGCTCGGAACCGTTGGTCGACGAGGTCGCTGTAGAAGCCGCGGATCGACGCCAAAGCGCGCGTGGTCGAACGCGGCGAGAGGCCCTCGCGACGCAGTCGACGAAGATGCCCCTGCAACTCGGGCGGGGTCGCCTTTCCGAGTGAAACCCGCTGTTCCGCGAGGTCGGTCGCCAATCGAACCAAATCGCTCCGGTAGGCGGCAATGGTATTGGCGGCCAGCCCCCGCTCGGCGCTCAGGCCATCGAGATAGGCTTCGATCTCGCGACGCCACGGCGCTTCCGGACGGATCGATCGCGTCACATCGTGCTTCCGCATCGGCTGAATCCTACCGCGCGCGAACGGATGTCGACGGCGGTCAGCCTGAAGCAGGTGACTTCGAGCTCAACCATCGCCAGTGGTAGCATCCCCGCCACCCCCCACATCGATCAAAGAGCAACCTAAATGGGTACGAAAGACAGCATCAAGAACCTGTGGAGCGAAGCCAAAGAGGCCGTTGGTGACATCGCCGAGGCAGCTGGCGACGTGGCCGAAGATCTCGAGGACGCCGCCCGCGACAAGGCCAGTGACCTCGCCGAATCCGCGGACAACCTCAAGGACGCCGCGGCCGCCCGCGTCAGCAGCGCCACCGCGTCGATCGCCAGCCGGGTTACCCAGGTCAAAGACGCTGCGGTTGACCGGGCCGACAACCTCAAAGACGCCGCCCGCGACCGGGCTTCGAACGCGATCGAGAACCTACGCGACGACGACTAGATACCATTGCGACGGCCGGTCGCGTTCCGAGGAACTGGCCGGCCGCCCCTTCCGGCGAAACGTGTCTAATCGATAGAATCATGGTGTCCTTTGGAGGTAACCATGTTTTTCCGAGTCAAGAAATCCGGCCCGCGCGAGTATCTACAGATCGTCGAGAACCGTTGGGAAGACGGACGGCAGATGCGACCGGTACACCGTCTGTACCATTCACAACCGGCCGGCACAGGGTCCGCTACCCGACGCAGGTCCGGCCGTTACGCGGGCTGATCAACCGCTATGTGGGTACCTTCCTTGTAGCGGCCGTCGCCCCTGGCGGCCGTCTTGGGCTAGAGCGACATCAGGAATGCTTCGAGATCGGCCTTCTCGCCATCGGTCAGCCCAGACCAAAAAAAGTGTCGTAGTGGTCCAAGACGTCACGCAGGGTCGCGAACCGGCCATCGTGGTAAAAGCCACCCTTCGTGCGGGTCCACAGCCCACGCAATAAAGCGGTGGCACGTGACAGCTCGCGCAGGTCGCGCGACCTCGAAACAACACTTCACCGCGGTCTGCCGTAACCGGGTCGAAGCTGCCGGCGAGCGGCGCTGGCGGGGCCATCGAGAGCTGGTATTCGTGTCGTTATCCCAATTTCTTCGTAATCAAATCGAGGCCGTCGTCTTTGTTGGCAAACCCAGCCGCCGCGGCGATCGGGAATTGAACACTATCGTCCAGGCGCGGATCAACGAACCGGCCTAGGCAGTTCATCTCGAGGTTGGCGACAAAGGCATTCCAATACGAAACCGTTCCCCAACCCGTGTATGTCGCGAGATTGACACCCGCGAGTCGAGTCCAAAGGCTGGCGGGATCAGAACCGCGCCGGAGGCACCGTCAGGGCGAAACGCCCGGGCGTCGAGGTTGAGGTGGGCGTCGAACTTTCCGGGCCCCCAACTACGCAGGACCGTCCGCACCGTGTCGACATCCACGCCGAGCAGGTCAGCCACCGATTGAAGCCTCGGAGCCAAGGCCAAGATCGCGCCAACGTCGAGATCGCGGTTGGCCCAACCATCGAGTCGCCGGCCGATGCTCGGTGCCACCGAATCATCCACGGTCGAGTGACACAGCGCACAGGTGATGCCGACTTCGAACAGGCCCCCATTCGGCGTCGGCTTGCCGCGCACACCAACCACCGCGTTGGCCAAAATCAAAGCAATCGTGTTCGCCGGGTCTTCCAAGTCGATCGTGCCGGCCTGGATCGCGGCAAGGACCTCCGCCGGTAGGGCTTCGGAATCCACCTAGAGTCCACGCCAAGCGCGGTTGCCGGCCCACGTTCCGCCGCCCGAAGGCTCGATGACCTCCGCTCTCGCCCAAGCCCTTCCCCCAAGCGCGTTGGGTCAAGGGATTCGCCACCTTCGGCGCCGCGTTCCATTTGGACCCAACGCTCGGGGACACTTTTATGGATGTTCACCTCGCGAGCGACGACAGCGAAGCCAAGGCTGCGGTGGCGGCCCTGGCTTCCCGTGCTGGTTTCACCCCGATCGAATGTCGGTCCCCTGCGCAACGCAGGGCTACTCGAGGCCATGGCTGTTCTGTGGATTCACTTGGCCCACTTCGGCGGGTACGGCAGCGTGTTTGGCTTCAAACTCCTACAACGGCCACCAAGATAGCCACGGCCCCAGCGCTGCTTTCGACGTTAATGAGACTCGAAGAAGGCGAGCAACGCACTGACAAAGAACCGGACCTTCTGAGAATGATTGATCACACCCGCGGTGCGCAACTCGCCGAGGGCCGTGGCCACGCAGCCCGCATAAGCGACGACATTGGGCCAATCATCATCGAAGCTGCAGGGGATCTCGGGAAAGACAACGTGCTCCCCCGCTCGGGCGGCATAGAAGCGGTTGCGGATGCCACCCGGCCAAAGAACCTCGACTTGCCCCCAACGCGCGTCGTCCAGACCAAAGCCTTGAACCAAGCTGTTCTGAGACGCGTAGCTCGAGCCGCCCAGGACCGGCACCATCGCCGGATTCCCATGGCGCGGCGTTACCGTAACGATGGCACCGATACCGTCCCGATTGACCCCACCGCCCGACGTCAACCCCACGGAGCCCACCAGCTCGACCGCCACCGAACGGTGACCGTTGTCGCCGCTGTTGATCTCGACGGCGAGCGTTCCGTTCTCGAAGACCACACCGCTGTAATCGGTGACGAACGGTGTTGCCGTGGGTTCGAAGAACTGCTTGTAGCGCCCACCATCGAAGGGCGATCCCCAGTTGTGGTTGTAGGTGGACAAGTCTGTTGCAGCGGGCAGATCGAAATTCGAAACCGAAACGATATCGGTAAATCCATCGCCGTCGAGATCCCCTGACGCGACGCCTTGCACGGTCCGCAGCTCATGATCGGTCGAACCAGCGAGCGCCACGAAGTCACGGTGGAAAGTGCCACTACCATCGTTGGTCAAGACACTGCCTGGTGCCGTCTGGACAACCGGACCAGGCAGCAGACCACCGTGGTACACAATGTCGGTATCGCCGTCGTTGTCATAGTCGGTCATCACCGTGCCCCAGCCAAACGGCGTGGCCACCAGCGCGCCGACGCCGGGATCCGCGAAGCCACCCGCACCGTCCCCGAGGTACCACCGTGAGGTCATGTCACCGAGCTCGTAGTTGAAGAATCCTCCGTAGATCGGATCCAGCGGCGTAATCAAAGTCGAAGCGTAGTCGCCGAGGTTGGTGCCGAATAGGTCGAGGTGGCCATCGGCGTTGACATCACCAAAGGACAATCCCATCCAGGCACCTGGGCGATCGAGGCCATTGGTGTCGGCGCCGTCGGTGAAATGGCCATTGCCGTCGTTATCGAAAACGTGAATCAACCCCCGTGCGACACCACCATCTCGGGGTAGCGGTACGGCCGCTTGATCATCGGCGGTCACCAGCTCGACATCGCCATCACCATCCATATCGACGAAGGCGATCGCCCACGTGACGGTTGGCGAGCCCTCGAATCCGGGCGGGAAACCCCGTTGGTCGAGAATGCCGGAAGATACCGTGACCTCCGTGAACACGTTGCCACCGGTGTTGCGAAAGAGCTGGTTGTGCTGATTGAACGCGAATGGTTCCGGCGTGCCGGTGGCGAACTGGGTGCTCATGTCCAAGCAACAGTTGGCCACCGCCACGTCGAGCAGCCCATCGTTGTCGATGTCTCCGAACGTGCAGGACGCCGAGCTCTTGACGTCGTTGCCCAGGCCACTCGCGGCACCTATCTCAGCGAACGTCGCGTCGCCGTTGTTCTCGTACAGTCGGTTGGCGCCGACGTTGCCCAATACGAACAGGTCATCGTCGCCATCATTGTCGATATCACCGAAGCACACCCCAGAGCTGTCGTGATCGACCGCCGCCACCCCCGCTGCCGTCGCCACATCGACGAAGGCCAGCGTGCCCGATTCGACCCGCTGGTTGGCAAACAGACTGTTGGCGGAACCGGGCCCGTTGGTGACGAAGATGTCGATATCACCGTCGTCGTCAAAATCGATCAGGGCCACGCCGGGAGCACCACGCGACTTGAGTGGGGTGAAAGCAATGTCAAAGAATGCGAACGTGCCGGCCGCGCGAAACGCGTCCCAAATCACCTCGCTTTCCGAGGGTGCACGCTCGTAGGTCAAGCCCGGCGCAGTGCCGACAATATCTGTGAACGCAACGCCGCCGTCTGCCTGGATCGGATTAACGAGCACACCGACCAAGGCAACGTAGGTCAAGAAAGTGAGGGCACCAACTTTGCCTTTTGGATTCTGATTCAAAGAGGAATACATCAAAACAACTCCCGTCATTCAGCCGCCATCGAGCCTGTGCCACGATCACCCGCTTGCACGGGCCGATCCCCCTCCTGGTCACAAAGGCGCCGACGGCGACTCAGTTTGCTCAAAGTGGGACGAACATTTCCTCCCGCTGGGCAGTTGGCAGGTGCTACGCCGCCGGTTGGGCGCCGTGCTGACGACAGAGCGCGTGAAGCTCGTCGTCGGTGAGCACGCTCGGCGCGGCCTTCGCACGCTCGAAGATCATCCGAATCAGCTCCGGTGCGGCGTGATAGTCGTTTTCGCTCAACCAATGTGCAACGTTCGACTCACCGCTCATCGGTCCAACTTCGATCCGTTGCTGGCAGCCCACCAGCGATGCCGGGACACTCGAGTAGATCCGATCCGCCAACCACGCATCGCCCTTCTTGCGCGCCTTGATGATCGCGGCGGCGTGAACGCCGGTGGCCGTCCGAAACGCGTCGTCGCCGCACACCGGGTAATTTTCGGGAAACGGCACGCTCGTGGCATCCGCAACGGCCCGACAGTACGCCGATAGCTTGGAAAGATCACGATCACTCCAACCGAGCAGGGCCAGGTTGACCAACACCAGGTCCATTGCGGTATTGCCTACCCGTTCGCCAACACCGAGTGCGGTTCCGTGGATCCGGGATGCGCCCGCTTCGACCGCGGCGAGGGCATTGGCCGTCGCGAGCCCACGGTCACGATGACCGTGCCAGTCCACTTTGACGTCCTCCCCGGTCGCGTCCACGACCTCCCGAATGAACTTCACCAACGCGCGGGCGCCATCGGGTGTGGCATGGCCAACCGTATCGGCCACACAGACCCTACGCGCACCGGCTTCGACCGCTGCTGTGTACAGACGCCGCAAGTCCTCTGGGCGTGAGCGGGTCGTATCCTCCGTCACGTACATATAGGGCAAGTCGTTCTTGGTGCAAAACGCCACCGCGTCGAACGTCAACCGTTCGAGTCGGTCGACATCCCATCCTTCCGAATACTGGCGAATGGGGCTCGATCCCACAAAGCCCGCAACCTCGAGCGCGATACCGGCGCGCTGGGAAATCTCGACGATCGGCTCACAGTCCGCGATCACGGTTCGGGCAGCGGCATTCGGAATAATGGGCAGCCGCTGGTCGACGATCTCGCGCGCCAACCTCAAGACATCATCGTAGACCTTGGGCCCTGCCGCGGGCAGTCCAATATCGGCACCGTCGATTCCGAGATCGACCATCAAGTGCAAGATCTCGAGCTTCTCGTCGATCGATGGTGTGGTGACCGAAGGGGATTGCAAGCCGTCCCGTAGGGTCTCGTCGTCGAGCTCGATATGGTGCTTGCGCGCCGAGTCATCAGCCGGATCGGCAGTGTTCCAATCGTGAATCAGCTCGGCTTCGCTCGGTCGCATGACTACACTCCGTCGTCGGGCAAATGATGTCTCCGAAGTATAGCGCTTGGCCACCCATTCTGGGTTGGGAACTGGACCCTGTCACGACGCGCGGTATCCTTGATGGTCTCGAGATTTCGAGCAGGATTCCCATGAAAACCCGACTTGCCATCATCGCCGACATCCACGGCAATATTCCCGCCCTCGATGCCGTGCTCGATGACATCGCCGGGCAGGGTATCGACGAGACCCTGGTCGGTGGCGACTTGGTGGGCCGCGGGCCGCAAGGGGCAGCGGTGGTGCGGCGGGTGCGGGCTCTGGGGCTACCGACCATCGGCGGTAACCACGAGGACTATCTCCTTTCGTTCCGCGCCGGTGACATTCCAGATCCGTGGCGGGTCGATGAAGAGTGGGCGGCGGCACGCTGGATGGCCGATGAGCTCGACGAACCGGATGCCACGTTCATCGCAACGTTGCCGTTCTCGCTGAAACGCCCGGGAATGCGGTTGGTCCACGGTACACCGGTCTCCAACCGCGACGGCATCGGCCCATGGACCGAGGACGGGGAGATCGACACCCACCTCGGCAGCATCATCGAGGATGTCCTGGTTTGCGCGCATACCCATCGCCCCCTGGTCCGACGAACAACGCGCGGCACCGTGATCAACGTCGGTTCAACAGGCCTTCCCTTCAATCGTGACCAGCGAGCGCAATACGCCATCGTCGAGCGCCTGGCCCCCGACCAACCGTGGACCGTGGAGCTACTCCAGGTACCCTACGACCTGACCAAGATCTTCGACCTCTACGACACCACGGGTTTCCTTCGTCACGGCGGAATCACCGCGAGGCTCCTCCGTCTCGAGCTCGAGCACGCCACCCCCTTGCTGGTCCCATTTCTGGCCTGGGCCAAAGCCACCGACTTGCCACCGATCGGCGCCCAACTCGAGCCCTTTCTGGCCTTTCGCAAGCTCGATGAGCCCCTACGGGTGTTCTATGGCCGTCTCAAGGCTCTGGCATCGAGCAGGGATTCCGGCGCTAACGCCTAGCCTGGTAAATCCCGTGGCCGACAGGACGCGGCTCGCCTAGCTCTCGCGCCCATGGCTTTTCTCTAGGGCTTCGCGTTCTTTTTCGAAGGTCATCGTTTGATGATGCCGTTCCTGATTGGCGATGTAGCGAACAACCCGAGGGACTTGAGACGCACTTACCGAGAACACACCGTAACCTCGCTGCCAGGCAAAAGGCGCACCTCCCATCTGTAGGCTCATCCATCGTGAAGACGCTCCCTTAACCTCCCTCACAAGTGCGGATACCAAAAGGTTTGGCGGGGCATGGAACAGCAGATGCACATGCTCCAACATTCCTCCTGCCGCCAAAAGGCACCCTTTTCGCCGCCGAACAACTCCACCAATGTAGGCGAACAACTCTGGCTGGATCTCTGCGACAAGCCACGGTGTTCTGCCGCGGGTCGCAAAGACCAGGTGGTACCAAAGACATGAGTAGCGATTAGCCATCCTATTTCGTTTCAGCCTCCTGCCATCAATAGACGGGACCGCGGCCTCGAATCTTCCAGCTCCGGTTGGTCGAACCCAACACGATTCGCAATGGTCCCAATTTCAACGGTCCCGATTTCAACGGAGCCGGGCCGTCCAGGTAAACGCGACGCTACGAGCCTGGGGCTGAAGGCCCAGGCTCACAACAGGCACCTCATAGGTGCAGCCCCACGAATTGCACGCCGAAGGCGACAAGGTATTTAGCCTGGGATTTCAATCCCAGGTGAACCCGCAACGGTCCCGATTTCAACGGAGCCGGGGCGTCGAACCCAACACGATTCAAAACGGGTTCCCGATCTCAATGAAGCCGAGCCGTCCAGGGAAACGCCACGCTACGAGCCTGGGGCTGAAGGCCCAGGCTCACAACAGGCACCTCATAGGTGCACCTCCGCGAATTGCACGCCGAAGGCGACAAGGTATCTAGCCTGGGATTTCAATCCCAGGTGACAAAAGAGCAGCCCCACGAATTGCACGCCGAAGGCGACAAGGTATTTAGCCTGGGATTTCAATCCCAGGTGAACCCGCAACGGTCCCAATTTCAACGGAGCCGGGCCGTCGAACCCAACACGATTCAAAACGGGTTCCCGATCTCAACGAAGCCGAGCCGTCCAGGTAAACGCCACGCTACGAGCCTGGGGCTGAAGGCCCAGGCTCACAACAGGCACCTCATAGGTGCACCTCCACGAATTGCACGCCGAAGGCGACAAGGTATCTAGCCTGGGATTTCAATCCCAGGTGACAAAAGAGCAGCCCCACGAATTGCACGCCGAAGGCGACAAGGTATTTAGCCTGGGATTTCAATCCCAGGTGAACCCGCAACGGTCCCAATTTCAACGGTCCCGATTTCAACGGAGCCGGGCCGTCGAACCCAACACGATTCAAAACGGGTTCCCGATCTCAACGAAGCCGAGCCGTCCAGGTAAACGCCACGCTACGAGCCTGGGGCTGAAGGCCCAGGCTCACAACAGGCACCTCATAGGTGCACCTCCACGAATTGCACGCCGAAGGCGACAAGGTATCTAGCCTGGGATTTCAATCCCAGGTGAACCCGCAACGGTCCCAATTTCAACGGTCCCGATTTCAACGGAGCCGGGCCGTCGAACCCAACACGATTCAAAACGGGTTCCCGATCTCAACGAAGCGGAGCCGTCCAGGTAAACGCCACGCTACGAGCCTGGGGCTGAAGGCCCAGGCTCACAACAGGCACCTCATAGGTGCACCTCCGCGAATTGCACGCCGAAGGCGACAAGGTATTTAGCCTGGGATTTCAATCCCAGGTGACAAAAGAGCAGCCCCACGAATTGCACGCCGAAGGCGACAAGGTATCTAGCCTGGGATTTCAATCCCGGGTGAACCCGCAACGGTCCCAATCTCAACGGAGCCGGGCCGTCGAACCCAACACGATTCAAAACGGGTTCCCGATCTCAACGAAGCCGAGCCGTCCAGGTAAACGCCACGCTACGAGCCTGGGGCTGAAGGCCCAGGCTCACAACCCAGGCACCTCATAGGTGCAGCCCCACGAATTGCACGCCGAAGGCGACAAGGTATCTAGCCTGGGATTTCAATCCCAGGTGACAAAAGAGCAGCCCCACGAATTGCACGCCGAAGGCGACAAGGTATCTAGCCTGGGATTTCAATCCCAGGTGACAAAAGAGCAGCCCCACGAATTGCACGCCGAAGGCGACAAGGTATCTAGCCTGGGATTTCAATCCCGGGTGAACCCGCAACGGTCCCAATTTCAACGGAGCCGGGCCGTCGAACCCAACACGATTCAAAACGGGTTCCCGATCTCAACGAAGCCGAGCCGTCCAGGTAAACGCCACGCCACGAGCCTGGGGCTGAAGGCCCAGGCTCACAACAGGCACCTCATAGGTGCAGCCCCACGAATTGCACGCCGAAGGCGACAAGGTATTTAGCCTGGGATTCAATCCCAGGTGACAAAAGAGCAGCCCCACAAATTGCACGCCGAAGGCGACAAGGTATCTAGCCTGGGATTTCAATCCCGGGTGAACCCGCAACGGTCCCAATTTCAACGGTCCCGATTTCAACGGAGCCGGGCCGTCGAACCCAACACGATTCAAAACGGGTTCCCGATCTCAATGAAGCCGAGCCGTCCAGGTAAACGCCACGCTACGAGCCTGGGGCTGAAGGCCCAGGCTCACAACAGGCACCTCATAGGTGCAGCCCCACGAATTGCACGCCGAAGGCGACAAGGTATTTAGCCTGGGATTTCAATCCCAGGTGACAAAAGAGCAGCCCCACGAATTGCACGCCGAAGGCGACAAGGTATCTAGCCTGGGATTTCAATCCCGGGTGAACCCGCAACGGTCCCAATTTCAACGGAGCCGGGCCGTCGAACCCAACACGATTCAAGACGGGTTCCCGATTTCAACGGAGCCGGGCCGTCCAGGTAAACGCCACGCTACGAGCCTGGGGCTGAAGGCCCAGGCTCACAACAGGCACCTCATAGGTGCAGCCCCACGAATTGCACGCCGAAGGCGACAAGGTATCTAGCCTGGGATTTCAATCCCAGGTGACAAAAGAGCAGCCCCACAAATTGCACGCCGAAGGCGACAAGGTATTTAGCCTGGGATTTCAATCCCAGGTGACAAAAGAGCAGCCCCACGAATTGCACGCCGAAGGCGACAAGGTATCTAGCCTGGGATTTCAATCCCGGGTGAACCCGCAACGGTCCCAATTTCAACGGAGCCGGGCCGTCGAACCCAACACGATTCAAAACGGGTTCCCGATCTCAACGAAGCCGAGCCGTCCAGGTAAACGCCACGCTACGAGCCTGGGGCTGAAGGCCCAGGCTCACAACAGGCACCTCATAGGTGCACCTCCGCGAATTGCACGCCGAAGGCGACAAGGTATCTAGCCTGGGATTTCAATCCCAGGTGACAAAAGAGCAGCCCCACGAATTGCACGCCGAAGGCGACAAGGTATCTAGCCTGGGATTTCAATCCCAGGTGAACCCGCAACGGTCCCGATTTCAACGGAGCCGGGGCGTCGAACCCAACACGATTCAAAACGGGTTCCCGATCTCAACGGAGCCGGGCCGTCGAACCCAACACGATTCAAACTGATCTTCTACAGTTAATTCCGGTCCAATAAATTGGACCGCTGATTCTAAAGGACTTACGCGGATTTGAGCTCATTTTCCGAGAAAAGTTTCTCAATCCTGGTGCCACGTCGATTTTTCATCTCGTTGACAATTAGCAGTTGATGGTTAGAATCATGGTGTCTTTAGGAGGCAACCGTGTTCTTTCGAATCAAAAAATCCGGGCCGCGTGAGTATCTGCAAATCGTCGAGAACCGCTGGGAAGACGGCCGATCGAAACAACGCGTTCTCATCACTCTCGGGCGGGCAGATGTACTCCGTGAGTCTGGGCAGCTCAATTCCCTGCTTGCCTCGGGATCTCGTTTCGCCGAGCAGCTCTTGATTCTCAGCGAGTACAAGAAGGGCACCCTTCCAACACTTTCCAGCCGCACCTTGGGACCCGCGAGGATTTTCGACAAGCTTTGGGAGCAGACCGGTTGCCGCAAGGTGTGTGAGAAGCTGTTGAGCGAGCGCAGGTTCCAGTTCCCGGTGGAGCGGGTCGTCTTTCTCGAAGTGTTGCATCGCTTGGTGGACCCGGGCTCAGACCGAGCTTGCTATCACTGGAAAGACGACCATGCTGTCGAAGGCATCGACGAGCTTCAGCTCCACCACGCCTATCGCGCCATGGCTTGGCTCGGCGAGCCGCTCGACGAAGAGTCTGCAAGTATTTCGGAGGAGAACGAGCCAGCGAGCCATCTCCGATTTCGTTGCACGAAAGACTTGATCGAAGAAGCCCTCTTCGATCGACGTCGGGACCTGTTCAGCTCACTGGGCCTGGTGTTCTTCGACACGACCTCGATCTATTTCGAAGGCGAAGGTGGCCAAGATCTCGGGCAACGCGGTTTCAGCAAGGATCACCGTCCCCATCTCAAGCAGATGATCGTAGGTGCTGTGATCGACGATCAGGGAGCGCCGATCTGTTGCGAGATGTGGCCGGGGAACACCGCAGACGTCACCACTCTTCTGCCGGTGGTGAACAAGATGAAGCAACGTTTCGGTATCGAGGAAGTCTGCATCGTCGCGGACCGCGGAATGATGAAGGCAGCCGCTGTGAAAGAGTTGGAGAAGTTGGGAATCTGCTACATCCTCGGCGCTCGGATGCGAAACCAGAAGGAGGTTCGCGACGATGTCCTCTCTCGTGCCGGCCGCTACAAGAAAGTGCACCGTGAGCCTTCGAAAGGCAAGACGCCGTCACCGCTCGAGGTGAAGGATGTTCGGGTAGATGGCCGCCGCTACATTGTCTGCCGCAATGCTGAGCAGGCTCGCAAAGACGCCCACGATCGGCAAGCGATTCTCGAGTCTCTCGAGGACCGGCTTTCCCACGGCAGCGTCAAGTCGATGGTCGCCAACCGTGGCTATCGTAGATATTTGAAAACCTTAGCTAAAGGCACACTCGCCATCGACCCGGAAAAGATCGAGCGCGAGGAACGATTCGACGGCAAGTGGGTCCTGCGAACGAACACGGAGTTCAATGCGGCGGAGGTTGCCCTGCGCTACAAGCAGCTTTGGACGGTGGAGCACATATTCCGTTCGGTGAAATCGTTGCTGTCGACAAGGCCGATCTACCACAAATGCGATGAGACGATCCGTGGCCACGTATTCTGCTCGTTCCTCGCGCTGGTGCTTCGACACGAGCTACAACAGCGCTTGGAAGCGAAGGGTCTCGGCGACGTGGAATGGGGCATGATGATTCGAGATCTGAGCCGGGTGCGGCAAGTGGACGTGGAGAACGGGGCCCGACGCTTTCGTTTGCGAACGGAAACCCCGGGAGTGGCCGGCAAAGTATTTCAGGCGTGCCGGGTGGCGCTGCCCAAAACGGTAGCGGAGGTGAGTTGAAGGGAATCCTGGTGCCACGCCGGATCAGTGCGGCCGCAAAGCATTTATTTTCAATGGCTTAGTTTTGGAAACTGTTTAAGATGAGTCAAAACGGGTTCCCGATCTCAATGAAGCCGAGCCGTCCAGGTAAACGCCACGCTACGAGCCTGGGGCTGAAGGCCCAGGCTCACAACAGGCACCTCATAGGTGCAGCCCCACGAATTGCACGCCGAAGGCGACAAGGTATTTAGCCTGGGATTTCAATCCCAGGTGACAAAAGAGCAGCCCCACGAATTGCACGCCGAAGGCGACAAGGTATCTAGCCTGGGATTTCAATCCCTGGAGACCAACCGGCTAGCCGATCGCCTCGACAATGACGTCACCAACCTGGGACGTTGTCAGATCGCCACCCAGATCGGGGGTGCTGCGATCAGCTCGCATGGCGTCGGCCACCGCGGTGTCGATCGCCGTGGCGGCCTCGGTATGACCGAGCGTCTCGAGCATGAGCGACGTCGACAGCAACGCACCCACAGGATTCGCGCGGCCGGTCCCCGCGTATTTGGGTGCCGAACCGTGGACCGGCTCGAACATGGAAATCCGACCCGGATGCAAGTTCGCCGACGCAGCGACGCCGAGGCCACCCTGTAGTGCGGCACCAAGGTCGGTGAGGATGTCGCCGAACATGTTGTTGGTCACGATGACGTCGAAACGCTCGGGGGCTTTGACCAGTTGCATCGCCAATGCGTCGACGTAGAGGTGCTGCTGCTCGATCTGGGGATATTCCGCACCCACTTCCGCGAAACAGCGGAGCCACAGATCGTGCCCAAAGCGCATGACGTTCGACTTGTCACACATGCACACGCTGGTGCGGCCGTGCTCCTGGGCATACTCGAAGGCCGCTCGGATAATCCGCTCGACACCCTTGCGTGTGTGGATCTCTTCTTGGATTGCGACCTCATCGGCCGTACCCTTCTTGAAGTTCCCGCCCACGCCCACGTAGGCACCTTCGGTGTTCTCCCGAAAGACCACCATATCGACATCGGTGATGGCCTTGTTCTTCAACGGACACAGGCGCGGGTCATAGAGCTTGATCGGACGCAAGTTGATGTACAGATCGAGTCCGAACCGGATGCCCAAGAGAATGTCCGCGGCATGCCTCATGTCCGGCACCCGAGGATCACCATAGGCGCCGATGAAGATGGCGGCGTAATTCTGGCGAAAGTCCTCGAGTGCGCCCTCGGGTAGGGTCTCGCCGGTTGCCAAGTAGTGATCAGCGCTCCACGGCAGCTCGACCAATTCCAAGGGCAAGTTCCATCGCTGACGGGCTGCCTCCAGTACTTTGACCGCCTCAACCGTTACGTCTCTACCAATGCCGTCTCCCGGCAAGATGGCAATGCGTTGGGTCTCTTGATTGCTACGCGCGATGGTCATGGCGGCGATGGTACCAGTCTCACGCCCCTTCGGCAGCGGGAACCGGCCTCTTGCCCAACGCCCGCCCCGCCATCCGTCCCAGCTCGAATCGGAACGGAATCTCGGGACACAACCACGCAGAGTGGGGCAGTCCCCATATGTCTGGTGGTGCCAACGGAACAGTCTCGGCCATCAACCCACTGTCTTCAACCTCGGCAATCAAGGGCCACACGTCAATCGATGCGTTGGCAGGTGCAACAGCGCGGACCTCTCCGCCGTCGAGAACGTATCCTTGTGCTCGGTGCCGAAAGTACGCAACGGTGCGATCCCAGGGACCCAATCGCGGCCCGGGACCGATCCGAGGAGACGCGAGCTCGGCACGAATGATCAACGAGGACCTCGAGGACGCACTTCGGCCGACCTTCCACCGCCAGGCGCCATCGTGACGGTGGCGCGACGGTCTGGGATACCGCAGACGGCCCACCTCGACCGGTTGCCGACCCATCATTCGGGCCCCAGGCACCACCCACAGCGGCACCAGGGTTCGCAAGTAGAAGACAGCGGGCTGGTCATTGGCATCGCGTACATACACCCGCACATTGGCCTGCGGATACGACAACCGCCCTCCGGGTACCGCGCCCAGACGCAACTCGGTCAATCGAAAAAGCAGAGCCGACACAAATACGTGGCCCTCCCCTGCTACCGCGTGCTCTTCGTACCGCAACGGAGCCGGTAACGGAGGAGCAAAACGGAGGGGCAGGGACCAATTCAGATAGAGGCAATCACGAGCCAAGGTGCGCAGCCGCATGGCATATCGATTGTAGCCTGAACGGCCCAGGCTGTCGCGATGACCTCTGGTACCATCGAATCCTGACACCCCATTCAGGAGACTTGCCCATGATCATCGATACGACCCAGATCGCACATGCCGGTAGGGCCTTGCTCGTGCCGTTCTTTGCCCTGCTGCTGCTGACTGGGGCACTTGCCTGTAACCATAAGCCCCCACCGCCTGTGGAGCCCGCAGCTGGTCCGACCGCCAACACTGCCGTCACCTCCCACCTCGACCTGCCCAGCGACATCGATACGGCGTCGGCGGTGATCAACGAGGCCTACCTGCGCGAGACCATCGGCTATCTGTCGGATGACGCCCTCGAGGGTCGCGGCCCCGGATCAGTTGGCGACACCGCCGCCCGCACGTACATTGTCGAGCAATTGGAAGCGGCGGGGGCCCAACCCGCGGGCGATGCCGGCGGCTGGGAACAGGAGTTCGACATTGTTGGGGTCTCGGCCAAGGTCCCCGAAACGTGGACTTTCCAGCGCGGCGGACAGTCGCTGGACCTCAGCTGGTGGGACGACTTCATTGCTGGCAGTGGGGTGCAACGCGAACAGGCTTCGATTCGCGACGCGGAGCTTGTCTTCGTGGGCTATGGCATCGAAGCGCCCGAATACGATTGGGACGACTTCAAGGGTGCATCACTCGCCGGCAAGGTGCTGGTCATGCTCAACAATGACCCCGACTGGGACGACGAACTCTTCGCCGGCAACCGGCGCCTCTACTACGGTCGCTGGTCCTACAAGTACGAGAGCGCTGCACGCCAAGGTGCGGCGGGCGCCATCATCATTCACACCGACCCCTCGGCTGGCTACGGCTGGAATGTCATTCAATCATCTTGGAGCGGTACACAGTTCGAGCTGCCGACCGAGGGCGAGCCGCGCATCGAAGTGCCGGCGTGGACCACTTATGAAGCCACCGAACGGTTGTGGCAACTGGCGGGCCGCGACCTTGCCGCCGACATCGAGGGTGCCCGCAGCCGCGACTTCCAGCCCGTTCACCTCGGTATTCGCGCCTCCTTGGACCTCGCCATCGAGGTCAGCAGTGACGTGTCGACAGCCAACGTCTTGGGCATGATCCCGGGCTCCGATCCGACGCTCCGTGACGAAGTTGTGATCTACACCGCTCACCACGATCACTTGGGACGTGGCAAGGCCAACGACGCAGGCGATGACATCTACAACGGTGCTTTGGACAACGCGTCCGGAGTCGGCCAGCTGTTGGCAATCGCACGCGCGTTCCAAACACTCGGCGAACCGCCCCGGCGTTCGATCCTCTTTGCCATCGTGGCCGCTGAGGAGCAAGGACTTCTCGGTTCCAAGTACTACGCCGCCAATCCAACCATTCATCCTGGCCGCCTCGCCGCGAACATCAACTTCGATGCCGGCAACATCTGGGGCCGAGCCAAGGATTTGGTGTTCATCGGCTACGGCAAGTCGTCACTTGACGGGGTGGTGGAAGCCGCGGCAGCGAAACAAGATCGGTACGTCGTGGGTGACCAGTTTCCGGACAAGGGATACTTCTATCGGTCGGACCAGTTCAGCTTGGCGAAGATTGGCGTGCCGGCGATTTACCTCGACGGCGGCACCGAGCTACGCGGGCAGCCGGCCGAAGCCGCGCGGGAAGCGATGGACGAGTGGATCAAGATTCACTACCACCAGCCCTCCGACGAAATCACCGAAGCGTGGCGGTTCGATGGCCTAATCGAAGACGCTCGAGTCGGTTTCTGGTGCGGTGTTCACTTGGCACGCGCGCCAACCATGGCGACCTGGAAGCCCGGCGACGAGTTCGAAGGCGCCCGCAAAGCAGCGATTGCCGAGCTGGCCAACTAGCTCGATCCCGCACATTCGCTCGAGGCCCTCGCGCTGCTTCTTCGGCGGCGGAGGGCTTTTTTCGTGCGCCCTCTAAACACTTTCTGGGTTCCTGGATCAATACCACCGAAGCGCGGCCGCCACGCTCGCCTGGAAGCCCAACGAGTTTCCCGACCCAGCCGGCGGCACCAACTTCGAACTCACCCTCAACGACGGCATCCAGTGCAAACGGTTCGAGAATTACAGCGACCTGTACCTCGACTTCTTCCAGTGCTCGAACGGTGTCGTCCAGTCGTGGCAGTTGCTCCGCTGAGCACGGCCTACCGTTAGCAACCATGGCCCCCGATTCTCACTCGGGGGGCCATGCGTCCTTCCACCCCCACAGGAGAACCAGGATACCAAGCTGCGGAAAAGATCGATGCGGCGAACCAAGCTGCATCGGTTTATCGGTACGCTTCGATCGCTGAACGCACGGATTCAGGGAGAGTAAACCCCTCTGGAAGACCAGTGATGCTGGCAACAAACCCGTCCAGGTCGTCCATCTCAGCCAACATTTTCAGGAGATTCTTGGGTCGGTAAGTAACGGGACCCCGTACGCCGTCCTTCTCGACTTCTTCCGCCACCAGGCGCTGCAGGACCGATGCGTGCAAAGTCAGATCCGCGGCTTCATCTACCTCAATCTCTCGGACCCCGTTTTGGAAGGTCACGGTCTGAAGCACCTTCCAATGCGCCTTGAGCGACTCGTAATGCCGTGCTGTGTGATGACCGCGCCGGTAGTAGCGCAGGAATGACCAATCGAGACCCAAACCCGCATCGCGGGCTCCGTCCAAAATCCAAGCGAGGGCTTGGTTGGCCAAGCCATCGTGGACGTAACCACCGCCCACATTGGTATGGACACCTGGGAACCAACGTTGTGCAAGTGTCTGTTTGGGGTTGTCGGTCGCGGACCGGCGCCAGATCCGCGGCCGGAAGGACGCTCGGTGTTCGTCGATGGCCAACGCCTGGCGGGCATGGTCGACCACCGCGGGCGGCGTTTCACCCACATGCGGACGCTCCCGGCTGGCCCTGCCCAGCGCCAGGACCGAGTCCCAAACACCCAAGAAACGGATCCGCGCGTTCTGCAAACTGCCGACCCGTTCTGGGTTGATCTCGGCGCGAACGGATGCCGACGAACGTTCGTTGGTCAAGAAGGCATCGAAATAGCGAGGAATCCAAAAGGCATCGTGAGAGGGGGGAACGCCACCCATCCAATCAACGAACCGGCACAGGCCACGCGCCGCACATGCACCTCGGCTAAATCCGAAAACGTAGATCTCGTCACCCTCGACGTAGTTCAGGGCGAGAAACGTGTAGGCAGCCTCGATGTTGGCTTCGAAACCAGCACCCGCTGCGCCGCCAAAGGCCCTGTCGATTCGCCGATGAACCCAATTGGAAACCCCGGGAAAGGCACGTTGTGCGCCAACGCCGATATCGTAGTAGGTGATCTGAGGCGTGCCTTCGTTTGGGTCGAGACCCCGGCTGCGAGCCGTTTCGGCCCACGAGGCCTTTTCAACCACATAGCCGTGGCTCAACGCTGCTTCGAGGGCAAACGGATCGCCCGCTCCCGAATTCTCCGACCGAACCAACTCGATCACCTGCCGGTTGCCAGCGACCTTGCGAGCACGAACCAGTGGATGGGCCTCGGTACCGCGCCCGTAGCGATCACTGGTCGACTTTTCGTGGTTAATGGCAAAGCGTAGGTTCTCGAGCGTTTGCCAAGCCGTGTCGTCGATCCGAATGTTCCTTCTCTCCGCCACCGGTGCGGTGCGGAACGTATACGTCTCGCCAGCGAGGGTAACCGTCTCGCCATCGCGGGGAACACCGAACAGGACGATTGCGCCGGTTGTATCGTCGACGTCGCGCACGGCACGACTGGTCTTCAAAACGTTGGTCGGTTTGAACACCTTCTCGGCGTCGTCGCGTGCTTGCAACATTGCCGGGTTGTTCCAGGTGCCATCGAGGCAGATCACAATCCGCTTTGGGCGGCTTGTCAGGGGTGGCGGACTCTCGTTCGTGGTCGTTTCGCCCATGGTCTCGAACCTCCAGCTGGATCGTATCGGGTCGTCGATACAAGCTTCAAATGAGACGATCTAGGCCTAAAACAAGCGCATACGAAGGATGAGATGCGCGAAGATCTTGAGGCTCAAGTGCTTACGAAAAGCGCAGGCGCACCCGAAGGTTCGTTGAGAATTTTCGGAAGTGATTGAGCCCAAGAGATTTGTGTAGATCGCCTTCAAGATGCGCTTGTTTTGGGTCTAGGGTCACAGCTGCCGGCGGTGTGCCATTACGGACTGTCGCGCCGCCACCGGCCTACTTTCCTTCGGCCGCCGCGGGCACCAAAACGCCGCCGAATACTGCATCTGAACGATAGCGCGAGTCGAGCAGCCGCCCCCAGTTCCGATTGTAGGGATGAACCTCGTCGACGGCCTGATCGTTCCGCACCACCAGACGTCCCTCATTGGCCCATGCGAAGATGGACCCTTCGAGATTGTAAACGTCGGTAAAGCCCGCCGCCTGCAGGCGCTCGACGAAACGAGACGACCGGTAGCCAACCGAGCAGTAGGCGACGATGGACGTCGCACGATCGACCGCCAGAAGCGCGTCTTCGATCGACGCACCCGGAGTTACCTGATGCGCGTTCAAAAGGTGGCTGACCGCGTACTCGGCCGGTGCGCGCACGTCGAGAATCATCGGTGGGGAGCGCGTCGAATCGCGAAGCCACGATGCCAACTCCGACGTCGTCAGCTGAGACACGTTGGGGAAATCACGACGAACCTCGCGCGCAACTTGCTCGAGGTTGCCAGCACCGCAGCCCGCAATCAAAAACCAAACGGCCAGACCACCCCTCCATGGTAACGCAAAGCGCATCCCGTCATGGTACCCGAGGCACGTGTGGCAGCGTCGATGGGCCAGAATGAAAATGCCAGGAAAAGTTGCTAGCATGACATATGTCTCAGTTCGAGTCTGCGCCATCCACCCGCAATCGCCTGCTGTTCTATGGCACTGCTGCCTTGGTAGCGGTCTTCGCCGTTCACGGCAGCACCCCGATTTTGCGGGTCTCCCGACGCCGCCCCGACTCATTCCGAGTAGACCTGCCGAAACTGCGGCGGGGTGACTGGGTGTTGGCCTGGAGCAACGGCACGATGGTGGTAATCCAAGGAAGGCTCTACCCGCCCCTGACCTATCGACGCCGTCTGGTCCGTGAGGACAGCCCTCTTTGGTCACCGCCATCGGAAATTACAGCCGCGTTATTGAATCTGCATTGTTTTTGCGCTTTCCGATATAACGCTGGCCCGATCCTTCTGTCGTCGACATTGCGTCGACCCAAGTCCAGTCGTAGCGACAACTCCGCCACCGCGGGAGAGGAGTTCTCGACATGCTGCAGAAGCGCAAGATCATTCTCCTGGCCCTCATCACCGCCTGCTCGCTCGGTTCAAGCGCCAAGGCCCAAGTCTCACAACCCATTCCACCTGGCTCGCGTACGTCCGATCAATGGGCTTCCGCCCAGCTCGCGCCTACGCCAACGTCCACCTTCAGCGGTACCCGCAGGGGGTGGACGTTTTCCATCGCATCGCGCACCAAGGACGACACCGCCTCGACTTCGTCATCAGGCGCCTCGAAAACCAGCTCGTCATGCACCTGCAGTAGCATCCGCGTCGCGTGACCCGCTGTGCTGAGACCTTGATCGATCCGCAACATCGCCAGCTTGCAGAGGTCCGCGGCCGAACCCTGAATTGGCGTGTTGGCGGCAATTCGTTCGCCAGCCAGGCGATCCATGAAACTGTTGCTCGACAATTCCGGAATCACCCTACGACGACCCAACAACGTGGTCGCATAGCCGTCGCTGCGGGCTTGTTCCATGGTCGCGTCGAGCCATGCCCGAACCCCACTGTAGGCCTCGAAGTAACCCTCGATGTACCGCTGCGCCTCGGCCCGCGAAACCCCGATGATCTTGCCCAAGGCGGTTGCGCCCTGCCCGTAGATGGTCGCGAAGTTGACCAGTTTGCCTATGCGCCGCTGGTCGGTCGTGATGGCATCGAGGTCCCCGACCCCAAAGAGCTCGCCAGCAGTCCGGCGGTGAATATCGAGATCACGTGCGAACGCGTCGATCAACCGCTCGTCACCGCTGAAGTGGGCCAACAGCCGCAGCTCGATCTGGCTCCAATCAGCGGAAATCAACCGTCGGCCCAGTGGCGCTACAAAGGTCTGTCGTATGCGTTTGCCCTCGGCGGTCTTGATCGGCGTGCGCTGAAGATCGGGGTCGGTGGTGATCAGGCGGCCCGTCGCGCCAACCGTCTGCTGAAAGGTCGCATGAATGCGGCCCGACGCCGGATGTACGGCCCGTTGCAAGACATCCGTGTAGGTATTGATCAGCTTGGACAACTTGCGGTAGTCGAGCAAGTGCTGCGCGATCTCGTGGTGGGGTCGCAACCGTTCGAGTACTTCGGCGTTGGTGGAGTAGCCACTCTTGGTGCGTTTGATCACCGGCAGGCCGAGGATGTCGAACAAGACCGTCCCGAGCTGTTTGGGCGATCCGATGTTGAAGGTCTTGCCCGCGAGCCTATGGATGATTGCGCCCAGGGTCCCCAGACGGTCTGCGAAGTCGTCACCCATCCGCGCCAGGTCATCCGGATCGACCGCGATCCCCGCGCACTCCATGCCGCCCAAGACGAATGCCAGCGGCAGCTCGACGGTTTCCAACACCTCGAGTTGGCCCGCTCCTTCGAGCCGACCGCGCACCACCGGCCAGGCGCGCGCGACCACGTCGGCACGCTGCGCGACCCAGGGCAGGAGGTCACCGATCGGTATCTGCGCAAAAGGCATACGCTTTTGCCCACTGCCCACGACGGCTTTCGCTGGCGGCACGGTAAGTTGTAGGTACTCCCGTGCAATCTGCGACAAGCGGTGCGGGATGATCTTGGTCGGCTCGACCAGGAAGGACTCGAGCATGAGATCACCAACCACACCCCGCAAGGTGACATCACGGCGCGTCAGGGCAATGAACAACTGCTTGGCGTTGTAGGTCACCTTCTCGCATGCGCCATCTTCGAACCACGTACGCAACCGATCAAGCGCAGCGCCGCCCAACCCACCGTCGCCGTCAATAGCCACCAACCGAACACTGCCACTTCCCAGACCAAATGCGATGCCGACCAGCGCGCCGTGAACCGGTCCCGAGAAACCGCATAGCGGCAGCACCGTGACCGGATCGCCAGCGCTTCGTTCGCCCAACGTCGCAATCAAGGCCTCGACCTCGGCCAGGGTCCCGCAGATTTCGTAGTCAGCATCGGCATTGGCATCCGACGCTTCCAAGGTCGCTTCGTCGGAGAGCAACGAAAAGAAGGCCAGTTCTTTGTAAAGGCCGTCAAGCTCTCCTGGCGCGGGCAACGTCAGCCGAAGATCGTCGAGCCCCAGATCCAAGGGCACCGCACAGTCGATCGTCGCCAATGTTCGGGACAACCGCGCCAGGTCCTCGTGCGCTTCGAGGGAGTTGCGGGGCCGTCCCTTGAGTTCTTCGACGTGCGCCAGCACGCCATCGAGGCTGTCGTAGCGCGCGAGCAAGGTCGCCGCACCTTTTGCCCCAATTCCAGGTACCCCTGGAATGTTGTCAGCCTTGTCGCCCATCAACGCCAGAAGGTCGACAAACTGATCGGGGCGCACCCCCCACTTCTTGCGCACCAGCTCGACATCGAAGGTGACGTCACGCAGGGTGTCGAGCATGCGCACCGCGTCACCGATGAGTTGGGCGAAGTCCTTATCGCCCGAGACAATGAACACTTCCTTACCAGCGTCCACGGCCTGCGTGGTCAACGTACCGATGACGTCGTCCGCTTCGTAGCCCGGCACCCGCAGCATGGGAAACCGATACGCCGCCACCAAGCGGTCGATCCACGGCAGTTGCGCGCGCAGGTCATCTGGCATGGGCCGTCGGTCGGCCTTGTAGGCCGGGTACAGCTCGTCTCGAAAGGTCTTACCAGGCGCGTCGAAAACCACCGCGCCCAACTCGGGGGTTTTGCCCGCGAGCATCTTGCGAAACATCGTCGCAAAACCATAGATCGCGTTGGTGGGGAATCCGTCGGCGGTCGTGAAACTCGCCGGAATCGCGTAGTACGCCCGGTACAGCAATGCGTTGCCGTCGACCAGAATGACGCGCTCGGATCCAGCCATACGATCAGGCTATCACCAGCACCATCCACCAGATCCGCACCCGTGTCAGTTAGGAACGGGAAGGTCCCCCATCCAGAATCGCGGCCCCGGTCCCGATCGCGATGCACGATCGTTGGGATTGGCCATGCGGCAATGCTCGAGGCTCAAGCAGCCACAGCCGATACACCCTAGCAATCCTGCTTCCAGCCGCTCGAGCTCGGCAATGCGTTCCTGAATCCGGGCCTGCCATGCCGCCATCAGCCTGAACTCGATTCACAACAACGGGAGCACTGCCATGAACGACTCATCTCAAACACACGCCAGCCTCGCCTGGACCGGTCTCCGGGTCGCAATCACCGGCGGTACGTCGGGCCTCGGACTCGCGCTCGCCAACCCCGACGCGGACCGCGACGCCTTCAAACGGCCTACGGACGCGGCGCGCGACCTGTTGACGATGCTTGGCGGACTTCCGGTCCGAAGATCGGCGCCGCGTCATCGAGCAACCCCAGTCTGGCAAGGAGCCGGTCGCCGGAGCGATCCGCCGGATCCAGGTCCAGCGAGAAGTGAGCCTGACCTTGATCGACCGCCGGAACGGACAGGTTTGGGTCCGCACTTTCGAGAGGTATCTTCATCTGCTCCACTGGGCGTTGTTTCCAGCCCAAGCGTCCCGCGAGCTTGCGAACGGCCTTCTCGTCGATGCCCAGCCGCCGGCCGATCTCACGATTCGACAGGCCCTCCGCCTTCCAGGCATTCAAGGCTGGGGACTGCCACCTGTCTACTACGACCGGACACGATCCCCCCCCTCCGCGGTCCTCAGCCGATCTAATTCCCCTCGACCATCTGTGAGCGCGTCGACCGACATCGACTGATAGTCGCTTGGGCGCATGAAATATCACCGACGAGGAACGATTTCTCGGTCAGGGTTGCGCTGAATCGCAATTAGGAGGTCGGAAAATTTCTCTGTTGAGAGAATTTGCCTATTTTTCGTGATGTGGTGTTGCTATCGTCCTATTGCTGGGGGGCTGCCACCTGTTTGCTCGACCGGACACGATCCCCCCCTCGCGGCCTCAGGCACCTACTTTCCCTCCGAGACGCGTCGCGCTTCTAGAGCAATCTTCGCGAGTGCCAAGACCTCGGCTGTTTCCTGGCTCGTTGACGCTAGAATGGGTAGTGAATCGCGACTCGGCTCGCTTGGTCGACCAGTAGCCTCGAGCCTTTAGAGACCAGATCGGACCTGTCCGTTGACGCCGATCAAAGCCGCCCGACACCTGCTTGATGACCCCACCCCGGAATTCCGAAGGACCCATGATGCACCACAGACTCACCGATCTAGCAGCGACTTTTCTCCTCCGTAGGAAAATATGCTTCGGTCTTCCAACGCTGCGTCTATCAAGCCTGGTCGGACTTCTTTCGACAGCGGGGCTGCTACTGGCAACGACACCATCCCTTGCGGCCCCGGCTCTCTTGACAGCCAAGGCCGTTTCGAAGAGCCTGGTCGAACCGGGTGAACACTTCACCTACCAGATTCGTTACCGCTGTGCTTCGCTCACCGAACACTGTTTGAATACTCAAATCGTCGACGCCGTACCGGCGGCGCTCACCATTGTCAGCTTCACCCAGGCCAGCGGACAGGTGGCGGCGGCAAATGATTCCGGCAACACCATTACGTGGGATCTGGCCAGCCTCGGCAGCCCGGCGGGCCAGCTCGACGCCGGGTCTACCGGGATTGTATCGGTCCGGGTACGTTTTCGCTCCTGTGGCGACGGGACCACAGCCGGCACGTACACCAACACAGGTTTCTTGAGCGCCTCCAACGCGACCACGAGCAACGCCTCAGTCGACATCACGCTCAACACCAGTGTGCCGGCCTGCCCGCCGCCACAGCTTCCCAACGGCAATCTAGTAAAGAGCATCATCGCTAATCCGTCCATCGGGGGATTCATAGAGATGAGCTTTTTCCTACCGGATTCCCCAACATCCTACACTCTGACCGACGAGTTGGAGCCGTGGTTCGTGCCGGTGAGAATCAAGGCAGAGGTTAATGCCACGCTCGAGATTCAGTGCAATAACAGCGGCATTTGGCGAGACCTCGGAAGCGAGACTTTGAATGAGCCGAGCGACCTCGACCCCTCATGGACCGAGTGCGTTGCGACTCCCCATCCGGACCCCGTAATCTTTGCCGGCTTCACAGACTATCCTTCTGGTACCTACTTCTACAACGTAACGGACAGTCGCTGGACGGTGGCGGCAAACGGACCGTCATCGATAAGGGAGTCGCTCGATGGAATGTACCTCGACGAAAACCCTTTCAATCCAGCATCGGACCTGGCGGACTTCGAGCCGGTACAGGCGAACTCGACGGTCGAAAACTGTATCCAGAGCTCTGATCTGACAATGTCCAACAATGGCGAAGAGTGCCATGCTCGAACGGTCACCCAGTATGGGCCGGATCCGGATCTCCTCAAGTTTCTGAACGGTTCACCGACTGACCCCTATCCGAGCAGCGGCGAACCGTCTTTGCCGCTCGATGCCACGACGGTGCCGTCGCGTACGATGGGAAGCCCGAACGATCTGGCTTGGACCGTGGTTGTCCAGTCCGACAAGTACTCGACCGGCCCTTGGGCGGATCCGGTAGTGGTCGACATCCTGGACCCCAACCTCCGCTTCGTGGAAGGCGTCAATTGGTGGTATGTCCAAATTCTAGACAATTCTCAAATCACATCAGTGGCCGACGCCTTTGACAATCCGGATTGTTGGAATCCCGAGCTAGCGGTTGTCGAGAACGCCGGCGGCAGCGGCCAGCAAGCCCTGGTGTGGGACTTCGAGGGTTGCACCGTGTACCAGATGGATCAATCTGTGGAGATCTTGTTGCACTACAGCACGCAGATCCTTCCCGGTACCCCAGCGGGCACGACTGTGACCAACGCGGCGTTGGCCCTGCTCCCCGAGGCGGACGGCGGCGGCTGCCACGATGCCAACGGGAATCTGTGGCCCCCGGACTTCGATATCGATGATCTTGACAACGACCTAGACGTCACCGAAAGGGTCTGTCGCAGAGTTTTCGACGACTATACGATTGGAGCCCTCGCCTTCATGGGGTCTTCGAAGTGGGCCCTCGGGAAGCTGGATACCGAGCTTTCTCGATTCCCCGTCATCGGGGATACCGATCTCAGCGGCGAGGGCATTTACCAGCTCGTGATCGAGAATGACGGTAATGTCGATATCTCCCGTTTCGATGTGATCGACATTCTGCCCCACGTCGGGGACGAAGATGTGTTGAACATCCTGGGGGCTCGATCCTCGGAATGGGCCGAAGAGCTGAGAGATCCGCTGGTGGTCGAACGCTACGACGCAGCGACCGCGAGCTGGCTCGATGCGTCTTCCGACCTGTCGTTCGGTCCGTTGTATTCGACGTCGCTCGAGCCCTGCCGGTTCGAGAATGCCGTCCCGACGGGGGACGACTTGACGATCAACGAAGCGCTGGACGTAGGGCCTGCCGGTTGCGACCCGGATCCGTGGACCGGCGCCACTACCTCCACGGCCGCCGGGGCTCGCTCGTTCGGATTTCGTTTCGAGCCGAGCGTGGCCTTGGCTCCAGGGGACAAATTGCGGGTTACGGCGTCGATCCGGTTGAGCGGCAACCCACCGGGCTGTACGACGGTGGACTGTAGCGCTCCCGGAGACGTTCTCGAAAACCAGGCGGCAGCGTGGAATTCATTCGCCTTCGGCGGCATCTACGATGCATCGGGGGTACCGACAAACCTGCTCGATACCGAGCCTGTCAAGGTAGGTTTGCGGATGATCGACACGGTTAGCTTCACCAGCTTGGGCAATCGCGTTTGGTCCGATACCGACGGCGATGGCATCCAGGATGCTGGAGAGCCGGGCATCGCCGGGGTTCTCGTGACCCTCTATGCGGCCGATGGCACGACCCAGCTTGGGCAAGAACTGACCGACTCAAACGGCTACTACCGTTTCGACGGTCTCGACCCGAGCACGACCTTTGTGGTACGCCTGGACAATCCCATTGACTACAACGGTGGCGTCCTAGGGGGACTAAGCCTCAGTCCGGCGAATCAAGGAGTGACGGACCTGGCCGACTCCGATGCAACGCTGAATGCTTCGGGATTTGCGGAGATCACGACGGCGACCGGCCCGGTCTTGGGAGCCGAGTCGGCGTTCGAGCCCACCGAATATCCGTCTAACGACTTCGGTTTCTTCGAGAGCAACACCGTGGGGGACCGCGTTTGGTACGACCTGGACGGCTTTGGCGACCAGAGCTTCGGGGAACCCGGAGTCGAGGGGGCCACGGCGCGGCTCTATTCGACCGGCACGGACGGCGCGATCGGAGGCGGCGATGACGTCTTGGTGGCGACGACCACCACTGATGCAAACGGCTCGTATCGATTCGAGGATGTACCCAATGGGGCCTACTATGTCCAACTCGACAGCTCGACGATCACCGGCGACGATCCGGTGACCGGCACCGCCGTGGATCCGGCCGACTGGATTTTCACGATCTCCTTCGCCACCGGCAACACGACCAACGATTCGGATGCTGACTCTTCGAGTGGCAATACCGATGTCGTGACACTGACCGGTGGTCAAGACTACCTGACCCTCGATGCCGGCCTCGCGCCGGCACCGACGACTCCCGTGAGCCTGGGGGACTTTGTCTGGCTCGATCTCGACGGCGACGGTATTCAGGATGCCGGCGAGCCGGGGCTCGAGGGCATCACCGTGCAGCTTCTGGATGTGAATGAGCTTCCCGTCGGAACCACCCAGACGGATGTTGACGGATTCTACGAATTCTCAAACCTGGCAAAGAACGACTTTTTCCAGGTGCAAGTGATTCTGTCGAATCCGGCACTCCAGGTCACATTGCAGGATCAGGGCGGCGACGATGCCTTGGATAGTGATGTCGACCCGACGAGCGGAGCGACGCCTGTGTTCCAATTGACACCCACCAGTCCGGTCACCCACGTTCCAACCTGGGATATCGGTCTGGTCGGTGTGCTCGACTTCGGCGACCTCGCGGCGCCTTACGACACTCTCTTTGCGGATGGAGGACCAGCCCACGTGGTCGATTCCGTCAACTATCTCGGAGCGAGCGTCGACAGCGAGACCGACGGCCAGCCGACGGCCGGGGCTGACGGAGACGGCGCCGACGAAGATGGGGTGGCGGCAGTGGATCTCAACCAGTGGGTAGAGGGCACAGACGGCGGAGCAGTCGCGATCGAAGTGACCGGCAGCGGTTACCTGGTCGGCTGGATCGACTGGAACCGTGATGGCGACTTTGACGATGCCGGCGAAATGGTGGTGAGCCAGCCGGCCTCGTCCGAAACCGTGATGGCCTCGTTCGACATTCCAGCGGGCTCTCTGGCCGGTACCACCGAGCTTGGTGCGCGTTTTCGTCTGTTCGCCGAAGCGCCGTCGATCCCGACCCTCGCTTCGACCGGTTTGGCGGTTGGCGGTGAGGTCGAGGACTACATCTTTACGTTTGCCCGGAGCTCGATCGGCGATCGGGTCTGGCTGGACGTCGACGGCGACGGGGTCCAGGACATCGGAGAGCCCGGTCTGAGCGGCGTCACGGCCGAGTTGTGGCTGGACGACGGCGATGGCATCTTCAACTCCGGTACCGATACGTTGGTAACGACCACCGTGACCGACGCTAGTGGCAACTATCTTTTCGACGGACTGGCCGCTGACAACTACTTCGTCAACATCGACGACACGACGCTGCCGCCGAACCTGACGACCTCTCCGGGGACGAGCGATCCGAGCGCTCTGGTCAGCTTGGCGGCCAACGAAGCGCGTGAGGATGTTGATTTCGGCTACGTGCCTGACTCGGGGACGGCGGCCATCGGTGACTTTGTCTGGGCGGATGCGGATGCCGATGGTGTGCAGGATCCGGGCGAAATCGGTCTGGCTGGGGTCGTCATGGCGCTGGTCAGCGACCCCGGAATCGATGGGACTTATGGCACCGCCGACGATGTAGTGGCGGCCACTATGGTGACCGCAATTGACGGTACCTACCTGTTCACCAACGTAGCACCGGGCAACTATGTCGTAGTGGCCGATGTCGGCGTGGACGGCATCCCGGCCAATGGCGACGAGACCTTGATTTCAGCGGCCTACACGCCAACTTTCGGCCCACAGAGCCCGGGTGGCTTTCTGAGCGAACCGGTTACGGTGCTGGCCGATGACGTCTACGTCGAAGCCGACTTTGGCTTCGACAACGCGGCGCTCCATTCGATCAGCGACACCCTGTGGCAGGACATGGACGACGACGGAGTGCTGGATGCCGGAGAAAAGGGCATCCCCGGGGTCACCGTGAATCTGCTCGACGCCTCTGGGGACGTAGTGGCGACCGTGGTGACAGACGAGAATGGTGATTTTCTGTTTGCCGGGCTGGTCGATGGGAATTACACGCTCGAGGTTTCCGACCTCGACGGAGTCTTGAGCCTCTGGGGTGCGACGACTCCTGCGGCGGGTGCCGGATCACTAGCGGTGATGGTCTCCGGATTTGACCTTAACGGTGAAAACTTCGGCTACGTTTCACTGGGAACAATCGGCGACGTGATTTGGAGCGACGCCGACGCAAATGGTGTCCAGGATCCGGGTGAAGTCGGGATCGGTGGCGTGACCGTGGATTTGATCGACATAGGACCGGATTTGCTGCCCGGAACGGCCGACGATGCCGTGGTGGCGACCGACACGACGGAGCCGGATGGCAGCTATCTCTTCACCGCCCTCGGCGGGGGGCAGTACATTGTCAAGGTGACCGATACTGCGTCGGCTCTGGCCGCCTATACCCAGGTCTTCGACCGGGATGGTCAGCTCGATGGGGAGACCGCCGGAGCGATTGCCCAAGGAGAGAGCGATCCGACATTCGACTTCGGCTTCCAACAGGCGACGTTGGCGGACATTTCGGGGACGGTCTTCAACGACCTCGATGCCGACAGTGTCGAGGAAGCCGGTGAGGCGGGCATCGGCGGTGTGACGGTGGATCTGCTGGACGCTTTGGGCAACGTGATCGCGACGACGACGACGGATGCCAGCGGCAACTATACGTTCCCCGATCTTCCGGACGGCGACTATCGAGTGGCGGTGACCGATGTGGGGAAGATCCTGGACGGATACTCTCTGACTAGCGGTCTCGACGTGCTCGCGGTGACGGTGGCGGGCTCGGATGTCTCGGACGTTGATTTCGGCTACGTCCGCAACGCCGCCACCGGCTCGATCGGCGACAGCGTATTTCTCGACGCGGACCGGGACGGCATGGAAGGCGTGGATGAGCCAGGGATCGGCGGGGTCACCGTCGATCTCTTCGACGCGGGTCCCGACGGGCTTGCCGGCACCGGCGACGACACGTTTGTGGCCACCACGTCGACCGACGTCAACGGCGGCTACCGTTTCAGCAATTTGGAGGCCGGGTTCTACTATGTCGACGTCACCGATACTGGTGGTGTGTTGACTGGTTTGGGGCTTACGGCGGGCAGCGATCCGAGCGTGCTGATCGCACTGGCCGAGGGCGCCTCGTACGACGACGCGGACTTCGGCTACGCGCCTGCGGCCGGTAGCGCCCTCGGCGACACGGTTTGGTACGACGCCGACGGCGACGGTTTGCAGGATGCGGGCGAGGTCGGTATCGCGGGAGTGACGGTCACGGTGGAAGGTCCTTCGGGGCCGATCGTGGTGGTTACCGGTGCGGACGGCCGGTGGTTCGTTCCGGGCTTGGCGCCGGGTCTCTACGGCGTGACGGTGGACACCTCGACGCTACCCGCGGGCTTGAGCACGACGCCCACCAACGCAGACATCTCGTATCTCTTGACAGTCGATGCGGGCAGCGACTACTACCATCTCGACTGGGGTTTCAACGGTGGCACCACCGGTTCGATCGGCGACACGGTCTTCCTCGATGCGGACGCCGACGGCGTCTTGGACGCCAGCGAAAGCGGCCTCGCGGGTGTGACCCTCAATCTGCTCGACGGCCTGGGCAATGTGATTGCCACCACCACCACGGCCGCCGACGGCAGCTACGACTTCGTCGGTCTTCTGGCCGGTGACTACACGCTCGAGGTCACTGACGTGGGCGGTGTGCTCGACGGCCTCAATGTGTCGACACCGCCGGTGGGCACAATCATGCTGGCCGCGGGTCAGGACTACGACTTGGCCGACTACGGCTACGCGCCGTCCGGGGGCACGGGCAGCATCGGCAGCCAGGTCTGGTGGGATCTGGACGGCGACGGGGTGCTGGATGCGGGCGAGAGCGGTATGCAAGGGGTGACCCTCGATCTGTGGCTCGACGTCGATGGCGATGGCATGATAACCCCGGGCATCGACAACCTGCTACGCACGGTCGCCACCGACGCCAACGGCGAGTACGAGCTCAATGGGCTCCCGGCCGATGACTACATCGTGCAGGTGACGGATACCGCCGGTGTGCTCACGGGCTTCACCCATACCCTCGGAACACCGGGGGAGGATGGCAACAGCCAGCTCGAAACCTATCCGGTGACCCTGACTCCGGGAGTACCGAACAACCCGACGGCCGATTTCGGTTACTTCTTGGGCAGTGGCTCGACGATCTCGGGCACGGTGTTCGAGGACGACGACGAAAGCGGTAGCCACGACGAGCCCGGCGAGCCGGTGGTTCCGGGCGTCACCGTCAACCTATACCGGGTGGTCGGCGGATCGCCAGAACTAATCGGTACCACGGTTGCCGACGCGAGCGGCAACTACAGCTTCGACGATCTGCCCGATGGCGACTATGCGGTCGAGGTTCTCACCGACGGCAGCGCGGTCGACGGCTGGGATCAGACCACGCAGAACGCTACCGGCGGCATCGAGCTGGTCACCCTTGCCGGCGCCGACTCGACCGACAACGACTTCGGTTTCTTCGACGGTGGCGTGGTGACCAACCCGGTGACCCTGGCCTCGTTCGAGGCTTCGGGTACGTCGTTCACGTGGACGACGGCGACCGAAAGCGGCAATGTCGGGTTCCATCTCTGGACCTGGGACGCCGCATCCGGAGATTGGCAGGTGCTCAACGAATCGATCATCCCCTCCCGAGCGGTCTTTGCATCGGTACCCCAACACTACGAGTTCGATGCCGGCGGCGCCTACGACGGTCCGTTCGTGGTCGAGGACCTAGACCTCCATGGCAAGTCCCGCTTCCACGGTCCGTTCGACTACGGCCACCGCTTCGGTCACCAGGTAGACCAGCTGCCGATCGACTGGCTGGCGGTGCGCGCCGAGCACGAGTCGGTGGCGCGCGCCCGATCGATGGCCAAGGCTGAGACGAAAGGTGCCGAGCTGCGGGTCTCCAGGACCGGTCTCCACCGCGTGTATTACCAGCAGCTTCTCGAAGCCGGCGTCGAACTTGCCGGAGTCAAGAAAAGGCACCTGGCGTTGCTCGGCCCCGACGGCCCGGTTGCGATGCGTGTCGTCTCTCACGGCCAGTTCTTCCAACCGGGCGGCTGGATCGAGTTCCTGGGCGAGGCGCGGGACTCTCTCTACACGACCACCAACGTCTATCGCCTGATCGTCGACCATCTCCTGGCCCTGCGCCCGGCCGTTGACCGCAAACCCGCGAGCCCGGGCACGGCCGCTCCGTCGTTCCACCTGGAGACCCTGGTGGTGGGCGAGGATAGACACTACAGCTTCGGCTCCCCGAACGGCGATCCGTGGTTCGACGCGCAACTCCTGGCCATCACAGGTCCGGTCGAGACATCCTATGACTTCGCCCTCGACCGCTACCTCCCCAGCGTGGCCTCGCCCGAGCTGCGAGTCGAAGTCTGGGGCGTGACCGACTGGCCCGCCGCTCCCGACCACCATGTCGAAGTTTCGGTCAACGGTACCGTGGCCGCGGCGGCGGTCTTCGACGGCCTCAGCCCCCGGGTCCTGACCGCGACCCTATCGGGGCTGGCCGGAGACGGGACCGACCGGTTGACGGTGCGCCTGCCGCACGACACCGGGGTCGGATTCGACCTGGTCCACGTCGAGGGATTCTCGATCACCTATCCGCGGAGCGTGGTCGCCAGCGACGGCCGGCTGCGCTTTGTCTCCGCCGGCGAAACGGTGGAGGTTGGCGGCATGCAAAATCACAAAACCGTCGTCTACCGCCAGGAAGACGGTCGCCTCACCCTGGTCAAGCGCAAGCAGACCACCCTGGAAGCTGCCGGCTATCGGCTGCGCTTTCGCGGCACCGGAACGCCGGCGACGTACTGGGTGTCCGAAGTCGGCGCCTTGCTGTCGCCCGAGATCCGGCCGGGACGGCCGGCGACCGATCTGCTGGACCAGCAGGCGGAGCTTCTGGTCATTGCCCATCCGGATTTCGTGGCGGGCGTCGAGCCTCTCGTCGCCGCGCGCCGTGACGAAGGTCTGACCGCGCGGGTGGTGGATCTCGAGGATGTCTTCGCGGCCTACGCGGGCGGCGTCTTCGACCCCGAGGCGATTCGCTCCTACGTCACAGACGCCCATGCTCAGATCGGTACCCGGTACCTCCTGCTGGTGGGATCGGACAGCTACGACTACCTCGATCATCTTGGCCTGGGAGCGATCAGCTTCGTTCCTACGCTGTACGGCGCCACCGACGACATCGTCTCTTTCGCGCCGATCGATACCCGCTTCGGCGACGTTGACGGCGACAATGTGCCTGAGGTCGCGGTCGGTCGTCTGCCCGTACGTACCGCGGCAGAGCTCGACGCGGTGGTGGCCAAGACGCTGGCCTATCCGGCGATGGCGGCGGAAAAGAGCGCCGTCTTCGCCGCAGATCGCTACGACGCCGCCAACGCCTACTCCTTTACCGCCGACAGCGAATCCATGACGTCGAGCCTACCGGCCTCGTGGCTGTTGACACGGTCCTACATCGATCAGCTGGGCCTCGAGAACGCCCGCCAGCTGCTCCTCGACACTCTCAACGCCGGCGTCTCGCTGGCCAGCTTCTTCGGTCATTCGGGGCCAACCGCCTGGAGTTTCAGCGGCTTGTTTACGGCCACTGACGCAGCCGAACTGCACAATGCCGGGCGACCGATGGTCGTCACGCAGTGGGGTTGTTGGAACACCTACTACGTTTCGCCCCGCGACGAGACCATGGGCCATCAGCTGATGGCCGGCGGCGATCAGGGTTTCACCCACGGCGCCGCCGCGGTGCTAGGCGCGTCGACCTTGACCTCCGCGGAATCCGAGCGCGAACTCGCTTTGCGCCTCATGCCGCGCCTGTTCGACCACGGCGAGAACCTCGGTGACGCGATCGTCGCCGCCAAGCGGGCCCTGGCCGACGAGCTCGGAACCGAGAACATGCTCGACGTGCTCCTGGGCTGGAACCTCCTGGGTGACCCCACCCTGCGCCTGACGCCCACATCAGAGAGCCCTTGATCCCAAAGCGCGTGGCGACGACCGAGTCCGCCGGGGCCGAGCGACGGCCTGACCCTGGCACTGCGAGCCGATACGTCGGACGGACTTTCACTGTAAAAGTACCTGTTCTGCCAGCCCGCTGATGACCAAGGAGCGACGTTCGCCGTTCTTGGTGTGGTGGATGAGAGCCACTCCGCCCATCGGTGGGCTTCGCACCGCGTGGGAAAAGTCTCTGAGACCCGAGGATACCCCTTGAGAATGATCTGTGCCCGATACCGGATCTTGCCCTTCGACGTCGGACGCTTCTCGATGTGTGCCATGAGTTCCTCCAGACAGGTCGTCCCGTGGGACGGATTTCCGTGGGGTACTCAGGGGGAAGAACTGCCTCCCGTCGATCAGTTGATGTTCTCACCCGCTTCGAGTTGGTCGAGCAACGGCTGAAGCTGGCCTTTGAAGTTGGCTGGGGCGCGATCGATCGCCATTTTCATCAGCGCAGCGGCCTTCTCGAAATCGCCCTTTGCCGACTGGATCCGGGCCGGACCGAGAGTGACGAACCAAGTGTCGGGATTTTCTTTCATGTTGCGTTCGAAAACCGCGCTCGCCCCCGCAAGGTCGTCTTTCCCCATCAACTGCCGTCCATACGTGTGGAGCTGCCCTGCATTGGCAATCGCAACCGCGCGCGCCATCACCGCCTCGACCTCGTCCTCGCGACCGAGCTTGCCAAGCAGCTGAGCCTTGGTGGAGAGGTTGTTGAACCGCTCCTCGGCCTGGATCGAACTCTCGGCCCAGGTAAGCGCTTCTTCGAGGTTGATGTCATTGTTCAGACAATACTGTGCCGCTTGATCCCAGCCGTCCCAGTAGAACTGGGTCAGCCCGGTAAGCTGGTTGCGAAGGTCGGCCAGTACCGTACCGTGCAAATCGATTGCCACTTTCACGGGCACCTTCACCTCGGCCCAGTGCACGTTCAAATGCGTCGCGTCGTTCTCGATGGCATCGAAGTAGATCGCGAAATGTTCCTGGTGCGGTGCCTTCTCCGGCGTCGCTTTGACCCTGAGGGCGTCGTTCTTCTCGTCGTACGCGTAGCTCCCCCAGGCGTCGCTGTCGTTCGAGAAGATCATCGTCCACTCGCTTTCGCCCGGCACCGAATGCAAACCGTAGGTCCCGGCAGCCAGCGGTTGCCCTTGCACCGTGACATCGGTCGAAAACGTAACGGTGGTGTTCTCGTTGGCACCCGTTCGCCAAATCGGACCGGTCGAGGGCACGATCTGTCCCCAAACATCCCGTTCCTTGACCGCGGGACGATGGTAGGTCACGTCAATGTCCGTCAAACCAATCCGTTGCGCCACCGCCGCATAGGGACTGGCCATTGGCGGCCGCACGTGTTGCGATTGGGCCGTCTGTGCAACAACGGACGAAGCGAGGCTGGCCAACGCGCAGCTGAAGGTAAGGACACCGAGCGTCTTGCGAGGTCTCATGAAGGTCTCTCCTGTGTTCGCTGGTTGGGCCGTGGTGGATCAGCCGGGTTCGCGCCTTTGTACGGCATCACCGCCCCCGGGTTGCGGCGACTCGTCCCAACCGACCTTCCAGCGAGGAAACCGCATCGACCCCCAAATCGACGCCGGTTTGCCACCAGATTTGCACGACAGCGAACCGCTCGTGATCACAGCACGTATTTCGAGCATGCATGCAACATCCCCGGAAGCTCAATGACGATCCGCTCATGGGCTATGCTCACGGCCCTATTCCTTGCCATGATGCCTCCTCCCAACAGCGATGCGCAACGCCCCGGCATCTCCGGTCGGCCCGCGCCGTCTTGGCAAGTCGACACGTGGTACTCACTGCCAGAAGGGATCGAGACGCTCGACGTGGACGCGTTCCGCGGCAAAGTCTTGTACGTCTACTGCTTCCAGTCGTGGTGCCCAGGTTGCCACAGCCACGGCTTCCCTACCTTGCAAACGGTCTCGCGCCATTTCGCGGACGCTGAAGACGTTGCTTTCGTGGCGATCCAAACCGTGTTCGAAGGCTATGCCAGCAATACGGTGCCTGATGGCCAACGGGCCATGGACGACTATGACCTGTCGATCCCATGGGCGCAAACCGAGGGCCAAGACCATCAACCACCACCCTTCATGCGCGACTACCGAACGGGTGGCACCCCGTGGGTCATCTTGATCGATCCGCAAGGTATCGTCCGCTTCGATGGCTTCGGCATTGAGCCCGCTCAGGCGATCAAGGCCATAAACAGCCTCCGACGTCACCCCGATGAGCCGGCTGGAGACTGAACGCCAAACGACATGACAGAGCTTCATTGGCATGCATGTATCGAGAGCACTCGCTACCTCGTTCTTCGTTCTCGTCACCCACCAGGTAGACGTTGTAGACGTTCCGGACGTTGCGGACTGCATCGATCTTTTCGACATGAAGCCTGGTCACGGGTCTCTTGACTGCGCGCCGTTGGACGCCTTGTCTCGCGACGGTTTCGAGTCGGGTGGTACCAGTGCGTGGACCACCACCGTTCCGTAAGCATTCTTCAGCCATCGCTTCCTGAGGTGGCCGAAGGCCATTCGAGTTCCTCCGGCAGAGGACACGCGGTTCGGCGGCGCGATGCCAGCTTGGCTCGCTGAAGAGTAGAAAAACTCGAGCAGATGACCATCTGCCGAGCCCAAGCGCGCGGGAACAAGACAGAAGCCGGGATACCCAAGGGGATCTTTGGGGTCTCGAACAACGTGTCCATCTCCCAACTGGAGGAAGAACCATGTTCCGACGCACACTTCTACTCGCCGCCTTGCTGATCGCCCTGCCGCTCATCGTGGGCGCCACCGACGACACCCCGACGACGGCGTTGGCCGAGACGATTGCCGTCGAGGTTGCGAAGACAGAAGTCACTGAAGCGCAAGAAGCTAACTTGCCGGGCCTCTACGTGGCCGAGTTTCTGAAGGCCGACTTCCGGTCCCCGAACACCCGTTGGGGGTGCAGCCAACCTTCGTGCGATCACGACTTCCAATGCGGCTGGATGAAGCAACAGTGTGTTCTTCACGAGTACCCGGCCTGTGTCGGCGGCACTGGCAGCGGTTGCCAGGGTCAGTGCGAGTGTACCTGCGGCTGACGACCCGCCGAGTAGACCTGATCGTGGCCTTCACTACTCGCCGGAGGGTGAAGGCTCACGGTCCATCCGCGTCGCCAACCAAACGCGGATGAAGCGCCAATCGCGGACGACGGTCGAGACCGAGCAACCCAGCCGCGCCGCTGTCTCCGCCACGGAGAAGCCGGCCATGGCATGCAAGCGAACAACGGCGGCCTTGCGAGTATCGAGCGCTTCGAGGGCTGCGACCGCCTCGTCGAGCGCCTGAAGCTCGGGCGGCGCCGCCGTCGCTTCCAATTCGCAGTCGTCCGCCCGCACCGGCACCCAGCCAGCACCGCGCTTGAACCGACCGCGGCGGCGCGCGTGATCGATCAACACCCGGCGAATCAGCTTTGAAGCGATCGCCAAGAAATGCTGGCGACTCTCCCACGACACCGCGCGCTGTGCCAGCAGCCGCAGGAAAGTCTCGTTGACCAGCTCCGTCGGCTGTAGGCTATGGTCGTTCCGCTCACGGCGCAATGCCCGGCACGCGGTCTGACGCAGGGCGTCATAAATTCGGTCGAGGAGCGCGTCGCCAGCTTCCCGGTCGCCATGGTTCCAAGCCAGCAACAGGCGGGTAATGTCATGGGTGGTGTCCGTCGCTTCGCTCATTCGCTACTGCTGTCGCTTGGCGGAAGCGTATCGAGTGATTCGAGCCAGCGCTCGGTCCAGGTAACCCGCCAAGACCCCGGACCTTCCAGCACCGTCAACGCTTCGAGGCCGCCGGTGAGCAGCGGCCGACTCTCAGCCCCGCGGCCAAGGGCGGCCAAGGCTCCGCCGAGCGCGCTCTCCGCGTCGGCGATACGCCAATGATCGTCGGGAAGCACGGCACGCGCGATCGCGAGACCATCGCGCAGGATCGGTTCCGCAGCGGCCGCGCGTTCGAGATCGATCAGCACGCGGCCGCGCCCGACTTTGAGGTACGAGCGGGCGATGTGCCCCGGTGGCAAGTTCGAGGCATCGGCACCGCTCTCTGCGCGTTCGAACAGCACCAACGCCGCGGCCAGCTCACCACGCTGATGCAGCAAGAGACCGAGAGAAAAGCGCGACTGGGCAACATAGTGGTGCTTCTCGCCAAGAACCTCAAGCCGAATATCCAATGCTTCACGATACCGATCTTCCGCTTCATCCAGCCGCCCCAGCCCACGCAACACGGCGGCAAGATTGTTCTGGGCGGTGGCATATTCCGGGTGTCTTGTTCCCCGATGGCGGCCCGTGAGGTCGGCGCGCTCACGCAGCACGGCCTCGGCCTCGGCCAACCTGCCCTGAAACTCGAGCGCTCGGCCCAAGCCGTTGAGGCAACTGTGAAGGCTGAGGTCGCTCTCATCGCGATACCTTCGCAGCATTTCGAGGGCCTGCCGGTACATCTGCTCGGCGCGCGTGAATTCTCCGCGTTGGTGTCGCAATTCGGCAAGATCCATCAGCGCGCGCACCACAGCTGGGTGCGAAGGCTCATACCATTCGCGCTTGATCTCGAGCGCTGACTCGAGCAGCGGCTCCGCTTCCTCGAATCGACCGAGAAAGGAAAGTTGGGCACCGAGTCCACTCAGGGTCTCCGCATGCTGGGGGCGAGCGTCACCGACCGACTGCCGGCGCCAGATCGATTCCGCGCGCCGAAACAACCTCTCGGCCTCCTCGAACTCGCCGCGAGAACTCTGCACTTCGGCCAAACGGCTGAGGGTTTGCGCTACTGACCAATGATGGTCTCCATGCACGCGACGCTGCATGAGAAGCGCCTCTCGATAGCGAAGCAATGCAGCATCCCACTGACCGATCACCGACAGGCTCTCGGCCCAATGGAAGAGACTCGTGGCGATGTCGGCGTGCTGAAGGCCGAAGCGCTCGCGCCGCAACTGGAGGGCACGCTCGGTCGCCGCCAGGCCTGCTTCGGCAGCGCCGATCCGGCGGTAGAGTACCCCCAGGGTATCGAGCAGGGTTGCGCGCTCGTCGGTCGACAGGCGCGGATCGGCATCGATCTGACGTGCCCCTTGGTCCAACAGCGAACGCACGGTAGCCGCTTCGTTCACAGCATCAGGATTGTAGACCTCAAACAGATCGGTCACAAAATCGCTCACGGTGCGCGCGCGGTCCCGCTCTTGACGCACCAGAACCGATTGCCGAGCAATTGCGGCTGCGAGACCGACAACCAGGGAGAAAACCACCAAGGTCGCAGCCAAGCCCCAACGATGCCGCCGGACATAGCGCCGCGTACGGTAGCTGAAGCTCCCGGCACGGGCGCGCACCGGGTGGCCAACGACGTGGCGCTCGAGGTCGGCAGAAAATTCGGCTGCCGTGGCGTATCGTGATTCGGCTTCGCGCCGCAGCGCCTTGGCGATGATCGCATCCAGATCCCCTCCGATCCGGCTCCGTAGGCCTTCAACGGTACAGCCTCGAGCGAGCGCCCGATCCTCGGCGCCGTCACCCCGTGACGCGACAGAGCTCGGCGACGGCAGACGGTCGAGCTGCGCCAGCATCTGATCGAGTTCACCCAGGTGGCGGCCAGCGAAGCGGTACGGAAGGGCGCCGACAAGCAACTCGAAGAGCAGCAATCCGAGGGCGTAAACATCACTCGCAATGCCGACAGGCTCGCCAAGGATCTGTTCTGGGCTGGCGTACTGTGGGGTCATGGGCTGAAGGGCCGTGACCGTGGCGTCGATACGATCTGGGTCGGCCGGCTCGAGCAGCTTGGCGATACCGAAATCGAGCAATTTGGGCTGACTGTTTGCAACCAAGATGTTCGACGGCTTCAGATCTCGGTGGACAATCAGCCGGCGGTGGGCGTAGTCCACCGCATCGCAGACCTGGCGAAACAGGGCCAACCGTTGACCAATGGTAAGCCGCAGGTGGTCGCAGTAGTCGGTAATTCGTTCACCAGGAACCAGTTCCATTACAACATACGGTTCGCCCGAAGGGAGGCTGCCGGCGTCATACAGACGAGCGATCGAAGGATGCTCGAGCCGTGCCAGGATGCGGCACTCGACGGCGAAGCGATCGGGCCCCGGCCACCAGCCCTGTCCGGGCTTGCGGATCTTGATCGCCACTGCCTTGTCAAAGCGTTGATCGGTGCGCCAGGCGCGGAAGACCACACTAGAACCACCCTCACCAATCTTCGACTCGAGTCGATAGGCACCGACCCGATCGCCGGGCGTGGGCGCGGCACCCTGGGTCAGGGCATCGACCTCGTCGAGCGCCAGGGGTGTTGCCGCCAGCAAGGACTCGACTTCCCGCCGGGTCGCCTGGTCGCCGTCGCAGGCTTGCGCTAGGAACCGCCCCTGGTCGACCGGGTCCAGCGCGGAGGCTTGGTGAAACAGCGCCTCAATGCGCTCGAATCGAGCCTGCTCGACGTCTTGCATGCCGTTCCCCTCCGGCTGCGACTGTGGCAACGACCCTTCCGCCCGATGCCCGACCTTTTCAAGTTTGCCTTTTGACAGACTCGCTTCGCTCCCGATACAGATTCATCATACCAGGGAGCTTCAGTCGTCGAAGCGAGATACGCGATGGACGCGCAGCGAACGGGGCCCTGCCGGAGTAACCCGGAGCCGCACCACGCAGGTAACGCCCACGCGGGCCTTGACCTCGAAGGCAACCTCACGACGGTCGACGAGCGAAGGCACCGCTTCAGCGGCGACCGTCCCATCAGCCTGGTTCAGCGCCACTTCGACAAAATCGAACCCTGGCGCGGGTTCGACATCCAACACAATGCGGAACCGGTCGCTGCTCGGCTTGGTAACGATCAGCTCGCTGCCGTCACCAGTATTGCGAAAGGCCTCAACCCCTATGCCGGTCACAGGCCACCAGCCGCGGCCAAGGAACAACCCGTCCCGTGGCACGCGACGTCGACGGTCACCGATCTGCACGGTCGCGACCGGCGTGTCGAGGATGTCCGGCGCCTGTAGGCGGACCGGTACAGTCCTACCACCGTCGAGCACGAGGTCCCGCAGGAACTCGTCTTCGTCGTCCCAGCCAACCCAAGTGGCGCGGAAAGCCAGGACCCGTGAATCGACACCGCCGGTGGACGGATCCGTTGCCGGTGCGTGCAAGCGAAAACACCGCGACCGCGGCCCCGCCGCCAGCGGCAACGCCAACAACACGGGGCTGCCGGTATTGACGTGGCAGCGCTGGATCTCGCGATCGTCTTCGTCGAAGATCGCCAGGTCGAAGAGCTGCCAGGCCAGTGCTGGCCCGGGGTCGAGGTCGAGCCGCAACCGGGTGCGGGTCCCCGACGGACGCAAGACGAGCAACTCGGCATCACCCTCGGCCCAGCGATACACCCGATCGCTCGAGACCTCCAACCAAGACCAACCGCGGCCGATTGCGAGCTCGTCGAAGGGGCCGCGATCAATCGTGTCGTCGTCCGCCGTAACATGAGAGGGGCGTCGAGCCCGCTGCACCGGACTCGACGGCAACAGGAAGGGCTCGAGCCTCTTGGGATCCCGACTGAGCACCTCATCGGCCACCACCCGCGCTACCACCCGCGCGCGTGAGCGCGTGTCACCCTCAAAGCGCCGAAGTTTGTAGCGCATGTAGACCGACACCGCTCGCCGCGAAACCGAGGGCTGCTCGAGCAAACGCAAGGTCGCCGTTGCGCGTCGCGCGTTGGTGAACCAGCTGCTACCGCTCAGGTCGTCCAAAAGCTGCATCCGAAACGACCACTCTGGACCTTGGCCCATAAGCACCGCTTCTTCATTGAGCCCCAGGCCATAGGCACGATAGATCGACGCCAGGTCGCGATCGCGATCGTCGTTGCGCGTCGCCCGCTTGGTTTGTGGGTGGTCCCGGCAGCCCCCCAGGAAGAAGGGCAGTTCCGTGAAGCGATAGCCCGATTCGAGCATGCGCAGCCAGTACTCGTAGTCGAGCGCGAAGGCCTTGGTCTCATCCAAGCCCCCGATCGCCTCCCACACCGTGCGCCGCCAGTAGACCGTCTCCTGCGGCACGCAGCAGTAGGCGCGCAACCGGTGGGGCCGCGGAAGATCGCGAACCCAAGGCCCGGCGATCGTACCGTCGGCACGAACTTCTTGCCGGAGACCGGAAACCACATGAGTCTCGGCACTCCGAGCGAAGGCGCGGCCGATTCGCGCAAGGCTGCCAGGCAACAAAAGATCGTCTGAGTTCAACCAACCCAACACGTCTCCGGTCGAGCGCTCGAGCCCTTTGTTGATCGCGTGGGCTTGACCACGATCCGGCTCACTGGTCCAGGAGCTGAGATGCGCCTGGTAATGCCTCAATATCTCGAGACTCTCGTCGTCGCTACCGCCGTCAACGACGATCAGTTCCAACAGCGGATAGCCCTGAAGCAAAACGGACCGGAGTGTCGCTTCCAGGTAACGTCCTTGATTGAACGATGGGGTGACCACCGAAATGCGAGGCCAATACCGCCTTGCCCGTGGTCCCGGACCGGCAGCCCTCGCCCAGGGCCAACCCTCTCGATCCTGTAGCGGCTCCGCCAGCAGAGCGCCAGGGCTTTGATCCTCGATGCCGGATGCCATGGCGGGTCAGCCGAGCCACCACGGTGGCGTCACCGGCGCATTACGAACGCCGCTCGCGCTCCATGCGTTCTTGGACCGCTGGTGGCACAAGGCCCGCGATGTTGCCACCAAGCCGGAATACTTCCTTGACCAAACGGCTCGAGAGGTAGCTGTACTCTTCCTTGGGCGTCAAGAAAACCGTTTCCATGCGGTGATCGAGCCGCCGATTCATCAATGCCATTTGGAATTCGGACTCGAAGTCCGAAACGGCGCGTAAACCTCGAACCGTAATACGCGCGCCGACTTGATCCATGAAGTGGACCAACAAACCTTCGAACGACTCCACCCGACAGTCGGGAAACGGCCGGAGAACCTCACCAATCAGCGCCACCCGCTCGTCAACCTCGAAGAGAGGCGACGTCTTCTGGGTGTTTCGCAACACCGCCACCACGATCTCGTCGAACAATGGCCGACAGCGTCGAATGATGTCCAGATGTCCCTCGTGGAGGGGATCGAACGTTCCGGGGTATACGGCGATGCGGTGCGGCATGGGCGGTTATTCGACGCGCGAGATCCGAATTGGGTCCGTCTACTTGCTGGGTGACAGGTCGAACGTTACCACGTTGAAGGCGGCATCCGTGACCCGCAACAGCACCAATCGCGTGGCTTCGGGAACCTCCAGCCGGAGGGTCTCGCGACGTCCATCGAGCAGCCCGTCGTCAACCGCTACACCCTGCCAATCGCCACCGTCGACGCTGTATCGCGCATCGCGCAGCGGGTTCCAGCGGTCGGCGACCGCAACGGTGATCGCATCCGGAGAGCGCATGGGCTCCTCGATCGTGGGAACCGAATGGTCCACGACCACGGGTGGGCTGATCTCCTGCCGGTCCAACGCCGTCGCAGCAGGCTCTGCCTCGCGGTCCGTGGCCTTGAGACGAAAGCGATAGACGCCGTCCGGGAGTACCGTCGCGTCGAAGCTGTAGTGACTCTCTTCGAGGTCGGTCGCCATCGGCAACCAATCGTCGGAATCCGAGCCGTTGCTGCCATCTTCCGACACCCGCCGAAATCCGAGATCGAACCGTAGTTCATCCTCGTTGGGATCCGACGCCGACCACCGAATGGTGCGGTAACCCTTCTTCCACAGGGTCTTGGTACGCGCGTCGTCGGCGGTGTCGGCCCCGCCCAACGTGGTAAAGATACCGTCTCGATTGGGGCTCCAAGGCTCGAAGGTTTGGTTCTGAGGGTTGAAACTACTCGGCACGATCACCTGCCCCGGATCCAGAACTTCGATCTTCTCGATCGCCGGCCGCCGATTCAGCTGTCGGTACGAAAGCTCAGCAACTTGAATGCGGGGGCTGCGTTTGCCGTTGCTGGAGAGAGTCGCCCGCCATTGCACGTAGCGCCCGGAAGCAAGCGACGTCAGTGGCAGGTCATCTCCCGCTACAGCCTCGCTCCAAGCCGTCCACGTCGCGTCCGGTTCAGCGCCCATGCCACTGCGAAACAAGAATGTGATCGACGTCCCTGGCGGTGTCGTTCCGCGCCAGAAAAAGCTGCCGAACCGTGCCACTTGGCTGGCGTCCAAAACCGGGCTTGTGTAGGTACCCTCGCGCGTTGGACCACCAGGAAGTTGGTAGAGCGCGGCCCCGTTGGTCGTCACCAGCGCTGGCGTTTCGCCAGCCAAGGCCACCAGGCCTGTGATCTGGTGTTCGTCCAGACTGTGCTCGAGCACCATTTGTTCGTCGTGCCATCGATACAGGCCACCATCTTGACCGGTGCCGATCCACAGCCCATCTTGGTGCCACAACATGGCATGGACTGTTTCGTCCTCGAAACCCCAAACTTCCTCGACCCCACCACTCTCGTCGATGCGAACGACAATGCTACGCGGCCCACTGAAACCAGCCGCGCGCGAGCCAACCGTGCCGACCGGACCCGTGGTCACCGAGACACTCGCCTCGCTGTCATCGTCGCCTTCGTCGTCGCTGTTGCTCGAACCGTTGCCTCCCGAGAGATCTACGTAGCTCGCCTCCGAGGCCAGCAGCGCAGCGTAAGCGACGCCACCCGGCGCCACCGCAAAGGCCAAGACCTCGGGATGCGCGGCATCGTAGAGATTGCGAGTCGTGCCGTCGCGCTCTAGGCGCAGGATCAGTCCATGGCCAGCGGTACCCGCCAAGAGGGAACCACGGCTCAGCGGCGCGAGTGTACGCACGTGCCGATCGCCGCTATCGATGATGCGCTCGGCAGGTGCCCCGTCTGCCTTCGGACGCCGACCCAACCGGTACACCTCACCAGGTAGCCCGGTCGCGACCAACAAACGCCCGGAAGAGTCTGGCGCAAGGTCCCAGATGTAAGTTGCGGAGGGTTCGAAAATCACCGAGCTTTCGCCTGTCGTGGGATCGATTCGGTAGACCTTGCCTTGGGGGGAGGTTCCTGCGTAGACGATCCCTTCCTCATCCGCCCAGACCGCAAACACCTCTGGTTCGGGCGCCTCGAACAAGGTTCGAACGGCACCTGCCCGATCGACCAACAGCACCCGACCGCTGTTGCCCGTCCCAACCACCCAACCATCCGGATGCGGCGCGGCGTCGAAAACAAAAGGTTCATCCAAACGCGCCGTGCGTTCGAGGCGGGCAGCGAGCGCCAGCGCGCCGAGAGGATCAACGCTGACCTCCTCGAGTGTGCCCTCCATGAACGATGGCCGCTGATCGGCCCGGAACAACTTCACCTCGGTTGCATGCGCGGTCGCGGACAGCGAGGCGAGTAGCACGCCGACTACCAGGCGTGGGACCAAGACGTGAGCTGACGAGCAAGAGGCGGATCGATTCATCAGAGAGCTTCTCGTGGAGATAGACGATGTTGGACCGCAACCGGCTGTGTCGAACATAGCCGTGGGGACCGTAATCAACAGACAAAGATCAAGGCCGACGCTGAACCTCGAGGTCAATCCGAACCGCACCGGAAAGCGGGGCCGACGACCGTTCGACACGTTCGTCGACCAGCACCAACGACAACGGCTTGATCGTCGCCGCCGTCGAAGACCCAACAATAGACCGCATCGAGCCGGGAAGATCCGGTAGGGCATTGCCCCCCACGCTCAGGCCCGCGCCTTGGACCAAACCAAAGGTCACCAAGTCGCGGCGACTTCGATAACCCCGAAGGACAGTCAACGCTTCGGACAACGACCGAGCTGAACGCGGCGAAATGGTCCGACGCGCCGTATCCATACTGCTACCGTCACCGATTAGGACCCAATAGCGGCCGTTCTCCAAGTGCGCCGGAATCGGCACCTCGAGCACCTGACGAAGGCGGCTGCCACGATGGGGTTGGAGTTCGAGCACAACCGGCACCATCGAGCCGGGTTCGACCACCGTCTTGCTCGCATGGGCCGCAACAACGGTCATCGTGCGTTGTTTGGGGTGCAACATCAAGGTCGCTTCCAGGCCCTCGATCCGAGCGGCCTCGAAGTCGTTTGCGACCAAGTAGTCGCTGATGGTAAGCAAGTAGGTAACGGCTTCAGCGGCAGCACCTGCGCTATCGAAACTCTGGCGCAACACCAAGTCTTCATAGCCACCCAGCCGGAACCTCGCTTCGAGATCAATTCCCATTTCACTGGCAGTAAAGGCGCCAGCTCGCAACGTCCCCAAGGCGGTGGTGGCAAGCAGAGACGGCACCAACTGGGGGATGTCCGCGATATCCATGTGGTAGTCGCGAGTCTCGAGGCCGCGCAGGTGGACATCGAACGGAAACGTCGGCGCGTGGACCCCCAAATACCCGCGTGCGCCCGCCTCTCGATCTTGGTCGAAGGCCCCGATGACCGGGCCGAGGTTCGAGATTTTGAAGCTCGTCGCCAAGCTGGCGACGGTGGTCAGTACCTCGCTATGCGCCATCGGCGCGCGCATCGGACCGAAGCCAAAGATCGGATGGCCAAAAGCGAGCACTTCGTCACCGTCCACCTCGGTCACGGTACCGTGTGCCGCCAAGCTGACATCGCCGCCCACCAGCACCATCGCAACAGCGCTGCCCGCGACGAGGGGCTTGACTGTGGCCAACGGATCCATCTGGCCGCCAGTTTGCGAGATCGTCCCCAACGAGGTGCGCAGAAGGTCGAGCGCTGCCCCTTCGAAGCCGCCAGCATGCCAATGGACAGCCGAGTTCGTTCCCGACGCTCCTGTGCTGGCGCCGCTGGGCGGTAGCAGACGGGCCAGGTGCTCACGCAGCCGCTCGTCGGTGGTTCCAGCCGGTACCCCTGCAGCGAGCATGTCGAGGGTCACCGGCGTCGAAACCGAGCCTTTCTCGTCGTTTGCACTCGGTCCCGAAGCGCCTCCAGCCAAGCTACGCATGCCGGCGATCGGGGTAATGCCTGCGATCGCGTCTTGCGAGAAGTTGAAACTGAAAGCGACTGCGCCAGCAAGCTTTCCGTCCAAGTAGACTGGACTACCGCTCATCCCCTGCGCCACGCCCTGGGTCTCGAGGTCGTTGCCGGACAGCTTGGCCATGATGTAGCTCAGCTCCGCGGTCCGGTTGTGCATGACGCCAATCACTTCGACTTCGAAGCGTTCCGGCTCGGTACCCGAAAACACAGAGAGGCCATAGCCGGTTTGACCTGGACGAACCTCATCGGGCGCAATCGACGGCACGCGATCGGCACGGGCGCCTGCGCTCCACAGCAGCACGCTACTCGCCGCCACCAGCGTCAACATCCCTCGGTTCAGCCGGCCTACCCACACTTCACGTCGCAACATGCCCTACCGTCCTTCCCCGTCGGGGGCCAAGCACGTCACGGGAAAGGCCCCGGCGCGCAGTACCACCAAACTGTCTTCATGCCACCGAACGAGGGTCGAAGGTGGCCCACCCAGTAGCGCTCCGCCGTCGACGATCCCAGCGTCCTCTTCCCCCAGTAGCGCCCCAAGCGAAGCCGGATCCAGGATCGGCGGCTCCCCCGAGCGATTGGCGCTGGTTACCGTCAACGGTACCGCCAGGGCAGTCAACAATCGACGAAGCCGCGGATCACCCGGCACCCGAACCGCGAGCGCCCCGCAGCCCGCTGAAGCTGGCAACCCGCGTGCTCCCTCCTCGAAGGGTACGACCGCCGTGAGGGTCGCTGGCCAGTGACCGCGTGCCCACGTGAATGCTGGGTCCGCGGCGTCGAGCCCGAGTCCCTCCAGCGCCGCGACATCGGCTCCCGCCACCGGCAGTGGCTTGCTTGCGTCCCGTGTCTTGATGCGGTAGATCGCCGCAACGCCAACTTCGCTCCTTGGATCGACGGCGAGCGCGTAGCTCGATTCTGTGGGTACGGCCAGCACACCACCGCGCTTTACCAGGGCCCGCAAAGGCGCGATTGCATCGCCGAAACGCCAAAGGGCCGGCCCCGTCGACACGGCTCCCAGCGTCGCCGCTGCGCTGTTTTCAGATGCCTGTGCTCTCATTTCGCGGTCTCGGCGATCAGCTCACGGGCGTGGGACAGCGAAAGCTCTGTGATCTCCGAACCCGCCATCATGCGGGCAATCTCATGTGTCCGCGCTTCCGAGTCGAGCGGCGTGACCCCTGTATGGGTTCGCCCTCCGTGTACGGTCTTTTCAATCTTGAAATGCCTGTCGCCATAGCTAGCAACTTGTGCCAGGTGGGTCACCGCGATGATCTGACCGGATGCCGCAAGACGCTTGAGTTTGTCGCCTAGCGCCGCGGCCTCGGCGCCACCAACACCGGCATCGACCTCGTCAAAAACCAATGAGGCGTCCGCTTCGGGTCCCTTGGCGGCACCACGCGACACCTTGGCATCGCGGCCTGCGGCCAGCTGAACGGCGAGATACAGCCGCGACAGCTCACCTCCAGAAGCTACCTTGGCCAAGGAGCGAAGTGTTTCTCCAGGGTTGGGTGAGAACTTGTAGACAACGTGATCGAACCCATGGGCGTTGTGCTCGACAGCCTCACCATCGATAACGAGCGGGCTGTCAACACGTCGGCGGGGAGTCAGCTCCACCTCGAAACGTGCCTTGGCAAGCGCCAGGTCCCGACACTCTTCGAGCACGCCACGGGCCAACTTGGTCGCCCACGACGCCCGCGCTTTCGACAGCCGGGTTGCTGCCGCGCGATAAGTGTCGAGCGCCTCGGCCGCAGCGGCGCGCAGGCCATCGAGGGTCCCCGCGTCACCCTGAAGTTCGTCCAACTCAACCGTCAAGGCCTTGCGCCGGGTCAAGACCGCTACGGTGGTATCACCATGCTTGCGCATGAGTCGCTCGACCATCGCCAAGCGCGTTTCCACCTCGTCGAGTCGCCCGGGCTCATGATCGAGACCATCGAGACGGGCGCGAATGGTGGCACCCAGCTCGCCGGTACGAATCCGCAGCTCCTCGAGCTCCGCGCTCCAGTCAGCAGCGTCGGGTACCCACTGACTCACTTGGTCGAGGTGACGACGACTGTCTTCGAGCAGCTCGTAGGCAGCGTCTTCTCGCTCGTACAGCTGATCGGCGGCACCTTCGAAGGCCGACTTGATGGCTTCGCCGTGGCGGAGTATTTCGCGATCCCGACGCAGGGTGATTTCTTCGCCCGACTCGAGGCCGGCGTCTTCGATCTCACCAAGCTGATACCGCAGAAAGTCGATCCGCTCTTCACGCGCGCGGTTGTCGGTCGTCAAGCGCGCCAGGTTGTCGCGGGCCGCCACCAGCATTTCGAACGCGGCAGCCACTTCAGCCCGAAGCTTGGCGCCACGCTGACCACCACATCGGTCGAGCCAGGCACGTTGCAGTTCCGGCGCCACCAGTCCCAGCTCGTCGCGCTGACCATGAATGCGCAGCAGGGGCCGGACCAAGTCTGCCAGCAGGCCGAGGGTCACCGGCTGATCGTTGACAAAGACGCGACTGCGCCCGCCAGCCGCAATCTCACGCCGCACGATAAGCGCGTCGCCATCCGCCTCCAATCCGATGGTCCGTAACCGGAGGCGCCAGCGCTCGTCGCTCGGGTCAAAGACGCCCGTGACCGTCAGCGCATCAGCGCCGGTACGGATCAAGCTCGTGTTCGCCCGGACCCCGGCCAGCAAGGAAAGCGAATCGACGAGGATCGACTTTCCGGCACCGGTTTCGCCACTGAGCACGTTGAAACCGGGTCCGAGTTCGATGTTCGCTTCCGCGACAACAGCGAGGTTGCGAATATGCAGATCGCGCAGCACGGGCGTACTCTTTGAAAGGGACTGTTCGCGTGAAAATGCGGTTTTGACGTTGGGCAACGAAGAAGGCGACGGGTCGTCACCACCGGCTCAAAGCGTACCAGACCACCGGCCTCGCCAAGCCGCCACTCACCCCAAGCTGAGGCCGGTATACGGCTGGTGTCGTGGACACCCTCGGGAAAGCACGGCTAGGACAGCGGGCGTCCCGCAGACCGGGGATGGATCAGAGATCGGGAACGTGACAGCTAACGAGGTTGCGACCCCGTTCTTTGCTTTGGTACATCGCTTGGTCAGCTGCCTCGAACAGGTCTTCGGGACCCTTCATCGTCGGAACCAACTGTGCGACGCCAAACGAACACGTGATCCTGACACTCGCTTCGCCGAACTCAAACTCAGACTCGGCGACGAACTTCCGTAGCCGTTCCGCCAATTTGACCGCACCCGTGAGCCCAATCTCGGGACCCGCAATGGCAAACTCTTCGCCGCCCACGCGGGCCAGCATCTGCTCGGTGCGCAAGAAGCGCCGGGTTTGCTGAACAATCTGTTGCAGGATGAAATCTCCACACAAGTGCCCGTGCGTATCGTTGACGTCCTTGAAGTGATCTATGTCGAAGAGAACCAGCGTCAGCGGCCGGCGATGTCGGCTGGCGCGGGCAAACTCCCGAGCCATCTCTTCCTCGAATTTGCGCCGATTGAAGGCTTCGGTCAGACCATCCCGCACCACCAGATTGTGGATGGCTTCGTGGTAGGCGTGTTCGGGATCCCGCTCGTGCAGAAACTTGAAATGAGCGGCGCCGACTTGAAACCGGTCGCCACTATGTAGGGTTTCGGCCGATTCGACCAAACGATCGTTGACAAACGTACCGTTGGTGCTGCCCAGATCTTGGACTTCCACCCGGTCACCGCAGTACCGCAACCGCGCGTGGTGCCGCGAAAGCGAACGAACCTCGGGCAGGCTGATCGATGCGTCGAGGTGACGACCGATCACCAATTCGCCTTGGGGTGGCAGTCGGAACCGGGTACCCAACCCTGTATCGTCCGGGTGCGCGATCAAGATGACATCGGCGACACCGAGGTTGCCGGTCGGCTTCGCCGGCAAGACATCCCGGAAGCTGCTCTCTTCGACTGTCGCGGTGACATCAATCGCCGTTTTCTCGTTGAGATCGACATCCACGGTCGTTTCATCCTCGAAGGAAAACGGTCGGGTTGGCGTGTCGCTTCTGGACTTCTTCAACATTGTTCCGCCGCCACCATTGTAACGCTACGCGTAAGAGTCTCGACTCGACGACGACGACGACGTTCATGCCACAAGGGTGTAGAAGCGTAGCACTGGCACCCAGGCCGGTCAATCAGCGTCACCCAACTCGCCGGCTCGCCGACTGGCCTCGATGATGGCCTTGATAAGGGTCACCCGCAACCCTCCCTCTTCCAGTGTCAAGATGCCGTCCACCGTACACCCTGCTGGGGTGGTCACCTCGTCCTTGAGCATTGCCGGATGGTGCCCCGTTTCGAGCACCATTTGCGCCGCCCCAAGACACGTTTGCGCTGCCAGCTCCGTGGCGACCACCCTCGGCAAGCCCGCCTTGACGCCACCTTCTGCAAGGGCTTCGATCACAATGTAGAGGAACGCAGGGCCGCTACCGGACAAACCCGTGGCAGCATCGAAATGTCGCTCGTCGAGCAGCAGGCACCGACCAATTCGCGCGAACAGACCTTGCGCCTCAGCGAGGTGGGCGGCGGTGGCCCAGCGCCCGCCGCACACCACCGTCATGCCACTGCCGATCCGGCTCGGGGTGTTGGGCATGGACCGCACGACCGCAACACCCTTGCCCACGATAGCCTCCATCCTTCGCGTGGGCAGTCCGGCGACAATGGAGATCACCAGCTGACCATCGCGCAGAACCTCACGCAAGGACTCGAGCACCCCCGGTGCAACCTGAGGCTTCACGCACAACAACACGACCTCGGCTCCGCGCACCGCCGCCACATTGTCGAGGATCGTCTCGATACCGAACCGTTGCGCCAGATCATCGAGCCGAGGCTGGTGCTTCGCGGTTGCCACAACGCTATCGGCCTTGATCATGCCGGCATCGAGCAGGGCTGAGATCAAGGTTTCACCCATTGTGCCCGCGCCCAAGACCGCCAGACGCCGAAATGTGGTGCGTTCAGGCATGACTCAGGTCGGGTCTCCCCGAAGTACGGCACGCATAACGTGGCCCGCGACCTCCGGGTTCTCATGCAGCCGACGCATGGAGTAGGCATACCAATCAGGCCCGTAGGGAACGTAGACCCGCAACCGATGGCCGCTGTCGATCAAGATCTTGCGCAAGGACGCATCGACCCCGAGCAACATCTGAAACTCGTAGCGGTCTCGCGATACGCCCAGCCGCTCGACCAACGCCGACGCCCCGCACGCGAGGTACTCGTCGTGGGTCGCGATGCCAACGTAGACGCCCTGCTGAAGGAGCTTCTCGAGCGCGGCCAAGAAACTGTGGCGGACGGTCTCGTAGCCCTTCCAGGCAACCTCACGGGGCTCGATGTAGATCCCTTTACACAGGCGAACGCTCGCGCCTTCCGTTGGTAGCGCAGCGATATCGCTGAGGGTTCGGCGCATGTAGGCCTGCAGGACCACGCCCACATGCCCGTGCCGTGCGTCGCCGTAGCGGCGATGAAGGGTTTGGTAGATCCGCAACGTCGCATCGGTGGTGGTTCGATCTTCCATGTCGATCCGGACGAAGTTGTCGCCAGCCGCCGCAGCCTCGACCACCCGCGCGATGTTGTCGCGGCAGAAATCCTCATCGAGCTCGAGCCCGAGCTGGGTGGGCTTGACCGAAACATTGGCATCGAGTCCTTGCTCTTTGATTGACCTCAGTAGGCCGAGGTACTCCTCCGTTGCGGCAACCGCTGGCTCGCGTGCCGCAACCGCCTCGCCAAGCACATCGAGCGTCGCCATGGCGCCTTCGCTGTTCAACTGCTTGACTGTCGCGAGAGCCTCGGCGCGCGTCTCACCCGCAACGTAGCGTGCCGCAACCTTGCCCACGATGAATCGAGGCACCAACGGCAACGTCGTAACGACTACACGATTAAACCACTGCATAAGGCCGCCGCCAAAACCTTCTTATGCGTCGGCCGAGACGTGGGCTGACGCCGGCTTGGCCGACGACTGATCGACCACCCATCGGACCGACTTGGAGCACGGACAGCTTCCAGCGACCCGGCGGAGGCTCGGCATCTGGCGGGTCGCATCGCGCGTCGAGAGCGTTCCATCGTGCACGGCCGTCAGGGTTTCGAGATAGCCCTTGAAGTCTTGGCCAGCAAAATACGGCGCCGGCAAGTGAGCCCGTAGGTGGATCAAGTAGTCCTCCAATGAATCGAAGGACTCGCCGTCGACACCCGTCACGGTGAACGCGGGCACACCACGGCGACGAAAGAAGCCGTCGTGCGGCATTCGCAACAAATCGCCCGGGCCGATACCCTGTACCGTATCGCCGTCCTCTTGGACGCGCCGACCGAGGTTCGTGGCCTCGGTGAGAGACAGCTTCGGCAACCGGGCGCGGATGAACCGCATGTTGAGGTCGTCAACCAGCTTGTTGACTTCCGCAATGTACTGCGCCTGCGCTTCGGCATTCTTCATCGGCTTGAGACCAAAGCGCACGTTGGTGCCGCCGCCCCGTTCGTCGCCAAACATCTCGAATGCCCGCGGTAGCCACTTGTTGAATGCCCGTTGGATGTCGTCGACCGTGATGCAGACGTCGCCGCGCGCCGCCGCGGTCATCCAACGACGGAGAGGTACCACGCCGGTGGCCAAGTGGAACGCCTCCTCGCGCAGCATCTCGGGCATGGATTCGGCCATCGGCTGATAGGCGCTGACCCTTTGCATGGCCAATTGGTACTTTCCCACCCGATCGATCAAGGCGCAAAACGTGATGTTGTCGACGAACGAATCGAACTCGATATTAAAGGCCCCGAGGATGTGGGAACCGGTCTGCATGGCGAGGATGCTCTCCACCAAGTCATCCGTGCTTTCGCTCGACACTGGGCTCCAGTCGTCCTCGGCCAGCAAATGCAGCATCTGGTAGCCGTGCCGCAACTCCTCGGCCATCATGCGCAGAATCCAGACCTGCTCTTCCTCCGATTGAGCCCGCGCCAAGGTCAAGCGGTGCTGTTGAATCGACCCGAATTCGGTGCTCGCCTGGGCGCGGATGGCGCCAAAGAGGTGTTGGGTCTGGGCTGGTGCCATTTCGCACGCCTGGGTGAACTTGGGCTTGCCTGCATCGTCACCGCACACGATCGTCTCGCTCATGCCACACTCACGATAGGCGCACAGCTTGAACGGACGCTCCTTGGGAAAATGGCGATCCCAGTTCTCGACCAAGAAATCGAAATCTGGAATGAACGTCTCACGCCAGCGCTCGACGGCACTGTGATAGCGCTTGGGTAGGAGGGCTTCCTTTGTGTTCTTTCCCATTGTCCCCTCTATCGTTCGATTCCGGGCCCGCTACGGAATGAGCCTCTTGACGAAGGGCCGGAGTGGCGCCGGTTCAAACCCGAGACTGGCGAAGAAACCGGAAAGCTCGCTCATGTTCTCGTCGACCAAGGTTCGAACGGTGGTCGCGCCTCGGATGCGAAAGTGCTCGACCAAATGGACGGCAAGCGCCCGCCCGATGTCCTTGCCTTGCTGGGCTGGATCAACACCGACGACCTCGATCCAACCCGTCGGTTCTTCCAGGCCAAACTCGCCTGAGCGCAAATCGCCGAACATGAAACCCACCACGACGCCATCCGCCTCGGCCACCAGGGCCGCTTCGGGATCGCGGCGCAGGTAGTAACCCGTGCGGCCTTCCCACACCTCGGGACGATAGGCGCCTGTGATCAGCTCATCGATGCGGATCACCGCACCGATGTCGATCGTATCGAAGCCGCGGATTTGAACTTTACTCATGGTTACACTCGGGTCGGCGGACGCTATTCGGCTCGGTTGCACCCTGGGTGCGAAGGACCTTCCACAGTATCTCATGATAGCCCGCGGAAGCGTGTAGCAACCAGACCTAGGCGAGATCAATCGACGATCGGTCAGATTTCTCGCCGTAGGATCGAATAATATCTAGGTGATATCATTATGATAATGTATTGACACCACGACGCTCCGCCGGATTTCCGGCGTAAGAACGGCGCGGACCGAACCAAGGAGAGCAGCAATGCGCGAAAACAACCTCACCCCCGTCAAAGGGATTCCCCTTCTTCTCGTCCTGATACTGGTCTTCGTAGGCAGTCTCGCAAGCTTGATCTACGCTGCCGCCCATGAAGAGGCCGTTCTGGGAATCGCATCGTTGCTCATGGTTCTCGGCGCGGTCTTCTGCTTCATCGGTTTCTTCATGGTGCAACCCAACGAAGCCAAAGCACTCCAGCTGTTCGGCGACTACCGCGGCAGCGTCAAAGCGCCGGGGCTTGGGTGGGCCAATCCGTTCTTGACCAAGAAACGAGTGTCCTTGCGGGTGCGCAACTTCGAGACCGAGAAGCTGAAAGTCAACGACAGTACGGGCAACCCGATCGAAATCGCGGCGGTGGTGGTGTGGAAGGTGGTCGACTCGGCCGAGGCCTTGTTCAACGTCGACGACTACGAAAACTTTGTCCATGTACAGAGCGAAGCCGCGTTGCGGAATCTCGCCACCGGCTACCCCTACGACGCCCATGGCGAGGACGAGGTCGCGCTCGCCAGCCACACGGCACACATCTCGAAAGAGCTTCGAGAGCATGTTCAAGATCGGCTCGGGAAGGCCGGCGTGGAGGTGATCGAAGCACGCATGAGCCACCTGGCCTACGCACCCGAAATCGCCGCTGCCATGCTTCAACGCCAGCAAGCCAGTGCCGTCGTCGCCGCGCGCACGCAAATCGTCGAAGGCGCGGTAGGCATGGTTGAGATGGCCCTCGACCACCTCGAGCGCGACAACATCGTTGAGCTCGACGATGAGCGCAAGGCAGCCATGATCTCCAACCTCCTGGTAGTTCTGTGCAGCGACCGTGCCGCCCATCCCGTGGTCAATGCCGGGACCCTTCATCAGTAACCCTCGGGTAAGAAAGCCGGACCCCGCGTAGCAACCATCAAGGGAGCCATGGCCAAACGCAAAGCCTTTCCGCTTCGCCTCGATCCGAAGCTCTACGCCGTTCTGCAAAAATGGGCGGCCGATGAGCTGCGCAGCGTCAACGGGCAGATCGAGTTTCTGCTGCGTCGGGCCGCCCAAGACCAAGGCCGATTCAAGCAGCCCAATGACGAATCGGAGGGGTAGCAACACGGGCTCGCCAGCAACACCCTGAAACACTTTCGAGGCCATCGACACCCTTGACTGAACCCAGTCATTTCCTGGAAGGAATCAAGGGAGCCATGTTCACACGTTCATTCTCATCTGCCCGTCGCTGGCACAGTCCAGCAGCTCTTGTCATTGCTTCGATCTTGCTCGCACCGTGGGCGACGCTCGGTCAAACTGCGACCATTCAGCCAAGCGCGGCCCAGCAAATGGCCAGCCTCCTGGCGGAGAAAGCGGCTCGTACGCCAACGCAGCAGAAAATCGACAGCCGATTGCTGTTGGCCCGGGCAAGCGCACTCGGAAACCCGATGTTCGACGCCCTACCCAACCTTCGCGTCCAACTCGACGCCCTGCATGACGGTCGTATCCTGCTGGACATCAATGCTCAGGTCGACGACACGTTGCTGGCCCAGATCGAAGGTCTCGGCGGCACCGTGGTCAACGCACATGCCACATTCGATGCAATCCGCGCTGGGCTTCCCTTGAGTGCGATCGAAGCGCTGGCCGGTTTCGCGTCGGTCCGGACAATTCGCCCCGCGGACATCATGATGCCCCAAATGACCAACACCACCGAGGGTGACGTTGCCCACGCCGCCGACACGGCGCGGACCACCTTCAATGTCGACGGTACGGGCGTCAGTGCCTGCGCCATGTCCGACAGCGTCGATGCCCTCGCCGCGGTGCAGGCGAGTGGCGACCTGCCGCCGGGGGTCACGGTACTTCCCGGTCAGAGTGGCAATCCCGGAACCAGTGAAGGCACCGCCTTGCTCGAGATCATCCACGACATGGCACCCGGTGCCGACCTCTTTTTCGCCACGGGGATAGGCGGACCAGCACAAATGGCGCAGAACATCCTCGACTTGGCGGCCGCCGGCTGCAACGTCATCGTCGATGACGTTCTCTATCTCGCCGAAGGCGTGTTTCAAGACGACATCATTGCCCAAGCGGTCGAGACCGTGGTTGCCGCAGGAGTCACCTACGTCACGTCGGCGGGCAACTCGGGCAACCTGAGCGCGGGCACGTCGGGGGTGTTCGAAGGCGACTACACGCCCACCGCTCTTCCCACTCCGCTGGTTGGCGCCGCGCTATCAGCGCACGATTTCGGTGGTGGCGACACCGGCAACACCATTACCTTCGACCCACCGGTCTTGATCACCATGCAGTGGGCTGATCCCCTCGATGCCGCGACCAACGACTACGACCTCTTTCTGCTGGATCCGACGCTGACCAACGTGCTGGCGGCGTCGACCAATACGCAGAACGGAACCCAAGATCCGCTAGAGTTCATCTTGTCGGCTGGCGACGACACCGGCAACCGACTGGTGGTAACGCTATTCAATGGCGTCGAACGCTTCTTCCACCTCAACACCCACCGCGGCATGCTCGCTACCGGGACCAACGGCCAGATCTTTGGCCATCCAGCGGCCAAGGGTGCGATCACCGTGGCGGCGGTCAACGTCGCTACCGCTGGTGGTGGCGTCTTTACCGGCGGCGCCGCAAACCCACCAGAGTTCTTCACCTCCGACGGTCCGCGCCGCGTTTTCTTCGCCCCGGATGGCACGCCCTTGCCGCTACCGTTCGGCGAGGACCCCTTTGGCAGCGGCGGTGCCGAGATGGGCGACAGTGATTGTCCCGAGGATGCCGAAATGGGCGACAGTGACACCGACTGTGACGGGAAACGGGACAAACCCGACGTCTCCGCGGCGGATGGCGTGATGACCGCCACGCCCGGCTTCAACCCCTTCTTCGGTACTTCGGCATCGGCACCCCATTCCGCTGCCATCGCCGCGCTTCTCAAGCAGTACATGGGCTCGCTGTCACCGGTGGGTGTCAAGCAGCGGATGGAGAACGACGCGCTCGATAACGGCGACCCTGGTGCCGACGACGTGGCGGGCAATGGCATCGCCCAGGCCGATAGCACGCTCGACGGCAAGATGGGCTTCCAAGGAGACATCTTCTCGTTCCTCGCTGGATTGGGCAAAGGCGGCAGCCCTCCTTGCTTCAAAAACCACACCCAGGGCATCGACGACAACTCCGTGTTGTTCGACGGCCTCCAGGAGTTCCTCGACACTTTCCTCAACGGCACCCAACCCGTGGTCAACGAATCGCAATCCGATCCCGATGCTGCTATGACCGATGTCGCCATGAATATCGAGTCGCTCGGCGGCGAAGATCTCTTTCCCGAGGGCTTCGAAGACCCAGATACCGGCACACCGCTTACCGCCGCCTGCATCGAGATCGGTATCGACGACACCCTGGACAACGAGGAGCCGGTCAACGTCACATCGGCCGTCATCGATTTCTTCAACGCCGACACCAACGTCTTCAACGCCGACATCACGTCCTTCTTCGACGACTTCAACGGCAGCGCATCGATCAATTTTCCTGGCCTGGCCGGCCAAGGTATCAACCGGGCCGTTATCAACATCGAAACCAAGCCCCAGGAGATCTTCTCCGACGGTTTCGAGTCGGGCGACACCACGGCCTGGACCGACACGGTGCCGTGACCCGCGAAACACAATGAGGTGACCATGGCAGCCAGCATCTTGATCGGCATCACACCGCTGCTGGCCGCCATGGCCGCCGCCGGATACCTGACCAGGCGTCGGCCTCGAGGCGCGAGCGATCTCCCCAACCACTTCGCACAACTCTTCATCGTCGCCGTAGCGTGGCAGTCGCTCCATTTCATCGAGGAACTCGCCACCGGCTTCTACACCCGGTACTCCCAAGTCTTGGGACTGGAACCGTGGCCACTGATCTTCTTCGTTCTTTTCAATCTGGCCTGGATTGCCGTCTGGTTGCTCAGCGTGCCGCTGATCGAACGCGGTTTCCTGCAATTCTGCGCCTTGATCTGGCGCGAAATGCCTCGCTCTCGCCAGCGGCTGACTTTCACCACGCACTGCTAGAACAGAAACGTCTCCTTGCTGATCTTGTCATCGTCGTTGACGCAACGTTTGGAAATGAGTAGGATCGATGCTGCTCAAGATCAATTAATTGTCTCCTGTATCGGCGAGACACCGTCTCGGTCGAGGCACGGGGTCCGATTTCCGCGCGGGTGGGTGTGACGGACTGACCTCGAGTCTGAACTGAGGCTAGTTTCTTGGAGGGCGGCGGATGGCCATCGCGATCAGCGCGGACCCACGTACCGATCTCTTCCGGGTCGAAGAAGATCGGTCTAGAAGGCTTCCACGTAGCAGGAACATGAAGCGCAGGTCCTTCGAACAATGGTCCCGCCGCGAAGACTCGGTTCCTTGTCCCACAGCAACTGGGAGACCGAGCGTCTTGACGCCACTTACATAGAGACGACATCAATCCGATCGAACAGAGAGTTATGGAGGCAGAGATCAGTATGAGAGCAAGCATAGATCAGACCAGCACGCTTCGGTTCAGTGGCCGGATCCATCCCGACAGCAAGTTCCATCAGATCAAAACCGTGGCGCCGCCAGATCACGTCATCCCACCCCACTACGTGCATGTGGGCGGCGTGGGCGATATCCCACAGTACGCGCCGACGGTTTTCGGTCAGTCGGTCGCCTACGATCCGGCACACGATTGCCAGGGTTACTTCATGTCGTACAAATTCCAACCCAACAACAATTGCTACGCCTACGGCTGCGTGATCGCGAGCAACTCGTTTCCGCAACCCGGCCGGCTCAACGGCTACCTGTTGCCGAGCAATTTCACGGGTGCCGACGTGGCCCACGGCGCCGAGCTGGACGGTCTCAAGATGGTCAGCCAAAACCTCAAAGAAGGGTTGTCTCATGCGGAGGCAGGTGCCCAAGGACACTACGTGGCATTGCTCATCTCGGCGCCTGATTCGGCCAATGGCTGGCCTGGTGACTACCACTGGGTCCGATGTGACGATCTCGCGGCTTCCTCATGGTCGCAGAAAGACGGTACCGATCAGGTCACCAACTTCGATTTCGCGGGCAATCTGATCACCGATCCTGCCACCGCCAACTGGACCGTGAACCAAGGGCCGATCAGCAGCCAGAACCCTGGCGACCTCGTTGTGAGCTACGATTTCTACGCCTACATGTACGTTCCGCATGGAGGCGTCAACATCATCTAGCGATCCGTCGCGCCAGGTACCGAGAAGATGGCAGATCCGGTCCACGAGTACCGCGGCTGCTATCTCGATACGAGAACCGCACCCAGAAACACGACGGAGGACTCAACGTGAAAATCTACATCCTGTACACCGGTGGCACGATCGGTAGCGTCGGCACCCCGCTGGCGCCGATGCCGGGAGCGGACTTTCAGACCGCCTTTAACGCCCAGATCTTAGACATGATCACCACCCAGCTTCCGGGCACGACTGTCGAGATCGACTACTTTCAGACGACCCTGGACAGCACCAACATGCAACCCTCCGACTGGGTCTTGATGGCGCAGAAGATCTACGACAACTACAACTCGTACAATGCCTTCATGGTCCTGCACGGCACCGACACCATGGCCTGGACGGCTTCAGCCCTTTCGTTCCTCCTGCCTGGGTTGTCCAAGCCCGTTACTGTAACCGGCTCGCAGCTGCCGCTGTTCTTCCGAGAGTCCCCGAGCCAAAATCCCAAGGACTACCAGCTCCTCTACAACACCGATGCGGTGCGAAACGTATTGGGTGGTATTCAGTTCCTGACCACGGGCATCCCCGAGGTGGGCTTGTACTTCGCCGACCACCTCTTCCGCGGCAACCGGACGGTCAAGAGCAACGCCAGTGAGTTTGTTGCGTTCTCCTCACCCAACTTTCACAGTCTAGGGGAGTACGGTGTCCTGCCGACGCTCTACAACCAGTACATCCAGCCAGTGCCCGAATCGACCTCCATTGACAACAACTACGAGCAAGTTGGTGCCGAGCTGACCACCATCAGCGCCAACATCGCCCAGCGGTCGGTGCTGCAATTCCTGCTCTTCCCGGCGTACTACACGGAGCCGAATGGCAGCTCGTCGCTCTTGGTCTCCATGTTGACGCAACTCGAGTCGGTGAGCCCGACACTCGCCGGTATCGTGTTCGAGTCGTACGGCGAGGGCAACATCCCCGACTATCAGAGCATGCAAGACTTGCTGACCAAGATGCGCCGGGTCGAGCACAAGATTCTGGTGGACTGTACGCAGGTGTACGCGGGCAATGTCAACTATAACGCCTACGCCACGGGGGCTTGGCTCAAGAAGGCCGGAGTCATCAGCGGTCACGACATGACGCCGATCGCAGCGCTGGCGAAGTTGATCGTCCTGATTGCCAAGAATCCGGAAGCCACGGTCGACGACATCGAGCTTCAGATGGGCGAGAATCTTGCGGGCGAGTTGACCAATTACTACTCGATTTCCGGCTATCGGAACGAGTTCCTGGCTCCGGGCGAAAGCCTGTACTCGATCAACGGCAACTATCAGCTCGAGAACACAACGGACGGTGTGCTCGAACTCTACGACGTCAGTAACCCGGATGTGTCGCCGCCGCCTGTAAAGTGGCGGCAGAACATGGGTGCACCGGGGCGGTTGGTCATGCAATCGGACAACAACTTGGTCTTCTACGATAAAGACTATGATCCTATTTGGGCAACCAACACGCCCCAGATCGGGCATAACTCCTATTTCATGGTCGGCAACGACGGATCGCTTGCGCTCTACAACATGGATACCTCCCAGTTGTACCACAACGTATACAACCCAGAGACAGCAGCACCGCTGGAATCTGTTGTGCCACGCGTGGCACCCACAAGCAGGCCATTCCGGGTCTTGACCCGTCGTCGGTAGTGCTCCGATCGGTCTTCCGTGCCAAGAAGCTCGAGTCCTCGTGCACCTGGCCTTGTGGCTTCCCAGATTGACGTCACACCGAGCCAGGGCATGAGGATCTTCATCCTTCGTTCTGTGGACTCTCCAAATCAAGCCGGGAAGGGCGCGAGCCAGTCACCCGATTCACGCAAACGACCGTTCGAGGCGCCGGGCGAAGGCCTTGCGCCGCAAGGAGACGCCGATGTGCACTATTGGGACCGTTTTCGACGCGTCCAATGTTCGTACGTTCAAGCAATGTGACCTCACCGATCCGACGACGTTCTACCCACCGCAGGAACGCGAAGGAAGGGCCGGGCGTTACTTGGCCATGACCCGCGATGGTCGGCCAGGGTTGTGGGCTGGCGGCAACGAGTGCGGATTGTCGTTCACCGCGGCCGACAACTACACCCGTACGCTGCCTACGGGCAGGCCCGCGGCCGCCCACGTCCTGTCGAGGACCAGTACCAATCAGGAAGAGAACGACAATGTCGACTCGCTCTTTCGCGCCTATGAAAAGGCCGTGGCGGACTATGTCAGTGCGCCCGATGCAGTTGCCTTCTTGTCCGACTTCTATCTGAACGGTGACGACGCCAACCCGGGGCCGTTCGAGTCGCCGGATATTTCGCTGTTCTCGGATCTCGAACAGAGTACCTACATTGAATATTCTCCGGTCGGAGACTTTGTTTTCGACAGTCTCGGCAACGTGATCGGCGAACAAGGCGGTCCTCAGGTCCGGACCCTGACGGCCGGCGCCGAGTACTTTGCTTCGACCAACAACTGCCGTTTGTTCAACACTTCCGTGACCTACCCCATGAACCTCAGCACCTACCTGCGCTTGGATCGCGCACAGATGCTCCTGCAACAGGAGCCGAGCCACGCTGGGATTCATCGCCTATTGCAAGATCAGTACTACGGCAAGACGGACCTGTCGGTTTGCCGGGTGGCGGTCACGCCGGGCCAGTACTACACCCAGGCATCGGTCATCATGAGCGCGACTGCCGAGGGGCTGACCTGTGAGTACGTGATCAATGGCAATCCGCGGACCGGGACCTGGGAAACAGCCCGACTGCCTCGTTCGTAACGCTGAAACAACTTGAGGAAGAAGCAGAGCTGGCGCGGCCGGTGGGAGTCGAGGCCGGCCGCCCGACCGTATCCCCCTCGATGAACCAACCGTGGGCGACAAGACTGAGTCCGATCTTGGCTTCGCGTCACATGCTGTGGCTGGTGCCAATGGCGACGTTTGGTTTCCTCGCCTTTGGGTTGGACCTCGGCTGGATGATCGACGACCACGTTCACCGCGCCGCCTTGACCCACCACCCCGAGCTTCCCGAGCTGCATCGCGACCCAGCGTCGTTGTTCTCATTCGTCGACGGCAATCCCCAAGAACTCGAGCGTCTGGTCGCGAACGGACACTGGCCTTGGTGGTCGGCGCCGGACCTGCGCCTGGCGTTTTGGCGACCGGTGAGCGGTTGGACCCACGCGTTCGACTATTGGGCTTGGCCCGATCGTGTTTGGATGATGCATGTTCATTCGCTTTCTTGGTTCCTACTTGCCGTAAGCCTCGTCTTGTTGCTCTATCGCCGGTTGATGCCCCATCCGGGTTTGGCCGCGCTCGGCGGGTTGCTGTTCGCCGTCGACGACAGTCAGGCCCTGCCTGCCCTGTGGCTGGCCCAACGCAACGCGGCTATTGCCTTGGCTTTCGGCCTCGGCGCGCTCCTGGCCCATGACCTATGGCGACGCGGCGGCTCGCGCACCGCGGCGGTATTTGGTCCGCTCCTGCTGCTCGCGGCGGTCTTGGCCAATGAAGGCGCGATCGCTGTAGGCGGATACCTCGTCGCCTACGCCCTCTTCATGGACCCTGCTTCATTGCGACGCGGCCTACTGGCCCTTGCTCCCGCGGCCAGCATCGGACTTTTCTGGGCCTTGGCCTACCAGGCCGGCAACTTCGGCGCCCACGGCTCCGGGGGCTACATCGATCCGGTCTCCGAGTTTCCACGCTTCGTCGTAACGGCCTTGGAACGAGCGCCCGTGCTGCTCTGGGGATGGTGGGGTTTTCCGCCAGCAGACCTGTTCAACGTCCTGTCGGACGCGAACCGTGTTCCTCGACTCCTGTTCGTGCTTGCGCTCTTGGCCTTTCTCGGGTGGTGCTTGCGGCCCATTCTCCAGCGGCACGCTGTCGCCCGTTTCTGGTGCCTCGGCATGCTCCTCGCCCTCGTTCCAGCTTGTTCGACCTTCCCATCGAATCGCTTGTTGAGCTTCGTCGGCATCGGCGCAGTCGGCCTACTCGCGCTCTTGATGAAGGAGCTGGCCACCTCGCCCCCTAGCCTTGTCCGCCGATGGGGAAAACGGACCCTGCTTGCGGTACTGGTGCTGGTCCACCTAATCGCAGCGCCCCTGATGAGCCGGCTGATGGTTCAACAGATGGCCCAGTTCGACCGAACCCTCCAGGGGACGGCCGCCAGTTTGATTGAGCAAATGGAGGGCGCCCCGCCGAGCAGTACGGCGATCGTCGTAGCGGCGCCAAGCGCCTTTCTCTCACTGGGCGCAGGCACCGTCGCGACCGTCGTACACGGCAGCCCCAAGATTCCGACCGTGGTCCTATCGGCAAGCCTGCACAAAACCGAAGTCACCCGCACCGACGAGCGCACGCTCTTGATTCGGCCCCTTGGCGGTTTTTTACTTCCGGCCACCGCGCCGGATCCGGTCGGAAGCGAACGTCCGACCCTTGATCCGCAGAAATCTCTCCTGATGCTCGACCATCTCTTCCGCGATCTCGCCCATGCGCCTTTCAGGCCCGGCGATCAGGTCCGCCTGAGCGGGCTGGACGTACAAATCGTTGAGGTGGACGCCGGCCGCCCACTGGCTGTCACCTTTCGATTCAACGCACCCCTCGAGGACGCGCGCTGGCAGTTGTTGGTGTGGCGCGAGGGCGTCTATCAGCGTTTTGTGGTCCCCGCGGTCGGCGCCACCGTCAGCTGGCCCGGCTTGTCAACTTAACCTCAGGCCTCGGGGCACGATCACCCGTCAGCGCCATCACTGCCCAGCCGTGTCGGGACGGCCCAAGCAGAAGCCGTGGTCAGACCGCGACGCTCGACGCGTCGTCGCGCAACTTCGCGCCCACATGCTCATGGGCATGGTACGAACTGCGCACCAACGGACCTGCCTCGCAATGCGCGAAGCCCAACGACAGGGCAAAGCCACGGTGTTCAGCAAACGCATCCGGTGACACGAAGCGATCGACCGGTAGATGCTCTTTGGTGGGCTGCAGGTACTGGCCGAGCGTCAAGACATCGACCCCCGCCGCGCGGATATCGCGAATGGTGCCGTGCAGCTCTTCGTCGGTTTCGCCAATCCCGAGCATGAGGCTGGTCTTGATCACCCCGTCATAGGGGCCCGTGTCGCGCCGGTGCGCCGCGTCGGTAAGCAAGGCGATGCTGCGCGCGTAGCTGCTGCCAGGACGCGCCTTGCGGTACATGCGCGGGACGGTCTCCATATTGTGGGAGAAAATCTCCGGCCGCACTGCCAGGACCACGTCCAACGCGTCGTCGACACCACGAAAATCCGGCACCAGGACCTCGACGCCCGTGTTTGGGTTCGCTTGATGAACCGCCTCGATGACGTCCGCCCAGTGGCCAGCACCGCCATCGGCAAGATCATCGCGATCGACCGACGTAATCACCGCATGGCGTAGGCCCATGGCCGCCACCGCCTCCGCCACGTGGGTTGGCTCCTCGGGATCGATCGCCAGCGGCTTTCCCGTGGCAACCGCACAGAAACCACAGCGCCGGGTACAGGTGTCTCCGAGAATCATCAACGTCGCCGTTCCGTGTTCACCCCAACACTCGTAAATATTCGGGCAACGCGCCTCCTGACACACCGTATTGAGGTTCAGCCGCCCGACCAGACGTTTGACCTCACGATAGCGATCAGGCGTTGCGATTCGGATGCGCAACCAGTCTGGCCGACGCACACTCTTGGTGGCGGTTGGCGTGGTTTGGGTACCGATTTGTACGAGCTTCACCATGGCATCTCGGAGCATATCCCAAGCGGACCGACGTCCTCTATTCGTAGCCACCTGGCTATGGCACGACCCTTGCTAACTCCAGTTAGCACACGCATCACTATCGGTGATGATCTTCATCGGCCCTGGCGCGAGGACCCCTTCTTCGCACGCGAGATTGCGATTCCGCACATCGCATCCCGCAGCCCTCGCGCCAGCGGCCGATCTTTTTTTGTCCCCTTGCGGCAAGATCCCGCTCGACTGACAAAAAACGTCGCCAACGTTGCCAGTTCCGGTCACCAAAACGCACGCGTGGCAGCCTCCCCGCCTCGGCAAACCGTCGCAACCTTTTTCGGCTGCGTACCGCCAGCCCAGCGACGGCACGGGACGCTCGCGGATACGACTTGTTCCAAGACGGATTCGAAAGCGGTGGTACCAGCGCCTGGGAGACGGTTCCCGGCGACCGACCTCCGTCTCGCCCGAGGTACCATACGCCGGTGCGACGTTGTGCCGGCCTTTTGCTCCATCCCACATCGCTGCCCTCGCGATTCGGTATCGGCGACCTGGGACCAGCAGCCATTCGCTTCCTCGAGTGGGCGCGGGCAGCTGGCCAGTCGTTGTGGCAAGTCCTGCCATTGGGCCCCACATTCGCTCACGGCTCGCCCTACGACAGCCCGTCTGCCTTTGCTGGCAACCCTTGGCTGATCTCACCCGAGTTGCTGATGCGCGATGGCCTGCTGCGCCCCAGCGACCTGGTTGGCTGTGGAACCCGTGCGGATCGACCGGTCAACTTCGAGGTCGTGGCTCGCCAACGCGAGGTTTTGCTGCGCAAAGCCTTCACGCGGTTCGAAAGCCCAACCCGGGCACAACTCCGCGCCGACGCCGACGACTTCGCGACCGCCCCGGAGCAGGCGCCGTGGCTCGAGGATTGGTGCCTGTTCGCCGCCCTCGAGCAGACGACCGGCATCCCGGCGTGGTGGCGCTGGTCACGCGGCTTGGCCCGACGCCATCGACGGTCGCTTGCCAAGGCAACAGCCACGCTGGCCGCGGAATGCGCATACCATCGATTCGTCCAGTTCTGCTTTGCCCGCCAATGGACCGCTCTCCGAGCCGCCGCGCACGAACGCGGCATCGCCATCGTGGGCGACGTACCCATCTATGTCGCACGTCACAGTGCCGACACCTGGACCCACCGTCGACTGTTCGAAGTGGACGCTGATGGACAACCAGCAGCCGTGGCTGGCGTGCCACCAGACGATTTTTCCGACGAGGGCCAGTTGTGGGGCAATCCGCTCTACCGCTGGCCTCAGATGCGGCGGGACGACTTCACCTGGTGGGTCGATCGCATCGCCTGCCAGGCAGCCCGCTGCGACCACTTGCGTCTCGACCACTTCCGAGGCTTCGTTGGGTATTGGCGTGTCGCGGGCGATGCCACCACCGCACGCGACGGCCGTTGGGTTGCTGGGCCCGGTCGAGCCCTGTTCGACACCCTAGAGCGGCGGCTTGGGTCCTTGTCGCTGATCGCGGAAGATCTCGGCGTCATTACCGAGGACGTCAAGGTGCTCCGACGCCAGCTCGCCTTCCCTGGAACCAGAGTCCTCCAATTCGGCTTCGGCGAGGCCACCAGCGAGCATGCTCCCCACAACCTGCCAACCGACGTGATCGTTTACTCCGGAACCCACGACAACGACACCACCCGCGGCTGGTTCGAGACGTTGTCCACCACCGTGCAAAAGCGGGTCTTGAACTACACCGGCGGCCGGCGTCGCACCATTGCCTGGGACGTCATCCGCGTCGGATACACCAGCCGCGCCGCAGCCGCGATCGTCCCGTTGCAAGATGTTCTGGGGCTGGCAACCGCGGCGCGAATGAACACCCCTGGCACTGTGCAAAACAACTGGCGTTGGCGCCTGCAGCCCGGGAGTCTCCGGCTCGCTACGGCCCATCGGCTGCGCACCTTGGTCGCGCTTTCCGGTCGGTGCTGCGACCAGGGGCAGCAGTCCCGGGTATGATCACGGCATGACGCTCTCGAAATGGTTCCGAGCGAGCAGTGGCGTTGCCCTGCTCGCGATGGTGCTTTCCGCCACCATCCTGTCTGCAGCCCCAGTTTCGCTCCGTGGTCGCGTTCAGATTGATGGCGTTCCCGCCACGGACCTTGCCATCGCCGCCAGCTCTGGCAAGCCCGAACACGCCGCACGCACCGACCCGGATGGTCGCTTCGCGTTTGCCGCGCCACTCGCCGCAGGACCGATTCGCTTGGTCCTTCAAGTGGACGCCGAAACGGTTCATCACGAGTACGTCACCCTCGCTGAGTCGGTTGAAGCTCACGAGGTGACGATCGACCTGACACGCGCTCGGGTTCGTGGACGCATTATCGATCAGCGAACCGGCGAACCCATTGACGACGCCGAAGTCACGTTGACCCGGGTGCCGGGCAGTGCCGCTCCGCGCGTCTCGTCGGTCCACACCCGCACGACACCCGACGGTGGTTTCGATCTGCGACCCACCGCCCCTGGGCGCTACACCATGGTTCTACGCCGGAACGGCTATGGCGCCGTGGAACGCATTCTGGCCCTAGGGCAGGGCGCGGTCATCGACGATACCGAGGTCCTGATGACCCCCTTGACCGACGCCGACCTCACGGTGGCGTTCGTGGGCAACACAACACCCCGCAATCTACAAATCGCGCTCTTCGACGAACAAAACCGGATGATCGCGATGGGTACGGGAGGCGACCAGCCGGTGGTGCGATTGGCTGGCGTGCCGGCCGGAACCTGGCGCCTCGTGGCCTTCGCCGAAGGAACGGCCACACACCACACCACCTGGCAGGTACCGGGTGAGCCACCAGCGTTGGCGTTGGGACCCGAGGCCCGGATCGCGATCGAGGTTCCAGCACTGATGGCGTCACCCGGCCAAGGAGCGACCCTCGCGGTACGGTCACCGGCCGGCGTATCGCTGTTGATTCCCTGGGCCAGCCAGCACTCCGAGACGTGGCCTTTGGTCAACGGCACCCGGACCATCGGCCAGCTTCCCCCCGGACAGGTCCTGGTGGAAGTACGGGCCGCCGACGGGCGCACCTGGCAGGCCGAGGCGACAACGGTTGCCGCGGAAACAGCCGTGCTGGTGCTCGAATAGCTTCGTACTCGAGCTATCCGCTATCAAACGAGGGTGGCCGCTCGGGCCAAGGCGTTGGCAGGCCGCGTGAAAAGGGTGCGGTGAAAAGCGTGACGTCTGGTCAAGCATCAAGATCGATTTCGACACCTCGGCCCTGTGCGAGAGCCTGCTGGTAGACGTAGTACCCTGCGGCCAGATCCTCCACCCCCACGCCCAGCGACTGAAACAGGGTCACTTCGTCGTCGGATGTCCGGCCTTCGAGCTGGCCTCGTACGACATCACCGAGCTCGCCGCACAGATGGTCATCAGCGATCGCACCTTCGCGTTGCGCCAGGATCAGGTTGCCCGCTTCGTACTCGGCGGACTCGCGGCAGTCGGTGATCACCCGTGCGCGCGCCATCGCGGCGCCGTCCAGCTCGCGCGTCCGGGCAGTGCAAGCACCCACCGCATTGATGTGCGCACCAGGGGCGACCCACGCGCCTTCCACCACCGGCTCCGTGGCGGCGCTTACCGTACAGATGAGATCGGCACCCTCGACCGCGGCTTGGGCGGACGGCATCGGCTCGACGACCAGCCCGGTTCGCGCGGAGGCTTGCTCGGCGAAGGTACGCGCGCTGGCTTCGGTGCGACTCCAGACCCGAATCCTGCATAAGGTCCGCACCTCACGCATGGCGTCGAGATGGCTGTGCGCCTGCACGCCGGACCCGATCAAGGCAAGATCTCCAACATCTTCGCGCGCCATCAAGCGGGTGGCCAGCCCACTAGCGGCCGCCGTCCGGATCGCCGTAACCGTAGCGGCGTCGAGCATAGCGATCGGACGGCCTTGGTCGATCTCGAACAGCACGACGGTGCCCATGTGACTATCGAGACCGAGCGCGTGGTTACCCGGCATGATGCAAATTGCCTTGAGGCCCGCAACCGCTGGCGTGCCCAATTGCGCCGGCATGACACCGAAGATGCCCTTCCCGTTGGTCAACGCCAGCGGCTTGCGCAGCGGCTGCACGGCATCGCCCGTGGCGAGAGAGGCCAATGCCTCGGCAATCCGCTCGATACAAGCATCCATCGGCAAGAACTCACGAACGTCGCTGGCGGTCAGAATCAGCACGAGAAGCCTCCTTGGTGCGCCGTTGAGCATACCGCGCACCCACCGCAATCCAATTGAGACGGTATGCTCTTTCAATGATCGCCACCGCGCCCGAACCCAAGCATCCCGAGATCGTGGTTGAGCTGACCCCGCAGCGCGGCCGCTCCCTCGCCACCATTGCCTTGGTTCGACGGGCCCTGCAAAAGGCAGGCTACCCCGAGGATGCCCACCAGTGGGCGGATCAGGCTCTGGCGAGTGAACCCAATGCCCTGCTGAACCTTGCTCGCGACTACGTAACCGTGACCTGATTTCCACCGATCGCTTTGGGTGTATGGATCGTGTAAGGCCTTCGGATCAAGGCCTACCAACATCCACCCGATGCGCTACCCTATTTGACGGCAACCGAAGAGGACCACGATGCAGCGATTGACCCACCCCTTCATGACCATTCTAGCGATTCTGCTGGTTGCGGCGCTCACCGCCGTTTGGACCGCGGACGCCGATTCATCGACTTCCGGCGACGCTCTTGCGTTCGACGACATCCAGCAACAGACCGCACAGTTCATCGCCTGGGCCAAGTCGATTCAGCTGACCCCCGAGCAAGAGGCAATCAAGAAAGAAGCGCTCGAAGCGTTGCTGGCGCCGTGTTGCAGCGACAACACCGCCTACACCTGCTGCTGCCCGTGCAACATGTCCCTGTCCATTTGGGGTCTCTCGAACCACCTGATCGCCGAACAAGGTTGGGACGCCGAGCAGGTTCGCGCCAAGGTTGTCTCGTGGATCGAGACCATCAATCCCGACGGATTCAGTGGCAACGTGTGCTACACCGGTGGCTGTAGACGCCCGTTCGCCAAGAACGGCTGTGGTGGTATGCGTCCAGGGCACGTGACCTGGGAGTAAGCAATCTGGATCCTGAACCGGCCACCCGGTTTGGGACCAGTCTGTTACGATGATGCGGCACCGCCTCGCTGGCGGTTAGAACCGAGAATAGCGGGCTGCCGTCGAGGAGCCCATTGGAGGATTGATGGCAGCAAACCAAGCATCAATGGCCCGTCGCCAACGGGAACGGGCCCGCATGCAGAAACGGCGGGAAAAGCAGGCAATCAAGCTGGAGCGGCGCGCCGCCGCCAAGATCCGAGCAGAAGACACCGAAGTCACCGACGACCCGATGAACGACCCGAGTATCGATTGGGGAGAGGGCGTCCGCGAGGTCAAGGTTACCCTCGCAGAAATCGGCTTCATCGAAGAAGAGGTCGAGCAGAGCGCCTGATGGCGCACGATCCCTCGGTCGAGTAGCGCGTGCCGACCTCACAGCGCCCCCCGGTGTCGGATGCCGACACCGGCGTGTGGCGCGGCAGATCGATCGCCCACCACGTAACGTCGCCAGACGGCTGGACCGTGCTGGTCGGGCGAAGCGCTGCCGACAACGACATCCTCTCCCTCAAGCTGGCCGCGCCGCGCGACTTCTGGTTGCACGCGGCAGGGGTTTCGGGATCCCACGTTGTGGTGCGAAATCCCGACAAGCTGGATCGCCTACCCCGTGAGACCCAACAGTTCGCGGCGTCCCTCGCCGCGGGCCATTCGAAGGCCCGCGCGGGCGGGCGCGTCGCCATACACCTAGCCATCTGCGACGATGTGCGCAAACCACGTGGATTGCCCGCCGGCAAAGTCACCATCCGTCGCTACAAAACCGTCCACGCGCCACCGCTCCGTGCGAGCGACGTGTAGCGGTCCTCAAGCGACGAATCGGATCGGGAAGCACGCTGGTACATCAGCATGGGCCTCCAAGCGAGTACGTATAGGTCAAAGGCAGGCTCGCCAGAATCGTCGTCTGCGACACCTCATGCACGACGAGCTGCCTTCTCGACGGCGCGTCGAGTTGGCACGTCCTTGAAGACGAGCTGCTTGGGTGATTACGGGCACCCGGCTGACCTGTCATGCGCCGGGCGGCTGTCGAATAAGCGAGTCGGGCCGCGCCGGTAGACTACTCTATCGGTACTTCAGACACACCTCGGTTCTCCGAAGTGAGAGCCGGTCCAACACCGAGGGCATGATGTCCAACGAGAGCGACCCCACTTCTCCACTACGCATGGCCGCCGCTGCGCTTCCCTCCGTTACCGAAGGGACTTCCTGCAATCAGACCTCGTTCAAGACGGGAAAGCGCTCGTTCCTCTTTGTTGGCCCAGGCCGCAAGGGAGTGGGATTCAAGGCGATGTTCAAACTCGAGGCATCAATGAGCGAGGCCAAGAGGTTGGCCGCAGAGGATCCTGGTCGTTTCGAAGTGGGATCCACGGGTTGGGTGACGACTCGTTTCCGTGAGGATTTGCCGCTCCCGACGGACACCTGGCAGAGGTGGCTCCGGGAGTCCTACGAGCTGAGTTGCCCGCCGTCATCGAAATCAAACAAGTGACCGAGAGACGCAGCAGGCGTCAGGAGGTACTGAATGCGTGAGTTCTGGTTTGAATCGGACGGCCTACCGTTGTTCGCAGTCGAGGAAGGCGAAGGCCCCGCTATCGTCATGCTGCACGGCGGCTTGGCCAACCACCAAGCCGCCCTACCGCCGATCGCGTCACTCATTCGCGGTACCGAATCGTCGCACCCGATCTCCGAGGCAGCGGGAAATCGCGAAGCGGCGAGTTGCTGAGTTTCGACAGGCTCGCCGACGACATCGCGGTGTTGCTTGATGAGCTTGGTGTGGACCGGGCTTTCGTGGGCGGCGTCTCGAGCGGGACCGGTGTGGCGCTACGGTTCGCGCTGCGACAGCCTGGCCGCACGATTGGGCTCGTTCTGGTCACACCGGTCTATGCCGGGGAGCAGCGAGGCTATACCGAACAGCAGAAGGCGACCTTCGCCATGATGGATGCCGTGGCGAGCCGGGCCGTTGACGAGGGCGTCCAGGTCCTGAAGCCACTGTACGCAAACCTGCCGTCACCAATGCGAGAGAAGGCGTTGGCCATGGCGGAGGGCTTCGACGCGGCAAGCGTCGTGGCGACGAGCCATTTCCTCGCGTCGGGCAAACAGCCGTTCATCTCAACGGCAGACCTGAGGTCGTTAGAACCACCCACGCTCCTCGTGCGTGGCGACGACCCGATCCACCCTTCCGAGGTATCAGATCTCTACGCTGCCAACATCCCCAACTGTACCGAGGTAGCCCCGTCCACGGACGTTGCAACCGCGGTCGGTGCATTTTGCGACCAGCATGTGCATTTACCGCGTTGAGGGCGAGACCAGCGGTGCGCCGCCTGCGAGTCACGGCCGTCACTCACCATAGATCACCGGCATGACAAGCGCCGGCAAGCCGCCTTCGTTCAGGTAGTCGAGCCATCCCCGTTGCTCGGGACGCAGCTGGTCACCTGGGCCCTTGACTTCGTAGAGAGCGAATCCCGGTGTCCCTTCTGAAATGACGAAGAGATCTGGAAAGCCCCGCCGATAGCGCCCGATCTCACGGCTGAGCCGATCGAACACCCAGGCTAGGTGCGCGCCCGTGAGGCACTCGAGCGCCAGCCCCACATGATCGCGGGCTCCAGAATGCCACGAAACCAGGGCGTTGGCGGTGCCCTCTTTCTGATCAAAGGTGGCGAGGAGGCTGTCGCGCGCCGAGATGGTCTCGCGCAGGGACGTGAGTCTCGCCTTGATCAAGTCGGCCCGGGCACGACGAAAGTCCGAGCTGTTCAGATCCAGCGGTCCAAGCTGGAAGGGCTGTTCGAAGGCGCCCGGTACCGGTGCGAAGACGATGTCCCAGAACGCCAGGCCAAAGAGGCTCTTCCACAACCAGTTTTGCGCAAAGAAACCGGCCGCGCCCTGGTCAGCCAAATGATCGAGCACGGCTTGTTCGATTGTCACCTCTCTTGGCTTCGCCAAAACCAGTGAACGCTCGGGCCGACGAACCCGCCGCCGTACGGGCAACCGCTCCCCCCGCTTCCAGCGCAGCCGATCGGCGAAGCGTGGTGCAAACACCCGCTCGACTTCGTCGTGTGGCGCGGATGCAATCTCGTCGCACAGACGAACCGCGGCATCGAGCGCGCCGAGTTGGGCCAGCACTCGCGCCCGCCGCTCGCGTGCCGGCGGCGTCGCTTCCGCCGTCTCGTAGCAGCCCAGCGCCTCGTGCAGCAGGCCGACACGCTCCAGCGAGCGCCCGGTTAGCACGGCAATCCGATCAACCCGTCGTTGTACCGAGGGATGCCATTGACGAGCCAACACAGCTTCACATTCCGCTTGCGCTTCGGCGAGCAGCCCCGCGTCGAGCAGCTGGTGAAGACGGGCACGGTGCCCGCCCAGCGCCATGGTCTGGTCGATCGCCTCGCGACACCCGAACCGACGCAAAGCCGGGTCCAGATCATAGGGCTCGAATCGGGTCAGTCCCAGGTCCCGCAGGACGAACGCGTTCCAGTCTTGATAGAGGTTGCCGAAAAACAGCAGGCAGAACAGGCGAACATATGCCCGCTGACGCGGGGCCAGCAGGGTTACCAAGGTCGAAATCACCCGCTGGAGTGCCACCAGCTGCTCGTCGGCGACCGCCACCAGCATCTCGACGAGCGCTGCTTTGCGCGTTCCCTTCGAGAACGAAACGTCGAACTCGACGGCCACCGTGCGCAGCTCCGAGACCAACAAGGGATCGAGCCAACACATCGCCGGTTGGGCGAGACCCCCGTCGACGAACCCGGCACCACGCAGCCGATCGAGAGCCCCATCGAGGTCGCCAATCTCTTGATACTGCAAACGGTCACGACGAACGAGCGGCCCCTTGCGAGCCAACAAGCGCACGTACAACCGCCGGGCATCCAGGTCCATGGCCTCGAACGTCTCGACAAACGCCAACTCATCCGGGTGCAGAAGCGGCCGGTACCGCGCCACCACCGTCGACAGCAGGGTGGCAAAGTTATCGGCGTAGTAGCCCTCGACCAAAGGCGGCCCAAGACCCGGCTTGGTTGCGTTCATCGACGCTATAATAAGCGGTAATGAGACCACCAACGACGGTTCGCCTGACTCCTGGAAAACGGGTCCTCTTCCTCACCAAGGATCCCGACCTGATTCGTCGCCAGCTCGCTGGCGAGCTCGACCTGCGCATGGACGAGCTATCGATCGACGATCTACTCGACGACATCAATACCGACGTCATGACCCCGGCCTGGGTGTGCTTCCAACACCGGCCCGAGGACATTGCCCGCGAGGCTTATGCCGGCATGACGATCGATGGTCAACGTCTGTTCGCGCGCGACGGGCTGCGCAACGGTGGCTTCGAGGTCATCGTATCGGGATACCGGAAGGGCACGGGAAGCTCACGCGAGACCGCGGTACACGCCGAGAAGTACAGTGGCATCCGCATTGCCATTGCCGCTTCGTTCGCTCCAATTCACGCCCGCAACAACATCAACCAAGGCGTCCTGATGGCGGGTCACGACGTACTCCGCACGCTGCAGGATGGTGACGTCGTACCGCTCGAGCGGTTTCTGAAAGGCCACGACCCGGTCACCCGCCTGATCATTGCCGAAGGCGGTCTCTTTCCCTTTGCCAAGGCCCTCGAGGCCGGGACGATCACCCCGCCGCCGGTAACCACCGAAGCGCGCCCGATGAACATGACCGAGCATCTCCTCGCGCGACACCTGATCGGTGATCACCGGGGCTACGTCCAAGCTGGGGACGCGGTACTGGTGGAGGTCGACGGCGGCTACTCGCACGACTTCACTTCGGCCCAAGTCCATCACTTCCTCCAGCAGGAGTATGGGACCGGTTACACCGTTGCCAAGCCCGAGCGCTTCGCTGCGTTTGAAGATCATCTGGTGTACGCCGATCAAGTCGCACGGTTCGCGCCCTACCTCGACAACGTGCGCACGATGCGTTCCTTGCAACGCGACTTTCAGGCCCACGCAAACGTGGGCAACTTCCTGACCCAGGACGGTGAGTCACCCGGCATCTGCCACGAAGTCGCGCGTGAGGAGATGGTCGGCCCCGGAGATTTCATTCAGGCAACCGACAGCCACACGTGCATGGGCGGCGCCAACAATGCGCTCGCTTGGGGCGTCGGATCCACCGAATACGCCAACCTTCTCAAAAGCGGCTTCACCCTGGTAGAGGTTCCCGAAGCAATCCGATTCGAGCTGGTCGGTGGGCTTCAGGACAACGTCACGGCGAAAGACGTCATGCTCCACATCTTGCTGCACTTCGCCAAGCCACAGGCAACACTCGGCCGGGTCATGGAGTTCACCGGCCCGGGCCTCGCCAACCTATCCATGGATGAACGGGCGACGCTCGCCAACATGGCCACTGAATGTTCCGCACGTGGCGCGGTCGTATTGGCCGACGAGCAGACCTACACCTGGATTGACGCCCACCGCAGTGGGGTCGACCTCGACACCATGCGCGCCCGCGCCGTCGGACCCGATACCGATGCGACCTACGCCGGTGGGACGCACGTTATCGATTTGGCGCGAATCATGCCCATGGTCGCCGATCCCGGTGATCCGGACCGGGGAATACCGTCCGATCCAACCAACGGTGCGCTGGTCAGCGATCTGGGCGCCGTGCCGGTGGACATCGCCTACGGGGGCAGCTGCACCGCGGGCAAGGCCGACGACCTCACCTTCTACCATCGCGTCGTCCACGACGCCCTTGGGGCCGGCATGCGGGTCGCGGACGGCGTCTCGTTCTTGATTCAATTCGGCTCAGCTAACGTCGAGCGCTTCGCGCACGAGAGCGGATTCGTGGAAGACTTCGAACGTGCCGGCGTGCGTTTGATCAAGCCTGGCTGCGGCGCCTGTATCGGTTGTGGCCCGGGCGTATCGGAACGCGAAGATCAGGTAACGGTTTCGGCAATCAACCGCAACTACGAGGGCCGCTCAGGACCCGGCCGTCTCTATCTGGCGTCACCCCTCACGGTCGCCGCCTCCGCCTTCATGGGTCGGATCGCGGCCTATGATGCGGGCATGTTCGACCGGCCGTTCTAGCCTTGGCCCACCAGCATCTTTACAAATGAGCCAGATGTTGAGCGGAACGTTCGGTGTCCTGTGGTTTGCGACGGCATCGCGGTACTCTTTGTAGCGACCGGACCTGTGCCGGCCGTCTTCATGGCAAAAGTCGGACGGCCGCCAGGGGCGACGGCCGCTACAAGAGGGATCTCGTCCGACTCGTCGGTCTGAGGCGGAGCCTCGCTAGCCTCAGCCCAGCGTCGGTCGTTCGAGCCAAGCGAATCGAGTCGCGGTTCACTACCCATTCAGCCTCAACGAGCCAGGGAACGGCTGCGGTCTTGGCATTCGCGAAGAATGCTCTAGAAGCGCGACGCGTCTCGGAGGGAAAGTAGGTGCCGGAGGCCGCGAGGGGGGGGGGGATCGTGTCCGGTCGAGTAAGCAGGTGGCAGCCCCCGGCAAAAGGACTATAGCAAAACCACATCGCGAAAAATAGACAAATTCTCTCAACAGAGAAATTTTCCGACCTCTAGTCGCAATTCAGCGCAACCATGATCGAGAGATCGATCCTCGTCTGGCATATTTCATGCGCCCAAACGGTCATCAATCGATGTCGGTCGACGCGCTCACAGATTGTCGAGGGGGAATTGGATCGGCTGAGGACCGCGGAGAGAGGGGGGATCGTGTCCGGTCGAGTAGACAGGTGGCAGTCCCCAGCCGTGAAAAGACTCTATCTGCAAGCCAGGAAACGCTGTGCGCAATGTCTCTGTGCAATTGGTCTCTCGAAACACGGGTCTCTCGAAACACGGGTCTCTCGAAACACGGGTCTCTCGAAACACGGGTCTCTCGAAACACGGGTCTCTCGAAACACGGGTCTCTCGAAACACGGGTCTCTCGAAACACGGGTCTCTCGAAACACGGGTCTCTCGAAACACGGGCTCGATTGCGTGTCGAATGCCCCAAACGCAAAACAACACCGGCTGGTGCCAGTGCAGCAATCTCGGTCACGCGCTGTGAGAGAGAAATTAGGTCGGCTGAGGACCGCGGAGAGAGGGGGGATCGTGTCCGGTCGAGTAAGCAGGTGGCAGCCCCCAGCCGTGAAAAGACTCTATCGGCCGCTTCCGAAACTCTCTGTACAAAGTCTCTGGACAATTTAGTCTTTTGACCTCTTGGCCGAGGCTTCCCATCCCTCGGGATTCCTCAACGCATGCAGGCAACAACGATCGTGACGTCGTCTCCCTGCTCCGCGTCGCCCTTGAAACGCCACAAGTCGTTGAGCAGCGCATCGCGAATCTCGCGCGCACTACGATCGAGCGCGATCGTGCGCAACCGCTCAATCAATCGATCGTCATCGTACGGCCGCCCCTGGGCGTCGAGTGTCTCGGCCAGCCCATCGGTCACCATGACAATCGCATCGCCCGGGGCCAGTACCAGCGATCGTTGGACTTCGCCTTGTTGTGGAGGCAGGCGCGTTCCCAGCGGAGGTGCACTGATGCCGTGTACCGTTACGGTTCGCGTCGCAGCACACCGATGGTAGAGCGGAGGATGCCCCGCGGCCGCGAAGGTCACGGTTTGCCCAGTCCGGTCGAGTTCGGCGTAGATCAAAGTGACGAAGGTCCGACGGTCTGTCGTCGCCCGCACCATGCGATCCAGCTTGCCAAGAATCTCGGCGGGTGGCAGCGGCTCTTCATGGAGCAGATGGAGACAACTACGCACCCCCGACAGCAGGAGTCCGCTGGCCAGGCCGTGTCCAGCCACGTCGCCGACCACGATGGCCTGCCGATCCTCGGCAATCTCAAAATAGCCGTAGTAGTCACCGCCAACTTCGCTTGCTGGCACCGAGATTCCCGCCACGTCCAACCACGGAATCCGTGGATCGCTGGGCGGCAGCATACTGAGCTGAATCCGCCGGGCATCGTCGATCTCCCGCTGAAGATGGGCACGCTCCGCTTCCCGACGCTGTGCCTGGCGCCACGTAGCAAGAAAAGCGCTGCGCTGGCGGTGCATTACCAGGCCGCCGACCACCAGTACCGAGATCGCCGTCGCGGAAAGTGCCAACACCCCGGTGAGATCGAGTTCGGCCTGCCGTGTGGCGGCGGCAAGCAAGTGACGACCCGCCGTTGCCGACCACAGGCTCGCGACCGGCACCAACAAGTCGGCGATCGGCAGGCGGAACAGCAGGAGTATGCCGAACAAGATGAAGTCGTAGATCCGAATCGGTCGCGCGACTTGGTAGTAGAGCGCGAGCAGGAGCAACGGCTGGACCACCAGTGCGACCAACAAAATCCCCCGGATGTTGCGATCGAAAACCGGTCGCTCGCGCAGCGAGAACAGCACGCGGATCACCAGTAGCGCGATCACCGGCGCCACCAGAAGCCCGTATTTGGGCCGCAGCAACGCCGCCACCGCGGCACTCAGTGCCGCCAACGCAAACACCAGCTGCAGACGGAACAGCAGACGGGCGTTGCCACTGGCGAAGTGCAGGCGAACCGCGTCGCTTTCTGGCAGGCGGATCAGCTGATCCATCGATCGCTGTTCGAGAACGTCTCGCACGGTCCGCCATCGTAGCTCATCTCGCGCCTCAATCCACCTGCGCGTACAATGTCCGTCCAAACACCTGGAGCCCGCCATGAATCGAGATTCGCGATCGACGCGTTCAATCCTTCCCTTCTTTTTGGTTTTGGCGACGCTGCCAGGCTTGGCCGGCGCCACGTCGGACCCGACCGTCTGCCAGGTGCCCGACCTCGACGCCAAATGGGTACACCAAGCGCGGGCGTTGCTCGACGTCGTTCCAGTCGTCGACGGACACAACGACCTTCCATGGGCGGTTCACGAACGCTTCGGCGGCCAGCTCGGCCAAGTTGACCTGCGCCAGAACTTGCGGACGCCCGAAGACTCGCTGCACACCGACCTCCCCCGCCTGCGCGCAGGGGGCGTGGGCGCCCAGTTTTGGTCGGTCTTCGTGCCGGTGAGCTTCGAAGGTCCTGCTGCTGTCCAAGCGGTGATCGAACAGATCGACATCGTGCATCGAATGAACGCGTTCTACCCCGACGCCTTTGCCATGGCAACCACCGCTGACGATGTCGAACGCATTCATCGCGCGGGAAAGATCGCGTCGCTGGTGGGCATCGAGGGCGGCCACTCGATCGGCGGCTCACTCGCCGTATTGCGACAGCTCTACGCCATCGGGGGCCGCTACATGACCCTTACCCATTGGCGCCACAACGCGTGGGCCGACGCCGCCACCAGCGACCCCGTGCACGGCGGCCTCACCGATTTTGGACGCGCGGTCGTCGGCGAGATGAACCGGCTCGGCATGGTGGTCGATCTCTCACACGTCGCCGAGACGACCATGAACGACGCGCTCGATGTCACCGAAGCCCCCGTGATCTTCTCGCACTCCTCGGCCCACGGGCAGACCGCGCACCCACGCAACGTGCCCGACGCGGTGCTCGAACGGTTAAAGAAAAACGGCGGTCTGGTAATGGTGACGTTCGTGCCATCGTTCGTTTCGGAACCCCTGCGCCAATACGAAGCCAACCGAAAGGCTGAGGAAGCGCGCCTCGCAAGCCTCCACATCGGCGCGCCCGATGCCACTGCTGCGGCGCTCGAAACCTGGGACACAGCCCACCCACGGCCTCGAGCCACCTTGCGAGACGTGGCCGACCACATCGATCACATCCGTCAGCATGCCGGGCTCGACCACATAGGTTTGGGCGGCGACTTCGACGGTATCTCGCGGGTTCCGGTGGGTCTCGAAGACGTCGCCTGTTACCCCGCCCTGCTCGGTGAGCTCTTGCGCCGCGGCTACACGCCCGAAGCAATCCAGAGCATTGCGGGTGGCAATGCCCTGCGGGTGCTGCGCGCGGTCGAAGCCGTGGCCGCCCGACTCGGACGCGAACGCCCGATCGACGAAACCATGCTGGTCGACAGTGCATCGGAACAGCCCGACGCAGGACCGTAAACAAACACGCCAAGGGCGTGTACTGCGCGCACACGTTCGATCCCGGAGCCACCATGAAACATCTCTTGCTCATCTTCACCCTCACCATGGCGTCTACCGGCCTGCTTCCGGCTGAAACAGTAGATCGTGCGATCTCGGACGCGGTGCCGACCTGGGTCGTCGCAGAGCTGTTTACCTCCCAAGGCTGCTCCAGCTGCCCACCGGCCGACGAAATCTTCGCCGATCTGGACACCACCGTTGAAGACGGCGTGGGCATTCTGCCGCTGGCGTTCCATGTCGACTACTGGGATGACATCGGTTGGCCCGACCCCTTCGCCTCCCCCGCATGGTCCGCTCGTCAGCTCACCTACGCGCGTGCCGCGGGCGGCAACCGGATCTACACACCACAGGTGGTGGTCAACGGTCAGACCGAGACCGTGGGTTCTGACCGGCGAGCAGTACGGAGGCTCTTGAACGAAGCCCGCTCACAGCCACCTTCCGTGAGCTTGGAACTCGCAGTCGACATCGATATCGACACCGACTCGCTCGCCGTGATGCTCGACGCCGTCACAGTCGGTTCCGTGGCCGGCGCAAAGGGTCCTGGCGAGCTCGAGCTACTGATCGCGGTGGTCGATGGCGGCCACGTCACCAAAGTACCGCGAGGCGAGAATCGGCGGCGGACCTTGCGCGACGAGCATGTGGTTCGTCAACTGGATCGGGTCGGCGTCGTCGCGACCGCTGAAGGCAGCACCGAGCGCGTGCGCCACCGCATTGCCATTGATCCATCGTGGCAACGTGACCACCTCCGGGTGGTCGTACTCGCGCAAGATCCCCGAACCAGAATCATCCATGGCGCCGCGGTATGGGTTGACAACCTCGGCAGGTTGTAGTCCCATCTCGTCATGGCTTGGATCAAGACCGTCCCACCCGCCGAAGCGACCGGACTCCTTGCACGCCTGTACGACGCCGCGGTCGCCCGCGCTGGCAAGGTCTTCAATGTCATTCGATTACAGAGCCCACGTCCGCACATCTTGCGCGCTTCGACCGTGTTGTATGCGGAGATCATGCATGCGCCCCGCAGCCCGTTGAGCCGCGCCCAGCGCGAGATGATCGCAACCGTCGTATCCCGCGCCAACGCCTGCGAGTACTGAACGCGCGAGCATGGAAGCGACCTCCGTGCCGAGGTCCAAGCGTGTTCCGTCGGTGATCAGTGGGTCGCCACGATCATGAACGACTACCGCGAGGCCGCCCTCGACGAGGGTGATCGCGCGATGCTCGATTTCGCGGTCAAGTTGACCCGCGCCCCTGAGTCGATGGGCAGGGCAGACGTGGATGCCCTCCGCGCGCATGGCTTCGAGGATGTCGCCATCCACGACATCGTGCAGGTGACGAGCCTGTTCAACTACTACAATCGAATCGCAGACGGTTTGGGAATCGATCTCGAGGAGGAGTAGACTTGGTCTGCTGAAATCAGCGAATTCGAAGTGACAACGTCGCCTACCCGCCAACGTGGGTACAGCAGCCAGCCGCAGCGAAGGTGGACCGGGAAGCACCATGGGCCCAACTGAAGGTGACATACAACCTAACGTGGAAAACACCGAATCGGCGCCGGTCCTGGTGACCCGCCTGTTTCGTTCCTTTCCGGCGTTTGTCGAAGAGTACGCTTCGCGGGTGGCGCTCAGTGGCGCGTTCATCACCGCGGTCGAGCCGCTGCCGGTCAAGACGACCGTTCACTTGGACTTTCAGCTGCGCGACGGCTTCCGCTTGTTCCACGGTGTCGGCGAAGTCGTGTGGGTCCGGGCTCCGTCCTTGGGCCCAAATTTGCCCTCTGGCATGGGTGTTCGTTTCTCGGCCCTCGACGAGAAGGGCCGCAATCTGATGTTGCGGATGCTCGAAGAGCACGTCAAGACAGGCGGCCAACCGTTTGATCTCGAACCCCTACCCACTGGTGCCTCGACCTACATTCAGGCCGAGCTCAGGCCCAAGGAGCAGATTGACGGCGACGACACCCTTGGCTCGGGCGTCGAATCCGAGGCCACGCCGGTGGCACCCACGATGACCTCCATTGAGCCGCCCGTCAGCGAAATCATCGAGGTCTCTTTCGCGCGTTTGGCCCCGACCAACACCAAAACCAGCGAGCTGGCCGAGGATCCCGTTTGGCCCGATTCTGCAGAAATAGTGGACACCGACCCGGCGATCGAGCTAGGCAACTCGGAATCCTTCGAGCTTCCTGACACCATCGATTTGGTCGAGGAGGTTCAGCTACCCGAACTGCTCACCGACGAGACCGAAACGGTCGCCCAAACGGAGACGGAAGAGCCCACCACCGAAGCGTTTGACGGGCCTGCCGGCCTTGTCACAGATGATGGTTTCGATCCGCCATGGAAATCCGAGCTTCCCGACATTCCGGAAGAGTTCCTCGCCGCGGAAGAAACGGTTGAAGACGCCGAGTTGGCGGCCATCGTCGAGGCCGCGGAGGTCGCATCCCACGTCGAGCTTCCGGTCGAGCGAGAACCAGACTCAGGATCGCCATCGGTTTCCCTTTTCGACGAGTCGCTGCCGCCGGATCCTAACGAGAAAGTGCTACCCAACGAGGAAGTGCTACCCAACGAGACGGTCCGCTTGTCACCCGAAATGACTAGCAGTGACGCGTTGTCGTCGGCGGGGGACACCCCTGTCATGCCGACCGTCGACTTCGGATTGCCAACCGATACCCGAGAACCGTCAGAGTCGCCAGCCGAAGGCTTCGGCGGCCACGGTGTCTCCATAGCCACCGAAGACGAAGCCCCGGCGTTACCGGATCCCGGTATTGCCTTGCCGACGATTCCTCCCGCCGAACCGCAACGAACTCTTGGCGTTCAACCATCATCAGAGGCAGTAGACGGCACGGTCGACCATGCCGATTCCGTGCCCGATTCCGTGCCCGATTCCAACCCGCTCGACGAAACCGGCTCGGCAATGCTCAAACCCAGTCCGTGGCCCGCCCGCATTGCCATCACCCTACTGGCCGCGCTCGTCGCAGCTGGCGCGTTTTGGCTACTTCGTGAACGCGCTCGTGAACGCGCGTTGCAAAACCCGGCACCACAATCGGTGTCTGCCCCTGCGACAGCGCCCGGCCCGAGCACCGAGCCCACGCAGCCAGCGGCCTCAACTGTGCCAGTCGACCAAGCAAGCGAGGAAGACAGCACGGTCGCTGCGGTACCGCCAGCCGCATCCGAGCCTCGACCGGCCACGGAACCACCTCCCAAGCAGCCCACCGAGTCGCCGCCCCAGGCAGCCAGCACGCCCGCAGTCCGCTTGCCACCCGCAACCTTGGTTACCGCAATCAATTTGCAAGAGACCGACAACGGCACGCTTCTTTCGATCAAGCTCAACGGTGACATGCCGATGGACCGCGTGACCGTCAGTGAGCTGCGGGGCCCGCCACCACGAATCTTGGTCAAGACGCGCGGTATCGAGGCTCCCTATGCGGAAACCCTCATTGCTGTAGACGGCTCGGCAATCCGCCGCATCCGAACCGGTTACCACCCCTTCCCGCACGGCAACGAGCTGCACATCGTGATCGATCTGCGCTCGGATCAGGCAGGCCTGGTTGGCGAAGTCCTGACCGGTACCAGCAGCCAACTCGAGCTCATGATCGCGGAACGCTAACCGTCTACAACGGCGCAGGCGAACAACGCCCGCCCTCGAATTAGCCTCGGCAGCACGCAATCTGGTCTCCGGTGGAAAGTCCAGGTAACCCGCCTGATGGCGCACGCGCTTAACAGCAGGCCTACCACACGGAACAACAGGCGGTAACGGAGCGTAAATCAAGACAACTGATTGCAGGTCAACTGAACACAAAGCCCGCAACCAACATCAACCACGAACAAGAGCAATATTCCCCCAAAAGAGGCAATGATTCAAAAGCAGAGATAGACATGTTTTTGGTGCAATTCTTCCCTTCGAGTCTCTTTTATCGAGAGAAAATGATCTTTCTTTTGATGGTTTTCCAATAGGCTGTTGAATCCCCAGTTACCATAGGTACAATTGCCCCCCTCATGACCTCTGAGAAGAAAGTCGGGAAAGAGATCGATCGCATCCTGACATTGATCAGGAACAAGATCCGTGAGAAGGGATTCACCCAGCTCGAGGTACAAGAATCGCTATCGTGGGGCCGGAGTTACATCAGTCAGCTGCTCACCAAGCAGAAATCGCTCCGTGTCGAGCAAGTACTCTTGATCCTCGAGACGATCGGCGTTGATCCGGCTGAGTTCTACTGCGAGCTTTACCACATTGAATCTGTGGAATCCGGGCTCCGCAACCTCGACGACTACCTCGACGGCCAACGACGCGATGGGCTGGCGAACGGTGTCGCAGAAAGTGCGGCCGACGGGCGACCGGTCGGCCACGAGGATCTACGCACGATGCTTCGCAGCGTCGTCCGGCTGCTGATCGAAAAGAACGTGATCAACGCGGACGAGCTCAACCACGCAGTTCGCCAGGATGACGGCGGCCCCCTCATGGAAGAGCGTGAAGAAAAGCCCAACTAGTACCCATCCGGGCGCAGCTCAGTCCGCGGAACCGGATGCAGACGAGCGGGGTGCGCCTGATCTGGAACCCCTAAGAGATTCTCGTGGATGGACGCCCGTCCATCGGGGTTCGTTCCTGGAGATCGGCGTTCAGCAACTTCGGTTACCCAACGGCGTCAGCTGCTCACTCGACATGGTGCTGCATCCTGGCGCAGCCGCCGTGGTCCCGATCGACACCGATCGTCAAGTCGTATTGGTTCGTCAATACCGATATGCCACCGGCGGATGGCTTCTCGAAGTCCCCGCAGGCAAGCGTGATCCAGGCGAGACGCCCGAAGCGTGCGCCCACCGTGAACTCACGGAAGAGGTCGGGCTCGCTGCCGGCACCCTGACATCCCTGGGGCCCATCTGGACCTCGCCAGGCTTCACCAACGAGCAGATCCACCTCTTCTTGGCCACTGACCTGACCCCTGCCACCCAAACCCTCGACCACGACGAAGTGCTCGAGGTGGTGCGGATGCCACTCGCCGAAGCCATCGCCTTGGCCGGCAGTGAATCCATGCCCGACGCCAAATCGGCGCTCGCCCTGCTGCGCGCCGCTCGGGCTATTCCATAGGCTCGAAAATCTCTCCAATGCCTGCATGGAGGCGTGTCGCCAGCTCCTTGCGGTCGTTTGCCGCAACCGGCGCGGCACCGAAGCGCAGGGTCGCTTCGAATCCGTCCAATCGGAGCAATTGCCACAGGTGAGGTGAGAACGATGCGTCACCCCACCAACAAACCACTTGGTGCGCAGGCGGCGCCCCGGGTCGTGTTTGGTAGTGAAGGCTGGCAAAGCTCACCGGTAACTGATCGCGCGCCGGCAACTGAAGCAACGAGGGTTTGAAGGGCAACAGCACATCACCCTTGCCACTCGTTCCTTCCGGGAACAGAACCACCCCCAATCCCCGGGCGAGGTCCCGGTGAATCAGGTCCATCACCCGAACCACGTCGCTCCGAAGGCCTCGATCGATGAAGATCGTATCCGCGGCCGCCAGAATCTTGCCGACAATGGGCCAACCTCGAAGATCCGCCTTGGCGACGAAAGCCGCCTCGACACGGGAACCGAGAAGAAAAATATCGACATAGCTGGTGTGATTCGCGACCAAGAAGAAAGAGCCTTGCGGCGGCGATCCCTCCACCCGGACCCGCGCGCCCAAGATCCACAGCATCCCGCGGCCCCAACGCCGAAAGACCGCATTGCGCCATCGCAAATGTCGCGGTGGTGCCCAACGCCGAAGCGGAAGCAAGAGGACCAACAAAACGTAACTGCCGACCGTCGCCATGGTCATTCCCAACAAACGGACGGTGGCGCGCAGCGTGGTCACAGTGATCTCGAATTCAAGAGCCGGGTTCTCAGTCTCAAACAGGGGCGGCAGGCTAGCACAGAGCGCCACGGGCCCTTGTGTCCGCAGGCCGGTTTCTCTATCCTGCCGTCATCATGGATAGGCTCAACCGGACGCAACAAGAAGCCCCCGCCAAAGTACCAGCGCCGACAACAGCGGTTGCGGAGCCACGCCACGACTGGACCGACGACGAAATTCGAGTTCTGTACGATCTTTCGTTCCCGGAGCTGATGTTCCGGGCCCAAACTGTGCATCGGCGTTTCCACGACCCGAAGCAAGTTCAGCTGTGCACGCTTCTGAGCATCAAGACCGGCGGCTGCCCCGAGGACTGTTCGTACTGCCCACAGAGTGTGCGCTACCAGACTGAAGTCGAAGCCGAGGCGCTACTACCGGTCGAGGACGTGTTGGCTGCCGCGCGCCAAGCACATGACGCCGGCTCGACGCGTTTCTGCATGGGCGCCGCTTGGCGGAAAGTGCGCGACAACACCGACTTCGACAATGTCCTGGCGATGGTCCGGGGCGTGCGGGCGTTGGGCATGGAAGCGTGCTGCACCCTTGGCATGCTGGAACCTGACCAGGCCACACGACTCGCCGAGGCCGGCCTGACCGCTTACAATCACAACCTGGATACCGGCCCCGACTACTACGACAAAGTCATCACCACCCGCCGCTATGAGGATCGCCTGGCGACCCTCGAACGGGTTCGCGACGCCGGCATCACGGTGTGCTCGGGCGGCATTCTCGGCATGGGTGAATCGATCGACGATCGGATCGCCATGCTTCGGGTCCTCGCAGCGCTCGATCCCCACCCGGAGAGCGTGCCGATCAACGCGTTGGTACCGGTGGCGGGTACGCCCTTGGCCACCCAGCCACCCGTTTCAGGGATCGAGCTGGGCCGGATGATCGCCACGGCCCGGATCGTCTTGCCGCGTACGACCGTGCGCTTGTCTGCGGGTCGGTCGGCCATGTCCGCCGAGGCCCAAACCCTTTGCTTCCTTGCAGGCGCCAACTCGATCTTCACCGGCGAGCGTCTGCTCACCACACCCAATCCAGGCGAGGACCACGACCGGTTGTTGCTCGACGCCCTCGGGCTGGAGCCGCGGCCCCAGGCACCCAATCCGGACGGTGCCGCCCCCGCCCGTGACGAGCTCTTGGCCCTGGCCGCAAACGAGTGAAACGTTTTCTGGCACAGCTCGAAGCTGAGCTGACCGTGCTGGACCGCACCGCGCAGAGACGGCGGCTAATCACCGCCCAGGGAATCGACTTCGCTTCCAACGATTATCTGGCATTGGCGCGCGATCCTTTGCTGCTGAAAGCCGTACGCGCACGCCTCGCGCAAACCGATGCGGTCGGCACACCGGCATCGCGTCTCTTGCGCGGCCATACCGACCAACACGCCCAACTCGAAACTCGGCTCGCGCGGTTCAAGGGCACGGAACGCGCGTTGCTCTTCCCCTCGGGCTACCAAGCCAACATCGGCCTGATATCGGCGCTCGTTCGCTCCACGGACCGGGTCCTTTCGGACGCCGCCAACCATGCCAGCTTGATCGATGGCATTCGCCTCGCCGGATGCCAAAAAACCGTTCTCCCCCACGGCAACCTCGACGCCCTGGGCAGCGCCCTCGCCGATCGCTTCAGCGGACGCACGTTCGTGATCGTGGAATCGCTGTACAGCATGGACGGTGACGTAACCCCGATCGAGACCGTCGCGAATCTGTGTGACCGGCACGGAGCCCTGCTGATCGTCGACGATGCCCATGCAACGGGGCTCTTCGGGAACCGCGGCAGCGGCTTGGTCGAAGAACACGCCCTGGTCGAGCGCTGTGTGGCCGTGGTCTCGACGCTGGGCAAGGCACTCGGCGTAGCGGGTGCCTTCGTTGCCGGTTCAGCCACGGTGATCGAAACCTTGGTGAACCGCAGTCGGCCGTTCCTGTTCACCACCGCATCACCACCCGTGCTCCTGCACGCGGTTGACGCCGCCCTCGACCTCGTTGCGTCTCATCCCGAGCGGCGCAAGCAAACCCTCGCACGGGCCGACCAGCTGAGAAAGCAGCTGCGCGCAAGCGGCGTCACGGTTACGGGAGGTCCCGGCCCGATTGTGCCCGTGATCGTGGGCGACGAGCCCACCGCGCTCGCAGTTGCCGCGGCCGTCCAGCAACGCGGTTTCGATGTCCGCGCGATCCGGCCTCCCACCGTTCCTCCTGGCACATGTCGGCTTCGCCTCTCGGTCCACGCCGACCACGACGAGCCGACCATCGACGCGCTGGCGCGCGCGGTGACCGAGGCGCTCGCGTCCATCACGCAACCGGCGCTGGCCTCATGAGCCTCATCGTCACGGGCACCGATACCGATGTCGGCAAGACCGTCGTCTCGGCCATCTTGCTGGCACGCTACGGTTCCCTCAGGCATCCTGTCGGCTACTGGAAACCCATCGCGACCGGCTGCGACCCCGCGGCAGCGTCACCGAGCGACCGGGACACTGTGCGGGGCTGGGTCGGTTCAGCCGTGCCCATGGTGGAATCGGTGTACCCATTCGCCCCACCGGTCTCACCCCATCTCGCGGCGCGCCAGGCTGGGACTGTGATCGAACCAGACACGTTGCTCGCTGCCTGGCGGCGCTGGCAAAAGACGGGCCGCGCGCTGGTCATCGAAGGCATCGGCGGCGTGCTCGTGCCTCTCGACGACCGGGGAACCCTGTTGGTGGACTTGTTCGCTGCCCTTCGCCTGCCATGCCTTGTGGTTGCGCGCACCGCAGTCGGCACGATCAACCACACCCTGCTCACTCTCGAAGCGCTGCGTGCCCGCGGTGTGCCGATCGCGGGCCTGGTGATGAACGGGCCACCCAATCACGACAATCATGCCGCGATCTGGCAGCTCGGCGACATCGACCTAATGCTCGACCTGCCTTCGATCGATCCCCTCGACGCTACGGGTATCCGAACCGCAGCGACTCGATTTGATCCCGATGGCGGATTGGCGCAACACCTGGTGAGCTGATCTCGACTATGAGCGAAAACACACCTCCCCACGAGACACCCTCCGAGCCACCTTCAGCACCCGCCTGGGCTGACCTCGACCGTCAACACGTTTGGCATCCGTACACCCAAATGAAAACCGCGCCGCCACCCATTCCGGTGGTGGGCGGCAAGGGTGTTTACTTGCACACGGCCGATGGCCGACGGCTACTCGACGGCATTTCGTCTTGGTGGGTGAACATTCACGGCCACAGCCACCCCAGGCTCAACCGCGCGCTCGCCGACCAAGCAGCGACCCTCGAACACACCCTCTACGCAGGATTCGCGCACGAGCCAGGTGCCCGGCTCGCTGCCGCGCTGGCCGAGCGCGCACCCGCCGGTCTCGAACGCGTTTTCTACACCGATGACGGGTCAACTGCCGTTGAATCCGCCATGAAGATGGCGTACCAGTCTTGGTGCCATCGCGGTGAGCCCGAGCGGACGCTTTTTGTTGGCTTTGACGACGCCTACCACGGCGACACTTTTGGGGCGATGGCCGCGGGTGGCGTAACCGTTTACCACGCAGCATTTCGCGACCTGTTTTTCGACGTGCGCCGCGCCGCCACACCCATTTCGGCCCAACGCCCCACTCACGGAGAGGACCTCGCGAGCCTCCTCGCGCGCGACGGCCACCGCGTCGCCGCGGTTGTGATCGAGCCCATGTTGCAGGGCGCGGGTGGCATGCAGGTCCTACCCGTGGCGTTCCTCGAGCAGGTGCGCGCCCTCACAACCCAACACGGGATCCCCCTGATCGCCGATGAAATCTTCACCGGCTTCGGTCGTACCGGGCGTTTCTTCGCCTGCGAGCATGCCGCCGTCGCGCCCGACATCATGTGCGTTTCCAAAGCACTCACCGGCGGCTACCTACCGCTAGCCGCCACCCTCGCGAGCCAGGCAATCTACGATGACTTTCTGAGCGACGATCGGACACGGACCTTCTTCCATGGTCACTCCTACACTGGCAACGCTCTGGCGTGCGCGGTTGCCGTCGAGAGCCTGGCCCTGTTCGACGACGCCGACTATTTGGCTCGCATCGCCACACTCGAGCGCCACTTCGCCGCACGGCTCGATCGTCTCGCTCGGCTGCCCGCGGTCGCCACCACACGGGGCATTGGCGGAATGGCTGCCCTCGAGCTGGACCCACGCAGCGACGGCGGCTACCTCGACGATCTGGGCCCCCGCCTCTATCTGGCCTTCCTCGATCGCGGCATCCTGCTGCGGCCACTGGGCAACGTGCTCTACTTCCTGCCGCCCTACGTGATTACCGACGACGAGGTCGATCGCGTCTTCGACGCCATCGACACCGTCGTCGGCCGGCTGTGATCACGCGCCACCAGCCTCCTGAGCAACGCCTATTGAACCATCGCCTCGGTCTCGAGGAGCCTGCAATCAGGACTACCAACCAGATTCGACGCGTCTTGGATGATTGTTCTCGCGCCACGGGAAAAAACGAGCGGCCCGGTCGTGTAGACCGTGTTGTCGCGCGTCACCGTGATGCTCGACCCTTGCCCGGTCGGCGTTACCCTACGATGGATCGTCCAGGCCTCGAACTCGCCGTCTTGAACCGGGCCCAACGCCAGCGTGCCGGTCACCGAGGGCGAGATGTGATACGTCAGGGATAGCTCGGATCCACCGAAGGCGGTGCCGCTCACCGTCAGCCAAAGCAGCCTGCTGCCACCGGGGCTCTGCACCTCGAGCGCGTCGAAGCTGGATCCTGGCGGCATCGCTACCACGTCGACAATCATGGAGAACGTGAAGGTCAGATCCTGCGCGGTGACCGGTGGGACATCGGTCACCCAAGCGTCTTCTTCGACGAAGCAATTCGGGCCCACACAGAACTCCTTGCAGGGCCCGGGATCGGGGGCGCCACTGGCGCTGCTACAGTCCGCTCGGGACAATTCCGGAAGGAGCAGCGCCAGCGCCAACACGCAGACGACGACCGCGGGGCCGTGAGTCGTAGCAGGAATGTGAGTGGATGAGGCATCTTGGTGTCGTTTCATCGATCTCTCCTATGTTGCACTAACATTTTCCGGCCTCGAAATCCAGCCCTCGAGTCTAAACGCGTCGTTTCGCTCAAAAGTCCCTCAAGAATCCCGCGAGTGCCATTCGTCGTCAACCCGGCTGCAGGCAGTCCCATATACTGCTCGCGGCTAGTAGGGGATTTCATGGAGACCACGGCGCAGATCACCGCCCTGCTCGCGCACTGGCGTGCGGGCGACGAAGCGGCGGAAGGCGAGTTCCTCGCCCTCGTCTACCCGCACCTGCAGGCGATCGCCGCCAACCGACTGCGAGCAGAACGCACGGATCGGTCACTGGAGACCACCGACTTGGTGCAAGAGGCCTTCGTTCGGCTGCTCGGCCAACAACAGGCGGGCTGGAAAAACCGTGCCCATTTCTTCGCCATCGCCGCTCGGCTGATGCGCCGTGTCTTGGTCGATCGCCAACGTCGGCGTCAGCGGCTCAAACACGGCAACGACGCGGTCAAAGTGGCGCTCGCCGAGTTGCCAGAGATCGCCGCCGATACCGCGCCAGACTGGCTGGCGCTGCACCAGGCCTTGCAGCGGCTCGGCGCCATCGACCCGATGGCCGAACGCGTGGTCGAGCTGCGATTCTTTGCCGGACTGACCCACCTGGAAGCCGGCGAGGTGCTCGGCTGCGGTCACGCCACCATCGAACGCCGGTGGCGCTTCGCACGGGCCTGGCTGGCACAAGAACTGGTCGCGACCGATGACTGAGCCACGATCCGGGACACGATCCGGGCCATTGTCAGGGTCGCTGTCTGAGCCGCCTAGCCCGGAAATGTGGCGCGCCGCGCGTCGCATCTTCGAACAGATACTCGAGGCGCCGGCCATCGACCGGCAGCAGCTCCTCGAGGAACATTGCACCGGCCGCCCAGAACTGCTGGCGGCCGTGGCTCGCCTGCTCGACGCCGACGGTCTCACTCGGGTGTGGTTCGATGCCACCCCCACCGCGGCGGCCCTGGTGGAAGCGCTGGAAGACGAGCTGGCCCAGCACTGGATCGGTCGTTCACTCGGCGCCTACAAGCTGGTCGAAAAGATCGGCCAAGGAGGCATGGGCATCGTCTTCCTCGCCGAGCGTGAGGACCAGGCTTTCGACAAGAAGGTGGCGATCAAGATCATGTCGGCCACCTCGGGCACGGCCTTGGCGCGCTTTCATCGCGAGCGTCAGATCCTCGCCGATCTCGAGCACCCCGGCATCGCACGCCTGATCGACGGCGGCACCACCGCGGACGGCCTGCCCTACGTCGCCATGGAGCATGTCGACGGCCTACCGCTCGACGCCTACTGCACCACCGGCAGCGTCGACTTGGACGCTCGGTTGCAGCTCTTTCTCGAAATCTGCGACGCTGTTCAGTTCGCCCACCGCAACCTGGTCGTTCACCGAGATCTGAAGCCGAGCAACATCCTGGTCACCGCGGAAGGACAGCCGAAGCTGCTCGATTTTGGTATTGCCAAGCTGCTCGACACACCGGCCGGGGACGCACAAACGCTCGCCGCGGACCATGCTTTGACCCCGGATTACGCCAGCCCCGAGCAGCTCGCGGGAGCGAGCGTGACCACTGCCTCTGATGTCTATTCCCTGGGTGTGGTGCTCTATGAGATGCTCACCAGCACCCGCCCCTTTCGGCGCGGCACTGCGGCACCAGAGTGCGTAGCGCGCGAACCCGAGGCACCGAGTATCGCCGCCACACGGGCCCACAGTGCGGCGACGCCAGCCACTGGCGACACATCAGCAATCGCCGCCCGATGGTTGCGCGGTGATCTCGACACCATCGTCCGCAAGGCACTGCGCCGGGCTCCAGCTGACCGCTACGCTTCAGTCGAACGATTGGCCGCCGATATCGAGTTCTTCCGTGTCGGCCTGCCGATTTCGGCGCGCGCGCCGAGCCTCGGCTACCGCACAGGAAAATTCGTGCGCCGTCACGCCTGGGCGCTCGTGCTGGCCGCCGCGGCCCTCGTGCTCCTGATCGGCTTCTCGATCGTGACCTTCCTTCAATCGCAGAGGATTCAAGCCGAGCGGGATGTAGCGCGCCAAGCCCTCGGCGTCCTGGTCGAGACCTTCCGCGGTGCCGACCCACAGCAGAACCTGGGCCAGCAGGTTACCGCCCAGGACATCCTCGAGCGTGGCGCCGAGCGACTCGGCAGCGACTCGCCGCTACCGGATGAGGTCAAAGGCATCTTGATGCGCACCCTCGGCCAAGTACAGATCAGCTTGGGCGAGAACGAGCTGGGGCGCGACTGGCTGCGGCGCGCGGTCGCGGCCGGCGAACGCCTCTACGGACGCGCCGACCCCCGCCTCGCACCCGACCTGGTCGAGCTTGCCGATGCCCTGCTCTTCACTGTCGAGTATCAAGAAGCCGAGGCGACAGCGCGGCGGGCGTTGTCACTCATGATCGGCGATCAGCCAGCCCTCGAGATCCGTGCCATGCATGCCGAAGCCGAAGCACGGGCCGGGCTCGGCCGTTGGAACGAGTCGGCCGCGCGCCACGAGGAGGCGCTGGTGCTGGCGCGCCAGGCGTTGCGTCCCGAGGACCCCCAACTGCTCGAGAGCCTGCGCATGACGGCCCTGCGCACCCGGTCGATCAGGCAAACCACCCGCGCGCGCGTGCTGGTCGACGAAGGTCTCGAGCTCCAGCGGCGCTACCGGCCCGGCGACCGCGGTGAAACCGCGCGCCTTCTGCTCACTTCCGGCCGGCTGCACATGGATGCCCGGGACCTCGAGCGAGCGCGCGTCGAACTCGAAGGGTCCCTCGCCATGAAGCTACGGATCTACGGCGAAGCGCACCCCACCGTCGCGTCGGGCTACGACTACCTGGCGCGGCTCGAACAGCGTGCCGGACACGTCGCACTGGCCGTCGAGCTCACCGAGAAGAGTCTGCGTATTTACGAAGCCAGTCTCGGTGGCGAACACCCACAAGCCGTCGGCGTCCGACTGAACTACGCAGAACTGGTGCATCAAGAACTCGGTGACCCGGAACGGGCAGAGCCGATCTATCGACGGGCCTTGACGGACTTCGCCGCCACCGAGGGCAGCGAGCGCAACCCGGGAATGGGCTTTATCCTCAGCGCCTACGGCCAGGTCCTCAATGACCTCGGCCGCTTTGCGGAGGCCGCGCCGATCTGGCGACAGGCGCGCAACGTGTGGATGCGGCGTGAGCAAGGTGACAATACCGCCAGCTTGGCGGCCCAGCTGGGCCTCGCTGCAGCTGCCGAGGGTCTCGGGGACAACGCAACGGCCGCCCACGAACTCGAGCAATGCTGGCGTGTAGCAAGCGAGGGCGACGATCTCGACCACCCGTTTATCTACCAAGTCGGCGACGCGCTGGCTGACTTCTACCGTCGCACGAACCGCGTGGCTGAGGCTACGGCCATCGAGACAAAGCTCGCCGCCGTCCGCGAAGGTGAATCCTGACCAGAAGTTTCATGTGGCCTACCGTAACGCGGGCATGAATCATCGAGCGGCGGACTTGCTCAACGGGCGGTCAAGTTTCTCCACGTCCGACCCGCCGGCTCGGGGGCCGTCGACCAAACGGAACGGTGGCGAAACCAAACATAGTAGACTCGGTGAACCGAATGGGTAAACGATGGAAAGTACGACGCGCAACGTTCTGGTGGTCGGCGTAAGCCGAGACGAATACGACAAAGTCGCCCCGTTTCTCGACCGCGACACCTTCGATGTCGACCGCTTTCCGAGCGCAGGTGGTGCCCTCGAGTTGCTGGCGGAGGTGCCGTTCGAGGTCTTGCTGGTTCGGCATCCTTTGCACGACATGGAGTTCGCCAGCTTTCTCTTGTCGGTCCGCGCCGAAGGTAGCCCATGCCAACAAGCGCCTTTGGTGATCCTCGCCGCGGGCGACGACGACGACGCCAGCCGCTACGTTGGACACGGCGCCAATCGCGTGATTGGAATCGAAGAAACAGCGCGGACGCTTCAAATTCTGGTTTCGGGACTGCTCAACGTCGCCCCACGGATGGCGGCCCGCTTCATGACCCGTCTCGAGGTCAAACTGGGTGGCGCCAAGGACATGATCACGTGCAAGACCGCGAACATATCCGACTCTGGCATGCTGATCGAGACCGATCGTCGATACGAAAAAGGTACCCGCATCAACATTTCGTTTCATCTCGAGGATGATGATCGCCCCATCACTGGCGTCGCGGAAGTCGTGCGACACACCCAGGTTGGTCGCGATTCCGTCGACGGAATTGGTCTGCGCTTCCTTTCCTTCGCAGGCGATTCACAGCGTCGGTTCCAGGCCTTCCTCCAGCGGTTCTAGACGCCCTAGTCAAAGCTGCCTGCGCGACCTGCCGGCGACGCGGTCGAGTAGTATTGGTGCCCCAACACCAAGGAGCATCGTTCATGCGTCGAGTACCACGCTACTGCCCGTTCCGTCTCCGGCCTGTCGCCATTTTGATCGTCCTGAACGCGATGGCTGGTGCTGCCTTCCCCGCTGCCGAGAAGAAGCCGCTGACCTTCGTCGACCTGATGAAGATGCGCACCATTCAAGACGCGACCATCGCGGACGATGGTGAGTGGATCGCCTACCAGGCCAAGCCCGACCGAGGCGACAGCACCGTGGTCATTCGCGCAGCGTCCGAATCGGATGTCCGTTACACGATCGAACGTGGCGCGGCGCCGCTCATCAGCTCGGATGCACAATACGTCGCGGTGCAGGTCGAACCGACCGTAGCTGCTGCCCATGCCGCCAAAGACGAGCCCGAAGAGCAGCAGCCCAAGCCCGGTGCCGCACTCGTCGCGACGGTCGACGGCACCGTTATCACCTGGAATCGCGTGCAATCCCTGGCGTTCTCCAACGACGCGGCTTGGTTGGCTGTTCACCATCACAAACCTGCACCCGACAAAGAGACCCCCGATAGCGAGAACGAGCCCTTTCCCGCGGCCGAGGGCACGCCAGCGGCCGAGGGCACGCCAGCGGCCGAGGGCACGCCAGCGGCCGAGGGCACGCCAGCGGCCGAGGATCCGTCGCCGTCTGAAGGTCACGCGGAGGAGACTACCGCCGCATTGGCCGAAGGCGAAGGTGCGCAACCCAGCGACGACGAACCAAAGGACCTCGAACGGGTAGGATCGACCCTCGAGCTGGTTCGGCTTGCGGACCTGGGTAACGATCCGGACCAACGAACAGCCCACCTTCTCGAGCACGTCGAGACCTTCACGTTCGACGAATCAGGTCGCTTCCTCGCCTATACCGTGGCCGCGCCTCACCACGACAATGGCCTCTTCGTCATCGATTTGGGAAAGAACGAAGCCGGGCGGCGTTCGTTGCACGAAGCCGAACGAGGTCGCTATTCTGCCCTCGCCTGGGCCAAAGACGTACCGCACCTGGGATTCGTTGCTGCCGTCGATGACCAAGAGGGTGAGCCTAGGAACGCCGCGGTCTGGACCTGGCAGACCGAAGACGAGACCGCGCAGGAAGTGGTGGGTTCCGGCGACGTCGGTACGGGTTGGCACGTGCCATCGGTCAACGAGCTGGCATGGAGTCACGATGGGGCCCGCCTCTTCTTCGGTCGCAAACCCACGGACCCGACCGACGAGGGCGACACCGACAACGAAACAACCAACACCAAAACGACCGACGGCGAGGAGGAAGCGGCACCACCGTTCGATCCCTACGATGTCGACGCGCTCCTCGCGGATCGAGGGGTCGATGTGTGGCATTGGAACGACCCGCGCATCAATCCCAACCAAAAAGAGCGCTGGGACGAGGTCGAGAAGGACCGAACCTACCGCGCCGTCCTTCACGATTCAGATCAACGCATCGTGCTGCTCGCCGATGAAGTCCTGACCCAGGTCGCGCCCGCCGAGCAACGCGACAACCCAGCGGCGGTACTCGGCCTCGCGGACACACCGTACCTCAAGGAAATCACGTGGGACGGCTCCTTCCACGACGTCTACCGGCTCGGCCTGGCCGACGGTCGCCGCCAAGCAGTGGCAGAGAAGCTGCGCGACGGCGATTACAACGCAGCCTTGTCCCCCGATGGCCGATTCGTCGTGTACTACCGAACGCCGCATTGGTACCTCTTTGACGGTGAAACGGATACCACGCGCAACCTCACCGAGGCGCTCGACGTGCCCTTCGCCAACGAAGACCACGACTACCCGCAACCGGCGCCGGGATATGGGCTCGCTGGCTGGGTCGCCGCCGATTCGGGTGCGCCATCAACCGCCGTCTTGATCAACGACAAGTACGACATCTGGTCGTTCGCAACCGACGGCGGTCAGGCAACCCGCCTTACCGCTGGCCGCGATGACGAAACCGTGTTTCGGGCCCAAGATCTCGACGACGAGCGTAACTTCATCGCCGCCGACGAAAGTCTGCTGCTCACCGGCTACCGTGATCGCGCCAAGTCCTGGGGCTTCTATTCGCTTCAGCTTGGCCAGCCCGGGGTCGAGGTGCTCATGGCTGGTGATTACAAGGTGGCGGTCGTGGCCAAGGCCAAAAACGCCGAGCGTCTCTTGTTCACCCGCGAGCGCTACGACCAGTTCCCCGACCTCCAAGTCGCCGGACTCGACCTCGTATCGCCTCGCCGCTTGTCCGACGTCAACCCGCAAATCGCGGAATTCGCGTGGGGCGAGGCCGAGCTGGTGTCGTGGCAGAGCGCCGACGGCCTGCCGCTCGACGGAGTGCTGATCAAGCCCGGCAACTACCGTCCTGGCGAGCGCTACCCCGTGCTGGTTTACTACTACCGGTTCTTCTCCCAGCGCCTTCACGAGTTCAACCAGCCGGTGGTCAACCACCGGCCCAGCTTTCCGCTCTACGCCAGCAACGGCTATGCCGTCTTTCTACCGGACATCCGCTTCGAGGTGGGTCGTCCCGGACCGGCGGCCACCAAGAGCCTGGTTCCCGGTGTGCAGAAGCTCATCGAGATGGGCATTGCCGACCCCGACGCGATCGGCCTTCATGGCCACTCCTGGAGCGGCTACCAATCCGCCTTCGTGATAACCCAAACCAATCGCTTTGCTGCCGCCGTTGCCGGCGCGCCGGTCTCCAACATGACCAGCGCCTACGGCGGCATCCGGTGGGGCAGCGGTCTCTCACGCCAATTTCAGTATGAACAAAGCCAGAGTCGGCTCGGCGCCAATCTCTGGCAAGGGCGTGATCGTTACATCGACAACTCGCCGGTGTTCTTCGCCGATCGGATCGAGACCCCGCTCTTGATCATGTTCGGCGACGAAGACGAGGCCGTGCCGTGGTACCAAGGCATCGAGCTCTACATGGCGCTCCGTCGTCTCGGCAAAGATGCTGTATTCCTCCAATACCGCGGGGAAGGGCACCATCCCAAGAAGTACTCCAACAAGCTCGACTACAGCATCAAAATGAAAGAGTACTTTGATCACCACCTCAAAGGCGCACCGGCAGCCGACTGGATCACCAACGGCGTGCCGTACCAAGGCGAGTAGCGTCTGCGAAGGAAGTCCATCCCACCTTGATCATCAGCCCTTTCAACATTGGCACAAGCAACACAGCAAACCTCATCGAGGAGAACCATGACCCGCACTACTTTCACTGTTCTCGGCGCCCTGCTCATCGCCCACCTTGCCGCGTCGACCAGCTTTGGCGCCGATCTCACGATCGCCTCGACCGTCACCTTCAACGGGAAAACCAGCTCCGCTACCCAATACATCTCCGACGAGAAAATCCGTTACGCCGATGGCCAGTCTGACGTCATCATGGATCATGCCAATGGGCGGACGATTTTCATCGACCACAAGAAAAAGAAGTACTACGAGACCACCGTCGAAGAAATGCGCGCCAAGATGGCCGAGCTCGACGAGATGATGGAAGGCAATCCGATCATGGAGCGCATGATGGGTCCGGGGGGCGCGGCCAAGGTCGAAAAGGTTGGCGGTAGCCGAGAGATCGCTGGCTATCCCTGCACCCAGTACAAGGTGACTTTAGGGCCCAAATTCGTGTTCGACCTGTGGGTCACCGACCAACTCGAGCTCCCGACCACCTACTACGACGCGGCCAAGACACGCTATGCCGCCATGGGCCCCATCGGTGCACGCTTCGACAAGCTCTACGACGAAATGAAGAAAATCAATGGCGTGCCCCTGGCCACCACCACCCACGTCGGTGTCATGGGAATGAAGTTCGACTCGGAACAGACCGCCACCACCGTCACGGTGGGCAGCCTACCTGCGGATGCCTTTGCCATTCCGCCCTACAAGAAGGCGAAGAAGTCGCCGTTCGAGTAGATCCAAGTGGGGCTACCCTTGCACAGAGTACAAGATCACCGTGGGATCCGATCTCACCATGAATGCTTGGGTCTCCCACGCGATCGCGGTACCGCCTTCGTACTAGGACGAGGCCAAGAGAATGGCCTCCGCGGGTCCGATGGGCGCTCGCTTTGACAAGCTGTTCGAGGAAATGAAAAAGCTCGAGGGTGTGCCACTTGGAACCACCATGCAGCTCGGTGTTTTGGGCATGAATCTCAACACCGAGCAAACCGCGACTTCGGTGACGGTCGGCAGAGGTGACGGTCGGCAGAGGTGACGGTCGGCAGATTGCCAGCCGACACGTTCGCGGTGCCGGCCTACGAAAAGACAGAAGTACCAATCAACTAACTTCAACGCCAAAGCCTGGTAGCGTCGGGATATCAACCCTTGGAGATATTCCCATGCTGCCTGTCGTGCGCCACTTCGTCGTCGGCCTCTGCCTGTTCTCGTTCCTTCTGTGCGCCCTCTCAAGTGAAGCAACTTCGGGTCGGTGGACACCCGACGACGCGCTCTTGGCGGACGACGTGCGAGAGGTCGCGGTCACCCGCGACGGGACCCTCGCCGCCTGGGTCGTACGCGGGTACGTGACCGTTGAGGGAGAATCGAAGCCCACCGGCCACCTGTGGTGGTGTCGTCTACCCGAGGGTACACCACGGCAGCTGACCCGCGGCGCCGAGCGGATATCAGCGCCCGCGTTCTCGCCCGACGGCAAACATCTCGCCTTTCTCAGCAACCGCAAGCCGCCCGCGGGCGGCGCCAAGCCCGCGAAAGACGCCGGTAGCCAAATTTGGGCCCTGCCCACGGATGGCGGCGAGGCCTTCCCGATCAGCCACTTCGATCAAAGCGTCAACGGCTTTGGCTGGACCAGCAGCCGTGGTCTGGTTGCCGTAGTAGCCGAGTCACCGAGCCACTGGCAGGCTGAGCGTGAGGACATGAAGGACACATCGCAGGTGATTGACGACGCCGAGCACACACCGCCGGTGCGCCTGTTCACCACGACCCTGGACGGCACCACCAAGCGTTTGACCACCAACCAGGGTTGGATTCGTGGCCTGAATATCGCCCCCAATGGTCAGAACGCCGTCGTGATCGAGTCCCACAGTCTTTCCTATGCCTTCGACCAACGGATCCCGCCGCAAACCCACGTCGTCGATTTGACCAATGGCTCGATGACTCCGTTGTTCGCCGAGCCCGTTGACGGCGCGACGGTGCTCCCGGGCGCCATAGCCTGGAACCCGAGCGGCTCCGCGATCTACGTGACCAACGAGCACACCCGCCACCCGACCTACCGGATCGCGACCATCACCGAGCTGTACCGCCACGACGTGGACTTGGGAAGCACCATCAAAGTTGCGCTCGACTGGCCCCGCGGCGTCGCGCGCGGATTCGCCACCACCAACGACGGTGTCATCGCGCTGCTGGCCGACGGTGTGCGCTTTCGTCCCGCTCGGCTGGTTGCGAAACGCTGATGCCAGCGGCTGGCAACGTCGCGATCTCGAAGGCACCCACAGCCGCAATCTCGATGCCTGGTTGCTCGCCCACAATGGCAAGACGCTGCTCTACAAGACCTCCTCGGCAACCCGCCCTCCACAATGGTTCGCCGCCCGGCTCGACGGTACCCGCATCACCGACGAGCGCCAACTCACTGACCTCAACCCCAGCTTCGCCAACAAGCCCACTGGCAAAGTCGAGGTGGTTCGCTGGACCGGCGCCCTCGACGAAGAGGTGGAAGGCCTTCTCCACTACCCGCTCGACTGGCGCGAAGGGGAAAAGCGCCCCTTGATTCTCGACATCCACGGCGGCCCAAACCGGCACCGATCGCGACGCATGGGATTTCCGCTACGGGGGCCCCAACCTGCTGTGGCGCCAACGCGGCGCTTTCGTCCTCCAGACCAACTACCACGGTAGTGCCGGTTACGGCCTTGACTGGGTCGAGTCGATCGAGAATCGCTACTACGAGCTGGAAGTACCGGACCTCGAAGCCGGTGTTAACGCGATGATCGAACGTGGCTTGGCGGACCCGGATCGGCTCGGCACCATCGGATGGTCAAATGGCGGCATCCTGAGCGCTGGCCTGATCATTCAGACCGATCGCTACAAGGCAGCCTCAGTCGGCGCGGCGGACATCGAGTGGATCAGTGACTGGGCCAATGTCGACTTCCGGCGCGGCCTTTGACAACTACTACTTCGGCGGTCCGCCGTGGGAGCATCTCGAGCACTACATCGAGAAGTCACCGTTCTTCCAGCTCCGACAAGGTCACCACCCCGACCATCATCCACACCGGAACCGAAGATCGAAATGTGCCACCGCACCAATCGTGGTCACTGTTTCGCGCGTTGCAGCAAATCGGCAAGACCGAGGCCAAGCTGATTACCTTACCCGGGTGAGCCGCACGGCTTGCGCAAGGTGGCGCACCAACGTCGCAAGCTCGAAGAAGATCTAGCCTGGTTCGATCGCCACCTCTTCGGCACCCATGAGGCCCCCAACCCTGCCTTGAAGAAGGGCTCGCCACTGGACCGGCACCTGGCCCGCGCGCAGGCCTCCCGGGTTGGTGGCGCCTACGGCGTCCACCACGGCGAGGAGTTGATACCAGAGACCGTTGCTTCTGACATTCTCGAGGGCGTCGAGGTCGGCCGGTTTGAAGTCACCGCAGCCCAGTTGGCCGCGTCGAATCGAGAAGCCACCGCACCCGCAACGCCCAATCATCCCGCGACCGGCGTTCTCTTTGTCCGCGCGGAGGCCTACGTCGCAAGATTGGCAAAAATCACCGATCGTCCCTTCCGGTTGCCAACTGTTCAAGAAGCCCAAAAACTCGCAAAGTCTGCGGGAACCGGTGGCAATACCCTCAACCACTGGGCCGGCTACCCGCCCAATCCCGAAGACGCCGAGCGGCTGCGCCAGGCCACCTCGGCTTTGACCGGTGCTGCTCCGCTGTTGCGTCCGGTCGGATCCTTTGGTGGTCTTGGCACCGACCCCGTCTACGACCTCGACGGCAACGTCGCCGAATGGGCTGTCGACGAAAAACGGTACCGGTATTTGCCGTCGGTGCAAGCGCCGACCGTGCCGCCGACGCCCGCAGCGACGGCCGACCCGACCCGGCCTACATCGGCTTTCGGGTGCTCATGGACGGCGACGAGAACCGCCACTGAAGGCAGCCGCGGGTCGGAGCGATCAATCTTGGGTACTGTCGTAACCCTCGAACGGCCGGGCTCATCCAACCGATATGCTGACCGAACCCCAATGAGGCGTCTCAATTCCAACCGAATACAGCTGATCCTATCCATCCTGGTCCTGACCGCGGACCAGCCCGCTCGCTGCGGACGACACGTCACGCACGGATGCGTTCCTCTTTAACGTTTGGGCCTCGGTGCTCGATCGATTCGTCGACGCGGAGGGGCTCGTCGACTACGCCGGTTTGGCGCTGGACCGCGTCGAGCTCGACCGTGTGCTCGCGCACATTGAAGCTGTGAGTCCCGACAGCCATCCGGAGCGGTTCCCCTCCCGCAACGACCAGCTCGCCTACTACCTCAATGCTTACAATGCGTTGATCTTCGCTGGCGTGCTCGAGCGCGGAACCGACATCGAGTCGGCGTGGGGCAAGAGCAAAATCGGGATCGGCTTCTTCGTGCGCCGCAAGATGATCGTCGGCGGTACGAAGATTCACTTCAAGAGGTACGAGGACGATTGGGTGCGATCCCGTTTCGAGGATCCTCGCGTCCATGCCGCCTTGAACTGTGCCTCGATCGGCTGTCCTCGGTTGCCCCGAACACCGTTTCGACCCGCATCGCTCGATGCCGAGCTCGACGCTGCCATGCGTGAGTTCGTCGCGGACCCCAGGCACGTGGCCCCCAAACTCGCGGCAGGCACCCTGGCAGTGTCGAAGATATTCGACTGGTTTACAAAAGATTTCATCCAGTTCGAAAAGGCCCAAGGCAATGCCAATCCGAGCCTGATCGACTACATCAACCGCTACCGTGCCGACGACGAACAAATCGCAAACGAGCTCAAGATTCGGTTTCTCCCCTACGACAAAGGCCTTAACCGTCAACCGTGAGCACGCCCCCAAGATCCCGGTCGACCACCACTCAACACGTCGCTCCTGGGAAACCAGCGCCCGATCGTCAAGGCTGGCTCGAAGCCTTGCTACGGCCCATCGCGCCCCACCGGAAGCAACGAAACCAAGCTCGCTGGACTTCGCTGCCCAATCACCTACGGGTGCCCCAGCAGATTCTCGGCAAGGGCCATCACGCTTGTGGCGCCACCCACGGCCTGATGGAACGATGTGACTTCGCGTGCACGAGCTGTTACCTCACCGCCGACGCCAATGCCGTGCCACCGCTCGACAGCGAAGCCGTATTCCGCCAACTCGACGCACTGCGCGCTTTCTTAGGGCCGCAGGGCAAGGCCCAACTGACCTCGGGTGAGGTGACCCTCCTCGACCGAGACGTCCTCGGCGGCTATGTGCGCTATGCCAAACACATTGGCCTCGATCCAATGGTCATGACCAACGGCCGCCGACTGCTCGACGAGCCTGCGTATTTCGAGGCTTTGGTTCGTGACCATGGATTGGAAAAGATCTCGATCCATATCGACGTCACCCAACGCGGCCGACGGGGTTGGCATGCCGACCAACGCGAGGAGGAACTGCACGCGTTGCGCACGCGCTTCGCGTCGCTCATCCGGAAGACAAGGGCCGCTACCGGACGAACGCTCCACGCGGCACAAACGGTCACGGTCACAGCCCGCAACCTCGAGGCGATCCCGAGCATCATGCGCTGGGCGCGTGAGCACGCCGACGCCTTCCGCATGATCAGCTTTCAGCCGGCGGCCGAGGTCGGGCGGACCCAGGATCGTCGGCTGGAAGGCATTTCGCTGGACGAAGTCTGGCAACGCATTTGCGATGGACTCGGTCACGAGCTCAATCGGCACGCCATGGTTTTCGGCCACCCGGCCTGCCACATCATCGCACCGCTGGTGCTGGTGAACGCCGGAGACCCGTTGTTGGTCCTGGAGACCGCGCGCGCTGGCAAACGCTGGGACCGTACATTTCTCGAACGGCTGATGAACGCCATCGGCGGCTACACCGTGCGCGGTAAGAGCCGCGTCGCCAACCTGATCGGTATTGTGTCGCTCCTTGCGCGTCAACCGCGGCTCCTGGCCGAATCACTGTTCTATGGCCCTTACCGCCTGTGGGGCGTTCGGCGGTGGATTCCCCGAGTACTCGTTGCCCTCGTAAGGGGTCGTCTCCGCATACAACCCCTGGCCGTCATCGTCCACAAGTTCATGAGCCCCGACGAGCTCGAAACCCCACTCGGACGTGAACGTCTCGCAGCCTGTACGTTCCAGTTACCGGTGGACGGTCGCATCGTTCCCATGTGCCAAATGAACGGCACCAGCCTGCGCGCCCAGGCCAACGACCGTGCTCGAGAATTGGTGACCATTGGAGAGTAGCCCCCCGGCACTGACCGGAGGGTGCGGACGGGGTAGTGGATCACCGGTCGCTTGCACGGTCGCACCCTCGCTGCCGGCCTCGGTTTGGTCTATCGCTTGGAAGTCTGGAGAGGTGTCCTCAGTCGAGAGTGCGAGGAGTTGTCGGGCCATGGCTTGGCGCCACGCGAACGGGTTTGCTCGATCTGGTGACGGGCGCAGTACTTCACCAGTGTGTCGTTGATGAAGACGCTGTAGATCGGGATTCGGCGCTTGACTTTCTACAGCAGCTTTCTTCTTTAGAGCGTCCCAAGGAAGTGTCAAGATTCGTAAACGACCTGGGCCGGTGGCCTCGTCGGCCTCAACCCAGCCGACAACCGCCGCTTCGTCCCTGGCATCGAGAATTCGCGGCTGGCGCAGCCACAAAGGCCCAGCCAGTTGAAGAGGGTCACCCTGTGGGTCGCCAGTAGCCGCGTTGAAGAGCCGGGCCCGGAGTCGCGTGTCACGGTACTCCCCTTGCGACCACACGACCAACACGGATCGGCACCCCCCCATCAGCGTCGTGGCGTAGGCACCGGATCTCATCGACTCACCGGCGTCCGCCTGGTCGCTGTCGATCGATGCTTTCGAAGGGAAGGTGAAAGGCTCGTCCTCGACAGTCCCACGCGCGTCGAGCCATCGCGCAGAGAGTCCCCGTTCGTTACCAGCCAGATCCATCCACAAACCCAGATAGCTCCGACGCGGGGAACACCCGGCAATCAGATGGAAGGAGTCCGAGCTGCGCCGTTGGCCTTCTGGAATCGGTCGTACGACCGCGATTGGCTGCACATGATCATCAAAAAATGCAACCCGGTGCCGCTCCAACACCGCGAACGAGTCGTGTTGGCCCACTTCGATGCGCGGGTAGCCACCGAGCAGGGCCGGATCGCCCGCGATCTCCACGACCGGCCCGATCAACTCACCGAGGGCACTGACCCGCCGCAACGCAATACGGGCTTCTCCGGCACGCCCTTGCTGCCAGGCGACCACCAGTTGGCCGCTGGATAGGCGGCGAATGTCATAACCCATCCGATCGCTTGTCAGCGGCTCGTCGTTGAGAAAAATAGGACCGCGCAAAACCGCACCTTGCTCATCGAGGAGCCGCAAAACCATGTGCAGCTCCGGCGCCCCCTCATCGGCATCTCGATAGAGGCTAACCAACGCGAATGTATCTTTTCCCGCTGGCGCCAGCCCCAGCCGCCCGTATTCACGCACTCCGTCAATCGGCAGTCGAACACGACCACGCCTCGCATACCCGTCGGCGACCCTGTCGAAGTAGGCTGGATGGGCCCCGTGCCCATTCTCGTCGAACCACGCCACGACAAATCCACCCTTGAAAGGCGCTGCCGTCCACGTCCAGCTGGTCGTGAAACGGCCAACATCAAGCGTCAGCGGCGACGCAGATCGGGGCAGTATCTCGGCCGTCGCCAGAGCCGCACATGCAGCGAAGACAACGCCCATGAAGACAGCGCTACAGACTCCAGATCTCACGAATACAACTCGAGCATTCAGCTGGACAAAGATCACCTTGGCCAATGGTACAACTACCACCGCCACCGCCACCGCCACCGCCACCGCCACCGCCACCGCCACTACCGCAGTTCGGGGCACTCGACATACAGAAATAGCCGGAACTATTGGATCCGATCATGCAGGGCTCTTTGTAGGTTTCCTGCGGAAAATAGATAAGGTTGGCCCAAATTTGGCAACTACCACCATCGGTGAAGCAGCAATTGGCATCGGTCCAAGGATGCGGTAGGCCCCAGGGGCCTTGGACCTCTTTTTGCCAACAATCCTCACAGATACCCATCAGGGTTACCGGCAACAAGATCATGAAAAAGCCTATGAGGCCAATGCGACACAAAATCGTAGTAAACACCTTGTTCTCCTATCGTGCCCGTTGAAAGATTCGATCGATTCAGCAACAGCTCTCTCAGTCCCTCTGTTCTTCTCTCAGGTAAGCGATTGAACTCTATTCGTCTAAGCGAAAACTCCCACACCTACGGAACCTCGACCTCCACCTCACCTCCCGCCACCACGTCGAACCGCGCCAGTGGCAGGAGCCCCGCGCCAGCACCGGCGGCGAGCGTTTGGTAGTCGGCGGTCGAGATGAGGTGGACGACGGCCCACGAACCCGGTGCCAAATCCGGCAGATCCCATCGGTTCGGAACGCCAGCGGCGGTGCTGATAAATGAACTCTGGGCAGCCAGGAATAGGTAACCCCCATCGGCACCGATAAGGGCAAAGGGCGATGGCGGCCGCATCACCCGCGGCCACGCCTGAGCCCGATGTAGGATCACACTGCCGCCCTGCGATGGAATCGTTACCTCGATGGGGTCATTGATCGTTTGAAAGCGCGCGCTGCCAGCCGCGCTGGCGGTATCGATCACCGTGACGTTTGCCCGTTGGCCCACCAAGTCGTTGGCCCGGATCTCGAAGGAGCCATCCGCATCGGTCGTCGCGCCGTAGCGAACGGGCATGGCAACGCCAGTGGTCATTGGCGAAATGCCGACGCGGACTCCGGCGCGCGGCAGCCCACTGGTGTCGACCACCCGCCCTGCGATCGTTCGTTGTTCGTCAATTACCAGCTCGACCGTACGCTCTTCCGGCGTACCGGAAAGGGTCAACGTCTCGGTGGCACTCTTGTCTCCTGCTTTCTCCGCTTGCAGGCTCCACGTGCCAGCATCCACCATCTCAAATACGAACCGACCATCGGAGTCGCTCTTGGTGCCGAGGCGCTGGATCGTGGTGCCCGGCTTCCGATCGCTTGATCCATGTGCAGGCCGATCCTCACCAAATGCCTTGCCCTGCACCTGTGCCGCGGGCACCGGTGTACCATCGCCATCGACCACCTTCCCGACAATGCGACCCGCGGGCAGCTCGAGCTCGATCTCGGATTCCGGATCGTCGAAAAGAACGGGCCCGAGCTCGGCCAGCACCATCAGCGAGTCGACCGCCACCGACGTGTCATACCAGCCGGGCGTTTCGATCGGCACCACGAAGCGGCCATCTTCACCGCTGTAAGTTCGTGGCACACTGCGACCCACCTCGGGCTCGACCGGCCGCAGGCTAATCGCGCCGACAACCGGCTCGCCCAAGTAGGTCACGCGACCGCGAAAGAGTGCCGCTTCGATCTCCAGCTCGACCCTTTCCGTGGCTCCCGGCGCCAGCTCGATTTCGGTCTGGCCCGTCACATGCTTCATGCCGCCTTCGAGCTCGATGATCGCCAACGCCCGCCATGGGCCGGGTGGGATGTCTTCGAACAGCACCGTCGCGGCCCCGTCCAGTTTGGCCGTGCGCGACCGCCACCGTTGGCCATGCTCGCCGCTGGCATCGGCGAGGCTGATCTGAACGCCAACCGACTCTTCTTGTAGGTCGGAACTCAATATCGGCTCGATCTCGATCGAGCCGTTCTGTGGCAGCTCGATCTCCACCAGCAGCTCGTGGCCAGCGACAAATTCAAACGCTTGGCTGAGGAAGGGCCAAGGCTGATCCTCCCCGGTAGCAACAACGCCAACGACGAAATGGGCCGTCCCGGCCGGCATGCGCGGGAACCGTGCCCAACCATGCTCATCGGTCTTTCGGGTAGCCACTTGAGGCCGCTTGCCATCGCGATGCAGCGCCTTCATGAAGGCATCCACATCGGCTTCGGCCACCGCCACCAGCTCGACCCCGGTGAGGGGCAAGCCATCGGCACCGGATACCACTTGGACCAACGCCGAGGGTGCCGAGGAGGCCGCCAGCACTTCGAGTGTCGGCAGGTTGACCTCGATTTCCGTCGTGGCCCCCTTCGTAAGCTTGATCTCGCCAGCGAGCTGCTGGGGCAAGATCTCGTGATCTCCGTCCGCCGGCCCCTTGGCCCAAAGCTCGTAGGTACCCGCCCGCAGCGATGGCCAAGCTTGCTGTTTGCCGCGCGCTTCGCGTTCCCACAGAAACCAGCCTCGCTTCAGGCCGCGTTCGTCGAACCAGGAAGTGTCTACTGGGCGCAGCTCGAGTCGAACGCCGTCTTCCTTGGCCTTGCGTTGCCACACCACGCGCAAGCGGCCACCCGGCTCGAGCTGGACGGGCGGCACTTCGAGGCCTTTACCTTCGACGAGAATGTCGCGCAAAGTCGCGGGCGCGAAGCCCGGTGCTTCGATCCACACGAAGTGACGCCAGCCCGATGCCGCCGGGAGCCGAAAAGCGCCCTTCTTGGTCGACACGGTACGGAAATTCTCTTGCAGAAGGGGCCGTGCCCGCTGGCTCAGGCTGCCCGGTAAGGCATCGGAAAGGGCGCGCAGATGGGCGACGACGGCACCCTCGACTGGCTTGCCCTTCCGATCGCGAACTTCACCTTCGATCGTCACCAACGGGGTCAAGTCAACGGACTCACGATGCTTCGCACCCGCCGCCAAGGTCACCTCGTCACCGAAGTGAAGGGCCGACCCCGGCGCGCTGACCACCCATCGATAGACACCAGCCGGAACCTCGAGCGTCAGGGCGACCTTGCGCGCATCACCAACAATCTCGGCCGTGGGTCGGCGCCACGCGACATCTCTCGGCACCAGCGCAAAGTAGACCTTCTCGAGTTGTTTCCGCGCGACAGACCTCACCTCCAGGCTGAAGGTAGCCAGAGAGGCTGGCGCTGGCGTGCCCGTGGTCGGGGCTTGCTCCCGGGCGCTCGACAGCGAGGGCACGGCCAGCAGCAACAACGCCAGCCACCCCACACGCCGACTACCAGCCCAGCTCGAATGGGTCGGGCTGGTAGCCCAGTGGCGTCGTGACGATTTCGTTTGGCCTTCGATTTCTCTCGTTGGGTTCATAGAGATGAACGTAACATAGAATATTCATCCAGCAATCTCCCTAATACACAAACACCTCTCTCTGGCGGAGCGCCAGCCTTGTCAACGGCCGAGCGCCCGCACATCTGGGCATTGCCAGGAGCCCAGGCAACAAAAACGAATGCGTGAACGCCATTCACGGTTTCCGGGGTAGCGTGGCCTCCACGGCGGATGCCGACCGGCACTAACGCCGACGGTGGCCCGCCCGCCAAGGGGGAACCATGGCAATTTGGAAGCACAGTACCCGCCCCGCGACGATGGTCGCGCTGATGCTCATCTCGACGCTGGTGGCGCTACCGCTCGCGGCCGCCGAACGCGCGCCGGCCCACAGCCGCGACGGCATCACGACGCTGGTGGATCTCTGGGGGTGGATTCAGGGGTGGATCGGTAAACTTGGCGCAGACATCGAGCCGAACGGCGAGCTTGGTGTGGAGTTGGAGCCCGGTGGCGCCGAGCTGGGCGCAGGCCTTGAACCCAACGGCGACCCGCAAGAACTCGGCGCAGGCCCCGAACCGAACGGCTAGAACCTACGCCACCGTGGCGGGAGCTGGGGCAGGTCGGACCCAATCTCCCGCTCGATGCGCAAGATGAGGCGTTCAGCCAAGGCCAATGTTAGTTTCCCCTGACGTGCTGACCACGCCAGATCTTTGACGCCAGCTTGAAGCACCTCGTTGTCGAGACTCATCATCAGCGGGAGGAGCGCCTCGGACCTTGTAATCGCGATTTCGGGTTGGCCCAACTGGAGGTACTCGGCGACGAGTTCGATCGTAGCCAGTAGAGCGTCGCCAGGAGCTTCGGCCAAACCTGCCACGGCCTCCTCGAAATACGAGGTCGACTGACTGTGGAGGCCTCGAGCACGTGCGATTCGTGCCCGTAGCCAAGAAACACGGGCTCCAGCCAGGCTCTTTCCCAAGCAGCGCGAAGCTTGATCTGCGTCCTCCTCGGCACCAGCCAAATCACCCATCTCGGCCTTGGCCAATCCAACATGGACCAGAGCTGTTCCTCGATTGATCTCATCCGACTTAAGTCGCTGCTGGAGTGCGCCGCTGAGCACGCTGATCGCCTCCCCGAGATCACCATCTCGCCTAAGAAAGATACCCAAATCCACCAACGTCCGACCGACCGCGGCCTCGTCACCACACACCGTGTGCATGACAAGCGCTTCTTCGGCCAAGGCGGCGGCTTCCTTGAAACGGGCGCGGTCGGAGGTGATGTAGGCGGCGCGCTGGATCAGGCGGGCGACGACGGGGCGATAGCCAGCCGCCAGATCGAGGGCGTCGCCCAACACCACGGCGGCGAGCTTGTGGCGGTTGCGCACGCGCAAAGCCGACGCCCATACGCCCAGGGCACGAGCAACGGCGGGGCGCTGGCGGCACCGGCGCACGAAGGCGGCGGCGTTCCTTCCCGAGCGCACCGGATCGGTCTGACGCAAAGCGTCGATGGCTTTGATCTCGTCACGGTGGACATCGGTCTCGGCGTCGACGAGCGCCTCGGCGGCGTGCCGCTCCCGCACGGTAGCCAGCGTCGCGGGAATGCTCACTTCAGATTCCAGGCGCCGCGCTTCACTACGAAACCGAGCCGAAGGACGCTGGCCGTCCGGGAATACGCGGGCGAAGAAGGCACCGGGCTCCAGGCCGGCTTCTTCGAGCAAACCGCCGAGGGTTTCGAGCTTGACCCCGCCACGGTGCCGGGGCCGGCGTACCGAGCGCAAGTAGCTTTCGTCGAGCCCGAGGGCGCGCAGCACGCGGGCGATCTCACCGCGTTTGGCCTTCAGGTCTCCTTGTGCGGTGTCGAGAATGCGCATGACAAACTGATCTCGATCCATCATTCCTCCCGGTTCACGAATCCACCCGCTCGTATGATCGGAAGATCATAGCGCAGCCGTGAATCGCCTTCACGGTTGTCTCACGAGACGTAGAACCGGTGTCGTTGTGGGCTACCGTGGGTCATGCACACGACGACAGAACGCGCCCGAGCCGGCAGCACACCCGCCGAAAAACACGACTGTTTGGACCCCTTGACGCTAGCCCGCCTGCTCAGCATGACCGATGGCATCGGTGTTCGCGGCGGCCGCGCCAAGGCCGATGCGGCACTCTTGGCGATGATCGAGAGTCATCCGCCAGCCAGCCGGGCGTTTCGCGCACTGCGGTGCCTCGCCGACGATGCCGGTGTGGGCACCGACGAAGCCGACTGGCCGTTGGCCGCGTGCACCGTTCATGCCCAACTCGATCAGCTACTCGCCATGGCAGAGCCCTCCGATTGGGCCGATCCCGGATTCCTACTCGACCCGTGCGGCGACGACGGTACCCAGCTCGGGCGCCTGCTACACATCGCTCGCGCCTACCATCGGCACGGCGACAAGCGGGCCGACGAGCGACACGTGACCTGGCTGGCATCCGCCGCTACGAACGAAGAGGGCCCACGAGGATGGCAGCGCCAACGTGAACGTCGGCTGGCGGATTGGCCGTTCAATGCCACCGGCACCATGGACAGCGGTGGTGACGAGAGCCTCCCGATGATCGTCGGCGCTCTATCGGCTATCGAACTGCGCTTCCGGGCCGAAATGGCACACGCCGCACACGCCCTTCGTACCCAACCCGACGATCTCCGCGCAACCCACGCCCGGTTGCGACGCCTGGTGCTCGACCTGGGCAACCGTTCGTTGCGCATGGGCGGCCTAGCGGTGGCCGGTCTAGCCCAAATCTACGCGATTCACGCCGACCTGCGCGGAAGCGCAATCCCACCCCTGATGGGGCTGCCTCCCGCCGACGCCGCCCTGCACTTGTCCAAACGCGCCACCGACCTCATCGTCCGCTCCGGCCACGGAACCGAACACGACGCGTGTGGCCGTGAGGCCTTTCTCTTGCGCCTCGACTCACTAGCGCTCATGGCAAAACCGGACGGCCGCCAGGGGCGACGGCCGCTACAACGGAGGGATCTCGGCCCTCGGCGGTCTGAGGCGGAGCCTCGTTAGTTTGCATGATGCACCCCCGATTCCCGAGGCAGCAGGCCGACTACTGGGGTGCGTCGCTCGTCTCACCGTCCAGGCGATCACGAACTTCCCGGGTGTCGCCGCCGTCACTGGTCAAGCAGTAGGCTCCGAGGGTTACCGCGCTGGTGACCAACGTTGCGACGATGAAAATCAGTAGAAATGACCATGCCGCAACGCGCTGGGGATTGGTGTAGACACGAGGCTGACGCGGCTCGTCACCGGCCTCGAGCACTCCCACGGCATTAACCTGTGGCGGCACCATCACCGCTCGGTCACTGGGTCGACGGTCACTGGGTCGACGGTCACTGGGTCGACGGTCACTGGGTCGACGGTCACTGGGTCGCTCGTCGCTCATGCCGAAGATACGGTCCGCTCCCGGTTCTCGGATCGGACCATCGGCACCAAGAGCAGTAGGAAGACCGTCGCCAAACCCGTGGCCAACGCAAACACCGCCGTATAGCCCAGCCGGTCGGTGACGTAACCCGAGGTCCAGCCAGCGACCATCTTGCCGAACACCTCGACGGTGGCGAGGGCGGTGAAATGGGTGGCACCGATGCGTCGATCGACGCGCGACATCATGTAGGCGAACATGGCCGTGGTTAGGGCACCACCGAAGAGGGTCTCGATCGTAATCACGCCGGCGACCCGCTCTGTGGTCGGCCCGACGATCGACAGCCACCACTCACCGCCCACCGCCAGTGCCCGCAGGGACGCCGCAATCGCGACGGCGTAGACGATGCGCATTCGGCTGGCGAGCACCCCACCAAGGAACGAGCCGATCAGCGAGAACACCATGCCCCAGGTGCCGACCCACAAGCCGATCTGGGACTCGGTGTAGCCCGAATCGTACAAAAAGGGCTTGAACATGGCGTCGGCCATCGACTCACCGAGCTTGTAGGTGGCGATGAACAAGAGCAGCCAAGCCGTCCCGGGCCGACGAAGCGCGCCAACCAAGACCTGGACGATCGCCGCCATCGACGTGGGTTCGCCTCGACTGGGATCGTCTTGACTGAGATCGTCGGCCCTAACCTCTTTCCGCGGGCGTTCGCGAAAGGACAGGGTAACCATAAGCGCCAGCACCACCAGCGCCGCCATGGCGAGAAACAGGCCCTGCCAGCCAATCCGACCACTGGCCCAAACCAGCAACCCTCCGCCCGTCAAGATGCCGACCTTGTAGCCCACCACTTGCGCGATGTTGCCGTATCCCAGTTGCTCCGGTTTCAGTACATCGACCGCCAATCCGTCGACCGCGACATCCATCGTCGAGGCAAAGAGGTTCATCGCAAAGACCGTCGCCAGCAATATCCCGAGACCGGCGCTCGGCGGAATAAACGCCGCGGCAGCGCAGGCTGCCGCGAGCGCGATCTGCAGTGGCACGATCCACGAGCGGCGACGGCCAAAGCGCCTCGAACCGTAGCGATCGACCGCCGGGCCCCACACCACCTTGAACACCCACGGTAGCGACAGTGCTCCCGCGAATCCAATCGCAGTCAGTGACAGGCCTTCCGCGCGCAGGTAGGTGGGCAACGCAATCGCCTGGAAGCCGTACGGTAGCCCTTGGACAAAGTACAGCACCGAGAGCATGAAAAGCTTGCCACGCATCGTGCACTGATCATATGCGGTCGCCACTTTGAACTTCGTTGCATGAGACAATTCAACCCGATGCCCGAACCCACCATTCTTTTCACCCGCAAGGGTACGACCGGTATCCTTCGACTCAATCGACCCCAGGTCGAGAATGCCATCGACGGCCAAACCATGGCCGCGTTGGAGCAGCACCTGGATGCCATCGAGGCTGCCCATGACGTACGGGTGTTGATCCTGACGGCGACCGGCACCAAGACCTTCTGCGCCGGTGGCGACCTCAGCTACTTCGCGACTCTGAGACCCCGCGCGGCCGGCGTTGCCATGTCTGAGCGGATGCAAGCGATTCTCGGGCGCCTCGCAAACGGACCGCGACCGGTGATCGCCGCGGTGAACGGCAATGCGTGGGGCGGCGGTGGCGAGATCCTGACCGCCTGCCATCTGCGCCTGGCCACCGAGCATGCCCGTTTCGGATTTCGCCAAGCAGCCATGGGCGTAGTGCCCGGTTGGGGTGGCGGCGCACGGCTGTTTCGTCAAGTTGGCCGCTCCCACGCCCTGCGGCTCTTGTTGACCGCGGACACGATCGACGCTAGCGAAGCACTGCGTATCGGACTGATCAACAGCGTCGTGTCCATGGACGGGCTGATGGCGGAGGCGTTGGACTTGGCCGCCCGGATCGCATGCAACCCACCCAACGCGATTGCTGCCATGCTCGACTTGGCCCAAACCATCGAGACCGGCGACAGCACCGTCAACCACACCAAAATCACCGCTCGGGAGACCGAACTCTTCGGCGATTGTTGGGAGCGCGAATACTTCCAAGCAAAGCTCACCGCGTGGTCGGCTCGCCGACCAACCTCGTGAACAGCACGCTAGACCGCATCGAAGTCGTAACAAACACTGAAAACTACATCCGCTATTGTTCTCGTGCGTGTCCGAAACCACTGCATGCGAGCGCAAACGACTCGGCCGTAGCCTGGACGCTTCACCAAGACGGAGAACTTCTTGACGCCCACTCGCCGTTCTGTACCTCGTCACATTTGCCTTTCGATGATCGTCTTGATTGTCTGCACCATGACCACATCCCACGTCAGCCAGGCCACCGGCCCAGATCCCGACTTTCTGCGCCAGTTTGCCGAGACGTACCGGTTCCGACTTGGCAAGCCATCGTCGATCAAGGTGACGCCCGACGGCGACGCCGTGCTGTTTCTGCGGTCGTCAGCCCGCAGCTTTGTTCGCGATCTGTACAGCTTCGACCCGACCACCGCCATGGAGAAGCGCCTGCTGTCGGCCAGCGACCTGCTCGGCAGCGGCGAGGAAACGCTCACCGCCGAAGAGAAAGCACGGCGGGAACGGCAACGCCTGGCAGCCCGAGGAATCGCCCGGTACCAACTCTCGGACGATGGGGAACGGATCCTCATCAGCTTGTCCGGCACGCTCTACGTCGTCGAGCGCCGCACGGGCGCGGTACGCAAAATCCACGTGGATGGTGGCTCACCGATCGATGCGCGCTTCTCGCCCGACGGTCAGCGCGTTGCCTACGTCACGGCCGGAAACCTCCATCTGGTGGACATTGCCAGTGGCGATCTTCATCGGCTCACCAACCGCAAGTCCGACACCGTGACCTACGGTCTGGCCGAGTTTGTGGCCCAAGAGGAGATGGATCGAGATCACGGCTACTGGTTCTCCCCCGATGGCCGGCGTGTGGTAGTGCAACGCACCGATACGGCGGGTATGGAGGTCTTCCGCATCGCCGACCCCATGAACCCCGAGACGGCCGCGCAGACATCGCCCTACCCCCGGGCCGGCGCGCAGAATGCCAACGTTCGACTTGCCTTGATGCCCACGTTTGACCTGGGAGACGGCCCTGACGGACGCGGCAACGCCCCGCTTTGGATCGAATGGGACCACGACCGTTACCCGTACCTGGCAACGGTCAAGTGGCCGAAGCAGGGGCCATTGACGATCGTCGTCCAGAATCGCCATCAAACCGAAGAAGCCGTACTCCAGGTCGACCCACGAACGGGTAAGACCGAAACGCTGCTGGTGGAACGCGACGCGGCCTGGCTCGAGCTCGACCAAGATGTCCCCCACTGGTTACCCGACGCCGGTGGTTTCCTCTGGACCACCGAACGCAACGGCGCGCTCCAGCTCGAGCTGCGGGCTGCCGATGGCACCCTTCGCCACGCACTGACCGAGCCAGAGTTTGGCTTTCGCAAGCTGGCCCACGTCGACGCCAAGAGCCAGGCTGCGTTCGTGATCGCCAGTCCCGATCCGACCGTGGCACACGTTTGGCGCGTCCCCCTCGATCCGGCTGCCGGTGAACCCGTTCGGCTCACCAAGAACGCGGGCCTACACAGCATCGAAATGGCGCGCGATCGTACCCTCAGCGTGATCACCAGCAGCCTCGCCGATGGACCGTGGCAGGCGACGGTGACGGGGCACGATGCAAAGGTGCTGGGCCATCTCGACTCGGTGGCCGAGACGCCCTCGTTCACACCCACGACCGAGTGGCTGACCGTTGGCGATGCGCCGTCCTTTCACGTCGCGCTTACCCGCCCACGGGTCTTCGATGCCGCCCGCACGTACCCGGTGATCGTCCACGTCTACGGCGGACCAACCAGCCTAATGGTGCAACGCAACCGCGATCGCTACGCCTTCGCGCAGTGGATGGCCGACCACGGCTACATGGTGGTTTCGATTGACGGTCGCGGTACACCACGTCGCGGTCGAGAGTGGCACCGGGCCATTCGTGGTGACTTCATCAGCCAGCCACTCGACGACCAGATCACCGCGCTCGACGCGCTTGCCGCGCAGGTTCCGGGTCTCGACCTCGAGCGCGTTGGCATCTATGGCTGGTCTTTTGGAGGCTACTTTTCGGCCATGGCCGCCATGCGACGGGGCGACCGATTCCACGCTAGTGTCGCAGGTGCCCCGGTAACCGACTGGCGCGACTATGACACCCACTACACCGAACGCTACGTCGGCCTACCCCAAGAAGATCCGGCAGCCTACGAACGCAGCTCGGTGCTGACATTTGCCGAAAAGCTCGAGCGACCGCTCTTGATCGTTCACGGTACGGCCGACGACAACGTCTACTTCCTGCATGCGCTCAAGATGTCGAATGCACTCTTCCGCGCGGGCCGTCACCATGAGTTCTTGGCCCTCGCCGGCTTTACCCACATGGTTCCTGATCCGTTGGTGACCGAACGACTCTACGGCCGAATCATGAGCTTCTTCGACCGAAACCTAACCGCGAAGGTACCACCGGCCCCCGCTGTGCGCTAGGATCGCGGAAGGTTCTCTTCCTTGTCAAAGTAACCATGAACACCGGTGATCGCCAGCCTCTTCGGCCCCGAGCCCCATTGACGCCTTCACAGGCGGCGCTCAACGTCCGCCCGTTCGGCGTGGGAAGTTTTGGTGTCGATCCCGTTCAGGGATACCTCGTCCAGCCAGACAACACGCCTGTTTCCCTCGACTCCGAGACGATGCTGTTACTGGTAATGTTGGCCGCCGACGCGGGCCGGACCATCACGGATGGTGTCATTGGCGCAACCGTGTGGCCAACCCTCGACGACCCGAGCCCGCCCGCCGCAACCGCAGTCGAGGCCCTCCGGGGTTTGCTTGGTCCCGATTCGATCGAGCAGTTAGACGGCGGCTACAAGCTGACCTCACCTGTTTCGATCGACGCCAACGACTCGGGGTTCTGGCTACCCACACCCTGGCTTGGCGAGCAAATACCCGCACCCGTGACCACCACCGTGATTCGAACTGGCTCGTGGAATCCCATTCTGATCTTGCCTGTCGTGGTGGTATTGCTCTTGGTGGTCTTGTTCTTGTTGCGCTGACACGGACCAGGATTTCTTGAGCAGCGGGTCAGCCTTCGGCAGAAAATCCCCCTCGGTCCCCCTTTGGAAAAGGGGGAAGACAGAGACCAGTCCCCCCTTTGGAAAGGGGAAAGACGGAGACCAGTTCTCCCTTTGGAAATGGGGGAAGACAGCGATTGATCTCTACCACCAAATCTCGGAATCCGGGTTCTCCCACATGGAACGCGAAAACTGCTCGGGAAGAGTGCGTCGATGGTACTTGCCCGGCTCTAGACGTTGACCAGCCATCCGCTCGAGTGCAGCCTGGATCGCGGCCCGCTCGTCCGCGTTGAGCGGCTGATCGCCCGGCGGTGGTTCCGCAGGTGGTGGCTCACCCGGTGATGGTGGCTCACTTGGCGGTGGCTCACTTGGCGGTGGCTCGCCGGGTGGCGGTGGGCTTGTCCCGCCACCACCACCTTCCTGCGGCGGAGGAGGAGGGCAGCTCTCTGGCGGGTTGGCTGCCAACGATCCGAGGTCGCTGATCGCGGTGTCGATTGCATCGAGATTCGCGAACGCTTGGTCGCCCAACGCTCCCTCATCGTTCTCAACGACGGCATCGAATCGGCGACGCGCCTGTCGCCAAAGGTCGAGCGTTCGCTCGAGTTGGCAACCGGCGGGATCGCGTTCGGCCTCGCCCCAGGCATGAAGCGTCACACCGTCGTTAAAATGGGCCTCCATCATCTGAGGTGCCAGGGTCAACGCGTCCTGCAGCTTGCCGTGCGCCTCGCCGTATCGCTCGGCGAGCGCCAGTGAGCGCCCTCCGTTGTGGGTCGGCACCTCGGCCCGCGCCCGGTAGCTCGCTGAACGCCGATAGAAGCGGATGGCACGTGCCCAGCGCGCTTCCCCATCGGCCTCGATCCCGCGCTCGTTGGCCAGATGCGCACGCCAGAGGTCGCGGTCACCTCCCGCACAGCGCAGGTTGGCCAGCAGCATCAATCCCAACAGCCCCACCACCGAACGGCGCTTCGAACGGCCCAGTCGATCGAGATCGAAAGCCAGACTCGGTCGCCGCCGATGGTGCCCAATCAACAAAGCGTCCACCAGCAACCCCACGAGGGCTGCGAGGAGCAGGGGCCGGGCCAAGTCGGTGCGCGCGGCGTCGAAGGTCACGGGTGCGGGACGCGACGGCCGAGCGAGAAGCATCTCCGCCAAAGTGCGCGGTACCCAAGCTGCTCCCACGTGGTAGGTCCCGCCCGTCGCTTCCGCAAGCTGGCGCAGACGCTCGTCATTGCGTCGGGTGGTGTATTCCCGCAGCACCCGCCGCTCCTCTCGGGGCACCCCGGCGTGTACATCGCGAAAGTCCCAGATCACGCGGCCGCGGTCTTCCTCGCCACCCACACCGATCGCATGGATCGGCACCTCGAGCGCGGCCAAGGCGTCGAGAGGCTCGGTTACGTCTTCGGGATACGGTGCGTCGCCATCACTGATCAACACCACGTGAAGATCATCACCACCCTGGTCAGCCTGCGCCAATGCCGCATCCAACGCTGCCGTTAGACTGGAGCCAGTTTTCTGGTAGTGCGAATGGACCTCGAACACCCGCAAGGCCTCCGCCAGGACGGCCCGATCCGCCGTCATCGGCAGGTGGACCGTCGCCACACCGCTGAAACTAGCCAACGAGAAACGCCAACCCGGTAACGATTCGATCAAGCCTCCTGCCAGCGCCCTGGCCGCGGTCAAACGGGTTGCCTCAGTCAGGACCTGGGGCCCCTGCTGAATCCCGTCAGTCGCGCCCATGCTCGCGGAGGCATCGATGACCAAGGCGACCCGGCCCACCGTCGCCTCTGCTTTGCCCTCACCCAAGCGTACGGGCCGTGCGGCCGCCACGACCAGCACCATTCCGAGCACCGCCAAAAGAGCCACATGGGCGGCCAGGCTACGACCCGTGTGCATGGTGAACAGACCGCGGAAGCGAGGCGCCACCGCCCTGTCGATCCAGGCCAGCGCCCGCCTCTGGATGTGCAAAAACCACCAAGCAAACACCGCCCAAGGCGCCGACAGCAACAACAACCAAGGCTGCTCGAAAGCGATCACCGGAGCGGCCTCCGCAGCACCACGCCACCCAAGACCAGCACCACGGTGAACAACGGCAGTGCCACCAAGGCCAACCATCCGCTCAGGGCGCTGCGCACCTCGACCGTGCGCGCTTCGAGCGGCGCGCTCTCGAGCCGCGAGAGCTCCGCGAAGATCTGGCCCAGGGTGTCATCGTCGACCGCGCGGAAGAAACGGCCATCCGCGGCGGCGGCCACGGCCCGCAACTCGGCCTCGTCGAGAACCGCGAGGTAAGGCGACCCATCGCTGCCCACCGGGCCGCCTTCGAAGGTCACCGAAACCGGCGTCGTACCGCCGATACCGACGGCGTAAATCCGCACCTCTTGATCCCACGCGTGGCGTGCGGCCAATCGAGGCTCGATCCCTTCGTTGCTCTCCCCATCGGTGATCAGCACCATGACCTGATCGCGCCCCTCGACGCGACTGGCACGGAGGTGCTCGGTACCCATCAGCAACGCATCACCCACGGCGGTGCCACCGCTCTTCGAGGTACTCATGGTGTAGACCGTCACACTGTCGAGCAACGACAAGAGCGATTCCCGGTCGGTGGTCAAGGGACTTTGAACGTAGACGTCTTTGGCAAACACCAGCACGCCCAAACGATGACCGCCACTGCGCACGATGAAGTCCCGTGCCACGTCACGCAGTGCCTCGATCCGGTTAGGGACGACATCTTCGGCCAGCATGCTCAACGAGACGTCGAGCACCAACAAGACGTCGATTCCGTCCTCCTCGATCAACTCCACCGCGACGCGTCGGTACGGCCCCGCCGCACCCAACACCAACACGGCGAGCATCACCAGCTGAACCAACGGCGCGAGCCAAGCCGCCCATCGACGACCCCGCCTACCGTGCTCGAGTTGCAGCGGTGGGTAGGGAATCCGGTCACGCCTCGACAACCGCCAACGGTCGAGCGCGAAGAGTGGCAATAGGAGCAGCGCCCACAGCAACAACGGATGGCTGAAACCCCAATCCGTTTGCATCAATCACCGCCCCCAGTCTCTTTGCCCCCACCCGTGACCACACCTTGGGCTTGATCGCACGCGGCCAAGAAATCCCCGCGCCCCGGTTCACGGCGCCGGTACTGCAGCCGGGCCAACTCATCGAACAGCCCGACGATGCCTTGATTCCGAACAACGTCGGCAATCTCGCGGGCGGTGCGACTCACCAATGGCCACCGCGTCTCGCGCCCAAAATGCCGCCGCAAAGACGACGCCAGCGCATGGCAGCCTTCGCGGTAGCGGCCGCTGCCGTCGAAAGCCCGACGCACCTCGTCGACAAGATCAGCCTCGAGCTCAGTGTCGACCCCCGGAACCGGCGTCGGGGGCGGAGCCGCCAAAACCAACTTTCGGCGACGACGCCACCACAACCACGCGGCCACTAAGCCGAACAGGATCAGCGACCGAAACACCCACGTCACCCAATCCTGGGCCCCTGGCTCGAGAATCCGCAGCGGGTCGGTCAGCCCGTGCGGCAGCGGGGTGGGCGTGAAGGTCACCGCCGGGTCCTTCGGCGTTTGTCGAAAAACAACCGGTTGAGGCCTGGACCAATCGGGTCGGCCGTCGAGAACGACGTCAAGGCTATACCTTGACGCCGGGCCGCCGCCGCCACCGCCGCGCCGACAGGATCGCCAGTCTCCCCCGGCCGCACACTGGCAACTCGATAGCCCTCGGGATCGCGGGCCCGAAGGACCACCGGTACCGCGGCCGCGCTGGTAGCGACCTCGAGCGGGTCCACCACCCGCAACAAGGAGACCTCATGACGAGGCCGGAGGAAGCGCAAATCGGCCTCCACATCATGGTCGAGAAAGTCCGAGATCAAGAACACCACGAAGCGACCCCGCCGACGTCGCTCGACGGCGTGGATCGCCGCGCGAGGATCCGAAACCCGTACCCGTCGTTGCCACGGCGCCGTATGCGCAAGCAAGGATCGCAGCACCCGGAAGAGCTGCCCGCGCCCGGACCGCGGTCCGCTGCGGTCAAGCACTTGATCGGCAAAGATCACATGGCCTAGGCGGTCCCCTGCCGCCACCGCCGAGGCCGCCAAGGTCGCCGCCAACTCCACCGCCAGCTCCAGCTTGGTCAAATGCTGAAATCCCACGTGCATCGAGGGGCTCACATCGAGCGCGATCATCACGTCACGCTGACGCTCTTCGAGGTCGACCCGCACGTACGGCTCATCGAGTCGGGCGCTGATGTTCCAATCGATCCGCCGCGCCGGCTCACCTGGTTGGTAGTGACGCGCTTCGTGAAACAACAGGCCTTGGCCACGAATCGCGGTCTGGTAGTCGCCCGGCGCCAAGCCCGCAACGTTACGACGCGCCACCAGCGTCAGCCGTTCGACCCGCCGGAGCAATGACGCGGTGGCATCCTCCTTGCCAGCGCTGCTGTCGCCTGCCGGGGTTTCCCGTACGTTGCGATCAGCCATTAGGGCGTCGGCAGTCACGGTACCGGAACGGCGGCGAGAATCTCGTCGACCACCTGATCGCTGGTGACCCCTTCGGCTTCGGCGTGGTAGGTCATCAAGATGCGATGACGCAGCACCGCCGGGGCCACCGCCTTGACATCGTCGGGTGTCGCCGCGTCACGCCCCTCGATCAGTGCCGTGGCGCGCGCCGCACGGATCAGCGAAATGGATGCCCGTGGCGAAGCACCCAGCGCGACGAACGATCCGCGCTCGATACCCGCTTTCCGAGGGTCGCGGGTCGCGTGCACCAAATCGGCGGCGTAGGCGATCAACTGATCTTCAGCGAAGACTTGGCGTGCTTGGTCTTGCATCGCCTCGATGTCGGTCCCATCGACCCGCGCCTCGATCTGCGGCGATTCAGTTTCGTCGATCACCATGCGCACGATGGCCCGCTCCTCCGCTACCGTCGGATAGCCAACGACCAGTTTCAGCAGAAACCGGTCGAGCTGGGCTTCGGGCAAGGGGTAGGTCCCTTCCTGCTCCACCGGATTTTGGGTCGCGAAAACGTGAAACGGCAGCGGCACGGCCATACTTTCCAAACCGATGGTGACCTGACGTTCCTGCATGGTCTCGAGCAACGCCGACTGCACTTTGGCCGGCGCGCGGTTGATCTCGTCGGCCAGCAGGACGTTGGTAAACACGGGCCCGCGAACTGTCTCGAAGGTGCTTGCGGCGCGGTTGTAGATGCGTGTGCCCACCACGTCAGCGGGCAACAAATCGGGGGTGAACTGGATGCGGCGAAACTGCATGGCACACGCCTTGGCGAGCATGTTCACGGCCCGTGTCTTGCCCACACCGGGCACGCCTTCGATCAAAACGTGACCACCGGTCACCAACGCCACCAACAGGCCGCGGATCAAGTCATCTTGCCCGACGATGCCGCGCCGGATCTCACGTTCTACCGCGGCCAAGCGTTTCCGCGTATTCGACGCTTCGTCAACCATTCTCGGCTCCTATTCCGAACCGCAATTCACTATCCACCGCAATGCACTATCCGCGCCGCACTGCCCGCGATGCCAGAAACGCCTCGACCACCGCGCGATTCTCGGGACCACCGTAGAACCGCATCAACGCTTCATTTTCCGCTGCAATGGTCTCATCGAGCGACGCGTCTTCGCCTTGCATAAGAAGAGCCTTGGCCGCCACGCTAGCGGCAGACGGGCACTGCGCCATGGCTGCGGCCCGCCCAAGCACTTCGTCGAGCAGATCACGAACCGGATAGACCGCGTTCACCAAGCCCCAAGCCAAGGCAGTGGCGGCGTCGATGGGCCGAGCCCCGAGAATCAGCTCATTGGCACGCTGCCGGCCAATGGCGCGCGGCAACGTCCACGAGCTCCCGAATTCCTGAACCAAGCCCAGGCGTACGAACGGGGTGGTGAACGTGGCGTCGTCCGCAGCGAACACCAGGTCGAAGTGCGGCAGCATGGTCACGCCCATGCCGACCGCTTGACCTTGGACCGCCGCGATCAAGGGCTTGGGAAACGCGCGTACAAAGCGATGGACCTGGCCCACCCGCATCGCCGCCGCACGCTCTTCTTCGCTGCGAGCCAAGAACAGCGTGACGTCGGCGCCGGCCGTGAAGTCACCCCCCGCGCCCTGCACCACCACGACCTTCACGGCGTCGTCGGTGGCCGCGGCGTCGAACGCCGACTCCAGCGCTATCGCCAACGCGCCGGTAAAGGCGTTCTTCTTTTCTGGGCGGTTGAGCGTCAGTACCCGAACGCCGTCGCGGTCACGGGAGAGCAAGATCGAATCGGTTATGGACGTCAGCTGGACCATCCCTCGGTCCGCGACTTGCGCGCCAACCAAATGAGCAACACCGCGACCACGATCACCATCACCACCATGGCGGCACCACCCGGACCGAAGACTTCCCACGACTTGCTGAGGAAGAACGAGTGAAAATTCTGCACCAAGATGCCGCACAGCGAAGCGACGAGCACCGGCACTGCCAGGGACTTGCGCATCAACAGCAGCACACAACCAAGCGCACCGGCCCACACCGCAACGGCAAAGGCCGCCGTGGCCCACGCTGGCTGGGTCTCATAGAGCATGCGCTCGGCCTCGGGCATGGCGGCCAACGCCTCGTCGCTCAGGGTCACGTGCATGAAGTAGGCCATCACGCCCATCAGATTCCATACCAAAGCGATCACACCGACAACCCAAAACCACGTTGGGGGACGGTTCACGGTTCCTGCTGCCATCGATTCAACCTCCTGCTACGCCGCGGTAGGCCGCGGTCAAAGAATGTTGGACGCTGCTGGGATCAGATGGGGTCAGTCTACCAGCGTCCAAAGGAGCCGAAGGGGCCCTCGAGACTTGACCCCGAGCAGGTTCAGCGGAACACTACATGGTGATTACACAAACGTGTAATCATGATGTAAGCTGAACGCATGATCAGAACCCAGATCCAGCTCGAAGAAGCACAGCATCGTGATCTCAAGCAGGTCGCGGCCGAACGAGGCGTTTCCGTGGCGCAGTTGATCCGGGAAGGTGTTGATCAACTGCTCGCTGAAGCCACGCGAGAGCGCCAGTGGGACACGCTCTGGGCCGCCCTTGACTCGCTGGAAGGCCTCGGTGGCCCAGACGATGTATCAGTGAACCACGACGACTACCTGGCGGACATCTATGCCGGGAAGTAAGGTCTACGTCGACACCTCTGCGCTCGTGGCCTTGCTGATCGAGAACGACCATGCCAATCGGGTGGCCAGACACGCCCTAAGGCAATTGGCGACGGAGGGGGTCGACCTGATCACCTCATCGTTTGTGGTGCAAGAGACCAGCTCCCTCCTCCAGACGCAGTTCGGTCTGGCGCCAGTCCGAGTCCTCCACGAGCAACTTCTCCCAAAGGTGAGCGTGGTCTGGGTCGACCACGACGGCTACCTACGTGCCATATCTACGCTTCTGGCCGCCAATCGGCGTCGCGTCAGCCTGACGGATTGGTGCGGTTTCGACATCATGCGGGCGCGCTCGATCAAGCGTGCTTTCGCCTTCGACCGGCATTTCGAACAGCAGGGATTCGAGCTGATTCCCCCGCCAACAGCAACGTCTTGACGCCCCTCAGACGCCCAGCGTCAAGACGTACTCGGCGACCTCCTCGCCACGACCAGCGGCAAACTCCCGACCCTCGTTCGTGATCACGAAGCCGCACTTCTCGAGCACGCGAATCGACGCCACGTTGTCCTTCGCCACCCGCGCCAGGTCGTCGTAGGCAACAGGGCGCAGGTCACGGTCGTCATAGGCGAAATCTATCGCAGGGCGGGCGAAATGCTTGCGTCCAAGACCATGGCGCCCGAGAATAGGATCATGCTTACCACTACATTATTCTTAGAATCCGCGATCGGCGGCGTGATCGAGGCAGCGGCTGGCAAAGGCTTCGACATCGCAGGGTCCCTGGGCAAACGCGACGACGGTCCAGAACCGGCCGCCGTTCAAGTTGCCATTGAGCAGGTGGTCCGGCGCGCCATCAAGACGATTCGGGCCGATCACGCCGAGACTCCCGACGACGAGTTGAGCCGCGACGTGCTCAACCAGCTCGATCATCCGCCGTTCGCGGGCGAGGTCGCCCGCGCCCTCATTTTCCAAGGTGGTGCCGACCTCAATCACTTGCGCGATGCCTACCTCACCAGCGCGAACGACGAGGACGTTTCTGATCGATGGCGGGCGCTAGAAGGTCCACTCGTCGACTTGTTCGACGAAATCGACGCGCGACTGCTGAAGGACCCTGTCGTGGGACCGGCGTTGCGCGATGCCCGGAAGATACGCCAGCTCGCGCGCGTTGAGGAAGCCAACCTCGCGATGCTCGATGCCATGCGAGTCATGACCACCTTTGCCCAAGAGAACGTCGACGCCGTGCGCGACAGCGGCGGTGTTCTGCGCGCCATCGAGGCGATCCTTGGCGACTTGGTCGCGAGCTTCTCCGACCTGTCTGCTCTAGGCACCGCTCTCCTGAAACACCAGGCGGCAAGCGGGATTACGGGTCGCGATATTGCCCAGCGTTCGAGCCTGAGCAATGCCGAAGGCGCTTACCTGCGCATGCTGAGAGCGGACTGCAATCAGGTTCCGCTGGCCCACGATGCTCGTGAGTCACCCAACCAGCACGGCGCTCATTCGCCACAGCTCAACCATGTTTACGTCGACCTCGCCACCACCGCGGATCCCGATCTCGACCTAATCCTCGATCGGGTAGAAGTCCCAGACGAGGACCGGGACGAGGCCCGGAAGGGCTTCGGCCGGTGGCCAACCCACGTGGAGGGAAGCGAAGGACAGAGAGAGGCTCTTCAGCATGTCGTTGGTCGTGGCAAGGACCACCCCCTCGCACCTTGGGTAAAGGACGAGAACGACCAACGGCGCGCCATGGCGAAAATGTCCGCCCTCGAGGCCCTAGCGTACAAACGGCGCATGGTCCTCCTGGGCGATCCAGGTTCGGGTAAATCAACCTTGGTCAATCACCTAGCCTACCTGCTCGCTTCAGACCGCCTGCCATCCCAGGCACAGACCCACGGGGTGTTGCCTGCGGGATTGCACGGGGGCTTTCCCATTCGTATTGAAATGCGCAAGTGGCACAAGGCTTGGCGCCAATCCGCACCGAGCCGTGAATCGGCTGGTTGGGAACTGGTCTACCTGGCGCTGGCAACGGTCGCGTCAACGATTGACCGGCAGCAATGGGATCGGCGACTCAACCGCACCGACACCATTGTGCTCTTCGATGGGCTCGATGAAGTGCCCGAGACCCACGGTAAAGACGAGGACACCAATCCCCGAAAGATCCTCACCCAAGCCGTACGCGAATTCTGCGTCGCCCACGACCAGTGCATGGTCTTGGTAACCAGCAGAATCAAACCCTATGCAGGCTACCAGCTCGAGAAGCTCCCCTCCTTCGAGCTCGCACCACTGGACACCAAGAGAATCGCACGCTTCTGTGACCGCTGGTACGCCGAGCTGGTGCGAATCGGTGACAAGACCCAAGACGAAGCCAAAACGCTTCGCGAGCGATTGGCCGACGCCCTGGACGACCGCAAGGTACTGGCCGACATGGCACCTTCGCCCCTGCTACTCACGATGCTCGCCCACATCAACGCGCGCACGACGCTCCCCCAGGACGAGGCTGATCTCTACCAGAAATGTGTTGCCCAACTACTCTGGCGGTGGGAAAAAAAGAAGGAAGATGAGGGTGGTGTCGACAGCCTTCAGCGCCTGTTGGACGAACCCAGCCCGCCCGTTTCCCGCATCGATATCGAGCAGGTGCTTTGGCGCCTTACATTCGAAGGCTACGCGGCGGGCGAAGAAGGCAACGACCTCGGCATTGGCCAGCTCGAAGCCTATCTGGCTGGTCTCCATCCCCATCAACACGACGGCAAGAGCTGGGCCAGCCGTCTGATTGCCCTCATGCGCGAGCGTGGTGGACTCCTGCTCGATCTCGACGACGTTCATCTCACCTTTCCCCATAAGAGTTTTCGCGAGTACATGGCGGGATGTTGGCTCGCCGACCTGCCCAATGTGAACAAGGAGGCCGCTCGGCTGGCCCGCGGCGACGACAACTGGCACGAGGTCATTGCCATTGCTTGTGGGCACCTACGGCTCAGGGGCTCCCAAGCCGCTGCCCAAGCCATTCTCACCGAGCTGGCATACGAGGATCTTCGGCGAGGTGGTGAAGCCCGCTGGAAACGCGCTCTTCTCGCGGGGCGCATCTGGCGTGACTTTGGGCGCCACAAGCTCCGTGACAGCCAAGCTGGAAAGAAGCTCAACCAACGTATGGAAATGACCCTCAACAAGGCGATGACCAAGGCCACCCGCAACGCGAAACAACGCTGCGACGCAGCCTTCATTCTGGCCGACGCGAGCGTCGTTCCGAAAGACCTCGACGCGTTCATCACGATCGACGCCACCGAGACGCTGGGCTACACCTTCCAGGTCGGCAAATACCCCGTCACCAATCATCAGTTCCGCGCCTTCGTTAACGACGGTGGGTACGACCGCAGCCAAGATTGGTGGTCCGACAAGGCGGAGTCCGCGATCATGAAGTACCAGAAGATCTTTGCCGATGGTCAATGGCCAACGGCTCCTCGTTTCTGGCACCGCCGTACCCGCAACCGGGCCACTCAACCCGTTACCGGGGTCTCCTGGTTCGAGGCCACCGCCTATTGCGATTGGCTTACCACAGCCCTGCATGCCAAGGGTGTCATCGCCAAGGGCGATATCGTTCGCTTGCCTTGCGAGCCTGAGTGGGCCTTTGCCGCCGCAGGCTCTGAAGGTCGTACCTACCCGTGGAACGGCAAGAGAGATCCAACCCGCCTCAATCACAGTGGGACCGGACTCGGCCATCCAGCGCCCGTCCACATGCACCCACGTGGCGCCACACCCGACATGGTCTTCGACCTCTGCGGCAATGTCTGGGAGTGGACCGCTACGAGGGACCAAGGTGTGTGCACGCTCGCAGGCGGCGCCTACTACATGAATGAGAACGACTTATCATCTTCCGCTCGGCTCCGCGGCGCTCCCGTCGACTGGCTCGACCACGGGCGGTTTTCGTGTGGTGGTTGTCCCCATCTCTCGTGCCTCGTGCTGATTGCTGATTCCTGTCTTCTGAATTCTGTCTACTTCTCTACTGTTCTGCTCCGGGAAAAATTTTCTGGTAGATTCATGGAATGGCTGGCATTGCTGGCCGGAAGGCTGAGCCGGTACAACTTCCGCTCGGAACCGCAACGATCCCGACAACTGGAACGACAACAACGGTTTTCGTGTGGTGGTTGTCCACGACTTTCGCAGTACAGCCAGCAATGGGTCATGCTGCATTGGCACCATGGCCCCGAGGCACTACACGAGAGACGGCGCGGCCCAGTCTTGGTCCTCTGATGAACCAGCGTTCGCCAGTGGGGCAAATATCCGGAGGTCCGGCCCCTAGCCATTCGGCGCGGGCCGGGCCGAGCCTTCGACCTTGCGTTTCCAGCCGCCCAGCAAGCGGCCGACTTCGGCATGAAGGCCCGCCACATGCTTGAGTTGAGAATCTGAGAGATAGCCCAGCTCGAAAGCCAACATGATGCCCCGCCGAAGACCAATCGAAGCGGCATCGCCACGAATCAAGTCCGGCAGCGGATGGGCGGCTAGGCTCGCCGCGATCAAGGCGTCTTCGAGTGCGAAGGCCCGATCAACGATCCGCTGTGCCAAGGCAAAGCGTTGATCTCGAGGGAATCGGCGGGTTGCCACCAGCAGCCACGCTAGCAGGTCATGAAGCCGGCTAAACAAGGGCGATTCTCTCCGACTACTCATCCTGGTTCTCTTCCACGAGTTGCCACAGCGCGCAGTCTTCGAACACCGCGCGACGCAAACCAGCCGTTCGTCCATGGCTTGTGTGACTGACCCATCCGCGAACGGACGATTCGAGCGCATCGCGCGGTATCTCGCCCCGCTGGTAGGCCGAAACCAGGCTGCGGAGGCGACGACGAAAGGCGATTCCAGTTCGCCGCTTTAGGCGACGGTGGGTTGGGTACACCACGAACCCGAGGAAGGGAATGCCATCTCGGCTCCGAGAAACGTGGCAACGATGCTCATGCAGCCGCAAGCGAAGACCTGAGAGACGCTGAATCACGTTGGCACGCCAAAAGAGGAGTTCACGCTTGCAACTCGAGAACAAGAGAAAGTCATCCACGTACCGAACAAACGCTCGGCATCGCAAAGTGCGCCGCACGAAATGATCGAGCGCGTCGAGGTAGACGTTGGCCCAAAGTTGACTCGTCAAGTTCCCAATCGGGAGACCGCGCGGGCGCTGGATCGCGAATAGATCATCACCAGGAAAATACGTCATTTGGTAGGCGCCATCCATTACACCCTCCCCACTGGCGAGAATCACCCGGCAAAGCCAACACAAGTCTGGGTCGGAGAACGCACCCTCAACCATTGCTGACAGAATCGCGTGATCGACTGCGGCGAAGTACTGTTCGACATCACATTGCAGAACGTACCGATACTGCCGGGCGTAACGCTGGCACTGCTCGAGCGCGGCGTGGGTGCCACGCCCTGGTCGGCTGGCAAACGAATTGGGTACGAAGCGCCGCTCGAAAGCCGGTTCCATCTTCGCGCACAGGGCGTGATGAACGATCCGGTCCCGGAACGGCGCCGCGCTAATCAACCTGCGCTTGGGGTCACGAATGGTGAAGGTCTGGTAGCCACCAGGCCGGTAGCGCTTGGTTTGGAGCTCGTTTTGAAGACGAATCAGGCGTTCAGCCGCATCGCGCTCGAACGAAGCAGCCGCCAAGCGACCGCGCTTGCCCCGTCGAGCCCGCTTCCAAGCGGCAACCAGATTGGACCACCGCCAGACATCACGGTAGCAAGGTTCCTTCACCAGAACCCTCCACTACTCCAACACCCGACCCGGCACCCGCTCGGTGTGCATGCTGCGGACCTGGCTGCCGCCGATGGCACCAGAGCCAGCAGGGTCGGCGGCGGTGTAGACGGCTACGACGTCGAACTCGAAGGGGCTTTGGAGGACAACGAAGCCCTCGGCGAAGATGGCTTCGTTCAGGCGATCGAGAATGGTTGGACAATCGACTTGGAACGCGCCGTCGGCGATGACCGAGATCGTTTCGAAAGGCGTGATCGGGCCGACCTCGAGGCCGGGGTTGGCGACCGCGACCTTGAGCCTCACGAAGATGGTGCGATCGAGTTGTGGATTGTGAACGTTGACCAGAGTCCGGTACTGCCCGTTGGCAAGATCGACCTGACGCGGGCCGGGATTGCCACAGACGAACTTGGCGGCATACTGCCGGATGGGGAATCGCTGCACGAGGACATCAAGGGGCTGGACATCGGTCTTGCGCAGGTCACCGACAGCCGGGATATCGGAAACATTGGCGAGGCACAAACCGCCCTTTCCACAGTCGGCTGGCACCTCACACAGGTCGCCGGCATAAGGACCACCGAAGCAGCTGGCGCAACCGACTCCCGCGCTGCACTTGTTGTCGTTGCAGATCTGCGTTCCCACGCCTTGCAGTGCACCTCCGAGATTGTTGCAAATGGTCTTGGTGGCGGTGGTGCAGTCGCCGTTCTTCATCACGCAACAGCCCTGGTTCTTGGCCTGGGTACTGCCTGCCAGGAGCAAGGTCGCGGCGAGCATCAATGCGATGTGGATGGACGTAGTTCTTCTTTCACGCTTTATCATGAGCGAGTCTCCTGAACAGTAGCATTGTGAGGTTGGTGGCCGTTGCCGCGAACGTTGTTTACGGTCCGAAATGTTGGCCAGGTTTCGATCACCTCCGCCGGCTGGGTACTCCGATTTCGGTCAGCCCGCGGAGGCGGGCGCACTCATAGCGCGACGATTCATCGTCGCGCGGCCTATTCGCTCTAGCCCCCCCATCACGGCACGGTGTCGGACCACGAGCTGGTGTCGCCGGACTCGAAACCATCGGCAAAGATCGCCGATGGGTCACCCAGGCTCCGGCAACACCACGGGTATCGGCCCGGTGGTGTCGAGGATGTCTCCGCGAATGCTCATAGAGTCGGACGACGGAATGATCAGCCGATTGCCCGCCGGATCCAACAAAGTCCGCGCGTTGTGGTCATGGTTGCCTCCTCCGTTTGGGCGCACCGCTTCCCAACCGCGGCAAG
>CBDFNS010000013.1:0-303211 GCA_965250305.1 Candidatus Multivoradales bacterium | reverse complement strand
GCCTCTTGATGACTGAAATGGACGCGGCGCTCAGCAACGTCGATGTGTACGTCACGCCCTCGTTTGCCGGCGGCAACCTCCGCCTTACGAATCTCACCGGTCATCCGTCTGTGGTCCTGCCCAACGGATTCCGGGCAAGCGACGGAACGCCAACCAGCATCACATTCAGCGGCCATCTCTACGGCGAATCGGAGCTGCTTTCAGTTGCGCACGCGTACCAGCAAGCCACCGACTTTCATCGGCAGCGGCCTGTACTGCCGGAGGCCTAGGAACCTTGTCTGGACGCCACCATCAATGAGAGGCCAGCGAGACCGACCTTCGCAGCCGTCGGCCCTGTGAGAAGGACAGGAATCTGGGTCGGTGCGATCGAGATCCGCTACAGCGCGGGCAACGTGATGGATCTGAACGTCCGGGTGAACGATGTACTCCACACGGTCACGCTCGCGAATCCGGGCAACGATCCGGTGTGGCGTCACACCAATTGGTTGCAGCATCGGATCGAGAACGTGCTGTGGAACGCCGGCACCGCCAATACCGTCGAGTTCTCGTCCTCCGAAAACTTCCCCAACATCAGCATCGACGGTGTGGTGATCACCACACCGACGGAGCAGGCACCGCGCAATTCTACGTTCCGCTGAGCGAGCGATCGCTCGCGGTTCGACGCAGGATTGCGTCAGCCGGTAACCGGGTACGCGTTGCCAACCCAGCTGCCCTGCTGGACATGGACGTTCTTCTGACCGATCAACTGGACGTTGCTCGCGCGCTCGAAGACCATCACGAAATCGGAGCCGCCGAATTGGAAGTAGCCCAGTTCATCGCCCTTGGCCAGGGTTACTCCGAGGTCAGCCGTAATCACCACCGACGAGACTTGGGCCATGCCCATGGGCAAGCAGGCAACCAAGCCGATCGGCGAGTCAATCACTACCAAGCCACGGGTCTGTACAAATTGGTAACCAGTACCGTCGAGGGCATTGAGAACCTTCACCTCTTCGCCATCCATGATCGCCGGCTTGGTCTTGACGTCGAGGTAGGCCTGACCTTGGATAACCTTGCTCTCGAGCACCCGTCCCGCTACCGGCGTGTGCCAGCGGTGGTAGTCGAAGGTGTTGAGAAAACTATGCGTGGGCGATGGCGGGTACGTTCTGCGCTTGCGCATCGACAATGGCGCGTTCGAAATCGCTTTCCCAATGATTGGCGGCGATCAGGTCAACAAGCTCTTGGACGATCTCGTGGTAGGTCTCGGACATGACTCCTCCGTTCGAAGTGGCTGGCCGGTGGTCGATCAACGACGAGTTGACCCTCGTAGTGGGACGACAAGGCCAGTTCTCGCACCCAACCCTCCTTCAAGCTCGGCTTCAGACCGCGGACTGTACCCCGGTGATACACCATCCGGGTGCTCGTCGGAGGCCTGTTAGAATCGGTCCACCAAAAACTCGTGGGCAAGCAGGCGGAGCCTGCCGGAGGCGTATGAAGCATTGGTGTACGGCGCATCGTCGCCAAATGGTCCTCTTGGGAACACTCTTGGGAACACTGGCAGGGGCGATTGTGGGCTGTAGCGGCCACAATCTCGGGCGGACATCCACCCGGGTCGCGGTGCAAGAACCCTTACCCGCTCCCACGAGCGTACTCGAGACAATCCGGATTCGGGACGTGCCGGATGGCACCATGCTCGAAGTCGCCGCCGATGCCCCATTGGTGTGGACCAGCTACCGCAACGCCGGAGGCGACTTCGTTCTCGAGCTGGCCGACACCATCCCCGGCCCCGACCTGGCGAAGACCTTGACCCCAACCGGTGGTTTGATCGAAAAGGTCTCCGTTGATCTCCAAGACATGCTTCGACGCTCGCCTTTCGATGACTCGGTGCCGCCGAAGCACATGACCCGCATTACGGTGCTGACCCGACGCGACGCCGTACACGCGCTGCGCAGCGCGAATCAGACCCTAAGCCTCACGTTCACGCCGACCGTGGGCAACATATCGGACGACGCCCCCTCGCAACCACGAGGCGATGACCGGACCGTCACGGCGCCGGTGCCAGTGCCAGTGCCGGCTCCAACCCGGCCCATCGAGACGCCCCCGATCGACGTCGAGACCATCGATCCGGGCTCCGAAACGCCATCACCGGCTACGAACCGCGACACCCCACAACGCGGCCCCACAACGCGCGCCCCAGTGCCACGCGAAGTCGTGGCACCCACGACCCCACCACCACCAGCGCCACCATCCGCGCCGCCTGGCAGGCAATTGCTGGATGTTGCGATCGAGGACGGTGCCTACGGACGCGTTATCCGTTTGACCGGCGATGGTCCCTTCACCGCGACGCCTTTCCGACTCTCGGCACCACCTCGATTTGTAATCGACCTTCCCGGTGTCCAGCTTCAGTCGGAAACCCGTACGCTCGTGGTCGCCGCGGGCGGCGTCGCCCGAATCCGACTCGGCCAGTTCCAACAACAACCCGCTATTGCCCGTGCCGTGCTCGACCTTGATACAGGCTCGGTCGAGCCACGCCTCGAACCGGTTGCGGGCGGCTTGCTCATCCATCTACCGAACAACCCGTGAGGATGCCATGAAGCGAACCATCCACACCCTTTCGGGAATCGTCGCTTGCTCTCGATTGCCGTTGAGGGTGCAAGAGCCACACCCGTACCACCCCGTTTCGAAGTCTCGGCCAACGGTCTCCAGACAGCCTTTCTCGACGCACCGGAACCCGCAACCCTCGTTTCGGCTACCGTCGAGGGACCGACTCCCGTGTTTGGCTCCGTCCCCGATTGGTCGAACACCATCCGACGTCAGGTCGACCGTATTCGAACCGCCGGCATGGACAACGACGGTGATCTGGACCTGGTCGCCGTCTGTTACTTCTCGATGTCCTTCCCGCCCTACGAGGACTGGCATAACTTCATCTACTTCAACGACGGCAGCCTCGAGGCCGGGAACGCTGATCTGAAACGTCATCCCACGCGAAAGGCCTTCGGTGTCGAGGACGGACGATCGGTGACTGAAGTCACCGCCTAGCCTGTTTGTTCCTGCTCGCGATGCTTGACGTGGACGGTGGACTCACGAATCAGCTCCTCGAGAACCTCCATATCGACGTTCGCTAGCCTCGTAATGTAGAGGCACGACTTACCCGTCTTGTGCTTGCCGAGCTTGCTCATAAGGGCCTCGTACTTCGAGAAGCCCGACATGATGTAGAGCACCAGGCTCGCCTTGCGTGGCGAGAAACCCACTAACATCCAGTCGCCTTCGCGTCCGCTCTCATAACGGTATCGATACTGGCCGAAACCGACGATGCTGGTACCCACATTTCCGCCTTCTCGCCGGTAACGCGCTCCATCAACGTTCTCAACGCCTTGGCATCCGCGCACCGGGCCGGATTCTCGACGCTCTCGAGAAACTTGGTAACGCTCTCTCGATTCCGTTGGGTCTTGACTGCGGCCTTCGCCATTGGATTTCCCTTTCCTTACCGTAGCGGTCCGGCGACGTTTGCGTGCTCGCCACGTCAAAGCTCCTCGCCCAAAGGTACCACCGCCCGATCCTACCTGGCATGGGGCCTTCCTAAAACGGCGGCACCTCAGGCGACGGAGTCAGGATGCACTGCATCGTCCAGCCCTCCACGCACGACATCGATATCGAGGTGGCCCAAGGGCCGAATGATCTTCACCGGCCCGGGCACGTGATCGTCGCAGTCGGCCTCACTGGCCTCACTGTCGTCAGCAAGGTACGCCACACCGATGTCCCAAAGGACCAACCAGAATGGCGCATCGCTGTCGCCAAAGCCTGAACCGTCGCAAAAGGACTGACACTCGAACTCCATCGAGGCAAGACGCGAAAGCTCGATCAGCCAATGCTGCAACGCCACGCCTTCGGCTGGTTGGACCGCAACCGAAAAACCCGTGAAAAACCCAGCAGGGAACTCGGGCGGATCATCGTGAAGCCAGAAGGCAACCCGCGGTCTCGACGGTAGATTGACCCAGGCGTCTGCGTCGGGCGAGACCACCAAACCGGTCAGATGACGGCCGAGGCGAGCCTGAATTTGCGCAGCAGTGAGCGGTTTGGCAATCGCAATGTCCATTCCCTACTTTACAAGACGACGCGACCGCACAAAGCCAGGGATTCTCTTGCCTACTTTTGCAAGGCCGGCAGCACGAAGTCGGTAACAATGCGTTCGGTTTTCTCGTACGGTATGAGGAGGCAATCCCTTCTCAGGGTACCGAGGTCGTCCAGGCGCTCGTCGAGCCCGACTCGAAACCGTCGGCGAAGATCTGCTGCGAAGCATCGACGACGACGGTAAGCGTCGCTGCGGCGCCGTCCGCGCCCACGTTGCTCCAGCGGATCTTCTGTGGACTGGTGGGGTCGAGGCGGGGAGACCGCAAGAAGAGGACCTGCGTCTCCTGGGCCGTGGCGGGCACGGAGACCACGACGTCGTCGCCGGGTGCGAGGGTCGAAAGGTCCCCGCCGCAGCCTTGGACCGTGCATACCTCTACCTTGTAGGGGCAGTAGGCGGCGCCGGTGTTTTCGACCGTGATCGCGAGGTGGCCGGCGTCCTGCCGCGTCGCGTGAGTGGCGGTGAACTTGTAGCCCATCGTCTGCGCGGCCGCTAGAAGCTGTTGAAAGGAGAAGGAAAGGTCGGGGTCGGTGAAGGCAGGGTCACCCAACATGTAGTTCAGGCCAATGCGTTCAGCCTGGATTCCGAGGCTCTCGCCATTACCGCAGTGCCGCGGGGGGAGAACCCATTCACCGAACTCGTTGCAGGGGGTCCAGAACGCCTCACCGCCCCACCCATGGCGTTTGTGCTGATCGAGCTGATGATCGGGCCGAGGGTCCTGCCGCCAGTTGGTCGGGGCGCCGTGGTTCGCGATCAGCAGAGTGTCGTCGAAAAAACCGACGCGTTCGTCGTCGAAAGTCGCGTCGGTCGAGCCGAAGAAGCCGTGCGCCTGCGCCGCGTCGAGCGAGAGGGACGAGAGCAGGTCTGAGGAGGTGTTGCCAAACTCGTCGAGATAGCGGCTGATCATGGTCTTTTGAAACGCGATGGAGGGGAAGTTGGCGGCGGTGTAAGGGCCACCGTCGAGGTGGTGTTCGCCCCATAGGCCGGCCAAACCCATCTGGATGTAGGCCACCCGCAGGTCGCTCTCGTAGCGTGCGGCGAATGCGTCGATGAACTTCAATACGCAATCTTGCGTGGCCATCAGGTTCCAAACGGGGTTGTCGTAGGTCCCGGTGCCGTAGTTGAAATCGGCGACGGGGAGGTCGTCGGGCGCGAAGCTGCCGTCGCCATCGCCATAGCCTGGCCCGAAGAACACGGGACGAAGGATCGCCTGGTGCCCTCGAGCGGCCACCGTTGCGAGGAAACCGTCGACGATCGCCCAGTCGAAGGAGCCGGCGCAGAGCGGCAGTACCTCGCTGACCCCGATGAACTTCCATTCCATCGCGAGCACATCGGCGTTCGAGGGCGTCTTCCACGCGACGCCGCCGGTGAATGGGTTTACGTAGTCGTGGTCCTCGAAGGCGAGGAGCGTCGACGTACCCTTTTGCATGGTCGGGTTGCTGCCGAGGGGAAGGCCGGCCGGTGCGCGACCAAGATCCGGTAGCAGACCGTCTCCGTCTGCGCCTGCCGGCGGTATCCACAGCAGCAGCGGCAGCATCATGAGACTGATCCATCTCGGAACTCGAAATCTTTTTTGGCTGATCATGGTTGCATTTTCCTCTCAACTGAGCGCTCACGGTATCGCCGAATGAGCACGGCGCTTAGGAGCGATATGAATAAGGTGCAGACAGATTTTAGCATCGCCAGACGCGCGTTTCGCGACGACCGGCGTGTGACGTCGAGATCGTCGATACCGTGGTCATGCGGGTGGCCGGTCGTACCGTCCAAACCACCCTGCCGCGAAAGCGTCTGCACCCATCTCTCGATTGCCAACCGCGAGCCAACGGTCGAACCCGCGGCGCCGCGCCATGCTTGCAGTTATGGCCATGCTAACCCACACGGCCATGCTAACCCACACCGTCAAAGAGGTGCCCGCGAAGGCGATTCGTGGGTATACTCCCCCGATTCCTGCCCCCACCAAGATGCCAAACCAATCCCTGGAGGTAGCCGCCATGCCGGAGACCGCGACACCCGACCCGGTCGCGGGGTCCGCACCGATCAAGTGGGCGAAAGTCATCGATCACGAGAGCTGCATTGGCTGCCATGCGTGCACCACCGCATGCAAGTCGGAGAACGATGTACCGCTGTCGGTGACCCGCACCTACGTCAAGTACGTGGATGTCGGTACCTTCCCGCAAAGTCGTCGCGCCTTCCAAGTCACCCGTTGCAACCAGTGCGACGACTCCCCGTGCACCACCGCGTGCCCGACCACCGCCATGTACCGGCGTCCCGACGGCATCGTTGACTTCGACAAGTCAGCCTGCATTGGCTGCAAGGCTTGCATCGCGGCCTGCCCCTACGACGCCATCTTCATCAACCCGGAGGACCACGCGGCCGAGAAGTGCAACTTCTGCGCCCACCGGATCGATGTTGGCCTGGAGCCAGCCTGTGTGACGGTTTGCCCCACCGAGGCGATCCTGGTGGGCAACATGAACGACCCGACCGCCAAGGTCGCCCAGATGATCAACCGAGAACCTGTCGCGGTGCGGCGACCCGAGAAGGAAACCCACCCCAAGCTGTTCTACCGGGGCGCACACCAGGCAACCCTGGACCCACTCGCGGCCAAGCGGCCCGAGGGCGATCTCTTCATGTGGAGCGAACAGCGAACCGGCGGTCAGCATGTGGTCTCGGGTCATCCGGGATCCGACGATGCGAACCACGGCGGTGCCAACAGTTCGGCGGCGGCCGTGCTCAGCTACGATGTACCGCACAAGGCTCCGTGGGATTGGCGGGTGAGCCTCTACACCTTGACCAAGAGTGTCTCGGCCGGTGTCTACCTGGTGGGTGCTTTGTTGGTCGGTCTCGGCGTGGTCAGCACCGACAGCGCCCTATGGACCCAGGCCGTCCCGTTGGTGGCTACCCTGTTTCTGGCGATCACGGGTGGTCTGTTGCTATGGGACCTCGACCGCCCGTCACGCTTCTATATGATCTTTACCCGACCCCAGTGGAAGAGCTGGCTGGTACGAGGTGCCTTTATCATTGCTGGCTTTGGCGCCGTCCTCGGTCTGCATCTGGTAACCGGCCTCGCGGGCCAAACGAGCCCCGCCGCCTTGATGCGATTCGCGGGCATCCCGCTCGCAGTGATGACCGCGGTCTACACCGCCTACCTCTTCGCCCAATCCAAAGCGCGTGACTTGTGGCAGAGCCCGTTGTTGCCACCCCACCTGCTGCTGCAAGCCGTCCTGGCCGGCGCCGCGGGCTTGTTGCCGGTCGCCATGGCGATGGCCCCAGAAGCGGTTCCCGCCTTGACCCACCTCTTGGCCGCGACCTGCATCATCCATCTGCTCATGGTGTGGGGTGAAAGCACTTTGCCCCATGTGACCGCGCACGCGGCACTCGCCGCCCGCGAGATGACCAGGGGGCGCTACCGTACGTTCTTCTGGTCCGGCATCGTGCTGGTTGGTCTGGCCGTCGCGGCACCCTGGCTCGGTGTCATCGCGGCGCCCGTCGCCCTCGCCGGCTTGCTCGCCTACGAGCACGCCTACGTTCAGGCTGGACAATCAGTGCCCTTGGCGTAGCAACGATGACAAGCGGACTCCCGAAACTCACCGGCCGCAGCTCCAACGCAGGTCTACTTCTCGCCGCCGAGGCGACCGAGCCAATGGCCCGGCAACCGACTCGTGTGCGTAATCGCAAGGATCTCGATACAACTAGATCCTTCTCGGAAGAAAAGAATGTAGGGGAATCGGCTACAGACAGCACGCCTCAGCTCGAAATCGACACCCGCCAAGGGCATACGCGAAAAAGCGCGTGGCCGATCGCGGATCGAGGCGATCTGCCAACGGAGTTCAGCAACAAACTCGCGTCCCAGATCGCGTCTCTGGGCCGAATACCACCCAGCGGCCGCTTGGATATCGCTTTTCGCTTCGGGCGTGAGGACGATCCGGCTCAATCGAGACCCAGGCTCTCTTCGACCTCGCGCAAGGCCACCTCCACATCAACGCCGCGTACCGGATCTGCATCCATAGCCCGAGCACGACGCTTGATCTCCTGGGTCCAGAAACCACCATCCAGTTCCGCATGGCGGGGTGGGCCCAAACTGATCAATAGCCCTTTGGCGACTTCCGATCGCTCGTCGTCGGAAAGGTCCAGCGCTGCTGTCAAGATCGCTTCGGCTTCCCTGGTCATGATCTCGAGTCTATCGCACCCGCCTGATCGCGATGCGAGGACCCAGCCCTTCGTGCGAACCTCGCCGCCAGATACCGCTACGGGAGCCACTGCATGAACATCGACAAGCTCAACGCCCGCGTATCCGCCGCCCGTGCCGAAACAGAGGCGCGAGGCGAGACGTTCTATCCCGGCGCCAGCAAGATCCATCTCGCGGCGTTTCCGCCCAAGGAACGTTGGGACGACTGGGTCGAGCTCGATAGCCTCGCGTGGCCCGAACGGGTCGAGCGTCGTTACATGCTAGTGCCCACGACCTGCTTCAACTGTGAGTCGGCTTGCGGTCTTCTGGCCTACGTCGATCGTGATTCGTTGCAAGTACGCAAACTCGAAGGCAATCCCGAGCACCCCGGCTCGCGTGGACGCAATTGTGCCAAGGGACCCGCAACCCACAACCAGCTGACCGACCCGGATCGGATCCTCTATCCGCTCAAGCGCACGGGCGAGCGGGGCGAAGGCAAGTGGCAGCGGGTGTCCTGGGACGAAGCGCTCGACGACATCGCCGGCCGCCTCAACAAAGCGATCGTCGAAGACCGCCACAACGAGATCATGTACCACGTCGGCCGGCCGGGCGAGGACGGTTTTACGGAACGGATCATCGCGTTTTGGGGCGTCGATGGCCACAATTCTCACACCAACATTTGTTCGTCCGGCGCCCGCGCGGGTTACCAATTTTGGACCGGTATCGACCGGCCGAGCCCTGACTACGCTAACGCCGACGTCATCCTGATGATCAGTGCTCACCTCGAGACCGGGCACTACTTCAATCCACACGCCCAGCGTATCGTCGAAGCCAAGAAGCGCGGTGCCAAGATCATCGTGGTCGATACGCGACTCTCCAACACGGCCACCCACGCTGATTTCTGGCTGGCAACGCAGCCAGGCTCGGAAGCAGCCGTACTGCTCGCGATCGCCAATCACTTGATTCAAACGCGTCGATACAACCGCGATTTCGTCGAAACATGGTGGAACTGGGCCGAGTATCTGGAAACCGCGCACCCCGAGTTGCCCCGGACATTCGAGAGCTTCGAAAAAGTACTGGCCATGCTCTATGAGCGGTACACCTTCGATTTCGCGGCCAGCGAGTCGGGGGTCGACGCGGCAACCATCGCCGCGGTCGCCGAGGCGGTGGCAGGGGCGGGTACGAAACTCGCCAGTCACAACTGGCGCAGCGCGGGGGCCGGAAACGAGGGCGGCTGGCAGGTCGCCCGCACCTTGTTCATGCTTAACGCGCTCCTCGGCGCGGTGGGTACCGAAGGCGGTACCTCGCCCAACGCTTGGAACAAATACGTCCCCAAACCGATCCGCCTGCCCAAGCATCCGGATACTTGGAACGACCTCACCTGGCCCGCCGAGTTCCCACTTTCGCAAAACGAGATGTCGTTCCTCTTGCCCCACCTCGAACGGGAAGGTCGCGGCAAGCTCGACGTCTATTTCTCACGGGTCTACAACCCGGTCTGGACGAACCCCGACGGCTTCTCGTGGATCGAGATGCTCAGCGACACCAAGCGCGTCGGATTACACGTCGCCGTGACCCCGACCTGGAACGAAACCGCCTACTTCGCCGACTACATTTTGCCGGTGGGCCATTCCTCCGAACGGCACGACCTCCACTCGTACGAGACCCACGATGGCCAGTGGATCGGCTTCCGCCAACCGGTGCTGCGCGCCGCACGCGAACGGCTGGGCGAAACCATTGCCGACACCCGTGAGGTCAACCCCGGCGAGGTGTGGGAAGAAAACGAGATGTGGATGGAGCTGACCTGGCGCCTCGACCCCGATGGTGGTTTGGGCATCCGGAAACAGGTCGAGTCTGTCCAGCAACCGGGGTCGCGGTTGGGCGTAGACGAGTACTATGCCTACATCTTCGAGAACTCCGTTCCGGGCCTACCCGAGAAAGCGGCCGCCGAGGGATTAACGCCCCTTGGGTTCATGCGCCGTTACGGAAGCTTCGAGATCACTCGCGGGTTGGCGAAGCACGGTGGCCCGATCTACACCCGCACGGTACCGGAGCACGAGCTCGACGATGTTGCCGAGACCACCCACGGTCGGGTCTATACACGGACACCCAAGCCCCCTACCCTGAACGTCGTGCCTCTGGGCGCACCAGATGACGACGCCGACGGTCGTCGAGCGGTTGGTGTCCGGGTTGAAGGGCAGGTGCTTCAGGGCTTCCCAACACCCAGCGGCAAACTCGAGTTCTACTCACCCACCGTCGCAGCGTGGGGTTGGCCCGAGTACGCACTCCCCACCTACATCGAAAGCCATGTCCATCCTCATCATATGGACGCGGATCAAAAGGTCTTGATCTCGACCTTCCGCTTGCCGGTTCAGATTCACACCCGAAGCGCCAATGCGAAATGGCTCGACGAGATCGCCCATACCAATCCGCTGTGGCTCCACACCCACGATGCGGCCGCGCTCGATGTCCGTACCGGAGATCTGGTGCGTGTGGAGACCGAGATCGGCCACTTCGTGGTCAAAGCCTGGGTGACCGAAGGCATCAAACCTGGCGTGGTGGCTTGTAGTCACCACATGGGTCGCTGGAAGCTCCAGGGTCCGGATCGCAAGGAAGGCCAACGTCAGATGATGGCCACGGTTGACCTCGGCCATGAGGGCAGCAACTGGCAGTTGACACGGAAGACCGGCGCTGGTCCCTATGCATCATCCGACCCCGACACCCAGCGCATTTGGTGGACCGATGTCGGCGTACACCAAAACCTGACCTTCCCGGTCCATCCGGACCCCATTTCCGGAATGCACTGCTGGCATCAGGCCGTACGCGTGGTCAAGGCGTCGGCAGACGATACCTACGGCGACATCGCAGTCGATACCGCCAAATCGCAGCAGGTGTTCGACGCCTGGCTGGCCAAGACCCGGTCGGCGCACGAGCATTCGCCCAACGGCACCCGCCGTCCGCACTGGCTCATGCGACCGCTCAAACCCAGTCGGGAGGCCTTCAAGCTACCGGTCAAGGTGTAGCGTCAACGAGAAGGCCAAGGCCGTCGGCCAACGCCAAGCCACCCCAGGTGACTGCCGCAATCAACCCCAGGACACCTACGATTCGAAGGTTCTTGTTGCTCATGAACGGACCACCCTCTCGAAGATCATCCGTCACCAACGCAATCGGCCAACCAACGCTCGCTGGCCTGGATGGCGACCGCCAGGTACCGACGCACCGTCGACATCGGGTCATCTTCGTGGACGAAGTCCGAAGCCGGCAACAGTGCACCGAAGAAGTCGGCACGTCGCCAATGGCCTGCCGGCAATGTTGGTAGCTGGTCGTCTCTGGGAACCGGCCAGGGCGTGACGTAGTAGTACGGCTCCGGAACATGCGAATCACCAGGCGAGAGTCCGATACCGATACTGCAACCATCGCCGTCACGCTTGCCCAACGTGCGCAGGCTCGCGAGGTCGAAATGGTGCGGCCACGTCACCACCGACGAGGCATCGTCTCGCTCGGCCACCACCTCCGACACCAACGTGTGGGCGTTGGCGTAGTGGGCGGCCAGCGCGACGCAGCCCGGCACCACCGGTTCATCAAAACGAGCACCGTTGGCAACGGGATGCGCAGGCATGTCGTAGTGCGCATCCATCGAGATCACGCCTTCCGAGAGCCCATGACGGGCAAGGCTCTCGCGAAGCCATTCCCAGGCCTCCGCTAGGGTTCGGCCCGCCAGTGAGAACGTGTCGGTCGCCATTTGCAGGGTCAAGTCGGCTGGGGACAGCCCCGCCCGCAGACCTTCCATTGCCGGAATTGGCTGCGACCACCAGCAACTCTTCTTCGGATCCCAACTGAGGGTCGTATGGCTGTCGTCATCCCGGGCCGGGAGCAGGGAGCGCCCGATACCGATAGCCAGCACCTGGGCAGCGTGGTGAATCTGGAGCCGGGCTTCCTCGAGCAAATCGGTGTCGAGTGCGCCAACGGGTTGCCACTGTACTGGTTGCAACTGGTCGCGGTAGGACGGCCCGTCGCCGGGCCGCCCCCGCACAGATCCCAGCGTGCAGGACTATTGCACTGGGCTCCTGCCTCGGGTAGTGACGCACAGGCGCTCGTTGGGGTAGGGATGGGTGATGCGCGGCTGGGGTAGTCGTGGCCTTGCGAGTCGGCAGAAGCGCTTCCATGGGAGGTTGTGTTTTTGGCTGCGTCGCCGAAGCGCTCGCCACCAGTGCCACAGTATCTCGTGGTGGAAGACGCGTAGAGCTTGGATGTTGCGAGGCACGCCATAGTACTGGTAGTGCCCGCGCAGGACCGAGCTCACCCACCGCCTCTGGTATGCCAGCTTCTGGTGTCGACGTCGCTTCAGCTCGATCTTCATCGACTTCAGCTTGGCCGTCAGTCGCTGGCGCATCGTGTGTCGGCGGACGATGAAGTACCCCCTACGGTCCATGCTGCACATGTGCTTGAACCCCAGGAAGTCGAACGTCTCGGGCTTGCCGGCCCCTCGCCTTTTGCGATTCTCGGCCGCGAAACGGCCGAACTCGATCAGGCGAGTTTTCTCGGCATGGAGTTCCAAGCTGAAGCGGCGCATCCGCTCCCGCAACTCGCGCAGAAACCTCTCGGCATCATCGCGATATTGGAATCCCACCACGAAGTCGTCCATGTAACGCACGATGGTCACGTCTCCCCGAGCATGTCGTTCTCGCCAGCGGTGCGCCCAGAGGTCGAGCACGTAGTGAAGGTAGATGTTCGCCAACAGCGGGGAAGCACTTCCCCCCTGCGGCGTTCCAGCCTTCGGCACGCTCTTCTCTCCCTCTTCGAGCACGCCCGCCTCCAGCCATTGTCTGACTTGACGCAACACGCGTGGATCCGCGATCCGGTGTTGGAGAAACTTCAGCATCCACTCATGGTCGATGGCGTCGAAAAATCCACGAATGTCCGCATCCAACACCCAGCTCACCTTTCTCCTCAAAAGACCCACCGACAACGCATCCAGCGCATTGTGCTGGCTGCGTCCCGGTCGGCTACCGTAGGAGAACCCCAGAAAGTCGGCTTCGTAGACTGCGCCTACGACCTGGGCAAACACACGTTGGACGATCTTGTCTTCCAGCGCAGGTTTACCGATTGGCCGTAGACGCCCGTCCCTTTTGGGGACGTACGTCCGCTCCACCGGCAGGGGTCGATATGCTCCGCGCATCAGCCGCTTGGCGAGGTCTGTGAGGTTCGCCCACAGATTCTCCCCGTACTGCTGCCACGTCACCCGGTCGACCCCCGGTGCACTCGAGCGGTTAAGCTCGAAGTACACCTCGTGCAGTCGATTCAGGTTGCAGACGTGGTGCCAGAGCGAGGTGAACCGCTCATCCTTTCTCTGCTTCGCTACCTGTCGTATCCGCTCCAGCTTCGACATCAAAGCTCTCCGGCTCTGCGTCCGGGTTTGGGGAGGCTGACGCGGATTCCCCTTGGCCAAGCCCCTTCCCTCCACCTGCTCCGCCGCCACGGGCGCACCCGTGACTTTGTTCGTAAGCTTCCTCGGTACTATGGGCCTGTCCGACTTCCCGCTTCCGTGCATCGTTGGCGTTCCCTTTCGGTTCTCAACGCGGACCCAGCCACCATCGGCCTGGGTCGGTCACGGGATCTCCCGGTTCCCGCGCAGAATGCTTGTGTACGCGCAATGGTTCTCCGACCGCGCCGGACCCGATCGACACTCGCGATGGCGCGACGATCGGTGTTGTCCCCGCTTATGACAACAACGTGGACGTCCGAATCTAATTCGTCTTCACGGCTCAATTGCCCTGCTCGTACACCCCCTGTCAACGCTTCGATCGGGCCCTTGCGAGACCGACCGCATGACTCGGGGTCAACGTGGATCGCTACTCCTTTCGTCGTATAGGACTCTCACCTACTACATTCTGCCGGTTTTGACCGGCGCTATCTGCCATGCGTTCCTCCAAAGTCTCTACATCGAACATCGTCTCGACATCGAACATCGTCTCGGCATCGAACATATCGAACATATCGAACATATCGAACATATCGAACATATCGAACATATCGAACATCGTCTCGGCATCGCGTTCGAACGCATCCTATCGCCCTGCTGTCGGCACACCACGGTTGGCCTGTGGTAGGAAGAAGCCGTGCTCCAGGTCAACCAAGTCTCGAAGTCGTTTGGCACCGTAGCAGCGCTGAAGGCGGTGAGCCTCGATGTCGCGACGGGCGAGACCATGGCACTGATCGGACCGAGCGGTTGCGGCAAGTCCACCCTACTTCGGGTGATGATCGGCTTGGCAACCCCCGACGACGGTATGGTGACCGTCGTCGACGAGCCGCTGGGCACGGGCGACGCCTTGCGCCGCCAGCAGCGGCGGATGGGTTACGTCATCCAGTCGGGCGGTCTCTTCCCCATCTCACGGCCCGCAACAACGTCGGCCTGCCCGCCCGCCTTGCAGGGTGGTCTGCGGACCGGATCAGCGAACGCTTGGGCGAGCTCGGCACGCTGGTCGACCTCGCACCCGACACCCTACGCCGGTACCCGAACCAGCTCTCGGGCGGCCAACGGCAACGGGTCAGCCTGATGCGCGCCTTGGTCCTGGATCCGGATCTCCTGCTGCTCGACGAACCACTCGGCGCCCTCGATCCCATGATCCGCTTCGACCTTCAGCGCGAGCTGCGTTCCATCTTCCAACGTCTCGGAAAGACGGTGGTGCTGGTCACCCACGATCTTGCCGAAGCTTGCTATTTGAGTTCTCGTTTGGTTCTGATGCGTGACGGCAAGATCATCCAAGAAGGAAACTTCGAAGAACTGGGCCACGCTCCTGCCGAGCCCTTCGTGGCACGTTTTGTTGCCGCCCAGCGCGGCCTGGAACCCACAGCACCATGATCACGCGCCGCATCGCCATGGCCGATTATCGTGCGTGGCCCGCTTTGGGCGCTGGACTCTTGCTCGCTGGCTGTTTCCTTTCATGGCCAGCCGCGGCGCAAGAGAGAGACAGGTCGAGCTTAACCGTCGGCTCGAAAAAATTCACCGAATCCGTCATCCTGGGCGAAGTGCTGGGACACGTGCTCCGCCAGGCCGGCTATGAAGCCCACCACCGCAGCGAGCTTGGCGGCACCCAAGTGCTGTGGAATGCGTTGCAGCGTGGGGATATCGACGCCTACGTCGAATACACCGGTACCTTGCGCGAAGAGATCCTTGCCGGACGCGACCTCGGCAAGAACGGGATGTCCGAGGCAGTGGTTCGTGCCCTTGCCGACGCCGGCGTCGTCGCGACCCGCCCGCTCGGCTTCAACAACACCTACGCCCTCGGCATGCTGGAAGCCACCGCCCAGACCCACGATGTCCAACGCATCTCCGACCTCCAACATCACCCCCAGCTGGTCTTTGGGTTCACCAACGAGTTTCTCGACCGCGGCGATGGGTGGCCCAATCTGCGGCAGCACTATCGCCTGCCGCAGACCAACGTGCGCGGGCTGGACCACGACCTTGCCTACCGAGGGCTCGCCGACGGCCGCATCAACGTTGTGGATCTCTATTCCACCGATGCCGAGATCGCCTACTACGGGCTACGGGTCTTGGCCGACGACCTTCACTACTTCCCCACCTACGAGGCGCTGGTGCTTCATCGTCGCGATCTTCCCGCCTCGGCAGTGACGGCGCTCCGGCAGTTGGCCGGCACGATCGACGCGCCCGCCATGGTGGCGATGAACGCCGCGGTCAAGCTCGACCGTCAGCAAGAGTCGGTTGTTGCGGCGGGCTTCGTCCGCGACGTACTCGCCCTCTACGCGACCGCGACCACCCAAAGTCGGTGGTCACGACTGATCCGCAGGACCCGAGAGCACCTTTTGCTGGTTGGCCTGTCTTTGATGGCCGCGATCGTCGTCGCCATTCCACTCGGCGTCGCCGCGGCGCGCGGCCCACGCTTGGGGCAAGCGATTTTGGCCGCGACGGGCATGCTGCAAACGATCCCATCGCTGGCCCTACTGGTGTTCATGATTCCCCTCCTCGGGATTGGCGCGCCGCCAGCTTTGATGGCGCTTTTCCTCTACAGTCTGCTCCCGATCGTGCGCAACACCCACGCTGGGCTGCGCGGGATTGCGCCCGAAACACTCGAGTCGGCCGATGCGCTCGGCATCACGCCACGCGCCCGCCTTCGACTGATCGAGCTGCCGCTGGCGGCTCCCGCAATCCTGGCCGGCATCAAAACCTCGGCGGTGATCAACATCGGTACGGCAACCTTGGGTGCCGTGATCGGTGCGGGTGGCTACGGCCAACCGATTCTCACCGGCATTCGCCTCGACGACCTCAGCCTCATTCTCGAAGGCGCCGTGCCGGCTGCTGGCATGGCGCTGCTGGCCCAGGGGGCCTTCGAGCTTGCCGAGCGCTGGCTCGTCCCGCGCGGCCTCCGCCTTTGATCAACAACGCGGTCGGCGACTGATAGCCTCGGGGTCCGACAGCCGCTGCCCCCCTCGCGCCGTCCCAACAATCTCCGGGAGATCTTCCTTGTCTATTGCTGCCGGCCACGCCCAGCCCACCACCCACGCCGCGACGATGGATCCACATCATGGACTTGCCCGCTACCAGGCCGTACGCGCTTGGACCGAAAGCCTCTGCGCGCCCCTCGAGACCGAGGACTACGTGGTCCAGTCGATGCCCGACGCCAGTCCCATCAAGTGGCACCTTGCGCACACAACGTGGTTTTTCGAAACATTTCTGTTGGCGCCACGGGTCGACGGCTATCACTCACCCGACCCGCAGTTCGCATTTCTCTTCAACTCGTACTACAACACCCTGGGTCAGCAACATTTCCGTCCCGAGCGCGGTTTGCTTTCGCGGCCCACGGTGCGCGAAGTCTACGCCTACCGTCGGCATGTGGACGGCCAAATGAAGCGTCTTCTCGAGGGCGATGATGGTGCGAATCGGGAACTCACGGCGCTGCTAGCGGTCGGCCTCAACCATGAGCAACAACACCAAGAGCTCATTCTGACCGACCTCAAGCATTTGTTGTCCCGCAATCCCTTGCGACCGACCTATCGCGCGCAAGATCTCGACCTGACCCCCGACGAAGCAACACCGACGTCGCTCGCCTGGGCTTCCTTCGACGAAGGTCTCTATGCCATCGGCACCGACGACAATACCAACAATGGCGACCGTTTTGCCTTCGACAACGAAGGCCCACGTCACCGCGTGTTCCTTCATGCATTCCAACTCGCCGACCGACCGGTGACCAGCGGCGAGTTCCTCGCCTTCATGAACGATGGTGGCTACGAGCGCCCCGAGTTATGGCTCTCGGACGGTTGGAACACCGTTCGCGATGAAGGCTGGAAAGCGCCTCTCTATTGGCACGCTGAAGACGGCGGTTGGCACTGCCACACGCTGCGCAGCTTCGAGCCGGTTCGCTGCTCGGAGCCGGTAGTTCACGTGAGTCTCTACGAAGCCGACGCCTATGCGCGATGGGTTGGTGCGAGGCTACCCAGCGAAGCCGAGTGGGAGGTCGCGACGGCACGCCGATTGGGCAGCCCCCAAGCCACCGGCGCGTCCGTTCCCGACGCCAATTTCGCTGAATCAGAGGCCTTCCACCCGCGACCCATGGCCGCCGAACGAAGCGACGGCCAGCTCCTTGGCGATGTGTGGGAGTGGACCCGCAGCGCCTATGCACCGTACCCCAGGTACCAGCCCCCCACGGGCGCGCTGGGCGAATACAACGCCAAGTTCATGAACAACCAGATCATTCTGCGCGGCGGGTCCTGTGCGACCCCTCGTTCACACATTCGAGCGACCTACCGAAACTTCTTTCCACCCGCCATACGGTGGCAGTTTTCGGGCTTTCGGTTGGCTCGGGATGGTGCCCCGTCATGAGCGACTCTCTGACCGAGAGTGTCGTCGACACAGCGCCGGAAACCGAACAACTGCGGGCCGATGTCCTGTCGGGGCTCTCGGGTACGCCCAAATCACTGCCTTCCAAATACCTTTACGATGAAACCGGTTCGTTTCTGTTTGAAGCCATCTGTACGCTCGAAGACTACTATCCAACCCTCACCGAGCTGTCGATCATGGACCGCCATGTTCACGAGATGGCGGAGGCTCTGGGTCCCCAGTGTCTGTTGATCGAATACGGTTCGGGTAGTGGCATGAAGACCGAGATCCTGCTCACGGCGCTTACCGAGCCAGCTGGCTACGTACCGATCGAAATCTCGCGCGCCCACCTCGAAAGCTCATCGAGGCGACTGGCCCGGCACTTCCCGACCATTCCGATCCTGCCATTGTGTGCCGACTACACGGGTGACTACACCATCCCAGACGCCCCAGGAACCACCAAACGCCGCGCCGTTTTCTTCCCGGGTTCGACCATCGGTAACTTCGATCGTCCGGACGCCGAAGTCTTTTTGCGCCGCGTGGCACGGGTTTGCGGTCCAGATGGCGGCCTCCTGATCGGTGTCGACTTGCAAAAAGACTCGGGCGTACTCGAACGGGCCTACGATGACCCCCAGGGCGTCACCGCAGCATTCAACCTCAACCTGCTGGCGCGCCTCAATCGCGAGCTGGGCGCTGATTTCTCTCTGAGTCAATTCGCGCACTGCGCACGTTACAACAGCCATGCTGGCCGAATCGAGATGCACCTGATCAGCCAAACGCGGCAGGAGGTTCGCATCGGCAACGCCACGATCTCCTTCGCCCAGGGCGAGACCATCTGTACCGAGCACTCGAACAAATACACGCTCGACCGATTCCGTGACCTCGCTCACGCAGCGGGCTTCAGCGTCGAGCGAGTGTGGACGGACCCCAAGACCTGGTTTAGTGTCCAATACCTGCGTGCGACCTCCTAGCGTTAGCCTCCACTCGCACCAGCACTAGACCAACACCAAAGCAAGGTAGGCTGGGCCATCGATGCCTCCCCGGACGCTCAGAGTCGAGTCCTCATCTCGGGACTCAAGGAAGATTGGGGCTAGCGCTCGCTTGGTCGGCGCACCCCCACGCCCTCGATGATGGCGTTTGCCAGAGTCGGCCAGTTCCGACTCCAGATTCAATCTAATACTTGACTCGATCCAGAATCGGTGATTGAATCGTGGCCATGCAAGGCGATGTCGATCAGCACCTTCGCGCGCACGGTCTGCAGGTGACAGCACAACGGTTGGCCATCATGCGATCCGTGTCATCGCATCCCCATGCGACGGCGGACGAGCTGATCGACGACGTTCGGGCGGTCATCGGATCCGTTTCTCGCCAAGCGGTCTACGACACCCTCAACGTCCTGGTCGAGAAGAACCTCATCCGCCGAATCCAGCCGGCGGGATCCGCCGCCCGGTACGAAGATCGCGTGGGTGACAACCATCATCACCTCATTTGCCGAAGCTGTGCCACGATGTTCGACATCGACTGCACGCTCGGAGATGCCCCCTGCCTCGTCGCGGACGACAGTCATGGATTCGAGATCGACGAAGCCGAGGTCATCTTCTGGGGTCGCTGCCCATCATGCCTTCAGGCCGCCACCGCGGCGGATCACCGGGCAGCGGTCTCCCGCGCGGGACCGTCGGTGACTACGCGGATGGGCAAGAGAGTCGGCCCGAATTCAACCTAGTAGCGCGCCGCCCACCCCCATTTCCCCAACCGTCCGGCCATCCCGGCTGCACGACAAAAGGTTATCGACCGATCGAAACGAGCCGCCGACGGCACCCGGTGATCCCGCAAGGGGTCCCACCCTTCACCCGCAACCACACTCCCGCTTATACAGTTCAAGGAGAACAGCGTGACTGATCAAAACGTGGAAAACACAGGAAAATGCCCTGTAATGCATGGATCTCAGGCACGAGGTGCTTCGGCCAACCAACATTGGTGGCCGGACCAGTTGAACCTGAATGTCCTCGACCAGAACTCACCGCAATCCAATCCGATGGGTGCGGCGTTCAACTACACCGAAGCCTTTGAGAGCCTCGACCTGGATGCCCTGAAGCAAGACCTTACGGCGCTGATGACGGACTCGCAAGACTGGTGGCCGGCCGATTACGGCCACTATGGTCCTCTCTTCATCCGCATGGCCTGGCACGGTGCCGGCACCTACCGCATCAGTGACGGTCGCGGTGGCGCGTCCTCCGGCAACCATCGCTTCGCGCCGCTCAACAGCTGGCCCGACAACGCCAACCTCGACAAAGCACGCCGCCTGCTGTGGCCGGTCAAGCAGAAATACGGCCGGAAGATCTCCTGGGCCGACCTGATGATCCTCGCCGGCAACGTTGCCTTGGAGTCGATGGGCTTCGAGACGTTCGGTTTCGCGGGCGGACGCGAGGACATTTGGGCACCGGAAGAGGATACCGACTGGGGCCCCGAAAGCGAGTGGCTCGGCGAGGAACGCTACAGCGGCGACCGAGAGCTCGCCAATCCGCTCGGCGCGGTTCAAATGGGCCTGATCTACGTCAATCCGGAAGGGCCGAATGGCGAGCCGAGCGCGCTGGCAGCAGCCAAGGACATCCGAGAGACCTTCGCCCGCATGGCGATGAATGACGAGGAGACAGTGGCCCTGATTGCCGGCGGGCATACGTTTGGCAAGACCCACGGTGCCGCCGACACGGCGCACGTCGGTGCCGAGCCCGAGGGTGCCAGCATGGAAGAGCAGGGCCTCGGCTGGAGCAACAGCCACGGCAGCGGCAAGGGCGGCGACACGATCACCAGTGGCCTGGAAGGTGCGTGGACGACCACCCCAGTGGCCTGGGACAACACCTTCTTCGAGATCCTGTTCGGCTACGACTGGGATTTGGCCAAAAGCCCGGCCGGTGCCTGGCAGTGGGTGCCCACGGACCCCGCCGCGTCAACCACGGTGCCGGATGCACACGATCCCTCGAAGACCCACGCCCCCATCATGCTCACGACAGACCTCGCGCTGCGTATGGATCCCATCTATGGGCCGATTTCGCGGCGTTTCTATGAGAACCCGGACGCGTTCGCCAAGGCCTTCGCAAAAGCGTGGTACAAGCTCACCCATCGCGACATGGGGCCCCTCTCCCGGTATCTCGGACCAGAGGTGCCGACCGAGCAAATCTGGCAGGACCCCCTCCCCGAGATGGACCATGAGTTGATCGGTGCGCAAGAAATCGCCACTCTCGAGGGCTCGATCCTCGCATCAGGCCTGTCCACCTCCCAGTTGACCGGAGCGGCTTGGGCCTCAGCGTCGACGTTTCGCGGCACCGACAAGCGTGGTGGAGCCAACGGAGCGCGCATTCGACTAGCACCGCAAAAAGACTGGGCGGTCAACAACCCGACCGAGCTGGCGACCGTGTTGCAAGCCCTCACGGGGATTCAAAGCGAGTTCAACAACGCGCAGTCCGGCGGCAAGAAGGTCTCGCTTGCCGACCTGATTGTTCTGGGCGGCTGCGCGGCGGTAAAACAGGCGGCAAAGAGCGCTGGACACGACGTGCAGGTGCCGTTTTCACCGGGACGTACCGATGCGTCAACCGAGGACACCGACGTGGACTCCTTTGCAGTCCTCGAACCGAAGTCAGACGGGTTCCGCAACTACGCCTCGGGTGGGGACCCACGCCGGCCGGAAGAGCTTCTGCTCGACCGGGCGAGCTTACTAACCTTGACCGCACCCGAGATGACCGTGCTTGTCGGCGGCATGCGGGCGCTAAACGCCAACACCGGACAATCCAAGCACGGCGTCTTCACCGACCGACCTGGCACGTTGACACCAGACTTCTTTGTCAACCTGCTCGACATGGGAACCCAATGGCAACCGTCCGCAGCATCCGAAGACATTTTCGAAGGGCGTGATCGCCAAACGGGCGACGTCAAATGGACCGGCACCCGCGTCGACCTCGTCTTCGGTTCGAACTCGCAGCTGCGGGCAATCGCCGAGGTCTACGCTTCGGACGATTCGCAAGAGGCGTTCGTTCATGACTTCGTGGCCGCTTGGGACAAGGTCATGAGCCTCGACCGCTTCGACCTTGCTTAAGATCTCGTTGTCGGACGCTCAGACCTGCTGCTGAGCGCCAACAAGGGGACCTGACCACTCCATTGCGCCGGGAGGGCCATCGCCGAGAACTTGGCGATGGCCCTTTTGTCTCGAGGTCATGGGAAATCTCCCCTGTTCCAAAAGCCAATCACCCTGGGGCCCGACGTTTCTTGCTTGCACACAGACGGGATCGACTGCAAAGATCCAAGATCTCGGATCGACTGATAGGCGATGACGTCGGAGGTGCAGGCGGTGGCGGACACTGGTTGGGACCGGCATGTGGAGGCTGTTTCACCGAGCGCGTCAGGAGGAGCCTGGGGCGCGAGGTTCATGGCTCGCGGCCGCATGCGAGGGCGACGATGAGCTCCAGCAGGCGGTCGAACGACTACTGGCGGGCCATGAGAACGCCCCGAGCTTCTTGGATCAGCCCGAGGCCTTGCATCCCTGGCTCAACGCGGACGACGATCTGCTCGGTGCCACGATCGGCGCCTTTCACATCGAACGATTGATCGGCGAGGGTGGCATGGGCGTTGTCTATGGCGCGCGCCAGGATCAGCCGATTCGGCGCCAGGTGGCCCTGAAACTGATTCGAGCGGGTCTCGCGACGCGAGAGGTGATCGCCCGTTTTGAAACGGAACGCCATCGCGCGTGAGGCACGCACCGCCGAGGAGGTCACGGCCTTCTTGATCGACCTTTTCAAAACCTCGGATCTCCACGAGGCCCGCAATGAGATCATCGCCGTCGACGTGGCCGATCGGCGCATCCCACTTCCAGTTCCTGTTTTCGGCCCCGGAGAATGCGCCGTTGAGCGACGCTCGCCTACCCCTCGGGGGCCGTCTTGCGAGACTGCAGCGTAGCGCGCAGCGGGCGAAGCCGCATTGCGAGTGTCGCTACTTCGCAGGGATGACCGAGCAAGAGGCCGCGGCCGCCCTCGACGTCTCGGTCAACTCGGTTCAACGCCTCTGGCGCGTCGCAAAGAGCGCTTGCGAGTGGCGCTCGGTGGAGGGAGCAAACGTCTAGGCAGCTCTGAACCCGCCGGGCCTCCACCACGGTGCTGCCAATCACCAACCAGCGTGTTGGCTGGCCACCATGGGTTGATAGGCAGACGCGTCGGAGGTGACGGCAGTCTTTCCTTTTCCTGTCCACGATTCGATATCGATGCGGTACACCGTCGTGTGGGCCAGGTCCTTGGCGGCGATGGCACGGTAGTCGCTACGAGTGTCGAGATGAGACGCGTACTTGCGCATGAGAAGATCGAGCACGCGCGTGGCTTCGCCAACATTATGGACCACCCGTGAGGTGCCTTCGAGCACCACCGATCCGTATACCGAACTCGATGTACCGTCGGCCGTGTCCACACGCCCCATTTCGGTCACGCTGAACGCGACTTGGTGCCGGCTCACACCATGATGATGGGCACCTCGATGTTTCACCCTACGCAGGTATACCGCCGTGGTCGCCGGATCAAAAACAAAGAGGTGGACATCCAGCACCGGCTCGCACTCACCCGCGGTCACCAGTGTTCCAAACAACGCGTTCGCCAGCAGATCACGAATCCACGCGGCGTCCGTGACTTCCTGGTCACGCGGTTCCGGCTTGCGAAACGAAATAGTCTGATCGTGGCTCATGGCGCCTCCTCTATTGAATGTGGAGAGGCTATGATCTGAATTGGTACGGTTGTAGATCCAATGGGGTCAAAATAGATGGAACCAATTGCCAAGCCCAAGACGCTGATCGCCAGCCTTGCAGCCAGCCGGATCGACCCCGAGTCGACGACGCCCCTTTACCAGCAGATTTACGACACGCTGCGCAATGACATTCTCGAAGGGGTTCTGGTCGGTGGCCAGCGCCTGGCAGCGACCCGCGTCTTGGCCGAGGAGCTTGCCGTATCGCGCAATACCGTCCTCGAGGCTGTCGACCAGCTGGTGGCCGAAGGTTATTTGGTCAGCCGTGTCGGTGCCGGCACCTTTGTCGCCGAAGATCTGCCCGACGAGCTGCTGCGTCTCGGCACCCGAACCAAGCCCATCATTGCCGGTGAATCACCCAAACTCTCGGTCCGTGGTGATGGCTATCGACGCTGGGAGCGTTCGGCCCATGCCGGCGCCAACCGTCCTTTTCAAGCGGGTCGACCAGCAATCGACCTCTTCCCGTGGAAGCTCTGGAGACGGCTCGAGTCCCGACGATCCCGCGCCATCCAGCAAGACTGGCTCGACTACACCGACACCGCTGGCTACGCGCCACTACGGTTGGCGTTGGCCCGCCACCTCCACTCCTCGCGAGGTCTCTCATGCTCACCCGACCAAATCGTGATCGTGCGGGGAACACAGCAGGGGCTCGACCTTGCCGCGCGGGTCCTACTCGACCCCGGCGATGCGGTGTGGATCGAAGATCCAGGTTACCCGGACGCCCGAATCGCCTTCGCCGCCGGTGGGGCCCGCGAAGTGCCCGTACCGGTCAATGCCGAAGGGATCGATGTGGACGAGGGCCGTTGCCGTGCGCCCCACGCCCGGCTGGCCTATGTGACCCCCTCGCACCAGTACCCGTTGGGGGTCACGATGTCCCTCACCAGACGCCTCGACCTTCTCCGCTGGGCGCGTGAGACCGATGCTTGGATTGTCGAGGATGACTACGATAGTGAATACCGCTTCGCGGGCCGCCCATTGGCGTCGCTGGCCGGGTTGGACGGCGGCCGACATGTGATCTACCTCGGCACCTTGAGCAAAGTGTTGTTTCCAGCCCTGCGACTCGGCTACCTCGTGGTTCCCATGGAGCATGTCGATGCCTTTGTCGGTGCTCGCTACGCCAGCGACCGCCACTCTTCGACACTGCAGCAGGCGGTGGTCGCGGATTTCTTCGACCAGGGGCATTTCGCTCGCCACATCCGTCGCATGCGCCTCATGTACCTCGAACGTCAACGAATGTTGAGTGACGCGATTCGCCAACACCTTGGTCACGAGATCGAGATCGAGCCGTCGACCACAGGCCTTCATGACATTGGCTGGCTCCGCCGCCGGAAGGACGATGCCGAGGTGGTCGCCCAAGCCGCTGACGCGGACATCAGCCTCATCGCACTCTCCCACTTCGTTCGGGAGAATCACCAGCGTCCGGGCCTCCTCCTGGGCTACGCAGGATTCCCGGGCGATGAGCTCCAAGCCGCGGTTGAACGCCTGGCGAAGATCTTCTAGCTGATCTTCTACAGTTAATTCCGGTCCAATAAATTGGACCGCTGATTCTAAAGGACTTACGCGGATTTGAGCTCATTTTCCGAGAAAAATTTCTCAATCCTGGTGCCACGTCGATTTTGCTTCTTATTGACAATTAGCAATTGATGGTTAGAATCATGGTGTCCTTAGGAGGTAACCGTGTTCTTTCGAATCAAAAAATCCGGGCCGCGTGAGTATCTGCAAATCGTCGAGAACCGCTGGGAAGACGGCCGATCGAAACAACGCGTTCTCATCACTCTCGGGCGGGCAGATGTACTCCGTGAGTCTGGGCAGCTCAATTCCCTGCTTGCCTCGGGATCTCGTTTCGCCGAGCAGCTCTTGATTCTCAGCGAGTACAAGAAGGGCACCCTTCCAACACTTTCCAGCCGCACCTTGGGACCCGCGAGGATTTTCGACAAGCTTTGGGAGCAGACCGGTTGCCGCAAGGTGTGTGAGAAGCTGTTGAGCGAGCGCAGGTTCCAGTTCCCGGTGGAGCGGGTCGTCTTTCTCGAAGTGTTGCATCGCTTGGTGGACCCGGGCTCAGACCGAGCTTGCTATCACTGGAAAGACGACCATGCTGTCGAAGGCATCGACGAGCTTCAGCTCCACCACGCCTATCGCGCCATGGCTTGGCTCGGCGAGCCGCTCGACGAAGAGTCTGCAAGTATTTCGGAGGAGAACGAGCCAGCGAGCCATCTCCGATTTCGTTGCACGAAAGACTTGATCGAAGAAGCCCTCTTCGATCGACGTCGGGACCTGTTCAGCTCACTGGGCCTGGTGTTCTTCGACACGACCTCGATCTATTTCGAAGGCGAAGGTGGCCAAGATCTCGGGCAACGCGGTTTCAGCAAGGATCACCGTCCCCATCTCAAGCAGATGATCGTAGGTGCTGTGATCGACGATCAGGGAGCGCCGATCTGTTGCGAGATGTGGCCGGGGAACACCGCAGACGTCACCACTCTTCTGCCGGTGGTGAACAAGATGAAGCAACGTTTCGGTATCGAGGAAGTCTGCATCGTCGCGGACCGCGGAATGATGAAGGCAGCCGCTGTGAAAGAGTTGGAGAAGTTGGGGATCTGCTACATCCTCGGCACTCGGATGCGAAACCAGAAGGAGGTTCGCGACGATGTCCTCTCTCGTGCCGGCCGCTACAAGAAAGTGCACCGTGAGCCTTCGAAAGGCAAGACGCCGTCACCGCTCGAGGTGAAGGATGTTCGGGTAGATGGCCGCCGCTACGTTGTCTGCCGCAATGCTGAGCAGGCTCGCAAAGACGCCCACGATCGGCAAGCGATTCTCGAGTCTCTCGAGGACCGGCTTTCCCACGGCAGCGTCAAGTCGATGGTCGCCAACCGTGGCTATCGCAGATATTTGAAAACCTTAGCTAAAGGCACACTCGCCATCGACCCGGAAAAGATCGAGCGCGAGGAACGATTCGACGGCAAGTGGGTCCTGCGAACGAACACGGAGTTCAATGCGGCGGAGGTTGCCCTGCGCTACAAGCAGCTTTGGACGGTGGAGCACATATTCCGTTCGGTGAAATCGTTGCTGTCGACAAGGCCGATCTACCACAAATGCGATGAGACGATCCGTGGCCACGTATTCTGCTCGTTCCTCGCGCTGGTGCTTCGACACGAGCTACAACAGCGCTTGGAAGCGAAGGGTCTCGGCGACGTGGAATGGGGCATGATGATTCGAGATCTGAGCCGGGTGCGGCAAGTGGACGTGGAGAACGGGGCCCGACGCTTTCGTTTGCGAACGGAAACCCCGGGAGTGGCCGGCAAAGTATTTCAGGCGTGCCGGGTGGCGCTGCCCAAAACGGTAGCGGAGGTGAGTTGAAGGGAATCCTGGTGCCACGCCGGATCAGTGCGGCCGCAAAGCATTTATTTTCAATGACTTAGTTTTGGAAACTGTTTAAGATGAGTCTAGCTGGTGCCCACTTCGCCCGGTGCTGGACGCAAGCAGGTGCCCAAAACCGCGCGCCGGAGCCGCGCCACGTCGAGGTCGAGGTCGAGGTCGCACCAAGGCCCTTCACCGATGCGCTCGCGATAGCCCGAGTACCAATGACCGAGCTGATACCGGTCGACGGCCTTGGTCACCACCGAATCGTGGGCGACGAACGGGCGTTGCCCGCGCCGTCAACTTTCTACGGATTGATGCCGGTGAATCGTAACCTCGAAGCCAAAGAACGATCAGCGAGAACATCGGCTGACAGCCAACTCGGTTTCGAGTAACTTCCGTCCTGAGGGCGGCGTATGATCAATCATGACCTGCCCGCGAACGCTCCCCCACCGGTCACCTACGGTCTCGCGGTTGGAGACCTCAATGGGGATGGCTTCGAAGATGTCGTCGAAGCGAATTCCAATCCACCCAACTTGATCTACTTCAACCATCCACCCGAGAATTAGCCCGCATCGGCCGCATCACAAAACCCTTCTCGCGTTCCTGCTGGTCGCCCTGTTGGCCACCTCCGGATCCGCCAGGCCTAAATCGTCAGCCCCTTTTCGACACTCATCAGTTGGTGGCGCGCCATTGCCAGGTTGGTTTTCTCGCGATCGAGCGACATGTAGAGAAAGAGATTCGGCGCCGTCACAAGCGGCCGGATCAGGTGATACTGCGTGCCAAGCGTGATCAGAATGTCTTCGATGTTGTCGTCCAAGCCGAGGTCCTTGATTACCCGCAGCTTCGCACGAACAACCGCCGTGTTTCCCGTGCCGGCAACGTCCAGGTTCAGTCGTTCACCACCACCCGCTTGCCCCAAGCTCATGCCGGTATTGTGATCGACCAGGGCCAAGCCGATTGCGCCGTCGATACTCATTGCCTCACCCAGATATTCATTCACACTACCCATCATAGTCTCCTTCGGCCCGTTGTTGATCGCGGCATCAACCTCCACTTGGTTTGATTTGTTTCCAACCTCGTCTCGACGACGCATGGCATCCAAAATAAGGTGGGTTAACCCTTCTGTGACCGAGGTGGCTTGCAAACCCACTCCGGCCAATAAATCGAGACCGAGCCCTTCATCCCAGGCGAGCAGCTCGAGCGCTGCTTCGTTACCCGACAGGTCACCCAAAACAGCATCGACCAACTCTCCATCCCGAAAGATCAGGTCACCACTCATCTTTCCTTTCGAAACCCTCAGAAGACATGTCTTGCGCTCCATCTGGAGGAGCTGGGTAATGCCAGACAGGGTGAGTCCTTCAATGTGGCTGCGCTCTCCCGCTGCGGTTTTGCCGATGAGATCAATCAGCTCTGGGAGATCAATCGGCTTCTCCAGGTAGGCAATCGCTCCGTGCGACCTCACTTTGGTTTCGAGACGCGGAGATCCAAACGCGGTAACGACGATGACCTGGCCGCGGAATCGGCTTTTCTGAAGCGCCAGAATGAGCTCGACCCCATCCATGACCGGCATCTGGACATCGGTTACCAGGACATCGATGCGCCCCTTGCCGACATGCTCGAGGGCTTCCTGCCCGTGGCCCGCCTGAAGCACGACAAAGTCAGGGCAGTTGCTCTCGATAGCGTCTGCAACGCTGTTGCGAAACAAGGACTCATCATCGACCACGAGGACTCGGACCTGGGCTGCGGACTCCAGCCTACGCTCACTGGCTCGCGCGCCAGATTCCTTCCGATTTCCCGGTCGCGACCAGCGTCGTTTCGTCGCGCTTGGCCCGTTCTTGGGCGCTGTCACCCGCACGACACAACCTCACCAGAAAACGTGGCTTCGAAGACTGGCCCATCATCGATACTCGCAGGCCAATTCGCGGCTTGACCACAGGTCGCAGAAGCGACAACCAGACCAACCTCTGCAGCATCCCAAGGCTTCCCTTCTTTGTACACTCGCGCTGCTTGCGAACTCCAACGTGGCCCACCGCAGCGTAAGCAGCAAGAGGAATACTGGTTGCGAGGCCGCATCCGTACATCTCCCAAAACGGCGGTTACTCAATCAACTCGCCATCACAAACAAGAAACAATTGACCTCGGTAATCTACTCCTATATGCCTGAGCCGTCAATCCCATACCAGGGCCACGTACCTTCAAGACCAGGGCCACGTACCTTCAAGCTGGTGCCAAACCAAACCAGCTTCCTCGACCGATACCAATCGAGCGTGTGGCAGCCGCTCAGCAGCCAAGCCATAAATGGGACCGCGAACTCCAAAGCGCTCAACACGGTGGAAGGGCTGTCCCGGCTACCGAGGGTAGCCGGGTCGTCCTCCAAACCTCACACCTTGAGGTCCTTTTCGACCGATGCCAGCTGGTGGCGGGCCATCGCTAGATTGGCCTTACCGCGATCGAGGGCAAGGTACAAGAACAGATTCGGCGCCGTCGCAAGCGGACGAATCAAGTGGTATTGCTTGCCGAGCGTAATCAAGATGTCTTCGATGCTGTCACCGAGACCAAGGTCGTCCATCACCCGCATCTTCGCACGAACCACAGCCGTGTTTCCCGCGCCAGCGACGTCCAAATTCAAGGCATCACCGCCGCCAGATTGGCCCAGGCTCATCCCACTCTCGTGGTCCACCAGAGCGACGCCGATTGCGCCATCGATGCCCATCGCCGTACCAAGGCATTCTGCTACGTTACCCATCTCATTCTCCCTGTTCTTTGTGGTTTCGAGAGTGACATCACTCTCGAGGGGTTGTTCCTGTCGTTGCTCATTCCGCTTTGCACCGACCACGTTGACACCATTAGAAGGTGGCTTTCCCACCGTGTCCTCTGAGGCCGGCCACTCGCTTTCAGCGTGCAATTCGAGTTGCACGTTCTCATTCCATGAGAGCAGCTCGAAAGCAGCCTCATTTCCGGACTCCGAACCCAACCTGGCATCAACCAGCACGCCATCCCGAAACAGCAGGTCCCCTTCCTCTTCGCCCTTGGTGATCTGCAACCGGCACGTCTTTCGTTCCAGCTCGAGCAGCCGGACGAAGCGTGTCAAACTCAGCCCTTCGATCGCCCGACGCTCCCCTTCCGTTGCCCCTCGAATCGTGTCGATCAATTCGGGTAGATCGATCGGCTTCTCGAAGTAGCCGAAGCCTCCAGAAATCGCGACTTCGCTTCGTAGCATCGGGTCACCAAACGCAGTCACCACGATCACCGCGCCAGCAAACGCCTGATTCCGAAGCCTCAGCATGAAGTCGAGGCCATCCATGACCGGCATGCTGATGTCGGTTACGAGCACGTCCACTTGGTTGGCGTTGACTTGATCGAGTCCCTCGCGTCCGTTGCCCGCCTGCAAAATCGCTAGGGTCGGGCAGGCATCCTGAAGCGCGTCCACGACGCTGTGGCGAAACAGCGCTTCATCATCGACAATCAAGACGGTTGGTGATCTTTCGTTTACGGTCATCAGGTCCTCGCCAAGAGAGGTTTGCGAGAACCGTGCCAGGCTCTGAGCCCGGTACTCCGGCGGCATACTTGGCTGAACGCTCAGTTTGAGTCGCTCAATTTGAGCGAGTCGCTCAATTTGAGCGGTTCAAACGGCGTCGCAGCGTTGCCAACCCGATACCAAGAACCTCCGCTGCGCGGGTCCGGTTACCACCACAAGCATCGACCATCCGGCGGATATGAGCCATCTCGACCGCCTCCAGGGTCTCGAGCGGCCCAGACTCGACCAAATCGGCTCCGGGCTTCGTCCATTCAGGTCCGGTTGGAAGCAACTGCGACGGTGCCAAGGCGTCGACCGGATGAATCAGCAAAGAACGCTCGAGCACATTGCGCAGCTCCCGGACATTGCCAGGCCACGGGTAGGCACGAAGCCGATCTTCTTCCCCTGTAGCGAGCTTGCCACCGCGTCCCGTCGGCAGGGCGGCCAGCAAGACGGCGATCAACTCAGGCAGATCACCGAGACGTGAGCGGAGGGGCGGTATTTCGATCTGAAAGTTGAGTCTGAAGTAGAGGTCTTGCCGAAACCGCCCCTTTTCCATCGCGGTGACGACATCGACGTTGGTCGCAGCGATGACCCGCACCGAGAAACGGCGGTCGCGGGAACCACCGACCCGACGCACGGCCCCATCTTCGAGAACGCCCAGGAGCTTGGCTTGCACACCCGGCTCCAGCTCACCGATCTCATCCAAGAACAAGGTCCCGCCGTTGGCGAGCTCGAAAAGGCCTTCACGACTCGCACCTGCACCGGTGAAGGCCCCTTTCTCGACGCCAAAAAGCTCGGCCTCGACAAGCGTCTCGGGGATCGCAGCACAGTTGACCTTGACGAAAGGTCGCTCGTGTCGGCCCTGATGGTGAATCGCCATGGCGGCCAGGCTCTTTCCCGTCCCGGTTGCACCGGTGATCAGTACCGGCATTGCTTCCTGGGCGGCGATGCCGACCAAGCGACGCACCTCCTCGAGGCCGTCTCCAGCGATCCGGGCCTGCCGTTCGACCGCCCTTTCCCGGCGGACCAGCCGATCTACGTGTTCGAGCCGAACGGTCTCGAGGCTGCGGAGGACAGAAAGTCTCAGCGTCTCGAGATCGATCGGCTTGGTTAGGTAGTCGTCGATTCCGAGACGCAGGGCCTCGACCGCGTCCCCTACTTGCGGGTACCCCGTCACGACCAAGGCGCGCGCGTGATGACCGCGATCGCGAAGCGTCTTGACCAAGGAGAGGCCCTGACCATCGGGAAGTCGCTGGTCAACAACCAATAGCGCGACCCGCTCATCAAGCTGTCGCTCCGCGCTGGCCAAGTCCTGAGCAACCCGCACCTCGAGGCCATCCGCCCTCAGGCGATCTCCCGCAAGCTCGCAAAAGAACACATCATCGTCGACGATGAGGATCGTCTCACCGCTCATGGCTTTCCTTCCCGACCCTCCAAAAAGGGCTGGTTGCGATCGAGCAAGATGTTCGCGTCGGTGCCTGACGACGAGCTTCGCAGCTCGATACTCCCGCGCATTAACGAGAGCAGATGTCGGCTGATCGCCAGCCCAAGGCCCGTTCCGCCCGACCGTGTCGAATAGAACGGCTTAAACACATGGGGTAACTGCTCGGGTGGGATGCCCGGTCCATTGTCACGAATCAGAAGCGACACATAGGCCCCGCTCCGATTGGCCTCGACATCGATCGAGCCGCCTTCGCGGTTTTCGAGCGCGCGACTTGAATTGCCAATGAGGTTGAGAAGCACTTGATGCAACGCTTGCGGATCGGCCCAGACCGTATCCACCGCAGGACCGATCGACAACGCAAAGTGGACCCCTCGACGCTGGAGGTCGACCCGGGCCAGCTTGAGGAAATTCAGCAAGAAGGCTTTGGCATCGATCACTTCGAGCCGAGGCCGATCGTAGAGACCATAGCTGCGCAACGAGCGCAGCAAATATTCGACGCGGCTGATCTCGTCGTTGATGCGTTCGAGGTAGGACAGCAGCTTTGATCGCTCCATCCTCTCAAATCCATCAAGAACCACCCGCAGGGCAGTCTTGACGGAGTTGATTGGGTTTCCCAACTCGTGACGAATGCCCGAGAACACAACACCGATGTTGTCGTGAAAATTGCTCGCCTCTGCGATCGCCTTGAGACGCCGGTGTTCCGTGACATCGCGCCCAACAGCAACGAATTTCTCCACCAAACCATCAACGTCACGAATCGGCGAAACGCCGACCGAAATGAACCGACCACCGCCAACATCGTCACCCCGGATCGCGTAGTCTCGATGCCAGCTTTTGCCCATCAGGAGCCTTCTTCGAGCCCAGCGCAACTCGCTCCGTCGCTTTGGGAATCCAAATTGGCTCCAAATCTTCTGGCCTACCACCCGCGCTTCCGGTTCGCCACACTGCTTGAGGTAGGCCTGGTTCGCGTAGGTCACCGTGCCTTCACGGCCAAACATCACCACCGAGTCCGACAGTTGACTGACGGCGTGTTCGAGCGCAAGCCGTTGATTCCGCTGATCGATCTCGGGTGAAACGTCGCGTTGAACGGCCAAGAGGTGGGTAATGAGGCCCCTCGAATCACGAAGCGGTTCGACGTACCACCGAATCAAGAACGGTGTCCTGTCCCTGCGGTAGTTGAAAGTCTCGCCGACAAACGTCGTCCCGTCCACCAAACATGCGCGCAGTCGTCCAATTGTGCCGCGATCGGTCTTGGGCCCCTGTAAGACATGGGATGTTTGACCTATCAGTTCCTCGCGGCCGTAGCCCGTCATTCTGGAGAAGGCCTCGTTCACATAGACGATACGCGGACCTGGCGGATCAATCTCGGCATCGGTGACAACCACCGATTCATGCAGAATATCGAATATGTTAGTTTGAGAAGACGATAAACGACTCATGCAGGAATCCAGAAAGTCATAACAGGAAGGGTGGGTATCGAGCAACCGGAGGCAGCGGGTTCGGCGGCGTCATGGTACCCCATCAGACTTGTGGTCGGCACCAGATCACCCTCTTCAAGCGCGATCCGCCGGCCCCCGTTGGGGCGCCGGCGGATCTCATTCACCGCGTCGATCCGGACGATCGCGCCACGGTCGAGAAGGACGGTATCGGGATCGCTCTCGAGGATCCGGCGCCACGACCGCCTAGCGAAAGCCTCGTATGGCGCTCCCGGCCCCACTCTACAGTCTTGTCGCTATCCTCACCGCGAATTCTCATATGGTATAATCCATTCGTGCTTTTCGGTGGAGATAAGGAGATAAGGAGATAAGGAGATAAGGAGATAAGGAGATAAGGAGGTAAAGGGAAAAATGTATATTTTTATGGCCATATGGGAGAACCAGGATCGATGCGCTGCGCGCAAGGAGTGCGCAAAGCGGATGAGATCGGCCATTCGGCGAGAGAGTGGTATCCAGCGCTTACGAGCACTCTTGGCTTTGGTCGCTGCGACGTTGGTGCTGGCATCGCCAGTGCTCGCGCTACCTGGCCTCGAACAGGCGTGCAACGACCTTGTTGACAACGACACGGATGGCCTTGTCGACCTTGCCGATCCAGACTGTGGCTTCGAGTACCTTTGCCAGGATGGGCTGGACAACGACCTCGACAGCCTCATTGACGGGGCCGATCCGGATTGCACCTGCCTCGACGACATTACCGGATTCGCTGGCTCCGGCTGTTCGGCCAACGACCTCGATGTCGTGCTCATCGGGCTCGGCGTGCAATCGGACGGCTGCGTCAGCCCTACGGACCAAATGGTGGTCCAGCTTGGGGCACAGCTCGAAGGTCGCGGCGGCAACACCCGCTACGACGTCGACTTATGGATTCCGCTCGACGGCGGCGACGCGCGGACGGGAACCTGTTTGCGCCAGACGCTCACCCCAGGCATTTCCCCGACCGGAACGACCCCTTCGTCCACGGACCTGACCAACGGCTGTGGACCCTACCGCAACGACGACGGCGACGCCTGCAACGAAATCAATGGTGCCGAGGATCCCTGCCAGACCGCACCAACACCCGCCCGCTGCCCGTCCGCTTCGAGCACCATCGACGCAATCTACGACTTCCCCCTCTTCATTACCCTTCCATGCCAACCCACCAGCGGCGGCTTCCTGCAACTCGCCACCTGCGTCTCGTGGGACCAGAACGCCGCGACCACCTGTAACGATCCCAGCCAGGCGCTGCCTGGTACCAATTCCAAATGCCAGTGTGTTCCCGCGACGCCGACCGACCTGCCGGTCGCCGACCTAGGCCTTTCTTGTAGCTGCACTCCGAGCACCATCGACGCCGGTGACACGGCGTCCTGCACCGTGAGCTACACCAACAACCTTCCCGGGGTGGCCGGTGATCCGTGTCTCTCGGACCCGAGCGTGGCCGAGCGCTTCCGGTGCGGTACATCGAGCTTCTTGCGCTACAAGATCGCATTCGACGACGCGAACGGCTCCGTGTCCAACATTTCGAGCAGTCGCGGCGCCCAGACCCTGGTCGACACCGACGCGATGAACGGCGACGACCAAATTGTTTGGACACCCGCCAGCCTGCTCGGCTCGGCGGCCATCATCGCTGCCAACGAAACCGACACCTTGACGTTCGACTACACGATCGACCCGGGCGCTCCACCCAACACGGTGCTGATGATCGACACCACGAGTTGGTGGAATAACGACCTCACCTTCTCGAACGAGGTCCAGCAAGCCGCCCTGGGCTGTAACCTCGACGTCACCACAACGCCGGTCACGCTGGCCTCAGTCCGTGCCCGACCAGCCCAAGGCGCCGCCAAGCTGACGTGGAGCACAGCAACGGAAACCGGCAATATCGGGTTTCACGTCTACATCGAAACCGCTAAGGGGTGGGAACGACTTACCTACGATCCCATTCCGTCCAAGGCGGTCGATTCTTCTCATCCGTTGCAGTATTCGGTGGACCTACCCACTTCCGTGTCGCGCTACGCCATCGAAGACATCTCAGTCGACGGCAGCACCCGCTACCACGGTCCCTTCGAGCTCGACACCGAGCGTGGCAACACGCCCCAGCCAAAAGCCATCGAATGGTCGACTATCGGTCAAGAGCGATTGGCGCGCGCCGCCCTACCGAGCGTAAAGGGCAACCCAATCCGCGTCGACACGGTGGAGTTGTTGGTCGAAGAGGACGGAATCTACCGCCTGCATTTCGAAGACCTGCTGGCGGCGGGAATCGACATCGGCGCTTGGCCCATCGGTCACCTCGCTGTTCTCGAGGGCGGTGAGCCGGTTCCGCTGCGGGTGGTGGGCAAGGGCACGTTTGGCCCCAGTGATTTCATCGAAATAATCGGCCAAGCAGCCGATAGTCTTTACACACGAACCAATGTTTATTCCTTGATCCACGACCGCCAAATGGCGTTGCGGGTGGCGACCGAGAGCGCGTCACCGACGGGTCACCCTGCCGCCTCCTACCGGGCGACCCACGAGGTCGCTCGCGACCGGGAATACAGCATTGGCTCCCCCACTGCGGATCCCTGGTACGACACCCGCCTCCTGGCCTTCTCGAATCCGCGGCAGTGGTCCTTCCCGCTCAACGTCGAAGGCCTGCTATCCGACGACGAACCGCCCGCGGTGGCGGTCGATGTCTGGGGATCCACGGTTTGGCCAGCCGATCCCGATCACCACCTACGCCTGTACATCAATGAAACGCTGTTGGTCGACGAGGTCTTCGACGGGCGGGTTGCCAGAAGCCTCCGCGCAGCGCTTCCGCTTGGCCTGCTCTCGGAGGGAACCAATACGCTGCAGTTGGAGCTACCCGCCGACCTCGGTCTTTCCTTCGATCTGGTCAATCTCGATGGCTACCGCGTTACCTACCCGCGCCATTTCGTCGCCAACGACGACGTGCTCCGCTTCGTTGCCGCCGGGGAGATGTTCGAGATCGAAGGGTTTTCCAGCTCAGAGGTGGTGGCCTACCGCTTAGAGGCCGACGGGCCACGATTCCTCGAAAACATCGAGGTCGTCACCGCCGGTGATGGCGTTGTGGCCCGTCTGCCTGGGACGGTGTCCGTCGAAGAACATATGGTGGCGACGGTCGGCGCCATCCGTACACCCGGCCTGCGCGTGCCGCCACCCGCGTCCGATCTCGCCAGCGGGCCGGCGGCGTACTTGATCATCGCTCACTCCGACTTTCTGGCTGCCCTCGAGCCACTCGTATCGCTTCGCGAAGCGTCCGGTCTGACGGTCAAGACGGTCGATGTCGAAGCGATCTACCGTCAGCGAGGCACCGGGATCGTCGATCCTCGGGCCATCCGTGACTACATCGCTTTCGCCGCAGAACAACTGGGCACCCGCTACGTGCTCTTGGTGGGTGGCGACACCTACGACTACCGCAACGACCTCGGTCTCGACTCCATTAGTTTCATACCCACGCTCTACGCCGACACCGGCTTTCTCATTACTTATTCCCCAGCCGACCCCTTGTACACCGACTTCGACGGCGACAACGTCCCCGACCTGCCGATCGGTCGTCTTCCGGTGCGCACCGTCGAAGAACTCGAGCTGGTGGTCGAGAAGATCCAACGCTACGAAGCCAAGGACTACCGCCAAAGCGCCGTTTTCGGCGCGGATCGATTCGATCCGGTCGTCGGTTTCGGCTTCAGCCAGCACAGCGACGAAGTCATTGCCGGCCTCCCTCTCGGTTGGCAGGTGGAGAGAAGCTACATTGATTCGTTGGGTGTCGAGGAGGCTCGGAGGCAGTTGATCGAAGCGATCGACGGTGGGGTCGCACTCACCTCCTTCATCGGCCATTCCGGCCCCAACGTTTGGTCCTTTGAGCGGCTCCTCAACAGCCTCGATGTTCGGGGCCTCACCAACCAGGGGCGCCCGACGGTGGTCATGCAGTGGGGATGTTGGAATACGTACCATGTCGAACCGCAGTTCGACACTCTGGGTCACGCGTTCCTGGTATCAGGCGACCAGGGCGCCGCGGCTGTTCTGGGCTCATCAACCTTGCTCGAAACCACTTCGGCACGGGCGCTCAGCGATATCCTCGCACCCCTGTTGACCGTCCCGGGCGTGACCTTGGGCGATGCCATTACCGAAGCCAAGAAGGCACTGGCCCTGACCCACCCCAATCTGCTCGACGTTCAGCTCGGATGGACGCTCCTGGGCGACCCGGCCATGAAGATCGATTGACACAAGGTACTCAAGAGCGGTCATTCAACAGCAGACTGGATGGCTTCGCGAAAGCGCAATACAAAGGAAATGGCAGAAGATCGGCTAGTCCCCGCGCAGCACGACCGATGGCGAAATTCGCACCGCACGCGATGCTGGCAGCCAGCTGGCCGCCAGTGCCACCAGCAGGAGGCCAGTCGGCACCAGGACGAAGCTCGCTCGATCGAAGCTCGGCATGCCGAAGACCAACGAACGCAGAACCTGGGCCGCTGCGACCGCCAGGCCCAGACCCAAGAGCGTACCGACACCTGCGAGCGACGCTGCACGAGTCAGTAGTCGCTGGCGGATCGCTGTAGTGCTCGCGCCGACGGCCATTCGAATGGCGATGTCTCGACCCGACTGCGACACGTCGTACGACAATTGGCAATAAAGGCCCGATGGGGATGAAGACGCAGCCAGAGCGCATCGGTCAACGCAACTCGGAGGGCGGTACGGGCCAGCCGGCGACGGCGCTCAGGCCAACCATCCACCCGCTCCGCAAGGGCCGCCAGCTCACCATCCCATTCGCGCTGCCACCCGTCGCGCTCGCGGGACGGTACGATCCAACGTGCAAGACGCAGCCAAAAGCACTGCCATGGATCGAGCAAGCTCACGCCAGTGTCTCTTTCGGCTCGAGTTGAGCCGCAAACGGCTGAAGAAAACGAAACCGTTCGAGTGCGGCCGCCAACGCCACCTGTCCGCCCTCGGTCAAGTCGTAGTACTTGCGTGGTGGCCGGCCGTGCTCACGCGCGATCGTTGCCCGCTCCCAGCTGGCCCGCACGAGCTTGTTTCGCTCCATCCGGCGCAAGGCCGGATAGATCGTGCTCCCGGTGAGCCCGGTCAGCTCAATGATGTCGAAGCCGTGTCGGTAGCCCTTCGCAACTGCTTGCAAGACGATCGCGGCCGAATGCGTTACGGTCTCAGGCATGGATCTACCTCCTGATCTATACTAGAACGATATCGTTCTAGAACGCAACCTAGAGAAGCAGCCTCGATCTGCGATCAGGGTACCGAGCGTTTGGATGGGTGCGCCAAGCCGCCGAAGCCCTGGCCCCGACCTCGATTCAGCGACGTTCTTCGAGCTCGAGTCGTCCGTAGATCGCTTCGCGCAGCGCCCGCTCGGTTTCGACATCGCCCACGCGATGAGCGACGTCGGCACGCTTGAGCCGGATCCGAGCTCGCCGGCTCGGCTCCTCTTCGAGTCGTAAGTAAAGCTCGGTCGCCAACACCAACTCCCCGCTCGAGAAAGCTTCGTCGGCGGCTTGCTCGAGGCGATCGGCGCTCGGCGAACCGTCTGAACCGAGAGCCGCCCCGCCACGCAGCCACTGACGCGCCGCAAAGAACAGATCGTCTCGGGCCTCCTGACCAAGCGGCTGGGTGTCGACCCGCAAACGCTCCACGAAAAACCGCCGCCTACCGGGCGCGACAAACGGTCGCTGGCGCACCTCCGGGTCGGTCGCGACCAACACGTCGTCGATGAAATAGTCGAAACGCCCTTCGTCTTCCAGATCGCCAATGAACGAGAAATAGCGCACCGACGAATGATCCGTATCGGCAAAGTTGCGCTGGGCGCGAAGATCGGCGATCGGCACCTCACACTCCCGGCCGCAGGCCTCGTCGAAAATCGCCAAATCGTAGGTACCCTGGTCGACTCGGTACACCAAGTCCACGAAGTACCAGACAAACGGTTGGGGCGTGAAGATCGGAGCCCATCGGCCAGCCGGTCGATGCCCGAGCTTGCCATCCCGAGTACCGAGCCAAACCGCGTGTCCGTGCTGCTCCGAGCTGAGAAACCACCGCGTCCCCGCGAAGCCAAAGTTGAATCGCTGCGCCGGGTCGGTAAGGAGAAGGTAGAACTGGACGAAAACCGTGCCCGTTCGGCGTTCGTCAAAGTAGCCAAGAAATTCGGCGAAATCCCGGTTCCCTGCCTCTTCGCGAAGATGCAACGAGCGCACCCCGCTGACACGGAAGGCCTTGGACAAGTCGACTTGGCCTCCCGAGCCATCGCGCAACCAGAACGTGTCTGGGCCCGAAGAAGTAGTCTGCTCGAAGTCGTAGGCGGCGAGGATGGGTGACGCCGCATCCTCGCCGGTCTGCGCCACTGCCCCTGCAGCCAAAGAACCCATCAGTAGGGCGACCGTGGCGAGACCGAGAAACTGTCTTGAACTCATCACACGAGGATACCGTGAACCCTAGAAATCACGTCATCCCTCGCATCGAGCGGGATTGGTGTTCGGGCCTCGGAACGAGATGACTCGACCTCGCCCGATCACTTCTTCTTCGAATCCATCGTCCACTTGAGGCCCAAACGCGCGCTCAACTCCTCGTCGACCTCGCCCAAAAATTCGGGTTTGTTGGCCCACACCAGCGAGATGGAAGCCGCTGTCTCGTTGGCAACCTGCTGGCTGTAGGTCAAGGTGTTAATCCAGCGACTGTTCTTCATCGGGTCGTTGGACACATCTTCGTACATCGATTCGAAGTCGAGCCGCGTGCCGCCGGTACCGTCCGCGTCCGTACTGAGCTGACGGCCATAGCCAAACATGGCCTTGATCGACTCACTGCCGTCACGCATCAGATCAATCCCGGTTTCTGGACTGAACGCGTACGAGTCGACATCGACATACTCGGCCGAGAGCGAGATCCGCGGTGCCTTGAGTGCGCGGTTGCGGTCCGAGCAGGCGGTGGGGTCGCTCCGGTCGCAATACAGGTACTCGTAGACGCAATCGAGGCTCGGCTGCTTCCTGCCCTTGGAATCCGCTACCGTGCGTCCCTCGCAATGACTGCGCAAGCCGTTGACGTTGCGAAAGCCCTTCTCCCACTTGAACTGGGCCGAGAGCTGATCGGGCCCCGTCAGCTCGCCATCGCGGTCCTGGTACTTGAGACTGAAGAAAACCTGGGGCTGGTTGTTGACCAAGTCGGCGACGTCCATAACGCCTTTTTCTTTGGCGATGGTCACCAGATTGGCAAAGGCGGTCACCATCGCAGAGACGCCATCGGCCAGCGCTGCCCTCAGCTTGATGTAGTCGAAATTCTTGCACAGGTTCGGATCTGCCAGTTCTTTGAAGGTTTGATCAAAGAACTCTGGCGTGTCCCTACACATTGTGTTAAGCACCTTCAGCAATCCGACCTGGGCTACTGCGTCACGTGACCTGCTGTTTGCGGCGCCAATCCACAACGCGTCGAACAGATCCTTGTGAAAGTCAAAGTCGCGCCCCCACCGCTCACTGAGCCGACTCACCGCCAACTCGAACTCAACGTCGTCAAAATCTCCGAGGCGGTCTTCGAGGGCGGTCTTCTTCGCTGCACGAACGTCCTCGCCGAAAGCTGTGAGCAGCGGCTGATAGACCTTACCCTCCTTGGCGGTAGCCTTCAGAGAAAGCGTTGCCCCCTCGTCAAACAGACCTTTCGGAGCGTTGTAAGCGAACACCAATTCACCATTATCATCGGTGAGACCCGGAATACCAGCCCCAGCAATCAAACGCGACAACACGTCGCGCAAAGGCGAAGCGCCACTCGTGCCCGACTCGGCAGACGTAGCCTTGTCTTGGCTGTTCACTTTGGCTTGATCCCGCTTTTCCAGCTGATCGGCCTTCAGTGTTGTAGAAAATGCCATCCGAGCGTCACGGAGAGCAGACTCCAGCTTCGATACGCAGCGTTGGACGGTCCCATCCTCAAAACTACATTGTTTCGAAACGAGTACTTCCTCGATGGCCTTTTTCGTAGCTTCGGAGTCCGCGAACACCGCCGGTACGTAGACAGATGCACTCGCGACCACCGCCAGCAAAAACACACCGACCTTGGTCAGGCAACGGCACGTTTCGTCTAGCCTCATGCCGACACCGGTCGAATGAAGGCACCACGCATGCCCGGAGCACCCTGAACTGGCGTCCAATCGGTCTTGCGAATGACGCTACCGCCGTGCTCGATCTTCACCTCGACATCGACGATGGCTCCATCTACCGGCAGCACCTCGAGCACCAACTGATAGATGTGGCCACTGTTGAGCACCCTCTGGTAGGGCACGCCCGTGATCTTGGTGTCGTTGCCTTCCTCATCGAGGCAGTAGCCGGTGACGGCGAACGTCCCGGGACTGCCGTCTTGCTTGCTTGCGGTAGCCGTTAGTTTCGCCCCGTCGGGAATTGCGGCCCAGAAAACGATGTTGGGATCTGCCATGGCTCTCTCCGGTCGTTCACGGTGTGGGTTGAGGTCATTCAGGCGAGCTGCAATGGTCTCCGTCGCCAACATCCTTGCTGCCGTCCATCCGCCCAACCGGACAAGAGATCGGTACGCTCACTTTCGGAGAAGCCAGTCGGTCGGTACCCCGTGACCCAGGGAACAACATCTCTTGTCTGGCCAACCACTCCCCTTGCACTTCGACAGGAAGGATGACAGCCTCTTCTTGTCGAAGTACAAGGGGAGCGAATGACCGAACAACTCGATCTGCCACAGGGCACCCTCGACCTACTCATCCTCAACGTCGTTGCGCTCGAACCCGAGAACGGTTGGGCGATTTCCAAACGCATCCGGCAGCGCTCTCGCGACGCGCTCCAGGTCCGCCAGGGCTCTCTTTATCCAGCCCTGCACCGTCTCGAGCACCGAGGACTGATCAAGGCGAGATGGGGCCGCTCGGAGAATAACCGGCGAGCACGCATCTACGAGATCACGCATCGCGGCCAGCAGCATCGGGAGCGGGAGACCGGCCGCTGGCAGCAATTGACCGTGGCGGTGGCACACGTGCTCGAAGGTGCGTCCTAGCGATGCTGGCGTCCGTCCGATCGTTCCTGCGCACGATCCTGCGCAAGGCTTCCGTGCAACACGAGATCGACGAGGAACTTCACTTCCATCTCGAGCACCAGATCGAGGAGTTCGAACAACGCGGGCTAACGCCTGCCGAGGCACGGCGACGAGCTCACGCAATGTTCGGCGGCTTCGAGGCCGTGCGCACCGAAACCCGCCAGGCCCACGGCACCTTCGGGTTCGAAAGCACGCTGGCCGACATCCGATACGGCATCCGGATGCTGCGCCAACGCCCCGGGTTTACGTTGGTCGCGGTGTCGACGCTGGCGCTCGCCATCGGTGCCGTCGCCACGGTGCTCACCTTGACGCACACCTTCTATCGGCAAACGCTGCCTGTGCCGCGCGCAGACAACGTGGTGGAGATCGTCGCCACCCGCAACGAAGGAACCAGCGACGGCCTCGTGTCTTATCAGGACTATCGCCACTTCAGCGCCTCCGTGAAAACCGTGCGCGATCTGGTGGCGGTCTACGCCACCGCGCCCTTGTTCGTCTCGTTCGGTGACACCGCACGTGAGATCAACGGCGCCGTCGTTTCCGCTCGGTTCTTCCAAATGCTGGGGATCCGCCCGGCCCTCGGCCGCTTCTTCACCGCCGACGAGGATTCAGTCCCCCTGCGCAACCCCGTCGTGGTCCTAGGCCACGACCTCTGGCTCGGTGCCTTCGCTGGCGCCACTGACGTCATCGGCCGGACGTTGACGCTCAACCGCGTGGACTTCGAGATCGTGGGTGTCGCGCCCGCTGGATTCCAAGGCGTCACGGTGCATCCCGCTCGAGTTTACATGCCGACCATGATGCTCCCGGTCGGCTACCGGTGGTGCTCCGTTCTCGAGAATCCCGACTGCACGATCCTCAGACTATTTGGACGTCTGGTCCAAAGCCGGTCCCTCGAGGCCGCCGCAACCGAAGCCTCGGCGATCATCCCTCCCCGATGGCACGATGCCGACACCGGAGAGAACAGTGGCGCTACGGTTCGTCTGGTGCGCGGCACACAGCCCGGAGAGGCCGACCATCGGCTCCTGCGGCTCTTGGCTTGGATGACCGGCTTGGTACTGCTGGTGTGTTGCGCCAACCTGGCCGGCCTTCTCCTCGTACGCTCCCGCGGTCGCCACCGCGAGCTCGCGATCCGCATCGCGGTGGGAGCGTCGAGGGCCCGGATCGTACGGCAGCTGATGACCGAAGCATGGATCATCGCTGCCGCCGGCGGTGTCGCCGGTATCGCTTGTGCCCTCGGCCTGACACATGCGCTGCATCGATGGTTCTACGCTCACGATCCTGTAGGTCGGCCGCTACACGTCGACTTGCAGCTCGCGCCCAGCGTGTTACTCGCCGTGGTGGTCCTGACCATCGTAAGTGGTGTCTTGTTTGGCTTGTTTCCAGCGCTGGCATTGGTTCGCCGCCAAGCCACGAGTGGCTTGGGCCGTCGAGCCAACTCGGCCGCTACTCTCTGGCGTACCGGCCGTTGGCTTGTGGCGGCACAGGCGGCAAGTGCCGTGGCCCTGGTCGTTGTTGCCGCACTGCTCGTCAACAGCGCCTTCCAGATCCTGAACGGCGTCAACTTCGACCCGTCTCAGGTGGTGTTAATGCGCTTGCGACCGCGTTTGGTAGCCTACCAACCCGAGCAAGCCCAACAGTACCTTCGGAAGGTCGCGACCGCACTTCGCGCAACGCCGGGGGTGACGTCGTTGTCGATGGTCGGATCCGGAACGGCGCTTCATGGACTGACTACCGAAGTCTCACCAGACGCCCAATCCCAGCACCGAGTCCGTTACCTCGAGATCACCCCCGATTACTTCGAGACCCTCTCGATCCCACTACTCTCCGGCCGTCCGTTTACCGATCAGGATCGACACGACACCACGGCGGTGGCACTCGTGAGTCAAACGCTGGCGCATACCCTGTGGCCGGGAACAAGCCCGCTGGGCCAAGGTATTCTGGTTGATGGCACGTGGCGGAAAGTCGTCGGCATGGCCGCTGACGTGCCCTTGCAAAGCCGTGCCGAATCTCCCCGTCTCGCTGTCTACGTAGCCTTTTGGCAAAATATGAAACTGACCGACGCACGCCTACAGATCCACGTGGCCGGCGCGACAAACACGATGATTCCAACCCTGGCAGCTGTGGCAAATCGTATCGACCCGGCGGTTCCCGTGACCCAAATGGTGCCCATGAAGAGCGCCCTTGCGGGCGAGTTGCGACCGCTCCGAATGGGATCCGCAGCCGCCGCTTTCGCCGGCACGCTCGCCATGGTGCTCTGCGCCATCGGCCTTTATGCCTCGCTGGCCGCGGCCGTCGAGCACAGAACGCGTGAGATCGGTGTTCGACTGGCGTTGGGGGCGACCAAGAAAATAGTCCTTTCGATGATCGCGCGTGAGGGCATGGCCATGGTCGCAGCGGGGATCGCCCTGGGCATCGTTGTGGCTCTGGCGGCACCCCGTCTCCTACAACACGCTCTCTATGGCTCGGCAGATGGCGACGGCCGGCTTTACCTGGCGGCGGCCGTCATGCTGACATTCGTTGGAATGGTCGCTTGCCTGCTACCTGCTCGTCGGGCCACACGAATCGAGCCCATGACAGCGCTGCGCCTTGAGTAATCAGCGTACCGCTGTGGCAACCTTGCTCGCTTGCCGTGATCGCGGCCCAGAATTCAATGTTGGATTGGAATCTGTTGCTTGCCATCGCTGGCTTATGTCGGACAAGCGCCGTGGCATTTCACGATCCTCGAGCAACACCGTAGCCCGGTTCGGCGGTTGCCGAGTCCCGCGCTGGACACAAGAGGTGGTGAATGTCAGCGTAGTGGTTCATGACGTCACAAACTGCACCTCGTCCGCCAAACGCCCATCCGTTCGCGGGCGGCCCGATCCTCGACCGCAAAGCCGACTTCTTCGACTTCGACGGCTTCACATACCTCAATTGTGCGTACCACGGCCCCATGCCGCGGGTGGCGGATGAGGCGCTGGCCGCCGCCATCGCGTTGCGTCGCAACCCCGCCTACATCCGCAACGAGCACCACTTCTCGTTTCCGGATGCCTACCGTCGCGCGGTGGCCGTGCTACTGAACGCTGGCCCCGCCACCGTCTCGATCACCGACTCCGCGACCCGCGGGTTCATGGTGCTGGCAAACGGCCTGGCATGGTCGGCTGGCGACGAAGTGGTGATACCCCGCGACGAGTTCCCGTCGAACCGACTGCCGTGGCTTTCCCTTGCGGATCGCGGCGTACGGCTGCGGGAGGTCAATGCGACGGGCGCGCACGCTGTCGATCAACTTGCCGAGGCCATCACCGGGCGCACGCGTCTGGTATCCGTTAGTTGGGTCCGTTTTCTCGACGGTGGACGAATCGATCTCGACGCCCTTTCGGCTCTTTGCCGTGATCGCGACGTGCTGTTGGCGGTAGACGGAAGCCAAGGCGTGGGCGCCGTACCCCTCGATCTGACGCACACGCCGATCGACCTCTTGGCCTGTGCCGGCTACAAGTGGCTACTCGGGCCCTATGGTCTCGGCTTCGTGCACGTGGCGCCTGCCCTGCGCGCCCAACTCGACGCCGGCAGCAACGTCAACTGGATGGCTGCTCGTGGTGCCCAAGACTTCGGCAAGCTCGTCGATCTCCCCTTTGCCTTCGACCCGGGTCCACGACAATGGGACGCCAACGAAACCGCCAACTTCTTCAACGTAGCGGCGGCCACCGCCGCGATCCGCTACATCACGGCACTCACACCGGCGGGCGTGCACGCCCATTGCCGCGGTTTGCTTCAACGTCTTCATGACGGACTCCCCGCGGGGTTCGAATTGATCAACCAAGCGTCGACGAGCCCACCGTCGAGCTTTGGCTGTTTCCGCGGACCGAGCGTCGTGGCAACGCAGCAGGCGGTCGAACGGCTGCGAGCGGCCGACATCGTGGTGAGCGCACGCGAAGGAGCCATCCGCGTTTCACCGCATGTCTACAACACAGCCAGCGATATCGATCGACTTCTCGAGGTCGTGGCCGCTCAAGGCACCACGCCAGGCCGACCACGTGCCGGTGCCGCGTCGCACGCCGAGCGTGACCCCCATCGACAATTGCAGCGGCTGTTGGCGTTGTAACGTACCCAATAGCAAACTCAATCCGACCGGTTACGCCTGTGCGTCGCGGATCGGCGGGTCGTAGGTTCCCCGATCCATCCGGTAGGCGAGATCGACGAAGTACCAGACGAAGGGCTTTGGCGTGAAGACCGGCGTCCAGCGTCCAGCGTCCAGCGACCGGCGACCGGCGACCGGCGACCGGCGGGCCGCTGGCTGAAGATGCTGAAGATGCCGTCCTCGGTGCCGAGCCAGATAACATGCAGCGCTCGTCGAAGTAGGCAAGAAACTCGGCAAAGTCTCGATTGGCTCGCTTCCTCGCGTAGATGCAGGAAGCGGGCGCCACTCACCCGAAAGGCCTTCGATAAATCAACCCGGCCGCCGGCACCGTCGCGAGCCAGAAGGTATCGGACCCGGACGGGGTCGTCTGCTCGACTGACCACTTCACTGGAACGGATCGACCATCTCGACTCCGGCATGGGCGAAATCTCTACCATTTTGGGTGACCATCACGAGCTGGTGGGTCAGTGCTGTCGCGGCGATCATGCTTTCTTTCACCGGCATCGCTCGGCCCCGAACACGAAGGTCCGCGATCAGCTGGGCCCATCGCAGCCCCGTCGCGGCCGCCCATGGCCAACACGAGATTCGCTCGACACCCTGGTCGAACCAGCTTTCCAGACGCCGACGCCGCCGGCCGTCCGGCAGCAAGAGAATCCCGTATCGAATCTCGCCCAATATGATCGGGTCGACGCTGATCTCCGCCTCATGTTGGGCCAGCCAAGCAACGACCCCCGAATCAGGTACCTCTTTGGTCACCTCACTGAGGACGTTGGCGTCGACCAAGTAGGTCACAGCTGATCCGTCGACTCCGACTCGATCGGCACAAAAAAGCCGCGCTCGGGACACGAAAGCAACCAGTCCATCATGCCTTGATTCGCCGGCGGGTCGAGGCGGACGAGCCGGTACTCACCGCGGTCGATCCGCTCGATCTCGAAACGCTGGCCGGGCTCGATGCCGTCCTGCCGACGAATCTGCGACGGCAACACGATCTGCCCTTTGGTAGAAATGGTAGTTGAGGTAACCACTTTCATGGATGGTAAGATATCGTCTTACCTCACGATCCGTCAAGTCGGCCTCGCACTGCCTACTTCTTGGCCGCCTTGGTCGATTGCGGACCGGGCTTGTCCAGCGGCAGCGCGGCGCGCAAGGCATCGTCGATGATGCGCAGCTGGACCTTGAATTTTCCTTCTAGTGGTTTGGCGCTGTCTTTCAGCTTGATATCGAGCCCACTCTTCAACGTGAAGACGCCCGAGGTCTTTCGCCACGTAGGCGTCTTCAATGACACGCTTTCGACGTTGGGATCGCCGGAGTCGAGCACCTGCACGCCGACCTTCTGGTCGAAGGCCGGGAAGGCGATGTCGGTGTGGGTTGGCGTCGTCATCTGGACCGTGGTCTCGACACCCTTCGGCGTCACGACGACCGCGATCTTGGGTGCCTCTCTATACACCACGGCCCGGTTCTCGGCGGTGATGGTCTGAAGCTTGCCGCCGTCCTTGAGCGTCAAAACCAACGACACCTGCACCACCCGCGCTTTCGTTTTGTCGTCACCGAGGACTTTCTTGATGGAATCCGCGTCGGCCGCTACCGAGTAGGCCTTGGTCGCGGCGTCGAAGGTCACGACACCGGGCATTACCACCGGCGGGCCGTGGCCCTGGTTCCCCTTCGCGGGATGGACCTGGATCGTCAGGTGGCTGCTTTCCGGCACGGTGCCGGTCAGCTTCAGCACGATCTTGCCATCGGCCACGATCCGCGGCGGGCTCACTTCCAGCTTGGGCGCGGTCTTGGGTGCCGCCTTGGCCGGATTGACCGTGGCCGTGCCCGCCAAGCGGTGACCCATGCTCGTCCACACGTAGATCTGCACGCCCTCAGCAACATCGCGATCAACCCAACAAACACACCACGCGCCATCCACTTCGAGACCATCGTCAGCTCCTTTGCCTGAATATCCTCATACTCGGTATTTCTCCTGCTGCCTCTATCGAAGGTATCGAAGGTAGACGGACACCAATTGCAATTTCCCACGATCGTGTCGTCGACACAGCAGTACCCGCCCTCAATGGGACGTGCAACACCCGACGCTCCACCGCGTATTCGGTACCAACACTCGAGTCAACAGGAGCCGACCATGACGACGACGGTACGTACGATGCGCTTTTTCCTCGCCTGTGGGCTGCTGCTGGGCGCCCCTTTGACCGCCCAACACCCTCATGCCGCGGAGGACGACGGTTCGGTCATGAAGGAAGCGGCGAAACCGGCTCCCAAGCCTGAGAAGCCACTGAAAGTCGTGACCGAGCATCGCTTGAAGAGCGGTGGGATCGATCTCGCATATACCGCCACAGCAGAAGAAATCCACCTCGCGGACGGCGACGGGAACCCCACCGCCAGCTTCTTCACCATCTCGTATGCCAAGAAAGACGTGGCACGTCCCGAGGATCGGCCGCTGACCTTTGTCTTCAACGGCGGCCCCGGATCGTCGGCCATTTGGCTGCACTTCGGCCTGGTCGGGCCCAAGTTGATCGACATCCCAAGTGACGCAACCGACCCTGGCCCACCGCCCTACCAGTTGCGCGACAATCCGTGGACCATCTTGCGCGCCACCGACTTGGTCATGGTCGACCCGGTGGGCACCGGCTTCAGCAAGGCCATCGGCGAGAAGAAGAACGAAGACTTCTGGGGCTATGACGAAGATGCGGATTCGGTCGCCGAGTTCATTCGCACCTTCATCACCACCCACAATCGCTGGAACTCTCCCAAATACATCCTCGGGGAGAGCTACGGTGGCATCCGCACCGGCTTGCTCGTCCCACGTCTTCAGCAGCAACTCAACATTGGCCTCAATGGCCTCATCCTGGTGTCCCCCGCCCTCAACATGGGCACCCTGCCTTTCTTCATCGCCGGCAATGACCTCCCCCACGCGACGCACCTACCGGCCCTTGCCGCCACCGCGCTCTACCACGACAAACTTCCGGATGCCTGGCCCAGCCTGCGGGCACTGCTCGACGAGGTCGAAAGCTTTGCCGGCAGTGACTACCTCGCCGCGTTGTTCCAAGGTGATGCGCTCCCCGACGCCGAACGCGAACGCATCGCCGAGCAGCTGCATCGCTACACCGGTTTGTCGACCCAGTACCTCTTGCGCACAGACTTGCGGGTCTACGCACCACGATTCATTAAAGAGCTGCTGCGCGACGAAGGCCTCTCCGTCGGCCTGCTCGACGGCCGCTACGCCCAGGACGAGCTCGACGACGCAAGCGAATACCCAGGCGGCGACCCTTTCTCGGCCAAGACGGGCTCGATCTACATCTCACTCTTCCAGCAGTACCTCCGCAACGACCTCGGTGTCGACTGGACCCGCCGCTATATCGGTTCCAGCGCCGCGGCCAACCAGAGCTGGAAGCGGCCGGCCAATGGCCGTGGCGCCTTTGCCGGCTACGTCGACGTCACCGGGGCGATGGCCCAAGGCACCAAGGACAACGAAGGCCTGCGTGTTTTCGCAGCCAGCGGCTACCACGACTTGACAACCTCGTACTTCGCCACCGAATACATGCTCGAACACAGCGGCATCGACCCGGCCCGCATGGTGATCAAGAACTACGAAGGCGGGCACATGATGTACCTGTATCAACCCGCGCTCGAAGCGCTGTCGAACGACATCGTCGCATTTATTGCCGGGGACTGAGGGCAAGCGCGATACCATTCGGTCCTGCCCACGTTCGTTCTTGCCCCCCGGCGTTCGATTGACGAGAGGACCGATGCATCTCGATACCCATTTGATCTTGCAGACCCTGGTGGTCGCCATTGGGCTCGGCATTTTGGCCCAGCTGGTCGCTCACCGACTCAAGTTGCCGGCGATCCTGCCGCTGTTGCTATGCGGCATGGCGGTTGGCCCCTTTGGACTCGGGCTTTTCGACCCCGCCGGCTTGGGTGCCGAACACCTCGAGGTGCTCGTCCACCTCGGTGTCGCGATCATCCTGTTCGAAGGCGGGATGTCACTCAACCCGAAGCACCTCCGCTCGGTCTCGGTCTCGCTGCGCAACATCTTGGTTATCGGCACCGCGGTGACCTGGGTCGGTGCCGCCTGGCTGGCCCGCGCGCTGACCGGCATTGGTTGGCACACCGCAGCGCTGTTCGGCGCCATTGTCACGGTCACCGGTCCCACGGTGATCATGCCCCTCTTACGCCACATGATCGTGCCACGCAAAGTCCGCACGGTCTTGTTGTCCGAAGGCCTGATGATCGACCCCATCGGAGCGGTCCTCGCCTACTTCGTTCTCCAAGTGATGATCAAGGCGGACCTGGATCCACAACATCTGGCCCAGGAGCTGGTTCTCCTGTGTCTGTGGGGATGCCTTCTTGGCTTCGCTGGTGGTGCCCTGGCACGCATGTTGGTGCGCTACCGCCATACGGGCGACGAGTTGCGCAGCCTAGCGGTCCTTGCGATTCTGGTGAGCATCTATCTGCTGGGCGAGCACCAAGCCGAGCAGTCCGGCATCCTGGCGTCGGTCGTGATGGGACTGACCGTGGCGGCGAGTGACCTGCCTGACTTGAATCCCGTACGGCACTTCAAAGGCCAGCTCACCGTCTTGATCATCTCGGTGCTCTTCATCTTGCTTGCTGCCCGCCTCGATCTTCAGGCCGTGGTCGACCTGGGATGGCGTGGGGCATTGGTGGTTGCCGGCTTGATTCTGATCGTAAGGCCCTTGTCTGTCTTTCTCTCTGTACCGCCATCACGCCTCGATTTCCGGCAGCGAATCGTTCTTGCCCTGACCGCGCCGCGCGGCATCGTGGCCGCTGCTGTCGCCTCGTTGTCAGCGATCCAGCTGCAAACCGTCAACATGGCGGATGACGCGGCGAAGCTCGAGGGCCTGGTGTACCTCACGATTCTGGTCACGTGCACGTGGGCAACGATCATGGCGCCCCTTCTGCCTCGTTTCCTCGGTTATCTCGACGACCCGTCGCGACGGCGAATCGTCATGGTCGGCGTGAACCCCCTCTCAGTGGGCTTGGCCTCCCTCTTCGATGGCCGTCGGTGGACCTCGATCATCGTCGACTCGTCACGCACCAAGCTCGATGGTCTGCGCGGACGCGAGTTCCGCACGGTTGCGGGAGACGCGCGCGACACAGCGACCTACGAAGATGCCAGCGTCGAACGCGACACCAAGGTCTTGGCACTGACCTCCAACGACGAGTTGAACATGCTGATTGCCAACGTCGTGCGCGATGAGTTCGGAGTCGAGCATCCGGTCATCGTCGCGCAACGCCCCCACGACGACCTTGGCCGGGTTCGGGGCGCTTGGGTCGATCTTCTGGGTGGCGACCGTATGCCCATGGTGCGCTGGAACCGCCTGATCGAGGACGATAAGGCCACCCTCGAAACGCTGCCCATGCCCCAAGGAGTGGACGCGCAGATGGCACTTCGCTCGTTGTTGCGCGATGGTAGCGCTGAGTACCTGGTGATCTGTACCTGGTCGCACGACAAGCCCGATTTTCACCTCGACTTCGATCGATTGGGTGACTGCGACGAGCTGACCCTCTTGATCCACGCCGGAACGGCACGCAACCGACTCCTGGCCGAAATCGAGGAGATCGACGACACGCCGACCGCGGATATGCCCGAGCTAAACAACATCGGCGACGAGACGACCCCGGCCGACCAGGAAGTCACCGAAGAGCCAAGGAGCGAAACGCAATGAGCTTGCCTCTCCGCGACCGTCACGTCGTGGTCACCGGCGGCACCGGTGCCCTGGGAACGGCCGTACTTCACCGACTCCGGCGCGATGGCGCAATCTGCCACGTGCCCGTTTTGTTGCCGGAAGAACTGAAGTCCTTCCCGTTGGCCGACGACCCCAACGTCCACGTGGTTCAACCCGTCGACCTCACCGACGCCGCGGCCGTCGACCCGTTCTTCGCCGCGCTTCCGCCGCTCTGGGCGTCGGTCCACTGTGCCGGTGGCTTTGGCATGTCGGATATCACCGCAACCACGGCCGAAGCCTATCGGCACCTTCAAGCCATGAACGCCGACACGTGCTTTCTGTGTTGCCGCGCCGCCGTCGCCAATATGCGCGCCTCGGAGCTGGGCCATGAAGGTGGACGGATCGTCAACATTGTCGCGCGACCGGCCCTCGAACCCCGCGCCGGTGCCGGCATGGTGGCTTACACCATGTCGAAGGCCGCCGTCGCAGCTTTGACGGTCAGCTTGGCCGAAGAGGTCGCCGCGCACGGCATCTGGGTCAACGCCGTCGCACCTTCGATCCTGGACACACCCGCCAACCGCAATGCCATGCCCGACGCCGAAACCCAGTTGTGGCCCACCGTTGACGACGTTGCCGAGACCATCGTCTTTCTCGCTTCTACGGCCAACCACACGACGCGGGGTGGCCTGGTTCCGGTTTATGGAAAGAGCTGATCGACACCGATTCGAGGCCGATCGGACCTCGCCGTTTGTCACTCGCCGTCGCGTGGCCTATCATCAAGGAACGTTCACCCACGTCCGTATGGACCAACCGTACGGTACGTGCCGTCGGCCGATCCTGGATAAGGAACGGCAGCAGAGGAGTCTTCCCATGAGATCGAGCCGGAGCTTGTTCACCCAATTGACGTCCCTCGCCGCTGCCTTCGCCCTCGTGGGCTGTGCCGGAGGCGCACCGATCGTCAAGGCCAAGATCCCCGAAAGCCGCGGGGAGAGCGCCAACGTAGCCTACGCACCCGACCCCACTCTCGTCGCGCCGCCACCGAGCACGGCACCACCGACTCAGATCGCCCAGGCGACCCCGCCGCCGACGCCGCCAGCGGCACCGCAGCCAGCACCACGGGTCCAACCACCACCGGCGCCACGGGTCGAGCCACCCGCACCGCCAAAGGTCACGCCGCCTACAGCGCCTCCGGCGCCTAGGGTCGAGCCGCCTGCACCACCGAAGGTCACGCCGCCTGCAGCGCCTCCGAAGCCTAGGGTCGAGCCGCCTGCACCACCGAAGGCCACGCCGCCTACAACGCCTACAACGCCTACAACGCCTCCGAAGCCTAGGGTCGAGCCGCCCGCACCACCGAAGGTCACGCCGCCTACAGCGCCTTCAGCGCCTCCGAAGCCTAGGGTCGAGCCGCCTGCACCACCGAAGGTCACGCCGCCTGCAGCGCCTCCGAAGCCTAGGGTCGAGCCGCCTGCACCACCGAAGGTCACGCCGCCTGCAGCGCCTACAGCGCCTGCAGCGCCTCCGAAGCCTAGGGTCGAGCCGCCCGCACCACCGAAGGTCACGCCGCCTGCAGCGCCTCCGAAGCCTAGGGTCGAGCCGCCCGCGCCGAGGGTTCAGGCCCCGGAACCCACACCACCGAGCGACCCCACCGTTCGCGGAAGCAGCCAGGAGAAGGCACTGACCTTGCTTTATGACGCGGGAGTGCACTTGCGAAATGGTGACGAGCAACAGGCCATCGAAGCCTTCACCGAGGCCCTGGTTCACGATCCCAATTCATTCTCGGCCTATACCAACCGTGGAACGACCCATCTGGGCCAAGGCGACTATGATCTCGCCATCGCCGACTTCGGTAAGGCGATCGACCTCCAACCGAACCAAGCGCGTGCGTACACCAATCGCGCCCGCGCCTTCCGTAAGAAGGGCGACCTCGATCAAGCAATCGCCGACTACAGCCGTGCGCTCGATCTCGACAGCGAGCTTGGCGCCGCCTACTTCTTCCGCGGTGAAAGCTACTTCGAAAAGGGTGACTATCGCTCGTCGATTGCCGACTACGATCAAGCGCTCAAGCTCAACCGCAAGGACAAGCAGGCCAAACAACGACGCAAAGAGGCCCAACAGCGCCTCAAGGAAGAAGGCTAGCCCATGGATTTTGTCGAGGTTGCACGCTACAGCTCCCGTCTCGAAGCCGAAACCATTGGTCATGCGCTCGATGACCAGGACATTCCGTTCTTGGTCCAAAGTGCCGACGCGGGCGGCATGTTCGAGAACCACATGATCCCGGCCCGCTTGATGGTGCCATCGGATCGAGCCGACGAGGTCCGCACACTGCTCGCATGTGCTGTGGAGCCCGTGGACGACGCCGATCGCACCGACCTAGCGCCCGAGACCGCCGACCCACCGCCCGAGACCGAGTAACAGCGCCAGGCCTGAAATCCCGGCTCTCTAGGTCACTAGACCTACCAACATCTTTACAAATGAGCCGGACTTTGAATGCAGAGCGTACCTGGCAGAAAATCCCCCCTGGCCCCCCTTTAGAAAAGGGGGGAAAGACGGACTACCGGGTCCGGCCCTCCCCCTTTCCTAAAGGGGGATCGAGGGGGATTTCCGTTCGGCCAACGTAGCGAGTACGCCGCTCGTCGGTCTTTAGAAAAGGGGGGAAAGACGGATTACGGGGTCCGGCCCTCCCCCTTTCCTAAAGGGGGATCAAGGGGGATTTCCGTTCGGCCAACGTAGCGAGTACGCCGCTCGTCGGTCTGAGGTGGAGCCTCGCTAGGCTAGATCCCATCCAATAACCCGTAATCAGCTGAAAACAAGAGGGTTAAACGCGCATTCTGAGCTCATTTTCTGAGACGTTCTCTGATAGACTCAAGTCGATTAAAACACAGAGTCCAAAGAACTTAACTCGGAAAGTGAGAGCCCAGAATGCGCAAAGCTCGCGAATCTCAGCCCAATCTCACCTACAACTGGCTCGATCTGGACCATGCCAAAGAGCTACAGACCCTCGCAGGCCTGATCGACCAACATCCTAAGATCGCCGATCTCGTCTGGCAAGACCTTACCCGAAATGCCTCGCATTCAACCGGCGCACGAGGCATGACGGCCGAGTTGGTGTTCCGCGCTTTGTTGCTCAAACAGATGAATACCTGGAGCTACGACGAACTCCATTTTCACCTCGCCGACTCGCAGACCTATAGATCCTTCTGCGGCATGAGCTTCGCTCAAAAAACGCCCGCCAGATCGACGTTGGCGGCGGCGATCAAGAAAGTTCGGGCCGAAACCCTCGAAGCGATCAATCGCCTCTTGTTGCTGGAGGCCCGCGAGCGCAAGGTCGAGAGCGGGCAGCTTTCCCGAGTCGACTGCACGGTGGTCGAAACGCTGATGCATCCTCCCGCGGACTCGCAGCAGTTGTGGGACTGCATCCGGGTACTCCTCCGGTTAATGAAGCGGGTGCAGGCGCATCTACCGGCCGGCCTCTTCACGTTTCCGAACCGGAAGAAACGAGCCAAGCGCCGCTGCCGTGAGATCTCTGTAGCGCGAAGGAAAGTGGCGCGTCGGGAGTCCTACAGGGATCTCGTGAAGGTTGCCGAGGAGATCCAGCAAAAGGCCTTGGAAGCGGTTGCCCTGCTGGAGGCTCACCGGGTCGTCGACCCGGCCCTCGAGCAGAAGCTGGCCCGGTTTCTCGACCTCATCGAGCGCACCTTGGATCAGACTCGTCGCCGGGTCTTCGACGGCGAGAGCGTACACGCCTCGGAGAAACTCGTCTCCGTCTTCGAAGACCACTCCGACATCATCCGCAAAGACTTCAAGAACACATACTACGGCCACAAGATCTGTCTCACCGGTGGCAAGTCCTCGATGGTTCTGGATTGCCAGATCTTCCGAGGCAATCCCGCCGATGCCAACATGGCTGTGCCATCCGTCGAACGTCAGCAAGACATCTATGGCAAAGCGCCGCGCCAAGTCGTGTTCGATGGAGCCTTCAGCTCGGCGAGCAACCTTGAGAAGATCCAAGAACTGGGGACCCAAGATGTTGTCTTTTCCAAGAGTTCTCTGAAGATCTCCGAGATGGCCAAGAGCCTCTACGTCTACCGCAAGCTACGCAATTTCAGAGCCGGCATCGAGGGATGTATCTCGTTCCTGAAGCGTACCTTCGGACTGCATCGCTGCACCTGGCGCTCCTGGTCGTCGTTCAAGAGCTACGTCTGGAGCTCGATCGTTTCCTGCAACCTATTGGTCATGGCCCGAACCATTCTCAGCCAAGCTTGATCAGCCGACCGGCGGTCAAAGCACGCGGCACCCCGACGGGCCGCCTGGATGAGATATGGGCGCGAATGCAGTCCTTGCCGCATTCGCACCTCTGGCGGTCGATTCCACGATCACCCGGTGAGCAGCACCCCCAATGGACCCTTAGACGAGGGCCCATTCGACAGGCCTGTGGGCTCGAAACCGCATTTCTGGATGGGATCTAGGCTAGGGATCTGGGAGCCGGCGCCAACGCACGACCCGTGGCGTGCGGGTCGAGCTCAGTTGAACGTCCACCTCGACACTCCGCCGACCCGTTCGGTACGTGCTTCGCACGACGACAATTCGGTTGGTTCGATCAACGCGCCGTACCGCGATGGTCATGACGCCGTTGTCGAGCTGCTCGTCGGCGACACCTTCCCACCCGGGATCGATGCTCAAACGCGCCAGGGCCTGCGCCACGCCGGCATCGCACAGGGCCGTCAGATGAAGTGAACGTTCTTCTTGGGAGAGTTCCCAGGTTCGATGGCGGAGTGCACCCGCCAACATCGCCGCCGCGGCCAGCGCAACCGCCGCAATGATCAGCGCCACCGTGACGGCAAAGCCTTCTCGATCGGACCGTCGGTGAATCGCTACCATACCCGCCCCCCAATACCGCGCACCGCGACCCGCAACGCCCGATGACGTAAGACCGGGGGCAGCGGCGCACCGGTCGCGGGCGACACCGTGCCGATCCGATGGCCGCTTGCGCGATCGACCAGCTCAATCTCGACCAGTGGACGATGAGGGGTCGGCGGTCGACGCCAGCGAAAGGTCGCGACGTCGCGCAGCACGACTTGACGCTGATCGGCGATCCCGCTGCTCGTGCGTCGGCGAAGCTCGCGCACCAGGGTCCCGGCCTCCATCAACCACCGGACGCGATCCCCCGCCATGGTCTCGAGCACCAGTCCGTCGTGCGACCAAAGCACGGTCGTGGGCGTGCTTACACTACGAGCATCTCGGACATCGTGACGGAGTCGCGCGAGAACCAGATCGAGCGACACGTTCTCGAGGCCCCGCACGGCGCGCGCCATCCGCTGCTGGCTGGCAACCAAGATTTGGGCCGCGATGCCCAGCGCCAAAACCATGAGACCAGCACTGATCACCAACTCGAGAAGCGCGACCCCGCGCAGCGGTCGGACACGGGAACCACGACGCGTCGCAGCGATGGCCGGGCATCTCATGACAGCTGCCAGATCCTGGTCTCGATCGAGCGTTCAAACCACCGGCCCCGCACGTTGTAGCGCGCCCGCAGTCGAACTTCAATCAGCTGAGGAGGCGACAACGGCACCACGTCAACATGAATGCGCAAGTCTTCCGCCACCGGCACTTGGGGTCGCAGCCAGTCATCCAACTCGATGACCGCACCGTCCACCGGTGTGATCTGGCCTGCCCGCATCGCCTCCAGCGTGGCCTCGAGGGCCCGCAGCGACTCACCGTGAGCGGCCAATCGCCGGGTGGCCTTCGGCTCTTCACCGAGCAAAGCGAGGGTGAAAAGCAATGCGATCGAGATCACCGCCAAAGCAACGACGACCTCGACAAGCGTGAATCCGCGACAGGCCCGCCACCGAGATGTGCGGCTCACACTGCGCCGCGCAACACTGGAATTGGAAGGGCTACTTCGTCAACCGAGTAGCAGGCCCCAAACGCGGTCACCAAAGCCGGATCGTCCTGCCGAAGGTAGAGCCGCGCCAGGGGCTGCCCCGCCTGGACGGGTTCACCGATCTTGACCTCGGAATGGAGCGCCACGCCCATGTCGATCGCCGCCTCGGGCGCCAACCGACCGCCGCCTCCGCGCGCCAGAAGCTCGCCGATTCGTCGGGTAGCGACGTTCGCCAACACACCACTGCGCGGCGCGGCAATAACGGCCTCGATCGGCGCGAGCGGAAACGTTGGTCGCGCCAGCCAAGCAGGATCCGCACCTTGAGAAGCCGCCCAGCGCTCAAAGACTTCACGGGCCTTGCCACTGGCAATCGCCTGATCCAGATCCGAGTCGCTCAATGGGCTGCCCGCGAGCGACGCCACACGCTGGGACAAGGCGTAGGTCACTGTCATGAGATCCTCGGGTCCGTTGCCGTCGAGACAGTCGTAAGCCTCCCGAACCTCGGCGGCGTGACCAACCCAGCGCCCGAGGGGTTGGCTCATGTCGGTTACCAGGGCACCACACTTTCGACCCAGCGCCCGCACGGTATCCACCAGCATCTGCGCCAAGCGCTCGGCTTCTTCCTGTTCGGCTAGAAACGCGCCATTCCCCGTCTTGACGTCGAAGACGAGCGCGGCGGCACCCGTAGCCAATTTCTTAGACAAGATGCTCGCGGTGATCAACGGCAAGCTGCCGATGGTCGCTGTGCGATCTCGAAGACCGTAAATGCGACCGTCGGCAGGGGCGATGGTGGCCGTCGGCACACCAATGGCCACACCGGTATCGTGCAACGAACGCAGGCAACTCGCCCGGTCGAGGGCGAGGTCGAGGCCCGGGATCGACTCGAGTTTGTCAGCGGTGCCACCGGTGTGCCCGAGGCCTCGACCCGTCAACATGACCACCGGCTGGCCGCATGCCGCAAGCAAGGGCGACAACACCAACGACACCTTGTCACCCACGCCGCCGGTCGAATGTTTGTCGCCCAAGGTCGGAATCTCGGCGTCGAGATTCCATTCCTCGCCCGAAGCCAACATGGCCTCGGTCAGGGTGCGGGTTTCGGTGGCATCCATCCCATGGATTGCCACCGCCATCAGAAACGCCGCGATCTCAGCGTCGCCCCAGTCTCCCGAAGCGGCGCCCGCAACCACCGCACGAATGTCGCCGCCTTTGAGCGGCCGATTGAACCGCTTGTCGTCGAGAATCCGAAAGATGTCGGGCTGCACGGGAGGAGATTGGCGATCTAGGAGTTGGTCGGGATCGGCGTGGCCCCGTTCATCAGCGTCGAATTGGCATCGTCATCCGTGGTGCGTTCCCGCGCGTCCGCCAAGTAGGGCGAGCTGGCGTGCTCGTCGACGATGCGCTGGAAGTAGGTCTTCGCCTCTTCGTCGCGATCGAGAGATTCGAGAGTCCGACCCAGCTCGTAAAGAAGAACGTCTTCGGCTAGGGCCTTGTTGCTCTTCTCGAGCTCACGCTGGAGGCTTGCCACAACATCCTCACCCCGTCCTTCGTCACGATCGAGGGTGATGAGGTTCAAACGTGCCGACTGGGCCAACAGGTGGTCACCGTGCTCGTCGACGAAGTCTTGCCAAAGCGACCGAGCCTTCGCCATGTCACCTTCCTCGACCGCCAGATCAGCTAGATAGAGGCCAGCCACATCGGCAGCAGCGCCGCCACCCGAATGACCCCGAACCGCTTCGAGCTTCTCCTTGGCCGCTACCCGTCGCGTTTCCTCGTCGGGAAACGTGGGGCCGTCGGCATCTTCAGCGCCGTCGTCGCCTTCGAGCGGCGCCGAATAGACCTTCAAGGCATCCACCAGCTCGGTCGTCGCCGCCTTCTGGCGGCTCTCTGAAAACGCGCTCGCCGCCATTACGCCGAACACCAGAACGGCAAGTCCCAATGCGATCTTGGCCAGCAGGCTACGATTCTCGTACCCCTTCTCGACCATGGTGTGCAAGAACGTACCGACAGCATCCTCACGGATGTCGTGCTTGATCTCTTTGCGACTGAGCCGCTCTTCGCTCATGCTCGTATCTCCTCGCTGCGACGGCTGCCGTTCAGCGTTGTCAACTGGCTGGTTCGCGCTCTGATTTCTTCCTCGATAACAATCATCCTGCACCTCGCCATCGCGCGGGCATAGAAAGACGGAGGAACCTCGATAGTACCAGTCCTGGAGCTCATTGACGAGCCCAGAAACAGCTGGTGAAGGTGCAGAGCCTTTGCGAAAGCAGGATGGCGCAACGCGCTTTGCGGCAGCAGATCTGAGGTGCTCCCCTAATCTCGTCCAGTCTAAATGAAAGACTGGACCAGTACCCGTGGGAGACCGGCAAGGCGCGGACGCCCGTGCCAACGTTAGATCTCTTCATCAGATCTCTTCATCGTAGGGCGCTGTGGGAGAACGGCCAACGAGAGCCGGTTCCTCGTGGTGCCGGTGGTCACTCGGGCAGGCGCCGAGGCTTGGTTTGGCGGGCGTTTCATGGATCCGCCGAGGGAAAGCATGCCGACCGACCTTCTAGGCGTGTAGCCCTCTCATGGGTCCTCGCCGCCGGCACGCGGCTTCGCCGACCCGGTCGTATCTCCCGGCTGAATCTCACCGGATGCCATATCTCTCGTTCCGAACTGCCCGAATCCGGCGTCCAAAACAGTTTCGTGGAGCCTCTCAAGGGCTGGCAGAAGGCGAAGGACCCGGTCTTTGAATTCCGTCAACTCGTCGATGCGTCCGTTCTGCGCTTCCTCGCTTCCTACGAGAACCCCAGTCTTGCTCTCGAGGTCGCTGATCGTTTTCGAATTCTGAACGGCAGTTGCCACAACCGTCTTCGCGCCGCCCATGGTCTCGCCAATACCGTAGACCATGGTGGTATACACCGCGAGAGCACCGATCAGACCACCTATAAGACCGGCCAGAACAGTCTTGTTGAAAAAGAAGGCAAGAAAGGCTCTGACCACCGAGGCTTTTTCCCATAACGAGAACAAAAACCTCATGAGCCCAGGTTCAGCACTGCCCGATATGGCGGGAGTTCCTGCTCTGGGCATCACACGAGGGATACCCTCTCCGGACTCGACCTTATCGCGTTCAGCGATATCTGAATCTGGAGTCTTATCCATCTGCAATACTACCTATATAGCAAAAGGCCCCGGTAATTCCGGGGCCCTGTCTGGTCACGGAAATTATGCCCTACGGTTGGCAAACTATCTCTGAGTAGTCCCGCCCTTTTGCCTGGATGGCCCTGCTCATGAGCCATTCCCCGGGAACGCGAACTGCTTTCTCGATCTTCTGGTGACCAACGTCAATGACATCACCCTTGAGGACGAATATCCAGTCCTTGCCAGGCAGAATCGAAAGGTGCTGTGAGCCCCTGATCGGTTCAGGCAAGACGATCGGATTGCTACTTGGAGCAAACGAGTTCTTGTAGTCGATGTTGACTAGCTCCCAGCTGAGGACTCCATATTGATCTTTATAGCGCCGAAGCACTAGAAGCTTCCTGTCGTAGGAATAGATCCCCGTTGCAAGATCGGCGTCTCGCAAAGCATTGAACTGGTCGATCGCCTCCGAACGATTATCGATCGTGAGCCCAACGTTGCGCTTAAAGCGAGACGAGATACCGTTCAAGTCCAAACGATCATCGATAGAAGTCAAGTCACGGTTCGTGGCCAGAAGCTGTGGTTCATCACCAAGAAGAGACAGGATAAATGCACCCCTCCCCTCAATATAGGTGAAGAGATCGAGCCCTAGAAGGTAGAAGCTGGCCCCGACATCGTCATGGGCGCAACGCTCCAGGACATGAAAGGCGTCGGGATCGTGCAGCGGTATCGACATGAAGCCCGCAAACCAGCCCTCACCTTCTTTGAGAAAGCCGAACGCTATGAGCGTGCCCATTTCCCCAACGTCCTCGGCAAAGGACCAGCCGTTAATCGTCCCGATCTCTAGGCCATGCCCATTCTTCCTGCCTCGAAGGTTGATCTCCGACTCTCTCGGCGCGAAGTTCTCCTCGATCCTGAGGAAACGGTCGCCGTCTTGCTCTAGCAGGAATCCGTCGCTTGTGCGCTGGATTCGAGTCGGCCGGTATTTCCCAGCTCGACCGATACTTGGAATCGACTTACCATTTGGGGTGTAGACGCGGAGCAGATCCTCGATGCCGTCCACAACTACGACTTGGCTCTCGTCGTACCGCCATGCGGAATTCGAAATCCACTTCGGGGCAACCCCTAAATCAAAAGTCTGGCAGACCTTCTCTTGTGAGTCTGCGCGAAAAGCTACCAGGCCAGCGCACGCGATTGTCATCGCGAACACGATGGGCGCCGCAAGCCATCGTTTGCTTCGAGTTGGCATGTCTAGTTCCCCTCCGAGGAGAGACAGTTGACGATGCCTCCGCTCTTGTTCACGTGTTGAGAGCATCCACCAGGAGGGCCGCCGCAATCGGGACCTCCGAAGTCGATCAGCCTGTCCGTTGCCTTGGCAGGCACTGCCCCCGGCGCCTCACCCCTACCGGCGCCCATCGCTAGGAGGGCTGCGACGACTAGGAGTGCCAGTGCCAGAACGGGTATGCGGCCCGACTCTGGAAGAGTTGCGCCCGGTAGCCGAGCCTCCGGCTCGGTCTCGGTCTCGGTCTCTTTGTTCATAGTCTTGTGGTCCCACTTGGCGACACTGATTTCACGCCGCACGGTCCAGCATTGCTGTCGACATCGAGTTCGTCCTTCATCTTTTTTGCCCCTTCACAGAGTGCTACGTCCAGCTTGGCAGGTTGGCTACCAGGCCAGAAGATTCGAGCGGCTTGTCGGAACGAAATAGGGTCCGACGTCTGCCGCAACTTGTACCCGTAGACGCCGCCTTGAACGGAATCCCGGCTAATGCTTTTCGATCTGGATCTAGGTGGTGGGCGCAGAGTCGCGCCCTAGGGACTACCGAAAGGGAGGCGGGGCGAAACAAAGTTGCGAAAGCAGTAAGCTGCAAGGCGATGGCTAGCGCCGAAACGAAGGGCAGATTCACTCTCGTTTTCTAGCAGGCTTGTTGCACCGTGGACAACGATCTCATCAGCGTCACTCATTGCTCTTCTCCCTGGTCGATCGACACAATCTTAGACGGCCTCCAACTCATGATGGTCAAGTAGCCTCCATCTTGAATAGCGGATTCCGTCGGCCAAATAACTAATTCTGAGTTGCGGCGTACGATACCACGGATGGCTCCCGCGTCAAGGCGCCTTGCATTCTGTGCGAGTGCCCCCATGACTGGAACGTCCGATCTGATCGGCGTCTGGATCAAACTCTCTCTTGCCGCTCCCGTCTCTCTGTGGGGCTTACGGCCGCAGAGGGGGAGCATCCGCAGATCTGGACACGGGCCTGCAGCGCTGTTCGACGCGCTTTTCCGCGCGGGCACATCAGGAGCCAGAACCTGGATCATCGGAACCCCCTAGAGGAGTTAATAGCAGAAAAGCTATAGACTAGTCAATCGCCAGCGCCCTTACTTGCTACCGGCAGAAACCAGCTCCTTGCTTTGATCGACGGCATAGGCCTTTCTTGATTATCGCATGAATTGAGTATGTTTGCCAGAACAATCTTCGTGCGAATCAATCCCGCAAGAGGCGTGCCAAGCCAGATCTCGAGACCGTCAAGGACATCAACGTGGAGGGATCCACGACTGCCGAGAGACTTTATCCCATTTCTAAGTCTTCCAGCTAGCCCTAGTGGGCCTATTCAGAGATCGTTGTGATTCGGTATCGAGTGAGATGTTCTCGCGATCGATGGCCTTGTGGCACCAAAGTGGGCGTTTTGGTGTTCAATCGAAGAAACGCCGCTACCTCTTTAGGCGTCAAACGTCGGTCGTCTTAGTCAGGTCCGACATCTCTCCTGGGTGCTCGACATCAGATCTATCTAGTTACACAACCAGTGGAAAACCACTCTTGCAACAGACCTCGAGACTATGCTTTGGATCGGGCAATTGCATCTCGCTGCGGCCGTCGCGAGGCTACTTACCACCCCTAAGTAGGTAGATAGGTAGATAGGTAGATAGGTAAGTAAATAGCGTGCTCCTTGGCGGTGCCAAGCCCTCGAGCACCACATCGAGATCGTGACCAGACGCTCACGCAGCTCTGACGCAGCCGCTCACTTTGCCGACGCAGCCGGCAGGTAGCGCGACCGAAAGTAGATCGCATGCCTTGTGTAGTGCAGGGAGGTCAACGCGTGGCGTCGGTCGACGCGAGACGTATCGGGTAAAGGAGGCCGGGATCGTCCCGGCCGGCTCCTCCCACACCACCGTACGTACGGATCCGTATACGGCGGTCGAAGAGTTGAGGTCATTTCGCCAGTCGGGGAACCCCAACTGATCGAAAAGCGTGTTCGGCAGCGCGACTTTGACCTTTTTCCCCGAGTTTCTCCACCGGCGCCGGGAGTTGGCTGCCACCTGGTACTCGAACGAGAGTCCCAATTGATAGGGCGTCTGTGGCGATTCCTCTCCAAGGCTCCAGGGCAACATGCCCTCCTCTTCGTTCAGCCCTTCAGCGGATCACCCGCCTACTATGGCCTCGCCTGACTTCTCGCGCCGCGATTCCGCGTCGCCCTTCAGGCACAATGCGAGATCTGCCCGGGTAAGTACACTGACCTTCTCCGCACGACCGCCGGATTTACGCAGCTTCTCGTTGATCACAAGAGCTTCGTGGTTTGTGGCCCACTCACCCTGATCCACCACGCCTTGTATCCGATTCCTATTCGTCGGCCCACGAATTCGTTTACCGCTTCCTTCTGCGCGGCCCTCGTGGGTCATCGCCTTGCGGGTCGCTTCGGTTCCTGTGACCGAGTTCCGGAGGACTTACCCCTCCAGTTCAATGTCCATGCCGGGAACACCACAACAAAGCTCGTCCGCTCCGCAACGAGCCCACACGGCAACCGCCAGGCCGATCACAGCCATGATCTGCGGGCAGACACCGTGCAGTTGCACGGGTCCTTCCTTGAGGCGCCAAGGCTCATACGCTGGCTACCTCGAAGCCTTCGGACACAAGCCGGTCCCGCGCCAGGCTGGCAATAGCCGGGTCGTACTCGCAGAGCCGTCCCGGCTCCGTCGTCGTGGTGGCCCTCGCCGAGGGCGCCTACGGCTACCTTGCAGACCTGATAGGACGGAAACGAGCTATCGAAGAGGTAGTGTGGCTGGCGGGATTCGAACCCACGACCTGCTGCTTAGGAGGCAGCTGCTCTATCCAGCTGAGCTACAGCCACAGAATGGCCGACATTACCATTCCTGCGCGCGAAATCAGTGGTGATGGTGACCGTGCTCGAGATCCTTCACTTGCCAACCTTCGAGGTGCATCTTGGTGGCGAATGGCCCATCGGGGTGGTCGGTCAACCAAACGTGAATCATTTCTGGGCTGCGGTGGTTGGCTACGCCTTCGGCGCAGGTTCCGTCTTCGGCCGCGTCCCCTACAACCAATAAGCCGTGCAAGAGGCACTTGGCCTTTTCCCACACATGAAAGTGCCAACGGGTGAGCGGACCACCAATTTGCGGTCCTTCGGCCGAAGCCTCTTCCACCAGGAACATGTATCCCGCCAGCTTCTTGGCACTGTCGGTGTCGTAGTACATCAAGAACTCGGGATGATCGACATCGAGCACCCTGCCATCTTGAAGCGCAGCTCGGTTGGCGTAGTGTGCCGTATCACCCGCCATGACCTCGAAGCCGTCCACGACGGCGCGGTCGAAGTCGTGCCAACCGTGTCGTTCGGCCGCGGCCTTGGCAGCCTTTACCAGCGCATCGGCGGCGACCTTCTGCGCCGCGTCGGGCTGAAACTGTCGCGGCATCCGCGTGACTTCGTACATATCCATGTGGCTGACGTCAGCCGGATCCAGGTCGAGCAATGACTCGGCCAACCAGGTGGTGACCCCGGAACCGTCGAACCGATACAGGTGCCGTTCGTTCGCCGCGGGCTGAGCGCCCCAGCAGGTAGCGCCGGTCGCCCTGGTCTGCAGCGAATCAACCTCAGTACCGGATCAGGGACTCGACGCGGTGCCCATCGAGCTTGCTTCGGCCATCGAGAAACGTCAGCTCGATAACGAAGCCCAATGCCACCACCTCGGCGCCCAGGGACGATACGAGCTTTGTGGTGGCCACCGCGGTACCGCCGGTCGCCACCAAGTCGTCGACAATGAGCACCCGCTCGCCCGCGACGATGGCATCGCTGTGCATTTCGAGCTCATCGGAACCGTACTCCAACTCGTAGCGCTCGCTGACGGTGTTGGCGGGTAGCTTGCCCGACTTGCGTACGGGGGTAAATCCCACCCCGAGCTGATACGCGAGATGCGGTCCGAACAAAAAACCGCGCGACTCAATGCCGACAACCTTGTCGATCGTCATGGTTCGGAAGCGGTCGGTAAAGGCATCGAGCGTACGTTTCAGACCGTCTGGGTGTCCCAGTAGGGTCGTGATGTCGTAGAAGAGGATGCCCGGCTTGGGAAAGTCAGGTACCTCTCGAATGTACTGTTTCAGCTCGTCCATTTCGATTCCTCGAGTTCAGTTATCTCGTTGAATGTCGAAGCTTCGCCACCCATGCTCTTCAACGTCGAGCAGCGTCTCGTTCAATCGATCGACCCGGGCGACGGGATAGGGTCCCCGACGCAGGATCTCGCGCAACGTCCCAACCGCGACCTCGTCCCCGGCCACCTGAACTTCAACCGTACCGTCGGCTCGGTTGCGCACCCAGCCCACCAGGCCAAGGTCGCGCGCGGCACGGCACGTATGCCAGCGAAACGCCACGCCTTGGACCCGGCCGGAGATCGTCCACCGCCAAACCCGTTTGTTGCCCGGCTCCATCGGCGTCAGAGTGTCTCGGACGTGCTGTCCGATTCACCCTCCTCCCGCACGTCCTCTGCATTCGCGACCGCACGCATGCGGCGAGCCACGAACCAATAGCCAAACGCCAGAATGACAATGAACAAGATCGAGAGCAATGGCAAGTAGCGATCGATGAACGCGGTGATCGGCTCGCCAAAGCGCGCGATCAGTGCCGCCACCACGAGAAACCGTAGACCCCGCGCCAGAATCGACGCGATGACGAAGATCCGGAAGTTGACGGCAAACGCGCCACCCGACACCGTGAAGATCTTGTACGGCAAGGGTGTCAGCCCAGCGATGCCGGTCGCCCAGGCATTGTAACGATCGAAATACCGCTCCACCGCCGCGATCTTGTTCGCGTCGAAAAAGCGTTTGAGGAACGGACGGCCACCGTAGTAGCCGATGCCGTATCCCAACATGCCACCGAGCACCGAGCCGGCGGTACAGACCAAGCCAAAGAACAACGCCTTCTCGGGTGCCCCGAGGCACAAGGCGATCAACAACACATCCGGCGGTACCGGGAAGAAGCTGCTCTCGGCGAAGGCAATGCCGAACAAAGCCCAAGTTCCATAGGGCGTGGCGGCGAAGCCCTCCACCCAAGCCAAGATCTCGGCCAACCATAGGTGAAGCTTGTCGAGAAGATGATGCAGGCGATCCACGTTTAGAGCTCCTTAGTGACCGTTTCTTTGGGCCAGCCGTGACGCCCGATCAAGGGCACAAAAACCACCGCCTCCCCAATCTCACGCTCGACACCGTGGGCATGTTTGCGGTAACGGACCAATCGCTGCTGCTGCCGGTCTCCCTCGGGCACCACCAATAAGCCGCCCTCGCGCAGCTGTTCGAGCAAGGGCGGTGGCACGCGATCGGGTGCTCCAGCCGTCACCATGATGCGATCGAAGGGTGCAACCTCACTCCAACCCACTGTACCGTCGAACCCTTGGATCTTGATGTTGCCAATCTCCAGCATTCGCATCCGCTGGATCGCTTCCTTCGCCAACGCCCCGATCCGCTCCATCGAGAATACGAACTTCGCCAGCTTGGCCAGAATCGCGGCTTGGTAGCCTGACCCGGTACCGATTTCCAGCACCCGATGGTCGTCCTGCACGTCGAGCAGCTCGGTCATTCGCGCCACCACCCACGGCTGAGAGATCGTCTGCTGGTGGCCGATCGGCAGGGCGAAATCCGCGTACGCCTGGCTCAGCAGATGCTGCCCGCGAACAAAAAGGTGTCGGGGCACATCCCGCATTGCTTGCATGACCCGTTCGTCGCGAATGCCACCCACGTCACGCAGGTTGCGCACCATGTGCTCCCGGGCTGGTCCGAATCGGTTCACGGGCAACGAACCCAATGGCGCGAAGGACCCCAGAGGACGTGGTAGCGACTCACGATCCGGCAACCTCGGTCAACGTAGCATCCGACCCGGCCAGCCGTTCACCCATGCGGCCGATCAACGGTTCGAACCGCTCGAGACCGTCATAATCCGTGAGATCGAGCTGAAGCGGGGTTACCGAGACCTTGCCCGCCACGAGCGCGGCATGGTCGGTTCCCGGCTCGCTCTCCCAAACCGGCACGCCCGCGATCCAGTAGTACTTCCGCCCTCGGGGATCTCGCTTCTCGACCACGCTCTGGTCGTAGTAGCGGCGACACAGTCGCGTCAAGGCGATGCCCTTGATGGGGCGCTGTGCCGGGATGTTCACGTTCAGCATGAGCCCCGGTGGCAGCGGCTCTTGTAGCAACTCGGCGAGTAGTTCGTGTGCCAGCTGGGCTCCAGCAGCGAACGAAAAACCCTTGGCCAATTCTTGGCTGAAGGCCACGGCCGGCAATTTTTGTAGGTGGGCCTCGAAAGCGACGCTGACGGTCCCCGAGTAGGTCACATCGTTACCCAAGTTGGGCCCGAAATTGATGCCTGAGATCACCAGATCCGGAGGCGTTTCCTTGAACAGACTCTGCAACGCGACGTTGACACAATCGGTCGGGGTGCCGTCCACGGCATACCAGTTCTCACGAACCTCGCGAATGCGCAAGGGCCGATGAAGGGTCAACGAATGACCGCTCGCACTCTGCTCGCGGTCTGGCGCCACCACGAGAATATCGCCGAGCGGTGCCACCGCTTCAGCGAGCGCAACGATACCTTCGGAGAAGATACCGTCATCGTTGCTGATTAGAATTCGGGGCACGGAAGCTCCTAGGCAGGGTTCTCAATCGCAACCGTTGGACGGCTTGGGCAGGTACTTCCCCACCAACAAGTCCAACCGCTGCCGCGTTGCCGTGGGGATCACGATCGGGTCGGTGATCAAGGCACTCGCAAGGGCGCTTCCGCAGTTGCAGTTGGTGGCCGCGCCCGCGTCGGTGTTGAGTCGCGCCAAAGCGGCACGAACGATGGCCTGGCCCATGACGGCGTTCTCCCGCACCACCGCGATAATCGCGTCAACGGTAACATCGTCCTCCCCCTCATGCCAACAGTCATAGTCGGTCACCATCGCCAGGGTGCTGTAGCAAATCTCCGCTTCACGGGCGAGCTTCGCCTCCTGCAGATTGGTCATGCCGATCACGTCGACCCCCCAGCCGCGGTAGGTCTGGGACTCGGCTCGGGTCGAGAACTGCGGCCCTTCCATACACAAGTACGTACCGCCGTCGTGAACGGTAGCGTCGGCATCGCGCGCCGCGGCCACCAACACCTGACGTAGGGACGGACAGATCGGATCGGCCATGGACACATGGGCGACGATCCCATCGCCAAAGAACGTGTCGGCCCGGTGCCGGGTGCGGTCATAGAACTGATCGGGCACCACCACATGCGTGGGTGCATAGGCTTCCTTCATCGAGCCCACGGCACTCACCGAGATCAGGTGACGCACGCCGAGCGCTTTGAAGCCATAGATGTTGGCGCGGAAGTTGAGCTCGGAGGGCAACAGCCGGTGACCCCGACCGTGACGTGCCAGGAACGCCACGCGACGACCATCGAGGTCGCCGATGACATAGGGATCGCTCGGGTCGCCAAACGGCGTCTCGATCTGACGTTCTTCCGCCACCGTAAGGCCTTCCATGCCGTAGAGGCCACTGCCTCCGATCACGCCAATCTCGATCTCCATGCGATGCCCTCGTATAGCCAGTTGCCGCGCCCTGCGGTGCTTTCGTGGTCGTGCGAAGCGCCGAGGTTATCCCGAAGGTCTCGGCAGCGGAAGCCCGCCGACCACCCGCGGGGTCGCAAAACGATAAACTGACTGAAGATGCCTCCCCAACAGGACCGAGGAGCCGCCCGCCAGCTCATCGCGATCGTGACCGCTGGCCTTGGCTTGGCGTTGCTCGCGGCCGGGAGTTTGGTCCACAGTCGCGAGGCAGCTGGCGCCGTGCCAGACTGGCCCCTGTTCTATGGCAACTGGTGGCCACGGTATTGGAACGGCAACGCCGGTCTGGTCAATGTCCATCGCTTGCTGGCCGCGAGCGTGACCCTGCTCGCGATCGTCCTCGCCGTTTGGTCACGGCGGCTCGCGTCAGGAAACACCACCACACGCTTTCACACCGCCGCGGCCGTTGTCCTGTTCGTTCAAGTGCTTTTGGGTGGTGCGATTGCGCTTCGACTTCCGGGGCGGGGCGACGTGGCCGCCCATGCCCTTCTGGCCCAGATCGCGGCGATCCTGCTCATCCTCGCGGCGGCCTATGGCCTCGGCCGACCGAAAACGTTGGTCAGACCAGCCGAGGCGCCTGACCAGGGGTCGATTGTTGGCTTGCGAGCAGCCCGACTGAGCGCGGTTTTGGCCCTCTTCCAAGTCGTCCTCGGCGTGTTCGCCCGACATCCCCCAGGCGGCGGCTACGTGGCGATCTTGGCATTTCACGTGGGCAACGCGTTTGCCATGCAGCTGGCGCTGGCCACCGCGGCCACCGTGCTAGCGCGCGGTCACGTGGCCCGGCGTTGGACGGGGCTCGCGATCGGCCTGGCGGCCCTTGCCTGGGTTCAGGTCATGCTCGGTCTCGCGGTTTTGTTGATCGCGCCGTCGCCCTTACCCGAGGTGGCCGGTGGCTTCCAACCAGAGGTCTCACCCCGGTTTCCCCTCTTTCATGCCGGCCATGTGGTGATGGCCGCGGTGCTCGTTGCCGGTAGCGTGGGTTTGGCACTCGGGCTCGGCCGGACCGACGAAATATCATAATGCCATCCTCGGTATTCGATCTCATGCGTTTCTACGCTTTACCTGAGAGACGCTTGAATGCCAAGAGACGAAGGAGCCTCGCAATGACCGAATGCCGCGCAAGGAACCAACGCCGGACCCAGGCTTTGACCACGACGATCTGCGCCTTACTGGCCACAATATTGGTGGTTGAGCCGCTGCTCGCTGGCCCCCTACCCCTCAGCCACGACAACGGACGCAAGCGCGGCGCCCAGGATGGGGCGGGTGGCGGAAACCTCATTGCCGGCAACGGTGGCGCCGCGGTCCAAGTGCCCGCTGTTGCGAGCTTTGTCGAAGCGTTCGCGTTGAGCAAGAGTGGTATCGAGAACTGCCAACCGATCGAAGGGGTCGAGCCGCCCACCGGCCCGAACGGTGAGTGCGCCCTCCTCCCCGGCGGTATCGCGCACGCTGCGGCGGGCTGCGGCGCCCGCAACGCGGGCTTTTGCACCATCAACCTGCGCGGCGTCGAGCCCGGCAGTCAGTTGGTACTCGCCAGGCTGTACCTCATGCTGGTTCTGACCGAGGAGTTGACGGACCCGCAGATCTCCATCGGCGTCAATGGACACGCGGTCACCGCCCAGTTGTTGAGCTCAGCCGACCCGCCATGCTGGACGGGCGCAGACCAAGCCCGCAGCGTTCTTTATGCCGCCGACATCGCGAACCTCGCGCCCAGTCTGATCAACGGCGACTTTCAGATCTCGGGCTTGCCAAGCACCCTGACCAACGGCGCGTCGCCGTTCCTCGACCACTCCGACGCCCCTCCCCTTGCCCAAGGTGCCGGCCTGGTAGTGGCTTACAGCCACGCGAAGATTCCTGTCGAGTCCGTGGCCTATATCCACGAAGATCGTATGGGCGTGCCGATCTTGATCACCGATTTGACCATCGACAACCCGTTGAGCCTACCGACGCCGGAAGCCGGTACGGTTCGCTTGACCACCATCGGCGCGGACGGCCAAGGCTCCGATGTTGGCGCGTTGCTTCCGATCGACACCTTCTTCTCGGTTGACGGCTTCCCCGTACAACTACGCGGTACCGGATCGGCGGTCGATCTAAGGCCCGATTGGACCGGCAACGAGGGCGGATCGTTTACTCGATTGTTCGATGTCAGGACCACCGAGTTCTCCGGTGCCAACGGCACGCTACCAACCGGCACCAACGGCTACTCGGTGTCGTACCTGCCCCAACCCCCGGCCACCGGCGGCGAGCTCACGACACCGGCGCAAAAGAACGATCCTTCCTACTCCTACGATTGCGTCAACGTTGGGGTACACGTCCTCACGGTGTGCGGTCCGAGTCTTCCCCCTCTCTAACCGCCACCCCCCCGCTGGTCGGCCAAGGCTTCGGCGCGCACGCGCTGCCAGTTGTCGACGGGCAATCGCTGCGCAAAGAACGTCGCGGCCTCGCCTGCCCATGGAGCAGCGCGGTCGCGGCGTCCCATCGACACCGCGAGTTGGGCTCGCGCCAACTGTGTGACCGCTCGCTGCGATGCCAAACCAGCCGGGAGGTCGCTCAGGATTCGCCACGCTGCATCGAGGTCCTGCATCGCGAGATCGAAGGCCCCACGCGCAGCACGTACCATGCCGCGGCGGGCGAGAGTCAGACCCACGACTGGGTGCTCGTCACCATACCGTGCGCGTTGGACCTCCAACGCTGCTGACAGCAACGTGTTGGCTTCATCGAGCTGCCCATGCTCGGTCAAGACCCCCGCCAGGTGGCTGCGGGTGAGCGCGACCCGGACATCGCCCTCTTCGTACTTTTCCTGTTGGATCGCCAGTGCGTGGCGGAGCTCGGTCGCAGCCTCGGTGAACCGTCCTTGGTCAAAGAGCGTCAACCCCAGGTTACGGCGCGTGCGGCCAACGTTGACATGTTCATTCCCTTGCCGCTGGAGTCGTGACTCGAGCGCCGACCGGAGCTCGGTCTCGGAAGCATCGAGGTCACCGCGGGCGCGCAAGATGGCACCGAGATTCTCGCGCGAATAGGCCACATCGAGGGCGTCCAGTGGGGTCTTGGCCAACCAGCCGGCGAGGGCGCGCCGTTCGAGGACTTCCGCCTCTTCGAGTCGGCCATCGTCGACCAGAACCGTCGCGAGGTTGCTGAATCCGGCGAGAATGTCGCGATGTCCTTCGCCAAAGTGACGCTGCCGAATCCGCAGGGCCTCGCGTCGCTCCTCGGCCGCCTCCTCCAAACGTCCGGCGCGCCGGAGCAATGTGGCCAGGTTGTCACGATCGAGCGCCACGTCGCTGTGGTCATCTCCCCGCTCGCGACGATCGATCTCGAGCGTCTTGCGCAGCATGGGCTCAGCCTCCTCGAAGCGGCCCTGCTCCGTCATGAGGTTGCCCAGGTTGCCCAACGCCATTGCGTAGTCCGTATGGTCGTCGCCTAGGGTCTGGCGGTAGGTGACGTGTGCCCGCCGGAGATGTTCTTCGGTTCCCGCCAGATCACCCAAGTCCCACAACACCAACGCCAAATTGTTGTGGCTTTCCGCCACCGCCTCATGCCGCTCGCCGTGACGTGCAACGCGTCGTCCCAATGCCTCGCGGTACAGGGGCTCGGCCTCCGCCAGGTCACCTCGCTCCGCCAGTGCATTGGCCAAGTTGTTCACGCTCTCGGCCAACCGTGGATCGTCTGCCGGCAACTCCTGGCGATGCAGATCGAGTGCCTCTTCATAGAGGGCGACCGCCCGATCCAAATCGTCTGTGGCCAGAAACAGATCCGCGATGCTACCAAGGCTTTGGGCCAAGGCGGTTCGGTCACCCGACCGGCGTCGCAACGAGATCGCCCGCTCGAGCCGTGGTCGGGCTTCGTCATAAAGCCCGAGCTCTTGGTAGAGCCGCCCGGTGGCGTCCAGTAACTCGGCTTGGATTTGCGGCTGCGACGCATGGGCCTCGATCAGTGCGTTGCTGCGCCGAACCAGATCGGGGTCGGCCGCATCCGCCACCCGGCGTTGGTCACCCCCCGGCTCCGACAACTCATACAGGTCGACCAGCAGCGTGAGCGCCTGGGTGGCCTTGTCTCGCTCGTCTACCACCCGTACCGTAAATGTCGTCGCCATCGCGACGAACGCCGCACCAACACCCAAAGCCACCCAATGCCGACGCAAGAACTTGCGACCGCGATAGGTCCAGGTGCCCTTACGTGCTCGCACCGGCTCATCTGCCCCGTATCGGTCGATATCAGCCGCCAAAGCAGAAACCGTACCGTAGCGAGCAGCGCGCTCCTTGCGCATCGCTTTACCGACAATGGCGTCCAGGTCGCCGCGAAGACGCATCCACCCGACGGGGCCACCGCCGGTGGGAAATGCCTGGCGCGTGGTGCTACTGGGCGACGGTGGGTCTTGCTCGCACACGACGCTCTCGAGCTCGGCCGGGGTCGTCCTCGAGACATCGTAAGGCCGCTGACCAGTCAGCAGCTCGTACAACACCACGCCCAGAGAATAGACGTCGGTACTGGTGCCTATTCGCTGACGACGCACCTGTTCGGGGCTCGCATACTGCGGAGTCATGAGGGGCGCGGTGGGCGCCGCCGTATTCTTGCGATCGTCTTGGAGTAACTTGGCGATACCAAAATCGAGCAGCTTGACGTCACCCGCCGTGGTCACCAAAATGTTCGCTGGCTTGAGGTCACGGTGGATAACGAGGTGCTGGTGCGCAAATGCCACCGCGTCACAAACGGCGCGGAACAACCGTAAGCGCCCCTCGAGCGGCAGGGCATGGCGTTCGCAGTAGCGGTCGATAGTCTCACCCTCCATGTACTCCATGACCAGGAACGGCATGCCGTCGTCGGTGGTGCCGCCATCGAGAAGCTTCGCGATCCCCGGGTGATCGAGATCCGCCAGGATCTGGCGTTCGCCACGAAATCGTCGCACGCGTTCGGCACTTCCCAAGCCCGGCCAGATCAGCTTCAGTGCGACCCGCTTCTCGTACTGGTCATCGGCCCGTTCGGCCAAATAGACCACCCCCATACCGCCATGGCCCAGCTCACGCACCAATCGATAGGTGCCGATCCGCTTCCCCACCAGTGCACCCGATTGCGCCTCGCCGTAGAGGCGCGTACCGTGTTCCACCGCCGCCTCGATCGTGCCATCGGCGGCGGCATCAGCAGCCAACAGCCGCGCAACCGACTCTTCGAGCTCCGGGTCACCCACACACGCCTGCCGCAAGAACGCGCGGCGCTGGCTTGCCGGTTGCGCAAGGGTCTCTTCGAACAACGCTTCGACCTGTCGCCAGCGCTGCGCGCGGCTCGGTCCGGCTTCGACGTCGGGCACTTTCGCTCTCCGCGGGTGGCAAGAGGCAAGGAACGTACGTCGAGAATAGCACCGCAGGCGTGCAGCGCCGCGGCACAATCGTTACCGTCAGTAACAGTGACCCGCACGAGACCAAGATACCCCGAAGGTGGCGGACGCAGGAGTACTGGAGATCGATTGCCATGCGAGAGAACTGCGACGGGCTCGAAGAAGGACCAAACTTAACCCGTCCTCGAGCAAGCGCATGACCGCAGCATGCTGGTAGACATCCGAGTGCGAAGAACGTTTGAGCCTGATCTGTGTTCAACCTTACGTTGGTATGCTCTTCGCCGCAGACAAATCGGCCACTCGATCTGCATCAGGAGACGAAATGCGCACGACACTCAACCTTGACGACACTGCACTTCAATCGGCGATGCGTTTCGCAGATGGTCGTACCAAAACCGAGGTAATCAATGAGGCGCTCCGAGAGTTCGTTCGCCGCATGCGCCAGCGAGAGCTGCTCGCATGGGAAGGCCGCGCCCCCTGGGAGGGTGATCTCGACAAGCTCCGGAAACGCCTGTGAGCGTGCTCGTGGACAGCTCCGTTTGGATCGATTGTTTCAACGGTCACCCGTCTCCTGAGGCCACGGCGCTGCGCGGTTAGATCGATTAGGGTCACGCTGTCGCGACGTGCGGCGTGGTCCTCGCCGAAGTGCTACAGGGTTTTCGTGAAGACGATACCGTCCGAAAGCTCGAGCCCTACTTTCGAGACATGAGGTACTTCGCCCCAGTCGAGCCCCAGACCTACCTGGATGCGGCCTGGCTCTACCGAAGACTCCGGATTACTGGCATCACCGTTCGCTCGACCATCGACTGCCTAATCGCGTGTTTGGCAGCCAAGAACGGTGCACCGCTCCTCGCGAAAGACCGCGACATGGATCGGATTATCGACTCCGGCCTGTGCGACGTAAAGCGCGCCCTATCACCACCGTCGTAAGCGCGACTGACGCAAACCGAACACCTCAGCCCACCGCGTCGCGCACCGCCAAAGCCGTCGCGAGCGCACGTCGGCCCTGGGCGCCATCGACCAGTGTTGCCTTGCGCCCGAGACAGGCATCGACGAAGGCACGCAGCTCACCAACTAAGGGCTCTTGCGGTACTACCTCGACTTGGGCCGGCACGATGCGGCGCTGGTCGCCGTCGAACTCGAGGCCGTAGCCCTTGACCTCTTGCTCTCGGTAGTCGAGCGAGTAGTAGCTATTCTGCCCAAAAAGGCGCAGCTTGCGCACGGGTTCGGATGCCACCCGGGATGCCGAGATTGTCGCGACCGCGCCACTTTCGAGGGCGATGCGGGCGTGCGTCATGTCGACCTTGGCCGACATGACATCGATTCCGCTGGCCCGGATTTCCGCGATCGGACTGGGGTCGAGCGCGTGCAGAATCTGGATGTCGTGAATCATGAGATCCAAGATCACATCGACATCCAAACTGCGTGGGGTAAAGGGCGAAAGACGTTGAATTTCAACGAAACGCACGGGACCCGGCTGCGCCAAGACCGCCTGGACACCCGGGTTAAAGAACTCGACGTGCCCAACGGCCAGCACCTTGGCGTGATCGGCGGCCACCGCGATCATGCGGCCCGCTTCTTCGAGGCTCGATGCGATCGGCTTCTCGACCAACAGGTGACAGCCCCGCGCCAGGAAGTCACAACCGAGGGAAGCGTGCTCCACTGTTGGGACGGCCAGTACCACCGCATCGACCGCGTCGGCCAAGGCGGCGGGCGACGCGAATACCTGGGTGCCGTGCGCTGCTGCCCGTTCGGCAGCGACTTCGGACCGTTGATCGTAAATTCCAACCAAGTCGGCGTCCGCCAACTCACTCAGAATACGCACATGATGGCGCCCCATGGCACCGGTACCCACCACGCCCATCCGTAGCCGTCCGCTCATGCGCCGCCTCGGCTGCCCTTACCAGGCTGGTCTTTGATCACACCGCGCTCGGAGGTCGCGACGAACTCGATCAAGCGATCAACATGAGGCTCGCCGGCATGCTCGGCACGAAGCATCTCGAGCGCCTTAGGCGTCGCGAGGCGCGAGCGCACGAGCACGCGGAAAGCGGCCTCGAGCGCACTCAAGGTTTCTCGGGCAAAATCGAGGCGTTCGAGGCCGATCCGATTGATGCCGTAGCACGCCGGCCTCACGCCGACCGTCTTCACATACGGGAGCACGTCGCGGGTGAGCACCGAATAACCGCCGATGTAGGCATAAGAGCCAACCCGGCAGAACTGGTGAACCGAGCTGAACGCGCCGATGGTGGCGAAATCGCCAACCGTGACATGGCCAGCGAGGGTACCGTTGTTGACCAGGATGTTGCCGTTGCCGACGTGACAATCGTGGGCCACGTGGGTGAAGATCATGAACAGGTTGTCGTCGCCAATAGAAGTGACGCCACCGCCGAAACCCGTTCCCCGGTGTACGGTCGAGAACTCGCGAAAGTGGTTGCGATCCCCGACCTCGAGCCGAGTCTCTTCACCTTGATACTTCAAGTCCTGTGGATCGAAGCCCACCGCAGCGTTGGGGAACACACGATTGTCGCGCCCCAGGATCGTCGGCCCATGGACTTGCGCGCCGCTTCCGATCTGGGTACCAGCACCGATCTGGACACCGGCCCCGATCACAGCGTAGGGCCCAATCGTGACGTCGACGTCCAACTCGGCAGCAGGATCGACGATCGCACTCGGATGGATCTCGGTCGCCATACTAGCGATCCGCCATCGACGAGAGACACACCGCTTCCGCGGCCAACTCGTCGCCGACAAAGGCCTGGCCTCGAAGCTTGAAGGCAGTGCTTCGTGCGCGCAGCATCTCGACCTCGTAACGCAATTGGTCGCCCGGCTCGACCGGGCGGCGGAAGCGGGCACGTTCGATGGACGAGAAGTACAGAAGCTTTCGTGCCCGCTCTTCCGGCGGCATCGCGTGCAGGACCAAGATCGCACCGGCTTGCGCCATGCCCTCGATCAGCATCACCCCAGGGACCACCGGCCGCCCTGGGAAGTGTCCTTGGAGGATCTCTTCGTTGATGGTGACGTTCTTGATCGCGACCAAGCGCTTGCCCGGCTCGATCTCGAGCACACGATCCACCAACAGAAGCGGGTAGCGGTGGGGCAAGACCGACTGGATCCACCGCGCATCCCACGTCACCTGCTGCTCGTCTGACTGTGATTCGCTCACCCTCTCTCCTCTTCTATCGCCGCCAACCGTTGCTCCAACGCCCGCAACCGACGGTCCATCGTTCCGAGCTTGCTACTGGCAACCACCTGGCGGCGCCATGCTGAGGCAGGAATCGCCGGAACACCGCCGTAGGTGCCCCCGCCCTCGACCGATTGCAGAACCGCAGACTTGGCCATGATCTGGGCGCCGTCACCCACCTCCACATGATCGGCAACGCCGACCTGCCCCGCCAGTACGACCCCATTGCCGATCCGCGTGGTTCCAGCAATGCCTACCTGGGAGCACAGAATGCTCGCCTTGCCGATTCGGACATTGTGTGCCACCTGAACCTGGTTGTCGATCTTTGTTCCGTCGCCAACCTCGGTGCGCTCCAGCGCCGCCCGGTCGACGCTCGACAAGGCGCCGATCTCGACATCGCTACCCACCCACGTCGATCCGACCTGCGGCACTTTGACGTGGGCCGCGCCATCGAAAACGTAGCCAAATCCATCGGCTCCAATGATCGAACCCGCATGAATCGTCGTGCGTTCCCCGATCTGGGTGTCGTCATAGAGAACGACGTGGGGATGAAGGACCGACCGATCGCCGAGCTGACAGCGGCGCCCGACCACCACGTGGGCATGCAGCACCGTCTCGACACCGATCGAGCTGCCGGCGCCAACCACCGCATAGGGCCCGATGCTCGCAGTGGGATCGACGGTCGCTTGCTCGTTGACGATGGCCGTAGCGTGGACCCCAGCGGGCGGTCGCGAGACCGGCACCATATGGGCCAGGATCTTCGCCATGGCCAAGCCAGGGTGGTTGACCACCAAGCGGGGTCGATCGAGATCAGCCAGCGCGGGCGGAACGATCAATGCCCCGGCACCGGATGCCTCGGCCGCACCACGATGCGCAGGCCCACTGACGAACGAGAGATCGTCAACGCCAGCCGCGTCGAGTGAGCGCACCGCGCCCACCGACCGGCCATCGTCACCGTGGACCTCGGCATCGACCAAGGCCGCGAGCTCGATCAGCGACCAAGACATCAACCGCCAGCAGCTGCCTGGGCGTTCAGCCGGTCGACCACCATCGCGGTGATATCGACCGTTTCTTTGGCCATCACCACCACGCCCGGCACGTTGTTGAGGATCAGATCGTAGCCGTTCTCGTTCTGAATGGCTTCGAAGACCGGCTCGAGCTGAACTTCGATCGCACGCAGACCTTCCGTTTGCATCTTCTGGCCTTCACGCTGCTTGTCATCTCGCAACCGGCGGATGGCAATGCCCTGGTCCTCGAGCTCCTTTTGCAATTGATTGAGCTTCTCCTCCGACAGGGTGTTGGCCCCGTTTGCGATCTGTGCCTGCAGGTCACGGGCCTTGGTCTGCATCGCCTCGGCTTGGCCTTGAACGTCCTGCTGGAACTTCTCGAGCTTGGTCTGCAAAGCCTTGCCGCTGGCGGACTGGGCCACGACGAGCTCGAGGTCGACCACGGCGATCTTGACCGGTGCCAAGGCTTGGGCCGAGACCGCACCGGCGGTCACAACCAGCGCCACAGCGGCAACAAACAAGCAGCACAGGGGCGCTTCAAAACGGGAATGGTTCATGTCGTATCTCTCCTGGTGTTGCATGGCCCTTCGCTGAGGTCCGCACGATCGAAGCCGCGCGAGCCCGCCGCGTGTACCGCGGTCGTCATCAAACGACGTCAAAACGAGGTGCCGATGTTGAAGTCGAAGCTTTCGAACTGGTCAAGCGGAAGTGGGTCGAGGTTCCGTGCCCAAATGAAGCGCAGCGGCGCTCCGAACAAGGGAACCAACACCCGTAGCTCAATGCCGGCACTGTACCGCATGAGATCGGGATCGAAGTCCTGGCTGGCGGCGAAGACACCACCGGCATCACCGAAGAGGACCAAGCGAAACGGGCCACCCATCACAACGTGGTACTCGAGGTTGAACTGCGCCATCTTTTCGCCGCCCAAGGGGAATCCGTCTTCGTCCCGGATGATCTCGCCGCTCTCGTTGATTGCGGTCAACGACCGACGCCGGAATCCGCGTACGGTGGACTCGCCACCGAGGAAGAAGCGCTGTTGCGCGAAAAGCTCAGGCCGATCGCTCGCGCCCCCGATGCCCGTGATGTAGCCCATCTGGGCGTTGATCGCAAAGGTGGACTTGAACGGACGGCGACTGATCGGCTTGAAGAACGTGGCACCGATGATCGGTTTGATGAACTCCGTGCTACCGCCCAACGCACCGCCCGCGAACTCGATTGACGCCGTCGCACGCAAACCCCGAAACGGCTCGAACCGGCTGTCCAAGGTGTTGAACAGCCAGAATGGACGCAGCGACGAGGTCGTGAAGTTGTTGACCCGCGAGAGCGACGTGCCGTCGGTTTGGAACAACGTTTGCGTGTTTTCGGAGTCCAAGAAGCTGTAGGTCAGATTCAAGCTTTGGAACGCGCCGAGGTTGCGGCCGTAGGTGACCGAACCACCGGAGAAGCTCTGCTGGAAGTCGACGTCGGTCTGCACCCGCGACTCAATGCTGGAGTTGAACAAGTTGACCCCCAGCGACTGGGGCCGGTCGAGCCACCATGGGATCCGGTATTCGAGATTGAACAGGTCGCGCTGACGACCGATTTGCGCCGACGCACCGACCGTTTCGCCGCGACCAAGGAAGTTGGTCGTCCGAATCGAAAACTGGCCGAAGAACCCGTCGAATTCACTAAAACCACCACCGAACTGGAGCTCGGTGCGGTCGGCCTCTTCACCTTTCACCGTGAGGTCCACGGTCTTCGCCTCGGCATCAAAGTCGAAGTCGATGGGTTCATCCTCATCGAGCGTGAAGTAGTTGAGTTGGCGAATTTTGAGCAGGCTGTTGCGCAACCCGTTCATATTCATGACCGAGCTTTCCTGCACCAGCATCTCGCGCCGGAGCACCTTGTCTCGGGTCTTGCTGTTGCCGTCGAACGTCATACGCCCAACCCGGAACTGATCGCGCTCGTCGATGTGGACGACCAGGTCCGCGACGTTGGCCTGGCCTTCGCGTTCACGCAACTCTGTCTCAACTTGTGAGAACACGTGTCCGAGACTCTGGTACAGCTTGCCGACCTTCTCTTCGAAGTCGTTGACGGCTTTCGAACGCAGCCAGCTTCCGCGCGGACGTTCGAATTGGCGTAGCAGGAATTCGTCGGTCAACACCTCGTTGCCGTCGATCGAGACCTCCCCTAGCTTCCACCGCTCGCCTTCCTCGACCGGGATGGTGATCGCCAGCCTGCGCTTTTGCTCCTTGATCGTCGGTGCATTGGGCCGCTTGGCGTCGACATCGATCTCGGGCCGGGCGATCAGCACATCTTTGAAGCCCTGACGCCGGTACAGGTCCCGAACCTTCTCCAAGTCCTCATCGAGGCTGGCTGGATTGTAGATGTCCTTCTTGAACAGCCTCCAGACCAGATTCGATTCCTTGGTGTTCTTCATAGCCAGCTGGAGCCGAAGGTCGCTAAACACCGTGTTGCCATCAAAACGAATATCGCCAATCTTCACCTTGTCACCCTCATCGAGGGTGTAGGTCACACGGATCTGATTGTTCGCGATCTCCTCCATCGCGTAGCGCACCTGGGCGAATCGAAAGCCCTTCTCCCGGTACATCTCCTCGATGAGGGTCACCAGCCGTTCGAGCTCGCCACGCTGGATCGGCTGCCCTTCGTAGACTTCGATCCGGTCGCGGTCGATCCGCTCCTTGATATCGGTCTTGCTGATGCGTTTGAGACCCACGTAGTCGACCGACATCAAACGCATGCGGTCAACGATGCGAAAAACCAGCTTGACGCCACCTTCGACCGGCTCGACCTCTAACGCCAGGTCTTCGATCAGGTCGCGATCCCACAAGCGCTGGATGCGCGTGTTGAGCGCATCCAGATCGAGCGAAGGCTGTTCACCGGTATCGCGACCGAAGAGATAGTGCTTGAGGGTATCCGCGCTCAAGCTGGTGCCGACGTACTCCACCTCGACGATGGGCTCGCCGTCGAACCGATCGGTTTGGGCGCACAAGGGTACAGAGACCCAGGGCGCCACGATCAATACCGCCAAGCTGAGCCCAAGTTGGATCTGCCGCGCAACAGAACAGCGGCCCTTTGGTCTTCTCATGTCACGTATCACCGTGGGCTTCCTCCTCCGGGTTGCTGTGCTCGCGGCCAGAGCGCGGGGAACGTGGTCTTGAATTCTGGTCATACCCGGATGATCTTGCAATGGTCGTACCTAGTTGGGTCAACCGGCCGTAACCGGCCGACTGAGGCTACTCGAACCGCACACACGACCGCCGGGCCATACCCGATACAAGCGCATGCGTCAGCCGGCGCCGGTTCAGGTTTCCGCAGTGGCTGTGGCCAGCTCCTGGGCTTCGAGTCGAAGCTTACCGCCTTCGACCCTCACCTCGATCTTTTCGATGGTCTCTCCGTGCCGCTGGATCAAGAGTTCGGACACGGCATCCTGCACATAGCGCTGAATCGTTCGTCGCAAGGGACGTGCCCCCGTGGAGGGTTCGATCCCTGCCTTCTCGAGCAGGATCCTCTTGGCTGGCTCGGTCACGGTCACATGCAGCCCGCGCTCGGCGAGGATCGCGTTGACGTCGAGCAGAAGAATATCGACAATCGCGCGTAAGTCCTCGGAACTGAGCGGATTGAAGACAATCACCTCATCGACCCGGTTGATGAATTCGGGACTGAAGGTCTGCTTGAGCGCACCGAGGATCTCTTCTTCGATGCGCTCGAACGGAAGCGCTGCGTCTTGGTCGCCAAATCCGACCGTACCACCGCGCAGCACCAGCTTGCTGCCGATGTTCGAGGTCATCAGCACGATGGCGTTCGTGCAATCGACAGCATTGCCATAGGCATCCGTAAGGCGTCCGTCGTCGAGGATCTGCAGCAGCAGGTTGGCGATGTCCGGGTGCGCCTTCTCGATTTCGTCGAACAAGATCACGGAATACGGCTGCCGACGGATGCGCTCGGTCAGCTGCCCGCCTTCTTCATGACCGACGTAGCCTGGCGGCGAGCCGATCAGCTTGGATACCGTGTGTTTCTCCATGAATTCACTCATGTCGAACCGGATCAGGGCCTGCTTACTCGCGAATAGGAACTCGGCCAAGCGACGGGCAACCTCGGTCTTGCCGACCCCTGACGGCCCCAAGAAGATGAAGGACCCCACTGGGCGCTGGGGATTGCTGACCCCGAGTCGAGACCGCCGAATTGCACGGCTGATCGCGCTGATGGCCCGATCTTGCCCCACGACCCACTGATGCAACGTGTCTTCCATGTGCATCAGTCGCTCGGCCTCTTCGGTCTGGAGACTGGCGACCGGAATGCCTGTCCACGAGGAAATGACCTCTTCCACATCGCGCACTGTGACTTCGAGGCGGGTTTCATCGCCAAATCCCGCGGTCAAGCGCTCGAAGTCCTCGCGCAATTCGATCTCACGCTCGCGAAGGTAGACAGCGCGCTCGAAGTCCTTGGCCGAGATTGCGGCCTTCATTTCCTTTTCGACGTTCGCGACCTCTTCCTCCAGCTTCCGCAGGTTCTGGGTATCCCGTACCCGCCGCAGCTTGACCCGTGCGCCAGCCTCATCGACAACATCGATTGATTTGTCAGGTTGAAACCGGTCCGGGATGTAGCGATCGGTCTGGTAAACGGCCCGACGCATGGCAGCATCCGTATACGTAACTTTGTGAAAGGACTCGTATCGTTCTTTCACCCCTTCCAAAATCGACACCGTTTCTTCTGCGCTCGGCGGCTCGACATGCGTGGCCTGGAACCGGCGAAGCAACGACCGATCCTTCTCGATGTACTTGCGGTATTCCTTGGGCGTGGTGGCGCCAATGCAAGCGACCTCGCCGCGCGAGAGCGCCGGCTTCAAGATGTTGGCGGCGTCGAGCGAGCCCTCGGCGGAACCAGCACCGATCAAGGCATGGATCTCGTCGATGAACACGATTAGATCATCGCTCTCCCGCAGCTCCTTGAGGATGCCCTTGAGCCGCTCCTCAAACTGGCCACGGTACTTGGTGCCGGCGACGATCAAGGACAGATCGAGGGCGATAATTCGCTTATTGCGCAAGAAGATCGGCACTTCGTCTTCCACGATCCGTTGGGCCAGACCTTCGACCAAAGCCGTCTTACCGACCCCTGGCTCACCCAGCAAGATCGGATTGTTCTTGGTCCGCCGCGACAACACCTGAACAACGCGCTCCAGTTCGGAGTCGCGCCCAATCAGCGGGTCGAACACACCTTGAGAAGCCAACGTGGTGAGATCGCGACCGTATTCGGTCAAGAACGGCAACTCTTTCTTCTGCTGCTCTGAGTCACGTTCTCGGGCCATGCTGAGCACCTCTTCACGCACCGCGTAGAGATCGAGCCCCGCCTGGGTAAGGATGCGCATCGCTTGGCATCGCTCTACCCGCAAAATCCCGATCAGCAGATGTTCGGAGCCCACAGCCGGGTGCAACATGCTCTCGGCTTCATGGGCGGCATACGCCAAGATCTTTTTGGTCTCTTCAGAGAGTGGCAACTCGGCAGTCGACGAAATGCGTTCGACGAACACCCGTTCGCCTTCGACCGTGCGTCGGAGATCGTCGGGCTTGGCATCGAAGGTTCCGAGTAGGCTCATCACCGACTCTTCGCCCTCGCGCAAAATCCCGAGGAGAACGTGCTCCGACTCGATAACGCGACTGCCCAGCTTGCTGGCTTCGTAGCGAGCAAAAAACAGCGCGCGACGCGCCTTCTCGTTGTACTTTTCGAACATGATGTCGCGTTCTTTCCAGCAGGCAGATGGCGGGCCAGCGTAGCGGCTGGGTGCCAAGAGGCGGCCCTCCAGACCAGCAACGAGACACGCAAACTAGGGGGCCGCAGGCTGCAGCTCGCCACGTTCTAAGACCAGAATCCTACCACATCGTCGGGCCAGCGAAGGATTGTGGGTTACCAGCAGGGTCGTGGTTTGGCGACGCGCCTGAAGGTCGAGCAGAAGGGCAAAAACCTGCTCGGCGCTGGCTGGATCGAGATTGCCGGTGGGCTCGTCCGCGAGCAACAACGGCGGCGCCATCAACAAGGCACGGCAGATCGCGACCCGCTGGCGTTCACCACCCGAAAGTTGGCTCGGGAAATGATCCAGACGATCGGCGAGACCGACCTCGACGAGCAACGCCTCGGCCCGCGCCTCCGCATCGGCGGCGGGAAGCCCGGCAATGCGCCCCGGCATCATGACGTTCTCGACGGCATCGAAGTCCGGCAGCAGCTGGTGGAACTGAAAAACGAAACCCAACGTTCGGTTGCGAAAGCGGGCCAGGCGTCGGCGGTCGAGTGACGCCAGGTCCTGCCCGCCGATCTCGATCTCCCCGGAATCAGGCGTATCCAAGGCACCGAGCAGATGGAGGAAGGTCGACTTGCCTGAACCCGACGGCCCAACGATGGCCACCATCTCTCCCGCCGCCAATTCCAGACTGGCACCAGTCAGTACCGGGATGCGGCGGTCGGCGTCACGGTAGGACTTGACCAACGCTCGGGCGGACACCGTGACACTCACCGTCTCAAGGCCTCCACCGGTTCCAACAGGGCGGCCCGCTGGGCGCCATAGACCGAAGACACGATCATCAGCCCAGCCGCGGCACCGATCACCAGCAACAGATCCTGTCCCTGAATCACGAACGGAATGTGTTCGATGAAGTAGACATCCCCCGGCGGCGACAGCAACTCGTAACGGTCGAGCACCCATGCCGCGGCCACCCCCAGGGCGGTTCCGAGTGTGAGCCCGAGCGCCCCGAGCGAAAGACCGAGGCCCAGAAAGGCACCGCGCAGCTCATTGGCGGTCGCACCCATGGCGCGCAGCATGCCAATCTCCCCCCGCTTGCTGGCAATCAAGAGCACGAGCACCGTGATGAGGGCCATGGCCGCTACCGGCACGATCAAGAACACCGACACGAACATCAGACTTTTTTCGAGCCTCAGTGCAAAGAAGAGGGGTCGGTTGAGGTCCTGCCAGGTGCGCACCACCGCGGCCTCGGGCACCACCGCCTCGACCCGCTCCGCAACCTCCAACGCCTGTTCCAAGCTGGCTGCGGTCACCTCGACCCGCAACGCGCGATCACCCAACAGGCGGCGGGCGGCGGGCAACGGAACCGCTAGACGCCGTTCGCCCTCTTGTTCGGTCTGCCCCGAGAGAAAGGTCCCGGCCAAGGTCAAGCGATGCACGCGCGGCGCGGGCCCAAACGGCGTCAAAGTGGGCCGCGGCGAAACGATCTCGACCGCGTCGCCGGGCTGAAAACCCCACGCCGCAGCCTGAATACCACCCAGGTACAGGCCTTCCTCGCGACCCGTGGCGCCCGCGAAAAACGCAGGGAGCTCGCCCTCGTAGCCGACGATGCTCACCGCCACCGCGCTACCGCCGACCAGCACCCACCCCCGTCCACGCAAAAGTTCCCGAGCCTGCTCGACCCCTTCGACCGCGGCCACCCGCTCGAGCAACGCGCTGGTATTGGCCATAGGATCGCTTTCGGCACCGGTATTTCGACTCCGAGGGAGCTCGATCTCGATGTGCGGCGTACGCGCCAGCACGTCCTCGCGGAGAAACGCCTGGAGGCCACTGAGCCCGGCTAGGACCAATACCAATGCCGCAACCCCAAGGCCGATGCCGCCCGCGGCCAGTACCGACAACAAGCTGACAAAGGCGTCGCGCCGGGTACTGCGCAAGTAGCGCAGGGCCAGGGTCAACGGGAAGGGCAACGCCATCGAGGCACGAGACGGTCGCCGTGCCGGCGGACGCACCACTCCCGACTGCCCCACTCCACTTGGTCCTGGCAAAGCGCCGTCCGTCAAGCCCCGGATTCCTGATCGGTGGCCGACTTCGACTCGTCGTCGGCCGAGCCCTCGGCGCCCTTCGCCAGACGTGGACGCAGGAGGGGAAACAGGATCACGTCGCGAATCGACGTGTTGTTGGTAAACAACATGGTGAGACGATCAATACCGACCCCTTCACCACCAGCGGGCGGCATGCCGTATTCGAGGGCCCGGACATAGTCGTGATCAAAGCGATGGGCTTCGTCGTCTCCCTGCTCCCGCACGGCCAGCTGCTGCTTGAAACGTTCCGCTTGGGTATCGGGATCGTTGAGCTCACTGAACGCGTTGGCGATCTCCATGCCCCCTAAGTAGAGCTCGAACCGCTCGGTGAACCGCGGGTCTTCGGGCTTCTGCTTGGCCAGCGGTGACACCTCGACCGGATGTTCGGTGATGAACGTCGGTTGGATCAGGTGGGACTCGGCCGTCGCTTCGAACAGCGTCAGCAACAGGTGACCATAGTCGTCGGCTGCGGGCCGTTCAAGCTCCCGCCGATCGAACTCAGCGCGAAGGGAATCCACATCGTCGAGCGCGGTGGGATCAACTCCACCAAGCTGGGCGGTTGCGTCACGCATGGTGAGCCGCCGCCACGGGCGTGTCAGGTCGATTTTCTCGTCCTTCCAATCCAATTTCCAATCCAATGTCGACGCCCCGAGGATTTCGTCCGCGAGGCCCGCCACCATCTCCTCGGTCAAGTCCATGAGCGCGTAATAGTCCACGTAGGCCCAGTAAAACTCGAGCATCGTGAATTCGGGATTGTGCTGGGTCGAGATGCCTTCGTTGCGGAAGTTGCGGTTGATTTCGTAGACGCGCGGTATACCACCCACCAACAGACGCTTGAGGTAGAGTTCTGGCGCCACGCGCAAATAGAGGTCCAGATCGAGCGCGTTGTGGTGGGTCTGAAACGGTCGGGCCGCGGCACCACCCGCCAGCGATTGCATCATTGGCGTCTCGACTTCGAGAAAGTCGCGTTCGTCGAGGAATCGGCGAATCCCACGTACCAATCGTGCACGCACCTCGAATGTTCGCCGGCTTTCCGGCGTCACCAGCAGGTCGACGTAGCGCTGGCGGTACCGCAGTTCCGCGTCGCGCAAGCCATGCCACTTCTCGGGCATCGGTCGCAACGACTTGCTCAGCAACTCGAGGGTCGCGACCCGTAGGCTCAACTCGCCCATGCGGGTGCGCATCAAGGTTCCGGACACCCCCACGATGTCGCCCAGGTCGAGGTCACTGACCAGCGCCCAGGTCGCGTCGTCGAGATCGTTCATTCGCGCGAACAGCTGCACCTTGGTCCGCCCATCATGCAGATCGGCGAAAATGACTTTGCCCTGCCGACGAATCGCCGTAATCCGACCCGGCGTGCGCAGCGCAACAGCCAGCGATTCGAGCTGTTCGGCGTCGTGCTCGCCATAGCGTTCGTGGATGGCGGAGGCCTCGAGGTCAAACTCGAAGCGATGGGGATAGGTCACCGTGCCGGCGTCCCTAAGGGCATCGCGCTTGGCACGTCGATTGGCGATCTGGAGATCGAGCTCAGACATGGTTTTTTGTCGTCGTTGTATAGCGGGGACGCCTCGGAGCGAGGCCGGGAAATACCGCCCATCAGGCAGCACGCGGGCTACGACGATACCTGAATTCCGAGGCGCTGTCCCGTCGTCGATCGTGGGCGGTCAGCGGTGGTCACCAACCGCCAACCGTTTATCGCGGCCGCTGTCTCGCCGTGGCCTCTTGCCAACGCCTCACCCGTCCGTCGCCGTGCGCTCCGCGAGCATCGAATCTTGGAAAGGGCCACTGGTGAGGATTCCGATTTCTGGCAATAGCCTGTGCGAATTTCTGGCAATAGCCTGTGCGAATCCTCCGGCATCCCGCCGGAGACCAGCATAACCTGTCCGCAAGACTGCGGTCCGTGCTTCGACTACCCAACCGTCATCGGCGTGGAAATACGTGAGGAGATCGTGTGGGGCAGGATCGCAGGCCTCGACTGCTGGCTCGATCACATCCAACCGAGCCAGCGGTCCTCTACCGGGAATACCGTGTGCTATACTGCGGCGTGATGGTCGAGCTGATCGAAGAATGCGATGAGCCAGATGTTGTTCCAGGGCGACCCGCACCGCCACTCTTGAGATTGTCCGGCACCACCAGCTTGCTCACCCCGCCCAAAGCCACGAAGGTACGCACGTGCGAGCTGATGCAGTCCTCCAAGTCTATAGCTCCACGTCGCTTCATCCATCCCGATCCAACCCGACAAGTGGCCGCTTTCGAGTGGAACTACTGATCGTTTGCCGTTGGATTCACTGATCGGTTTCAATCGGAATGCCTGATCGATTTCCGTCGGCGCAGGCACAGCTACTAAAGAACTACTCCCCCATAAAGTCGTCAGCGACCTCTACAGAGCTGCCTTTCATCGCGCTTCCTGTCCGCGAGTTTCGTAGCTGTGCGATGCCTGGAGAGCGTGTCGACGCTAACCGCATCGCGAACCCTGGGCACAGCAAGTGACGAGGATCTCAGCGACGTATCTACTCGCATGAAGTATGCATTCCCGCTTTGGTGCTTTCTCCTTGCAGGTGCTGGTTCAAACCTGCCGGCCCACACTTCCGCTGAGGAGCATGCAAGGCTCCTTGCGGAGCAGCTTCATGAAGCCCCTCGCGACCCGAAGTTGTATCAGAAGCGCGCGACGCTTGCGCGGCGACAAGGCGACTGGCAGGCGGCTCTCGACGACCTTAAGAGGGCAGAAGCTCTAGGTGGGGACGAAGTCGAGATTGGGGTCGAGCGCGCCGAAGTGTTCATGGCTAGTCGGCGCCCAGGTGAAACCGCCGAGGCCTTGAACCGCGTGCTTTCTCAGCAGCCTGATCACGTGCGCGCGCACTGGCTACGCGGCCAAGCGTTGGTAGAGCTTGGAGAAGTGGATGACGGGCTCGCTGAGATGGCGGCTTCATATGCCGACTCGCGCCGACGCACACCTGAAATGTTGCTAGAGCTGGTCAAGGCGAACGCGACTGCGGGTCGGTTCGACTACGCAATCGACAGCCTCGACCGCGGACTGCGCGAGTTCGGTGCTCTTACCGTCTTCCAGAAGCGTGCTTTGGAGCTTGAGTATTGCCTCGGAAGAGACGAGGCGGCCTCGGAACGAGCAACACAGATACAAGATCCGTGGTTCAGGCGAGTCCTCGAAGCCGAAGCGCTCGCCGCCAGCGGTCGTCGCCTCGAAGCCAAAAGCCGATACGATGAGCTCTCCTCCGACTTAGGAGCCAACTACCAGCAGACACGACAATCGCTAAGGATCCAGCGACGCGTCGACCTGGGGCTCAAAGCCCTTAACTCGCAGGAGCTATCAAACCTGATGGCGCCTCATTGTCATCGGAAAACTTCGCTATGAAACGCTATCTAGGAATCGCAACCTTCGCCACTCTCGCCTTCCTAGCACAGACCCCATTAGCCGCAGTGGAATCAATCCTCGTCGAACGCGGTTCGACCTGGAAGTACCTGGACGACGGGTCTGACCAAGGGTCGGCCTGGCGAGAGGTTGCTTTCGATGACTTGAGTTGGGCCGAAGGAGACGCCCACCTAGGCTACGGCGATGGCGACGAAATCACCGAGGTCGGTTTCGGAGGCGATCCCAACAACGTACACATCACCACTTACTACCGCCATACGTTTGCGGTGTCCGATCCTCTAAAGTTCGTCCGGCTCGACGTGGCGCTGGTCAAAGATGACGGTGCGGTCGTCTACCTCAATGAAACAGAAATATTCAGGGCGAACATGCCCGGTGGCACGATCAACTTCGACACCCTAGCTGCCACTACCGAGTCTGGGTCCGAGGAAGATATCTTCTACTACAACTCCGTCGACCCGGGGCTACTGGTGACCGGAGCGAACGTCTTGGCCGTCGAGATCCACCAGAGAACGGTGACCAGCTCGGACACCAGCTTCGACCTTGAGATCGTCGGCAACACCAGTCCCCTGTCCTATACCCGCGGACCCTACCTTCAACTTGGCACGCCGACCTCGGTGGTGGTGCGTTGGAGTACCGACCCCGACAGCGATAGTCGCGTAGTCTACGGTCTCGACCCGATGAGTCTCTCGTTCTCGGCCGACGACCCAACCGTGACCGACATTCACGAAGTCCAGCTTGAGAATCTGACGCCAGACACGACTTACTTCTACAGGATTGGTACCACTGGTGCTTTTTTCACCGAACCTGAAGCCGTGTACTCCTTCACCACCTCGCCCGACATCGGAGAGTCCAAGCCAACTCGAATCTGGGCTATCGGCGACGCAGGTACCTCAGATCTCTTCGCCAACCTCGTTCGGGATGGCTACTTGGACTTTACCGAAGGCGCTCCGGCAGACCTCTGGCTGATGCTAGGCGACAACGCCTACGACGATGGAGAACAGGAGGAGTACCAGTCGGCGATGTTCGAGATGTACCCCGAGCTGCTGGCCACAACCGTCGTCTGGCCAACACTGGGGAATCATGACGGCCACTCCGCAGACTCAGCTGCACAGACCGGCCCCTACTACGACATCTACACCTTGCCCAAGGCAGCTGAAGCCGGAGGCGAGCCTTCAGGTACCGAGGCCTACTACTCATTCGACTACGGGAATATCCACTTCATCTGCCTGGAGTCCTACGAGACCGACCGCAGCGTAGGAAGTGCCATGATGAGCTGGCTCGAAGATGACATTACAAAAACCGGCGCAGACTGGATAATCGCCTTTTGGCATCACCCACCCTACAGTAAGGGCAGCCACAACTCCGACTCGATCGCAGAGGAGCAAATGACGGAGATGCGCCAGAATGCGCTGCCGATCCTTGAGGACTTCGGGGTCGATCTCGTGCTCTGCGGTCACAGCCACTCTTACGAGCGCAGCTTTCTACTAGACGGGCACTACAGCGTATCCGTCGATCTCGAGCCGGAGATGATTCTAGACGACGGCGATGGGAATCCGCAGGGAGACGGGGGCTACCATAAACCCACGCCTGGGCCCGCACCTCATGAAGGGGCCGTTTACGTCGTTGCCGGAAGCTCGGGGAAGCTGTCTTCCGCTTCACTCAATCACCCGGTGATGTACTTCTCTGGCCTCGTTCTGGGCTCTGTCGTAATCGACATCGACGGACTCGAGCTTTCAGCGGCGTTCGTTGATCCTCTGGGAGATGTGATTGACACATTCAGCATAATCAAGGCCTCTGGCAACAATACGATCTTCGTCGATGGGTTCGAGAGCGGGGATACCTCAGGTTGGTCCGCCACCGTGCCGTAACTCCTCTCGTCGCGAGGTGGCCGACCACTCGACAAGATTTCTTGTCCCACAGGCTGGGGAGGAACTCGTCGAATGCTGCCTGGCGCGCCCTGATTCCCGGATCCACGTAGCACCTCCCTGTTGCCCTCCCTCGATCTGCGCAAGAATCGCCTCGTCGGAGATGTCTTGATCGTTGTTCAAGAGGAAGATCTTGCTGACGATCTCGGCCATTCGCAAATCGGGCGAGCAAGTACTGAGACCGGCCTGATCCTACCCGCAGTCAGGTGGCTACTGTGAAGGACGAACGCGAACACGGGTCGGCGCGGTAAGCTCGCCACGATGCGTCCCCTCGACCCCAACGCCCCCCTACTCGCGCTCGACACCGGCTCGCCCACGACCAGCATCGCGATTGGCAGAGGCGGCACCGTCCTCGCCGAGCGCCAGCTCCCATTGCGGCGTTCCTCCGAGCAGTTGCTGCGTGCGATCGAAGAAGCGCTGGACGAGGCCAGTTTGACGCTCGACAACGTCGGCGGACTCGTCGTGCTTCGCGGCCCAGGCAGTTTCACTGGCCTGCGGGTCGGTCTGGCAACCGTCATGGGGCTCCACCAGGCTCGCGGCTGGCCAACCGCTGTCCTTTCGACCCATCATGCCCTGGCCGCCGCCGCTGGCGACGAGCCCGGCCTGGTGATCGCGGCCGTCGACGCCCTTCGCGGCGAGTGGCATATCCGTCGCTTCGAAGGCGGATCCACGCCACGGCCCCTCGACTCCGGTGCACGCGTTCCAACGGACACCCTCACTTCGCTGCCCTCATGCCGACTCGTGGCCGTCGACCTCGAAAGCCAACTGGCCACCCTTGGCTTGCCTTCCGGGGTCCGCACCATCGCGCCGCCTCACTTGGCTCGCTACGCCCTGGCCCTGGCCGACCATTCCGATATCGAGTGGGATCCCACCCTGCTGACCCAGCCCATCTATTTCCGGGCACCTGCGGTAACGATCCCCACCCCCTCTGGGAGCCCTTCGGTGCCACCGACCGTCGCCGAATGACGGCCCAACGTCGACCTCTTCCGATTCGCGACGCTGAACCGGGCGATCTCGACATTCTGGCTCAGCTCGAGGCTGCGACGTTTCGGTCAAGCTGGTCTCGTTCGGCGCTGGCACGCCAACTAGCGGCCGACCACGGCGTTACGTTGGTCGGGACTGCCGACGATCGCCGGTCTGTGTGCGCCTATGCCTCATTTCAGATCGTCCTCGATCAGGCGGAGCTCCTTCGTATTGCCGTGGCGTCCGCACACCGCAGAGCGGGATGGGGAAAGGCCCTGCTGCACGCTGGCTGGCATCGATTGCGACCTTGCGGCGTGCGCATCGTCCACTTGGAGGTGCGCGACAACAACACCGAAGCCGTGAGCTCCTACCAAGCCAAAGGGTTTCAAATTACGGGCCAGCGCGGGAAGTACTACCAAGATCCGGCAGCCGACGCCCTGCCTGATGACACGCGAGATTTGATCCAAACGAGTTGCCCAGCGCGTTGGACGGGTGTATGCTGAATGGGTTCTCGATGCCCAAGGCCAACACCACCACCTCACGTCCGACCTCGAGCCCTTTTGGCACGGGTTTCCGAGGTGGAAAGCGCGAACCGGAACAACGCTTGCGAGCGATGCTCCGCCCAGGTCTACGCGCAACTTGGCCAGCCCACTGTGGCGACGACCCCCTCGTCGCCGCTTTCAACGTGTCCCCAAGGAGGTAAACACGGATGTCGCGAGCTACCCTGAAAGAGGAGTTGATTGAGACCGACTCGGATTTTCGAGGCTTGTTTGATCAGCATCAGTCATACGAGAAGCAACTCCAGGCCCTGCAGGAGAATGTTTGGCCCTCTCAGGACGACGAAGTCGAGATCAAGACCATCAAGCTGCGCAAACTCGAGCTAAAGGACCGCATGGAAGCCTTTATGGTCGAGCACGAGCGAAGCGCCGTCGCTACGGCTTGACGAGTCTATGCCGTCCGCGGAAACCGACATGATCGATCCGCGGGCGGCACCGCCACGCGGGCGGCCTCGTCGCGGCATGTACTTGCTGCCGAGCCTGTTCACGCTGGGCAATATCTTCCTCGGCTTTCGGGCCGTGGTGGCCGGTTTCCGCGGCGATTTCCAGCTTGCGGCGATCCTGATCTTCGTTGCTGGCGTTCTCGACGCCCTGGACGGGCGCATTGCGCGGCTGACCGGAACGGAGAGCGACTTCGGCCGGGAGTTCGATTCCTTGGCGGACGTACTGACCTTCGGTAGCGCGCCGGCCCTCCTCGCGTTCTTCTGGGGTTTGTCCGATCTCGGGCGCCCCGGTTGGTTGGTTCCACTTTTTTTCCTGGTCTGTACCGCAATTCGATTGGCCCGCTTCAACGTCCAGACCAAAACCGTCGACAGCCGCTTCTTTGTCGGCCTTCCCTCCCCCGCCGCCGCCGCCGCGGTTGTTTCGCTGCTCTTCGTCGTTCCCAGCCAGGCGTTGCCACGATCGTGGGAGACCGTTTCGGTGATCACGGCCTTGGTCCTGGTAGGGTCGCTCATGGTCTCCACCTTCCGCTACCCCAGCTTCAAGAAAGTCGACCTGAGGCAACGTCAAAGCTACCGTTTGTTGCTACCGATCACCGCTGTGTTGCTGGTGGTTGCCTACCACCCACCCGCCTTCTTTCTCTCAGTCGCGCTGGTCTACACCGCCTACGGTCCGACGTCATGGCTGTTTGCCCGTATCGGTCGCGGAACGCGCGACGCTGAGGTCGCTACTCACCAATGAGCATTATCGCCTTAGTCAACCCAACCGATCTTTTGGGTAAGGAAATCCGCCAGGCCCTGGAGCAGCGCCGCGAGCTCTGGACTGACCTCCGCTTGTTGACCCTCGACGAGGCCGAGAGTGGTGCGCTTACCGAGCTTGCCGACGCTGCGGCTCTGGTGCAACTTCTCGAAGACGATGATGCCCTCGATGACGTGGGGACCGCGATCTTTTGTGGACCGATCGAGAAGGTGAGGCCGGTCCTCGATCGTTTGTCTCCCGCAACCACGGCGATCATCGCCTCAGCCGACGCCGGCCCTGAAGATGGCGAACCGATCGTCGCTGGCGTCAATTTGAGGTCGGCTGCCCGTGGCGCCACGCTCATGAGCCCGCAGCCGGCCGCGATTGGACTCGCTCATGTCCTCGCGCCGCTCGCCGACTTCGGTCTATCCCGAGCGACAGCGACCATTCTGCGGCCGGCTTCGGCCCACGGTTCTGCTGGCGTCGATGAGATCCTGGAACAGAGTCGCCGGATCCTCGGCCTGCAACCCGATCCGCCGACCCGCGTCTTTGGCACCCAGATGGCGTTCAACGTCATCCCCGCGAACACCTTCTCTGAGGCCACGCTTGCCCATCACGTGCGCCGGGCTGTTGGCTTGGATTTCTCGCTAACAACGCAAACACTGCAAACCGGGGTCTTTCACAGCTACGGTCTAAGCATCTATGTCGAGCTGGACGACGACCCGGGCGTCGGCACACTTCGCGCGACACTCGACGAGCATCCCGCCGTCCAGGTCGTCGACGACCCCGAGACCCTGGGGCCCATCCGAGCCGCCAACGAACCCAACGTCTTGGTCGGCGAGATACGTGATGAGCCCCGGCAGCCTGGGGGCTATTGGCTTTGGGCGGTCCTCGACAACCTGACCGCAGGCGGCGCGGGCAACGTCCTTCAGATCGTCGAGGCCGTGAGCCAAAGCCTAGCGCACTAGAAACAACCGGTCCCTAGGAGGAGAGCCGACGAGCGAGGATGTACACCGGTATCGCGGTCAAGACCTCACCGTAACCTGGGACCAGCGAAAGTGTATCCACAACGGAGCCTGCGTGCGCGGCTTGCCAGAGGTCTTCGATCCACAGGCTCGGCCGTGGGTGTCCCCTGACGCGGCCCGTGGTGACGCCCTCGCGAAGGTCGTCACCGAATGCCCTACCGGCGCCTTGACCTTCGAACGCCACGATGGCGGCCCGCCGGAAACAGGCGCCGAGCCCAACGAAGTGACCCTCGCCGCGGACGGCCCTGCGTACCTGCGCGGTGACGTCGTTTTGGTGGACAGTCAGGGCGCTGAGGTCGCTCGGACGACCCGCGCAGCGCTTTGTCGTTGCGGCGCCTCGGAGAACAAACCGTTTTGTGATGGCGCCCACACCAGTGCTGGCTTTCGGGACGCCGGTTTGGCCGAGGATCCGCGTCTCGCCGGTGACACCGAAACGGGGTGCCTCACCGTCAAGATCGCACCCAACGGGCCGCTCATCCTCGATGGGCCGGTATCCCTCCGTGATGCCAAAGGAAACGTCTGCGCCTCCGGCGCCAAGGGCGCCTTGTGTCGTTGCGGCGAATCCGCCAACAAGCCGTTCTGTGACGGCGCCCACAACCGCGTGGGCTTCGAAGCACCGTAGCGTTCTCCGATCGTTCGTAATCTTGGTGTCATTCACCCCCCGTTAGTGTGGCGCCTGGCCCGGTCCGGGCGCGACTGAAACGTGCCCACAATCCGGCATCGGCGCCACACCTATGAGATCGACACGTATGAGATCGACGAGGACCAAACAGCACTCGAGATGGGCTCTTTCCCTGGGTCTGATCGCTACAGGTCTGATCGCTGTGCTCTCCTTCGTCCACGAGGCCTCAGCCCAGGATATGGATCCTCGACTGGCCCAGAACCCTGGCGGTTCGCCTCGGTATGAGAATGTTGAAGCGTTAGTGGTTCCAGGAAAACCAACCATCAGCCTGCTCTTCCGGCATGTGATCGGTCTCGAATCACCTCGAGTGCCATTCGATGGTCCGCCCTATCTCGACCAGGAATCAATCGACCTCCTTCGCCGGTGGATCGAGGATGGGGCCCGAGACAACAATGGAATGCTCGCCCCCATGCCCAACGGCGGATTCGTGAAGCTACGAGGTCACCTCACCGGCCGGTGGGCGATTGATGGCCAGGCCTTCGATATTGCTCCCGGCGCCCGAATTCGAGACGCGGTGGTCGGCGGAAGAATCGAAATCCGCGGCAACGTCCAGGCCGACGGTCGGATCCTCGCGACCCGCGTCCGTGGACGCTGAACGCGCAGCCGTCCAAACAGGGCCTCCTTGGCACCTCGTGACTAGGCGTCGGCCTCACCGACCGGCAAGCCGTTGCGCGCCAGAAAGTCTTCCACGTAGAGCAGATTGTTCTCGCCTGCACGCTTGACGACCCCCAGCAGGGTCCCGATGGTGCTGACTTCCTCGAGCTGTTCGGTGACGAACCAGTCGAGGAATCGCAAGGCGATGTGATTGCGCTCTTCCTGACATATCTCGACCAACGCGTAGATCTGCTGGGTAACCTCGTTCTCCCAATCGAGGGACAACTGAACCGCCTCATGCGCAGCCTTGAACCCGCTACGCGGCGCCTCGATGGCCGGAATGGCGACCTCCCCGCCCACCTCGAGTAGGAACTTTACGAACTTCATCGCATGCTCGCGTTCCTCGTCGGCCTGGCGGAAAAAGAAGCTGGCGAGCTCTCCCAGATCCTCGTTATCGAAAAAGGACGCGATGGCGACGTACTGGTTTGAGGCGCCCATCTCATTTCCGATCTGGGTATTGAGAGCATCGACGATGCGCTGACTGGCGAGCATGATCTTCTCCTGCGGCAGGCGAGCTCCGACCCGAGGTGCCGCGTCTATTGCGGTTACAGACACAGCCGGCCACTGACACCGGCAGGGCTGATCTTACCCTCTTCCAACCCGATCGGGGCGCGCTCGACCACTACGGCACCGTCGTACTCCAAGCCGAGGTGTCGCCACTCTCGAAGCCATCGGCGAAGATCGGATCAACAACTCCCCGCGGGACTGCGCCTCCCGGCCGAGTACGTTCTCATCAGACACAACATCACCTCTTGTCCCGCCCGCTTGCGTTCGACTGGGTTCGTACACGGAGAAGATCACTTGCCGGAACGCGCTTTCTTGGCCCGGCGAATGGCGCCCGACACCTCGGACATCAACTGTCGTTCGATGGAGGTGCCCCAGCCGGATACCTTGTAAATGATCTTGCCCTCGTGATCGATCAGGATGTACGTCGGAAAGCCCTTGACTGAAAAGTGTTTGCGGGCCAACGCGGAGTGCTCGTCCCAGACCTGCGGCCAGTCCATGCGATGCTCTACGACCGCTTGCTCGACCAACGTTTTGTCGTGGTCAACGCTGACGCTAATCAAGTGGAAGGGATTGGTCGCAGCGCGTTTGCTGAGACGTCGCAGCGCCGGAACCGCGGCGATGCACGGGGCGCACCAGGTGGCCCAAAAATCCATCAACACAACGTTGCCCTTCAGCTCCTCGAGATCGAGAAAGCTGCCGTCGAGGGTCACCATCGAGACATCCGGTGCCAGGTTCTCCCGCCCACGGCGGGGTTCGGCAATCAGCGACCGTGCCTCGTCAACAAAACGGCCTTCCGGCGCCATTTCCAGATACGTTTCCAGGTGAGCAATCCCTTCGTCGTCACGTCCTTGGCGTAAGCGGGCACGTGCCAGGTTGTAACGGGTGGTGCTTTCGCTACCATCGGTAAGTGCGAGGATCTGCTCGAAAGTCGCCGCCGCCTCTTCCAGCTTCTCAACATCGTCGCCAGCCAACCCAAACTGACCGTAGCCCAACTGATTGAGCAAGCGAATTCGATCTTCCGTTTCGATTTCCAGGGCCAGCCCACGGTTCGCCGCCTCCACCGCATTTTTGTACGCACCAGCGCGGTTGTAGGACTGCGCCAAGCCGAGGACGGGAGCCAACGCACTCCCGCCTACAGCCTTGTCCACCTTGCGGTAGAGCCGAACCGCGTCGAGGTAGGCCCCTTCGGCAAATTTCATTTCCGCATCCAAGAGGAGCTCCTCCTGAGCATCATCCTGGGCTACCGCGGGCGCCACCATCGACACCAAGCACAAGCCGAAGACCCAACGGAAGACCCTCCCATGACCCAATGCCAAGCGTAATCTCATGAACCCTCCGTGGTCGGCATGGGGTGGAAGTATGGCACCAATGACCTACTCTTCGTTGGAATCGGCCGTCCACTGATCGAGCCAACGCAGAACTTCTTCATGCCATTGGATGCTGTTGTTGGGTTTGAGCACCCAATGATTCTCATCGGGGTAGTACAACAGGCGGCTCGGAACGCCTTGCCTCTGCAAGGCTGTGTAAGTCGCCAGACCTTGGGTATCGACCACCCGATAGTCGAGTGCGCCATGGACGACCAGCATCGGCGTACGCCACTTCGTAACAAGGTCGACGGGATTGTGCCTCTCATGTCCGGCCACGCTCTCGTGGTACGGCCCACCGTGTTCCCATTCCGGGAACCACAGCTCTTCGGTGGTGTAGTACATGTCCCGCAGATCGAACAGTCCGTCGTGGTTAACCAGGCACTTGAATTCATCCGGCCAGTTGCCCGCAATCCAATTGATCATGTAACCGCCGTACGAGGCCCCCAAGGCACACATGCGATCACCGTCGAGGAACGGGTAGCGAGCCCGCGCCACCGCCAGACCCTTCTGCAGGTCTTCGAGCGGTTTGCCGCCCCAGTCGCCGGTGATCGAGTCGGTGAAGGCCTGGCCGTAGCCGGTGGAGCCATGGAAGTCGATGGTCACCACGGCGTAGCCCGCGGCGGCATAGGATTGGGGGTTCCATCGATAGTGGAAATCATTGTCGAACGAGCCTTACGGTCCGCCGTGGATCAAGAACGCAACCGGATACTGTTTTCCTGGTTCGAAATCGGCCGGCCAAACCACGTAGCCATAGACCGTCTCCTCGTTCCATCCCGGGAAGGAGAACTGCTCGTAGCGCCCAAAACGAATGGTCTCGAGTCGCTGTTCATTGGCGGCCGTCAGCCGCTTCAAATCACGGCCGGAAGCATCGCTGGCGTAAAGGTCCACTGGTGAGTCCAGGTCGTCGCGGCCAAAGACCAAACGGTCCCCAATCAGACCTGGCGAGCGCACGTGACCCTCGCCTAACAGCCGTTTTGCCGACCCACTCCCCACGTCAACGGCGAACAAAGCGACGTTGCCAACGTCGCCCGCCGTGGTGTAGATCGTCTTGCCGTCCGCTGAGAACACCAGTCCGCCAGGAGAACGATCCCAGGCCTCGGTCAAAACCCGTGGCGTACCGTTGGACCAGTCGCGCAGGACAATGCGAAAACGATCCGCTTCAAAGCCCGACCGCTTCATGGCCAAGTACGCCAACGTCTTGCCGTCGGGAGAGAACACAGGCTGGGTATCCCACGCTTTGTTCTCCGTCAGGCGGCGGGGCGCGACGGCGCTGCCTCGACCCCGAACGACTGGAAACGAAATAGAGACCGCTACCGTCCGGGGCCCACCGGGGACTGCTGTCGCCCGCAGGGTCGGAGGTCATTCGCCGTGGCGATGCACTGCCATCAGCGGGTACCAGCCACAGATCCGTGCGCCCGCGATCGGCCTCGAGATCCGTGCTGCGCAGTGTGAAAGCCACCCAGCGACCATCGGGCGAGGGGCGCGGATCGGACACCCGTTCCATGGTCACCAAATCATGGGCATTGAAGAGATGGCTTTCAGCCCCAAGTGGTAGGACAAGGAGCGCGAGGACACCCACGCACAGCGCAGACCTGCGGAGTTGGGTCATGGAACACCTCAAAAGCAATTTGCGTTTCGGCATCTAAAGACGCTCGAGCGTATCGCTTTCTGCCTGGTTACTAGCAAAAGGAAAGGCCGGATCCTGGCGCCCGCGCCTGGACTCGACTCCGGCCTTCCCGCCGCTCGAGAGCGGCACGATGACGCTCCAACTAGAACTTCACCCGCGACGTAACGCCGATGGTCCGTGGCTGGTTGGTCAAGTAGCCTACCCGTGCCCGGGTACCGCGCTCTTGATCAAGCGCCAAGAACGCAATCTCGTCGGTGACGTTGTTGATGAAGAAGGCGGCATCCCACTTCTCGTTCAGGAAACCGACCCGCAAGTTGACGACATCGTACGCCGGCAGCTCGGGATTGAAGTTGAAGGTCCCAGCCGTCAGGGGTCCGCCAATGTCGTTGGGTGAGAACGACAAGAGATTGACGCTCCCAAAGCCCGCCGCTTGATCCCCGATCTGGGTGAACCGTGAGCCCACGTGCTGGTAGGTGCCAGTCAAATAGCCAGCCCAGCCCTTGTTCATCTCCCAGCGACGGGTCGCGGCAGCCGCGAACTGCAGTTCGGGCACGGTGGGCAAGCGGTTGCCGGACTGGATCCCGGATACAACGCTGGAGTTGCCCGCGGCATCGGTCGAGGTCAAGGTCGAGCTCAACTGGGAGTCGGTGTAACTTGCCGAGATGGCGAAGTCAAAGAAGTTGGTCACCTGCATGGCGAGCTCGAACTCGAGACCAGCGCTGCGGGCCTCGGGTACGTTGAAAACCACACGCGAGGAGCAGGAGCCAGCCGTTACCGTGGCCTGCAGATCGGTGATGTCCATGTAGAAGGCAGCGAGGTTGAAGGTGCCTCGGCCCTCGCGGAAAGTGCGTTTGACCCCAACTTCGTAGTTCCAAAGTTCTTCATCATCCCACGCGTCTTGCCCACCGAAGGTGGCCAGATCTTGTGGGGTACACAACGGAATGTTCAACGGATCATTGATGCCACCAAGACGGAAACCCTTCGAAATCTGCGCATTCAACAAGGTATCTTCGTTGACCTTGTAGCTGGCGATCACCCTGGGTGCGATGCCATCGGCCGAAACCGAACCCGGCATGGACCCTGGAGCCGCGAAAATGCCGTCGAAAGTCTGCACGCGACTCTCGTCGTAGTCGTACCACCGCAGACCGCCGGTAATGTCGAAACGGTCGTTGACCGCGTACGTAACCTCACCGAAGACCGCCAGCTGATCGAGGTCGTAGGTGAGGTCCGAGAAGAACAACACGTCTCGGCCGGCGCCGAAGGTGCCAGCAGTGGGAATCCCGGTCGCAGTCTCGAAACCACCAACCAACAGACTTTGGTTGTAGTCACGTTGGGTATTGCTGAAGAAGATGCCCGCCGCCCAATCGACCCGATCTTTGGCACCGGTGAGGCGCAACTCCTGGGTCAAGACTTGGGCGGTGGTCCCATCGTCGAGCGGCGCATCGATTGTGTAGGCACTTTCGGGCAAGCCGATCGAGCCACCCGTGATGCTGGCGGTCAACGCCGTACCGTCGCGAACCACCAAGACGTCGCGATCGGTGTACGAAGTGATCGAAGTCAAGGTGACGTCGCCAAAGTCGTATTCGATGTTCAAATCGGCCAGCAGGAACTCATCCGAGAACGGCTCCTCGAATTGGGTGAATTGCTGGCGCTCACCGAGATTGACTGCCGGACGCGTGGTCGTGAAAGGGTTGGCGAGGATGTTGTAGTCGTCGATCCGGTTCCAGCCGTCGGTGTTGACTTCCTGGTAGATCACCCGCGGGGTCACGGTGAGTCGCTCGTTGGGCTCGAAGCGGAACGACCAACGAACACCGGCGCGGTCGCCACTGTTGACGTCTCTATTGACGCTGAGGTCGGGCTGCACCGCGTCAATGAAACCGCCGATCGCGTTGTAGTACGCCACGATGCGCATGGCGCCCGTGTCGCCGATCGGCGTGTTGAGCGCGACCTTGGCACTGCCACCGATGTCGCCGTCGGAGATCGAGTTCAGGCCGAACTCACCAAAGGACTCCGAAACACCGAGCTGGGGTTGGTTGCTGATGTAGCGCACCGTACCGGACAACGAGCCTGAGCCGAACAGTGTGCCCTGGGGTCCGCGAAGAACCTCGACGCGATTCATGTCGAACAAATCGATGTCCGGAGTGAACAAGGACAGCGAGATCACCGACTCGTCGAGGTAAACGCCCACCTGTTCTTTGACGCCAGGCTGGTCACGCACAATCTGGCCAGCCGAGACCCCGCGAATCGCGACCTGGCTCTGACCCGGCCCCAGATTCTGGACGCTGAAACCCGCGACATTGGCGGACACCCCTTCGATGGTGTCGACACCACGATCCCGAAGGACTTCCTCGGTCGGCGCCACGATGGAGAAGGGTACCTCCTGAAGCGTCTCTTCCCGCTTCCGAGCCGTGACCGTAACCTCTTCCGAATAGATTTGGTCGTCGGCCTCCGGAGTGGAATCCTCCTCGTTCTGCGCCCTGGCCGGGCCACCGAGTAACATCGTCACGGCCAACACGGCCACGGTCCAATACGCCACAAGACTCTTCATGGGGGGTGCCTCCTCGTTAATGGAATCTTGATAATTCCTCGAAGGCCATGTCGGAGTCAACGACTACCTGAACGAAAGACCTCTTGGTGTCGGTGTTGTCGTATTTCAAAACGTACGGTAAGTTCGTCGTCCATGTCCGATAACACTGATGCTCCTGTTGCTGGCACCCGCCGGCCGACACCGGCTGGATGGATGGCCCAACTCCTGGTCACGTTGACCGTATCGACCATCATGATCGCGGTACCTGCATCTGGCAATGAGGGCAAGGACCTCTTCGGCTGGGCCGAGCGAGTCGTACTGGGTCCAAATAACCTCCATCTCGAGGCCAAGCTCGACACCGGCGCGGATACCTCCTCGCTTCACGCCCAGAATATCCGGCGCGTTCGGCGAGGTGACAAGCGGTTGGTGCGTTTCGAGATCGAAGACGACGAGACCGGCGAGACCATCTCGATCGCCAGACCGTTCATCCGTAGGGCGCGGATCAAACGCCACAGCGGTGAGCATCAACGACGGTATGTCGTGGTCATCGACGTTTGCCTGGGCGATCACTTGCTCCGTGAGGTCGAATTCAGCCTGATCGATCGGAGTGAATTTCAATATCCCGTGCTGCTGGGACGCAGCGCGCTCGAGGGTGTGGCCGTGGTCGATCCGGCGCTTACCTTCACAGCCGAGCCGACCTGTCGCGCCGAAATGACACCCTCCGCGGGCAGCAAGAAATGACCGGCCGGCACCACGCGTATCTGCTCGCCGCTGCGCTCGCTGCAGCAGGCCTGGGCATCTTTGGCTACAAACACTGGGGCCTGGGCTTCCCCCTCCGACCGGATGCCGAAAGCGAGATCTGGACGGTACAAGCGCGGGTGCGCTTCGATGCCTATGGTGGCCCCACTAAGCTCGAGCTCGAGCTTCCGGCCCTGTCCAGCGGTTATACCGTCCTCGACGAGGACTTCGTCTCACGTGGCTATGGTCTCGATCGCCGAGACGAGTATGAACACCGGTGGGCCTCATGGGCCAAACGTGAAGCCGAAGGCGAACAGACCCTCTACTATCGAGCGACCTTGCGCCAGGGCGTTGCCGAGGTACCACGTTCTGCCGAGGCCATGGCCCCCGTCCACCTCGAAGAGCCGTACCAAACGGCCATGCTGGCCATGGTCGACGACGTGCGGGCCCGTTCGGCCGACCCCGCGAGCATCGCCACGGCCATCGTCCGACGCATCAACGATCCTTCGCCTGATGAGAACGCGGCCTTGTTTCTCCGCGACGCGTCGAGCGCGGCTGCCCGTGCGCAGGTCGCGGTCACGATCTTGCGGGGTGCCGGTCTCGCCGCCCGTTTGGTCCACGGCATCCGCCTCGAACGGCCTGGCCCGGTCGAGCCTGAACCGTGGCTGGAGATTGATGATGGGCGCCGTTGGTTTTACGTCGACCCCCGCGACGGGGGCGAGGCCCTGCCCGAGAACCTCCTGCTGTGGTGGCGAGGCGAGTTGCCCATGGCGCGGGTGAGTGGCGGTAGCCGCCCCGAGGTGCGCCTCACCACCCAACCCAGCCGGGTGCCGTCCCTCGAAATCGCCGAGCGGCGCGCTGAACAGCTGGGGTCGCGAGCTGTCGCCCTTTCGCCGCTGACCTTGCCCATACACGCGCAGGCGATTTATGGCGTTTTGCTGACGATCCCGATCGGCGCCTTGATTATCGTGATTCTGCGCAATTTGATCGGCATCAAGACCTTTGGCACCTTCTTGCCGGTTCTGGTCGCGTTGGCCTTCCGCGAAACCCGCTTGGTCACCGGCATCCTTCTCTTCGCCTTGGTGGTCGGGCTCGGACTCGCGATCCGCTTCTACCTGGAGCAACTGCGCCTTCTACTCGTACCCCGTTTGTCAGCTGTACTCACCACCGTGGTGCTGCTGATGCTGGCGATCAGCATCATCGGCTACCACCTCGGCCTCGAGAACGGTCTCTCGGTGGCACTCTTCCCCATGGTCATTCTCACCATTTCGATCGAGCACATGTCGATCGTTTGGGAAGAGCGCGGTGCCCGCGATGCCCTGATTCAGGGAGTCGGTACCTTGCTGGTGGCGACCGTGGTATTCGTGGTCATCAACCTGGAACCACTTCAGGATCTGGTCTTCCTGTACCCCGAGCTCTTATTGGTCCTCATCGCAGCCATGCTTGTTCTGGGCCGCTACGGTGGCTACCGACTCCTCGAGCTCGCGCGTTTCCGGGCCCTGCTCCGCGAGGCGGACTGACATGCTGACGGGCTGGCGACGGCTGCGCGAAACCGGCACCCTCGGTATCAATAGTCGCAACCTCGACTTCGTCGCCAAGCACAATCCCCGCAAGCTCTTCCCGTTGGTCGACGACAAGCTTCGTACCAAAGCCCTGGCCCTCGAGATGGGTTTGGCCGTGCCCGCGCTCTACGGCGTGATCGAGCACCAACATGAAATCCGTGAGCTGCCGCAGCTCCTCGCGGACCACGAAGACTTCGTGGTGAAACCAGCCCAAGGTAGTGGCGGCAACGGCGTCCTGGTGGTCGCCGGAAGGCGCCGGGAACGTTTGGTACTGGCCAGCGGTGACAGCGCAGACTTTGATGAGCTGTCTTTCCATGTGTCGAAGATCCTGAGCGGCCTCTTCAGCCTCGGCGGCGAGCGCGACAAGGCCATGATTGAGTACCGCGTTCGATTCGACCCCCTGTTCGAGGGCATCGCCTACCGCGGTGTGCCGGATGTGCGAATCGTCGTCTTCCATGGCGTGCCCGCCATGGCAATGGTCCGCCTCCCGACCCGCGCTTCCGAAGGTCGTGCCAACCTGCACCAGGGCGCCATTGGTGTCGGCATCGATCTCACCACCGGCCAGACACTGGGGGGCGTTTGGGGCAACGACACGATCGACGAGCATCCCGACACCGGAGCACCAATCGCCGGCTTGGTCCTGCCAAACTGGACCACCATGCTCGAAATCGCGGCACAATGCCGCGATCTAACCGGCCTTGGCTATTTGGGGGTCGATCTCGTGCTCGATGGCGATCGAGGCCCGCTCGTTCTCGAGCTCAACGCTCGCCCTGGTCTGGCGATCCAACTCGCCAATCGTCGCGGCCTTCGCCACCGTCTCACCACGATCGAAGGCAATGCGATTACCCAAGCCTCTGTCGAGGAGCGCGTCGCCTTCGCCCGCGACCGCTTCGCTCACCGCTGATCACAAATCGAGAACAGACGCGGAACAGCGCTGGGTTGCGGGCTGCCAGATCAAAACCCTGGCTGCGCAACACGGCCGCGTCGAAGTCACGGGTCACGTTTGGGCAATCGTCGTAGGTTGATGCCAGTTGATGCCCAAGCATCGTAGGCCTTGGACACACGGCCACGCGCCGAATCGTGAGACATCTTGGAACGAGCGGCCATGAGCGCCGGGAACGCTATCACGACGCCGCGTCAACATGACCTGCGAGAAACCGTGCTCAATGGCCGAGTGGCGAACCCATTACCTCCTAGTCCTCCCGCAAAACGGGCAGCGGATCGGTGCGGCCTGCGCGAAACGCCGGTAGACCGCTGGCTACGGCACCGACCGCGACCACCGTAACCGCTGCGATACCGTACGTTGTCGCGTCGATCGGCTTGACCCCAAATAGAAGGTTCTCGAGCAAGCGGCCCAAAAGCAAGGCGAGGGCGAGACCGAGCGCCAAACCAAGACCAAGCCAACGCATTCCTTGAAGTAGCACGAGACGTGAGATGCGGCGCGGGCCGGCGCCCAAGGCGATACGAATGCCCAACTCGCGACGACGCGTTCGGACCGAGTACGCGAGAAGGCCATAGATCCCGACCGCGGCGAGCAGAACTGACAAAGCGGCAAAGGCACCCACGAGTGAAAGTACGAATCGGCGCTCGGCCAAGGCGGCGGAAGCTGTTTCGGTGAGCGGCCGCAGTCCATCCACCGGCAGTTGTGGGTCAAGCTTGCCGACCGCGCTACGAAGCGCGGACGCAAGCGCCATCGGCGTCATCGTTTCGACCACTTTGATCACCATGGCCTGATCTCGGGACGGGTTCTGCGCAAAGTGCCAAAACAGCGCTGGCACCGCCGATCGTTCGGCAGGGTTGTCGACCACCCCATCAACAACGCCCACGATCTCCACCTCGCGGCCCCACAGGTCCAAGCGGCGCCCAACGACTGAAGTCGCCGCCGAGCCAGGGAAATAGCGCTCGATCAACTGTCGGTTTACGGTCACCACGGGGGACGCCCGCTCATCATCGTGATGCGTTGGGCGCCTTCCAGCAACCAACTCGACATCCAAGACCTCGAAATACCCTGGTTGGACCACACCGTACCGGGCGTTCGGACTTCTTTCGCGATCGATCGAATCGTCGACGATACCAAAGCCCGTGTTCTCGTCCCAGCCAGACCACGGCAGGTAGCTCGCGCCACCGGCTGCGGTAACACCAGGCAACGCAGCCAGGCTCTCTCCGAGGCGATCGTAAAAGCCCACGACCGCCGCATCGTCGGCATAGCGAGTCGGTGGAAGCGATACGGAAAACGTGACAACGCTGCCAGGGTTGAACCCCCAATCGGTCTGGTGAACGGAAACAAAGCTTCGCAAAAGCAAGCCAGCGCCAACCAACAACGCTGATGCCAGTGCGACCTCGGCGACAATGACCGCGCCCCGTAGCTGGCCAGCCGACCTTCCCGCACTGCTGCCGCGACCGCTGCTGGCCAGCGACACCGATAGCGTCTCGGGACGAATACGCGCAGCGGGCACCGAGCCGAAAACGATCGTTGTCAACGCCGTCAAGGCCGCTGCGAATAAGAGCACCGACGCGTCGACACGAATATCGCCGAGACGCGGAAAGTCATTCGGCATCAAGGTCTTCAACACCTCCAGCCCCATCCAGCCAACAAGAACACCGACCAGCCCGCCCAGGGCGGCGAGGAGTGCACTCTCGACAAAGACCCGCTGAGCCAGGCGAGCTCGGCCGGCACCCAGTGCCGCGGAAATGGCAAACTCCCGCTGGCGAGCCAACGAGCGACCCAGCAAGAGATGGGCGATGTTGGCGCAGGCGATGAGCAGCACGAAGCCCACCGCCCCCATGAGCACACCGAGCATCTCCGCGCGGTCGCCGACCATTCGCTCTTGAAGCGGCATAAGACGTACGCGCCAGCCGCGATTCGAATCGGGATAGCGGGTCTCGAGATCCGCGGCGACGCGCATCAAATCTTGCTCCGCGCTCTCCAGCGTGAAGCCAGGCGCCAGTCGCCCCACGACATTGAGGTAGTGCCAGAACCGACGTACCTTCTCTGGGTTCAACTCCACCGGCCACCACGCATCAACGGTCTCGCCGTCTCCGGTAGACCGGTAGCGACCACCCACATGTTGGAATCCAGAGGGCATCACCGCAGCAATGTTCCAGGCACTACCGTCGACCCACACCTGACGCCCAACGATATCGGGATCCGCCGCAAAGCATGCCCGCCATAGGCTCTCGGAGATGATCAAGACGCGCGCGGCGTCATGGGTAGCGGAATCGTCGAAAACGTTTCCCATTAGCGGCCGAACGCCGAGGACTTCGAAGTAGTTTGGCGTGACGCGCAAGGCGGCCAGGCGTCGCGGATCGCCGGCGCCCGACAACTCGAGATCCTTACGGGTGTACGCCGCGAGTCCGTCGAAGCTCTGTTCCTCACGCTGATAATCGACCAGATTCAGTGGTGACACAGGAAATGCCGGTTCAGAGGTATTGGTTTCGAACACCCTTACCAGCCGGTCAGGTTCGGGATAAGGCAACGGCCGCACCAGAACGCCATGCAGCAGGCTGAAGATGGCAGCGTTGGCGCCAATGCCAAGCGCCAACGTCAGGACCACGACTGATGCGAACAGCGGCTCGCGTCGAAGCCCGCGAAGCCCGAGGCGGAGGTCGGTTCGCAGCGAATCGATCCACGGTATGCCACGACCACGGCGAACCTTCTCTTTGGTCTGCTCCGGCCCCCCGAGTTGAATCCGAGCTCGGCGGCCTGCCTCCGTCTCGGAGAGGCCACTTCGCCTTAGATCCTCCACCAAGGACTCGCGATGGAAACGGAGCTCTTCGTCGAGAATTGCTTCGAGGCTGCCGCGGCGAACAACGGCAAGAAGCCGCCAAAGCCACACGCGTATCCGCGTCATGATCCGGCACCCTCAATCACCCGTTGCACCAAAACGGACATGCGATACCAATCTTCCCTTTCGGTCTTCAGCTGGCGCTGTCCGGCGCGACTGATCCTGTAAAACCGCGCCCGGCGCTTGTTTTCCGACACGCCCCAATCGGAACGTACCCATCCGCGTTGGGTGAGGCGCATGAGCGCGGGATAGAGCGTTCCCTGATTGAGGCGAAGACTGTCCTCCGAGACCTGCTCCAGCCGGCGGGCAATGGAATAGCCATGCATCGGGCCCATGGTCATCAGGGTCTGCAGGACCAGGAGATCGAGCGTCCCTTGCATCATCTCGAGTCCGGTCTTTCGCTTCATGTGGATGCTCCCGTCTTGCTAGTGCCGTTGTTGCAGAGCCACTCCACTAGACAATCAAATGGAGCGACGAGATCATAGGAGCGCTCCATTTGATTGTCAACTGGTAGATCAGGATTTGATTGTCAAATTGTGGATCAGGCGGTGACGTTTCATCGCCTCTCCCATCGATCTACTTGACCAACGTTCGATCATGTGTGACCATTTGGTCACATATGGACGACCCCGATGACAACGATGTCTGGCGTGCGCTTGCCGACCCCACACGGCGCCGCATTCTCGACCTCTTGCGCGAACGCCCAAGGACCACCGGCGAACTTGCCGAGCTGTTTCCGGTCACCCGCTACGGGGTCATGAAACACCTCAAAGTGCTGGTCACCGCAGGCCTTGTCTTGGTTGAGCGTCGTGGCCGTGAGCGTTTCAACCATCTCAACGTCGTACCCATCCAAGGGATCCACCGTCGCTGGATTCAACCGTTCGAACAGGCGCCCGCTGATCGCATGCTGCGGTTCAAGGCCCACCTAGAAGCATCCGACCCATCACCCGAGAACAAGGAGATTGCCCATGACCCAGAACATCACGACCCCTGAACCGGCCCACATCGAAAACCTGCACCTCGAGGTGAAAATCAAGGCCAGCACCGAAGCCGTTTGGCAGGCCCTGACCGACGACATCGGGGCCTGGTGGCCGAGTGACTCTTTGGCCGGCAGTGGACGCGAGGGCGCCACCGGCCGGTTCGTACTCGAGGCTCACCCGGGGGGTCGCATGTGGGAGGACTGGGGTGATGGTAACGGCTTGCTATGGGGCAACGTGGTCAACATCACCCATGGCACGCGCCTCGATATCGTCGGCACCACCGGACCAGAATGGGGAGGACCCGCCCTTTGGTATGGCTCCTTCAAGGTTGATTCCGATGGGAATGGCGCCGTGTTTCGGTTCTCCGACTCCGGCTTGGGACGCGTGAGTGCTAAAACTACTGCCGACAAGACCAAGGATTGGACCTATCTCTTCGACACCATGCGGGCCCACATAGAAGGCACCGAGCCGCCCGAGTGGTAGGCAACCCGCGCCACATGAACGCACAAAGGGAATCCATGCCGCACCTCGAGAGATCACGCCTGTTGGCACTGGCACTTGTCTGCGCCTTCCCTGCCAGCGCCTGGCCGGCTCCTGATTTTCACACCCTGCTCGATCAAATTCACTTTCGATCCATCGGGCCCACTCGCCAAGGCGGACGGGTCGTCGCGTTGGCGATGAACCAGGATGATCCCCTGACGTTCTTCATCGCAGGCGGCCCTGGCGGGCTCTACAAAACCACCAATGGCGGCCAGAGCTTCACCGCGACCTTCGAACACGGCGGCGTTGCTTCGATTGGTGACGCGGCGATCGCGTCGTCGGGCTGCGACGAGTCTCGTGATGGTGGTCGTACGTGGCAACGCTGCTTCCGTTTCGGCGGTGATAGCCACGCCCTCTGGATCAATCCCGAAGACTCGCGCCATTGGCTGCTCGGCTATGACTACGGCATGGCCATCACCCGTGACAGCGGAGCGACCTGGTACCACCCGGATGAACTGTCACTGGCGCAGGTCTACGCCGTCTCGATCGATGATGCGCATCCCTACAATGTCTACGTCGGCCTCCAGGACTTCGGGTCCTGGCGCGGGCCTAGCACGAAGAAGGGACGCTTCCCGATCCGATTCGAGGACTGGGAACACATGAACGGAGCCAACGATGCTCCCCGCGGTGGTCATTGACAGCGAAAGCGGAAGGCCCAAAGCGCTGAACGTGAGGCCACCCTCCTCATCGAAGAAGCTGCTCGAAACGTCGATGTCGAGGATGGCGCCGGTGTCGGCACCAATCGGGCCGATCGGCGTCACGACGATCGGCGGACCGTTATCTCCGTCACCGTCCAAGTCACCCGCCCAGATCGAATCGGCGTCCAAGAGCCCAGTCACCAGAACATGCTCGGCCCAGGAACAGGTGGGCGCGTAGGCCGTTCCGTCGTTCTCCCACCAACTCACCTTGGCGCTCCCGGCGGCAAGGACATCCATGTCGCCATCACCGTCGACATCGGCCGCAGCCACCGCCTTGGCACTGTCGAAGTCGCCGTCGACCCGATGCTCCGGCCATGAGCAGGCGGGCGCACAAGCACTGCCGTCGTTCTCCCACCACGTTACGTCATCACCCAAGGAAGCGCCGCCAAGGATGTCCATCCGACCATTGCCATTCACATCAGCCGTGGCGACGGCGAACGCTACATCGAAATCGAGGTCGACGACGTGCTTGGTCCAGCCACCTCCCGCGCCGTCGTTCTCCCACCAACTCACTTCGTCGGCGAAGGACGAAGCGACCGCATCGGGTCACCGTCGCCGTCGAGATCCGCGACCGAAAGTCCGTTGACCATCGAGAACGTGTCGTCGACGATGTGCTCGGTCCAGGTGCAGGCTGGCGTACATTGTCCTTCGTTTTCACACCACGCGATCTTCCCATCGCCGAATACCGCAACGAGCAGAGGCGCGTCGCCATCGACGTCCGTTCCCTGAATCGCCCGCACGTCCATTTCCGAAGTCGAAACGGTGTGCTCGGTCCAGGTCGATGCATCCCCGGCCGTGTCTTCCTTCTCTTGGCTCAAGCTCGGCGGGCAGCTTGTCATCCTGGACTCTTTCCTCGAGCAAGACCGCCAACTTGCCGGCTTGGCCATTCGGATGAAGGCGCCCTTGTTCGGAGCCGACCCCGAGGCGTTATCGCTCGAACACCTGGCAGCACGCCTCGACTCGGTGCAGTTGCGACGCCTTCACTTTGGCGTCTATTCGGTCCTCAGCGGCCACAGGCCGCGTGCGGATCAGGGGGCCAGCGCCCAAACCGTGGCGCCTAGACCGTGGGACCTGCGATGAGTATCGGCATACTTTCAGAAAGCCATGATCACGTCTGGCGCTTGCGAACTGCGCTCGACACCCTGTGCGTCGAGGCGGACCTCCCGATTCATTGCGGCGATCTCTGCTCGTCCTTCATCGTGCCAATGTAGGGCGAAGGCTTCGGCAGACCGGCTGCTAGCCCCCGTTGGTAAGCTCTTGAAGCGCGCGCACCGCGCTGGCGAAGGCTGGATCGATCGACAGCGCCTTCTTGTAGTTGCGTATCGCGGCCTTGCGTTTGCCTTGTTCGCGATAGGCGTAGCCCAAACTGTCCCAGGTGTTGGCGGACTGGGGATAGAGATCGGTCGCGATCCGAAGTATCGCCGTGCCCAGACTGGTGTTGCTGTCTCGCACCAGCGTCAGCCCTTCGTGATTGAGGAAGTTCTCGGGTACCCCTTCTTCTTCCGGGTTGGCCCGCTGAAGCGCGCGGTAGCCGGCAAGCGCCTTCTTGTACCGGCCCGCCACAAGGTGCTCGCGTGGCAGAATCTCGTCTTGGGCCAGACGGCGATGCTCCTGCCGCCCACCATCGCCGAGCACGAACCCGAACACGGGTACGCCGGCGCGTTCGGTGAACTCGATTTCGGCGGAACGATTGCGCCGTAGGAAACGATCCTCACCAACCCGCAACAACTCCTCGGCGTCCTCGCCTGCGTAGCGCATAAACAGACGGGAGCCTCGACGCTCGACGGCAACGGCGTTCACCGCCGTGTACTGATACCGTCCGGGAAGCTGAGTCAACATTCGCTCGCTGATCGGCTGCGGGCGGTGGGTTTTGTACCCTTCCCAGGCGTAGGTCATGGCCACGGCGCGCTTCAGCTCATCCATAAACTCCGGATGGTTGGAGTTGATGAGGATCACGACCCCGTAACCCTTGTCACGACGTCCGACCAGTTGAGCACAGAAGCCGGCGTCCCAGCCATTGTGGCCAAAGTAAGCGTGGCCATCGTGCGTTTCGAGACCGAAGCCCCGCCCATAGGTGGGGTTGATCGGCTCCAGTAGCTTCTCTGCCATCGCGTGGGAGAGCACCTTGCCGCGGCCCTGGACGGCTGCTTGGACTTCCAAGACGACCTTTGCCAGATCCTCGGCCGTCGTCCAGAGTCCGGCCGCAGCCATTTCTGGGTACGTGTGCCGTTTCCCGGGAACGGGTGAGCCGTCCGGAAAGTAGCCCGCGGCAGCGTGTTTTAAACGCACCGATGGCAGCGGATTCAGGTAGGTGCTTCGCGTCATGCCCAACGGTCCGAGCACCCGCTCTTCCATCAAAGCAGGGAACGACGCACCGGCCGCGTCGACCATCATTTGCTGAGCGACCGTATAGCCGCCCCCCGAGTATCGGTAGCGTGAGCCGGGCTGGATGTCGACGATCACCGGCCCGGTGTTGGCGGGTGCCTCACCGTTGAGCACCTGGACCGCGGAAGGCACGAGCTCGTCCGGCGCATAGCCGGGGAACCCGTGTACGGTCAGACCCGCGGTATGGCTCAAGAGCTGCGTCAGGGTGATCGGCGTGTCGCCGAAGGCGTGCGGTGGGATTTTCCAACTGCGAAGGACGCCATGAATGTCATCCTCCAGCGTTAACTTGTCGTCCTGCGCCATTTGCAGCGCGCCGATGGCCGCCACTGGCTTGCTGACCGACCCCGCTTGGAACAGCGTTTCCGGCTCCACCGGCTGGCCGGTCTTACGGTCGCGGACGCCGTAGGTCTTCACCCAATCGATTTTGCCGTCCCAAATCACCGCCACGCTGACCCCTGGTACGCCGTGGTGCGCCATGCGCGCTTCGATCGTCCAGCCATCGTCGCCTTCGAACACGTTGGACGGCGCCAGACTGCGTTCGACCTCGACGATTCGATCCGCCGAGTCGACCGCGGCTAGCGGGTTTGCGGCCAGAGCGATGAGGAAGATCAGGGTGTAGGCATCGTGTAGGACAGCGGTGTGCTTCTTCATAGGCGACTTTCCGGTGGATTCGGCGTCGGTTGGGGAGGTCCGGTCTCAACACTTACTCACTAACGGCCAAGTGGTTGCAAAAAACAGTGCGGAGGCATCCAAGGCGGCGGACAACCCTACCCGGGCGAGAGACCTGTAGCGGTTCGTGCTTGTCATGCTGAACACACGGCCCACCTAAGCTAACACGGAGTGCTTCCGTGGTACCACAGAACGGCATCCCGGTCGGAAGTCGTCGGAAGTAAACCCGCAAGAATCACCAACTTTCGGCTACGAGAACGCAAGTACCTGAATCTACGGCGTTATCCATCTTCTCGCTCCTCGATGTACCTCGGGTATAGCTGTGTCACCGCGGGCCTAACACGAAGAAGGGACGCTTCCCGATCCGATTCGAGGACTGGGAGCATATGAACGGCGGCGACGGGATGGTGAACCTCGCGGATCCATCCGACCATCGCTGGCTCTTCAGTAGCGCACAGTTCGGCGACTTGACGCGCATTGACCAACGGACGGGCCCTGCGGCCTGGCACGCTGTGGGTGGGTACGGACGATGGCAACCTCTGGCAGCGTCGCGACGCCAGCGCGCACTGGCAGCAGCTGAATGCGCGTCTACCCCCTTCAGCGCATCGTGCGCCTGCCGCGAGGCGAGTGGTTTGAGGCGCCGTTCGGACGCTGATCCCAAACTCAGTTGCTTGCCCCAAAATGATGTGAAGAAAGGGTGAAGGATTCCGACGGGTTGGTCGTCTCACCGTCATGCGTCGAAAACGGCTTCGCCCGCTCGTCTCGCTGATCAGCTTGATCGTCGTCACGAACCCGCTCGCCCTGACGGCCGAGACCGTCAAAGACGTGCGCAAGAAGATGGGTTCCCGATTCGAAGTGACCGCGGTTCATGCATCACCGACCCAAGCCCGTGCCGCGGTTGAAGCTGCCTACACCGAGATCGAACGGATCGAGGCACGCATTTCGAGCTGGCGTCCGACATCGGAAACCAGCCGACTCAACGCCCGTGCGGGCGAAGGACCGATCGAAGTGTCGGACGAGCTCTTCGGCCTGATCCGGCGCGCACAGAAGATCTCGCGGCTGACCAACGGAGCCTTCGACATCACCTTCGCGGGTGTCGGCAAGCTGTGGGACTTCAAGAGCGAGACACCACGGCTGCCCGACCCTAGCGCTGTGGCGACGGCGCTCGAGAACGTCGGCTACGGCTTCGTGAAACTAGACGAGACAGCGCGAACCGTCACCGTCGCGCACCCGGGCGTGACGATCGGATTTGGCGCCATCGGCAAAGGCTACGCGGCCAATCGCGCGGTCAAGACCATGAAGGCACTGGGCATCACCGCTGGTGTGGTCAACGCTGGCGGCGATCTCTTCGCGTTCGGCCCACAAGGAAGATGGTGCGCCTTGGACCGTCGGCATCGCGGATCCCTTGGCGCGCGATGCCGTGTTCGCCTATCTCGAGGTCTCCGACCAAGCGGCCGTGACGTCGGGCGACTACGAGAGCTTCATCGAGATTGACGGCGTGCGCTACGCCCACATCCTCGATCCCCGAACGGGCTTCCCCGTCCGAAGTGTGCGAAGCGTGACCATTCTTTGCCCCGATGCCGAACTCGCCGATGCGCTGGCCACCAGCGTTTCCGTACTGGGTCTCGAAAGAGGCCTGGCGTTGCTCAATCAACTCAATGGGATCGAAGGTCTGATCGTCGATGACGCGGGCACGATCCATTTCTCTCAAAACCTCGAAAGTCGACTCATGACCTCGGAGAACCTTTCATGAAACGGACCTCCTGGGGGCTCACCCTCATGATCCTCCTTTTCCTGAGTACCGGCTGTGCCTCGGTGCAACCCTGGGAAAAGCAAACACTCGCCGACCAAGCCATGGCGGTCGCCGACATTCCCTGCCACCGCTTCGAACGCAACGCCGAGGTGTACCGCGAGGGTGCCGTCGGCGCCAACGGCGGTAAGTCCGGCGGTGGGTGCGGCTGCTCATGAACCAGGGTTGCGCAAAGATCGGCTTCGCCAAGATCGGCAGCTGGCTACTCGCCGGCCTGGTGGTGGCCTGCTCCACCGCCGCCCGTGCACAGGACGATCAGCAAAGCCTCAGCGTGCCGCTGGTGGGGACCATCGATGCCGATTTCCTACTCAGCTATTACGACCAAGATGGCGACCACTCACCGGTGACGGGCGGTATCGGTACCGAGTCCCTCAGCGTGGTGGCGCCGGTGTTCATCGTGCGCTGGCAAAAGAACGAACGTTGGACCTTTGGTGTCGAGGCCGGCGTCGATAACGTGACCTCTGCCTCCACGGACAACATCGACCTCGGCGAGGCCGAGATCAGTGGCGCCTCGCGCGTGGACGCGCGCGCCAACGCGGTGTTGAGTGCCACCGGCCGGATCGGCGCGGCAGGCAAGAACGAAGTGGGGTTCACCCTCGGCCTGTCCAATGAGTACGACTACCGGTCGCTGCAAGCCGGTCTCCGCTGGTCGCGCAGTTTCCAGCAGGACAACGCGACCCTGTCGGCCAGCGTGCGACGGTACCAAGACTCGGTCGACCTATATGGGATCGACGGCGAGCAGCGGGGTGAGGACGACCGCACCACCACCGACCTCTCCTTGGCCTGGACTCAGGTCCTGAGTCGCCGCACTGTGGGCACAGTCGAGCTGTATCTGAGTGAACAGTCCGGCTTCCTCTCGACCCCGTTCCACGAGGTCATCTTGGCACCGACCACGGCAGCGCCCGACGGTTTGCACGTGGCCGAGCGCCTACCCGACAGCCGGTCCCGTATGGCGGTCGGTATCCGTCTCAACCACGCCTTTGGCAAACGGTTCACCCAACGGTTCTACTACCGCTACTACGACGACGATTGGGGCATCAACGCAAGCACCGTCGAGCTCGAACCCTGGTTTCGGGTCAGCGACAACGCCGACGTGTGGCTCTTTCCGATCCTTCGCTACCATACGCAAACCGCGAGCGATTACTTCGGCCTCCCCGGTACCTTCACGGCACCGCGCCTCCAGACACTCGCCGACCGCTACCCGACGATCAACGTCATCGTCATCAGTGTCGACGACGACCTCGAGGGTCGGGATCGGCTGGTCCACGACCTCGGCTTGCGGGTCCCCGTCTTATGGGACGAAGACCACCAGATCGCCGAGCATTATCAGCCCACCGGTATGCCGGCCACACGCGCCATAGTGACAACATCCGCAAGGGCACCAGCCCGAGAAGCGTAGGCCGTGGCGACCCCTTCCCCAACGAAGCCATGCTTCACGTACGCATGGGCGAGATCACCCAGCTACGAGTGGTTCGAGCGGGCAGCAACTACGTGTCGCAGAACCCAATGTTGGTCCCCAGCTTCTCGAGGTGGATCAACGGGGCCGTGCGACGCCCGTGACGATCCCCAGCTTGGGCGCGGTGGGCCGCCTGCTGCTGGCGTTGCTGCTCATGGTCATGGGCGTGCGGCGGGTTCGGCAGCAGGAGGGGCGAGATCGGGTCGGTGCCCCGGCCAGGATCGTTGCGTTACTCAGCGACCAAACCGAAGGCGCGATCGACCGGATACAGGACCACGGCCCAGATCAGGCCATAGAGAATCGGACCGAGAACGAGTGCCAAGTATCGGCTGTTGCCACCCAACCCGTATACGAGTTCGGGAACATTGAACAGGAAGGTCCCGGTCATCGACAGCACCACGCCCAGGGCAGCACCCACCATGGCGAATCCAGCGCGGGTGGTTCGGCGCAGGGGGCCAACGGTCAGTAGGTTGGCGATTCCGAAGGCGATGGGAATAACGATAAAGACCGCGCGCCAATCAAGGATGTCGAGGGGCTTGTCACGGCTGGCGAGTGCGAGGGCACCGAGTGGGAAGATGTTTACGACCATGGACGATCCGACCGCGAAGCTCATGAAATGTTTCTTCATCGACTTAGCCTTTCTGAAGAGAAGGTGGTAGAAGTGATGTTCGGGATCTCTGAGACGGACCGGCCCCTGGTGAGTCCGGCTTACTCTGTTCATGAACCTGAGGTCAGGTTCCGCCGGAGTCCGGCATCTCTGCTGGGGAGGCCACGCCCATCACAGCCGTTGGATCGACGACCAAAACGCCGTTTGGATCGACGTCGTGGTAAGTCAAAAACGCGCCATCGGGACGCTCGACGCGAACCGTCTCGATGCCGGTGGCCGCCCCGAGCCCGAAGTGGACGACATCGGTCCCGTCACTGCCCAATCCGGTACTCGCGATCAACTGACGGGTGAGGGTGGTGCCGTTGGTGGTAGTCACATGCACTCGGGTGTTTAACCATCGTGCTTCGCTGGGCAGCCTCACGACGAGGGATCCATGTGCTGCCGACGGGTCAGCCGCGCGAGAGAGTAAGGCCCGCGCGGGTCCGGTCAGATTGGCCAGGACCAGATCCAGCCGCCCGTCACCATCAAAATCCGAGACGATTTGGGTGACACCGAACTTGTCGTTTGTCGCCCCTGCCGCGGCCTCTACAGAGAGGAACGTGCCGTCACCTTGCTGCTGAAGCAACCGGCCGGGATAGAGCGGAAGTAGCTTCGCGCCCGGGAAACGGACGTAGTTCTGCGAGAAGTAGAGATCCTGCCGACCGTCGTTGTCGAAGTCGGCGACGGTCGTGCCCCAGCCAAAGCCCCAAACCGCTGCTTTTCGGCTCAGTGCGTCGTCTCGAAAACGGAACCCTCCTTCGTTGTGCAGCAACATGTAATTCATGTTGAAGGAGGCGTCCTCGGACAAGTTGCCCCGGAGGAGGGCTTCCGGCAACGTTCTACCGACGTTGGAAAGGTAGAGATCGACCAAGCCGTCATTGTTCAGATCCCCGACGCCAAGGCCCATGGGGTAGCTGCTGACCGTCGGGTTCGGCATGCGGGTGAACGTCCGATCGCCGTTGTTCTGCCACGTCTCCACGACGCCCGTATCCTGCGCCACGACCAGGTCGGACCAACCATCGTTGTCGAGGTCCGCGAACGCGGCTACAAAGGTGTTGTGCTGTCGGAAGACGCCAGCGGACGTGCTGATGTCCTCCCAGGTATCGTCACCCCGATTGTGGAGTAGGTAGGAGAACCCGCCGTAGTTGTCGCTAAAGTTGGTCTCGCCTTCGGCATCGAGTATTCGGATGTAACCCGACACATAGAGATCGACGAAACCGTCCCGGTCCATGTCACCAAGCGCCAGCGACAGGGGCACGGTCTTCTCGTCCATATCGAACTCGATTTGTTGTCCGGTAAATCGTCCTCCACGGTTGCGGTACAGGAAGACACCGTGCTCGCGTGCCACGAACAGCTCTTCAAGGCCGTCTCCGTCGAGGTCGATGCTGGCAGCGCCCATCGTGGCGTCGTCGTCAGCCTTGGCCACGTCCTCCGACGCTTCATTCAGCAGCCGAAATCCTACACCGTCAAAGGCGAAGATGCCATCGGCATGGCCGTGGCCATTGCCGAGGAACACTTCATCCGTGCCATCTCCATCAACGTCGATAGCGGACAGGGCCATGAATGGCAGCGACACGTCGAGGTTGCCATCGTGCCGGAAAGGCAACGCCACTTCGACGAATCGCAGATCCGTTGCGGCTTCCTCGGGCGCGGGGCCCTGCACCCATCGCACGGCGAGCCACAGGAGGACGCCGAGGCCAATGATCGAGCATCCGACAATAAAAACGAACTTCTTCATGGGAGTTCCTCGTTGGAAAGAGGTGGTGTGTCCACTAGAACGCGATGCTGCTTCCTTGGGTTCCCGAGGCGTCGATCGGTACGACGTCTCCGGGACCACCGACCCAAACTGTGCCGTCGCGTCCAACCTGAATCAGTGAGGGATGCCGCACAGGCTGGGTAGCGAAGACTTCGGGTTCACCGCAGGTTGCGATATCCTGTTGGCAGTGCATTCGGAAGATCGTGGCGCCTTGGGCATCGAGGGTGTAGACCAAACCCGCCGCGCCGTGGGTGTCGAGGCTAATCGGTAGACCCAGCGTCGTGGCCACGATTCGGCTATCGGCAATACCGTCGCCGTTCGATTCCGTTGCGGCGAGCGAGCCCGAGACACTGTCCGTCGCATAGACCCGGTCGGACACCGGGTCAAAGGCGAGCGCGACCAAAGGACCCATGCCGTCGATCTGGGCAAACAAGGTGGGCTCGTTGGACGTGGCCTTGTCCAGCGGAGCCACGTAGATGACGCCGGGCTCGGTCGAGGCGAGAAACACGCGTCGATGGTCGAAGTCGAAGGTAGCGATGGTAAACTCGCGGATTCCTGGTACCCGAACTCGCTGCAAGATTTGGGGCCCGCTCGCGGACAAGCGTAGTCTCAAGATCTCGGTATGGAACTTTCGGTGTTTGCCCGTTCTCGCCAGTCGATTGATGACCGTATAGCCGCCTTGTTCGTCGAATTCCAGGCCGATACGGTCCGCGGCATCGACCACCTGCGGGATACAGCCGGGTGACCGCGCTTGACCATCCGAGTCGATCATGTAGATCCGTCGATTGCGGTCGAGCACGATGAACTCTCCGCTGCTGTGCTCGACCAATGCAATCGGGCGGACTCGCCGGTCGTAGACGATCTCGGCTTGGCTGTCGTGCTCGAGCGCGCCGGTCATCGCCAGCAGCGCGCCAAGCAGTCGAACGGTGTCGACACCAAAAATATCGGAGTGGTCTGGGATCAACTCCTTGGGTACTTGGACGATCCAATAGGGAGAGTGGTTCTGGGCCCGTGGGCGTCTCTTGATGGTGAAGGGCCGGTTGGTACCGGCGAAGGAAATCGCGGTGTCCTGAGTTCGCGGGTCGTAGGTGGCTGTCACCTGGCCGAACGCACTCGCCAGCTCGGAGGTGCTGGTGGTGCCCGTCGAGTCGATGTCGAGCGCGCCGGCAGTGATCGTGTGGCTGGCCATCACGGCGTTGTGCCCTGCTGTGCTGCGATAGAAGGCCTTCTGGCGCCCGACCGGCGTGCAATGGTCGGACTCATAGGTACGGAAGTTCTTGTTCAGGCCGCGCAACGAAAGGCCGATCGGGAACAGCAAGCCGGTCGCGCGATCCGTTTCAGACGTGACCGAGATGATCAAGGGGCGTTCGAATTCGTGGCCATTCGAATCCCGGCGATACAGCGTCACGTTGTCGCGTTCCAAGGCCTCGATGAACGCTTTTGCGCGGATGGATTGGGAGGCTGGGTTGATCAGAATCACCGCATCGGCGGGGAAGACCTCGCTCTCGCCCTTGGTCACGATGACCGATCCGACCATGGCCTGGGTCACGGCGCTTTCCAGAATCAGGCCGCCGAACGAGTGTCCGAGCAGGACGACCTTGGACGCGGCATTTTCTTTCGCCGCCTTGGCCAGGCGGTAGACCGTTTCGGTGGCCGCGGTTCCCGCGATGCGCTGGGCGGTGGATCGCCGGTTAAAGAACGAGAACGGTCGTAGGGCGGAGAAGCGCACGTTCTTGCCGCGCCAGCCGAGGTACACGCCGACGACTGGCCGTGGGGGACCGTCCGTGCGGGCTTGTTCGCTACGGACGATCTCTTCGAGAATGCTCTCGAATCCCATCGTGTTGCTGTCTCCGACCGCCGCACTATGGTTCCAGCCGTGAACGAAAACGAATACGATCGCGCCGTCTTTCGAACGGCTCGCCGTGCGCACGGTGTCGACGGCACGCAACAACTGCCGACCGCTCCAGAGCTCACCTTGGTCGTCGAACTCGATGAAGGCGATTTCATGGTTGACCTTCTCTACGACAGACTGCTCGCGGTGCATACGATTCGGTACGCAGCCGATCGACAAGGCGAGCACCACCATCAGGCTCGAAAGGCCCCAGCCGCCCGCGTGGCCGATGGCAAGGGAGGGTGATTCACTCGTCATGCTGTTTATTGATGGCATGGGGAACTCCGACGCCTGGTGGCGACTTGGCGATGGCGGGGATCGTTCGAGACGTGGTTCATGGAGACGCGGGTTGGTGTGAGCCAAGCAGCCAGGACGGTCTTGCTGCCGTCGATGCGGCTCGAGACCTTCTTGGGTAGATTGGCGACAGAGGACCAATCGGTTACAGCCCGGGTCGCTGCCTTGCGCCCAGTGGCCTTGACCGCATGGGCGGACCGTCGCGCTCGTTGCGCCCAGGGCACTACTCGTCGCCGCCTTCGGCGAAAGCGGGTTGACGCGGGCGCTTCCGACGGCCCCACCAGGTGGTCAAGCACCAGCCTGCGGCCACAGTGACCGCGATCGCTAGGGTATGGGAAACGAAAACGTGGGCGGGATCGGTGAGCGAGCAGAAGAGACGCCAGATAGCGTCGGCCACGAAGGCAGCGCCGAGACCGAGCATGAGGCCAAGGCGTCCTGTTCGCGCGGTAAAGCCGCGTTGCGCGATCCAAAAGGCGATGAGCAACATTGAGATACCCAAGCAGAGTTCGAGGCCGAATCCAGAGAGATCCACCGACCAGCTGCCCTCGCTGGCGACGGCGACTTGCTCCGCGACCCCGAACGTTGTCCCGACATGGCAGAGGAGCCCGGCTCCGGCCGCCCACCACAGTGCTCCGTAGCTAGGAGAACGTCCCGGCAAGCTCTCCTTCATCGCCAGCACCAGGGCAACCATGGCCGCCAGGATCTGAAGAACGGACGGTCCCCAGAGCCAGAACGCTCCGAGCACTTCGCGGTCCATGCGCAAGCCGAATAACGTGACCAATACGGCAAACGTGACGAGGACAAACGCCGTGGTGACGTCGAGGCAAAGGCGCTCCGATTGAAGCGGGCGCACGGGCGTCAACTCAGCCCGCAGCTGAATCCTCACATCTTCGAGTACTTGGCGATGATTTTGCGCTGGCATGGCTCGTTCGACACCCTACAGGTCGTCGTTTGCCTCGAGGCCCGCTGGGGGACGATTCCTCGGCTGTTTGATGACTGCCCGTAGCCTTTGAGCACCTCGATGCGCCCGCACCTTGGCGGCGCCGCGGCTGACGCCCACGATCCCGGCGATTTCGGCGAACGAGAAGCCCCAGACATGATGGAGCATGAGTGCTTCACGGTGCTCTGGCGAGAGCTCCGTCAAGGCGCCTCGAAGGAGGTCGGCATCAACGATGCGGTCGGCGTCCGATACGACCGTGAGCTTGGCGGCAACGTCTTCAGGAAGTTGAACCTCCTTTCCGCGGGCCTTTGATCGCAAGCTCATCAAGAAGACGTTTCTTGCAATGCCGAAGGCCCAGGCCTGTACCGAAGCCGGAGCACGATAGGTTCTTCGGGATCGATGGAGTTGGAGAAACGTCTCCTGCATCAGGTCGCCCGCGTAGTCATGGTTCCGACTCAACGAGATCAAGTATCCGCGCAGTGGGGGAAGCAAGCGATCGTAGAGACGATCGAAGCAGTCTTCTTGACCCGCTTGGTAGCCGACCATGAGTACAACGAGTGGATTCGCCGCGATCACCGCCGAATCCTCAGTCGTTGCCATGGTTTGGGTGGTTATCGGCATTTCGCTTTCGATGACAGTCGATCCGGCCGGCGCTTGGGATTCAGACTCCTGGTATTGTGCCCAATGCAAACGCATTAGGCGCCAAGAAGGATGCCGCCTGGAAGAGGTGGGATCTTCATCGACCTCGGCTGTAACCAAACGGGTCTGAAATTCAAAGTAACCCACACAGACCCTTCGCGCAACTGTTGGCTGGGGTCTCGGAGCCGTCATTGCCTTCGGCAGTCGAGCCGAAGACCTCCGAGATTTCGAGGTTCGAGAGTGGAGACCCATTTCAGATGACACACAAGGCAACGACACGATCGTCAGGAAGCGACCGAGCCATCGGTCTTGGCGGGTCGGACTCGGGTCAGGCCCGTTCGTCGGATCCTCTTCAGGAACGACTGAAGATATTCGATTCGTCGATTTCCTATTGGCGTTGTCTGATCGTCACCGGTTGGATCGGGATCCTCGCAAGTCTCATCGTCGGTGGCGGTGAGTTTCTGGTTCACTACGCTGGTGAGGCGCTGCACGATGGCGTGCCCTACCGCTTCTTCGAATCGGTTCCTGCTGGGCGCCTGCCGCTTGGGCATTTCTTGATGGTCGCCGGCTTACCGCTCTACCCGATTGGCTACGTCCATCTTTTTCTCGCCTTGCTCCCAGGGAGTCGGCGGCTGGCGACCACGGTGCTCGTGCTTGGCGCCGCCTCGTTCATGATTGGCGGCGTCTGGGCCGGTTCGCGGGGTTTCCTGGGCACGATGGTGCTTGACCTGACGCGGGCCTCCGAACCGGCGGCCCTGGCGCTCTTGCTCGAGCAATACGATTTTCTGATCGAGCGTTTGGTGCAAGTGCTTCGGGTTCTGGTTCTGGCCAATTCCGCTGTATTCGTCTTCACCATCGTGCGCCGACCGACGCTCTACCCGCGATGGATGGCGTGGTTCAATCCGATCGGATTGTTGGTCTTGGTTTTCCTCCTCTTTCTCTATCTGCCCGTCGTCGGGAACTTTCTGGTTCCGACCGCCATGAATGTGGCCCATTTTATGATGTTCAATGCATCGCTTTGGGCTGTCAGCCGGAGACAGGGCCTCTAACCTTGAGCAAGTCAATCGTAATGCTGCGACTGGCGGTGGTTGCCAGCATCTCTGTGGTTGTTGGCGAACTGATGTCGCTCGGTGTCGCTCGAAGAGATCCCGCGTCTTGCCGAGCGGACCAGTGAGTTCGAGCATTCCCATGACGAGACCCGCAGTCTGCAATGACGGCGGCTCGAGTCGATCAAGGATCTTAACGAATGAATGGAATTGATGTTGCGAAATTTGTAGTTGGCGTTGTGGGGGTCTATTTGACCATCGGGGTGGCATTTGCGTTGCCCTTCGCCGCGGTCGGGGCGGGGCGCATCGACTCGGCGGCCAAGGCCGGCGGGGTCAGCTTCCGCTTGCTCTTGATCCCTGGCGCAATCGCATTGTGGCCGCTTCTGTTTCGCCGATGGACTCGCGCCACGGGTGTGCCGCCTACCGAATCGAATGCGCATCGTCGCGCGGCGGGAGAAGGCACATGATCGCGTCGTTACGTCTCCGGCACCGTGCTGTCAGTACGGCGTTGCTCGTGCTCGTCCCTTCGGTGGCGGCGCTGGCGATCAGCATGCGAGCTCCGACCACCGACTACGCCGCGGACGCGCGGGCGCTCAGCGATGGGTTCGATGTCGAGCTCTCGGCTGGCGGCGTCGAGGTAGCGGCACGATGGATCGAAGTGACTAACGGCGTGGCGATCGAGTGGGTTGCCACGGCACCGCCCAGGAAGCCGGACACCTTGGCTTATTGGGCGGCAACGGAGCCTCGGGATGCCGACGCCCTGATGGATGCGTATCTTCTTGGATCGGCGGGGGGGCGGATGCAGTCGGCTCAACTTCCGGCGAGCATGCAGCCATCGGCTGGCTACTTGGCTCTCTACAGTCCCGCTCACCAAGCCCTACTTGGTTCGGTTGCCATGCCAGCGCCCACGCCTACGCGGACGGCTGGCGCGGGTTCCGCTGGCACGGGCCTCACCGAGGAGGGGAGCCGATGAGCGTTTCCTACCAGGCCGTCGGCTGGAATCGACAAAAGCGGATCTACGACGTGACCCTGGCGGCGGGCATCCTGGCGTACCTGGGCATGTTCATGGGCGTGAGTCTCGTGTTGCGGCCCGAAGCGACGATCGAAACGTTGCTCATTCGCGGCTTCGGCACGGCGGCGTTGTTGCTTCTCCACGTCATTCTCTCCATCGGTCCCCTCGCCCGACTCGATCAGCGTTTTCTCCCGTTGCTTTACAACCGTCGGCACCTTGGGGTGACGATGTTCATTTTGGCGTTGGCGCATGGTGGCTTCTCGCTGGTCCAATTCCATGCCTTCGGGGACTTGAACCCCCTGATCAGCGTTCTCGCCGGCAACGGCCGCTATGACGCGCTGAGCCAATTTCCCTTTCAGCCGCTTGGCCTGACAGCCCTTGGAATTTTCTTCTTGATGGCGGCGACGAGTCACGATTTCTGGCTAGCCAACCTCACCGCCCCGGTTTGGAAAGCGCTTCACATGTTGGTGTACGTAGCCTATGGGTTGGTGATTCTCCATGTTGCCTTAGGCGTCTTGCAGCAGGAAACGAGCCCCATCCTGGCGTCGCTCCTGGGATTCGGCGTGCTTTGGACGCTGGGCCTGCATACCCTGGCGGGCTGGCGTGAAGTCGCGATCGACCGCCTCCGACTCGGAGCGGCCCGAGACGGTTTTGTCGAGACCTGCCGCGTGGACGAAATCAACGAAAAATACGCCAAGATCATTCCGATGAGTGGCGAGCGTGTGGCGATTTTTCGCTACGACGGCAAGGTCTCGGCGATCTCGAACGTATGCAAACACCAAAACGGGCCGCTCGGCGAAGGCAAGATCGTCGACGGTTGCGTGGTTTGCCCATGGCATGGCTACCAATACCGACCGGAAGATGGCGCGTCACCGCCGCCGTTTGCAGAGAAGGTTCCGACGTTTAGGGTGCGGGTGGTTCAAGGCACCGTCTGGGTCGATCCACGGCCGTTGCCTCCGGGAACCCCGGTCGAACCGGCCGCCATTGAGGAGAGTGGCCAATGACTGAGCCGAACAACGACGAGTTTTACATCGGCTATCAGCCCCGAACGTCGGTGAAGCAGGCCTCTTTTCTCCGCAAGTGGATCGTGCTCCTACTCCTGGTCTTCCTCGGTTTGGCCGCGATGTTGGCAGCCAGTCAGAGCCCCTTCGCGGTTGCCTTCTTCGAGTTTGGCAAGCCGACCACCTTTGAAGGTGTCGTCTCGACAGGCGCCCATCCGATGCTCTCCGTCTCGACCCCCGGTCGCGGCGGCAGTCCATCGCTCTACTACCTGGTCGGCATGGGCAAACATGGCCCCGCCACCGAGCTGGGGGGTCTGACGGGCCACCGGGTACGTCTGGAAGGGACGTTGATTTATCGCGGAGATCAAACGATGATCGAGATCGTCCCCGGTTCGGTCCAGGGACTCGGTGTCGATGGACAATCGGTCCCGGCCTTCGAGGCCAGCGGGCGGCGGACGTTACGCGGTGAAATTGTCGACAGCAAGTGTTACTTAGGCGTCATGAAGCCTGGAAATCACAAATCCCACCGTGCGTGCGCTTCGCTCTGTATCCGTGGCGGAGTGCCTCCCGTCTTTGTGGTGACCGATGAGCACGGTGGGCTCGATCACTATCTGCTCGTGGGTGCCGACGGCACCGCGCTCGGTGAAGCGGTTCTGCCGTACCTGGCGGAGCCGCTCGAAGTGACAGGCGATGTCGAGCAGCGAGGAAATCAAAAGGTGCTGCGGGCCGATCCAAGCGACTTCACCCGCGACCGCCACTAGGCTCGTGCGTTGAAGGTGCTGTAGAGTCTCGCCATCCAGCCGCGTCTTTTCGTCTTGCAGACAGCCCATCTTTACGATCGCGTACACCCCTGGGTCTTGGGAGAATCTACATGGCAGAACAACCATCCACATCTCGAGTTGCGGTTCAAGTAGCGACTTGGAGCGAGCTGCCCGAGCGGCAGCCTCAGTACGCGTTGGTCGCCAACGTCGACCTGGTCGTGGTCCGCTACGGCGAGTCGGTGTCCGTGCTCTATGGTCGCTGTTTGCATCGCGGCGCGTTGATGTCCGACGGGCATGTCGAGGGCGACAACTTGATTTGCGGCGTGCACGGTTGGGATTACCGGTACGATTCGGGCGTAAGCTCCTACAACAATGACGAGGTGTTGGAGAAGTTCGACTCGTGGATCGAAGGTGACGCGGTCTGGGTCGACGAGAACGAGATCCGTGCCTGGGCCCGGAAGAACCCCCAGTCTTACGACCGCGATGCCTACCTCGGCCTCTATCAGGACCTTCATGGCGCGCCCGAGGAGCCACACGTCGGAAGTATCCAAGAGCTGGCCAAGAACGGCCTCTCTAAGTTCGGCCACCACGGACCGACCGGTGCGATGGGGGTCCCACGCCAGGATTTGCCGACCTGGGATGATCTCCAGATCATCACGGCCCAGATGGCCACCAAGCCGCTGCTCGACGATGTGGCTGTCAACACCGCGGTCACCATCGGTCCGCGCGCGGCGAAGCCGCTCCAACTGGACATTCCATTGTTCGTCAGCGATATGAGTTTCGGTGCGCTGTCTGCCGAAGCCAAGACGGCCTTGGCCAAAGGGGCCGAGATCGCCGGTACCGGAATCTGCTCGGGCGAAGGTGGCATGCTGCCGGCCGAGCAAGAGGCCAACTCTCGCTACTTCTATGAGCTTGCCTCAGCACGATTCGGCTACTCGCTGGACAAGGTCGCCAAGTGCCAGGCCTTCCACTTCAAGGGTGGTCAGGGTGCCAAGACCGGTACCGGGGGGCACTTGCCGGGTGAGAAGGTCGATGCGGTTATCGCCGAAGTGCGTGGCCTCGAGCCGGGTACACCGGCAATTAGCCCGGCGACTTTTTCTGACCTTCACACGCCCGAAGACTTCAAGGCGGTCGCGGATGAGGTGCGCGAGGTGACCGGCGGCGTGCCGATCGGCTTCAAGCTCAGCGCACAGCACATCGAGGCCGATATCGACTTTGCCCTCGCGGCCTCGGCTGACTACATCATTCTCGATGGCCGTGGTGGCGGTACCGGAGCCGCGCCGCTGATTTTTCGCGACAACATCTCGGTGCCGACCATTCCGGCCCTGGGTCGCGCGCGACGTTACCTCGACAAGGTCAGCCCCACGACCACGTTGATCATCACGGGTGGGCTGCGCACACCGGCCGACTTCGCCAAGGCTCTGGCCCTCGGCGCCGATGCCATCGCGGTATCGAACGCGGCGTTGCAGGCGATTGGTTGCCTCGGCATGCGAGCCTGCAACTCGAATAACTGCCCGGTGGGTATCGCGACACAGAAGGAAAACCTCCGTGCACGGTTGATGATCGATCAATCGGCGCAGCAGCTGGCGCGGTTCTTCGGCGCCGCGACCGAGCTTCTCGAGGTGTTGGCTCGGGCGTGTGGTCACGACTCACTGAGTGGCTTCTCGTCCAATGACTTGACCAGTTGGAAACGCGATGTGGCTGACCTGGCCGGCGTTGCATTTGGCGGCGACTCGCGCGGCGCTTGATTGGAAACTTGCCCCCTGATCTCGGGCGTGAGCGCTGCTCCGTGGACCCGTTTTTCGTTTTTTCTCTCAGAGCCCCCCAAGGCAGCGCCGACCATCAACCGGTTCGCAAACGCGTCCTTCAGGACGACCTCATTTCTCAGGAGTAGATGGATATGCCCGATCAATCCGTTCACCTTGGCTGGCATCAGGTAGGCCACACCAGCGATCTACCCGAGGGTCGAGTGAAGACCGTCAGTGTCGACCGCGGCGACTCCATGTTGCAGATCTGCCTGACGCATGTCGATGGCACGTTCTCGGCCCTCGACAACCACTGCCCGCATCAAGGTGGGCCGCTTGGTGAAGGTTCGATCGAGTGCGATGACGATGGCAACTGCTTCTTGCGCTGCCCGTGGCACGGTTGGGACTTCAGCCCAACAACCGGCAAGCCGCCCGGCGGTTATGACGATGGGGTGCCGACGTATCCGGTCGAGATCCGGAACGGTGATGAAATCTGGATTGGGCTGGAAGAAGAGGAAACTCACCAGCGGACCGTTACCGACGTCATGGCGGAATCCATGGTCGGCTGGGGGATGACGCACGTCTTCGGCATGGTTGGCCATTCCAATTTGGGATTGGCTGATGCCATCCGCCGACGTTGCGAGGCGGGCGAGATGGAGTTTATCGGCATCCGGCATGAAGGTGCCGCCGCCTTCGCCGCCAGTGCCTTTGGCAAGCTTACAGGGCGGCCAGCGGCCTGCCTGACCATTGCTGGTCCGGGCGCCACCAACCTGTATACAGGCTGCTGGGATGCCAAGGTCGATCGGGCGCCCCTGCTCGCGTTGACCGGTCAGGTCAACCAGCAGGTCTTCGGTCCGGGTGCCTTTCAAGAGCTGCCGTTGAAAGATGCGTTCTCGTCGGTCGCGGCCTTCAGTCATCTCTGTCTGCCGGGGTCGAATCATGGCGAGCTGATGGGGATGGCGATCAAGACCGCGGTGGTCGAGCGCCAAGTCGCCCACATCATCTTTCCGGACGATACCCAGACCCAGGTAGCGGCGGAAGGTGCCAAGGCAACGACTTCGAAGGGGCGTCTCGGTGACGTCCGGATTCGGCCACCTGCGGACCAGTTGGACAAGGCGATTGGCGTCGTGCGCGGTGCCCATCGGCCGGTCATCGTCGTCGGCCACGGTGCCCGATTCGAGATGGAGGCGGTCCGGGCCTTGGCCGAGGAACTCGAGTGTCCCGTATTGACCACGTTCAAGGGCAAGGGGATCATCGGTGACTGTCCGGATCCGAACATGCCCGAACGCGTGGGGCACGATCTTGGCTGTGGCGTGCTCGGGCGGTCTGGGACACCGATCGCCAGCTGGTTCATGAATGAAAGCGATGTCTTGCTGGTCTTCGGCGCGTCGTTCAGCAACCACACCGGCATCACGCCCAAGAAGCCCATCATCCAAGTCGACAACGATCGTGGACAACTGTCGCGCTTCCACGCGGTCGACCATCCGTTGTGGGGCGAGATTGGTGAGACGGCGCGCGCCATGCTACTCGCCTTACGCGGCAACCACGCGTCCGAGGATCATCGGACCGAGATCGCCCAGCGCTGGGAAATTTGGCGAACCGAAAAGAGGAGTCGCATGGGGGACGATTCGGCCAAGGGTGTTAGCTCGGCGGCGGTGTTCGACGCCATGAATCAGCTGATCCCGGCCGATGCCATCATCGCTGTCGACGTTGGCAACAACACCTACAGCTTCGGTCGGTACTTCGAGGCCAGCGGTCGGCAAGCGGTGCTGATGTCTGGCTACCTGGGCTCGATCGGTTTCGGCTACCCAGCGGCCATGGGCGGCTGGGCCGCGAGTCGTGCGCACCACCATAGCGATGACCCGTTCTGGCAGCAATTTGCGGACCGCCCGATCGTCTGTGTGACGGGCGATGGTGGTTTCGGGCAATACCCCTGGGAAGTGAATACCGCCGTGCGCCACAGGATGAACTTGACCCATGTGCTGCTCAATAACAATGAGCTGGGCAAGATCAGCAAAGAGCAGAAAGCGGGGCATTGGTCCGTCTGGCAGACCAACCTCACCAATCCCAATATTGCCGAATACGTCACCTCGTGCGGCGGCCTGGGTATTCGCGTCGAGAAGACCGACGAGCTGCTGGGGGCCATCAGCACCGCCCTCGCGCACAACGGTCCGGCGACAATCGAAGTGATGACGGACGTGGACTTGATCTAATCTTGCACGCATCGAGGGTGCCGACGGTTGCATAATCCTCCCACCTTCTGGCGCGCCCCGCCGCCACCCTCGATCGGGTTCTTCTCTCCAGACAGCAGCATCGCGACGACGATCTCCTTCTTGTGGACGTCCATGCCGACGTGGGTGGTAACCGCGGGCCGGGTCATACTATAGTTGGCTTATGTCGCGTTCTTGCAATACCGCCAGATCCAGCTGAGGGAAGCTGCCATCTCGATCTGGCCACCCGGCATGCACGCCGAGGTCATGGAGGATGAGCAAGCTACCGGGGAGGAAGCGTGACGAATAACCGGTTTCATTTCAGCGTAATCTTGATCGCGGGTTTCGGTCTGTTGATGGCAACCTACACCATCGCAGCGCATGCCCAGACCGACCTACCGGACTCGGAACCCGTAAACGAGGAGACCACCATGGCGGTTCGAATCACCGGCACATTTGATGTCAAGTTGACACCCCAGGGGCAAACAGAGACCGCCGAGGATTCACCCATTCGCAGAATGTCCCTCGACAAGCAGTTTCGTGGAGACCTCGACGCAACCAGCCAAGGCCAAATGCTGGGCGTCCAAGCCGTGACGGCAGGGTCCGGGGGCTACGTGGCGTTGGAGTTCGTCACCGGCAGTTTGAAAGAGCGAAACGGCACCTTCGTGTTGCAACACAGTTCCACCATGACACGCGGTGTTCCAAACCAGTCGATCCGTGTCGTTCCCGATTCCGCCACCGGTGAATTGGCCGGGCTCGACGGCGAAATGACCATCGACGTTGTGGATGGAAGCCACTCCTTTGAGTTCGCCTATACCTTGCCGCCGCTCCCAGCAGAGTAGAAACTGACCCCAGGGACTCGGCGCCGTGATCCCTACAACCAGCCCTGATCGCGGGCGATCCGTGCCGCCTCGACGCGGTTGGCGGCGCCCAGCTTACCGATGGCTTCCGAGAGATAGTTCCGGACCGTGCCATCGGACAAGTAGAGTTCCTGTGCGATCTGGGCCGTGGTCGCACCCGTGCTCGCCAGACGCAGGACTTGCCGCTCACGATCGGTGAGTGGATCGGGCTCGGACCAAGCGGCCACCGCCAGCTCTGGATCGATCACCTTGAGGCCCCGGTGCACGCGACGAATCGCATCGGCAAGCTGTTCTGAGGGCGCGTCCTTGAGCAGGTAGCCGCTGGCGCCGGCTTCGAGCGCGCGACGCAAGTAGCCACCGCGTGCGAACGTGGTGAGCACAATCACCTTCGGAGGCGTTTCCATCCTCGAGAGGTTCTGCGTCAGCTCGATCCCGGTGGCCCCCGGCATCTCGATATCGGTCAGAACGACATCGGGGCGCACTTGCTTGACCAACGCCTCGGCCTCCCGACCGTCATGGGCTCGGCCCACCACCGTCAAGTCATTCTCGAGATCGATCAAGGCGGCGAGCGCTCCGAGCACCATGGCCTGGTCCTCGGCAAGAAGAACGCGAACCGGGCGTGGGCCCGTGGAAGCACTCATGCGGGCAAACCGTTGGCCGCTCGACCGGCACCAGCGACCGTGAGCGGCAGGCTGACCACCAGCCGCGTACCGCCGTCGATCGTGCGTTCGAGGCGTCCACCCAACGCCGTCACCCGCTCACGCATGCCAACCAATCCACTGCCCTCCGGGCCTCGCACACCCCGGGCACCAGTAGCCCCGCGACCATCGTCCTCGATCGCCAACCGCACGGTGACACCGTCACTATCGAGGGCGACGCGGCAGTGGCTTGCCCCGGCATGGCGCACGACATTGGTCACCGCCTCGCGCAAGGCGAGTGACAGCACGCCCTCTTGCATCGCGTCGAGGTCTACCGGTTCGAGCGCAACGTCAAGATGAACACCGGCCGCGTCGAGCGCGGTCCGCGCTTGCACGATCTCGTCGTCGAGCGATCGCGTCTTGTAACCAATCACCGCGTGGCGTACTTCTTTGGTGGCTTCCCGAGCCGTCCGTTCAATGTCCCGAATCTCACCAGCGGCGCGTTCAGGATCACGCGCGACCAAGCGTCCGGCCAGCTCCGCTTTGAGCGTAATCAACGACAGCGTGTGGCCGAGTAGATCGTGAAGATCGCGCGCAATACGCTCGCGCTCGGCCACTTTGGCCAAACGCGCAATCTCATCTTCGCTCAACCGCAGCCGCGCCTGCGCCACACTCACCGTTCGGTGATGGAGATTGAGGAAGCCAATGATCGGGACAAACACCGCGGCCGGCAACCAATAGTAGATCAGCGGCTGCACCAACCACGCGTTCAGCCCAACGATCCCCAAAACACCCAAAATGATCCGAACAGTCCGTTGCGACGATCCGGCGCTGGCCGCGAACGCACTCGCGTAGACGAAAAAGGAACTGGCCCCCAAGTTGAAGGGGCTGAAGACCACACCGAGCAAACACAGACCGCCAATAACCGGGAGAATGCGCAACCCACGCAACCAGAAGCCCCAAAAGTAGAGCACCAGGAACACCACGAAACCCGCCGCGGTCGCCGCAATCTGCCATCCTTGAGACCGGCTTAGAAAGGGGTAGACGACGAAGAACACCACGTAGATCAAATACGCGTACGGCGTCCACCCAAGGGTTGGACTATCTGGAATCAGGCGGAAGCGCTTTTCGGCATCGGCAGTATTCGTCGGTCCCATGGCTCGCGGTTTACCTTGTTGTTCAGACTCGGTCGGTCGAAGTCAGTGTACGACAGCGCCCGCTCATACCAAGGCAAGAGCCGGACGGCCGCCAGGGGCGACGGCCGCTACCAAAGAATGAGGTGGAATCTGAGGCGAAGCCTCGCTATCCGTAGGTCTGCTGGTCACGACGGTAGCCAAACAATCCAAAGCTCAAGCAGACCACCGTGAACGCTATGAGCACGAAAAAAGAGGTCAACGGGGAGGGCGCATTGGGTTCGGCCAGGTCGATCAGCCGGTAGCCTTGTTGCGCTAGATGGTACGGCGGCAGGTAGGGCGCGATGGTCTGAAAGAACGAAGGTAGACCCCGCGCCGGAATCCACAAACCGGATGCGAAAGACAACGGCAGGTACACCAGGTTGATCACGGCTGGTGCCGCGTTGGGCCCACACAGGTACGCCAGCGCCATTCCCATGGCGGCGAACGGGATGCCACCAACCGTCAACAACACGAAGAGCTTCGCCCAGGTCACCAGCGACAACGCGACACCACCAACCGTAGCGGCCAGGGTAAACAGCGCGACGGTAATGGCGCCTCCAAACAGCATCCCGACCAGCAGCCGCGCTGTGAAGTGAACCAATGGCGGCATCGGCGTTGCCCGTTTGTGCAACATCCAACCCTGCCCGCGCTCGGTTGCGAGCCCCACGCCCAGGCTGAAAAGACTTGCCCCAATCACACCAAAGGCACCGTAGCTGACCACCATATAGGTCGCGATCGGAAAGCCCGACGCCATCTTGCTGCCGAGGGCGACACCGAAGAGAAGGTAGAACATCAACGGAAACAAGAACGCGGGCAGTACGTACCCCGGCATGCGCAGAAGCTTGAGCAATTCGTTGCGTGTTTCGAGCCGGAGAATGCGGGCCATGCTTCGGCCAGCCGATTTCGTCGATCCCAATTGGAGCGTCTCGGTCGCGGTAGTCATGCAGCCACCTCCTGGTGGTTGGTCCCGTTGGTTCTTCCAGTCAACGCGATCAACGCGTCCTCGAGACGTGCACTCGTCACTTCTAGATCGCTCAAACCTGGATCCGCGTCGAGCAAGCGACGAACGACGGCTTCGGGTTGCGCAGTTGCCACCGACAAGGTTCGTCCCTCGCTGGATACGGCCTCACTCGACACCGACTCGACTTCGGGCCAGCGAGAGACGGCCTGCGTATCGAGATCCGTGCGACAACGAATGCTGCGGCTGGAAACATGCCGCTTGATCGCGGCCGGCGTCCCTTCTGCAACAATCCGTCCACGGTCGACCACCACCACCCGGTGCGCGAGCGCATCGGCTTCCTCGAGATGATGGGTGGTGAGCAACACGGTCTTGCCCTCCTTCACCAAGCGGCGGACACAGGCCCAAAGCCCGCGTCGTGCCTCGACATCGAGTCCGACGGTCGGTTCGTCGAGAAACAGAAGATCGGGATTGCCGCAGACCGCGAGCGCAAACAGCAGCCGTTGTTTCTGACCGCCCGACAGCTTGCCGAACAGCCGACGTTCGAGCCCCCCCAGACCCGCCAGCTCGATGGTCTGGTCAAGCGCCATGGGCGTCGGGTAGTAACTCGCACCGAGCTCCAAGTGCTCTCGCACCGTCAACGTTTCCGGCACGTTCGAGATCTGGAGCATCGCGCCAACCCGGATGCGGGCCGCCGTCGAATACGGCGTGTGTCCAAATGTGGTCGCCCGCCCGACAGTGGGACGGGTCAAACCGAGCAACAAATTGACCGCCGTGGTCTTGCCAGCGCCATTGGGTCCGAGCAACGCCAGCACCTCACCCGCATGAATCGTCAGGTCGATTGCATCGAGCGCAACGACATCGCCATAGCGTTTGGTCGTTCCCTCGAGTCGGGCGACGACGCTCGCCGCGGAAGGCATCGATTTTCGGTCTTGAAGTTGGATCATTGGTGGCCTTTCGACCGTCGTCACGACACTGAACGAGCACGGTGTCGCGCGTGGGTCCTCGCTGTGGACACCATTGTTCGGCAGCACCGCGCTCGGTGGCAGTGTCGGGCGTCAGCACCTGCCCATGACAAGTGTCATAGTCCCGTCTGGGTAGACGACTTGGTTCAGGTGCGATCCGATGTCAATGCTTTGTTGACATTTTTCTTCTTGGAGAATATGATTCTGGAGCATTCCCTGGGAGTAACTGCAATGCACCGCGAGAACTGTGGCAGGCCTGCGCCCGTGGTGACCGCAGATTGTGGCTACTGGCACCCGAAGTGCGCGCAACCTGTGACCAGATAGGCACCGACGCCCATATTGCTACAGAACGCCGACGGCACTGGGACCGTGACGACACCGTCACCGAGGGGCCGCCCAATACCGATGATCCGATGATCCGCGCGAAGCCATGCGGTGGAAACTGAGGACAGTCGAAGGTCGCGAGATCTACGCTCGACGCAAGTGCATCGTCGAACCGGCGTTTGGCCAGATCAATGAGGCCCGCAACGTGCGTCGATTCCTCTTGAGAGGCACCGAGGCGGTGCAGGCGGAATGGCAGCTGATCTGTCTGACACACAACCTGCTCAAGGCATTCAACGCGCTCCTAGCGCTGGCTGCACGATCGACGCGTGGTATCGTTTCTTGCAATCTGGGAAGCTCAGCGTCATGTTGGGTCCAAACAAGGATGGCACTCCGCGAACCCGGATACCGATTGCGAGTTGGTGGCATCCACGTTCCAAATGACCGGCGCCACCAGGTCGGTCTCCCGCCATTGACCACTACGATTTTCGCGCAAGCGACTCCATGAGCGTTTTCGACCGCCTAAGTATCAGCCGCGCCATCGCAACGATCGCCGCAACCGTCGATCCGGACGACCCTCGGACCGTCGAAGCCAGTGAGCGCATCCGTCAGATTGGTCACGTAGCCATCCCGCGCTTGATCGAAGCGCTTTCGGGTGGTCGGCGGCAACAGACGGTGGTGATGCAAAACCTGCTTACGAAGCTTCTCGACGACCAGTCGTTACCTGCGGTTCGTCAGGGTTTGAGCCACGCGAAGCCCGAAGTCGCCGAGCGGGTTGCCGAGGTCCTTTCGCGGCCAGGCCGGTACGACCCCAATTTGCTTCTGCCGTTGTTTCTCGATCCTGAGAGCCCCAAGAACGCGATCGCCGAAATTCTGATTGCCCGCGCCAAAACGGTCGATGGTTTGGCAGTCGAACGACTGCTCGACGACGTGGTGCCCGAAACGCGCTTGGCGCTGCTCCGCGTTCTCCATCACATCGCAGATCGCCGGCTCGAACCCAAGCTTCTCGCGCGCCTCGAGTCGTCCGAAGCTGGCGAGCGCCAAGCCCTATTGCGAACCCTCGGCCGCTTTACCGCGGACGACGATGTGCGCGACGCGATGATCAAGGCGATGCTCGAAGAGCCGAACAAGGCCGCCCGCATGGCAGCGTTGGAGAGCCTGCTCCAAGCCGATGAGCCGCCACCACTCGAGCCGCTGTTTCAAGTGCTGAGGGATGACGACATGATCATCCAAGGCAAAGCGCTCGAGGCCCTTATTCGACTTCACCGCCCCGAGACCACCCGACACGCTGTTGCGTTGCTGCGCGACGAAGACGAAGGCGTGCGCCGCTCGGCCGTGGAGATTCTCAACCAGCTTCCCAACCCCGCTGCCATCGCACCGCTGGGGGCCACGCTCGACGACCCGGATTGGTGGTTCCGGGAGCGTGCGGCCGATGCACTGGTTGCCATTGGCGGTCCAGGGGTGGTCGACGCGCTCGTCCCCCGATTCGAGGAACAGTCGGAAGAATTAGACCAAACGGTGATCAGCGTCATCACCCGGCTCGAGGACGAACCCTTCGAACGTCTCGACAAGCTGCTCGACACTGAAACTGACGCGATTCGCTCCGGCGTTTTACGCACACTCGCAGCGCTCGACGACGAGCGCGTGGTTACGTCACTCCTGACCCGGCTTGCCAGCAGTTCCCCCGGTTGGGCCGCCGAGATCGCCGACGCCCTCGGGGCCTTCGGAGATCCGAGTGCCATCCGGCCGTTGCTGACCGAGTTCGAGCAAGCCGACGACGAGGATTATCAACAACGTATTCTGCGTGCGCTCGAAAAAGTAACCGACCACGAAAACGCGGCCTTTGTCGTCGAATCGGTGCGCCGAATCGGACAACGGGGAAGCCAGAACCTCCGCTCGTCCGCCAGCCAGACCGTCCACTCGTTGCACCTGCGATTCGACCACTTGATGAGCCCAGCGCCAGATTCGCCTGCCACGCCCATCTCGGCCGTGGCGCCCCCTGCGAGCGCGGTCGCCACGGCCAGCGCCGAATTCCAAGACCAATCGCAGTCAACCCTCATTCCGGCGATCCAAACAGCGGCGAACCAACTCCAAAACCTTCCGGGCGATCCCCCACCGACCACCGAAAGCTCCCCTGCGTCCCAAACGCGCGACACTCAAATCGACCTTGCAGCGCCCGCCCGCCTAGGGGTAGAGATCAACCCCCTGGCCCTGCGGCCCGGTGACCGGTTGGGCGATCGCTACCGCGTGATCCGCCAGATCGGGCGTGGCGGGTTCGGTGTCGTCGTACTGGTCGAGGACGAGATCATCAACGAGCGACTGATCCTGAAGTTTCTCGCCCCCAATGTGGCCGAGGACGAGACCGTCGTTCACCGATTCAAGCACGAGATCCGGTATGCGCGACGGATTACCCACGAGAACGTCATCCGGCTACACGACCTGATCTCGATCGATGGCACCCTCGCCATCTCGATGGAGTACTTTGCCAGCAACTCGTTGGTGGCCGAGCTGAAACAACACCAGCGCCTGCCGCAACAACGGGGTCGCACCATCATCAGCGCGATCTGTTCCGGCCTTTCGGCGGCCCACAAGGAAGGCGTCATCCACCGCGACCTCAAGCCGGGTAACATCCTCATCGACGACGCGCTCAACGTGAAGATCGTCGACTTCGGTCTGGCGGCAGCAGCCAGCCAAGGCGCCAGCCGCTTGACCCGCAGTGGCCTGGTCATCGGCACGCCGATCTACATGGCCCCGGAACAGATCGAAGGCTACGCAATCGACGGCCGAACGGACATCTACAGCCTCGGCGTCCTGATGTACGAGATGTTCACCGGCAGCGTTCCCTACGAGGGCGAGAACGCCATGGCAACCTTGTTTCAACACCTTCACGGCACCCTCGAGGCCCCGAGCAAGCGGTGTTCGGCGATCTCTGATGCCCTGGAAGGCATCATCCTCAAGTCCATGGCCCGGCGCCCCGAAAATCGCTACGCCGACACCTTCGCGCTTCGAGAAGCGCTCGCCGAGCTGCCGGACGACCTCTTGGAATAGTAGGATGACGAAGCGGTCGCCGTCTCGCTGCCCCATGGCAGAGCGTTGAGATAGCTCGGACCGCCTTCATCCCGATGCCAAAAGTCGACGCTTTTCTTCAGTTGGGCCGTAAAGAAGGCTGCTCGGACGTCCATATCGCGCCGGGGCAACCACCCCTCTTGCGCTTGTACGGCCGGCTCAACCCGGTGCGGTTTCGCTCGCTCGAAGACAACGAGATCCGAATGCTGATCAGTGAGATCATCACCCCTGAACAAGCGAAATCCTTGGAAGCGTTCCGCGATATCGACTTCACCTACGCAAGCAAGACCCATGGCCGCTACCGCGTGCACATCTTCCACAAGATCGGCGGTCTCGCCGGTACCTTCCGGGTCATCCCCGATCGGGTACCGAGCCTCGACGACCTCAACCTACCGCCGGCCATCACCCGGCTGGCCAACGAACGAGACGGCTTGGTCTTGGTCACCGGGGCTGCCGGCACCGGCAAGACCACCACCCTCGCGGCCATGATCGACCACATCAACCGCGAGCGAAAGCTCAACATCATCACCCTCGAAGACCCGATCGAGTACCTGCACGTGAGTCGCCAATCGCAGGTGATCCAGCGCGGGGTGGGTGAGCACCTGACCAGCTTCGCCGATGGACTACGTGCCGCCCTACGGGAAGATCCCGATGTCATCATGGTGGGCGAAATGCGCGACCTGGTGACCATCTCCCTTGCCTTGACCGCCGCCGAGACCGGTCATCTCGTGTTCGGAACTCTACACACGACATCCGCGGTCAAGACACTCGATCGCGTCGTCGATGCCGTTCCATCGGAACAGAAAGCACAGACCGCGGTTCTCCTTTCTCAACACCTTCGCGGCGTTGTGTCCCAACGGCTACTGCGCACCAACGACGGCAACGGACGCCGAGCCGTGTGCGAGATTCTGCTCAACACACCCGCCATCGCCAGTCTGATCCAAAACCGCAAGAACTTCCTGATCGCCGATCAGCTACAGACCGGCCGCCAGCTCGGCATGCAGCTCATGGACCAGGCTTTGCGCGCGGCCTTGACGACCGGCGAGGTCGATCCCAACGAAGCGTACCTGTGCGCGGAAGACAAGAAGACCTTCCGCCGCTTCGTAACCGACACCTCGATTTTGCCACGAATGAGCGTCGTGGGTCGGTGAGCAGACGATGAACCGGATCGACACATTCCTCAAGCTGGTGGTCGTGCAAAACGGCTCCGACTTACACCTAGCGGCAGGCAATCCTCCGCGCATCCGGATCGATGGCGACATGGAGACCGTCAAGTACCGCGAGCTTTCCGCCGTTGAAACCGAAACCCTGCTCTTCGAGATCATGCCGCCATCGGCTCGCGAGCTGTTCGACGAGAAAGGGCAAACCGATTTTTCGTACCAGATCGCCGATCTGGCCCGGTTCCGTTGCAATGTATTTCGCCATGCCCGTGGCCTCGGCGCAGTGTTGCGGGTCATTCCCAGCAAGGTCCAGAGCCTCGAGGCGCTGCAACTGCCACCCGTGCTCGACACCTTCTGCCGCATGCGCAGCGGCTTTATCTTGGTGACCGGGCCTACGGGATCAGGAAAGTCGACCACCATGGGCGCCATGGTCGATCGGATCAACGCCACGCGCGAAGGCCACATCATCACGATCGAGAATCCGGTCGAATTCATTCACACCAGCAAGCGAAGCTTGATCAGCCAGCGTGAAGTCGGGCTCCATTGTCCGACCTTTGGTGACGGCCTGCGTTCGGCGTTGCGGGAGGATCCCGATGTCATTGTGCTAGGCGAGATGCGCGATCTCGAGACCATTCGCGGCGCGGTAACCGCGGCTGAAATGGGCACTCTCGTACTCAGCACCTTGCATACGGTCGGTGCGGTTGCCACGGTCGATCGGATCGTCAATGTCTTCCCCTCGGGCGAGCAAGCCTTCATCCGCAGCATGGTCTCCACTTCCCTTACCGGTGTCGTGTCGCAGGCGCTCCTTCGCCGCGGCGACGCCAAGGGCCGGGTGGCCGCGGTCGAGATCCTCGTCAACAATCCCGCCGCCGCCAACCTGATCCGTGAGGGGCGGGTCGACCAGCTCACCAATGTCATCCAAGGCGGTGCCTTGCAGGGTATGCAGACCCTCGACAATGCGCTGCGTAAGCTCCTCGACGCGCAGGTCATTACCGTGGACGAGGCCTACCACCACGCCCACGACCGTGGCCAGTTTGCCCATCTCCGCCGTCGCGCCAAGCTCGACGACACCGCGTCTCAAACCATGACTAATGAGCACCGCAAGCCCAAGCCCGAGGATTCAAATGCCAACCGCCAATGAATGGACTGTTCCCAAAAAGCTCAAAGAAGTCACGCTCTGGGTCCACCCCGAGGGGCGGGTCATCGGTTCCATGTTCGTCCATCTCAACAGCCTCCGTTTCGATGGAGAGCAGCAACCCCTCGAAGTGATGAATGACGGCAAACGCTTTGTCGTCGTGCAGCGCAAGCAGCCCCGCGAAATCCGCTTCTACAACCGCTCATCGATCGTTCGTGTGGAGTACCGCGAGCCCTCCACCCAAACACCGCCGGACGGTGCCGTGCTCCAGTTCTGCCAAGTCCACTTGATGGATGGCTGTTTGATCGAAGGCACCATGATGAAGTCTTTGCCACCCGATCGCAGCCGGCTCTTCGATTTCCTGAACGAAGACGAAGACTTCATGAAGGTCGACCTCGGCGAGGACGAGATCTGCCTCATCAACAAGGCCTACGTCGTTTGCGTTGCCACAGAAGACGACCGTAGGTAGCCACGGTTTCCCGATTTTCGTAACGCTCGGCGCTCAGCCGGCTCTCATTCCCGAAAAAAGATGGGCCGCCCGAAGGCGGCCCATCGGCGTCTTGCGACGCCGCCCATGGCAGAGAACGACCCCTGCCGATGCTTACTCAACCGAGCTGAGCCGACCAGGGCCCTAGTCCCAACTCAAGCTAGCCCCCATCTGATACTCGGTCACGCGGGTCTCGAAGAAGTTCTTCTCCTTCGACAAATCGGTCGACTGCGACATCCACGGGAACGGATTCTCCTGCTGGAAGCGCTTGGGCAATCCCAGGCGCTCGAGCCGCCGGTCCGCGATGTAGTCCACATACTGCGCGAACTGTTCGGCGTTGATGCCAAGGACACCTTCCGGACAAGCGTCGTAGGCGTACTTTTGCTCCAAGACAACCGCGCGATCGATCAACTGGCCAATCTCGGTCTTGAACGCGTCGGTCCAGATCTCTGGATTCTCGGCCTTGATGGTGGCGATCAAGTCGCAACCAAACGCCAAGTGGATCGATTCATCGCGCATGATGTACTCGAACTGCTCACCGATCCCAATCATCTTGTTCTGCCGCCGGAGCGCCAGCATCATGGCGAATCCAGCGTAGAAGAAGATGCCCTCCATGATTACGTAGAAGCCCACAAGATCGCGCACGAAGCACTGAATGTTCTCGGTACCCACGGTGCTAAAGTTGGGATCGAAAACCGACTTGGTGAGTGCCACAACGAACTCGTCCTTCTCGCGGATCGAGGGGATGGTCTCGTACATGTTGAAGATTTCGTCGGGGTCGAGACCCAGCGTGTCGCAGCAGTAGATGAAGGTGTCGGTGTGTACCGCCTCTTCATACGCCTGACGCAGGAGGTACTGCCGCGCCTCGGGGTTGGTCACGTGGTTGTAGACCGCCAAGACGATGTTGTTGGCGGTCAACGACTCGGCAGTCGAAAAGAAGCCGAGATTCCACAGAATCAAACGCCGCTCGGCGTCGCTCAGGACCTTCTGAGATTTCCATTGCTCCACGTCTTTCTGCATGGAGATCTCTTCGGGAGTCCAGTTGTTGTTGACCCCGTTCTTGTAGTGCTCACGCGCCCACAAATAGCGCATGGGCAAGATCTTATTTGGATCGGTCTTGGTGTTGTTGATGATCGACACGAACGATTCCTCCGGGCCAACAGGCCGCGCTACTGACAGGCTTCACAGTCCGGATCGTCGATCCGGCACAGTTGTGGTTCGGGGTTCGATGGCATGAGCGGTGTAGCCGGTGCACTCTGGGGCGCTTCCGGCCGGGAGGTAGTCGGTGCCGCCACCGATACAACAGCGGGGACCGGCGTTTCCACAGCGGGGACCGGTTCCTGCTCAGTCTTCCCACCACCGTATTCGCGTTTCTGGGTATAGCCGTACTTGGCGGCATCGAGGGTCGATTTCTCGATCTGCGTCGCCGCCAAAGTTCGCAAGTAGTAGGTCGTCTTGAGGCCCAACTTCCAGGCCGTCATGTAGATGTCGGACAACATCTTGCCCGATGTGCCCCGCATGAAAACGTTGTGCGACTGGCTCTGATCGATCCACTTGCTGCGCGCCGCGGTCATCTTGAGCGCCCAAATCGGATCAATGGCGAATGCCTCTTTGTACTTCGCCTTGAGCGGACCGGGAATGCCCGCGATGGCATCGAGATTCCCGTCGTTGTATTTCAGTTGATCGAGCATCTCGTCGTTCCACAGGCCAAGCTCCTTGAGATCGCGCACCAAAAAGTGATTGACGACCGTGAACTCGCCGGAAATGTTGGCCTTGACGTAGATGTTCTTGTAGATCGGCTCGATGCAGGGGAAACAACCGCTAATGTTCGAAATGGTCGCGGTCGGCGCCACTGCCATGGTGTTGGAGTTGCGCATGCCGTGGGCGGCGACGTGGTCGTAGACCGGTTGCCAATCGAGCCGACGGGTCCGCGAAACCTCGACCGGTACACCACGCTCCTGCTCCAGGAGGTCGACGGTATCGAACGGAAACAAGCCTCGGTTCCACTTCGAGCCTTCGCAGGTCGGATACACACCACGCTCGGCCGCCAATTTCGATGATGCGTAGATCGCGTGGTACGAAATCCGTTCCTGGATCTTGTCGGCCAACTCGAGGGCCGCTTCGGATTCGAATGGGAAGTCCAGCTCGAACAGGGCATCTTGAAAACCCATCACCCCGAGACCGATGGGCCGGTGCTGGAGGTTTGAGTTGCGCGCTTCCTGGGTCGGATAGAAGTTGATGTCGATCACGTTGTCGAGCATGCGAATCGCGGTCTCGACGGTCGACGCCAACAGCTCATGGTCGAGGCGCCCTCGCGCCACGTGACGTGCCAGGTTCACCGAACCCAGGTTGCACACCGCGGTCTCTTCGGACGATGTGTTGAGGGTGATCTCGGTACACAGGTTGGAGCTGTGAATGACACCCACGTGATCCTGCGGCGATCGAACGTTGCACGGGTCCTTGAACGTCATCCACGGATGGCCGGTCTCGAACAGCATGGTCAGCATCTTGCGCCACAGGTCACGCGCCTTGATGGTCTTGAACAGCGCAATGCCGCCATCGCGGGTCTTTTGCTCGTAGTGCTCGTAGCGCTGCTCGAACTCACTGCCAAAGATGTGATGAAGATCGGGCGTCTCATTGGGCGAGAACAGCGTCCACTCACCATCCGCCTGCACCCGTTTCATGAACAGATCGGGAATCCAATTCGACGTGTTCATGTCGTGGGTGCGGCGCCGCTCGTCACCCGTGTTCTTGCGCAGGTCGAGGAAGTCTTCGATGTCGTAGTGCCAGGTCTCGAGGTACGCGCAGGTCGCACCGCGCCGCTTGCCGCTGCGGTTGATCGCCATGGTCACGTCGTTGGCGATCTTGAGGAACGGAATCACGCCTTGGCTGTCGACCCGAGTGCTCTTGATCGCAGCACCCGTACCGCGAATGTTGGACCAGTCGTTGCCGATACCGCCCGACCACTTCGACAGCTGGGAGTTGTCGCCCAGGCACTTGAAGATGTGCTTGAGATCGTCATCCACGGTCGTTAGATAGCACGAACTCAGCTGCGGATGTGGGGTCCCGGCATGGAACATGGTGGGGGTAGACGGCACGTAGCGCAGCTGGGACATCAGCTCATAGAACTCGATGCTGCGCGTCTCACGATCGTCTTCTTCCACCGACAGCCCCATCGCCACGCGCATCCAAAACATCTGCGGCAACTCGACGCACACGTCGTCTTGGCGCAAGAAGTAGCGTTCGTACAAGGTCTGGATGCCGAGAAACTGAAACAGGTGATCACGGCTCGGGTCGAGTGCTGCCGCCAGGCGGTCGAGATCGTATTCGAGCAAGGCCGGATCCAGTTGCCCGCGAGCAACGTTGGCGCGGATGCCGTCGAGGAAAGTCTGGCGGTAGGCCGCATCGAGTTCCTGGCGCCGAATGGAGCGGCACATGACTTCTTTATAGATCCTCTGCAACAGCAAGCGGGCCGCCAGGAAGCTGTAGTCGGGATCGCGCTCGATGAAACTGGCGGCCGACAACACCAGCGCCCGATCGATGTTGTTGGTCGTCACCTTGTCGTGGACGTTCTTGATGACCTCGCGCGCGACCAGATCTGCCGACATGCCGTCGCCAAGACCTTCAGAAGCGCGACGAATCGCGGCGTCGATCTTCTTCAAGTTGAAGAGCTGCCGACGACCATCCGCCTTCATCACCGTGAGCTTGCCGAGCTTGGCGTTCTCGACCGCCCGCTGTTTCGAATATTCGCGCGCCTTCTCCCGTTCCGCACGGTAGAGGATATAGGCCTTGGCAATCTCGTACTGGCCCTCCCGAACGAGATGCTTCTCGACGATGTCCTGAACATTCTCGACGTTCGGGTAAAACTCCCGGAAACGTCCTCCGATCTCATCACTTACCGCTTCGGAAACGCGATCGAGCTGCTCGTCGGGCAGCGATGCCCCAACAGCTTTGACGGCCTTGGCGATGGCGCTACGGATCCGGATCCGGTCGAACGAAACGACCTCTCCCGTCCGCTTGACGACGCGCAGCTCCTGCATGCTGATCCTCCGGTTGTGACCCGACCCCTTCTCGCCCGGACCAACGCTAAACCAATAGATGTATGGCAGAAAGCACCTGCGTGCAACCCCCCATGTCCCCCCTAGAAACGTCCGTTTGGTCAAGCCCGTGTCTCGACGCCTAACACCCAACGGACGCAGCACAGCCGCTCGTTTGTCTCCAGGGGGCGTACCCAGCGAAAGTACTAGATGTTGGTGTGCCTGTCAAGCGGGCCCCTAGATAAAGTAGCCTCAGTCGCCTGCCTGCATATTCTTCTCGTAACTCCCTGAGATCAAAAAGGTTGCTCGAAAAAGGCTGCAGCGGGACTTGCACAGGCCGTTGTGCGTTGCCGCAGATTCTTCAAAACACCCTCGATCCGGGAATCGGGCACACCCCCAAAATGACCATCCACGGCCAATCAGAGCCGCCACCAACACGACTCGAGTGGCCCCGTCACAGCATGATGCGGTTAGGCCAGGAGGCGAATAAGCTCACGTTGAGGCTCGCCACCGGTCACCTCGGCCCCCGATTCGGTCACCACCATGTTGACCTCGGATCGAACCCCGAAGTCGCCTTCGAAGTAGATCCCGGGTTCGATCGAGAAGCCGGTCATGGGCAACAGGGTTCGCACATCGTGCGTTTCGAGGTTGTCCATGTTGGCTCCTTGCCCGTGGTCGGAGGTGTCGATCGAATGGCCGGTGCGGTGAAAGAAAGCGTCACCATAGCCTGCCGCGTCGATCACCGCCCGACAGGCATCGTCTACTTCGTAGCCGTGTACGGGATGTCGACCGTACTGACTCGTCACCAGGTCAATCGCCGCATCGCGTGCTGCCGCAACGATCGAGAAGATTTCTTGCTCACGGGACTGCGGTGCTGGGGCACACACACCACACCAGGTGATGTCGGCGTAGACGCTCTCGGCAGCCTTGCCCTTCGCCCACAAGTCGATCAACAAGAAATCGCCGGCAACGATCGGTGCGTTCTTGGTTGGCCCCGGTTGGTAGTGGGGGTCGGCGCTGTGCGGACCTTTGGCGACGATCGGATCGCTTTCGGTCGTCATGTCGCTCGCTTCGAACTGCTCTTTGATGAAGGTCTGTACCGTCCACTCGTCGATTGGGCGCCCCACCTTCAACGCATCGGCCACCACGCCAAACGCGGCGTGGGCAATCTCGTGCAGGCGTGTGCACGACCGCCGATGGCCCGCGAGCTGACTCGGGCTCCAGACCGCCGCGAACTGCTGGACCAAGTCCGCCGACGACACCAACGTCGCCCCCGAGTCACGGAAGAGCTCAGCCGTGCCAGCGTCGAGCCGCGAAACCGAAGGCAGGTCACCGAGCGCGCTGTACTGCGCCGCCAACCGATCGACACCGGTCAAGAGCTTCGCGATCTCCGACCGATGTTCTTGCCAGCGCAGATACCGACTGGTTTCGCCCGGCAGATGGTCGAGCATGGCCGGTTCGAGCCGATGGACCAGCTTGCGGGGCACACCGGTGCGTGGCACCAGGTAGTAGCACCGGCGGGACACCAGGACCCCTTCACCACCGAGACCGAGAAAGGCCTGGCTGATCGGATCGTTGTTCTGGAAGCACGAAAAGATCCAGCCGTCGAGGCCGGCTTGGGTCAATGCCTCCTGGACGGCGTCGATGCGGTCGGCGATCATTGGACTGCTCCTGCTCGCGATGGCGGGGGTTCGTGGTCAGGGCTGTTTCAGGTCGGGAGCCGCGGACTTTACCACCTGGCTGTCCGCTTACTCCAAACCTGGGTGTAGGGTAGCGCGGAAACCCATGTGCGCAGGCTCGCGACCGTCTCGTGCTCGGACACCTATTGCGCTCGCGCCAACCGTGGCCGGCCGCGACAAGCAGTAGAGCTTCTTTTGACCACGCAACAGCAGATCGCCGCCGACCATGGCCGCGGATGCGGCAAACCGGTCGTCGAGCCGGTTGACCGCCAGGACCTTCGACGGGTCGTCGTGGCTCAGGACGACGGTGGTGCCCTCGAGATCGGTGACGTACAAGCGGCCGGCTGCGGCAACCGGCGAGGCGTAGACGTTGCGAATGGCAGAGAGTCGGAAGGGTCCGATGGGCTCTTCGCCGGTTCGTGCGACAACGCGGGTCAACACACCTTGGTAGTGCCGAAGAAAGTACAACGAACCCTGAAAGAGCAGGGGCGACGGCACATAGGGCGTGCCGCGAGTGCGGGTCCAGGCGACCTTATCCGTCCCCGTGATATCTCCCTTGGCACCATCGAGCGTGATCGCCAACAAGGCCCGGGTGTCGTAGCTGCTGCCGACGAAGACCATCCCGTCGCCTGCCACGGGTGACGCCGCGATGTTGGCGGACAAACCGCCACAAGACCAGACCTCGCGGCCGGTAGCGAGATCGTAGCCCCGCAGGCGCCCGGTTCCGGGCACCACAACCTGGTCCTTGCCGCCGACCTCGACCACGATCGGCGTCGCCCACGAAGTGACTTCGTCGCGCAGGACCTTCCATCGCTCACGACCGGTCACGGCCTCGAGCGCCACCAAGAACGACTGACCTTCGTGGTCCCAATTGACCACCAGGGTGCCGTCATGAAGCACCGGTGAGCTGCCTTCTCCGTGGCTGTGTTTGACCCGCATGTCGCCCAGATCGACCTGCCAAACCGACTCGCCTTCAACCGTCAGGGCATAGATGCCCTGCGATCCAAACGATGCATAGACGCGCTTGCCATCGGTCACCGGGGACTGGGAGGCGGGCGTTCCCGTACGATGCCAGGCATCGTGTGGCACGCCTTCGTGGACTGTTCGCTGCCACAGCAGGCTGCCGTCGCGTCGATTGACAGCCAGAACCAGGAATGCGTACCGACGGCTGACCGTGACGTTGTCGTGCGCGCCGGGCATCCCGCTTCCCCTCGGTGACATGGACTCACCGATTGGCTGAGCCGCGGTCAAGAAAATCCGATCACCCCAGACGATGGGAGTGGACTGTCCCTCACCCGGAAGGTCAAACGTCCAGCGGATGTTCTGAGTCTCGCTCCACGTCACCGGCGGTTCGGCATCGGACGAGGCACCCGTCCCCAGCGGCCCACGCCAGTGGGGCCATTCGGAGCCCATTGCCGACCCAGCAACAAAAAGCAGCGCGACGAACACGGGTATACGCAGGTTGCTCATGAGCCCACTCTACGACGAGCGCTACGGTACCGAAAGCGTCCAAGCTGTTGTATCGCCCGACTCAAAACCGTCGCTGAACAGCGGTGGCGCACACGGCGGGATCGCCACTGGCTCGTCGAGTCCGGTCCACGCCAAAGCCAACGCATCCCAGTCGACACAGTTTGATCAACGTCGTTGTCACCATCGATGTCACCCAGTCGGGCGTTCCACTGCCATCGGCGTTCGGATCGGCCGGACCGTAGAAACCCATCGCTCGAACGCGATCGGGAACGAACTCACCTGATGTGCTTGACGCTCGGTCATATCTGTGCATACTCAGTATACGAACATGCACAGACACTTCATACTCTCCCAAACCGACGGCCGTCCCATGTATCGCCAGATCATGGAGCAAATCAAGCAACGTGTCGCCGTTGGTGACTGGCCCCGTGGCGCGAAGATCCCTTCGATCCGCGAGCTCGCGGTGGCCCTACGGGTCAGCGTGATCACGATCAAGCGGGCCTATCTCGAACTCGAACGAGAGCAGGTCATCGTGACGCAACACGGCAAGGGCTCGTTTGTCGCCGACGACGCCGAGCTTGGATCGAGGCTGCACGAGAGGGAGTTGGACGATCACCTCGAGAAATCGATTCAGCTCGGGAGGCTGCTCGGACTGAGCCGCAACCAGCTGGTCGATCGCCTGCGGGTCGCACAAGAACGCGCAGGAGAAAGGAGCCCCAATGACCGACCTCGCGATTGAGCTCAACGGAGTCCAAAAGCAATACCCGCATTTCACCTTGTCCGACATCAACCTCGCGCTCCCTGAGGGCGGCATCATGGGGTTTATCGGCCCCAACGGCGCCGGCAAGTCAACGACGATTCGAATCCTTATGGGCCTGGTTCATCAAGATCGCGGCGAGGTGAGTGTGCTGGGTCGCTCGATGCCCAGAGGCCAGGTCGAAGCCAAGCGGCAGATCGGCTTCGCCTCAGAAGATATGCGACTCTACAAACAGGCCACACTCGGCTGGCACATGGACTTCGTTCAGTCGATCTACCCCTCCTGGGACGCGCCCTATGCCGACGAGCTCTTGCGGCGGTTCGACCTGGTGCGAGACCAAAAGATGAAACGGTTCTCGCACGGACAGCGGGTCAAGGCGGGCCTCCTGCTGGTGCTGGCCCGGCGGCCCAAGCTACTGGTGCTCGATGAACCGACCACCGGTCTCGATCCCGTAGCCCGCACGGAAGTGCTGGAGGAACTCATGGACGTGCTTTCGGACGAGCATCGATCCATCCTGTTCTCATCCCACAACACCCTCGACATCGAGCAAATCTCCGATCGCATCGCCTTCATCGACCGTGGCCGGATCATTGATTCGCGCGACAAGGAGACCTTCCTGGACCGTTGGCGCCGACTCCGTATCGAAGCGCCACCCAACCTCGACCTCCCCACACTACCCGGCATTGTCGACAGCCGGCGTAGCGGCCACTTGCTTATCGCAACGACCAATCGATTCGATCCTGAGCTGCTTTCTGCCTATGAACAGGCCGGCGCCACCGTAAACGCCGTCGAAACCATGTCGCTCGAAGAGATCTTCGTGGTCACCGTCCAATCCAGCCGGAACGGAGAAAAGTCATGACCCAATCCATGCTTCGGCATCTCGTACGAAAAGACTGGTATTTGAACCGAAACATGATCGGAATTTGTCTCGCGCTGGGCGCCGCGGCACTGGTCGCCGTCGGGTTTGGCGGTAAGGGTGCCTTCTACTCGGGCTCCGTTCTGCTCATCGCGGTGGTCATGGGCCTTGGCATCTACCTGGCGATCGCCACGGTGATCTACGAGCGAAAGGAACAGACCCTGCCGTTCGTCATGAGCTTGCCCATCTCACCCCGGGAGTACACGACCGCAAAGATCGTCGCCAACGTGTCGATCTTCCTCGTGCCGTGGGCCGCCCTCTCTGCCGGCGCCGTCACCATGATCATCGGGCGCGAAAACCTACCCGACGGCCTCCTGCCCTTTACCCTCTTGATGTTCGCCGAGTTGTTTGCCAGCTACTGTCTTATCCTCGCCGTCGCTTTGGTCAGCGAATCAGAAGCTTGGACGATCGTAACCATGATTGGTTGCAATCTCCTCTTCAATTACTTTCTCTACTTCGTATCGCACATCGAAGCGATCGCTGAACACATGGCGGGTCCGTCCGCCGTGTGGAACGCGCCGGTCTTCCAGCTCTTGGTCGCCCTGGTAGCCACGACCGGCCTGGTTCTGGCATCGACTTTTTACCTACAGTCCCGAAAAACGGACTTTCTATGATGGATCCCCGTCCGGGAACCGACCCTGCCCTCTGGACCTGGCCTCACACCACAACTTCGCGCACAGAAGTTGACGCCAGCACCAAAGGCTGGCTACTATTAAAGGGATGGGCTGCAAACTTCTTGGCATGCGCGCCAACTTTTGAGACACCTGTGGAGAGTCGAGACATGAACCAGCAAGACGATCAACTTTTGGCCACCGATACCGAGCAACCGGACGATGGGTGCGACACCATCGAGCCGCTTAGCGATGACGAGCTGGAAGAGGTTGCAGGTGGTTGGGACGGCACAACGCCGCCAAACCCGAACGGTGGCGGCTGAGGCCCACTCATCGACGTCGCAGACCGGCTCTCGGGCCGGCACTGGTTTCAAGTGGTGCGGCGATGCCTCGCACCGTGCTTGGTTTCAACCTCTCACGTCCAAAGGCTCGCCAGCATCGCCGGAACCCTCCCGGCCACGGCCATCCACGCTCTCGAGATCCGTCTCGCACCGGATTCGACGCGCGTAGACCTCTCGGTAGGGCTCCAAGATCGCGCGACCCCGCGGTTCCCAGCGCTTGCCTCGTTCCCTCCACACATTCGAAGGCTTTTTGAACGGTGGTCGGCAGAAGATCCGGACCTCGGTGCAGTCGAAGCCCTCTGGCTGGAGTTTGACCTGGTTTCCGACACGGACGGGATTCCTTCGCCCCTCGTTTGCGCCAAACTGAGTCCTACAGTTGCCCCGGACTGGCTCACGATCACCCTCTTTCCGAGCTTGACGGGCCAGGATCTAACCGACGATCAGAGTAACCTGGTGCGGCGGTGCCTACGCGAACTGCCCCGTGGCGGGCGGTTGCTCTATGCGTTCAGCCTCAACCCCCGGTCACCGTCCGGCATTCGTTTGGAGTTCTTCGGCGTCGCCCCACCGGCCATGGCCGCCTACCTCCAGCGGGTTTCGGGGGGCGACCACAGCCGTCAGCTCGACGCTGCAACTCACCTACTGACCGGCTGCGACCGATACCACCTCTCGTTCGACATCGAGAACGAGATCAGCCCGCGGATTGGCATCGAGGGTGGCTTCGTCGGCCTACCCCACCGCGAGCCCGGTTGGCGTCGCTTGTTCGACGGCTTGGTCCGTGCAGGACTTTGCCAGGCTGAGAAACGGGACGCCGTTCTCGACTGGCCCGGGTACGACACCCGCCTATCTCTCCGAGATGCATGGCCCTCCTCCGCGGAGAAGAACGGTTACTGTGTGCGCAGCCTGAGCCACATCAAGCTGCTCACCTGGCCGGACCGAGCGCCGGAAGCCAAGGCGTATTTACTGTTCCAATACCTGCCCCAGCGACCGGGTGGCCGTTCGGTTCCTGCGGCCCTAACCTGAAACTTCAACCCAGGGGGAGAGGTGTCCGGTGTTCGAGGATGCGCGATCGGTGACTGAAGTCACCGCCTGCGGCTAGGCCGTCCGTCCCGCACGAAGCCCACCGAGCCTGGCATTGAAATACCAGGCTACGTACCGTCACGCCTCCGCGTGAAGAGCGGCGCTTTTCTTCACCCCAAATGGGGTGGTGGTTCTTAGCCTGGGCCTTTAGTCCCAGGCTACGCGGGGCGAGATCCGAGTTTCTCCACGTACGATTCCGTCGGCTTGGCGACGGTCCACGCGGACCCAACCTGATCCGAACGCATCGGCTAGCTCGCATTATTCATGACGACCGCAGCGAGAGGGCGTAGGCGCCTGTGGCTGCAAGGCTTGCAAGCGAAGGCGACGAAATCGTACTGTCTGTACGCTGAGGAAGCCTGAACGAGCGAAACGCAGCAGACGCAGGTGTTTACGTTCTCGTAGCCGGTTGCTCTTGAATCGTGCGGGCTTGCTCGATATAAGCGACCACCTCAAGCTTGGTGAAGAGCGCTCGTGCAAGGTCGAACTCGCGAGCCGCGGCGTCGACCTCCCCCAATTGCCGGGCCAACCGCGCCCGGTCCAGCCGTGTCCGTCCGACTTCAAACGGCACAGCGAGCGCTTCGAACATCTCGAGCGCCTCATCGAGTCGGATTCTGGCGTCGTCCGACCGCTCGGCAACCCGTGCCACCCGACCAAGGGTTTGCACCGCCAATCCAACACCGTAGCGAAACTCGGCCTCCTCACACGTCACGCGGCCCGCTTCGGCCTGTTCCTCGGCTTCGAGCAACTGTCCCAATGCCAGGTGTGCCTCGGCCAAGAAGACCCGAAACCATCCGAGAATCTGCTGCATGCCGGTATCGCGGAGGCGCTCGATCGACTCCCGAAGGGTCGCGATCGCATGCTCGGCATCCCCAAGCTGAAGCTGGGCATGGCCGAGGAAACCCATCGCGACCGCGGTGTTGAGCGGATCTTGGGCTCGTTCGAGACCACGCTGGCAGTAGGCCACGCCCACCTCGCCACGACCCAGGGAAGCGTGAAAATACCCCAAACTCCAGGAAGCGTCGAGCCGGTAGTCATCGAGCGCCTCGCCAATCGAGCAGGTGCGTTCGAGCGCCTCGATTCCGGCAGCAAACTGCCCGAGAACGTAGTGATTGAACCCGGCGACCCAGTGCGCCTGACTCTGCCACCAGGGCTCATCGCAGCGCTCCAACAGCACGACGGCACGCAGGCTGTTTTCGATGCCCTCCTCGAAACGCCCCGACCAAAAGCCGTCCCGTCCAAGCACATAGCGGGTCTTGCCTTCGGTGGCTTCGTCGCCGGCATCGCGCGCCGCTTCGATCGCCAGTCCCGTCACCCTCCGGGTTTCGTCTTGGTTTCCGAGATAGGTATGGGTGTGGGCCAGCCAGAAGTAGTAGGGCGCCGAGAGGCTTGGGTCGCCGAGCCGCTCGACCTGCCCTGCGACCTCGATGCAACGTTCCAGGGTCTCGGGAAAACAGGCGAGGGGTAGCAACGACTCGGCCAGTTGCAATACCAACTCAACTTGGCGGCGATCCCGCGTTTCGGGCGGCAGCTGCTCGGCTTGCGGCAACACCTCACGAAGCGCCTTTGCCGCTTCGGCGTGGGCGAAATCGCCCGCCGCACGGGACGCAAAGCGCAATGCGAAGGCAACCGCCTTCTCCGGATCACCAGCGCGCGGATAGTGAAAGATCAACCGATCGAATACGTCGCCCGGTTGGCCTTCATGCTGAGCCTCGAGCGTCGCGGCCGCCCGTCGATGTAGACCCCGCCGGTGCTCGGTCAACAGGCTTGCGTAGGCGACTTCTTGGGTCAAGGCATGCTTGAAGAAGTGGTTGTCCTGATCCTCGGAGGGCGTCTTGTAAAGAAACTCCCAGGTGCGCAGATCCCGTAACAGGGGCGCCACCGCGTCCGCCCGGTCCCAGAGTGCCGTCAGCAACGGAACCGAGAACTCGCGCCCAAGGACCGACGCCGTGCGGAGGAGCGACCGATGCGCCTCGGGCAGGCGATCAATCCGAGCCATGAGAATGCCCTGGATCGTATTGGGAACCAATACCGCATTCGAACCGCGGTCTTCGGTGAGCGCGCGGGCCAATTCCTCAAGAAACAACGGATTGCCCTCAGCCTTGGCCAAGAGGGGATCAACCAGCGCTTCCGTCACGCCCGCCCGTTCCAGCACCGCGGCGGCCAGCGCACGGCTGTCCTCGTCTGACAAGCGCCGCATCGTGATCTGGGTGGCGTAAGATTTTTCGAGCCACCGAGGCTGGTAGCCTGAGCGGTAGGTCAGCAGCAGCAGCACCGAGGTGTTACCGGCCATCTCGACCAACGAGTCGAGAAAGCGGGCCGACGTGTCGTCGATCCAATGCAGGTCTTCGACCTCGACCACCACCAGCGTTTGGCGACTGGCGTCGAGCAACATCCGGCGCAGGGCCGCGAACGTGCGCGATTGGATGGTCTGCGGTTCGAGCTCCGCAAGTGCCTCGGTTCCGGTGTCGACGTCGAGCAGGCGAAGGAAAAACGGAAGCACGTCATTGGGATCGGTTCCCACCAGGTCCAGGCTTTCTCGCAACTTGCGGACGACCGTCTCGGCATCGTCTGAATCGGCGATCCGCGACGCATTGCGGATCATCCCAATCAATGGCTGGTAGGGCACCGTGCTGCCGAACGAGAGGCATTGTCCGCGCAGGTAGCTGACACCGCTGGCCGGAAACGTCCGCTGATAAAACTCGTGCAGCAGCCTGGACTTGCCCGCCCCGGCCTCACCACTGATGCCCACCACTTGGCCGTAGCCCAGTGCCGCCTGATCTCGCAGCTCTTCCAAGATGCCGAGCTCGCGATCACGGCCAACAAATGTGCTCAAGACCGTAGTCCCGAGGCGCGGCCCACTGGGTACCAATGCTGAAACGTGACCGGCGACCCGGTATGCCGCGCTTCCGTCCAGCTCTACCCGCCCACGAACCTGCGCCGCCACCCCAGGATCGACCACCACTTCGTCGCGCTGGGCGCGCAGGCGCAGACGCTCCGCGCGATGGGTGGTTTCTCCCACCGCCACTCCTTCGGCACCGCCGATCACCACTTCTCCGGTGGCCAAACCCATGCGCGCACCGAGCGTGGTTCCGTCAGGATCCGGCGGTCGCTCGGACAGCCGACGCCGCAGGCTCACCGCTGCCATTAGGCCTCGTCGCGCATGATCCTCGAACGCGACCGGGGCGCCGAAGAGCGCCATGAATCCTTGCCCCCAAAACTGGTCGATCTTGCCACCAAGCCGTGAGACCTCGGTGCGTGCCAGCTCCATAAACTCGTTCATCAGGTGATGGAGGCGTTCCGCTCCAAGCTCCGCTTCTAGCGCCTGGGCCGGTTTCACCACCAACTCACAGTGCAACACTGTGGCGTGTTTGATTTCACCCTCGGGTACGACATCGACCGACTGGGGAACCGGCGTCGACACCAGTGCGGACTCGCCAACTGGCACCGCCTCGCCGGTCGACGCAGCTGGAACCGTGGGCGGCCTGGCTACCGGTTCCCCGCATTGGCCACAGAATTTGAAACCCGCGACCACCTCAGTACCACAAGCACTACAAACGGCGGGCAGCTTAGCGCCGCAGTCGCCGCAAAACTTCATGGTAGGTGGATTGTCGAATGAACAGTCAGGGCATTTCATGGCGGACTCCAAGGCCAAGAAAGTGTAGCGGATCCACATCGAAACCTGGCATCGAGTCCGAGTGTCGATCGTAGCGGCTCCGGAATTGCCCCCTAATCCAACACAAAACGCCTGAGCGAGCCGCGCATAGCCTCCTGCAATTCTCCTACGCCCGCCAGAAAATTGGCATAAAGTCGTGTAACGGACGAAACCGTGAAAAAAAGTGAGTCTTCAGAAACGTGCGATGACTGGGTCTCCGGCCACCTGTACCACCACGAGAACCTCGAGCGTGTGGTCCTTGGCTTCGTCCACCCTCTTGTGACGGCACTCTCGGCTGAAAGCGAGATTACCGGCTTCTTTTTCATTCGATATGGCTTGGGTGGGCCTCACGTGCGCCTGCGGCTCCGCCCGACGGAAGAGGCCAGAGATTCGTGTTTGGATCGGATGGAGCAATATGCTCACGCTTTTCTCGCCCGTGAACCGTCGACTTGCTGGTTCGACGAAAACGTGATCCAACTCGGCAACAGTGCGACCCTGACGAACGACCCGCACGAGATCGACGCCTCGGTCTACCCTGATAATTCGTTTCACGTGTTGCCCCTTCGCCCCGAGGTCGAGCGCTACGGCGGCGCAAGCCGAATTGGCTTCTCGCTCGACTATTTCACGCTGTCAAGCGTGGCGGTCCTCGAGCAGCTTTCGACACTCGGGCAGGTCAGTCGATCGGTACGCCTAGCAAGGGCCTTCGAGCTGCTACTCCGACAAGCTCTCGGTTTTGCCGCCGACGAGATCGAGCTCACAAGCCTGTTGCGATACGGCGTCGAATGGTTTGGAAATAATCTGCGGAAGGTTCTCGAGAAGGGTACGTCAGTCGCTCGATCGAACAGGTCTCACTTTCTCCAGCTTTCTCAAGACAGCTTCGAGGAAACGTGCCGGCTGCTCATGCGAGACGAAACCTTCGAGTTGTCACCTCGCAATCTTCTTGTCGTGGGAGCACGAAGGCTCTCCATGGCTGTCGACGGCGCGGACCGTTCGACACGACTTCGCATCGGAGCCAGCCAGCTCCACATGACCGCGTCGCGGCTGGGACTGAGTAATCCGGAAGAGGCGTATCTCAGCCAAATCCTGAGTCTTATCGTCGATGAGCTTCGAGCCACCACCCCGATTGACGGCGTTCTTACATCAAGCGAAGCGGACTCGGCCAGTTCTCTCCGCGAGTTGCTACCAGTGGCTATGGCAGCTCTCGCCGAGGCCAGCGAGAACGTTAGCTTTCGCTAGCTCTCATCCTATCCTAGAGATCGAAGGAGGCCTTCGCTCAAGAGTCGGCGAACCAGCACCAGCTGACCCTTCTCATCCAGTCCTGGAATGTCGCTGACGCTGAAGCTCTTGTGATCACGGATGAATTCGAAGGCCCGAAGCAAGCTTGGTGGTCCATTGACCTGATGATCGCCAAAGAAAAGGGCACACCGGGGACGGCGGACCGTATCGCGGATCTCCTCGACGGTGCACAAGACATCCGGCCGGCGTTCGACCTCAGAGTCCAGCGTTAGATCCTCTGGCCTCGTTCGAGTTCCGAGAAAGTCGTCAGGCGGGAATCCCTGGTGCGACACCCGATTTCGCCGCATTGCAGACAACACTTGATCGAAAGGTACACTTTGGAACTCGTCCATCAAGCGTCGAAAGTTCGTCGCCATGGGGGCGCCGAGGTTGTCGTTCTCCACGAATCCAGGGGGCAGTGATCTTCGCAGATCCTGGGAATGGACCGCAGCATGCTCGACGGCCATCTTGAAGAAATCAACCCAGGTGAGTGAGTTGACGTAGACCCGCAAATGAAGGCCCATGCCATTCTCTGGCGCCTTGGCGAAATGAGGCATTCCACGGGGAATGTAAAGTAGCTCCCCAGGCCGAAGACGAATCTCGCTCACCACCCGATTCTGATGGCGACCCATCCATTCCTCGGGAAACTCGAGGTGCCATTTTTCTGTCAGATCATGCTGGATCACAGTCAGCTCTCGGAGTTGCCACACCTCTTCGCCTTCCACCTGCAAAACGAAGACGTTGTCGTTGCAAGTATAGGTCGGGTGGGACCGAGTGCCTTCTGGGGTCAAGAAAACATTAACGTGAACCTTCGTGTGGAAGGTTCCTTCGAGGTGGCTAACTAAGCCCTGAAGGGAGGGCCAGTCGCCAACCATTTTCAAGATTTGGGCGAAGCCATTCTCGTAGTTGTTAGACACCGTCCGCGGAGCGACGGAGCTGGCTTGATGGGACTCAATGCGAACAGTCTCGCCTTCAGGATGAAGAACGAAAAAGAAGCCGTCTTTCGTCGAGCGAATCCATCGTTCGATGTCCCGATACGAGAAGTAGTCAGTGTATGCGCCAGAGACAGCTCCCCCATGGAGAAACGCCTTCTCCCAGTAGTCAGAAAGGAACTCAGCGCGCGATGTCGGTGCGATTAGTTCGGCGAAGTTCATAGCCAAGACCTCAAGGTCGCCACGGACATTTACTTTCCGGACTCTCTATTCTCTTGAAGTTCGGCTATAAGCGGTAGCCGAAGACCGCCTCGGGCTCTGGTGACGTCCGAGGCGGTCTTCGAAGGGGTCAATATTCCCTTCTACGCTCTCCTAGTCGCAAACCCCGCCGGAAGTGTGGCAAGCCCCGGAGGCGCTGGTGTTGCAACTCCCGCCGGTAGTGTTGCAAACTTCTCCCGCGCTGGTGTTGCAGGTTCCGCTGCCGCTCGTATTTTGGGCGTCGACCAGCAGTCGACCACCGGCAACCGATTCGAGGTCGTCGTCGGAAAGGGCTTCGATCTCTAGCTCCATGTTCTTTTTCTTGTCGGACATTTCTACATTCCTCCTTGTGAGAGCCGTGCTCTCGGGTTGGGTCCGCTTCTTCTACTAAGGACAGTCCTTCGGTAGATCACGGACAGAAAGTTGGTCGACCAAGAGTTCGAAGGCTTGTTGTGGTCCCGCCAGGCCCGTGGGGTAGTCCGCGGGCGCCGGCAAGGCCTCACTGAATGACAGCGTGGCGTCGTCCTTCTGGAGCAAGCTACGAACGAAAAGGCGACACAAGAACGGTGAATCGAAGCGAACGAATTGCGGTTTGTGCTTGCCGCAGCTAGCAAGCTCACGATAAAAGCCTTCGTTGGGTAGCTCGAGTCGATGGCGCCACTGATCGACGATCTTGTGGCGCGAGATATCGTCTGCGTTCGCCAGATCTTGGCGCAGCTCTTCGATGGGAATGAGCCAGCATTTCCGACGCAAGACGACGTTCTCGCACGTCAGCCGATGGGAGGTCGTCACCCCATGTTCGGTGTGAGACCTTGCGGAAGGAAAGATGCCGCGCGTTTCCCCGACGCCGAACATCAGCAGAAATCGAAGCTTGTTAGAGAGTCCGGCGTTGGGAAGAGTGCTAAGGCTCACCGGAAGCACGCGCCGATCCGTTCGATCGATCAACCGAAAGGTCTCGGATTCGGGATCTGCCTGCAACACGAGCTCGTCGAGCTTGACTCTGCGCTCGGGCGGAAGATCGAGATGGAGCCCACGAAGCTCGAGGACACGAGTGGTTTGTGGTGGATGCGCTCGCACCAGATGCAGCCATGGATGTTTGACCTCAAGGAGATCAGCTTCTTCGCCCTCGACTTCGATCGTCGATCGCGCACGGAGGTGCCCCAGAAACCGCTCCCGATGCTCGCCTCGCAGCATCGGCACCACACGACTGAGATAGCGTCCGGTGCCCTCGTTGATGCTGTGGAGCACCCATGTCGAGCCCTCCGCGTCGGCGGGCTGAAAAAATACGCTGACGCCCACCAGCGGCCGATATCGGTCCGGCAAGCGCTCGATGAGCGCTTGAAGCGATTCCGCCGATAGAAAGTCTTTGCGCGGAGCGTCCTCGAGGAGTTCCCGCACTCGGGACAGAGCCCAGGCCCGGTGCTCCTGCAGGCTGGTTAGAGCCGGGGAAGAGAGCGGATTCCACGCCTTGCAGGGATCTTCGCTGGACGTCCCGTGGAAGTTGAGAAACGTCTTCCACATTGGGGCGAAAGCCTCGGCGACCTCTTCAAACGGTATCTCTCTACGAGTTGGCTCGTGAGCGCGCCACCAGGCGGCTAGCGTATGTACCACTTCGTGGCGACGATGGAACAGGCTGTCGAAGCGTGAAAAGAGGCCGACCACGTCGAGCAGTTCCTCTGCAGCTGACGTAGTCAACTGGAAAACACCACGGTCTATCGGTGCATTTGTACTGGGAACCTCCAGAACGTCTTCGTAGAACCTGGTGCGAGTCGCGACCGTCGCAGGAGACTCGAACTCTTCAAACTCAGCGACCGGAACCGTCTTTCGCATCAAGCGCGTGAAGGCTTTCTGCATGTCGACGACGCAGCGTTCAGGGCGACGGGCCCGAACGTAGCCTTCTTCGAGTGTGACGAGCTCTTCGAGAGCCTCCGTGATCTCGCGAACATCAGGTTCGTCTTCGACGATCGAGAGCAAGAAATCGCAAATCCGCCGTTCGAGCCAGGGCTCGTGGGTCGGCCACGGCGGAAGTAGAACTAAGAAACCGATGGAAAGGAGCTGATCGAGGGTGTCTTGAGCGTCGCTCACCTCAGTCTCGAGTCGATCGAGCAGATCGGAATACACGAGTCCGGGAGATATCAAGGACAGGATTGCGTCGAAAGCGGACACCTGGAACGACTGGGGAAACTTGACTTTGATTCTTGCGGGCCGGACAAAGCGAAACTCGCCCGTGGTGGTATCGAGCTTCCAGTGACTGTCGCGCACGAAGCGGAAGGCGCCTGGTTCAATCTCGTCCGCGCTTTCATTCCAGGCCACCAGAGTCCGTCGCCGGACTGCTGGATGCTCTAGCAGAAGAGCCTGGAACTGCTCGATCGGCGGGCGATCGATGCGAACCAAGGAAAATTCACGCCGCGTTCCGATCGGCTGAATCGAGACATGACTCTCAGTCGACTCCTGAAGGCTGCCCAGCGCATAGGTAGTCAGCGTCGAGTTGGCGGATAGCTTCGTTGCCGCGCGCGTCACGAAGCGCAGCAGGCTCTCTTCCCATTTGGCAGGATTCGCTCCTGACGAGGTCGCAAAGGACAGCGCTTTGCTCCTGGCTTTCTTCACCAGGCCGGGACTACTAATCGCTATACCGCGGAGAAGATGAACGTCGTCAAGAAATTCGAGAAGCTGAAGCCTCTCGCGCGAGAACTCGCGTTCGTAAACATCCTCGAAACGGGCATCGATATCTCGAATCTGGTGTTCCAAGTGGTGAACGCGCTCCGCCGAATCCATGGCCAGGCCCGTCAGAGTCGCCCAGTGAGGCTTTTTTCGGTATTTTCGCAATGGGCGCCCATTGAAACAATCTCTCTTTACCGAAAGCAGAAATCGACGCGCTGGCCCGTCGAACTCGGTCAGTCGAGCCTCGATGACTTTGACAAGGTGCGCCCGGAGGACAGCGACCTCTCCGGCGAGTGTGGTTCGGGCCAACAAGATGGACGCGCATCGAGGGCTCGCGAAAGGCTCGATCGACTTGAGCGGCAAACCAGCAGCTCTGCCGATGACTGGCGAAGCAGCCAAGCCACTAGAGACGATTGCATCGCTGCTAGAAAGTCTCTTGGCCTCGGTAAACTCAGGTCCCTCCTGCTGACTCGCTGCTCTTGGCAGAAGCGTCTTCTGAAGATGCGGCAATGATGGCCTGGTCCATGTCGCGGAGGTTCTCATTGAGCTGCCTGGGTTTTATTAAAATAGACCAATTTCATCATAAGCCTTGCATTTTCGCCTGTCAAGCACGAAGGCCATAGGCCTGCTCGACCCCCCGTCGCGGCCCGAAGTTGACCAACGCGGGAGCCTTGGCGATGGCGTTGTCACGTTGCACGCCTAAGGCGACCAGTCGATCGATGTTGGGACTCGACTCATACCGGGCAATACGCCGGAGGTCCAGAGCCTATCGGCGCCAAGGGTATCGACCGAAGTCGTTCCGCCGAGGGCTACCGCGAAGGTTTTACTCTCGAATGCGCCGCCATCTACCGGGCCCGTCGGCCCATGGGTTTCACCAACGTCAAAGTGATGATCCGCTTTTCCCGCACCGTCGCTGAAGCCGATCAGGTGCTGGCTAAGCGCTCCCGCTACGAGGCAACAGCAGCCCTTCAAGAGACCATTCTCGTCGCGACTCGCTCATACGCGACAGCCTCCTAGGCCGGTTTATGAGCCAAGCGATCGACGCCACGGCCGCGCGGGGTCCGCGCCGTGTTCGCCGGAGCAAGGGTGGACGTGATTCGCCCATTGGGCCAGATGGTTGACGAGGCGTTGCACGCGTTCGGAAAGGCCCAATCGACGTTTGGGTGGATCTCACGCCATCTGCCGCGCCGCCAACTCCGCGAACAAACCGCCTTGGGCCACCAGAGCATCATAGTCGCCGACCTCAACCACCCGCCCCGCCTCGAGCACGTAGATGCGGTCGGCATTGCGGATGGTCGACAACCGGTGGGCGACGACGATCCGTGTCGCCTTGAGCTTTTCGAGGCTGCGACTCACGACCTCCTGAGTGCGGTTGTCGAGCGCACTGGTCGCTTCGTCGAAAAAGATGACACGGGGTCGCGAGACGATGGCACGGGCGATCATCAAGCGCTGAATCTGGCCGCCTGAGAAGGTACCCGCGCCTTCGCTGATCACGGTGTGCAGGCCCATCGGCATGGCCTTGATGTCGTCTTCGAGACCGGCTTGCCTCGCCGCCCGCCAAGCGTCTTCGAGACCCAGGCTGGTGGCACCCATGATGTTCGAGAGAATACTGCCACTCATCGGACGACTGTTCTGGAGCACCACGCCGATCTGGCGCCGCACGGACTGCAAGTCCAGTGACGCAAGGTCCTGCCCGTCGTAGTAGATCGAGCCTGATGCGGGCTTCTCGAAGCCCAACAGCAGTCGCAGGGTGGTTGACTTGCCCGAGCCCGACGGACCCACCAGGGCCACCAGTTCTCCTGGGCGAGCTTGGATCGACACATCGCCGAGGATCAATGGTCCATCGTCGTTGTAGCGGAAGTTGATGTGGTTCAGCTCGATCTCTCCGGAAAGCGCACCCGCCTCGACTTTGGTTTCATCAACTTCGGGTGTGGCCTTCAAGATGGGCGATAAACGCTCATAGAGCGGTACGATACCGAGCAGGCCCGAAACCATGGAGGCCACGGTCAAAGCCGCCCCCTGAACCTGGCCAAACGCAGCGCTGAAGGCGAGGAAGTGACTGACGGGAACGCCGTCTTCCTGGGCCCGGCCCATCATGGCGAAGAGCGCCAGCGTGGCGACGATGCCATAAACCGCGTTGATGGTCGCCTGCAGGTTCGCGACCCGTTGGGTCCGAAGGGTCCGCCTGCGTTGCTCCGCGAACTGAGCTGCCCAGCGAGCGAAGGCCCGAGACTCGGCACCGCTGGTGCGCAGCTTGGACAGGCCGCGAATCAAGCCGAAGACCAGGCTCGCGATGCGACCCTGGATGCGCAGGAGGACGCGCTGGTGCCGCAGCTGCACCAACGCAAGGCCGGTGGTCACCATAACCAACGAAAACACCAGGACGGTGGCGACTAGCGCCAAGGGCACGCTGTAGTAGAACAGTAGACCAAAACTGAACACCGAGAAAATCAGGCTCAGGAACGACGTGGTGACGTGACCGAGTAGCAGGTCACGGATGCTGTCGATACCCATCGCCCGGCTGCTCAAGTCACCCACTGTAAAGTTGCGGAAAAAGCCGGTCGGTAGCGACAAGAGACGATCCCACACCGCCGCCTGCACCGAGCCGTCGAATCGACCGGTCATCCGCAGGACCGCGATCGAGCGCGTGATCTGAAAAGCCCCAGCACCCAACGCGGCAGCGATCAACATCAAGGTCATCTGGACCAGCTGGGAACGATCGGCACCTGGAATCACGCGCCCGTAGAGCTGCCCGGTCACGATCGGCACCATCGCACTCAACACACCACCACCGAGCCCCATCAGCAACACCGTCACACCGTCTCGACCACCGCCACGAAATGCCGCGCGGAGGAGGTCGACCAGCCCCACCGATCGCTCCGGGAGCGGCGCGTAGAGCATGGTTGCTTGGCTGTTCAGACGCTCCGCCACCGCAGCATCGACCGGCGTGCGGGTCGGCGTGCGGGTACTTCGGCTCGAATCCACCAATTCGTACTGTTTCGGAGATACGGGAATCAACGCCACCGGCAGGCTAGGCGGCTTGCTGTCTTGGTCTTCGGCGTTTGGGTCCTGGGGTGCTTCGAGATAGGCCAACAGGGGGCCACCATCTCGGCGCCACCAGTCCTCCCGCAGCAACACCCGGCGGGACCGCACCCGAGAAGCATCACAGATTCGCCGCAAACGCCCAGCATCATGCTTGCCCCTCGACGTCGCTGGCACGCGGAGGGTGATGCCAGCGTGCTCGGCCACCGACCGGCAAGCGGCGAACAGTGGGTCATCTGAGCCCGTGCTCGCGCCACCCACTTCATGGGCACCGGACCCGGCCCTAGCGTCGGGATCGAGCACCGACACCAGACCAGCGTAGGCAGCCTGCAACGCGTCGTCGTCACGCGTCACCCGACGTGCCAACCGCGCCTGCGCTTCATCGGCCGACGTCTCGATTTCCATCGATACGTACCGCAAGAAGACATCGTGAAAACGCCGCATGGCGTCCCACAAGGTTCCGCTGCGCAAGAGGTTGCCGGTCGCCACACCTGACAGCGTCGTGGGCTCGGTGGCGGTCAGCCAGGTATCGGGGGATAGCGGGAACAGACCATCACGAGGTGAGATTTCGAGGGACGACCGACCGAGGAACCGAGACATGCCGCCGAGATGGCGCACCCAAACGACCCCACTCGGTGTCCCCGCCACTTGATCCGCCGCGTCCAGCCGAGTCTCGACTCCGGCGCCCAATGCCTCGAATTGTTGCGGGACCGTCTTGCGGGGAATCCTTCGGTAGAGCGCGTGAATCCAGCCTTCGACGGCACGCTCGAGGACAGGGATCTGCTCGGGGTCACGCGCGAGTTGGGTCAACGCCGCGGTTTGGGTCTCGAGCAATACGGACCCCGGATGGGCCACCGCGATCAAGGCCTGGCCACCCGTCCCGAGCACGTCATCATGCGCTGAATCACTCGCTGGATCACTCGCCGAATCACTCGCTGAATCACTCGCCGAGGCCACGCCAAGGGCGGCACCGGACGACCGACGAACGCCGAGCCCGAACAACATGTCACCATCGTGCGCGGTCGCGATGTGGGTTCGTACGCCGCGCACTGCCCCTTGATCGTCGTTATCCGAGCCGTGGTGGACGGCGAAGATTTCCACCGTCCCCTCGGCGATCAACCATGCGCGGTCCGTCGCGTCTAAACGCAGCGGCTCGTTCCCGCCCACCGTCCGCTCGATGGCATGGGCCCCGAGCAGGGCCCGCAGATGCTCCGATGGCGTGCCGGACAGGTCGGAAGACACGCCGGTAGACAGGTCTGACGACACGTCAATGACTCTCGATCAGACGTGAATAAGCGCCCTCTTGTGCCGCGAGGGCTTCGTGCGTTCCCCGCTCGACGATCCGCCCTTGCTCCATGACGATGATCTCGTCGGCGTCACGAATGGTCGACAGCCGATGGGCGATGATCAAGCAGGTCACGCCACGTCGGCGTAGATTGCGATCGATCTGCGCCTCGGTGGTGGGGTCCAACGAGCTGGTCGCTTCGTCGAGCAGCAACAGGGACGGTCCGCCCACCAGTGCACGTGCGATCTCGAGCCGCTGCTGCTGACCACCGCTGAAGTTGCGGCCATCTTCTTCGACCAGGCTGTCGTAGCCACCTGGGCGCGCCGCAATCTCATCGTGAATCGATGCATCCTTGGCCGCTGCCACAACTTCGGCGAGCGGCACCGTGCCATCCCACAACGTGAGGTTGTCGCGCACCGTACCTTCAAACAAAAAGACCGATTGATCGACGTTGGCGACGGACGCGGTCACCACGGTCCGCGGCCATCGCTCGCGCGGCTGTCCGTCGAATAGGATCTCGCCCTGCCACGGCGCGTAAAGACCGGTTAGCAGGCGCGCCACGGTGGATTTTCCACAGCCTGACTCGCCCACCAAAGCCACCCGATCTCCAGGCCGCAGCTCGAGATCGAAGTCCTCGATGAAGGGGGGCGCGAGTGGACTGTAGCCAAAGGAGATACCGCGTAGCACCAAAGCACCCGCGAGCCGCGCCAGTACGCCCGCGTCGGACCGATCGGCCTCGGGTTCCGCCGCATCTCCTTCAGGCGGCGCGAATTCGGGCGATGTCCCTATGCGGGCATCGGCCGGGTACCGCAACACGTCATCGAGCCGATTCATGTCACCTTCGACCGTCTGGAGTTTGCCACCCAGATTGACCAACTGGGTAACCGGCGCCAAGAAGCTCACCATCAAGACTTGAAACGCCACCAACTCACCAAGCGACAAAGCACCGCTCATGACCCGCAGACTGCCAATACCGAGAACCAACGCGGTATTGAGCGCCGCCAGCGTGGGTGGCACGGCGTCCAGCACCTGGGTGTAGCGCTCTAGATCCTGGCGTACGTTGACGACCTTGGCCTGGTAGCCGGCCCAGCGTGAGAACAAATCCGACTCGCCGCCCGTGGCCTTGAGCGTTTCGATCAACTGCAGACCACCGATCGCGGTGCCTTGCAGTTTGCCCTGCTCTTGCAGCAACCGTCGATTGCCGTCGACCCGCCTGCGCGAAACGAAACGCAATGCGAGGACGTTGAGGGAGACCACCGTGAAGCCGATCACGGTCAGCAACACGTCGTAGCGGACCATGAGCGCGGCGAAGAAGAGGATCATTACCGCGGCCAGGACATTGGTCGCCACGTCACGCGACAACAACTGGCCGACCCGATTATTGATCCCCACCCGGCTCGCGATATCGCCCGCAAATCGTTGCGCGAAAAACTCCGCCGGCAGTCGCAAGACATGCCAAAAGAACTGACTCGATCCCGCCAGCGTGATCCGCGTCTCCAAACGCAACAAGTAGGCACGTTGGATCCAGGTCAACGCGCCCACCATCAACGCGGTTACCCCCATGCCGAGCAGCAGCGGCGGAAGCCAGGGTTGATTGCCGCGCAGCAGCACGTTGTCAATGAAGACCTTGGAAAAGACGGGCCGGACCAGCTGCGGTACAACCAAGGCGAGACCAGCGACAACGACAAAGAGCAACGCCGCGTTCGCACCGCGCAAACGCCGCCCCAGGGCGGGAATGAAACTGGGCTTCTCGCCGCTCGATTCGAAGTCCGGCCCCGGCTCAAACGTCATCACGACGCCCGTGAAGCTCTGGTCGAGCTCCTGCTCACTGACACTTCGCGGTCCCGAGGCGGGATCATTGAGGTCGACACGCCCACGACGAAAACCATCGAGCACCAGAAAATGGTTGAAATTCCAGTGCAGGATCATCGGTGGACGCAACCGGCGTAACCCACCCGGTTCGGTTTTCGCCCCGCGGGCGACCAAACCGTACGTGCGTGCCGCCTTGAGCACGTTGGTGGCCTTCGAACCATCACGAGACACACCACAGGCTGATCGCAACTCTTCCAACGCGACCCAGCGCCCGTGGTGCGCCATGACAATCGCCAGCGCGGCCGCGCCGCACTCCACGGCCTCCATCTGAAGCACAGTGGGGCTCTTGACAGCCTTGATCGTGGGTCGACCTCCACGGCCGAAACGCGCGCGGGCCACTTCTCGCCACCGCCGAACGGTTTCGCGGACGATGCTCATGACGGCTCGTGGGTCATGGCGCCTGCTCTTCTGCTCCTGGCTCCCCGAGACGCCCTCGCAACCGCGGGATCACCAAGGCGATCGGCCGGTCTTTGCGCATGATCACCGATCCATCAGCCAACGTACCGCTGGTGATTTCGAGTGCCGGACCGCGCGACGATGACCACCGGTAACCACTCGGGGTCGTAGCGTCGCGGGTGAGCGCCACGTCGACCTGGACCGGTGGCCCTTCCGCCATGAGGTCAGTCACCAGCTCTTGATTGGCCAGGAGGCGCTGCATCCCACGGGCGGTCGATGGAAACTCAGCGACGCGAATCACTGTGCCGAGCATGAATCCATGCTCCTCGCGCTGCACAGTCGAAGGCACCACACGCGCCTCCATGCCGACCCGGATTTGCTTGCCTTGCTCGGCCTTGACGAAGACCACCGCCAACAGCTCTTCGGAAGCGATCTCCATCGAGAGCACTGGGGTTCCGGGACTCACCACCGCGCCCTGATCGACCAACAACTCGAGAACCCGCCCACCAAATGGGGCCACAATCTGGACGTTCTCGCTCAAATTACCCCGCAGCTCGCGCAATTGCAGTTCCAGGTCACGCAGGACCCCACGCCGGACATCGAGCTGTTGGTCAATCGCCTGCTCGGCCTCGAGTCGCTGCAGGTCGAGCCCGTCCTTCGCGATGCGGTCCGCAGCAAGTTGATCTCGAACGGTGTTGAGCTCTTGGTCGACGGCCAGGAGAGCTTGCTCGGTGATCAAACCATCCGCCAGTAGATCCCCCTGGACCACGATGCGCGCTTCCAAGAGTCCGATCTGCCGCTCGCGCGTCGCGATCGACCGCTCGAGATTGGCGCGCGTTTGATCGAGGTTGGCGGCCGCCATGCGCTTCTGCTTCGTCGTGTACCGCTCGAGCGCCTGGAACTCGGATGCGAGCTCGCGCTTCTTCGCCTCCATGTCATCGACCTGCCGGCTCAATCCTTCCTGACGGACCCGCGCCACGATTTGGCCAGCCTCGATCGAATCACCCACTTTGGCCAGAACCGCTTCGACCTGCCCGCTGCCGGCCGCCACCAGCTCGGTGACACCGCCTGAGCGAAGCAGAATGCCCCGACCGAGCCCTTCGGTGGGAATCGCGCCGAGAAATCCCCAAAGAACCGCCAGCACGAGCAACGCCAGCAGCGCTGCCAGAGCGAGCCACCCGCGCGGATTGGTCACCTGCATGAGCTGGTCGAGCTGCTCGGGAGACGACAGCCGCTCGAGTGCGACTTTGCGGTAGATCTTGGACATGGTCTATGGTTTCGACATGGTGTACGAGTATGGGCGATTCCGCTCGCGGCTACCGAGGCAATGTGGTGAGATGAAGCGTCGAGAGAGCACCGATGCTGGTGGCCCCTCCACTGGTTTCCCACAACGTTCCAGTTTGAAACCGAACTTCGGCGATCGCCACCGCCAATCCTAAGCGGGCTGCGATCTCGGTTCGTTGGACCGAAGTCAGCCGGTCCCGCTGGGACAACACGTCGATCAGGGTCGAGCTGCCCGCACGCAGCTTCTTGATCTCGTTGTTCAGCGCTTGTCTGAAGAGCTCGACCGCGGCGCTAAATTTGTCGAGTTCACGTGCGCGTTGGCGGACGCCATCCAGGGCCGTCGGCACCGCGGCACCAATCGCCTTCGCTCGCTGCTCGACCGTCAATGCAACCGCCGTCACCGCGGCCCGCGACTGAATCAGCCCACCCTCGGCGCGACGGTTGCGGGTGGGCCACATCAAGCTCAGGCCAACCGATGTGCTGAGACCCGGAACATCGTCGAATAGGGCCGAAAACGTCCCATCGACGCCCTGGCCATCACTGCGTCCGGTGTACGAAGGCGTGAACACCAAATCAAGTTGCGGTGCCAGCGCATTCTCGGCGGCTACCAAACGCAGGTGAGCCGCGGCCAAGCGCTCGCGCTCGGCGCGGAGGTCGGCTCGGCGGTCGAGCGCCTGGGCGATCCATCCCTGGTCGGCACTCGGCGGCGCTGCGGCCTCGACATCGGGTTGGGGAAAGTCATCAACCGGAATCCCAAGAGCCGCGGTCTGCGATGGTTCCAGACCGATCTCGAGACCGAGTTGTTGGCGCGCCTCGAACAGCGCGCGCTCCCCCGCGATGCGGGCCGCCTCGCGAAATGTCGTGTCGGCCTCGAGCTGTACGATTTCCGCCGCCGGGGTCACGTCCGACGCGATCAAGCGCCGCGTGGTCACCAGCAACTCACGCGAACGCGTTTCGGCCTCCCGAAGGACCTCCAGGTCCATGGACGCGGCTCGCACACTCCAATACTGGGCGGCGACCGCCTGCAACCGCTGGGAAATCCGATGCTCGAGATCCAAGCGATCTGCGGCCAACTCACGTCCGACCGCCTGTTCTTCAGCGGTTACCACCGCACGACCGCGATTGCGAAACAAGGGTTGGCGCACCACAAAGGCTACCGTCGCGGTGCTGTCCACCACACCGCCCCCGTCCGTGCGCTCAACCGTCACACTGGGCTCGACGGACAAACCCGTCCGCAGCTCACGCGCCAGGTCAACTCCAACCGTAGAAGTCGACGTTGAGGTTGACCCGCTCGCGGTGGGGACCTTGGTGTCGTTCTGAAACACACTACTGGAGAGCACAGGATCAAATCGACCCGCCGCCACCAACTGCGCACCTTCGGACGACCGTACCCGATTCTCCGCAACCGCGATGTTCGGATCATGGCGCAACGTCGCTTCGATGACCTCGAACAAGCTCAGCCCGCCCAGGGTCTCGACCTCGGCTGGTTCGTTCGCGCCGGCCATAGGCACCCCGCCGAGCCCGACCAAGACCAACGCCAACAGGCGCCATGCCCTCAGCAAGAAATGGCCTTTCGGCGCCTGTGGGCTCGAAACGACCCGCACCCGCGTCTTCGTTTCCATCATCGAACGGTCCCAATCACTCGGGCAAGGAAACTCGGAAACGATGGCGAAGATCGACATCGACCGGGACGCAAATTTCTTGGTGGACAACACAACCCTCGACTAAGCTATCGAAATGGTTCAATCCCTGCAAGCATCTGTGTTGAGCGCCACCGGCGCCACCGGTGCCGTTCGGGAGGAGCTGATTCGCTACGATGCCCGACGATTTGAGCGTCGTGAAGATGTTGGGTCTTCATCCATCCCGTTGGCGGACGAGGCGTTCGTTCCCTGTTGGGAGGATTGGTCGGCCGCGGCAAGCCGAAAAGGCGTCTTCGCAACCCTCGCGGATCATCTACCGCAACTACGGTTTCCCGTTCAAGCGGGGATCAGCGCACACGACAGTTACCGTACCGCCACCCTCAGCGGCGCGTCCCTTGATGGTATGCCGGCGGCAACGGGCCTGCATCTCGAGCGTCCGGAGGATCTTTCGCTCGAGCTATACCCCAGCATGGCCGGCCGGGTACCCGTTTTGACCACGCGCCATCGACCCGATTTTATCTCTCTTACGCAAGCGTTGGCGAAGCGTAACGAGCCGGTGCCGATTCCGGCAGGCCAAGGCGCGGTGATGGTCTCGGGTTACAACAACTGGACCCGCATCCGGCAACTACGTGAGGCTTGGCAAGCACGGCCACCCGCATCACGAACGGAGCCATCGTGGCCCGAGGCCTTCGCCCGGATCCGAAACAAGCCGTCTTTGTTCCGAGACCGCCTGATTATTTTGTCCGACGGCCCATACAGTGCGGTCCCGGCGGGCGACCTCGGTCTCGACGAGGCGACGTGGCGCCAACGCTCGCTCGCCATCCGCCGCGAGCACGAATGTACCCACTACCTAACCTATCGGTTCTTCGGATCGGCGAAAAATCATCTGCTGGACGAAGTTCTTGCCGACTATGCGGGCTTGGTCGCGGCCACCGGCCGGTTCAACGCGATTTGGTTCCAGCGCTTCCTGGGTCTCGAGGGGGGCGACTCCACCAACACGGCTGGTTCTCGTCTCGGCCTCTACCGAGGAACGCCCGCCCTGTCCGACCAGGCATTCGAGGTGCTCAAAGAGATCCTGTACGACGTCTCCGAGAATGTGGAGCGTTTCGACCGGTGTCTGCCGCGATCCGATCGATCCCTGACAACACGGATCAACGCCATTCAGGCTCTGGCCACGTTCTCCCTGCTCGAGCTCGGCGCATCCGACGTTCCCGATCGGCTGACCTCAACGGTCGAAGAGCTGGCGCGAACTGACTAGGTCACTAGGCCAACCAACATCTCTACAGATGGACCAGACGTTGAATGCTGAACTTGCCTTGCAGAAAATCCCCCCTGGCCCCCCTTTGAAAAGGGGGGGGGGGAGATGGATCGCGGGTCCGGCCCTCCCCCTTTCCTAAAGGGGGATCGAGGGGGATTTCCTCTCGAGGTTCGCACGAGTTGACCGGTCGTGGTCTGAGGCGAAACCTCACTGGTTTCGCTAGCGAATACCCTGACCCAGCGCAACGTAGAACCGATCGCTCCCGTCTTCAGCCCGGCCATAGCCCAACAGAATCGGGCCCAGGAGTGTGTCGGCCCCCAGGAACGCTGTCAGGCCCAACCGCAGGTCGCCAACCCTTACGTCATCGGGCCGAGCCCATGCCATGCCCCACTCGGCAACGACCCCACCAACGACCCGGCCGCCGAGACCCGGAGGAAGGCTCGCAAGCTGGCGAAGGTATCCCAAACGGGCAACGCCAAACGCGTCGCCTCGGAAGCGTTCTGCGGGATAGCCACCGAGCGAGAAGAGGCCACCGAGGTCAAACTGCGCATCGGCCGGCAGGGGGTCCTCCCCCAACCGCCGGCCACCGGCCAAACCGCCGAACACGGTGTGGTCTTCGCCCAAGCTCGAAAAGTAGGTCGCCTCCAGGCTGGCTCGCTGGTAGGACACGTCTGCGCCGAGGCCGAGGCGTGAGGCGAAGTACCGAACTCCCAAAGCAAGGCCGCGCCGCGGAAACGCTCGATCGTCGGTGGTGTCGACTTGCAGTGTTGCATGCGCCCCACCCAAGGCATCGTCGCGCGCGGTCAGGCCGGACACGCCAACCGCATCGACCGCTTCCACCTGGCCTCGAAGCCATCCAACCCGCAATTGTCCGTACCGCCCCCATTGACGCCCGATGTCGAGCGCCACGACACGACGATCGACTTCGTACTCGGCGAGCTTGTTGTCACCCTGATAAACATCCTGACGTTCTCGGGTCACCGCTACCGAGGGTGCTACGAAGTAACGACCCGCAAAGTCGACCGGCTGAAAAAACTCGGAGGTCAGGCCCTGTGGCTCCCCGACCCAAAGGTCCGTACGCCATTCGCCACCACGTGCGTTGAGATCGATTCGCGTCACATTCACCAAGGCGCTAAATGCGGTTTCCCCTTCGAGATCAGCGCTGAGGAAGAGATCTCCCAACAGCCGAATGGTTTCCTTTCGTTCGGCCACTTCGAAAACAACGGCCGTTCCCGATGCCGCCGGCTCGGTGCGAACGCCTACGCGCTCGAACCGGTCGAATGCAAACAGCGACGAAGCATCGTCGCGAAGCCGATTCGGATCGAGTCTGGACCCCGGGATGCTGCGTACGCGATTGGCCAAGCGTCGTTCGTCGATCCGCTCGAGGCCTTCGAAAAGCAAGGAGTCGATCGTTTCGATCGCGGCACCGGCGGAGGTGTTCGCGGTCCGGGTCGGCACCGTCGCGCCGCCGGTCTCGACGACCCATGGACGCAACAGCTCCGCCTCAGCTTCGACGACGGCATCACCACGTTCCACCATCTCCGCAATTTGATCAAACGAACTCGAGGTAAAGCCCTCGAGATCAGGTACCAGAACCACGTCGGCGGCGGCCAGCTGGGCGGTCATATTGCCGCGGGTCTGGATGCCCACGACCTGCCAGGTAATCGCCACCAACGAGTTGATCTGATCGCGACGGTAGAGCGGCTCGCTGATATCGACCGCAATCACCACATCGGCGCCCATGGCCCGCACCACGTCGACCGGAAGGTTGTCGACCAGACCACCGTCGACCAGCAAGCGACCCTCGATCTCGAGCGGCGCGAGCACACCCGGAATCGTCGCGCTCGCCCGGATTGCATGTGCCAAGCTGCCGCTGCCGAGTACGACCTTCTCACCGGTAACGATGTCCGTGGCGACCGACCGGAACGGTACGGGTAGCTGGTCGAAATCCCGCGGGGCATCGATCAGCTGCGTCTCGAGCACCAACCCCAACTGGTGCCCGGCACTGAGGCCGGTCGGCAGCCGAATGCCTCCCCTGCTCAGGCCGAGCCGGACACCGAATCGGTATCGGCGTTGGGTTTGCTTGCGGCGGAAGGCAAGATCACGGTAGGACACTCGATCAGCGAACAAGGCACCCCAATCGCGTTCGAGGAGCATTGTCTCGACCGCCGCGAGCGGCATACCCGAGGCATACAGACCACCCACGACCGCACCCATGCTGGTACCCGCGAGGCAGTCGATCGGAATCCCCAGTTCCTCGAGACCCCGCAGCACCCCCACATGGGCGGCCCCACGGGCACCACCACCGGAAAGCGCCACACCGATTCTCGGACGCGCCGTTGTCTCAGGCTCTCGTCCACATTCGCCGTAGGCCGCTGTTGTTCCCCAGCCCAGCGCTACCCCCAGGGCAACACCAAAGCGACACCATCGAGCGAATCGGGGTGGGGATGTTCTGCTGGCCATGCTGCGCTACCCGGAGCGTTGGTTAGAAAGTAAAGCGTTTGCTGACCAGCGTAGTATCGGTAAACCAGGAAGCACTGGGAATTATATGCGGTGGACGCGGCCTCAGTTTGGCGTCATCGGGCAGCCTGTAACTTTGGTCCACCAACACCACCTCGACCGGCCCAGGGCCCGTCAACTCAAGGGTAAGGGCCAAGCCCGCCTCGGGCCACGCGTAGTATCGCAACGAAACCGTTTCCGCAGGTTCCGCATCAACCTCGTAGCGCACACCTTCCAGCCACACGCCCGAGATCCCTCCCGCCGCCTCGATACGCATTCGAAGTGTCGGTGCACCACGAGGCGATACCAGAAACAGGCTCAGCCGGCGGCCCTCGCCACCAGCTTGCGAACTCGGAAGCTCCAGGACCTTTTCGGCCCGCGGCGGTTGCAGCCCATCAATGATCTCCGCACCATTTTGCAGCACTGACGCTGGCAGCATCGGCAAGAACTCAGGTCGTGGTGCCTTCGTTGCAGGACGCCCCAAGACTAAAGCAGTCCATTCGTCCGCTGACCGATCCAGGCTCAACCACTGGGCCGTATCGGCATCGGCGTCGAATACGTAGGCCAGGTTGTCGACCCGCGGTTGGTCCGCACTGATTTTGGACCGCGCGCTCGCAGCCATCCACAAGGCCAAGGCGGCCAAAATCGCGACCAGCGGCAATTGTCGGAAGCGGCCAGAACAAGCACCCAGCAACGGCGCCAACAGGGCCAGCAACAACGCTGCGACAACCGCCAGAATCGCTGCGGCATGCAGCGTCAGGGCCAGCATAACTAGATGCAATACGGGGGTGAGCAGGACCACACCAGCCAAACCACCGGCGATGTAGGCAGCGGCACGCCGCCCCGTAACCAAGGGCTCGCGCAGCGCCAGATAGAGCAGCACCACCGCCATCACCAACAGCGGAAAGAGGAAGAGAAAGCTGGCGCCGGGAACCGACCAAGCCGTGACCAAGGTCAAGAACGCCCAAGGCACTGTTCCCGCCAGTGCGAGACCCAAGGAAGTGACCGAAGTCCGGACCCAGCCATAGATCCAAGCTGAGGTGGCCAACACTGCAGCGAGCAGTGCGAGTGCACTCAGGCTCGGTTCGTAGGGCAATCGGTAGGGACCGTGAGCCACACCAGGTGTCACCCGGATCATCAACCACCAAAGAATCCATGCCACCGCAGCGCTCGCAACCAGGGTCGCCAAAACGGCGGCGATTCCACGCGCCAGCGCAAATCCACTCAAGCGTCGGCGGACCAGCGCCACAACCATGGCGCTCAGCCACAAAGCCACGGCCAACACCGCCAGGAGTTTGGCCCATGACTCCGGGTAAACGACCATGCTCCACCCGAACGGATTGAAATAGACCACCCGCGGCGACTCCAACGTCCCGAGATCGACCTCGCCGAAGTGTTGGGTCAAGGACAGCGCGTACGAGCCATGGTGCTGAAGGCTACGGACGTCGAGCGCCGCAGGTGTATCAAGTGCCGTGTGATACGCCGAAAAGCCACCGATGAAGCTGAAATTCATGCCCGGAATACCAGCATCTCGCAAAACCGAGAAGTCCGTATCGTTGGGCATCCGACGGTAGACCTCGGCCGACAGGGAACTTGCCCAGGGATACGGAGCCGCGTCGCGCAGGCCCCTGATCAACAGACCCCAGGGCGTGGCCGTTTCGAACATCGTGCTCATGCCGCGATTGCCACGCGCCTCGAAGTTAAGCACCAAGCCGACGTCAGCCATCCAGGGATGCTGCTCGGCAAAGGCGCGCGCCCCCAACAACCCCAACTCCTCGGCATCCGTGAGCAAGACGATCACGTCGCGCGCCAGCGGCGGACCGGCCCGCACCGCACGGATGGTCTCGAGCACCGTAGCGACCCCCGACATGTCGTCGCCAGCGCCAGCCGTGGTGGGTCGGGTGTCGTAGTGGGCCATCAACAACAGCGCTGGGCCACCAACGGTTCCCGGCAACCGGGCCAAGAGGTTGTGGACCTGCGCGCCGACCAGACGCGGGCCCCGCGACACCACGATCGATGTCGCCTGGACCTGTGGCTCGAGCCCGAGACTCACCAGCTCTGCCACCAGCTGCTCACGTACTTGCGCATGGGACGCGGCGCCCAGCGGTCGCGGGTCGGTCGCCAGCTGTTCCACGAGCGTTTGGGCCCGCTCCGCGGAGAACACGGCAGCCGCGGCGTCGGCCGGGACCGGCCGCGGCGGTGCCAGCGCAAACAACGCCATGGCGCCCACAATGGTCAGGCCGACCAGGCCGAGCGCCGCCAATCGTGGTGGCAAGAAATCGTTGGATTCGGTCATGGGCCGCTCGATTCTACGCCTTGGCGTTCAACCGCGCTCATTCCTCTGCTCCGGAAAGAACGGTCCCCAAGCCAATGGCAGCAGCCGGCAACAGCCGGCCTGTTGTTTTGCACATGTACATCCCCTGGTCTCCGATTCGGCCTGGCAACGCCCCTACGTCCCCAACTCACCATCCTGGCACCGCCGGCCACGGACCCTCACTGTAACCCATGCTCGCCTCTGGCATCACAATGCCGAACCGCGTCGCCACCGCAACCCTTCCGCGAGCAGCGCTGCAACCCGCTCGACGCCGTCTTTACGACCCAACGCCTGGCGCAAGGCAAGCTAACCGCCTACCGCAAAAACGGCCGGCACGGGCCCGCCCGCTACCCGGGCGGCAACCGCCGGCCCGGGGTCCACGGCGCGCCGACGTTTTCCAATACGGCCTCAAAAGCGGGCAGGTCGGTGTCGAGTAGGCGCGTCAGCTCCGACCGCACGCTGGCAAACGCGGTGCGAGCGGTATCGAGGCTCTGGCGCTGGGTCGCCGTGGGCGCGGCGCGGGTGTCCCAGTGGCCGCCAGCGATCTGATAGAGCCGGTCGAGGACGGTCGGCGCCCTGGGCTCGTTCCAGTCGCCACGCACCGGATCCCCACGCAGCGCCAGCGAAATGTCGGCGGTGGATTCCTCGAGCGCACGCAAGCTGGTAAACAAGGCCGGGGCCGCACCGGGTGTCGCGGTCAAGGCAACGGCCAGGTGCCGCAACCGATCTTCGGCATCGCCCAAGGCATTCGATGCGGCAAGTGCTGCGCGCAGCAGCTCGGACGTAGCGCCGCGGAAGGTCGCTGAGGCCGCATGATCGATACCCTCGTCCGAGCCATCGGACACGGAAACGACATCGAACGGCTGCGGCCCGTCGAGCGGCGTCATAGCACCGGACTCGTCTACCCTGATTATGGAAACCGTATAGCGACCCGGCCCAACGAGCGGCCCGTGGGGTGGTGTGACCCATGGTGGCTGAAAGCCGGGCGGCTCGAGATCGACGGGATCCACCGGCGGCGACCGTAGATCCCAGGAAACCCGGTGAAAACCGCGACCCGACGGTCCCTCCAACCGCCGAACGGCTTCGCCGGCAGCGTTGCGAACCGTCAGCAGGACCTTCGATGTTGCCGCTCGCCGCTCCGCCCGCAGGGTCTCCCAGCCAGGAAACACCACGTCGTCCCCTTGCTCGACCAGGGTCGCCTCTTCCTGGTTGCGCCGTTCACGGGGGGACTGGGAATCGGTGGTGAGCGCGTAGGTGAACACCGCACCATGAGGCGGGTTGGGCGACGCGAAGGCGGCACTGCCTTGCGACGGCGCGCCACCAGCTTGGGTAGGAACAAACGGCACGAACCACCACGCCCGACGAACGGGAAACAGCGTAGCCTCGCGCGTCAGCCCGCCCGCGACGGCCAACGCGCGCAACGGTGCGTAGTCGTCGAGCACGAAGAGTCCGCGGCCGAAAGACGCTGCGATCAGATCGCCATCGCGGCGCTGTACCGCCAGATCGCGCAGCGCAATCGGTGGCACCCCGCCACGCAACGCGGTCCATCGGTTGCCACTGTCGAGCGATACGAACAACCCGCGTTCGGTTCCAGCGAACAACAGGCCGGGTACTTCATGGTCCTCCACCACCGACCAGACGATCGCATCGGCCGGCAAGCCTCCCGCTTCGGGATCACCAGCGATCGACCGCCACCGTCGGCCGCGGTCGTCACTGACAAACAACAGCGGCCGGAAGTCGCCGAGCTTATGGGCATCGAAGGCAGCAAAGACCCGGTCTACATCATGCCGCGACGCCAAAACGTCGTTGACGAACGCAAGCTCTGGCACGCCAGAAGGTGCAGCGGCCGGCCGCCACGATTCACCGCCGTCCTCGCTCGCCTGCACCAGTCCGTCGTCACTACCGACGTACAGCAACGCCTCTTCGAGTGGCGACTCGGCGATCGACGTCAGGGTGCTGAACCACGACATCGCACCGTTGTCGTACAGCGCGTCGACGCTCTGCACCCGCCCCATCAAGGGTAGCTCGTAGCGAATGTGACTCCGGGTCAGGTCGCCGCTGAGTGCCTGCCATGCGTCGCCTCGGTCATCACTTTGCCAAAGGCGATGGGACCCAAAGTACAGCCGTCCGGGACGATGCTCGCTGGCGACCACCGGCGCGTCCCAATTCCAGCGCTCGGGCGGTTCGCCCGGCGCAGGCTGCGGCTTGATGTCGACAGCCTCCCTGCTGCGCTGGTCGAAGCGCACCAGGTTACCGCCCTGCCATTCCATGTACAGAAAATGGGCTTCGAAGGGATCGAACGCGCAGGCGTAGCCGTCAGCGCCCAATGGTACCGACCAATCACTGTTGCGCACGCCCTCCGTGGTCTTGGTTCGAGCCGGCCCGAGCAGGGTTCCCAAATCCTGGGCACCCGCCAACACGTTGTAAAAGGGCGAAGCATTGTCAACCGCGAGCTTGTAGAACTGGGAGATCGGTACATTGCCGAAATGCCGCCAGCTGTCACCGTGGTCCCATGTCTCATAGAGGCCACCGTCGGTGCCCGCGATCAGGTGATCGGGATGCGCAGGATCGACTACCAACGCATGGTTGTCACTGTGCTTCTCGCGCCCGGTGCCCAGCTCCATGAAGCTGGCCCCACCATCGCGGGTGATGTGCAAGAAAACATCCATCTGATAGACACGATCGACGTCGTGCGGCGACGCGACGATCTCCTGGTAGTAATGCGGTCCGGTGCCGTTCGAGATGTAGCCGCTTCGCCGCTCCCAACGTTCCCCTCGGTCCTGGGAGCGATAAAAGCCACGGGTCTCTTCGTCAGCTTCGATGGTGGCGTAGACGACATCTGGATCAGCGGGCGACACTGCAAGCCCGATCTTGCCCATGTCGCCAGCCGGCAAGCCGGTCACCAGCCGGCGCCACGTGGCACCACCGTCGGTGGACTTGTGAAGCCCCGAACCCGGCCCACCCGCAAGCAACGACCACACATGGCGGCGGCGCTGGTACGACGCCGCGTAAAGCGTATCCGGATCGCGGGGATCGAGCTCGAGGTCGGTCACCCCGGTATCGTCGTCAATCGCCAACACGTGGGACCAGGTATGACCGCCGTCCGTGGTCTTGTAAACCCCGCGCTGACCACCGGACGCCCACAACGGCCCCTCCGCGGCCACCCAAACCACGTCACCATCTTCCGGATGAACCACGATGTCCCCAAGGTGCTCGGATTGCTCGAGGCCCATTTGCGTCCAGGTGGCACCAGCGTCGAGACTCTTGTAGACCCCATCACCCCAACCGACGTGGCGACCACTGACATTCTCGCCCGTACCCACCCACACCACGTTGGAGTTGCTCGGGTCGAGCGTCACACAGCCGATCGAGTACGACGGTTGGTCGTCGAAAATGGGCTTCCAGGTCGTACCGGCGTTCTCAGTCTTCCAGACCCCGCCCGAACCCACCGCCGCGTACCAAATTCGCCGATCCGTGGGGTCGATCGCGATGTCCGCGATGCGACCGCCCATCAGGGCCGGTCCGATTCCCCGCAGCGACAGACCGGCCAACATTTCGGCGTCGACGGGCGTGGGTTCTTCGGCCTGAACGGCCCCTGGCACTACGGTGAGCAGACACTGCACGGCTAGCAGACCGAAAAAGGCACGCACGGGCAAAACTCCTTGTCCAAATCGTCAGCAGGATCGGTGGTCAACCGAGCCTACCGGAAACGCGCGCTTCGGTCCCGAGTTCCATGGCGTGAACCCGCATGAAAGTGGCTTCTTGGCAATGCGCCAGCACGCCGACGACGAGCGCATTTGAACGTCGGGATATGACGCCTGTCATATCCCGCTCGCCGGCACTTCTGGTTCACTTCTTTCATTACGGATGAGGAAGTCCAGAAGTGCTCTCGATCACCGCAAACTACGCCCTTCGAGCCCTGTCATGCCTGGCCGGCATGACCGACGATCGTGCCGTATTGGGACGCGATCTGGCGGCCATGGCGAACGTGCCCGCCAACTACCTGGCCAAAGTCCTCGTGGTCCTCAAGCGGGCTGGCTTTGTCGAAGCGACCCGCGGAATCGGTGGTGGCTATCGGCTCGGCCAAAAGCCCGAAGACATCTCGCTGATGCAAGTTGTCGAGCTCTTCGACCCCCAGGGTGGTTTGCGCGGATGTCTGCTCGACAGCAGCCAGCCGTGCAATGTGAATCATCTCTGTCCAGCGCACGAGCGCTGGAACGAGGTCAAGAGCGTCTACCGGAAGTTTCTCGAAACAACCACCCTCGCCAAGGTCGCGACAGCCGACCCCGCGGGGGAGGAGGAATGCGATGTCTGATCATCGCGGTAAGCACCTGCGGCCACCTGGCAGTCCACCCCACGGGCACCATGCCCTGGCGCTGACCTTGCTTTGCACCCTCGGTGCGTCGGTCGCGGTGCCGGCCTCGGCGCAGGAGACCGCCGATTATTTCCGCCAAAACTGCATCAGCTGCCACACCATTGGCGGTGGTCGACTGGTGGGTCCCGATCTGAAAAACGTCTCGGCACGCCAGGACCGTGATTGGCTGGTGCAATTCGTCATCGACCCCAAGGGCTTCCTCGATCGTGGCGACCCCTACGCGCTGAAGCTCAAGCAAGAAGCCGGTGGCGCCTTGATGCCGCCGGTCGGCAGCATGACTCCGGCGCGGGCGGAAGCGTTGATCGACTTGATCGCAATCGAGTCCGCGCTACCCGAGTCCGAGTTCGCCGGCCTCGACATCGGAGGCGAGCCCTTTTCGGCGCTCGACATCGAACGCGGACGTCATCTGTTCCAAGGACTTGCGCGGTTGACCAACGGTGGCCCGGCGTGCAGCGCCTGCCACACCACAGGCAGCCTCGGGGGGCTAGGCGGCGGTCGGCTCGGACCCGACCTGACCCGTGCTTACGAAAGACTCCAGGGTCGCAAGGGACTGGCCTCTTGGCTGCTGGCACCGGCGACTGAGATGATGCGGCCGGTCTATGCCGAGAGGCGATTGGTCAACGAAGAAATCCTGCCGCTGGTGGCGTTCTTGGAAGACGAGGCACGCCACGGCACAGAGGATCCCGGTACCGCCCGAATCACCTTCCTACTCCTCGGGCTGGCCGGTGCGGCATTCGGATTCGTCGCCGCAGATGGCATTTGGCGCGGACGTTTCCGCGGCGTGCGCGAACCACTGGTAAAAGGCAAAGCATGAAACTCAAGACCGGCAATCCTTGGATTCAAGACGAGGTCGACCCCCAATCCCGTGGCTGGGAAGAGTTCTACCGCAACCGCTGGCAACACGACAAAGTGGTGCGCTCGACCCACGGCGTCAACTGTACCGGTGGCTGCACCTGGCAGATCTACGTCAAAAACGGCATCGTGACCTGGGAGATGCAGGGCCTTGACTACCCCTTGCTCGAGCCTAGCCTGCCACCGTACGAGCCCCGTGGCTGCCAGCGGGGAATCTCCTTCTCGTGGTACCTCTACAGCCCGCTGCGGGTGAAGTACCCCTATGCTCGCGGCGCTCTGCTCGACCTCTGGCGCGATGCGCGCCAGCAGCACGAGGACCCGGTTGACGCCTGGCAGAGCTTGGTGTCAAACCCAGAGTCTCGCCAGCGATACCAACGAGCGCGCGGCAAAGGCGGCTTTCGGCGCACCAACTGGGACACGGTTCTCGAGCTGATGGCGGCGGCCAACATCCACACCATCAAGAAACACGGTCCGGACCGGGTGGTCGGCTTCTCGCCGATCCCGGCGATGTCGATGATCAGCTACGGCGGCGGCTCCCGCTTCTTGCAGCTGATGGGCGGCACGTCGTTGTCGTTCTACGATTGGTACTGCGATCTGCCGAACGCCTCGCCCGAAACCTGGGGCGAGCAGACCGACGTCCAGGAATCGGCTGATTGGTACAACGCCAAGCTGCTTGCGGTCGATGGGCTCGAACCTCAACATGACCCGCACGCCGGACTGCCACTTCGCCGCTGAAGCACGGCACAACGGCACCAAGATGTGGGTCTTTGCGCCCGACTTCAACCAGGTCGCCAAGTACGCCGATGAATGGGTGTCGATCAACGCCGGCCAGGACGGCGCCTGGTGGATGGCGGTCAATCACGTCCTGCTCAAGGAATTCCATCACGAACAGCGCCAGGAACCATACTTACTCGACTACACCAAGCGCTACACCGACTCGCCTTATCTGGTCGAGCTGACGGCCGAGAACGGCCCGTCTGGCGAAATACGGCCCGGCCAGATGCTGCGCGCCAACCGCCTGAACCGTACCAAGACGTCGAGAACGGCGACTGGAAGTTCCTGATGTGGGATCACGCCGCCGGCCAGCCCAAGATGCCGATGGGCAGCTCCGGCTTTCGCTGGGGTAAGAAGGGCCAATGGAACCTCAAGCTCGAGGATGGCCTCACCGGCGAAAAGATCGACCCCGTGCTGAGCTTCTTTGATGAGCACGATGACGTCCTGCAAGTACGGTTCGACGACTTTGGCCAAGGCGGGAATCTGCTGCGCGGCGTGCCCGTGCGCTACTTGGCGACAGCCGACGGCGGCAAGGTCGCCGTGACCACGGCCTACGACTTGTTGATGGCCCAGTACGGCGTCTCGCGGAGGCCTCGAAGGCGCCTACCCGGAGGACTACGACACCGACGGGCCTACACACCGGCCTGGGCCGAGAAATACACCGGCATGAGCCGCGAGATGATCATACGCTTCGCCCGCGAATGGGGCGAAACAGCGCTGCGGACCGGCGGTAAGTGCACCATCATCATCGGTGCCGGCATCAACCATTGGTACCACGCCAACCTGATGTACCGCGCCGGCATTCACGCGCTCATGCTCTGTGGCTGCATCGGCAAGAATGGTGGCGGCTTGGCCCACTACGTCGGCCAGGAGAAGCTGGCTCCCGGCGAATCCTGGGGCGCGATTGCGATGGGCAAGGACTGGTGCCCGCCGTCGCGCCTGCAGAACGCCCCCAGCTGGCACTACGTCACACCGACCAGTGGCGCTACGAGAAGTCCTTCACCGATTACCACACGGTGCCGGAGGGCAACACGATGAGACTCGGGCCAAAGGGCACACGATGGACATGCAGGTCCAGGCGGTGCGCAACGGCTGGCTGCCCTTCTATCCGCAGTTCAACGTCAACAGCCTCGACCTAGTCAAGCAGGCGGAGGCCGATGGCGCCACCACCGATGAAGAGATTTCGCAGTGGCTGGTCGAGAAGCTCAAGATCAGAGGAGATTCGCTTCTCGGTCGAGGATCCCGACGCGCCGGAGAACTGGCCACGGGTCTGGTACATCTGGCGTGGCAACGCGCTGATGTCGAGCGCCAAGGGGCACGAGTATTTCCTCAAGCACTACCTCGGCACCCACACCAACACCGTGGCCGAGGACGTGGCCAAAGACAGCGTCTCCGAAGTTGTGGCACGACCCACGCCGAAGGCAAGATGGACCTGGTGGTCGATCTCAACTTCCGCATGGACACATCGGCGTTCTACTCGGACATCGTGCTGCCGGCCGCCACGTGGTACGAGAAGGCCGACCTCAACTCGACCGACATGCACAGCTTTATCCACCCGCTTTCCAAGGCGGTGCCACCGTGCTGGGAGTCGAAAAGCGACTGGCAGATCTTCCGCGCCCTGGCCAAAAAGCAGTCCGAGCTGTCGGCGACACACTTCCCGGAGCCGGTCAAGGATCTGGTGGCGGTACCCTTGGCCCACGACTCGATTGGCCGAGATCGCCCAAACGAAAATCGCCGACTGGAAGACCGGCGAGGTCGAGGCGATCCCCGGCAAGACCATGCCGGCATTCAAGATCGTCGAACGCGACTACAAAAACCTTTACAAGCAATTCTGTGCCTTTGGTCCCTTGGCGCGCAAGGGCGGTCTGGGAGCCCACGGAACGCACTACAACATCGAGGACTTCTACGACGAGTTGGCGGATAAGCAGCCGTCGCGCGAGTGGCCCGAGGAGCGCTATCCCTCGATCAAGGAAGACGAGGAGGCCTGCAATCTAATCCTCCACCTGGCTTCGGTGACCAACGGCGAACTCGCTTACCGCTCTTACCGCGACATGGAGGAAAAAACCGGGCTGCCGCTGGCGCACCTGGCGGAGAAGAACCGAGGAACGCGGATTTCATACAAAGACCTCCAAAGCAAGATTCATCGTTTGCTCAACAGCCCGATGTGGTCCGGCCTCACCGAGAACGGCCGCGCCTACTCGCCGTTCACCTACAACGTCGAGAACCTGGTGCCCTGGCGTACCCTTACCGGTCGCCAGCACTTCTACCTCGACCACGAGCTCTATCTCGAGTTTGGCGAGCATCTGCCGACCTACAAGCCAAAACCGTTGCCGGCACAGTACGCGGATCTCACGTTCACCACCAAAACGGAAGAGGAAGCGGAAGCATCGTTGATGCTCAACTACCTGACGCCGCATGGCAAGTGGCATATCCACTCGACCTACGGCGACAACCAGCGTATGACCACGTTGTCACGCGGTTGCGAGCCCTTGTGGCTCAACCACCATGACGCCAAGAATCTCGGAGTCGACGACAACGACTGGGTCGAGGTCTACAACGACCATGGCGTGGTGGTGACCCGGGCCGTGGTCTCGGCACGCATTCCACCCGGCATTTGCATTCAGTACCACTCCCCCGAACGAACCGTGGGGGTGCCCAAGTCACCGCTGCGCAAGAACCGCCGCGCGGGCGGCCACAACAGCCTCACCCGGACCCGCCTGAAGCCCAACCTAATGGCCGGCGGCTACGGCCAATTCACTTTCCACTTCAACTACTGGGGTCCCACCGGCTGCAACCGAGACACCCACATTCTGGTGCGCAAGCTCCCCAAACTGAGCTGGTAACCGGTGAAAAAGGAGCTGTGATGAATGTTCGCTCGCAAGTTTCGATGGTGTTTCACTTGGACAAGTGTATCGGCTGCCACACCTGCTCGATCGCCTGCAAGAACGTATGGACCGACCGCAAGGGTACCGAATACATGTGGTGGAACAACGTGGAGACCAAGCCCGGTACCGGCTATCCCACGGCCTGGGAAGACCAGGACAAGTACCAAGGTGGCTGGGAGGTCAAGGACGGCAAAGTACAGCTCAAGTCCACCGGACCGGCGCGCGTGGTACCCAACATCTTCCACAACCCGCACCAACCGAGCATGGATGACTACTACGAGCCTTGGACCTACGACTACCAGGAGCTGTTCAACGCCCCGGAGGGTGACGATCAGCCGGTCGCGCGTCCGATCTCGATCGTAACCGGCGAACCGATCGCCATCGAAGCCGGCCCCAACTGGGATGACGATCTCGGTGGCTCTGAAATCTACGCCAAGAACGACCCTAACCTGGAAGGTCTCAATGAAGAACAACGTCAGCAACTGGCGGCGGTCGAGCGGCTGGTGTTCTTTTATTTTCCCCGTATTTGCAACCATTGTCTGAACCCTTCTTGCGTCGGTTCTTGCCCCTCCGGAGCACTTTACAAGCGTGGCGAGGACGGCATCGTACTGATCGACCAAAAGCGGTGCCGGGCCTGGCGTTCCTGCATCGCCGCCTGCCCCTACAAGAAGACCTTCTACAACTGGCAGACCGGCAAATCAGAGAAGTGCATTCTGTGCTACCCACGGCTGGAAACCGGCCAGGCCCCGGCCTGCTTCCACTCCTGTGTGGGCCGCATTCGCTACCTCGGCGTCCTGCTCTATGACGCCGATCAGATCGAGCCCGCGGCCGCGCTGCCCGACGACGAGCTCATCGAAGCCCAACGCGACATGATCCTCGACCCGCACGATCCCGAAGTCATCGCCGCCGCGCGCGCCAACGGCATCCACGATGACGTCATCGAGTCGGCGCAGAAATCGCCGGTCTACCGCTTCGTCAAGGAATGGAAGATCGCGCTGCCACCCCACATCGAATACCGCACGTTTCCCATGCTCTTTTACGTGCCACCGATGTCACCGGTACAGGCGAGCCGCGACGGAGACATGGTCTACCACCTCTCCGGCAACCTCTTTCACGACATCGACGAGTCGCGACTGCCGATCGAGTATCTGGCCAACATCTTCGGCGCCGGCCACGAGGGCAAGGTGCGCTACGCCTTGCGCAAACAAAAGGCCGTACGCATGTACCGGCGTGCCCTGACCGTCGGCGATGTCGATGATCGAACCGCCGCCCGCGCCCTGCGCGAAGCCGACTGCTCGCCGGAAGAAGCGGAAGCAATCTACCGCCTGACGGCACTGTGTACCTTCGACGACCGCTTCGTCATCCCACCGATGCACCGCGAGGAAGCCATCCAGATGATGGAAGACCCGCACGAGACCAAGGCCTCGACCGGCTTTGGCTTCGTTCAGGGGCCGAGGAGAGGCCTATGAGTACCACCGCCAGCACGACGGCCTGCAACGGCGCGACGGATTGGCGTACGCTACGGGACCTGGCACCCCTGCTGATCTATCCCAGCGACGATCTCGGCCCCTGCGCGGCGTATTGCGACGCGCGCTTCGCCGTTGACGAGCCGCAGCTGTTCGAGCTCATAGAGGCCTCGCTACGCTACCTCGAGAGCCAGCCCCGCCATGCACTCGAAGAGCTCTACACCTGCAGCTTCGATCTCAACCCGATCAGCACCCTCGAGGTCGGCTGGCATCTCTATGGCGAGCAATACGAGCGCGGTCGCTTCCTGGCCCGCGCACGCGAAATGCTGAGCCGGGTGGGACAAGATGAAGGCGGCGAGCTCCCCGACTACCTACCCACCCTGCTCTGCGCGCTGCCCCGCTTGGCGGCGGATGAGGCCATCGACTTGGCGGCCTTCATCTTGCCGGCGGTCCATGTGATGTGCGACGCCCTGGCCGACAAGGGGACTGCGAACCCCTACCTCGCAATCCTCGACGCGGTGCGCCAGGCGCTCACGGTGCGTGTCCCCGAAGAGGCCGTGGTGAGAACTGCCGCGGCCGCCCGTGCGACCCAAGAGCCACCGGCGCCCGATCTGGTGCAAATTGGCACCCCTCGAAAGAGACAACCATGAGCACTTGGACGACCCAGCTGGACACCCTGTTTTTCACCATCCTGCCCTACGTGGCCTTGGCGCTGTTCTTTGGCGGCACGATTTTCCGCTATCGGGCGCAAGCCTTTTCCTACTCGAGCCTATCGACGCAATTCCTCGAGAACCGCCACCATTTCAAGGCCATGGTGCCGTTTCACTACGGCATCTTGGCGGTGATCGCCGGTCACGTGGTCGCCTTCTTGGTGCCACGGCAAATCTTGTTGTGGAACGCGCAACCACTGCGCCTCTACATTCTCGAGGTCTCGGCCTTGATCTGCGGCCTGCTCTCTGTCATCGGGCTGCTGGCCATCGTGGTGCGCCGCTTCACGACCGCCAAGGTGCGCATCATCACCACACCGGCGGATTGGTTCCTCTATTTCCTGCTGGCGATACAGCTGGTGTCCGGCGTCTACGTTGCGGTGTTCCATCCCTGGGGCTCATCGTGGTTCGCGGCATCAGCCGTCCCCTACCTCCGGTCGGTGCTGATGCTACAGCCCGACATCGGCTTTATTACCGCCATGCCGTGGGGCGTCAAGCTGCACATCATCAACGCCTACGCGGTGATCGGCTTCTTCCCGTTTACCCGCCTGGTACACGTGCTGGTGGTACCCAACCCCTACCTGTGGCGTAAACGCCAGGTGGTGCGCTGGAACGCCGACCCGCGCCAGCGGACGAGGAGAGTCGGATGAGCGAAGAAAAAGGCGCGATCCGGGTCTTGATTCTCAACACGCTGGCGTTCACGGTCTGCTTCGCCTGCTGGATGACCAACGGCGTATTGATCACGTTCCTGATCGAAAACGGAATCTTCTCCTGGACCCAATCGCAGATTGGCTGGCTGATCGGCATCCCGGTGCTGACCGGTGCCATCACCCGCCTGCCGGTGGGCATCCTCACCGACAAATACGGCGGGCGAATCGTCTACACGATTCTCATGCTGGTGTCGGCGATCCCCATGTACCTGCTGAGCGAGGCCTCCACCTACGGCCAATTCGTCGCCGCCAGCCTCGGCTTCGGCCTCACCGGCGCTTCCTTCGCTGTCGGCATCGCCTATACCTCGGTGTGGTTCTCCAAGCATCGCCAAGGCACGGCGCTGGGCATCTTCGGTGCCGGCAACGCCGGTGCCGCCCTCACCAGCATGGGAGCACCGTTCCTGCTGCGGCGACTGACCGCGGGCGGCGAACAGATCGAAGGTTGGCGGACGATGCCCAAGCTCTACGCCGCCGCCCTGGTGATCACGGCGGTGATCTTCTACCTATTGAGTGTCTCGAAAAAGGTGGACGACAGCCACATCACCAGCCTCGCGCAACGCCTCGCACCGCTCAAACATCTGCGGGTCTGGCGTTTCGGCCTCTATTATTTCTTGGTCTTCGGCGATTTCGTCGCCCTCGCCCAGTGGTTGATTCCCTACTACGTCAACGTCTACTTGATGCCGGTCACCATGGCGGGCTTGATGGCCTCCATCTTCACCTTGCCTTCCGGCGTCATCCGGGCCTTGGGCGGGTGGATGTCGGATCGCTTGGGTGGCCGCTTGGTGATGTTCTGGGTGCTGGGAATCTGCTTCGGCTGCTTCCTGTTGCTCAATATCCCGCGCATGGATATCGAGTCGCCGGGACCAGGCGTGATGGCGCGTCGGGCTGGCGTGGTGGAGCGCATCTCCACGGAGGAGATCGTGGTGGGCGCCAAGACCTACCCCCTGCGGGCGATGCCCGACGGCTGGATGGCTGAGCGGGACACGGGCGTCTTGGTGCTGCCCACCGCCGCTTTCTGGCAAGAGCCGGCCGTGCAGGCCGGGGATGCCGTGGCCAAGAAACAGCTCTTGGCTCGGGGCGTGACTCATATCTTCTTCCAGGCCAACGTTTGGATCTTCACCGGCCTGGTATTTATCGTCGGCATCATGATGGGCATCGGCAAGGCCGCGGTCTACAAGCTGATCCCGGACTACTTCCCCAATGATGTGGGTGTCGTGGGCGGCATCGTCGGCGTGATGGGCGGCTTGGGCGGATTCGTCTGCCCCATTCTCTTCGGCTACATGCTCGAGTGGACTGGCATCTGGACCACCTGCTGGATCTTCTTCACCCTCGTCGCCTTCATCTGTTTCTTCTGGATGCAGTGGGTGGTGCGACAGATCGTGCGCGATCAGGCACCGAAACTGCTGCGCGAGATCGAGCACCCCGATGCCCGCAACGAACACCACGGCTGGCAGAGCGGGGCGTCGGCCTAGGAGCACATGATGGGCCATCGCATCACCACCCTTCTGCTGCTGGTGGGCATCGCCTTCACCGGCATTGCCCTGGTGCCCAAAGTCCTCGGCCTTCGCTTGCCGGGGAACAACCAGGGTTTCGAGCCGCGGCAACCGATCGCCTACTCCCACCGGCTGCACGCCGGCGAGCTGGCGATCGACTGCCAGTATTGTCACGCGGGCGCCGAACGCAGCCGCCACGCCGGCATTCCCGCCGCCAGCGTGTGCATGAACTGTCACCGCTTGGTCACCGCGTCACGCAGCGCTGTGCGCAGTGAGGAGCTGGCGGCCGAGGCCGAGGGCCGCAAGCCAACGCGGGTGATCGCGCCCGAGCTCGCCAAACTCTACGGCGCCCTCGGTCTGGGTGACGACCTCGAGCCCGACCCCGAACGTACGCCCCGGCCGATCGCGTGGACCCGCATTCACCAGCTGCCCGATTTCGCCTATTTCGACCACCGTCCCCATGTGGCGGCGGGGGTCGAATGCCAGCGTTGTCATGGGCCGATCGAGACCATGGAACGGGTGCGCCAAGTCGAAAGCTTGTCCATGGGCTGGTGCCTCGACTGCCACCGCGACCCCGCGCATGCCGGCCTGGGTGCCGGCACCGCCGCGGCATCAACCGACTGCGTCGCCTGCCACTACTAGCAGCGCTCTCTTAGGAGGTTACCCATTGTGAGCAAAGAACCGAGAGCGCGGCAAGCGGACACCCTCGACCGCCGCGGCTTCTTGAAGGCGGCGGGATTCACCATCTCCGGCGCGTGGGCCACCGGCTGTACCCGGACACCGGTGGACAAGGCCATCCCGTTCCTGGTGCAGCCCGAGGAAATCGTGCCCGGACGGTCGCTGTGGTACGCCGCGACCTGCGGCGGCTGTACGGCTGGCTGTGGCACGCTGGTCAAATGCCGCGACGGACGGCCGATCAAGATCGAAGGCAACCGCGAGCACCCACTGTCGACTGGCGGCCTGTGCGCTGTCGGCCAGGCCACTTTGCTCGGCCTCTACGACTCCCAGCGGCTGACGGCACCGTTGCTCGACGGCCACCCTGCTGACTGGTCCACGGTCGACGAGATGCTGCGCCGGGAGCTGGACAGCATCGAAGCGCGCGGTGGCCGGGTGCGGCTGTTGAGCGAGACGGTCAACGGTCCCACCGAGCGGGCCTGGATCGAACGGTTCTTGGCGCGCTTCAGCGACGCCCGGCACGTGGTCTACGACCCGCTGTCGCGCGCGGCGATCCCGGAGGCCTACCGCCGCACCCACGGTACGGCGTTGGTGCCCCGTTACCGCTTCGAGCATGCCGAGGTGATCATCAGCTTCGACGCCGACTTCCTCGGTACCTGGCTGTCGCCGGTCGAGCATGCCGCTGGCTACCGGGCGGGGCGCAGCCTCGAAGGCGACCCGCCGCGCTCGTCCTTCCACGCCCAGCTCGAGTCGCGCATGTCGCTGACCGGCAGCAACGCCGATCGCCGTATTGTCGTCCGGCCGGAGGCGATCGGCCCGGCACTCGACCTGCTCACCCGCGCCCTGGCCCGGCACGCTGGCGTCAGCCTGCCGGGTGCGCCGACGGGGATCGCCCCGCGGGCCAGCACCGAGGCCGATTCAGAGATCAAAGCCGAGATCGATTCCGAGATCACAGCCGAGATCAAAGCCGCGATTAAGGACTATGCGTCGCGTCTGTGGCACGCACGCAGCCACTCGCTGGTCGTCTGTGGCAGCCAAGACGTCGATCAGCAGGTGCTGGTCAACCTGGCCAACCATCTGCTCGGCAATGAAGGCGCCACCCTCGACCTCGAACGTCCCTCCCAGCAGCGCCACGGCGACGCCCGGCAGCTCGCCACGCTCGTGCGCGAGCTCGAGGGAGGTACGGTGGACGCCCTGCTCGTGCGCGGCGTCAACCCGGTCTACGATCTACCCAACGGCGCGGCGATCGCCACCGCGCTCGACCGGGTGCAGTTAACGGTCTCGTTCGCCGGCCATGGCGACGAAACGGCGGCGCTCGCCACCGTCGTGTGTCCAGACCACCACCCCCTCGAAAGCTGGCGCGACGCCGAGCCGGTGGCCGGCCTGGTGAGCGTCTCGCAACCGGCGATCCGGCCCCTAGGTGCCACCCGGGCCTTCACCGAGAGCCTGGCCGCTTGGCTCGGCAAACCGGCACCAGCGGTCGAGCTGATGCGTGCGACTTGGCAACAGTCGGTCTATCCGCGGCGGCTGCCCGGAGCACCGGCGACCTTCCAGGGCTTCTGGGATCAGGCCGTACACGACGGCTTTGCCGAAGTGGTGGCGGACGCCCCGTTGCCGCTACCAGCCTTCGACGTCGAAGCGGCCTCGCGGGCGCTGGTCGCGGCCGGGCAGGCGGCGCCGGGACCCGCGGCGGATGCCTTCACCCTCGTGCTCTATTCCAAGGTGGCGCTCCTCGACGGCCGCCACGCCGAGAACCCGTGGCTGCAGGAGCTGCCCGACCCGATCACCAAGGTGGTGTGGGACAACTACGCTTCACTCTCGCCCCGCGCCGCCCACGATCTGGGGGTCGAACAAGGCGATGTCGTGCGCTTGATCGCCAACGATGCCGGGCCGGCCACACCCTTCGAGCTGCCGGTCGTCATCCAACCCGGCCAACATGACCGGGTGGTGGCGGTGGCGCTCGGTTACGGTCGGGACGGCACCCGCCGTTTTGCCGATCTCGGTCCACGCTGGCTTCAGGGCCGGCGCACGGTCGCGCCGGGCGAGACGGTGGGCAGCAACGCGGCACCCCTGGCCGTGGTCGGCAAGGATGGCCAACGCCACAACTACCGGTCGGGTATCCGGATCGAGAAGACCGGTACGCACCACGCGCTCGCTTCGACTCAGACCTACCATCATCTCGAGGTGCCCGCGGCACTGGCGCCGGCCTCCGGCGAAACGCGGCCCATCGTGCAGGAAACCACCTTGGCGGCCTACGCGAAAGATCCCGCCGCTGGCACGCCACACGCCCACCACATCGATGGCGACTTGTGGCCGGCCCACGAGTACGAGGGTTACCACTGGGGCATGGCGATCGACCTCAACGCCTGCACCGGCTGTTCGGCGTGCATCATCGCCTGCCAGGTGGAAAACAACATCCCAGTGGTCGGCAAAGACGAAGTCGCCCGCCGTCGGGACATGCACTGGCTGCGACTCGACCGCTATTACCACAGCGACATCAGCGGTGAGCACGGCACGAAGGGCGATCCAGCACACGGTGGCGGTGGCGGTGACGTCGATGTCACGCACCAGCCCATGACCTGTCACCACTGCGACAACGCACCGTGCGAAACGGTGTGCCCGGTGCTGGCCACCGTGCACAGCGCCGAGGGCCTCAACCAGCAGGTCTACAACCGCTGTGTGGGTACCCGCTACTGCGCCAACAACTGCCCCTACAAAGTCCGTCGTTTCAACTGGTTCGACTATCCGCACGAGGATCGCCTCGAAAACCTGACGCTCAACCCGGACGTGGTGGTGCGCTCACGCGGCGTCATGGAGAAGTGCTCCTTCTGCGTCCAGCGCATCCAAGAGGCCAAGCACGAAGCCCGACGGCTGGGTCGCACAGTGGCCGATGGCGAGATCCAAACCGCTTGTCAACAGAGCTGCCCGACCCAAGCGATCACCTTCGGCGATCAAGCCGACGCCACCAGCGAGGTTGCGCGGCGGGTCGAGGATCCACGGCACTACCGCTTGTTCGAAGAGCTCAACATCCGGCCCTCCTTGGGCTACCTCCGGCGCGTGCGCCATCGCCCTGAGGATCAGGAGACCCACCATGGCTAACCAAGCTGCGTCGCGAGCGGCCGCGCGAGCCCAGTGTCCCTGCGGGCTGGGCGCCCCCCGTGGGTGCACGAATGGCCTTCGGCCACCCTTCGGGCTCCGCTGCGCTCCCTGCTCGAGACACTGGGCCTCGCTCTCGATACTCTCCACAAACACCTACAAGACGGTCTTGGACCATGTCTAGTCCATCGTTGGCAACGGCAACCCCAGGTACGGGTGGCGCGTCACTGACGCCGAGTGTTCCGGCGGCATCCTTGCGGCCGCCGCTGATCGCGGGCAACAAGACCCCGGGGGAAGTGACCGCGGACATCTGCCAACCGCTCGAGGGTCGGGCCTCGCCGCTGTGGTGGGCGGCGTTCCTGCCCTCCGTGGTCCTGCTGTTGATCGGCGCTGTGGCGGTGACGTATCAAATCCGCACCGGCATCGGCACTTGGGGCCTCAACAAGACCGTGGGTTGGGCCTTCGACATCACCAACTTCGTGTTCTGGGTCGGCATCGGCCACGCCGGCACGCTGATCTCGGCGGTGCTCTTCTTGCTCCGCCAGCGCTGGCGGACATCGGTGAACCGTTCCGCCGAAGCGATGACCCTCTTCGCGGTGATGTGCGCGGGCCTGTTTCCGATCATCCACATGGGCCGGCCGTGGCTGGCGTTCTGGATGCTCCCCTACCCCAATGCCCGCGGCTCGCTGTGGGTGAACTTTCGCTCACCCCTACTCTGGGACGTGTTCGCGGTCAGTGTCTACTTCACCATTTCAGCCGTGTTTTGGTACGTCGGCCTGGTGCCCGACTTGGCGACGCTTCGCGACCGCTTGAAGAAGGGTCTCAAGCAGCGTCTCTTCGCCTTCGCCAGCTTGGGCTGGAACGGCTCGCTCAAGACCTGGCAACGCTATGAAGTGGTTTATCTACTGCTCGCTGGCCTGGCCACGCCGTTGGTGCTGTCGGTCCACTCGATCGTCAGCTTCGACTTCGCGACCTCGTTGCTGCCGGGTTGGCACACCACCATCCTGCCCCCGTACTTCGTGGCCGGCGCCATCTTGTCTGGCATGTCGATGGTCCTGACCCTGATGATCATCGCCCGCAAGACCATGCGCCTCGACGCCTATCTAACCGACAACCACATCGACGCCATGACCAAGATCGTCCTGGTGACCTCGTGGATGGTGGCCTTCGCCTACGCCACCGAATTCTTCACCGCCCTTTATTCAGGCAATGAATACGAGCGCTTCGCGTTCATCAACCGCGCGCTCGGGCCGATGGCCTGGAGTTATTGGATCATGGTCAGCTGCAATGTCTTGGTGCCCCAATTGTTCTGGTGGCGGCGTTTGCGACGCAGCCTGCCGGTGGTGTTCATCGCCACCATCTTGATCAATGTCGGCATGTGGTTCGAGCGTTTCGTGATCATTGTCATCTCGCTGTCGCGGGACTTCCTGCCCTCGAGCTGGGCCAGCTACACCCCGACGCTGGTGGAGATCGCCACATTGGCCGGCAGCTTTGGCCTCTTCTTCACCTGTTTCTTGCTGTTCTGCCGCTTCCTTCCCATGATCGCCATGGCGGAGGTAAAAGGAGTGCTTTCCTCATGAGCAGCCCGCCCCTGATCGGCGTCTTCGACCGCGAGCAGGACGTGCTGGCCGCGGTTCGCCACTTGCATCGAGAAGGACTCGCCATCGCCGATGTGCAAACGCCCTACGCCGTCCACGGCCTCGACGAGGCCGCGGGCCTGCGCCGCTCGCGCCTGGGCTGGGTGTGCGCCATCGCCGGCCTGTCGGCGGCCGTCGCCATGCTCGTCTTCCAGACCTGGACTTCGGCGGCCGCTTGGCCGATCAACGTCGGCGGCAAACCGTTCGCCTCGACGCCGGCCTTCGTGCCGGTGATGTTCGAGGTCGGCGTGCTGGCTGGCGGTCTCTCCACGGTGCTGGCGCTGCTCCTGGTCAGCCGCCTGTACCCGGGCAAGAAGCCTCGGCTGAGCCATCCGGGGGTCACCGACGACCGCTTCGTGGTGGTGATCGAAGCGTCGGGCGCCGGTCCGGAACGCACGCGCGCGGCAGCGATTTTCCACCACCACAACGCCATCGAGGTCGGTGAAGGCCCGACGGAGGAGATGGCTGATGCAGCGTGAAGCCGATGCTTCTTGGTCCCTGCTCAACCGGGCGCTGCTGGTCGTGCTCGCCTTGTTGGCGGCACTCCACTGGGGCCTGCGACCCAACCCCAACACGCGCGGCCTGGAATTCCTGCCCAATATGGCGCGCGCGATCCCGGCCGAGGCCTTCAGTGCCAACCCGGTATTGGCCGGGGGTATGACCCTACAGTCACCACCGGCTGGCACCATCGCCCGTGGCCGGCCACCGCTGCACCTGACGGCAACAGTGGAAGACGCCCTGCGCGCCGGTGAGACCCTCGAGAATCCCTTTTCCCTCGATGATCCCGCGGCCGTCGCCCGAGGCCAGGTTGTTTACTCCCGCGACTGCCTCCTGTGCCACGGACCCAGCGGAGCGGGTGACGGCACCGTGGCGCAGCGTGGTTTTCCGGCGCCACCGTCCTTGCTCGCGACCAACGCGCGGCAGATGCGCGACGGACAGATCTTCCACATCGTGACCTTCGGCCAGGGCAACATGCCGTCCCACGCCACCCAGATCGAGCCCGCGGACCGGTGGCGAGCAGTGCTGCGGGTGCGTGAGTTCCAGCGCGATGCCGAGCCGACTGCCGAGCCCGTGCCGGCACCTGGTACCGAGGCTGTCGAGACCGCCGCCACGCGCGGCGAGATCAACAGCGGCACCAACGGCGTCCCCGACAGCGGCACCACGAGCCCAGGAGACACCCCATGATCGCCGATACCCAAGCCGCCCTCGCCACGCCCTCCGAGCGGTTGCCTTGGCGCCTCCTCACCATCAGTGGTGCCGTGCTGTTCGCCGCTGGCGCGCTGATCACGCCCCAGCGGCTCGGACCCAGCCTGCTACTCGCCGGCTACTTGCTGTTCGGCGTGGCGGTCGGCGCGCTCTACTTTCTGGCCATCCACTACGCGGCTGGCGCCAGCTGGGCGACGGCGCTCAAACGGCTGCCGGAAGCGCTCACCAGTGCGTTGCCAGCGGCCTTGTTGCTGATTCTGATGGCCTTCGTTACCGGTGCGGCCACGCTCTACCCGTGGCTGCACGAAGCCGAGGCCGCGACGTTGGCGCCTTTCAAGGCTCGCTGGTTGATGCCAACCTTCTTCTTCACGCGGGCAGCGCTGTACGCCGTCATGCTACTGCTCTTCGCTGGCGCCTTGCGGCGTGGTTCTCTGGCCCAGGACCGCGACCTCGATCCAGCCCACAGCGCCCGCGGCCGCAAGCTGGCGGTGGCCTTCTTGGTGCTCGGCTCGTTCGTTGTCGGACTCGCCAGCTTCGACTGGATCATGAGCCTCGATCCGCATTGGTACAGCACGCTGTTCGGGGTCTATAACTTCGCCGGTCACTTCACCAGCGCGCTGGCCGTGATCATCCTGATGGTCGTCTGGTTGAAAAGGCGTGGCGCCCTACCGGGGGTGACGAGCCACCACCTGCACGACCTCGGCAAGTTGCTATTCGCCATGTGCACTTTTTGGATGTACATGTGGTTCAGCCAGTCGATGCTGATCTGGTACGGCAACATTGCCGAAGAGGCGATCTACTTCAACATTCGCCTGACCGGCGCCTGGCGTCCCCTGTTCTTCGCCAACGTATTGCTCAACTGGATCATCCCCTTTCTCGTCTTGCTCTCGCGGCGCGCCAAGCGCAGCCAGCTGGTGATGGTCCGCGTAGCGCTGGTGGTGCTTGCCGGCCGCTGGCTCGACGTGTACTTGATGACCTATCCGTCGCTCACCGACGGCCCGGTATTCGGTCTGCTCGAGGCGGGCAGCATGCTCGCCCTGCCGGGTCTGCTCGGATTCTTGGCCTGGCGCTGGTTGTCCCGTGTCGCCACCTCGCCGGCTGGCGACCCGTACCTCGAAGAGAGCCTTCATCTGCACCAATAGGTACCACCATGACCAACCTTCGCGAATGGGATGTCGAAAACGACCGTTTCTGGACCTCGACCGGTAAGGCGATCGCCCACCGCAATCTCTGGATCTCGATCCCGAGCCTGCTGTGCGGCTTCGCGGTGTGGCTCTACTGGAGCATTATCACCGCCCAGATGCTCGACTTGCAGTTCCCCTTCGCCAAAGCCGAGCTGTTCACCCTCAACGCCATCGCCGGCCTCACCGGCGCCACCCTGCGTATTCCGAGCTCCTTTCTCATCCGCCTGGCCGGTGGTCGTAACACCGTCTTCTTCACCACCGCGCTGCTGATCCTGCCAGCGTTGGGCACCGGCCTGGCCCTACACGACCCCTCGACGCCGCTGTGGACGTTCCAGATTCTGGCCGCCCTGTCAGGTCTTGGCGGCGGCAACTTCGCCTCTTCGATGTCCAACATCAGCTTCTTCTTCCCCAAGCGGGTACAAGGCGCCTCGTTGGGCCTCAACGCCGGCCTCGGTAATCTCGGCGTCAGCGTCATGCAGGTGCTCGTCCCCTTCGTCATGACCTTCGGAATGTTCGGCGCAATGGCGGGTCCGGCCAGGACGATGCCCAGCGATCCAGGGATCGCGATCTACATTCAAAACGCCGGCTTGGTGTGGGTTCCAATCCTGGTGGTGGTCGCCATCGCCGCCTTCTTCGGCATGAACAACATCGTCACCGCTTCGGTGTCACCACGGGTGAGCGCGACATTCCCCGCCCTGCTGCGCATTAGTGGCCTGCTGCTGGTGGCGTTCGCCACCGCCTCGGCGGGACTCTACCTGCTACTCGGCCTCGGGGTCAGCAAGTGGCTGGTGCTGCCGTTGGTCATCGCCGCCACCGTGTTTGCCATGAAGCTCTTTCCGGGTGAGATCCGCCAAAGCCTCGACCATCAATACGCGATCTTCAAGAACAAGCACACGTGGATCATGACGGTGATCTACACCATGACCTTCGGCTCGTTCATTGGCTTCTCGGCGGCCTTCCCGCTCGCCATCAAGGTGATCTTCGGCTTTGCCCACGGCCCCGACGGTATGGAGCTGGGGATCAACCCAAACGCGCCGAACGCCTTCGCCTACGCCTGGCTCGGCCCGTTGATCGGATCGTTGGTGCGGCCGCTGGGCGGATGGATCTCAGACATGAAGATCGGCGGCGCCAAGGTGACCCAGCTGGTCACCTTGGTGATGATCGCCTCGGCTATCGGCGTGTCTCATTTCATGGTCAAGGCCTACCATTCCGCAACCCCTGAGCAGTACTTCCCAGCCTTCTTAGGCCTGTTCTTGGTGCTGTTCGCGGCCACCGGTGCCGGCAACGGTTCCACCTTTCGATCGATGGGCGTCATGTTCGACAAAGAACAAGCCGGTCCGGTGCTCGGTTGGACTTCGGCGGTAGCCGCCTACGGCGCCTTCATCATCCCCAAGGTCTTCGGCGAACAAATCCAGGCCGGCACCCCCGAGCGGGCGCTCTATGGCTTCGCGCTCTTCTATGCCGTGTGCTTGACCCTCAACTGGTGGTACTACGCACGAAAAAACGCAGAGATCCGCTGCTGATCGGCCCCGTGAACAAGGAAGCGATGCGCCAGATACACATCATTGGCTCGAAAAACCACGGCAAGACAACCGCCGGAGCAAAACCGGCGGCCTTCGTGACCGCCGACGGGATCGGCGTGTTTCTACCCCGCGACGCCGACTCGTGCTACCGCCAACTGACAGCTCTCTATGCCGGCTGTGACCTGGTTCATCGCACACCCTAGCCCTTCGTTCGGGGTCGTCTCGGTGACGCCTTCTTGGTCGCAGCCTTCTTGGCGGCGGCTTTCTTGGTAACAGGCTTCTTGGCGGCGGCCTTCTTGGTAACAGCCTTCTTGGTAACAGGCTTCTTGGTCGCAGCCTTCTTGGTAACAGGCTTCTTGGTCGCAGCCTTCTTGGTCGCAGCCTTCTTGGTCGCAGCCTTCTTGGTCGCAGCCTTCTTGGTCGCAGCCTTCTTGGTCGCAGCCTTCTTGGTAACAGCCTTCTTGGTCGCAGCCTTCTTGGTCGCAGCCTTCTTGGATGCAGGCTTCTTGGTAACGACCGGTGCCATGTCCAACTCGATGCCGAACACAGACGATAGGTCGGCGGTTTTCAACGTGCGTCCCCGTGCGCGTTTCCGCTTCGCTGGCCCCTCGGTGACCGCGGCGGCGACGAGCTCGGCAGGGTCGATCTTCCGCAGCGTGAACAGCATCTCGGGCTCGTCGTCGAGACGGGCACCGACGCCGTAGAGCACCGCCGCCACGTGTTTACACATCGTGGCCCAATCGGGGCAAGAACACTGCAAGGAAATCTCCGCGGGTGAAGGAAAAAGCCCCGCGTCCTGGCGGGTCACGATCTCCATCACGCCTTTGGAGATTGATCCTTGGAGGAGCTCGACCAGCGAGTCGATCTTGCCCGCGCACCGACCCTTGATGGTGTCCCACCGCTGGCGCGAAAGCGGCTGAATCTTGATCGTTACGTTGTAAAGACGCGAGCCATTGACCAGCGCTCGGATCCGGCCACGCTCGATCTGCAAATCGATCACCGAGCCGTTGCGGGCGTAGGTCCGGCCGCGCGGCAGACGATTGGCAAAGTCACTGTACGCTTCCAGGTTGTCGCACCACGACTGCCCCCAGAACGTCTTGGCGATCTTGCGCCCGACAATTTGCACCGGGCTGATCGAACGCCCCGATTTCTTCAAGGCGGCGACTTTCTTCGCGGCGCGTTGCCGGCGCTTCGCCACCGGGACATAGGGTTTCGATCCGTACCATGCCATCGCCCTACTCCTCGGCCTCGACCGCGCTTCGCAAGTCGAGACTCACCAATTCGAGCAATTCGTCGTCACTCATTTCGGTCAACGTTGTTTCGGCTCCGCCGGACAGGACCTCATCGGAGAGCCGCTGCTTGCCCGCGATCAGCTCATCGATGCGCTCCTCTACCGTACCCTTGCAGACAAATTTGTGCACCAGGACATTCTTGTGCTGCCCGATGCGGAACGCCCGATCGGTGGCCTGGTTTTCGACCGCCGGATTCCACCAGCGATCGAAGTGGATCACATGCGATGCAGCGGTAAGGTTGAGGCCCGTGCCCCCAGCCTTGATCGATAGGACCATAAACGGCACATCCTCTTCTTTCTGAAACCGCTCTACCATGCCCTGTCTCTTCTTGACCGCCGTGCCGCCGTGTAGGACCAGCCCCGGCCGGCCAAAGACCTCGGCAAGGAAACTCGCCAGAGGCTCGGTCATCGCACGAAACTGCGTGAACACCAATACTTTATCTTGGCGCGAAGCGATCGCCTCGCAGAGCTCGCGCAGCCGGGCGAGCTTGCCGCTATGGCGGGGGTCCCAAACGTGGTCACCGAGCCATTGCGAGGGGTGATTGCAGATCTGCTTGAAACGCATCAAGAACGCCAACACGAGGCCACGGCGCTTGATGCCCTCGACCTCTTCGATGATCCGCTTCATCTCCTTCACCGACTGCCCGTACAAGGCTGCCTGCTGTTTGGTGAGCAGGCAGTGGGTGGTCACCTCGGTCTTGTCGGGGAGGTCGGAGATGACGTTCTTGTCGGTCTTCAACCGTCGCAGGATGTAGGGTTGAACGAGCTTGCGCAGCGGTGCATACGCATTGTGCTTGCGCGCGGCGAGCGACTTGCATAAACCGTTGAACGCCTTGGCCGAGCCCAACAGGCCCGGATTCAAGAAGTCGAAGATCGACCAAAGATCACCAAGCCGGTTCTCCACCGGCGTGCCGGTCAAGGCGAGACGCCAATTCGCATGCAATGCCTTGATGGCGCGGGTCTGCTTGGCCTTGGGGTTCTTGATCGCCTGGGCCTCATCCAGAATCACGCAACGCCAGCGATGATCCTTCATCCACTGGCTGCGCATCACGGTGCCATAGGTGGTGATCACGGCGTCGTGGGCGTTGACCTCGGAGGCCGGCAGCACCTCGAGATCGGCACTCGGCATGTGGGAGGGGTGGGCGATCAGGGCCTCGAGCGCGGGCGCGAAACGCTGCATCTCCGAGTGCCAGTTGTCGACCAGCGAAGCCGGGACCACCAGTAGGTCGGTACCCGCCACCTTCTTGCGGCGCAGCATCGAGAGCAGGGCGAGTACCTGGATGGTCTTTCCCAATCCCATGTCGTCGGCCAGGCAGCCGCCCAACTCCAGGCTGCGCAGCGACCAAAGCCATTGCACACCGGTCTTCTGGTACGGACGAAGCGCCGCCGTCAGGCCGGCTCCGGACTCGATCTCGGCACGCACCCGCGGTGAGCCGAGCGCGGCCAGTTTCCGCCGCAGCCACTTGCCCGCGATCACCTCAGACCACTCGGGCCGCGGATCCGCGGTACCGCCGTCGGACGCACGGTCGAGATCCGCGCCCGCCAGCATGCGCATGGCTTCGGCGAAACTGACGCCCTCGGTGGCTGCCCGCGATTGGACTTCATGCCATTGGTCGAGAACCTCGGAGAGCTTTTCCCGGTCGACCTCGACCCACTGACCTTTGATGAGCACCAGTCCATCCGTGGCCGCCAGCAAACGCTTGATCTCCTGACTCGATAGCGTCTTGCCATCGAGGGTGATCTCGAGGTCGAAGTCGAGCAGCGCATCCATGCCGAGGCTCGACGGCGCCTGATCCCCCACCGACACCGAGACTTTGGGCCGAAGTCGATTACGCGCGCGCCACCAATCGGGAATGCGCACCACCAAGCCCGCCTGCTCGTAGACCTGGATGTCGCAGAAAAAACGATGGGCCTCTTTCGGCGTCCACGACAACGGGTGGTAGACATCACCCGAGTCGACCAGCTCACGAATGAGCTCACTACGCTCGGCCGCCCGCAGCAGCGGCGACAGCAAGGCCAGCAGCTTCTTCTTGTTCTCGACACCCGCGTACTGCTGCAATGCTCGGCTCAACGGCAGATGCTGCAGCTTGGCTCCCCTGGAGACCTTGTGAGCATAGGTGGCGATGAACGCGAACGGATAGTCTCGATCCCGCTTGTTCTCCGCCAAGTGAAAGCACACGCGACCGACCACATTCCAAATCGAGTTGTGGCCTTGGAGGTAGCCTTGAATGCCGTCCTTCCGATTCGCGGACTCTTCGGCGAGTGCTTCCCCGATATCGGTCCACAACTCGGCCAAGAGCGCGGCGCTGATCAGCTCCGAGCCACGCATCGGGGGTACCGAGCGAGCCAACGCGTCCAGCTCCTCGGGCTCCGGCGCCGGATGGACGAAGGACCGCGGCGCGGCCGGATCGAGGGCCGCGCAAACCTTGGCAACGAACACCTGGCCCAGATCGCGCCAGAATCCCAGCGTCGGATCGAGGTCGGTGCTGAGCTCGGCGGCGCCGAGATGCAGCACGCCGTGCCCTCGACCTTTCGAGAATGCGCCCACGATGCGTTTCTGGGTAGCGGGAGTCAGCGGCGACGCCACCGTCAGCGAGCTGGACTGGACGACGATCTGGCCGCCAGGCGTGAAACCGCAGACCAACGCCCGGCGCGGATCGGGGCCTGGCTTGGGTGCCCGCTGGTTCATCGGGAATGTGGAGGCAGCGCGTTAGCCATAGCTCGCTCGAATCATACCCGATTCGACTCGGGAGCCTCCTCCCGGGTTCACTCAGTACTGTCCGTACCTACGATCAGATCTCACCCATCTTGAGAGCTTTCTCGAGACGATCAAAAGCCGCGGCATGGCCGAGGGCAACAGCCGGTAGCCCACCGCCGTGGCCATCATCACCGCCAGCATGCGCGGATGGTAAAAGAACCCGGCAATGCTCCATGGGCCCCTCGCGCCGTGCTCCTTGCTGCGCCACCGTTCTCAACTCGACGCCCCCCCCCTCGGTACAACCTTCGTGATGCAAAACGGAAGCGCCACACTACAAAATTTCTGCACGCCGCATACATGCCTCCATCCGAGACAACGCAACTGCAACCACTGGTCGGTGCTCGCCGTGGCCCGCCTTGTCAGCCCCGCCTCCAAGTCCGCATGACAGAAGTCATACCACACCAACCAAAATCTCGATAGCCTCCGATGTGGTTGATCTCGAGCTGTGTTTGTTGGGGATCGGCTCGCCCTTGACGCAAGCTCCGATGGCCGAGGGGACTGACCACCAGGAAGACAAGAAGGGCACAGTGGTCCAGTTCACTCAATCGAACTCATGCCAGCGTCGGGACTCTGTTGTTGAGGAATCGTAGCTACGGTCGTAGCTCGAGGATCGGTACGGAGGAATGCGACCCACTTCGGGCCGCACAAACAGAAGGAGAGGGTATGCATCGACCTAAGGACTACTGCCCCCGCGGCACCACCAACCATCGCCGAAATAGCGGCGCACCACACCGTTGGCGGAGGCTCGCGAGCAGCGCACTCATTGTGGCGACGACCTTCGTTGCCCAGGGCCACCCGGCACCGAGCCACGCACAAGGTGAGACCGATTCGGTCGACGCCGTCCGGGCCTTTCTTCAGCTTGGCATCTTGCGGGTCCGCGGGCGATTGGCACCGACATCGGACGGTACGCTGTCCAGCTCGACCGGTATTTACAGCGGCGGCACCAATCCAGCCGGATGCGCCGGCGTGCTTCTCGCCACGGCGCCGGTCGACAGCGTCACGGGCAGCTTCTTTTTCCGCTGCGGCGACCACGGCTGTGTGGCACCCCTGGCCCAGCCTAACGCCACGACCATGCCCATCAAGGCCAACAATCCGGCCACCGGCTCACCTTTTTGCATTCAATCATCGCTCGGCGGCTTCGCCGTGGTAGAGGTCGAGCCCTTCCCCGACGAGACCGATCCGTCCCGTTTCACCGGACCACTGATCGAGGCGCTGCCCGACGGTCTCCCCGAAGCCAATGAAGGTGCCTTCATCGGCGGCCGGTCAGGCACCTCCAGCGATGCCACCGACAACAACTCCATGCTGCCGGAACTGCAGCGGGACGATGGCGTCTGGAACATCCCGAGCAACGGACCGCCGAGCCCACTCTTCGGCGCCAGCGCCTACGAGCAACAGATGATCCGCTTCGAGGAGTTCGGTCCCCGGCCGGTCGGCTCCGGCGGCAGCGGACCGCTGTCGACCTTCCCGGCGCCACCGGATGCCCAGAGCCCGCCAAACGGTGCGGCGCTCGACGCCTTCCTGGTCCAGGATCGCCTGCATCCGGCGCCGACAGTGTTTTCGAACACAGCAGACTTGAACCCGTGGAAAGCGGAGATCGAGAACTACCTCGACCGCCCGCTGGTCGCGCCTCCGGCCGAAGGGCGGCCACCCGGACAAGGTTGGTCACATCAACGCTACAGCGAATTCTCGCCCCAGGTCTGGTTCCAGTCGGCGATGGCGGGGTCGCGCGTCAACAGTGGCTTCCGCGACGGCCTGCAGGACCACGGATACAGCGTCGGTGAGTTCGCGCCTGGCGGTCTCTACCACGTCACCGCCGGAGGCGCCAGCGGGTTGGCAGGAACGACCAACGGCATCGACATCCGCTTCCACCCGGCTATGCCCGAACAGTTGCACGACGCGCTGTGGACGTTCGACGGTACCCTGCCGCCGAAGCTGCTCCAGGCCCGCTATGGCGAAACCGTGATGTTCCGCCACTACAACGCCCTACCGATCGACGTTGCAACCAACCGGGGCTTCGGGGTGCACACCATCACCACCCACGAGCACAACGGCCACAGCCCGGCCGAGAGCGACGGCTATGCCAACGCCTTCTTCTTCCCAGGTCAGTTCTACGACTACCGCTGGCCCCTGCCGCTGGCCGGCCACGACACGATCAACAAGGACGCCAACGACCCCCGGGCCGGCCGGCCGAACGGCAATGGCGGCATCACCAAAGTCCCGGGCGACTGGCGCGAGACCATGAGCACCCACTGGTTCCACGACCACATGCTCGACTTCACGGCGCAGAATGTCTACAAGGGCAACGCGGCCATGATGAACTACTACAGCGCCCTAGATCGTGGCAACGAAGGACTCGTCGACGGCGTCAACCTGCGCTTCCCGAGCGGCACGGCGCTGGACTGGGGCAACCGCGACTACGACATCAACCTGGTAATCGCCGACAAGGCCTGGGACCGCGACGGCCAGCTGTGGTTCAACCCCTTCAACCTCAACGGTTTCCTGGGTGACCACCTGCTGACCAACTGGCTCTATAAGCCCTACTTCGAGGTGCGGGCGCGGAAATACCGCTTCCGCATCCTGAACGGCTCGGTCTCGCGCTACTTCAAGCTCGCCCTGGTCGACCAGGACGGCAACCGCGTGCCCTTTTACATGATCGCCAACGACGGCAACATCATGGAGCATACGGTCTACTTCGCGGACGGCCAGCTGCCCACGCAAGCGATCGCCGAGCGCTACGACATTGTCGTTGACTTCAGCCAATTCCAAGACGGCGACGAGCTCTACTTCGTCAATCTGCTGTCGCACCAGGATGGGCAGATCACCGGCGATCCGGTGCCCTTGGCAGACGTCCTCGACGGCACCTACGACCCGGTCAAGGTGGACGACGACGGCGACGGCCTGCCCGACCGCTGGGTGGGCGGCGATCCGGCGGTCGGAAAGTTCCTGCAATTCAAAGTGCGCGCCTACACCGGCACTGACCAGAGCATGAATCCGGCCGACTACCTCCCCGGTGGCAATACCATGATCCCGATCCGCCGGCCCAGCGAGGAAGAGCTTGCCAACGCCCGTCACCGCACCTTCTTGTTCGAAAAGGAGCCGACGGATGAAAAGCCATGGGTGATCGAGACCGATGGCAACGCCAAAGGGGTCGGCATGGATCCGCGCCGCCTGACTGCCGCGCCGAAAAAGAACTACGACGGTCTCGAGGTCTGGCGTATCGTCAACGGCGGTGATTGGAGCCATCCGATCCACATCCACTTCGAAGAAGGGATCATCCTACGCCGGGACGGCAAAGAGCCACCCGAGTGGGAGAGGTGGGCGCGCAAAGACATGTACCGGATCGGGCCGCAAGACGACAGCGGCGCGATCGTCGAGGTGGCACTGCGCTTCCGTGAATTCGCCGGCACCTACATGGAGCATTGCCACAACACCCAGCACGAGGACCACGCCATGCTCATGCGCTGGGACATCGAGCATCCGGGCCAGGTCAAGCTGATGCCGACGCCGATGCCCAGCTGGGACGGGGTCGAGTACGTCGACACCCGCGCCCTACCCACCTTCCGCACCGGCGATGGCACCGGCGAGCATGGGCCCGAGCTGGAAGCCATGGAAAAATGGATCGAAGCCGCCGTCATCGAGGAGCTCGACCTCGAGAACATGCCGATCGGCGACCCCAACAACCCGTCCCAAGACGAGCGCGGCAAGATCACCTATCCCCTCGTAAGGGGGATCAACAAGGACGGCGCTGTCGAAACCGAGGTGTTCTTCGTCCTACACGACATCAGCGACGAGGAGCTCGCTGACGAGCTGGGCGTCATCTATGCCGGCGGGCTGCGGGGCACACCGCTGGCGGCGACCTCGCCCGCGAGTGTCGACCCTGACACCGGCGAGTGGACCTTCTTCGGTGATCTGCCCAATCCGATCCTATCGCCGGCGTCACCGGCACTGGGGGCGCCGGAGCAAAGTGCCAGCAACACCTACACGCCGCTACGACGGGTGGAAATCGACGGCAAGACCGTCATCGTAAACGCCTTCTTCGTCAGTTGGGGTGACGAGGACTGGGAACATATGAGAATCGACCAATCGTGTCATTCTTTCCCGGACGATCCGCCCAACACGGCCTGCATGTACAACGGCAGCGGCTGGGGCGGCGACCCGATCAACTCAGGACACGCCTTGGACATCAACACCACGGGCAGCAACCCAACGGTAACGTTGAAGCTCCACAAGTCGTGGCACTCAGAAGAGTACCTGCCCTACTACGTGGTGGTCGATGCCTTCCCCGCCGGTCCCGCCAACAACATGGGCATTCCATACGTTCCAAAGCACGCCTTCTCAGGCAACACTTCGGTGCCGCTGGTCCAATGGGTGCCGGGACATCCGCTGAACAGCACCTACCCACCAACCCCTGAGGACGAGAATGGCTTCAACGGCGGGGGACCCATCGGCGGGCAGATCGGGCTGCCCTCTTACTTCATGCCTGGGGAAGATTTCAGTCCCTTGTGGCATATCGGATTCGCCCATTGGCTGGTGCCGAACGCGCACGCTCCGGGTGAGCAAATCGTGGTCAAGTCGCTCGACCAGGCCGAGGAGTTGCGGGCTGAAGGGAAGATCGAGATTCTCGAGTGGCCGGCCGTACCGAATATCGGACTGAACAATTACTTGTTCGAGAATGCCTTCCCACCCCACGTGGTCAACTGTCCCACTCCGCTGACGCTGGACATGGCGGTCCATCGTGCGGTGTTTCAGGAAGACTGACCTTCTCGTGCCTGCCTTGGCTCCAGGTAGGCGTGACGTTCGAGCAAGAGGCGGTGAGCACTACGGTGCTCACCGCCTCGTTTCGCTTCGCTCATCGATTCAGCCCTGGAGGGTTACTCCATGAAGCGGTACCCGGCTGCGCTGGCGGCCACCCTGCTCTTCCTTGCAACGGCCCCGGTGCTCGGCAGCTCGCGTTGGGGCGTCGACTACTTTCCAAACGTCCCCCTGGTCACCCACGAGGGCAAGACCGTCCACTTCTTCGAAGACCTGATCAAGGACAAGGTGGTGGTGATCAACTTCATCTACACCATCTGTCCGGACAGCTGCCCGCTGGAAACGGCTCGGCTGGCGCGGGTGCAACAGATCCTGGGCGATCGCGTCGGCCAAGACATCTTCATGTACTCGATCACCATCGACCCGGAGAACGACACTCCCGAAGTCCTCGCCAAGTATGCCGAACGCTATCGCGCCCAGCCCGGCTGGTGGTTCTTGACCGGCAAGGAGTCGGACATCACCCAGCTGCGTCAGAAGCTGGGCCTGTACATCGAAGAGATCCAAGACGGCTCCAACAACCACAACTTGAACCTCATTATCGGCAACCAGGCCACGGGTCAGTGGATGCGCCGCTCGCCGTTCGAAAACCCGTACGTGCTGGCCACCCAAATCGGCAGCTGGCTCAGCGGCTGGAAAGCGCCGCCGGAGCGACAGCTCGACTACGCCGAGGCACCCGAGGTGCGCAACATCTCGCAAGGTGAGCACCTATTTCGCACCCGCTGTGTCACCTGCCACACCATCGGCAACGGCGAGGAGGGTCTGCCCGAAGGGCTCAGAGGACCCGACCTACTGGCGGTGACCAAGAAACGAGACCGCGCATGGCTGACCCGTTGGATCGCCGTCCCCGACCAGATGCTGGAAGAGGGGGATCCCATCGCGATGGCGCTCTACGCCCAGTACGACAACCTGCCCATGCCCAACATGCGCCTGAGCCCGCTCGACGTCAAAGACCTGCTCAGCTACATCAAGAGTGAGACCAACCGCGTACACATGCAACGCGCACGCGAGCGCAAGCGTCAACGCGCTGCAATGGGCGCCAGCGATGCGGCGAAGGCTGCCGCCGCTGCGCCGACCGGTGACGCGGTGGCGATCATGAACGCCTGGGTCCGCGAGGCGCATGCCGAGGCAACGGTCCATGCGGGCTACATGACGCTGGTCAATGTAGGCGCCGAAGCGGTGACCCTGGTCGGGCTCGAGAGTCCGGCATTCGACCAGGTAGAGCTCCACGAGATGGCGATGGTCGACGGCCTGATGAAAATGCGTCAGCTCACCGAGGTGATCGTCGCGGCTGGTGGCCAGGCTCGCTTCGAGCCGGGGGGTACCCACCTCATGCTGATGGGACCGCGCTGGCAGCTGACCGCGGGCGAGGCCGTCGATCTGACCTTGACCTTCCAATCCGGCCGAACGCAGACCGTGTCGGTCAAGGTCGCCGATCAATAAAACGGCGCGATCATGAGGTGGTTTGATCGGTTTCTGCGCATTGTAAAGGGGAGAGACGTGTCTGAGGTTTTTGAGGAGGTCTGGATCCGAGGGGGGTAGCTTGAGCAAAACCGGGAACGAGTTCTTGCAGCGGGTGAACTGTGTCTTGTTGATGGCGTTGGAGCGCCCTCCTGACGAGCGGGCGGCGTTCTTGGACCGGCAATGCAACGACGATGGCCGCCTGCGGCACGAGGTGGATTCGCTGCTGGCGGCGGACACCGAGAGCGGCCAACCGATCGATCAGCCGGTGATCGAGCTGCTCCGCCCGTCACCGGAGATTCTGCAGGCCGGCGACTGTCTCGGCGCCTATCGGATCCTGGTGGAGACCGGCCGCGGTGGCACCGGCGTCGTGTACCTGGCGACCAGCCAGTGCGAGAGCTCGCCGAACAAGGTGGCGATCAAGGTACTCAAACACGGGATGGACACGGACCAGATCCTGCGTGCTTTCCGCCAGGAACGGAGAATCCTGGCCAACCTCGATCATCCCGCCATCGCCCGCTTCTACGACAGCGGTGTCACCAGCGACCAGCGCCCCTACTTGGTGATGGAATACGTCGACGGCGTGCCCATCGACCGCTACTGCGATGCCCACTCACTGGGTGTCCGCGAGCGCGTCGAGCTCTTTCTCGAGGTCTGTGGGGCGGTTCAGCGCGCACACCAGAACTTGGTGATCCACCGCGACTTGAAGCCTTCGAACATCCTGGTCTCAGAAAGTGGCACGCCCAAGCTGCTCGACTTCGGCATCGCCAAGCTTCTCCATCCCGATACCATCGGCGCTGCCCCCGTAACGGCAGCGGCCAGGCGCCTGATGACCCCGCGCTACGCCAGCCCGGAGCAGGTGCAGGGCGAGGCCATGACCACGGCTTCGGACGTCTACTCCCTCGGCGTCGTGCTCTACGAGCTGCTCACCGGCCGCCGTCCCTATCGCATCGAAAGCGACCTCGAAACCGACATCCGGGAGGTGATCTGCCGACACTGCCCGCTCGAGCCCAGCCTCACGGTGCACCGCCGCCAGTCGGGCATCCGGGGCTCGAGGGCGCTGGCGTCGGACCACCACGCACCGAAGCCGGCCCACGCGTCGCGCGGTGTCGGCGCCCGGCGTCTTCAGCGCCAGTTGGCCGGCGATCTCGACAACATCGTGCTCATGGCGCTTCACAAGCGGCCACAGGATCGGTATTCCTCCGCCGATCAGCTGGCCAGCGATCTGCGTTGCCACCTCGGCGGCATGCCGGTCAGTGCCCGCAAGCCGACCTGGACCTACCGAGCGGGCAAGTTTCTCCGTCGCCACCCAAAATGCGTAGCGTCGGCGGCCGGGGCGGCGCTGCTCGTCGTGGGATTTGCCGGTCATCGAGAGCTCCAGCAGCGCCGAACCAGCCACGAGCACGACCGCTCACGACAGATCTCGGCGTTCTTGAGCGATCTCTTCGATATCGAGGCCGATGACCTCGGAAAACCGAGGAGTCAGCTCACCGCGCGAGATCTCCTCGATCGCGGCACCGAGCGGATCGATCGGCAGCTGCACGGACAACCGCGGGTGCAAGCGGAGCTGATGGTCATGCTCGCTCGGGGTTATGGCAGCCTCGGGCACCACGCGGCTGCGACGCCCTTGGCCGAACGCGCGCTCAGCCTGCGCCGTGAGGTCTACGGCAGCGTGCATCCGGAGGTCGCCGAGAGCCTGGACCTGCTCGCTGGCCTGGAAGTCGCCATGGGTGACTACCGACGCGCGGAGACCCTCACGCTCGAAGAGCTCGATATCCACCGCCGCCTCCTGGGTGACAAGCACCCCACTGTCATCCGGGCCCGTCACGCCTTCGCCATGACACTCATGGATCAGGGCCGCTACATCGAGGCCGAGCCGATCTTGCGGGATTCGCTGCGCAGTATGGAACAACTGGAGGGCAAGGAATCCCAGTCAGTCGCTGCGATTCGGGGCAACCTGGCGATCCTCCTCTATTACCAGGGAGAATACAATGAAGCCGAGGTGCTCTATCGACAAGCCCTCGATACCTCCCGTGAGCTTCTCGGCAACGATCATCCACAAGTCTCCGCCAACAAGGTCAACCTGGCAACCTGCTTGCGGGATTTGGACCGATACGACGCGGCGGAGCGCCTGTATCGGGAAACGCTGGCGACCTATCGCGAACAGTTGGGAAAAAGGCACCCGGCCAACGCTGCCGTGCAGCACAACCTGGCGGTGCTGATGCTGCTCCGCGGTGATCTCGCCGAGTCGAAGTCTCTGCTCCTCGACGCACTGGCCACGGGCCGAGAGTTTCTGGGAAAAGAGCACCCCACGTACGCCAACTATCGGGTTAGCTTGGCGCGGCTGTTGCTCGCGGAAGGCGACGCCGAAGGTGCCGAATCGATCGCCAGGTCGGCACATTCCACCCTCCATCGCCGCATGTCCGCGGATCATCGGCAAACGCAACACGCCCAGAGTGTTCTGGGCGCCAGCCTGGCCCGCCAGGGGCGCTTTCAGAAGGCCGAGCCGCTGTTGACCGAAAGCCATCGTTGGCTGTCGGAGCGACTCAGTCCCCGTACCGTCGCCGCACGCGATGCACTGCTGCGGGTGATTGAGCTTTACGACGCATGGGGCCAGCTCGATAAGGCGACCGCCTATCGCGGGCTGCTCGACGCGCACAGCAAGGGGGTGGTCGAGCCGTGGGGCCAAGGGGCCCCAGCGGCGCCGCCTCAGACCGCCAAGCTTGGGTCGCGATGACCGGTGAAGCCCATTTCACGATCTCCCCACGGGCCAGTATTTCGCGGCCATTCGTGCCGTAGGTGCCAGGGCTAGCCTTCTGGCGCCATCTCACGCGCCATCCACCGTCGGGCGGCGCTCCAATCGCGCTCGACGGTGGCCAGTGAAACGTTCAATACCTCAGCCGCTTGGGGCAGGGTCAGGCCACCGAAATAGCGCAGCTCGACGAGCCGGCTCTGCCGCGGGTCGATCCGTTCCAGGCGGTTCAAAACCTGGTCGATCGTCAGCAGAACATCCAAGTCCGGAAGCGCTCGCGTGGGTACCCCGAGCGCCTCCTCGAAGCTCACCTTCGGGGCGCCGCCACCACGTTTGGCTGCCTGCCGCGCACGGGCATGGTCGAGCAGGATCTCGCGAATCAGGCGCGTCGCAAAGGTGAAGAATTGTTCGCGGTTCCGGGGCCGCTTCGCCTTGCTGCCCTCCAGCCGTAGATACACCTCACTGATCAGCGCGGTGGGCTGCAGGGTGTGGTAGTCGGCAGATTCGCGGCCGAAATAGTACCGGGCCAAGCGCCGCAGATCCTCGAAAACCACCGGTAACAGATCATTGAGCTTTTCGTCCCAGCTGGTCTGCTGGGTGAGCAGGCTCGTAATGTCCTCCGCTGAGCGTTCCGCCATCGACCCCTTTCCTTTGGCCCCTCCAATGCCCTCCGAGTTCGACTGTTCCCGATGGCAAGCGCTCGACTGACCAACCCGATGAGGTGTTCTGCCACCGCCTTACGCATTCTATTACAGACCGATCGAGTAATGCGCCATTGGCACTGGGCTCAATGGGGGGTCCTGGTACCACCTGGCGCAGCTGGAGCGATCGCTTCGACCGCTGCCGCGAGCGGCGTCGGACGATTCGGTACGCAAGCAGGCAATCCAAGCTTGGATCACACCAACAAGAGGAGAGGGAATGAACCGATCGAGCAAGAGGCTTCTCAACGGGTCTGGGACCGCGGCCGAGCGGCAGGACTCCAATGCGTCGAATCACCCTGCTGGCCATGGGCCGGACGGCACAAAGAACATAAGGCTCACCATACTCGCGCTCCTGGCGGCCTTCCTCGTCGTCGCCTACGTGAGTGCCGACCCGCCGGACCCGTTTCCCCCTGATGACGATCCTTCCCACTTCACCGGCCCCCTGATCGAGCCCCTGCCCGACGGTCTGCCGGAAGCCAACGAGGGCTCCTTCGAAGGCGGCGCGACAGGCACTGGCGCGGACGCCGGCGACAGCAATGTCCTGCCCTTGGCCGACCAGCGCCACGACGGCGTGTGGAACGTGCCGACCAACGGCCCGCCCAGCCCGCTCTTCGGTGCCGGGGAATACGACCAGCAGATGCTCCGCTTCGAGGAGTTTGGTACCGACAACTTCACCGGCTCGTGGCAGAATCACGCCAACGGCGAGGACTCGGATTCCGATTCCGACTTTCCAGCACCCCCGGACGCCTACAGCCCACCTGACGGCGCAGCGCTCGAGGCCTTCCTCGACCGCGATCAACTTTCCCCCGCGCCGAGCATCTTCGCCAACACGGCGGATGAGAACCCGTGGCGGGAGGCGATCGAAGATTACCTCGGCCGCGATCTCGAAGACCCGCCGGCAGAGGGTCGCCCACCGGGCCAAGGTTGGTCCCATCAGCGGGCACAAGAGTTCCGGCCCAAGGTCTGGTTCCAGACCGCGATGGCCGGATCGCGCACCAACGGCGGCTTCCGCGACGACCGTCAGCTCCACGGCTACGAAATCGGTGAATTCGCGCCCGGTGGCCTCTACCACAACACCGCCGGGGTCCCGGGGCTCGACGGAACGACCAACGGCATCGAGATCAAGTTCCATCCGGACATGCCCGTACAGCTTCACGACACGCTGTGGACCTTCGACGGCACCCTACCGCCCAAGCTCCTCAACGTCCGCTACGGCGAGACCGCGTTGATGCGCCACTACAACGCGCTGCCGATCGACGTGGCGACCAACCGCGGCTTCGGCACCCACACCATCACCACCCACGAGCACAACGGCCACAGCCCGGCCGAAAGCGACGGCTATGCCAACGCCTTCTACTTCCCGGGCCAGTTCTACGACTACCGCTGGCCTGTGCCGCTCGCCGGCCACGACACCATCAACACCAACGCCAGCGATCCGCGGGCGGGCCGGCCAAACGGCCACGGTGGCATCACGAAGATCCCGGGCGACTGGCGCGAGACCATGAGCACCCACTGGTTCCACGACCACATGCTCGACTTCACGGCGCAGAATGTCTACAAGGGCAACGCCGCCATGATGAACTACTACAGCGCCTTGGATCGTGGCAACGAAGGGATCGACGACGGCGTCAACCTGCGCCTCCCGAGCGGCACGGCGCTGGATTGGGGCAACCGCGACTACGACGTCAACCTGGTGATCGCCGACAAGGCCTGGGATCGCGACGGCCAGCTGTGGTTCAATCCCTTCAATTTGAACGGCTTCATCGGCGACCACCTGCTGACCAACTGGCTCTACAAGCCCTACTTCGAGGTGCGCGCCCGCAAGTATCGCTTCCGCATCTTGAACGGCTCGGTCTCACGCTACTTCAAGCTCGCCTTGGTCGATCAGGACGGCAACCGCGTGCCCTTCTATATGATCGCCAACGACGGCAACATCATGGAGCACACGGTGTATTTCGCCGATGGGCAGCTGCCCACCCAGGCGATCGCCGAGCGCTACGACATCATCGTCGACTTCAGCCAGTTCGAAGACGGCGACGAGCTTTACTTCGTCAACCTGCTGTCGCACAACGACGGCCAGATCACCGGCGCTCCCGTGCCGCTCGAGGATGTCCTGGACGGGACCTATGATCCGGTGAAGGTGGACGACGACGGCGACGGCCTACCCGATCGCTGGGTGGGCGGCGATCCGGCAGTCGGCAAGTTCCTGCAATTCAAAGTGCGCGCCTACAGCGGCACCGACCTGAGCATGAACCCGGCCGACTTCCTGCCCGGCGGCAACACTTTGATCCCGATCCGCCGGCCCACCGAGGACGAGCTGGCCAACGCCCGTCACCGCACCTTCTTGTTCGAGAAAGAGCCGACCGACGAGAAACCCTGGGTGATCGAGACCGATGGCAACTCGAAGGGCGTCGGCATGGATCCACGACGCCTGACCGCCGCGCCGTCGAAGAACTACAACGGCCTCGAGGTCTGGCGCATCGTCAACGGTGGCGATTGGAGCCATCCGATCCACATCCACTTCGAAGAGGGAATCATTCTCCGGAGGGGTGGCAAGGAGCCGCCGGAATGGGAGAAGTGGGCGCGCAAGGACATGTACCGCATCGGGCCGCAAGACGACAGCGGCGCGATCGTCGAGGTGGCCCTGCGCTTCCGCGAGTTCGCCGGCACCTACATGGAGCATTGCCACAACACCCAGCACGAAGACCACGCCATGCTCATGCGCTGGGACATCGAGCATCCGGGCCAGGTCAAGCTGATGCCGACGCCCCTGCCCACCTGGGACGGGGTCGAATACGTCGATACCCGCGCCTTGCCGACCTTCCGGACCGGCGACGGAACGGGAGAGTTCGGTCCGGTCATGGATCCGGTCGAGGTGTGGATCGACGGCGGCGTCGTCGGAGAGCTCGACCTGGCGAACACGCCGATCGGAGACGCCCTCACCCACACGGATGACGAGAGAGGCACGTTCACCTACTCCCTCATGAAGGGAACCAACAACGACGGCGGTGTCGAGACCGAGGTCTTCTTCGTGCTCCACGGCGTCACCGACGAAGAGCTCGCGGACGAGCTAGGCATCATCTATGCTGGCGGGCTGGTCGGCACACCGATGGCAGCGACATCACCGGCAAGCGTCGATCCGGTCACCGGCGAGTGGACGTTCTTCGGCGATCTGCCGAATCCGATTCTGTCGCCAGCCGTGCCGGCTCCAGGTGCGCCGGCACAGAGCGCCACCAACACCTACACGCCGCTGCGGCGGGTGAACATCGACGGCAAGGACGTCATCGTCAACGCCTGGTTCGTGAATTGGGGCGACGAAGAGTGGGAACAACTGAGAATCGACTATTCGTGTGTCGCGTTCCCGGACAATCCGCCCAACACCTCGTGCATGTACAACGGCTCGACATGGGGCGGTCACCCGACGAACTCCGGGCATGCCCTGGACATCGACACTACCGGCCCCGACCCGACGGTAAGCATGAAGCTTCACAAATCATGGTTCGGTGGCGAGACCGGCTCGGCGGAGTACTTGCCCTATTACGTCGTGGTCGATGCGTTTCCCGCGGGCCCCGCCAACAACATGGGCGTCGTCTACGTGCCGAAGCACGAGTTCCTCGGTACCTCGTCGGTGCCGCTCATCCAGTTCGTCCCGCCCGCGCCGCTGAACGGGACCTATCCCCCGACCATGGCTGATGGGCTCAACCTGGCGGGCGGCGGACCGATCGGCGGTCAGATCGGGATGCCCTCGTACTTCATGCCCGGGGAGGAGTTCAACCCGATGTGGCATATCGGATTCCTCCATTGGTTGCAGCCGGCGACCGAGGTGATCAAGTCGCTCGAGCGGGCCCAGGATCTGCGGGCCGAAGGCGTGGTGGAGATCATGGAGTGGCCCGCCATCAACGTCAACAACCCGGACCCGGCGGTGTCGAATGGCTACGACTTCGTAAACCCCTTCCCGCCCCATGTCGTCAACTGTCCGACACCGGTGACGCTGGACGTTGCGGTTCATCGAGCGGTGTTCAACGAACACTGATCGTAGCGATCCGTGCCTGCCCCTGAGCGGGTAGGTACCCTCATCAGGGCCGAGGCGGCGAGCACGGAAGTGCTCGCCGCCTTTGTTCCATGCACCGACGATCTCAGCTTTCGAGGAACAACACCATGAAGATACACAAGCCCGTGGTCGTAGCCGCATTACTCCTTCTTTCTATGGCCCCACTATTCGGCGCATCGCGTTGGGGCGCCGACTATTTTCCCAACGTCCCCCTGGTCACCCACGAAGGCAAGACTGTTCACTTCTTCGAAGACCTGATCAAGGACAAGGTGGTGGTGATCAACTTCATCTACACCATCTGTCCGGACAGCTGCCCGCTGGAAACGGCTCGGCTGGCGCGGGTGCAACAGATCCTGGGCGATCGCGTCGGCCAAGACATCTTCATGTACTCGATCACCATCGACCCGGAGAACGACACTCCCGAAGTCCTCGCCAAGTATGCCGAACGCTATCGCGCCCAGCCCGGCTGGTGGTTCTTGACCGGCAAGGAGTCGGACATCACCCAGCTGCGTCAGAAGCTGGGCCTGTACATCGAAGAGATCCAAGACGGCTCCAACAACCACAACTTGAACCTCATTATCGGCAACCAGGCCACGGGTCAGTGGATGCGCCGCTCGCCGTTCGAAAACCCGTACGTGCTGGCCACCCAAATCGGCAGCTGGCTCAGCGGCTGGAAAGCGCCGCCGGAGCGACAGCTCGACTACGCCGAGGCACCCGAGGTGCGCAACATCTCGCAAGGTGAGCACCTATTTCGCACCCGCTGTGTCACCTGCCACACCATCGGCAACGGCGAGGAGGGTCTGCCCGAAGGGCTCAGAGGACCCGACCTACTGGCGGTGACCAAGAAACGAGACCGCGCATGGCTGACCCGTTGGATCGCCGTCCCCGACCAGATGCTGGAAGAGGGGGATCCCATCGCGATGGCGCTCTACGCCCAGTACGACAACCTGCCCATGCCCAACATGCGCCTGAGCCCGCTCGACGTCAAAGACCTGCTCAGCTACATCAAGAGTGAGACCAACCGCGTACACATGCAACGCGCACGCGAGCGCAAGCGTCAACACGCTGCAATGGGCGCCAGCGATGCGGCGAAGGCTGCCGCCGCTGCGCCGACCGGTGACGCGGTGGCGATCATGAACGCCTGGGTCCGCGAGGCGCATGCCGAGGCAACGGTCCATGCGGGCTACATGACGCTGGTCAATGTAGGCGCCGAAGCGGTGACCCTGGTCGGGCTCGAGAGTCCGGCATTCGACCAGGTAGAGCTCCACGAGATGGCGATGGTCGACGGCCTGATGAAAATGCGTCAGCTCACCGAGGTGATCGTCGCGGCTGGTGGCCAGGCTCGCTTCGAGCCGGGGGGTACCCACCTCATGCTGATGGGACCGCGCTGGCAGCTGACCGCGAGCGAGGCCGTCGATCTGACCTTGACCTTCCAATCCGGCCGAACGCAGACCGTGTCGGTCAAGGTCGCCGATCAATAAGCGCCCGGTGTCGACCTTGGCCCGGCGCGGGTCGACGTCGCCGGCATCCCTCTCCCGACATGGCACGACCAGAGGCGCGATGCCGGGATCCGAATGGCCGAGATCATGCGGACCCGTTCGCCACCTCGGTAATCTCTCGACGGACCTGTCCGGAGCGGTGCGCTACAGGGCCGGCCCGAAGATTCCGGCGGCTTCGCTGGCGGTGTCGAGGTCAGCGGATAACCTGACCGTCTGGCTGGCCGCCTTGGCGGAGGCGGGGATCGAGTCCATCCGCCTCGGCACGAAGGAAATGGCCTTCTACCCGAAGCGGTTCGACGACACCTTTCTGGCCATGATGGACCGTTTCCACCAGGCCTACCCCGATGTGTCGGCTTTCGGCTGATGATTCACTTCAACCACCCGGACGAGTTCCTGCTGAAGGGACCGGACGGCGAGTACTTGACCCATTCCAACGGATCGTTGAAGTGGCATCCGGACACCAAGAAGGCCATCGAAGGCCTCACCGCCCGGGGTTGGATCAACGTCGAGAACCAGGCCCCGATCATCAAAGGCATCAACGACGATCCGGTGGCGCTGCGCATCATGCAGCGCGCCCTGTATCGGGTCGGGGTCGGCAACCACTATTTCTTCTGTGGCCGAGACATCGTTGCCTACGAAGCGTTCAACGTCCCGATCGAGACGGTGTGGAACATCCTCAACGAGTCACAAAAAGGCCTGTCCGGCGTCGAGACCCATGCCCGCTTGTCGATCACCCATTACAAGGGCAAGACCGAGGTGGCGGCGGTCACCAACGAGCCGATCGCCGGTGTTCCCGGAACCGAGAACGGTGTGCTGATCTTCAAGATCCTGCGCAACGCGGCCGACGCTCCCGACCGCGGCAAGGTGTGCATCGTCGGCTGCAACCCCGAGGCCATCTGGTTCGACGACTACGCCGATCGCGTGATCTTCGACGAGGCCGGTTTGTTCGACTACCAACGAGTCGAGAAGAAGCCCGACGAGACACCCGACGAGACGCCCAACGAGACACTGGCAACAGTCGCGGCGGTCGGTGCCCGCTGAGGCCGATGATCCGCCCCGAAAGGATCGAGCTCCACGAACAACTCAGCAGTTTCGAAAAGGCCAGACGACGATGATCGACAAGCGTGTCTCCAGCCCCGCAGCCGCGGTAGCGGATATCCGCGATGGCGCCACCGTGATGGTCGGCGGCTTCGGCGAGGCGGGCAGCCCGATCGAGCTGATCCACGCCCTGATCGACCAGGGTGCCACGGACCTGACCGTGGTCAACAACAACACCGGCAGCGGCGAGGTCGGCCTGGCGGCACTGATCAAGGCCGGCAGGGTCGCCAAGATGATCTGCTCCTTTCCACGCACGGCCAACTCGACGGTCTTTCCCGATCTCTACCGCAGCGGCCGAATCGAGCTCGAGCTTGTTCCTCAGGGCACGCTGGCGGAGCGCATCCGCGCCGGCGGGGCGGGTGTTCCGGCCTTCTACACGGCGACCTCGGTCGGCACCCCGCTCGGGGAAGGCAAGGAGCGGCGCACCTTCGAGGGGCGGGACTACGTGCTCGAGCATGGGCTCAACGCGGACTTCGCAATCATCAAATGCCGTCTGGCCGATCGCCATGGCAACTTGCTCTACAACAAGACCGCGCGCAACTTCAGCCCGGTCATGGCGATGGCGGCCACGACCACGATCGTGCAGGCCAGTCGCGTGGTTGCCCCCGGTGACCTGGACCCCGAGAGCGTGGTAACGCCGGGCATCTTCGTCGATCGCCTGGTCGTCGTCGCCAACCCGGCGTACGAGTCGAAGCTGGTCGCGGCAGGAGAATCCTACCCATGACGGATCGAGCGGCCACGATTGGATGGAGCCGTGACGAGATGGCGCGGCGGGCCGCCCGCGACATCCCCGACGGTGCCTACGTGAACCTCGGCATCGGCATCCCGGAGCGGGTCGCCGCCTTCATCCCCGAGGGCCGGGAGGTCATTTACCACACCGAGAACGGCTTGCTGGGCATGGGGCCGTCACCACCGGCCAGCGAGGGCGATCCCGAGTTGATCAACGCCGGCAAGCGGCGGGTAACGGTGGTTCCCGGCGCCTCGTTCTTTCACCACGCGGATAGCTTCGCGATGATTCGCGGGGGTCATATCGACTTGTGTGTCCTCGGCGCCTTGCAGGTCGCCAGCAACGGCGACCTGGCCAACTGGTCGACCGGCGCGCCCGATGCGATCCCTGCGGTCGGCGGTGCCATGGACCTGGTGGCGGGCGTCGAGACCATCTTCGTCATCACCCAGCACACCACGCGCAACGGCGAACCGAAGCTGGTCGCCGCCTGCACCTATCCCCTGACCGGCCAGCAGGTGGTGAACCGGATCTACACCGACCTCGCCATCATCGACGTAGGCCCGGACGGCTTCCAACTCGTGGAGCTCGCCCCGGGGTCGAATTCGATTTCGTCGCCGAGCGCACGGGCGCACCGTTGATACCGATCGCCGCCGATCGGTAGGGAGGCTAGACGTGAGCTCGAAGCCGCCATCGACACCGTCCTCCTCCGCCGAGCTCTATGCGAGAGCCCTCGAGATTCTTCCCGGCGGTGTGAGCCGCAACACGGTGCTGCGCGCCCCGCACCCCCTCTACGCGGATCATGCCTCCGGCTGCCGGGTCACCGATATCGAAGGGGTCGAGCGGATCGACTTCGCCAACAACATGGCCTCGCTGATCCACGGCCACGCACACCCGGCCATCGTCGCGGCGGTTACCGAGCAACTCGAGAAGGGGACCGCCTTCACGCTCGCCACGGAGATCGAGGTCCGTTACGCCGAGCACATCATCGGCCGCGGCGAGCATTTCGAGATGCTGCGCTTCGTGAACTCGGGCACCGAAGCCGTCATGGGGGCCTTGAAGGCCGCCAGGGCGTTCACCGGCCGCGCCAAGATCGCCAAGGTCGAAGGGGCTTATCATGGCCAATACGACTACGCGGAGGTGAGCCAGACGGCGGGCCCCGCGAGTTGGGGCCGCGCCGAGCAGCCGACCAGCGTTGCCGTGGCCCACGGGACCCCAGCGGGTGTGTTGGCGGATGTGGTGATCATCCCGTTCGACGACCCCGACCGCGCGATCTCGATCCTGGAGCAGCATCGGGGCAAGCTCGCATGCGTGCTGCTGGACCTGATGCCGCACCGCGTCGGCCTGAAACCGGCGGACCCGACATTCGTGGCCGCGTTGCGTGAATGGACCGAGGCTGATGGCTCCCTGCTCGTGCTCGACGAAGTGATCACCTTCCGATCCGCGTACGGCGGGGCTCAACAAACGTACGACCTGCGACCCGATCTGACCGCCCTGGCGAAGATGATCGGTGGCGGCTTCCCGATCGGCGCCATCGTCGGCCATCGCGCGGTCATGGAAGTGATGAACCCCCTCGCCGAGCGGCTGCTGTTTCCCCACTCGGGAACCTTCTCCGCCAATCCCTTGAGCATGACGGCCGGCCTGACCGCCATGACCCTATTCGACCGACCGGCCCTGGCGCGGATCAATGCCCTCGCCCGGCGGGCCATGGACGGCATCGAAGAAGCCATCCGCCGCACCGGGGTGTCGGCCTGCGTCACCGGTGGCGGCTCCATGTTCCGGGTTCACATGAAGGCCCGGCCACCGCACAACTACCGCCAAGCCTTCACCACGCCAGCGGAAGCCAAGCGGCTCACGGTGCTGTTGGATCACCTCTTCGAGGAGGGCTTCTTGATGATCAATACTTGTTCGGCGACGATTTCGACGGCAATGGGCGAAGCCGAGATCGACAGCCTCGTCGCCGCCATGGAACGAGGCTTCGCGAAACTGCTGTAGGTGGATCGCACGGAACGAGTCTTCCGCGCCCCTGCGCTTGGCGTTGACTTTTCAGCTCAGGATTCGGTGCGATCCCCGACTACGAACAACGGCCGGCGCCGCATGTGTTGTTGGTGCTCGGGGAACATGGCGATCATGAACTCGGTCCAGCCACCCATGCGTACCCGAATCAGATCGTAGGCCTCCGGGAAACGGGTGGCGTTGGTCAAGGTCTCCGGGTTGGCGGTGGTGACGGTAAGCATGTTGGAGCCGATCTTGCCATCGGCGAACTCACGGATCACCCGTTCCAAGGTGGCCAGGGGGAATTCTTCGAGGGTTTTCCTGCCGTATCAATGGACACGTTCGAGCTTGATTCCACCGCAGAATAGGTAAACGAGTTGGATAAGGGCGTCCCGTTGTACCCACGGGGCGCCGAAGCACTCGGCATGAGCACGCTGTAAAGAATCCTGTCTCGGGGCTTGAATGAATAGCCTATAGCAAGCGTGTCATACTGTCGCGCTCGGTATAGCTCTCATGAAATACGCCGGTGTGGGTGTCATCCGGCTCGGGCGTGGCGGCGAACGCCCGTCAGGCCGAGATTGCCATTTCGTAGGGTCGCGAAAGGGTCGCACGGCGCAGCCCACCGCGCTCATGCCGGACGGCTAGCCGATCACCGAAAACGACGATGCTCGGTTGATCTACCGCGCCATGGCGACGCCATCCGGGGTCGAGTAGTGGAAGCGAATGATCGCGCACGAGGCGGCGGTCGAGCCGTAGCCGGCACCGTGCAGCCGGTCGACGTTCAGCGTCCGGTAGCCGCGCTTGGCGAGCTCGAAACCCGTGCAGCCACCGATGATTCCGGCTCCGATGATGATCGCATCGTAACGTTTCGGCATGCCTTCGGCAGTATCTCACCGATTCCGGCCGATCGGCGAGCCAGCGCAGGTGGCCGGTGAGTAACCCATGATCACGATCATAGGAGGCCGTTCGCCGTCTCGGTACTCTCTCTTTGAACCTGCCCGGGTTGCGCTCCCGGGCCGATTCAGAGGATCTGGCAACGGCAACGGCAGGTCATGACCGGCCACCCTACCGCTCGATGATGACAGCCATGAACAGCCCAGCCCTGCTCGAGGGAGAGATGACCTTCCACCACGTCGGCGTCGCGGTGAGGAGCATCTCGGCGGCGCTGGGCTATTACACCGGTCTGTTCGGCCTGCGCCAGGTTTCCGAGCCGGTCGAGGTTGCGGGCGAGCATGTGAGGGTTTGCTTCCTCGAAGCCGCGCCCGGGATTTTGATCGAGCTGGTCGAGGGCATCGGCGAGCAGTCGCCGGTGGCGGACATCGTCGATCGCACCGGCGCCGGCCCCTATCACCTCTGCTACCGCGTCGCCGACCTCGACGCGGCGATCCGCCGGCTGCGCGCCGGCGGCTGTCTCCGGCTGAAGCGGTTCGAGCGCCCGGGCCCGGGCCCGCGCCGCTTCGCCTTCCTGCTGACCCCCGACCGCCAGCTCTTCGAACTCTGTGAAGCGGCTGACAGCGAGAGCGCCTGATGAGTGAAGAATCACCCCATCGCTACAGCTTCGACACCCTCTTCTTCGAAGCCACCCGGCGCTGCAACTTGGCCTGCCCCATGTGCATGGCGTCGTCGAACGACCATGCTCTGGTGCGGCGCAGCAAGCGCCGGGAGCTCGATGCCGACGAGATCGAACGCCACATCTTGCTAACGGCCAAGGAGATCGGGATCCGCACCATCACCTGGTCGGGCGGCGAGTTCATCGTCCGGCGCGACGCGGTCGAGCTGGTGCGGCGGGCGACCCGCTACGGCTACGAGTCGACGATCTGCACCAACGCGACGTTGATGACCCGCGAGAAAATCGAGCAATTCCGCGCGGCGAGCGGCGGCACGCTGGTGGTCGCAGTGGGCATCAACTCGATCGACGACGAGCACACCTGGACCCGTGACGCCGACTGCCAGGAGGCCCTGCGTGTGCTCGAGCTATGCCGCGAGCTGGACGTTCGGCGCCACGTGGTGGTCAACGTCGGCAAGCACAACCTCGACGACCTCGAGCGCACCCTGCAGTGGCTGGACAACCAGGGCATCCCTTACAACCGCTCTCCTTATACCGCCCGCGGCAGCGGCCGCGACTACTGGGACGAGCTGTCGTTCAGCCGCCAGGACATGGAAAACTCGATCCATCCGGCGCTGCGCAAGCACCCCAACGGCTACATCAGCTACACCCCGTTCTTTCTTTCACCGGAACTCCACCAGCGCGTCTCCGAGGGTGCCTGCAACGTCACCGTGCCGCAGAATCCTTCGATCGGCTGCTGGTGCGGCACCTGGCTGGCGGTCAACAGCGAGGGCGACGTCTCGCCCTGCGGCATCCTGCTCGACGAGGTCCGCTGCGGCAACGTGCGCGAACGGTCATTCCAACAGATTCTCGATGCCAGCGCGGCCTTCCAGGACGTGCTCGACCGCAACCGCCTGAAAGGAAAATGCGGGCGTTGCCGCTACAAATTCACCTGCGGCGGCTGCCGCGCCATGGCGTACTACCACAGCGGCGATCTCATGGGTGAGGACCCGACGTGCTTCTTCGAGCCCGAAGACGAGAGCACCGTCTCGGAGCACGAGGCGGAGACCAACCGGATGTTCAAACGCTACGCCTTCATGGTCCGGCAGGCCCGCAACAGCCGAGCGGACGGCCCCGCGCCCGCCGCCAAGGCACCAGCTGCCAAGGAAGCAACGAATGAGTGAGATGAAACGCAAGGCACTTCAGATTCTCGCCCGCATCGCCACGCTTGAAGAGCGCGAGCTCTCATCCGAACAGAATCTCGTCGGTGACCTCGGCATCGACAGCCCGAAATCGCTGCAGCTGCTGTGCGAAATCGAAGAAGAATGCGGCATCGAAGTGCCCGACGACGCGGTCAACCGGCTGGACACGGTCGGCGATGTCATCGAGATGGTCAACGCCTTCGACCACCAGGCCTCGGCTTGAGGCAGGGCGACCCCCGCAAGGCGATCAAGGTCGATGATCGCGAGCTCTCCTTCACCGCCGACGGCTGAGCTTCGGGATGCCGGCATCGGCCGGCGGCCGATGCACTCGCGGCTTCAGTCCTATCCGGTCGCGGACTATGATGGGGTAGTTGATTCCCATCGGATGTTCGACAGGAGACTTGGCCATGGCAGCGCGATTCCCCGGCACCCGGATCACCACCAACGGCAACAAGCTGGTCTCGTACCACACCGAGGCCCGGATCTGCGCGGGCGGCGTCTTCTACCCGATCACCGCGTCGACGGAGATGGGCGAGGATTTTCAGCTGGCCTACGCCGAGGGCATGCTCGACGTCTTCGGCCAGCAGAAGATCGCCATCGAGACCGAAGGCGAGCATGCCGCCCAAGGCGGGGCCATCGCCCTCTCGGTGACCGGCCGGCGGGTGGTCAACTTCACCTCGGGGCAGGGCCTGGTCTACGGCCTCGAGCAGTACTACCACGCCCCCGGCAAGCTCTCCACGATGATCGTCCAGGTGGCGGCCCGGGCGCTCACCCGCCACGCCCTCAACGTCCACTGCGGCCACGACGACATCTACGCCGCCTTCGGCACCGGCTGGATCATGTTGATGGCCAAGGACGCCCAACAGGCCGCCGACCAGGCGATCATCCTGCGGCGGGTGACCGAGCAATCCCTCAACCCGGGTATCAACATCCAGGACGGCTTCCTGACCTCCCATCTCGAGCGCACCTTCTTGAAGGCCGAGACCGAGCTTCTGCGTGAGTACCTCGGCGCCCCCGACGACGTGATCGACTGCCCCACCCCGGCCCAGCGCGAGCTTTTTGGACCGACGCGGCGCCGGGTACCGCGGATGATCGACCTCGAGAACCCGATGCTGCTCGGACCGGTGCAGAATCAGGAGCACTACATGAACGGGGTCGTGGCCCGGCGCGACTGCTTCGTCGAGCCGATCCTCGGCTTCCTCGAACGGGCCTACGACGACTTCGCCGAGCTCACCGGCCGTCGCTACGGTCCGGTCTCCTGCTACCGCACCGACGACGCCGACACCGTCTTCCTCACCCTCGGCTCGGCAGCGGAGAACGTCGAGGCCGCGGTCGATCATCTGCGCGAGCACCGCAGTGCCACAGTCGGCTCGATCCACCTCAACGTGCTGCGGCCGTTCCCCGAAGCGGCCGTGGTCGAGGCCCTCGCCGGCAAGCGTCGGGTGATCGTCCTCGAACGTATCGACGAGCCGATGGCCGGCGACAACCCGATCGCCCGCGACGTCCGGACCGCCCTCGGCAAGGCGCTCGAGGCCGGGCGCTTCGGCTCGAGCAACGGCATACCGCCATTGCAGCCCGAGGAGCTGCCGCGGTTGATCGGCGGTGCCTATGGTCTGGGGTCGCGGGACTTTCGTCCCGAGGGCATCCTCGGCGCCTACGAATACGCCGTCGGCGAGCGCCGGCGTCAGGACGGCAAGGGCCTCGACGATGGCGAGCACTACGTAGTCCTGGGCATCGACCATCCCTACTCGGTGATCGCCGAGGAGCGCCCGTCGCTCCTCCCCGCCGGGTCGATCGCTGTTCGCCTGCATTCCATCGGTGGCTGGGGCATGATCACCACCGGCAAGAACCTCGGCGGCATCCTCGGCGCCTTCGGCGATTATCTGTCCGAGCGCGGACAGGCCAAGGACGACGCGGGAAGGCCCGAAGAGGTTCTCCATATCAGCGCCAATCCACGCTACGGCTCGGAAAAGAAGGGCGCCCCCACCGCCTACTTCCTGGTGGTCGCGCCGCAGCGGGTGCGAGTCAATTGCGATCTGCGCCACGTCGACGTTGTCCTGTGCTGCGACCCCAAGGCCTTCACCCACTCCAACCCGCTCGAGGGATTGGTCGCCGGCGGCACCTTCGTTTGGGAATCCGACGATCCGCCGGAGATCGCCTGGCAGCGCATCCCGCGGCCTCTGCGCAAGCAGATTGTCGACCAGAAGATCCGGCTCTTTACCCTCACCGGTTTTCAAATCGCCCGCGCTGCCACCAACCGCGAGGAATTGCGGCTGCGGATGCAGGGCAATGCTTTTCTCGGCGCCTTCTTCGGCGTCTCCGGCTTCCTCGACGACTACGGCATCGACCGCGACCATTTCCGCCGGGTCGTGCGGGCCCAATACCAAAAGAAGTTCGGCCGCTTCGGCGACGAGGTAGTGGCGTCGAACATGACGGTGATGACCCGCGGCTTCGAAGAGGTGCGTGCGGTGCCCCACGGCGAGCTCGAGGCGGCCGACCGCTCGAGCATGCGCGGTGCGGCGCTGCTGCCGATCCTCGGCCCGGCGCCCGCCGCCTGCCTATCGCCGGATCGGCCGCCGCTGGCGCTCTGCGAGACCTTTGATCGCGAGTTCCGAGCTGGCCTTGGCTACGACCAACCGGCCTCGAGCCTGGCTTCGGTGGGCATGATTGCCGCCGCCACCGGCGCTACGGCGAGCAAATACGTGGCCCGGCGCCAGACGCCGGTGTTCAATCCCGACAACTGCACCCAATGCATGGAGTGCATCGCCGTTTGTCCCGACACCGCCCTGCCCAACACCGCCCAGGATCTTTCGACCGTGCTGCGCACCGCCGCCCGCAACTACCTCGAGGACGGGCCCGCCCGGCGCCATCTGCACGCCAGTGCATGGACGACCTCGCATCACGGGTGCTGCCGCCGACACGGCGCTCAAGCGAATCGACGGCCCAGGACATGCAGACCGTCCTGACGCACCGCAGTCAACAAGCTACGTCACCAGCAAAAACAGCTCGAGGCCCGCAAGGTCCTCGAGCGAACACCTCGCCAGGCCATCCGAGGCCAATGCCCTCGCCGAAAAGATGAACGCCGCGCATCGAGGCAAAGGAAAGCGGTGTCCGTTTAAAGACGATCATTGTGCGCCAGAAGCTGCGAAGCGGCTTAATCCACGATGAAATCGGCTTGACCGAAGCCAAGGCCCAGGCTCGATTCGCTCGAGGTCCTCGACCATCGTCCCCATCGCCTACACTCAAGGTCCCCGGCGATCTTCGGCATCCATCGAGAAACGAAGAACCCGGGCAGAAGGCGGCCTCTTCTCCATCTTCGTCTAGCGACCTCTGCAAAGGCTGCGGCGAATGCGTCGACCGAGTGCGGCGATCATCGCGCGCTCGAGATGCGTCCGGAGAGCGAACAGCTCAATGCCGAGAACCGCACCGCCATGGCCTTCCTCGACCTGCTCGACGACACGCCCCCAAAGTACCTCGGCATCTACGACGGCGAGCACCCCGAGGACGCCAAAATGGGGGCCTTGCGCAATCATCTGATGGTGCGCCGCAACTACGAGGCATTGGTCAGCGGCGACGGTGCCTGCGCCGGCTGCGGCGAGAAGAGCGTGCTGCGGGCCCTGGCATCGGTCACCGAGGCTTACATGCGGCCGATCTACCACGCCAAGGCCGAGCGCCTGCGCGGCAAGGCCGAGGCCCTCGAGCGCCTCGGGCGTAAACGGCTCGAGGCCATGCGCCAGCGCGCGCCCACGGAGCACGAACGCTTCCGCCGTGCCTTCGCCCACACCATCCTCGGTCTCGGCGGCGAGAGCGACGCCGATACCGAGCAGCGAATTCGAGCAGCTCCGGACGGCCTCGGCGATGGCGAGATCGTCGACGGTCTGGCGGCGGTGATGCGCCGCGAGGCCTTCGCCCACCAGGAGCTGCAACCGGTGGACGGCCGGCTGGCGGGCGGCATGTCGGTGATGGCGATGGGCGCCCATACCGGCTGCAACACCGTCTACGGCTCGACCCCGCCGGCCAATCCACACCCTTACCCGTGGATGAACTCGCTGTTCCAGGACGGCGCCACCATCTCGTGGCTGTTCGGCGAGAGCTTCATCCTCGACCACGCCCGCCGCTCGGTGGTGCCCGAGCGTCTCGCAGACGCCCTGCTCGACCGGCGATCGAGACGATGCTCAGCGAGGCGAGCCCTCTTCGCCCTCACCCACATCACCGATGCGGTGATGAGCGAGCGCGAGATCCGGGAGCTGCCCAAGGTCTGGGCGGTCGGTGGCGACGGCGGCATGGGCGACATCGGCTTCCAGAACGTCTCGAAGGTGGTGTTGCAGAACCGCCCGAACGTCAAGCTGCTGATGCTCGACACCCAGGTCTACTCCAACACCGGCGGCCAGAATTCCGACTCCTCACCGATGCCCGGCGGCTCCGACATGAACCAGCTGGGGGCCGCCACCCAGGGCAAATTCACCGAAAAAAAGGGCCTGGCCGAGATCTTCCTCTCCGGCCACGGCTCCCCTTTCGTCGCCCAGGTCTCCCTTGCCGACGCCGCCCGCCTCTACAAATCGCTGCTCGACGCATTGGAATACCGCGGCACCGCCTTCCTCCAGTGCTACACCACCTGCCAGCCGGAGCATGGCGTCGCCGACGATCTTTCGGCCACCCAGGCCAAGCTCGCCCGCGACTCCCGCTGCATCCCCCAGCTGATCTTCGACCCATCGCTGGGCGAGACCTACCAGGAAACCCTGAGCCTGAAGGGCAACCCCTCGCTCGACCGCGACTGGTGGCAAGCCACTCAGAGCGTGACCCAGGCCAAATACAGCTACACGGTCGCCCATTGGGCCGCCACCGAGGCGCGCTTCCGCCGCCACTTCGAGAAGGTCGAGGAGACCGCCGGCCTGATCCCCTTGGAGGGACATCCTGTGCCGGCTCAAGCAAGATGATGTCATCAAGCGCCACGTCCTCGACGCCGCCCATGCCGCCCACGTGCCCGACTTCAGCGTCTTCATTGAAGTCGATGACGGCGGCCGCAGCCGCACCCTGGCCTGCTCGCGCCAGATGGTCCTCTTCTGCGTCGAACGCCGCCGGTCCTGGCGGCTGCTACAGAGCAAGGCCGGCATCGAAAACGTCGACTACCTGCAGCAGCAGGCCGCACTGGCGACCTGTACGAAATAGACACAAGCGTTGCCGGGCCGGGCCTGTCAGAGTCTGCCCATGCCAGATCCACATCGGACTTCGGACCGCTCAGACACGCCCCGGGGCTACTCGTCAGGCGATGGCCGAAACGCAGGAATGTCGTCGGATGGGCTGGCATCGGGGTGCCAGCAACCGCAGGTGGCGCCGAAGAGCGGCAGGCCGCGGCGGCTTGGGCAGGGCCACTAGGTGGGATGTGCACCGGCAGTCGGAGGCGCCGAAACCGGGAACCAGCCGCGCGCTGCGCAGGTGCGAGGCCGCCGCCAGCCAGACGCATTCGAGGCGCCTCGGATCGGTGGTGGTCCACAGGTCCGCTACCGACGCCGCCCGGCGTAGGTAGTCGATGTGCCAGTGCGGCCGCGGTGCCCGGCGCAGGTGGTGCCCGAGACGCGCGGCGAGGCCACCCGGCCCGAAGGCACTGCCCACGTAGAGGTAAACCGGCGCGTCGAAGGTGACGAGGCCGAGGCGACCCACGCGTAGCCGCACGGACCTCGGGAGCTCGAGCAGCAGCGCATAGGTCCCGGTGCCCGGCTCGAGCGCCTCGCACCAGCCCTGCTCATCGGCCGCGACGTGGTTCACGGTGCCGCGGGCACGCCCCGATCCGACTCCACGCCCGGGCGGTCCAGAACCGCGAACACGGCGCTGAAGTGCCGCAACCGCCGTGGCTGCTTCACGATCTTCACGCCCGGGATTTGATGGCGTTCGGCGTAGGCTTCGAGGACGACTTCGACCACGTAGTCGATCTGGCTTTGGGTGTAGACGCGGCGCGGGATGGCCAGGCGCAGGAGCTCATGGCGCGCCGGGGTTTCCTCTCCGGTCTCTGGATCGTGAACACCGAACATCACCGAGCCCGTTTCGACGCTGCGAATGCCACCCCGCCGATAAAACTCCAGCGCCAGCGCCTGGCCGGGAAACTGGCCGCGGGGAAGATGCGCCAACATGGATCCCGCATCGATGTAGATCGCGTGACCTCCTGGCGGCTGGATGATCGGTACCCCGCCGGCGGCCAGGTGGTCGCCCAAATAGCGCGTCGAAGCATGCCGATAGGTCTGATAGTCGAGCTCCAGAGCTTCGTAGAGACCGACGGCGATCGCCTCCAGGTCGCGGCCCGCCAAGCCGCCGTAGGTGGGGAAACCTTCGGTCAGGATCAGCAGCTCTTCCTCTTGCCGAGCCACCTCACGGTCATTGGTGCACAGGAAACCACCGATATTGGCCATTCCATCCTTCTTGGCGCTCATCGTGCAGCCATCCGCGTAGGAGAACATCTCGCGCGCGATATCGAGTAACGCCATGTCGTGGTACGCCGGCTCGCGCTGCTTGATAAAAAAGGTGTTCTCAGCGAATCGGCAGGCGTCCAAGTAAAAAGGGATTCCGTGGCCGCGACTGAGCTCGCCGCGGCCTGCGCGGACGTTGTCCATCGACACCGGCTGCCCACCGCCGCCGTTGTTGGTGATCGGTGATCATGGCGAACGGCATCTTCGGCCGGGGCAACTGTAGCCAGCGATCACGCTCGAGCGAGACCTGCGAGATCGATGTCGCCCTTGAAGGGAAATGGGCCGCGGCGAGGTTCAGCGGACTGCTCAGACAAGGCAGGTCGAGAGCCTCGGCGCCGGCCGATTCGATGTTGGCCCGGGTGGTGTCGAAGTGGGTGTTGTTGGGCACCACGTCGCCCGGAACGGCACAGACGGTCGCCGCCAGGATCCGCTCAGCGGCGCGTCCCTGGTGGGTGGGGATCACGTGTTTGAAGCCGATAGATGTCCTTCACCGCCGATCGCGGAAACGGCCGTAAGCTTGCACGCTGCCGGCGTAGGATTCGTCGCCCACGCATCATCGCCGCCCACTGCTCGGCGCTCATCGCGCCGGTGCCACTGTCGGTCAAGAGGTCGATCAGGATCGCCGCGGCGGGAACCGAGAAGAGGTTGTTGCCAGCTTTCTCGAGGATCGCTTCGCGTTGTGCGCGGGTGGTCATTCGGATCGGCTCGACGACTTTGATTCGAAAAGGCTCGATGGTAGGCATAGCCGCGCAACCTAACAGGGAACTGGACGCTCCAGCATGACGGTCGTCATTGCCGATCCGCCAGCCCCTGCCAAGCTCCATGGGCTATGGGTGCGGAAAGGAAACTCGCCACCTCACTGCGGGGTGAACCGGAGGCCGGATGCCCGGCGCTGCCGGCCCTGGGAAAGCTGGCGATTGGAACGGTGGACGAGTCCGAGGAACCGGCCGTCGGCTCCTACTTCGTAGCCACCTATCCGCCCTTCTCCTGCTGGTCCAAGGAAGCCAACGACCAGCTCACCGGCCGGCTCGCTCAACCGCCATCGGACATCGATGCGCCGCTCTTGCTCTATGTCCATGTGCCGTTCTGTGTCAAGCGGTGTCAGTACTGCTACTACCTCTCCGCCACCGGCTGTTCGGAATCGCTGGTCGATACCTACATCGGCGCCCTTCTGGACGAGATGGCGCACTATGCAACAACGCCGGCGCTGGCCGATCGTCGCCTCGAATCGGTCTACTTCGGCGGCGGCACGCCGTCCTTTCTCACCCCAGCGCAGATTCACCGCCTGCTGAACGGGATGCGGAGCCGCATGTCTTGGCGGGGGGTGCGTGAAGCCACCTTCGAATGTGCCCCCCAGACTGTGACCATAGACAAGCTGAGGGTGCTCGACGCTGAGGGGATTAGCCGCCTCAGCCTCGGCGTGCAGCAGCTCGACGACGAGGTCCTACGTCGCTCGGGACGGATCCACCTGGTGCGCGACGTGGAACACGCCTACGCGCTCATTCGCCGATGCGACTTCGACGTGGTCAACGTCGATCTGATGGTCGGCATGGTTGGGGAATCCGAGGAGAGTTTCTTCCGTAGCCTCGACCGGATCGTCGAGCTGGCGCCGGACAGCGTCACCATCTATCAGCTGGAGATCCCTTTCAATACCCCCCTCTACAAGGCGATGACGCACCGGGGGGACCTCAGCGCCTCGCTGCCCTCCTGGGAGGTCAAGCATGCACGACTGGCTCGGGCCTTCGAGCGTCTGGAGGAGGCCGGGTACACCGTGCGCAGCGCCTACTCCGCGGTACGCGACGCCGAGCGCCATCCTTTCGTGTATCAGGATCGGCAGTACCGAGGCGGCGACCTCCTGGGTCTGGGCGCCTCGTCGTTCTCCTACCTCGGCGGCATTCATCAGCAGAACCTGGCCTCGATCGATCGCTATTCAGAAACCGTCGCCGGCGGCCACTTGCCCCTCGGCCGTTCGTATGCTCTGAGCGCGGACGAGCGGTTGGTGCGCGAAGTGGTCCTGCGGCTCAAGCTCGGTGGTTTCGATGCCGGCTGCTTGCGGGAGAAATTCGGCGTTGACGTGCTCCAGCGTTTTGCCGCGCCACTCCACGAGTTGGCCTGCAGGAAGTGGCTGACGCTAGATTCGGACCGGGTCGCCTTGACCCGCGAAGGATTGGTGCGTGCCGACCGCCTGATGCTGGAGCTCTATCGGCCAGAGCACCGGAATCTACGTTACTCCTGACCGAATCAACGCCCGCCGGGCGGAGGAATCCGATGTTGAGCTCACAGTCGGCATACGACGTCATCGTCATCGGTGGCGGACCGGCCGGCGCCACGGTTTCGACCCTGCTGCAGCGCCAAGGCCATCGCTGCTTGATACTCGAGAAGTCGCACTTCCCCCGCTACCATGTCGGCGAGTCCCTGATCCCCGATACCTTCCCCACCCTGGAGCGCTTGGGGCTGCTGCCGGCGATGCGGGAGTCGGCCTTTCCGGTAAAGCGCAGCGTGCGTTTCGTTGCCCCTTCTGGGACCGAGAGCGAGCCGTTCTTTTTTTCCGAGACGATCGACGGGCCACGGGCTCGCACCTGGCAGGTGGAACGATCGGAGTTCGACCGCCTATGCCTCGAGCACGCCGCCACCAGCGGCGTCGAGGTGCGCCAGGGGACGCGGGTGAAGGAGGTGTTGTTTGAGGACGGCCGCGCTGTCGGCGTGCTCGCCAAGGGGGCCGACGGGCCGCTGCGGATCGCTGCCGAGGTGGTGGTCGACGCCTCCGGGGCCGCCACCAAGATCGGCAGCCAGCTCGGTCTGCGGCAACCAGTGCCCGGTCTGAAGAAGGCTGCGATCTGGACCTACTACTGCGGTGCCCGTCGCAGCCGGGGGGTCAACGAAGGTGAAACGCTGATCCTCACCCTGCCCGAACGAGGTTGGTTTTGGTACATCCCATTGCCCGACGACATCGTCAGCGTCGGCATCGTCGCCGACCCCGACCACCTCTTCGCCGAGAGCCGCGACCTGTCGCAGACCTTTCTGCGTCAGGTGGAGCGCTGTGCGCCGCTCTCGAAGCGGCTGCGCTCGGCGCGCCGGACCGCGCCCATCCGCGGCCTGCGCGAGCTGGCCTACTTGAACCGCCAAACCAGCGGCACCGGCTGGGTGATGGTCGGTGACGCGCGCGCCTTCCTCGATCCGGTTTACTCCTCGGGCCTGTTCCTCGCCCTTTCGTCGGCGGAGATGGCGGCCGACTGCATCCATGACGCGCTGGTGGCCGACGACATCTCCGCCTCACGGCTGGGTGCTTTCGAGCCCACGCTGATGGCCGGGGTCGAAACCGTACGGCGTTTGATCCACGCCTTTTACGACCCGGCATTCAGCTTTCACGAATTCGTCCAGCGCTTTCCCGACCAGCGGCCAGCGCTGGTCGATTGCCTGGTCGGCGACGTATACAAGGACATGAGCGCCTTCGTCGACTGCCTCGGGCAAATGACCTCGCCGCCGCTGATGCCCAAGACGCAGCAGCTCGTACGAACCTAGCAGCGTTGGCGGAGGACCTCGGTGGCAAGTCACGGTATGCTGGCGCGATCGCAGCCACTCGCCTTGCGGCGCTCGGCTCCCATGGGTACACCGATTTCTTTAGCTCGGAGCGCTGACCAAGGCTCGCCGCGGCGCAGGATCGGAGACCTGTCGGCCATCTCGAATCCACAGGAGACCTTCGGTTATGAGTCTGCTCAGAACGCTCATCCTCACGCTCTTCACTCTCACCAGCTCGGTCGCTGTACCGTCTTTGGCCCAAGACGCCGTCGATGCCGGCTACGCCCGTCTGGATCCCGCCAAGGTGGTCACCGCCGAGCGCTGCGGTGAATGCCACATCACGGCCTTCGAGACGTGGCAGGAGAGCCGGCACGCGCAGGGCTTCGAGACCGATCAGCAAAAGGCGGACGCGGACGAGATCGCGGGCAAGATGGGGGTCAAGCTGATCCGCCGCGAGAGTCTCTGCCTGCAGTGCCACTTCACCGCCGTGATCAAGCGCGATCAGCTCCGTTCGACCTCCGGCATCTCCTGTGAATCCTGCCATGGCGCGGCGCGGGACTGGATCGATGTCCACTCGAACTACGGCGGTGAGGACCTGGACCGAAGCACCGAGAGCGCCGAGCACAGGTCCCAACGCCACGCCCAGATCGACCAAGCGGGGATGATCCGGCCGTCCGAGCTCTACGACGTCGTGACCAACTGCTACCAATGCCACATCGTCCCCAACGAGCAGCTGGTCGAGGTTGGCGGTCACTCGGCGGGTAGCGCTTTCGACTTTCTCGAGCGCAGCGAGGAAATCCGCCACAACTTTCTGGAGTCGTATCTGGTCGGCGACGGCACCGCCAACGCCGCAGTCGACCCGCAGCGAAAACGGCTGATGTACGTGGTGGCCTGGGCGATTGACCTGGAGCACACCTATCGGGCGCTCGCCGGCGCCGAAGGGCGCGGCCTCTATTGGAAATCGCTGACCCGACGCACGCGCGGCCCGGTGGGCGAATTCGCCGCCATGGCCGAAGTCGTCACCACGCCCGAAATCGCGGAAATCCTCGGCGTCGGCCGAGCCACCAAGGCGAGCGCGGCGAGCGCCGACCAGCTGATCGCGGCCGCAGATGGCGTCGCCGATGCGGTCCACCGGTTCCTGGACGACCACGATGGCAGCCAGCTCGCCGCGCTCGACGAGCTGATGCCGGAACCGTAACGTCGGCGGATTATCCACCGAGACGGAGGGTTTCATGAGCGCGCTGCGAGACATTCGACAGGCGATTCGCATGATGGCGAAGAACCGGGGCTTCGCCGCCGTGGCACTGATCGTTCTGGCGCTCGGCATCGGTGCCAACAGCACGCTGTTCAGCGTCTTGAATACCGTGCTCCTGAAGCCGTTGCCCTATCACCAGGCGGATCGCCTGCTGCAACTCGGCCGGCAGCTGCCCGCCGGCCGCTCCAATGCCGTCTCGATCAGCCAGTTCCTCTACTGGCGAGACCACAATCACTCGTTCAGCCGGATGGCCACCTACGAGGGCCGCGGCGGCGGTCTCAACCTGGTGGCGGGCGATCGACCCGAGCGCGTCGCCAGCCTCGGGGTGTCGTCGAATTTCTTCGCGGTGCTCGGTATCTCACCGCAGGTCGGCCGCGGCTTCGGCGCCGAGGACGGCAAGCCGGGCGCACCGGCGGTGGCGATCATCAGCGATGGGCTGTGGCGCCGCCGCTTCGCCGCCGACCCCTCGATCGTCGGACGCTCGATCCGCTTGAGTGGCGCTCAGCGCACGGTCGTCGGCGTCATGGCCCGCGGCTTCGACTTCATCAATCATGCTGACGTCTGGACCCCGCTCACCCTGGTTTTCGACCCCCAGAGCTCCGCGTCTGTCTACTACGTCGTTGCCCGCCTAGAGGACGGGGCAACGCTCGCCGGGGCCCGTTCCGAGATGAACACCCTCGCCGCCGCATTGCGCGATGACTATCCGGACCTGATGAGAGAAGGGGAGGGAGCCTTCGTCCAGCCCTACCTCGATCAGCTGGTGGGCAACGTGCGGCCGGCCCTGCTCCTGCTGCTCGGTGCGGTCGCCCTGGTCCTTTTGATCGCGTGCGCCAACGTCGCCAACCTGCACCTGGCGCGGGCCACCGCGCGGCGCCGGGAAATGGCACTGCGGGTCTCGCTGGGTGCCAGCCGGGCCCAGATCATCCGCCAGCTGCTGACCGAGAGCATGCTGCTGGCGCTCGTAGGCGGTGCCCTCGGGCTGCTGATCTCGCGCGCGGGAATCGGGCTCCTGGTCGCCTTCGAAGCGAGTGGCCTGCCCCGTCTCGAAGCCCTCGAGATCGATGGGCTGGTGATCGGCTTCACGCTCGCGGTCAGCGTCGTGACCGGCGTTCTGTTCGGACTGGTGCCGGCGTTTCAGGCTTCCAGGGTCGATTTGCAAGGGGCGCTGAACGACGGTGCGGCCGGCGCCGGCGTCGGCGCCAAGCAGGGACGCGCGCGGTCGGCCCTGGTGGTCAGCGAGATCGCGCTGGCGTTGGTGCTACTGATCGCGGCGACGCTCCTGCTGAGCAGCTTGGCCAAGGTCACCGACCTGGATCCCGGGTATGACCATCAGCAGGTGTTGACCTTCAAGATGTCACCCGGCCGCACCGAGGGTCTGACCACGGGCGAGCTGGGCCGCTTGGTCGAGCAAGTCACGACGCGCCTGGAAGCGAAACCGGGCATCGAGGCGGCGGCGACGATCTCGACCCTGCCGCTGGAACACGGACTGATGGATGCCTTCGACATCGAGGGCCGGCCGCGGCCCGACGGCAAGGCGCCGGAGGGCCGGGCGCAGTGGCGTCTGATCTCGGCCGGCTACTTTCGGGCGATGGGCATTCCGCTGCTCCAAGGCCGCACTTTTTCCGCCCACGAGCGCGCCGAGTCAGACCAGGTCGTGATCATCAACCAGGCGCTGGCGCGGCGGTATTTCCCCGACCAGGATCCGCTTGGCCAGCGGCTGGTGGGGGACCCGGCGGCGGACGATCCGCCCCGACGCATCGTCGGCGTGGTGGGCAACGTCAGCGAGCTGGCGCTCGACCGGCCGCCGACCCCAACCGTCTTCGCCGCCGCCAGCCAGGCCCCGGACGAGGTCACCTCATTCCTCGCCAACCTCTTCCCCACCTCCTGGGTGATCCGCACCACCGGCGATCCCGCGCGCTTCGGCAGCCTCGTACGCGAGGAGATTCTGGCGGTGGATCCGGAACAACCGATATCGAGCATTCGCCCATTGGCGGAACTGATGTCGGCGACCCTCGCCGGCCGCCAGCTCAGCACCCTTCTGCTCAGCCTGTTTGCCGGCCTGGCGCTACTGCTGGCGATGGTGGGCATCTACGGCGTCATGTCCTTCACGGTCGCCCAGCGCACCCGCGAGATCGGCATTCGCCAAGCCCTCGGCGCCACCGGCAAGGCGACCTTGGGGCTGATCGTCGGCCAGGGTGTACGGCTCGCCCTGCTCGGTGTCGGCTTCGGGATCCTCGGTGCCCTCGGCGCCAGCCGTTTGCTGCTGTCACTGCTCTACGAAACCGAAGCGACCAGCCCCGCGACCTTTGCCGCGGCCGCCCTCGCCCTGCTGGCAGCCGCCGCGGCCGCCTGCCTGGTCCCGGCGCTACGCGCCACCCGGGTGGATCCGATCGTCGCCCTGCGCAACGAATAGCCTCCGTGCGGCGGGCAACGGGACGTGCCGTACGAACATCAGGCCGGGCGGCGGCCGGTGAATTTGGCGCTCCGCACCTTGCCTTCGAGCTGGTCCAGGTAGGCGTCGAGGAGACCGGGGTCGATGCCGAAGCTCTCCAAGTCCGAGCTCACCAGGCCACGGATCTGCTCCGCCGTGTAGACCAACCGCTCGGTGACCTCGACATCCACCAGCCCCACTGCTTCGAGACCTGCGACGTAGTCGGCCTCGGAGATCGCACCGGCCACGCAGGCGGCGTAGGCCGCGACGTGCTGGCGGATCTCCGCCGGCAACGCTTCGGCCACGATGTCGGAAATCGAGAACCGGCCATCGGCTCGCAACACGCGGTGAATCTCGGAGAAAACCCGTTCTTTCTCGGGCGAAAGGTTAATCACGCAATTCGAGATCAACCAATCGACCGAGGCATCGTCGACTGGCATCTCCTCGGATGATGCCCTTGCGGATCTCGATCTGGTCGAAACCGGCGCGGGCGGCGTTGGCACGTGCCGCCGCGATCATCGAGTCCGTCATGTCGACGCCGATCACCCGGCCTTCGGGCCCTACCTGCTTGGCCGCGATCAGCAAGTCGAAGCCGGCGCCCGAGCCCAAGTCGAGGACCGTCTGCCCCGCCTCGACCTCCGAGAATGCGAGTGGATTGCCACAGCCGAACGAGCTCACCTCCGGCGTGCTCACGGGCCTCCTCGCTGTAGCCAGCGAGCTTCGCCGCCACGCCGTCGAGCCCGTCATCGCCGCAGCTTGCCGCACCGTCGCAGCAGCCGCTTGCCTTGGCAATCGCCACCGCGTACGCATCCGAAACCTGGGAACGAACCTCGGCACAGGTCTTCGCTGCGTTGGTCATTGCATTCGTCATATCAAAGCTCCTTTCGAGCTGGTTGGTCATTGATCAGGCTTCTCAGCATCCTCAGCCGTGGCACCGTCGGTCGTGGCACCGTCGGTCGTTGCGCCATCGGTCGTTGCGCAACAGGTCGCGGTGCAGTGATCGAGCGCATCGGCCAGCCCACGCAAGGCAGTAGAGAGCGGCGCGCAACGGAGCCGGTAACGGACCTCACGCCCCGCTCGTTCGACGGTCACCAATCCGGCGCCGTGCAGCAACTTCAGATGCCGCGAGACCCCCGAAAGGTGGACACCACAGCAACTCGCCACTTCGGTGACCGTCAACGACTCCGGCGCCATGGCCAGACGCCCCAGCAAGGCCAAGCGCGTGGTGTCACCAAGGGCGCGAAAGACCGCCGGGTCGAGAATCGCCTCGAAATCGAAGGAGTCACAACAGGATTGGGTGCTGGCCATGAACAGATACTAGCATGATTGCGCAATTATGCAACTAAAATGACACACTCCGGCTTTGAGTGACGAGTCCACCGGCTGTGTCAGGCGACGCGCGAACGCGACGACGAGGCCCGTATGACGACGGTCATACGGTGCCGCTCGGCACCTGGATAACGTTTCCTGAATCGGGTCATTGCCAAGTGCATCCCCCACCCTGGCCCTCGGTGAGCGCAACCATGTCGAACAAACCCCGGCCACCCGCCTCTCCACCCCCACGCTGGCTTTCCTTGCGCGGCTGGCGTTGGTGGCTGGCGATTGCGATCAGTGGTGGTCTGGCGTTCCCTCGGTCTCTCGGGCCTGTGGCAGTTCTTGGCCCCGTTCTCGGTCTTTTCCCAGCTGCTGGTGGTCGCCCACAGCGGGGTCGGGCTGGCCCTGGTGGTCTTGATTCCGCGTTACCTCTGGCGCCACATCACCGATTGGTGGCGACAACGAGTGACCGCCGAGATGGTACTCGGCTATCTGTTGCTCGCCTTGATGGTGGCGGCGCTGGCCAGCGGCTTGGTCAACACGTACCACGCCGCGCTCGGACCACGACTGTCCGGCTTCTGGGACCTCGTGCACTTGATCTCGGGACTGTCGGTGCTCGCCTTGTTGGTGGCGCACGTGCTGCTGGCGTTCCTTCGCCGTTGGCCGGCAGCGCGCCGCGACGTCGATCTGCGCGTGGCCTTGCACACCTTCCCCAGACGCTTGGCGGTGTACCTAGGCGTCGCCCTGGTGACCATCGCTCTGACCGCTATTCTGTGGCCACGCACGAGCTTCCGGCACGCGGTTCCGGCGGGCTACGACCTGCCGGCCTATGCCCAACAATTCGACGAATACCGCGGCAATCCTTTCGCGCCCACCTACGCCCGCACCGAAGATCTCGGCTTGGTGGCGCCGGAGTTGCTAGCCCATTCCGAGTCCTGCGGCACCGGCGGTTGCCACGAACAGGTGCTGGCCGAGTGGCAGCCCAGCGCCCACCGATTCGCGGCGATGAATCCACCGTTTCAAGCGGTGCAGAAGATCTTCGCCGAGGAGCGTGAACCGGCGGAAACGCGCTACTGCGCCGGTTGCCACGATCCCATCTCGCTGTTCGCCGGTGCCAAGGACATGAGCCACCAAGATCTGTCGGCGCCCGGTGTCGACGAGGGTATTTCCTGCGTCGCCTGCCACGCCATCTCGAAGGTCGACCAACGCGGCAACGCCGACTATGTGCTGACGCCGCCCGCGAAGTATGTGGGCGAGCTGGGCAGCGGCGGCGGCAAGTGGCTCGGCGACTTTCTGATCCGCGCCTATCCGCGCCAGCATCTGGCCGACTACGACCGTGGCGTGCTGCGAACCCCCGAGTTTTGCGGCACGTGCCACAAGCAATTCATCCCCGAGGCGCTCAACCGCTTTGGTTTGGTCGCCGGTCAGAACCAATACGATGAATGGAAGAGCAGCCGCTGGCATACCGACGACCCGGCCACCGACCTCGCCTGCCGCGACTGTCACATGCGTTTGGTCGAGGACTCCCGCGATCCCTCGAACGGCGAAGAAGAAGACCGCCGCCGCAGTGTCGACGATGGTGCCCACCGACACCACGGCTTCATCGCCACCAATAACTTCATTCCGGCATTGCTGAAGCTGCCCCACTGGCAGGAGCAGGTTCAGCTGACCGAGGCGTGGGTACGGGGCGAGACCGTGCTGCCCGAGATCGCGGATCTGTGGCCCGCGGGGCCGGTGGTCGGGCTGCAAGTGCTGGCGCCCGAACAGGCCGTGGCGGGGGCCACTCTCGACGTTCGAGTCTTGATCAGCAACCGCAAGGCCGGCCACAACTTCATCACCGGTCCACTCGATTTCATCCGCTCCTGGGTTCACCTACGCGCCATCGACGCCAACGGGCGCTTGCTCGGTGAGTGGGGTGCCATCGACAACACGACGCGCCGTATCCTCGATCGAGAAGGCCGGCCGCATACCATCGACAGCCCGCGCGAGGACGGCACCTTGGTGCTCGAGTCGCTGCCCGTGGACGAGACCGGCGCCGTGATCGAGCGCCACGAGCTGTGGAAGAAAGCCGGCGGCAAGGGCACGCGGGTGATCTTCCCGACCTACTCCGATTCGCACCGGTACTCCATTACGCTGCCCGCCGACGCGGCCGGCCCCATTACCGTCGTCGCGCGCCTCAACTACCGCCGATATCGGCAGAAATTCCTCGATTTGGTGCTGCCCGGACTCGAAGATGCCACCGGCGTCTACCAACCGACGATGACCCAGGCCCAGACCACGCGGACAATCGCGATCGAAGGCCAGGGCGGTGGTTCCGTGGCCGCGGGCGCCCGATGAAGACCACGAGCCTCTCGAAACGCCCCAACCGTCGCCAACAGCGAATCCACCGCGCCATCACCTTCAGCACGGCCGGCCTGTTGGCCTTGACCGCCGCCGGCTACTGGCTGCAACGATCGCGAGCCGCAGACCTGCGCGACACCGCCGACGCGGTGACCGTACTGTCGGTGGCCGCGATACCGGCCGATGCCCCCGATCTGCCGTTCGTCGACGTCGCCGAGACACTCGGCATTCGCATGCGTCACGGCCCGGGCCGTCGACGTCGCATCTTGCCCGAAGACACCGGCTCCGGCCTCGCTTGGGCCGATATCGACGGCGATCAGGACTTCGACCTCTACGTGGTCAACTTCCCAGGCCGGCACGAGGCACCGGAGAACACGGGCGACATGGGCGACACGGCCTGGAATCGCCTCTTCCGCAACGATGGCGACCACTTTACCGACGTCACCGACGTCTCGGGTACCGCCGATCCGGAAGGCTTCGGCATGGGTGCCAGCTTTGCTGATTTCGACGACGACGGCGACCCCGACCTCTACGTCACCAATTGGGGACCCAACCGCCTCTTTCGCAACCGAGGCGACGGCACCTTCGAAGAAGTGGCCGAAACGCTCGGTGTCGCCGACCCGCTGTGGTCGATCGCCAGCGTTTGGGGCGACTTCGACCGCGACGGCCGGCTCGATCTCTACGTCACCAATTACGTGGCCATCGACACCGAGATCGACACCGAGATCGACACCCCGGCCGCAGGCGAGGCGAGCACCGACCCGAGTTGGGAGGGCATTCCCTTGGCGCTGAATCCCAACGCCTTCGACCCCCAACCCAATCGGCTCTACCGTCAGCGGGCGGATGGCCATTTCGAAGACATCGCGCCCGGCGCCGGTGCCAGCAATCCCGAGGGACGCAGCCTCGCCGCCACCGCCGTCGACCTCGATGGCGACGGCTGGCTCGATCTCTACGTGGCCAATGACGTCTCACCCAACGCCCTCCTGCGCAACCTCGGCGCCGATCTCGGCGATGCTCTGTTCGAAGACGCCAGCACCGCCACCGGCACCGCCGACCCGCGCGGCTCCATGGGCATCGCGATCACCGACCTGCAAGATGCCGATGGTGCCTCCGACGGCTTGCCCGATCTCTTCGTCAGCCACTGGGTGGCCCAAGAGAACGCCCTCTATCAAGCGGTCCGAAGCGGGCCACGCCAGCTCGAGTACCGCGACAAGACCCGCCATCTCGGGCTGGGCGAGATCTCCACCGCGCGGGTAGGCTGGGGCGCTGCCTTTATCGACCTCGATCTCGACGGCCGACGGGATTTGGTCGTGGCCAACGGCAGCACACTCGAAGATCGGGTGACAACCGGACCAACACCCGACTTGGTGGCCCAACCGATGTTCCTGTTCTGGAACACCGGTAGCGGCTTTGCCGATCTCGCCCCGGTGGCGGGTGCGGCGCTGGCCGCACCCCACGTAGCCCGTGGTCTCGCCGTGGCCGATTTCGATGGCGACGGCGACGTGGACTTGGCAGTCTCCATCAACCGTGGCAGCCCCCTGCTCTTACGCAACGACGGCACCACCGGTCACGACTGGCTGGCGGTGCGCCTCACCGGCCCGACCGCCCAGCGCTTCGGCGCCCGCCTGGCGCTCACCAGCGGCGGCCAGCGCCAGAATCTGTGGTGGGGCGCCGGTGTTTCCTTCGCATCCGGCCACGCTCCGGAGGCCGTCTTCGGCCTGGGTTCCGCGGCCGGTCCGGCCGACCTTGTCGTCACCTGGGCCGACGGGACCGAGAGCGAGCGTCGTGGCCTGACGCCAGGCCAACGCATCACCGTGCGCTATCCGCCGAATCCCACCGCCGCGCCGAAGCATGACGGAGGTCATGGCTGAATTACCGAGCGGCCCCTACGCTGCTGCCGCGACGCCAGTTATAGGACGACAACGCCCGAAGGGGCGACTCGCCGTGGCGGTCGCAGCAACCACCGCAGGAGGACTCGATGGGCAAGGCCGAAGGGGCCCTCGCCGAACACCCCGCCGTCTGGTCGCAGCTGGCCACCGATATCGTGGCCAGCAAGTATTTTCGTAGCGCGCTCGATCACGCCAAACGCGAAACCAGCGTCCGCCAGCTGATCGGCCGGGTCGTCGACACCTTGACGGCCTGGGGCCGCGAGGACCGTTTCTTCCACGACGAGGAAGACGCGGCGACCTTCCACGCCGAGGGAGGCGTCTGGCGCTATGACCGAAGTCATAGCGTACGGGAACCCGGCGGTCTAGCCTGAATTGGCGTCGATCCACCGCCCATCCTCTCTCTGTGGAGATCGCAACCGATGACGGCGACCGGCTACTACCTCACCGCCCCCTCGGAGCCCTTGGCGCTACGCCCGCTGACGCTGCCTGATCCGGGTCCAGACGAGGTGGTGCTCGAGGTCGAAGCGTGTGGCCTCTGTCACACCGACCTGTCGTTCGCCAACGGCTCGGTTCGTCCGCGCCACGCGCTGCCGCTGGTGCTTGGCCACGAAATCACCGGTCGGGTGGTCGCCGCCGGTGATCGATATCGCCAGCTCGAAGACCGTCCGGTGTTGGTGCCAGCGGTCTTGCCGTGCGGCCACTGCGCCTTCTGTCGCGCCGGTCGCAGCAATGCCTGTCCGGATCAGAAAATGCCCGGCAACGATATCGACGGCGGTTTCGCCACACATGTCCTGGTACCGGCGGCGCCCTTGGTGCCCCTCGACGATGCACCACCAGGCTTTCCGCTGGCCGAGCTGGCGGTGGTGGCCGATGCGGTGTCGACCGCCTATCAGGCGATTCGCCGTGCCGGCCTCGCCGCTGGCGATGCGGTTTTCGTGGTCGGTGCCGGCGGTGTCGGTGGCTTCCTGATCCAGATTGCCTGCGCACTCGGCGCCCGCGTGGTGGCGTGCGACATCTCGAGTGATCGCCTCGTCGCGGCAACCTCGATCGGTGCTGAGCATACGGTCGACATCACCGGCCGCGACACCCGCGAGGTGCGCGGTGAGCTGCGCAACGTGGCTGGCGGCTGGGGCATTCCATCCTTTCGTCAGCGCATCTTCGAATGCAGCGGCACGGCGCCGGGACAGACGTTGGCGTACGCGCTTCTCGGGCCGGCGGCGACCCTGATGGTGATCGGCTACACGCCGGAGAAGCTCTCCCTGCGGTTGTCGAATCTAATGGCCTTCGACGCGTCCGTTCACGGCACCTGGGGCTGCCCGCCCGAGGTCTATCCGCAGATCCTGAAGCTGATCTACGACGGCTCGGTCGTGCTCTCGCCGTTCGTCGACCACGCCCCGATGTCCGACCTCGACCGCTTGCTCGACGACATGGCACATCACCGGCTGACACGCCGGATGATCCTCCATCCGGAGGCTTGACACCCGCGCAACCTGGAGAACGACGATGGGAGAGCCGATAACCGAGTTGAAGGATCACGCGCCCGCCGGCGGTCCGGAGACCCGCCACATCCGATACGAAGAGCGTCCCATCGTCGATCGCACAGGACAGCCGGTGGCGGGCTTGCATCAAGTATGGATCTGGCTGGACAACGAGCGCCAGCTGAACTCCTACACCACCGCGGCCGTCCAGGAGGTTATCCATGCCTTCCGGCGTGCCAGCGCCGATCGACGGGCGGTGGCCGTGGTCTTCACCGGTGCCGGTACCCGCGCCTTTTGTAGCGGCGGCAACACCGCCGAGTACGCCACCTACTACGCGGGCCGCCCGCTCGAGTATCTCCAGTACATGCGACTGTTCAATGACATGGTCACCAGCATCCTGGTGTGCGACAAGCCGGTGATCTGCCGCGCCAATGGCATGCGGATCGGCGGTGGCCAAGAGATCGGCATGGCGTGCGACTTCACCGTCGCGGGCGACCATGCGTCCTTCGGTCAGGCCGGACCGGTGCACGGCTCGGCCCCGGATGGTGGCTCGACCGATTTCCTCCACCTCTTCGTCGGCATCTCCAAGGCTGCCGAGTCGCTGGTCCTGTGCCAGCCGTGGTCCGCCCACAAGGCCGCGCGCCTGGGTTTGGTCAACGACATCGTCCCCGTGTACCGGCAAGCGGACGACACCTGGATCGCCAACCCCCTGGCGATCACCGATCGCTACCTGGACGATCACGGCACGGTGGTGCTGGGTGAATGGAAGACCGACCGTGAACGCGACGAGGGGAAAAGTCGAATCGGTGCTTGCACGATGGACCTGACCCAGCTCGACCAGGCCATCGCCCGTTTGGTGACCAAGCTGCTCCATACCTTCCCCGATTGCACCCGCAAGACCCTCGAAAGTCTACGCAAAAAGAAGCTGGAGCATTGGCACGCGAACGCTGAGACCAACCGCTCGTGGCTGTCCTTGAACATGACGACAGAAGCAGCCGCCGGCTTCGCGGCCTTCCACTATGGTGACCGGGGCGAGCGCGTGATCGACTTTCTCACCCTGCGGCGCCGCTTGGCCGAAGGTCACCCCTTCGACCAAGCGCTGATCGACGAAGTGCTGCCGCCCTCGGCCCGCGCCAGCCGCGACCAAGACCGAGCCAGGGTGGCGGCGTTCTCGGCTCCCGTGGGCGCGGGATCGGCGCGCCCATGAGCGCCACCAGCGCCACCAGCGCCACCAGCGCCACCAGCGCCACCAGCGAGTTGGTCCGTGCAACGCGGCACGACGACGGAACCTTGCTGCAACTGGTGCTCGACCAGCCGCCCGGCAACGTGCTCACCCTGGCGATGATGCAAGCGCTCACGCGCAGCCTCGACCAACACCGCGACGGCCGCGAGCTACGCTTGATCGTATTGCGTGGCACGGGCGCCCATTTTTCCTATGGTGCGTCCGTTGCCGAGCATCTTCCAGAGCATGCCACCGAGCTGTTGGCAACCTTCCACCAGCTGGTACGAACGGTCTTCGACTATCCGGTGCCGATCGCCGCGGCGGTCGAGGGCCGCTGCCTCGGCGGCGCCTTCGAGCTGGTGCTCGGCTGCCACTTCGTCTTCGCCGCTTCATCGGCACATTTCGCCTGCCCGGAGATCAACCTCGGAGTATTCCCACCCGTGCTGGCCGCCCTTGGTGCCGCCCGGCTCGGCGGTCCGCTCGCCGAGCGCCTGCTGCTCACCGGCGCCACCCTCGACGCCGCGCGGGCGGACGCTGCGGGTTTGTTGACCGTGCCGCCGGTCGCGGAAGATGCCACGGCGGCCGCTACCGCCTGGTACCGCAAGACCCTGCGCCCGATGTCCGCCTTCGCGCTGCGCCAGGCCACAACCGCCGTGCGCCGGAGTTCGGGCCGGGTCCGAGAGTTCGATCGGGCACTGGCCGCAGCGGAACGACAGTACCTCGATCAGGTTCTGCCCAGCCATGACGGAAACGAAGGAATCGCCGCCTTCCTCGGCAAGCGGCAACCCGTCTGGACCGGCGAATGATGCCGCGCCCGGAGTCGTGGTGGCCGCGATGACCGCCGATCAGGCGGCGGCGGCGGTCCGCCGCCACCACGATCTGATCTACGATTGGGCCCCGCCACGCTCCGATACCCCCGAGCAGCAACGGATCGCGGTGCACGACGAAACGCTGCGCGACGGCTTGCAGAGCCCGTCGGTCACCAATCCACCGCTGGCCAGCAAGATCGAGATCCTGCACGCCATCGACGGCTTGGGGATCGACAGCGCCGACCTCGGGCTGCCCGGCGCCGGCCCGCGGCATTGCCGATCGGTGGCGGCGCTGTGCCGCGAAATCACTGACCACCGGTTGCGGGTCAAGCCCTGTTGTGCTGGCCGCACCGTCGAGGCCGATATCCGCCCGATCGTCGAGCTGAGTCAAGCGACCGGTTTGGCAATCGAGGCGGGGCTGTTCATCGGCAGCAGCCCGATCCGCCTCGACACCGAAGGATGGGACCTCGATCATGTGCTCCGCTGTACCATCGATGCGATCGGCTTTGCGGTGCGCGAGGGTCTGGAGGTCTTGTACGTCACGGAGGACACCGCCCGTTCCGCGCCCGCGCATCTGCGCGTCTTGCTCACCGCCGCGATCGACGCCGGGGCGGATCGCGTCGGCCTGTGCGATACCGTCGGCGCCGCCATCCCGGCCGGTGTCACCAAACTGGTGTCCTGGGTAGGAGAGCTGTTGGATGAACTCGGCGTGACGGTGGGAATCGACTGGCATGGTCACTGCGACCGTGGCCTGGGCCTGGCCAACACGCTGGCGGCGGTCGATGCCGGGGCCACGCGGGTCCACGGAACCGCCCTGGGCATCGGCGAGCGCACCGGCAACGCCGCAATGGAGCAAATCCTGGTCAATCTCAAGCTGCTCGGGCGGCGCGACGACGACCTCTCGCAGCTCCGGGAATACGTCGAGGTGGTCGCCCGCGCTCTCGGTATGCCGCTGCCAGCCAATGCGCCGATCGTCGGGCGCGACGCCTTCCGCACCGCCACCGGCGTCCACGCCGCCGCGGTCGTCAAGGCGCTGGACAAGGGCGATTCATGGCTCGCCGAGCACGTGTATTCCGGGGTACCGGCCGGCTGGGTCCACAGCCGGCAGGAGATCGAAATCGGCGCCATGTCCGGGCTGTCCAACGTCCGCCATTACCTGGCGAGCCGCGGCCTGCCCGCCGGTGAAGCAATCGAGCTGGCGGTACTGGCCAAAGCCAAGGCATCGACCCGGCTGCTCACCGAGGACGAGGTCCTGAAGGTCGTTCGGCGCTTCGCCGGCACGACCAGCCCATAGGCTCGACGGTTACATCAAGTGTCTCGGTGGCGCAACACCTGGATCCAGACCGGCGATCTCACGCAAAGCAGCGGCGGTGTAAACCTCGACCATCTGCCTACGCCACTGCGCCTGTAAGTCGGTGTTGTCCATCGGTGTGGCGACCTTGCGTGCAAGGTGGGCGGCTTCGCCAATGGTCTCTTCGTCGAGCGGCTGGCCGCGCAGCGCTGCCGCCGCCTCGGTCGCCGCCACTGGTGCCGAAGCCACGGCACCAAGAAAGATCGAGGCACGGGTGACCCGTCCACCACCATCGAACCACACCGTGGCGGCGACCGACACGACCGCAAAGTCGATGACACCGCGGCGCCTGAGCTTCCAGAATGCCGAATGGCAGCGATCACCGGCGGCGTGCTGGGCGGCGGCGGGTAGCAGGATGTCGGCGACGACCTCGTCGTGCCTCTTGGCCAAGTGATCGATGCCGTCGTCGCGAAAGAGCTCCGCCACCGGCAGCACCCGTTCTGTGGAGGCCGAGACCAGGCGCAGGCGCGCGCCGAGGGCGCACAGCACCGGTGCCGTGTCGCCAGCGCTGTGCGCCCAGCAGCGTTTCGAGCTCGGTGCCACCCAGCACACCTCACCCGCCGCCTTCTTGCAATAACCGATGGCCTGGCGCCAGTGCTCGGGTTGGTCGTAGTAGGTGCAGCGGGTGTCGAGGCAGAGATTGCCGCCGAGGGTGCCCTGGTTGCGCAGTGCCGGCGACGCGATGCTGGACGCCGCCCGTGACAGCGCCGGGAAGCGCCGGTGGATCAGGGCGCTGGACGCGACCGTCGCCAGGTCGGTGGTGGCGCCAACACGCAGCTCACGCCCCGCCCGGCCTTGGTCCATGCCACAAAGCCCGGCGATACCGGCCAAGCCCACGACCGTGCCAGCCTGGTGCTGACCGCGCTTCAAGTTGGGCCACAGGCCGGTACCACCGGCAACCGGCCGACTGTCGGGCCCCTCGCTGGCCAGCATGGCGGCGGCTTCGGCGGCGCTCGTCGCCCGCAGGTACCTAAACGGCGGTAGGCGCAGCATCGACTGGCTCCTGGCGTGATTCGTCACGGTGCCGGTTCCCGGCTCGCCCATCGCCGCCCTCGGCGGGTGTCGGCACGGTCGTGGCGGCGCCGAAATCAACCTGCGGAAACGACCGCGGTCCGAAACGTGCCTCAGCGCCTCGGTCGGCCGCGCGCAAGGCCGCGATGATCATGTGTGGCTGGATCGGTACCTGGTCGATCCGCACCCCGACGGCATCGAAGACGGCATTGGCGACCGCCGGCATGATCGGCAGCAGGGGTCCCTGCCCGACCTCCTTGGCCCCCAGCGGCCCGGCGGCGTCGGGCTCCTCGATCAGGTAGGTGGTCACCGGCGGCATGTCCAGGGCGGTGAGGCTCTTGTACTCGAGCATCGATGGTGTCCGGTGCACCAGAGCGGACGACCGGCTGGCTGGCAGACGACGGAAAGACTGTTCCTCCATCATCGCCTCCCCCAAACCCATGTAGACGCTGCCCTCGACCTGCCCCAACACCAGCGCCGGATTGATGCTACGGCCGATATCGTGACCGATCCACACCCGGGAGACGTCGAACATGCCGGTGCTGGGATCGACCTCGACCTCGACCACCGCCGCGCTGTAGGAGTAGGTGGGTGAGGGCCCGACCCCGGCGCCGCGGTAGCGCCCGGACGGCCGCGGCGGGGTGTAGGAGCCGGTGGTGGCGAGGGTGCCGAAGCGCGCCTCGGCAGCGGCGACCGCCTCGGCGAAGGACGTGCCGCCGGCCGGATCTTCAGTGTCGAACACCCGCCCGCCGGCGAGCACAATCCGCGACGCCGCCACCCCGAGTCGCTCACCCATGGCCCGCGCTAACAACGCGCGGACGCGCTCGGCGGCCTGCAACGCGGCATGACCGGCCATCATGGTAACGCGCGACGAGTAGCTGCCTAGATCGACCGGGGTCAGCGCCGTGTCGCCAGCGCAGACGTAGATGTCCGCGGGTTCGAGGCCGAGGATCTCGGCGACGATGGCGGCCAGGGCGCTGTCCGACCCCTGACCGATCTCAGTATGGCCCGAGAATAGCGTCACGCCACCGCCACGGTCGAGTTTCAGTTGCACCCCCGAGTGGGGCATGGGATTCCAGTAGATCGGCAGCCCGGCACCGCACAGATAGGCGCCACACGCCAGGCCCAGCCCGCGGCCGTGGGGCAATTGGCCATACCGCTGCCGCCAACCGCTGCCCTGGATCACCGCCTCGATACACCGTTGCAGGCCAACCGTGCCCAAGCGCAGCCAGTTGGCCGTGATCGAGCCGCCCGCGATCAGGTTTCTCAACCGTAGGTCGGCCGGGTCGATGCCCAGCCGATGGGCGGCCTTGTCGAGCTGAACCTCGAGGGCGAACCGCGGCTGCGGCGTACCGTGGCCGCGCTTCGGGCCGCACGGCGGCTTGTTGGTGAATGCCCGCAGGCCGTCGAATCGATAACGTGGCAGGTCATAAGTCACCGTTTGCAAGGCGCCGGTGTAGAACATGCTCGCCACTCCGTAGCTGCCGTGGGCGCCGCCATCGAGCACGGTCTGCAGATGCTGACCGGTGAGCGTGCCATCAGCGCGAAAGCCGGTCTCGAGCCGCATCAGCACCGGGTGGCGGCCACGGTGACAGTAGAAAACCTCGTCGCGGCCGAGTGCGATCTTCATCGGCCTGTCGAGCACCAGAGCCATCTTGGCGGTGACGATCTCGTGGTTGAAGATATCGCTCTTGCCGCCGAAGCCGCCGCCAATGGGACAGGCCACGACCCGGATGCACGTCGGCCGCAACTCCAGCACCCGCGCCAGCGCCCGGTGCAGGTAGTGCGGCACCTGGGTCGATGAGTAGACGGTCAGGCGATCCGCTCCCTCCGGCACAGCGACGGTGGCGTGCTGCTCGAGCGCCAGGTGGCTGTTGCCGGCGTAGTCGAAGGTATCCTCGAGCACCAGATCAGCCTCGGCCCAGCCCGCATCGAGGTCACCGAAGCACAGCGACACCCGCTTGTGCACGTTGCCTTGCTGCGCATCGTCGTGAATCGGCGGCGCATCGTTATCGAAGGCGTCCGCGAACGAGTCGATGGTCGCCAACGGCCGGTAGTCCACTACCATGGCCCGTAGCGCCGCCGCCGCCTGCTCCTCGCTGAGCGCGGCGACCGCCGCCACCGGATCGCCGACGTAACGAACCGTCTCGAACGCCAATGCGTGCTCGTGCTGGGAGACCGGCAAGATGCCGTAGGGAATGGGCAAATCAGCGCCGGTCAGAATGCCCAGGACGCCCGGCATCGACGCGGCCAAGTCGGTTTCGACACCGAGTACGCGGGCGTGCGGCACCGTGCTGCGCAGCAGCCGTACATGGCCCATGCGTGGGAAACTCAGATCGTCGGCGTAACGGGTCCGGCCGGTGACCTTGGCGCGGCCATCGAGGCGCCGGAAAGGCGTACCGACAGGTCCCCTCGGCCGGCCGGCCGTGCGCTCAGTCATCCGCATCGCCTGGCGCGTGTTGCTGGCCCGGCTCGGCCGAGCCATAGAAGGCCTCGGGCGGCGGTCGCCACGCGCTGTCGCCGCGCAGACGCGCGGCGGCCCAGACGACCGCCTCGACGATCGCGCGGTAGCCGGTACAGCGGCAGAGATTACCGGCCAGGGCCTGTCTGATCTCAGCCTCATTCGGGTTGTCGTTGGCCGCCAGCAACGCCTTCGCGGCGAGCAACATGCCCGACGTGCAGTAGCCGCATTGGGCCGCGCCGAGGTCGGCGAAAGCGGCCTGGAGCGGGTGCAGCCGGGCCCTGTTCTGTGCGCCATCGCTCGTGCGATCGTGGCCAGCGAGCCCTTCCACGGTCTCGATGCTGCGTCCGCCCATGTCGGCCGCCAAGGTCAGGCATGAGAGGCTGGACCGACCATCGATCAGTATCGTGCAGGCACCGCACTCGCCGAGCTCGCAGCCGTGTTTGGTGCCGGTCAGGCCGCAGCGCTCGCGCAACACCTCGAGCAGAGTGTGATGGGTCGGAAACACCACCGCTCGGTCTTCACCGTTGATTTGCAACATCAGCGTCGTGTGATCCGGGACGCGCTCGGGCATCGCGCTCACCGCGCGCGCTCACGGGTGTAGACCAAGACGTGACTGACACATACGGCGGTGCTGCAAGCGTCACAGGCCGCCCCGAAGTCGGCGGGCCGCAGCCGCTCGGCCCGTGCCTCGAGCCCCAGCGACTCGTACAGCGTCACCGCTTCCCGCGCCCGCTGCTCGTCGGCCAGGAAGCGCCGCCGCCAGCCCGCCGCTTCGAGCGTACGGTTACGCGGTCCGGTGAGCGATTCGGTGTCGCACGCCGTGCTGCCGATGGTGACCAGACCGTTGCCGACCGTACGGGTCGCGGTCATACTCCCGCCACGGCATGTCGCGCCACCCTGCTCGGCCGCGCGCCGGTCGACCGGCCCAGCTTCTCCAACCGACGATGGCCGAGCACGGCGGCACCCAGCGCGGTCGATAGCTGGCACATCTCACCGGGCGGCACGTTGACCTCGTGGCCGAGGCGCTCCCGCACCACCTTCGCCATGGTCTCGAAGCGCAGGATGCCGCCGACCAGCGTGAACTCGGGCTCACCCTTCGCCCGCTTCATCAGCTGCACCGAGCGGCCGACCAATGATTCGATGGCGCCCTGCATGATGTCGCAAGGCGCCACCCCCAGAGATAGGTGGTTGATCACCTCCGACTCGGCGAACACCGCGCACACACCCGAGATGGGCACCGCTTCGTGCGAGGTCGCCATCAGTGGGCCGATCTCCTCGGTGCCATAGCCCATGTAACGCGCGGTCTTTTCCAAGAATGCGCCGGTACCGGCCGCGCACTTGTCGTTCAACCGGAAAGACTGGACCAGCGCCGCCGAATCGAGCCGGCTGGCCTTCATGGTCTGACCACCGACATCGAGCACCGTGCGCGTGCCGGGAAAGAAGTACGCGGCACCGCGCGCTCCGGCGGTAAGGTCGGTGACCGCGACATCCTTGATCGCCACCTGGTGCCGGCCGGCACCCGTCGAAACCACGTAGGCGACCTCATCCGCCTCCAGGCCAGCGGCGCTCAGCGCCTGGTGCAACACCACCTCGGCGACCTCGGTGAGACGAAAGCCGGTGGCTTTGAGCGCCTGTCCCAGAATGGTGCCATCGGCGGCCAGGACCACCGCCTTGGTATAGGTGGAGCCAACATCGATGCCGGCGGTCACGACGCTCATGTCACGGGCTCCTCGACGGTGGTCGGCATTCTCTCCGGCGGCGGCTCACGGCGGGAACGAATGTGGTCGAGGGCAAACAGCGCCGCGCCCAACGCGCCGACGAAGTGGGACTCTTCACTGAAGTTGAGGCTGGTTCCGACCCGTTCTTCGATCGCCCGCACCATCGCCGGGTTGCGCGATACACCGCCGGTGAAGGTCACCTCGTCCTCGATCCCGACCCGCCGCAACAAGCCGCCGGTACGCATGGCGATGGATTTGTGCACCCCCCACAGGATGTCTTCGATCTTCTTGCCCTTGCCCAGCCACGAGAGCACCTCCGACTCGGCGAAGACCGTGCAGGTGGTCGAGATACGTACGGGTTTCTCGGAACGCAGCGCGGTCGGACCGAGGTCGGCCATCTGAATGTCCAGGGCGGCCGCGGCGGCTCCCAGGAAGCGGCCGGTGCCGGCCGCACATTTGTCGTTCATGCAGAAGTCGACGATCTCACCCTGGGCGCTGACCCGAATCGCCTTGGTGTCCTGGCCACCCATATCGACCACGGTACGGGTGGCTGGAAAGAGGTGGACCGCACCACGACCGTGGCAGCTGATTTCGGTCACTTGAGCATTTCCGAAGGTCACCCGGTAGCGGCCGTAGCCGGTACCGATGATCCATTCGACCTCTCGCTCGCCGACGCCACTCGACGCCAACGCCTCGTAGTAGGCCTTCTCGGCCGCCTGCACCACGTTGGCGCCGGTGTCGGTGAGCGCCCGGCCGACGATCTTGGCGCACTCGTCGACGATCACCGCCTTGGTCTGAGTCGAGCCGACATCGACACCGCCCGCGTGCGCCATCACACCACCTCCGACGCCGCGCGCTGCTGCCGGCGGCTGTTCAAGCCCTCGAAGAAGGCATCGACCCGGTTCTTGATCTGGGCCTCCGAGACCACCCGCCGGTCCATCATGTCCGACTCGATGAACAAGCTCGGAATGCCGCACGCCGCCATCAACGCCCGCCGGCCGTCGGCCAGGCCGGTGGACACTGTTCGGCAGCTCTTGATCGGATGGAAGACCACGCCGTCGATGGCGAATTCGTCGATCATGCCGCGGACCGTCACGTCGTTGAAGAACATGCTGTCCATGGCGTCGCGCACGCTCAACAGCAAGCCCTCCGCCAAGCTCTCGACGGGTTTCGCCAGATCGTATTGGAAGCCGCGATTGGTACCGCCGGAGGCGAACCACAAATAGGTCGAGGCGACGAAGCTGCCGCCCCACTCGCTGAACAACTCATTGAAGCGCCTAAAAATCGGATAGCAGGGTACCCCGACGAAGACCAGGCGATGCTGCTCGTCGGTCAGCGTGCCGATGCCGACCTTCGCCTTGTATTCCAACTCCTCGACCAGCTCGTCAAAGTAGCGGGCGCCGGCCTCGGTGCCGCGAAGACCGTTCGCAACACCCAAGTAGATGGTGCCATCGGTGAGTGCGTTGAACACCGATGGGTGGCTGCGGTTGAGCTCCAAGGCGCGCTTCCAAGCGGCACTCATCCGATTGGCATAGCCCATGTTCTGGCGCAGCTTGTCGATGTCGAAGCAACGGCCAGTGACTTCTTCACAGACGCCGATGAGCTCACGAATCTGTGCCTCCACGTAACACCGGTCAACCTCAAAAGAGCGGTCACCAGGCCTGGTCTGCGCGCCGGCCTGGCGGGTGCCGGGGACATCGATGGTGAAAATCGGAATGCCGTACATCCGCTGCCAGATCTCCGCCCACTTGATGTAGGTGTTGCAGGCGTTGGTGTAGACCGCCAGGCGCGGCTTGGGAATCTGGCCCATGGGATGGGCACCGCCGCGCAGCTGCACGGCCACGTCGGCTTTGACATAGCCACAGATATCCGGGGAGTAGCCGTAGTCCTCGGCCTCGTCGAGGTACTCGTGGGCGACCCGCCGCACCGCGGTCTGCAATGAATTGATCTCGGGAAAAACTACCGGCAGATCGAAGGCCCCGAGGAGCTCATTGAGGCTGCCCATAACGAACACGTAGGCGGCGCCTTCGCCACGCGCGGCGGTCTCGCTCAGGGTGGCGAACCAATCGCGAAACAGCTCCGCGCCGTCCCGGCTTCCGCGTCCGACCAGGGCGCTATCCTCGGCTTTCGGGTTGGCTCGTTCCAGGTTCTCGTCTACCATTAGGGCCTCCTCGCAACGACCACGCCACTCAACCGAAGAGCAGGTTCTCGACGAAGGTCTCCACCTGCAGCTCCAACTGATTGAAGCTGGTCATGTTCTCCTCGAACTCGGTAAGGAAATAGGGCACACCGCTGTCCTCGAGCGCCCGGATGTACGCCACCTGCTCTTCGAGACCCGGCTCGCACATCTTGGCCGCGCCGATGATCGCCGCGACTGCGCCGGCACGCTCGATCCGCTGGCACAGCATCTCCTCCTTGGGTTTGCGGTTATCGTGCTGAACCGGGCTGTAGCTGGAAGCCTCGACGTAGGCGTGGGCCAGGTTGCGCAACGGATCACCGTCGGTGGCGACATCCTCCAAGAGCCAACGAAGGCCGATCAGGAAATCGTCGTCGACGATGTAACACGAGCGCCCGACCATGCGAATCAGGTCGAGGGGCGGCTGCTCGCAGAAGGCGCCCTCGAACACGACGCGCACCCGGTCCTCCGCCTTGGCGTCGTGGGCACGCAACATCGGCAAGACCGTATGCAGCAGGTCATTGTGCTCCTCGACCGAGATCATGCCCCCGATCGCCACCAGGCAATAGGCGTCTTCGGCCGAAACCTGCCATGGGCTCTCGCGTTTGATGTCGTAGAGCGCACGCATCAGGCGCCGGTTCTCGTTGAACAGCCGGATCGAGTCACGAAGATCGTGATCGGAGATCGTGCACCCGGCCACCGCCTCCACGCTCGCCAGGAAGCGGGCGTACTCGGCGCGCAGATAACGCACCGTATGCGACGAGTTGGCGTTCTGCGGCAGGTAGAGAATCTGGCATGGATACGCAGCGTTGCGACCCCAGATGGCGGCGAGATTGCGGGCGGCGTCACAGATCGGGTGGCTGACGAACATCTCCAACTCGAGCCGGCCGCTGAGCGCCAACTCCAACGAGGTCTTGAGGATCGAACACAAATACGAGCCGAAGTGCGCGTCCGCCTCGGTCGGCTCCAGTGGCGCGCCCCGCACCTTGACCGGCAGCATGCCGGCCGCGTGCACGATCTCTTGCGGCGAGTAGACCTGGAAGTGACCGACGACCTTGCCGCCGCGCGCGCGCCAGCGCTGAACCGTCGGATAGGCCGGATCCTCGACCGTATCCCGGCATTGGGCCAGGATTTCCTCCAGAGACTGATCCCGCCAGTCGTCGAGAAGGCGTTCTTCTATGGGCCTGTTCTCGTTCACGGGGGTCTCCCTGATCGCGTTCCTCTGCTGCCAACCTACAAGGCGACCGGCCCCTCACCGTATGACCGCCGTCATGGACGCTGATAGCGTGACCGCGTGCCCTTGGGACGCCAGCCACCCGAGGCCCCCCGAGCCGGAGACCCAGCCGACTCCCGGTGTCCTATCCCGCCAAGGCGCGCTTGTGGAGGATGTTGTTCTCCAAGTGGATGTGCTCGTGCAGATCACGCTCGAGCGCGTCCAGGCCGGCCCACAATGCCCGCCAGGTGTTGCACGCGTCGGCGGGAGGCTGGTAGTCGTTGGTCAGAGACCGTAGACGCCGCAGCATCTCGCCCGCGGCCTCGTGCTCCTCTTCCATCACCGAGACCGGTCCCCCCGCCGTGCGACCCTGACCGCTCAGGATCATCGGAAACAGCACCCGCTCTTCTTTCATCATGTGCTGATCGAGGTCCTGCCGGAGGGCAAGGAGTACTTCGAGAATCTCCGCCAGTGCCGGGTCCTTTTCGCCATGAACACGGTGAACCTTGGTCGCCATGGCCTCGAGACGAGGCAGCTCTTCTTTCAGCGGCTCGTGGTAGCGCTCGAGAATATGCGTCACCAGCGCTGGCAACGGACGCTGGTCCCAGCGGACCTCACCGTCTTCCGAGCCGTGGATTTCCTGATCGATTTCCGAGAGCACGTCATCCAGCACCAGACTCTTGGCGCTACAAACGTCCTCGAGAGGTCGGCCCCCGCCGCAGCAGAAGTCAATGCCGTGGCGGGCAAAGACACGGGTGGCCAGGGGATGTTCGGTGGCGATCGCACCGACGGTGGTTCGCGCGCTCACAATCGTATCGAGGGTCATCGGCAAGCTCCCAAATCAGGGTTGGTTGAACGGGGTTGGCGAACGGGTTTGTCGAAGGATTCCAGCGCCGGCAACGACGGCCAGCCTGCGATCACCCCATGGTCGCGCCGATCTCCACGCCGCGACATGACAGCCATCATACGGACGCCGCGAGTGCCTGCGTACCCTGCTTCTTCAGATGGATTCGCGTCGGGCCGCCTTCGAGTATCCCCCTTTGAGGGCGGCTCGGCGTAGGCATCGGTCGTCGCGACTTGGCGCGGAGCGTTTCGATGCGTGAAGACGACTCTCTCGATCACTTTTTTCTCGGACCGAAGAGCGAGTTGCGGCGCTTCTTCAAAGAGGTCGTCGAGTTGGTGGTTGATGACTACATATTCTGGCGCCGGAACTACCATCCCAAAGATCCACCCGCCATCTCCTATCGATCGCTCCAGACCCTAGACGCCGAAGCCTACCGCGGGCGTTTTCTTCAAGAGCTGTTCGAGCTGATCTCGGACCTCAAGCTCGATGTCCCCTTTTTCTCTCCGCGCTACATGGCCCACATGGTCTCCGAGGTCGCCATGCCCGGGATGGTGGCGTACCTGGCCTCCATGCTCTGCAACCCCAACAACGTCTCCCTCGAGGGTTCCAAACCCGGCGCGGCGGCCGCGGCGGTGCTCTTCAACCACCGCATGATGCCCCTCGACCAAGATGGCTACGGTCGCCACCTCCTCGCTCTTTGCCGCCTGGCCCAAGACTTTCACCACCGGTTGACCCGGCTCAACGCGACGGACGCGCCCACCAACCCAGAATACCGACTGGTGCCCCTGGCCCCACCTGAGACCAACTTGGACGATCTGCTCGCGAAGCTCGCCAACCACCTCGAGACGTTCCCCGGTACCTAAGTACTAGAGGTCCGGCCGGAAAGCCTGTTTCTTGAAGGCTGATTTCGCCAGAAATCAGCTTCCTTCGGGACCCCTCCCGGTGTTTTCGACAAGAAACCGTCCTCCACACAGGACGCTTTGGGGTTTCCGGCCGGACCTCTAGGAGTCTGCTGCACATAGAAATGAACTCTGCACGAAACAGCTCCATTACCGCCGCACGCATTCGCCGCTACGACCGGCCGGGCCCACGCTACACGTCCTATCCTACGGCCGCGGAGTTTCACACGGGCGTCGATGCCGCGACCTATGATGCCCACCTGCGGGGGGCCGGCTCTAGGGCGGCTGATCCGCTCAGCCTCTACGTTCACTTGCCGTTCTGTGCCGAGCGCTGTCTCTACTGCGGCTGCAACGTGGTCATCACCCGCAAGCGGTCGGTGGCGGAGCACTACCTCGATGGGCTCACACGCGAAATCCGCGCCATCGCCTCCCGGCTCGGACGCCGCCGTCGGCTACGCCAGCTGCATTGGGGCGGCGGCACACCCACCTCGCTGACCCCCGACGAACTGCGCAAGCTCGCGACGGTGATCCGCGATTCCTTCGAGCTCGAGCCTGGCGCTGAGATGGCGATCGAGATCGACCCACGGGTGACCACCGTCGAGCATCTCTACACGCTGCGCACGTTGGGTTTCAACCGCTTGTCGCTCGGCGTTCAAGACTTCACCCCCACGGTACAGCGTGCGGTGAACCGGATTCAGTCCTACGAACAAACCGCTGAGATGGTCGAAACCGCGCGTGGCTTAGGCTATGGCTCAATCAACCTCGATCTGATCTACGGCCTACCACTACAAACGCCCGAGACATTCGCCGCCACCCTCGACTTGGTGCTCCGCATGCGGCCCGAGCGGATAGCGGCTTACAGTTACGCCCATGTGCCGTGGCTCAAGGTGCAACAAAAGCGCATCCGCGAATCCGACTTGCCAACCCCGGAAGTCAAGCTCGAGCTGCTCGCGGGAACCATCGAAGCCTTTCGTGGGGGCGGCTACCGGTCGATCGGTATGGACCACTTCGCGCTCCCCGACGACGAGCTCGGTCGCGCTCTCGACGAAGGTACCCTATGGCGCAACTTCATGGGCTACACCGTGCGCCAAGCACCCGACATGATCGGCTGTGGCATGAGCGCCATTAGCGATATCGGAGGCGGCCTGTTCCAGAACGAAACCAAGTTGATCCGCTACCAACATGCGATCGACGCAGGCTCACGGGCGACCCATCGAGGTGTCGTGTTAACACCGGACGACCACCTGCGGCGGTACGTGATCACCGCCCTTATGTGCCGTTTCGCGGTCGACGCCGCAGACGTCGAGGAGCGTTTCAATATCGACTTCGCCTCTACCTTCGCGTCCGAGATCGAGGCACTGGTGCCGTTCGTCGATGACGGCTTCGTCGAGCTCAGCCACGAGGGCATCCGCGTGACTGGCGACGGTCGTCTCTTCGTGCGCAACGTGTGCGTGGTATTCGACGCCTATCGCCGCCATCCCGATGCCGAGCAACGCTTCTCACGCATGGTGTGAGCCGGCCATGAGCGCGGCATGAAGATCGCTGTGCTCGGCGCCGGCATCGCCGGTCTGACAGCCGCGCATCACCTAGCCCACCATCCGGCGGGCCGCGCCGAGGTGGTGGTCTTCGAAGCGCGCGACCGCGTAGGCGGCAACATCCGTACCACCGACCTCGACGGCTGCCGTGTCGAATGGGGACCCAACGGCTTTCTCGACAACGAGCCTGCCACCCTCGAATTGGTCGCCGAGCTCGGGCTCGAGGCACGGCTGCTGCCCGCCGGGCAATCCGCGAGCGAACGCTTTGTTTGGCGCGCCGGCCGCCTGCGGGCGCTACCGGCGACCCCCCAAGGCTTCCTCACCAGCTCCTGTCTACCGTTCGCCGCCCGCCTGCGCGCCCTGGCCGAGCCCTCCTTTGGCTTCCTGGTGCCCCACGGCCAGGGTCTGGGCATCCTGAGCGCGCTCTATGACTCCTCGATCTTCGCCGGCCGCGCCCCCGCCGACCGCCACCTCGTGCGGGTGCTCATCGGCGGGCGTCGCAAGGCCGCCGCTGTCGATCTCGACGATCAGCATTTGCTCGATCTTGCCCTCCGCGACCTCGGGCGCGCCTGGGGCCCCTTGCCGCCGCCACGCGCCCACGGCATCGCCCGTCACCCCCTCGGCATCGCCCAATACGAGCGCGGCCACGCCCGCCTGCTGCGCGAGATCGAAACCCACTGCCCACCCCACCTCCGCCTCGCCGGCTCCAGCTACCGCGGCGTCGCTCTCAACGCCTGCATCAAAGAAGCGCGCTCATGGTCGCCGTAGATCGCCCCCTACAGGTTTGAACGTGCCCAACGATGCGGACTTGGCCGTATGACAAACGTCATATCGGTCTGGGCTGACCATGGCTACCATGGCCCCGCGAAGCCTCGAGCAACTTCGTGTATCATTCACCACCAGATCGGAGCGGGCATGGAGATCACCGCCGACGCGCTGCGCAGCAGCCCGGGCTTATTGAAGCTGGATCTGTACTGCAAGGGCATACGACTGGACGAGTCGTGCTTGGTGACCGACGACGGTGGCCGGCCGATCTTGCGTACGCGCGCCGGATTGGGCAGCGGCCTGGAGCTGATCCTTCCCGGCAATCTGTGGACCAACATCCCGGTTTCGGAGCCGTTCGCCAAGAATTCGCCCTACAGCCTCCGGCGTACTGACAAGGATGCCTATCGATTACTGTGGCACGACAAATTGGTGACCGAGCCACGGCTCTCGCCGCGACCACCGTGGTACGACCACGAAACCGCCACCGGCAAGGCCATGACCCGGATCGGCACGCTACAGGGTACCTACTTGGGGATCTACCAGGCCAAGGTCTGTGAGTATTGGACCGAGAAACCCGAGCGGTCGAACTGCAAATTCTGCTCGGTAGGCCTCAACTTGGGGGTCGACGACGCGGACGACAAATCGGTAGACGAGGTGATGGAGGTCATCCGCACGGCGCGTCGGGAGTCGGGCATCACGTATGTGGACTTCAATACCGGCCACTATGACGGCGACACCTACCTGGACATCCTGGAGCCGTTCATCGTTCGCATCAAGCGTGAGCTGGGACTGCTGGTCGGTGTACAGACGCCGCCTCACCGCGACTTGAAGCGCTACGACCACCTGCGCGCGATCGGGGTCAATCGGGTTTCGTTCTGCTTCGAGATCTTCGACCGGCCCCTGTTCGAGGAGATCTGCCCCGGCAAACATCGCGAGTACGGCCTCGACCACTACCTCGAGGCCATTCGCTACTGCGCCACCCTCGGCACACGCGGTCCCAAGCACGAGCCCTGGGTGTCGAACGGTGAGATCATCGCTGGCCTCGAGCCGGCCGCGTCGTCCATCCGCGCCATCGACTGGATCACCTCCGTGGGTGCCATTCCCACGGTATGCGTATTCCGCCCCCTCTCCGGCACCGACCTGGCCGATCACGCGCCACCACGCACCGAAGACATGGTACCGGTGTTCCGACGCTTATTCGAGGCGTGCATGGAGCGTGGCCTGCCGATCGGCTGCGCCCCCAATGTCCATGTCAGCTTGGTGATGTTGCCCGAGGAGTGCCGGTCGCTGAGCAGGCGGCGTTTTCCGTGGCAAACACTCAAGCTCGAGGCCATGAAGCGCGTGTATTCCCACCGTTTCGCCGGGCGATTGCGGGCACTCGATGAAGAGGCAGCATAACGCCCCGCCTTGCCACCCAGTAAGGCACCACCCGATGGGGCGGTGACTTTGAGCCGTACAGCCGCTAGCCTCGATCATGGTTCACCCATGACATCCATGACCATGATCGAGACCAACGATAACCCCTTCGTAACCGATGCGTTGATCGAAACGCTGGCGGCCTATGACCGCTACGCTCAGCTTCCGGTCCCCAGCCTTACCGCCTTGGTGTTGGCGGGCACGCCACGGCCGCTGCAGCCAGGCGAAGTGATCCTCGAAGAAGGAAAACCATCGGCATCGGTGTTCATCGTGGTGCGGGGCCGTCTGAAAATGACGCGGGCGCTGGCCAACGGCCGCAGCGCGCTGCTGGCGCTCTTCAGTCCCGGCGACCCGATCGGTATCTCGGTACTCGGCGGACGGGAAAGTAACGCAAATGTCATAGCGCTCGAAAGCTCCGTGTGCCTCGACATCCCGAACCGAAAGCTGCTGGCGGCAATGTCTGCCGATTCGCGCCTGCTCGGCGATGTGCTGGCGGTGTTCTCGGAGCATGCAGCGGAGTGTCGCAACTGCGTAGTCGAAGCCGCGTTCTCACGGGTCGAGTCACGCTTCGCCTTACTCTTTATGAAACTCAGCGACTCGGTCGGTCAAGCACGAGGCCAGGCCACGTTCGTGCCGGTACCCCTGTCGCGCCAGGATCTCGCCGACATGGCAGGAACGACGATCGAAACCGCCATTCGCGTCATGAGCCGGTGGGGCAAGGCCGGCATCGTCGAGACCAGGGACGAGGGGTTCATGTTGAAGGACCGCACAGCGCTCGAAGCGATCTGTGGCGACTAGGAGCCTGTTGCGCATAGAATCGCAAAGCGTCTGGCGGGCGGCGCGAGAGCCCGCATGGATCACCGACGCACTACCGCTGCTCGTAGGCCGGATGCCCCGGCTGGACCGCGAGAAAGTTCCCGAGACACGTGGCAGTGACCTTGCCGCCCGCCTCGAGCCTCGCTTCGACGGTGACCTTGCTTCCTTCCGACGCGACGGCAGCCGCAACCAGGTGCACGGGGCCATCGGTCGGGGTCGGTCGTTTCAACTTGACATGGAAGTCCATCGTAACCGTCGCCGGTGCCTTGTCTTCACCGTCGCGCCGCATGAGGAACCAGGCCGCGGCCCAGTTGCTGTGGCAATCGAGCAAGGTGCCGATGATGCCACCGTTGAGCACGTTGCCAAAGGCCTCGTGGTGCGGCGCGGGCGTCCACTCACAAACCAGCGTGTCATTTGGACGATCGGTCGACGGGAAGCTGCGAATTCGCAATCCCTGGCCATTGGTCGGCCCGCACCCGAAACAACGATTGTTCGGGGCGAGCCGTTCCTGAATGCAGATCTCAGTCACGAGAAATGAAGATGCGCAGGACGTACCAGAGCATCAAGGCAACCGAAGAGAAGAGCTGGAGCGCGGCGGCAACGTAGCGATCTTCGGGGAAACGGTGCAACACATTCGAAGTGTTGTAGAGGATTGAACCACCCGCGAGCACGACCATCGCGACTGAAAACCACGTGCCGAGATGAAATCCGAACAGCACGGCAGCGACGATCAAGATCAGCGCACTGATCATGCCCCAACGCAGAAGGCCACCCAAGAACGAGAAGTCCTTGCGGGTCGTGAACGCGACGAAGGTGAGGCCCGCGAACCCGAGTAGGGTCACCATGCCAGCGCTACGGATCGCACCCGGCGCCACCCGCTGTGCCATGAACAAGAGCGGTACGAAGATGATCGCTCCGGCCACTACAAAGGCGGCTAACGCCGCGTACTGGGCGCCCAAAGATCGCGCCGAAAACGCCGCCTTGCTGGCGAACCAGCTGACGACCATGAAGCCGCCGAGCACGAGCAGCCAGCTCACCCCCATCATCGCCTGGGCCATACGATCGGCCAGGCCGCTTTGGAAAAGGGCGAACTCAATCCCGACAAAGGCCAAAATGGCGCCAAACAAGTGGGTGTAGGTGCGATTGATAAAGGTCGCGCGTGGGCTCACCCCCAGCTGGGACACGGGAACGCTCTGGGAAACCGCGTAATTCATCACATTCATGCTCGATTCTCCTTCCTCGCGCTCGCGCGAATGCTAGGCGGCGATGCTCGTTGCCACCGATTCTACCGCACCCTGATCGACGAACCGACTCCCTGAACGCGCGACACTACCGCCGTTCGAGGTACGTTGACGCAGCCAAGCCCGCTTGGTAGCCAGCCACCAGCTCACGCGCCTGCTCCCGGGTCATGCAACCATTGGCCAGCGCGCGCTCCGACGCGCGGCGAATCCGGGCGATCAGGCTGCGCCGCTCGTATCCTACGTAACGAAGCACATCGGTCACCGTGTCGCCGGCGACGACATGATCGATGGTGTAACTACCCTTGCCATCAGACGAGACATGGACGGTGTTGGTGTTGCCAAATAGGTTATGCAAGTCGCCCAGAATCTCCTGATACGCGCCCACCAGGAACACCCCGAGGTAGTACGGCTCGGCCCGCATGGGATGCAGCTCGAGCACCGAACGGACCTCGCGCGGATCGATGAACCGGTTAATCATGCCATCGGAGTCACAGGTGATGTCCGCCAACACCGCACGCCGGGTCGGTTCCTCACCCAGCCGGTGGATCGGCAGGATCGGAAAGAGCTGATCAATCGCCCACGAATCCGGTAAGGACTGAAACAACGAGAAATTGCAGAAGTAGGTGTCGGCCAACGCACCTTCGATCAAACGGAGCTGATCACCCTGTCGTGGCAAATCGGTGAGGCGCTCGCGAACCCGGTGACAAATGGCCCAGAAGAGATCCTCGGCCAATACGCGATGGAGCAGGGAGAAATGCCCCAAGCTAAAGAGACTCTGGCACTCGTCGCGGTACTGAAGGGCGTCATGGTAGGTCTCGCGCGCGTTCTTGGCGGTCAGCGAATCATAGGCTTCGAACAGGTGACGCAGTACCGGTTCGGCATCGTCAGGTGGCGAGTCCGGGAGGGTACCAATGCGAAATTCACCCACCTCGAGTACTTCCATGACCAAGGCCGCATGGTGAGCAACCGTGGCCCGCCCCGACTCGGTAACGATGGTCGGATGGGGAATGTCGTGTTGTTCACAGACTTCGATCAGGCTGTAGACCACGTCGTTAGCGTACTCCTGGACCGAGTAGTTCATCGACGACGCGAAGTTGGTCCGTGAACCGTCGTAGTCGACCCCGAGTCCCCCACCAACATCGAAGAACTCGAGCGGCACTCCCATGTTTCGCAGGTTGACGTACAACCAACCTGCCTCCCGCAGCGCGTTCTTGATGCTGCGGATGGCGGAGATCTGGCTGCCCAAATGGAAATGCAAAAGGACAAACGCGTCGACCATCGCTTCCGCTTGCAGGTACTCCACCGCTTCCAGCAACTCGCGGGCACCGAGGCCGAACTTGGATCGGTCACCACCCGACGCTTCCCAGTGGCCAGCGCCACGGCTGCTCAACCGTGCCCGCATACCGATCCGAGGCGCAATTCCCAGGGCCCTCGAGCGCTCGACGATCAACCGCAGCTCCGAGGGTTTCTCCACCACCAACACGATCCGTAGATCAAGCCGCGAGGCGAGCAAGGCGGTATCGACGTAGGCAGCGTCCTTGTAGCCGTTGCAAACGATCAACGCCTCGGAATCGTCGAGCATCGCGATCGCCGCCATCAACTCAGGCTTGGAGCCAGCCTCGAGTCCAAAATGATAGCGGCTGCCGAATTCCAGCAAGCTCTCTACCAGGTACCGATCTTGGTTGACCTTGATCGGATAGACCCCGCGATACAAGCCGCTGTACTCGTAAGAAGCAATCGCCCGGGCAAAGGCACCGTTGAGCGCCTCGACCCGCGCTTCGACCATGTCGGTGAACCGGATCAGCAGCGGCAGGTCGATTCCGCGTTCGACCAACTCGTCGACCAACTCTTTCAGGTCGATCCGTGACGGACCGGGGCCGATTTCGAGGTGACCTGCATCATTGATTCCCGCGAAGCCTTCGCCCCAGGAGCCAATACCGTATTCCTCGACTGCGTCGGCGGTTGTCCAGCGTTTGGGTTGGGTATGGGAGCTGGCCATGACAACGGTTCCGTTCGGTGTGTCGAAACCAACTGCGCCTGTCCCAGGAAGCGTTCACGCAGGACATCGCAGCGTAGCGAAACGCGGTGAACTCTACAGCACGTACTCAACAGCTGGCAATTCACGAGCGGCACCGCGACTCATGCCCTCCTCTGCTACCATCTCGCCCGCCAACCAGCAGCTTCGAAGTGGCCCATCTAAATCCGACGTAAAGGACGTTTCCCATGACGGATGTGCACGCGGTCAAGACCTTCATTCGCCATCACTACCGGCACTTCAATGCCCGAACGCTGGAGCGTGCCGCACAGGGCTGGGTCGATCAGTTGGCGCAAGGCAACAAGATGTTTCTCACCATCGCAGGCGCGATGTCGACCGCGGAGCTCGGCATCCAGGTCGCCGAGCTGATTCGGGCCGGCAAGGTTCACGCCATTTGTTGCACAGGCGCCAACCTCGAGGAAGATGTCTTCAACCTGGTCGCCCACGACCACTACGTCAAGATCGACGATTGGCGGGCGCTATCCGCCATGGATGAGCAGGCCTTGCTCGATCGAGGCCTGAACCGCGTCACCGATACCTGCATCCCCGAAGACGAGGCCATGCGGCGTATCGAAAAGACAGTTCTACGTTACTGGCAGCAGTCGGATCAAGCTGGTGAGCGGCTGCTCCCCCACCAGTTTCTGTACCGGATCCTGAACGAAGGTGTGCTGGCCGACCAATACCAAATCGATCCCAAGGACTCGTGGCTCATCGCCGCTGCCGAGCGTGATCTCCCGTTGTTCGTACCGGGCTGGGAGGATTCGACCCTCGGCAACATGTTCGTCGCGGCGTCGATCAAGGGTGAGGTGTCGAGCATCGATACCGTTCGCGGCGGTACCCACTACATGGTCTCCTTGATCGACTGGTACCAGAAGGCGACCCAGGAGGCTGGGGTGGGATTTTTTCAAATTGCTGGTGGCATAGCCGGTGACTTTCCCATCTGCGTTGTACCGCTCATCGAGCAGGACCTGCGCACGCCCACCCGGCTGTGGAGCTACTTCTGTCAAATCAGCGACAGCACCACGTCCTACGGTTCCTATAGCGGCGCGGTGCCCAACGAAAAGATCACCTGGGGCAAGCTGGACATCGATTGTCCCAAGTTCGTCATCGAATCCGACGCCACCATCGTCGCGCCGCTGGTGTTCGCGTACGTGCTGGCGTCATGACCCGCACCGCTTTGGTGCTCGGAGCGTCCGGGTTGGTGGGCGGCCATCTGCTCGAGTTGCTGCTCGATGACGACGCCTGGCACCGGGTCATTGCCCCTGGAAGACGACCGCTCGATACCGAGCACGCCAAGCTCGAGGCTCCAGTAGTCGACTTCGAGCGCCTCGGCGACCATCGGGATCTGTTTGCCGTCGACGATGTCTTCTGCTGCCTGGGCACCACGATCAAGAAAGCCGGCTCGCAGGACGCCTTCCGGCAGGTCGACTTCGTCTATCCCTTCGAAGCAGCGCGGCTGGCCGCCGAGCACAATGCCAAGCAATACCTGCTGGTCAGCGCCATTGGCGCCCGACGCACCGCACACTCGTTCTACAGCCGGGTCAAGGGCGAAATCGAAGACGCGATCGCTCGATTGCCGTTTGAGAGTTATCACGTTCTTCGCCCTTCCTTGCTGCTCGGCGACCGCGATGAGGTGCGGGTCGCCGAACGCCTGGCGATCGGTTTCTCGCAAGCACTCTTGTTCCTGATGATCGGCCCGCTACAGCGGTACCGCCCTATCCACGCCCGCCAAGTTGCCCAAGCCTTGGTGAATATTGCCCAGGCGGAGTCAGCGGGACATCATGTCTATCCGTCCGACCGACTCCGGACACTCGCGCGTACCCAACATCGGCCTGCTAGGTCACTAGGCCCACCAACATCTCTCTAGATGAGCCAGATGTTGTTTGGTGAGCGACGTTGGAGAATCCCCCTTGGACCCCTGTCATAAGCCGTGTCAAGCCCGAAATTGCCTCCGGTTGTTCATCCCAGGTTCAGGCGCCGAGTGGTCTTGTTGAACCATGAACGAGCAAAAGAAATACCTACTACTTTGGATCGCAGCTATCTTGGCGTTTGGCTGGCGCTTGGCGTCACCGTGGCGGCAACAGTCCGCTGTCTTGGCGGGCGATCTGTCAGAGCTGGACCATACAATGTTTGTGACCCTGGGCGTGATGGGGCTCGGTTTCATTGTTTGTGGCCTGATCGCTCATCATTGGGCCGGTACGAGAGCGAGCTGGCTCTTCGCCCTCTACGCCGCATTCGCGGGTCTCCACTGGGGTGGGCCGCTTGGTGTCTCCTCCAACGCCTGGATTGTGTACCTGTTCGTGAGCGGCTTCCTCAGCGAGGCCTTGTTGCTTCACTTCGCGCTGGTTTTTCCGCAGCCGCTGCGGCCGCACTTGCCCCGCTGGATGCCGATCTTGCTCTACGGTCCGGTTGCGGTGTCAGGTCTAGTGGCGGCGACGATCATCGCCCTGGCGCCTCAGATGCCGGCTGCGCAAGCGCTGACGCAAGCCTTCTGGGGTCTCCACGCGACGGTTCCCAACCTCTTCGCTGTCTTGACGATTGTCGTCGTTGGGATTCGCTTCGCGCGCGCGACACCAGCCGAACGTCGCGCGGACGGGCTGACCTTCCTCTTGCTCGGCATGGTGTTTGGAATCGGTCCCTACTTGGGAGTCATGATCGCCGGGGCGACGGGAGTCGAGCTTCCCGGCGGGCCCCAGCCTTACAACCTCTTCTTTATTTTGATCCCGATCGGTTTTTGCGCCGCGATCCTCCGCCACCGCGCGTCTTCTCACTAGAAGGTCGCAACGCAATAGGGACAACACTGCACAACACGTTGTAGGATCTGCACGGAGTGAGGAATGCGAGTGTTGGTGGTAGAGGATGAGCCCGAGTTGGCCAGACAGCTGGCCGATCAGCTTTCTGCGGAAGGGTACGCAGTGGATCTGGTTGCGGACGGAGCGGAAGCTCGGCACCTTGGGGCGACCGAGCCGTACGATGTCATCGTCCTCGATCTCGGCCTGCCTTCGCTCGACGGCCTTTGCGTGCTGGAGAGCTGGCGGAGTGCGGGCCTCTCAACCCCTGTGCTGATCCTGACCGCTCGTGGGCGCTGGCATGAACGCGTGGCCGGCATAGACGCTGGCGCCGATGACTATCTTCCCAAGCCGTTCCGCATGGAGGAGCTCTCGGCCCGGCTCCGAGCTTTGCTGCGGCGCGCCGGCGGCTCAGGATCGGCCGAGCTGTGCTACGGACGCGTCACGCTCGACACACGCTCTCTCGAGGTCAGGCTCGACGGTGACCCGGTTCAGCTGACATCGCACGAGCTGAGGGTCCTCCGATACCTCCTTCACAACGCGGGTCGCACCATCTCTCAAACTGAGCTCATCGAGCACATCTATGCCCAGGATTTCGATCGGGACTCGAACACCATCGAAGTGTTCGTCGCTCGGATACGCCGAAAACTTGGAGCGGATCTGATTCGAACCGTGCGGGGTCTCGGCTACCAGATCCCCGCCGACCGATGAAGCGCGCTTCGCTGCGGGCCGCAATCCTCATCGGCGGGCTCCTCTGGGCAGCGGGGGCTCTGCTGTTGGCGGCGGTGGGCTACTTCCCTGGCGGCGGCGCCTGGATCGCTATGGTTTGCATCCTTGCCATCGTCCTGATGGTAGCGGGCGTGCTCACCGTGGTCGTCGGCTTCCTGCCACTCGGTCGCCTGAGTCGCCGTCTCGTCTCAGTTCGGAAAGGCGCATCAGACCGTCTCGACGGTAGCTATCCGAAGGAGGTTCAACCGCTGATCGACGACCTCAACGACCTTCTGCGACGCAATCAGGAGGCGCTCGAGCGCTCGCGCCTCGAAGCCGACAACCTCGCCCACGGTCTCAAGACGCCGCTGGCAATCCTCGGCAATGAGCTTCAGCGTATGGCAGCCGAGGGGGAGATCTCAACCGGGGACATGCGCCAACAGGTAGAGGCAATGGCCGCTCAGGTCGAGCTTCACCTTGGCCGGGCTCGAGCCGCCGCCGCTCACCTCGCCCATCCTCCGGAGTCGACTTGCGAAGTTCTTTCGGCGGTCGAACGATTGACCCGCACCATGCGCAAGCTCCACCAAGAGAAGGCCCTGGAGATCGAGGTCGACGTCACGCGGGAACTCACCTTCTGCGGCGATCGTGAAGATCTCGAGGAGGTGCTGGGCAACCTTCTAGACAATGCGTGCAAGTGGGCTCGATCTAAAGTGGTGATCGGGGCCCAGACTTCGGGAGACCGGGTTACGCTCACGGTGGAAGACGATGGGCCCGGGCTCTCTGAGCTAGAGCGCACTGTCCTGGCGCGGGGCCACCTCCTCGGCGATCCGAGACCTGGCGGCGGTATCGGCCTGAGGCTCGTCCAGAACGTGGTCCGGCTCTATGGCGGCAAGGTGGCTTTCAAGGAGTCCCGGTTTGGCGGTTTGCGAGTCGTTCTCGAGCTGCCAAGCGGTTAGGTCGACCGCTCGTTCATTCGCCGTTCAGGCGGTTCTTGGTCAGCTTCTCTGCTAGAGAGGTTTTGCTGGAGAACGCCCGGATCGGCCAGTTCGAAATCGGCACCCTGCCAGGGTACATCCTGCGGCTACGCACCTTGAGCCTCGCCCTCGGCCGCAATATCGGCGGCATTCTCGGCTACCCAGGCAGGCACTTTCGATTCAAATGTAACAATCCACTAGAAGGCGAACTTCAACAGCAGGCCGCGCAGACCGAAAAAGCGAATGCCCGCCTCGTACCGAGCAACAATCCAGCACGGTTCCCCCGGATCGACCTCCGGCGCATGTCGGGTACCCGACGGATTGTGCTGAAAATCACCGGGCTGGAAGTGACCTTGCTCATCGCGGAAGGCGCCGGTCAGAACCACAACATCTTCAGCGCCGAGGTGCTCATGCCGTGGGAATGTCCGACCTCCCGGAATGCGAACCGCGGCGAGGTGGCAACCCGTGTCAGGTTCGCGATACAACAACGCGAACCGCGCACTGCTCAACGGCATCTTGCGCCAGCGTGGCTGCCTGCCAGGGTCCGGCAACTCCCCACGCGCACCCATGGGCAGCGGCAGATCCGCAACCAGAGGCTCCCCGGTGGACTTCTCGTCTTCGATCTGGCGACTCAAGCTCTCCCAGATCGAAGGCTTGGCGGCGACTACCGGTTGTTCCTCGAGCCATCGCCGACCCGGTTCCGCATGGGACGCAAGGCTCTGTGAACAGGCGAGGCAAGATGACAAATGTGCTTCAATCAATACCCGCGAGGCAACATCAAGTTGACCCGCGGCATGCTGTATCAGCCATTCTTCCGCGGGATGATGCCGTGGTGTGTGCACGCCCATCTCAGGCTCCTTCACCCAGTCGCCGCCGCAACCTCTGGATGCCAGCGCGCAAGCGGGATTTCAGCGTACCGAGTGGAACATTGAGACGCGCAGCGGTTTCGTCGTAGGTAAAGCCGCCCAAGTAGGTCAAGATAACCGCCTCACGTTGCTCCATGCTCAGCGTCCCCAATGCCTGGTACAGGCTCAACCGAAGCTCACGGCGTGGCTCCGGTGGCGACGCCAAGGTCGTCAGCTCCCCGACATCAGAATCCGCCAGTGGCAACCGACCACGACATCGGGCATCGATCACCTTGTTTCGGCTTACCGTAAATAACCAACCGCCGACATCGCCGCGTTCAGGCCGATAGCCTCCCGCTTTGCGCCAAACAGCAAGAAATACTTCCTGAAGAAGATCATCGGCCAGTGCAGCGCCCTTACAAAGATGACGTAATGACGCAAGAATACGGCCTGCATGACGATTGTAAAATACCCGAAAGGCAACACGATCGTGACCTGCGATGCGCGCCAACAACATCACATCGTCGAATCCGTCCAGCGTTCCCGATGACACATCCGTGGTTGGCACGAAGGGGACTATACCCTTCTCTTTGATCGCGTTGCCAGCGATGAACGGAAGCCTTGTCATTGTGGTCGTGCTCATGAAGACAGATCGGCCGTGCGCAACAAGGCGACGGTCAGCGTCGTAAAGGTGGTGCGCCATTTCCAGCCTTCGGCCCCTGGACCGGCGGTTGCGACCCAACCCATCACCAAGCACAGGGCTCGCCGAGCCAAACCAATGGCAGATCTTCCGGCCCTAGGCTGGCCACCTCGGCCACGTCGGCCACCTCGGCCAGCCCGATCCAGCGTGGTGCATGCCAACGTGGAGACCAGGCCTTTCATTACGGCGCGCCGTTGGCACCCGGGATGGGTGTCGTCAAGTAGGGGAAGGCGTTGTCGAACCGGTCGGCTTTCTGAAGCGCTCCATCCGTGAGTGGCAAAAGGCCGGAGGGCGCATCATCTGGATCGCGGGCTCCCGTGCCGAGATGACACAGAACGCCCATGACCGCACGCAAGGAGATATCGACCGTGTCATCTCCCGGACATCGACCATTGGGATAGCCCGCCGCGACACCCAATTCGACCTGTTGATCGCGCGGGGTTGCTGGGATCGCCAGGAAGGTGAAAAGCAGGGCCAGCGGTTTCTTCGAGACGTAGAACATTCAAAACTCTCCTCTTGCTTCGTCGTCGGTAGCGACGCGGCACGCTCTATGCCGCCTCACCCCTTCCTTCGCAGCGGCGGAGAAAATCGGTTGAATCGAATTTCGCTACGAGTGTGAGATCATCCCCACACCATCCGTCCACCCTGACACCTGGGAGTCGCGCCTATGGCCGCCATCCGCGTACCGCACACGCTGATCCTGCTCTTCGGCATGATCGTTATCGCCTTGCTCATGACCTATATGCTGCCCCAGGGCAATTTCGAGCGCGTCACCAACGACGCGGGTCGCGAACAGGTGGTCGCGGGGTCGTTCACACAAGCTGAGGAAACAACCCGCCTCAGCCCGTTCAAAATCTTCACGGTCATCCCCCGCGGTTTCGCCGAGGCACAAGAGATCATCTTCTTCGTGTTCTTGGTTGGTGGTGCTTTCGGGTTGCTGCGCGCCACCGGTGCCATCGATGCCTTGATCGGTCTCCTGCTCGGACTCCTTGGCGGACGACCGGCGATCTTCATCGTGGGCGCCATGGTGCTGTTCGCCGCGGGCTCGGCCACCCTAGGGATGGCCGAAGAGTACATACCGTTCGTGCCGATCCTGCTCGCGTTGGCCATCGGCTTGGGATTCGACGCCGTTACGGCGGTTGGCATCCTCTGTTGCGGCTACGGCATCGGATACGGCGTGGCAACGGTGAATCCATTCACGGTGATGATCGCGCAGGATGTCGCTGGACTCACACCAACCAGCGGCGCTTGGTATCGACTCGTGCTCACCGTACCGTTCCTTGCCATTGGCATTCATCATGTTTGGTCCTATGCCCGCAAGGTCCGCGACGAACCCGGCCGGAGCCTGGTGGCCGATATCGCGCCCGACGACAGCTGGGTGGTCCAGAAGGGCGCCACCCTTACCGGTCGCCACAAGCTCATCCTCTTGCTCACCACCATCGCCTTCGCCGTGATCATCTGGGGCCTAGGAAGTTGGAGCGGCTGGCACTGGTACGTCCAGGAAATGGGCGCCATGTTCATTGCCCTCTCGTTGGTCTTGGCGTTGATCGCCGGCCTCAAGGGGGACGACGCGGCCAAGGCCTTCTGTCATGGCGCCGCCGAGTTGACCACGACGGCGCTCTTGATCGGCTTCGCCCGCGCCATCCTGCTGGTGCTCGAAGACGGCAATGTGATCGACACGATCGTCAACGGCATTGCCGCGCCGCTCCAACATGTCGGCGCGTCGCTCGCGGCTGTTGGCATGCTCGCGGTCCAGAGCTTGTGCAACCTGTTCATCCCTTCCGGCAGCGGCCAGGCCTACGTGACCATGCCGATCATGGCGCCGGTCGCCGACCTGCTGTCGATCGAGCGTCAAGTTGCGGTTCTCGCCTACCAATTCGGCGACGGCTTCACCAACATTCTGGTCCCCACCAATGCTGTTCTCATGGGGATTCTCGGCCTCGCCCATATTCCCTACGACCGCTGGCTCCGGTTCATCCTTCCATTCATGGTCAAGGTGTGGATCGCCGCCGGCCTTGCGCTGGCCATTGCGGTGTGGATTGGCTACCACTAGCGATGTTCCGGCCAAGCAGATCATTTCCGATTCGCTCGTTAGGACGGCCGGACAAGAAATCCCCCCATCGTTACGGGCTCCGTAACCATTCCCTGGTCCAATCGGTCCCATGACCATGACGGCGGTAACCCCGAAACCAACGGCTCTCGACGGCGCGACCTGCCCTGAACCGTCGCTGCCCACGGCGTATCGCGATACTCACCCGTCACCACCGCGTACCGAACGGTTCAAGATTCTCGAAGAGCTTGGCCGTGGTGGCATGGGCCTGGTCTATCGCGCCGAACAGCAAACCCCGGTGCGCAGGACCGTTGCCCTCAAGGTCATTCAGCCACGACGCAAGTCGCAGCTCGACAACCGGTTTCGTGCCGAGTGCCACACCTTGGCGCAAATGCGCCATCCGTACATCGCGACGATGTACGAGGCTGGCGAAACCGAAGACGGCTATCCGTTCTTCGTCATGGAGCTCGTCGAAGGTCTGTCGATCACCGCCTACTGCGATCAACATCGCTTGACGGTCCGGCAGCGGTTGGCTTTGTTCGCCAAGGTCTGCGAGGCAATTCAACACGCCCACGAGCACGGCATCATCCATCGCGACCTCAAGCCGTCAAACATTCTGGTGACCGGCCCACCCGAACAGCCGGTTCCAAAGCTCATTGATTTCGGCGTCGCGAAGCACATCAACGACGACCGCGGCCTTACCCGTGCCGGTCAAGTGGTCGGCTCACCGGGCCACATGAGTCCCGAGCAAATGCAAGGCGGAGCCCGCGGGATCGATACCCGAAGCGACGTCTACGCATTGGGCAACGTTCTCTACGAACTGCTGACCGGGACGGCGCTCTTCGTGTCCGCCAGCGGCAGTGTGTTCGACTACTTGATGCAGATCGCCGAGCAGAACGTCGAGGCGCCTTCCGCGCGTTGTCGCTCGCTGGGCGAAGAGATCGACAACGTGAGCCACCATCGCCGCACGACGCGCGCGGCCCTGCTGCGCGACCTGGCACGAGAGCTCGATTGGATCGTCCTGCGCGCCATCGCCCGCGAACGTGCTGAGCGCTACCCCTCCGCCGCGGCACTGGGTGCTGATATCGGTCGATTCCTGGACCAACGCCCCGTTTTGGCCCACCCCGGAGGGCGCGGATACGCCCTACGCAAAATGGTAGCGCGGCACCGGCCAGCGGTCGCCGCGGCGACCCTGGCGGTGGCGACCATGGTGGTCGCCGGCATCACGATCGTTGCCAGCCTTCAGCGCGCACGGTCGTCGGAGCGAGAGGCACGCGCAGCGGCCCAGCAGGCCCAAACCGTCAACCGCTTCTTGACCGACCTCTTGGCCTCGGCCGATCCGGCGCAAGAAGGCCGCGACGCACGGGTTCTCGACTTGGTTCAGCGCCAGCTGGCAACCCTGGACAGTGACCTGAGTGGCGAGCCGCTGATCGAAGCGTCGATTCGTCACACACTGGGGAAGACCTATCTCGCGCTCGGTCTTTACGACGACGCCCGCGTCCAGCTCAACCGCGCGCAGGATCTACACCGGACCCATGCGCCGTCCGGGGCTATCGAAACCATCGAGACCGAGCTCGTATTGGTCGACCTGGCGTTGCGCGGTGAGGATCTCCCTTTAGCGGAAACCGCGGCCCGTGATCTGGTAGACCGAATCCGCGCCGAACACGACGGTGATGCTCCCCTCGTACTCCGAGCTCGGTTCCTGGTCGCCTCGGCCGCGTACCTTCGCGGCAACTATGCCGAAACCAATGAAGCCTTGCAATCCTTGCTCGAGAATCAAGAACGGGTTCACGGCCGGCAGCACCCCGAGACGCTCGAGACCCTTCTCCTGTTGGCCAAGACACACCATCGTCAAGGCCAACTCGAGACGGCCGAGGCCCTTTATCGCAAGGTGCACGAAGCACGCACACAGCGTCTTGGATCCGAGCACCCGCGAACCCTCGAGAGTGCCAATCTTCTGGCCAACGCGTTGTTCACGGAGGGCCGGTACGCCGACGCCGAAGCCCTCTACCGGGAAACCCTGGCCCGACGTCGCGCCCGTCTTGGTCTCGAGCATCCCGAGACCCTGAGCTCGCTCAACAACCTCGCCAATGCGCTCTACAAACAAAAGCGCTACGAGGAGTCGGAAGCCCTGCACCGGGAAGTGTCCGATACCCAGCGGCGCCTACTCGGAGACGATCATCCCGACACCCTGATCAGCATGAACAATCTGGGCAATTCTCTTCGCCGTCACGGCCGCCTGCCCGAAGCTGAGGCGGTCTATCACGACACCATGAGTCGTCAACGCCAAGTCCTGGGTCCAAGCCACGACGAAACGGTCCGCACAACGCTCAACCTCGTCAAGGTATTGCAGGCCGCGGGCCGTCAGCGTGAAGCGTCGGACCTGGTGGAAGAAGGCCGCGCAACGCGGCCTGAGCTGCCTGACTTCGAGGACTGGCGCTGGCGCTTGGCACGCGACCGCGGAGACTGGCGCACCGCGCTCGAAGCCATCCGCCGCGTTGCGGTCTTGCAGCCCAAACAAGTCGATGCCCGCGCCGAGGAGGGCCGCCTTCTCCTCTTGCTCGGACAGCCCGACGACGCTCGGGAGGCCTACCGTCGGGCGCTCGCGCTCGTGCCCGGTGACGAGAGCCTGACACGCGACGTCATCGACCCGCTGGCCAAAACCCTCGACGCCCACCCCAACCTTGCTGGTGCTGCCGACATTCTGCGTTGGTTGGGGGAAGGCCCGGGCTGACCAGTTGCTCGCGAGCAAGGCAATCGGTGACCGAGGTCACCGCCTCGAAAAAGGAAGTCCCTCCGGGACCACGCCTGGCGAGCGAGGGTTCAACAAATGCACGGGTGGAGAGCTTAATCCGATCTCCATCTTGCTTCTTGACGCCCCTTCGGGGGCCGGATACCGTCGAGCAATGATGGAAACAGCGCTTGTGCTCACGCTCGATCGCTTCCAAGCGATTGAAGGCAAAACCGCCCATGGCATGGTTCGAGGACCCAGTCGCTACCAGATTGTCAGCCTGGTCGACGCCTCGTGCGCAGGTCAAGACGCTGGCACCTTGCTCGATGGCCGTCCTCGCGACATTCCCATCGATGCCAGTATCGGTGAAGCCCTCGCTCGGCTCGAAAACGTCCCGGACGTATGCGTGGTTGGCGTCGCCACCGTCGGTGGCGTGATTCCACCCGAACTGAGCGTACTCTTGATCGAGGCCGCCCAAGCTGGCATGACCCTGATCAATGGCTTGCACCACGCGCTGGCCGATGAACCCGACATCGTCCAAGCAGCCCACGCGGCCGGGGTCGAGATGATCGACTTCCGTCGGCCCCGTCCCAGCGCCGATTTGCGCTTTTGGACTGGTGAGGTTCTCTCATTGGCCGCGCCACGGGTCCCTGTTTTGGGCACCGACTGCGCCATCGGCAAGCGGACCAGCGCCAGCCTGCTGCGCGATGCCCTCACCGGTCGTGGCATCCGCGCTGAGATGGTCTACACCGGGCAGAGTGGCTACCTGCAAGGCTTTCCACATGGCTTCCTTTTCGACGCCACGCCCAATGATTTCGTCCCGGGCGAACTCGAAGGCGCGGTGCTCGCGTGCGCGCGGGAAGCAGATCCCCAAGTCATCCTGGTCGAGGGACAAGCGTCTCTACGTAACCCGTCAGGGCCGTGCGGACCGGAGTTGATGCTCTCCTGCGGTGCCCAGGGCGTGGTGCTCCAACATCAACCCAGTCGCAAGCATTTCAAGGGCTTTGCCCACCTCGACTGTCGGGTCCCAACCGTAGCCGACGAAATCGCACTAATCGCCGCCTATGGCGTCAAAGTTTGGGCAGTCACACTCAACACCAAAGGCCTCGAGCCCGATGAGGCCGAAGCAGAACGCGCTCGGCTCGAGCAGTCGTTAGGCATACCGGTCGTCCTGCCGCTCCGAGATGGGCTCGATCGGGTGGCGGACACCTTGTGTGATCGCCTCGGCTTGCGCAGCGCCGACGCAGCGGGGCCGGCATGAAGATCACCCAAGTTCGAAGCTGGCGTCAGGCGGTTCCGCTGACCCGGCCCTACACCATCGCCTACAAGACCACCGACACGGTGGATCTCTTGTTTGTCGAGGTGGTCGCCAGCGACGGTTCGACCGGCCTGGGATCGGCCTCGCCCGCACCCTACGTAACCGGCGAATCGATCGAAGCGTGCACCAGCGCCCTCGATCCCACGGCACTGGCCTGGCTGGTCGGCCAGAACCCAAAGCACCTGGGCGCACTCACCCGTGCCGCGGCAGAGAAACTCGCATCGACACCGGCAGCCCACGCCGCGATCGACATGGCGCTCTACGATCTTTTCGGTTGCCAAGCCGGCGTGCCGGTAGTCGACCTCCTGGGGCGTTGTCATCAGAGCCTGCCGACATCGATCACCATCGGCATTCAATCGGTCGAGGAGACCCTCGCCGATGCCAACGAGTACTTGGAACGTGGCTTTCGCAACCTGAAAGTCAAGATCGGTAACGATCTCGATGGGGACGGCGAGCGCCTTGCTCGCCTGCGCGATGCGGTGGGGCCGGACGTCAAGATCCGGGTCGACGCCAACCAGGGCTACACCGTGGCCGATGCCGAACATCTCGGCCCACTTCTCGAGCGTCTCGATCTCGAATTCTTCGAGCAACCGCTGGCAGCCGATGATCGTGCCGGCATGCGCGCTCTGCCCGCGTCGCTCCGCCAGCTGGTGGCCGCCGATGAAAGCCTTCATACCGCCGCCGACGCGCTCGACCTCGCGCGGCCCGACGCGGCGTGCGGGATCTACAACATCAAGCTGATGAAATGCGGCGGTATTCGACCCGCACTCGACATTGCGACGGTCGCCGACCTGGCCGGCATCGAACTAATGTGGGGCTGCATGGACGAAAGCGTCATTTCCATTGCGGCCGCGTTGCACGCCGCCTTCGCTTGCCCCGCCACCCGCTATATCGATCTCGACGGCAGCTTCGATCTTGCGCGTGACGTGGCGATGGGCGGCTTCGCGTTGCAAGACGGGATCATGACCACCCTCGATCAACCCGGCTTGGGGGTGAGCCTTACGCCGTGAGCTACGGTGTCCAATCGATGGTGGATCCGCTGCGGCGGGTGCTGGTCAGGCGCCCGGACGCTGCGTTCGCAGTTCCCGATCCACGGCCATGGCACTACGCGTCGACCCCCGATCTCCCCGCTGCTCAAGCCGAGCACGACACCTTGGTCGGCTTGCTCCGTGAGGCGGGTACCGAGGTGCTGACCTACACCACGGCGTTGCCTCAACACGCCGACGCAATCTACGTTTTCGACCCGGTTTTGGTGACCGAACACGGCACAATCGTCTTGTCAATGGGCAAGTCGCTTCGGCGCGGCGAAGAAGCCGCCTTGGCCCAGCAGCTCGAGACGCATGGCGTCCCAACGTTGGCACGGCTCGAAGGTGATGCGCGCGCCGAAGGCGGTGACCTCCTGTGGCTCGACCGTCAGACCTTGGTTGCCGGCCTGGGCTTTCGCACCAACCAAGCGGGTGTCGATCAGCTACGGTCCTGTTTGAGCCCGTTCGGCGTCACCGTGCTGACCACCGAGCTGCCTTACCACCACGGTCCCGAAGCCTGCCTGCATCTCCTTTCGTCGATCAGCCTCGTCGACCACGATTTGGCGGTCGTCTACCCGCCGCTCCTCACGGTCCCCTTCATGCAGCTCCTGCGCAACCGTGGTATCGCGTTGGTCGCCGTGCCGGATGACGAGGTGGCGACCCAGGCTCCCAATGTCTTGGCGGTCTCTCCGCGCCGATTGATCATGCTGGAAGGCAACCCGGTGACCCAAGAGAAGCTCGAGCGAGCCGGTTGCTGGGTCGATACCTACCGAGGTCGAGAGATCTCGCTCAAGGCCGAAGGGGGGCCAACCTGCTTGACCCGGCCGGTTTGGCGCGAGCCACCATCGTGACCATCCTGCGCATGCTGTCAGCCCTACTGACCATCGCCATAACCGTGGTTTCCTGTGGCGATCAAGGCGTCAAGTCGGCGGACGCTTGGCTGATCTCGAACGTCCAGATGCTCGACGGCACCGGCATACCAGCCCGACGGGTGGACATCCGCATCCGCAACGGTCTGGTCGAGACCGTCGCAGAGGCTGGAACCCTTCGATCCAAGCGTGACGAAACGATCATGGAGCCCGCGTCGCATCTCATCTTGGCACCCGGGTTCATTGATAGTCACAGCCACGCGGACGACGATCTGGAACGCTTGCCCGACGCGCTGGCCGCGGTGAGCCAAGGCATCACCACGATGGTTGTAGGTCAGGATGGATTCTCGCCCGACAACCTCGGCGAATTCTTCGCACGCCTCGAAGCCGCACCGGCCGCCGTCCATGTTGCCTCCTTTAGCGGCCACAACTCCCTGCGGTTGGCCGTGCTCGGCGAGAAAATCAAGCGACCAGCGACCAACGACGAGGTCGAGCGCATGCGGACGCTGCTCGAACACGACCTCGAAGCCGGCGCACTGGGCCTGTCGAGCGGGTTGGAGTACGAGCCCGGAATCTACTCAACGACCGACGAGGTCATCACCCTGGCCCGCGAAGCCGCGCGCGCGGGCGGGCGCTACATCAGCCATATCCGTAGCGAAGATCGCGCCTTTTGGCCCGCGATCGAGGAGCTGATCACGATCGGCCGAGAGGCTCGGCTACCGGTCCAGATTTCCCACCTCAAACTGGCCCAGCGGAGCCTTCATGGCCAGGCTGATGCCCTGTTGGCACGCCTCGACGCCGCGCGCCACGAAGGCATCGAGGTCACCGCCGATCTTTACCCCTATACGTACTGGCAATCGACCCTGGCCGTGTTGTTCCCCGACCGCGACTACACGGACCGAGCGGCCGCGGCGTTTGCAGTCACTGAGCTGGCGGCACCCGAGAACATGCTGCTCGCCGCGTTCAGTCCCGATCCCGCGCTGGCCGGGCAAACCGTAGCCTCTGTCGCGGCGCAGCGCGGCGTCGGGCCCGCCGACGCCCTACTCGCACTCCTCGCGGAGGCCCAGGCGTGGCGGAACGCGCATCCGGATGACGAACGGTCCGCAGAGAGCGTCATTGCCGAGAGCATGACCGAAGACGACATCGCGCGCTTGATCCAATGGCCGTGGCTCAACATCTGCAGCGATGGTGGCTTGGACGGCACCCATCCTCGAGGCTTTGGCACCTTCCCCCGCGTTCTCGGCCACTACGTTCGCGATCTCGGTGCGCTCAATTTGGCCCAAGCAGTGCACCGCATGACCGGCCGGGCGGCAGCCAACCTCGGCATCGGTGACCGCGGTGCAATCGCTCCTGGGAACGTGGCAGACCTGGTGTTGTTCGACCCCACCACGGTTGCCGACCGCGCCACCCTCGAAATGCCCCACGCACCCTCGGTGGGGATCGACCAGGTATGGGTACGCGGCGTCAGCGTCTATGCAGGAGGCCAAACCACGGGCGCCCGCCCAGGTCTTGTTCTGCGCCGCGCCTCTTCAGCCACGATCGAATGACGTTGCCGCCGATGGCGGAGTCCGCAGCGCTCGAGAAGACGCGTCGGTTGGTGCTCGAATGGGGCTGGAACGCGACCGCGTACCAACTCCTCAATCCGGGCATTCATCGTTGGTTCACGCCCGCTGACGACGCGGTCGTTGGCTATGTGGTCTCCGGTGGCTATCGGGTCGTGGCTGGCGCGCCTGTCTGTGCGCCAGATCAACTCGCGGCGGTGGTCGAGGCCTTTGAGCGCGACACCCACAACGCGGGGCTGTGGTCATGCTACTTCGCCGCTGACGACCGCCTCGCCCGGCTGCTCGAACGCCGAGGTCCCCTCGATCGCATTCTGTTGGGAGCCCAACCCGTTTGGCGTCCAGCACGTTGGCGCAACATCGTCGCCAGCAAGGCATCGTTGCGTGCGCAGCTCAATCGTGCGACCAACAAGGGCGTTGTGGTCGAATCGTGGTCGACAACGCGCGCCACTGGCCACCCGCAGCTTCACCGCTGTTTGGAACAGTGGCTCGAAACCCGCGGCTTGCCGCCGCTCCACTTCTTGGTTGAACCCGAAACGCTCGATCGTCTCTACGACCGACGCATCTTTGTGGCCGTCTCCGGGTCGGCCGTTGTGGGCTTTCTCATCGCCTCACCGATTCCGAAGCGGCAAGGATGGCTGATCGAGCAAACCATCCGCGGCACAGGCGCACCCAACGGCACATCGGAGCTCCTGCTCGACGCCGCCATGAGGGCACTGGCGGAAGCGCAAGCGGAATACGTCACGTTGGGCCTCTCTCCACTATCGCGACGATCGAACATCACCCTCGACACCCAACCGATGTGGATTCGGGCCCTCCTGGGCTGGTTGCGCGCCCACGGCCGCCGGTTCTACAACTTCGAAGGGCTCGATCGCTACAAGGCCAAGTTCTTGCCCGAGCATTGGGAGCCCATCTACGCCATTACCAGTGAACGCCGGATCGGTCTCGGCACACTCTACGCCATCGCGGGCGCCTTCGGCACCATGTCTCCGCTACTACTCGTTCCCCGAGCCCTACTGCGCGCTGCGCGCCAAGAAGCGCGTTGGCTGCGGCGGCGTTCGTAGGCGCAACATGCATTGCACTTCGACACGAAACAGTGCGAAATACCATTGTATTTCGACCGGGAAACTCTATTGGGTTTTGTCCGACCCAACCCTCACTCAGTCCAACCTGTCCAACCAGGACCACGAACAACGCGTCCAGGGGTGGCGCCGGTATGCTCGCCATCCCGAAGAACCGCTTCGCCGTTGACGAAAACGTGGACGACCCCCGTTGCGTATTGGTGCGGCTCCTCGAATGTCGCGTGATCGGTAACTTTCGCGGGATCGAAGACGACCACATCGGCGTAGAAGCCTGGTTGCAACGTGCCGCGTCGCCGTAATCCGAGGTTGGCCGCCGGCAAAGCGGTCAGCTTGCGAATCGCCTCTTCGAGCGGCAAGAGCTCTTCATCCCGCACGTAGCGACCGAGCAGGCGGGCGAAGTTGCCGTAGGTTCTGGGATGCGGATTGCTGGTCAAAAAGAAACCTTCCGGTGCCTCGGAGGCCGCATCCGAACCAAAGCTCATCCACGGCAAAGCAACCTGCCGTCGAACGTTATCTTCTGACATCAGGAAGTACATTGTGCCGACCCGGCTGCCGTCTTCAATCACCAAGTCCATGGCCGTCTCGGCGGGCGACGTGCCACGTTCAGCAGCGACATCCGCCAACATTCGTCCGACCAGCCCGCGCAGGTCCGGATTGCGAAACCCGTTGAGAAGCATGCGCTCGGGCCCAGCGGCCAGGAACAGATTCTCCCAGGCATCGGATGGCGTGGTCATTTCGCGCCCCACCCGCGCACGGGTCGTGGGATCGCGTAGACGCTCGGCCCAGGCCTCGTAACCACCTTCTTGTACCCACGGTGGCATGGACGCGTCAAGACCGGTGGCACCTGCTGTGTAGGTGTACATATCGGTTGTAATGCGCACCCCGTTCGCGCGCGCCGCTTCGATGCGCTCGATCACGGCGTCGAGTTTGCCCCAATTGTCATTTCCCGCCGCCTTGAGATGGTAGATCTCGGCCGGCAGGCTGGCCCGGCGGGCAATGTCGATCAGCTCGTCCACCGACTCGAGGAGCCGGGCGCCCTCACTGCGCATGTGGGAGATGTACATGCCGCCGAAGGCCGCGGCCTCTTCACACAGGGCCACCAACTCTTCGGTCGACGCATAGAAGGCTGGTGCATAAATCAACGACGAGCCGACACCAAGCGCGCCCTCTTCCATGGCCGTACGGACCAGTGCTCGCATGCGCACCAACTCCTCGGCATCGGGCGGCCGGTCGTCATAGCCCAGCTCGTGAATACGCACGGTCGTGGCGCCAACAAACGATGCGACGTTGGGAGCAACACCACTCGACTCGAGGTGTTCCAGATATTCACCGAGGGTTGTCCACGCGATCGAGTAGTCGACCTCAGGCGCCCGCTGCTCGATCATCCGGGCCTTCATCGGCTCGCTGAGCGGTCCCATCGACCATCCTTCACCAAAAACCTCGAGGGTCACGCCCTGGCGGATGTCGCTTTGCGACCTGCCATCGAGAATCAGCGACTCGGTGGCCCAGCTGAGGACATTGATGAAGCCCGGCGCAACGGCCAAGCCAGCAACGTCGATCTCCACCGCACCCACAGCCTCGGAAAAGTCGCCGATGGCAGCCACGTGGTCACCGTCGAGCGCGATGTCGGCAACCAGCGGCGTGCCGCCACTGCCGTCGTAGACAGTGCCACCGCGGAGAATCACGCTGAAATCAGGCACCGCTACCTCCGGGATCGAGGCCTCGTTTTGACAACCAACGCCCACGGCAGCAAGGCCGAGCACGAGCGCCACCGTCCCAGCATGCTTCATCGCCTTACCACCAAGCCACGGTCCACCAACAACTCGGCGTTGAGCACGGTACCGCCCGCGGCGCCTCGCAGCGTGTTGTGCACCAACGCAACGAACCGGAGCCCGAAAAGGGGGCACGGCCGTACCCGCCCTACCCCGATAACCATGCCGCCACCACGCCCGGCATGCAGCCGTGGTTGGGGATGGTCGGGCCGGGTATGGACCTCGATCACCCGCGCCGGTGCCGTCGGTAGCCCGAGACCTCGAAGCGGCCCTTCGTAGGCACGCAAGGCGGCGATCGCGGCTTCGGGTGTCGCCGGAATCCGCAACCGAGCTGAAACGGTCAAGAAATGACCATCGATCACCGGTACACGGTTGGCATGCGCACTCACCGCAATCGGCGCCTCGACAAGCTTGCCGCTCGCGTCGACGGAGCCTAAGATCTTGCGGGGCTCGGCTTCGAGCTTTTCTTCCTCGTTGCCGATGAACGGCACCACGTTGCCCAGAATGTCCAACGATGGCACGCCCGGGTAGCCCGCGCCGGAAACGGCCTGCATGGTGGTCGTCAGCACGGATTCGACGCCAAACGCATCGTCGAGTGGTTTGAGCGCACCCACCAAGCCGGTCGTCGAACAGTTCGGGTTGGTCACGATGTAGCCGTGGCCGTCGGGGTGGTACCCCTGACGCGAAATCATGGCCACATGCTCGGGATTGATGTCTGGAATCAACAGCGGAACATCGGGTGCCATGCGAAAGGCGCCCGCGTTCGACACCACGGGGTACCCCGCACGGGCGAACGCTGGCTCGGCCTCGGTCGCTGGCGCCGTGCCCAAGGCTGAGAACACCAAGTCACAGTCGAGCGGCGGCCGCGCCGGCTGAACGGTGAGCCGGCCGATTGCCTCAGGCACCGCCTCCGGCTCGAGCCAATGGACGGCCTCCGAATAGCGTTTGCCTTCCGACCGTTCCGAAGCCGCAACGGCAGTCACCTCGAACCACGGATGCTCGGCCAGCAGACCGATCAGCTTTTGGCCGACGCTGCCGGTCGCGCCGAGAATGCCCACCCGATAGCGCGCGCCGCTCATCGGCCACCCTCTGGGAAGCGGCGGCCCGCTCGACACTCACCACTATGGTAGCTTTCACCCCGTTTCGCCCAACGCATCCCACGCTGTTTTCTACCACTCATGCCGATTCCTTCTCATTCGACAAACGCTCCCTGGCGAATCCTCTCGGTGCTCGGCTTGGTGGCCTGCGGCGGAGCGCCGCCAACCGACGATCTGATGGTCGCGACCTACCAGCATGGCGAGATCACACACGGAGACTACGCTACTTGGCTCGCCGGTGCCAAAGGCACGGACACGCCGGATACACGTCTCGACAACGTTCGCCGCCTGGCGCTCGCCCAGATGCTGGCCAGCGAGATCGAATCGCCGTCGCCCCGCCTCACCTTCGCGCTCGATCACGCCGCCGATCAGATTCTCGAGCGCGCTTTGCGACAAGAGATCACCGCGACGATCGTGGTCAGCGACGCCGAGGTGGAGGCCGAACTCGGCGCCCGCGACGCGGAGCGGCATCAGCCGCGCAAGATGCAGCTGCGCAATCTGTTCAAGCGCGCGCCACCCGACGCGACGCCCATCGAGCGTGACCGGCTGCGGGCCGAGATGGATGAGCTGCGCCAATCTCTGCTCACAGGCACCGATTTCGGCGACCTGGCGCGGCGCGCGTCCGATTCCCAGACCCGGGTGCGCGGCGGCCGCATGGGCATGGTCGAGCCGGGGCAGCTCTCCCCGACCCTCGAAGCCGTCGCCACGGCGCTGGCGCCGGGCGAGATCAGCGAGGTTCTCGTTTCCGCCGACGGCTTCACCCTACTCAAATGCGAACGTGTCGTCGAGGCCAAGATCATGACCGAGGACGTGGCGCGCGATCGCTTGCGCCGGTACCTCGAACGTCAGCAAAGACGCGATGCTTGGCAGGCGCGCCGCGACGCGCTGCTGGCCTTGGCGAAGCCCCGCTACGACCTCGAAACGGCACGCGATCTGAGCGCCGCCGAAGACATCCAGGTGGTCCACCTGGGATCGCGCGCGCTCGATCGCCGCCACGCGCGCTGGTTGCTGGCTCAGCAACCAACCCGGCCCGCGCTCGAGTCCGTGGCGCCGGCTACCCTCCGTGAGATTCTCGAGGCCTATGTGATCACCATCATCGCGGCCGACCACGCCCGTGAGCAGGCCCTCCACCAGCGACCCGACATCGCCGCACGCCTCATCTGGCAAGACAACCACTTGCGGGCCGGGGAAGCCCTCCAGCGGCGCATCCGCGCGGTCTTCACACCGGCGACCGAAGAAACCCTGCGGGCACGCTTCGAGGCGGCCCCCACCGCCTTCGTACGGCCGCCGGAATACCGTCTGGCGATCATAAGGCACCCTTCGACGAGCGACCAGCGTGCCGCGGCTGCGGCTGAGCTCGCGCGCTTGGCCACCGACCTACAAGCGGGATCGGTCGCGTTCGAGGCGGCCGCGCGGCAGCGCTCGCGCCATCCCTCAGCCCGCAACGGCGGCCACCTGCCCTGGTTGCCGAAACCGCGCGTCGCCCAGCTTGGCCCCGACGTGCTCGGCGCCGTTGAAACGCTGGCGGTCGACCAGACCAGCGCCCCCATCTGGCAGGATGGCGCGTTTTGGATCGTCCGCATGCTCGGCGAGCAGCCCGCCCGCCCCATGACCTTCGACGAGGCCCGGTTGCGGATCGAGAACGCGCTTGGCAACGAGCAGACGAAACGACTGCGCTCTGAAGTCGAAAGGGATCTGCTGGACGCGCTCGACGTCCGGCTGGTCGAACGCTAGCGAGGCTTCGCCTCAGGCCGACGAGCGATGAACTCGCTGCGATGGCCTTGCAGAAAATCCCCCTCAATCCCCCTTTGGAGAAGGGGGAGGGCCGGACCCGCGATCCGTCTTCCCCCCTTTCTCAAAGGGGGGCCAGGGGGGATTTTCTGCCGACGTCGCCCACCACACAACACCTGGCTCATCTGTAAAGATGTTGGTGGTTCTAGTGACCTAGCGGCTCCGCGCGTGCAAAGAAATGCCATCGGGACTTTCTGGCCAGACCTCTCGCGCAACAAGAAGCGCGGCCTCACGGCCGCGCTTTCTCCAACGTCGATGGGTGTCGACGTGCTTACTACTCTACCTCGAAATTGATCAGCTCGACCGGAACCATGGCCAACGGACCGGAGGCGCGGATCATGGCGTTCTGGGCGGGGAGCGATGCGATGCTGCCGATGGAGTAGGCGCCGAGGAAGTCACCCTGGAAAGCATGGAATCCCTGGCCAGCGTAGCTCTGGCTCTGACCGCCGAAACTGTCCGGACCGTTGAAAGTGCCCACATAGCCGCCGACCAGGAAAGTCGGGCCGACCGGCTGGGACACCGCGGCGGTATTGAAGGCACTGTTGATGATGCCGGTAAAGTTAATATAGGTATACAACTGCGCGACGCCGCCGGCCGGCGGCCCAATGAAGCTGAGCGTCAAGTCGGCACTGCCGCCGTTGTCAACGCCGAAGAACGACAGGCCAGTGACGGTTCCGGATTTCAACGGCAGACCGGTGGCCGATGTAAAGCTGTTGCCGAAGACATCCAGGTTACCGCTCAAGGCGTAGAAGAAGTCCTGGGCACCGCCTGCGTCGTATTGAATGGTGACCGGAACATTGTCCCGCGTGCCTTGGTTGGCTCGAACAGTTTGGACTTGGTCAGGATCCCGCCCCTCGGCCAACAGGCCGACGGCGCCCATCAGTAATAGGAAGACGGAAAAGGCAACGACAAGCTGTTTCATCGGATGGATCCTCACAAAGCGTGCGTGGGTGCGGTTTCAAACGGCCAAGCGTCGATCAACAATCAAACTCTTGCGTATCCAGCTCTTGCTCTTCAATCGTCGAGCAGTAAGGGTATGGCTTGCGTCAGCGTACAAGCCATACTCGCTACCTGTCAAGGCGTGACAGCAGGGGTTCCCGAGTCAGCGATCCCTGAAGAGGCCTCGGCGCTAAAGGCCGCCAGGCGCTCCGAAAAACTCTCAAAACCACCGTCCGCCAGCAAACCTTCACGGTAGGCCGCCAGGACTTCGGTGCCGTGATGCTCGAGGTAGTCAGCCACCACCGGCCCCACCGCTGCCTCGAACGTCCTGAGTACGGGTTCGCGTCGCGCTTCCACCCGCAAAACATGGAGCGCGTCGCGGTAGCGAAACGGGGCTGAGTGGGCGCCGACGTCGAGCTCCACCGCCAACTTGGCAGCGGTCGCCGCCCGACCGCGGATCTGGTCCAAGGTCTGCCAATCCGCCGCCTCGATTTGGCCGCCGAGCGCCTCGGCCTCCGCGGCCAGGGTCCGTTTCCCCGCGTCGAGGTCCGCGCGTGCGGTTTCGAGTCGGATCATGTTTTGGTTGGCCCGGCTTGAAAGCGGCACGGTGAGCCATGTCAGACGCAAGCGCAGCGGCTCGGAGAAACGGCGCTGATGAAGTGCATGGTAGGCGCGTAGCGCCGCTTCATCGCGACGCACGCGCGATGCCAGCTCGCCTTGCAAGTAGACCTGCACCAACGCCCGGGCCTCGAGGCGCTCGAGCACCTTGCCATAGCCCTCAGGGGCCTCGAAACCGGCTGCCTCGGCTTGCCGGTACAGCAGCTCCCGCTGCCGGATGGAGCCCAGCAGCCGCCACGGCAGGTCCGCAATCGCGCGGGAACTCCCATCTCGACGGGCCTCGCCGACCATGACGGCGAAGGTTCCGGCGTTCAGCGAGAAGCTGCCCAAGCGCAGGATCAGCGCCCGCGGATCACGACCGGCCATCAATGTCGCCAGCTCCTCGCGGTCCGGTACGAAGCTACCGTCGGGCGGTACGCCGGCGAGGGTATCGAGCGCGACCTGCCGTCGTTCCCACTGCATGCGGTTGGTGATCGACGTCTTGGCTTCGTCGAAAGTAAGCTGTTGGGCCGAAAAGGCGTTCTCGATCCAAAACAGATGGAATCCCTCGGCGGTGGCGATCGGCTCGCTCGGCTCCCGCTCGAGAAGGGCGAAGACCACGGTGTCGAGGGCGGGTGCCAGCTGCCCGGGCTCGAACCAGCCGAGCGCGCCGCCACCGTGTCGGGTTTCGGAGTCGGAGTGGCGCGCGGCCAGCGCCTGGAAGCGCTCGCCCGCGAACACCCGCGCCCGAAGGCCGTCGATCTCGGCCCGGACGGCGGCTCGATCGGATTCCGGCTCGATGCGTTTGAACAGCTGGTAGACCTCGCGACGCGGGCGGATCCGATAGTGCTCCGGCTCGCCAGCGTAGCGCGCCCGCATCTCGGCCTCGGTGACCGGTGCCACCGGCGGTAGATGGGTTTCCGCATACAAGCCCGAAATCACTTGGCGGCGCACCTGCTGGCTGCGTTGCTGAAACGCGGGTTGATCGACAACCCCGGCGGCGCGCGCGTCGGCGTGCGCCAAACGCTCCAAGGTGAGCTCGCGAATATGCATTCGGTACCACGTTTGGAAGTCGCCGTCGGCCGGACGCCGAGCCCCGGACGGGAGCCCGAGAATGCGCTGGCGTAGATCGTCAGCGGTGACGACACCACCGGCGTAGCGCGCCAATACCACGGCATCGCCGGCCTCGGCCGCGGGTTCATCGACTGTCGGTCCGCCGCAACCGATACCGCTGATCGCCAGGCAGATCCATGCCAAGCGCGCCGGACGCCGGCCTCGAATTGCCCCGGTCATGACGCCTCCTCGATCATCTGCCGAATCTCCTCGCGTTCGAGCCCGGGCGGAGCCCAGCGCGCCACCGCCGCCGCCAACGCGCGCGCCGCTTCGATCTCGCCCAGCGCGATATGCAGCGCGATCGCCGCTCGGTGGGCCTTGAGATAGCGCGGCTCGAGCACCAGCGCGCGTCGGAAGTGGCCCAGGGCAGTGGCCAAGTCGTTGTCTTCGACCAGGTAGGCACCATAGTTGAAATGAGCCGTGGCGGCGTAGGGATCATCGCCAAGAATCGCGCGAAACCGCTCCCCCGCGGCCAGCCGCTCGCCGGCCTGCGCATCGAGAATCGCCAGGTCTACCCGCGCCGGCGTGAAACCGGGATCGACCTCGAGCGCGCGTCCGAGGTCGGCCCGCGCGGCCGCTACCTGCCCACGGCCGCGCAGCACCATCGAGAGCACGTGCCAACCTTCGGCACTGGGCTTCAGCTCCAGGCTCCGACGCACCAAGCCGAGGCCACCGTCATCTCCCTGCTGATAGCGCGCGAAGCCGATCCGGATCATCAGCTGCTCGGCACCACCACGGCTCGGGCCGTCGGCAACCAACTTCTCGACCACCGCCAGCGCCTCGTCGTCGCGACCGAGCTGCGCCAGCGCGCCGGCGTGCAGCTCCAAGTAGTAGAGGTTGTCTGGATCCTTTTCGACCAAGCGTTCGGTCAAACCACGGGCGACCAGCGCTCGCCCGTCCAAGAGCATGCTCTTGACCGAGCTGACCAAACCGATCTCGCCCACCTTGTCTTGTGGTGGGGCACCGTCGTCTCGCAGCGCTTCGAGAATGACCGCATCGGTCGGCCCGCTACCCTGAAGGTAACCGAGCGCTTCGAGACGTTGACGCGTCTCGTCGTCGACCGTGACCACCGAGCCTCCTTCTCCCTCGCGCATGGCGTGACGCTCGACAAAGGCGGCAAGCCGCTCACGCATCGACGCGGCGATGTCGGGCTCGGCTGCGATGCGATCGTCCAGCTCCCCAGGATCGTCGACAATGCGGAAGAGTTCGGGACGCGGCCCGTGAATGTATTTCCAATCGCCGTCGTAGAGCGCTCGTAGCTCGCCCCAGCCATGGGTCAAACGCGGCGACAGCGTCTCCGCGTACTGAGGCCGTGACTGGGGCACCGGCGGCTCGGTGCCCAAATAGCGCACCAGACTCCGTCCATGCAGATCCTCGGCCACCGGCAGGTCGAGCATCTCGAGCACCGTCGGCACCAGATCGACCGAGCGAACGCGGTCTTGGACCACGCGTCCGTCCGGACCGCCGGGCGCGCGAATGACCAGCGGTACATGCAGGGTCGTGTCGTAGACCAGAAACGAGTGGGTGCCCTCTCGATGCTCACCCAACCCCTCGCCGTGATCAGCGGTGAAAACGATCAGCGTCCGCTCGTAGACGCCGTGCTCACGCAAACGGTCGAGCAGCACGCCAAGACTCTCGTCGGCGTAGGCGATCTCGCCATCATACGGATCGTTGGCGTAAAGCTCGTCATAGGGCGCAGGTGGTTCCAGCGGTTGGTGCGGATCGTAGTAATGCACCCACAAGAAAAACGGATCGTCTTGATGTTCATCAAGCCACGGCAAGACCGCCTCGTTGACCCGCGCGGCCGTGCGTTCGCGAAAGTACAGGCGCTTCCGATCGACCGGACGTGGGCCGCCGAGGTCGACGAAATGGCTATCGAGGTCATCGTCGTAGAGATCGAACCCTTGGTCGAGGCCGAACCGCGCCACCAACGGAAAGGCACCGATGGCGGCGGCCGTGGCATAGCCGGCCTCGGACAGACGCTCGGCGAGGGTCAGCTGGTCCGGCGCCAGGACAAAGATGCCGTTGTCGCGCACACCGTTGCCCATGGGGAAACGGCCCGTGAGAATGGCGGCATGCGACGGCAACGTGATCGGCAAGGAACTGTAGGCACGGGCGAAGCGCACGCCTTCAGCCGCCAGGCCATCGACGTTGGGCGTTTTGACGGAATCGTTGCCGTAGCAGCCAAGGTGATCGGCGCGGGTGGTGTCGAAGGTCACCAAGACCACATTCCACGGCGCCGGCTTGGCACAGCCGGTCAGCAGAAAAACGACCACGAGTACGAAGTATATGAAACGCGATGAGATCATGGCTGCGAGGTGAAGTGTGACCATCTTCGAAGCAGTTCGACGGGGAACGTACTATCGCCCAGGACCCCGTTCCTGTCAATCTGTCGTTGCCACCGCCGCCCGCGAAGAAACGCGGGTTGGCGACGCGTCGACGATTCCCGCTATGCTCCGCTCTTCGAGAGCCCATGAAGCCCTCCACCATGATCAAGACCGCAATGATTTTACCTCGATGGCGCCGCTGGCCGGTCCTGATCGTGCTCGCCGCGGGCGCCCACCTCCTCGCGATCGCCTGCCGCAGCCCCGTGCCGGTGGCGCCGCCACCGCTCGCAGACCGTACCGCCGCATCCGGGCTCGACTTCGTCCACTTCAATGGCATGTCGGGCGCGTTCTACTTCCACGAGATCGCGGGTAGTGGCGGCGCGCTCTTTGACTATGACAATGACGGCGACCTCGACGTGTACCTGGTCCAAGGACACATGCTCGGTGGCATCCAAGACCCCTCCGAGGCGGTCTTTCCGCCAGCCCGTCTACCGACCGTCGACCGATTGTTCCGCAACGACCTCGGCGCCGATGCGAATGGCGCGCCGGAGCCGCGCTTCACCGACGTAACCGAAGCCAGCGGCATCCTCGCCGCGGGCTATGGCATGGGCGTCGCCGCCGGCGACTTCGACAACGACGGCTGGGTCGACCTCTTCGTCACCAACTTCGGCGCCAATCAGCTGTGGCGCAACCGCGGTGACGGCACGTTCGAAGACCGCACCGCCGCCACTGCCGCTACCGGCGACGGTGCCGCCCGGTGGTCGACCAGCGCCGCCGTCGTCGACCTCGACCGCGATGGCTGGCTGGACCTCTACGTCACCAACTACGTCGACTACGGACCCGCCGTTCGCAAACCCTGCCTCACCGCCAGCGGTGCGCTCGAGTATTGCGGACCCCACAGCTACCAACCCGAGCACGACCAACTGCTGCGCAACCGCGGCGACGGCACCTTCGAGGACATCTCACTGGCGGCGGGCATTCTCGACGAACGAGGCAGCGGCCTGGGCGTGGTGGCGGCCGACTTCGATCGCGACGGCTGGACCGATCTCTACGTCGCCAACGACCTAATGCGCAACGTGCTTTGGCACAGCCAGGGCACCGGCGACGACGGCCGCCTCACCTTTCGCAACGACGCGCTCTTCGCCGGCTGCGCTGTCGACCTACAGGGGCGCGCCCAGGCCAGCATGGGGGTCGACGCCGGCGATTTCGACAATGACGGCGACGACGACTTGTTCATGACCCATCTCGACGGCGAAAACAACACCGTCTACCGCAACCAAGGTCAGGGCCTGTTCGTCGACGATTCGGCCGCCACCGCGTTGGCCACCCCGAGCCTGGCATCGACCGGCTTCGGCACCGCCCTGTTCGACCTCGACAACGACGGCTGGCTCGACATCGTGGTTGCCAACGGTGCGGTCAAGACCCCGCCGTCGCTGCACGGCCACCCCTACTCGTTGCACCAGCCCAACCAGCTGTTTCACAACCGCGGCGACGGCACCTTCGAGGAATGGAGCGACCGCGTACCGGCACTGGTGACGCCCGAGGTCAGTCGCGGCGTCGCTACCGGTGACCTCGACAATGACGGCGATCTCGACGTGTTGCTGGTCAACAACAACGGTCCGGCGCGTCTGCTCATCAACACCGTAGGCCAGGACGCACACTGGCTCGGCTTGCGGCTTCTCGGCTCGGATCGACGCCGAGACCAGCTGGGTGCCGAGGTCGTGGTTCGCAACGCCGCGGGCAAGCCGCGACTGCGCCGGTCCAAGACCGACGCCAGCTACTGTTCGTCGAACGACCCGCGGGTGATCCTCGGCCTCGGCTCGACCGACACAGCGGAAGTCGATGTCGATGTACGCTGGCCCGACGGCCGCCGTGAACACTTCCCCGCGCTCGCGATCGACCGCTACCACGTGCTGGCCGAGGGCAGCGGCCAACGACCACCACCTTCCGAGCCATGAGCCGAGGTCGCGCCACGCGTCGAGCACGTGCCACGCGGCCGAACAACCTTCGGACAGCGGAATCGGCCCCCTATCTCGGCGTCGTTCTGCTGACCGCGCTGGCGGCAACGCTCGGTTGTGCCCCGAGACAGCCCGCCAATCCGGAGCTCGAACGTCTGGTGCGTGAGCCGGTGTCCTTGCCGGCCGAGATCGATCGTCTCGACCGACCGGTACAGGAGCAACTGCGGACGCGCCATCAGGCGCTCGTCGCGGCGCTCGCCGAGCGCACCGCCGATGATCGCGATGCCGCGAGCCGCTCCGGAGCCTTCGGCCGTCTGGGCATGGCCCTACACGCCTACGACTATCATCAGGCGGCGGGCCGTTGCTACCGCGCCGCCGCCACGCTCGACCCGACCTCGTTTCGATGGCACTACTACCTCGGCCGCGTGCTGCGAACGCTGGGCGACGTGGAGGATTGCCAGGGCATCGCGAGCCCAAGCACTGGCGCTCGACCCCGACCATGTGCCGGCGTTGGTATGGGCCGCCGAAGAGGCGCTGGCCGGCAACCACCTCGACGCCGCGCGCACGTTCTTCGCCCGTGCACTCAGTCACGATCCGGAAAACGACCGCGCAATCGTGGGTCGGGCGCGGGTCGCCATTGCCGAGGGCGAACCGGCGGCTGCCGTGGCGCTGCTCGAGCGAGCGCTCGCCCGTCAGCCCTCGGCGGTGCCGATTCACTACGCCTTGGGATTGGCTCATCGCAGCCTCGGCCACGTCGAGCGCGCCCGTGACCATTTCGCCCGGGTGCCGGCCAACAACCTCGTGCACGACGCCCTGCGGGTCGACGACCCTCTCATGCGCGCCGTGGCCGACCTGCGCGTCGGCGCCCGCGCGCACGATCTGCGTGGGCTGAAGGCGGCGACCGCCGGCGATCATGCTTTGGCTGCGATCGAATTCCGTCAGGCGCTGATCGCTGATCCCGATCACACCTATGCCGGCTACGGCCTGGGATTGGCGTTGCTCAACCTCGGCCGCCGTACCGAAGCCGTCGAGGCGCTGCGAACGCTACTCGACACCGACCCGGCTCACGGTCCATCGCTGCAGCTGCTGGCACGCGTCCGGGCGCAGGACGGCGCCATTGACGAAGCGCTGAGCCTGCTGGGCACCGCGCTCGCGGTCGACAACAACGACGAAGCGACCCACCTGGCGCTCGCTGAGGTCCTCCGCGACGCTGGCCGCTTCGACCAGGCTCTCGAGCACGACCGCCGGGCACAAGCGCTCGATCCGAGCCTCGAGGCCGCCCGCCACGGAGAGCTGCTGAGCCTGCTAGCCACGCGCCGCTGGCCGGCGCTGTTCGAGGCTCTCGAACGGCATCGCGCCACCTTGCCCGCGAGCCGGGATTTACTGGCCTTAGCGATACGACTGCACGCGGCGGTACCGATCGTCGCGCAGCGCAACGGCGCAGCCGCGCTCGTGCTGGCCCACAGCCTGACCGAAAGCGGCCCCGTCACCGCCAGCGAGGCCGAAGCCGTGGCCATGGCCTTCGCCGAGACCGGGCAGTACGGGCCGGCGGTAGCGTGGCAGCGCGCGGTGCTCGGTACCGGCAAGGGGATGGCAGCCCCGTGGGCGGTCGAGCGTCTGGCTCGCTACCGGCGCCGAGAGCCGTGCCGCCGACCGTGGGCGAACGGCGAACGGCTCCGGTCTGCGACCGTCGCTAATCCGGAGTGATTCAACGAACCGCTGATCGGCAGATCCCAGGATCCGGTGCCGCCGTTTTCGAAGTCGTCCCAGAAGAGCTGGTCGGCGCGCAAACGAAAGTTGGCAACCAAACGATGCCCGGGTGCGGGCAACACCAGGCATTGAACGCCAGTCTGGGCCCAAATCGATGGAGAAATCGTAGCCAAGAATGTGGCCATCGACATGACCACGTGCCTGCTCAATCTCTCTGATCGTCCGATCGTTCGGGCTACTGAGCGTTGGCCGTGACTTGTCCCCGCGGTCACCATGCTGTCTCGAATCTGAGTGGCGAGATCGGTCACCGCACTGGGGGAGTGCGGCACCAAGATGGTGTTGTTCTGCGACGTCGCACCGAGTTCCTTGAGCATGTCGAAGTACTGGGTCATCAGCACCACGTTCATTACGTCTTGGGGGGAAGCACCTGGAATCGAACGCTGGAACTCGTCGACCGACTCACGCAGACCGTCGATGATCGCGCGCCGCTGGTCGGCAATGCCCTTACCCGATAGTGCTTTGGCTTCGGCTTCGGCTTGGGCCGCCTTGACCTTGAGGATCTTGTCGGCCTCGCCCTTCTCCTCGGCCGCGACGCGCAAGCGCTGGGCGGCGTTGATCTCGTTCATCGACTCCTTGACCTTGGCGTCGGGGTCAATGTCGGTCACCAGGGTCTTGACGATCCCGTAGCCGAAATCATCCATCACCTCCGTGAGCTCCTGTCGGACGGCGTCGGCGATGTCATCCTTTTTCTCGAACACGTCGTCGAGCTTGATACCCGGGACCCGCGCCCGCACCACGTCGAAGACGAACGAGGTGATCTGCTTCTCAGCATTGTTCAGTTTGTAGAACGCCTCGTAGATCTTCTCGGGCAAAACGAAATACTGAACCGAGACGACCACCTTGACGAAGACATTGTCCCGGGTCTTGGTCTCAACCTCGACATCGAGCTGCTGCACCCGAAGATTGACGCGACCGGCCACGGATTCGGTAAAGGGCACCTTGAAACTGAGGCCCGCCGGAGCCACGCGTGCGAACTTGCCAAAGCGTTGGACAATGGCGGCCTGCTGCTGCTCGACGGTAAACATGAAGGGAAGAATCATCTTTGGGCTCCTTGTTGTGTTGCTCACCAACAATACGGCCGTCACTCCCCTCGTATTCACCCCCTTCGAACCCATCTCGCCTGCGACCGATACCGCGAACCGTGTTGGTCGCGGCCCCCGGCCGATACCATCCCTCCGGCGTGGTATAAAATCGTCAGCCCACAACGAAGAAACGGAACTGCCGGGCCTTGGCGGCCACTACCAACGCGACATCGGTCGCAAGCGGAGCGAGCATGGACTTTTTCAGTTCGATCGTCAGCACCCTCGAATACTACGTCTGGACCTTCGGTATCCCGGTCGGCGGCGAAACGATCCCGCTCTTGGTGATCGCGCTCCTCGGTACCGGCGTTTTCCTGGCCCTGCGCCTGTCGTTCATTCAGATCCGGCATCTGGGACACGGCTTCGCAGTCGCCACCGGGAAGTACGACGACCCGAACGAACCCGGCGACGTTACTCATTTCCAGGCGCTGACCACCGCGCTCTCCGCGACGGTCGGTATCGGCAACATCGCTGGCGTCGCCATGGCCATTCACTGGGGCGGGCCCGGTGCGCTGTTTTGGATGTGGATCACCGCCTTCTTCGGTATGGGCCTCAAGTACTCCGAGGTCACGTTGGCTCAGCACTTCCGCCAAATCGAGAAACCCGACAAGGATCCCAACGCATGGGACGGCTCGGTCTCGGGCGGCCCGATGTACTACATCGAGAAAGGCCTGGGCGCGTCGTGGAAGCCGCTTGCGGTGTTCTTCGCCGGCGCGCTCATCCTTACGTCATTCCTGACTGGCAACGGCGTCCAAGCCAACACGGTCGCTGACGCCGTCCAATCGCAGTTCGGCGTACCGGCTTGGATTACCGGCTTGATCACCGCCAGCATCGTGGCCGGTGTAATTCTGGGCGGCATCTCGCGCATTGGCCGCGTCACCAGTATCTTGGCGCCGTTGATGGCCGCCATTTACCTGACCGGTGCGGTCGCGATCGTGCTGCTCAACGCCGGTGAGATCATGCCCACCCTCGGACTCATTTTCCGCGAAGCCTTCAACCCCGCGGCCGGTGTCGCCGGTACGGGTACCGGGGCCTTCCTGGTCACCATGATGTGGGGCATCCGGCGCGGTCTGTTCTCCAACGAAGCCGGCCAAGGCTCAGCGCCGATCGCCCATGCCGCGGCGAAGACCGACGAACCGGTTTCCGAAGGTGTCGTGGCGTTGCTCGAACCCTTCATCGACACCCTCGTCATCTGCACCATGACCGGCCTGGTGATCTTGACCACCGGCGTGTGGAACGAGCGCTTCCCCACCGCCCTGCCCATCGGTGGTGGCGACGCCTCTTACGTCATGGTAAGCAGCGACGGGTCCATGAATGGTGCCGACACGCCGACAGAGATTCGCGTCACCGATGGTGTCCAACAAGCCGATGCCCCGCAGTTCGCCTGGCACGAGGTCTACGTAGACCGCCTGTTCGTCGATGAAGCGCAAACGCGCCCCTTCACCGGTACCATTCGGCCCGGAGACAACTCCGCTACCTCGGCGGACGGCTCAACCTTCGACACCCTCTACGGCGGCGCCGTCGAAGCCGGTGCCCCGCTAACCCAACACGCATTCCGCAAGGGTTTGGCACCGTTCGGCGACTGGGGTCATTACATCGTGGTGATCTCGGTCATCCTCTTCGGCATCTCGACCGCCATCTCCTGGAGCTACTACGGGCGACCGCTGTGCCAACTACATCTGGGGCAAAAAGGCGATCCTCCCGTACAAGCTGATCTACGTCGCCATGCACTTCGTTGGCGCCATACTAAGTTTGGCCTTCATCTGGATCCTCGGCGATGTCGCCCTTGGTCTCGTCACCTTCCCCAACCTGTTGGCGGTGGTCTTGCTTTCCGGCGTCGTAGTCAAGCTCACCAAGAGCTACTTCGAGCGCAAGCCCTGGTTGAAAAACGCCAAGGGCTAGTAGGACTGGCGGCGCCTGTGAACGTGGCGCCGCCGAACAGCAGAGACGTGTCCAGAGCCGGCTGCCCTCAGCAGTCGGCTCTGTGCATGCTCTATCAATTCTCCAGAGCACCGGCGCTGCAGCGATTCTGTGCCTTCGAGTCGCCACCACCCGACCGTCGAGACCTTAGCGCCAAGATGTCTGGCACCGAAGCGAGGCCAGGCTGTTAAACTTTAGCGCACAAGTATCAATAGCTAACATCGCTATTAATACTTCCATCGTTCGAGGGCACCATCATGCACCGTGGAGCAACGGGTACCTACGAGGTCACGACTGCCGGAGGCGAGCGCCTTCGTGCCAGCTCCCTGCCGCCCGTTCCGCCGGTGGTTCTCGACGGCCCGCTCCAGCAGGCGCTCGAATCGGCGGTACTGGCGCTCGGCCGGCTCGACGGCATTTCGGCTTTATTTGCCAGACCGGGACCTCTTTCTTTACGCCCACGTACGCAAGGAGGCGGTACTCTCTTCCCAGATCGAGGGGACACAATCGTCGCTCTCCGATCTCTTGCTCTTCGAGCTCGAAGAGGCACCGGGTGTGCCGTCGACGACGTGGTCGAAGTCGCCACCTGAAAGGGGTCCACTTCATCGCCACACGCGCCGTCGCGACCGCGGAAAACGTCGCCGAGATGTTCTCGGCCGATCGCTCGCCGAGGCCCTTTTTGCCACCCCTGTCGATTTCTCGCCACCTCGTTCGTCTACCCATCAAACGCATCACATTCTGCGCGCACGAAGCGCGTATGATCTCGACAAACGATGGAGGATCGGACTATGGGACAGTTTCTATTGATCTTGCACGACAAACCGGACGACTTCACCGATGTCTCGCCCG
>CBDFNS010000012.1:0-159130 GCA_965250305.1 Candidatus Multivoradales bacterium | reverse complement strand
AATCGCCGCAAGGTGGCCCACCAATGGCTGGGCCTGGTGCTTGAAGGCTCGAAGGCGAATCCGTTCGCGATCGGCGCCCGCGTCGAGGTCGAGGCGGGCGGGTGTCGGCAGCAGGGCGAGGTGCGCAGTGGTGGCAGCTTCCTGTCGCAATCCGACCTGCGTCTCCATTTCGGGTTGGGGACCCATGCGGGGCCGGTCACGGTTGACGTATATTGGCCCGACGGTCGGCGTCAGCGCGAAACCACCGAAGCACTGAACCGTTATTGGACCATCGGGTACAAACCTTGGTAACGGGTTCGTAGCGGCCTCATGGCTGGGCCAGTCGGCTCAGCCCGACCCTGGCACTGGGAAGCGACTGAATCGCGAGCACCAAGTGCAAAACGCGAAAGGCTGGAGATCAGCGCGATCTCCAGCCCAGGTTGGTTTCGAACGAAACCGGTGATTCTTGCTGGTGCTCAGCAGACCAGCGTGCCGTTCTGGCAATAACAGAACCCCTTCCTCCAAGGATTGGTCGACGTGATGATGCAGCCATAGGACTGGCCGTTCATCGTGCAGGGGTCCCCGCAGTAATTGGGCCCGCCACCGGGGGGAAACATGAACAGTGAGAAGCTGGCACTTTCAGCGGCACACGCGGTCGCCTCGGCGACTGGGGATGCCATGGCGATGTCGGCATCGGAGGTAGCGACGGTGCTCGGCGGGCCGCCTGGAAGGCCGATCGCGAGCCAGACGAAAGCGAGGAGTACATTCAGCAGCGGGTTGTACTTCATCGAGCGATTCTCCAAATGTGTATGGCTAGTGTGTACTGAGGCGCTACTGTGGGCTCACAAAAGTTCCACCAGCGCCATATTTACTATAGCGTATCTTCGATGGGCACGCGTGGTGTTGCCATAGCCGTGCGGGCAAGGGCGCGGATTCGAGCGCATCCATCAGCGTAGATTGGGTTTGGTTCCAAGGTATGTTGCCGAGATGACATGACGTTTCTCGACCCTCGGGAGGCCTATGCAAGAATCACGGTCACTTCGTACCTTGCTCGGGACGCATTCGGCGATTCGGTTGCGGGTGCCGGTGACGTCGATGTCAACAGTGACGGGTTGGCGGAGGTGGTGGTCGGGGCGCCTGGGCTCAATATTTCTCCACAGCTCGGTAGTGCCGGGCGCGCCTACGTCTATGCGGCCAGCGGAATGCAGCTCATGACCTTCGATGGCCAACAGCCGGGAGACCGGCTGGGCACCTCGGTTGCCGGAGTTGGCGACTTCAATGGCGACGGAATCCCCGACATCGCACTCGGACAGCCGAGCTCGCTCAATGCACCTGGGCAAATGGTCGCACGATCTGGCCGCGTGTTTGTGCATCATGGGCCGTTTCCGCAAACTGGTGTGCTGGCCGGTCAACAACGACGCGTCTTCTGGACCCAAGACGCATCGACACTCTTTGCCGCTTCGGTGGCGCCTGCTGGCGACGTCAATGGCGACGTCAATGGCGACGTCAATGGCGACGGTCTGGCGGACATCATCGTAGGCGAGCCAGGCGGTCAGATAGACGGCCTTGCCTGGGTGTTTGCGCGATCGTCCGCGGTGGCGCCCGGTGTGCCACGCCTCGTTGCCGATTTCGGTGCGATCGAGGCCAAGGACACCGACGGCGACGGAAACGGTGGCAGCATGACACCGGCTGTTAGCCTGTCGCTGGCTGTCAGTGGTCTCCTGAGCGACGCTCCGGCGTGGGCCAATGCCACCTACCGCATTGTCGGCCTGCCGAGCGCACCGTTCGATATGAATGCGGCGGCGTTGGCGTTGGTCAACCGTACCAATCCGGCGTTCGCTGTGCGCAATCGGATTGGCACCCTCGATGGCAATGGGCAGGCGAACATGCCCGAATTCGGTCCAATCAGCCCTGCGACGCTCTCGGGGCTGAGCGGTGCCGAATTCAGGTTCATTGCCCTGTTGCAAGGTGGCATTGACAATGATGGGGTGATCGACTTCGGTCGTACCAACATCGCGACGGTGACCATCATCGATGAGTAGCTGACAACCCGCAACCAACCTCGCCTGGGCCACGGTCTGGTCTGGTCTGGGCGGGGCATGCCGGCCGTGCGCTCACTTGTTGGCCGACGTTGATTGCAGCCGCGCGCGCAAGGCCTCGGTCTCCCAGCCAAGTTCGTGTGCGATCTCGTGCAGCACCGCATCATCGGCAAAGCCCGTGACGTAGGCGTTGAGCCGGGTGGCGGCGGGGGAGGCGAGGAAGTGCTCGACGTCTGACCCTGCTGCAAGTTCCTGCACCAGTTCGCGGTGCATCCGCTGGAGGTCGAACTTCTGGTGCTTGCGCTCGGCGGGCCAGAAAGCGCCACCCGGGATGATCTCGGTATAGACACGCGTGCCCGATTGCTTCCCCAGGCGCTTCTTGGCCGCCCGAGCCTTCGACCATTGCGCCTCGGTTTGTGGAATGACCACGTTCCGGACGCGGTCCGGGCCCGACGGAAGCTGGAAGGGAAAACTGTTCCAGTAACGCTCCAGTAGCTCATCGTAGGAGATGCGCCGCGGATCGAAGGTGACTTCCACGGTCTCAGCGTTGTCCCCTACGTTCCGATAACTTGGATTGGCTTGGGTGCCGCCCGCATAGCCAACGCGGGTGCTCGAGACTCCGGCGAGACCCCCGAACCGGGCGTCAGCACCCCAAAATCAGCCAAAGCCAAAGACCGCCGTTTCGACACCAGTTGATGGTGGGGAAGGCGCGAACGTGACGTCGCTGGAAGGGCTCGTGTCATTGGAGAGCAGGCCGTGGGTCGTCCAGGCGACGAGCACGATTCCGGCGATGGTGGCCGCGGCGCGAAGCATTCGGTTGGTTTGCTGCATGGGGGGTTGGGCTGTTTGTGAGACCGTGATGCCTGGCCGTACGGCGCTCTTTTTGCTTTTACGCACCTGATGGGTGACCGGTTCATCCACGACCCGGTACCATCCCAGCCTAATGAAAGCATTCGATGTCGTGATCTGTGGTGCGGGCATCGCCGGCATCGCGACCGGCCACTACTTGGCCACCAAGCACGGGGTCAAGCGAATTGCCTTGGTCGACAAGCTTCTGCCCATGTCGCTCACCACCAGCAAGTCGGGGGAGAACTTCCGCGACTATTGGCCACAAGCGTGCATGGCCTCGTTCGCGGGGCACAGCCTGGATCTGATGAAGACACTGGCCACCGAGAGCGACAACGCGTTCGATATACGCTTCTTTGGCTATGAGTTCGTCAGTGAATCAGTCGACAGCGAGATCTTTCCCTCGGAGCACCTGCGCGAAAGAGGCTCGGGCCTGCGGCAGATTCGCGATTCAGGCACGATTCGACGCCAGTACCCTCACTTGGCAGATTCGATTCAACAGGTTGTTCATATCGAACGCGCTGGCGCCTTCGATGTCTACGCCTTGGGGTCGCTCTTGCTATCGCGGGCACGCAGCGCGGGGCTCACATTCATTCAAGGTACGGTTACCTCGTTGCGACGCAGGGTTGGTGGCTTCACGGTGCAGGTCCAGGATGAGCGCGGGGGGACCTCGATTGAGGCGCCGAGGCTCGTGCTCGCGGCGGGGCCGTTCGTCGGGGAATTGGCTGAGATGTTGGACGTCACGCTGCCGGTGAGGTCTTTCGCGCAACGAAAGATCCTCATTCCCGACCCACAGGCGGTCATTCCTCGCGACATGCCGTTCACCATCTTCGCAGATGCTCAGACTTTACGCTGGAGTGACGAAGAGCGTGCTTTGATGGCTGCCGAACCCGCCTACCGGTGGTTACTGGATGGGTTTCCAGCGGGGCTGCACATCAAACCCGAGTCGCAAGACCAGATCAAACTGGGGTGGGCCTACAACCGGGTGGCGGAAACGCCGAGATGGCAACTGGCCGACGACCTGGAGTTCGCCAACATTGTGCTCCGCGGTGCCAGTCGCTTCATCCCGGCGCTCGAACAGTATGTGGATCGGGTTCCCACCCCGGTCGTGCAATACGCTGGCTACTACACCCGCACACCGGAGAATTGGCCTTTGATCGGCCCACTCGCCGAGGGTCTGTTTACCGTTGCCGCTCTCTCTGGCTATGGAACCATGTGCGCCTGCGCCGCGGGCGAGCTCTGCGCCGATTGGATGGCGGGTAGTGACTTGCCGGACTACGCGCGCAATTTCCACCCAGATCGGTACCAAGATCCAACCCTCGTCGCTGAGATGGATGCACTCGAAAGTGATGGTCAGCTGTAGCCCAATTTACGAGCACTGACGACGCGCATTAGGAGTCATTTTCATGCCGCATTCTCTTTGCCTACTCCCCTCCCGCTTCTCGAAGCCATCCATCCTCGTCGTTGGAGCTTTGCTGAGCGTGGCCGTTTCGGGTCCCTCTCCCTTACCTGCCTCGTCTGCTTTGCCCGCGAAAGAACCGGCAAGACTGACCATAGAACGACTGTATTCGCTGCCGCGATTAACTGGCACCGCTCCTTCGGGCTTCGCGTGGTCGCGCGACGGTCGGTACCTGGCGTTTCTATGGAACGACGAGGGCCGCAACTTTCGCGACGTTTGGGTCGTCGATGTGAATGACCCGGCGCTGGTTCCCAACCGGCTCACGCGTATGCCCAAGGCCGCTAGGCTCCCCGTGCCGATGGAAGATCCGGTTGCGCGCGCGACGGCTGAAGAGCGTGTCGAGCGGGATTCGGGTATCTCGTCGGTGGTGTGGCATCCGGATGGGGAGAGTTTGCTGATCTCCTTCGAGGGCGATCTCTGGCTGGTTGAAAGAGACAGTGGGTCGGGTGCGGCACCGGCGAGGCTGACGGAGACCGTCGACGCGGAATTCCAGCCCGCGTACTCACCGGATGGGTCTTTCCTGGCGTTCCTGCGCGGCGGTGACCTGTGGACCATGGCGGCATCTGCCCGGTCGTCGGAGGGCATGGCCGATTCCGAGCCACCGCTCCAGCGTACTTCGGTTGTCGTGAGCGAAGGCCCACGTCGCGATGTCGAGATCAGCCGGTTTGCCTGGTCGCCGGACAGCCATACGATTGCGGTGCTCGAAGCGAACCGGACGGCCATCGCGCTACGCGGCGTCCCCGACTATCTGTCCGAGGAGACCCGCCTTTCCATGATTCGGCGCGCGTATCCGGGCGAACCGGCGGTGGTGCAGCGTCTCGGTGTGCTCGATATGGGTTCACGTGCGGTCGATATCGAGTGGGTCGAGCTCGCTGGACCTGCTCCAGACATGGTGCTCGACTTCGCTTGGTCACCGAACGGACGTTACCTCGGGGTCGACACCAGCGATCACTATGCCAAGGACCGGCAGGTGATCGTTGTTGATACCGAGCTGGCTTCCCGACCGATTCCGCGGTTGGTCGCACGGGATCGCGACCTCGAGAACGAGAGTTTCTACTTCTGGCGCATTGCCTGGTCTCGCGATGGTAGATCGCTGTACTTCCTTTCAGATCGGGACGAGGATTATCACGTCTACGCGGTCGCACCGAACGGAGGCAAGGTTCGCCGCCTGACGCAGGGACCTTGGGCGGTAGCAGAGATGCATCCGGTCGCGGGAGGTCTGGTGGTGGTGGGGAACCGGAGCAATGGGGAAGAGCGTCACCTGTACCGCGTCGGTGATGGAGGTGAGCGAAACGCGACGCCCCTTCAGCTCAGCGTCCGCGCGGGTACCCATACGCCGGTGGTGTCTCCGAACGGTCGATTCGCCGCGGTTGCCTTCTCGAGCGACGACACGCCGCCGGATCTGTGGCTCACCGACCTGGGCGCCGAGCGCAACGAGCGTCGGGTTACCCGGTCGCCGATCCCTGATTTTGCATCGTTTCATTGGGTCACTCCGCGCTACGTGACGTTTCCAAGTCACGTCGACGGCACCACGTTGCATGGTCGCTTGACCCTGCCACCGGACTTCGATCCGAATCGCAGGTATCCAGCGATCCTCGGGTCGGTCTACACCGACAGCGTGCGCAACCAATGGGGTGGCCGGACCGCCCACCCGACCTGGGGGCTCGATCAGTATTTGGCGCAGGAAGGCTACATCCTGCTCAATGTCGATATGCGAGGCAGTTGGGGTCGCGGTCGCGATCATCGGCGGGGTATCCGGCTCGACTACGGCGGCCTGGACATCGAAGACCTCGAAAGTGGCGTGCGGTACCTGACTGGCCTCGGCTACGTTGATCCCAAACGTGTCGGGATCTGGGGTTCGAGCTACGGTGGTCTGATGACCGCGATGTCGCTGTTCCGCAAGCCTGGTCTCTATGCCGCAGGGGTTGCTGGTGCCCCAGCCACCAACGTTTGGCACGCGCTCACCGGTCAAATGGCGGTCATGATGCGCCCAAAGGACCAAGACGCTGAGTATGCCGATTCATCGCCGTTCAGGCATGCTCATGGGTTGCAAGATCCACTCATGATCATCCATGGCATGCGCGACTGGGTTGTGTTGTTCAAGGATTCTGTGATCCTGACCCAGCGGCTCATTCAGCTCGGCAAAGACGTTGATTTGGTCACCCTTCCCAACGCTGGCCATGGATGGGACAACGAAGGACTGGCCCAGACGCGCTACGCGTTTCGCAAGCTTGTCGAGCACTTCAACGAGCATCTTGGCGATTCGAAGGAACCAGACAGTCGATCGGAGTGAGGACGATGCCGCGCTTCGGTCCGGGTGAGCAGGTCGTAGAGCCGCTTAACGCGACTCTACGACCTTCAGTTGTGCTGGATTTGCCTTTCAGCTACTTGCAGGTCTTGCCGCCACTCGGGCCCTTGCACTTGTTCGAGCAGCAATCACCGTTTTGGGTACACGAAGCGCCCTTGGGCATGCACACGCCACAGCCTTCGTCAACGGCGCCGTCACAATCGTTGTCGACGTTGTCGCCGCAGACCTCGGTGGCACCAGGGAAGGCCGACGCGTCGTTGTCGTCGCAGTCGTCTCCAGCACACGAACCGTCGCCGTCATTGTCGGTGCAACTCGTGCCTGGGTCGAGGAATGCCGCGACGGACGGGAATGTCGCGGCGAAGGCACCATCGACGGTAGCGTTCGATGCGTTGTCACAGGCGTCGTTGACGTTGGTGCCGCAGGCGCCGAAGAGCTGGCCCACGACCTGGCCACCGCTGTTGAGCACCGGAGCGCCACTCGAACCACCTTCGGTGCCGCCAAAGGAGCCACGGCTGTAGATGAAGTTGCCGCGTGGCAAGGACGAGCAGGTGCCGGCGTTGGTGTCGACGTCATCACGCGAATAAGCCTGAGGGGCGCCCGCGGGGTGCGAGATGCGGAAGAGGTCGGTACCGTTAGAATTCGCAACGGGGGTCGCCGTCCAGCCCAGGAATGCACTGCCCGCGGGGGCGGCTTGGTCCAAGCGGAGCAGCGTGAAATCACTGTTGCGACTGGTGGCCTGGATCGAAGAGCCTAGGGTGCTAGGCACCACGCCGTCCGGGTCGTAGCACGCGCCATTGCAGTTGGTGGAATACTGGAAGAATGCCTCCAAGCTGGAAGCTTCGCGGCTCTTGCTCATGCAGTGGTTGGCAGTGAGGAAGTGAGGAATCTGGGTACCCGAATCCGTGTCGGTGAGCAGGCCACCGCTGCAGATGAAGAAGAAGCCGCCCGAGCGGAAGAGGATATGGGCGATGGCGTCGCGGGCAGGTTGGATGGCGCTTGGAATCGACGAACACGAGGCATTCTCGATGCACGGCTCGTTGAACGAGCAGAAGCTCTTGGTGAAGGGATCAGCAGGGCGCTCGATCATCGCCTTGATGAAGCGTTCGCCAATCACGCCAACTTCGGTAATCGCAAAGTGGGCGGCGGCCATGGTTTTCCGATCGGCCTGGCCGAAGTGGCGCAGTTGGACATGGATGCGCCCGCCGTTGACCGTGTGGCTCCAGAAATTGCCTGTTCCTTGAGGACCGGCGCCGGTGTAGGGGCCATGAACCTGGCCGAAGTCGTTGTAGAGGTAGAGCTCGGTACCCGCGGGCAACGCCAGGCTGTCAATGTTCAAGCGAACAGCGGCAGCGCCGGGCACTTCGATGACCGAGGTCCACACGAAGCCACCATCGGGGGTGCGGCTCATCGCACCAATTCCGCCCGGTGCTCCGACTCGAATCTGGGCGTCCACCGATGCGACCGTCCCGACCCGCAGGCGGCGCTCACCCGCAACCGGACGCGCCAACTCAGCCAAGGCATCGGCACCGATATCAACCCGCAGGCTGGCGGCAGCATCGGTGGCGACACGCTCGGACTCCAGCCAGCGGTGGACGAAGGCTTGCCGATCAGCGGCCGCGGCCTTGTCGAAGGCCCCTGGCGCGCGCTCGGTGAAGGTTTCGGGCAGGGCGCCGGCAAGTGCCGGCATGCAGGCAAGCGCGAGGGTGACGAGTAGTACGTTACTTCGCTTCATTGGATCTCCAAGGTTGTGCCTCTGTAGCCGCAATCGACAACAGAAGACGTATCAAAAGACAAACGGATTGGCTTTTGAGAGTACCGCACCACTCAGTAGACGCGCCAGTGACTCGCCACAGGACCCCGGGAGCGATACCATCGGGCGCCGGCTGGCATCATCGACGACGAGTCATTTGGAACCATGGTCGACACCCACGTTCGAGCCCGCATACGGGAGTTGCCTGATCGCCCGGGCATCTACATCTTCCGCAACGCGGACGGTGCGCCGCTGTACGTCGGCAAGGCGAAGTCGCTGCGCAAGCGGGCGACGAGTTACCTGCGTCCGTTCCACGACGGTCGCCTCGATCGGATGTTGGTGGAGGCGCGCGATGTCGACTTTTTGGTAACGGATACCGAAGCCGAGGCGTTGGCGCTCGAGAACAACTGGATCAAAACGCGGCAACCGCCGTTCAACATTCGGCTGCGCGACGACAAAACTTATCCGTACCTCAAACTGACGGTGCAGGAGCGTTGGCCGCGGATTGTCTTCACCCGCCGGATCCGCAACGACGGCGCGGAGTATTTCGGTCCCTACCTACCCGCGGGTCTGGCGCGCAAGGCCATCAAGCTGGTGCAGAAGTTCTTCCAGGTGCGGGTGTGCCGCATCAAGATCGATGGCTCGCTCCCGAGGCCGTGTCTCTACCACGACATGCACCGCTGTTTGGGCCCTTGTGTCGAGGATCTGACCAGTCGCGAGGCCTATGCCGAAGCGGTCGACGAAGCGAAACTCTTTCTTGGTGGGCGCAATGACCAGTTGCTGCGTCGTCTCAAGAGGCGCATGCGCACGGCGGCGAACGACCTTGCGTTCGAGGAGGCCGGGCGGCTGCGTGATCTCATTCACGAGATCGAGGAGATTGGTGCGCGCCGCAAGATGACCTCCGTGCGGGGAGATGATGTCGATGTATTTGGTGCCTATGTGGCCGGGGGCAACGCCGCGGTTACCGTCCTGATCATGCGCGGCGGACAGGTACTGGACCGCAGGGAGCTATTCTGGGAGGGCGACACGGATGTCGAGATTTCCACGTTGCTCTCCGAGGTCTTGCCCCAAATCTACGACCGCACCAGCTTCGTCCCCAAGGAGATTCATCTTCCAGCGCCGATTGAAGGCGAGGCGGCGTTGGTGGCGTGGCTGGAGGAACGGAAGGGACAGCGGGTCTACGTGCGGATGCCGTCGCGTGGGTTGAAGTCAGACCGCGTGGCGCTTGCGATGCGCAACGCCGAGCTTGCCTATCGACGCCGATTCCGCGCGGGCAAGGTGGTGAGCTTGGGTGCGATTGCCGGCCAGGCGCTGGCGGACCAGCTGGATCTGATCGAGCCGCCCCAGCGGATCGAAGGCTTCGACATCTCCACCTTCCAGGGCGCCGATACGGTGGCATCGATGGTGGTGTGGGAGGCCGGTCGTATGCGCAAGAGCGAGTACCGTTCGTTCAACATCACCGGCCTCTCCTTGCCGGATGACTTTGCGTCCATGCGGCAAGCGGTGGGACGACGCTACCGGCGGGTGCTGGACGAGGTTGGCGCTATGCCCGACCTGATTCTCATTGACGGCGGACGGGGTCAGTTGAACGCCGCACTCGAGGCCTTGGCTGAGCTGGGTGTCGAGGAAACGCCGATCGTCGGGTTGGCCAAACGTGAGGAAGAAATCTATATGCCGGACCGACCGGAACCGTTGCGTTTGCCGCGACACGACGCTGGCCTCAAGACCTTGCAGCTGATCCGGGACGAGTCGCATCGGTTCGCGGTCTCACGCCATCGGCGGCGTCGGCAGAACCGGACCTTGCGCAGCCAGCTCGATGATCTTACGGGGATCGGCCCCAAACGTCGCCGACTGCTCATCCAGACTTTCGTGAGTGCCGCTGGGGTACGAGCAGCGAGTGAATCCGAGTTGATCGCGGTCTTGGGTGAACGGCTGGGACAGTCCGTGTTCGACCAGCTGCATCATGGCGCGGAGGCCATCTCCCCGACGATGTCCTGACGTCCGTATGCGATACTGGCAAGGAAATCGGGGAACGCGGGTTGGCAAGTGCTGATTTTTGGCAAAGGGACTGGCTGTGTCGCTATTGGGACGGTTTCGTCGGTTGTATCTCGATCGCGCAAGCGCGGTGATCGAAGTCGATCGAACAACGCTCTACATCCGCGAAGGTGAGCTTTTTCTCGACCGCGCGGATTTGGCTGTGGCAGATATCTTGCGGGCCTTCGGCGAAGGTGGGGCCGCGGTTGGACCGAGTTTGCGGCATCGCGTTGCCGCGCTGGCGCGAACGCTGGCGGGCCACCGCAGCCGTGAGCGGGAGTGGAAGCCCCGTGGTGCCATCGAGCTGGTCGGGCCGTTGCCCACCGTCTATCTGTTGATGGAGCTGGCGGTCCACGGCTGCGGCGAGCGCGAGTTGCTCAACCGTGTCGGGGGTCCACAGGCCGTGTTTTGCACCGATCCAGCGAGTCCCGCGATGGAGCAGATGGCGGGATTGGAGCCGGAAATGACCCAGGTCTTGGCCACCCTTACGGAACCTATGGCCGCGCAATCGATCATCCGTGGCGTCACGCTGGATCGATTTGGTGCCCTGCAAGGACTGGCGCGGTTGTGGGCGGTAGGGTTGGTGGTTCACCATGAGGCCGAGGCAGAGCTGGAGTCGTCCGCGGCGGTGCCCATGGTCCGGCCGCGCATTTTGCAGCGGCTCCATGAGTCGGTCGCAGAGAGCTTGGCCGCACAGCCTCTCAATCGTCGGCCGGCAGAGCATCGCGAGACGGTTGCCAGCCTGTGGCAAGCTCAAGGTGAACTCGACTACTACCAACTGCTCGGGCTCGACCGCCGCGCTGAAAACGATGACAACGCGATCCACAAGGGATTTGCGCAGATGGCCCGCCAAGTTCATCCGTCGCATGCCGAGCGGCTCGATCTTGCCGATAAGGACGAGATGTTGCGGGTTCTGTTCGAACGGGCCGTCCATGCCTATTGGACATTGAACAATCCGAGTCGGCGCATTGCCTACAATCGAACGCTCGATGCCCCACCACCCCAGGTTGATGAGCAACAGCGAGACATCGAGAAGCGGGAGCTGGCCCGGGACTGTTATCGCCAAGGGACGCAGCTGTTGGCGGCCAACGATGTCTCGGCGGCAATCGATGCTTTGCGGGAGGCGGTTCGTATGGACCGCAGGGCGGACTACTTCTCGCTGCTGGGGCAAGCCGAAGCGCGCAATCCCGCCTGGACCGACCGCGCAATCAACAATTTTCGGCAAGCGATCCAGCTCGATCCAAACGACGTCCGTGCCCGCATGGGTTTGGGAGCGGCATATGAGGAGCAGGAGAACGAGGCCGCGGCGGTAGAGCATTATCGCGCCGCCCTCGCGGCGATGCCCGACAACCCGGAAGCGCGTATCGCACTGCAACGGCTCGGTGAGCACGCACCATCGTCCCGGACCACGGGACGCCTGCGAAGCTTTTTCACCGGGACCGAGAATTCAACCTAGCGTTCACTCGGACGAAAGGCTTTGCGGGGGCTGGAGATGGCCGTTCAGTATCGCTTGGGCTGCCGCGACGGAATTTGGACAATGCGGTCTTCATCCTGGCACCAGGCGGTAAGCGGGCCGCCGTGCACGCACCCGGAGTCGAGGCCCAGCGATCGCTTGCGGCGGTAGTAGCCGCGGGTCGCCCAGTGCCCGTGCACCACCAAGGTTTTTCCGCGGTAGTGCGCGAACCAAGGGCGGTATCCGTCGGGGCAGCGAGCCTCATGACCGCGCGGCTGCTTGCCGCCGGGACGGCAACACCGTACCGTTGCAGCAAAGGCGACGTCTTCGCGGCCGAGCCAAACGTCATCGTGGGGCAGTGCGTTCAAGGATTCGGCAGTGGCGGTGAGGTCGCGCCATTTGGGGTGCAAGCCGGCGTGGATCAGCCAAACGTCGGGCCCGTCGCCGGCACTCGGGAGCGCTACCAGCATCGGTTGATTCCGTAACCGCTCGAGAAGCTGCCCGGCGTCTGGTGCGGGCCATAGAGCGTCGAGGGTGTCGTTGCGGCGTTCCCGCAGCCCACTGTGCACCGCCAAAGCGTAGAGGTCATGGTTGCCGAGTACCGCGTGGCCACCGATGTCACGCCACAAACGGAGCGCCTCGAGCGAAGCCGGACCGCGATTGACCAAATCGCCTGCACACCAAAGCTCGTCTCGACTCGGATCAAACCGAGTCGCTTCGATCAAGTCGCTGAACTCCGTCGCGCAGCCTTGAAGGTCGCCAACGATCCATCGCATGGTGACAGCATAGTCGAGTGTGGGGGCCGCGGCCACATCCGGTCCTGCACCCGGGCCGTGGGGCTCAAACCAGTATCTGGCCGATTTCTCTGTCGTCGCTTCGCGGCGGGGAACTTCCGGTAGTGTATGCGTGTCGACAAATCTATGAGATTTGTCCAGGTGTTCCGTCAGTGTCGAGGAGACGTTATGAACGGAATCGGGCCGTTGTGGGCTCGGAGTGGTGCGAGGGTGCTCGTCTTGGTCTTCGCGATGTCGGTGGTTGCGCCCGTGATGGCGGAATCTTCGGCCGAGCTGGAGGATGGTCTGCTTATGGTCATCATCTTTCCGGTCCTCGGTGAACCGTTCATCGCACCCAACCTGGAGGCTGGGGTGCTGCCCTGGCGGGGAAGCAGTGAACACTTTCAAGGCATCGACATTGACTTGATGACGGGCTTTGCTGCTGAGCTCGGAGTTGAAGTGGAGTTCATGCGCCTAAAGGAACCTGGTTTTGGTGGTCTGCTGCCAGCGCTCGTCGCCGGACAAGGGGATGCCGTCGCCAGTGCATTGACCATCACGGCCGAGCGAGACAAGATCGTGGACTTCTCGCAGCCTTACTTCGAGATCTCGACCGTGGTCATGACACGACCCGGTACGGAAGTCCGCTCGATTGCCGATCTGGAAGGCAAGACGGGTATTGGCGTACGCGGGAGCCGGCCGATCACCTTGCTCCGCCGGCACGGGTTTACCGGCACGGTGATGGATGCCGACTTCCAAACCGGGGCCTACGCCGAGGTGGTTGACGGCCAGGTGGATTTCGCCATCATGGAGTCAGCCAGCGCCATGGCCGCAATCGCCAACTATGCCGACTTGGAGGTTGCCTATACGTTGCCCGGGCGCGAAAGCTACGGCATCGCGGTTGGGGAAGGTTCCGCGCTGCGGCCGCTACTCAACGCCTATCTCGATCGAATCAAGGCCAACGGGACGCTTGATGAAATCCTAGACCGGCATCTGAGCATGGCCTCGAAGCACAATTAGGCGGGCCACCACCACCGCTGGCACTGCGAACGCGGTATAACTAGCCCACATGCGACGACTGGGTATTGTCGATGTCGGGTCGAACACGATTCGACTGGTGGTCTACGCGCGGCGAGGCAGTGGCACGTTTCGGCTGGTCGACGACCTTCACGAACGGGTGGGCTTGGGTGCCGGGGCGTTTCGTGACGGCGCGATTCAAGAAGACCGGCTGCAGCAGGCCATCACCTTGCTGCGCCGTTTCGCGGACTACAGCCACGGTGCGCGGTTGGATGACGTCGAGGTCATCGGCACGAGTGCCATGCGCGACACCCGCAACGGCAATGTCCTGGTCCGCGAGGCACGCCAACTCGGACTCGACGTCACTGTGTTGTCGGGTGAGGATGAAGCCCGCTACGGCGCGTTGGCGGTCGCCAACAGCTTCGACATTGACGACGCGTGGGTGATGGACCTGGGTGGTGGCAGTGCCCAAATCTCACGAATGGAAGGGCGCCAATGGGTCGATGGCCACGCCTATCCACTCGGGGCCCTCCGACTCACAGACTCTTTTTTGACCAGCGATCCACCCACGGCGGCCGAGGTGGCGGCGCTCGAAGCCGCTGTTGCGGAGTCGTTGTCGGCAGTGGTTGCGGAGATGCGTGAATGGCCCGCGCCCCTGATCGTCATGGGCGGCGCGGTGCGTAACCTGGGGCGGGCTGTTCAGCGGCGAGACAGCTACCCACTCGAAATTCTTCACGGCTATTGGTTCAATCAAGATGATTTGGAATCGCTGACCGATGAGCTGCTTGCCGCTTCCAGCGCCGAGCGGGCTGCGATCCCGGGCATCGTTCGCGGCCGCGCCGACGTGATCCATGCAGCGGCGGCAGTGTTTCGGTGGCTGGTGCGCGCAATCGGACGGCAAGGCCTGGTGGTTTCCGGTCGAGGCCTTCGTGAGGGCGCCTTGTTTTGCAGTGAGTTGCGGTCGCCCCACCTGGTCCGATCGGTGGGCCAGGCGACGGTGGCGGGCCTGATGGAGCAGTATGTCGCCGATCACCGGCACGCCGAGTTGGTGCGCGACTTGTCAGGGCGCCTGTTCGAGGCGCTGCACCCTTTGCATGGGCTCGATCCTCGGGACCGGATCGTTCTGGAGGTCGGTGCCTTACTCCACGAGGTCGGCATGGCGGTCGATTTTTTCCGCCGACAGCAGCACGGCGCTCTGCTGTTGTCTTCCGTGGCGATGGACGGCTTCACCCACCGCGAGCAAGTACTGATCATGCTCCTCGTTCGCTATCACCACAAGGGCACGCCCAACCTCGAGAAATGGCAGGCGTTGTTGCCGAACGACCGCCAACGTCTGCTGGCCATGATCGCTTGTATCCGCCTGGCGCGCGCCATGAACCGTTCCCGAGGCGGACGAATCGTGAACTTCGACGTCATGCTCAACGACGAGACAATCGTGGTGCGCCTGGCTGTGCCAGAAGCCTGTTGGGCCGAGATCGATGAACTGAGCTTGCAGACCGCCATCGTCGACTCCGCTTTCGGACTTCGACTGGTCGTCGAGCCGGTGGAGACTGAGATTTCGGATCCGGACCCGCGCCTGAGGCCACGTTACGAGGAGGCGTAGCTCGAGGAGGCGTAACCCGAGGAGGCCTTAGATTTCGATCTTGCCGAGAAGTTTGGCGGGGGCCAGCCATTCCAGCATGCCGGCTCCAGGCGCGACCGCGATCCAAAAGTCGACGTCGAATCGGATCGAGGCGATCGTAGCGGTCGGGAACCGGTGGTAGCCGCCACCGACCAAACGGCTCAGCAGGTCGGACCAGGAAGGTTCGTGGCCAACGAGCATCAAGATCTGGACCGCGTTGTCTTGCTGGCGGACCACATCGATCAGTCGTGTGGCCGTAGCCAAATAGAGGGCCTTGGTTTCTTCGATCGCGCTCGCGGGCAAGTGCCAGGAGCCTTCCTTTGCTGCCAGGTCGAGCGTCGTGCGTGCCCGTACTGCCGACGAGGTGATGGCACGATCTGGAATACGCTCTACCGCGTTCAGGAAACGCCCGACCTGGCCGGCTGCACGCCGACCGCGTGGCGCAAGGGGGCGGTCGTGATCCGTCTCGAACGGGGCGTTCCAGTCGGACTTAGCGTGGCGCAGCAAGAGGAGTCGCTTCATGGAGCCGTTACCTCGCAGGAACTAAGCAGGTGGTACCATTGCGGGATTCGGTCTGATCCGATCAGCCCGAATCAGACCGAGTCAGTCATAGGCAACCCATCATGACGCACACCGCCGCCAGCACCCAAACCGCCACATCCTCGGAACCCGCAGTGGCCTCGGCTGAATCTTTGGAAGCGCGGAAACCCGAAGTCGTCATCGACCTCGATGATCCAAGTCTGTTCTTCAATCGTGAGCTGAGCTGGCTGCGGTTCAATGAGCAGGTGCTCGCCGAAGCTCTCGACCAGGACAATCCGCTGCTCGAGCGGGTGAACTTCCTATCGATCTTCGCCAGCAATTTGGACGAGTTCTTCATGGTGCGGGTCGCCGGCTTGCGGCGGCAGCGGGCGGGGGGTGTATTAGAGCCGCCGCCTGACGGCATGTCGCCCTCGGAGCAGTTGGCGGCGATTCGCGAGCGCCTGCTACCAAATCTCGAACAATGTGTCGGTTGTTGGCACGAAGATCTTGTGCCCAAGCTGCAAGACGCCGGGGTCCGGTTTCTGCGCTACGGCGAGCTCAAAAAACGCCAGCGAAAGTTGCTTCGCAGGCACTTCGAGCAGGAGATCTTTCCGATTCTGACGCCGTTGGCCTTCGATCCGGCGCACCCCTTTCCGCATATCTCGAACCTCAGCCTCAACCTGGCCGTGGTGGTCAAGGAGTCGGGGCTGGGGGAGCGGTTCGCACGGCTCAAGGTCCCGCCAACCATTCCGCGGCTGCTGGCCCTTCCGGCGGAGGAGGAAGCCGCCGCCTACGAGAGCCTGGGACTCGACGCCGGCAGCGCGTCGAATTTTGTTTGGCTGGAAGAGGTCATCGTCGCCAATCTCGATTTGTTGTTCCCGGGGGTCAACGTGGTTGCCGCGTATCCGTTCCGGGTCACGCGCGATGCCGACTTCGAGATTGAAGAAGACGAAGCCTCGGATCTGCTCTCAGCTATGGCGGAGGTCGTCGAACAACGCTACTTCGGGTTTGCGGTACGCCTCGAGATTGACGAAGGCATGCCCGATCGCATTCGTGACCTACTGACGCAGAACATGGGCCTGGCGCCCTACCAGGTCTTTACCACCGCGATGCCGCTGGGCTGGGCGGATCTTCGGCTGCTCACCAGTCTGGATCGTCCAGGGCTCAAGTTTCCACCGTTTCTGCCGGTGAGTTGGCCTCCCGTGGCGAAGGACGAAAGCCTCTTCACGACGTTGGTCAATCGGAACATTCTGATGTTCCATCCCTTTGACAGCTTTTCGCCAGTGGTTCAGCTGGTGCATGAAGCTGCCACGGATCCCGATGTGTTGGCGATCAAGGTGACCCTCTACCGGGCTGGAACCAACTCGCCGCTGGTCGAAGCGCTGATGGAAGCGCGGCAGAATGGCAAGCAAGTTGCGGCTTTGGTCGAGCTCAAAGCCCGCTTCGACGAGGAAAACAACATCGGCTGGGCGCGGGCCTTGGAGCGGGCCGGTGTCCACGTGGTCTACGGTGTTCTCGGGCTAAAGACCCACGCCAAGGTCCTCATGGTGGTGCGCCGAGAGAGCAACGGCATCCGGCGCTACGTCCATCTGTCGACGGGCAATTACAACCCGACGACCGCCCGCCTTTACACCGATATTGGCTATTTCACCTTTGACCCGGCCATCGCGCGGGACGCGGCGGACCTCTTCAACGTCCTGACCGGATTGTCGCGCAAACGACGGTTCCGCAAGCTCCTGATCGCACCAGGAACCATGCGTGACGACCTGATCAGCCGCATCGATCGCGAGATCGAGATTCATCAAGTCGGCGGCAAAGGGAGGTTGATCTTCAAGATGAACTCACTGGTCGATAAAGCCTGCATCCATGCGCTGTACCGCGCGTCGCAGGCAGGCGTGAAGATCGACCTGCAGGTACGGGGCATCTGCTGCTTGCGTCCAGGAGTCGCAGGCGTCAGCGAGAACATCTCGGTAGTCTCGATTGTCGGCCGCTTTCTCGAGCATGCTCGGGTCTACTACTTTCACAATGGCGGTGACGAGGAGATCTACATGGGCAGCGCGGACCTGATGCCGCGCAATCTCGATCACCGGGTCGAGGTCTTGTTTCCGGTCGAGGACCCGCGGCTCAAGCGCGCGATTCGTCATGAAATTCTCGAGACCTACCTTCATGACGACCGCAAGGCGCGAAGGCTCCTGCCCGACGGTTGCTACCAACGCGTGCCGGTGAACGGCGGACACTGCGCCCAGCAGGAGTTCCTCGACCGGCCGGCCAGCGGGGGTTGGCGTACGCTCGGAGAGGCGTAGGGCGAGGCGGACGGTGGTACTGTCGTATCTCGTCTGGTCGGCCGCCCTGGGGGCGCTCGTATCGGCGATGGGTGGGGCGGGGTATAATGCTGTCTTTCCCATTTGGAGGCTCCCAGACCTTGGCGACCTTGGACGAGCGACAGCAGAAAGACCCTGCGGTTACCGCAGTGGATGGCGTGAGCAACCAGCCGAAGGTTGCGCCGATGTCCGGTGGGGTTCAAGGCCTACGCCGCTCTGAAATCGAGTCCACCGCCGACATCGTCACCTTCCAGGCATGGGCCGAACCGGAAACGGGGGTCGCCGCTTTGCCGTCTCGGTATGACGTTCGGGAAGGGGATGGGGTTCGCTACCTTACCGGCCACGAAGCTCCTGGTGTCGGCGTCGCGATCGATCGTTCGTATGCCTACTCGGAGGCCGAAGCGCGCAAGCTCGGGGAGCGGGTCATTCTGGTCGACGGGGCCGGACAGTTCGGTCCCTTGGTCGACAGCCAACGCCAGCTCTACAACCTCGACCACCACGATGATTGCCTACGCGCGTTCACGCTGGCAACGTGTGAGCAGGCATTGGTACTGGTGCTCAAGGGACTCGAGTTGGACAAGGGTGACTGGCGTATTCTCGCCAACGAGCCGGATCTCGATACAGTCTTTGCGATTTGGGTGCTGCTGAATTACCGACGCTTGCGCCAGATGGGCCCGGAAGCGCGTGATCGCATCGTGCCTCTCCTGCGACTCGAAGGCGCCATCGACGCGAACGGTCTCGAAATCGCCGAGTATTGTGGCCTGCCGCACGATGAGCTGCTGGCGGCGAAAGCCCAGCTCGATGCGCTCTTTGCCGATGAGGTGGCGATCAAGAAGAAGGGTGACTGGAACGATGGCGATCTGCTCGCCTACACCTGCACCCAACTCGCCGCGATCGATCAGCTGGTGTACAACCAAGACGATTTCGACGATTTCTGCTGCGTCGAGAAAGAGTTCGGACACGTCGGGATCGGTGCCAACCGCGTCGCTGTGGTGTGCCGCGACGACTCGGGAATCTACGATGTCGAGCGTCGGCTCAAGCAGGTCTGGCAAGATCGTTTGGGCATCGTCGCCCTCGCCAAGGATGACTTCAACTACACCTTGAGACGTTCCGCAGCGCTGGCTGCAATCGATTTGCACAAGGCCTACGAGCGTCTCAATCAATACGATCCAGCGGTCGATGGCCATCCTCCCGAGAAGCGTTGGGGCGGCTCCGACGACATCGGTGGGTCACCACGTCCCACGGGTACGGGTCTCGAACCCAAAGAGATCGTCAGCATCCTGCGCTTGGCCTACCGACCGCCCAAACGGAAACAACGGCTCGGCCTGATGGCGACGGCAGCCGGTGTCGCCGTGGCCCTCACGGCCGGCGCGACAGCCGCATGCTGGGGCTACGTCGATGCGCTGTCCATGCGCTTTGGTCCGAACCAGGAAGCCATGGCTGAGGCCTGGCGCTTGATTGCGGGTGGCGGTGCTCTGGTCATCGCAGGCCTCCTCGGCTTCGCCTGGCTTGGTCGCGCCGGACGGGCTTGGTCGTCGGGTTGGCGTCGACCGGTCGCAACGGGTTGGATAGCCTTGCTGCCCGCGGTCTTCATCGGCGGTGGCCTCGGCGGGGCATGGGTGCCACGAGCGGTGCTGTGGGACACACGACCGCTTTCCTTTGCGCTGGCGGGCATTGCGCTGACCGCGATGGGCTTGGCGCTGATATTTCCCGGCATTGTTCACGGTCGACCGGCAACGAAGCTACCTACCCAGCTCGTTCGGGGTCGATGGTTCGTGTCGCAGCCGGCGCTGATTTCAGGTTTGCTCTACGCGTTGACCACCGTCGCCTTTGCGTGGGTGTGGATTGCGCCGGCACCATCGGCGATCGCGCGGCTGGGCTCCGTTGCCAGTTGGTCCATCTTGGGCCTTGGAAGTCTTACGGTCGGCGTCAGCGCCGCGATGGTGCGTGAGCGCTCCCTCAGCGTATGGCCTGCAGTGCTCGCCCTATTCCTGGGCGCGGTTGTGCGGATTCTGGTCGGTCTACTGTAGGTGAGCTAGAGCAAACTCAGCTGGCAGTCATGCTGATGACAGGCGGCGAAAGTCGTACCGTCACACGGCCCAAGGGCGAGTGAACGGTAGGACTCCCTAGAGCGACGGCTGTCAGGGGACAAGCCTGTTGGATCGGGCCACACACGTGGTCACCGGAGCAGCCGCTGTAGCTGAAGAGCGATGCAAAGGAAGGTACTTCAAACGAGGTGACATCGCTTTCGCCCATGAGCTCGAGCGGATCTGCGCTTTGGAGAACACCAAAGACGCTAATCATGCCCGATTCGATACCGGCTTCCGCCAGCGTTGCCAGGGTCATCACGACGAGTAGGGCGACCAACGTCAATTACTTTTTCCGGTCGCGTTGCCTCAGCGATCTTGCTACCCGTAGCGTGTCGTTGCCTCATCAGAATACTGCCCAGCGAATGGACGCTGGGAGGTGGCACTGACCGCCCTAATGGAGCCACCGATGATCGGCATAATGGAGCCCCGCCTTGGGGTTTTCCAAGGAGGCTGTTGTCGGACTGTACCGAGGAGACGGTTGGTGAAAGGGTCGCCCCATTCGGTGAAGTCGAGGTTGCTGGTGACGATGGTCGAAGCGCGTTCGTAGCGCTCGGTGATCAGATCGTGGAGGTCTTCGTCCTGCGGCGCGCGCAGGGGCTTGAGTCCAAAGTAGTCGATTTATGTGGAGCGCCACATAAATCGACGAGCTGGGTTATCTCTCCTACGACGCCCGCCACGCAGACCTACTCTTCGAAGTCATCGCCCGACGATACGAGAAGCGACCCACCGTCATCACCACCAACAAGCCCTTCGCACAATGGGGCGAAGTCTCTCCCAACGCCACATGCGTCGTCACCATCGTCGACCGCATCGTCCACCGATCCGAGGTCGTCGCCATCGACGGCGAGTCCTACAGGCTCAAGGAATCCAAGGAAGCGGCCCGAAGCAGGGCACGCAAGGGCGCACGACGAAGCAAGACGCCCAAGACCAAGCGATCGTGAATCGAGCCAACTACCTCGAACGCGTCATCAGCACCTATCTCCATTCGCCCGACACACCAAGAAAAGCGCGACCCCTCGACTGGGCCGTCGCCACCTGCTTCTTCAACCGACGCATTCCGATCGTCACCGTCGAGCACGCCATTCGGCTCGCAACCCTCAGAAGACGCCTCAGAGATACCGGCACCATTCGGGTGGGCGTCGTTGGGCGCTTGCGGACTGTGCGCGCAGCCGCTCGCTAGCAGCGAGGTGAGCGCGATCCAAAGTAGACCTTTTCTCATGCGGGATCCCCCTTCGTTGGGTCGCCTTGTTCACGACCCAGGATGAATGACAACAGAGCACAGCGGTTCGTGTCCGCACGCCAACACGACGCGCGACTCGACTCCGACCCGACCGCCGCCCGGCGGCGGCGTACCCTGCCTCTCCCTCATTTCTTCGCCGTTGGGGCTTTGTTCCTGACAAGTGTGCGGGGAGTATTGTGAGCCAAGAACGAGAATGGCATAGCCGTCAGGCTCGACGCCGGTTCTGCCTCTTGCCCACGTCGTTCGATTGATCGAGACTGAAGGCAGGCCCGACTTGTGCCTCGTTCTCTGTCTGAGGACCGCCTTCGGGCGGGTGAACTTCGGTCGAAGCCAACGCTTGTAGATCTCCGAAAGTCAGGGGCTGCTCGAGTTCTGGCGTTACCTCGAGTTCTGAACCGTTCTTGGCCTCACTGACGTCGAGTTGTTTGGCGAGGAGGAGCAGTTGGTCCAGTACCTGTCCGGTGTTCGCATCGCTTTCCAGGAGGTGGTCCAAGATCTCGTCACGTCCTCGAAGGGCTCCGAGACTCGCCACGGTAGACGGTTGTATGGGCCTTTGGGCCGGCGCCGACCGCAGCTGGCCAAGGGTGCCTAGGACCAGCGCTCGGTCATGCTCGATCAGCTCGCCTTGGCGGTTGATTTGTGCCAGGAGCGTCGCGAGTGCTACGAACTCGTGTTCGAGTCGGGTACCGGTGCGTTCGTCCACATTCGCGTTCCGAAGCCAGGCAACAATACGTTGCTGGAGTTGGAGCGCGACAAATCGGTCTGAAGCGCGAAGGTTGCGGAAATCGTCGTGTCGGCGTAGCCAACCCAGGGTGCTGCTGAGTGCGCGAAGACGGTCTCGAACCTCTTCGTGCCGATTGCGGACCGTTGTAGACCGCTGGCGGAAGTATGCAATGAGTCGGCGGGCGCCAAGGGCGCGGGAGTGAAGGCTGTGATGGGCGATAAGGGATGGACGGCCCATCAGCTGAGCGAGGGCTGCCTCGACACACGACAAACCGCCAACCACCTTGGCGAGGAGTTCTTCGCAGAACGCCAACATGCCGAACTCGCTGCCATCGACACCGGCCTCGAATAGGGTCAGGGGGCGATTGGCGGCCCGACATTCAGTAGCGACCATGAAAGTCAAGTCCCCGAGTTCCTCGAACTTCAGTGGCGACAAGACTTGTTGTGCCTCAGATGACCACCGGCGTCGGGTTTCACCACCCGCGACGGCATCTCGAGCAGCGTCCTCCAAACTCAACAACACCTCGAGCACATCAGAAAGAAGTGGTCGGAGCTTCGAAGTGACAATGGATTCTGTCACCTCGGCGCCAATAGCCAACCGCTCAATCTTGATTTCTCTCGCAAAGTCAGCGAGCTTGGCCAGCCGTTCTTGGTAGAGAACGGAGCCCGACCTAGACGACGGCACTGTTCGTTGCCTTCCGAGCTTGGACCGCGAGGACACCGAGATTCGCGTCGCTGTCGGCGGTGACCGTCAATACGACTCTTCTGTTGGACTCGAGGCGGCCAAAGTAGTGCCAAGGGTGTGTTGAAGAGATGAGGAACTCTTGAAACGCGTGGTCGCTGGCTTCTGTACCGCGCGCCTTCTTGAATACATCTTCGATCGCGATCACCATCGTTTCTTCAAACAGCTCTTTGGTCGCTGACGGTAAGACGTCAAGCACCTCGAAAGAGAGGCTGTCCACGGTCTTGATACAAAGTACCGAACCGCTGTCGAGATCCACCAGACCCGCGGCCAGCGCCATAGGGACTTCTTCGATTGCGCTTTGAATAGCGTCTTCAGCACCCATCGCCACATCTCCCTTCAAACGTCACATTGCGAAATCAGTCGCAAAGCTGTTCCTGCCTAAGGTGCGGGTTTGTGCGCTCCTCTGACGGGAAAACACCCTGGTGTCTTTGCAATTTATATCTGAAGACGCGGTAACGCTCGCGGGGTCAGGTAGAAAGACCAGTGATCCTGTCTAGATTCCGGTCCAGGCAAGATCGACCAAACTTCGTTCCAGCGGCCTTCGCCTTCAATCTCGGGATCGATGAGAATGGAGCGCAGTCTGAGCCCACCCAGCGATTCGGGACCAATGGCATAGAGGGGCAAACGGTCAGCACCTCGATCTAGCACAGGGACCGGCGGCGACTCGAGTACTAGGCCTGCACGTTTGCGTCGAGCACGGACGGGGAGCGGCTCCGTGGCCGTTGTGTCGTTGTCGAGAACTCGCAAGGAACCAACGTCGGCAATCGGGATGCCATCTGATGCTGCTGGCGCTCGGCGCCCTGAGCCTGGTCTACCTCGCCTTCTTGGTGTGCCCTTTCCTGGTTTGCGGCCGAGGTGTTGTTGTGTGAATCGCAGAGAAGTTGTTCCTTGTGGAATAACTTCACTTTTCTTGCGAGTGCACATGTGGGCATGTCGATTGGTTCGAGCGGACTTTGGTTTTCGTGCCTCGAGTTGAGCTGGCTGAGGTGTTCTGGCGATAGTCTTGGGGCTCATCGATGGCGCTCGAGCGAGTGAGGGTGGTGGCAGGCGTTGGGCGATCGAGTGATCGCAACGAGTACCAAGAGATCGCTCCGCCCGGCGTCTCGGTCAACGACGCTGATCTTTACTCTATGTGTTTGTTTAGGGACCGCTGGCAAGTCTGGACGGTAGGGGACGGTGGTGGATTCGGGGTTGGCAGGGCAAAGGAAGGTTGCGGGGATGGCCCAGGTGTGGGGTGCTGCTTTTCTGGAAGGAAGATCGGTAAGATATTGATTTAAAGAGAGTTATCGTCTCGCAGTGAATTTGTTCTATTCCTTGGGGGACTTGGATGGGGCGCGGTCGAGCCTTCTGTAGTGCGCTGGAGTGAGTGCTCTGAAGACCCGTGGCCGAAGAGGCCGGTTGGTGGTCGCCTGTCGGTGACTGGCGAGAGTTTGGATTCAGTTGAGCAACGATGGGGTGATTCAGCGCCAATGTGTATAGGCCCCCGTTTGGCCGGTCGTTTTCGGAAAGGGGCGTCGCAGGGAAGTGGTTCTCGATCGGTAGTTCTTCGACGAGTGGTACACAGCCAGCAGTAACGAAATGTTGTCGATTGGGTCCTTTGTTTCATGAGTGAGGTGATGAAGTTGCGGTGAAGATCTCTTTCTCGGGTTGAACAATGCTTGATTTTTGAATCAAGAATCGAGTATTGTCTATATCGGGGTTAATGTAAGCGGAAGATGAGACTGAACATCCCGAAGATGAACGTCCGATAGCGCCTCGAATCGACCGACTGGCCGAGGCTCACGGTCCAGAAACACGCGTAGCGAGATCGTCGAATGACGATCACGGAATTGTTGTGTCTCGACGAGAGTCGTCGTGTCGGCTGTGCCATACATCTGTCATCGCCCGAGTGGGCAATGCGGAGAGATCCAACCATGAATTCAGATTGTCGAGATGACGTGTCCAGTCTCGAGGAGACAGTCGCGCTGGAGGCTTGGCTTCGGGAAGTCTTGGCGGCGCAGCAGGGCTGTGCCGTCGAGACCTTGAACCCGCATGCGCGCTTTCGTGATATTGGCCTCGAATCGGTAGCGGCGACCCAGCTGTTGGTGGCGCTGTCCGAGCACCTGGGACGCCCACTCGCCTCGACGATTTTCTGGGATCACCCGACCATCTGTGCGCTCGCGGCGTATCTGACCCGGGGGGAGGTCTCCGTCGAATCGGGTCACTCGTCACTCCCGCGCGGCAGTGCGCGGCCCGACGAGCCGATGGCCATCATCGGCATGGCCTGCCGTTTTCCGGGCGCCGATGGTATCGACGCCTATTGGGACTTGCTGGCGACGGGGACCGATGCCGTCACCGAAGTGCCGGCGGACCGCTGGCGGGCGGACGACTTCTTCAATCCCGATCGTGGGGTGCCCGGCAAGACGAGCACGCGCTGGGGCGGTTTCGTGACGGGCGTCGGACAGTTCGACCCGCAGTTCTTTGGGATCGCACCACGTGAAGCCGTGGAGATGGACCCCCAGCAACGGCTCATGTTGGAGCTTGCTTGGCATGGGCTCGAAGACGCGGGCATCGAGATTGGGACACTCAAGGGAACACAGACCGGGGTCTTTGTCGGCGCCATGTGGAGTGACTACGCACGTCATGCCGCCGCAGTCCTGGAGCAAGTCGTACCCCAAACCGCGACTGGACAGGACCACAGTCTCATCGCCGGACGCATTTCCTACCTACTTGGCCTCGAGGGTCCGAGCTTGGTGGTCAACACGGCGTGCTCGTCCTCGCTCGTGGCGCTTCATTTGGCGTGCCAGAGCCTGCGTGCGGGCGAGTCCGAGCTGGCGTTGGTGGGAGGCGTGAGCCTGATGCTCTCACCCTACAGTTCGGTGGTGATGAGCAAATTCGGTGCGATGTCCCCCGGCGGCCGCTGTCGTTCGTTCGATGCCGGGGCCGATGGCTACGTGCGCGGCGAAGGTTGTGGCTTGGTGGTGCTCAAGCCACTGCATCGAGCGCGTGCCGACGGTGACCGCATCTACAGCGTCCTGGCGGGGATCGCCGTCAACAACGACGGCTGGAGCAATGGCCTGACGGCGCCCAACCCAGCGGCCCAAGAGAAGGTCGTTCGCACTGCCTGCCAGCAGGCCAACGTCGCGACCGACGCCGTGCAGTACGTCGAGACCCACGGGCCGGGCACCATCCTCGGCGATCCGATCGAGGCAAAGGCCTTGGGGGCGGTCTTGGGTATCGGACGCTCACCGGCGACGGCACTGCGAATCGGGTCGGTGAAGACCAACATCGGGCATCTAGAGGCGGCGGCTGGGATGGCCGGTCTGATCAAGACGTCGTTGGCCATCCACCACCGATCGTTGCCGGGCAACCTCCACTTCGATGCGCCCAATCCACACATCCCCTTCACCGATCTCGGGATCGAGGTTCAGGCCGCTCGCTCACCGTGGCCGTGTCCCGATTCGCCCTTGATCGCGGGCGTCAGCTCGTTTGGCTTCAGCGGCACCAATTGTCATGCCGTGCTCCGCGAACCACCGCGAGAGGTCGAACGAACAGCCTTGGTTTCACCGACAAGCGAGAGCGTCACGGCGAGCTCGGTCGAAAGGCCGCAGGTGGTCTTCGTGTGTCCGGGACAGGGTGGACAGTGGCATGGAATGGGCGCAGCGTTGTTGCACCAAGAGCCCGTGTTTCGCGCCGCGATGCAGGATCTCGACCAGGTGATCGCGCCTTGGACGGGTTGGTCCGTGATCGACCAACTGTTGGCGCCCGCGGACCGGTCCCGTGTCGACGAGGTGGATGTCATCCAGCCGCTGCTGTTCGCGATGCAAGTCGCACTGGGGCGCTTGTGGATGGCCCACGATGTCGAGCCCGATGCCATCGTTGGTCACAGCATGGGTGAGGCGGCGGCGGCCCACTTGGCCGGCGTGTTGACCCTCGACGATGCCGCCCGCGTGATCTGCCATCGCAGCCGACTCGCCCGCGAGCTTGCCGGACGCGGTGCGATGGCAGTGGTTGGACTGAGCGAATCGGCGACGATCAAAGCCATCGGTTCTTGGGCTAGCGAGGTCTCGGTGGCCTCGTGCAACAGTCCGACCTCCACCGTGATCTCAGGAACGCCGTCGGCCGTCGACGCGGTTCTGACACCGCTGATCGACAATGAAGTTTATGCGTCGCGAATCAACGTCGACTTCGCGTCGCATAGTCACCAGGTGGAGCCGCTCCGTGGCCCTTTGGTCGATTCCCTCGCGGGGTTGGCACCGCGCGACGCCGCACGCACCCTGATCTCCACAGTCACCGGCGACGCACTTCCGGGGTTGGCATGGGATGCCGCCTACTGGGGCCGCAATCTCAGGCATCCGGTTCGCTTTGCCCAAGCCGTGGATCGGCTCGCGGAAACCGGTCCAACCGTGTTTGTCGAGCTGAGTCCGCATCCGATCTTGGTCCGCGCCGTCGAGGAAACGTTGGAACACCATGTGCGGGTGGGAAGCGTGTTCGCGTCTTTGCGTCGCGACGAGGATGAGCGTGCGGTCTTGGATACGGGTCTCGCCGCCCTTCGCGACCACGGAGTGCCGATCGTGTTTGATGGGGGCGCGGCGTCCGGCTCGGCTGCTACGACGGGCGAGTCGAATCTCGATGCCGCGCCACTCGCCCCGTTGCCGACCGTGCCTGTTCTGCTGCCGATCTCTGGCCGTGACCCAGCGGCGCTGCGTGCCCAAGCTGGGGCCTATCTCGCACGGATCGAGAGCATGGATGACACGGCGTCGCTTCGAGATCTGGCCCATGGCGCCAGTGTCCGCCGTGTTCACCATAACGAACGGTTGACGATCGTTGGCGCCACCCCCGACGACATGGCGGAGTGCCTTCGCCATTTCCTGGCGGGAGAGCCGCATCCCGCGATCCGTTCGGGTCGTGCCGCTTTGGACACCCCAGAACGACCGGTCTTTCTGTTCCCGGGGCAAGGCGCGCAATGGCTGGGCATGGGGCGCGAATTGTGGCATCGGGAACCGGTGTTTCGCGTTGCGATCATGCGTTGTGACGCTGCGGTGGCGCGCCACGTGGGGTGGTCCGTGGTCGATGAGCTGCGTGCCTCGGAGTCAACGTCGAAGCTGGGCGAGATCGATCGCGTGCAGCCGGTCCTCTTTGCGATCCAAGTCGCCCTGGCCGACCTGTGGCGTGGATGGGGGATCGAGCCTGGCGCGGTGGTCGGTCACAGCATGGGAGAGGTGGCGGCCGCCTACTCCGCCGGTGCCCTCTCGCTGAACGACGCCTCTGCCGTGATTTGCCGAAGAAGTCGGCTCCTACGGCAGGTCAGCGGTCAAGGAGGCATGGCCTTGGTGGAGCTTTCTCGCGCGGATGCGCAAGCGTACATCGACGCGGGCGTGCGCACTTCGGACGGGAGCGCCTCGATCTCGGTGGCGGTCAGCAACAGCCCATCTTCGACCGTTTTGGCGGGCGCGCCGACAGCGCTAGAGGCGTTCCTTGAATCACTCGATCGCGATGGCGTGTTCTGTCGGTTGATCCAAGTCGATGTCGCGTCCCACAGCCCGCAGATGGATCCACTGCGCGAGCCCTTGGTGGCGTGCCTGGCGGACATCACACCACGGTTGGCAACCGTTCCCATGTACTCCACGGTGCTCGATCGGGTACTCGACGGGACTGAGTTGACGGCCGAGTATTGGGCGAACAACTTGCGTCGCCCGGTCCTGTTCTGGAATGCGGTCGAAGCACTCGCGAAGGGTGGTGCCGAGACGTTTGTCGAATTGAGTCCGCATCCGGTGTTGCTGCCTTCGGTCGTGGGTGGGCTTCAGCATCTGGGACGCCATCACGAGCATTGTGCGCTGCCCTCGATGCGGCGGAAGGAAGACGAAAGCGGGGTCCTGCTCCGGGCGCTCGGTGCGTTGCATGCGGTCGGTCATCCTGTCGATTGGCGGGGTGTCCATCCGCGGGGCGGGCGCTTTGCCGATCTGCCGCTGTATCCGTTTCAGCGAGAGCACTACTGGGCCGAGCAACAGGACACGGGACAACGCGATCCGAACGAAGTGGTGGTGCCGTCGATGTCGGGTTCCACCAGCCGAATCGGGTCGGGTTGGGTACCGGCGTTCGCGCCCGAGCGTCGTTGCTTCGACGTACTGCTTCGGCCCGACGCGGACGCCGAGTGGGCCTACCTGCGCGAGAACCGAGCGCATGGCCATCAGCTGGTGCCCGGTACCGTGCTGCTCGAGTTGATCCGCGCCGCAGCGACGGCAACGGGACCGGAGCAGGGCGACGCGGACGTGGTGCTCGAGGGCGTTCGATTTCACGAACCCTTGCTGTTGGCGTCGGACGGTGACCGCGCCTTGCAATTGGTGACCAGCCGAACCGGAGCGGGTGGGGCGACCGCTGAGGTGTTCGCATCGGTGGTCGGGGGTACCTCGGTCAACGGCACGTGGCCACGGTACGCCTTCGCGCGCATCGTACCGCCGGACGAACCGGTGACGTCTTTCGATGGAAAGGGTGACGTTGCCGTTAGCCTATCCGAGGAGCCGACGGCCGAACAGGCGACCGCATTCCGCGCCCGTCTGGAGAGCATGGGGCTGCGTTCGGGATCGTCGTTTCATGGGCTGATGGCACTGGCCACCGGGCCGGGGGCCGCGTTGGGCCACCTTGGGTTGCCGGCCGGCTTGGCGGCTAGCTTGGCGGCCAGCTTGGAGGGAGGCGTCGAGCTGGATGCTTGGCATCCAGCGTTGCTCGAGGCCGCGTTGCAGGTGCTGATCGCGGCGATCCCCGACGAGGAGGACACGTTGCATCTGAGCGCGGGCCTCGGTCGACTGCGATTCGTGTCCGGAGGTGCCGAGTGCGCCGCGTCGGCCTTCTCTCGCGGGGAGACGCTGGTGGTCTCGGCTCGGGTTCGACGTGCCGCCGACGCCTGGGAGGGTGACCTCGCGCTGACCGATTCGCAAGGCGCTTGCTTGCTCGTTGCCGAAGACGTTCAGCTGGTGCCCTTGGTGGACGGCGCCAAGCTTCTGGACATCGCGGCCCAGCGCCAACTCGGCGGTGATCGCGCCCAAGCCGTTCGCGACACGCTGACGGCGGCGGCCGCGGGCGCCATGCGTCGCGCGTTGCTCGAAGAACATGTTCGCTCGGCCCTCGGCGCCGTTCTCGCCCTCTCGCCCAAGCGCATCGAGATGGGGCATTCGCTGCAGAGCTACGGCACCGACTCGGTGATGACGCTGGAGCTGCGCAACCGGTTGGAGGCCACGTTTGGCCTGACCTTGTCGCCGAGTGTGATCTGGAATCACCCGAGCCTCGGTGCGCTCACCGAGTACCTTGCCGAAGAGCTGGGTCTGAGCCTCGACGCCGAGGACACCGTGGCCCGCGACGCGGTGATGGACCTGGACGATCGACTGTGCCCGCTGGACGATCACTTTGAAACCACAGAGCCGATCGAGGCGCTGTTGGATCGTGAATTGGCGTTGGTCGACGCCTTGTTGGAGGGGATCTGATGGCTCCGGACAATCGACCCGAGGACGAGAGTCCTCTCGATCGGTCCCTGCGCGCGATTCGGCAATTGCGCGCGCGTCTGGAGACGGTCGAGGGCGCTCAGCGCGCCCCGATCGCGATCGTGGGAATGGGCTGCAGGGTTCCGGGCGTCGAGGGCGACGTATGCGGTCCCGACGGCTTTTGGGACCTCCTGGCCACGGGTGGCGACGCCGTCAAGGATCGTCCGCCAGGCCGCGGTGCCCGCAACGATGCGCCGCTGCGGGCTGGCTGGCTGCACAACGTCGATCGCTTCGACGCGCGATTCTTTGGTGTTTCGCCCCGCGAGGTGGTGCGAATGGACCCGCAACAGCGGCTGACCTTGGAAGTGGCCTGGGAGGCCTTGGAACACGCGGGGCTGCCACCATCGTCGCTGGCGGGCACCGAGGCGGGCGTCTTCGTCGGCGTCAACAGCAGCGATTATTTCTGGTTGCAGCTCGCGGCGCGAAAGGCCGACGATACCTACACCATCAACGGCGCCACGCATTCGAGCGTGCCCAATCGTCTGTCCTACCAACTCGATCTCAAGGGGCCGAGCCTGGCGGTCGACTCGGCCTGTTCGTCTTCCTTGGTGGCTGTGCACCTGGCCTGCCGTAGCCTGCGCAGTGGTGAATGTTCGGTGGCGTTGGCCGGCGGAGTCAACCTGGTGCTGTCGGGCGATGTCACGGCGGTTCACCAATGCGGCTTGCCCTTGTTGGCCGACGGTTGCTCACGAACCTTCGACGCTGGTGCCAATGGCTACGCCCGAGGCGAAGGCTGCGGCATCGTGGTGCTCAAGCGTCTCGCGGATGCCCAGGCCGATGGCGATCGAATCTGGGCGGTGATCCGCGGCACTGCGGTGAACCAGGATGGTCGTACCCACGGTGTCTCGGCGCCCAACGGCACAGCCCAGCGCGCCTTGATCCGCAGTGCCTTGGCGGAGGCCCGGGTGCCGGCCGCCTCGATTCGATTCATCGAGGCCCACGGCACCGGCACGGAGTTGGGCGATCCGATCGAGGCTGAGGCCATGGCGGCGGTCTATGGCGAGGGGCGGACCACCGATCAAGTGGCATGGCTGGGCGCGGTCAAAACCAACCTCGGTCACCTCGAGGCCGCCGCGGGCTCGGTTGGGCTGATTAAAGCGGTGTTGGCGCTCGACCGGGAGATGGTGCCGAAGAATCTCCATTTCACGCGCATCAACCCCCACATCTCGATCGACGAAAGCCGGTTCCAGATCGCCGATCGAGCATGTCCGTGGCCGCGAACGGCGGATGCACCACGGCGGGCCGCGGTTAGCTCGTTCGGAGCGGGTGGCACCAACGCGCACTTGATTCTCGAAGAGGCCCCGGAGGCCCCGGTCGGGCATAGCGGTGACGTGGACGCCGCGCCCGACGCCCCGGAGCGGCCGTTCATCTTGGCGTTGTCGGCGGATCGACCCCAGACGCTGCGGGCGGTCGGGGAGCGCTGGGCCGAGTTTCTGACCGCGATCGACGACACCACCGTGCGCGACACTTGCTTCACCGCTGCGGTGCGTCGAGACCACTTCGAACATCGCGCGACCGTGGTCGCGCGATCGCGAGAATCCCTGCATCGGCGTCTGCACGCCTTGGCCCGTGACGAACCCGATGACGGCGTCATCCGCCAACGGGTGAGCTGGAGTGGTGGCGCGACGCGCGGCCTGGTGTTCGCGTTTGCCGGCATGGGTGCCCATGCAGTTGATCAGGGCCGCCACCTCTTGGCGATCGAACCAGCCTTTCGTCGTGCCTTGACCTCGGTCGACGCCGAGATCCAGGAGCAGGCGGGATGGTCGGTGATCGAGATGCTGACGGACGAGCGGCGTCAGGCCAGCGCTGGGATCGATCGAACGCAGCCGACGCTTTTTGCCCTGCAGATCGGCCTTGCCGCGTTGTGGCGATCTTGGGGCGTGGTTCCCGATGCGGTGGTGGGGCACAGCCTGGGTGAGGTCGCGGCGGCGCGGGTGGCCGGGGCCTTGTCCTTGCCCGACGCGGCGCGCGTGGTGCTCGCGCGAAGTCGGCAGCTTGAGAGCGTGGCGGGCGATGGCGCGATGACGTTGGTTGGGCTATCGGTCGAAGACGCGGCGACACTTGCCGCCGAGCTGGCAGCCGATCGTGCCGAGACGGACCGTGCACCGTTGGCGGTGGCGGTCGACATGGGGCACCAAGCGAGTGTCCTCTCGGGATCCAAGACGGACGTCGAGCGGGCGGTGGAAGTGCTGCGGAAACGCAACGTGTTCTGCCGCCTTCTGGACGTCGACATCGCCTTTCACAGCCCACGTGTCGAACCGCTGGCGAGCGCGCTCGGCGTCGAGTTGGCGGGCCTCGACCCACGACGCGCGACGATTCCCTTTTGCTCGACGGTGACCGGCGACTTCGTGGACGGCGCCCAGCTCGATGCGGACTATTGGCGCCGCAATCTGCTGCAACCGGTGCGATTCTGGCCCGCGTTGCGCCAACTCGCGGCCACCCACCATGGTGTGTTTGTCGAGTTGGGTGGCCATGCCGTTCTGACCCCGGCGATTCGCCAGGATTTCGAGCACTTGGATGCGCCGGTGGTCGCGGTTGCGTCGTTGCGTCGTGGTGAGAACAGCCACACCACAATGCTCCGGGCGCTTGGTGGCTTGCATGGCGCGGGGGCGTCGGTCGACTGGCCCGCGGTGGTTGGCGATCGTCGCCAGGTCACGGTTCCGACCTACCCCTGGCATCGGCAACGGTATTGGTTCACGGACGATGGCGCGGATGCCACGGTTGTCGCGGATGTCGACGGTGCCCCGCATAGCGCCGCCCAGGCTGATCCGATACTGGTGCCGCCCTCGCTTGCGGATGGCGGGGACGCGGACAATGGAGCGGATGGCGATCGCGGATCGTTGGCGCGCCAGCTTGCGACCACCGCCAGCCACCGGCGTCGCGATGTGCTGCTCGGCCACGTTCTCGACGAGGCGGCGGCCGTTCTCGGATTGGTCGGAGACGAGGCCGATCTCGAGCCCGATCAAGGCTTCTTCCAGCTGGGCATGGACTCGCGAATGGCGGTCGAACTCGCCGATCGGCTTGCGCGGGCGCTCGATCGTCCGTTGCCATCGACGGTGACGTTCGAGCACCCGACCAGCGATGCGTTGTGCGACGTCCTATCCGAGACCGTCTTGGCGGTCGGACCGGAATCCAAGGTGCCACCGAGTGACGCCCGAGCCGAGGTTCCGTCCTTGGTTGCACCGCATGACGGAACCAACGGTGACGGCCCGACCCCTGTGGAGGCAAACACGTTGGGGCGCGAAGAAATCGATGATCACACGGGGGACGACGTGGCCGCGCTGCTGCGCGAGCACATCGCCGCGATCGAGGCAGGGAGAGGGATGTGACCGACGGAACGACCCTACTCAAGCGTGCCCTGACCGAGATCGAATCCCTGCGTGCGCGTGTGGCTGAGCTCGCAGGCACCACCAGCCGCTCCGAACCCGGTGCCACCAAGAAGCCCGGCGTCGGAGGGCGTGCGACGCCGATCGCCGTGATCGGTATGGGATGTCGTTTGCCTGGCGGGGTCTTCGATCCAGATGGCTTCTGGGACTTGCTGGCCGGCGGTGTCGACGCTACGCGCACCGTGCCCGAAGACCGTTGGCCGTCGGACGAGATCTATGCCGCCGATGCCACGCCGGGCAAGGCCTATGTGCGACGCGGCGGTTACCTCGACAATGTCTGCGACTTCGATCCCGCGTTCTTTGGCCTGTCACCGCGCGAGACCCAGCGTATGGACCCGCAGCAGCGCCTGCTGCTCGAGACCCATTGGGAGGCGTTGGAACGCGCGGGCCTGCCGATCGAGAGCCTGGTGGGAAGCACGACCGGCGTGTTCGTGGGCAATACCGCCAGTGACTTCTCGCACCTGCAGATGAAGTATGTCGATCTGGCCCTGCTCGACGGTCACTACGTTACCGGCAACTTTCCGAGCTTCCTCGCCGGCCGCATTGCCTTCCACTTTGGTCTCCAAGGGCCAACCCTGGCGGTTGACACGGCATGCTCGTCGTCCTTGGTGGCGGTCCATCTGGCGTGCCAGAGCCTGGGGCACGGGGAATGCGAATTGGCCTTGGCGAGCGGCGTCAACCTGATGCTGTTTCCCGAGCTCAATGCCAGCCTGTGTGGCGCCCGCATGCTTGCCGCCGATGGTCGCTGCAAGACGTTCGATGCCAGTGCTGACGGCTACGCGCGGGCTGAAGGATGCGCGGCGTTGGTGCTCAAGCGGCTGGACGATGCGGCGGCGCACGGCGATCCGATCCTCGCCGTCTTGCCGGGTACGGCGATCAACCACGATGGTCGGTCGAGTGGCATCACGGTGCCCAATGGGGCCGCCCAACAAGCGGTCGTGCGTCAGGCGTTGGCCCGGGCGGGTGTTCGTCCGAATGAGATCGACTACGTGGAGGCTCATGGCACTGGTACTTCTCTGGGTGATCCCATCGAAGTCCGCGCGCTGGGCGCCGTGCTCGGTCAAGACCGTGACGAACCCTTGCTCATTGGCTCGGTCAAGACCAACATCGGCCATCTGGAGGCCGCCGCCGGTATCGCCGGATTGATGAAGGTCATCCTGGCGCTCGATCGACAGCAGATTCCGCCCCATCTGAATCTGGATGCGCTCAACCCCGCCATCGACTTGGCGTCGATTCCCGCGCGGATTCCGACCGTCACTCAGGCCTGGCCACGGCACGGAGATCAGCCACGGGTGGCGGGCGTCAGTTCGTTTGGTGCCTCGGGGACCAACGCCCACGTGATCGTGACCTCACCGCCGGTGGCGGCCAGGGTCGAAGAGATTGTCGAGGAGGGTGAGGCGAAGCCCGGCGTCGTGGCCCCGTCGATTTTGGTGCTCTCGGCCCGCGATGAGGACGCGCTGCGACAACTCGCAGGCCGCTTTGCGGAGCATCTCGAGGAGCATCCCGAACAGTCGCTGGCGGATGTCTGTCATACCGCCAATCTCGGCCGCCCGGCGCTTCGTCATCGCCTTGCCGTGCAAGCCAGCTCGACGGTGGACATGACGTCGCGCTTGACGGCGGTGGCCCTGGGAGAACGCCGAGCCGGGATCGCCATGGGAGCGCTGCCCCGACGCGCCCGTCGATGGGGCAAAGGGGGCGCGCCGGTGGCCTTCTTGTTCACTGGTCAGGGTGCCCAGTACCCGGATATGGGGCGAGCGCTTTACGACGCCGAGGCGGTGTTTCGACGCACGATCAAGCGCTGCGACGCCGGCTTGCGAACGGTGCTCGACCTGCCGCTGGTCGATGTGCTATACGGGGCTCGACAGGCCGAGTTGAACCAGACCGTCTATACCCAGCCCTCGCTGTTCGCCGTCGAGTTGGCGTTGGCCGAGCTCTGGGCGTCCTGGGGCGTGACGCCGACGGCGGTCGTGGGCCACAGCGTGGGCGAGTACGTTGCCGCCTGTGTCGCCGGGGTCTTGACGGTCGAGGGCGCGCTTCAGCTGATCGGGACGCGGGGGCGGCTGATGCAAGCGTTGCCCGCTGGCGGCGCGATGGCGGCAGTTGCCTTGAGCGAAGAAGCGGCGCGCGCGGCCGTCATCGAAAACGGGCTGGACGAACAGGGCGCGAAGCTATCCATTGCCGCCCTCAACGGCCCCGAGAGCACCGTACTTTCCGGCGCGCGTGACGCGGTCGAGGCGGTGGTTGCCGCGCTGGCGGCTCGCGACGTTCGGGTCAAAGCGCTCGATGTCTCGCACGCCTTCCATTCGCAGCTCATGGAACCCATGCTGGCGGATTTGGCAGCCGCCGCATCGGGGGTGACGGTACAGCCTCCTCAGCTCGATGTCATCGCCAATCTCACCGGCACGCTCGTCGACGGAAATGGCGCCGTCAGCATGGAGGAAGGCGGAGGCGAAGCACTGGTCTTTGGCAGCGGTGCCTACTGGCGCCGACACGCGCGCCAACCGGTGCGATTCGCTGACAGCATGACGACCCTCCGTGAGCTGGGAATCGAAGTGCTGCTCGAGATCGGTCCCGCGCCGACGCTGCTGGGCATGGCCAAGGCGTGCCTGGGTGACGGCGACGACGCGCCCGCGTTGGTCCCGTCGCTGCGCCAGGGCCGCGACGATCGCGAGCAGATGGCGCATGGGGTCGGCGCGCTCTTCGCGCGTGGCGCCACGGTTGATTGGCATGGCGTCGACGGTGGTCGTCGTCGCAATCGGGTGGCGTTGCCGACCTATCCCTTCCAGCGCCAACGCTTCTGGATTGAACCGCACGAGCTGGCCAGCAACCAGACCGGTACGCCTACCACGTCGATGGCGAACGACGCTCGGCCCCTTCATCCGTTCCTCGTGTCTCGGATTCTCTCGCCCTTGCCGGGGGCCTTGTACACGGCCGCGTACAGCACCGCCCGTCAGCGGTTGTTGGGCGATTTCTCGTTGTTCGGCCACGTGGTGGTCAACATCGGTGTCTACGTCGAAGCGTTTGCCGCCGCGACGCGCGACGCGCTCGGTCTGGCGATGCCGGTGATCGACGACATTGCCATGCCGCAGGCGCTCCTGCTCGACGGGGACACCCAGGCGGAACGCCTGGTTCAAGTGGTGTTGGGTGACGAGCGTGACGGCGAACGGGCGTTGCAGCTCTTTGCCCTGCCAGCGGTTGATCCGGCCGGTGATCCGAGCGATCCCGCGGCCGACGTCAAGCCTTGGGATCTCTATGCCAGCGGTCGCTTGCGTGTGCGTCCGGAGACGAGCGAGCACGACGTCGACGGTGCCCCGGCTTTCTCGATCGAGTCTCTATGCTCGGCCGCCGTCAGCGAATTCGATGGCGCGACGTTCTATGCCGGCATGGTGGCTCGTGGGCTCGACTTGGGACCGGCGGGACGCTGGATCGATCACGTTTGGCGTGGAGCCGACGAAGGCACCGCGCTGGCTCGCATGCGTCTGCCGCGACCGGACGATGAGGCCGGGCACTATGGCCTCCATCCAGGCCTTATCGATTGCTGCTTCCAGCTGCTCTATGCCACCTTGACGGTGGACGAAGGCGATGCCCAAGCGCTCTTCATGCTGGTCGGGGTCGAGCGCCTGCGGTTCTTGGGCTGGCCGGACCAGGCATCGCCTGAGGACACCGAACTGTGGTGTCAGGTGCGACGCGATGCCGCGCGAGAAGGAGACGAAGCGGGGCTGGTGGTGGCGGGTGACATCACCCTCGTTACGGCCGACGGGCAGCGTGTGTTGGCGGTGACCGGCGCTGAATTGCGGCGGGTCCAGCGCGAGACGCTCGAGCGCTCCTTGTCCATCGCCAGTCGTCGTCGGCCGCGGGGCGCGGGGGCGGAAGCAGCCGGATCGGAGTCCGCTCGTCGTGCCGTGCTCGAGACCCTTCGGGCCGCCGCGCCGGACGTGCGCTCGGCCTTGGCCCGCGATGGGGTGGTGGCCGCGGTGGCGCAGGTACTCGGCTTTGCCACTACCGAGATCGACCCCGAACAGCCCTTGAACGAGTTGGGAATCGATTCCCTGCTGGCCCTCGAGTTGCGCACGGCGTTGAGCAATGCGGTAGGGGTCTCGCCGCCCTTGGCGCGCATTCTCGAAGGGCCGACCCCGACACGCCTGGCCGCGCATTTGGTGGCGGGCATGGAACCCGCCGAAGAACAAGGGGGCTCGACGCATGATGATGGCGACGGCCCGGGCAGCGCCACGCCCGAGTTGGGTGGCACAGCCGTCGACAGCACAGCCGTCGACAGCACAGCCGTCGACATGAGCCTGCCGCGGGTGATGGACGATCCCGCACATCGTCACGAGCCGTTCCCTTTCACCGATCTCCAAGAAGCCTATTTCTTTGGTCGCACGGGCGCCTTCGAGTTGGGCAACATCTCGACCTATGTGACCATGGAGGTCGAGGTCAATGGGCTCGATGTCGAGCGACTCGATGCCGCGTGGCAGCGGATGATCGAGCGGCACGAGATGTTGCGCGCGAAGTTTCTCGCGGACGGTCGCCAGTGCATCTTGCCCGAAGCCCCGGCGTCATTCGCCATCGCGGTTCGAGATCTGTCGGATCTCGACGAAGTGGCACGCGGTGAAGCCTTGGTAGCCATTCGCGACGAGATGGTGGCGCAAGTGCTGCCCACCGCGGGTTGGCCGCTCTTCGATATCCGGGTCAGCCATCTCGGTGACGGGCGCAGTCGGGTTCACATCGGGCTCGACGCGTTGGTCATGGATGCCTGGGGCCACTCGATCTTGTTCAAGGATTGGGCTGCGCTCTACCATCAACCCAAAGCGACACTGCCGCCGCTCGAGGTGTCGTTTCGCGACTACGCCTTGGCGTTGAAGGCGCTCGAAACGAAACCGGTTTATCAACGCGACCTCGCCTATTGGCAGGCGCGGCTGGCCGATCTGCCCCCGGCCCCCGAGTTGCCGTTGGCCCAAGAGCCGTCATCGCTCGAACGTCCCGACTTCGTCCGGCGTACCGGTCGTCTCGAGGCACCGGTTTGGGCGTGCCTCAAGGCTCGGGCCTCGGCTGCGGGGCTGACGCCGAGCACCATGATGTGCGCGCTCTACGCCGCCGTGCTCGCGGAGTGGAGCAAGAGCAAGCACTTCACCCTCAACATCCTGTACTTCAACCGGCTGCCGCTGCATCCGCGGGCCAACGACATCGCGGCCAACCTGAGCGCCACCATTCTGCTGGAGGTGGATGCCCGCACACGGCGGCCGTTCGTCGAGCACGCACAGGCCTTGGCCCGGCGATTCTGGGACGACTTGGAGCACAGCCACGTCTCTGGCGTACGGGTCCTGCGAGAGTACAACCGGCTGCACTCCGGTCGCGCGCAGGCCGGCATGCCGATCGTCTTCGCCAGTACGTTGGCCCTCGACATTCGGCAGGGTGACGTGCCCACCGGGCTGTTTCAGCACTTGCTCGGCTTGGGCGGCGAGGGCGCCGTGGTGCACGCGACGGCGCGCACGCCCCAAGTCATGTTGGACCACCAAATCATGGAGGAAGCGGGCGCGCTGGTCTTCAACTGGGATGCGGTCGAATCCCTGTTTCCACCAAGACTGGTCGATGACATGTTCGCGGCGTACCACGATGTGCTGACTCGCCTGGCCACCGACGATGCGGCGTGGACGACCCCAGTGGGCGATCCCGAGGTCGGCTTGCTGCCCGTCGCGCAACGCGCCAGCCGGGTCCGTTCCAATGCCACGGAAGTCCCGATCTCCGAAGGTCTCCTTCACGAACCGTTTCTCGAGCAGGTGGCGTCCCACCCCGAACGGCTGGCGGTGATCGCCGCCGACCGTTCCCTGACCTATGGTGAGTTGTCGGCGCGCGCGCACGCCTTGGCACATCGGCTGCGAGATGTCGGGGCCCGCCCCAACGACTTGGTCGGTGTCCTTCTCGAAAAGGGCTGGCCACAGGTCGTCGCGACGCTGGCGGTGGGCCTGGCGGGTGGCGCGTATCTGCCGATCGACCCGGGCCTACCCGCCGCCCGCGTTCGCTACCTCCTCGATCATGGGCGGGTGAAGGTGGCACTTCTCTTTGGTGACGCGGATCCCTTGGTGGCAACCGACGACGGGTGGCCGGCCGAAGTGAATCGACTGTGGGTTGACCGTGACGCGCCGGCCGAAGTGCCCGCGCCGCTGGACGCGATCCAGAACGCCAGCGACCTGGCCTACGTCATCTTCACCTCCGGCTCGACCGGCCTACCCAAGGGCGTGATGATTGACCATCGCGGTGCGCGCAACACCGTGCTGGACGTCAATCGGCGCTTCGAGATTGGTCCGAACGACCGCGTCTTGGCGCTCTCGGCGCTCAATTTCGATCTCTCGGTGTGGGACATTTTTGGCGTGCTCGCCGCCGGTGGCGCCATCGTCCTGCCGCCACCCGATGCGCTTCGAGAGCCGGGGCAGTGGACCGAGTTGATCGAGACCCATCAGGTGACGGTGTGGAATTCGGTACCGGCCTTGATGGAGATGTGGGTCGATTCGTTGGTTCCGAGCGTGCGCGAGGTGGATCCAGCGTCCGCGCGCGGCACGGCAGCCTGGATGCGGCTGGTCTTGATGAGTGGCGATTGGATTCCCGTGACCCTTCCCGATCGCATCCGGTCGGTGTTCGGTGCGGACCACGATGGTCTCGAGGTCATCAGCCTCGGTGGGGCCACCGAGGCGTCGATTTGGTCGATCCTCTATCCCATCGAGACGGTCGATCCATCGTGGTCGAGCATTCCCTACGGCAGGCCGATGGCCAACCAGCGATTCCATGTCTTGGACGAGGCCTTTCAGGCACGGCCGGATTGGGTACCGGGTGAGCTCCATATCGCGGGTGTGGGTGTCGCCCAAGGCTATTTGCACGACGCCGAGCGGACCGCCGCCAGTTTCTACCCGCATCCCAGCACTGGCGAGCAGCTCTACCGCACGGGGGACCTCGGTCGGTACCGCCCCGACGGCAGCATCGAATTCCTGGGACGCGAGGACTTCCAAGTCAAGATCCAGGGTTACCGCATCGAGTTGGGTGAGATCGAGGTGGCGCTGGCCCAGCAGCCAGGCATTGCCGCCTGTGCGGTGGTGGCGCAAGGCGCCAAACGTGGCAGCAAGCGGTTGGTCGCCTTCCTGGTCCCCACCAGCGGTGACCAGGAGGAGGACGGTCTCAGGGTCGCCCCGGAGGATCCCGTCGCGGTCGAGGCGCTGGTCGACGGCGTGCGTTCCGCGCTCACCGAGCAGATTGCCAGCTACATGGTGCCGGCCGCCTTCGTGGTGGTCGAGGCGCTCCCGTTGACCGCCAATGGGAAGGTCGATCGCGGTGCGTTGGCGGTGTTCGACACGGCCTCCCATGCCGCCGGGGCAGACGACGATCGCCCGCAGGTTGGACCGCGCGACGAGATCGAAGTGGCGTTGGCCGCCCTGTGGCAAGACCTCCTCGAGCGTGAAGTCGTGGGGGTTCATGAGGATTTCTTCGATCTCGGTGGCCATTCGCTGCTGGCGGTCCGCATGATGGCGACGATCGAGGATCGCTTCGGTTGCCGTCTGCCCTTGGCAACGGTTTTCGAAGGTCGAACGGTCGAGCAGCTGGCCGCGGTCGTTCGAGATCAAGGGGCCCGTCGCGGTCAAGACGACACGCGCCTGGGGGACCCAATCGGTGAAGAGATCGTCGTGACGATTCAGGCACCGGCAACCGTGCCCGTATCCCCGCCCGAAGGGACCGTCGTGGGCAGCGGCCAGAAGCCGAGCTTGTTTTGTGTCCACCCGGTTAGCGGCAGTGTTCTCTGTTACGCCCCGTTGGCCCGTGCGTTGGGCTCGGACCAGGCGTTTCACGGTTTGCAAGCGCGTGCAACGCCCGTGGCGCCCGACGACGAGAGCCTCGAGTCGATGGCTACGGACTACGTCGAAGCGATGCGCGCTCTTCAGCCACGTGGGCCGTATCACCTGGCAGGCTGGTCCATGGGCGGCATGGTCGCGTACGAGATGGCGCGGCAACTCCACGAGGTGGGGGAGCGCGCGGCGTTCGTTGGCTTGATCGACGTCGCCGAGGCACCCACCGGGCCGCCGGCTGCGGTGGATGACGCCACGTTGGTGGCGTGGTTCGCGCGGGATCTCGCTGGCTTGGTTGGACAGACGGCCGGCTTCGATGTCGAGCACCTCGAGGGTGTCGACGACAACGATGCTCGCTTGGTGGCGCTGGCGACGTGGGCGGAAGGTGCTGGCGTACTACCGCCCGGGCTGCAACGCGAACGCCTGCGCGATCTGTTCATGGTCTTCCGGCGCAACTACCGCGCCTTGCTGCGCTACCGCCCGCGTTCGTTTGACGGGCACCTCACCGTCCTTCATGTGGCCGACACCGAGGTCGTGGCGCGGTCTTGGGCGGCCTTGGCTAGCTCGGTGGTGATCGAACCGCTCGAGGGCGATCACTACAGCATCGTCCGCGAGCCTCGGGTCGGCGCGCTGGCCACCGCCCTTCGGCGTGGGCTGACGACCCCCGACGAGTCTGTGGACGCGGTGTTGGCCAACGCGCGTCGTTTGGCCCCCGCGGGTTCCGTGAATTGAAGTCTTCCGCAACCGTCCGACCATCCTCAACGGTCTGATTCAGAAAGGGAAATGAATGTCATTTCGGGAACGACAAGATGTCATTCTGGGCGGTGGCCTCGCGGGTCTCATGGCCGCGCATACGTTTCAAACAGCTGGCGAAGATCACTGGCAAGTCTACGAACGTGAAACGCGGCCCGGCGGGCTGGCGCGTTCGATGGCGGTCGATGGTTACCTCTTCGACTATGGGCCCCATATCTTGTTCACCATCGACGACGAGATGAAGGCACTGATTCTCGATCTCTTGGGCGACAACTTTCATGCCCAGGAGCGTTCGGCTTGGATCTATCACGAGGCCCACGATCTCTACACCCTCTTTCCTTTCCAAGCGCACCTGCATGGCCTGCCGGTGCCGGTGGTCAAGGACTGTTTGGTTGGCCTCACCGAGGCGGTGGCGGCGCAAGCGCGAGGTGACTTCGCGCCCGCGAACTACGAGGAATGGATGCGCGGCTTCTTTGGCAAGGGCATCGCCGAGCACTTGATGATCCCCTACGCCAAGAAGATCTGGAAGGTCGAGCCATCGACCATGGATTTCAGTTGGATCGGTCGCCGGGTGCCGACACCAGATGTCGAGCGCATCATCTCGGGTGCACTGCCGGGTGACGTTGATCAGGTCGGGGCGACGTCGCACTTCTGGTACACGAAACGGGGTGGTATCGAGCCCTTGCCTCGGGCTCTCGCGGCGCGCGTGGGGAACGAGAACATCCATCTCGAACACGCGGTCGAGCGGATCGAGTTACCGGACAAGCGGGTGGTGTTCTCCAATGGCTCGTCGCTTCTCTTCGATCGACTGATCTATACCTTTCCGCTGTGTTTCGTGAATCGGATGTTTACCAACATCCCCGCGACGGTGGCCACCGCATGCGACAACCTACGCTACCAAGGCATCTACTGTGTCAACTTGGGGGTCGACCGTCCGAACATTTCGGACAAGCACTGGATCTACTTCTACGAAGACATCTTCCCGTTTCATCGGCTGTCCCTCCCCGCGAACTTCAGTTCGGACACCGTGCCCGAGGGCAAGAGCTCGATCGCGACCGAAGTCGCCTTCTCGGCCGAGCAGCCGTTGGACAAGGAAGAAGCGGTGGAGAAGACCATCGCGGCGTTGCAGGCGGCCAAGCTGCTGACGCCCGATGACACGATCGACACCCTCGACTTGGTGCAAACCGAGGAGATTCACCCCGCCTACATCATCTACGACCTCGATCACCAGAAAAACGTCGCCATTGTGCGTGACTGGTTGGAATCCAACGGCATCTGGCCCGCCGGGCGGTTTGGTGTGTGGCAGTACTACAACATGGACCACTCCATGCGCAGCGGCAAGACCGCGGCGGAAGCCGCGATCGCTGACCGTGCTCCGGTGGCCCCGGTGTTGGAGCCCGTGGGATGAGTCGCTCGCCCGTGGTCACCGCCGTTGATCCGTCCGGCGCCGGCCAACCCGGCGCCGATTCGGAGTCGCGTGCCTCAGACCGTGGCACGCGGGTGGCGGTGACCGGGGGACAGCGTGGCCTTTGGGCGCTGCAACGGATGGCGCCCACGTCACCGGTGTTGCACATTGCGATCGCCGCGCGGGTTCTTGGTGAGATCGATACGGCGGCGTTCGTTGCCGCATTGCGCGCCACGGTCGAGCGGCACGCGGCGTGGCGGACGACGTTTCACGAGAACGCGGGCGGCGTCGAAGCATGGGTTCACGCCGAAGCCTGGGTCGCGGTCCTCGAAGAAGCGGTTCCGGCCAGTGAGCCGGACGCCTTGACCGGACGGCTCGAGACCATCGCGGCGGTCCCGTTCGACCTTGCCCGAGGACCGCTGGTTCGGGTCGCGGTGGTGCGTCAAGGCGAACGAGCTCATGTGCTCTTCGTGGTGCATCACCTAGTCGCGGACCTCTGGTCGCTGGCGGTCGCCATGCGAGAAGTGGGTGTCGCCTATGGTCGCGCCCTTGCGTTCCAGACAAGTGGTTTAGGCAGGTCTCAGGGCGACAGGTCTCAGAACAACAGGGCTCATGAAGAACGGAGCGAAGGCCCGGTGGATACGGGTGAGTGGGGCCATTTTGTCGAGCGGCAGGAGCAGATGCTGGCCGGTGACGAGGGCATGCGTCTCGAGCGATACTGGCGCGAGCAGCTGGCCGATTTGCCGACGCCTGCGGCATTGCCCGCCGATCGCCCGGCGCCAGCGGTACCGGGCTTCCAGGGCGGCGTGGTTCACGCCTGGCTCGACGATACGTTCACGGATCGTCTGCGTCGGTGGTCGCGCGCGCAGGGCACGACGCCTCTGCCGGTGTTGCTGACGGCCTTCAATCTCCTTCTCGCCCGATACACCGGGCAACGCGACGTGGTGGTGGGAACGCCTGTCGCGGGCCGGCGCGGCCGTGATGTCGCCAAGTTGGTGGGCTACTTGGTGCAGATGATCGCGCTGCGCAACGCAGTGGACGAAGATCAGTCGTTCGAGACCTTGGTGGCGCGGGCGGACGTTGGTTTGAAGGACGGTCTTGCTCACCAGGCCTTTCCCTTGACGCGCCTCGCGGGCCGGTCAACGGGCGCCCAAGGTGGGCCATTTCACGATGGGCGATCGCCGTACTTTCGGGTTGCGCTCGCGTACCAGAAGGCACCGCGTCGCGGGCCGGCTGCGGCGTTTGGCGCGCTGTCGATCGGGATGGCGGGGGTGCGTTTTCCCCTGGGACCGATGACCTTGGAGTCGATCCCGTTGGAAACGAATACGGCGCAGCTCGACCTCACGGTGTTGGCCGCCGAGGTGGATGGGCGTCTCGGTCTCGCGTTTCGCTATGACGCAGAACGCTTTGATCACGCGACGGTGGTTCAATGGCAGCGACACTTCATCAGGCTGCTGGCTGCGGCGCTCGCCGAGCCCGAAGCACCGGCCAGGGATCTGGCGCTCCTCGATGCGGACGATCACGAACGCCTGCTGCGTCGATTCAATGACACCGCGCGGGTGATCGACCTGCCCCGAACCTCGATCGACCGCTTAGTTGCAAGGCAGATTCGCACCACCCCCGAAGCTCTGGCAGTCTCGGCGCCGGATGGCCGCCTCACCTACGCCCAACTGGGCGACCGCGCCACGCGCGTAGCGGCCGGTCTTCGCGAGTCGGTCTCGTCATCGGTGGGTCCCGAGCAGGTCGTGGCGGTCTTCGTCGAACGGACCACGTGGTTGCCTGCGGTTTTGTTGGGCACACTGCAAGCGGGCGCTGCCTACCTCCAGATCGACCCCGCTCTGCCGACGGATCGCGTCGTCGCGCTGGCCCGTGACGCCGGGATCGTCGCCGTGGTGACCACGGCGGACGGGGTGGATCAGCTGCCCGCGCTCGATGTACCCATCGTGGTGGCCGACCGGCTCGACGAGGTGGCGCCGCAGTCCGAAGAGACTCGCGCCAAAGAGAAGGGCCAAGCCTCCGTCGCCACGACATCAGATGAAACCCTCGCGCTCGACCGTCTGGCGTACCTCATCTACACCTCGGGCTCGACCGGCACGCCCAAGGCCGTTGCCGTGTGTCACCGGACGCTGCGCAACCTGGTGGCCTGGTACCACCACGCCTATGACTTGCGCGATGAACGCCTCGACCATCGCGTTTCGCAACTCGCGGGCCTGAGCTTCGACGCGACGGTCTTCGAAATCTGGCCCGCGCTGACGGCGGGGGCGAGCTTGCATTTGGCCGACGAGGCAACCCGTCTCGATCCGGCTCGCCTGGCCACATGGCTGCGAGAAGAGCGGATCACGATCGCTTTTCTGCCCACGCCGCTGGCCGAAGCCTACCTGCGCCAGGACGGTGCCGGCGCGCCGCCCTTGCGGGTGCTGCAAGCCGCTGGTGATCGCCTGCGCGCCTTTCGACCCGGCGGATTCGAAGCTCGATTGCTCAACCTCTACGGTCCGACGGAAGCCACCGTCGCCACCACCGAAGGCGAGGTGCCAGTCGCGCCAGCCCCAGTGCCAGGTTCACTGAGGGCGTTGCCGAGCATCGGCCGGCCGATCAGCAACCTGCGTCTTTACGTGCTCGATGGCCGCCAACGGTTGCAGCCACAAGGAGCGGTAGGGGAACTCTGGATTGGTGGCGCCGGCGTCGCGCGGGGCTACCATGGGCGTCCCGGCCTCACCGCCGACCGATTCCGACCGGATCCCTGGGGCTCTAGAGACGCAGGGGGCGACCGTCTCTATCGTACGGGTGACCTCGTGCGCCATCGGTCGGATGGGACGTTGGATTTCCGTGGCCGCACGGACCAGCAGCTCAAGATCCGTGGCTTTCGAATCGAACCGGGCGAGGTCGAAGCGGGACTGCGCGCCCTTGACGATGTCGTCGAGGCGGTGGTCGAGGCCCGCGGCGCGGCCGAGCATCGCCGACTGGTCGCGTGGGTCGTGCCACGATCGCCGGAGCCTGATGCTCCGGAACACAACGGCTGGGCCACCGCCCTGCGTCAACACCTTCCCGCATACATGGTGCCGTCGGTGTGGATGCGGCTCGATGCCCTGCCCTTGACCGCCAACGGCAAGCTCGATCGCCGCGCGCTGCCAGCGCCACCGATCGCTGGCGCATCGGGTGCGGCGCCGCGGACGTCGATCGAGAAGGCCCTAGCGTCGTTGTGGCGCGAGCTTTTGGCAATCGAGCTGCCCGGACGCGACGATGATTTCTTTGCCTTGGGTGGGCATTCACTGGTCGCCTCGCAGGTCAGCGCGCGCCTGCGCGATTCCCTCGGTGTCGACGTGCCCGTGCGCATGCTGTTCGAGCACCCCCGCCTGGCTGATCTGGCAACGCGGGTCGAAGCGTTGGTCGCCCAGGACGACGTGCCGATCGCGCCACGAGCGACCGGCGTCACGGTTCCGCTGTCGTTTGCTCAAGAGCGCCTGTGGTTCCTCGACCAGCTGAATCCAGGCCTCGTTGCCTACAACATTCCCGCCGCCGTCGATCTGCGCGGGCGGTTGCGGGTCGACGTCTTGCACGCCAGTTTGACGGCGTTGGTGGCCCGCCATGAGGTGCTGCGGACTCGCTTCGTCGCCGCCAGTGAGGACGACCCACCGGTCCAGGTGATCGACCCGCTATCTCCAGTCCCACTGACGGTGACTGACCTGCGAGCTTTGCCGGCCGCCGAGCGTGCGTCAGCGGTGGCGGTGCGGGCTGAGGCCGAGGCCGCGACGCCGTTCGACCTCACGACGGGGCCGTTGTTGCGCGCGACGCTGCTGCAGGTTGAAGGGGACGATCTTGGCTCAGGCGGTGCTGGCTCAGGCGGTGCTGGCCCAGATGATGCCGGACAGCTGGACAGCGCTCGGCACACCTTGTTGGTGACACTGCACCACAGTGTTGCCGATGGGCTTTCGATGGCGGTCTTGCAGCACGAGCTTGGCGCGCAGTATCGCGCGTTCGCATCGGGCCACCCATCACCCTTGCCGCCTCTGCCGGTGCAGTATGCCGACTACGCGGTGTGGCAGCGGGCGCATGTGGCTTCGGGCGCCGTCGACGCTGGGCTCGACCACTGGCGTACCGCGCTGGCGGGGATTCCCGAAGTGATGGCTCTACCGAGCGATCGGCCTCGGCCGGCGGTGGTGGATCATCATGGTGCGCGGGTGTCGTTTTCATTGGACGCGGCGCGGGTGACCGCCCTCGACGCGCTGGCCCGGCGGCACGACGTCACGCTCTTCATGGTGCTCTTGGCTGCCTTCGATGCGTTGCTCGGCCGCATGACCGGCGAGGCGGACCTGGTGGTGGGTGCGCCCGTGGCCGGACGTTCACGCACCGAGTTCGAGGGCTTGGTCGGCTTGTTCGTTAACCTCGTGCCGCTGCGCACCGACGTGGGTGGCGACCCGGCGTTCGCAACGCTCCTCGGGCGGGTTCGCGCGACCGTGCTCGATGCGTTCGAGCATCAAGAGGTGCCGTTCGAGCGGGTGGTCGAGGCCGTGCAGCCGGTGCGCAACCAAGGTCACACACCGATCTTCCAGGTCCTCTTCGCGTTGGTGGATGCGCCACAAGCGCATGCCGCGTTGCCCGATGTCGACATGCGCTGGTGGGCACCAGCCCGCGCGAGCGCCCAATTTGATCTGGGCCTGTCGCTGCAACGCACGGACGGCGCCATCACGGGCGAGCTCGAGTACCGCACCGCGTTGTTCGAGGACACCACGGTGTCGCGCATGGTCGCGCGATACCAAGCTGTCCTCGACGCGGTCCTCGCGGACCCTCTTTGTCCAGTGTCGCGATTGCCCTTGCTCACCGCGCCCGAAGTGTCGTGCCTCGCAACGTGGAACGATACGGCGACATCGTTCATCGACGACCGAATGGTCGACCTCGCGGCCACCGCGACCTTACCGAGTTTGATCGTCGAGCAAGCCGCGCGGACGCCCGACGCTGTCGCCCTCGCCTTCGAAGGCGAGACCTGGACGTATCGGACGCTGATGGAGCACAGCGCGGCCTTGGCCCGCCATCTCCAAACCTTGGGCGTCGGTCCAGAGGTGTTGGTGGGGATCTGCGTCGAGCGCTCGTTCGACATGCTCGTCGGTCTCCTGGGCATCGTGCGCGCCGGTGGCGCCTATGTGCCGCTCGACCCGAGCTATCCGAAAGAGCGGCTGGCCTTCATGGTCGAAGATGCCGCCGCGCCCGTGATCGTCCTGCAAGCCCATCTGGGTGATCGGCTGCCCACCACCGAAGCGCGTTGGGTCCCCCTCGACGCCGACGCCGACGCCGACGCCGCCTGGCGTCCTGCTGACGGCGCGCGTCAGGCTGACACCGGTTCGCTCGACGCCGGGTCGCTCGACGCCGGTTCGCTCGACGCCGGTACGCTGGATGCCGCCAACCCGGACAGTCTCGCCTACATGATCTTCACCTCGGGATCGACGGGGCGGCCGAAGGGCGCGATGAACCGCCATCGGGGCATCGTGAATCGGCTGTTGTGGATGCGGGAATCCTACCGACTCACCCCCGACGACCGCTTCCTACAGAAGACGCCGTTCAGTTTCGATGTGTCGGTTTGGGAGCTGTTCGCGCCCTTGGTGGTGGGCGCGCGCCTGGTCATCGCGTCGCCCGAAGTTCACAAGGATAGTCACCGCCTGAGCCTCTTGATCGAGTCCGAGGCCGTGACCGTGGTGCATTTCGTGCCGTCGATGTTGCAGGCGTTCTTGCGTGAGCCGGCGCTCGACACCCGTTGCGGCACCGTTCGCCAGGTGATCTGTAGTGGTGAAGCGCTGCCGATTGATCTGGTGGATCGATTCCACGCCCAGCTTCCCGGCGTCCGCCTGGACAATCTCTATGGCCCCACCGAGGCGGCGGTGGAGGTGACTGCGTGGCCGTGCTCCGAAGCAGACGATACACGCGTGGTGCCGATCGGCCGACCGATCGCGAATACCCGCATGCACATTCTCGATCACCACCTGGACCCGGCACCGATCGGCGTGGCGGGCGAGCTCTTTATCGGTGGCGTGCAGGTCGCACGGGGTTACCACCGTCGGCCCGGGCTGACCGCCGAGCGGTTCGTTCCGGACCCGCGCGCCACGGAGCGCGACGCGGGGGCGCGACTGTATGCGACGGGTGATCGGGCGCGGTGGCGCAACGACGGCACCATCGAATACCTCGGGCGGATCGACTTTCAGGTCAAGCTGCGCGGACTGCGAATCGAGTTGGGCGAAATCGAAGCCGTCCTGGCGGAGCATCAAGGGGTGCGCGAAGCGGTGGTGGGCGTCCGCGCCACGCCGACCGGCGATCAGTTGGTGGCCTACCTGACGGCGGAAGACGAAGCGCCTGCGATCGAAACGCTGCGCGAACACCTCGGTACGCGGTTACCGGACTACATGGTCCCGCGCCTCTTTCTCATCCTCGATGCCTTGCCGCTGTCGCCCAACGGCAAGGCCGACCGGCGGGCGTTGGGTGCGCTGGCCTTGCCCGCGCTCGGCGAAGCGGTGGGACATCGCGAACCCGGCACGGTGATCGAAAAGGCGATCGCGGGCCTTTGGGGAGAGGTGTTGGGTCTCGCGGGCGACACGTCCCCTGGGCTCGACGATGATTTCTTCGCCCTGGGCGGGCATTCTCTGCTCGCCACCCAACTGGCAGGACGTATCCGCCGCCAGTTTGCCGTGGCGTTGCCACTGCGCGCCCTTTTCGAGCTCACCACCATCGCGGGGCTCGCGGCCGCGATCGAAGCGGAAGGTGCGAACCCGACCACGTCCGAGATCGCACAAGACATGGAGGCGCCACCCCTGCGGCGCGCCACGGGGGAAGGGCCTTGGCCCCTGTCGTTCGCCCAAGAGCGGCTGTGGTTCGTCGACCAAATGTTGGACGCCAGCGCGGCTTACAACATGCACGGTGCCTTGCGGCTCGACGGGGTGATCGCGATCGATCACCTCCGCGCCAGCCTGGATCACATCGTGGCGCGTCACGATGCGTTGCGCACGGTGTTTCCCGACACCCTCGGCAAGCCCTGGGCGGAAGTTCAGGAAGTCACGCCGGCATGGCTCGAGGTGATCGATCTCACCGGACTGCCGGTCGAGGACCGCGAGCAAGCGGCGACGCAGTATCGGCGCGACGCCGCGGCCTTCTCATTCGACCTGCGAACAGGGCCGTTGCTGCGCGTCGTCGTCCTGCGGCTTGCCGAGCGGCGGCACGTTCTCTTGCTGACCTTGCACCACATCGTCGCGGACGGTTGGTCACTCGGCGTGTTGCAGCGTGAGTTGATGGCCCTATATGCCGCGTTCGAGGCGGGCACGGCGCCGACGTTGCCCGAGCTTCCAGTCCAGTACCCGGACTACGCGGTGTGGCAACGCGGCTGGCTGCGGGATGACGCGTTGGCGCGACAGCTTGCCTACTGGCGGGATGCGCTCGGTGAGGATCACCCGACCGTGCGACTGCCCGCAGGCCGACCACGAGCGTTGGCGCCTGGGCTGGCGGGGGCGACCCATTCGTGGCGCTTGTCACCGGCCCGAACATCGGCGTTGGCGGCCCTCGGTCAGGGCGAAGGTGCGACCCTCTTCATGACCGTCTTGGCGACACTGCAAGCGGTACTTCATCGCTACACCGGTGACGACGACGTTCGGGTCGGTGCGCCGGTCGCCAATCGTCGGTCGGCGGCAGTGGAGGGGTTGATCGGCTGCTTCGTCAACATGTTGGTTTTGCGCGGCGACTTTTCGGGTGATCCGACGTTCCGGACGGTCCTCGGGCGGGTGCGCTCGTCGGTCATCGGGGCGCAGGCCCACCAAGACATGCCCTACGAGCAGCTGGTGGAGGCCCTGCGTCCGGCACGTGACGCAGCGCAGTCGGCGCTGTTCAATGTGTTGTTGGCGTTTCAAAACACACCCACCGAATCGCTCGCCTTGCCCGGGGTGACCGTGGCACGGATGCCTTTGGTCAGCGAGCACGCCAAGTTTGACCTCAGTCTCAACGTCGAACCGAACGATGGCGGCCTGGACGTTGACTTCGAGTTCCGCACGGATGTCTTGACCGCGGCCACGGTGGCCCGGTTGACGGGTCATCTCGAGCAGTTGATCGACGGCGTCCTCGACGATGTCGACCAGCCGATCAGCACCGTTTCGTTGTTGACGTCGGCGGAACGCACGTCGCTGCTACGGGCGGGCGCCACCGCGATCGTGCCGTTCGATCAGGTTTTGGTGCTCGATGCGGCGCGCCAGATGGTGCCGGTTGGGGTGGTGGGTGAAAGGTGCATCGTTCGATGCCCGCGTGATGTCGAAGCCAGCGTGTGGCACGAGGGCGATATCGCCTCGGTGGGTCGACTCCATGCCACGGGGGAGGCCGCACGCTGGCATGACGACGGATCGATCGAGCGTCTGGGACGATTCGAGGCACGACGTGCTTCGCGTGCCACGCCGACACCGCGACCAAGCGTGCGCGCGACGGCGGCCTCGGCCCCGTACGAAGCACCCGAGACCACCGAAGAAACGCGCATTTCCGCCATCTTCGCGGAGGTCCTGGGCCGCGAGCGCGTGGGGCGTCACGAAGATTTTTTCACCTTGGGTGGACACTCGCTGCTGGCCACCCAGGCGGCGGCACGGATTCGTGAATCCCTCGGTGTCGATCTCGAATTGCGCACGCTGTTCGAGCATGCGACGGTCGCGGCGCTCGCCGACCAGTTGACGACCTCCGGCGCGGCACCGAGCAAGCTGCATACGACCCCGGTGATCCCGGTGTCGCGGGACCAACCCTTGGTGCTTTCTTTTGCCCAGGAACGACTGTGGATCCTCGAACAGCTCGAGCCTGGAACCACGGCCTACAACATGCCCTCCGCGCTGCGTTTGCGCGGTCGACTGGATCGATCCGCGTTGGCCGGCAGCCTCGATGCCCTGGTGGCGCGTCACGAGAGCTTGCGCACGGTCTTTGTTGCGGACAACGGTGTACCGCGACAAGAGATCGTGTCGGCGCAAACCGTACCCTTGAATCCGGTCGATCTTCGTGGTGTCGACGCCCAGGAGCAGGCCGAGGTGTTGGCGCGGTTGCGTGACGAGCACGCGCGGACCGTTTTCAACTTAGCCACGGGCCCCCTCTTGGCTGCCCGTTTGGTCCAGACCGCGGACGACGAGCACGAGCTGCTGCTCAACGTGCACCATCTGGTCTTCGACGGTTGGTCCTTCGGGGTCTTTTCGAGCGAGTTGGGGGTCTTCTACCGCGCCTTCCACGAAGCGGGTGTGGGCGAAGCGGGTGCCGTTCTGCTCCCGGCGCCTCCGCTGCCGGAGCCCACGCTGCACTACGCTGACTACGCCGCCTGGCAGCGGGCTGCGCTCGACGCCGAGGAACAATCGCGGCAGCTGGACTACTGGCGTCAGTGCCTCGCCGGCGCGCCGCTGGGCACGGATTTACCGACCGACCGTCCGCGCCCTGCCGTGCGGACCTTCCGAGGTGGGCATCGCCACGTACAGCTCGATACCGCGATCCGGCGGCGGCTGGAGGTGATCGGCCATGACGGCGGCGCCACCCTGTTCATGGTGCTGCTGGCGGGTTGGAAGGTGATCGTGCACCGATGGTCGGGGCAGGACGACGTGCTGGTCGGCACACCCGTCGCGGGCCGCACGCGGCAGGCGTTCGAAGGGCTGATCGGTGTCTTTCTCAACAGCCTGGTGTTGCGAACGGACCTGGGTGGCAACCCGGACTTCGCCACGGTGATCGCCCGAGTCCGCGAGACGACGCTGGGCGCTCAGGCCCACCAGGATGTGCCTTTCGAGCGCTTGATCGAGGCGCTGGCACCCGACCGCGACGCGTCGCGCACGCCGTTCTTCCAGCTCTTCTTCAACATGTTGGAGTTGCCGCAGGCGCCGCTCGAGTTGGTCGACCTCCGGATCGAGCCGGTGGCGGTCCCGGAAACGGGCGCCAAGTTCGACCTGACGTTGTATGCCGCGCGGGCCGACGAAGGGCTCCGCTTCGACTTGATCTACAACGCCGACCTCTTCGACGACGATCGCATGCGGGCGTTGATGGAGGCCTATGTTGGCTTTCTCGAGGCGGTGGCGACCGCGCCGAATACGCTCATCGGGGCGGTGCCGTTGGCGGGGGCGTTGGAGGCCGAGCGGTTGCCGAACCCGAAGGCGGCGCTCGACGACACCTGGCAGGACTCCGTCTACGCGCGGTTCCTCCGCCACGCCGAGGCGTCACCCGACCACTTGGCGCTGGTCGAGGGCGACGACGCGTGGACCTACGCCGAGCTTGCCGGCCACACCCGTGCCTTGGCCTGGCGACTGACCCGAGCCGGCGTGACCCGCGAAGCGCCGGTCGCGATCTACGCGCATCGCAGCGCCAGCCTGGTGTGGGCGATGATGGCCGTGGGGCAGGCGGGCGGTGCGTTTCTGATGCTCGACCCTGCGTATCCGCCCGCACGGTTGATCGCGATCCTGAGGCGAGCGCGACCGGTTGTCTGGCTGCAATTGGCCCAGGCGGGTTCCCCGCCCGCGGACCTCGTGGCCTACCTCGACGATGAAGCCGGCTGTGCTCGGATCGTCCTGCCGGCGTTGAGCGAGCACGTCGTGGCGAATCCCATGACGGAGGAGTCCAAGACCACGATGTCGATGCTGGTGCCAGTGCCAGTCGGGCCGAATGATCGTGCGTTGCTCGCCTTTACTTCGGGCACGACCGGTGAGCCCAAGGGAATCGAAGGGCGTCATGGGCCCTTGTCCCATTTCCTGCCCTGGCAGCAGGCCACTTTCGATCTGGCGGTCGACGACCGTTACAGCTTGCTCTCGGGTCTCGCCCATGATCCCTTGCAGCGCGATGTCTTCACCGCGCTCACGACGGGTGCCACCTTGTGCATTCCCGACCCGGACCGCATGTTCGAACCGGGTTATTTGGCCGCCTGGATGCGGGAAGCCGAGGTCAGCGTCGCTCACTTGACGCCGGCAATCGGTCAGCTCTTGGTGGAGCCACCGCTCGAATCCGCGGCGATCGAGGTGCAGTCGCTCCGTCTCGCGATGTTGGTGGGGGATGCGCTCACCCAACGCGATGTGGCCCGGCTGCGCGAGCGGGCGCCGGCCGTGCGGGTGATCAATCTGTATGGCGCCACGGAAACCCAACGGGCCGTCAGTTGGCATGACGGTACGGCGGAAGGCGACGCCGACAGTCGGCAGGTGTTGCCTCTGGGACGCGGGATGGACGACGTACAGCTCCTGGTCCTCAATCCGGCGGGACAGATGGCCGGGATCGGCGAATTGGGTGAGATTTGGGTTCGCAGCCCACACCTGGCGCGTGGCTACCTGGAGGATCCGGAACGAACCGCCGAGCGTTTCCACGTCAATCCGTTTGCCGATGACCCCGACGACCGGCTCTATCGGACAGGCGACCTGGGGCGCTACCGGCCCGATGGCGAGGTCTCGTTCGCGGGCCGGGCGGATCAGCAGGTCAAGATTCGCGGGTTCCGGGTCGAGTTGGGTGAGATCGAGGCGCAGTTGCTCGGCCATCCCGCGGTTTCCAGCGCGGCGGTGGTGCTGCGCGGAACGGCCGAAGGGACTTCAGGCCCACGACTCGCTGCCTTCGTGGCCGGTGTCGATGGAACGCGCCCGGATCCGGTGTCGGTGCGGGACCATCTCATCGACCAGTTGCCGGCCTACATGGTGCCGGCGGCGATCGTGGTGCTCGACGTCCTGCCGCTCAACCCGAATGGCAAGCTCGATCGCAAGGCTCTGCCCGAGGTTCCCACCAGCCTAGCGTCCGAGTCCGCGTCCGACTACGTGGACCCGCGGACCGAGGCGGAACGTGTGTTGGCGTTGGTGTGGGGCAAGGTATTGGGGCAAGACAGGGTCGGTATTCGAGACAATTTCTTTGCCCTTGGTGGTGATTCGTTGCTCGCCATTCGCATGGTGTCGCAGGCCCATCGTCAGCATCTCGCGGTCGACGCCAAGCTGCTGTTCCAGTACCAAACGATCGAAGAACTGGCGCCGCACACACGCCCCGCCGGCGCCATAGTGCTCGCACCCGCGACGAATGCGGTGCCCTTGAGCCAAGTCCAACGACGGTTCTTCGACGAAGTCATCGCGGGGGCACCCGAGCATGCCCACCACTTCAATATCGACCGTCTGGTGGTGGTGCCGCCGGGGTTCGAACTCGCCCGGCTCGCGCAGGCGGTCGAGATCGTTCTCCAAGCCCACGACGCGTTCGCGTTGCGGCTGATTCCGCCCCATGCCAACTGGCTCGTCGGCGCTGCGTCCGAAGGCTTGCGTCAGGTTCGACTGTCACCCGAAGAAGCCCAACTGCACGTTCGGCTGATCGATCTATCGTCCCTGGACGAAGCGGCGCGTGGGCCCGAGGTCGAGGCAGAGTGCGCGCGACTGCAACGGAGTCTCGACGTGTTTGGCGGCCCGTTGGTTCGCGCATGCATCTTTACCTTTGGCGACGATGAGCCCGCGCGGTTGCTTCTGATCGCGCACCACCTCTTGGCCGACGCCTACTCGCTGGTGGTGGTGCAAGAAGACGTCGCGGTCGCGTATGGACAGCTCGTTCGTCAGGAACCGGTGCAGCTGCCGCCGTCCACCACGCCGTTTACCGCCTGGGCCGAGCGCTTGCATGCCCACGTGCGCTCGCCGGCCCTGCGCGCGGAGCGTGACTACTGGCTCGACCAGCCTTGGGACTCGGCGCGCCGTCCACCGGTCGACCGGCTCGAGGCCGACATGGCGATCAGCGGCATGCGTGGCCACAAGGTGATGCTCGACCGCGAGCACACCGGCCTGCTCTTGCATCGCGCGCCGGCACTCGCCAATGGCGCGGGACTCAATGAAGTGGTGCTGACCGCGTTGGCACGGGCGGCCCAGGGTTGGCAGGCGAGCGGTGACGGCGACGGCAAGGAGGCCGAAGAGGTCAACGAGGGTGCACGATCCTTGCACGTGGACATCATCGGCCATGGCCGCGACGCGATGATGGAAGGCGTCGATCTCTCCCGCACGGTGGGTTGGTTGGCAGTGATCTTCCCCTTGCTGGTTCCCGCCGATACGCGGGAACCACTGGCCGCCTTGCGGGCGGTCCGCGCGCACCTTTTGGCGGTGCCCAACAGTGGTGTCGGCTACGGATCGTTGCGCTTCGCTGGCGAAGACGCGGCCGAACGGGCGGCCATGGCGGCGACCGTTCCGCGCGCCGGTCTGGTGTTGAATTTTCTCAGCAGCTTGGGCGCCCATGACCGCGAGGCCGCCACCGAAGGTCTGATGCTGGCGCCGGAGTCGGCGGGGGCCCGTCAGGCGTCCACGTTCCCGTTGCTTTATCCCCTGATGCTTCACAGCGTCGTCGTGGACGGCGCGCTCCACCTGCGTTGGAACTTCAGCGCCAGTCGCTACGACGCGACCACCGTCGAACGCATGGCGGGAACCGTCCTCGAAGCGCTCCACGCGCTGGCGGACGCCTGTCGTGACCATCGTTGACCGTTTCATTCCCTACACCCATCCACTGCACCCATCCACGTGTCCGCGCCCATGTCGCGGAATCGAACCGATCAGGAAGACCCCATGAAAGTTCTGTTCACCACCATCCCCGGATTCGCCCACCTGCACCCCGCCATTCCGATCGCCAAGGCCGTCGAGGCCGCAGGCCACGAGATCGCGTTTGCTGTGGCCCAGAGCTTCTGCCCCTTGGTGGAGAACGCCGGCATCAAGGCGTTTCCGGCTGGGATCGATTGGCGGGCCGAGGCCCAGGAAGAAGCCTTCCCCGAGTGCAAGGACTTCCCACCCGAAGATCACGCGATGTTCTTCATTCGGCGGATCGTCTCGCGGCGCTGCCCACCGGTGATGGTCGACGACATCTTGGCGCTCGCCAAGACCTGGAAGCCGGACCTCATTGTTCATGACTTCTGGGAATTTGGCGGTGGCCTCGCGGCGGAGATTCTGGACATCCCGCATGCGGCGATGGCCATGTCGGGTGGGTCGATTCGGCTGCCGGAAGCCGTGGCGCGCGACATCCTGGTCGAGCCGTTCGACGCCATCCGCGCACGCTATGGGCTGGCGCCCGATCCGGACCTGGCGACGCTCGATCGCTACCTACGCCTCGACTTGGTGCCACCCACCTACGAAGTGCCCAAAGACGCGCGCACGGGGTCGGTCTACCACCGTATTCGGCGTGAAAGCTACGATCGCACGGTGGTCACCGATGCGCCTGAGTGGCTCGACGAGATGCCCTACGAACGCACGGTCTTGATCACCATGGGGACGGTGTTCAATCGTGACTCGGAGCTGTTTCGAACCATCGTCGAAGGGCTTCGAGACGATGAGTTGAATCTCATTGTCACGGTCGGCAATACCCAAGATCCCGGTATCCTCGGTGACCAGCCACCCAACGTTCGGGTGGCCCGTTACATCCCCTATACGCTGCTCTTCCCGCGGGTCGATCTGCTGGTGGCGGCGGGCGGCGCGACGACGGTCATGAGCGCGTTGATCGAAGCGGTGCCGGTCTTGTTCGTCCCCGAATCGGCCGATCACCCGGTCAATGCCGATCTCTTCACCAAGGCGGGCGCCGCCTTGACGTTGGGCCGGGACGCCATCACCCGCGAAACCATTCGAACCGCTGCGCGCCGGATCCTCGACGAACCGTCGTTCGCGGCCGCCGCTCGCGACGTTCAAGCCATGATGTTGGCCCAGCCGGGGCCCGAGTACGCAGCCGAGTTGTTGATTCGATTGGCGCGGGAGCGTCAACCCATTCTCGCGGCGTAGACCGACTCGACGAATGCAGGTCGCAAGCGAGCAAGACGGCGTGGTGGGCCCGAAGCGCCCGAAGCGCATGGCTGCGGGCATGGGTCTCTTCACCATCGTCTGGATGGGGCAAGTGGTGTCGTCGTTCGGCAGCACGTTGTCGAGTTTCGCGCTCGGCGTCCGGGTGTTCCAAGACACCGGGTCGGTGACCCGCTTCGCCCTGATCGCGTTGGCGATGGTGTTGCCCAACCTTGTGCTGTCGCCCCTCGCGGGGGTGGTCGCCGACCGTTGGGATCGTCGCATGGTGCTGATCTTCAGCCACGCCGGCTCGGCACTGTGCACGATGGCGCTCTTGCGGCTGGTGGTGACCGATCGCATCGTGGCGTGGCATGTCTATCCTGTCGTCGCGGCCAGCGCGGTCTTCGCGACCTTTATTTGGCCAACGTTTTCCGCGGCGACTACCTTGATGGTGGGCAAGGCGCACCTGGGGCGTGCGGCGGGGATGAACGAATTCGGCATGGCGCTCGCGCAGGTCGTGGCACCGATTTCGGCGGCGGGTTTACTGGTCGCGGTGGGTTTGCGGGGCTTGATCCTGATTGATTTTGCGACCTTCACGTTCGCCATTGTCGTCCTACTGTTCGTGCGCTTCCCCCAACCGCCTAAAGGCGTTCCGATTGTGGCGCCGGGTGCCGGCCTAAAAGCCCAGATGTTGGTTGGCTGGTCGTATATCCGGGCGCGTCCTGCGCTGTGGGGCTTATTGCTCTTGGCGGCGGGGCACAAATTCAGTGTCGCGTTGGTGCAAACACTCCTGACGCCTTTGGTGCTCGGTTTCGCGTCGCCCGCGATGCTTGGCTTGGTGCTGGGGGCCGCGAGTGGTGGCATGTTGGTGGGCGGCATCGCGGTCAGCGTGTGGGGTGGTCCCCAGCGTCGGGTGCCGGCGATCCTGACGGTGATGGTCGTCCAAGGGCTGTTGTTGATGTTGGCGGGCCTCCGGCCCAACGTCACGCTGATCGCCTGTACGGCCTTTCTGTTTCTGCTCTTCTTGCCCATCGTGATCGCGTCCAACCAGGCGATCTGGCAGAGCAAGGTCGCGCCCGAGATTCAAGGGCGGGTGTTCGCGACCCGACGCATGGTCGCCGGTTCGATGATGCCCATTGCGCTCGCGTTTGCGGGTCCGGTGGCGGACTTGATCGAGCCGATGCTGGCGCCGGGTGGCGTTCTGGCCTCGACAGTGGGTGGCGTCATCGGCGTCGGGCCGGGGCGTGGGATGGGATTCTTGTTGATGCTGACGGGCGGCGGGCTGTTGTTGATGGCCGTGTTGGGCGCCCGCTCGAGCCAAATTCGAACCGTGGAGATCGACCTTCCCGACGCCGAGGGCGTGCCCGATTCGATCGACGGTCCGGACGTGAGCCGCGCGGGTCGCACCGTGCCGGCCTTAACGGGCAGGCCTCTGCCGCGCGGCGTGGGCGTGGTGGTGGGCGCGGCGCTCGTCGGGCTCGCGGTCCTGGCCATTGGGCTTCAACGGCCACCGAAGGCACTGGACGAGGCGGCACCCTCGGACGCCTTTGCCGCCGCCCGTGCGCAGCGGCACATCGAGGTGTTGGCTCGCCACCCGCGACCGTTGGGTGCGCCCGCGCACGCGGACGCCCGGCGCTACATCGCAGAACGTCTGGCCGACATGGGTTTGGAGGTCGTCGAACAGGCGGACACCAGCGTCCAGCCCGGTCGAGGCGTGACCCAGATGGTCGCGGTGACGAATGTGATTGGCCGGCTACGGGGTACGGGGCACGGGTCGAATGGGTCCGAGATGGGTGGGCCCGAGGCGGTTGGGGCCATCCTCCTGGTGGCGCACTACGACACGGTGTACGGATCGCCGGGCGCGAACGACGACGCCGCGGGGGTGGCGGTTTTATTGGAGACCGCCCGTGCGCTGCGCGCAGGGCCACCGCTGGTGCGCGACGTTTTGTTCTTGTTTTCGGATGGTGAGGAGACCGGCCTACACGGCGTGCGTGTCTTTTCCGCGTGGCATGAATGGGCTCGCGATGTCGCGGTGGTGCTCAATTTCGAAGCCCGGGGACGCGGCGGCGTGGTCTACATGTTCCAAACCGGGCCCGACAATGGCGGCTGGATTCCGGGCTTTCTCGCAGGTTCACCCGCGCCCGTTGCCAACTCGCTGATGAATCAGATTTACCAGCGGTTGCCCAACGACACGGATCTCTCGGTGTTTCTCGAAGCGGGGGTTGCGGGATTCAACTTTGCCCATATCGAGGGGCTGACGCACTACCACAGCGCGTTGGATCGGCCCGAGACCGTGGATCCGAACAGCGTTCAACATCACGGTTCGTACGCGCTGGGCTTGACCCGTCATTTTGGTGATCAGTCGGCGATGCCGCGCGCCCAACCGGATCGCACCTACTTCAATGTATTGGGCACGCGAGCAATCAGCTACCCCCGATCCGTTGCTTGGGCATTGGCCTTGGCCGCGCTGCTGGCGACAGCCCTGGTGGTGAGGAAGGGCCTTCGGCGCAACCAGCTCACTGTGTTCGGTCTCGCGCAAGGCTCGCTGGCGTTTCTGGGGATGGTGGTGGTGGTGCCGGTGGGCGCGACGCTGATCTGGCTGGTGGCCCGTGACATCGCGGGGGTGGCGATCCTGCGGGGGAGTACCGCGGGCGCATCGCTCTTCATGCTGGCGTTCGTGTGTCTCGCCGTGGGTGCGACGGTCGCGCTCTACCGCCTGTGTCGACGCTTGATCGCGGCCGACGACTTGGCGGCGGGCGCGCTGGTTCTGTGGTCGGTTTTGGTGGTCGCGACCTGTGGGCTCGCACTGCCGACGGATACCAACTTCCTGTTCGCCTGGCCCCTGCTGGCGGCGGCACTCGGGCTCGGTGCCTTGATGCGCGCGCCGACCGGGCCAGCCTCGCCCTGGGTTCGCGTCGCCGTGCTGGTTGGGATGGCGGTGCCGGGCTTGCTGCTGATCGCACCCTTCACGGGGGCCCTCTACACGGGGCTTCAAGGACTGGTCCAACTCGGCGGATTGGCCTTGGTGCCGGCCATGCTGCTGCTGGGGCTGCTGTTTCCGCATTTCGAAGGCATGTCGGCGCGCGTGGTATCGGTGGGTGCGAGCGTGGCGAGTATCGGGTTGCTCGGGCTTGCCCTGTGGGGACCCGCCCAGGCAGAGCGGGTGGTCGCGAATTCGGTGCTCTATGCCCAAGACGAATCGGATCTCGAAAGCTCGCCAGCCCACTGGTTCAGCTTCGATACCGAAACGGATGGTTGGACGCGCGCCTTTGGGTTCGAAGAGGGACGGCGCGGCTCGCTCGCGCGTTTCTTCCCGTTGCCGTGGCGTGACGTCTTGCACGCCGATGCGCCGTCGGCGGGGCTACCGACGCCGGGGATCGAGGTGATCGCCTCCCACCGTGATGGCGCGGTGACCACCCACCATGTTCGGGTGCACGATGGCGCCGTGCCCGATGGCGCCGTGCCCGATGGCGCCGTGCCCGATAGCCAGGATCCTGATCTCGTTGGGGACCCTGATCTCGAACGCGGTCTCGAACGCGTGGTCGACGGTAGCCGTGCACGTCTGCTGTGGATCGCGCCCGCCGAAGCCGTGATCTCGGCGAGCCTCGATGGGCATCGGCTGGTGCTGGACGAGACGGGCCGTCTGGGCGCGGCGGTCGCCCTGCAAGTACCTGCGGTGGCGACGTCGACGTTGATCGTCGAGACGCGTGCGGATGCCGATGTCGAGTTGGTCGTGGTGGAGCAGCGCGCCGGTTTGCCGATGCCCCCGGACGTCGGACCGCGTGGGCCTGAATTCGTGCCGTTGCCGCTATTCACCTTCTTGGAAAGCGACGTGTCGTTGGTGCGATCGTCGATGACCCTCAGAGGAGTGCCTTGATGGAAGCTGTATCGAAACCCTGGAAGGATCAGGTCGCGGTGGTGACCGGTGGCGCAAGCGGAATTGGCTTGGGCTTGTGTCGACGTTTTGCCCAGGTGGGCATGGCGGTGGTCGTGTCCGATATCGAAGGGGAGGGCGCGGAACGGGTCGTCGTCGAGTTGGAGGCCGCCGGCGCGCGCGCCTTGGCGGTGCGCACGGATGTTTCGGATCCGGCATCCGTCGCGGCCCTTGCGGAGGCTGCCTTTGCCTGGGGACCCGAAGTCCACGTGCTGTGCAACAACGCGGGCGTCTTTCTCGGTGGGGCGACACTCGATGCCACCGAGGGAGATTGGCGATGGTTGATCGACGTCAACCTCATGGGCGTGGTCTATGGCTGCCAGTCCTTCTTGCCCCGCATGATCGAACAAGGCACCGGCCATGTGGTCAACACCGCCTCGACCGCCGGCTTGGTGTCGGCGCCGGGCTTCGGCGCCTACAGCGCCAGTAAGTTCGCGGTGGTGGGCATGTCGCAGGCTTTGCGGGCCGAGCTCGAGCCACACGGCATTGGTGTAACGGTCTTGTGCCCCGGCTCGGTGCGCAGTCAGTTGCCCGACGCTGGACGCAATCGGCCTGATCAGTACGGTGAAACCGGGGGCAACACCGAGCGCTTGCGGGAGGTCGTGGCGGTCGGTATGGATCCCTTGGCGTTGGCTGATCTCGTGCTGCAAGGGATCGCCGAAAACGCACCATTCCTCAGCACGCATCGGTGGTTCCGCGAGCCCATTGCCGGCCGCTTTGAGGAAATCCTGGCGTCGTTCGACCACGCGCCGGAGGCATGACGATGCGAAATCAACTCACAGAGGGCGACCTCGAGCAAGGAGTACGGTCATGGTTTTGATGGGAGCAGCCTCGGGTTGGCTTCGCGATCTTCGATTTGGCAAACGGTTTTGGTGCCGTCAACCGGTTGTGGCGGTGGTGGCGATCGTCACCCTCGGTTTGGGCATCGCCGCCACCACGGCCAGCTTCAGCGCGGTCGATACCGTGCTCCTGCGCCGCCTGCCGTTTCCCGAGCCCGATCAACTGATGGCGGTCTGGTCAGTGGGACCCGACGGTTCACGCGCTCAGTTGTCGTATCCGGACTATCGTGATTTGGTCGAAAGCAACCAGTCGTTTGCGTCGTTGGCGGCCTACCATCCGACCACGTTCAAGCGTGGTGGGGAGCAGAAGGCCGAACGCGTGCGGGGTGCTTTTGTTTCGGCCAGCTACTTCCCGTTGCTCGGGGTGCGGCCGGGTGAAGGACGATTCATCAGCGAACAAGAAGACACCTGGCCGGGACCCCAAGCGGTGGCGGTCTTGAGTTACGCCTATTGGCAGCGCCAGTTTGGTGGCGATACCGGCGTGATCGGCCAGCCCATCGAGCTCGACGGCATCAGCTTCACGGTCGTCGGTGTGGGGCCGCGTCATTTTGGTGGCCTCGATGGCGAGGCCGACGTTTGGGTCCCGGTCACCATGTTCCGGGAAGCACGACCTCAGTTCCGCCTCAACTTGCTGACCACCCGGCAAATGCGTTGGTTCGATGTCGTCGGCCGGCTCGACGAAGACGTGTCATTCGACCAAGCCAAAATCGACGCCACACGGGTCGCCGAACAGCTCGAAACGACCTACCCGGACACCAACAAGGCGATCGGCATCGCGCCGCAGGCGATGGGCGACCTGCTCACCGGCCACATGGAGACCGCGCTATTGGCGCCGCTCATCGCAGCCGGGTTGGTGCTCCTGATCGGCTGCATCAACATTGCCAACATGCTGCTGAGCCAGGTTGGTGCTCGACGTCGTGAGGCGGCCCTACGGATGGCGATCGGCTCCCAGCCGTGGCGGTTGATTCGGCAGCTACTGACCGAGAGCCTGCTGTTGGCGCTGCCCGCCGGCGTGTTGGGCATCGCCCTCGCGGCCTGGGCGGTCCGTGGCTTTGGCCGTTCCGTGGCGCTCGAGTTGCCGGCGTATCTTCAGATCGGCATTGATGCTCGGGTGGCGGCGTTCTGCCTGTTGTTGACGGTCCTGACGGGTGTGTTGTTCGGGCTCGTTCCCGCCCTTCGACTGTCGCGTACCAACCTGACGACGTACTTGCGGGAAGGCGGCCGGGGCATGGCGGGCGGCTGGCGCGATCGATTGCGCCGCTCGATTCCCTTGGTGGCGGAGATCGCGCTCGCGTTCGTTTTGCTCGTCGCGGCCGGGTTGCTATTGCGCAGCTACGGCCAGCTTCAGCAGATCGATCCGGGGTACGAAGCGTCGCGCTTGATCAGCATCAAGCTGGACCTGCCCGTGCAGCATGACCAAGGACGCTTGCAGGTGCTATCCGAGGCGATCATCTCGGAATTGGAGGCGGTGCCCGGCGTGGCGGGTGTGGGTCTCGACTCCGATGTATTCCTGGGTGGTGAAGAGCCGTTGTTGCTCGGCTTGACCTTGGAAACGGTCGAAGGCGCGAGTGAGGCTCAAACGACCCAAGTGGGCTCGGTGCGCGCGTATCGTCACACCGTGACGCCTCAGTTCTTCGGTCGCATGCAGATTCCGCTCGTCGCTGGGCGCGACATTCAAGTCGAAGACCGGGCCGACACCAAAGGCGTGGTGATCGTCAGCCGAACCATGGCGGAACGATTCTGGCCCGGTGAAGATGTGGTCGGCAAACGCCTCAAACCGGGTGGTCGGTCCTCGCCAGCGCCGTGGCTCTCCGTGGTCGGCGTGGCGGAGGACGTGCGCCACCGTAGTCTGGTTGCCGAAGCGGGTGATCCACCGGACATCTACTTTCCCTTGGCGCAGGCCCGCCTCTTGACCTTGGGCTTGATGGTCCGCGGCGACATTGACCCCGCGACCCTCGAGGAACCGATCCTCCGCACACTCCAATCCGTGGACCCGGACGTCGTGGCCTACGACGTGGCGACGGTCGCCCATCGTGTCGATCAGCAGGTCGCCGACATCCGTTTTACCACCCGTCTCACGACCTTCTTCGGGCTGCTGGCGGTTCTGTTGGCAGCGATTGGTGTCTTCAGTGTCATGACCTATACGGTGGCCCAGCGAACCCGCGAGATCGGTATCCGCATGGCGATGGGCGCCACGGGCGGCACGACGATTCGACAGATCATGATGAACAGCCTGCGCATTGCGTCCGTCGGCCTCGCCTTGGGGTTGGGCCTGTCGCTGGCGGGCGGTCGCTGGGTCGAGGCACGGCTGGGTGCGTTGTTGTACCAAGTGCAGCCCAACGAACCATCGACCTTGGTGGCTGCCTTCTTGATGGTGCTCGTCGCGGTCGTGGCTGCTTGTTACTTGCCCGCCCGTCGCGCGGCTCGGGTGGATCCCATGGTGGCCCTGCGGCATGAATAGCATCGTGAGGCGCGCGCGACGGCCGTTTTGGCGTTCGATAGGCTGGGACAACCCATGGCCGCGCGCTTGGGCGTCCTGGGGCGCCGGGCGAGGTCACTGTCCAGCCCTGTCGGTGAGCGGCAGCAAGGGTCGTGGGCACGACGGGCTGGTTCGCTCGGTGGGTCCATGACCAAGGAGGTCGCGATGCTCTTCGATCAGGTCGACTCTGTGCTCGCGTTCGCCATCATCATGTTGCAGCTGAGTCTGCTGATTACCGCGGCGGTACAGGTGGTGGTCTCGATGACGGGCTTGCGGGGACGCTCATCTTCTCGTCGATAAGCTCGCGAAGATCGCAGGCTTTGACGACCTCTTGAATCATTCCGAGACCGCCGCAACTCGTTGCCTCAATCCGGCCGGGCACCTCGTAGAAAATGTTGCCAGACTCAAGAACCGGTTCCTCCCGGTGAGGCTGCCACCTACGATCCAGTCGGGCGTTGATCTCTTTTTGACGTCGGTTCAGATTTTGCTTACTATTGTTCACCTGAAGCGCCTCTTTTTCGTTGCTGGTTGTTGGTCTTCGCAAGCGAACAATATCAACAGAATCAGGCGTTTCGGTCGTGTTGAAGCAAATTTGAGCGGGTCAATGTGCTTGGGTTGGTACTGGTACTAGTTGGGCCTCATCAGCAGAACGTGCAGGCGACCCCGGCCCCGTTGATTGCGGGTTGTGAGGATGATATCGCGCTGGCCATCGCCGTCGAGATCGACAGCTGTCGGACGACCAAGGGCCGGTGCCTCGACACCCGCACCCGTCGTGCCGATGGAGGCCTCTACGGCGGCCTCCTGGTTTACCCCGGGTGCCTCGGCACCCTCGACCACGTGATCGGCCAGGTCAACCTCCCAGCTCGACTTACTGGCAACGGACCGTTTCTTGGTCTTGGTGACGGCACCTGGATACAGCGCCATAGTGTTCCCCGTGAGCGCGAGGAGATCGGGCTCGATGTCGTGGTCGAAATCATGACCGATGATCCAGCCATCTACCGAACGGTCGATGATTGTCTTCCGGACCCGCACATCGTACGTACCGCTGCCCTTGCCCATATAGGCGTCGATGGCCAACTTGCCGCCGCCCAGGCCGTCCAGCTGGGCAACGAGCAGGTCATCCTTGCCGTTGTCGTCGACGTCCGCGACGACAATGTCTACGCGTTGCCAACGGCGGGCGGTTGACTCTGCATCGAGAGAAGAGTTCTTGCCCTGGCGAGTGCGGTCGGCCAGGAGTGGGTAGGAGCGCAGCCGTTTGTGACCGAAGATTGCGAGCTTCTCTGCATTCATGGTCGCGACGAGCAACCGAGGGCGTCCGTCCTGCAGGAGGTAGACGCTGTCTTCCACAGACTCCGGTCCAGGCAAGATCGACCAAACTTCGTTCCAGCGGCCTTCGCCTTCAATCTCGGGATCGATGAGAATGGAGCGCAGTCTGAGCCCGCCCAGCGGTTCGGGACCAATGGCGTAGAGGGGCAAACGGTCAGCACCTCGATCTAGCACAGTGACCGGCGGCGACTCGAGTACTAGGCCTGCACGTTTGCGTCGAGCACGGACGGGGAGCGGCTCCGTGGCCGTTGTGTCGTTGCCGAGAACTCGCAAGGAACCAACTTCGGCAATCGGGATGCCATGACCGCTGATTGCACGCGGCTGGGCGCGTAGATCAAGGCCAGCGTGCTCGGCAAGCACGCTGCGGGTTACGCGATCATCAGCGAACCCCAAGCGGTAGATCACGCCAGGCTCACCGAGCAGAACGGTATCGATGGCGGAGCTGGAGGTTGCTACCTGCGTCAACGCGTTGGCACATTCCGGGAGATCAGTGGCGAGGACGACCGGCGCGTTGGTTCCGGAGTCAGCCCATGGCAAACGAAGGAGCGTCCGTGGACCATCGGGCGCATTCTCGGGCGCCACCAACAACAGCAGGGTGCGCGGCCCGTCCGGTCCGAGGCGCGGCCATGCGTGATCGAGCAGCCGACCGGGAACCACCACGTCGAGGTGCTGACCCTGGGCGCTTAGGCTGTGACGTAGTCCAACCGGCGGCGGCGGCGTCTCCTCGTCGTTTCCGATTGCCGGCAGGGTCGTCATGACCATCAGCGCCAAGGCTGCAAGAAGGGCAGTCTGTTTCGATTCGAAGGGCTCACGGCGCATCAGGCGTCTCCACTGAGGTAGAGGTCAAGGCGTACCGGCGGCGTAACGCCGGCTTCTTCGACGCGCTGGGGTTGAATCACCATCAAATCGGCCAGGCCGTCTCCATCGAGGTCTCGGATCTGAACCAATGCAAGGTTCTTTGGCGCCTCCTCGAGTTCGATCACGAGGTCGGGACTAGCCGGATAGCGGCAGCCTTCGCGACCCCGGTGAATCGTGACCCGCTTACCGCGACCGATTTGGACGAAGTCAGCCCGGCCGTCACCGTCGAAATCGCCGGCAAACTGCGAGAGATGGCCTAGACGCAGATTGTCGAGGTCGATCTTGAAACGACCGGACAGGTCGAGATCCGGAACGGCGGCGAATCCGTTCTCGTCTTCTCTCTGGCACCAAACATGAAAGTCGAGGCCCAGGTTCAGGCTGCGCACGGTCAGGATCCGGACGGCTTGAAGCAGCGAAAAGTCGAGCGTCAGGGTGACCAAGTCGTGGCGGCCGTCTCCATCGAGGTCCTTGAAGCCACCCGGTATCCGGATGTCCCCATCACTATCGCCGTCGCTGTTGTCGAATGCATAGCCGGTAGCGTCAAACGTACGGTAGGGCTCTAGCGCCATCTGCCAATCCTCGTCGCTACGGTGCTGTCGATAGCGGAAGGGAGGACGCTTGGCTTGGGCCATGGATTTGCGCATGCCGGCCTCCGGATCTTCGAGCGACTCGGTGGTCAGGTATTCGGCGCGGCCATCGCCATCGAGATCACCGAAGTGGACGACCTCGGGATCGCCCGGCCGTGTGGGCGGCTTCGATAGCGGCGCGACGGCGGGTGCAAAGCGACCGCCACCGAGATTGCGGTAGACATGAAAGTAATCCCAATGGAAACGATGGCTGGGCATGACCAGATCCGCCAGAGTATCGCCGTCGGCGTCGCGCACCTCCGGGAGGGGATAGCGCCGAAGCAACCTCGATGAACCGCGGTCGTTATCGGGGAGTGCCAACTTGCTTGCTGGCGGTTCCTGCCAGCGACCATCGCGAGCTAGGTACACATGGAGACCGTCGTCGGTGGGCAGCAGGAGGTCCAGCCCATCCTCCCCGTCGAGGTCATGCACCAGGCCCAGCCGGGGCAGGAATGTACCGGTACCGGCGAGAACGGGCCGATCGGCGAGAACGGGTTCGAGGTGAATGCCGGACTCCGGATCGAAACGTAGGACAGAGATCCCGTCGTCGGTGAGGGCGATGATGGGCCACACGTCGGTTCCCGCCTCGACCGTCAGCACCGAGGTGTCGATTTCGAGCGGATCACCGGCCGCCTCGTAGCCGCCCTGACCATTGCCGAGAAACAGCCACAACTCCCGCCGATCGGCCAATGCGGGAACCACGGTGAGGACCTCGACCAGCCCCTCGATGTCGTCCATTTCAGTCCACTCTTCGACGCCGATTTGGTCCCAATAGCTGTAGGCAACGACCACCGCAAGGTCGCGGAGGCCGTCTCCATTGACATCGGCGTCCACCACCGTAGCAGGGGGCCCGGGTAGCGGCAGTGCCACGTGCCGAAGTGCAAGGCGATCTCGGCGACCGAGGGCTGGCGTCGTGAGCGTCACCAGGAAGGAGGTACAGAGGAGCAAAACGGGCCAAGCGCCCTTGGGAGCAATACGAATCGCTGCAAGCATGTTGTTCCTTGTGGTGGATCAATGCTGAGAAGAACTCAAAGAGACAACGCCGGGGCTCGCGGAATGTTACCGATATGATTGTCGAATGGAACTACTGACTCAAGAAGTCATGGGACGTCTATTTGATGTGACGGACTCAATGGAGCTCGATCGGGAACAGCTCGCAGTGCCCTTAGAGCGTTGTGGTGTGGGTTCGGTGAGCCGGGGCTCCGGCGGACGCTGGGAGATCGAGCTGCCAGTGGGTGAGAAGGCTCTGGTGGCATTTCTGAGCACACTGCCTGATCAGCTGCGAACGGCGGGCTATCGGGCCACGATTCATGAAGAAGGCGCGGATGAATGAGCGAGGTGGAGGAGCACCCCACACTTCCGGTCTTTCCCCTCACCGGTGTTCTCCTCTTGCCCGAGGTACGGATGCCGCTTCATGTGTTCGAGCCCCGGTATCGCAACTTGGTTCGGGATGTGCTGAACGGCTCTGGTGAGCTCGGCATGATTCAGCCTCGTGGTTCCACGTCCAAAGCGGCTGAGGCCGCTGGCCAGCCGGCGCTGTACGATGTCGGTTGTGTCGGTCTGCTCGAGAAACATGAGCATTTGGATGATGGGCGGTACCTCATTCTGCTACGCGGCACGCGGCGATTCAAGGCGGTCCGAGAGCTAGCATTGTCGGACGGCTATCGGCGACTGGTCGTGCGCTATGACGCGTTCCGTGACGGCGAGGACGACGATCCTATTTCCGCAACCGAGGCCGCCGGATTGCTCCAGACGGTACGGGAGCTTGCCACACAGGCCAAAGTGACATTGGATCTGAAACGGCTCCGAGGGCTGTCGTCGCGGTGCTTGGTCCACACTTTGGCGGCGGGCCTACCGTTTTCACCGCCCGAGAAACAGGCCTTGCTCGAATGTCCTACGGCATCGGATCGGCTGCAGGCGATCTCGGCCTTGTTCGAGATGGGTTTCGACTTGCGGGGTGAACGCGGTGGCGCACCGTCGGTTGCCAACTAGCCCGCAATCCAGGAAATGGCGTGGGGTCTGTCCAGCGCTTCTTGGACTCCTTCTTTGTAGCGCCTGCGGGTCCGAGCCTCCGGGGTCCTCGGACGATCCTCGGCCGAGATCGCCTGGGTTGGACACCGACCGGCGGCCCCGTGTCGACATGGTGGCGTCCCTGCGAGCTGATCTTTCTGCAATACGGGACCGACGGGATGGCACGGGGCGCGGCTGGCTCGTGGATGGCGAATCGGAAGCATCGCCGGTAGTTGCGAGCGGCACAGGACGCTGGAGGGTGGTGTATGAGGCTGCGGGCGCGGGTATCGCGGTCGGCGGCATGCTTTACTTTCAGGTGTCGCCGTTTTGGGGTTGGAGCACCCCTCAGGTCGCCTCGCCTGATCGGCCCGGTTTCACACGCGTGTCAACGTCGGCACAAGGGGTCGCTCTCGAGCCGCGTACCCTCGACCAACAGCTGCTGGGAATCGGCATTGGTGGCCGAGCATTGCGCGCGGGCGAGACGATCGAGATCGACTTTGGTGCCGGTCCTGCGGGGGCACGGGCGGATCGTTTTGCCGAGCGGGGAAGTCGCTTCTGGCTGGCGGTGGACGGCGACGGCGATGGCGTGCGTAAGCTGCTGTGGGATTCGCCGTCGGTGGCAGTGGTGCCGGGGGTGCCCGCCTTGTTGGTGCCGACCCTAACCTCGACTGCTCGGCCGGGCGACGTGGTGAGGCTTACCGTGGCCGTCCTCGACGCAGTCGGCAATTCCGGTGTAGGCAGTTCCGGCGTAGGGTTTGTTGGACCGGTGCACCTGGCTGCGGTTCCACCCCTACCGAACCTGCCGGGTGCGATTGAGCTGGTACCGGAGGACCAAGGCGCTCGAACGTTCGAGTTCACCGTGGAGACGCCGGGCGTGTACCGGATCGAAGTCGCCGCGTTGGGCATGACGGAGCGCAGCAATCCCCTACAGGTGACCGCCCAAGGGGCTCGAATCGTATGGGGCGATCTGCAGAACCACTCAAACCTCTCGGATGGCACGGCGCTGCCCAAAGATTTGTTGGGTTATGCACGGGATGTGGCGGCGCTCGACGTGGTCGCGCTCACCGACCACGACCATTGGGGCATGCTCTTTCTAGATCAACATCCCGCATTGTGGGAAGGCATTGCACACCAGAACCGCCAGTTCCACCAGCCTGGCCGCTTCGTCACGATCCCGGGCTTCGAGTGGACCAATTGGGTAGCGGGCCACCGTCACGTGTTGTTCTTTGACGGTGAAGCAGACTTGTTAAGTGCCCTCGACCCTCGCTACGACACACCGCAAGAGTTATGGCGAGCCTTAGGACAACGCCAGGCAATCACCATCGCGCATCACAGTGCTGGTGGCCCGATCGCAACAGACTGGTCCATTCCGCCGGATCCAGCATTCGAGCCCGTGACCGAGATCGTGTCGGTTCACGGCGCCAGTGAAGCGCCCGATGCACCTATACCGATTCACCGCCCGGTCGCCGGCAATTTCGTCCGGGATGCACTCGATCGTGGCTATCGATTTGGATTTCTCGGCTCCAGTGATGGTCACGACGGTCATCCCGGCTTGGGGCACCTCGCGTCACCCAGTGGTGGTCTGGCCGCCATCTTCACCGAAGAACTCACCCGGGAAGGTGTCTACAGTGCCTTGATGGCCCGCCGCGTCTATGCCACCAACGGTCCGCGGATCTTGCTCCGCGCGTCGCTCGGTGGACATCGCATGGGCGCCGAGATTCCGGTCGGCCCTAAAGGACTGGAGGCCGGTGCCATCCCCGGCCTCGCGCCCAACCAACTGGTCGCCCAAGTTTGGGCGCCCGAGGCCTTGGCACGGATCGATGTCATCCGCAGCGGCATGCTGCTCGGCAGCATTGATTGTGGTGGTTTGCTGAGCTGTGAAGCCTCGCTTGCCCTGCTTGATTTGACCGCAGGGGAGTTCGTGTACCTGCGCGCCATTCAACAAGATGGCGGCGCAGCGTGGTCTTCGCCGTGGTTCCTTGGCTCTCCCGAGCCTTGAGGATCGAGCGTCGAGGTTCCGAGCCGACGTTTTGTCGGCCCGGTTGTTGCCGCCGAATGGCGATACACTCACGCGGCCGAATTGGTTCGGCCCCGAGCCTGGAGGCAAGCGCTATTTCAAATCTCGACGGCAACCTGCGCGGCATCAAGACATCACTTCGCCGCAAGCTCGAACATATCTTCCGTCGCAAGACCGCACCGGCCGAGGTCATGTCGCCGGAGCTCACCCGCCAGCTCTGTGACGTCTCGCATCAGCTGGGGCGACAGGTCGGTGTGTTGGTCAACCGTGCGGGTGTGGTCAAGCGCGTGATCGTGGGCGACGCGACACGACTTGAGTTGCCGGATATCGGGCGTCTCCGGGGTGGGGTCGGTCGCTTCCGTGGTCTTCGTCTGGTCCATACGCACCTGCGTGGAGAAGCGCTGACCGCCGACGATCTCAACGACCTGGCCTTGTTGCGATTGGACGCCGTCGCCATGGTGCAGGTGGTGCCGGACGGTGGTGATGGTCCGGTCGAGGTGGCGATGATCGCGCCCGACATCATTGCCGATGATGAGGGCGAAGGCGAACCCTACCGCCGTACGACCGCACGCGACATCTTTGCGCTGGACCTCGACTTCGAGGCGGAGATCGAAGCGCTGGAAAGCGAGTTCACCCGTGCGACCCGGGGTCGTGCGGGTAAGACGGAGCGTGAGCGAGCATTGGTGATCGGGACCCGACCCGAGGACAACCACTTTGCCGAGGTGCTGGATTTGGTGAAGGCTGCGGGCGTCGAGATCGCTGCCACCATGCGCCAGAAGCGGTCTAAGGTGCATCCGAGAACGGTGGTGGGTCAAGGCAAGTTGCTCGAGATCGTTCTCGAGGGTATGAAGCGGCGGGCGGAGGTGGCGATCTTCGATATCGACCTCAAGCCAGCCCAGGCGCGGGCCTTCGAGGACGCCACCGGGATGAAGGCCATTGACCGCACCCAGCTGATCCTGGATATTTTCGCCCAGCGCGCCCGCAGCCGCGACGGCAAGCTTCAGGTCGAATTGGCGCAGCTCAAGTATTCGCTACCTCGGCTCACGGAGAAGGACGCCGGCCTGTCGCGTCTGGCGGGTGGCATCGGTGGTCGCGGGCCGGGTGAGACCGTAATGGAGATTGGCCGTAGGCGCATCCGTGATCGCATTCGCGCCCTCGAGAAGCAGGTCGAGCAGCTCTCGAAGCAACGCGAGGTTCGTCGTCGTCGGCGTCGTGAGCAACAGCTGCCCATCCTGTCGATCGTCGGCTACACGAACGCGGGCAAGAGTACGCTGCTCAACAGCTTGACCCAGAGCAAGATCGAGGCGGCCGACCGACTGTTCATGACCTTGGATCCGACCAGTCGGCGGCTGCGGTTCCCGCGCGAAGGGGAAGTTGTGATTACCGACACGGTGGGCTTTATCACCGACTTGCCGCAGGACTTGATCGCGGCGTTCCGGGCGACCCTCGAGGAGTTAGCCGATGCCGACCTGCTGCTGCACGTGGTCGACGCCGCGGACGACGATATGGACCGCAAGCGCGAAGCCGTTCAGAAGCTGTTGGCCGAGTTGGACCTGGACACCATTCCGCGCCTACTCGTGCTCAACAAGGCCGACCAATTGTCGTCGTCAGCGGCAGCTGGACTGGAGGAACGGACCGGTGGGCTTGCCGTTTCGGCCCTCAAACGGGTGACGTTGGCGCCTTTGATCGAGCGGGCGGAGGATATTCTGTCGCCCCCCGCGCCGCTGTTGACGATCTACGGTACCGATGAGCACCAAGAGTAGGCCCACCGGATAGCCCCGGTCTTGACAGCTGCCGAGCGGATTGACACATTTGCCTCCTTACAGCACGGCTGAATCAGGATTGTCCTGGTTCAACCGAGGCCACGCCGGGACGCAGGGAAGGGAGTGTGATTCTCCCGCCGCCCCGCGACTGTGATCGAGCCAGACACCTGCCCCGGCGGACGGGTATTACCTGATTTCCCGTGGGGGGAAAGGAGCCTAAATATGCGGCAATTGGCCGTTGTGTCTTGCTTGTTCGTTTCTTGGTGGGGGGCGGCCACCGTGGCCCAGACCGTGGCCCAGACCGTGGCCCAGACCGTGGCCCAGACCGTGGCCCAGACCGCGGCCCAGACCCTGACCCCACTACAACCCCATACGGTTTCTCTCGATGAGAGCATCACCGTCACCGCCGACCGAATCGAGGCGCCTCGCGAGGCGGTCGGTTCGAGTGTCACGGTGCTCACCGAGGCGGAAATTGCCCGCCACCGAAAGGTTACGGTGGCTGAGCTTCTGCGGACCGTTCCCGGGGTCGAAATCGTCCGAACCGGGGGTTCAGGATCCGTCACGAGCCTGTTCATCCGAGGAGGCTCGTCCGCTGCGACGTTGGTCCTCATCGACGGTGTGCGAGTGAACAGCCCCGCAACCGGTGGATTCGACTTCGCCGACCTTCAGACCGACAACATTGCGCGCATCGAGATTGTCCGCGGTCCGCAGAGCACCCTCTACGGCTCAGAGGCCACGGGCGGCGTGATCAGTGTGACGACCAAGCGTGGTGCGGGAACCGCGCGCGGACACGTGACACTCGCCAGCGGTGACGACGGCTTTTTTCGTGCTGCCGCGCAGGTTGCGGGAGGCGGCCAGCGTTTTGACTATGCACTTTCGGCGTCGACTGCCTCGACGGATGGCGTGTCCTTGGCCAGCGAGCGAGCAGGCAACACCGAGGCCGACGCACATGAGAACCGCACGGCCAGTGCGCGCATCGGCCTCGACCTTGCCAACGGAGGTCGGGTGGATCTGACCCTGCGGTCGGTCGATGCTGACCTCGATGTCGACGGCTTCGGTTTCTCCGCGGCTGGTTTCGGACCGGTGGACGATCTCAATGCAACCCAGACACGGGAATCCCTGCTCGGCGTTGTCAGTGTGTCCGTACCCATGACGCGCCGGTGGACGCAGCGAGTCGAGGTCTCGGTTGCGGAAGAAGAGCTGATCAACGAGGACCCGGACACATTTTTCAACAACTTCGCGTCCGACGTTCGCACCACCGCGTTCTCGACGCAGGCCGAGATCGCGGTGTCGGTGCGTGGCACCCTGATCGCCGGTGCAGCCTATGAGGACCGCGAGGCCTTGCTGCCCGATAACTTTGACGAAGATGCTGACCTCACGTCACTTTACCTCCAGCAGCGCTGGTCGTTTGGCGACCGAACCGCACTCAGCGTCGGCATTCGTAATGACGACCATGCCACTTTTGGCGACGAGACCACGTACCGTGTTACCGCTTCTGCTGGGTTTGGCGACGCCGATGGTGGTGCCACGGGCCGTTTTCACGGGAGTTTCGGCACCGGCTTTCGCGCGCCTTCGTTGAACGAACTGTATTTCCCGTTCTTCGGCAATCCGGCCCTGCGACCTGAAGTCAGTGAGGGGTTCGATCTGGGGCTCGAAGGTGTCTGGGCGAATGGCCGGTGGACGGCGGACGTGACCTACTTCGACAACGCGTACGAAGATCTCATTGGCGTCGACAGTTCGTTTCAGGCGATCAACATCGACCAGGCCGAAACGTCGGGTGTCGAGGCTGCGGTTCGCTACGATTCGGGAAAACGTCTTCGGGTCTCGGCCTCACACACCTTCACCGAGACGGAGGATCGGGCCACCGGTCTTCCCTTGCCGCGGCGTCCGGAGAACCGAACCGTGCTCGATGTCTTTGTCCGGGCAAACCAACGCTGGGACGCCACGCTGACCGGCGTCCATGTCGCCGATCGCTTCGATGTCGGGGGCGCGCCGATGGATGACTACACTCGCTTCGACCTCACCGCGGCATACCGGGTGCGGGAACGATTCGAGTTCTTCGTTCGGGCCGAGAATCTCCTCGATGAAGACTACGATGAGGTCCCCGGCTTCACGACCCCAGGACAGACGGCTGCGGCGGGCTTGCGGTACGGCTTCTGATGAGCCAGGACCGATGGCGAGGGTGGTTGCTGGGTTGTGGGTGTGCACTGGGCCTACTGGTGTCCTGCGCCGGCGGCGGAACGCCCCTTGGTGATCACAAGGAGCCGCGGACGCCATCGGTGAGTGAGAACCACTTGGAAGTGGCAGGATGCCCGGAGACCTTTGATCCAACGTTGGACTACTTTTCCAACCGGAGCGAGCCAGCGTTCGCCCGTGGCTTCACCGTGTCCTATCACCGAAACTTCAAGGTCGTTACGCTCGAGAATTCGCGGCGTGATGAGCGGGATCATCGGTACCTCTTAGTCCAGTGCGGTGCGCCGGTCCCCGAGGGATACGACGACGCGACCGTCATTCAAGTACCGGTTCGGCGGGTGATCACCACGTCGACCACCGAGTTGCCCGCGTTCGTGATGCTCGACGAGACCGATCACCTCATCGGCCATGCGAGCTTCGACTACGTCTATGCACCGGAAGTGCGTGAGCGCATCGGAGCGGGCCTGATGGTCGAGGTCGGTGCGAGCGGAAGTCTCGACGTGGAGCGGATCATTGCCGCGGCGCCCGATTTGTTGTTGGCGGATACGCTCGGCAACCCCGAGTTTGACCCCACAGGAATGCTCGGCGTGCTGCAAACCGCCGGCGTTCCCGTCGTGATCGTTCCCTCATTCTTGGAGTCGACGCCCTTGGGGCGTGCGGAGTGGCTCAAATACGTCGCATTGTTCTTCAACCGAGAAGCCGAAGCCAACGTGTTGTTCGAAGAGATCGTCACCCGCTACCTATCGCTGGCAGCACAGGGGCGATCGGCGCCCGACCGTCCTACCGTGATCACCGGTGGACCTGCGGGGGATACCTGGCACGTACCGGGAGGTCAGAGCTTTGCTGCCCGGCTGCTCGCCGACGCCGGCTTTGACTACGTTTTCGCCGAAGACGAGACCACGGGCAGCCGCGTCTTGGCATTCGAGGCCGTCTTCGCCGAAGCCCTGGACGCCAACTGGTGGATTCGTCCACGTGGATGGGCTTCGCGCAAAGAGATTCTCGCGGGTGACAGTCGGTTAGGGGCTTTGGCGGCATTTCGGGCCGGCCAGGTCGTCACCATCGATGCGCGGATGAACGAATCCGGCGGCAACGATTTCTGGGAATCCGGGACCGCCCGGCCTGACTGGCTTCTCGAGGACCTGGTTTCGCTGGCTCAGCCCCACCTGGTGCCGGGTCATCGGCTACGATTTTATCGTGTCTTGGGCCAGGATGAACCGTAGGACGATGCATCCTGGCGGCGTACTTACGTTGCTGGCCGTGGCGGTGATCCTGGCGGCACTTGCCAGCCTGATGACGGGATCGGTGTTGCTACCACCGGGGGACGTGGCCCAGATTCTGCTCGACGCGGAGCACCCCGGCTCACCGCCAAGCTGGCGCGCCATTGTCTGGTCGTTCCGGCTTCCCAAAACGCTGACCGCCATCCTCGCAGGAGCAGCGCTGGCGACTGCCGGTTTGCTCATGCAGACCTTGTTCCGCAATCCACTCGCGGGTCCGTACGTACTTGGGCTCAGTGCGGGGGCCAGTCTGGCCGTCGCGTTGGTGGTGCTGGGTGCCGGGGCCGGCGGACTTCAGCTGCTTTCAGGTCTTGGCGCGGTCGGTGATGTAGGGGTTGCGGCGGCTGCCAGCTTCGGTGCGGGTGCGGTGCTCATGTTGGTGTTGATGGCAGCCCGCCGGGTGGCAAGCTTGACCTTGCTGATCTTGGGCGTTCTGTTTGGCTATGCCACGGGCGCCTTGGTGACCATCTTGCTGCACTTCAGCGTAGCGGACCGGGTGCAGGCCTATGTGATCTGGACGTTTGGCAGCTTTGGCGGCGTGACCTGGCGCCAGCTGGCGGTGTTGGCCGGGGCAGTGGTGGTGGGGTTGGCAATTGCTTGGTTGGTGGCCAAGCCACTCGACGCCTTGCTCTTGGGCGAAACCTATGCGTCGAGCTTGGGCGTTGACATTCGCTCCGCGCGGGGTGCGGTATTGGTCGCCACCGCGTTGCTGGCTGGCTCCGTTACCGCCTTCTGCGGTCCGGTGGGATTCGTCGGCGTCGCGGTTCCGCATATGGCACGCGCCATGGTCGCCACCGCGCGCCACCGGTGGCTGGTGCCAGCAACAGCGCTCTCGGGCTCCCTTGTGGCGTTACTAGCGGATCTGGTGGCGCAGCTTCCTGGCACAGCGCAAGTGCTTCCGCTCAACGCCGTGACAGCGCTCCTGGGCGCACCCGTGATTGCGTGGATCGTGCTCCGGCGCCGAGGGCTGGAGGACACCTTCCAATGATCGTCGCCGACAAGCTCACGGTGGGCCACGGTTCAGCCCACCCACCGGTGCTTCGCGATCTATCGCTGCGGGCGTCGGCGGGCGAGATGGTCTGTGTCCTGGGTCCCAACGGCGCCGGTAAGTCGACCCTGTTGCGCACCCTGGCGGGCTTGCTCCCGGCGCGGAGCGGTATCGTTTCGCTCGCGGGCCGCTCCCTCTCTGAGATGACGCCCCGTGCGCGCGCGAGAAGGCTGGGTGTGGTACTGCCGGAGAGCCTGCCGTCCGCGATGTTGCGTGTCGACGAGCTGGTGGCCTTGGGTCGTCATCCTCACACCGGCTGGCGGGGCACCCTCGGCGCGGCCGATCGTGCTGCGGTCGTGCGAGCCATGCGCCAGATCGGTATCGAGCCTCTGGCGAAGCGGCGACTGGGAGCTCTCAGTGATGGCGAACGCCAGAAGGTCATGATCGCCCGAGCTTTGGCCCAAGAGCCCGGCATGCTGATTCTCGACGAGCCGACCGCGTTTCTCGATCTGGCCGCCCGTGCCGAGATGCTGGCACTGCTGCGTCGACTCGCTCACGGCGGCCACGACGAGGGCGCCGATGGGAATCCGCCCAGGGGTGTGCTGCTCTCCACCCACGATCTCGACCTCGCGCTGCGTCATGCCGACCGGGTGTGGCTGATCGACTCAGGATGCGTCGTGGTTGGCGTACCCGAAGACCTGGTCCTCGATGGCGCCATCAACGCCGCCTTCGGTCGGCCCGGCCTGCGCTTCGATCGTACGACCGGTGCCTTTCGGGTCGATCAGTCGGGACATCTGCCGGCCGTGTTTGTTGATGGGGAAGGAGACGAAGCGATGTGGACCCGCCGGGCACTCGTACGGCGAGGTTGGCGAGTTCTGGAGGGTGACGAAGGTGAGGCATATGCGACGGTCAGGGTGGTCGTGACCGAGGATGGGGAGGGCGCCTCGTCGGCATCTTGGGTCTTGGAGCGCGACGAGCAGGCATCGCGCCACGGGTCGATTGGCGAATTGCTCGAGGTGCTGGACTCGACCAAGGATGGGGCAGTTCCTCGCTGAGGTCGGCGACGTTGCAACTGTATTGAGCGCTATCCGCGGCAAAGCCAATCGATGGCGATCGGCCACTGGGCCCTGTTGCGACGCCGGAAGAAGTTGATGTGACCGATGGGTCCAGTGCCCAACGCCGCGGGATCGAGACGCCGGTGCTCGATGTCGGCATTGGGTAGCAGGCGAAAGAAATCGGCAATGTTGGCTTCGGTAGCGATCAAATCGTCGGCTGCCGCCAGCGCGAGGATGGGTTGGCTGATCGCGTCGTAGTGGTGCTGGCGGATGCCTTTCCCGAAGTCGTTGGCTACGTAGCCGGGACGGCTGCACCAAGCTGCCCATTGTCGTGCGACGCCCGCGGGGAGATCCTCGCCCATGCCGATTCGCTTGGCGGGTAGATAACCACAGGCTCGGATGGCGAGCGGAAAGTACGCGCCCATCACGACCCGCGCGAAGTACCGGTACGCACCACGCAGACCGCCGAGGTAGCCCGACGAAGCCGCGACCGTGACGATGCGATTGAATCGTGCATGGTTGGGCATCAAGCCCACGAGTTGGGCGCCGGCACTGTGGCCGACCAAGTGAATGGGAAGGGTTGGGTAGCGATCGTCGAGCCAGGCCAGGGCCGCCGGCATGTCGAGTTCACCCCAGTCCTGTTTGCGGGCAGGGCAGTGTCGCAATGACTGCTCGCCACGTGAGTCACCGATCCCGCGAAAGTCGAAAGTGAGTACCGCCATGTTCTGGTCCGCGAGCGCGGCCGCGAAACCCGCGTAGAGATGTTGCCGCACGCCGGTAGCGCCAGCGATCAGCACCGCCGCCCGCGGCTTGGCGACGGCTGGTTCCCATAGCCGACCATGGATCGTGACGCCGTCACCGGTTTCGAAATGCGTCTCGCTCGGCGAGTGGACATCGTTCTCGGGCATGGAGAGAGGCTACACGAAAGAGCCACTGGACGGTCCCGGCGGAAGTTTGGCCGAGATCGGAGCCACACCTGCCCGAGCCGATACAATCGAGGACCAAATTCCAACAAGGCCATTTGTGTACAACCAACAATCAGATTCGCGACCACCCTTTCAGTTCGGCGGCTCGGCAACCAATCCGCCGCCTCCCGACATCATCGCGCTGCTGGTGGTGTTGTTCGTTACGTTCTCGTTGCAGTTCTTCCAAGGGACCGCGGGGATCGTCGGCTTGATGAGACTGACCTCCGAGGCGTGGCGTTCGGCCCAGGTGTGGAAGGTGGCAACGTACCCGTTCGCCGGCTTTGGCCCGCCTTCGATTTGGTTCCTGCTGGAGCTGTTGATCCTCTTCTGGTTCAGTCGAGACGTTCACCGATACTTGGGCCAGAAGCGGTTTTGGCAGTTGCTCGGCTGGGCCTGCGTTCCAGCCGGCTTGTTGGCGGTCGGCATCGATGTTCTGACCAGCATGGGGACGGGTGATTCCATGGCGACCTTCCAGCTCATGCAAGGGCAGCGCATGCTGCTGACGGTCATCATTGCGGCCTTTGCGACGCTGTACGGCAACGCCACCATCATGCTGTTCTTTGTGCTGCCACTGAAAGCGAAGTGGTTCATTGCCCTCGAGATTCTCTTCGCGTTCATGGGCTTCTTGAGTTCGCACGATCTGGCGGGGTTTCTCGGCATCTGCTTGGCGGTCGGCTTGACGTACTCGATGCTTACCGGTGGTGGTCTTCGACTCGGTTTGAGGACGCTCTGGTTGCGGGCCCAGCACAAGATCTACGAAATGCGATTGCGGCGGCACCGAGCGCGCAGTGGTCTACGCGGAATCGACGGCGGCAAACAGAAGGGTGGCGGCGAAGGTGGCAAAGGCCATGGCAAGGGCAACGACAAGGGTAATGGCGATGTGCGTCGTGGGCCGTGGGTGAATTGAGCACCGATCGAGTGAAAGCGGATTCCAGCGCTGCACTGAGCGCATTTCACCCCGAGGTGCGGTCGTGGTTCTCCGAGACCGTTGGCGTCCCCACGGCGGTCCAGATCGCCAGCTGGCCGCGGATCGCCGACGGCGAACACGTCCTGATTACCGCTCCGACGGGCAGTGGCAAGACCCTCACCGCCTTCCTGTGGGCGATCGATCGCCTGCTGACCGGGGCCTGGCAACCGGGCAAGGTGCGGGTCCTCTACATCTCACCCTTGCGGGCGCTCAACACCGACATTCGCCGCAACCTGGCCGAGCCGCTGGCTGGTCTCGAGGCACGTTTCGCCGCCGCGGGCTTGACGCCGCCAGCCGTGCGAGCCATGACCCGCAGCGGAGACACGCCCCAATCGCTCCGTCGGCGGATGTTGCGTGAGCCGCCTGAGATTCTCATCACCACACCCGAGAGTCTCAACATCCTTTTGACCTCAAAAAGTGGCATAGGTCTGTTGGAGCATTTGGAGACCGTCATTCTGGACGAGATCCATGCGGTGGCGGGGAGCAAACGAGGAACCCACCTGATGACCGCGGTGGATCGGCTCGTGCCGTTGGCTGGCGAATTTCAGCGGATTGCGCTCTCCGCTACCGTACAACCGTTGGCCACGATCGCGTCCTTTGTTGGGGGCTTTTACCTCGAGAAAATGGCCGGTGCGGTGCACTTTCGGCCGCGACCGGTTGCCGTGATCGAGGTGCCGAGCGAGAAGACCTACGAAGTCGCGGTCCGATTTCCGGCAGGAATGGAGCCTGTCGAGGAGGACGCTGTTGACGAAGCGGAGCGAAAAGCGGGGGCCAGCGATCCTGCCGGCGACACCTTTTGGCGTCTCTTGATTGAGGACTGCAAGAAACGCATTCACGCCAATCGTTCGACCCTGTTGTTCGCGAATAGCAGGCGCATGACTGAAAAAGTCACCCGACTGATCAACGAGAACGAACCTCGAGAGTTGGCGTATTCGCACCATGGTTCCTTGGCCCGCGAGCTGAGGTCGGTGGTGGAGAAGCGGCTGAAGGACGGCGAGTTGGCGGCGATCGTGGCAACCAGCTCACTCGAGCTTGGCATCGATATCGGCGCTCTGGACGAGGTGTTGATGATGCAGACACCGGCGACCGCCAGTGCCGCGATCCAGCGGATCGGTCGCGCAGGCCATTCCGTGGGGGCAAGCAGTCGAGGAGTCATCTATCCCACCCACAGCCGAGATCTCATTCACGCGGCGGTGACCGCCCGGGCCATCCTCGAACAGGCGATCGAGCCGATTGCACCGATTGAGGCACCGCTCGATGTCCTTGCCCAAGTCCTGCTTTCGATGACCAGCGGCACCACGTGGCAGTTGGATGATCTGTTCAATGCGATCCGTACCAGCTACCCCTACCACCGGCTCAGTCGGCGCGCCTTCGACTTGGTGATCGACATGCTTGCTGGCCGCTATGCGGATAGCCGGATTCGGGAGCTTCGGCCGCGACTGCTGGTGGACGGCGTTGCCGGCACGGTCGAGGCCCGGAGCCACGTTGCGCGGTTGTTGTATATGGCTGGCGGCACGATCCCCGACCGGGGTTACTATGGCCTACGGCTCCTTGACTCTATGACCAAGATCGGTGAGCTCGATGAGGAGTTTGTGTGGGAGCGTACGGTGGGCGACAGCTTCACCCTCGGTGCGCAGACCTGGCAAATCCGCAAGATCACCCACAACGACGTTCTCGTTACTCCGCGAGGTGGCGGTGCGGCGATGGCACCGTTTTGGCGTGCCGACCGCCAAGATCGCGACGCGTTCTTGGCCGAGCGGGTGGCGCGGTTTCTTGCCCGCGCAGACCAACAACTCAACGATCCGACCTTTGAGCGAGTCTTGCGTGATGAGTACTGCATGGATGCTGCCGCATCCCAGGCATTGCTGGCGGCGTTGCGTAGCCAACGAGCCGCCACCGGTGAGCTTCCACATTGGCATCACCTGGTTGTCGAACGGGTGGATACGGGGAATCCCGAGGCGCCGGATCAGGTCATCTTGCACACGTTCTGGGGTGGTACGGTCAATCGGCCGTATGCGCTCGCCCTGGCCGCGGCGTGGCTGGAGCGTTTCGAAACGCCGCTCGAGACGGTGCACGACGACGACTGCATCATGCTCCGATTGCCGCACCCTTGCGATCGGGACGAGTTGTTGGCGATGGTCGATGTCGATGCGGTAGAGCGACTCGTGCGTCAACGGCTCGAGACCACCGGATTCTTCGGTGCCACCTTTCGCATGGCGGCGTCCACCGCCCTGCTCTTGCCGCGCGCGGGATTCCGCAACCGAACGCCGTTGTGGTTGAGTCGACAGCGCGCGAAGAAACTGCTTACCCAAGTCTCGACCTGTGACGACTTTCCGCTGGTCGTCGAGACCTGGCGTAGTTGTCTACGCGATGCGTTCGATCTCGAGGCGCTGAAGGCACGGCTGGAGGCATTGGCCGAGGGCAGGATCAGGGTTCGTGAGGTGCGTACCAGCAAGCCCTCGCCCTTTGCCGCGGGGCTCGTTTGGCAGCTCACCAATCAGGCAATGTATGAAGACGATCGGCCCGAGACGACGGGGGGGGCCCGTGGCGACCTCTTCCAGGAGCTTATCGAAGGACCGCACGTGCGGCCGGCTTTGCCCAGGGCCTTGATTGCTCGCTTCGAAGACAAGATCCAGCGGCTGGCGGCCGGCTATGCACCAAAGCCTGGCGACGAGCTCGTTCTTTGGCTCGACGAGCGCGTACTGGTCCCCGAGGACGAGTGGCAACAGCTGGTGCAGGCGGTAACCCGTGACCACGATCTCGCTACCGATGAGGTGGTTGATTCGCTGGCTGGCCGTGCGATTCGGATGACCTTGCCCGATGCGCAGGAATCTGTCGTCACGAGCCTGGCGACGGCTGCTCGCTTGGCCGTCGCCCGTGGTGGTTCGATTCCAGACCTCGAGCCCCAATCGCTCGATGCGTCTGGTGCCTCAGCCCTTGCGGATTTGCAGAGGGCAATCTCGGGCCTGATTGGTGCATCCCAGGAACTCTCTGGAGATGGCGGCGAGGAGGGCGAGATCACAGCCCTACCGGGGGTGGCGTTGCTTGCGGAATGGCTGCGCTACTACGGTCCGGTGGCGACGCGACAGATCGAAGCGCTGTTCGGTTGGGACCGGCGAGCTTGTGCGGAACGCCTCGCCGATCTCGTGGACCAGAGGATCGTCTTGCTCGATCGTATCTCGGCAAAGGGCATAACCGCGGAAGTCTGTGATCTCGAGAATCTCGAGCGTATGTTGCGGTGGCTTCGATTCGAGCGAAGGGTACAGTTCGAAGCCCGACCCGCCACCGAGCTACCGCTGTTCTTGGCGACCCACCAAGGTTTGGTGACGCCGGGAGATGACATGGATTCCCTGCAAGCCCGACTCGAACAGTTGATCGGGTTTCCAGCGCCTGCTACGGCATGGGAACAGGAAATTCTACCCTCCCGACTCGTGCCCTACTACCCAGCCTGGCTCGATACCTTGCAGCAAGCCACGGAGCTGCGCTGGATCGGTTGTGGGCGGCAGCGCTTGACCTTCGGTTGGTCCGAAGATCTTGCCCTTCTGATGCCGTCGGGTAAGGCCGATTCGGAGTCTCACAAGCCGGAAGTCACACCTGATGATCGGGATGCCATCGCGGCCCTGTTTCCCGACCCACATGCGCGCTACGATCTACACGCGCTGGCGATCGCCCGTGGGATCGACAAGGCGAGCTTGGCTTCTCGACTCTGGCACCTGGCCTGGCGCGGTTTGGTGACCAACGATCGGTTCCTGGCCATCCGACAAGGACTTGCGAGTCGATTCGAGCACAAAGTCGGTGCAGCGGATTCCGCAACCCGCGGCGTCCGGGGAAGGCCCCGACGTTGGTCATACAAGCGCGTACAGATCGGGCAGGCCACGGGCAACTGGCTGGTGTTGCCACCCCCTCCAGCCACCAAAGATGTGCTCGACGAGGCGACGCGGGTCAAAGAGCGTGTGCGGTTGGTACTCGAGCGGTACGGCATCTTGTTCAGAGACCTTTTGGCTCGCGAGTTGCCCGCCTTGCGCTGGGGGGCCCTTTTTCGGGGTCTACGGCTCATGGAGCTGAGTGGTGAGGTGCTATCTGGCCATTTCTTTGAGGGGATTTCGGGTCCCCAGTTCATGTCCCATGCCGCGTTTCGCAAGCTGCGCAGCGGTTTGGCGGGTGACCGTGTGTTCTGGCTCAACGCAACGGACCCCGCGTCGGCGTGCGGCTTGGGTATTGCGGGCTTGGCTGGCGACTTGCCGGCCAGACGACCGTCGACCCGACTGGTCTACCATGGGGCAAGGGTGGTGTTGGTTGCCGAGGCACAGGGACGTCGGTTGTCCATCGCGGTACCGCCCGATCATCCTGATCTAGGCCGCTACCTCGAACCGTTGCGCGTGGCCCTGGCGCGATCTGAACGACCACGGCCGATGATCGAGGTGGCGACCATCAATGACGAACCCGCGCCATCCAGTCCTTATCTCGCCTGCCTTTCGCCGTCGTTTCGCGTTACACGGGAACCACAAGCCGTCAAGCTTTGGACACGCTACGGGGCCGATCCCTCAGAAGAGCCTCGCGTACACACTCGAGCAGGGCAGCCGGGGTAAAGGGCTTCTGAAGGAGGGGCGGTAGGTTTTTACGGTCGTAACCGTCGAAGACGGTCTCATCGTTATAGCCCGACATGAAAACGATGCGAATCTCGGGACGAATGCGACGCAGGCGCTGTGCCAGTTCGGGGCCACGCATTTGCGGCATCATGACGTCGGAGAGCAAGAGGTCGATGGGGGCTTCGCGCGCCTCTGCCAACGTCAGTGCATCCCGACCATCAACGGCTTCGAGTACCTCGTAGTCGCGCGCCCGCAGCACCTCAACGACCACGGTTCTCACCATCTCGTCATCTTCGGCCACCAAGATCGTCTCCGAGCCGCCAGACGATTCTACGGTTTTCGCCATCTCTGCCATCACGTCGTGATGAACGGTGGGTGCTGCAACGGCCGGAAGCATGAGGTGGAACGTGGTGCCCCTACCTGGCTCACTCTCGACATACAGTCGACCGCCGCTCTGGTGGACGATGCCGTAGGTGGTCGCCAAGCCGAGACCCGTGCCCTTACCGATCTCCTTGGTGGTAAAGAAAGGCTCGAAGATGTGCGGCTCGACTCGAGGGTCGATTCCCACACCGGTATCAACAACCCGCATGTGAACGTAGGTTCCGGGCTCGAGGTCAGTATGCGGATGGGGTAGGGAGAAACTGCTGCCGCAGCGGAAGTCTTCGGTGATGATGGTAAGCCTACCCCCTTCTGGCATGGCGTCGCCAGCATTGACAACCAAGTTCAACAGAGCTTGTTCGAATCGGTTCGGGTCGATGAGTACGTTGCCTTCCGCCTCGATGGCGAGCACCAACTCGATCTCGTCGCTCAAGAGGCGATCGAGGAGGCCCTGGAGTCGGCGGACCAGGGAGCTGATATCCACGACCGTCGCGTCGGTCACGTCACGCCGGCTGAAGGAGAGGAGTTGGGTGGTCAGCGTCTCGGCCTTGCGGCCAGCGTCGAGAATCCCGGTCAAGTACCGCTGGGACGTGTTGTCACCGCGATGGCGTTCGAGAAGGAGGTTGCCGTAGCCAACGATAGCGGAGAGGAGGTTGTTGAAATCATGGGAAATGCCCGCCGAGAGCCTGCCGATGGCCTCCATCTTTTGCGCATGCAGGAGCTGTTGCTGAAGATCCTTGTTCTCCCGAATTTCGACCTGAGCGCGTACCACCGTGGCGATTTGATTGGCCAGGTTAGTGAGAAGACTGATATCGCTTCGCGGATAGAAGTCATCGGGATCGCGGCGCCCCAAGAGCCATACGCCGATCGGTTGATCCTCGATGGATAGTGGTATCACCAAACGGACCCAGGCGAACCGGGGGTCCGAGACTACGCCACTCGCGATGTACTGGCCCGAAAACTTCATAACCTGGGCAAGGTGGCCGGCATGCCGAACACGGAAGCTCGGTGACAGGCCTTGTTGGTACACCTGTTCCGCCTTGTCGTGGTCGAAGAAGTACAACGCTGACTCGCGCACCATCAAGGTCGGTAGGATTTCACCAACGATCAGCCTGCGTAGACGGTTGCGATCAAACGCGGAGGGAATGCGTTGCGCAAACAAACCGACGACATCGTTCGGCTTGTAGCGGATACCAAATACGACCCGGTCGAGTAGCGTTTGGAAACGGCGTTGCAGCAGCGGGGCGAGACCGACGAAGACCAGGGAGATGGCCAAAGTAAAGACCACCGGGTGTTGGAGCAGCATGTCCTGGCCGAAGATCATGGCGGCAACGTAGCTCACCATGTAGAGCGACAAGAAACTATAGGTGCCGAGAAAGCGATTGGCCCGAATTTGAATCGAGCCCAAGTCATGTTTGTAGATTGCGTAGAGGTAGGTGAGAGGCCAATTGGGGATCGACAGCAGGCCCGCAAAGGCAACGGTCAGGTTGCCGATATCGAGGGGAAGTGTCTGCAGCGGGTCCCACCACAAGATCACGATCACGGTGACCAGAGGAAGCGTGCCGGCCAAGACACCAAAGAGCATCAAACGATGGGCAACACGCACTGCGGGTGGGCCAGGCAAGAACTGTCGAACGACAACAATCACCAGAGCAGCGAACAGACCCAGAATCACCGGAACCGCGAAGATTCCGTGAGGAAGAACCTTAGTCAGGTCAAGTGCAAGCCCGATTGCGGCGGCCACATAGAGCACCGGAAGGGCTCTGCGAACTCTGGGAAACGGTGTCGTTGGCAACACCAAATGAAGGTGAACGATCAAAGGCAGGAACAACCACAGGAGGCTATGAAGAACGATCACCGACCAGCCGATCTGGGTATGTGAAACAAGCCCAGCCGCGATCCACAACGCGGTTGTAAAGCAAAACAGGACCAGCACCAGCCAGCGCTCGTCGCGCGGGCGAACAAAAATAAGCGCAATCGTGCCCATGAGCCAGAACAGGGCGGGTACGAGCACAGCGACATAGATCGAGAGGAACTCGTAGAGTGGCAGTGGTGACTTGTCGATCCGCAGGTCGAGGCGTTGGCCTTCCCGCTCGATTTCAATGTCGAGGGGGCCGGTCCAGTCAACCGGTGTCGAGATCAGAGATGAACTATATTCTTCGAGGGTGACGCCGTTGATGGACACCAGGCGGTCGCCACCTTGAAGGCAGTTTCCTTCACAAGGTCTGCTTGTCTCGCCAACCAACCAGGTGTCATTGTCGAACTGAAATTCGAGACTGGTGAGTTGGGTGAAGACCCACGTGTAGTAGCTGAGCAGGGCCAGCATAAGAAGCGAGCCAAGTGCCAGAAGAGACTCTGACCTCTTCGGGCCCAAAACGCCGCGACCCGCAGGTGGGTCCTTGATCATGTCAGCCAGAGATCGGGTGGAATTTCGATTCCGACACGGCAAAACAAGGACGTGAGGGGCGCGACGTGATGGTCGACGAGCGTCACGAGCGGCTCGACGTTGGGTACATCAATGCATCTGAGCCGTCGCGTGGCACGACGATGTTCTTCGGCGATCCGGAAACAGCAATAGGAGATCGCACCGCTACGCGCAAGTAAGGCTTGCGCTTCCCGCAGCGCCTCGGGGTCGTTCGCCTGACCGCAAAGAACGCCAAACCGAGCCTGCCCTTCGTGCTGGGCGGTGAGGGCGTAGAGCAGTGCAAGGTTGCCGTTGGGGCGTTGCCAATCTGGCTGTGCTGGAACCTGCATCGCGTCGTTGAGGTCGTCGCCGATCTGGATCATGATCCCAATGTCTCGGCCCAACAGACCGATGGTTTGGGCGACCTCAGCGCTTGCGCCGCCCAGCAGTGCGCCCATGGTGAGCGCAGACTTGAACAAGGGCGGGGTCTTGGCCTCAGCAACGCGCCAGTAGCCGGACTCGTCCTCGACGCCTGTGGCGTCAAGGGCTTGGCCAAGAGCCGTCGATGCGGCCGCGATGGCCAACTCGGCCAACAAGGCCCGCTTGCGTTCGGGATGTAGTGGATGTCCATCGATAATGCGGAGACCGGCAGCTTGGAACGCCAATGCAAGATTCGCGGTTTCGCCCTTTCCAATCAGACGGTACAAGCCTGAAATTTCTCGATCGATCATATCATCGACCAGGTGGATGCTCGTATGGAGACAAAACAGGGCGGCTGCCCCTGGCAGGGCGACCTTGTCACTGGCGCCAACCGATTGGCTTGCCAGTCCCGGGAAACTCAATAGGCCAAATGGGTGCTCAGGACGCACGCGCTCGACCAGTTTACGCATTGTCGGCCAATCGGCCACCTCAGGTTGGGCCAGAAGGGCCTCGCGAATGTGGGCCGCGATCTCGCCCTGCTGGTCACTCATGGCAAGCGGGTGAGTGAGCTGACGCTAGGGGGCGTTGGATAGGAAAGTTGCCGAGCCTGGCCTCGTAAACAGGATCTCCGACTCGTAAGACTGGCAAGCGGGTAGCATCTTGCATGGGCTCTCGTTCGCGTTGACCGAGACGAAACAGTGTCTCGATCAACGCGCCAAGTCCTACCGGATTGCCGGGCCGAGGGATGCCCTCATACCCCGGCTGGCGAGGTGGTTGGCAATGGCATCCTCGCCTTGCTTCGTCGCGTAACGAGAGGGCCACGTTCTCGGGCTCGACAGGCCAGGAACCTCGAACAGGAATCTCGACACACTTCGAGACGGCAAGACACGGCCAGGTGGTTGCAGAAAAGGGCGAGCTTTGAGCTAGCCAGGCTCGTCACCCTCTAGGTTCCACTTGGGCCATCCCATGACGACATCTTCGTCCTGCGACAAGAGTATGGTACGGGCGTCGGCGAGTTGATTGAGTTGCCGCAGGGCGGTCAACAATGGGCTACCGGAACGGTGCGAATGCAGGGATTGATGAAACTCGTGGATCGACATGCGTAGGCTCCTCCTCGTTCGATTGCGGATGACTATCGAGTGAACGAACGCTCTCTTCCTGCCTCGTCTGCTCGGTACCGGGTACATCCCGCCAAACCGAAGGATTGGTCCTACCGTTGCCAGAAGGACATTCCTCGCTGCCGAGCGAGTTGGCCTCAAAAGAGCTGCGTGTATGGCCGCATGGGGGTCTCCGATCATCGTAGTTAGGGCCAAAATACCCTGTCAATACCTGAAAATTCCCGCCAAATGTCAGCTATCGGAATACCTGATATCATGAGCAAGGTTCGAAGGGCCAGCCTAGCTGTCGCAGATAATTCTCTCTATAGATGAGTTAATAGTATTAACAAGTAGTGCGGCATGGGAGTTCTTGGTTTAGGTCGGCAAGCCTGAGTCGCCTCGAGGAAGCCTGCTTTCACCTCTTTGGCGAGCCGGACGACCCGGGAGGGGTAAAACGCTGGCCGGGAGGGGTGAAGCTCCCGGGAGAGTTTTCCCCGAATTCGCGAATGGGATTCGCCGCGCCGATCATAGCTATCGACAGGGGCCTGTCCGATGGCCCACAGCGTGCCGGGCCACGTCCCAATATTCAGGTCACGGCCGTCGATCTTTTTGGGTGTGCGATGTGTGCGATGGACCGAAGGGAAGCCGGCTAAACGATACCCACGGCCCGGGCGTCGCGGTCCGACAGCCAGCCACCGTCGGTGCGAAGGGAGACCGTCACATCGCGACGCCAGGATCGCTCGCATCGTGGCTCGCCACGCAGATCGACGATCACCACACCAGCCTCGTTGACCCCTTCGGTCCAACGAACCCGCGAGACGCCGAAGACGTCAGGGAGGTCGGCCTCGAACGGACGCAGGATGCCGTCAGGATCTTCGATCTCGACGCCAGCGTCGAGCGGATTCTCGATCCCTGTTTCCTTGGCGCTTTCGAGCGCTTTGAGAACGGCCTGCCGGTAGGTCATCACCTCGGGCCAACGCGCGTCAGCGAAGGGTACTCCGGGACGGTCGAGTGCGACAAGAGGCTGGACGTGAACGGATGCTTCCAGATCCTTCGGTGTGAGTCCCTCGAGCGCACGCCACGCTTCGTCTGCCGTGTGAGGCAGGATCGGAGCCAACAGGCCGCACAGCAACTCGGCAAGGTGGCGTACCGCCGTCTGGGTTTGCCGCCGCCGTGGCTCATCGACGGGGTCACAGTACAGCCGATCCTTGACCGCGTCGAGATAATCGGCAGAAAGCGTCTCGTTGCAGAAATCGAACAGGGCCAGGTGGGCTTGGCGGAACCGGAGCCCACGGTAGGCCGCGATGACGTCTGTTCGTAGCTGGTCGGCCTGGCCCAGCACCCAAGCGTCGATGGACGTTGGAGGGATCGAAGCCAAGGAGACCGCCTGGGATGGGTCGAAGTCCGCGAGGTTGCTGAGCAAGAACCGAATTGTGTTGCGGACCTTGCGGTAGGAGTCGCCGGCCCGCTCGAAGAATGAGAGGTCGATCTTGATGTCGTTCTCGAATGCGAGCGAGCTGACCCACCACCGGCAGACATCGGCTCCGAATTGGCTGAGCAACTCCTCGACATCGAGCGTATTGCCCAGCGACTTGCTCATTTTCCGGCCGTCCTTGTCGACCACGAACCCGTGGGTGAGGATCCGGCGGAACGGTGCCCGCCCCGTCGCGCCCAGGGCCGACAGTAAAGAGAGCTGAAACCACCCGCGGTGCTGGTCGGATCCTTCGAGATAGAGGTCAGCGGGGTAGCCGATTTCGCGTTGCCGCAGAACCGCGTTCCAAGAGGAGCCCGATTCGAACCAAACGTCGAAGATGTCGTTCATTTTCTCGAGGTCCGTGACATCGAGGTCGTCGGGAGCTTCGGGGTCGGCCTTTGGATCGTATTCGGCCAGCAAGGCGGCGGGGTCGTGGCGAAACCAAGCATCGCTGCCCTCACGGCCGAACACCGCGGCGACCGCCCGGCTGGATGCCGCGGTGAGCAACAGAGTGCCGTCCGGCCGGCGAAAGGCGGGGATCGGGATGCCCCAGGACCGTTGCCGAGATAGACACCAGTCGGGACGCGAGTCGAGCATGCCTCGCATCCGGTTCCGGCCCCAGTTCGGGGTGAAGCGAACGCGGTGGTCGCTGTCGGATTCGGTCGTATCTCGATCGTCGGTCGCGAGGAGATCCGTTTCCGCAATGGCATCTAACGCCAACTCGCGAAGTGATCGCTGGTCGCGTTTCGTGGGCCGATCGACGGCGACGAACCACTGCTCGGTACAGCGAAAGATCACGGGCGTCTTGGACCGCCAATCATGCGGATAGCTGTGCGGGTAGGGGGCGAGATGGAGGAGATGGCCGCTGGCTTGAAGCCGATCGACGACCAAGCCGTTTGCCGTCCAAACATCGATTCCGCGGAGCCATTCAGGGACGGTGTCGTCGTAGGTACCGTCGCTTTGGACCGGGCAGTACACTTCGACATCTTCGCGTAGACCGGTGGCGTAGTCTTCCTGGCCGTGGCCGGTGGCGGTATGAACCAGTCCAGTGCCGTCTTCCAGCGTGACGTAGTCGGCGGCCACGACACGACCCTGATGGGCACGGCCTTCCCACGCGTCGAACGGGTGGTTGTAGCGCAATCCCACGAGCACCTTGCCCGACGCCTCGGCGAGGACCTCCGCCTCGACCCCTGCTTGTTCGGTCACGCGCGCGAGCAAGTCCTTGGCCACGACCATAACTTGACCATCCACCCGCGCCAATGCGTAGGTATGCGCGGCGTGAACGGCGATCAGCATGTTGGCGGTCAGGGTCCACGGCGTCGTGGTCCAGATCAACAGCGAAGGGGCCCGCACAGACTTATTGAGTTCTGTTCCAAAAGCACGAGCCAGCGCGGCTGGATCGGCGGCTTCGAAGCCGACATAGACCGAGGGGTCTTCCCGGTCCTGGTACTCCAGTTCAGCCTCGGCGAGCGCGGTTTGGTTGGCGATCGACCAATGAACTGGCTTCAGATCCCGGTAAACGATGCCCTGTTCCACCAGCTGAGCGAAGACCTCCAGAACGGCCTCTTCATAGACCGGCCGCATTGTCAGGTAGGGGTCATCATAGTCGGCCAGCGTGAGCAGGCGCTTCATCTGCTTCGCCTGCAGCCCCTTGAACTTATCGGCCGAGCTGGCGCATGCGCGACGGATGGCGATCCGCCGGGTGTCGTCGTCGAGGTCTCTGAGGCGCTCGATCTTGCCCGAGTCAACGAGCTCACTCATGACCTTGTGCTCGATCGGCAGGCCATGGCAATCCCAGCCAGGGACAAAGACACAGCGCTCGCCCAGCAGGTTCCGGCTGCGTACGACGAGGTCCTTGAGCACCTTGTTGAGTAGGTGTCCAACATGGATGGGACCATTGGCATAGGGTGGCCCGTCATGAAAGACGAATGGCCTATGATCGCTGTCGCGCCCGGTGATGCGCTGGTACATGCCCGTGGCGTCCCATCGCTTTTGCGACTGAGGTTCATTCTGGGTCAGATTCGCGCGCATTGCGAATGCGGTCTTGGGCAGGTTGAGCGACTTCTTGTAGCGCTTCTTGCGCGCTTTGGCCGCCGTCTCGGCATCTTGGTTCGTCGGCTCATTCGTCGATTCGTTCATCTTGTTTCTCGCTGGTAACAACGGCCTGCCTCGGGCAAAACCAAATCGGCCTCGCCGAGAGGGCGAGGCCGATAAATGCTCGACAGCATCGACCGACCACCCTCAGCAGGGCGGAATCGTGATGCTGATGGTGATGGCGACACGCATCGGGACAATGATAGTCAACGGGCGCCACAGGTCAAGCGAAACAATGCACTCTCATGGTACGATGCGCGGGTTGTTACGCGGGTCCGTGCGAGGGGGAGATTCGCTGTCGACGAACCAAAAGACAGTTTAGAACCATGGGCGCCGGTCATTCGGTTGGCCGGTGGCATTAATTGACCTTTCGGATTGGTGATGGGGCAACGCCCCGGAAACGTACGCAACCACATGAACAGTAACCGCCTCGGGAGAACCGAGTTCCGGGTTTCCGCAGTTAGTCTCGGCACATGGGCCTTTGGCGGGCCGCATGTCGTAGACGGCCGCGCTGTGGGGTGGTTCGGCTCCAACGATCGTCTCGCGCACATGTCGCTGATTAAGGCGCATGCGGCTGGGATCAACCACTGGGACACCGCCGACGTCTATGGCGATGGGCATGCCGAGCGTCTGATCAGTCACATTTGGCGTCAGGTGCCACGAGATCAGGTTGTGCTGGCCTCGAAAGTTGGTTGGGACTCTGGACCCTACGGACACTATTATCACCCTGAGCAGATCCGGCGCCAGCTCGAGCGATCGCTGCGCAACCTCGGCACCGATTGCCTCGACATCTACTATCTCCACCACTGCGACTTCGGGCCCGACGATGCCTATCTCGATGCCGCGGTCGAGTTGTTGCAGCGGTTTCGTGACGAGGGCAAGCTCCGCCATATCGGACTTTCCGATTGGAGTTGTGAAAAGTTGCACCGATATGTGGACCGGGTCTCGCCCGATGTGGTCCAGTGCTACCGTAATGCGATAGACGATACCTATGCATCGAGTGGCCTCCAGGCCTGGGTTGAAGCCAACGATGTTGGTGCAGTCTTTTTCTCACCGCTCAAGCATGGCCTGCTGCTAGGCCAGTTCGAGGGCCCCGTAACGTTTGGGATCGGTGACCATCGCAACAACATCGAGGCGTTCCGCGATTTTGCGCTGCTGACACGATTGCGTTCGTGCCGCCGCAAGATGACCCAGCGCTTCGGCGACTATCCCGAGCCGGTTCTCGCCGGGCTGGTCGGTTCCTTGCTTGGGGGTTGCAAGGCAGCTTCGGTCTTGGTTGGGTTACACCGACCGAGTCAGGTGATCGCGGCGGGTACCACAGGGGAGCCACTGGGTCCAGAGGACGTGGCTTGGGTTCAGCGTCTCTATCAGGAGAACGGCCGCCCGACCCGTGCGAGCTGGAAGATGCAGGCCGACAGCCTGTGACCCCCAGGTGGCCGGCCACCTGTAAACCGGACGTAAAAAGCGCCCGCGCCTTTGCCCGGTCTGCCAGGGTACCGACAACCGTGTGCGCCCCCGCACGTACAGTATCGCCATGAGTGCAGCGACCGTTGCAGCCGATGAGGGCCTTGTACCACCAGATGCCCTGGCAGGGTTCTTCGCTGCCAGGGGTTTGAGCCACCTTCGAGAAGCGTCCGTTCCAGCGACCTCGATACCGGCCCCGTATCGCCAGTTGCTCGATCATGAACAAGATATGACTTCGACCCTCGAGCAGTTTCACGGTGAGGCGATCGCGCTCGAAGTGCTGGCCAGAGAGTCTCATCCGGGGCGGCTCTTGCGTGAGGTCATTCTGCGCGGAGAAGCTTCCGGTCGGCCCTTCGAGTTGGGTGCAATCGACATTCACCTCCACCGCTACCCTTCGGAAGCCCGTTCGGAGATCGAGATCGGACGACGACCGCTTGGTGCGCTGCTCAGTCGACACGCCATCCGCTACCTCAGCCGACCGGCAGGCTTCCTTCGCGTCGCCGCAAGCCCAGCACTGCGGCGACGGTTCGTCCTTCCCGACGAAACACAGTGGCTGTTTGGACGCCATAACCTCCTGATCGATCCGACAGGGTTTACCCTCGCGGAGGTCGTGGAGATCTTGCCGCCGGCCGGAGTGTCGTAAATCGCTTATGCTGTCCGGAAGTTCTGAAGCGTCGACCAGCCTGCTGAATCTCCAACTGGAACGACTACGCCTTCTTCTGGGGCGCTTGCGAGCCCACAATCACTTCTATGGTCCGCGCCTCGAGGCGGCAGGGCTCGACCAAAACGTACCGAGTTTGGCGACGTATTGTGCGCGGATGCCGTTCACCACCAAGGAAGACCTGGTGGCCGACCAGGCAGCGAACCCGCCCTACGGAACGAACCTCACGGCCCCCATCGACGCCTATGTGCGGCTTCATCAGACCAGTGGCACGACGGGGGCGCCCTTGCGCTGGCTGGACACCCAGTCCGGCTGGTCGTGGGTGTTGGACAATTGGACGGCGGTTCTGGAAGCTGCAGGTGTCTCGCATGAGGACCGGGTCTTCTTTCCGTTTTCGTTCGGACCCTTTCTCGGCTTCTGGGGGGCCTTCGAGGCCAGCACGCGGATGGGGTGCTTGACCATTCCGGGAGGTGGTCTCGATACCCTCGGCCGGCTGCGGGTGATTCACGACAACCGGGTTAGCGCGGTTTGTTGTACCCCGACCTACGCCATTCGACTGGGTGAGGTGGCGGCCGACCGACTTCCGGGTCAGGTTCTTTCGGGCGTGCGGACCTTGATCGTTGCGGGGGAGCCTGGAGGCAGTGTTCCGGCAACCCGCAGTCGCCTCGAGACTCTGTGGCCAGCGGCCAAGGTGTTTGATCACCACGGTATGACCGAAGTGGGGCCGGTATCGGTACCGAACCGCGACCATCCGGGGCTGCTCCATGTGCTCGGTGGTGCCTACCTTGCCGAGATACTCGATCCCAGTACGGGAACCGCCGTGGCCCGTGGGGCGACCGGCGAGTTGGTGCTGACCACCCTCGGACGCACTGATTCGCCGCTCCTTCGTTACCGAACGGGAGACCTGGTGCAAGAATCGACACGCGATCCGGCGACGCTAGGGCGCCCCGACTTGGCGCTCGAGGGCGGCATTCTGGCGCGTGCGGACGACATGGTCGTGGTACGTGGGGTCAATTTGTTTCCAAGTGCGGTCGAGCAGGTGGTGCTCGAAACCGTGGGTGGTGCCGAGTACCGCGTTCATCTCGACGAAGGAAACGGCTTGACCGAGGTCTCGTTGGATGTCGAAGGTGATGAGCGCGAAGCCGACCTATTGGCGCGGGCCCTCCGCGATTCGCTGCACCTTCGCGTTCCAGTACACGCGGTGGATCGAGGTAGCTTGCCGCGGTTCGAGCTCAAAGCCCGCCGATGGCTGCGCCGCGGCCGTTCGTAGGCGGTGCTCGCACCCCATATGATACCGTCGCGCGGCTCCGGCGCATGTGTCGCCGAGCCTTGACGCTCCAAAGATTCCGCTCATCGTTCGCGATTTATCATGTCTTCGAAGCAAGCCCGACCACGTGTCCTTTCTGGCATTCAGCCCACAGGCGACCTCCACCTCGGCAACTACCTCGGGGCTGTCAAGCGGTGGGTGGCCGGTCAGGATGAAAAAGAGAACTTCATCTGTGTTGTCGACTTGCATGCGATCACAGTTGAGCATGATCCGGCGGCGCTGCGCCGCGACACGCGCCAGCTGGCGGCGCTCCTGCTTGCTTGTGGCATCGATCCAGACCGAACAACGCTCTTTGTTCAAAGCCACGTGCGTGCGCATGCCGAAGCCTCCTGGCTTCTGAGCTGTGTCACCCCCCTCGGTTGGCTGGAACGGATGACCCAGTACAAAGCCAAGTCGCAGTTGCAAGAAAGCGTCAACACGGGTCTCTTGACCTACCCAGTTCTCCAAGCGGGCGATATTCTGCTCTATGACGCCGACGAAGTTCCGGTTGGCGAAGATCAGAAGCAGCACATTGAGCTGGCACGCGATATCGCTCAGCGATTCAACCATCGGTACGGTGACACGTTCGTCGTGCCGCAGCCGAAGATCGCGACCGTCGCTGCGCGGGTGATGGGCCTCGATGACCCCACCGCGAAAATGAGCAAGAGCGCCAAGGCCCGTGGGCATGCCATCCGGTTGACAGACGAAGACAGCGAGATTCGCCGCGCTTGCAAACGCGCGGTCACGGATTCAGGACGTGAGATCGTCTTCAGCGACGATCCCGAGAAGGCGGGCGTCAACAACTTATTGAACATTTTCCAGGCGACCAAGGGATGGGACGCCGCGGCCGTCATCGAGCATTTCGCCGATGCGCGTGGTTATGGCGATCTCAAGACGGCTGTTGCTGAAGCCGTGATCGAGGCCATCGCCCCAATCCGGGCCCGCTACGGTGAGCTGATGAGCGACAAGGGCGACAAGGGCGAGCTCGATCGCATCCTTCGTCAAGGCGCCGACCAAGCGCGTGCCCTGGCGGAAAAGAAGTTGGTGCAGATGAAAGAGCAGATGGGTTTTGCCGTACCGACTGAGCTCCAATATTGCCCGTGATTGGACAGCGGAGGATCACGTCTCTCGTGGGGACCGCATGCCCCCACGCAGCAGTGATGTTCCTGCTCTTGGGAAGCCTCCTCTCGTGCCGCGCGTCGCGCCAGATCGATCAACCGTCCCAGCCGCCGCAACCCGCAGGTAGCGTCGCAGTGCAGCAGCCCGTCGAGCCGGCGACAGCCTTGCGCAAGGTTCCGGCTTCGCAGTTGCCGGTGCTCTTCGACGACGGTGACCTTGCCGCCTTGGGGGAGTCGATCGAACGAAGCCTGGGTTGGTATCGGCGCCAAGCGAGCGATCGGGTTTACGTCTTTGGGCCGCGAACGGCAACGACCATGGACATGGTCGATTTGCTGACTCGGGTCCGTGGCTGGTTGGCTGCGGGCATTTCCGGTGAGCGCTTGGGCGCAGAAATGGCGCAGAATTTTGACGCGTACGAAGGTGGTGGTGGCGACGAAGGGCGCATGCTGGTCACGGGCTACTACGAGCCGGTTCTCGACGCCAGTTTGACGCGGCGGGCTGGTTTCAATGTACCCCTCTACCGGCCTCCGACGGACATGATGCGCCTAACCCTGGGCGACTTTGGTGGAGAGCTCAATGGCCGTCGCCTTGCGGGCCGGCTGATCGGAAATCGCTTCGAGCCGTATCCGGACCGTCGCGAGATTCGGGAGACAGGCCTCCTGCACCAGCGGGTCCTGGCCTGGGCTCGGGATCCGGTGGATGCCTTCTTCTTGGAGATCCAAGGCAGTGGCTCACTACGGCTGCCTGATGGTCGCATCCAGCGGATTGGCTATGCCAGCGCTAACGGGCAGGCGTACAGCAGCATCGGCAAGTTGCTGATCGAAGAGGACAAGGTTCCCCGGGAACAAATGTCCATGCAAGCGATCCGCGCCTACTTGTCCAAGCATCCGGAGGACCGCCAACGAATCTTCGACTACAACCGTTCTACCGTATTCTTCCGCTTGCTCGACGGACCGCCCGTGGGGAGTCTTGGAGTCCCGGTGACTCCCGAACGGTCGATTGCGACCGATCGAGCACTGTTCCCTCTGGGTGCCTTGGCGTTCCTCGACACCGAAGTACCCACCCAGGCCGCGGACGGCACCACGATCTCGGCGGGACGTCTTGGTCGGTTTGTGCTCAACCAAGACACCGGCGGGGCCATCAAAGGGGCGGGGCGGGTTGATTTCTTTTGGGGTCGTGGAGAGACCCAGGCCGAGCGGGCAGGCTTGATGAAACAGCCGGGGCGCTTGATCTTCTTCCTGCCGCGTGAACCGGACCCTTCTCCCCTGGAGTCCAGGTAACCGTATACTGAAGCTCTATGACGAAGACGGAACTACAAGAGGAAGTGCTTGGCCTTCCAGCCGAACAACGAGCTGAGCTTGCCCAGACACTGTGGAAGAGCCTTGATACGGATATCCCGGTGTACCCATGGCAAGAAGAAGCACTAGCAGCGGCGCTAGCGGAACATGAGAAGAATCCAGACAACGTTGTTCCCGGTGACGAGGTCTTTGCTCGACTACGAGCACGGCACGATCACCGCGCATGAGATACGTCTTTCGTGTGGGGGCTGAGGCTGATGTAGCCAAGGCCGTCCGTGACTACGACGAGATCTCTCCGCAGCTCGACAACGCCGCCACAGCCGAGCAAGTTCAGCCCCTTCTGCCTCCCTCGGGTTGGCTCACGCTGGTCACCTCGCGATTCCGTTTCGTCGTTCCCGGTCTCGAAGTGCTCGAACTAGGTCCGATGCCTGCTGATGAGGCGCGGCCGTTCCTCGCCGAACTATCGCCGCGCACGGCCGAAGTTGCTGATGACCTCCTACGCTTGACGGGGCGCCTGCCGCTGGCGCTGCGTCTCGCTGGCTCGGCACTCGCGATGCGCATTGGCCTCTCTCCTGCCGCCTACGTCCGCCGACTCGAAAAGGTCGACGGCCTGGTCGACGGTGTAGAGCGCACGTTGGCAGTCAGCTTCGACCTGTTCGATGCCGCCCAACAGACCCGTTGGTCCATGCTGGCGGTGTTCCCCGGTTCGTTTACGGCCGTGGCCGTGGCCGCAGTGTGGGAAGTGAACGAAGACGAGGCGAAGGACAGCCTTTACGACTACATGGCCTCGAGCATGGTGATCTTCGCTGAAGGTCGCTACCGGCTCCACGATCTCGCGCGGGTATTCGCGCGTGAGCACATCATCGGGCCCGACGTCCTCCGCTACCGTCACGCCGCGTTCTACGTCGCAGCGCTGGGAAGCTTCGATGAGCGCTACCTCGAGGGCCATGATGGTGTGCTCGAGGGGCTGCGGGGGTTCGATATCGAACGTCGAAACATCGAGGCCGCGCGAACGTGGCTGTGCCAGCCAGGCCGCGGTGAGCCCGCTACGAGGACACGATCCGAGGTCAACGACCGTGACTCCAGAAGTGTCTTTCGGTGCACCGCATGCACCCGGAAAGAATACCGGTCGACACTCAGGCCGACCGGCTACAAATCGGGTAAGCGACAGAATATGTATACGGGGAAGGCTGCTGCGTCGATTCAGCGCCCAGAGACTTACGCTTCTACTTCCGGCGGAAGGTCGTCTGGGCGGGGAAGGCGCCGGCCATGCCGAGCGGCGATCACCCAGACCGTCCTCGTCTCATCGACCACAGTCAAGAGAAGCACGAATCTCCCGACCCCGAGCCAGCGGATTTCATAAGGTCGCATTTCGTCTTCAGGCGCTCGAGCGCAGCGCCGCGGCATCTCGGCGAGAGTGTCGCTGGCATCGAATACCCGGCGCAGCCATCGTGCTGCTGCCTCAGGCTCTTGTTGCTCGATCGCGATGTAGCGCGCCTGTTCCCGGATAGCGTCTAAGGCCGGTTCTGTGATGACGACGCGGTAGGTCATTTATCGAGATTCAGCCCAAGGCCCTCAGCGACCTCACGTACCGCTTCCTTGAGGGGTCGTCCTTTCCCACCGCGCACCTCTTCCATTGAGCGGTCGATCATTGCCAAGCTCTCGGCGAGCTCGGCTTTCTCGACCAGGTCGTCGTAGGCTACGGCGCTGAGGACCACGGCATCGGTTTCGCCGTTGGTCGTGACGAAGAGCGGCCGGCCTGTGCTCCGTACTTGATTCAGACGGTTCCGCAGGTGCTGGCGGAGTTCGGTGAAGCTCGTGATGTCCGTAGTGCGGTTCATGGTCACGGTAGGTCTCCAGTTGGTGCTTGGGACACGGTACCGTTGACTGTACAGAACTATGTACCTCGCCGCAAACGCCCGACGGAAGGGCGGGTGAGTCCGTCTATGCGTCCACCGGGGCATCATGAATCCTTCCATAGAAAGCGAAGTCAAGTGGCGCACCTCGGCCAGACCGAGCTGACCCGCCGGATCGCTCAGGAGCGTAGGGATGCCTACCCGGACGCCCATCTCGAGGTCGAGCTTCCGGGTTCGACCTCGAACGTCGCAACATCGAGGCTGCGCGAACGTGGCTGTGGGGAGCCAGGCCGCGACGCGGCCGGGCGTAGCTTGCCTATCCATCTTACGAATGCCGGTGTGTACGTTCTCGGCCTTCGGCTCCACCCATCGAGTGGATCGCTTTGCAAGACGAGGCGCTCCGAGCTGCGCGGAGCTTGAAGGATCAGGCCGCCGAAGGGCGCCTCCTGGGCAACCTCGGCGATGCGTACGCGGCTCTAGGCCCAAAACAAGCGCATACGAAGGATGAGATGCGCGAAGATCTTGAGGCTCAAGTGCTTACGAAAAGCGCAGGCGCACCCTGGCGGTCGAGCAGGACCTAGACCAACTTCGCGCGAAAGTCGCCGGCCGCTAATACATGCTCGATGCCGGCGTGGTGGGTATGTTGACCACCCCTGCATTTCGCGAGCTGGTGAACGAGCGGCTCGTTCCCGACGCCGTGGTGGAACTCACCGAGGGGCTGAAAACGGACCTCGAGGCGCTCAAACAGAACCTCGATCCCAACACTGCCGAGATCCTTACCATTGCACGCCTACGCGATCGCGTAGTTGCGCTCCAGCGCACGGGCGACCAACGCGTTGCTATTCACGCTACTAGCAGGGTTGATCCTCAACTTCATCTCCGATGCCTGGAAGGGCAGGGCGGAACGGGGGGCACCGAGGGGTGGGGATACCCAACCGAAAGGGGAGCCGCCGCCATGAGCGTTCCCCAGGACATCACGGTCTTCGTCACGGAAGAAGAACGGCGAGCCATTCGCTCGCTCGAGCGGCTCGCCAAGCGATGCCAAAGTCGCTCACGTTGTTCTCGTGGTCCGGGACTTTGTGTGTGCTCAAGTACGCCAAAGGTCGGCGCTGTCAGGTCCATATTGTGGAAGGGATCCCAAACGACGGTGGCGACCCCTCAGACGAGGAGGTTTGGCAGTGGGTGGATGTCATTGACGAGTTGCCGTGAACGACAGTCCAAACGTGAAGGAGAAGCAAATCATGAACGAAGTCCGTATTGTCTGGCTCGATTGAGCGGTCATTTTGACTGATTCCGTGGACGACCTGGTGTCGCGTCCCACGTAGTTCCGTGGCCCGTTTCTCGGAATGGACCGCAGCGGTAGAGCTGGGAGACATGAAAAATCCCGGACTGGCTCGGTGACGGCGCAGTCCGGGAGATTGACGGTCGCGTTGGTTGTTAGGTGATGGTGTTTGTTTTTTGTTTCCAGGCGTTGGTGAGCCATCTGCGTAGGGCTGTGCGTAGGTTCTTGTTCTTTTCAGCTGGCTTGTTGTCGTGGTACCAGCGAAACGCCTTGGTCTGTTCGAGAATGTCGACGTCGCCGAAGTCGTCCATGAGTTCGCAGACGAAGTCATGATCGAGGTTGGGGTCGAAGGGATAGCCGGGCATCCTCTGTTCGAGATAGCCGAGGATGGGTTCGGGTGCGTTCATGCTCTGAGCTCCTCGGCCGCATGGAGTACATGTTCGGGCTCGACGAGCTTGGCGGTCTTGGTCGCCGCGACGGCAAGGGCATGGTGGGCGAGTGTGTCGATACGTCTCATGACGCCTCGTGATGCATTGAGCAGCGCCTCGATGGCTGAATCGGTAAAGAGCGGGTGGGTGACGCCGGCGATCTCGAGTCGGTGTTTCACGTATCGTGCAACGGTGTCTCGATCGAAGCCTTCGAGGGTGTATCGGACGGTGATTCGCTGTGCGAGTGGTTCGAGGTGGGCGAGTCGTAGCCTTTGGCGGAGCCCGAGCTGGCCTGCGAGGACGAGCGCCAGCCTGCCCGTTTGGTCCCATTCGAAATTGGTGATGGTGGGCAAGAGGGCGAGTACCTGGGGGCAGAGATTCTGTGCTTCGTCGACGACCAAGAGGACGGTCAGCCTTCGTTCGACATCGAGGCGCTTGATTTCGTCGTGGACCGCTCGCAGGGTCTGAGCCCTGGAGAAAGGGGCCGGAATGCCGAGTTCGAAGGCAATCTGATGGCAGAAATCGCGGGGACTGACCGCGGTGTCATGGAGATAGAGGAGGCGCACCTGGTCCGGGTGGAGATCGTCCCGCAATCGCCGTAGCGCAGTGGACTTGCCGCTTCCCGGCTCGCCGGTGATCAGTCCGATGGCCCGATTCTCCACCAAGTAGGTGAGGCGTGAATGGAGTTCGTCGAGCCGCGGCTCTCGAAACAGCTTCTCGCTCGGGATGGTCTTGGTGAAGGGTACTCGTGCGAAGCCGAATGCCGTTGTGTACATCTCATTTCTCCGGGCCGTAGAAACGGCTGGCGACGAGCTCGAGGTAGCTGATGCCGGTGGTGGCCTCGGCCTTGCCGGTGGCAACCTCGATCTTTTTGCCTGGACGCACGGGCCGTGGCAGACGTGCGTTGGTGGTGAGGTCGAGTCGTCTGAGCGTCATCTCCTCAGGCTCTCCGCGCCCCTTGAATGTCACTTTCGCGGCTGGATCGTAGGGGTCGTAGAAGACCTCGATCTTTTCGCCGGCCCATCCGTCGGGGGTCTCGAAGAGGCGACCCTCGAGTCGTACAGTGCGGTCACGACCGACACGGCGTTGCACCTTCATGCGCATCATGCGTTCGAGCGTCTCGGGCGCTGGGCGCACGTGCTCTTGGTCTTCGAGGAAACGCTCGACCGGGGTCTTGCCCTCGAGACCACGATGCGGCATCTGGTGATACTCGCCTTCGAGCCAAGCCCAGAAAACGCGATTCAGCGCGCCGAGATCACGCAGCATCGCTTCGTCCACGTGCGGCAAGAAGGCCGTGCGCACGTGCCGGAAGAAGCGCTCGATCTTGCCGCGACCGCGAGGCTGGTAGGGCCGGGAGTGGATCAAAGAAACGTTGAGCGTCGCGCAGACGATCTGCAGATGTTGGGTTCGATACGGCGCGCCGTTGTCACAGTAAAGCCGCCGAGGCATGCCACGTCGCAGCATCGCCTGCTTGAAGCAGTCGGTGAAGCAAGCGGCATTCTCACTGCGGTAGAAAGCCGCGAAGGGGACGATCCGCGACGCATCGTCGAGGAAGGCGTGCAGGTACGTTTTGTCACGGCCACCTCGTCCCTTGACCAGCAGCCGGGGACCATGCATTACGTCGGCCGTCCAAAGGTCGCCCGCGTGCTCATGGGTAAAAGCCCGGGCATCGGGCCGACGGTTGTCGCTGCCGGCTGGCGGCGGTGCCTGCGCTTTCAAGAACCGATAGACCGTGGTGCGCGGCAGACGCAACGAGACCCCAGGTTCTTGCGCCAGCTGAGCCGCGCGGATCAAGCTGTCCACCGACGCCCGAGGGCGCGCCGCGCGCAATTCGAGCAGCAACGCTTGTACCGATGCCGCAAGGGTCCGGCTGGACCCCGCATCCGAGCGCGCCGCCGGCTTGAGCCCATCGAAGCCATGGAGCTCGTACAGCGTCAACCAATCTCGTGCCGTCGAACGACCGATATGGCGTCGGGTGGTGCCCGGGATCGTCCACTCATGGCTCGCGATCTGTGCCAGCAACTGCTCTTTCTCGCCCGGAGCCATAGGCCGGCTCACGAGGTCCCGAAGAACCCCGTAGCGGAACACTGCAATCGTCTCTGCTTGTTTCTCGTCCATCGATTTCAGCCTCAAATACGCCCCGAGAGTCCTTTCTCCGGGACGCGCAGAGCCTGATATCGATTCACTCGCTTGAACAGCTACCAAGGTTTGTTGATTGGCGGCGGTCCAGATGCGGCGGTCGTCCGTGGCGCCACAATCCGCATAATCCGCTGAACCAAAGACGGTACGTCGACCACAGCAACTCACGGACGCGAAGCAGCACACCAGCACCCGATCCCAACACCGCGCGAAGACCCGCAAGTCCGTGCGCCGGCAGCGTCGGCAGGAACCGTCGCACAGCCGCGAGGGCAGTCTGCTGCTTGCTGAGCACCCGACGCATCGAGCGAATCGCGCTGACCCCAGCATGCGACGACGCCCGGACCGCGGCCCGCGGACCCTGCGCATCCCATGCAGACTCCACAGAGTCCAGCGTCATGTCGCGGTACGCGCAGGCATCGCCCGGCAATACCCCGTGCGTCACACCGCAACGCCGGCAGCAAACGCGTGCGATCTTCTGCAGCTCGCCACCCAGATATCGGCGGTAACCACCGTGACCCACCAATCGAGCGTCCGCGCAATCCGGGTCTGGGCAAGACAGCTCCAACCCGCGATGGACGGCCCGAGACGAACTCTCGATGTACTCCTTGCTACTGACACCAACCAGACATAGCATCGCCACTCCTCTGGGAGTCGCCGAGTGCCACTCTGGTGCCAACCGTTGAGGCCTCGGCGATTTCCCGTTTCCCCACCCCGATCATCCGGAATGCGGCGACGGCGAATCTAACCGAACCCGCTCCTATCTGGAACAAAAGGCCATGGCGGTCACGAAAACGCGTGGGACCCTACACCTGGTCACCGAAGACGGCGAGGATCGCGATCCTGACGGCCTTCCCGTTGGGGAATCGCTTGCTGTATCTGCTTGGCCAGTTCCTGCAGCCATCGCCGTCGCCGGCGACGCGGTGCGCGTCGCTTTCACGGAGTGGTTGGTCGCGAAGGTGGCCAATCCCAACACCCGTGAAGCCTACGGCCGCGACGTCCTGCACTTCGTGTCTGCATTTGCCAAACGACCGAGGGGTCGAGGTCGAGCCGATAACGGCCATGTTTGTCCGTACTGGTGACAACGGCTTCCGCTTGGCTTGCCGGATAGCCGCATGTTGATTCCGCCGGTACGAATGTCACACCGACTCCAGTCGCAACCTCGCCATCGGCTTCGAGAATTCGTCCGGAGATCTCGACCGGAGAAGCATTCAGGCTACCACCACAGACAGTCATCAGCCCGATTGCAATCCAGCGGAAGAGCATTCGATTCGTCATCTCTTCACCCTCTTTTTTCCCATTTACTCGCCTCTTGTCCGAGGTAGGAGTTTACAGTGCCAGTTTTCGATCTGAGCCGTCCCGATACCGTCGTTGCGTGCGCGCGAAATTCGGACATTTACGGAGGACCTGAAGCGGACTCAGGCCGCACGGATCGCGGTCTGAGTCCTAACCTCAAATGAGTGCAAAGATCTCCAGATCAGTCACACGAATCACTGATCACGGGGACGCCTTGCGAGTCCTGGCAAGTGACGAAGCCTATGTCGCCGGAGCGGCCGGCGAAGGCGGATTGGTTGCGGCCTCCACAGGAAATGGTGCCTCCACGAGGACAGTTGACGACCGCATTGCAGGCGGGATCCCGTGAGACGTAGGCGCTGGCAAGAGAGACGCTCTTGGTGTAATTGATATTGTGCGCGGCAGCATCGTAGATGCGGCGGATCTCGTCGCGCGATGCGACCGGGCGAAACATCATCACGGAGTGGGACATGTCAAAGAGCATAGAGCTAGCTGAGTCGATCGGGGAATTGCGGGCGCAGCTTGATCGCGCGATCAAGGATGCCGAGGGTCATCATCTTCGTTTCGAGATTCAGGATCTCGAGCTCGAATTGCAGGTGGTCGCCACCAAGGACGCCAAAGTGGGCGGCAAGGTCGAAGCGGGGGTGAAGTTCTGGCTGTTGGGCGGCGGCTCGGCATCGGCGGAGGGTAGCTTGGGCGAAGGGTCGAGCCAGTTGCAGAAGATCAAACTGAAGCTGCGGCCGAAGCTGAAGTCGACGGGAGAAACGCCCGATCTGGCGGCCTGGGAGGAATGAGCCGTGGACACCACGACTCCGAGACGGATCGTACGGGTCGAAGCGACGTTCTCGGGGAAGAATAGGAAGAAGCGTGGAAGCGGCCTTCGCTTGCGGCCGGGCTGGGTCTTGACGTCGCAGCACGTCCTCGAGCATCGTGAGGGAAACACGGTCGAGAGGGCAGAGAAGGTCAACGTCATGCTGGCGAAGCCGGCAGGTGGCAAAACGGTGCCGGTACCTGCCGAGGTGGCTTGGCGTGGTGAGGAGGATCTCGACCCAAAGGACTTGCGGGCCTTGGACGCGGCACTCCTTCGCGAGGATGGGCTGCCGGAAGAGGTTGAAGATGAGTGGCGCTTTGTCCCGACTCACCTCCCAACGGGAGAATGCGAAACCGCAGGCTGGATAAGATCCAGCCCCCTCACTGACGAGTTCGTCACACCGGATGAATTCTCGGGCCGGTTCTACGCCATCGACGAAGCCGCGACACTCTTGCCGCTCCGCATCGAGGGTCTCGAGCCCAGGATGATCGATACCGACCCGTTCTCTCCCTACGGAGGGGTGTCGGGTGCACCAGTCTTCGTCTCTTCAGGTCGGTACCAAGGTTGCCTCTATGGCGTAGTCCGCAAAGGACCGACGAAGCAGCCGGATCGGCTCTATGCCGTGTCGACTCCGGCACTGCTACGGAATGATGAATTTCGACAACTTCTCGGCATCTCGGATCCGTCGCCACCAAACGAGAAGCTCATTCTTAGGACGCGGCAGCTGCTGAGCGAGGGATCGGATCTGGCGGAACTTCTCGCCAAGGCGGATCCTCGGTGGCACGCTGCCTGGATGGCTCCAGGCAGGGACGGTGGAGTTGACGGCCTGCTCGCCGAGTTGTGCGAGCGAGGCGATCTACGAAAGCTGCTCGAGGTGCTCGATTCGATGGCTAAGGCTGTGGCGCAGGGCCGTCATCCAGTCGAGAGCATTCAGCAGTGGGCCAGCCACCTCACGGGCCTGCTCGCACATCAGTTCGTAGCGCGGGAAGGACGAAAGATCACCCGCCGAGGTATCGGGGTAGGTGTACCTCTGCACAGTCCAACCTATGCGGAGGCGGCGCTCTCCTCTGTCCGCGGTGAAGCGCCACGCTACGAACGACGAGATGGTACTCAAAGGGCCGTGTTAGAAGTTCCCATTTCGCAAATCGAGGCAGGAATCAACGCAGATAGGCGGCTCGGGGACCAGGTAGATAGCCTGGCCAGGCGGCTATTGACTGAGGACCTTGCGACACCACGCTACCTCTCCAAGAACGACCTTGAGATCATTGAGGGAGAGGAAGACCAAGAGCGATTTGCGACGCGCTTGGAGGCGGTCAGGTTGGCACTCGATGAGTTTCGGATACGAAACAAGACCGACCGTTATCCCTACGTGCTCGTTACGCCCAAGCTACGCATGCTCGACAAGACCACTACCTTGAACGGGACCCTACAGGCCTTCTTGGACTACTTGGCCGAGATCCTCCCTGAGCTGGAGCAGGTCGAGCTGAGCGGCTCGGGCAGGGAGGGCGTGCAACTCGAGAACCAACTCAAGCCCCTGTGGCGAATTCTCGGCATCGAAGAAGATCAAAAAGGAAACGAATGATGGGCTTATGGCAGCTGAATCAAACAGAAGTCCTGCTCGAGAAAGTTGCATTCGGCGACCCGAGTGAAGCCGCGTCGTCGCGGACGATCCAACATCTTTTCGAAGATCGGGAAGTACACGCGATCAACGCTGCCCTGGCCTCCGGCCGCCCGCTCTTGGTGCGCGGTGAGCCCGGGGCGGGAAAGAGCCAGCTTGCCTGTGCCGCCGCGATCGCCCTCGGTCGTCAGTTCGTATCGAGGGTGATCGACGCCCGTACGGAGTCTCAGGATCTGTTCTTCACTCAAGACGCCGTGCGGCGCCTTGCCGACGCCCAGCTGGTCGCTCACGGCGGGCTGAACAAAGAAGAAACGCTCGAAGAGCGCCTCGACGAACGCAACTACATCACGCCTGGGCCGCTCTGGTGGGGGTTCGAATGGTCCAGCGCGCACGACCAGGCTGAACGCGCCAAGGTGCTCGTCGAGGAGACTGAGGAAAAAGCGCCAAACGGCGTCGTGGTCTTGCTCGACGAGATTGACAAGGCGGACAGCTCCGTACCCAACGGACTGCTCGAATGTCTGGGTCAACGCCAGTTTCCGGGTCCCGGTGGTTCGACCATTTGCTGTGACTCCTTGCCCCCGCTCGTCGTGGTTACAACCAACGAGGAACGGTCGCTACCCGATGCGTTTCTTCGTCGCTGCATGGTGCTTCAAATGGCCTTGCCGAAAGCAAAGAGCGAGCTTCTGGCTTGGTTGCTCCGCCGTGGTCGGGCTCATTTCGCAGCGGATGAGATCGCCGACAACGTTCTCGAGGCGGCGGCTGACATGTTGATCGAAGATCGGAAAGCCGCGAAGGCCCGGCACCTTCCGCCTCCCGGCGGCGCCGAGTTCCTCGACTTACTTCGTGCGCTCTTTCACTTGGAGAAGAGCGCGGCCGCGCAGCTCAAACTACTCACCGATCTTCGTGACTTCGCGTTGCGGAAGCATCCCGAGGACGCCGCGTGACCAAAGAGCAGCTCGGGACCGAATCACGGCGTGTCACCACCAGGGTGCAGCTCCTCTACACCCTGGCGGTGGGTGGGCGTGAGGCGATGGTCGAGGATGCGGTGCAGGCGGGCTACTTCTATCGCCCTCGGCGCGTCACCTCGGAAGATCGGTCTCCGTTTGTCTCCGCCGACAAGAAGGCGGGCGAACCGGCCGAGTCGGCCCGGAGAATCGCTCCCGAGCCGAAGACCCCTGATCTGGAACCGCTTCGGTTCTGGCGACCGGTAGAGCGCGAATACCGCGAAGATCTCGAAGGTCGGGCCTTGCCGCCAGCAGCGGCCTCGACTGACGAATCCGTGCGGCCCGAAGACCTCGAGTCGGGAAATGACGGCGGTCGTATTCGTCTCGAGCCCATCGCGGCATGGCCTCGGCTGTGGCGATCCCTCGAGGACCGTCTACGTACTCCACGCCCGCGGCGCGCGATCGATGTCGAACGGTTGGTTGCCAGCTGGTCCAGAGGGGAGGCGGTGCATACCCTTCCACGTCGGTTGGGACGGGCGCATGCCCCGCTTCTCGTGATGCTCGATTCAAGTGATCGGCTGATGCCGTTTTGGCAAGACCAGTTGGCCGTCCTCGGACGCTTGGCCAAGAAACTCGGTCGTCGGTGCGTCCGGCGGGTCGACGCGCGGGCCTTGCTTCAAGGACCTCTACCGGTCTTGGGCGCCGAGGAGCGAATCCTGGCGTTGACTGACCTCGGTAGCTTCAGCTCAGTCGAAACGCGGAATGCATGGGCCCGGCTCGGTACTCGCCTCAAGCGTTGCTCCGTTGCGGCTCCAGTCGCGCTGGTATCGGCTCCGAGGGCCGTGTGGCCGGGTTCGGTAGGCTCGCTATGGCAAGCCGTCGAGTGGGAGTATCCAAATGGTCGCGGCGCCGCCACCGGACGGACTGCGGTGGAGTCGGAGCGACTGACCGAGGCCGTGCTTTGCCTCGCCTCGGTGGCCCAGCGCCTCGAGACAGGACTGGTGCGCAATCTCCGACGTTTGGCAGGAGGGGACGTGGGCGTCGAGGTGGCGCTCTGGCGGCATGAGGACGTCAGCGACCGCAGTGCCGACGGCTTGGTATTGGACGTGGAGGCGGCCAAGCGCCGACGCAGAGCATTCGATCGCCTGGACGCCACTCAGAAGACGGATGTGGCGCGCGTGCTCGAGCGATGGCATGGCGCGATGCCGGAGATCCTTGCCGCTGAGCTTGTAGACCTTACCGCCTCGACTTCCGGGTCCGAAGAAGATCTCCTCGGCGACTCGATCGATCGGTCGCAGGCGCTGTTGGCCCGGATCTGCCGACGAGTAGCGCGTGATCGGGACCAAGATGATGGATTCGAGCACGCGGTCGATGCCTGGTTCGCGCGCTTCAGTCAATGGAGTTCGTCCCCTCTGTGGCGAGAGCCACGCTTGCGCGGCGACCTCGAGGGGGCGACCAAGGCTCTCCGAGAACGCTATCCCGAGACTCAGCTGCCGCCCGCTCCGACGTCGGAGATGCTGGCGGTGGCCCATTCTGGGAAATCACCACCGCACCTCTATTCCGTCGTTCAATGCAGCGACGGAATCGCGGTCGAGAATGCGCACGGGACGGGCAGTCCGCTCGCCCAGGTCCTCTCGAGGAGTGCCCCTGAACTGGGAGCGGCGAAGCACGAGCCGACGTCTGCGGGGCTTGTTCACCTAACCACTGACATCGAATCGATCAGCCTCGAAGCCTGGCAGCCGGTTCTCGACGACACGACGTCGTGGGCGAGCGCTGCCGGCCGCGACGAGTTCGGCCTTTGGGCCGCCTTCGAAGTGGGCGGTGTCCGCCAACGACTGCGCTGGATACCGCCGGGGCGCTTCTGGATGGGATCGCCCAAACAGGAGCCATCACGGCGGAAGAATGAAGGCCCCCGTCACGCCGTGATGTTGACCGAAGGCTTCTGGCTGGCCGAAACACCATGCACACAGGCAATGTGGCGTGCGGTGTTGGGAGAGGAGCCAAGCAAGTTCGACGGTGACGAGCGGCCGGTCGAGACGGTCAGCTGGAACGACTGTCAGCGGTTCATGGAAAGGCTGAATCAACGCTTCCGGCACCTCGATGCGCGATTGCCGACCGAGGCGGAGTGGGAATACGCATGCCGTGCTGGCACGGAGACGGCTACTTGGATCAGAGACCCGGACCTCGCGGGAGCGGGTGGGTCGACGCGGTTGGATCGGATCGCCTGGTATCAGGGAAACAGCGCTCACGAGACCCATGATGTGGCGACCAAGGAGCCCAACCCATGGGGTGTCTATGACCCGCTCGGTAACGTTTGGGAGTGGTGTTGGGACCGCAAGGCAAACTACTCGGCGAAGAGCTTGGTCGACCCGGAAGGTGCAGCGGAGGGCTCCATGCGCGTCTTCCGTGGCGGGTCGTGGGACGACCGCGCTCGCAGCGTGCGTGCGGCTTGCCGCTACTGGATCCACCCGGTCGAGCGCGCCTCGAATCTGGGCTTCCGCTTGTCTCGAGGTCGAAGACCAGGTGCCCGCGGAGCGGAGCTGGGGAGTGCGGCATCCGAGGCCGCAAGGCGAGGGACGAGCCTGCGTGCCCGGAGCCGCCGTTCCCGAGCGTGGGTCGAGCGGCTTGGCTGGGCCACCGACGGCGGTACCGACACCTTTGGCCGCTGGGCGAGCTTCGAGATAGGCGGTGTCGTAACGAAGCTGCGTTGGATCTGTCCCGGTAGTTTCCACATGGGCTCGCCTGCCGAGGAAGCGGGCCGGTACCACGACGAAGGGCCGCGGCATCTCGTGACGTTGACCGAGGGTTTCTGGCTCGCTGCAACGCCCTGCACGCAGGCGCTGTGGGAGGCGGTGACGGGCTCGAACCCCAGCGAGTTTCGCACGCCTCATCGGCCAGTGGAGAACGTCTCCTGGGACGATGTCGAAGCGTTTCTGGCCGTGCTCGCCGAGCGTGTTCCGGGCCTCGTGCCGCGCTTGCCCACCGAGGCATGGTGGGAGTATGCCTGCCGTGCCGGCACCGAGTCGGGGACCTGGTTGGGCGATGTCGAGATTCTCGGTGAGCGCAACGCGCCACGGCTCGACAGCATCGCCTGGTATGGCGGCAACAGCGGTGTGGGCTTTGATCTAGTGGAGGGCAGAGATTCGTCGACCTGGGACGAGAGGCAATACCCCCACACTCTGGCTGGCACACATGAAGTTGCGTTGAAGCAACCGAACCCGTGGGGGCTTTTCGACATGTTGGGCAATGTTTGGGAATGGTGCAGCGACCCTTGGGAGAGTGGGTATTCGGGTGAGCCTCGCACCGATCCAGAAGGGCCTGAAGAGGGCCCCGGGCGCGTCTTCCGTGGCGGGTCGTGGTTCGCCCGCGCACGCGGCGTTCGTGCGGCTTGCCGCAACTGGATCCCCCCGGACGAGCGCGGCTCGGATCTGGGCTTCCGCTTGTCTCGAGGTCGAGGAGAATGAGTGTGGGGCGGAGCCAGAGGGCCGGTCACCTCTTCGGGAATCGCCCGCCGAGGGACGAGGCATTGGGGCGTATTTCCGAAAGGGTGACGAGGCCGGGTGCACCAGGTGGAAGATCATGCGAGTAAAGTTCTTTGCCGTCCCGGCCCTCGACCCGGGCTACGTCGAGAGTGAGGTCAATGCCTTCATCGCGCAGCATCGCACTGCGTCGATTGACCGCGAGCTGGTGAACACGTCCCAAGGTGTCTACTGGTGTCTTGCCATCACCTATCTCGAATCCACCAGCGCCTCGCCAGCAGCCAAGACCGGAGGCAGAGAGAAGATCGACTACAAGTTGGTGCTCGAGCCAGGGGACTTCCAGGTCTTCGTTGAGTTGCGGCGCTTGCGAAAAGCCTTGGCCGAGCGAGACGGCGTACCGCTCTACGTCCTGTTCAGCAACAAGCAGCTGGCGACGATGGCCCGAGAGCGCCCGCTGAATCCTGAAGCTCTACGCGGGATCGAAGGCGTGGGTGATGCACGAATCGCGAAATATGGCGATGCGTTCCTCGAGAAAGTCAGTCAGTTTCCGGCTCTCGAGGTTTCCAGCGTTCCTTCCGAACAAACACCGGAGCACGATGCGTCGCACCGCGATCCATCTTGACCGAGTGGCTGATCGCGGTCACCTCACCTGGGCTTTCTGGCGAGCGTCACTGGGAAAGCGTCGCTCGCGAGTGGTTCAGGCGTTCACTGCACGGCTCGACGACGAACTCAACCGACTCAGTGATGACATCCGTTCGGGCACGATCCAAGTTGGCCGTTTCCGTCGCTTTGTCATTCACGATCCCAAGCAGCGGACGATCCACGCTCCATTGTTCCGTGAGCGGGTTCTGCATCACGCTCTGATGGGGTACGTGGAACCCGCAATCGAGCGCTACCTGGTCGAGGACTGCTTCGCTTGTCGGCCTGGCAAGGGCGCGCTGGCGGCCGTTGCCCGAGCACAGGTACATACAAGTCGCTCGCCGTGGTATCTCAAGATGGATGTCTCGTCGTACTTCGCCTCGATCGACCACGAGACGCTCCTAGCTCTGATATGCAGGAGGATCAAGGGGCGTGGTGCGCTCGATCTCATTGAGCGTATCGTCCGATCGCATCGTGGGCGGCTCGGTTCGGGCCTGCCGATTGGGGCCCTGACCTCGCAGCACTTCGCCAACCTCTACCTTGCGCCACTCGATCGCTTCTTGCTCGAGGAGCTGAAGGTCGGCGCAATGGTTCGCTACATGGACGACGTCGTGGTCTGGGGCGAGAGCCGCCAACGCCTGCGGCAGGTCCTCGAGGCGTCTCGCCAGCTGCTGCGAGATGATCTGAAGCTCACCCTCAAGCCGACTTGGCAGCTCCAACGGTCGACCCATGGGGTTACCTTCTGCGGCTTCCGGGTTTGGCCGGGTCGCCTCGGTGTTTCGCTGCGCCGACGAAGGCGCTACCGTTTGGCCCGTCGACGCTGGGAGGAGGCTTTCGCCGCGGGCACGGTCGACGCTTCTGCCCTGCAGCGAGGGGCGGACGCCGCACTGGCGATCCTCTCCGGTGCCGACACCGTCGTGTTTCGTCGTCGTGATCTTGCCTCACGTCCAGGGCCCGAGGTTTGACATGATTGAAGATCAGTGGAACGGATCGAAAGGGCACCAAGCGCGTCATCCGTGGCGGGTCGTGGAACGACCACGCACGCAACGTACGTGCGGCTTGCCGCAACTGGAACCACCCGGACGAGCGCAACTCGAATCTGGGCTTCCGCTTGTCTCGAGCTCGAGGGACGCCGGAGGCATCCTCGACCCGATCCGTGTCCAGTCCAGCAGACTGCACGCTGGCGAATCCATTCCGAGCGCTGGTGCGCTAGTAGGGCGGTGGATGCCGCCGCGACCGCTCGCCAGCGCTCGCTTTCTCGTGGTGGCTCTCGTGGTGGCTCGTCATGACGCATGAATTGCATCCATTGCCGCATGGCCATCCTCCGAGCTGGGCTCTTGGGTGGGGGCAGGACCGCTACGGTGTCTTCGTCGAGATCGCCGTCGGCGCGGTGCGTCAGACCCTGCGCTGGATCCCCGGCGGCACGTTTTGGATGGGATCTCTGCCCGATGAAGTCGGCCGCGACGACTGGGACTGGCCACGTCATCTCGTCGAGCTATCCGATGGCTTCTGGCTTGCCGACACACCTTGTACCGAAGCCCTATGGCTGGAAGTGATGGGGGAGAATCCCAGCGAGTTCGTGTCGGTTGGGCGCCCGGTCGAACGAGTCAGTTGGCAAGATGTTCAGGGCTTCTTGAATCGTCTCAACGAGCGACTTCCCGGTTTCGAAGCCCAGTTGCCCACCGAGGCACAGTGGGAGCGTGCATGCCGTGCCGGCACGGAGTCGGCGACGTGGCGGGGTGACCTTAAGATTCTCGGCGAGAGAAACGCGCCGCTGCTCGATGACATCGCCTGGTATGGCGGCAACAGCGGCGTCGACTTTGATTTGGAAGAAGGTCACGACTCGACGGATTGGCAAGAGAAACAATTCCCACACGTGTTGGCTGGGACGCGCCCGGTCGGGCTCAAGGGCCCCAATCCGTGGGGGCTCTACGACATGCTCGGCAACGTTTGGGAGTGGTGCAGTGATCCGATCGAGGGGGCGCCGGACAGTGAGCCGGATTTCCGGACCGATCCTAAGGGGCTCGAGGGGGGCTCCGGGCGCGTCATCCGTGGCGGGTCGTGGGGCGACCGCGCACGCGGCGTACGTGCGGCTTGCCGCAGCTGGATCCCCCCGGACGGGCGCGGCTCGCTTCTGGGCTTCCGCTTGTCTCGAGGTCGAAGACCAGGTGCCCGCGGAGCGGAGGCTTAGTCCGGCGACGCGGCTTCCGGGGCGAGAGGCGAGGGACGAGCCGGAGCCCGGAACCGTCGTTCGCCGGATCGGTCATAGTCTGTGAGTCGAGGATCTACCGGACGGCGCTAGGTCCGAAGCCATAACGGAGTTACTCGACGTCGAGTTTCCGTAGGTGAGCGGCGCTGAGAAGACGTCGCGGTGAAGGGTCGAGAGGTGGGTAGTCTGACGCCCATTAATGTAGAGTTGACGGGCGTTACGATGACCAACCAGAGGAACGAGTACATGACCAGACAGCCGCTTGTACCCAACGACGATATGAAAAGAAAATGGGTCGCCAAGCACATGGCCGATACTACGAAGCACCGCACGCCGGGCGGCATCGGCGCTATCGAACCCGCGTCATTGGACCCGGTGAACGCACGATTGGCCACCGTGCGCTACTTCGACGCATGGCACCGTGTCACGTTCGATGATGAGCCCGCCTTGATGCCGATTGCACCGGAAGTGCTGTTGCAGTTCATCGCCGGCCACGTCGAAGGGTTGGCCGAAGACGTGGCCGAAGCGATCGAGGCTCGATGCACACAACGCGCGGATGGACGCACCTACTCGGCTACGATCGAGGATCAGATACGGCACATCTCGGAGGCGCACATCATCGAAGGACTCGACGACCCCGCCGATGATTTGCAGGTCAGACAAGCGCTACGCGCTGCCCGCAACCAAGGGAAGAACCGCCAAACATAACCAGCACCGCGATCGCCACCACCCCGCGCAGGGGCGCTGGGCTTGCTCGGCGGTCAGAAACGCATCCTCATGGATCGGAATCGTCGTCGGGCTCGATGATCAAAACCCGCGGGGCTTGATCATCCGCCTGGGGCGCCTTGTCTCGGGTAGCGCCAGCCATTACGACGGTGCCTGTCCAACTCGCGTTGCCGGACAGGCGGCCACCAAAGCGATGACCAAGCAGGCGCCGGATCTGACGGCGTAGGGGCGGTGCCAGCAAGGCAAAACCAGCCAGATCGGTCAGCAAACCGGGCGTCAGCAGCACGGCGCCCGCCAGCAAGATCAGTACACCTTCTACCAGCGCTTCGGTTGGCATACGACCGGCAGCCAAATCTTCCCGCAAACGCCCGAGTGTTCGCAGGCCCTGCTGACGAGCAAGCCAGGCGCCGAGTGCTCCCGTTAGCAAGACGAGTGCGAGTGTCGGAAGGAACCCGACCGTGCTTCCGAGGCGTACAAGGATGAAGAGCTCGATCAGGGGGACGACGGTGAAGAGGAACAGCAAGCGAAGGAACATGAATGGTCTACGCGTCAGCGACCAGGGCCATTCAAGAAACGGCCGGAGGAACGGGGTCAGAGTCCTCACCGACCTCGACAACACGGTGATCGGCCGTTGCCAGCGCCTCTTCGATCGCGTCGAGGTGGGCTTGATTCCGTACCGCCAACGTGACGACCACCCGAGCCTCGCCAAACCGTGATCCTCCGAACACACGGTCATGAAGTACACGTACGACGTTGCCCTGTTTCTGAGCGATGATCGAAAGAAAGTCGACCAACGAGCCAGGGCGGTCCGCAAGGGTTGCGCGCAGGCGCACCAGCTGGTGGCGTCGTGCCAACGAGCGTTCGATGATCAGGTTGAGCCGGTCTAAGTCGATGTTGCCGCCGGACAGGATCGCCGCAACAGAGCGGCCCTCGAGTTGGGGCGCTAACGGGCCCATCAGGGCCGCAATTCCGGCGCCCGCGGCACCTTCGATGAGGGTCTTCCCTTGTTCCAAACGATCGACGATCGCCGCCTCGATGGCGGTCTCGGAGACAGTAACGACATCCTCGACCAGATGTCGAACGATGGCAAAAGTCTCCGAGCCGGGACGGCCGACCGAGATGCCTTCCGCCAGAGTTGGCTCCTGTGGCACGGTCGTGAGTTCACCTCGCTCGAAGCTCACCTTCATGGCTGGGGCGGATTCAGTTTGCACCCCATAGATTTTCACCGAAGGTCTCAGGGCCCGTACGGCGGTAGCGATGCCCGCGATCAGCCCACCGCCGCCGATCGGCACGACCACCGCTTCGAGGTCGGGTAGGGCCTCCATGAGCTCGATTCCAATTGTGCCCTGGCCCGCAATGACCTCGGGGTCGTCGAACGGATGAACAAAGGTCGCCCCACTTACTCTTTGCAGCTCGAGCGCATGGGCAAAGGCTTCGTCGTAGTTGGCCCCATGGAGAATGATCTCGACTCTCGGCCCGAGTGCGCGGGTACTGTCGATCTTGACTTGGGGCGTCCGCTCCGGCATGACGATCGTTGCCGGTAGACCAACGTGCTCGGCGCCAAAGGCGACACCCTGTGCGTGGTTGCCGGCCGAGGCCGCAACGACACCGCGAGCACGCTCAGACCCGCACAGGCTGAGAATTTTGTTCAGGCCACCACGGACCTTGAAAGAACCGGTGATCTGGAGGGTCTCGTACTTGCAGCTGACGCTCGCGCCGATCCGCTCAGAGAGCCCACGATCGTGGCGCGTCGGCGTGCGCAGGATGATATCGCCGATTCGGCCGCGCGCGCGTTGAATCGCTTCGAGGTCGACCATGATTTGAGGGGCTAGAAAAGACCCTCTTCCGTCTCGGCAACCACTTGGTCAACAACATCCCGGAGTTCACCGGTTTCACGAAATCGCTGGAGTTGTCGGTCGGCGCTGGTCCCGTGCTTCATCATGTGCTCAACGTACTCGATCTCCTTGCGGGATCCCAGCTCGTCAACCACATCGTCGACGAATTCGAGCAACTCGCGGAGCAGGAACCGAACGGGGATCTCTTCCTGCTTACCGAAGTCGATCAGGCTTCCATCCAAGCCGTAGCGGACCGCCCGCCATTTGTTCTCGGTGATCAAGGCAAGCCGGTAGTGGCGCCACGTTCGATTCTTTTGACGGAGCAGGAGAATCTTGGCCACGATCGCTTGCATGAAGGCTGCGACGCAGATCACTTCATCGATCCGTGTGCAGATGTCCGAGATACGAAACTCGATGGTGGGGAACTTGGGATGGGGACGAATGTCCCACCAAATCTTCGTTGGTTCGTCGATGCAGCCGGTCGCGATGAGGGTATCGATGAATTGCGCATAGTCATTCCAAGAACGGAACGACGGTGGCAGGCCACTGCGTGGCATGTTCCCGAAGATCACCGAACGGTACGACTTCAAGCCGGTCTCACGCCCCTGCCAAAACGGCGACGATGTCGAGAGCGCCAACAAGTGGGGCATGAAATAGCGAGCCTGATTCATGACGTCGATTCGCAGCTCACGGTCCGGAATGCCGACATGAACGTGCATGCCGAAGATCAGCAACCGGCGCGCGACATCGCGCAAGTTGCGCTGTAGCTCGGTGTAGCGTTCACCCGCCGTTACCAGTTGCTCGCTCCAACTGGAAAATGGGTGTGTGCTGGCGGCGGCCATCCTCAAGCCTCGGTCCTTGGCCAGATCGCAGACCGTCCGGCGTAGGCGCACGATCTCGGACCGCGCCTCTTGAACGCCGTGACAGACGGTGGTTCCTACTTCGACCTGCGACTGCATGAACTCGGGCTTGATCTGTTCCTGCAAGATCGCCTGGCCTCGTTCGACGAGGTCCTTGTTTTGAGGCGAAAGCGCACGGGTCTCGGCGTCGATGATCTGGTATTCCTCCTCGATACCGATCGTCAGGTCCGGTAATCCCATCCCGAATCTCTCCTTGATTGTCGTTACAAGAACGCCTCGGATGATATCACGCTGATTAGGCCGTCCGGAGGCACCCAGTGACGGCGTGACGAGTCTCGAATGACGCTCAGTGCACTTCGTTCGTCTATGATAGGCATCCGAGCAAGTGGTAGCTTTGCTGGTTGCCCGGTCACGATTGTGAGGCCTGGGTCACGCCGATTTGGGTGCCTGGGTCCGGTCTCTTTTTGCCACGTTGCGCCCTGGGATTGGCTTGGTCTCTTCATCTTGGACCGAGACTCTGGGTACATGAGGGTTCCGTAATCGGATGATCTTCACCGGTGGAAGGCAGACCAAAATCTGTGCAGGAGATTCGACGATGATGCTCGAAAATGATGGTGTAACGGTGCCGGCAACCCCTACGGGTGTACCCGTGGCTGCGAAAGACCACCGGCCGGGTAGGGGGCTCGGGCTGCGGTTGGCTTGGTACGCGATCAAGGACCTGGTCAAACGCCCTTTCTATTCGCTCTACCTTCACCGCCTGCGCAACCAAGCACTCTCGTTTCGACGTCCGAAACACCTCGCGCTGATCATGGATGGCAACCGTCGGTTCGCCCGAGATGCGGGTTTCCTCAGCTCGCTCTACGGACACCGCATGGGTGCCCGTAAGTTGCAAGAGGTCCTCGAATGGGCCTTCAACGTCGAGATCGAGGTGGTCACGGTTTGGTGTTTCTCGATCGAGAACTTTCAGCGCAGCGCGGAAGAGGTCGAAGGTCTACTGCGTCTGTTCGAAGACAAGACGCGCGAGCTGGCGACCGACGAAACCGTCCACCGGCATCGCGTCCGAGTCCGCTTCATCGGCAAGCTCGAGCTGCTTCCTGAGACGCTTCGCGAGGAGATTCGTCGTTTGGAAGAAGCAACCGAGAGTTACGACTCGCTCCAGCTCAACATCGCGATGGCGTACGGCGGACGCGAGGAGATCACAGAGGCCTTCCGTGCACACATCGGCGCGTGCGCCGCACGGGGTGAGTCGGTCGAGTCGATCGTCGAGGGTCTCGAGCCGGAAGCGGTTGACCCCTACCTCTACACCTCGGGCCAGCCGGAACCAGACCTGATCTTGCGCACCAGTGGCGAGGTCCGCATGTCAGGATTTCTCCTTTGGCAGAGCGCCTACTCTGAACTCTACTTCACGGATGCGTATTGGCCTGCGTTTCGCGAGATCGATTTCCTTCGTGCGCTGCGTGCTTACGACCAACGCCAGCGGAGGTTCGGGCGGTGACCATCGATTGCTTGTTGCGGTTGCTATGAACGATCCTTCGTTCGAGCCCGCCGTGGCGCCGCCGGCAGTTGCATCCAACGACGGGCTACTGTTGGCTTTCTGTGACCGGAAGCTGCTGACCCTCGACGCCGAACGCGCAACGAGCGTGGTGCCCACCGTGGGTGAGATCGGTACGCTGGTATTGAGCCAGCGTCTGATCTTGAGCCGGCAGCTCTTTCTCGGTCGTCTCGATGGACGCGAGGTCCATGCCGCCGAAGTTACGGTGCAGGGAGCGTTGGGCACCTTGGGTGATGCTGGACAGCAATTCGGTGCCGTGCCCTTGGTACTCCACACTTTGCGGGGTCTCTTTGGTCGTCTCCCGGACCATCTCTTCTGGCTGGCCGGTCGGGCGATCCAGTTTCTCGAATGGGATCGGGACCACCAATTCTGCGGCCGGTGTGGTGTACCAACCGAGGCGCGTTCGGAAGAACGAAGTCGCGTTTGCCCTGGGTGTTCCTTAGCGCACTACCCACGGCTGGCCCCAGCGGTGATCGTCCTGGTCCACGACGGTGATCGGTTGTTGTTGGCCCGCTCGCCTCACTTTCCTCCGGGTATGTACAGCACCCTTGCCGGCTTTGTCGAGCCCGGTGAGCAGTTGGAGGACACCGTCACTCGCGAGATTCGAGAAGAGGTTGGGATCACCGTGCGTGACGTGTGTTACTTCGGTAGCCAGCCGTGGCCGTTTCCACATTCGCTAATGATTGGGTTCACTGCGGCTTACAACGGTGGTGAGCTGGCATTTGGCGGTGATGGCGATGGTGAGATCGAAGATGCGGCGTGGTTTTCAATGGATCAGCTACCGTTGATTCCGCCGCGGATCAGTATCGCGAGGGCACTGATTGATGGCTTCTGGAAAGATGGTTTCCGGAAGGATGGTTTCTCCTGATAGAGTGGTCTACCGACCGATTGGTAATTCTGATGTCACCTATAGGATTTTCGGATCCGCTTTCGGCTTTCGTTTGAAAATTTTGGCTGGCCGTTCCGGGGGGTCGTGGTCGTGCCGCAAGATGGTCAAGGTGGATCGTTCGATCCTAACCTGTGGAAAGCGTCTGCCGCTGACTTTGCGCAGATGGCGATGGCGTTGCCATTCGGCGTCATTCGAGTGGATGCCGGGAAGCGAGTCGTCGCGTGCAACCCCGCTGCCGTCACCTTGATGGGACTCACCGCAGTTCAGGCACGTGGCCTGGCATTGGATCAAATCTTTCAGCTAAGCGGTGAACCCGGCGGCGACCAACGGCAAGTGGTTTCTGTACTGAGCCGGCATGACGGCGTCGAGCTGACCGTACGCGCGTCGCGGATCCCCCTTTCAGACCGCGGCTACTGGCTGTTACTCGAGGACGTTACGGAATCAGAAGCCTTGCGCCGCGAACGGCAATGGCTCGCGTTTCATGAGCCCATTACGGGGTTGCCCAATCAGCGTGCCTTTGAAGGGCGTTTGCAGCGCACTTTGGCTCAAGTTCGTGACGACCGTCGGGCACACGTGTTTGGACACATCGAGATCGATGACCTCGAAGCGGTGCGTGAAACCATTGGTCCTGCCGCCAGTGATGAGTTGATTCGGCAGGTGGTCCAGGCGTTGCGCGGGGTTCTCCAGACGCACGACTTGTTGGCACGGTTGGACGAAGTTCGTTTTGGCGTGTTGATTCGCGACGACGAGGGGACAGGGCCGGATGATTGGGCGGTACGCCTGCGGCGAGCAGTTGGGCGCTTTTGCTTTCAATGGCAGCACGAGAACTACACCCTGGGCGCGACCGTTGGTTTGGTGCCGATTTCGGCTTCTGCCGGGGATGTTCGCGAAATCATAGCCGCTGCCGAGGCTGCAACCGCGTCCACCCGTGGTCCGGCGTTGCGGCCGCGCCAAGGAGGTGCAGGCTCGGTCAGCAGCGCGCGCGCATCTCAGGTCGAGGTGTCCGCAAGCTACGAGGACCTGCGATGGCTTTCACGACTGCATCGTGCGCTCAAGGGCCGACGCTTCGAGTTGGTTCGCCAGGCGATCGTCCCGACCACAGCCCCCGACGGTGCGCCGGTTCCCATGTTCGAAGTCTTGCTGCGGGTCGTTGGCCAGGATGGGCGCTTGCTCCCGCCGGCGCCTTTCATCCATGCAGCGGAGAAGTTTCATTTGATCGGTCGCGTCGATCGGTGGGTCGTGAGAGAGGCTCTGAGGCGTTTGGCTGCGTTGCCGCCATCTGCAACTTGGGCAATCACCGTCAATGTGTCGGGGGTTTCGCTTTCCGAGGCCAAGTTCCTCGATGAGGTTCTTGCGGTGTTCGATCAAACGGGCGCGGCGGCTGATCGCGTCTGCTTCGAGATCACCGAAACCGCGGCGGTGGGCAACTTGCGTCGGGCCCGCCGTTTCGTATCCAAGTTGCGACGACTCGGTTGTCGATTCATCCTCGATGATTTTGGCAGCGGACTCAGCTCATTCGCTTACTTGGAGGATCTCGACGTGGACTTCCTCAAGATTGATGGGCGGTTTGTTCTCGGAATGACCAGCGATCCCATCTCGCGGGCCATTGTGACCGCGGTACACCAGGTGGCGGAGGCGATGGGCATTGCCACCATCGCGGAATGTGTCGAGAGCCCATCGGTGCGCGCGTCATTGGCCTCGCTCGGTGTCGGTTATGTACAAGGGTACGGCATTCACCGACCGGAGCCTTGGCGGTAGTTGTCCTCTCAGCTCGAAAGGAGAACCTGGCGGATCAAGCTCGCCACACTCTTTCGGTCTCGCCTCGTTGCGACGCTCTGAACACTCTTCAGTACGGCTGGAATCCGGCTGGGCGCCAAGGCGAGGCTGCTGCGTAGAATGGGCCCCAACTCATCCCGGACCAATCGCTCTTCATCGAATGAAGTGGCCGTACCCGCCGAAGGTATCTGGGCGGGGAAGGGTGCGAAATCCGCGAACACGGGGCTCCCTTCCTCTGTAGCGCTAACCGATCCGAGATCGAGTTGGGCAATCCATCCAGCGCCCACCAGCTCACTCTCGGCCTGCAACCTAAGATCGATGACCCGAAACAGCCCCTCGCCGAGGAGCACGTCGTCGGGTTGGGTCAGAAATGCCTGGCAAGTTTTGTCGAGTGCTCGCACCCGGCGAACGATTTGCCACAGGCGCCAAGCATTGTGCGCTTCCGGCACCAACACAACCGCGCGAGGTGTCGAAAGACGGCCACCCGCAGCAGCGTGCCAGCGAGCCCAATCGACCAGAGCCGCGCGGCCTTTGTCGCGGTCGAAGAAGAGTCCTTCGAATGGTGAACGGAACAGCCAGTCTTGCGAAATGGCTAACCAGTCGCCGTTTCGGTGCCGATCACAGATCGGTTTGGTACGAGAGGCTTCGTGAATGACGACACGACCTTCCACCGGCGGCCATACCGAGCCAGGCGGTACCGAGGCCTCGGGAAGTGGTGGTGCGCCATTGCGGACTTTCTGCTCGGTCTTCGCCTGGTCTTCGGAGTTGGGAAGCGGTGTGCGACGCTCCATGTCGTGCAGGCCAAGCGCGGTGGCGATGGGCGCTTCCTCCTGCTCTGCTTGTTTCATAGCGGCGTAGAGTTGTTGACCGTCTTCGATCTTCGGTTCGACCTTCGGCAAGGTCTGGTCCTTCCACTGCTCTCGAACCCGATCCAAGGCCAAGCGCACGGCGAAGACGAACGTCTCTCTGACACCTTCGCCTCGCTCAGCGACCGCCTCCGTGATGGCCAATGCCGGCCCCCCGTCGAGGGCGTCGCGGAGCGTTTCGAGAGCGATCGGATTCTCGATGTCTCGCTTGTTGGCCTGTGCAACGATGCCGACCTTTGGCGTCATCGGCGCCATGACTTCACGAAGGAGGCCAAAGGCACGCTTGTTTTCAGCCAATTGTTCGGGACGCGAGTCCGCGACAAAAACCACGGTGTCCGCAGTCTCGAGGAGGAGCCGCCGGCGGCGCATAAGGACTTGCTGGCCCGGAACGCCAACGATTTGACATCGAATCGGCATGCCGTCAAAGCTGCCACCGACGTAGTCGACCCAATCGAAAAAGAGGGTGCGTCCGTCGGCCTCTTCTCCGGAGAAGATCTCGGACCCCAGGCTACGCGCCAACACCTTGAGATTGGTCGTTTTCCCAGCGAGCGCCGGCCCATCGTAGACTACGCGGATGACGATGCATCGTCGTTCTGGATCCAGCAGTGCCATATTACTCGCCCGGGTCGCTCATTGATCCAGTGATGTCTCGGGGCTCGTGGAGAAGCCGCGTGCCTATAGGACGTCGACAGCGGAACGCTTACGCATGACACCGACCTACAGTGATCCGGTGACGGCTACAACAGGGAAGGTACCCGAGATGAGACCCACCGAGCGGCACATCGTTCCTCGACGGGGTGGGGCCGCAACTTTGCCGGGTATTGGTGAAGGTACAAATCAGCCTTGGGGAACTGACTGTTCGAACTCGGTGAAGACTACCGGCTGAGGTAGGTCGTCTGTCGTGGACGGCTTTGCCACAGGAACCACAATGCAATCGCGTTGCTCTTGGACCAAACCGTCCTATTTGAATTGACCGCAAACGCCTTCCGCTTAATCGCGAGTCTTTCCCCTTCGCGGTCTGTATCATCCACTATCGGAGCCGACAAAACAAGTGCTGCGGAAGCCATCTCTCTGGGCTATCCGGTGGTCTCGGGTCGTCACGCTCAGTCGGTATTGCCGTTTTGATTTGGAGATCTAGAAATGGGAATTTTTTCGAGCGTACATATGACCGCCGTAGGACGCGGTGCCAGGTATAATTGGCGGTGCAAATCAACGCATCGTCAACGCATCGTCAACGCATCGTCAACGCATCGGGAGAACCACCGAAATGACCGAATGGACGCCCACTTCGTGGCAAGCAATACCGGCTCTTCAACAGGCCAACTACCCGGATGCCGATGCGTTGGCGCGGGCGGTCGACCAGTTGGGCAAGCTGCCGCCCTTGGTGACCTCTTGGGAGATCGAGACCCTCAAGGGGCAAATGGCGGATGCGGCCCTCGGTAAGCGTTTCCTCCTACAAGGAGGGGACTGCGCAGAGATCTTCGACGAATGTGAGTCGTCGGTGATCGCCAACAAGCTGAAGATCCTGCTCCAGATGAGCTTGGTCTTGGTGCACGGTGGCAAGAAGCCCGTGATTCGGGTTGGGCGTTTTGCGGGTCAGTATGCCAAGCCGCGCTCCAGCGATCTCGAAACGCGTGACGCGGTGTCGTTGCCATCGTACCGAGGTGACTTGGTCAATGGATACGAATTCGAAGAAGCGGAACGGATCCCCGATCCCAACCGACTTCTTCGCGGCTACGAACGTGCGGCGTTGACCTTGAATTTCATCCGCTCACTGGTCGACGGTGGTTTCGCTGATCTTCATCATCCCGAGTACTGGGATCTGGGCTTTGTTCGCCACGCGCCGCGAGCGGCCGAATACCAAAAGCGCGTAGAGTCGATTGGCGATTCCCTTCGCTTCATGGAGACCTTGATCGGACGCCAGGCGGGCGATATCGAGCGCGTCGACTTTTTCACCAGCCACGAGGCACTCCACCTGCACTATGAGCAGGCGCAAACCCGTCGGGTTCCGCACCGGAGGGGCTTCTACAACCTGGCGGCGCATATGCCCTGGATCGGCATGCGAACCGCCGATGTCAACGGGGCCCATGTGGAGTATTGCCGCGGTATCGCCAATCCAATCGGCATCAAGGTCGGCCCTTCGATGACAACGGAGTGGCTCCAAGCCTTACTCGAACGCCTCAATCCCCAGCGCGAGCCCGGGCGCCTAACGTTGATTCATCGTTTCGGCCACAAGAAGATCAGTGATCACCTGCCCAGGTTGGTTCAAGCTGTCCGAGCGACTGGACATTCCGTCGTTTGGTGTTGTGATCCCATGCATGGGAATACCCAGACGACGACTGCCGGGGTCAAGACTCGCGCTTTCGAACACATCCTCTCCGAACTCGAGCAGGCCTTCGAGATCCATGCGGACGCGGGCTCGGTCCTGGGCGGCGTTCACTGCGAGTTGACCGGGGAGAACGTCACTGAGTGTATCGGTGGTGCTCGTGGACTCGCCGAAGCCGACCTGAGCGCCTCCTACAAGAGTTTCGTCGACCCGCGGCTCAATTACGAGCAAGCACTCGAGATGGCCATGCTGATTGCGGGGCGTTTGGCTGAACAACGGGGAACCACGCAGGCAAGGACTCAGGGATCAACGTAGCCGAGCGCGCGCAGGCGTTCACGCTCCTCTTCGTCGAGCGTGAGCGACGGTGCGGGCGATGTTCGATCGGCGAGCCACTCATCGAGTAAACGGTCGGCGTGGGCCGCGATCTCCGGTCGTCGCTCAATCAGATTGTGTTGCTGGTGCGGGTCTCGTCGCATATCGAAGAGAAAGCGCCCGCCGCCAAGAACGGGGGACGCCTGCTGGCGGCTGTAGAGCAAATGGGTGTTGCGAATCATGGCACCCAGAGCGCCCTGATGCTCAGCATAGACATACCGCCGACCCGGTGTTGGTGTGCGACCCAGGTCGGTGCCATCGACAGGCGGGACGTTCAGCCCCAAGTAGCCGAGTACCGTGGGCATGACGTCGATGGTCTGTGCCAGGCCGGAGAGTCGACGTCCGACCGTGCTCGCCCCGGGCCACCGAATGAGCAGTGGAACCCGGGTGGTTGCATCCCACAAGCCGGCGTGACGAAACTGAATGCCTTGCTCACCCGCATTCTCACCATGGTCGGCCAACACGATCAGCAGCGTGCGCTCGAGCAAGCGGCGGCTGGAAAGAAAACCGAGTAGGCGGTCGACTTGTCGATCGAGGTAGGCAACTTCGCCGTCGTAGAGATCGCGATGGGCGGCGAGACGAGGCTGCGAGAAGCCTGTCTTACCAGTCTCGCGGAACGGTGTCCAGGCGTCGACTGCCGACAACCCAAACGGCCTGATCGGTTGCTCGCCGTACGCGAACCGGCCGGGTGGACGATGCGGAGTATGGGGATCGAAGAGATGCAGCCACAGAAAAAAGGTCTGCTCCTGCTGTAGCAACCAGTTGATTGCCTGATCGGTTGCATGTTCGGCAGCCCATTGACGCTCGGCGACTGTAAAGCCATCAAAACCGCGTCCGAGCCCCGAGTTCTGATCGTTCAAGTGGTGGGCAGCGATCAGTGCCTGGGTCTTGTAGCCAGCCTTTCGGAGAAGGCCAGCCAAGGTCGGGTGATGGGGTGGTAGGGGAGTCTTGAGATCGTAGACCCCGTGGCGTTTCCCATACAAACCGGTGAAGATCGAGGCGAAGCTGGGATTGGTGACGTTAAAGGTGGCGAAGGCCTGTGGCCAAACATCGCTTTCGAGGGCGAGTCGGTCGAGCGCAGGGCTCAGACTGGGGTCACGGCCGCCCATACCGAGGGCATCGGCCCGGAGGGCATCCATACTGAGCAGAATGATGTTCGGCCGCACTTGGGTACCCGGTGGCCGCTTGGCGGGTTGACGCTGATAGAGGGCCGGACTCGCCCACAGGGCGGGAGGCGCGGTACGCGCTACGGCGGGTGTACAGTCGTCGCCTGTCAGATCGGTCTGAAGGACCAAACGGAGTGGACGTCCAACGTGGGCCGCGAGGTCGAGCACAACGTTACGCGCCCCCACATCTCCGGATTCCGGCTTGATCACGAGACGCTGAAGCTCAACGCCGTTGGCCGCATCCAAGGCGGTGATTCGGTAACGATACTCGCAAGGCCCAAACGACGACCGCAAGGGGCGCGTGGAAAAATATGCGTCCGCTGTTGGCGTCCAATCCCATCCTCGAGCGACCCCCGGGCGGAGTCGAAGGACGCGGTAGGAGCCCCCGCGCAGGCGCGGGGAGATCGCACCAACGGATGCCAACGATACCTCGGCGGTGTGCAGCGGTTCGTCACCGAACTCGGTGCGGTGCCAAGGTGATGGGGTCGGTTGCTGGCAACCCGCAGTAACGGCAACCATCGCTACCGTCAACAGTAGACAACGCCGAAGACAACGCCGAAATGATCGGTTCACGGCATGTAGCCCAATGCGCGCAGCTGAGCCCGATCCTCGGCAGGCGCGTCACCCTGGTCGTCGCGCGGTATCGAAAGGCTGGCGAGCGTTCGTTCCTCGTAGCTCAGGGGTGGGCATTCGAGCACGTGCCACTGGCGACGGCGGAGTTGGTGGCAACGGTCGCCATGCTGCCAGAGCAGCCTACGAAACGTCGCGCCCTGAATCCCAACCACGTTCTCCCCGAGTTTCATGTTGGGAACGAGTGGATGCAGGTTGCTCTCGTGCTCTTCAAATCGGATGAACGAACGACGCGCGGCCGCGCCACCTCCGGCTTGGCGCAACGCGACCCCCTGCTGGTGCGGAACTGGAACGCTGGCTGCGGTCAAAACGGTTGGAAAGAGGTCGACAAGCGATACGACATCGTCGACCCGGTGTTCTGTGGTCTGGAACGGCCATTTGATCAACATGGGAATTTCCATCAGTTCAGGGTCGAGCCGCGATGCATGGGAGAAGTAGCCACCTTCGCCCAGCAACTCACCGTGATCGGCGGTGACGATGATGAGGGTTTCGTCGAATTGCCCGATGTGCCGAAGCGCATCGAGGAGGCGCCCCAACTGGGCGTCGGTGGCCGTGACTTCGGTCCGATACGCCGCCCGAAGAGCGCGCAAACCCGCCGGATCCACCTCCAGGTCGCCGTGGACCAAGCGCGCCCAGCTTTGGCTCGACCCGTCGAGGATGTCGGACCATCCGGAGTCACTGGAGACCGCCTCGCGCAGACCGGTAAGGTTTGCAAATGCTGGGGCGCCGGCCCGTGCCTCGTAAGGAAAGTGTGGGTCGAATAGGTTGATGAAGAGGAAGAACGGCTGGTCGCGATAGATACCCATTGTCGTCCGCACACGTTCCTCGAGGACATCACCTGGAAGGTCGAGCCCTTCCGGGCCCACGTAAAAGTCGAAGCCCTGCGCCAAGCCGTAACGATAGGTCGAAAGCAGGCCTCCGACATAGCCAGCGGTTACGTAGCCGGTGGGCCGGAGATGCTCGGCAAGGGTCCGATGGCTTCGGTCGAGCCACCGATCCGCCACCCCAGCACCATGACGCTCGGGGTAGAGCCCGGTAAAGATCGAGGCATGTGCGGGCAGAGTCCATGGCGCGGTCGTGTAAGCGCGCTCGAAGACGGTAGCGGTGCGGGCGAATTGGTCTAGAATCGGCGTATCCAGGGCCGATGCGCCGTAGGGACTCAAGCTGTCTCGGCGGGTTGTGTCGAGGGTAATCAACAGGACGGGTGGCTGAGTTCGTTCCTGGCGCCCTTCGAAGTGGGGCGCGCTCCAAATAAACAGACCATTGCGTTCGCCCACGGTCGAGAGGGTCACGGTGCGCGCTCCGCTGGGCACTTCGAGGTCGATCGTGTGGTGGGCGTGCGGCTCGAGCCAATAGTGGCCGGTTGTGCCCTGGTCGAAGATGACCCGAAAGGTTGCGCCGCCATGCGATCCGTTCTGCACCCGCGCAGTGAGTCGGCCACCACCAACCGGCAGGGCCTGGGTCAGTCGTTGGGGCCCATCAAAAACCACGCCGCCGAGCTTTTCGCTACCGCCTGATGAGGTCACGCCATGGAGCATGAAGTCGCTCAAGAATTGGTAGCGCAGCAGCTCCTTGGCGGCGAAGGGGCGAAACGATCCTGCATAGTCATAGCCCAAGTGGCTCCAGACAACCGGAAGGGCGGCGCCATCCGTGTCTGCCGATGCGGCTGGCGTGGTCTGCTGTACCGAACGTGTGGCCGGGCGTTCGAGGACGAGATGGTGCGTCCCGGGTGTAAGGGCCGCGGCAGGAATCGAAATGAACATGACGTCGTCCACCACGCTGATGGTGTCCTCGATGACGTCACGATCCCAGCGCAAAAGCCAACGACCCACAGCGGGTGGCGCGGGTCGTAGTTGTACCCGTAAGGTATCGAAACCCGGCTCGGTGACGAAGCAGGCGATGCCCGCGGTACGCTCAAGGGACCACAGGCCAAGCTCAGCGTCCGACCGCCACCCTCGGTCGGGCGCGAGGATCAAGGGGTCGTTGGTAACAATCGTTCCGATGGACGAGATGAACGGTGCCGGCGGGGACGCGGGTTGGCAGCCTGCGAGGATCGTGGCCAGCAAGAGGCCAGGAATCAAACGTAGGCGCATGAATAACGCAGGCGCATGAATGAGGTGGCCATGCTGGTCGAAGAGATGCGGCTGCGACAGCACGGTTCGAAGATCACCGGGTGAGGATACAGCAGTAGGGTGGCACGTGGCGCGGCGGCACTTGGTGCGGTGATCAGTTGCCTCCGGTTGACCTCGGGGAGGTCTTTGGTCAGACTGCGCCCGGTGGAAATTCGCATGCCCGAGACTTGTACCTCAACCGTTTGGTGGCTCTGCGTCCGTCAGTTCGCGATCGGTTGGATGGTGATCGGATGAGCATGGGCGGTAGCCGTGCGCGTTGGGTTGCGTTGGGCATCTTGTGCAGCCGAATCTCGGGCCTCGCTCGGAGCAAGGCGTTCGCGTGGTTCTTTGGTACTGGGCCCCATAAGGACGCGCTGGACATCGCGCTGCGCTTGCCCAATCTGGTTCAGAACCTGCTCGGCGACCAGGCGATGTCGGCAGCCTTCATCCCGGTGATGAGCCGACTTCTGGGCGAAGGTCGACGCGAGGAGGCGCGTCGATTTGCGGGTGCCATCCTCGGATTGGTGGCACTGACGGTTTTTGGTGCTGTGCTCATCGGGATCGCGGCTGCACCGCTGATCGTCACGGTATTCAGTCCTGGTTTGGTCCACGACGCCGCACGGGTGGCTGAGGGCACGGCCACGGTGGACCGTTTCCCGTTGACCGTGGCCGCCATACGCATTGTTTTCCCCATGGTCGGTCTCTTGGTCATCGCTGCCTGGGCCCAGGGCATTTTGAATAGCCACCGACGCTTCTTTCTGCCCTATGTTGCACCGGTAGCTTGGAACGGGGCCATTATCGCGACCTTGCTCGTCGTCACGAACCGGTCGGGCGGTATCGAAGCCGTGACGACCAGCGACCTCGCTGCCAGGTTGGCGACCCTCGATCGTTGGTTAACCTCGGTGTGTGCCGGTGCGGTGGTGGGTGCGGCACTCCAATTGGCGGTACAGCTTCCTCTGGTGCTGAAGCTACTCGGGGGGGTCCGTCCGACGCTCGATCGTGCGGACGCCAACGTGGGTACTGCATTGCGCGCGTTCGGCCCCGCCTTGGCTGGCCGTGGGGTGGTGCAACTCTCCCTTTATCTAGATCAAATTTTGGCCAGCTTTTTGGCACCCAGTGGCATCAGTCTCATCAGCTATGCAGCCTTGTTGTATTCACTCCCGGTGTCCGCCTTTGCGATGTCGGTGGCGGCGAGCGAGCTGCCCGAGTTGTCCAGGCGTTCGGCTGATCAGCTCGAACGGGTGCAAGCGCGGGTAACCCGTGGTCTTCGCCAGACCGCCTTTCTGGTCGTGCCGACTGTCGTGGGGTATTGGGCGTTCGGGTTCGTGATCGTGGGCTTCTTGCGCGGCGGCGCGTTTGGCGTTGACGATCAATGGTTGGTCTACTTGGTGCTCTGTGGCTATACGCTGGGTTTGCCGGCGTCGACCATTTCGCGCTTGCTGCAAAACACCTTCTTTGCCTTCGGCGATACCCGGACGCCAGCACGTATCGCGGCGGTGAGGGTGTTGACCGCGGTCTCGGTCGGCGTTACCTTGATGATTCCTTTCGATCGCGTATCGCTCAACGAGCTCGTGGGCATCAGCTCGGGCGAACCCCTCTTTCTCGGGGCCCTGGGACTGAGCATCGGCGCGGGCGTTTCGGGTTGGGTCGAGTTGCTGCTTCTGCGTCGTGCTTTGGTGCCGCGCCTACCGGGATTGCGTCTACCGGTCGCCTACGTTGGCGGTCAGGTGGTGCTGGCGATGCTCGTGGCGATACCAGCCGCTGCCCTGTGGTGGTCCTTGCGCGCGGCGCCGGTGTGGTGCACGACCATCGCCGTTCCCAGCACCTACGCCGTCGCCTATTTGGCTGTTGCCTGGTACAAACGCTCGCCAGAGCTGGATCTCTGGCTGGGCCGCGGAGGGGACTGACCACGAAGGTGCAAGGATGGGTGGCGTTGAATGTGGGACGGAATGCCACGACCTGCCGGACCACCTGAGGATATGATCGTCATGAGTGTACGTGGAAATGCAAGCCACGCGAGCCATCTGTCCTACGCTGCCAGTGTTGGCCATTGCCGCCACGCTGGTACTGGGTTGTACGTCAGGTCTCGCCAGATCGGGATGGCGGGATTCATTGGCGCGAGAAGTCGCGGCACGTGGCCTCGACCCCCAGCCGGTCTTGGAACCGTTCGTCCTCACCAGCGCCATGCAGTCGTGGGCCCAGGCCGCGGTCGAAGGATTTGTCGGTGACGAGGAGCAGGTGCGGGCCTTGCTGCGGCGCATGATCGAGCCGAGTGAGTTGCAGTTGACCTATGTTTGGGGTCACACGGGCACGGCAGCGGAAGTCTTCGAACAACGCCAAGCCAACTGTCTGGCCTTCACCAACCTGTTTATCAGCATGGCCCGGTATCTTGGGCTCGAAGTTGGGTTTCTACTGGTGCGCGACACCGAGACCTTTCGCAAAGAGGGCGATCTCGTGGTCATCTCGGATCATGTGGCGGCTGGTTTTGGCCACGGGCCTTCGCGGCTGGTGATTGATTTGGCTCAGGAGCCCCATCGCGGTGCACGACGGATGGAGGTCATCTCCGACTTGACCGCGTTGGGGCTCTTTTACTCCAATCGCGGCGCCGAAGCGCTCCAGGCCAACGACCCCGACGCGGCACGCGGTTGGCTGCAGAGCGCCATCGCCTTGGCTCCCGAGCGGTCGGGGGCGTGGGTCAACTACGGTGTGGCATTGCGGCGGTCTCATCTCGAAGTGGAGGCCGAGGCCGCCTATCGGCAGGCACTCGAGATCGATCCGCGTGCAACCTCGGCCGCGACCAACCTGGCGGCCTTACTTCGACGGGTAGGTCGTGGCGATGAGGCACGGGCGATCGAGGTTGCGCTGGGTGAACAGCCCGGCCGGAACCCCTTTACCTACCTCGCACTGGCGGACGTCAGTCGTGCCAGCGGTCATTTGGAGGAAGCGAGCCGGTTGTATCGGAGGGCCATCAGTCTCAACCGCGACGACGCCGAAGCCTATGCAGCCCTGGGCCTCTTGGCTGTGCAGGCCGGCGACCAGAAAGTCGCGAAGCGGCTACTTCGACGCGCACGGCAGCGTGACCCCGACCATCCGCGCACGCTGCTTTTGGCGGATCAGCTGCGTCGTAGCGGTCCTTCCTAGGAGGGATGCCGCTTGGCGAGCCCGCGAAGAACGGTCCTCGAAGACTCGGTCAAGACCGGTGATGGTGAAGGACGACGGTTCTTGGTACTTTGTGTGGCATGGGGACGGCGGCTGGGCTTTGGGACATTTGGATCGACACCGGCGGCACGTTTACGGACTGCATCGCACGCGGTCCCAACGGCGTCACCCGTCGGATCAAAGTGCTCAGCAGCAGTGCCTTGCGGGGACGGGTCCGGCAGGTTCGAGGGCCAACCCTCCGCTACGATGCAGCGTGGGACGTGCCCGATTCATTTCTCGACGGTAGTGAGGTTGTCGCGTTTGGGCATGCGGGCCAAACGGCACGGATCGTGGCGTCGTCTGGCTCAGAGCAGCAGTTCACGACCGACGCCCTCCTTCCCATGAGCCCGGGTGACCCGTTCGAGGTCCGTTTCACGATCGAACCACCCGTTTTGGCCGCGCATCTGGCCACCGGATGTTCGCCTTCGAGGGCTCTTCCGCCGATCCGCATGCGGTTGGCAACTACCCGTGCCACCAATGCGCTCCTCGAGCGTGCGGGCGCATCGGTTGCGTTCTTCACCACGGCAGGATTTGGCGATCTGCTGCTGATCGGCGATCAACAACGGCCGGAGCTTTTTGCCCTGGAAATTCGGCGATCACCGCCGCTCTATGAACAGGTCTATGAGGTACCCGAACGATTGCGCGCCAACGGAACCGTGCTACGACCACTGGACCTCGAGGCTATGCGTCCCGCAATCGAGGACGCACGTTCCCGCGGCATCGAATGCGCCGCAGTGGCACTCTTGCACAGCTACCGAAATCCGGTCCACGAGCGGGCCTTGGCACAGGCCTTGGAGCGAGCAGGCTTCTCACATGTGTCGACGTCGGCAGCGGTATCGCCAACCCTGAAGATCGTTCCACGGGCGGAAACCACGGTGGTCAACGCGTATCTGGCACCCACGCTCGAAGCGTACATCGAACGCGTCGAATCGGCCGTGTCACGCGGTGGCGGTACGCTTCATGTATTGACCAGTGCGGGCGGTCTGGTGCGCGGTTCGGGCTATGAGCCGAAAGATAGCTTGCTGTCAGGCCCGGCTGGCGGCGTAGTGGGCGCTGCGGCTGCCGGCAAGGCCTGTGGGTTCGAACGGATTCTGGCCTTTGACATGGGCGGTACGTCGACCGACGTTTCACGCAGCGATGGCGATCACGTCCTTCGGTTCGAGCACCGAGTTGGTGACGCGCGGGTGGCCGCGCCCGCACTTTCGATTGAAACGGTCGCGGCAGGGGGCGGTTCGGTATGCCGGGTCGTGGATGGGCGCCTTCGGGTTGGGCCTGAGAGCGCAGGAGCGTACCCGGGTCCAGCCTGCTACGGCGCTGGGGGCCCACTGACACTGACCGACGTCAATCTGCTGTTGGGAAGACTCACCGCCGAACGCTTCGGCATTCCAATCGAGTCCCAGGCTGCCGATCGTGCACTGGAACAGATTCGATCCGAGCTTGCTGACGCCGATGGCACTGTGCCGGACCGTGAAGTGGTGCTCGAAGGCTGTCGAGCCATCGCCAACGAGCGGATGGCCGACGCGATCCGCAGGATCTCGATCCAGCAAGGTGATGATCCCCGCACCGCCGCTTTGGTCGCGTTCGGTGGTGCGGGCGGTCAGCATGCCTGCGCGGTAGCGGACTGTTTGGGCATCTCGGTGGTGGTCTTGCCGCCCGATGCGGGGCTGCTCAGTGCGCGGGGTCTGGGTGCTGCAACGATCGAACGCCTCGCGCGGCGGTCTGTGATGCGTCCGCTGGCCCGGGTCTCCAAATCGCTTACGGGTTGGATCAGGGACCTTTCAAATGAGGCCATCAGCGCGGTGGTCGCCGAAGGTGTCTCCCGCGAGATGGTGATGATTCGGCAACAACGGGTTGCCGTCCGCTTGACTGGTCAAGATGCCACCCTCGATGTCATGTACCGCTCGGGCCGGTTGGCCGCCGACTTCCGTTCACTCTATCGGGCGACTTATGGCTACCCGCCACCTCGGCGTGCCCTGGAGGTTGCGTCGATCCAGGTCCTTGCGGCGTCTCGAGTCCCGGCGACCGTTAGCTCTGATCGTCGGACAAATTCGTCGGTCGCGCCGGCTGATGGAGATCGTTCGAGAAGACCGGAGCGAGAGATTAGTTCGGAAACCCAGCAAACGTACTCCGCCGGAACCTGGAAGACGGTGTCGTTCGTCGCGCGGGAATCCATAACCTCCGGCCGTCGGGTTGCCGGTCCCGTGTCGATCTTCGACCCCCACGCCTCCCTATTCGTGGAGCCGGGTTGGTGGGCCCAACGATCGCCAACAGGTGCGGTTGTTGCCCGGCGCGATGACGAGGTGACGGAATGACCGAACCTGTCTCTGCCATCGATCCCATCTCGCTCGAGCTTTTCACCAATCGATTCGCGGCCATTGCCGACGACATGGGAGCGATGCTGGCGCATACGGCGTTGTCGACCAACGTTCGGGAGCGGCTCGACTTTTCCTGTGGCCTGCTCGACGCGGACGGTACGCTGGTGGTCAACGCACCACACATTCCAGTGCATCTTGGCGCGCTGGGCCTCTGCGTGCGGCGGGTTGTCACGGCTCTGCCGCTGGGCCCTGGTGATGTTGCGATGACCAACCATCCTGGTTTTGGTGGTTCCCATTTGCCCGACATCACGGTGATTACCCCGGTGTTTGAGCGGGCAGGTGATGTGGAGAAGCCAGGCGCCTTGCTCGGTTATGTGGCCAACCGAGCCCATCACGCGGAGATTGGTGGCGTCCGGCCCGGATCGATGCCGCCGCGAGCCCAGTCGCTGGCTGAGGAGGGGGTGGTGATCCCCCCCATGCTGGTCGTCCGCCGTGGCAAAGGATGTTGGCGTCAGGTGCGCGATTGCCTGAGCGCCGGTCCCTATCCGTCGCGAGCGGTCGAAGAGAACCTTGCTGACTTGCGTGCAGCGGTGGCGGCCAATCACCGAGGTGCCGTTGCACTCGAGACGTTGGCACGGGTCCATGGTGGCGAAACCGTGCGACGGTACATGCGGGCCCTGGCCGACCATGCCGCGGCCAGCGTTGGTCGTGCCTTGGCGGTCCATGACGGTTGTCACTACCAAGCCACGGAGAGGCTCGATGACGGCACACCCATCTCGGTGGCGATTCGGTTCGAAGGTGGGCGCGCTGCGATCGATTTCACGGGTACCGGCGGCGTCCATCCAGGTAACCTCAATGCACCCGTAGCCGTCGTACGGAGTGCTGTCCTTTACGTTTTGCGCTTGCTGCTGGACCGACCGATGCCGCTCAACGAGGGGATGTTGCGTCCGATTGACCTGCATGTCCCCATGGGCTTGCTCGATCCCCCTTTCGGGGAGGACCCTGCCCGGGCCCCGGCGGTGGTCGGTGGCAACGTCGAGACCAGCCAGCGGGTCGTTGACACCCTGATTAAGGCATTCGGGCTGGCGGCATGCTCTCAAGGAAGCATGAACAATGTACTCTTTGGCGATGCGACGTTTGGCTACTACGAGACCATTTGCGGCGGCGCCGGTGCGGGCCCAGGATTCCATGGGGCCAGTGCGGTCCACACCCACATGACCAACACCCGGATTACCGATCCCGAAGTGCTCGAGGTCCGCTATCCGGTGCGACTCGAACGTTTTGCCATTCGTCGGAACTCGGGAGGTGAAGGGCGCTGGCGTGGCGGCGACGGCGTGTGTCGTGAGATGGTTTTCGAAGCACCGATGCCGGTCTCGGTGCTGGCCCAACATCGGATCGAAGCGCCCTACGGAGCTGCGGGTGGTGAGGCGGGTTGCGTCGGTACGCAGCGGTTGGTCCGCGCCGACGGTTCCATTGAGGTCATGGGCGGCTGGGATCAAGCCGAGGTAACCGCTGGTGATCGCTTGATCGTCGAGACCCCAGGCGGCGGCGGCTGGGGATCGGTGGCGGACCAAGATCAGGAGCGGCGATGAAGCGAGCGCGTGCGGTCATGGTGCAAGCAGCCATCGCGGCAGCCTTTCTGGGTCCGGGTACGGTGGCCACCGCAGCCCGTGCCGGCGCGGACTTCGGCGTGGTTCTGCTGTGGGCGTTGGCGTTCTCGACCGTCGCTTGTTTGGTCTTGCAAGAAGCTGCGGCCCGTTTGACGATCGTAACCGGAGATGGCCTGGGTCGTGCCTTGCGACGTTCGTATCCGGGTCGCACGGGTGCCATGGTTCTGGCGGTGGTTCTGGGCGCGATTATCTTGGGCTGCGCCGCCTACGAGGCGGGCAATATTCTCGGCGGTACAACAGGTGCGCTCTTGGCCACGGACGGCAATCCGACGTTGTGGACGATGGCGCTGGTTGGCATTGCTGGTCTCCTGTTGTGGCGATCCAACAGCGGCCTTTTGTTGCCTGTCCTCAGTGGACTGGTCGCGCTCATGGGCCTCGCTTTCGCAGTCACGGCGTTCCGAGTCGGTTCGCCCCTCTCCGCACTGGCCTCGGGCTTGCTCACCCCACGGGTTCCAGACGGTTCGATTCTTCTGGTGCTTGGCCTGATCGGAACCACGGTTGTTCCCTACAACCTCTTTCTTGGCTCGGGGCTTGCGCGGGGGCATGACTTGCGTGATGCACGCTTGGGCCTGTTGATTGCGGTCGGTGCCGGTGGGCTGATTTCCATGGCAGTGGTGGTGACCGGATCCGCGGTCGAGGGCCCATTTTCGTTCGAGGCGCTCGCCGCCGTCCTCCGTACACGGCTCGGTCCGTGGGCTTCGGTGCTCTTTGGCTGGGGTCTATTCGCCGCTGGGTTGACGTCGGCGGTAACCGCACCCCTGGCCGCGGCACTGACCGCGCGCAGCCTGTTTGCGGACAGTCACGGTGACCCGCGGTGGACTGATCGAGGTTGGCGATTCCGGGCGGTATGGCTTGGAGTTCTGGCTACGGGTGCGCTGTTTGGCCTGTCCGATGTGCGACCGGTCCCCGCGATCATTGCCGCCCAAGCGTTCAATGGCATCTTGCTGCCGATGGTTGCTGTGTTCCTGCTGCTCGCCGTAAACGATCGTCGGCAACTGGGCGATGATGCCATCAACCGGCCGCTCACCAACGTCCTGATGGGAGCGGTTACGGCCGTTGCCGTCCTACTCGGCCTGCTGGGTCTCGCGCGGGCCGGTTCCGCCACTCTCGGAGCGGGTGGCTTGGATGAACGATGGGTGCTGGGGATCGCGGCAGGGCTGGTGATTGCCGCCGCCGTGCCGGTCGGACGGGCGATTGTACGAAAACGCTCGAGGGCTGTCTCATGATCGCTCGCATCTGCTTGCTGGTGCCGCTTTTGGCAATCGTGAGCAGCTGGTCGCTGGCGGGACAGGCTGCCGAAACGGTCGCCCCGGAGATCCAACGTTTGCTCGACAAGGCCCAGGCTTTCCGCGAGGACCGTGCCTTTAACAAGGCCTATCGCGCGCTTGGCAAGGCGTACGATCGTGGTGGCGATGACTGTTTGCCGTGTGTCTTGGCCTTCGTGGACACCGATCTAGCATCTGGTGATCTCGACGGCGCGCTCGACAGCGCTGGGGTAGCCTGGCCCGGCGAAGACGAGATCTCTTTGTTGCGACATCTTGCGAACCGCACCAAGGGCGACTCGTGGCAGGTGGTAACACGGCTCGTTTGGCGCCTTGCCGAGGCGCGGGATCTCGACCAATTGCTCGAGGTGGTCGAGGCCTACCTCGACTCGCACCAACATCGGGTACGTTCGTCGGTTTGCGCAGCGACGTTCGCCTCCGACCCCGCGTTTGCCGCTGAGCTCAACGAAGAGCTCGACGGACTCGGCTGGCGTGGGCCCTTCATGCCCGGAGGCGCTGTCACGCCGGCACGCGGCCTTGACCAAACGATACCGAAGCCAACTGCTCGCTCCTTGATCAACGGCACGGCGGGTGATGTTCATCTCTTCGCGGTCGTCAGCAAGCGCGGCCGTGCCTCCTCGGTTCGCACCATGTCCGGTCTGGCCGATGGGCTGAGTGGTCAGGCCGAGAGCGCCGTGTGGGACTGGCGTTTCGTCGCGGGTACGCGCAACGGCGAGCCGGTCGACACCTGTGTTTCGATCGCGCTCCGCTTTCCGTTGCGTAGATAATATCTGATCAGATTGGTTGACCACCGGCGCCAAGATCGTCGCCCTCTATTTACTACGGACTCAAAGGAAGATCGCGGGAATGATTAAAGTCATGGCCTTTGCTGGTAGCGCGCGGCGCGCGTCGTTCAACAAAAAGCTGGCTGCCGCAGGGGCGGCCAAGGCCCAATCGATGGGGGCGGCGTTCAAGGGTAAGGTCGCCGGTCTGTTCAGTGCTTCGCCCGGAGGTCTCGGGGGTTTACGCGGGCTGGTGCACGTACGTGCGATCCTCAGCGGCATGGGGGTATTTGTGGTGCCTTGCGACCTCGCCGTGGGCGGCGCCCACCAGGCATTCGCCGACGATGGATCGCTTGTGGACGCGAAGGTTGAGGGCCGGCTCGAGACGCTGGTGGGCAACGTCCTACGGACAGCTTCGGCGCTGCGGGCAGCCGGATCGGGGGTCTGAGTAGCAACGGAAGATGCGCCGGGATAAACCGGCGAAGTAGAGCGGATGAAAGAGCCGTACAGTGAATGGATTGCTATCCACCCTAACCCCGAGCCATGTGGGGCCGACCGTGAGGGCGGTCTCGAAGCGTTGGTAGGGGCATGTGCAGGTGCAGGTCGGCCATTGAGTCGCCAGGATCTACCGCACTCGGGTTGCCGAGATCGTCGACACGATAGAGCGCGAGACCATCAAACGTCATCAAACTGCCGAGACGGTGCCCAAGGGGTCCGGCGTCGTCATCCGCATGAGCGGCCGAGGCCTGGCCACCGGTCACCGAAGCCGCGATTTCATGCCTTCGCGAGAAAGGTCCGGGAGCGGTCCGTTGCGACCTACCTGGAATTCCTCGTCGTGTACCAGATCGCGGCCGAGCGGCTGGCTGGTGGTTCTGTTGGTGTGACTTTCCCCGAGAACAGCTACCTGCCACATTTTCCCTTCGTCGCGCCACGCGGCTGGAGTCGGGATAGCGTTGGGCGTCGCGGTGCGGTGAATATGTCGTGGCGGCTTTGCCGCCGCGCGGGAGAGGTGTGCACATATGTCAGAAAATGCTCGGATTCCGGCGTCGTCGGGTGTTCAGGAGTCGGCGAATCGCCGATCTAGTAGACTTCGATCGCGCGCTCAAGGCGTCCGATCAGAGCGATTCACGACCGATCGGCGGGAGAGACCGGCGACTCGCACACCCGTTCTCTCCTCTTTCCAAATATTCGCCCGGTACGTAAAGGCCGTATCTTAAGAAGGCAGCACGTCCTCGTCTGGTGGTTTCAGGCGCACTTCTCTCGAGAATGCATTCTCCGGATCCTCTTGAGGCTGATTCCTCCAGCGACGGATCAGATTCGGTCGTTCCTCGAGATCGCGAGCCACATCACACAAGCGGTGATCGCCCTCGTTTTCGAGACGGAGGCCTCAACTTTGAACTCTCGACTGCTGCGTCAGCGCTTTTCGACATAGAACACCTCCAAGCTCATTGTCGGGCCAAGGTTGGTGTCCGCAAAACCGGGCAAGCTCAGAGACACTCCAAGGCGCCTCTATTGGCTCCATTACGGCGATCTTCAGGTGGCGCCACTACGGCGATCCCGCTTTGGCTCTATATAGGCGATCACCGACAGGCCGGCACCTGCATCCTGAAGGTCGCCCGGACCATCGCTGATCTGGCAGCCAGCGACGCCATCAAGAGCGGGCAGTTTGCTGAGGCCATCCAGTATCGGTCGCTGGATCGGCGGATCGCGTAGCCACGGTTTCAGGTACCTTCAAGCACGGTCCGTGAACTCGCAAGGGGGAGCGAGTGCGTCCCTTAAGGTGCCGAACACCAGTGCCGTGCCGCGTCCCTCGAGCCCTTTGCCGGTTTCGGTGTCTCTTCTTCTTGGAGGCATCGAAGCGGTGCAGGCTGAATGGTAGGTCATCTGACCTGGATTATCGTTGTATCGACATGGGCGGCTTCGATACCAACATCCTGGCCATGCAAGGCAAAATTCTAGACGAACGGCCGATCGGCTATCGCGACAACAGCCTCAATGTACGGAAGAATTTTTTCCCTGATGTAGTTTGAGCTGGCGTCAAGGACACAATGCTGGTTGAAGAAATCAGATTTGGAGCCGAGAAGTGTATATTGCTAAACATGCTCCTTAGGCTATAGACTCTCGAAGAGTAAGCACTCACCGACTTCGGTGAGCAACAGTCGGGGTTCGAAAATCGTGTCCGTGGCCTTCGCGTAGCCCGTTGTCTTGGCTTCGGTGTTGGGCGTATGCCTTGTTCGCAAACACGCTCGTTCGGTGAAGGGAGAACCTTGCAGACGGGTACGAGTGCATGCGCAGTATCGTGCGTCGACACTGCCAAGAAAGTCATTCTGTCCGGATTCACGGAGCCGCCCTGGACTGGCGGTGCGATCCGTGGCTGAGACTCAAAACAACCCCGCACCGGCGTGGTGTGGACGCTCGATGGCCTACGAGCGTCAGCGGACGATTCCGCAGCTCTTCCGCGCGGTAGCCGAGGGCTCGCCGGACGCGATCGCCCTCGAAGACGGTGAACGAAGCCTGTCCTATGACGCGTTGGCGGCACGGTCGCGACGCCTCGCCCTGTCTCTGCAGCGGCGGGGTGTAGGGCTGGAGGTGCCAGTGGCGCTGATGCTACCGCGGTCGATTGAGCTGGTGGTGGCGATTCTCGGTGTGCTCGAAGCAGGCGGCTGGTACGCCCCACTGGACCCGACGCTACCGGCCGACCGTCTGTCCTTCCTGCTAGACGACTGCGGTGCTCGAATGATTCTCACCAACGGCGAGCCGGCCAGCATTGATGCCCTGCGCGCGGCCGGTGCCGGACCGGACGCGGTGGTAGACCTCGCTTCGCTCGAGGCTACTGGCTCCGCACTCGACAACGGTGCACCCGCTCCGGCAGAAACAGGGAACGCAAGCGTGCCGACCAGCTTGGCGTACGTGATGTACACGTCAGGCTCCACGGGCCGTCCCAAGGGGGTCGCGGTCAGCCACCGCAGCGTGGTGCGCCTGGTGCGGCACAACGACTTCATCCGTTTCGGTCCAGACCAGACCTATCTCCTCCTGGCGCCGCCAGCTTTTGACGCTTCCACCCTCGAGCTATGGGGGCCGCTCTTGAATGGCGGACGGCTGGTGATTCATCCTGAGCAACAGCCGTCGCTCGACGGGCTTGGGGAGGTCATCGAAACGACCGGCGTGACGACGTTGTGGCTGACTGCCGGCCTGTTCCATCAAATGGTCGAGACCCAGCTGCCGCGGCTGCGCGGCGTTCGTCAGCTTCTCGCTGGCGGCGATGTTCTCTCGGTGGAGCACGTGCGACGGGTGCTCGATGCCTGCCCGGAAACCACGTTGGTCAACGGCTACGGACCGACCGAGAACACCACCTTCACGACCTGCTTCGCCATGGGCCCGGGCACGGGCGTGGACCCGGAAAACGACTTGGCGGCCGGTATTCCGATCGGCCGGCCGATCGTCAACGGATACGTCCGAGTGCTGGACCCGGACCTGAGGCCGGCGGCGGTTGGCGAGCATGGCGAGCTGTACGCCGGCGGCGACGGTTTGGCACGCGCCTACCGCGGACGACCGGCGCTGACCGCCAAGCGCTTCGTGCCCGATCCGTTTGCGTTGAAGGCCGGCGCGCGGCTCTACCGTACGGGTGATCGCGTCGCATGGCGCGACGACGGTACCCTGCTCTTCGTCGGTCGGCTCGACGATCAAGTCAAGCTGCGGGGATTCCGCGTGGAGCCGCAGGAGATCGCTCTCACGCTGTTGCGTCACCCGGCGGTAGCGCAGGCGGTTCTGACGGTGTGTACGGTTCGGTCGGGCGGCATCGACGACAAGCGCTTGGCCGCATACCTGGTCGCCGAACCGGGTGACGACGCTTCGTCGCTAACCGCCACCGTCCTCGCTCGCTGGCTGGGCACGCGGGTACCCGACTACATGGTGCCATCGGCTTTTCTGGTGCTCGACACCCTGCCGCTCAACGCCAACGGCAAGGTCGACCGTAGCGCGCTGCCGGCGCCCTCGTGGGGCTCTGGCAGCGCTGGCGACGGGCCGACGTCGCCCACCGAAGCAGCGCTGGTCACTCTGTGGGCTGACAGCCTGGGCTCTGAAACGGTGGCCACAAGCGATAATTTCTTCGCCCTCGGTGGCCACTCGTTGACCGCCACCCGTCTGGTTGCCGGGGTGCGCGAGACCCTTGCCGTCGAGCTGACCCTCGGCGAGCTCTATGCCCACCCCAGCGTCGCTGCGCTGGCCCGATACTTGGCACCACGGTTGGCACTGCGGCTGGCGGCCGCCGACGACGATGGCCCCGTGCTCGAGCCGGTGGCGCGACACGATGCCTGGCCGCTGTCGTTCGCCCAACGAAGCTTGTGGTTCCACCACCAGCTGCACCCGGCCAGCGGTCTTTACAACTTGCCGTTCGCGCTCGACCTGACCGGCACCCTTGACCGTGACGCGCTGGCACGCGCCTTGGGCGCCTTGGTGGCGCGGCACGAACCGCTGCGCACGCGGTTTCCCGAGGTCGATGACCAGCCGCGGCAAGCGGTCGAGCCTCGGATGGAGGGGGCGTTTCCGATCGCCTTTGACGACCTGTCGACGCACGGAACCGCCGAACGCAACGCGGCGCTCGTCCGCATGACCGAAACAGAGGCCGCGACGCCTTTCGACCTGATGACCGGCCCGGTTCTGCGGGCGCGCTTGATCCGGCTCGACGCGCGGCGTCATCGCTTTCTTCTGACGGTTCATCACATCGCTTTCGACGGCTGGTCGGTGGAGATCTTGCTGCGCGAGCTGGACACCTTCTACCGGGGGGACGCGCTGGCCGATCCTCGGTTGCAGTACGTCGACTTCGCCGCTTGGCAGGTCCGACGGTTGGCGCCGGACGACCCGGTTGGCGCGCTTGCGCGCGGCCTCGACTTCTGGCGGCGACATCTCGATGATGTGCCGACGACGCTCGATCTGGCGCCTGACCGTCCGCGTCCCACGTCGCCGTTGCTCGCCGGCGACACCATCGCGTTTCACGTCGACGCGGCGTCGATGGCGTCGGTACGCCAGCTGGCCCGCGACGAGGGAGCGACACCATTCGTCGTCTTGCTCGCTGGCTACCAGATCTTGCTCCACCGACGCTGCCGGCAGCAGCACTTCGTCGTCGGAACGCCGTCTTCGGGCCGCAACCATCCAGCCACCCAATCGATGATCGGCTTCTTCGTCAACTTGACTCCGCTGGTGGCGGATCTCTCGAACGGTCCCTCTTTTCGCCGGCTGGTACGCCGCAACCGGGATGAGACCGCGACCGTGCTCAGTCACCGTGCCGTGCCGTTCGATCGTCTGGTCGACACGCTGGCACCGGTTCGCCAGGCGTCGCGCCACCCGATCGTCCAAGCGGTGCTGTCGTTGGAAACCGCCCTGTTCGAGGCGGCGCGTCTGCCGGGGCTCGATGTCGAGCGGGTGCGGGTCACCACCGGCACCGCCAAGTTCGACCTTTTGCTCTACGCCGAAGAGACCGACGACGGCGGGCTCGACGCATGGTTCGAGTACCCGACCGACTTGTTCGAGCGCGCCACGGTCGAAGCGATGGCCGCCGACTTCTGCCGCATCCTCGACCAGCTGTTGGCGCGCCCCGATCAGGTTATCGCTGGGCTCGAAAGCGCGGAGCACGAAACTCAGGCCCCTGCGGCGGGGGAGCGTCAATCTGCCGCCGATCCCGAAGCCTGGCCCGATGAATGCGATACCGAACAACCGGGGCCACCGCGCGGTGCCAGCGAAGAGTTGGTGGCCGGCATCTTCGCGGATGTGCTCGGGCTTGACGTACCACCCGACCGCGCCGATTCGTTCTTCTTGCTCGGCGGTCACTCGCTGTTGGCGACCCAAGCGGTGGCACGCTTGCGTCGCGCCTTTGACGTGACGCTTTCGATCGCCGCAGTGTTCGAATGGTCGACCGTCGCCGGCCTGGCCCGCCATCTCGAGGATCAACGCCGTGGAGGCACCGAGACTGGCCGATCGCCCTTGGTCGCGACGCCAGGTCGCGACCGTTCCGCGACGCCGCTGTCGTTTGCCCAAGAGCGATTGTGGTTCCTCGACCAATTCCATCCCGAGAGCCCGGTCTACAACATTCCCGAGGTGCTTGCCCTCGAAGGCCCGATCGACGGCGACGCGCTCGTCCGCGCCGTCGAGGATGTCGTTGCACGCCATCCCGTGCTGCACGGCTGCTTCACCACCATCGACCGGCAGCCGGTGCACAACACGACCGATCGAACTCCGGACGACGAGACGACCACGGTTTCGTTGCTCGACCTGCGTGGTCACAGCGATCCAGAGGGCGAAGCCGACGCCCGAACCGCGGAAGCTTCGACCACGCCCTTTGATCTGGCTCGCGGGCCGTTGTGGCGGGCCCTCGTGCTGCGCTTGGCCGAGCGCACCTACCGCCTGGTCTGGGTGGTCCATCACGCCGTGTTCGACGGCTGGTCTTTGGCCTTGCTGCACCGCGATTTGGGCAACGCCTACCGTGCTCGCCGGGCTGACCTGGCACCCGACATGCCATCGCTGGAGATCGACTATGGCGACTACGCCGCGTGGCAGCGCCGGGTCTGGACCGACGACGTACTGGCGCCGCAGCTCGACGCTTGCCGCGCCCACCTTGCCGGCGCCCCACCTGCCCTCGAGTTGCCCACCGACCGGCCGCGGCCGCTGCGTCGCAGCTTCCGGGGCGCCAACGTCCGATTCGAGCTGGCGCCAGCACTGGCTGCGGCCGTCGATCGGGCGGCGCGGCAGTGGAGCGCCACGCCATTCATGGTCTTGCTCGCTGCCTTCGAGGTGGTGCTTCACCAGCACACCGGCCAGCGGGACATCGTGATCGGCACTCCGGTCGCGGGTCGCGGCGAAGCCGCTTTGGATGATCTGATTGGGTTCTTCGTCAACACCCTGGCGTTGCGCGTCAACCTCGACGGTCGCCCGAGCTTTGCCGAACTGGTGACGCGGGTGCGAACCGCCGCGCTCGGCGGCTACGACCGGCAGGACCTGCCCTTCGAACGACTGGTTGAAGCCATCGAGCCCGAGCGCGACTTGTCGCGCAGTCCCCTTTTTCAAGTCTTCTTCGCCTTCGCCAACACGCCGGCCCCGCGACTCGCGATCGACGGCGTGGCGGTCCAACGCCTGCCGCCGGAAACCGGAAGCGCCAAGTTCGACTTGAGCTTGCTGCTCGAGCCCGAAGGTGATGGTTTGGCTGGTACCTTGGAGTACGCCACCGATCTGTTCGACGAAGCGACTGTGGCGCAGTTCGCCGCCCGCTATGAGCGCGTCCTACGCGCCGGCCTCGCGGCGCCCGAACAGATTGCCGCCGGCTTGCCGATGCTCGGCTCCGACGACCGCGCGCAGCTCGATGGCTGGAACGCCACCGGCACCACCCGCGAGTGGGCGCCGCGCGCCGAAACTCTGCATGGCGCCGTGGCGGCGCAGGCCGCCGAGAGTCCTGACGCTGTCGCCTTGGTCTGGAACGACACGACGTGGACGTATGGCACGTTGCTGCGGCGCGCGGCGCGCTTGAGTCACCACTTGCGGTCGCTCGGGGTCGGTGCGGAGGACTTCGTGGGCATCTGCCTGCACCGCGACGGTGACCTCGTGGTCGCCGTGCTCGCCACCCTCTTCGCCGGTGGCACCTACGTGCCGCTCGATCCGACCTACCCCGCCAAGCGGTTGGCATTCATGCACGAAGACACCGCGTTGAGCGTGGTGCTCAGCCATCGTTCGCTGATCGATCGGCTACCGGCGACCCCGGGGGTGCGCCGGGTGATCGTGGACGATCCGACCACTTGGTGGGGATCGGAAGCCGCCATCGAGCGCGACATCCCGCCCGCCATCTCGGTCGATCCCGGCCAGCTCGCTTATCTCATCTACACATCTGGCTCCACGGGCCGCGCCAAAGGTGTCGCCATCGAGCATCGTCAGGCCCTGGCCATGGTGCGATGGGCGTCAGGTGCGTTTGCCTCCGACGAGGTTGCCGGGCTGCTGGCATCGACCTCGATCTGCTTTGACCTGTCGGTGTTCGAACTTTTCTTGCCGTTGGTCACTGGCGGCGCCGTGCTCCTGGTGCCCAATGCGCTGGCTTTGCTCGACCTGCCCGACGCCATTGCTGAACGGATCACCTTGGTCAACACCGTGCCCTCGGTGATGGCTGAGGTACTGCGCGCCGGGGACCTGCCGGCGTCGGTACGCACCGTCAACTTGGCGGGCGAGCCACTGCCCAGCGCTTTGGTCGAGGCGATGTACGCCCGAGGGGTGGACCGGGTCTGGAACCTCTACGGACCGTCCGAGGACACCACCTATTCCACTGGCGCGGTCATCCCCCGAGGGGCCGTTGTGCCGTCGATCGGCGCGCCGATCGACGGTACTCGTGCGCATGTGTTGGGAAGCCAAGGCCGGCGCGTGCCGCCAACGGTAGGGGGCGAGCTGTACCTGGCAGGCGAAGGCGTCAGCCGCGGCTACTGGCAGCGACCGGCGCTGACCGCCGAGCGTTTTGTGCCCGATGCGCTTGCTACGGTGCCCGGTGCCCGTGCCTACCGTACCGGCGACCGGGTGTGCTGGCGCCCTGACGGCACGCTGCGTTTCCTCGATCGGTTGGACCACCAGGTCAAGATCCGCGGTTTCCGCGTCGAGCTGGGCGAGATCGAGGCCACCCTCAGCGGGCACGAGTCCGTTTCGGAAGCGGTCGTGATGGCGCCGGTCGAGGGTGATGGCGATGCCGACGATGCCCTCGTCGAGCGACGCCTGATCGCCTGGGTGGTGCCGAACGTCCGTGAGGCTGCCCACGACACTGCGCCCGATGCGAATCGATCAGGCCGGCTTCGCGCCTATCTGGATGAACGACTGCCGGCCCATGCGGTGCCATCGGCGATCGTGGCACTGTCGTCGCTGCCTCGACTGCCCAACGGCAAGGTCGACCGCAAGAACCTGCCGCTTCCGACCGAAGGTGGTGATGCTGCGGCCAGCTCGCGCGCCCCCGAAACCCCGCTCGAGAACGTGCTCGCCCACGTGATGGCCGCTGAGCTGAGCTGCGACCGGATCGGTGCCGACGACGATTTCTTTCAACGCGGCGGTCACTCACTGAGTGCGGTACGGCTGCTCTCGCGCCTCGGCGAGGAGCTGCTAATCGACGACCCGCCGAGGGTTCATCGCTTCTTCGAACGTCCTACCGTCGCCGGGCTGGCGTCGGTTCTTCTCGCCCGCCCGGACCGCGCGCGCATCGAGCGCACCGCCGAGTTGGTGCTCGAAATGGCGGCGCTCGATGATCATCAGATCGCTGCTCGCCTGCAGGAGGGCGTCTAGCCGCATCGCTCACTTCGTGGCGTTCAGCCCGCGTTGGCCTCTCGCCCGCCTGGCGGTGAACGCTCCCTTCGAACTCCGACTGCCAAGATTCATCATCCATGCTCATTCATCCCGAGAACCCCGAGCTCTTCGTCGTCGATCCCGCTGATGTGCTGGCCGAAGTACCACCGACCGTGATCCGCGATTCGATCGCACCGTTACGTCGCATCGTCGATTGGGCCGAGCACTACCTGTGTCACGCCCACCCGGAGCTGGGCCGCGAAGGGCCGGTCTGTCCCTACGTCCAGGCGTCGATGCGCAAGTGCACCTTCTACATGACGGTCCAGCGCGGTCGCGACTACACACAGGACGACGTAGAGCGGATCATCATGGACCTGCGTGACTGGTTTCTCGCGCTCGAGCCGACTGCGGGCTCGAACCGCATCTACAAGACGATTCTCTGCCTGTTTCCCGACTTCGAAAAAGCAGATGTTCCGTCGCTGATCGATCAGGTGCAGGACCGGCTCAAGACCGACTATGTACCGCACGGTGTCATGGTCGGTGAATTTCATGATGGGCCACCGGACAAGGCTGGCTTGTGGAATCCGGACTTCCGTCCGCTGGCTGCGCCGGTGCCGATGCTCGTGGTTCGCCACATGGTGGCCACGGACTTCGCCTTCTTGCAAGACGATCCACACTTCGTGCGTCACTACATCGATCTGTTCGGCACCGAGGTGCCAGCACACCTGCGCCAAGACGTTGCCGACGCCGCCAAGCGCTTCGGCTACTTCTTTCCCGATCCCCGTGACTTGCCCCACGTGCACCGGCGGGTGCGCAGCGCCCTCGAAGCGCACAAGGTGGAGGCCACGGTGTACCGCCACCAGGATCTCGACCGGGCGATCAACAGCCCGCGCGACTTCGCCGAAGCCGTCGGCGCCAGCCTCGATCAGGTCACCAAGAGCCTCTTCTTGCGCAGCCCTCAACACCGCTACGTGGTGTTGCTGGCGCCGATCAACGAACGGGTCGACTTGAACGCTGTGGCCCACGAGCTGGGCTACAGCCGGCTGGAGTTGGCCGACCTCGAAGAACTCGCCGCCTATCTCGACTACTCGCCCGGCGGCGTGTCGCCGATCGGCGTCGACAGCGATATCCCGGTGCACATCGATACCAGCCTGCTCGCACAGCCGACCGTCTTCGTGGCGGCCGGTGAAGTAGGGGTCGAGATCGAAGTGCGCCCGGCGCAGCTGCAGCGCATGACCGGCGCGCAGGTCCATCCGCTCACCACCGTGTCGCGCAAGACTGCGGAGATCGCCGTAGGCTGAGATGTCGCACGACCGCCGAAAACTGCTCGAAGCCCTGCTGGCGAAAGAGGGTCTCGAACGACCCGTCGCTGCCGTTGCCGGTCTTGGCCGGCGCCCGCCCGACGCGCCCGTGGTGCTGTCGGTGGGGGAGGAACAGCTGTGGTTTCTCGACCGCGTGGTTGATGCGCCTGGCACCTATCTGATGCCGTTCGTCGTGTCGCTCGAGGGCCGACCGAAGCCCGTGAGCCTGACGCGAGCTCTGGCGACGCTGGCCGCCCGCCACGACGCGTTGCGCGCCGCCTTTCCAGAACATGCTGGCGGCGGTCCCGCCAAGGAGATTGTCGCCGAATCGGTGGTTCCGGTGCTTCACACGCTGGACCTGCGTGGGTACGATCACCAAGCCGCCGAGGCGGCGCTGGCACGGCGCGCCGCTGATGAGATTGCTCGACCCTTCGACCTTGGTTCGGCGCCGCTGTGGCGCGCGATCCATGTGCGCGCTGACGACGCTGACGCGCTACTGCTGATCGTTCATCACATCGTCTTCGATGGCTGGTCGCTGGCCATCGTCGTGCGCGAACTCGGGGCCCTGCTGGCCAATGAGTCGCTGGCCCCCCCTGCGCCGATCGACGCTGCCGACTACGCTCATTGGCAACGGCAGTGGTTGACCAGCGAAGAAGCACGTGAGCACCTCGATGGCTGGCGCTTGACTCTGGTGGACGCACCGATTCTCGCCCTGCCCACCGACCATCCGCGGCCGGCCCGCGTCAGCTTCCAGGGCGCCATGGTGCCGGTCGCGATCGATCCGGCGGCTGCCCAAGCGCTCGCAGCGGTGGCGCGTGGCGAAGGCACGACGACCTTCGTGGCGTTGCTCGCCGTTTGGAGTGCACTGCTCGGCCGTCTGAGTGGTCAGGATGACCTGGTGGTCGGCGCCAGTGTGGCCAACCGTGATCGCCGCGAAACCCAGGGGGTGGTGGGTTTCTTTGCCAACATGGTGGCGGTGCGGCTCGATGTCAGGCCTCGCACCGACACTACGGCGCCAAGCCTGCGCGCCCTGCTGCGCCGCGCCCGGGCGGCGGCCACCGAAGCCTTCGCACGCCAGGAGGTTCCGTTCGAGACCGTGGTTGCGGCCCTGCGCCCGGAGCGCGACGCCAGCCGCAATCCGTTCTTTCAAGTCGCCATCACGTTGGAGGAAGGCGGCGACCTCGGCGCGCGCGCCCTGCCTACACCCAGCAGCAAGTTCGACCTGTCCCTCGACCTGCGAAGGTTCGCCGATGCCGTCGGCGACCGCCTGGAAGGCGTGCTCGAGTACGCCACCGCGCTGTTCGACGAGGCCAGCGCCGATGCCATCGCACACCGCTTTGCGCGCCTGCTTGCCGCGTCCGCAGCCGAGCCCGATCGCCCAATCGATGACTTCGACCTGGTGTCAAAACAAGAGCGGGCGTTGCTCGCCGCCTGGAACAAGCCGGCCGCCACCTCAGCGAGCGACAGCGTCGCCAGTGACAGCGTCGCCAGAAACAGGGTCGCCAGTGATCGCGACCTCACCACCCTGTTCGCAGCGCAGGTGGTTCGCTCGCCTGACGCTGTTGCGGTCGAGGAGCTGGGTTCGGCCAATACGGACGTCGAGGGCCGAAGGCTAACCTATGCCGCGCTGGCTTCGAGCGTCCGTCGTTTGGCCCACCACTTGCGGTCGCTCGGCGTCGGGCCGGAGGTTCCCGTGGCCCTTGGTCTTGCGCCGTCGGTGGAACGGGTGATGGCCATGCTGGCGGTGGCCGAAGCCGGCGGCTACTACCTCCTCATCGACGGCATGGTCGACGACGATGCAAGGTCAGCGCGTTGGCAAGAACGGATCGAGCAGGTTGGTGTTCGGGTGGTGGTCGGGCAGGGTGCCCTGGTAGATCTAACCCGCGACGCGGACGCGATTGGGGCGGCCTCAGATGCCCCGCTTTCCGCTGTCGTCAGCAGCCAGCACCTGCTCTATGCCGCGATCGAGAACGATGGCGCGACTGTTGGTATCCCCCACGGTGCATTCACTCCACTGGTGCGCGATACCGGCCCTGGATGGTTGGCCTCGGAGACCGTCTTGCGCGGTGCGACCGCCGGCCCCGACGTTGCCGCGCTCGAAGTGTGGGGCCCGCTGGTGTCCGGCGGCCGGGTGGTGATCTTGCCGGCCCCGCGCCAGGCATCCACGCCTCCGGCGTCTGCGGCGCTGACGGCCCCGTCGCCGGCGCGGCTCGGCGACGCAATCCGGAACGCGGGCATCACTGCTCTGTGGCTGTCGGACGGACTGTTTCAGGCGATGGTCGACCACCAGCTCGACGACTTGCTGAGGCTGCGTCAAGTGCTCACCGGTGGCGGTGGTTCGCGTCAGATCGGCTCGCGTCAGACCGTACCGCGCGACCCTGTGAGACGCTTCATCGAATCCGCCAAGGGGCACGTCACGCTCACCCACGTCTTCGGCGATGGCGGCGCCCCGTTCGCCACGGCCCATGTCATGGCTGGTCCGCGTCGCGACCAGGGCATGGTGCCGATCGGCCGACCGCTGGGCGGCCTACGATCGCACGTGCTCGATCACCGGCTGCGGCCCGTTCCGATCGGGGTGATCGGCACGCTCTATCTGACGGGTGATCGCCTGGCGCGCGGCTACCTGAGTCGGCCATCGCACACCGCCGCGCGTTTTGTCCCAGCGCCTTCGGGCTTGGGTGAGCCTCCGGGCACGCGGCTCTATGGCACCGGCGCGCGCGTGCGCTGGCGGCGGCGGCAAGACACCGGCGTGCTCGAGCGCATCGCTCCCGCTGATCGCCAGTGGGTGCGCAATGGCTACCGGACCGACCTGGCCGATATCGAGCATGCCGTCATGGCGCATGCCGCAGTGCGCAGCGCCGTGGTGGTGCCGGTGGCAGGCGACGGCACGTCGCGGCTGGTGGCCTATGTCGTGCTCGCCGAGACCAGCGGCCGGCCGGTCCGCGATCGGCCGAGCGATGACGCCCTGCGCGCCTTCGTTGGTGAGCGCCTACCGCGCTTCCTGGTACCCGATGTCTTTGTCGGATTGGCGCGCCTGCCGCTGACCATGAACGGCGCCATCGACTACGATGCTCTCCCGACACCGGGTGTTCACGGTGGTGACGAGGACCTCTCGTCCGACCGCCCGCGCGGGGCAACCGAGGCCCTGCTGGCGGGTCTATGGGCCGAACTGCTTCGCCGCGAGCACGTCGGCCGCCATGACAACTTCTTCGACCTCGGCGGCCATTCTCTGCGCGCCACCCGGTTGGTGTCGCGCCTGCGCCAGACCTTCGAGGTCGAGGTGCCGCTGTCGCTGCCCTTCGAGGCACCCGACCTGGCGGCGATGGCCGAGCGCATTGATCAGCTTCACCAGCAGGGCGTACCGGCGTTCGAAGTGCCGATCGAGCCGGTGGACACGTCGCCGGTCGCGGTGTCGTTTGGCCAGGAGCGTCTGTGGTTTCTCGATCGCTTGGATCCCGGCGCGGCGGTGTACAACATCCCGCTCGCGATCGACCTTCGCGGTGACCTCGAGCCGGCGCGCCTGGCCCAGGCCCTGACCTGCTTGGTGGCACGCCACAGCGCGTTGCGCTCCCAGTTCGTCACCCTCGATGGTCAGCCGCACCAGGAACTTCTTCCTCCGTTTGCGGTCGAGTTGCCGGTTCACGAGCTAACCGCTGACGACGACACGCTCGCGATCATCGAGAGTCGGCTGGCGACGCGCGCCTTCGATCTCGTTGCGGCGCCGCCGTGGCATGCCGAGTTGCTGCGGCTCGACGCCAATGCGCATCGCTTGGTGTGGGTGTTTCACCACATCATCGTCGACGGCTGGTCGGTGGATCTGCTGCTCGGCGAGCTGGCCGATGCCTACCAGGCCCTCGGTCGCGGCAGTGGGTGGGCACCAAGACCGCAACGGCCGACGCAGACCACCGACCACGCGGTGTGGCAGCGACGTTGGTTGGTCGACGCCGAGCAGACGCGCCAGCTCGACTATTGGCGTCACGCCCTTGAAGGCGTGGCGGTGCTCGACCTACCCACCGATCGGCCACGGCCGGCGCTGCAATCGCACCAGGGAGCGCATCTCGAGCGGCGGCTCGACGCCACCCTATGGGCGGGGATCGAGGGTCTCGCCGGCCGGCTCGGTGCCACGCCGTTCATGGTCGCGCTGGCGGCCTTCCGAGTCCTGCTGTACCGAACCGCCGGCAGCCGCCGCTTCGCCATCGGGACGCCGGTGGCCGGCCGCCGACGCCCGGAGCTCGAATCCGTCGTCGGCTTCTGTGTCAACACCCTCGCTTTGGCGACCACTGTAGAGCCGGCCGCTTCGTTCGCCGATTTGGTGGCCGCCGAACGGCAGGTGGCCCTCGGTGCCTACGGTCACCAAGACCTGCCCTTCGAACGTTTGGTCGAGGTGATCGAGCCTGAACGCGATCTTTCGCGCTCGTCGATTTTTCAGGTCATGTTCGTGTGGCGGGACTTGCCACGGCCGATCGAGGCTGGCGGTCTGCGCTGGTCGCTGACCGAAATCGACAACGGCACCAGCAAAGCTGACCTGACGCTTGGCGTTGGACTGATCGAAGGGGAGCCGCATCTGGTGCTCGAGTACGCCCGCGCGCTGTTCGACTCGGCCACCGCTGAAGCCTTGCTTGGCCGCTACGTCGCGCTGCTGCGGCACGCAATCGTGGCGCCGGACACGCCGGTGGCGCGCCTGCCCATGATGTCCGACGGTGAGGCGTCCCAGGTCGCCCGCTTCGCGCTCGGCGAGGTAGTTGAGATCGCCGACGCGTCGCTGGTGCAGTTGGTCGAGGCGCGGGCGGCACGGGCGGCGGATGCCATCGCCATCGAGTCGTTCGACGGTCGCTGGCAAATCACACGCGCCGCGCTGGTGGACCAGGCTCACGCCCAGGCACGTGCCCTGCGCTCCCTCGGGGTCGGCTTGGAGAGCCGGGTCGGTGTCTTCCTGGAGCGCGCGCCGGACCAGGCGATCGCCTTCCTCGGCATCCTCGCCGCGGGCGGTTGCTATGTGCCCATGGAACTTGACTTTCCAGCCGATCGACTCGCGTTCATGATCGAAGACACCGGTTTGGAGGTAATCCTGACCCGCGCTGCGTACGTCGATCGGTTGCCTGCTCGTCATGCCGCGCGCGCGGTGATGCTCGACGAGTTGATCGCGATCGAGGACGGCGTGGGTCCCGAAGACCGGATGGTGCCGTTGCCGGTGCCGACGCCAGCGAATCTGGCCTACGTGATGTACACCTCTGGCTCCACCGGACATCCCAAGGGGGTGGCCGTCAGCCACCGCAACATCGTTCAGGTGGCGTGTCATGCTGGTCTCGACTTCACCGGCGACACCATGCTTCAGGTTTCGCCGACCTCGTTCGACGGCTCCACCTTGGAGATCTGGGGCGCCCTGCTGGTCGGCGCGCGGTTGGTCGTGGCGCCACCGGAGCAACCGTCGGCCGACAGCCTGGTGCAGGTGATCGCGGCGCGCGGTGTGACCATGCTCGGTCTCACCACCGGCCTGTTCCACCAACTGGTCGAGCATCGCCTTGATACGCTCGGCGCTGAGTGTCGGGTGATGACCGGCGGCGACATCTTGTCGGCGGAGCTTGCACGGCGTTGGGCCGACGATCACCGTACCGGCACCCTGTTCAATTGCTACGGCCCGACCGAATCGACGGTGCACGTGGTGCGCCACCCGATGGACGAGACCGCCGATGTCGGCCACCAAACGCCACTCGGCAGGCCGATCTGCAACGCCACCATCCGGTTGCTCGATGACGCTTTGCAGCCGGTGCCGCCGGGCGTCGTCGGCGAGCTGTATCTGGGCGGTCCTTGCCTTTCGCGTGGCTACCTCGGCCGTCCGGGCCTGACCGCCGAGCGGTTCGTCCCCGATCCGTTGGCCACCACCGCCGGCGAACGCCTCTACCGTAGTGGTGATCGAGCGCGCTGGCGCCGCGACGGTCGGCTGTTGTTCCTCGGCCGGGTCGATGATCAGCTGAAGCTGCGCGGCTTTCGCATCGAGCCGGGGGAGGTCCGCGCCGCGCTCGAACGGGAGCCCGCAGTCGCCGCCGCAGTGGTCCTGGCACGCCCCGATGCCACGGGGGAGAAGCGGTTGCTGGCGTGGGTGGAGCTAGTGCCCAATATCACCCTCGGACCCGCGGCTCTGGCCAAAGCAATGACCGCAGCGCTGGCCGAGGAACTGCCGGCCTTTATGCTGCCGTCGGCGATCATGGTCCTGGATGCCTTGCCGCTCACCGCCCACGGCAAGGTTAATCGTCAGGCCCTGCCCGATCCCGATCCAGCGGCGATGTCGGACGGGGGCGGCGCCCCCGAGGGGGCGATCGAAGAGGTTCTGGCCAACATCTACGCCGACGTGTTGGGGCATGAGCACATCGCGCGCCACGACGACTTTTTTGCGCTCGGTGGCCATTCCTTGCGTGCCACCCAAATGGCGACGCGCATCAGTCGCGATCTCGGTGTCGAGATTCCATTGCGCGCGATCTTCGAGCTGCCTCGTTTGACCGATCTGGCTGCGGCGATCGATGCCGCGCGCGGCACCTCAGCCAACGACGCGGTGTTGGCGACGCCCGTCGCCACGACGCCGCGGCCGCCACAGCTTCCGCTGTCGTTTGCCCAGGAGCGCCTGTGGTTCTTGTCCAAGCTCGATCCAAAGAGCGTCGCCTACCACATTCCGGGTTTCGTCCACCTGCGTGGCAGCCTCGATGTCGCGGCGCTCGGACACGCGTTGAACGTGATCGTGGCACGCCACGAGACCCTGCGTACGACCTTTCACGAGACCGACACCGGACCGATCCAACGAGTGGCCGCGCCGTCGCCCCTGCCCGTGCCACTGGTCGACATGACGTCCGCCGACGTGGACGACCCACCTGCGACTGCCCTGTGGCATCACGCCCGGGCCGAAGCCCGGCGGCCCTTTGACCTGGCGTCCGATGCACCGCTACGGGCCGTGCTCTATCGGCTGGCCGACGACGACCACCGCTTGCTCTTGGTCTTCCACCACATCGCGTCGGATTGGTGGTCGCAGAAGATCTTCTTCGACGAACTGCAAACCGCCTACGGCGCGGCGGTCGAGGATCGGCAACCGGTGCTGCCGCCGTTGACGTTGCAGTACGCCGACTACGCCCTGTGGCAGCGTAGCGCGCTGGCCGACGAGGTGCTGGCGCACCAACTCGCGCATGGTCGTGACCGGCTCGCGGGCGTGCTGCCGCTCGACCTGCCCGACGACCCGAACGCGTCTTCCGGGCCCCGGGATGCCGGCGGTGTGGTCGATTTCGCGATCGGCCTCGACACCACCCAGGCGCTCGAGGACTATGCGCGTCGCGCCGGCGCGACCCCGTTCATCGTCTTGCTGGCTCTGTGGCAGGCGACGCTGTATCGCTGGACCGGTCAAGGCG
>CBDFNS010000011.1:0-183940 GCA_965250305.1 Candidatus Multivoradales bacterium | reverse complement strand
GACGGGTCGCCTATTCCACCGGGCACGTTGACCGCTCGTGAATCGTGCTGGTCGAACGCTATGAGTGCGGCAACGATGACCAAATCAGGTGAATTGGGCGTCCGATGTTCGACTGAACCGGGCGATTCTGACGCCCAGGCACACCTCAGCGAGGCGGCAGGTAAACCCTCCACACAACAACCCACCGTTTTGCGACCTCGCAGCGCTATCCAGGCTCGAGCCGCAACGGCTCGACGAACGGTCGCGGCGGTGGAAAGCAGTTCTCGGGGAAACTGACGGCAGTGTCGCCAGCCGCCAACCGCTCGGCGGCAACTCGATACGCGGCGAGGAACTCGCGGTAGGCCGCGACCAGCTGCTCACGCACCTTTCTCGCGAAGGCATGGAAACGCGGCCGTGGCGAACTATGGCTCGGTTTGGGCCGCTCGTGCGGATGCCGACGCCGTACCCACTCGGCTCCCCTGGGCACAGTCTCGGCCTTCCGATGCCGTGCGACGGTCTCGCGCTCGATGTCATCAACCATCTCGGTGAGCGCGGGCTCGGTAGGCTTCGGCGCCGAGGTGGCGCCAGCAGGGCAGGGGATCGAGCGTCAGCTCGACGTCTTCCGTGAAGTCGGCTTCGGTCACGTCTTCGCCGCGTTGCTTGGCGCCCCACATCTCCTTTCGCTTGATCCAGATCCCTTTCATGGTCCGGCCCTCGATCATGGCTCTGGACGAATGCACGCCAGGCCAGTCTGTCGGCGCGAGGACGAGATTCTCCTTGGGACCATGTTCGAGAATGTATCGAAGCCTGGCAATCTGGGCTTGTGGCTCATCCGACACCGGGATCGACGCGTAGCGCCTCGGGAACATCGTGCCCGGCCAATCGTGAAGCCGGCCGGCTTCTTTCGAGAGGCTGCCGTTGGCGAGGCGCATGAAGTTGGCCAGCTGCTTGGTCGAAGTGGGTGAAACCAGCAAATGGGCGTGGCTGCTCATCACCACGACGGCGTGTACCCGCATGCCCGTGGCCTCTTGCGCGTGCGCCAACACGCCGATCATGAGTGCATTGAGCCGTGGCCCAGGCCGGAGGAGGTAGCGTTGTTGGATGGTGCGCACGGTCAACTCGACCAGCGTGCCCGAAGACGGCAGGTAGCGAATGTCTCGTCCCATATCCAATAGAGACGGAGGAGAACCGTTCAATCTTTGCTGCGCTGTCCATGGCGGCATGGCTTTGGCCGAAATGCCTTGCGGGTTCTCGACAGCGAAGTCGAAAGGCCTACGGGCCATCTTCGTTGCCCAATGCCCACGCATACGCTTCGGATTCGATTCGCACGCCGAAACCTTATGCTGGTCTGACCTAAATTGAGCGGTTTAAACCGCAATAATCCCCCGCCTGCCGTGCTAAACTGCTGATATTGAAACCGTTAGCAGTAGTTGACGACCTAGGTCGCCGTAACCCAACAGGTGGGAGATCGAGATGCAGTTTACCACGGACCCGAAGAACCCGTACACCATCACAGATATCGAGGTTACCCCCGATGCCTTGACTGGCCGAGCAGGACTCAGCCTCTTCGTGCGATACCTGGACAACATTGGCATCCAGGCGCTTATTCAACAGCTTTTTGGCCGCCCGCGGAAGAGTAGCAAGGGTCTGCCGATCGTCGACATCTTCAAACAGCTCTTCGTCTTCCTGCTCGATGGAACAAGCCGGCATCTTAGCTATTTCGATGCCCTGAAGAAGGATCCGGCTCACGCCGGCATCGTCGAATGCAGTCACCACGAGTTGCTGTCTTCCCATTCCGTGAAGCGATTCTTCAGAGCCTTCTCGCTGCCCGTGATCCACTGTAACTGGTCGCCCTAACCCGTCTTTCGGCGATCGCCAGAATCGTGCATCGTGTTGTCAGGAGGAAACACGATGCAGGATCGAACGCACGCGCTTCGCGAAGCGCTAGAGAAAAGTCGCGGTGGCCAGAAGAGGTGGAGTTGCCCAGAAGGTCTTCGGTCGGAAGTGGTGAGCTACGCGCAAAGTCGTCGAGCATCTGGGGCCGGGGTTCGCTTGATCGCAGAAGAGCTCGGGCTGAGCTTGTCGGGCCTCTCCCGTTGGCTGAAGAAGGCTGTGCAATTTCGCTCGGTGCGTGTTGCACGAGCAGTGCCTGTCCCGGTCTCGGCAGAGTTGGTGCTGGTGACGCCTCATGGTTTCCGCCTGGAGGGCCTTTCGACATCGCAGGCTCTCGACCTACTTCGAGAGCTGTGATGCTCCCTCTACCTCGGCGGTATCAAGTGATCGCCTACGCAAGGCCGGCGGATATGCGAAAGGGTTTCGATACGTTGTCGACGCTGATTCGCGAAGAGCTGGGTCGGGATCCGACGAGCGGTGATTTGTACTTGTTCGTGGCCAGGAATCGGATTCGAGCGAAGGTGCTCTTGTGGGACGGGACCGGATCTTGCCTTTACGTGAAACGCCTCGAGAAGGGCCGCTTTGCCTGCCTCTGGAAGACTGCGGTCGAAAGCGAGTTGGAGCTTTCCTCCTCGGAGCTTGCGTTGTTCTTGGAGGGTTGCCAGGAGGTGGGCCGCCGACGGTTATCTCCGCCGCAGATTGATCCAAAACGTCCGCTAATACCTGCCTAATAATAAAGTATTTATGAGATACTACGTGCATGCTCGATGCGCGTTCGGAAACCCGAGTTGAGATCCTTCAGCAGGCTTGCGGCCTGCTCCAGGATGAGGTCGGGCGTCTGGTCACCAGGCTTCGAGATCTGACGTTGAGAAACGCTCATTTGGAAGGGCGGGTGCTCACCCAGGCCGAGCTGGACATACTCGAAACTCCGGGCTCGAAGGCGTTCCAGGCGGCGGCGGAACCGATCACGCCTGAAGCGAAACCGAAAGCGGCTAAGAAGCCTCAGAAAGGGCACGGGCCCCGTCCGCAGCCCCGGTTGCCTCGGCAAGAGCAACTCTACGAGTTACCCCAAGATGAGCAGACCTGCCAAGTCTGCCAGGGCGAACTCGAGGAGATGGGGCTCACCGAGGACAGCGAAGAGATTACGCTCGTCGAGCGCACCTATTCCTTGGTGCTTCATCGTCGCAAGAAGTATCGCTGCCGCTGCAATGCCAACGTGGTCACCGCCCACGGCCCGGCCAAGTTGATCCCCGGCGGTCGGTACTCGGCAGACTTCGCCGTCTCCGTGGCCGTTGACAAGTTCGCCGATCAGAGTGTGCCACGAAGGCATGCTCACCTGCCACAAGGTAGAAGGAGTACGCCGTGCTGCATGGAAGATGAGGGCAGGCCCCTCGGGATCGGGGTGCAGGCCCAGGTCTCAAACCACCTCGAGCTGCGTGGGTCAAGAGCCCAGGTAGTGAGCGTCGAAGGAAAAGGCGCGGCAAGACCGCGTCAGGTGAGGTCCAGGAAGACGAGCGAAAGCGAACCGCTGATGACGTGTCGTGAAGTATTTACCCGACGTCAAAACCGGGCAGTTTGGTTGGCCCGGGATGAGCCCAGAGGGAGCCTGTTTATTGGCTGGGCGGCGTCCGGCATGAAGGCGGCGTGAGCTTGGACCAGGCTTCTGTGCGGAACGTGGGAACCTGTCGTCCTGATGCGAAGGGAAGAGCCCGAGCAGGTAGCCCCTGCAAGGGTGCAAGTACCAATGCGGGACACAGGGGCGGAGCGACTCGTAGTAGCGATGAAGGTGGGGAAACCCTCTGGAGCGAAGGGGTCGCGTCGTCCAGCTGCAATCGCAGGACAACCGGCAACGGGAGGAACCTGTGGGCGTAGCGAAGCCGTTACCGATCCCCAAGAAGTTGGTGTGGGAAGCCTATCTCCGGGTGAAAGCCAGCGATGGTGGACCTGGGGTGGATGGCCAAACGATAGAGGACTTCGAGGTCAACTTGAAGGACAATCTCTATCGGATTTGGAACAGGATGTCGTCAGGGTCTTACTTTCCACCACCAGTCAAGCTGGTGGTGATCCCTAAAAGTGACGGTCGAGAGAGAAGATTGGGCGTCCCCACGGTCGCTGACCGAGTCGCCCAGAACGTGGTGAAGTTGGTCTTGGAACCAATTGTCGAGCCGCAGTTTCATCCCGACTCTTATGGCTATCGCCCGGGCCGGTCGGCCCACGATGCCATCGGGCAGGCGAGACGGCGCTGTTGGCGCTACGATTGGGTTCTAGACCTCGACATTCGTGCTTTCTTCGACACGCTCGACCACCGACTGACGCTTCGCGCGGTTCGTCGGTACACGAGTTGTCGCTGGGTCCTTCTCTACGTGGAGCGGTGGCTGCAAGCCTCGCTGCAGCGGGAGGATGGCTCACTGGAGGAAAGGAAGTCTGGTACGCCGCAAGGCGGTGTGATCAGTCCATTGATTGCGAATATCTTCATGCATCTCGCGTTCGATACCTGGATGGGTGAGAGCCACCCAGACGTGCCGTTCGAGAGATATGCGGACGATATCGTGATCCATTGCCGGACAGAGATCCAGGCCGGAGAGGTTCAACGAGCGATCAACCAGCGCCTTGCACATTGTCGACTTGCGGTCCACCCGGAGAAGACGAAACTCGTCTATTGCCGGGACTCCAATCGGAGGGGCCGGTACCCGGAGGTCAGCTTTGACTTCCTCGGGTATACGTTCAAGCCGCGCCGTGCTCGCAACCGACGGGGTGAGCTCTTCACGAGCTTCTGCCCTGGGGTGAGCCACAGAGCGGCGAAGGCAATGCGGAAGACGATGCGCAGGAAGTGGAAAATCGCAAGGCGAACCGATAAGAGCCTGACTGACCTGGCGAATATGTTCAACCCCATCATACGAGGTTGGATTTCCTATTACGGGCGCTTCTATCGATCGGCCTTGGTGCCGGTCTTTCGACCGCTGGACTTCGCCTTTGTGCGATGGGCCGAGCGGAAGTATAAGAAGCGCCTCAAGGGTCATACTCGAAGAGCGACTCGCTGGCTTCAGGCCATCGCGCGCCGCAATCCGGGCTTGCTGGCCCACTGGGAGATTCTGAGGACTGGAATGGCTGGACGATAGGAGCCGTATGAGTCGAGAGGCTCACGTACGGTTCTGGGAGAGCGCGGGGGTGAGATTCCCCCGCGCTACTCAACTTCCGTTGCAACGCCAGGTCACGCGCATGGCACGGTCCGGGCTGACGGTCACGGCCGCCACGCTCTCAGATCAGATCATTGCTCTGTCCAAGATCCTGGAGCCGACTTACGACGCGCTCTTCGCCCGGCTTCTCGAAGGCCCGGTCTTGCACGTCGACGAAACCGGCTGGTTGTTGGCACCCAATGGGGTCAAGATCGGGCGCAAGCGGCATCGAAAGAGACGATATACCGCCACGGTTTGGGGTTTGTGCTCAGAACAATTTGCTTACTATGCCTTGCTCGACTCGAAATCGACCGAAGCAGGGCGCAGCCTGCTGGAAACCTATTCAGGTGCCCTGGTCGCGGATGGCTACCAGGTCTACGAAATCCTGGCGAAACCGGACGAAGAGGATCAGCCGCCGCGATTTACCCTGGTCAACTGCTGGGCTCATTGCCTGAGAAAGTTCCGGGATCTCGAAGATGCTCGGTGTCAGCCGGTCCTCCAATGGATCCGAGAGCTGTATGAGATCGACCGCGAGGTCGAAGGCCCCTTCCCGGGCGGCCCGGAGGAGTGGGAGAAGAGACGGCAGATTCGACAGGAGAAGAGTCGGCCGATTCTCAAGCAAATTCGCGCGTGGGCATTTCAGCAGGGCGGCCTTCGACAATCGGGTTTCGGCAAGGCGATTCAATACATGATGAAGCGCTGGGATCGGCTTACACATTTTGTTGCGGACGGCAGGATCCCCCTCGACAACAACCGGGTAGAGAGGGCGCTCCGAGGTCCGGTGATCGGACGCAAAACCCATTTCTGCTCGCGCTCAGAGCGCGGAGCCAAGACGGCCGCGGTGCTCTATTCCCTCGTCGAGACCGCAAGGCTCAACGGCATCGATCCTGCCCAATATCTCCTCGACGTCGCAAAGGCCGCGATCCAGAAGCCTGGCACCGTCACCCTGCCCTGATTCGATTCGCAGCCCGCCTTCGATCGTCCACGGCGAAGTGCCGGTTGCCCGGTAGGGCGACCGGTTACGAAGTATCTCCTCGACGTCGCAAAGGCCGCGATCCAGAAGCCTGGCACCGTCACCCTGCCCTGATTCGCAACCCGCCTTCGATCGTCCACGGCGAAGTGCCGGTTGCCCGGTAGGGCGACCGGTTACGAAGTAACTCCTCGACGTCGCAAAGGCCGCGATCCAGAAGCCTGGCACCGTCACCCTGCCCTGATTCCAGACCTCCTTCGATCGCTAACGGCGAAATGCCGGTTGCCCGGTAGGGCGACCAGTTACGATCCACTTCTTCCGAAAGCTCCTGCGTGAGCTGTTTCTGTGGCGGCTGCACCTCGCCGAGCCCGAGGTCGTCATCCTGGGTCTCGACTCGATGGTCCTGGATAACGATGAGGCCAACAAGCGCCATGGGGTTCAGCCCACTTACAAGAAGGTCAAGGGATTCCAGCCCCTCCAACTGACCTGGCAGCGCTTCATCATCGATGCCGTCTTTCGCCGCGGCGATCGACACTGCAACTACGGTAACGACGCCATCAAGATGATCCGCCAAGCGGTGACCGCCATCCGCACACACTTCCGAGCCGAGGTCCCGATTCTGGTGCGCATGGACAGTGGTTTCTTCGATGAAGCTATCTTCGTCGCTTGCGAAGAGATGAACATTGGATACGTCTGCGGCGGAAAGTTGTACCAGCCGATTCGCGATCGGGCTCAGGAGCTCCCTGAAGAGGACTGGAGGATCTTCGATCGCAAACCCCGGCAATGGCGCTTTTTCGAATTCGAGGATCAACGGGGGACTTGGAGCCAGTCTCGAAGGGCGATTTTCTCTCAGCCGCTCTATGAAGATCGACAGCGACTCCTGTCGTCCGCTCGGCCGGACACCGTGATCTATACCAACCTGGGGCAAGGGCAGGGCGTTGATGACCTGCTGAGTAAGGTTGGGCATGCGGATCGAATGGAGGCGGTCGAAGTCGTCGGCCTCTACCACCAACGGGGAGCGGATGAGCTGGTCCATCGAGAGCTGAAAGACTTCGCTAGCGAGCAACTTCCTTTCCTGCGGTTCGGCCCCAACATGGCCTACTACTTCACCGTATTGGTCGCGTTCTTCCTCTTCCAGGCTTTCAAGGAGGACGTTAGCGCAGAGGTGGTCCCGCTCGTGTCGTATCCCACCACGGTCCGCCGTCTACTCTTCGACCAAGCAGGAAAGATCGTACGCCATGCAGGAAAGATCGCGCTCAAGGTGACGCAAGTGCTGTGGGATCAGCTCAAACTTCCTCTCCTTTGGCAAAACGCAAATACGCCACCCCAAATCAGCCCCTTGATATTGTTGCTTCAACCTCAGAACCGCTCAATTTAGGTGTGAGTAACAGGCAGCCACCAGCTACTGGAGAAAATGGCCTACTTGGGGTACTTGGGGTCGATGGACGAAACGGATCTAGTGTGCGGCAAGCAGTGCGGTGTCGGTCTTCAGCAGGTGCTATAGAGGGCAGTTAGGCCAATCGCTCAGAGTTCCAGGGTTGATCCAATCACAGTTTTTACCGGTTGCAATAGCTGGCAACCCACAACAGCACCCCGCAGCAGCCACCGTCGCCCTAGCGGTACAGAAGTCTGGAATCTTAAGAGCTTTGTTGCACCCCCAATTGGTTTTGTACAGGCCATCGAGACCGATCGATAGGCCAGGTGTTGCCCAAACCAAGGTACTCGAAGATTCTGGTTTGATTGAATATCCTGCATTTTGCGGATTACCGTTGCCCTGCCACTCCAAGCGACCAGTGGGAATCACATTCAAGAGACAGGTTGAGCGCGGTAGACGATCATCTATCTCTGGTCGTCTCCACATCTCGATAGGGCAGTGGCTAATGTCGGGAAACGGACCATCCTCGTCAAAACTTCTAGCGAACGGTTCGTTCTCCTCATCAGAGGTGTCCGGCCTTACCTTATCCGACGATATGTCTCGTTGCTCTCTTCGAGTGAGTTAAGATCCATCCGCGATTCGTCAACGATGGCATATCGTCGGTTCTTGTCGAATAACAGAAGAGCAGGACGCATTAGGGGAAGTTCAAGTGAGAGATCGAGATCAGTTGGTTTCAAGGTGCCTATGCGGATACGCTCTCCAAGCAACTCGCCATTTACCCGAATCTCGATTGATGAATCGTTCCCTTCATTGCCCGACTTGATAGCGGGCATGTAAACGAGATCCGACTTATAGACGATCCTTCGGCGATTCGAAATGCCATTAGGAGTCGGCACCAGGAATTCAGCCTGGCCGGAGATGATCTTCACCTCAACCAGCGATATCTGGTCAAGCGAAACCAACGCCTGCCTCGGCGTAACCACATTGGTCTCGATCAAGAAGGAAATAGGCCGCTCTGCATGCCTGCCGGTCAGCACAACGCCATCCAATACAGGAATGTCCGGCCCAACCGCGTAGGACTCCAGACCTCCTGACCTACCCCTCTTCGAAAAAGTCCGGTTGAGCCTCGTTTGGGGTGTTCCGAGGGCCTGGGAAGGCCCGGCTGCGCGTTGGCTTTGCGCAGCTCCGCGTTGATCTTGCTGCGCTCGGGGTTGGGGACATCGCGGGTGGCGTCTGCGGGCTCGGTGTCGTAGTCCACCAGCGCGTCGAGTGCGAATTCCTCGCGCAGGTACTTGAAGAAGTTCTCCTGCCGCCAACGATCGAACATGCGGTAGGCGACTTCGATGGTGGAGAGGTCCCGGCGCGAAGTAATGATCGGCGTCTGGTGGCCGTTGTCGCTCAGGCAGGTGACCTGTCGCAGGAAAACGCGCTGGCGCTTTTTCTTCCGACCATACTCGAGGTAGATACGCTGATCGGCGAGGAGATACTCGAGCTTGCGTCCGTGGATCGTTTCCTTGATCTGCACGAACGCGCTCAACGGCACCGGGCGAAAAGGGGCCTTGCGATACGTGAGGATATCGAACCTCTCGGCGATGAGCTTGGCAAATAGCTTTGGGCTCCAGCCCCCACGGTCGAAAACGACGGTAACTCGTCGGTCTCCGAGTAGCTTTCGTACCTCTTTGAGAACGATGGGGAGCATCGCTGCGAGCCCTTTGTTGGCCTCGGCTGGAACCACGAAAAGAGGCTCGCTCTGGGCATCATTGATCCAGTAGTCCGTGGTCGCCGGCATGGCGATGCGTATCCGTGCCACGTGCGTTTTGGGGATCTCTCGGTCGCCGTGGTAGGCGCGCACATGCCCGTCCACATAGAGGAAGCCCATGGCATGTCCCCGCGTGGCGACCCGACGCTGCGCCAAGGCACGGCCAAAGTCGCCAGCCCGGCCATGAGCTGCGAGTCGGGCGAGCTTGTTGCGCAGAGTCTTCACCTCTGGTGCGCGGTCGAGTCCGAGAATCTGACCCAGCTGGCGAGGTGAGCGTTCCTTGAGCCCTTCGGGTCGCTTGATCCGCAGCAGCGCCATCAAGAGCAGGGTCACCACGGTGGTGCGCAGCCCGTAGAAGGCAGGCCCGATGCTGCCGTAGATCTCGCGGGCGATGGATAGCACGCCGCTGTCCATGAGTGCAGGAATCGCCAGCAGAGCACCGAGGCCTGGGACCTGGGTCGCCGCTCCGAACACCGGTGCCGCATCATTGAGCAGTCCCAGCCTCGCCAGAAGCCGATCGCCAGCGCGATCGGCCGGATCAAGGTCCAGCGACAAGGGGGCCCGATCCAGGTCGGGCGCCGAAGCGGACAGTTTTGGGTCCGCACCCTCTCGGCCCCCACCGTCGCCGGGATCGAGCGTGGGATTGGCGTCGGTAAGGGCGTCGTCGGCCAGCCGTTCGCCAGAAGCGGACAGTTTTGGGTCCGCACCCTCTCGGCCCCCACCGTCGCCAGGATCGAGCGTGGGATTGGCGTCGGTAAGGGCGTCGTTGGCCAGCCGTTCGCCAGAAGCGGACAGTTTTGGGTCCGCACCCTCTCGGCCCCCACCGTCGCCAGGATCGAGCGTGGGATTGGCGTCGGTAAGGGCGTCGTCGGCCAGCCGTTCGCCAGAAGCGGACAGTTTTGGGTCCGCACCCTCGAAGGGCATCGTCAGCTGCTCTGCCGGCCGTTCCTTCCAGCCTAGGCGCTTCACGAGCTTGCGGACGGCCTTCTCATTGATACCGAGCCGCCGGGCGATCTCACGATTCGACACACCCTCGGCCTTCCAGCCATTGACCGCGTCCTCGCGGGCCTGCGGCACCCGCGGCCGTCCCCGTGGAAATCCACGTGGCCGCCCCAAGGCACACAGCCCACCCTCCTCGAAGCGGCGCTGGTGCCGACGCACAGTGCGAACATCGCAGCCAAAAGCGCGCGCAACCTCGGTCTGCCGTGCCCAGCCCAAATCAACGAGGCACACCATCGCGTGGGCCTCGCCGGCCTTGTCGCTAGCAGCGAAGTGGGCAAGCGGCAGGCCACAGACAGTCGCAACCTGGTAACCGCCCCTCAGCAGGAGGCGGCAGCGATCGTTGATGACCACGATCCCATCGGGAATCCCGGCGTGGTCTGCGAAGAGGACGTTCTCGTCGGCCGTCGGTGCCATACCCGATCATGCATTGGCACAGGGAAAAAAGCGGACAGTTTTGGGTCCGCACCTACGACAGCGTAGGCCCAGAAAACTCGCCAATCTTAAAGGGTATGTCAGGAGTTCTGGACTCTGCGGCAATTGGTGCTGTAGCAGCCAGAACGGCCAGTATTATCATAATAGGATATCTCTTCATCGTTTCGATACTTTAAGAGTTGTTTATGGAGCGGACTAGGTGCCCACCTATGCCGTGGCCATACTATCATGTCGTCAAGGCCGGTTCTCTTGGCGCTTCGTGGAGCACGTCAAGATAGCCAGACGACGCGAAATAAATGTTGTGCCGGCTACATCATGTGCCAGACGAGTATTGGAGGAGAGTCAATTTCGGTTGCAGAGTCAAAGGCCTCGCCAGCTTGATCGGGGTGGATCGTCTCGATCGAGCGTGGTACACCCGCGGCCGACCCCGATTTGGGTGAACCCGCTGGTTTCTGGACGCCGAACGCCCGCGAGAAGCGGGCGTTTCGGATGTCCGAGCATGCCTCGCCGCGCGGTGGTTAGGGACCAACGCGTAACGAACGACGAAGCGAGGCCAGACTGCTATCCAGGCTCGAGCCGCAGGGGCTCGACGAACGGTTGCGGCGGTGGAAAGCAGTTCTCGGGGAAACTGACAGTGGTGGCGCCAGCCGCCAACCGCTCGGCCGCGACTCGATACGCGGCGAGGAACTCGCGGTAGGCGGCGACGAGCTGCTCACGGACTTTCTTCGCGAAGGCATGGAAACGCGGCCGCGGTGACCGATGGCTTGGTTTGGGCCGTTCGTGTGGGTGTCGACGCCTGTACCCACTTGGCACCCCTGGCGCATGCCCGTGGCCTCTTGCGCGTGCGCCAGCACGCCGATTAAGAGCGCATTGAGCCGTGGCCCAGGCCGGAGAAGGTAGCGTTGTTGGATGGTACGCACGGTCAGCTCGACCAAGGTCCCCGACGACGGCAGGTAGCGAATATCACGGCCCATATCCAATAGAGACGGAGGAGAACCGTTCAATCTTTGCTGCGCTGTCCATGGCGGCATGGCTTTGGCCAAAATGCCTTGCGGGTTCTCGACAGCGAAGTGAAAGGCCTACGGGCCATCTTCGTTGCCCAATGCCCACGCATACGCATCGGATTCGATTCGCATGCCGGAACCTTGTGCTGGTCTGAATAGGGCCGAGTAGCGACCTCAGACGGCACGATCCGAAACCGATTGGCGGTGGAAATCAAGACCTCGATCCGGTCGACGCGGTCCGGCACCAGCAAGTCGAGCAGATCTTGCAGCCTCTCGGGAAGCGCGCTCATGCTCACTTCTCGATCGGCACACCGACAAGGTTGCCCCATTCGGTCCAGCTACCGTCGTAGTTGCGCACGTTCTCATAGCCCAGAAGATAGTGCAGAACAAACCAGGTGTGGCTGCTGCGCTCACCGATCCGGCAGTAGACCACAACGTCGTCACCAGCGTTCAGCCCCTGCTCTGTTTCGTAGATCGCGCGCAGGTCCTCGGCGTTCTTGAACGTTCCGTCTTCGGTGTTGACGGCGCGGGCCCACGGCACGCTGCGGGCACCCGGGATGTGGCCACCTCGCAAAGCCCCTTCGTTGGGGTAGTCGGCCATGTGCAAAAGCTTACCGCTATACTCGTCTGGACTGCGCACATCGACCAGGGCCCCACCCGTCTCGACATGGGCTAAGACCTGATCCCGGAACGCGCGAATCGCCGCGTCGTCGCGCTCGGAAGCGCGGTAGTCGCTGGCGGCAAACGTCGGCACGTCACGCGTAAGCGCGCGGCTTTCTTGCTCCCATTTGAGTCGACCGCCGTCCATGATCTTGGCTTTGCCATGACCAAAGAGTTGGAAGACCCAAAAGGCGTAGGTCGCCCACCAATTGTTCTTGTCGCCGTAGAACACGACGGTTGTTTCGTTGGTCGCGCCAATCCTTCGCATGAGCGCTTCGAATGCCCCGCGATCGAGATAGTCGCGACGCACGGGGTCGTTCAGGTCCCGCGCCCAGTCAACTTCGACCGCACCGGGGACATGTCCGGAGGGATACACCAGCGGATCTTCGTTCGACTCAATGACCCGCACATCAGGGTCACTCCGGCGCGCGGCCAACCAATCGGTCGAAACCAAGACACCGGACTTGGCGTAACCACGATCATTGATCGCCATCCTTAAAGCTACCTCCACATTTCGAAACCGGCGCAAGAAAGCAAAGCAAGGAATAAGGAAGGCATGGGGCGTACAGAGACGCGACAAGGACCATCAGGATACCACCAGCAAAAGGCCGCCCAGCGATTCACCCCCGTGGTCCATCTACCCGTCCAAGTGACGAAACTTCCGAGCCTCCTCAGGCTATACTTGGCGTTTTGAGGGAGTATCCAATGATCTGTTTTCGAAGCGACCGCCCCCTCGTCCAACGGGCAATATCACTTGGCGTTCTTGTGGCAACCCTGGCGGTCTCGACCGCGGTCGAGACCCGTGCCGTCGAAGACCTTCTCGACCCCGCGCTGTTCCCGATTCCAGCGAGCTTGGAGCCCAATGTCGCCTTCTGGACATCGGTCTACACGGAGCATCCGAGCCACCGGGTCTTGTTCCACGACGAGCGCTACTTGAATGTCGTCTACACCGTCCTCGACTTCAACCACCTGGCCGATCTACCAGACCAAACCCGGGCAACTCGCCGACGCAAGTTCATTCGCGATGTCGAAGCGCGCTATGCCACAATCTTGCGAAACCTGGCCGCCGGCCGCAGCGGCCCCAAGGAGGAGGCCGCGGATTACGCACGGGTGCGCGCGCTTTTTGCGCAGGTCCCCGGCAACGCCAGCAAGTACACCGACGCCATCGATCGGTTGCGCACCCAAACATGTCTGAGTAATCGCTTCGCCGAAGGGATTGCGCGTTCGGGGGTCTACCTACCCGAGATCGAACGAATCTTCGTTCGCCAGGGGCTTCCCAAGGCTCTCACCCGGCTGCCCTTCGTCGAGTCTCTCTTTCAAACCGGCGCCCATTCCAAAGCAGCGGCGGCGGGCATCTGGCAATTCGTCCCCACGACGGCCCGGCTCTATTTGAAGATGGAGGTGGAATTCGACGAACGCTTCGACCCGCTGCGTGCGACGGAGGCTGCTGCCCGGCATCTGGCTGGCAACTACAAAGCTCTGGGCTCCTGGCCGCTGGCCCTGACCGCCTACAACCACGGACGTGCCGGCACAAAACGGGCCGTGAAGCGGGTCGGAAGCCGTGACCTTGGCCGCATCGTCGACAAGTACCGCTCGCGAACGTTTGGGTTTGCCTCGCGTAACTTCTACAGCGAATTCGTCGCTGCCCACCGGGCCTACGCGGGCCGGGCGGAGTACTTTCCCAACGTCGAACCGCTGCCGGAGCTCGCCTACGACGCGTTCACACCCACCAGCTACGTTTCGGCTGCCGCTCTAGCCGCGGCAACCGAAACCGACCTCGAAGCCCTTCGAACGATGAACCCGGCCATCAGTCCGTCGATCTGGCGAGGCGATCTCTTCCTACCGAAGCACTACCCACTGCGGGTGCCGGTGGGTTCCCAGGAACAATTCGACGCCGCGTTCGCCAAGCTGGGCGACGAGCACCGCTCCGACCGCCAACAAGGCTTCTACTACCGTGTTCGTCGCGGCGACACTGTGGGCACCATCGCCGCCAAGCATGGGACGACAACCCGCGCCATCCAGCAAGCCAACAAGCTGCGCAGCGCCAACGTCATTCGCCTGGGGCAAACGCTCTATATTCCCCCGGGACGGGGCGGGTCGACGCGGCGACGCCCAACCCAGACATCCAGCGGTGCGAAAAGAACGACCGCCAGCCAGCCCCAGCCAGCAACCGAATCCACCTACACCGTACGCGCGGGAGACACCCTGGCTGGCATTGCCAAACGTCACGGCATCCCAGTCAGCGCGCTCCGTTCAGCGAACGAGCTGCGCAATGCCAACCTCATCATCCCGAGCCAAAAGTTGCGTATCCCTGCCGGCCGCCGCACCCACCGAGTGCAACACGGTGACACGCTGGCTTCGATCGCGCGCCGCTACGGCACGACCGTCGGTGCCCTGCAATCGACCAACCGCATTCGGTCGGACGTCATCCACCCGGCGCAGATCCTGATCATTCCGTAGCCCGAACTTCTCACCGGATTCGTTTCGGTGAGAAGGTCGGATTGGGCTCGAGCAGCGACTTCGCGAATTCTGACAAGGCGCGGCGAGGCAGAAACACAGGACCACCACTCGAGACCACGGAAGCAGCTGCCATGTGCGGAGCCTTGCTCGAGTTCGCTCGGAGCGTTTTGCACATCACCATCTTCGTAGTCCTCCGGAAGAATCGTCCTCAAGAGGAATCGAATCAAGCCAGCGCGTCCTGACCAACACCAAACCAAGGCTCGGGCGAGGCACAATGCGGCCATAATGTGGCACCCGCAGCTTGACTCATCCCAATGGAGGTCTCCATGGCAGTCGAAATTACAGGCCACTACACCGGCAATCTCAATGTCGCGCTTCGTCACGGCCCCAGCGGAACGCAGCTCACCACGGCAGCACCGGTGGACAACCAGGGCGACGGCAGCTCATTCTCCCCCACCGATCTCGTGGCGGCGGGCCTCGGTGCCTGCATGATCACGCTGATGGGCATATTCGCCCAACGCCACGACATCGACCTCGATGGCCTTCACTTTCGGGTCGAGAAGCACATGAGTGCCGAACCTCGCCGCATCGGCAGCCTGCCCATCACCTTCGAAATGCCGGCCGGACTCGACGCCAAGCAGCGCAAGATGCTCGAACGGGCGGCGCTGACCTGCCCGGTCCACAAGAGCCTTCATCCCGACATCGACAAGCCAGCGACCTTCGCCTACCCGGACTGATATGCCGATCTTCGATCCCACTCCACCGACCACCACCCCGGCGCTGCGCAGTGTCCTCGCGACACTGCACACCGAGATAACGGACTACCTCGACACCTTCTCGACCGAAGCCTTCTTTGCCGACCAGGGAGCACATTGGTCGCCTGCGGGGCACATGCGCCACCTGGCCAAGTCCGTTCGACCCGTAGCGCGGGCGATGGCCATGCCCAAGTTGGCGTTGCGACTACGATTTGGCTCATCGCGCACCGGGTCGCGCACTTTTGAAGACATCCGCGCGATCTACCACGACGCACTGGCGGGCGGGGGACAGGCCGGCCCTTACGGTCCGTCGTCGAAGACCCCCGATCTCGAACCCGGACCCTGGCGCGAACAAATCATGCGGCACTGGGCCCACAGCGGCGACAGCTTGCTGGCCCAACTGGATCGTTGGCGTGACCGCGATCTCGACCGCTTGCGCCTACCCCATCCCCTGCTGGGCAAGCTCACCGTGCGCGAGATGCTCCTGTTCACGCTTTACCACAACGCCCATCACGCCCGGCGCATTGCCGAACGTGCCGTGGCCGAGTAGACACGAGACTCAAGAGCGAGGCCCGATCTGAACTTCACCCAGAGCACACCGGCTCGCTGGCTCTGGTTGATCACCTACCAAGCCTGGCATGAAATACCAGGCTCCGTAGCGTCACGCCTCCGGCGTGAAGAGCGGCTCTCTTTTCACCCCGAACGGGGTGGTGGTTCGTAGCCTGGGCCTTCAGTCCCAGGCTTCCCTGTGGCGAGATTCTGATTCACTCGCGAACGGTCCGCTCGCTTGGGCGCGCTGGCGACTGGCTCCCTCGGCTCGCCGAACGCTAGGCTTTGGCATCGTACCAGGTAGGACCGACGCCGACATCGACCTCGAGCGGTACGTCGAGTGATGCGACGCCTTCCATCTCAGCTCGAACCGCCGCCGCAACCGCTTCGGCTTCGGCTTCGGGCGCCTCCACAACCAGTTCGTCGTGGACCGTGAGTAGCAGATGGGCGCCCGGATGATCGGCGAGAAGCCGGGCTTCGACGGCGATCATGGCGAGCTTGAGCAGGTCCGCCGCGGTGCCCTGGATGCGGGCGTTGATCGCCATACGCTTGGCGTTTTCGCGCAGGTTGTAGTTGCGGCTACGGACGTCGGGTAGCCAGCGCACCCGACCGTACAGTGTCTCGACCTTGCCAGACTCGCGTGCCGCGTCAAGCGTTTCCTCGGTGTAGCGCGCGACACCGGGATAGCGTTCGAAGTAGGTTGTGATGAACCGCTCGGCTTCGCCCTTGGAGGTCCCTAGCTGACGAGCCAAGCCCCAAGCGCTCATACCGTAGATGATGCCGAAGTTGATGACCTTGGCCATTCGGCGTTGGTCGGGATTGATCAACAACGGACTGCCCCCAAACACCACAGCCGCCGTTGTGGCATGAATGTCCTCGCCACCGCGAAAGGCCGCCACCATGGCTTCTTCCTGGGCAATGTGGGCCAGGACGCGCAGCTCAATCTGGCTGTAGTCGGCAACCACCAGGCAGTGGCCAGCACCCGCGACAAACGCTTTGCGAATCCGCTGGCCCACTTCAGTTCGAATGGGGATGTTCTGAAGATTCGGATGCGCGGAGGACAGGCGTCCCGTGGCAGCGACCGCTTGATTGAACCGCGTACGCAAGCGACCATCAGGTGAAACCAAGGCAGGAAACGCATCGACGTAAGTCGAGCGCAACTTGGCCAGCTCGCGCCAACGCAAGACACGATCCGGCAGTTCGTGCCCGCGCGCGGCAAGCTCTTCGAGAATGTCTGCTCCCGTGGCGTAGTTGCGGGTCTTGCGGGTGCGGCGGAGCACCGGCAAAGCAAGCTTCTCGAAGAGGATGACCCCAAGCTGCTGAGACGAGTTGATGTTGAACGTCTCGTCAGCGAGCTCGTAGATCTCGCTCTCGAGCCCATCGACCTCGTTGCCCAAATCGGTCGACATCGCTTCGAGGTAGGCAACATCGAGCTGGATACCTCGCTCTTCCATGCGCAGCAGCACCGGCAACAGCGGCGCCTCGATGGTGTCGTACACCGACGCCAGGGCGGACTCACCGAGTCCCTCTTGCATGGGCCCCATGAAACGAGCCGGTAGCACCACCTGTTCAGCTGCGAAGGCGTTCAAACGTTCGTCACCGATCAACGGCAGCATGCCCTTGCCCCAACCCGCATCGGCCGGCGTCATGGGGGTGTAGCGAAGACGCTCGAACGAAACGTCCGCCAAGGTGTGCGCATGGCGAGCCGGCTCGGTCACATAGGACAACAACATTGTGTCCACAAGACCGCAAGCGATCGGTGTTTCACCGCTGGCCGGACCTTCGACCAGCCTCAGTACCTCTTTGAGGTCATGGCCGATGAGGGTCACTCCGGAATCGCCGGCCCAGGCCGTGAGGGATGCCAGGGCTACATCGCGCAGGCCATCTCGCCGAAAATCGGCAAAGACAACATCGGCCAAGACAACATTGGCCAAGACAGCATCGTTCGCTTCAGTCCTAACCCCACCCGCCGCGACAGCCAAGCCCACGGCCTCCTTTCCGTCGCCGACCGCGGCCACATGCACGACCTCGGACAAGCCCACCGTCGAGGTCTCCCACGCCCTCGTGTCATCAACCTCTTGGGCATGGGGTATGGGCTCCACGGGTGTGCCGTGTGTCGCTTCGAGCTCCTTCAGCAGGCTGTCGAAGTCGAGCTCACTGCACAATCCGAACAACGCCTCGAGATCGGGCGACTCGCGCACGAGATTCGCCGGCACGAAATCGACCGGTAAATCAGTGTGTATGGTCACCAGCTCTTTCGACAGCTCGGCCTTGTCACGGTGGTTCAACAGCCCTTCGCGGTAACTCTTCCGCTTGACCTCTTCCGCTCGATCCAGAAGCGCATCCAAAGAGCCGTATTCCTTGATCAGCGTCTTGGCCCCCTTCTCGCCGATGCCAGGCACCCCCGGAACGTTGTCGCTGCTATCTCCCATCAGAGCCAATACGTCGACCACCTGTTCTGGCGGCACCCCGAAATCTTCAGCAACAGCGTTCGCGTCGTACGTCTTGTCACGACCCGTGTGTTGCTGAAACACGCCGTCGCCCACCAACTGCATCAAGTCCTTGTCGGGGCTGACCAAGACCACATCGAAGCCCTCGGCGGTCGCCTTGTGGGCCAACGTCCCCAGCACATCGTCGGCCTCGTATCCGGGCATCTCGAGGATGGGTATCTTGTAGGCCTCGATCACGCGCCGAATCCATGCGATCTGCGGTCGCAGGTCATCAGGCATGGGCTTGCGGTTCGCCTTGTACTCCGCGTACCGCTCCTTGCGCACGGTGTCGCCACCCACGTCGAGGGCCACGCCCACGTACTTGGGATCTTCGTCGCGAAGGAGCTTGCGCAGCATCTGCAAGAAGCCAAATACCGCATTCGTCGCGTCGCCCTGACGATTCGACAAATTGCGAATCGCGTAGTAGGCGCGGAAGATGTTGCTGTAGCCGTCGATCAGGTACACGCGTGGACGTTCAGCCATGGCGCGGATTGTATCCGGCCCCCACGGTGTGTGCCTGCATCCTTGTCTTGCAACCACCTTCGAGTCCCGACGACCTGGCGCGCAGGGACCGCCACCGATTCCGCATGAGAAGGCTCAGTACGCCACGTACGCCACGTACGCCACGTACGCCACGTACGCCACAGACCCAACTTCTCGTAGAGACCGGAGGCCGGACTCCGAGGAGCGATCGAGCAATCCAATTTGGAGCACCGACACTGACGCTTCTTGTCCCTTGCCGCGGAGCGTCACGCCGAACGCATCCCAGTCCTTCAGGCGCGGAGCTGTGATGAGAGACCCCTTCACCTGGCAGTGCGGCCATGGCCGGCCTTACTCGAATACCAGAGAACCATCCCTTTCGCGCCCGCTGCTTACCTGCCAAACCGTGTCACCAACACAATTTGCCAACAACGCCTGATGTGCACCGTCTTCAGAAAGGTATTACACGCCGAAAGCAGGCGAGCAAACCCGGCATCGTATTTGCACATGCAACACAGCACAATAAATCACAGTGAGCACCGTAGTCGATCAAAAGAACTCCACGGCCCTATCGACCAGCAGACCATGAGCCAAACAGAAACCGTTGAAGCAAGAGCCCGCGGGCCCCCGCCAACATATCCGCGATAGAAGTGATGATGCCCTGTTGTTCAGGCCGCGCCTGGTAACGACCAGGAATTCCTGCGCCTTTCCACCTCCACCTCGTATTCAATTGGCCACTACAGTTGGGAGAAACATGAAACAACAACGCCAACACGAGCACGCGTTTACCCTGATCGAGTTATTGATTGCGTGCTTCATCATTTTGCTACTCGCCTCGCTGCTGGTTCCACGCGCTCCGCGTTTCATCAACGCGCTTTATCAAACCCGAGCGGTCAACGACATCCGCGCCACCGGCACGACGTGGGGCGGATGTAGCGCCGGCAGATTCGCTGCCCTAACCTTCGACCCATTAGACTTGACCACCGGCACTTTCGAACTACTGACGCTTGACGACCCCATTCTTCTCAACCTGTATCAATGCGGCACTATCGGCGACACCCCCAGTCCGAGCCCGCTGCCACCCGAGCTGGACCCCTGGGGCAACCCCTACCGGTACTATGTGACGAGCCCGCCCGGTACGCCACCCAACCAGTTGATCATGCTCAGCTGCGGCGCTGACGGCGTGTGCGACATGACCTACAACTCGGGCGAATACCCACCGGCTCAAACCGTCAATGACATCGTCTGGCAGAACGACTGCTTCTTTTATGTGCCTGGCCTCGCGTAGCGTTTGATCGAGACGTTCCCACTTTTCCCACTTCATCTTGGCGTAGGAAGCCACCGGGCGCTCCTCCACTGGATCGCCCGGCTTCTTGGTCCCCGACGCCGCGTCCTGTAGTAGTCTGCCTCCAGGACTTGCCCTCAGTCACGGTCTACCTGCGAGTAGAGGCCCATACTCGCAGGCCTGCAAGGCTACGACCACGGCCGCCAAGACGGGTAGATGTTGTGCAATCTGGAACACAGAGACGGCCACCAGGATCTCATCAAGCGGTGGCTCGTTGCTCCCAACCTCCCAGCAGCGACCTGAACAAGGTTCTTTTCGACTCGGCTGATCTAACCATTGGTACGTTCACGGCCGCGCCGACCCACTCGTCCTTCGAGAACTCCGGGCCGATCGACCGCCCGATCTTCGTTTTCCCAAGCACCGCTGTTTGGATCGACGACTTGTGCGGAGCCAGGTTTGTGGCAGACCCCACCCTCGCCACCTTCTACAACCATGGCCACCAGTACCGACGCCGAGCCATTGCTCCCGAGGGAGACGTTTCGGTGTGGATCGCTCCGAACAGAAAGTTACTCGATCCTGCCATAGCGAGGGCCGGCTTCTCAACCACCCACCGAGCACCCTTCTCGTGGCGACATCGGTACGTACCGCCGAGAGTTTTTTGTTTGCAAAGAGCCCTCGACCGTTATCTTGCCGGCGACATTTCTGTCGATCCGACGATCGTCACCCGAACAACGATCACCCTCCTACGCAACTTGATGCCGATCGCCCATCACCCACGCGAAGTGACCCCAAAGCGCCACGCGGAGACCGCGGAAGAGACGAAAGAACTTCTTGATACCCATTTCGCGGAGCGGTGGACTCAGCGTGAGATTGCCCAGTCGCTCGGATATTCCCAGTACCACCTCGCTAGACTTTTTCGTGCGAGCGTAGGCCTTTCCATTCACGCTTACCGAGACCAACTGAGGCTACGGTCCGCGCTTTTGAAACTCCCTGGCGTGGACAACCTCGCTACCCTCGCGCTGGACCTGGGCTACGACAGCCACAGCCATTTCACTTCGAGGTTCCGACGCGTATTCGGCCTGCCACCTTCCGTGCTGAGGGATACCAAGGACCGCGAGCTACCGGCACTTATCGGGCGCCTTCGGCACGGTTGTCCGTAACCGTTTCGCTGGTTGGTTTCTGGTCTCACTCTGGCTTGGTGTCCGCCCGATCGACCGTACCGGCAATCACCAGTGTACGACCGGACCGGATTCCCCGGACCAGGCTCCACGCTGATGTCACCAAGTAGTCGAAGCGACCATCGCCGTTGACGTCTGCCATTCCGTCAGCATCAAAGCCCAGTGTCTCGCCACCAATCGCCCCGGTGAAGGCTTCGAGCAACTGCCCCGTCTTCCCGGAATACACGTAGACCTTGCCTCCCGACGGTGCGCCGCGTTTGTGCTGCCAGGCGCCGATGACCAGATCGTCGTGCCCGTCGCCGTCCACATCGCCGGCCCGTGCTGGGCCAATGCCGAAGCCATCTCCGGGCCCTTCTCCGGTGAGGGTCAAGATCCGTTTGCCGTTTCGTCCCGAGTGCACATAGATTCGACCCGTCCGGGGACCAAGAGCCTGGTTGGCCCAATCTGAAGCGTACACATCCGGTACCCCATCCGCGTCGACGTCCCCTACGACTGAGGCAAACATCTGCCCAAGCGCACGGCCCGTCTCGTCGGCTTCGACAACAAACGCCGGCTTGCCCTTGGTATCCCGATAGACGTACACCCGCCCGGTACCAGCTTGACCCGCGCCTGGCGCCCCGACCACCAGTAGGAGACCCGTCGTGCCCGTGTGGCCGGCAACGACACTGCCGTAGGCGTCGCCTTGCTTTTCTCCAGACCACGAAAATAGCCGCCGGCCATCTTTACCGGAGAAGGCATCGACTCGACCAACCCCACCATCCGCACCGCTCGCGCCCACCAAGATGTCCGCATGTTGGTCACCATTGACGTCGCCGGCGGTGGACACACTGCCGCCAAAGCCCTCGCCTTTCTCGCCGCCACCGTCCACCGTCAGCAGCTTGACGCCGTCCTTACCAGAGTAGACATAGGCACGGCCCACACCGGGCGCACCCACGACGACGTCTGGTACGCCGTCCGCGTTGACATCGCCAGCGCTCTCGATCCCCATCCCAAGTTGATCGCCTGGTTCCCCTTTGTCGATCCAAAGTAGCGCACCACTCTCTCCAGAATAGGCGTAGACGAGGCCGGAAGCATAAGCTCCGGGTTGATTGCCGGGAGCCGACACGATGGCGTCCGCGACACCGTCGCCATTGACATCGCCAATCTGGCGGGCCTCCCAACCAAACTCGTGCCCTTTTCCCTCTCCTCGCCAATCGTGGACAACCGCCTGGCCCTCAACGAAAGGGTCATCGAACGCCTTGGGAAACAACACAGCAAATCGCGCATCGCCCTCGAGGTGCTGTAGCTCCGGGCGCAGGTGGAGACCGGATAGGTCGAAGGCTCCCTTCTCGGTCAGCGCTCGCCAAGCGGTGAAAGCTCTGTCTCGATCAGCGGTTCCCGCATGCAGCAGAAACAGTTCCTGAAGCGCTCCAGATCGTGTCACTGGAAACGATTGGGCGCTTTGTAGTGAACGTACCGCTGCATCCATCTTCTGCTGTGCGACCTGGACCTGCCCCAAAAGTAGCCAGGCACGGCCATTGCTCGGTTCAGCTTGCACCAGCTTCTCGAGAATCCGCTCCCCGGCCTCGAAATCACGAGCCTGAACGAGCGTTCGAGCTCGCCGGAGCTCGGCTTGTACGACGGGCTGAGCGCTGGCCGCCCCGCATACCACCAAGCCCAAGAATGCTCCAACCATAAGCTGCCTATTGAGGATGTTCATTGTTCGCTCCCAAAGCTTTCTGTCGTCACGACCTACACTCTGGTCGAGTCTAGTCATCGCCACCTCCCGGCGCTGTCAAATTCGTGCTCGTTCGGACCCGTGGCTAGACGCGATATCATCGCGTTTCGAAACGAGGAGATTTCATGACCTACCTACTCTTGCTCGGACTGTACTCCTGGATCGCAATGGGCCTCTTGGTCGGCTTGCTGGCACCCAATGTACTCGGCGGTGCGGGTGGACGTCGCGCCACGATGATTTTCGGCGTGCTGGGCGCCATCACCGGTGGCCTTCTGGCCACGTTTCTGGGCTTCGGCGGCCTGGCCGGCTTCGATATCCGAAGCCTGGTGACAGCCACGCTGGCCAGCCTACTGGCCGTCATGCTCCGCCGGCTCCGACAGGTACCAGCTTGAAGCGCAAATGATCAACTTCAATCTCGACGCCCTGCTCGGCCATATGTTGGATGCGAGCGATGACATCTCGGACCTCAACTTGTCCACGGGCCAACCGCCCCAGGTCGAGATCGACAGCGTGTTGCGACCCGTATCGATACCGGGCCTGCCCGTGCTGACGCCATTTCACACCGAGACGATTGCGCTAGCATTGACCGGTGGCAAGAAGAAGCACCTCGACGAACTGACCCGTCGGGGCTCGGCCGACCTGTCGTACGCCATTCCAGGCCGCACCCGATTTCGGGTCAACATCTTCTTTCAACGAGGCTGTCTTTCGGCCGTCCTGCGAGTCATTCCCGAGGGGATTCCGTCCATCGGCGGCATGGGTCTACCCGCCGAGCTGCACAACATCTCATCCATCAAGAACGGCATTGTGCTGGTGACCGGTCCCACAGGTTCCGGAAAATCGACCACGCTGGCCGCCGTGATCAACGAAATCAACGAGACCATGCCGGTACACGTGGTGACCATCGAAGATCCCATCGAGTACTTGCATCCCAACAAGACCGCAACCATTAACCAGCGCGAAGTGGGCGCAGATGCGCCCGATTTTTCGACCGCCTTGCGGGCCGCCCTCCGGCAAGCGCCCAAGGTCATCTTGGTGGGTGAGATGCGTGATCTCGAGACCATCGAGACCGCCTTCGAAGCGGCCGAGACCGGCCACCTCGTTCTCTCCACCTTGCACACGATCGATGCATCCAAGACGGTGGACCGGGTAATCGGCGTGTTCCCGAAAGATCAACATCAACAGGTGCGGGTCCGCTTCGCCCAAACCTTCAAATACGTCATTTCCCAACGCCTGCTGCCCAAACCCGGCGGCGGTAGGGTTGCCGCCATCGAGATCATGAAATCAACCTTCCGCACCCGCGACTACATCTTGAAAGGCGAAGATGAAGGCCGCTCGCTCATCGACGCCATCAATGACGGCGATCAGGATGGCATGCAGGGTTTCGACCAAACCCTCGAGAAGATGGTGCGCGACGGAACCATTTCCCGTGAAACCGCCCTCGCCTACGCCACCAACCGCGGCAACCTCGCGCTCGAGATGGCCGATCTCGACGAGTCCGAAGCGATTGAAATGGCCGCCGAAGCGGCGAACGATGGGCCAAGCACCAGCAACGTAACGGAAACCACCGAGACCTGAGCATGCGCGTTACCTGTGATCATTGCAGCCAAGTCTTGGCCATTCCGGACGAGAAAGTGCCCAACCGGGCCTTCAGTCTCACCTGTCCGAAATGCAAGGGTTCGGTGCGGGTTGACCCGAAACCCGTTGTCCCTGCGGACCCAACCCCCACGCCCGACACTCCGGCTTCCGCCACCAAGATTGCCAGCACGACAGCCGATGCCAATACCGCGGCAGAAGGAGGCTCCGGCAGGTCGGGTTTCGCGGCATTGCATGCCCTACGCCCGGCCGAACAGGCGCTCCTGGACCGTCTCTCGCCGCTGGTCTACTTGGTGGGCCTTACGAATGCCAACGAGCGTGCGCGAGTCGCCGCGGGCTTGGAGCGACTTGGTTTGACCGGGCTCGAGGATTATCCGAATCTCACCGAGGCCATCCAGGCGCTGGCAACAGCCCCGCCCGGCCTCATGCTCATCCGTCAAGACGGTGTGCCGACGCCACCGGATACCGGCTTGGCACCGCTCGGGCAACTGGCGTCGCCCTTGCGCCGAAGCCTCTTCGTGGCCCTGCTTGCCAACGGCGTGCATGCGCTCGATGGCCAGCTCGCCTTCCTGCTCCAAGTCGATTGCGTGCTCGATGCCGAGACATTGCACCGGTTCCCGGCCGATTTGCGACGGGCGCTGTTGGTGCGCCAACAACGGTACCGGCATTGGCACCTGGACGAAGACGGGTAGCGATCGTTAGCCATAGTTGAGGCGGGAGTTCTCGAGAAGCTTCGTTAGAATGGCCAGATGCGGAGCACTCTGTCGACCCTTCTCCTTGTCTTCCTCTCGATCAACGCCTCGGCTGCAGCCAAGACGCCACCCGACGCGGTCTCATTGCGCGACCGCGGACTCGCCGAACTCGAGAACGAGCGTCCTCAAGAGGCAGCAGCGCTCTACCTCCAGTTGGTCGGGCTGGTTCCCAGTGACCCGTTGGGATACGGCAACCTCGCCATTGCCCTGTTGCGCCAACAGCAGTATGACGGCGCCCTGGCGGCCATCGAGGCAGCGCTGAAGAATGCACCGGGTCGTGGCGATCTGCTGGCGATCAAGGGCGAGATCTTGCAATGGACCGGTGACCTCGAGGGCGCTGTCGATACCTTGGCGCGAGCCGCCAAGGCATCTCCTCAGGACATCGAGATTCTCTATGCCCTGCTCAACCAAGCAACCAATGCCAACCGCGAAACCGAAACCCGCACCGCCCTCTTCGCTCTGGCTCAGTTGCGCCCCGAGAACGTCGTGGTCCTCTTGCAACTCGGCCGTGACGCCATTGCCCGCGGCGACCGCGCCGCCGCCAGCACCATCTTTCTGCGCTTGAACGAGCTTCTATGGCAAGCACAGCCGCTGGCCAGTCGCGCCATGACGATGGTGACCGAAGCGCTCGCGGGCGACGATCTGGCCAAGGCGCGCGTTCCTGCCCTGCGGTTCGAGAACGTGTTGAAGGTCTCGCCTATGTTTCGCGAGAGCTTGCGCGAGCTGCGCACGGGTATTCAAGGCATTCCAATCGCCCGCTTCCTCGACGAGCCCCCGGTGAAACAGTTCGGCAACGCCCTCCGCATCACCTTTCGTGGCGTGGAGATCGACCCCCGTCCCACACGTGGCGGCGCCCTGGCCCACGGCGACTTTGATGGTGATCAACGTCCCGATCTCGCCCGCATCCGTGCGGCCAAGCCCCCGGGCCAAGGCGACCGCAACGATCAGCTCGAGATTCGCTTGGCAGCAGGCGACTGGCAAGAAAGCTCGATGCTGCCGGTGCCCGGTTTCACCTCCACCAGCAAAATGGCGGCCTTCGATGTCAACAATGACGGGCACCTCGACCTCATCGCGGTTGGCGAAGAAGGCAGCCGTGCCTGGCGAGGGATCGGCGACGGTACCTTTGAACCCGTAGCCGACAATTTCGGACTCGCCGACGTTTCCGCGACCGCGATCGATGCGATCGACTTCGACATCGAAGGTGACCTGGACTTCGCATTCGCGGGCCCCACCGGAGCGAAACTGTGGCGCAACAGTCTCGAAGGTCCACTCGATTCGGTCAGCGCGATGGCGTTGCCGTCGGCTCCACGACACAAACTGACCGCGGTCGTTGCGAGTGACCTCGACCGTGATGGTGATTTGGATCTCGCTCTTGGTGGCCATGACAGCGGTATCGCGTGGCTCGACAACCTGCGCCAGGGCCGCTTCACCACAAGAGAAGGTGTGGGCCTACCGTCCGAGGGTACCGCCCGTGATCTCGAAGCCACGGATCTCGACAACGATGGCTGGCCGGACCTGATCGTCACCGGCCGCGGTCTCGCTGCCTGGCACAACGACGGCGGCCGATTCTCACCGTGGACGCTACTCGGCCTGCCCGGCCCCACGACCCCACTCCAGGCGTCGGTAGCCTTGGACGCCGACAACGACGGTCGGCTGGACCTGGCGACCGTAGGCGACGGTGGTCTGGCCGTGTACACACAGGCTGCACGCCGCTTTTCGAGCCAAGCCGTGGTCGATGGGCCGAAGCGGGCGCGGGCGCTGGTGACGGCCGATCTCGATGGCGACGGCGATCTCGACATCGTCACGGCCGGACCCGACGGCCTTCACCGCTTGACCAACGATGGTGGCAATCAAAATGCGTGGTTGGCAGTACGGCTGCGTGGCCTGGTCAAAGGCAACAGCAAGAACAACGTGCTCGGCGTCGGCTCGGTGGTAGAAGTCAAGACCGGTCAGGCCTACCAATTCCGTGAAGCGCGCGGCGACGTAGTGCACTTCGGTTTGGGCGCCCAGCCAAAGGCCGAGGTCTTGCGGGTGGTGTGGACCAATGGCGTGCCCCAGAACCGCCTGCAGGTGGAAGGCAAACAGCAGTTGGTGGAAGAACAGCTGCTCAAGGGCAGTTGCCCGTTCGTGTACGGCTGGGATGGCGAGCGCATCGCCTTTGTCAGTGATCTGCTATGGGGTGCGCCGATCGGCCTTCCCGTCGCGCCCGGTGTCTTCGCCAGCGCCGATCCGGACGAGCTCGTTCGTCTCGACGGCATCCAGCCGCGGGCCGACGGTCGCTATGATCTGCGCGTGACCGAAGAGCTGTGGGAAGCCGCGTTCTTCGACTACCTGCGGTTGTGGGTGGTTGACCATCCCGACGACGTCGAAACGGCGAGCAACCTACGCATCGTCCCTGGAGCGGGTCCCCAGCCCGACCGTGTCCTGGGCACGCGCGGCCTCCAGGCGCCAGTCGGAGCTTGGGATGCGAACGGCCGTGACGTCACGGCGATCGTCGCTACGCGCGACGACCGATACGCCGACGGCTACAGCAAGAGCCCTTACCAAGGTGTCGCGGCCGAACCCTGGTCGCTCACCTTCGATCTCGGCGGAGCACCCGCCGAGCCCCTCCGGCTTCACCTCGACGGTTGGATCTTCCCAGCCGACGCCAGCTTGAATCTGGCCGTGGCGCAGCGAGAGGACTTGAACCCCCATCCGCCTAAGCTCGAGGTCGAGACCGCGGACGGCTGGCAGATCTTGATGCCCAACATGGGCCACCCGGCCGGCAAGACCAAAACCATGGTGGTGGACACACCGCCCCTACCGCCGGGCGCCAAACGCCTGCGTATTGTCACCGGCCAGTGGCTGCATTGGGACCGTATCGCCTGGTCCACAACCACAGCCGACGAGGCGCCCATCGTCGTGGCCCGGTTGGCACCGACAGTCGCCAACCTGCGTCGGCGCGGCTACTCAGCACCGATTCGACGCGCCCCCAACGCACCGCACGACTTCGACTACGCCGTGGTACGCGACGATGCGCCGTGGACACCATTCCCCGGCCGCTACACGCGCCTAGGAGACGTCCGACCGCTGCTCGACGCGGTCGATGACCGCTCGGTGATTCTCGCGGCCGGCGACGAAATCGCCCTACGCTTCGACGCCACGGGCCTGCCCCCCTTGCGAGAAGGATGGCGTCGGACCGTCTTCCTCGAAAGCCATGGCTGGGACAAAGACGCCGATCGCAATACCGGCGAAGGCCAGCACGTTGCGCCACTTCCCTTCCGCGCCATGAAGGCGTACCCCTTCGCCGAGGGTGAGGCCTTCCCGACTACCCCGGAGTATCGTGCCTACATCGATCAATGGCTGACCCGCGAGATTACCAACGACCGACGACCGCCAAACCGGGTCGAGGACGCGTCGTTGGTCGAGGCTACCGAGGAATAGGTCGCTGCCGACAAGTAGCAGCCCCGACTAATCAAGAACGGAACAGCCAGGACGGAGGAGAACGCCGCCGAAAAGGGATCGCCGAGTCCTACGCCCATCAACTCTGGCTGCCGTTCGACCCACGCATCGAAATCACCGACATCGAGAAGCAGCCAATCCTACAAGTACCCTTTGAGACAGTCCTGGTGGTGAGTCTGATCGGCTATCTTCAGCTACGCCAGCCCACCGACCCGTGGGTCGGCTTGAGCACCGGCTCGCTCATTATGGCTGGGTACGCGGGCTTGCTCCTCGCTTTCTCGAGACTTGTCTGGCGGAGGTATCAGGAGCAGACCATTCCCAACAACACCTACGGCCAAGGCGCGATCCGGGCCGTCATGCCGGGAGCGGCAGCAGGTGTGCCCTCTTTGCCGACGGCTTCGAGTCGGGAGACACCACGGCATGGACGATCGTCGTTCCGTAGCACCAACATCTTTACCAGAGGTTGAGCGAGACGTTCGGTGTTCGAGGACGGAGCCGAGGCGTGTTTCAGCGACCGCCTCGGCGCGAGTTCCGAGGCCCGCCGCAAGACACCCGAACGGTTCGTGGTCTGAGGCCAAGCTTCGCAAGCAAAAAGCGGCCTGTTATTCCCAGCGGAAAACACGGGACGCCAGGGCTGTGCAGACGGCGAAATTCACGATCAGCGCCACTACGGCGATCGGGTGGTCCCACCACGAACCACCAGCCCATGTCGCGCGCAGCAGGTCGACCGCATGGGCCAGGGGTGAAAGCCGTACCAAGGCCGACCATGGCTCGGGAAGCGCCGCGAGCGGAAAGAACAAGCCCGAGAGCACAAACAAGGGATATAGAAACATGCTCGCCAGTGGCTGGGCAAACCGCGCAGTCGGCACGATGCTGGCGAACACGAAACCGATCGAGAGGATACTGACCGTCACCAGTCCTACCGCGAGCATGAAGCTGGCGACATTGGGCGGCGGTGGACCGCTGTAGAACCGCCGCCCCACGAGCGCGAGCAGCGCCAGTGTCAAGCCCGTGAACGACAGCTTGACGACCACGTGCGCGGAGAGAATGGTCAACGGTGTCAGCGGGGTGGCGCGCAGGCGTTTGAGGATGCCGCCCTCTCGATAAATCGAGATGATTGCGATCAGGGACGTGACGCCACCGATCGCGACCAGCAGCGTGACGAGAATCGGCAGATCGGCCCCGAGGATGGCTGGCGCGTCATTCTGCACCCGGCGCAGTCGTCCCAGCACGACAAAAAGCACAACGGGCACCACGAGCGTACCGATCGCGCCCATCGGCTCCCGCAGAAAGATCTTGGTCTCGAGCCAAGCCAATCGGATCAAATGGCGCATGGTCAATCCCTGATCGAGCGGCCGGTCAACTTCAAGAACACGTCTTCGAGGGTCGGCTGGTCCGTGCGAAAGGCCCCCACCCGGATTCGATGTTCGGCGAGACAGACGATGACCTCGGAGACGAAATCCTCGCCAGCACCAGTGAGTGACAGCGCGTCACCATGAGATGAGACCAACGTGATGCCCGGTACGCGCTCGAAAACCGAGCGATCGACGCCGTCGTCGCAGGTAAACGTCACACTGCGTTCGGGGCAGTGTCGTGACACCAACGCTGCCGGTGTGCCCATCTCGATGATGCGCCCATGCTCGACGATCGCGACCCGGTCACAAAGCTGTTCGGCCTCCTCCATCAGGTGGGTTGTCAGGAACACCGTCTTGCCACGTTCTTTGATGCCGCGGACCAGGTCCCAGATCCGCCGCCGAGCCTGCGGATCAAGCCCCGTCGTCAGCTCGTCGAGGAAAACAAGCTCAGGATCGTTGATCAACGCCAACGCCACAAACAATCGCTGTTTCTGGCCCCCGGAGAGGGTCATAAACCACGCTTCTCGTTTGCCGTCGAGGCCAAGCTCCATCAAGAGACGATCGCCGTCGATCGCTCGCGGGTAAAGCGCGGTCCACAATGCAACCGCTTCGCGTACCTTGATGCGTTTGTGCAGTTCTGCCTGTTGCAGCTGCACGCCGATCCGGTTCTGCAATGCAACGCCCGCGTTCTGCGGGTCCATGCCGAGCACCGAGATTCGCCCCGAGTCAGGCTTCCGCACACCCTCGACGCATTCCATCGTCGTCGTCTTACCGGCACCGTTGGGGCCGAGGAGCCCAAAGATCTCACCCGCCTCGACCGCAAAAGAAACATCCGCAACCGCAACGGTGGTGCCGTAGGTCTTGCGTAGGTTTGCGACCTCGATTACAGATGTCATGGGCCCAGACAGCTTAGCAAGATGCCCATGGCATTAGCGAGCCAGGTGCCTGTTGGACCGGGCGGGCCAACAACGCGCGGCCCTACCCTGGATTCAGGGTCCACGCTACTCAGCGAGCACACGGTCGGCGAGCACACGGTCGGCGAGCACACGGTCGGCGAGCGCTGCCGCTCACAGCCAGCGGTCTACCGCTTCTTGTCCAGGAACTGATTGATCGCGGCCTGATCTGCTGGTGTCAGGTCCGTAAACTCAACACCCATTGCATTGCGCACATCGTCAATCACCTCGAGGTAGCGCACCATACCGGTGACCTCGAGGATCTCGTCCCCCAGCGCGATACTCAGTTGAATCGAGGCGCGCAACGGCAACGGATGGCTGAGCTCCAGCCGCATGCCGCCATGCGAGATGTTCAGAGTGCGTCCGGTTGCGATATCCGCCTGGACACCCTGGTCGTCAAAGCGACTGATCTGCACCAGCTGCAGCCTACGGCGGCGAGCGCTCTCGCGTTGGTCGTCGTTTTTGTCTTGCATTGCCATCGTGTCCTCCACTGCCGCCCATCCCGTCCGGCCAGCGAGCGCTACTCTACGGTTCGCCCCACCAACCGTCAACCAAACAGGGCCGAGCACCCACCTATTCCGGCTTGATCAGCTTGATCCGCGACACCGGCTTGTCGCCCATGCGGGTACCGCGTGCGGCCAGGCCGCAGACATCGAGTGTGCGCGGATCGAAGGTATCTTCGTTCTTGCGTTGCCGCTTCTTCGGAACGTACAGCATGTGTACCGTGCGATCGGGCTCGCCGACCCACAGCTTGTGGAGTTTGCCCACGCGTCCCTTGAAAAGGTCGTACTCTTTGTCGCGAATGAAGCCTGTGATGTGGATCTTCTTGGCCCAGGCCATGCGCTTTCCGTCGCGATAGAGGTAGGTCAAGACGACGCCCTCGTCACCGTCGTAGGGCATGATCGTCACGACCTTCTTTCCCAGGTAGGTTTTCTCTTCGGAACCGATGACCTTGTAGTAGCCGTCACCCGACACAACCAGGATCTTGTCGTACTCACTGACGGTCAGCTTGTGCTGGTCACCGCGCACCTCGGTACCGAAGAAACCGTTCTCCGGGTCGTAACTCACTTTCAGCGATTGCCGAGCGACTTCCGCCTTGCTCACCACGTCGAAGCTGGTCTCCACGGTCCGCCGCGGGTAATCATCACTGTAGCGCTCGAGCAGGCCCTCGAGGTAGCCCACGGTGGTCTTGGTGAGGTTTCGCAGCTTCGCTCTGCGTTGGGCGATCGCCCGCACGATCTCGTCGATCGCTTTCTTGAACTTGTTGATGTCATAGATCGAAATCCGCCGGATGTGAATCGCCAGCAACCGCTCGACGTCATCGTCGTTCATGTCACGAACGAAGAACATCCGATACGGTTCCATGCCGTCGAAAACCGCCTGCAGCACACCTTCAGACGTCCGCTGGGTCTCGATTTGTTTGTAGACCCGGTTCTCGATGAAGATCTGCTCGAGGGTCATGAAGTGCTGCTTGTCTTCGAGTTCCCGCTGCTCCAGCTCGAGCTCGGCCTTGATCTGCTCGCGCAAGCGGGTGGTCAGCGTCTCGAGCACTTCGGTGACCGTGAGCTCGGCGGGGTGATCGTCGCGAATCACGGTCAGGTTGGAGCTGATCGAAACCTCTGCGTTGGTGTAAGCATACAGCTGGGGCTCGACTTCGTCGGCGTAGACACCCCGCGACAGGTGCAACACAATCTCGACATCTTCCGCGGTGCGGTCTTCGATGGTCGCGACCTTGAGCTTGCCCTTCTGAACCGCCAATTCGATCGACGCGATGAGGCTTTCGGTCGTTGTGTTGAAGGGCACCTCACGAACGATGATGGTCTTCTTGTCTTTGGACGCCTCGATCCGGGCACGCACACGCAGCTTGCCACGTCCGTCGTCGTACTCGGAAGCATCCATCAAGCCGCCCTGCGGGAAGTCGGGTACCAATGCAATCGGCTCTCGGTGGAGCAAGGCGATCTGAGCCCGCAGCAGCTCACCGAAGTTGTGCGGCATGATCTTGGTCGCCATACCGACAGCGATGCCCTCGGTGCCCAACATCAGGATCACCGGCAACTTCACCGGCAGGGAGATGGGCTCTTCCTTGCGCCCGTCGTAGCTCGGTCGATATTCGGTCAGCTTCTTGTGGAAGAGGGTCTCGCGCGCGAGCGGTGTCAATCGGCACTCGATGTAGCGCGCCGCGGCCGCCGAATGCCCCGTGAGAATGTTGCCGAAGTTTCCCTGCTTCTCGATGAAATACTCTTTGTTCGCCAGCACCACCAAGGCATCGCCGATCGACGCATCGCCATGGGGATGGAGCTTCATGGTTTCGCCAATAACGTTGGCGACCTTGTGGAAGCGGCCATCGTCGACTTCGAACAACGTCGTCAGAATCCGGCGTTGGACTGGCTTGCAGCCATCGCGAATATCGGGGATCGCGCGATCGACGATCACGTAACTCGCGTACTCGAGAAAATTGCGCCGCATCAACGGCTCGACGTAGCTCATGCTCGCGGATTCCTTTGGATTCGGGTCAGGGCGAGGCCGGTGTCCAGAGCGTCCACGCGGTCTGGAGCAGCCAGGCCATCAGCAATGCGATCAAGGTACTGGTCAACGTTCCGAGCAGGTAGTACTCGGCAAAGTCTCTGTCCTTGAGGTCTTCGAAGCGCGCGAGGGACTTGGCGGTCAGCACGAGGCCCACCGCGGCCAGTTGATCGTTCAGAGCAAGAAAGAGAATCAAGGTACGCTCGAGGTTGCCAATGGCGCGGCCAGCGCCGTAATGCGTGTGGTTGACCGCGGCTTCGGGCGAGCTCGGCTCACGGCCGAGTTGGTGCAACAGCGACCGCACCAAGATCGTGCCGAGCCGACACACAGCAAGCCAACCAACCGCGGTCAACAGGCCCCGCTGCACTGCGGGTGCTGCCACCAACAATGCCCACGGGCCGGTTGCAACGAACGAGAATGGCCGGTAGGCGAGCAACCAAATCGCAAGTAGCCCAGCTTGCACGGACACTTCGTAGAGGCGCCAGGTGAACAGACTTCGGGGCCACCTCGATTCGAGCTGACCCCGGGCGAAGCGGACAAGCTCTCGCCCTGCGCTCAAGTAGACCAATCCGACGAGCGAGCCCTGATCGAGGATCGTACCGAGTCCCACGAGCGCCAGGCCCAAAAATACAGCGCCCCGCCATGCGTGGCTCTTCAGCCTGGGTTCTTCCAGGGATCGGGGCCATTGCGGGCCGTACTCGGCCAACCCATGTGCGCCGATCAACCAGGCCGCTGCGGTCGCGAATGGGGTCATGGATGGACGAACTCGAAAGGCATTACAGCCTTACAATGCGATTATGAATGGTATTTCACCTTACAGGTCACTGAATTTTCCAGCAATTGGACAGGTAAAACGGCCTCTTTCGTCCTCAAAGAAGGCAAAAGACCCTTACTAACCATCACCATCACCGTCTTCGTCCAGGTCAGCCAACCCCACCAACTCACCGTGGGCGATCTGAGAGAGAAGATCCCCCAAACCGCGCCACGCCGCAATGCACTCCGGGCCCCGTCCCGACTTACTCAGCACGGTGTCGCGCACACTCTGGCGCGTTACTCCGCGAGCCCGCGCCACCGCCGCTTGGTTGTTGAGTTCGGCGAGGGCCGAGAACGTCTCCCACTGCGCCTGCGACCAGTCATGAATCACCCGATCGAGCAACGAACCCAGTGCATTGACCGCCGCGGATGCTCTCACGGCGCCGTGCACCTCGATACTAAACAACCGCTTCTCAGCCTTGGCCCGATCGACTGCCGCTCGTGCAGCATGAAAACAAGGGCCATCCATACCGATCGCCTCCGGGCGAAGTGGCGTCGACAGCGGACCGACGCCAAAGCCGAAACGTGTTTCGACCTCCATGTGCATCAGCCGAACGTAGGCCCACCACAAGGCATCCAGTGCTGCCGACGGCCACAGCAGACCCTGAAACTCATCACCGATGGTAATCAGAAACCGAGAGGCGATCACCCCATCGAAACGATGATTGAGCTCGTCCAGCGCCGCGCCCAACTTGGCCTGCACCCCCGCACGGTCACGCAGAAGGCGAGAATCGACCAAATCTCCAATCACCGCAACGTAGAGTCGCGGAGCCTGTGTTGCTGGCTCGTTCGATCGAAGGCTCGTGGCATTCGGCTCGCTCACACCACCTCCGCCACCAGATTGTCGACGATGAAGTTCTTGCGCTCGGGTGTGTTCTTGCCCATGTAGAAGTCGAGGGCCCGCGACACTTCGCTCATCGATTTGATGCGCACTTCCACCAACCGAATGTTGCTTCCCATAAACTGCTTGAACTCGATCGGCGAAATCTCGCCCAAGCCTTTGAAACGGGTGACCTCCGCCTTGGTCAGCGCAGCGATCGATTCATCGCGCTCGGCTTCGCTGTAGCAATACCGAGTCTCTTTCTTGTTGCGCACCCGGAACAGTGGTGTTTCCAGCAAGAAGACGTGCCCCCGAACCACCAGCTCCTCGAAGTAGCGCAAGAAATACGTCAACAGCAAGTTGCGAATGTGCATGCCATCGACGTCAGCATCGGTGGCAATCACGACCTTCTGGTAGCGCAATCTGTCGATATCGTCTTCGATATCGAGGGCGCGCATGATGTTATAGAGTTCTTCGTTCTTATAGATCGCATCGCGCTTATGACCGTGACAATTGAGCGGCTTGCCCTTGAGCGCAAAGATGGCCTGGGTGTCGACGTCGCGCGCCTGCACCATCGAACCACCGGCCGAGTCGCCCTCGGTAAGAAAGATGCAGGTCTGATCGGCACCCGGCTTCTTGTCACCACGGTGAATCTTGCAATCGATCAACTTGGGAATGCGAATCGCCGTCTTGCGGGCACGGGCCTTGGCCTGCTTCTTGACCGCCGCCAGTTCCTTACGCAAGCGCTCATTGGCTTCAATCTTGGTAATCAGCTTGCCCGCGGCGTCGGGATCTTTGTGCAGCCAGACAACGACAGCTTCTTTGGTCGCTTGCACGATCCAGCCCCGCACATCGGTAGAGCCGAGCTTGTTCTTGGTTTGGCTCTCGAAGACTGGATCTTGAATCTTGATTGCCACGGCGCCGATGACACCATCGCGAACGTCCGGGCCGGCGAAGGTCTTCTTGGCAAACTCGTTGATGCCCTTGAGCAGCCCTTCCCGGAACGCACTTTGGTGGGTACCCCCATCGCCCGTGTGTTGGCCGTTGACGAAGCTGAAGTAGTTTTCGCCGTAGTTGTTGGTGTGGGTAAAGGCGAACTCGATCCGATCATCGCGATGATGGACGATGGCGTACAGCCCTGCTTCGTCACCCAACTCCTGGGCCAGAAGATCGGCCAACCCGTCCTTGCTGCGATACGCCTGCCCGTTGTAGACCAGGGTCAAGCCGGTGTTCAGGTACGCGTAATACCGAAGCCGGTGCTCGATGTACTCTTCGTTCCAGCCAAAGCGCCCAAAGATCTCGGGATCCGGGGCAAAGGAGACGAAGGTGCCATTGCGCGCCGCATCCTTCCCTTTCTTCTCACCAACCTTCTTGCCTTGGGAAAACTCCGCGCTGAGAAAGGCCCCTTCACGCCAGCTGCACACCTCGAAGCGTTCGGACAACGCGTTGACCGCCTTGGTACCCACACCGTTGAGGCCCACCGAAAACTGGAACACATCGTCGTTGTACTTGCCACCGGTGTGCATCTTCGAGACGCAGTCGACCACCTTCCCGAGGGGGATGCCGCGCCCGTAGTCACGCACCGAAACGCCGTCGTCGTCGCGATTGATCTCGATCCGCTTGCCGTTGCCCATGATGAACTCGTCGATGGCGTTGTCCACCACCTCCTTGAGCAGCACGTAAATGCCATCGTTGGGATTCGAGCCGTCACCGATGCGACCGATGTACATACCGGTACGCAGACGGATGTGGGTCAAGGCGTCGAGCGTCTTGATGGCTTTTTCGTCGTAGGCGATCTTGGTCTGGGCCATGAAGCTTCCGGTCGTTGAACAGGGGGGATGGCGACCACTGCGGTGGCGCGCTCGGTCTTGCCGATCGACACAAGGGCCACGCCACGGGCGCTAATCAGGCGTAACGCGTTGCCCTTCGTAAGGTAACCCAAAGATGGATTTCGCGCAACGGGGCGCGCGTCAGGCTACTGCGAGCGAAGCTGCTCGAGCTCGCGCTCCAGCGCGAGCACGCGCTCGAGATTGCGCCGCGATTGGGCGACCGCATCCGTGTTGAATCCGTGTCCACGAAGGCGCGTGTTGCGCGACCAATCCCAAAACGCCTTGTGCTTTGCGGCCCGAGTCCGTCCCTCACGGACCGAAGGTCGCACTTTGCTCAACCAATCGACGATGTGGCCCATGTCGGGGCTGTCCTCGGGCGCCTCGAAGCGGCGCACGAAGTTGTAGTCCTCGCCGTTCTGGCGCAACCACTCCAGCCACTCCGCAACCTCGGCCTCTGGCACGCCGTCGGCCATCAACAGCTCGCCAAGGAGGTAGTATTCGTGTGCCAGGGTTGTGTTGCAAACGGCTGGGTTGTCGGTATTGACCGAGACCCGAACCTCGCGTTGGAGCCTGAAGTCTTTGTCGAGCGTCAGACGAAAGACGTGGTGTTGGCGGTAGCGGGCCATCGGGCCGATGATCCGGTTGGAGGATGGGTTGACCTCGACCACCAACTCATGTTCATGGACCCGCGTTCGCAGCCGATCCTCGACCCGCGTGCAAACCTCCCGCCACGCCTTCCGGTTCGGTTGCATGTCGACGACCTCGATCGCGTCGCCTTGTCGTCGCACGGTGGGGTCCATCCAGTAGAGCGCCAACAGGAGGAAGGCGTTGCGTGAACCAATCGAGGGGCACAGCTCGGCCCGGACCCGTTCCTGGATTTGATGCCACCGCCGCGTCGCCTCGGTGTAGCGAGGCCGCTTGGCACGTAACGCCAGCTTGCCGCGTAGGAGCTCGGGAATGGAAACGGAATACGGGTCGAGCTGGCGGAGCGTCCAGGCATCCCACAGGGTCAACGGCGACCAATCCCAGTCGAGAATACCTCGGAGGCGCTCTTCACGATGGGGACGGCGGGAACGCCCAGCACCACGCGCGTCACCCACTCCGGAAGGACCCAAGCCCAGGGGGTCATACACCTGAGCCAGCGACTCGCTGTAGATCTGCCAACTGAGCCGTTGAATCGTGTCTTCGATCCCCAACTCGCCGACGACATCGTCGCCTGGGCCAAGGAAGTGATGAACCCAGACCAGGGTGTCGAGCCACTCGAGCCGCGGCATCACCGCCTGGTACCCACTGTGGTCGAGCCAATCACGGGGACTGAGGGCGAGGGCGGTCCCGTGGCCCAAGCGATCGCCGGGTCGTGGGGCCAAGAACCGCATGACCTCATCGATCGCTCGCAACCCGGAAAGGAGATGACGAAAGTCCTCGCCTACGTGGTAGGTCATACCCAACCGTCGCCTGGCGACCAGCCGGCGAATCGCCGCGTCGAGCTCCGAATAGGGTGCATAGCGGCGATGATCGGCGCCGAGCTTGATCGGGAGTTCGCGTAAGAAGCGAAACACCGGCGCGAAGACCTCGGGGGGCGTCGCCAACTCGAGATTACAGGCATCGATCCCAACAATGAACGGGGTCACGGGATTGGGCTGGCGCAGCATCCGGTACAGCCCCATTCCTTCTTCACGCACCATCCGACGGCGGCGTCCCCAGCGAATTCGCAGCGCCGGACCTAGAATCCGCTTCGAAAAGCTCTTGTCCTCGACCTCTTCATGCTCTTTCTTGAAATGGACCACCAGCCCGAGCTTCTTGATCCGACGGTTCTTTTGCCGGGCGTAGGCGAGGATCCAGGGCGCGAGATCCTCGGCATGGCGCGGTGGCGCGACCCGTCCTTCGAGCACACGCAGACCCCGCCATTGACGAAGCCGATCGAAAACAAGCTCAGCTTGCTGGATCTCGGATACCGACGAGATTCGGCGCTGGCGGGAGCCGTAGAATTCCTTGAAGTAGCGAAGACCGGTGGTCTGCCCTTGCTGGTTGGCCCGCTGCCAGTGGTGGGTCCGGCACACGAGGTAGCGAAAGAGCGCCTGGTGGAGGAAGTCACGCTGGGCCGGTGGTATCCGCCCGCCTCCATCATGCGTCCGCCACGCCGGCTTCGGGTCGCGAGCCTGTGCTGATTCGAGACCCGCGTTCGTGGCCCTTGCATCTCTCCGAGACCATGGCGTGAGGTCGACCAAGCGCCGATGGGCCGCGAGATGCAACTGATGGACAAAACGGTAGCGCGACTTCGTATCCTCCGTTCCCGATCGCTTCGAACCCTCGCCAAATCGATAGAAGGCAGAGGGCGCCAACCAGCGCAAGAGGAACTGATGCTCTTTCGGACACGGTCGACCGAGAAGGCCATCCCTGGTGTGATGGGTACCGTCCCTTCGTCCGGCATACCCTTCACTCGGTGCTCGGCTGGCTGTGTCGAGGGCACCAGCACCTATGGTCGCACGATCGACCTCCCGTTTGAACGATTGGCAGGCGACCGTCATCTCGTGAACCGAGCGCGCGAAGTAGACACGGTCGAGCAGACCCAACAAGCGTCGAGGCCGGAGGCTGAGCCCACCGAGGTCGTCCTCGAGCGATGCCCACACCGCCAAGGCGAGCAGCCTGCCGCAGAAGAGGTTGAGAATCAGCAGCCGCTTCTCGGCCGGATCACCGGCGGGCACCGACACCGTCCGTAGCAGGTTGTCCGCCCACGACTCCTCGGCGCTGGTCACCCCAGTCAAGTGCAAGTGGCTCTCGCTCAAGCCCCGCCTCACCACGCTGCGCAAGCCAAACGAATCTGTGGGCAACAACGTGACGAGCTCGGGAAGCTCGAGCGCGCCTTCCTGGGTGATCAGCCCTTGGGCCAGCGCCCGGGCATGACCATGGCGAACGACGTGGCCAACCGGCATACGGATCGCCAGTTCGTGAAGCTCCTCCATCCGTCCAGCGCGCACACAAAGCTCGGCACCATTCCAAACCAGGAAGTGGCGACTGAGCATGCCAAAAGCCTCGAGGAGGTCGTATCCAGGCGGCGGCGACAGGCTCGGGCGAACGCCTCCCACCGACGTTGGCAGGGCCACGGGCTTGGCGAGACCATGACGTGTGCGGGTTCCGTCGACAATGTCATCCACGTTGTCATAGGAATACGCCGGCAACTCGGCGAGGAACCACGCCCGCTCGCGTTCGGCGAAGGGCACGGCATCAGCATTCCAGCTCTCGGGCAGCCGGCTGCCATGGGCGCCCTCGACCCACGAAAGAATCGGGGCCACCTGGCCGAGGACTTCAAAGGGAAGGGGCGAGAGCTTCATGGCATGAAACCGCCTTCGCCAGCGGGAACTCTCATTTCGAGGGTTCCTTTGATGTTCTCCATTCTGCGGAAATGCTCGTGACTCGACTTGGGTCTCTAGTGCTGTGATTCAGCTTCATCTTGAGTGGTTCAGTGTCGATTCTTACCGAAGGGGTAGCGACACGGGTATTGAATTGGTCGATGGCCACGCGCTCAATACCGCCCTCCTTGATGGTCAGCTCATTCTCGGTAGTGAGTTCGAGACCAGCAAATGCCTCGTGAAGGCGTTTGGCGGAAACTGAGTCTTCGCCAGACGGTCGGAGTAGACGGTATCGCCAGGCCTGAGCCGAACCATCGTTTTCTTGGTGTGTACTTCTGTTGAGGAAAACCGGACACGACATCAGCAGGTAGAGAATCGCTGGACACCCTCGCCAGTACTCGAGGATAACTTCGCACCATGCACGAACAACGGCGTTCGAGTCAGCCTTACTGGACTGATGTTCCTTGGCGAGATAGACCGCATTGAGTCTTGGCCACAGCCCGCCGAGAATGTACTCTCCGTGGACTCGGCGTAGAAAACAGCCCGACCAATCGACCCATCTATCACCGGCCGGATACGGCAGCACTCGGTGCTCCCGGCAGTCCTCCAGCCACAGGACCAAGAGCTTGACCAAACCGTCAATCTCGGTTCCTACACCCTCGGCACCCGCGTCCCACATGGTAAAACCACCCTTGGACAGCCGTCCTTCATCCGCTCCACGATCGAGCATTGAACCCGGCACCGTACCGGATTGACAATGCGCCCGAACGACGATTTGGAGTTCACGCTCGAGCGGCTCTTGGTCTCCTCTCGAGAAAGCGCCGTAGCGATTCCAGACTTCGAGCACGCGACCGATGAACCCGAGACCGCGCCATACTGAAACAGCGGCCCAAAACCGCCCTCGGCTCAAGCCGTAACACGACCAGATTCTGAGTAGCAGCCGGTGTTTCGTGAGGCCGATGGATCGCCGCAGGTCTTGCTGAGCTGTGCATTGATTGTCCCTTGCACCATCAAGTGCTACTCTGTCTTTCTCTATTTTTCTGGTTTCCTCCTCTTTAGGCTCTTCGGCTATTGCCTTGTTCAGGCTCTGGGACGCCTTCGATGTGGCCCTCTCCGCCTCAACCAGCAACGCGGACGCTTCCTTGAGGCCAGGGCGAGTCGTAGGCAACTCCGTTTCGAACTCGTCGGAGAACGCACAAGGGTCGAGGAATACCATGCCAAATGAGAAAATCTCGTAGCGAGCCTCCGCAATGCGCATGGCATTGATCGGGGCTTGTTGGAGGTCCCAACCGTTGCCGGTCATACGACTTTGGAGGGTCTCGTCCCCATCGTGCGATTCAGACCAATTGCGCGCCATGATCTGCGGCAAGTAGAACCCCATGGTCACCTGGAGGAACCACAAGAGTCCTTGGGTCGCGGGAAACGTCAAGCGTCGTGCGAGTTCGTCCTGGCTCCAAGACTGATCTTGGTCGGAGGCGTTGCCGCTCCTACGCGCTTCGCTTCTGTCCTTGTCACGCCTATACGCGTGAAGTGCGGCGTCGTCGTCACCAAAGGGTTCTTCACCTGGCATCCAGGGTCGGAAGACGTTCGCCGCCAGTAGTGACAGAACCTGGCTGCGCCGGTAGTCAGAACGGTTGAACCACCGGTCGACCACGGTGCGCCGGGTCGCACGGTCTTGGGCCAGGATACGACCAAGGACGACGCTCCGCAGCTCTTTGGGACTCCAACTGTAGAGGTCTTCCAAAAAGAGCCCCAACTCACGCAAGGCGTCACGATGCACGTTGAGCAACGACCATGTGGCGGTGTTGAACACCGTCGCCCACGTGGCATCTCCGTGTTTGGACAGCCCCGTCGACTGTAGGAAAGCATTTGCGAGTGAAGAGAAAGCCTTCCCGCGTTTGCTGTCAAAAAGATCGCCTTTCGTAACGGGCCACTCTTCCCGAAGGAGCGTCCCCGGTTCCTTCCTTTTCCATTTTTCCCAGAATTTCTCGATTCCTTCGCTTTCCCAGCCTCCCACAAGCAGCGCTAGCTGGTCCGATCTACAGGTCTCATCTGCCAGTAACGCCAGTTGCGGTGTCAGAAGCTGGTCCACGCTGCACTGCGCCATGGCGTCAATCACTTGGATTTGACGTCGCAGCGTCGAAGGCCGAAGCGCTGAACGTACACTGTGCGTGTCTTCCTTGTCGGGGTGGCCAAAAAGCAGAAAGCTCGATGTCACAAGCAACTCACGGATCTTTCGATCCTCCCCATTCCCTTCCATATTGAGTGACGCACATTGTACTCGTGCCGGTGCCGGCCCGAGTCGGATCCGATTGCGCACGGGGAAACAACGCGCGAGGAACTGGAGCGCCAGTTGCTCACTGACCGACAAGCGCTGCTCATCACCAGGACGGGCATTGCGGTGGGCACCGTTGCCGAGCCGTCGATCGAAGTAGGCTTCCAACAGCTCCTCGGGCATCCGATCGGTGAAGGAGAATACCGGCACCAGGCACGGATGCATGAGATAGCTCTGGTAGGTCTGGAGGGACTGCACCAAATGGGTCGGCGCCATGTCGAGATCGTCCACTGGCAAGAGGACAATTTTCTTGCTCAGCGTCTCCGCCAGGCTGTCGACGAAGCCCGAGAGGGCTTTGCCCAGTCGCAAACCACTCGTGTGGCGTTCGAGGCGTTGCAACGAGAGTCCCAGGGGATCATGCTCGTGGGGGGTCGGCGGGTCGTCGATCACCCGCAGGTATTCATTGACGTTCTGAAAGGCGAGCTGGAGAGAGGATAGACCTTGAGGTTCGCCGCGTTCGAACCGCTTGTCGAGATCGACTTCTTCTTCCAGCGCCCGCGCCAAAAACGCATAAATGAATTGATCGGTCTCGGCCCAGGTGGTGGGATCGAGCACCTTCATCGCGGCAACGCCATCCGCGATGTTTGACGGACACAGGCGATCCTTGTGCTCGTCTCGATTGATGTCGTCAGCCAGCGTGCGCAACAGGCTGCTCTTTCCCGAGCCCGAAGGGCCGAAAATCGCGATCGACAGGTGCGGCAGGTTTCGCCGGTCGAAAGCACTCTCGTTGGGCTCGACCTTCTTCAGCGTCGCCAACTGCTGCTCGATCAGTTGGTAGATGCGATGGAGATCATTCTCCCAGAGGTTCTGTTCACCCCGAAACGCGCCCGGGCCCCGACTCCGATTCAACCTCAAGACTCGTCCCTTGTTCAGTTCCCCCGTCTGACGATCGCTCATTTGATTCCCTCGCTTCCTTCAAAATGGTCTCTCGAACCCAGCCACCCTGACGGTGGATCTTCATGTATTCTTTACGGTTCAACGCCGCCCACGACCAGAAGCACAGCCAGGCCAAGCCCGCCAAGGCAAGGTTCACGAGGATCGCCCGCGCCGAGATCAGCGCGCGCCAGTCGTAGACCGAAACCAACCACACGTCGAGCGCCACGAGCATGAGAATGGCGTTGATCACCCACCCACGGCAGATTCGCAGGCGGCTTCGCCCATACTCGAGGTGCGCCCACAGTTGAGGGGCGTACATCACCATGACCCGGCGCGTCTCGAAGTAGGCGTCCTGATCCTGGCCGAAATGCGCGAGACGATGTAGCTTGTCCGCGCTCTTGAGCCAGCGGTCGGCAGTACGGTCCACCAAGATACCGAGCAGGTAGACAAACGAAAGCAGTGGCAGCAGGCTCACGGAGGTAAACAGCTCGGCATTGATCCCTGCAAGATCAAACCCAACCAGCGCCGCGGCAAAGAGGGCTACCCAGGCGAGGCCCCCAAAGCCAATCACCAAGAGCTCGACGAAAAAGTGCGTCGTGGTCATACGCTCCCGCTCTACGTGCGTCGAATCGGGAGTCGTGCGACAAGGGGCACGAAACCGTATCTCGAGACACAAGAATGTTGTTACTCCGGACTCCCAGCATGCTACCTGGTACAAGAGCCCCTGTGCAATGTCCGCCGGTCAAGATTGTCGCCATCCGCCGAAAGGGTCGCTCTCCTGTGGAGTGGACGGTAGGTTATTGTTCGTACGATCATGCTCGACGATTGCTCCGACCACCGCATCCGCTTTCCCGACCCCCGCCTCGCCCCGGATCACGGGCTGGTGGCATTGGGCGGCGACTACCATCCTGAGCGCTTGCTGGCGGCCTACACCCAGGGCATTTTCCCCTGGCCCAGCGACGAGCTGCCCTTTGCGTGGTTCAGCCCCGACCCGCGCATGGTGCTTCCCCTCGACGCCTTGCACATTCCGCGACGCCTGCGCCGACGCCTGCGGCAACAACCCTTCGAACTTCGACTCGACACAGCCTTCGAACAGGTCATGCGCCGGTGCGCGACCATTCCCCGAACGCAGGAGGCGGGTACTTGGATCTCCGAGCCCTTGATCGAAGGCTTCCTCGAGCTCCACGCCCTGGGGCTCGCCCATTCGGTGGAAACGTGGGACGAAGACCGACTCGTCGGCGGCATCTATGGCCTCGGCATCGGCGCGGTCTTTTGTGGCGAGTCCATGTTCCACGACGCTAACGACGCCTCCAAGATCGCACTCGTGCATCTCGTCGAACGCCTACGCGCCGAGCGCTACACGCTACTCGACTGCCAGGTCTACACCGACCACATGGCCAGCCTGGGCGCACGGGAGTGGCCGCGCAGCCGCTACCTCGATTCGCTTCACACGGGTCTGCGTCAGCCAACCCGGCGCGGGTCGTGGAGGGGCCACGTGATCGGCCAACACCGCCCCCGTGGTACCATCCCGCGCCATGCCTGAAGAGCGCGAAGTCTTGGAACTCGACGTGTTGTTCGTGGGCGCCGGGCCGGCCAGCCTGGCGGGTGCCTACCACCTGGGCAAGCTGATCGAAGCTCACAATGCCGAGGCCACCGGCGACGATGCGATCGCCGCGATTGACCTAGCGATCGGGGTGCTCGAGAAGGGCGCCGAGGTCAAGAGCCATGCCCTCTCTGGCGCGGTGGTCGACGCCCGCGCGTTCAAGGAACTCATGCCCGAAACCTGGCAAGACGCTCCGTTCGAGGCGCAAGTTGCCGATGAGAAGTTCTGGTGGATGACCGGCAAGAAAGCCGTGTCCGTCAAGCCCCTGCCGCCTCCACTGCGCAACAAGGGCAAGTACGTCGCATCACTGGGCAAACTGACCACCTGGTTGGCGGAGCAGGTCGAAGAACTCGAGATCGACGTTTTTTGCGAATTTCCCGCGATGGAACCCCTGGTGGAAGATGGCGAAGATAGCGACGGAGGCGCGCGTGTAATCGGCGTGCGCACCGGCGACCGGGGACTCGACCACGAAGGCAACCCCAAATCGAACCACGAACCCGGCGTTGATATTCACGCCCAGGTGACCGTGCTCGGCGAAGGGGTTCGCGGCACCGTCACCAAACAGCTCGACGAGCGCTTCGCCCTCTCAGAAGGTCAGAATCCGATGACCTACGCCATCGGCATCAAGGAAATCTGGGAGGTCCCCGAGGGCAAGATGGCACCGGGCGACATCATCCACAGCGCGGGCTGGCCGTTGGGCGAGATCTTCGGTGGCGGCTTCATCTACGGCATGGAAGGCAACCTGGTCATCGTCGGCTTGGTCGCCGGACTCGACTACAAAAATCCACACTTCGATCCGCACACCGCCTTCCAGCGCTACAAGACCCATCCCAAAGTACGGGAGCGGCTCGCAGGCGGCACCATGCAGTTCTACGGCGCCAAGGCCATCCCCGAAGGTGGTTGGTGGTCCATGCCCCGCCCCCATGGTCCCGGCTTCATGCTGATCGGTGATGCGGGCGGCTTCCTCAATAGCCAGAAGCTCAAGGGGATCCATCTGGGCATGAAGAGCGGCATGCTCGCCGCCGAGACCATCTTCGAGGGACTGATCGCCGGCGACCTCGGCGCTGATGCCTTGGCGCGCTACCGCCAGAAGATCGACGCCAGCTGGATCAAGGACGAGCTGTTCTCCGTCCGCAACTTCCATCAGGCCTTCGACAAGGGCCAGGTGGCGGGCTTCTTCCAAGCCGGCATCGGCATGATTACCGGCGGTCGCGGCTGGGGACTCTTCGATCGCCTCGAAACCCATGCCGGCCACGAACAGATGATCAAGCTCGACTCGACCGCTGGGCGCGCGCTCGCCAAGCCCGAAGCCGTCGCATTCGACGACAAGCTCACCTTCGACAAGCTTGCCGATGTCTACAATTCGGGCGCCGCCCACGAAGAAAACCAACCGGTTCACCTGCGGGTTGCGGATCCTGAGCACTGCGTCACGGTTTGCGCCCGCGAGTACGACAGCCCCTGCCAACGGTTCTGTCCCGCCAACGTCTACGAGATCGTCGACGACGCGGAGCACGAAACGGGCAAGCGCTTGCAGATCAACGCCAGCAACTGCGTGCACTGCAAGACCTGCGACATCATGGACCCCTACCAGATCATCACCTGGGTGCCACCCGAAGGTGGCGGCGGGCCCAGCTACGGCAAGATGTAGTTTGCGTCTACCTGAGCGCGCTGGACTGAGGTGGACTTGCCGACAGCGCCAGCCGGCGGCTTCGACCCCGGTTGCGACCTCGCGGTGGAAGACAACGGCAGGGTTCACGTGGTGTGGAACACCTTGACTTGCGGTGCCAGCTCCAGCAACTGGCGGCTTCGGCTGCCAGCCCTCCTTTCATTGTTGGCACAACGCAGGAGAACACCAGTCGCCCATGACACGTATACTTCTCTCGAAGCTATTCACGACACAGCCCGATCGAGGATCCAGCCCATGAACCGTTTGGTACCTGCCGTACTCGTCTCTCTCCTGCTCTCGCAAGCTCTTGGCGGCGCGCCCGCGAGCGCTGACAATTGGCCTTCATTTAGAGGAGCCCAGGCTTCTGGTGTCGCGGAAGGGCACGCAACACCGACGAAGTGGAACATGGAGACCGGGGAGAACGTGCGGTGGAAGACCGCCATCCCAGGCCTGGCTCACGCCTCACCGATCGTCTGGGGCGACCGGATCTACGTCGTAACGGCCGTGGGCGAGCTCGAAGATCCAGAACTCAGGGTGGGTCTCTATGGCGACGTCGGCGCCGCCATAGACGATGGGATTCATCAGTGGTGGCTGTATTCCTTCAACGCCAGCGACGGAGCGGTGGTCTGGAAGCATCGGCTGCACGAGGGCACACCGGCCATTCGTCGCCACACCAAGGCCACCCACGCCAACGCCACCCCCGCCACCAATGGCGAGCACATTGTCGTGTTTCTCGGCACCGAAGGTCTGTTCTGTATCGACAAGGCCGGAAAGCTGATCTGGAAGAGGGAATTCGGCCTTCTCGACGCTGGCTACTACATGATCCCACCCATGCAGTGGGGTTTTGGCAACTCACCCGTGATTCACGACGGCAAGGTCGTGGTCAAGGCCGACGTCCAAAAAGGCAGCTTCTTGGCCCAGTTCGACTTGGCGACCGGCAACGAGATCTGGCGGGTTGCACGCGACGAAGTACCCACGTGGGATGCGCCAACGGTCTTTGAGGCCGGCGGCAAGCTACAGATCGCGGTCAACGGCTACAAACACATTGGCGGCTACGACTTCGCCACCGGCAAGGAGCTGTGGAAAATTACCACCGGTGGCGATATCCCCGTTCCAACGCCCGTCGTCGGAGACGGACTGGTCTACATCGCCAACGCCCATGGTCGTCTCGCGCCGGTCTACGCCGTTCGTACCGACGCCCGCGGCGACATCACCTTGGGCGACGACGAAACCAGCAACGAAGGCATCGCGTGGGCCGACATGCGCGCCGGCGCCTACATGCAAACGCCCATCTACCACGATGGTGTGCTCTACGTGTGCAAAGACAACGGAACTCTCACGGCGTACGACGCGAAGACCGGCGAGAGACACTTCCGCGAGCGTTTGACGACAGGCGGCGACGGCTTCAGTGCTTCCGGTGTTCTGGCAGATGGCAAGCTCTACTACAGCAGTGAAATGGGCGACATCTACGTGGTGAAGGCGGGAACCGAGTTCGAGCTGCTGGCAACCAGTCCCATGGATGAGCTCACCCTTGCCACACCCGCCGTAGCCAACGGGACCATCTACTTCCGTACCCGCGGTCACCTGGTCGCGATCGGTGAAACGGAATCGAAGAGCACGGCCACCGAGCCAGCATCCGAGTCCACCGAGTGAAACGCGTGGCGGGTTACGCTCTTTCCGTTCCCTTCGCGATAATGGCCGCGTTCTTGGCCGGGCCCGCCAACGCCGATGCACCTTGGCCCTCCTTCCGAGGGCCCCAGGCCTCCGGGGTGGCTTCCCAAGAAACACCCACCGTCTGGGACCGCGAGGATGGTCGCAACATCGAATGGGAAACGGCGGTTCCCGGTTTGGGCCACGGCAGTCCGGTCGTCAGCGACCGCCTGGTCTTCGTGGTCACGGCCGTCGGCGTGCCGGAGGCTGCCACCCTCCAAGTCGGTCTCTACGGCAACCCGGGCGCCGCCAAGGACAGCGGCGAGCAGTCGTGGCGCCTCTACGCGCTCGATCGCAAGACGGGCGAGGTGGCGTGGTTTCGCGAAGCGTTCCGCGGTGTGCCACCGGTCAAACGCCACACCAAAGGAACCCACGCCAACGCCACACCAGCAACCGACGGTAAGTCGGTGGTCGCGTTCTTCGGCTCGGCGGGTCTCTACTGCTACGACGCCCAAACCGGCGCGCTGCGCTGGAAGAAGAATCTGGGCGTATTGGACGCTGGTTCGTTTAATATTCCCACGTTTCAGTGGGGCTTCGGCAACTCACCGGTGATTCACAACGGCAAGCTCGTTGTCCTCGCCGATGTCCAGAAAAACGCTTTCTTGGCCACCTACGACCTCGACGATGGTCGCGAGCTGTGGCGGGTCGAGCGCCACGACGTCCCGACCTGGGGTTCCCCAACGGTCTACGACGAAGCCGGCACCCTACGGATCGCGGTCAACGGCTACAAGCACATGGGCGCCTATGACTTCGCCACCGGCGCCGAGGTCTGGCTCCTGCGCGGCGGCGGCGACGTACCGATACCCACCCCCATCGTCGGCGATGGCTTGATCTACCTGGCCAACGCCCACGGGCGACGGTCGCCGGTCTATGCAGTCCGCATGGCGGCCCGTGGTGACGTCACGCTCGCAGGCGACAACACGCAAAACGAAGGCATTGCCTGGTCCCATCCGCGGGTGGGCGCCTACATGCAAACCCCCATCCTGAGCAACGGCCTCCTGTTCGCGTGCCGCGACAACGGCGTCGTCAAATGTTACGACGCGAAAACGGGAGCCATGCAGTACGAAGAACGCCTAACCGACTCTGGGGACGCCTTCACCGCCTCGCCGGTCGCGGCTGGTGGCAAGCTCTACTTCACCAGTGAAGTTGGCGATGTCTTCGTCGTCCCCGCCACACCAACCTTCGAAGTAACGGCCATCAACGCCCTCGACGAAGTCACCATGGCCACTCCCGCCATCGCCAACGGCACCCTTTACTTTCGCACCCAGGGTCATGTGGTTGCGATCGCTGAGGAAACGGACTCGGGCCCGCCGGAAGCAGTCGGCGACTGAGGTGGTCGTGCAACGGAAAGTCGTTTCGAACCTTTAGCCCAACGCGTGAAGAACTTCTAGTTCCGCATCTCGAGTTGGGTTAGTTGGCCACGTCGAACGCGACGCCCGATGAAGCCGCAAGCGCGACCTCACGGTGGCGCTCGACCACTGCTCCGAGCTTCGAGATTGCGCCGGAACTCGCCAAGCTGACCGCCACAAGCGGTGCGGCCCAGGTCACCAGAAGCGAGGACGTTTCCGAGTGAGGTCTCCCGAAGTGATGGGATCGCTGCACGGTTTGAGAAACGTAACCCAATAAGCTGAGTCACGTATCCAGACGAGATTACCGTCGCCGCTCCGCGCCTCGATCACCTGTTTGATGCTGCCGTTCCCCGTCCAGCGACAGGCCGATACCCGCCACCCTGCCTTCAGGCTGCACAATCTTGGCCCAGGACCATTCATCAACGGCTCGCGTTTCTCCGAAAGCGTCGACCTCCCCAATCCGAGGCGCCAATCCCTCTGGTACCTCGGGCAAGGTTCCCGGGGGGTGGGCCGGCGGTAGGCGATGATCAAGGCTGTTCGAACAGCCTCGTCGTAGATCCGCCGACCTATTCGCCCAGCAGGCTTGCCTGGCTGATCATCAGCCTGATTCAGAAGTCGCAACGCGTGCTTGAGATGGTAGCCAGTCACAGCCACGAACTCGTCGAGGATTCTGCTCTTTTCACCGCGACTCTCTCCCTGGTACCGATTCTTGATCGCGTCCAAAAGCTCCTTGCGTGTTGCCATGTTGATGCGTTTCCCCATCGATACCTCCCAGCGTCCATTCGCTGGGTAGCATTCTGATGAGGCAACGACACGCTACGGGTAGCAAAATCGCTGAGGCAACGCGAACACGGACCTTACCCTGGCGAGTGACCAGCGACGGGGTTCGCAGCATCAGCGTGCTCAGCGCCTTCAGCTGGCTCTGGTCGTCCTCCTCGGTCGCTAGATCGCGCGGAACGGTCTGCAATTCGTCATGAATTCTCGCGGCACCTACGCCACCATGCATACCGATGGTCGGCTCTTAGGCGCCATGAGCCAACCGTGTCGAAGGGAGTACAAGCCTCGCTCATCGAAGCGTTCAGCCTCTGGACGCCCGGTGTCATACGGCCTGGACACAGAGACTACAGGACCCATTTTCATACGCTGGAGTTGCAAACCCAGCAAGGAGAAGTCACATGAAGAAGATAACCCTCAGCCTATTCCTACTCGTTGCCTTCGCAGTTCTTGGCATGTCCGCTCAGGCGAACGACGTATTGACCGTCGCCCTGGACGAGGTCGCTCTTCAACAGGATGAAGTCCGCTCAGACCTCCAGTTTCCGTTTGAGTTCCTTGCTATCGAATACTGCGAGCCGGGCTCGTTCTGCTTGAACGATGTCCATTGTGGATACGGTCGCTGTATTCTTGGCGAGTGTGAGTGCCCGGCGCTGCCGATCGACTGCTAGCAAGAGACTACGATGCTAGAGAGTCGGCTCAACTGGGCCGGCTTTCGCCGCCGAAACCTGGCACACACAGGCGATCTCAGGTGCCATAGAGTCTTCTCGAGAACAAGACCTGGACGTGTTGGCCCTGGTGCTAAGGAGATCCCAGAACGAAGTGAGGCTGCACCACCGTCAGCAGATCGCGCGAAACGGTCCGACTTTGGTCATGAAGTTGGGGCCGGATCACGAGATCATGCTGCTTGACGTTTGGCTCTCACCGAAAAAAGCCTGTTACTCAGCCAAGTACGAAGGCCTGCGAGGTGCTGGTTAGGTCGGGGTTCACCAGGTTTCCGGATCTCATTCGACCAGCGCAGCCAATCGATGTCTGGCGCCCTGGCATCCTGTCATCGGACTTGTTCGCAAGACAGGTGATCCCCCCAGGGCGCCAGCGCTTTTGGCTTCGTCAACGCTGGCACCCTGGTAGGGCGTGTGGCCCGTCTTTTACGATCTTCGATCGGCCGTTGGCCGAAAGGTGTCCCAACATTCCCAACATGCACACGAAGCGAAGGTCCGCGACGGGGAACACACCGCACGATTCAATGTGTTACCGAGTTCGAGCCGCAACCTCAGGCTCGATCCGCAGGTCTTGACGCTGTACGGGGACGTGATCCCCCAAACGAAGTTCGGCTGGGTGGCACCGCAACCCGGCATACTCATGCCGCCGACAGGCTCGAGCTGAGCCGCAGTGCGGTAGTAGATCGTGGTGACCGCTTCATTGGGCGCGCATAGGGCTGGCGCTGGGTCCGCCTGCGATTCTCCCGTGAACAGAAGCCCCATGGTCGAAAACAAGAGGACGATGACCAGGCCGAGGATTTTCTTGGTGAGCTGATATTGCATCTCAATTCCTTTTTGATGAGTCGTTTTTTCAAGCAGCCCCTTCCCCGCCGCTCGTGTAGAGGCCCAAACGACGGGCTCTTTCGAGCGGAGGGGATGGCCTCCCAGGATCTTGATAAAGAGCGTCGTCGTTGTCAGATGTCTGCTGGAACCAATGGTCCTGTGCCGAGGCATGTCAAGGGACGGTTTCCGATGATCGTTCGTTCTGAATTCTTCATGGTGACATCCTGATTGTCTTCATTTTGATGGAGCCTGTAAGAGGGGGCTGCGATTGGGTACCGCAGCCCATTCCTCTTACAAAAGGACAAGTGCTGTCGAAATGACAGTGCTTCAATTCAAATCGGATCGACCGTGGGCAGGATTTCAAACGTCGGACGTATCTCGAGTAGGTTCTCGCAGCCGTTGGAGCCTCCTGGGTAAATTGCGTCAACGCAACAGACATGAGTCACTTCATAAGCCGGCGATGGCCATTCTGCGCAAACATCTCCGGCAGGGCAGGCCGCATTGGGCTGCTGGTTCCTCCAAGGGCCGCCGTTGGGGTCAAGGGGAAGCGTAGTCTTGGCGCTCGCTGTGAAGGCGGCGACAATGCCAAGGACCACCAACAACGCGATTGTGAATCCTACCAACGGATTCCTTGCGATGAACTTCTGGTCTGGATTCTTCATGAAATCTCCTAGTGACTGTCTGTTCTCTTACCCGTCCTGGCAGCGTCCGTTCCCGAAGCGGACACCGTACATGGCCAGGCTCTGTAACGTTAAGCGCAATCGCCGAGCAGAGTGAACCATGCCGCTACGAATCTTCTTGAAAACACCTCGAGTGTTGTAACACTCTGCGGCAACCGAGGGTCTATGACGACATGTAGCGTGAGTTGGATGAGTATCCTGATTTACGAAGTGTCTGGTCTCAATTGCGGCTCTGGAGCCACATCAACGGTCGAATGAACAGGGGAATATCGTGAGAGTGGATCGTCTTTGGAACCGAGGCTCGGTAAGGACAAGCGCTGGCAACGGGTGCGTTTGCGGCCTTGGCAAGGATTCAGGCTGCTTTTCAGCTTGGCCGCATCAGACGTCAGACACGAACGGCCTGACTACGCCCAAGTCCCTTGGTTGACTGACCGATGAACACTCAACCAATGGCAGAACCCAACGGGCGAGAGATCACCCAGCTGTTACAGGCCTGGCGAAGTGGTGACAAGGAGGCATTTGAGCGCCTTTCGGAGCTGGTCTACGGCCGGCTCTCTCGCTTGGCAGGGTCCTACCTCCAACGCGAGCGCCGAGGTCATACTCTGGAAACCGGCGCGCTGGTGAACGAAGTGTTCATCCGTCTGGTCGACAAGAATCGAATTCAGTGGCGGGACCGCGCCCATTTCTTCGCCCTCGCAGCCAAGATGATGCGCCGCATCCTGGTGGATCACGCTCGACGCACCGGAACATCGAAACGTGGCGGTGGGGTGCAGACGATTTGCCTGCACGAGCTTCATGACATCGGCACTCGTGAGGAGCCCGATTTGGTAGGTCTCGACGACGCCTTGGTCGATCTGGAGACGGAAGACCCGGCGCTGGCCAACCTTGTTGTCATGCGCTACTTCGGCGGGTTGACCCGCAAGGACATCGCCGAGGTGCTCGCCGTTTCGCCAACCACTGTCGCGCGGCATTGGCGGACCGCGCGCGCGTGGCTGTTCGCCTATCTGGCCGATGGAAATGCCGATGCGCTCTGAGCGCCGCTGGCGTGCTCGCCAGATCTTCGAGCAGGCGATCGAGATGCCCGAGGCGGAGCGGACGTCGTTCCTCGACCGGGCGTGTGGTGAGGACGAGACCTTGAAGCGAGCAGTGAGGCGGCTGCTGCGGGCCGATGCTGAAGCCGGAGACTTTCTTCGTAAACCGTTGGTGCGCGCGGCGCCGGAGACGCCTCCTCAGCCTCCAGATCGTGTGGGGCCCTACCAGCTGCGCGAAAAGATTGGCGAGGGCGGCATGGGCGCTGTCTACCGAGCGGTGCGCGACGACCAGGCCTTCGATCGAGAGGTCGCCGTCAAGCTCATCGTCCACAGCGCGATCAGCGATGAAACCCACCGGCGCCTGGGGGTGGAACGCCAGATCCTCGCCACCTTAGATCATCCCTGGATCGCCCAGATCTTCGATGGCGGCACGACAGACGGAGGGCTTCCATACCTGGTCATGGAGCTGGTTGACGGCGTACCCATTGACGTTTATTGCGAACGCGAGAAGCTGTCCATCCGAGAGCGGATCGAGCTCTTCCGAAAGGTTTGCGCGGCGGTCCATTGCTCCCATCAGAACCTGGTCGTGCACTGCGATCTCAAGCCGAGCAACATCCTGGTCACGGCCGCAGGCGCCCCGAAATTACTCGACTTCGGCATCGCCAAGCTGCTGAGCCAGGATGCCCTCGATGGTTCGAGTCAGCCGACCACCGTTGGCAGTCGACCCTTGACACCCGAATACGCCAGTCCCGAGCAGATTCAGGGACAGGCACTCTCGACCGTCAGCGACGTCTACTCGCTCGGGGTGTTGCTGTACAAGCTGCTGACCGGCCAGCGTCCCAATCCACCAGGGCACTCGGCACGGGCGCCGCAAGACACGGAGGACGTGACGGTACCGAGTGTCGCGGCGGCGCAACACGCGCCCGGTGTCGCGCGCGCGCTTCGCGGTGACTTGGATCACATCGTGCTCAAGGCATTGCGCACCGCTCCGACCGCTCGCTATGGCTCCGCGGAGCAGATGGCCGAGGATCTCGAGCGCCATCTCGGGGGTCTACCGGTGCGCGCGCGGCACGGAAGCTGGCGGTACCGGACTCGGAAGTTTCTGCGACGACATCGTACGTCCGTGGCCGCGGCCGCCACCGGTATTGCCGTGCTGATGGCTTTCGCCGTCAGCATGGCCATTATGGCGAGCCGCCTGTCCCGGGAACAGGCGAAGCTCCAACAAGTCAGCGACTTCTATCGGGGGTTCTTCGAACTCGCGGGACCGCTAGTCGCCGCCGGTCACAGTCTGACACTTCGCGAAGCGGTGGACAAAAATACCGAGATGATCGAGAACGGTCTCGTCGGCCAGCCGGCGGTCAAGGTCGAGATCGTAACCGTGCTCAGCGACATCTATCGTTTGCTGGGCCAAGCGGAAAAAGCACACTCCTATTCCGAGCAAGCCCTCACGCTCCACCGCCGACTGACTGGCGAAGACAGCCAGGACTATGCCCTCGGCTTGGTTCGGCGCGGTGCGGCACGGCGCGATCTCGGACGCTACGACCAATCCGAAAACGACATGCGTGCTGGGCTCGCCCCATTGCAGGCGCGATCAGACACCGAGCCAAGATGGCTGGTCTGGAGCCTCAACCACCTGGTCAGTCTCTTGTGCTGGCAGGGCCGGTACGAGGATGCCGCCGACGATTCCGCGGCGGCCTTGCGCTTAGCGGAAGCCCATCTCGACAAGGCTTCGCTCGAGACGCTCGTGGCGACCACCAACCGTGGCCTGGTCGAGCGCCAACTCGGGCGTGCGCCTGAGGCGGAACGCCTGTACGAACGGGCGCTTAACCATTATCGTCACTCCTTTCCTTCACCCCACCCTTATGTGGCTCCCTTGTTAAACAACCTTGGGTTGCTCCAACGCGACCGCGGCGACCTGGCGCGGGCATCGCGCACCATTGCCGAGGCCAACAGCCAGTATGTCGAGATGTTCGGCACGGCCTATCATGGGCGTATCCGGCCCTTGATGGCCCTCGCCCAGATCGCGGCCCAGCAGCAGCGGGTCGATGACGCGGTGGCGTTCTATCGCGAGGCGATCGACACCGCCATGCAGTCGCCTGAAGAGCCCAAAGCACTGTTACAGTACGTCCTCCGGCCAACGGTCGAGTTGGGCGAACTCTTGCTCGATTCAGGCCGCTGTCACAAAGGTGAGCAGCTACTACGCGACATCTTGCAGCACAGCCAACCGTGGGCCGACGAATCCTGGCGTCTCGCCGAGATCGAAGGGATTCTGGGCCAGTGCTTGGCGGAGCAGTTGGAAGACCCGGTTGCAGCGCGGCCCTTGCTTGAAAGCAGTTACGCACGCCTGCAGGCGCAGGCCGACGTCGACCCCGACATCCTTCGCCGCGCGCTCCAACGACTCAACACTCTTCGCGAGACGGTGGGTGAGGCGCCGCTGTTTGATCACATCCTCGATGTTTCAGAAACGGTGGGGCCGTAGGCAAATCAATCAGCTGCTCGCCGACCTCAGACCGCTGCCGCACTCGCCGTGACCAGCGCGTCGACGCGGGCCAAATACGCTTCAACACCTGGATGGCCAATCTCACGAAAGTAAACGACGAGAACGTTGGCTCGCTCGATGGCTTGCTCGCGGCAACCCTGTTGCTCGAGGAGCTTCGAGAGGTCCCAACTCGCGAACGCTTCGCCTCGCCGGTTGCCCATGGCACGGGCCGCGAGAAGGGCCCGTCGGAAGCAATCAGCCGCTTTGGAACCACTACCCAGATCCGCGTAGGCTCGGCCGAGGTTGAGCAACGCGCTGCTCTCTCCTCGTCGATCGTTCACCTCGCGCGCGATCATGAGTGCCTGATCGCAACACTCGATCGCCCTGGCCAGGTCTCCTCGCGCTGCGTACGCACTGCCCAAGTAACGCAAGGCGACCCCCTCACCGCCGAAAAGGTGAATCCCATTCGCGATCGAACGCGACTCCTCATAGCAGCCGATCGCCTTGGACACCTCGCCAAGATCCGCGTACCCACGACCCAGAGTGAGCAAGACCGTATGCTGACAGGGCCGGTTGTTCACCTCGCGCGCGGTCGTAAGCGACTCTTGACAGCACTCAATCGCCTTGGCCTCGTTCCCGAGATCCGCATACCCTCGCCCCAGCGCGGCCAGCGCGTCACTCAGGCTCCGACGAGCGTTCATCTCACGCGCAATGGCCAGCGCCTGCTCGCTGCATTCGATCGTTTTGGGCGCATCCCCGAGGTCCGCATACGTATCACCGAGCTGGCGCAACGCAAGCCCTTCCCCATTCCAATCGCCTGCCTCGCGCGCCATGGCGACGGCCTGCCGATAGCGATCGATCGCCTTGTCTGACTCGCCAAGCCCCTGGTGGTAGTAGCCCAACAGGCGTAGCGAATGGCCCTCGATACGCCGGTCGCCTAGCTCACGAGCCATCACCAAGGACTGCTCCATGTTGACAAGTCCCTCGTCTGACTGCCCCCGAAAGAACTGCACATGGCCCAGGTTGGCCAGCGCGCGACTCTCCCCACCACGATCGGTGAGTGCACGGAAAATCGTCAGCGCCTGGGCATAGTGCACGAGCGCTTGCGCTGAGTCCCCGGTTCGGCAACAGGCATCTCCGAGCCCCCGTTCGAGCTCACCTTCGAGCTTTCGAGATCCGAGTTCCTGCGCGGCCCGAAGCGCGTCGGTTCGCCAGTCGAAGTCTTGGTCGGGAAAGAGGCGAATGGCCAGAAGACGGTCGCCCGCGATCGGAAACCGGGCGAGAAGGTCCCGGGCCGGTTCTCCATGATCGCAAACGAGGCACCAATCGCGCGCAGCTTCCATGTTGCGGCGTTCGCGATCGAAGCCCCCCAAGGCCTCTCGAACGCCTTCCCCACCGCCAAGGTAGCGCGCCTCGAACCGAGCCAGCTCCTCAACGAAGTAGGCCGCGTGGCGGATGCTGGGCGGCCCCGGGTCGGAGAGGCGACCCTTGGCGAATGCGCGGGCTAGGTCATGGAGACGGTAGCGACCACCGGACCACTCCACCAAGCTGGCAACGAAATAGTCCGACAGCTGTATCTGGGCGGCCTCTTCGTCGAGCTGCCAGACAGCGGCCGCCGCTGCTGGGGTGAACGAGCCCGGGAACACCGCCAGCTCCGTCAAGCGTGCTTGTTGTGCCTGCTCGAGAAGTTCGAGGCTAACCGAGAGTGTGGCCGCGACCCCGTCATCGAGACCACCAGCCAACGCCAGGCGGCGCACGAAGACCGCCGGAGGCAGATCCGTATGCGTTGCGAGCGCGCCGCCGGCAAGACGCAGCGCGAGCGGCAGCCGACCCGTGAGCCCCAACAAATCATCAACCACCTGGGCCGACCTCGGAGATAGTCGGGCGAGAAAGGAACGCGCCTCGGTCGCGGGCAGCGGGCCGAGATCGAGAAGGTCAAACCCCGGAACCACGAACCGAAACCGCGACGTGATGAGGGTCAACCACCCGTCTGGAGGGAGCAGGGGCGCCACCTGTTCAGCGGAGGAAGCGTTGTCGAGCAGCAGGATGCCGCGGTGACCGTCGAGCGTGCTGCGGTAGAGACGCCGCAACACGGTCGGGTCGTCGGGCAGCTCCATTTGCGGATTGAGATCCCGCAAGAGCTGAGCAATCGCTGTCGCACTCGACATTGGCTGGGGACTTGCCCCGCCAAGGTCGACTTCCAAATGGGCATCCGGATAGACGCTCCAGCGCACCTGAGCCATCTGGCGCGCCAGCTCACTCTTGCCGATGCCGCCCATGCCACACAAGCCCGCAATCGAGGTGCCTTCCCCATCCTCGATCCCGGCGAGGAGCGTCTCCAGCTCGGCCGCGCGACCCGTAAAGTCGCGGGCGGCTGGGCCAATGTTGTGTGGGCCGGCGCCAATCGGGTGCCCTTCCGCCGTCGCGGTCCGCGAACTCGATGCCCCGCCTGCGGACATCGACTCGAGAGGCGCGGTATCGATCGAAGCGCAGAAACGGTAGCCCCGTCCGCGCACCGTCTCGATGTAGCGAGACTCCTGCGCTGTGTCCCCGAGCACATGCCGAAGCCGCGCCACGGCCCGCGTCAGGGCACTCTCCGTCACGAACGCGCCATCCCAAACAACGTCGAACAGCTCCGCCTTCTCGACGAAACCCGCACGGTGCTCGATCAAATACAGCAGCAGATCAAAGGTCCTGGGCTCGACATGAACCGGTGAACCAGCTTGCCGAAGCTGGATGATACCCGGTTCCACTTCGAAGTCCCCAAACCGATACACATTCGCCGAATCGGACATCGGTGGTTCTCCTCGAATTACTAGAAATCCCATCCCAAGCATCAGTATATGTCGCTGGCGACCAGGCCGCCTCGACAAGCCTCTTCATATTCAGCCTCTTCATGTGCCGAGACCGCTCTAGCAAGCATCGCTCGCGGCCAAATCGGCAATGGTGCGCGACACCCTAGGCACGCGGGTCACTAGCGATGTCTTCATCGTCCCCGCTTCACCAACCTTCGAAGTAACGGCCACCAACGCCCTCGACGAGGTCACCATGGCCACCCCCGCCATCGCCAACGGCACCCTCTACTTCCGTACCCAGGGCCACCTGGTGGCGATCGCTGAGAAGACGGGCACACCCCAGCCGCCGGCAAATGCCGGCGACTGAGGAAACAGCACCCCACTCAGAAGTAGATGTGGAGGTACGCCGCCCAGTCCCATTGCCCGCCACCAGTGCAGGTGTGGTTCGCCTGGGCCGCGACGAACTCACCGGGCTGAATGACCTGCTCTGGAAAGGTCACGTGACCGCGTGTTCTCGCCCCCGAGCAGTGGCTCCAGCGAACTTGCCCTGAGCTGTTCAGTACGTAGATGCAAGCGGCGTCGACCGAGCCCCCGGGCACGACAGAGTAGACCGTCGCGCCATCCATCAGTGCCGGTTGGCTGCTCGTGTTGCGGTACGGTTTCCAGTTGGTCGAATCGTTTCCATTGCAAGGGATGATTCGATCCACTTCCGGCTGGTTCGCGCTCACGATGCCCGCGTTCCAGGGGCGCGTGTACGTTGTAAACGTCAGCGTAGCCGACGGCACTCCGCTGGCGTTGAGGGCGTCGATATTCGTCGAAAGGAATACCGTCGAGTTGCGATTCACACCGACACCTCGCCCCGCGTTCTGAGGATCCCAGTGAAGCAATGGGAAAAAGTAGTTGCCCGGGTCCTTGTGAATGCAGCCCACCGCCCCCAGCCATGGTTGCGACGCCACCGGCACGAACTCGTCGAGGTTTACGCAGTATTCGTTCCACATATCTTCCGTCGAGGCTCCCACGACGTAGTCGAGCTGCATGTATAGGCCAGTCGTGTTGTGAATGCGAATGTGATCCAGACGCTGAGGGCTGCGCACGTATTGGATTTCGTACGTGGCCCAGCCGGAGATCATCGGGCAGCTGTAGTGGTTTCCTTGGAAGGTGCATCCGGGGTTGGTCACTGCGCTCACCGGAGTGGCGCTGGTGAGATCGAACAGGAGGAGACCGAAGGCGATGAGGATGGAAACAAGGAGTCGACGCATGGTGGGCTTCCTTTCTAGCAGTGCGTGATTGAGTACTTCGGCAGAACGACGGCTACGCCACCTACTCCTTGACGAAAACCATCCGGCGTTCGTAGGCGATGTCGTCGATCACGAATTCGATCCACATCCAGTGCTGCACTCCAGGGAGCACATGCACGGTCGTAGGAGAAAACGTTTGGCAATCAGGGTCCGGGACGTATACGAAATCCTCGGTCCTGATCAGGAACGATCCACCACCAAACGGATGATTCAGCACGTCGAGGATCGCCTGGGAGCACTCGTGCTGTTGAGCGTCCCACGATGCCTGAAAGGTGCAGGCTTGCACCGGTTTCCCGGTTAGATTGTAGAGACCCAGGTAGAAGTTAGTAGGATTGATGTCTCCATCGAAGCATGAAAAGACCGGCTGCTCCGCCCAGTAGCCCCAGGATTCATCGTAGGCGTAGTCGACGGTAGAGGTTGGATTGGGAACGAAGGAATACTCGGTGTCGCGGGGAGCATAGCCGCCAGGATCGGGAGCCTCCAAGGCAAAGGACGCCGTCAATGCGACCGGCGAGGGGTGCTCGACCGTAATGACGAATTTGCCGTTATAGCTTGCGGTGCAGCCGATGCACCCCACTCCCGGACTCTGGTTGATGGACTCCCAGAAGTAGAAGTGGTCTGTCTCCAGCTCAAGCGAGCCATCAAAGAGGTGCGTCGCGTCTGTTTTGCTGGGACCGAAGGATCCCTGGCCAAACCAACCAAGATCCTCGCCGGTGACCGTCCAGCTAATTCCCCGCTCCAGATCGACGAGCGTAAAGTACGCATCGGCGGCGTCCATGTCGTCATCGTTGGTCTCCATGGAACCAGAGAAGTGAACACTGACGACCGTACCCACGGCGGCCGAAGCATAGAGAAGAAAGAAGAAGTTCTTGACCGGGATATTGAAGGTGCGGGTAAACTCCTGACCGCCGCCGAGCTCGGACGAACCATCCCAGGCCTGATCAACGCCTGAATGAGCGAGATCGTCAATAACGATGCCGGCATTGGTGAGCGGGCCGGTCAGGAGGTGGGCGCCCCCATCGGCGGACACCGAGTCATAGCTGATCCAATGGGGGTCGGCGGCCGCATGTCCTTCGGCCTGGGCGTCGACGGGTTTCGCGTCCACCGGCTCGAGCGCCCGAGCCGGCGAAATGGCCGTGACCAACGGGCAAGCAGAGCGGCAGTTGTGCGATAGATCCTGGATCGTCCTAGTCGGATTCTGGGCATGTTCTTACTCCTTGATGATGTGAATAGGATCATCACGTTCGATACCATCGCCCCACCTGATATCCGAAGGCACCTCAATTGCAGATCCAGGAAACCGCCGAGTCAGCGAAGGCGGGCGCGGCGGCGCCCATTGTCATACCGGCGGATAGAACAAAGGTCTCCAGAAGCGTAATAGGCCCTCCGGAGAAGACGGCAGGAAGGGCTCCGCCTGTCATCCCATTGCCAAAGAGGCTGGTCAAGATCCCACCTTGCATCGCCCAGCTCCACCCGGGGTGAAAGGCGACTCCTCCAAGCTCTGCAACCGTTGCCTGAGCACCGATCGCCGGGGTCATTGAGCCCAACATCAGACCTTCGCCGAAAGCGGCCACACTGCCGGCGGTCAAGACTACCGCCGCTCCGCCGACCGATAGGCAGGTGAAGGCTCTCAACTTGCGGTCGAGGTTGGGATTCTTCTTGTCGGTGTTGTTCTCGGGAAACATGCAAAGAACAGGTAACCCTGATTTCAAACATTCATCTGTCTTATCGGCAGCGCCCTCGGTGGCGAGGATCTTCCGATCGGACAAAGTTCCTCCAGCGCTTTCAACGGCGGGAAGGGTCACCAAGAGTTGGGGCAAGCTGCGCGGCTGTGTGAGATCTGGCAGGCGAGGGTGGCGAGGATCAGCGCCCACAACCTGAACATGTTCGTTGGCCGCCAGGATCAGCATGTGGTAGTAGAGACTCATGAAAAATCCAGGGACGCTATTGTCTCGTGGACTGATGTCGACTTGTGGCTCCTCGCCCACGAGTCCCGTCGGATCGATCCGGTTCAACGGATTTCCCATCACGTAGGCGTAGCGGTTCAGGCTCTGCGGAGCACTCGGCGTACCGCGAGCCGGGTCGACGCTCGAGAAGCGTCCCAGCTGCCATTGGTAGTTGCGCGCATGCATGTAGTCGGCGCCAGTCGAGCGTTCGCGCTCGTGGCCGGTAAAGAGCAGCGGGTCTGCCGCGAACGGTCCGGACGCGGTCTCGCCGTAGGGTCTGAAGAAGTGCTCCTCGAGAGAGGACCCGTCGGCCGCGGTTACCAGGCGCACGCTCCTCAGATGGTCGAGATGGAAGTGGCGGTCGGATGCTCCGGGCGCGGCGCGCCCGAGCAGGCGCCCACCCGCGTAGATGTAGTCCTTGGTCTTGCTCCAGACACCTTCATGCATCCGGATCTCCGCCAAGAGACGCTGATCGAGGCCTCGAAGGTGAAAGACCGCTGCCTCCGGGACAGCATTGCCGATGAAGGCCCCGCCAATGGACACGGTCCGCTCGCCATTGGCGTCGTAGAGATACTTCATGCCGGCTTGGCTGGTGACCCGGTTGCTCGTGTCGTAGGTGGACTGCCACGGCACGGTAATGGAGGGCACGTGCAACAGGTTGCCGGCGGCGTCATAGGATCCGTTGCTCAGCCGATTGGTCGCCGAGTCGACGGGCGGGACCACCATTCCCGAAGTGGAGCCGGTGACCCCGGTCAGGTTGCCGTACGGGTCGTAGCTATAGCCCTGGCTGAAGGCTCCGCCGAGATACGATGCGTTCACCAGTCGGCTGACTTTGTCGTAGGTGAACGTATTGGTATCCATGCTCTTGATGTTGCCGAATCCGTCGTAGCTCATTACCCCACTGTCGAACCCCGCCGAGGAGCCATTCGAGTAGATCGAGCGAAGCCGCTTGGGGCGGGACGTGAAGTGGTCGTCCTGATCCTGGCGGTCCCAGACGCCGTTGGTGTGGCGGATCTCCTTCCACAGGCCACTCGGGTGGTAGGTGATGCCGCTGGTCCAGCCGGTTACACCGGTCAGCAACCCCTTGTCGAAGGTCTGATGGACCAACCGGCCGCCCCCGGCGTTGCTGCTCGCGCACGCTTGCGGCACCTCGCAATAGGGGTAGCGAGTCGCCGTCACGTTACCGAGATCGTCGTAGGCATAGCGCTGGGTGACGCGGAGGTCGTCGGACTTGCCGCTCCAGAAGACATTCGTATTCTTGGTCGTCGGTGCGCCGCCGGGGCCGTCATAAGCGAAGTCCTGCCTGATGACGACGCTGTCCTCGCCTGGGGCATCCCATGGGATCTCGAGGTAGTTGTGGCGTTGGCTGTACCAGAGCTTGCCGTTGCCGAATCCGCGCGCGCCGTCCCAGGTGGTCTCCGTAACCAAGCGCAAGCCACGATTGCGGTCGCGGGTTGCCAACGGCCGTCCCATGAAATCGTAGGAGAAGGAGAGGTTATTGGGTCCGTCCACCATGCCGTGAAGAAGTCCGGCGGCATCGTAGCCGTCGTAGGTAACGGTACCGTTGCCTGTAGCGCCTTTCTCCGGGTGCCGCTCGCTGAGCAGGAAGCCCCGGTTGTCGTAGTCGAACAGGCGTGTCTGTGCCGAGGTCGACATCCTGGTCACGCGACCGCCGACATCGAAGTAAGAGGTCGTGGTGGTCGGGGCGCCGTTCATGCCGGATCGCTCGCTGACTCGCCGCAGGCGCCCGTGGCCATCGTTCACAAACGTGCGGGTCACGTAGGCCTCGCCACCGGCGAGCGCCACCTTCGCTTGCTCCCAGCGAAGACGGTCGCCCTGGTAACTGATCACCACGTCGTGGGTGGCCCCGTCTGGTGGGCGAATCCTGGTCGGACGGCCAAAGGTGTCGAAAGTCAGGTACTGAGTCTTCTTGGTCAAATCGCCCGGCTCGGAGACCGAGGTCATCCACCCGCGTGCGTTGGTGAGGGTCTCTTGCTCCGACCAGATTCCCCCCGGGAGCCTTGATCGCTGCCTCCAAGGGCGGCCAAGGTCGTCGAGAATGACCTCGGATTCCGCGAGTACGGTGCCGGAGGCGGAGCGCCGCTGGGTGTTGACCTTGGTCTCGTTCGCAGTGGGACGATTGGTGTAGGTGAAATCGGTGCGGGCACCGCTTTGGGGAATGATCGACTTAACCCGCCCGGCGCTGTCGTAGTCGTAGGTCACCTGGAAACCGGCCGTGTCGCGCTGATGGGCAACCCAGCCGGTCCATGGATCGAGATCCACGTCATAGGAGTAAAACGACGCGAAGCCGCCCGTCGGAGTCCGCGCGCGCGTCCGCACCAGGCCGCCGGACTGCGGGTCGTAGTCGTTGGTCTTCCAGTAGGAAGGCAGGGGGAGGGGGATGCCACATCCAGCTGAAACCGACAGCGCCTGGAGGTCTCCGCCGTATAGCTTGACGTCGGCCACCCGGCCCCGTAGATCCGGCACTCGGACGGCAAAGAGGTCGTGAGACTGGCGACTCGCTCCCGACGCCAATACCCGCGCACAGCTCAAAAAACCGGTGTTCCGATCGACTCCGAGCTCGACCCTGAATGTCGTCTCGCCGGTCCCGTCCGGCTCGGTGGTCTCGGTCGCATCGACGATTCCCAAGATCCATGGCTCGGTCGTCGATAGGGGAATGTAGCTCCCAGGATAGGTCCCGACCGAGCGGCTGTACCCGATGAAGCTCTCACGCCGCTCCAAGTTGGCCGTGGGCCAAAGATTGGAGGTCGTCACCGTGCGCCGGAAATGGCCGAGGCCGTCGAACTCGGAAGACTCGCTGTCGACCCACCTGCCACCATCGTCGTTGTAAACGAGCCGGGTCTCCTGGACTTGGCGGTTGGTGTTGATGAAGTCACTTTGGGGACCACCGGCTGGCGTATCGTCGTGCCGAAAACGCAAGTAGGTCGAGCGGCGCTTGGTGCCAGCGCACGATCCCGTGCCATTGTTCGAGCTGTAGATCTGCGAAGAGAGATACTTACCCTCGCTTTCCTCCGAAAACACGAAGGGCAGACCCCGCTCCCAGCCCCAGGGAGAACCCGAGCTGTTGACCGGGTCCACCCAGTAAATCGCGTCGAAGAAGTGCTTGCTGCAGTCGCCAGTCGGGGTAACAACCTCGGTATGCACCTCCGGGTGGATGAACTCGCCTGGGTACCCCGGGATCGGAATCCTATCCACGACCGTCCGCTGGTAAGTCCAAACTCCCAGGATCGATGCGCTTGGGTCGGTCTCGAACGTGGCGTCGGCCACCAGCCGTGTCGACACCGCGGCCGAGGTGGTGAAGACCGAATTGGTATCACCGGGCGGAAATTCCATCTCCTCCCAAGACCAGCCGATGCCGCCACCAGTGGGCAGAAAAAGGCCCGTCAACACGCCTGGTCCATCGTCGACTTCGTTGCCATGGGCGTCCGTGAAGCAACCCACCTGATAGAGCGGGGTCGAAGGAATCTTCATTCGGTAGTTCGTACCGTCGGGCTGATCGATCTGCGTCAGGAGCTCGACATTCAGGCTCCGCTCACTCGAAAAGTTGTCCTTACAGTTACGCTCGATAGGCGTGGTCTGGTAGGTGAAGGTGTAGGGCGCGATCTGGCCGTTGAAACTTTGAACCTCGATCCGAGTGACCTTCAGATTGATCCAAGAACCTTCGCCGGTGAGGAAGATGCGGTGGCTGCGCCCAAAGCGGTCGGTCACGGTCCATCGCTCGGGATTCCCTTCGGGGTTGAACTGGTCGTAGGCCACCTGGAGGTCCGGATCTACAAAAGAACCGAAGCGGTCCCAGGTCTTGTGCAGTCGAAAGGTGGTCCCGAGCGAACACGCGTGCCCAGGAGCGGGGTCCCGAAAGCAAGTGAAGCGACTCGTCATGCCGTCCGGGAATTCGATCTCGACTGCCGTATTGCTGAGCTTCTTCATCCTCAGATAGCTGTTGTCGCGGGTGTAGGACACGTTGGTCACGGCCGTCTCGCTACGGTGAAGCGTTGGATAGAAGAAGTGCCGGCCGCCGTCGTTCCCGACGTACAACCACTGGCCGGTCGAGCTGGGGTTGTACCAATGCGACGGGCTGTAGACCTCGCCCCAGCCGAGATGCCAACCGAGGCCGGCATTGTTCTCCTTGTCTGGGACGGCCTTGACGAGACCGGAACCGGGTTCCTCGAATCGCCAGACCGAGCTGCTGTAGGTCAGGGTGAACGGCCCAATTGGGAGGGCGGCCGAGAGGGCACCGGAGAAGAGATCGACCCGGTCAATGCCCTCGGGACCGCTGTAGAGAGCCCGCTCCGGATCGATACCGACCGGATGGTTCGGGTGGATGGCCGCGACGGGAGCCACCAAGCCGCCAATAAGGATCACAGAAAGAGCCATGCTGAGGAGCGGAGCTTGGCGGCACAAATTGAAGAAGAAGGAATGGATCATCATTTTCAGACCTCCTACGACATGAAATTCGTTGACCACTCCAACCGGAGTCCGATGCTGGTCTTGCTCGCTGTGCAGAACCGGAAGCTGATCCTGGTGTTCATTTCGTGAAAGTGAAGTAGCTTCAAAGCGCTCGTGACTCGACAGTCTGAAGACGTTTCTCACTGGTGGACCTCCTGCGTCAAAGACCTAGTAGTGTGGTGAGTTGGAAGTTCGCCCCATATTTCCCGGCCCTTTTGGGCCCTGGCTTCGTTGCTCCTCCGCGAAATAGCCCCGCTATTCCTTGTCGTCACGCCTGGCCAGGTCTCCAAAATGCCTCGAGACTTATGAAGCGAACTTCTGCATCACCACACTCGTGAACGTTGGATGCTTTCCACCCTCGCGGAGTGCATCTATCCCCTGACGCGCTGTTGTTTGCTGAATCCGCTCAGGGAGCCTGATCTTTTGTCGCCGAGGCTGTGGCTCACAAGTCTGTTTTGTACTCTTATGGGAAGCGAAAAGATCCCTTGCAGCGACGATCCGCGGATCGTCACGGCAAGGGATCTTTTCGCCCCGGTTGCAAGGGGAGAATTCTTACCGATGTTGGTGTTTCCCAGACGTCGTCACGGTGGACGCACGTCCGGGGTGGGCCGGGCAGAACCCCCGGCGTCGGAACAACATCCATGCATCGGAGGCTGCTATGCCTCAGTACTCTGCCTGCTCTGCCCAATCAGCTCTGTGGCTCAACTCTCGATGGTACTTCGATACCGGGCGGACGCCTCCGTCGGATTAGGGATCGCACTTCTTCCCGATCACGGCGTCGCTGATGAGCACCCTGCCGCTGGGTTCGCCAAGCAACTCCAGTGCACCCTGACGGACGCCTGTAGAAGGGTCTGAGTTGTGTAGGATCTCAGTATCGTATTCCTGCCCCGACCCAGTACGGGTCACCCGGATTCCAGGAGCCGATGGGATACCGAGAGCCGGCGAGGTCCTCTCGATCCAGAAGCAATCTGCTCCTGCGACCGAGTACCCCAGCGACAACGAGCCGTAGAGACTAGGGGGGCCGATCATGTACGTGAGGTTGAGAGCCAGCTGGCTCTCACCGGGCTGCAACGCTCGTACCGCATCGATCTGAAGGAGCACCTGTCCCTGATCGTCGAGGACCTCGAGAAACGTGAAGCCCGTTCCTGCTGGAGCGGTCACCAGGTCGAAGTTGATCGAGAAAGAGAGGCTCATGGGCAGATCCTCGGACTGCTGGATCGGGGTCGCCCAAGGCGAGGGCGCAGGATTGCAAGACGATCCGACACAGAAGTCACGAAATTCGCCCACCATTCCGTCTCCAGCCAAAACCGCGCTGCTCGTCGGCATCACGATCAAGGCAGCGGCTACCAGATTGCTCCACCGGTATTTTCTTTTGCTCTGACTCATCTGAACTCCCCTTCAGGTTGTGTCGATTTGATACTGAACTCCCATACGGCTCACTTCTAGACGCGTCCTTTTCTAGCAGAATGCGTCACGGTCATACGGATCCCAGGACGCCGCTGGCGATCGACCTCTTCCCTCGCTATAGTTGAGTCTCTCTATGAGGAGATCCAAGAGCGAGACGGAACAAATCACGGAGCTACTCGGGAGGTGGCGGTGTGGCGACGAAGGAGCCGAGCATTCCTTGGTCGATCTGATCTACCCCCATCTCAAAGCCATGGCAGCGAATCGACTCCGCAAGGAGCATTCTGACGGGGCCTTGGAGACAACCGACCTCGTTCAAGAAGTCTTCGTCAAGCTCTTGGGGCAGCGGCAGGCCAACTGGAAGGATCGCACCCACTTGTTCGCCATTGCAGCCCGCTTGATGCGCCGCATCGTCATCGATCAGGCCCGCGGACGGCACCGCATCAAACGCGGTGCCCACATCATAAAGGTCGCGCTCGATCTCGTACCAGAGATCGCTGCGGAATCATCACCGGATTTGGTGTCGCTCCATGAATCCATGACGGACTTGGGAACCGTCGATCCCCTCGCGGAACGCGTGGTCGAGCTGCGGTTTTTCGGCGGCCTGACAGAAGAGGAAGCCGGAGAGGTGCTCGGCATCAGTCGGGCCACCGCCGGCCGCAAGTGGCGTTTCGCCCGCGCCTGGCTCGAGCAGGCGCTTTCGAAGGACGGCGGTTGAACCCCTCCCGATGGCGACAAGCGGAAGAGCTCTTCGGACGACTTGTCGAAATGCCCCCAGAGGCACGGCCGGATGTGCTCCGGGCCGAATGTGGCAACGATCGAAAGTTCTTCGAGGCGGTCGGCAGACTTCTCGAAGCGGATCGTAAGACCCGCGCCTTGGTCGATCAAGCTCCGGTCAGCGAGTTCCACCGGGCGCTAGACGCCGAAGCCGGCAAGCGCTGGCTGGGACGCTCGCTAGGAGCGTACCGTCTGCTCGAGAAGATCGGCCAGGGAGGGATGGGACAAGTTTTCCTCGCGGAGCGCGAAGATCAGGCCTTCGACCGAAAAGTAGCCATCAAGGTCATGTCCTCCGTGACGCAGACGGCGCTGGAGCGCTTCCATAGGGAACGGCAGATCCTCGCCAACCTGGAGCACGAGGGGATCGCTCGCCTTCTCGACGGCGGCACCACACCGGACGGTCTGCCCTACCTGGTCATGGAGTTGGTGGACGGTGTTCCCCTGACCCAGTTCTGCGACGCCCGACGCTCGAACCTGGAAGAGCGGTTGCATCTCTTCCTACAGATCTGCGACGCCGTGCAATTCGCCCACCGCAACCTGGTGGTACATCGCGATCTCAAGCCCAGCAACATCCTGGTCAGCCCTGAAGGCCGAGCCAAGCTGCTCGACTTCGGCATCGCCAAACTGCTGGATCATTCCGACCGGGCGGCGGCCCTGACCCTCGCCGACGACCGGCTGCTGACTCCCGATTACGCCAGTCCGGAGCAACTCCACGGGTCGACGATTACGACCACCTCCGACGTCTACTCCTTGGGGGTCCTGCTGCACCAGGTCCTTACTGGAACGCTGCCAGAGCGGAAACCCAGGACCACCTCCGAGAAGCCTACTCAGGGGAGCTTCGGAGGGCTTCCGAGACCGCCAAGCGCGGTGGCCAAGGACCGGTCGAAGCCACAATCCACAGGGCCACAGTCCTCGGGGCCACAGTCCTCTGGGTCGCCCCCTTTCCATCCCGTGCCGCCTCGCCGACTCCAGGGCGATCTCGACAACATTGTGCTCAAGGCGCTGAATCCGGAGCCCGTCGGGCGCTACTCCTCGGTGGAACGGCTGGCTGCCGACATCAACAACCACCTGGCCGGGTTACCGGTCGCAGCGCGTCCTCCTCGCTTCCTCTATCGGGCTTCGAAATTCGTCCGTCGGCACGCCGTCGGGGTTGCCGTGGCGGCATCGGTCCTGGCCCTCTTGGTAACCTTCTCCACCGTCACCCTGCTCCAGGCTCGAAAGATCCAGATGGAGCAGGATGTCTCGGCCCAGGCCCTGGAATTCCTGGTCGACGCCTTTCGCGGAGTCGATCCCCACATCAACCTAGGCCAGGAGATCAGCGCCCGGGACGTGCTCGAGCGGAGCGCCGAGCGCTTGGCGCTCGACCGCGGTCCGGCAAGCGAGTTTCGAGCCGTGCTCAGCCGGACTTTGGGTCGGGTCTACCGCAACCTGGGCTCGTATGAGGAAGGTAAGGTATGGCTCGAGGAAGCTGTTGCGCTCGAAGAAGGACTCCACGGCCCGAAGGGCGATCATCTCGGCCTGGTGCTTCGAGATCTCGCCGACGTCCTGCTACAAACGGTGGACTACGATCAGGCGGAAGCGGCCATCCAAAGAGCCCTTTCTTTCATACCGGCTCACCGCTCGGCTGCTCGAGTGCAGGCCCTCCACACCCTGGGAGAGGTCAAAGCGGCACTCAATCAATGGCGGGAGTCAGCGGAGGTCCATGAAAAGGCGCTGGCTTTGGCTCGGGCCACCGTTCCGCAGTCGGATCCGGAATTGGTGGAGAGCCTCATCGCTGTCGCCAACGCAACGCGCCGTCTACGGGACTTCGACCGAGCACGTGGACTGGTAGAGGAAGGGCTCCGTCTCCAGGAGCTTCATCGCCCGGGGGACAGCCGAGTCACGTCCCGCCTGCTGGCCGGTTCCGGAGGCGCGTTCATGCGCGCCAGCGAACTCGACCGTGGTCGGGTTGCAATGCAACGAGCCCTGGAGATGAACCGGCGAATCTTCGGCGGCGAGCACCCAGTCGTTGCGGCAGGCCTCGGCGGCCTGGCACAACTGGAGAAGCGCGCCGGGCAGCTCGGCCGTGCATCCGAGTTCTTTGTCCAGAGTCTGGCTGTCTTCGAGAGCACCTTGGGCCCGGACCATCCGCAAACGGTCGGCGCACGCTACGAATTCGCCCTCTTTGTTCATCATGAGTTGGAGGACCCAGCGAAGGCCGAACCCATGTACGGGCGGGCAGTGAAAAGCTACGAGGCCGTGGAAGGGAGTGAGAGCCACTCCAACCTCGGCTTCCTTCTGGCGGATCACGGGAGTGCCCTCAACGACCTCGGCCGCTACGCCGACGCCGAGCCTCATTGGCGGCGTTCCCTCGAGATCCGTCTGCGGCGGGGCGTCGGGGCCACCAAGACCGGAGCCAGCGTCCGCCTGGGCCTCGCCGACGCCCTGGTTGGTCAGGGAATGGACACCGAAGCCGAGGTTCAGTACCGCGAAGCCTGGGATGTCTTACTCGAGAACCAAGGCGTCGACGATCCGGCGACTCTCCGGGCGGGAGCAGGGCTTCTGGGAATCTACCAAAGGACCCAGCGGCCGGACGCGGCGATGGGGATCGAAAAGATTCTGGCCGCGGCGGGGGCGCTGTAGGCCGGATCGCGAGAGGCTGTCCGACGACCGCGAGGCCATAGAGCGCCTGGGTGAGCGCTCTATCGGTCGATCCCGAGCTTCAGAGCCCTGCGCCGACTCCCTCGCGATCAACGTTCGATTCCGGCTGGGCACGCGATATCGCGATTGACGCATCGATAAACGCCACCGAGCGCCTCTTCTTTTACTTCCCAAAGCTGGCGTCCTATCTGGCGCGTCCGATGAATGAAGGCCGAAGCTTCGATGACTGAGCAGACGTCTTCGATTGTTCATTCCTTCGAGCCTGCCGGCCTTCTTGGTGCGCGGCCTTCTGCTACGCGCTCACCGACCGTGGGGTGATCTGCGCCTCAGGCATATCGACACCCCTCCGCGATATCTCGGCTCGATCAAGCTCGGTGGCTGCACCCGTTCCTGGCGCTGCCACCGGGATCTCCTCGCTCTCGGTGACCATCCGGATGTCCTCCGGGAGAATCACCGTGTTGTCCGCCAGGTCTTCGGGCAGACCACGCAGAACCTCTTGAACCCGCGTGCTGGCCGCGCCGAAGGCTTTGGCCAGCATGGCAAAACCCGGGCGAGGGTCGAGGCCACCGCAGGTGAAGATATCGATTGCCGCATAGCCACGCCGCGGCCACGTGTGGATCGACAAATGAGACTCGGCGATCAGCAGAACGCCGCTGACGCCTTGGGGGCTGTACTGATGAAAAGCCTCGCCCACCACGGTTGCACCGATGTGGTCGGCGGCCATCCGCATGTGACGACGGATGACCGCTGAATCATCGAGGACGGCCTGATCGCAGTCGTAGTACTCGGCGATCAAGTGGCGGGCGATGGTTTTCATGCGTCGGTGGGCTGCTAGGCCTCGATACCCATCTTGGCTTTGAGCGCAGCGAGCGAATCCGAACCCTGGGACGCGGAGGGTGCCGCCAGGGCGCGGTCGAGGTCGGCGTCGAGGGAGCCCTCGACCTGATGCAGCTCACCATAGGCCGCAGCCAACGATTCGTCTTCGTCGACTTTGTTCTTCATCTTCTCGAGCAACGCGATCGTGCTCGAGGAGTCGACACCCGCGAGTTGCTTGTTGACCTTCTTCATCGACGCTGCCGTGCGGGCCCGTGCGCGGAGGGTGATCAGCTCGTTCTCGTACCGACTGATGTCACGACGCAGGTGCTCGACTTTGCTCTGCAAACCGTCAGCGGCCTTCTGCTGCGCTTGATGATCCGTTTCGAGCGATGCACCGCGCTGAGCCGCGTCCTCCTGGCGGGCCAACGCCTGGGTGGCCAGGCTCTCCGCTTGGGCACCATCCAGCTCGCCATTCTGCATCTTCTGCAAGAGCAGCATAGCCTTGCGCTCGTACTCACCCGCGATGCGCTTCTGGTCGTCGCTGTCCTTCTTGAGGCGCAAGGCGACCGATTTGACCTGTGCCAGGCCGATCATGGCCTCTTGCAGGTTCTTCTTGAGGTCCCGGATGCCTTGTTCCGACATCTTGATCGGGTCCTCGAGCTGATCGATCACCGAATGCGCTTCCGACTGTCCGATCTTGAAAATGCGTCTAAAAATACTCGCCATCTTTTCTCTCCTTGGTGCTCGGTATCGGCTAGGCAGCCTTGAAGAAGCTCAACAGCTCGGCGCTGTTCTCGGCGAGCGCCAACGAAAGCGCAGCGATGGAACCCTCGAGCTCGTTCAAATCGAGATTCTCGAGCTGAAGGGTGTCGCGGAAGAGCACGTTGCGCCCTGTTTCATCGAGAACGAAAGCTCCGTGCACCAGGGTCCGATTCATTTGCAACAAGCGGCGGTAAAATGCTGTGGGATTGCGCGGTACTGGCATGATCAGCTGCTCGAGGATGACGATCGGCGCCTCGCAGTCGATGACCAGATTCTTGATTCCGCGCTCCTCGTCGTCGATCACGACGAGCTCTTCGGCTTCGTTCTCTTCCTGGATCACGAGATCCAAGTCGATGAGGTACTGTTTTACTTGTTCGAACTTCTCGGGCATCCGATTCGACACTCCTTGCCATCCATCGATGGCGATCGGTCTGGGTTGATCACTCGAGGCCTCTGCTCGTATACGGGTCACAGCGGCCGTTTCTTCACTGTCTTGGATCCAATCTGGCTCGGCTGGCGTCACGATCAAGGCCGTTTCGCCGACTCGAGGTGCCGACGGATCTCCGTATAGGCATGATTGATGCCCTGAAGCAACTCGGTCGCCACGGCCTGACGCTCGGGGTCCGAAGCGTGTCGGTCTGGATGATACCGCCGCGCCAGGCGTTTCCATGCGGTCTCGATGTCTTCGAGATGCGAGCCGTAGGGAATCTCGAGATTGGCATAGTAGGTCGCAAGGTCGGGATCTCGGGGCCTGCCACGCGGTGCCTCGCCCCCGGCTTGATGGCCTTCGTTCCTTGGCGTATCCGCATCATCCCCCCGCGCCTGGTGCCGACCACGGCCCCCTTGCCCGTCGCGCAAGCGCTCGAACACCGTACGCGACGAAAACCGTGCCTGGCTGCGAAGGACCGAGAAGATGCGGGATGCGACGGACATGGGGATTGGGGCACTGGCGACCGGAGGACTGATTCACTGGAAACGGTCGGAACGGTCAGCGATGACGATCAGCGCATCCTCGGCCTCGATCCGAAATTCCTTCGGCGGATTGGTCGTCACGTCCTCACCCCGCTGAATGGCGAGGACGAGGCTGCCTTGGGTTTCCTTCAGCGCCGTAGAGACCTCGAGAAATGCTTGTCCAACGAGCGTAGGTGGTACCGGAATGCGTTGAAGGTCGTTGCCGAAACGAGCGCTCAGCAGCTCCGAAATCACCCGGCTGATGCCGTGGTCGATCGCGGCGCTGGCGATCAGGCGGCTGCCAAACTCGTCCGCGACGATGATCTCGTCGGCCTGGGCGCGTTCACAGTGGCGGGCGTTTTCTTCCCGCACCAGCTCGACGATCGAGTACACCTGGGGAGCCATACCTTCGACGGTCAGAACCGACAGAACCACCTTGGCATCCCGGGGCCCTGGCTCCAGAGAATCATCACCGAGAATCACCACGGTCGAAGCCTGCTGAATATTGACCCGCTCGAGGTTGGCTTCGGTGAGCTCCCCGTGGACGAAGAAGAAGTTATCGTCGTCGACCGGTTTGCTCTCGATACTGACGGTCAACAGCACGACGGGGGTGTGGGCGCTGCGACGATCCGAGCGGAGCTCCGTATAAATGGTCTCCGCGCGTTGGTTCCATTCGCAGAGGAGAAAGTGGTCTCGGACATCGAGTGAATTCATTCCACGCTCACTTTTTAGCTTGAGCTCGACAAAGAAGCTGGCGATGGTCGCGGTGAACATGCTGAGCACCCCGATGCCGAAGAACATCAGGACGACGCCGATCAAACGGCCGAGCAGGGTAACTGGCGTGATATCGCCATAGCCAACCGTGGTGATGGTCACCAGGCTCCACCAGAGCCAGTCTGCCAAAGGCCGGTCCGGCTCGAGCCGCCACAGTGCCACCGCGCTGAGCAGACTCAGCGCGACCAGCATGAGAAGAACGCGATGGAGGTTCTCCCGCCGCAAGAAGCGGTACAACCGCTGTACCCACCGCGGTGTTCGTTGGTTGGTGGCCATGGATGATTCGGCCAACGATTAGAAGATGGCCCAGCCGATCAGCATCGAGGCTGCGACGTACGAGAAGGCCTCGATCACACCGGCCCCGACATTCGGACGTTCTTGTCCGACCAGCTCATCGTTCAGCTTGACCCCTGGAACCATCAGCCGGTCGGTGATGATGCGCATCACGGGCAACATCACGAGGCCGATGCCGACGTAAACCGCGAAGCTCGTCAAGTCTTCTTGCCAGGTACCGAGCTCACCGCTCAGGCTCAGGCGAACAATGTTGCCGACCGCGACCAGCAAACCCGCCGTGGCGACACCCACCGCGACGTTGTCACGCTCGATCTCGGCATGGAGGTCGAAGGCGGTTATCCAGTCGTAAACTCGAACCGCCAGGACCAGCGCCAGCTGTCCCAAGACCCAAAAGGCGATCGCGGTCACCAAATCGACCTCTTCCGCCGAGAGCGCGCCTGCGATGATCAAACCACTGGCGATGCGACTGCCAGCTTCAATGGCACCCGTCCCGGCATTGCGATCCCGAATCAGCTCCTTTTCGATGTCGAAACGGCTGAAGATGATCTTGTCGTTGATCCAAACGGACAGGTTGAGCAACACGAGGATCAACAAACCAAAGTAGAAAATATCGAAGAGGTCGCTGCTCAGGCTGACGCTCTCGCCGGCAAGGACACCGCCCAAGGCCAACACCAGACCGAAGTAGTAACCGACCATCGCCAAAGACATGGCGAAGTTGTCGTGCTCGAAGAGCTCTTCGCGCAACGAAAAGCTGGGGTGAAGCCGGTCGTAGAGCAGCTTGCCGAGGAGGAAGAGCAGGAGGACCGCGCCCAGATAGACCAGGCCGGTGACCAGAATGTCGATTTGCTCGTAGGTCATCGTGTACTGCCCCTATTTGCCTCGGAATGAGCCGCCACGACTTCGCGACGTGCTGCGGCCGGTTCGATTGCGTACACGACTCTTGAAATCCCGCGACCGCACCGATTCGCGCTGTTGCTGGCGCTGGAAGAACGTGGGGTTGGTCGCACGGGTGACCGAGCCGCGGGTGCCGTAGTTACCCGAAGGTCCAAAATAGGGCCGCCTGCGGGAACGATTAGTCCGGTAGGCATTGTAGTCATCGCGGTAGAGCGGGCGGTTGTTCATACCCAACAGGCTGCTAAAAAGCGCGTACTTGCCGTAGAACTCCCAGAAACTGCCACCATTCCGGTCGGTGCGCCACTGCCCATAACGGTCGTTCCCCACGTACTGGTAGCCCGGTGGATACTGCGTCCGCTCCGCCTCCTTTGCGCCGCTCTTCGACAGCACGACCATGCCGAGGTAGGGCTCGAGTTGCTGGTAGAACTTCTTGTCGACCTCGGCCCAATCCAGCTGCAAACGGTCGAATTCGATTTCTTCGCTTCCGGTCGGCTTGTCACCTCGAAGGACTTCGTAGAGATGAAAGTAGCTCTTCACGAAGTTGCCCCGCTCTTCCATGTCGGTCAGCACGATCGAGTATTCCTCGTGCTTCGCAAGTTGGAGCTCCTTGGCTAACAACGGCAGCGGATCCGGTATCCGAGACGCGCACGCTGCCAGCACCGACACGAGGAGGAGCACGGAAATCCATCCGTATCGCCTCATTCTTGACCTCCCGGGAGAATGTTGTCGAATTGGTAGTCCGCGACCGCGATGCTCGTGGCGGCGGAAAACTCCGTCTCGCTCCATTGAATGATCGAGAGGAAGCGCTCCTCATCCTCATCGAGCAACTCCCAAAGAATCAACTCTTGCTCGTCGGTTTCGCCCTCATTGCGCAGGTAGCCGCCCACCGAGCCCTTGAGGTAGTAGCTCGTACCCTGGTAGACGATCTGGTCCGGTGGATCCTCGTGGCGTTCCATGTGTTCGCGCACGTCGCCCAGCGCACCGATCGGTACGGACTGGCCAAGCGACCACGAAACGTCATCGGCGTCGCTCCGTTCGAGGTAGCGCTTCGTGCGTCCTTCCGTCAGCTCCCATTCTTCCGCGGTCCGCCCATCGTTGAATCGGTAGTGCTGGTGGCCGGTCACCGTCCAGGTCTCGAGATCGTGGTCCACCAAGTAGCCGACGCGCAGCTTGTCGATGACCAGATCCCGCATGGGATCGAATTCGGGGCTTTCCGGGGCCTTTTGCCGAAACCGACTGAGAAAACCCATGCCGTGCTCTCCTGCAAAGGAATGATCGTTGAGGCCAACGAAACGATGGTGTGCGCCAGGGTGGCGGACGGTCCCTCGGATCGCTGCCACCGCGTTGGAACCGAGCGTTCGTAGTGTAGTTCATTTGGTATCATTCGCCAGAATGAGCGCGTCGCATCCGCCCGGCGCTTCGCCACGATGTGTAGCACTGTCGCCCGGCACTGACAATCGATACGCCGCCACTCGACGAAATATTCACGCCGCCTGACGAGTAAGCAATCCATGCACGAGTCAGCCATGCCCATGCCCGGCAACGTCGACACACGACTCAGCCGCGCCTTGATGATCTCGGTCTTCGCGATCGCCACCTGCGGTCTGATCTATGAGCTGCTGGCTGGCACGATCGCCAGCTACCTCCTCGGCGACAGTGTGACGCAGTTCTCGACCATCATCGGTGCCTACCTCTTCGCGATGGGTATCGGCTCCTACCTCTCGGGTTTCTTCGAGCGCGACCTGATCCGCGCCTTTGTTCGCATCGAGATCCTGGTCGGCTTGATCGGCGGCCTGTCCTCACCGGTCCTCTTTCTGGCCTACTCGGAGCTCAGCGCTTTTCGCCTCGTGCTCTACGGCTGGGTTGGCCTGACCGGCATTTTGGTCGGCCTCGAAATCCCGCTGCTGTTACGGATTCTCAAAGACGAACTGCCCTTCCGCGACTTGATCTCGCGGGTCTTGGCGCTCGACTACCTGGGCGCGCTGGCCGCTTCCCTGCTGTTCCCGCTGTGGCTCGTCCCGCAACTCGGCCTGATGCGCTCGTCCTTCGTATTCGGCGTGCTCAACACATTGGTGGCGATTTGGACGTGTCATCTGTTCCGGCGGCTTTTGCGGCCGTGCCTGGGCCTGACGTTGCAAGCCTACGGTGTCCTCCTTCTGCTCCTCCTCGGCACGTGGTTCTCCAACCAGCTGATGACCTTCTCCGAACAGCGTCTTTACCAGGATCGTGTGGTGATGGCCCGCTCGTCGCCCTACCAACGGTTGGTGGTCACACGTGGCGAGGGCGAGATGCGCTTGTTCCTCGACGGCAACCTCCAATTCTCCACCCTCGACGAATACCGCTACCACGAAGCCCTCATCCACCCTGGTCTCGCCGCGGTGGCCAATCCACAGCGGGTCTTGGTCCTCGGAGGCGGTGATGGGCTCGCCGCGCGGGAAATCCTTCGCGACGAACGGGTGGAGTCCATCACCCTGGTCGATCTCGACCCGCTGATGACCGAGTTGTTTCGCGACCACGACGAGCTTTCGAAGCTCAACGACCGCGCGTTGCGATCGCCAAAACTCGAGGTGGTCAACGCCGACGCGTTCTTGTGGCTTGGGGACAACCGAGAGGCCTTTGATTTCATCGTCGTCGACTTCCCCGATCCGCGTAACTACTCGCTCGGCAAGCTCTACACGACCACGTTCTACAAGCGCCTGGCACCTCACTTGGCCCCGGGCGGCCTGGTGGCGATCCAAAGCACTTCGCCACTGTTTGCCCGCAAGGCCTTTTGGTGCATCGTCGAAACGATCCGCAGCGTCGGCTTCGTTGTGCGTCCGTACCATGCGGCTGTACCGTCCTTTGGCGAATGGGGATTCGTGCTCGCCGCCGATCGACCGATCGAGCTGGCGGATAAATTCCCTCCCGGCCTGCGGTTCTTGGATCCGAGCTCGGCGAGGGCGATGTTCGATTTCCCTGAAGATATGAAGCCTGTTCCGGTCGAGATCAACCAACTCAACAACCAGATCCTGGTGCGTTACCACGATGAAGGTTGGGACCATGCCGCAGGCTCCTAGAACGCCACCGGAATGCGAGCTAAGGCTCGAGTGGACCCGTCGTGAGCTGCTGGTGGCCGCCCCGACGCTTGCTGCCTGGAGCCTGGGTTGCCGCCCCGGGCCGCCCACAGCGGCCCTTGCGGCACAGATCGATCTCACGGGCATCGAGGGCGAGATCGTGGGCGCGTCATCGGCCCGAGGCCATCGACTGCGCAGCGGTGACCTCCCCACGCCCACTGAGATCCGAGATCTGCCAGTGGTCATCGCGGGTGGCGGCGTCGCGGGGCTCTCCGCGGGCTGGAAGCTCGGCCGCAGCGGCTTCACCGACTTCGCGTTGTTCGAGCTCGAATCCCAGCCCGGTGGCAACGCGCGCTGGGGTGAGAACGACGTGTCGGCGTACCCGTGGGGTGCGCACTACCTGCCGCAGCCCACCCAGGACGCCTCGGCCGTGCGCGAGCTGCTCGACGAGATGGGTCTGATCATCGGCCAAACCAAAGATGGCGCGCCGGTCTACGACCCGCGTCACCTCTGCCACTCGCCCCAAGAGCGCCTCTACACCGACGACGGTTGGCAGTCGAGCATTTCCCTGGAGGCCATCGCGCGGCCCGAGGACGCCCAGGACATCGCTGCATTTACAGCCCAAGCACAGCACTTTCGTGCCGCCCGCGGGGTCGACGGCCGCAAGGCCTTCGCGTTGCCCATGGCCTTATCAAGTGACGATCCACAGTTTCGCACGCTCGACACGCTTTCGATGCGTGCCTTTATGGATCGCCAAGGTTGGCGCTCGCCGCGCCTCCGTTGGTACGTCGACTACTGTTGTCGGGACGACTACGGCTGCACCTTGGACACCACTTCCGCCTGGGCCGGGTGGCACTACTTCTGCGCTCGCGATGGACACGCCGAAGTGCTGACCTGGCCAGAGGGCAATGGTCGGTTGGTCCGCCATATGGCAGACCAGTTGCAGAATCGAATTCACACAGACCACTTGGTCTACCGCATCCGTGCCGCTGTCGATCGCCCCCAGGGCGCCGATGTCGATGTCTTCGATCACACCACCCAAACTGCCATCCGCTACCGGGCGGAGCACGTGATCTTCGGCCTGCCGCGGTTTCTCGCACCCTACGTGATCGAAGGCTATACGGCCGAGCAGGCGGCTCCCTTCACCTACTGCCCATGGTTGGTCGCCAACCTCACCGTGCATGCATTGCCAGACGAGGTGGCCTGGGACAATGTCCTCTACCATTCGAAATCGCTCGGCTACGTGGTCGCCACCCATCAGAACCTGCGCATGGCCACCGGCCCGAGCGTTCTGACCTACTACCTCCCCTTCACCGACCGTGATCCCAACGCTGCGCGCCGCGCGATGCAGGCCACTTCGTGGCAGAACTGGACGGCCACCATCTTGGCGGACTTGAGCCAGGCCCATCCCGGTATCGAAGCCCTCGTCCGTCGAGTCGACATCATGCTGTGGGGCCACGCCATGGTCCGGCCCACGCCGGGATTCCTCTTCGGTGAAGCCCGTCGCCAGGCCACCGAGCCGTTCGGTGCCATACGCTTCGCCCACTCGGACATGAGCGGACTCTCCCTCTTCGAAGAAGCGCAGTATCGCGGCATTGTCGCCGCGGAAGACCTGATGCGCGATCAAGGACACACCTTCGAAAGCTCGTTGACTCTCTGAATCTCTCGTAGATCGATACGGCGGAGGGCCGCTCAGCGGCGCCCGAGGTCTGCCAGCTCTTGACCTGCTCCTGCGCCGTGTCAGCAGCAGTGACGCCGTTGCTTGACTGATCTTCTACAGTTAATTCCGGTCCAATAAATTGGACCGCTGATTCTAAAGGACTTACGCGGATTTGAGCTCATTTTCCGAGAAAAATTTCTCAATCCTGGTGCCACGTCGATTTTTCATCTCGTTGACAATTAGCAGTTGATGGTTAGAATCATGGTGTCTTTAGGAGGCAACCGTGTTCTTTCGAATCAAAAAATCCGGGCCGCGTGAGTATCTGCAAATCGTCGAGAACCGCTGGGAAGACGGTCGATCGAAACAACGCGTTCTCATCACTCTCGGGCGGGCAGATGTACTCCGTGAGTCTGGGCAGCTCAATTCCCTGCTTGCCTCGGGATCTCGTTTCGCCGAGCAGCTCTTGATTCTCAGCGAGTACAAGAAGGGCACCCTTCCAACACTTTCCAGCCGCACCTTGGGACCCGCGAGGATTTTCGACAAGCTTTGGGAGCAGACCGGTTGCCGCAAGGTGTGTGAGAAGCTGTCGAGCGAGCGCAGGTTCCAGTTCCCGGTGGAGCGGGTCGTCTTTCTCGAAGTGTTGCATCGCTTGGTGGACCCGGGCTCAGACCGAGCTTGCTATCACTGGAAAGACGACCATGCTGTCGAAGGCATCGACGAGCTTCAGCTCCACCACGCCTATCGCGCCATGGCTTGGCTCGGCGAGCCGCTCGACGAAGAGTCTGCAAGTATTTCGGAGGAGAACGAGCCAGCGAGCCATCTCCGATTTCGTTGCACGAAAGACTTGATCGAAGAAGCCCTCTTCGATCGACGTCGGGACCTGTTCAGCTCACTGGGCCTGGTGTTCTTCGACACGACCTCGATCTATTTCGAAGGCGAAGGTGGCCAAGATCTCGGGCAACGCGGTTTCAGCAAGGATCACCGTCCCCATCTCAAGCAGATGATCGTAGGTGCTGTGATCGACGATCAGGGAGCGCCGATCTGTTGCGAGATGTGGCCGGGGAACACCGCAGACGTCACCACTCTTCTGCCGGTGGTGAACAAGATGAAGCAACGTTTCGGTATCGAGGAAGTCTGCATCGTCGCGGACCGCGGAATGATGAAGGCAGCCGCTGTGAAAGAGTTGGAGAAGTTGGGAATCTGCTACATCCTCGGCGCTCGGATGCGAAACCAGAAGGAGGTTCGCGACGATGTCCTCTCTCGTGCCGGCCGCTACAAGAAAGTGCACCGTGAGCCTTCGAAAGGCAAGACGCCGTCACCGCTCGAGGTGAAGGATGTTCGGGTAGATGGCCGCCGCTACATTGTCTGCCGCAATGCTGAGCAGGCTCGCAAAGACGCCCACGATCGGCAAGCGATTCTCGAGTCTCTCGAGGACCGGCTTTCCCACGGCAGCGTCAAGTCGATGGTCGCCAACCGTGGCTATCGTAGATATTTGAAAACCTTAGCTAAAGGCACACTCGCCATCGACCCGGAAAAGATCGAGCGCGAGGAACGATTCGACGGCAAGTGGGTCCTGCGAACGAACACGGAGTTCAATGCGGCGGAGGTTGCCCTGCGCTACAAGCAGCTTTGGACGGTGGAGCACATATTCCGTTCGGTGAAATCGTTGCTGTCGACAAGGCCGATCTACCACAAATGCGATGAGACGATCCGTGGCCACGTATTCTGCTCGTTCCTCGCGCTGGTGCTTCGACACGAGCTACAACAGCGCTTGGAAGCGAAGGGTCTCGGCGACGTGGAATGGGGCATGATGATTCGAGATCTGAGCCGGGTGCGGCAAGTGGACGTGGAGAACGGGGCCCGACGCTTTCGTTTGCGAACGGAAACCCCGGGAGTGGCCGGCAAAGTATTTCAGGCGTGCCGGGTGGCGCTGCCCAAAACGGTAGCGGAGGTGAGTTGAAGGGAATCCTGGTGCCACGCCGGATCAGTGCGGCCGCAAAGCATTTATTTTCAATGGCTTAGTTTTGGAAACTGTTTAAGATGAGCTTGACCAAGCACATGAACTCGGCCATCTGCTCGGTCGATGTCGGCGACGCGATCAGGTGAATATGGTTGGTGCGCCTTGTTGAAAACGATGAATCGACCGAGAGTCAGAAAGGAACTCTCCTCATCTGGTTCGGGCCGGATGCAGAAGGGGACCGCGATCGTCGCCAAGGTTGGAATGGCGGCCTGCAACAGCCGAGCGGTCTTACATGTTTGTGCGGACTCGTCCGTGACGGGCTACCACAGGTACCACGGTGAAGAACGGCTGGGTGATTGCCCAAGCCATCGGAAGTCTGTGTCGGACGTCTCTGTCAGGAAGCACACCCTTCCGATCGCGGAGGGGATTGTCGCCAGAGCCCGGTTGGTGCGAACCATGCCGACTGGGTGTACCCGCACTTACCCGCACTGGGTACGCGATCTCTCGACCCCGAAAGGAGAGATTCGTCCGCGCGGGCAGGGATACAGCAGGCCGATGATGTGGTATCCTGGGACGCGACCAAGGCCGAACTCTGGCCCAATCTGTGAGACTGCGACTTCGGCGTAGCGCCCGAAGTGATATCGAGTCGGCGAAAGACTGGTACGCCGAGCAGCGCCCTGACCTGGACCAACAGTTTGGCCGCCTACTTGATCGTAGCTTTGTGATCATCAGCGAGCGGCCCCATCTGTTTCCGACGGTCTACCAGACATCCACCGCGCCCCGCTACCACGATTCCCCTACTGCATCTACTACCGGATCGACGATCTGGGCGTGCTGGTGCTCGCCGTCATGCATCAGGCCCGCGATCCAAAGCGATGGCCTCGGTAGCACTTGCGATAGGCACGTTTCTTCTTACTCTAACACGCTGAAAATGCGACAGTTATCGCAATGACTCGGACTGATATTGAGAAGAAGATACTAGCACTGCCGGCCAGAGAGCGCATCGCATTGGCCAAGCTAATCCTTGGTAGCCTCGGTGACGAACGGCAGCAGGAGCTGCGTGCTCGTCTGAGTCAGCCACCGACCGCGGAGTTCAGCGACGAAGTGCTGGCGCAGGTCGAGGCCGGATTCAACAGTGGCGAGTCGCGGGAATGGACCAATGAAGACTGGGACGCACTCAAGCGAGGCGAGTATCGCCATCCACCAGATCCCGACAGCTGGGCGATTCCGGCTCAGGGCAACGGTTCCGGTCACGACTGACAGTGCCCGAGTATCGACTACTTCTGACCGCTGAACGCGATCTCGAATCTATCCATCGCTACACAGTCACTCGCTGGAACGAAGCGCAGGTCATCCGCTACGTTGACAGTCTGACACGCACCTTCGAGCGGCTCGCGGGGATGCCGCTGACAGGCACGGTGGTCACCGGCGAGACGCGCGTCTGGACGCACGAGAAGCACCGCATCTTCTACCGCGTCGTCGAGGACGGTATCGAGATCGGCCGCATCCTCCACCACTCGCGCTCCACCGGCCGCTAGCCCACCCGGCGACGGCCTACCTCATCTACACCTCGGAATCGTGATCAACCCGAAGAAAATCATCACGGATGCGGCCACCGTCGCGGCGATTCTCGGCAGTCTCGACGACGATCGTCAAACACAAGGTCGTGGCCCGCAAGCTGGCCTCGGTAGGTCACCTCAAGCGGACACTCCTGATTCCGACGTAACGTTTCCCGCCAACATCCACCAAAGGGATAGAGCCGGCATCAATCGGCCTACGTCTTCTACATCTCGGGATTGGGGAAGAACATTCATCAAGGGCACGGTCACCAACAGGATCGTAACCGTAGCGTTCGACCACTGCATCATCGCCGCATAGGCGCTCATCAGACGGCGAATCCGGCGACAACAACATTGGCATGATTCACCACTTTGAAAGTATATGGCGCAGCTCGAACGATCCACCGGATTTACGCGTCAAGTAGCGTTTTGAACGGCACTATGCGACAATTCGCCCGCATTCAAGCTTCGTCAGCAAATCGGGAGACATAGATTGCCCTTCCGAGTATCCGATGACTGGATCAACATGTGTACTCTTGGACACACGGTGGGCATTTTGACCAGGGCGAAACGCCTACTATGCAGCTCGATCAGACCTCACAATCTGGATCAGCCGCAATCGCCGATGTCTTCTGGGAAAAGATCCGACATAGACAACCGATACGCTCAACGGAATATTCCCGGCATCTATCTTGCTCCTACAGCTAATATCGAAAATACCGACGGAGATCGCCCAACCGTGCATATTCACGACTACTCGTCCCCGAACGGCCCACAAGGTAGCGAGGATGAAGCTCGTCCGTATGCGCAATGTGCCATGACTCTTCCTCATGGACTTCAGGCCGAGCGCGCCATGTCCGGTCCGCGCTTGCTGCCTCACGCACCATGAACAGAACATCGCTGAAAGCAGTGGCATCGCCAACGTCGCCGTCATACTCATGGCGCGGCCTAACCCTGTCCGCTGCAATCCGGCCCAGCGCTGAGGCAAACCGCCTACTTGGCGGCGCCAAGAGGGGTGTGAGCCCAATTGCTGCCGTTTGGGACGCAATAGGGCAAGTGTCGGCCTTACGGTTGGTTCGCAACTCGATGGGCAACCATCTGATCGGCCGGCGGTTTTCGCTTTATCACTTGTTTGAGCAGAACATTCGCTGCCGCGAGGCAGCTTTTCAGTTACGTAGCGCTAACCTCACCGTAGACAACGTAAGGGGGACCATCATGGAATCCGGGAGTGAACCACACGGTATTCGCCACGGAAGTCAGCTTATCGACGCGACCATCCAGTTCCATACCCGCTTCGCGCTCGCCAACGACGGTGGGGGCTAGCCCTCGGCCCCAATCCTAAGCCCGTGATCACTGGCAGGCAAGTGCCCGCCTCCACACCAACCCGCCAACGGCGGGGCGGGAGCCCTGCGTCCACTTCGCCACATCGGAATTTCTATGCCTGCTCGGAGGAGAGTTAACCATGATCCGTAGCCACGTCCGTTACACCGCCCGTCGCCTAGTCATACCGGGCCTTGTCGCGCTCGCCGCTCTACTGTCGCTCGGCCTCGGCCCAATCCCCACGAAAGCTGTTCAAGAGGACGACGCTGAAGGCGTCATGGTCGATATGCGAGGTGACTGTGGAGGGCCCCCGGGTGGTTGCAACTTTGCGTACTACACCGATGGCACCATCCTCCGCTGTATCGACGTACCTCGGTGACGGCCATGGCAATACGAACTACAGGTCGCTTGGCTCTCTTCGCCCTCGTTGGAGCCACCATCCTCTTTCAGGGGCTCGACTCTGCGGGTCAAGAACCTCAACAGTGCAACCGGTACACCCTGGACAAACATCCTCCCCAGTGGGTGTCCTCGATTTCCTGGCGCGATCAGCGTGAGGGCTCAATCCTGATTGTTGATGGAATTGACGACATCCTCCGGCCTTACACGACCAGCGGCAGGTTCATCCCGCCGGCCGGCAAGGCAGGTCTCTACGACCCAATCCAGATTCAGGCGCTGTCGAAGGGCTTCCTCCTCGAAGAAGCGGGCGATCTCTTCACAAAGCTTACTCAGGACCTGAAGGCTGAAAGTGAGCCGATCAGGCTCGCTGAGCTGCCGGGCAGCAACGGCTTCACAATTGGGACGATCAATGGCTTCACCTACAGTGAGGCCATTGACCGCTTGATCACCTTTTCGTTCATCAAGGACAGTGCAGGAGACTGGTTCTCAGCATTTCTGAGCATCCCATTGAATGAGCCGACTGAGTTCAGCATTCTCGACAAAGTCGAGGGCGTTACTCCCGGTTCGAAGCTCTATCTGATGGGCCTGGACCTTCTCAGCCTCGGCCCGAATAACTCAGCCTACGCACTCTCCTATCTAGGAGAGTCGCCTGAACTCCTGATCATCTCCGGTGCGGATCTCACCGAGGTGAAGAGTTACCCACTGCATGACATCAGCTCAGGCTTTCCCGCTCGCCTCGACTTCGAGCTTGACAACCGTGCATCCCCAAAAGACCAATACGCCAACCTTGAGCAAGCGAACTTTGTCACCGGCATCTATGGGTCGGCCGATCAGTCCGAACTGTACCTCCTTCATCGTCAGCCCGATCTTGCCGTCGGTACCGTTTTCACGCTCAACCGCGTAGATATCAAAGGCGGTATGGGGGCAGGCCCTCCGATCACATTGCCTACCGATCGAGCGGGTGCCCACCACCTGAACCTCCTTTTTGGTGGTAGTGAGCTTGTCGTACTGGAGCGCGGCCCGGTGATAGACATCGGCAATCAAGAGACCAACGGACTCCTCCAGATTCCGACGCGCTCCTTTGCAGGAGAACAGTCTCTCCAGCGGCCAATCGACCTCCGCCTGGCTGGATGCAACTAGCCGCCCGACAATATTGACTCCTGAAGCCCCGGCCTTGGCCGGGGCTTTTTGTTGCCCTCATACACATGGCCAAATCAAAGAATCGACGCCAGATACCTCTTACTGAGCCGAAAGAAGTGCAAGGCGACCAGGCCCCAAATGTGGCCAACGGCTCCATCGAGGGACACAACGAGTCGCTGGCAATCAGGACAGCTCCGCCATCTGAAGAGGATTCATCCAACGGCGGCGCCACTCCTGTACCTGCCCCACTGCGAACAGCCGCTGCGGAAGCAAGTCCTAACATCACCTGGTCATCTCTGCTGCCGTTGCTCGCCGAGCTACCGTCAAGGCTGTGGCGTTACGCTCTCTTCAGGATAGTGGTGGGAATTCTGGGTTTCCTCCTTTTCATCTACATAACCGGAGCAAGACATGCATTCGTCGGAGCCTTCCATTTCGGCAAGAAGTATGAAGAGGTCGAGGCGGCGCTCAGAACAATCGAGGAGAACCGATCGACTCTGGAACAGCTTCGAAGCACCGAACTAAGAGACTTTCGCGAAGAGTTTAGAGAGATGAAAGGTGCCTTTGAGATGTTCTCCAAGATGTCCAACGTCGGCCAAGACAACCGCGGTCCAGAACCCTTGCCTCCCGGCGTCCTGAATGGGTCTCACGACCAAGGCGAATACATCATTCGCTTCTACGATGCCAACAAAAATCGAATTCAGGCTCTGGAGAAGCGACTCGATGACCTTGACGATCAGCTCAACACCCTCTCGAAGCCAGTCGTACCGCAGGATTCACTTGACCACCCACCATAAGGGCCCAGGGCATCCGCCCAATAGCTGAAGAGCCAAAGCCTCCGTCTTCCTTCAGTGCGGCCTTGAGGTCGGGCGTTCTACGAAGAAGGTGCCTCTTCAGTCTTGACGACTGGAAGGTCCCTCGCCATTCGTCGCACGAGTTATGCTCGAATCTTGTGTACGAGGAGAAAATCAGGTGGCGTATCCTGAATCGAATTTCCAAGTTCGATTCACCCTCAACAACGAGGAGATACGCCATGACCGAGAATACAGTAGTGTCGATTCGACAGCCGGAAGCCCCCCGAGATGCTCTGACGGAGGTGCTTCGGGTTGGTGCCCGCCAGCTACTTGCCGAAGCGATCGATCTGAGGTCGGCTCGTTCCTCGCCGAGTACCGCCAGGAACGCGACGAGATTGGTCGCCAGCGCCTCGTACGCAACGGCTATCTGCCGGAGCGTGAGATCCAAACAGGCCTTGGTGGGGTGCCGGTAAGATTGCCTCGTGTCCGCGATCGGGTGGCAACGAAGGGCGATTGTACACAGTCCCATGGCCCAGCCGTACCGAACGTGCAACCTGTCGGTGCGACAACCCAAGCTTCCACTTCAGTCTCAGTACTTCCCGTATCTTCCGCATCGATGTCCTCACTCTCGGCATCCGTTCCTCCTTCTATGGAGGTAGGAATACCCAAATCGAGAGGATCACGCCACCGTCAAGCTACGCCGCCGACTGGATTCCAATCCAATCTGACCACCCGTTCCGATCCAATCCGACCACTCATTCCGATCATGCCCAACAAGTGGCCACTTTCGATCGGATTCACTGGTCACTTTCCGTCGGAATCCGTGGTCAGATTCCGTCGGAGCAGGCACTGTCCCTGGTTCTGGTTCTTCATCTCCTTCATCCGATCTCTACCCGTCGTCGGTGCTGTGGGAGGTGAGCTCGAGCAGTTCGGCGAGCTAGCGACTTCGACAGAGGTGGTCGCCAATGCAGTTGTTTCCAGGTTAGGTTTCGCCTGACTGCGTTTGGCAACGCTCAGGGTTGCGTTCAAACGTCGAGCAAGACCCGTTCGAGGAACATCACGACGACTTGATCGAACACGTCGCGGTTCCTCTTCTTTTGAAAGCCGTGGCCCTCGTCGTTGGCGAGGAAGTACCACGGGGCGCCGCCGTTAGCTTTGACGGCGGCGAAGATCTGCTCAGCTTCGGTGACCGGCACACGGGGGTCGTTGCGTCCTTGGGCGACCAGCAACGGTTTGGTGATCTCGTTGGCGCGGGTGGTGGGCGAAATCGCTTCCAGGAAGGCGCGCATCTCCGGATCGCGCTCGTCGCCGTACTCGACGCGACGGAGATCGCGTCGATAGTCGCCCGTGTTTTCCAGAAAGGTGATGAAGTTGCTAATACCCACCAAGTCAATGCCGCCGCAAAGCCGATCGCCGTAGTGAATCATGGAGGCCAGAACCATGTAGCCACCGTAGGATCCGCCATAGACCGCCACCCGACTGGCGTCGAGGTCGGGCTGGGTCGCGATCCAATCGAGCAACGCTCCGATGTCGCGTACCGAATCCTCGCGAAGACGACCGTCGTCGAGTTGCAAGTAGCGTTTGCCGTAGCCCGCTGAACCACGTACGTTGGGCTGGAGTACGGCCAGACCCATTTCCTGAACCCAATACTGAATCAACGGCTGGAAGGTGGGCCTGGCTTGGCTTTCGGGTCCACCGTGGATAGCAATGACGACGGGCCGCGGATCCTGCTGACCAGGCTCGTCGGGACCGCGATAATACCAGGCAGGGATCTGCCTGGGTACCACGCCAGTCGGAGACTCGACGGTATCGAAGGTCGGATAACCAATCAGCTCAGGTGCGGTGAATCGGTCCGGGGATAGGCCACCGGCTTCGCTGTGGGTCCAGCGAGTCACGCTGCCATCTGCCATGGACAACGAGAAGACGTCCGCGGGCGATGTTGCAGTGTGCAAGGTGAATCCCAGATGCCCACCGCCTGGGCTCCAATGCAGGTCACTGGCAATACCGTGGCGCAGCATCTCTGGCAGCGCCCTTTCTCGCTCGCCTGGCATTGAGCGAAGACACAAGACGCCATACCCGTCTTCGTTGATCACATAGGCCAGAAAGCGGCCATCAGGTGATGGGGCCACCTGAGACACCCCCCATTGCGGCGGGGCGATTGACGATGGCCCGCCAGACCCATCCCATCGTGGGTACTCCACCAGAGGCATGAGGTCACCCGTGGCAAGATCAAGCCGGCAGAGTCGGCGCACCTCGGCATCCGCGTCCGAAACGAAGTAAATTCGTTTGCCATCGGCGGAAAAGCGCGCGTTGCCAGCATAGGAGACCTGCTCCGTGGCCGCCAAGGGCCTACAGGTGCGGGACAACAGGTCCGCCAGAAAGAGCCTGTTGTCCCGCACCGAGGCGTATCGTGAAACGATCAACGCGCTGCCGTCCGGTGACCAATCTTCCGGTATCCAACTGCCGGTTTCGTTGGTCACCGGTTGAGTCTTGCCATCCCCGTCGAGGTCGCGCACACAGACGTCCCAATCACGACCATTGCGGGCTGTGGTCAAGTAGGCCAATCGCTGGCCATCTGGACTCGGTGTGGGAGCAGCGTATCGGGCCAAGCCGTCGGTCCACCGCTGCTCAAAACCGGTTGCCAGGTCGTGAATGAAGATCTGGTAGCGCTCCGAACCGCCTTCATCGCGGGTCATGATTAAGAGCGGTGGGTCCGAGCCAGCCGGCACCACAGCCGCACCAATCGGCTCCGCCGCAAACGTCATTTGTCGGCGTGCACCGCCCGGACGGTGCACCCAGTGGATCTGGCTGGTATCGCCGAAACGGGTTGCGACCAGGACCCCCTCGCCAGAGGGATGCCAACCACGCAACAACGCCAAGCGCGCGTTTTGGTACGACCTCAGGCCCGCGATAATCCTCGCTTGTACCGCGGGTACCCCTTCGAGAACCAGCGCCCCGTCTCGCCGACGTTCGGGTGCCTGCTCGAACATCGGCTAGCTTCAGACTTAGAGAAGACGACGACGGATGGTGGGTCGACGCTGCAGCTCGACGTAGGGTTCGACGCCCTCGAGCGTCATCCGCGGCAGAGGCTTGCCGATCGTCTTCTCGATCTCGCCGATGGTGATCTTGTCCTTCCAAGTACCGATCGACGACACCACACCGAGCGCGGAGCCACGGGCCGTACGCCCCGCTCGGTGGACATAGTCCTCAACCATCTCTGGAAAGTCGAAGTTGATGACATGCTGAATCCGTGGCACGTCGAGGCCGCGCGCCGCGACATCGGTGGCCACCAACACGCGGATCTTGCCTTCGCGAAAGGCTCGCAGCGCCTGAACACGCTGTCCTTGCGAGCGATCCGAGTGCAGACGCTCCGCTGGCAATCCTTCCTGGCGTAACTGCCGCGCCAGCCCCTCTGCTTGAATCTTGCGGCGGGTGAACACCAGCGTGATCTCGGGAATCTCGTCCAACAGCGCCCGCATGCACTTGAGCTTCTCGGTTTCCGCAACCAAGTAAAGCCGGTGGGCAATTCCCTTGGCCATCCGTCCCTTTGGACGGAAGTCGATGATCTCCGGGTCTTTCATGAAGCGCTTGGTGAGCCGCTCGATCGGCGGGGGCATGGTCGCCGAGAACATCATGGTGTGGCGCTCCTCGGGCACCGACTGCAAGACGGTCGAGATCTGGGGCAAGAAGCCGAGATCGAGCATATGATCGGCTTCGTCCAGTACCAAGAACTCTAGTTTGTCGAGGCGAACGGTCCCGCGCCCAAGGTGGTCCACCAGACGCCCGGGGGTCGCGACGATGATGTCCGGCCGACGCGCCAGATGGTCCATTTGAGGACCAATCTTCACCCCGCCAATGACACAGACCGAGTCGAGTGAATGGTCGCGACCAAAAAGGTCGATAAATGCCTTCGTTTGCAAGGCGATCTCGCGCGTTGGGCACAAGATCAGGCCACGGATGCCGCGACCGTGCTTCAACCGTTCCGCCAAGGGCAACACGAAGGCGGCCGTCTTGCCCGAGCCGGTTTCGGCCAAGCCGATAATGTCTCGTCCGGCGAGTGCGAGCGGAACTGCAGCCGCCTGAATGGGAGTCGGGTGCACGAACCCGGCCTTAGATACCGTGCGCAAGATCGGCTCACTCAGACCCAACGTGTCGAACGTCTGGTCGGTGGTCTTGACGTCATCCTGCGGGATCGCTCCGGTGCACAGGCTGTCCCCGTCCGGATGGGCTTCGGGATCAAAATCGGGGTCATAGGCCGAATCGAAGTCCGGCAGATCATTGGCCAGTTTCGGACTCGGCGTGGAGACAGCTTTGGGTTGAAACGCAACAACTCGCTTCTCAGCTAGCGGTTGGGCCTGTACTGGTTGGGCCTGTACTGGTTGGGTGACCTCCACCGCCGCCTCATCCAAAGCCATCGGCTCGGTCCGAGGCTTGCGGCGACGCGGCCTGCGACGCCCGCCACGACGCCGACCCGCGGTCGCCGTGTCGTCATCGTCTGCTTGGCCTTCGTCTGCCGGCCCTTCGTCTGCCGGCCCTTCGTCATCCGGGCCGGTTGACGCAACCACGACAGCAACGTCAATTGGTACGGGCGGTGATACTTCGACTTCGACTTCGGCCGGTGGCGGTGGCGGTGTAGCGCGCTTGTCCCGCAGCAACGCTTCGAGTGCCGGCCGATCGAGGTCGAAACGATGCCCGGCTTTCTCGAGCGCGGCGACCGCTTGGCCCAGCGCATCAGCCCGTACCAAGATGTAGTCGGTTTCAAAGGTACTGACGCAAAACAGCGAGACGTTGGCCTCGCCAAGCGGAACCGCCAAGGCCGCCAAGACACCGACCATCGAAAAGTCGAGCGGCCCAACGACTCGCAATCCCCGCCAACCACGCTCGGATGGTATGGAGTTTGGTACCGCGTCTTCTTCGCAAACAATCGACAGCTCGTCCGGGGTACGCGACACCGTGGAGAAGGTGCCGCGAAAAGCCCAGCGCGGCACTCTGCAGTCGGGCTCCATGCGCGTGACCGCAATGCGGTCTGGTAGGACTTGAAGGGCTAGACCTGCGGGTGACTGGTCCGAAACATCAGGATTCTCGGGAGATCGGGTCATAGATGAGGCTCAAAGCAAGAAACACGTGCTCATCCAAGACCGAGCACGCCGTAGATCGTCGAAACGAAAACAAAGAAGATCAAAACGGGACAGATGATGCCGACGAATATCGGCCAGATCTTGCCGAACCAACTCGCGCGAACCCCTGCGAAGCCATGCTCGATCTCGTCCAGGGCATGGCGTGTTTTCCAAACGTAAGCGAGAAACAGGCAAATCACCATGCCACCGAGCGGCAGGCCAATCTTATTGAAGATCAGGTCAAAGGTACCGCTGAGGCTCAGTTGGTACGACACCAGAACCGAAATGGCCGCAATGCCACCGCCAAACAGCCACGCGGCCTTCTTCCGCGGCAAACCGAGCTCGTCGATACCAAACGAAGTGGGAACCTCGAGCAGCGAAATGGTTGATGTTAGCGCCGCCAGGCTCAACAGGACGAAGAAAGCAACGCCGAAAATCAGTCCGGCCGTACCGCCCATGGCGCTGAACAGGGCCGGCAGTACTTGGAAAACCAAGTTGGTGCTGGCAATCAGCTGACCGCTGGTGTCGAAGATCTCGATACCGTTGTGCTGCGCCATGAACATGGCGGGCATGATCAAGAGCCCCGCCAAGAAGGCGATACCAACATCGGCCAGCGTCACGTAGGCGGCAACTTCAGCGAGATTCTGCTTGCGGCCCAGGTACGAGCCGTAGGTGATCAACGCGCCCATTCCCAGTGAGAGCGAGAAGAACGACTGGCTCATGGCGCTGAAGATCAATGAAGTGTTGATGTGCGAAAAATCAGGTTTGAGGTACATGACCAACCCTTGGCTGGCCCCGTCCCGGGTCAACACGAATCCGATCATGATGATCATCATCATGATCAGCGTAGGCATCATCAGCTTCGCCGCGCGCTCGATTCCGGCGTTTACACCCTTGGCCACGATGGTGATCGTCGCCAGCATGAACAGGACCGCAAACACCGCCGAGCGCAGCCCCGGCCCGGTCGCCATGAAGAGATCGGACAGGTCCTTGTTACCGATGAAGTGGAAGAGCTCACCGAACGAAAAGCTCAGGGCCCAGCCTGCGACAACCGCATAGTAGGAAAGAATCATCACCCCACAAATGATGCCCCACAGGCCAATCAACCCAAACATCGGATTGTCACTGAGTGCTTTGAAGGCACCCACGGGATTCTTGTGGGTTCGCCGGCCGATCGCCAGCTCCGCCACCATGACCGGAAAGCCCACCAGAAAACAACAAGCGAGGTAAATGACCAAGAACGCCGCACCACCGTTCTGCGCCACCTCACTGGGGAATTTCCAGATGTTGCCAAGGCCGACCGCGGAACCGGCCGCAGCCAAAACGAATGCGAACTTGCCGCTCCACTGCCCGCGGCCCTGCGTCGGAGTCGCACCGGTCATCGCCTACTCCTTGTCTACACAACGGTACCCGATCAAGATGGGACGCAGGTCCCACACGTACGCCAGCGCCAGCCGCCGACGAGATTACTCGACGGAAATCGTTCAGAGTATACCCGCTTCCTAGCGGTCACCCCAACCAACCCTCCACCCCACCGTCTGTTCGACGTTGGTTCGAGGCTCAACCACCGCGCGTCGACGACGCGTTACCCTCGCGTTTGGGTGGCCGGCGGATACCGTGACGCAATCGACCGACAGCCCGATTCAGCGGGTTGCTCCGCGCGAGGAACGGGAAAGTTGGTGGCTGACGCCGTCCGAACTCACTGCGCAGCCGTATCAGGCTTTCATTGGTGGCATCGATCTGCAAGCCGCGCTCGATGATGTCGTTGGCGTTTCTTCGGTCACCCAGCAACAGGTACGTACGGGCGAGGTACAGGTAGTTTTCGGGCTGGTAGAACTCCAGCTCCAGCGCATGCCGGCACAGTTTGAGACCTTGGTGCTTCTTGCCTTGGTAGCGGGCAACGCCAAAACCGAAGTAGGCATAGAAGAGGCTGGGGAAATTGGTGCTGCTCCCGGACTCCGATCCCGCCGCCAGGCCCAGCCAATACAAGCCGTCGCGCCAATCTCCTGCCCGGCACAGCTCGATACCGCGCCAGGCAATCTGGTCTGGAGACGCTCCCTTCACTGGGGTTGTGGCGTTGCTGGTCAACATAGTCGCAGGGTTCCTCGAGCGTGTGTCCAACCCGATCCGCTGACCGTAGGCCGATGGGCCTTCGTGCGCAACAGGCCTCGGCCAGCCCTATCGATACGAATCAGTCAGAAGCCCATTTAATCATAGTCACAACACGATGCGTAACAGGTCATGCCCAGGTTGGGTTCACCTGGACCGCCTCGCCGTTGGGATTCATTCGTGACCGAAATGGTAGAATCTCGCTCTAGCCCCAAGACAACGTGTTTCAGCATGGATGCTTCCACACCGTGAAGACCGACTCAACCCAGGATCCGCTCGATATCGAGCAAATTACCGCACTTGCCAAGCAATTCGTGGAGCGCAGCCTTTTTGATGAGGCGGCGGAATTCTTCGCGATTGCACAGCGCCTCGATCCCGAGAACCTCGGCATCCGCTTGAGCTTGGCTCAGGTCCGCACCCAGCAACGCCAGCGCCGCGATCAGAAACAGCGCGATATGGGACAAGCGGCGATCGAGCAGATGCGACGCAGTGCCATCGACGCCTTTCAGTTCTTTGGTCTCGCCGCCCTCTACGACGAGCGCGGCCAGCGAAATCAGGCTGTTCAGTGTCTCGATATCGCCCACAGCAAGGGTGTCGTCAACCCATTCGTACACAAGCTCCGCGGCAAGATCTTGCTCTATCGCGGCCAGTATGACGCGGCAGCCGAGACCCTCTCCAGGGCCCGCCGATACAATCCCTTCGACCGCGAGTTGTGTGAGCTTCAAGGACGCGCGGAATACGAGCGCGAGCAGTATCAGGTGGCGCTGGACGCCACCATCGATGCCTTCTGGTTGCTCAGCAAGGACGACCGCGACGGCACCGATCGCATCAAGAAGCGGATTCGCGACCTCAAAATGCTGATCGGCCTTCCCCACGAAGAGTTGGTAACCCTCTTTCACACCCGACGCGATCATCTGCAGACTGCATTCGATCGTCTGGAATGGCAGCGGGAGCAGCTCCTTCAGGACGCCGATGCCGCCAACGGCTTGCTACCACCGACCCCGCCATCGACCGGCCCCACCCAGGCAGGACGGATCGAACTGGCGGCAAGGCTGCGCCCTTTCGAGGCCTTTGCCGACCTCGACGACGTCGAGATTTTCCAAATGTGTGAGGCCATCCACCCCGAACAAGCCGATCGCGATGCGCATCTCTTCGACTACCGAAGCGAGGGAACCGACATCTACTTGGTGGAGCGCGGAACCGTCAACATTCAACGCTCGACCGACTACGGAACGATCTCGCTCGGACGGGTCGAAGCGGGCTCCTTACTGGGCGAGATCAACTTCATCTCGCGCTTCCAGCGCTCCGCCGACGCCAGCGCTTCGGAACCCTGCACACTTCTTCGCGTCGACACCGGGGAACTGGAACAGCTGATTCGCCAGCAACCCGAGTTGGGCCTCAAGATCTACCAAGCCTTCTGGCGGAGCCTGTCGCAGAAGTTGCGTCGCGCCAACGAGCAGCTCAGCACGTTTTTCTCGAGTGATGTCGAGCGCGAGTGTCTCCATGACCCAACCACATCTGACACGGTCCTCGTCGAAGACGAAGACAAGATCAAGGTGCTGCGCGAGCAGGGTCTCTCTGGCGACGAGCTCACCACGTTGGCGACCTTCTCCGAGGTCAAACGGTTTGCCGCCGAGAACTTCCTGTTCCACGAAGGCGACGACGGTGAGGAGATGTACGTGGTTCTCGAAGGACGGGTCCTGATTAGCAAGTTCATCCCAGGCGGTGGCGAAGAGGCGTTGGCCATTCTCGAACGCGGCGACTTCTTCGGCGAGATGTCGCTGATCGACGGTGAACCACGGTCGGCCGATGCCAAGGCCCACCAAGGCTCAGCAACCGTGATTAGCTTCGACGAGCGGACGTTTTCGGAAGTCTTGGCCATGGACCCCCGCGTCGCGTTGCAGTTCATGGCCTTGCTATGCCGGCTGATTGGAAAGCGCTTGCGTGAGATCGACGAAAAGCTCACATCCTGGCGAATCATGGCTGGCGCCCGCGATATCGAGGACCTGTTTCCGGCCGAGCGAAGCGTCACTGCCAACGGTCAATGAAGCGTGAGTCGGCCGATCGGAAACCTCCATGAGCCGCTCGAGATCCCGCCGTTCGACCACGCGCTGCACATCGCGCCGGTGGCTCTCTTCGACCGCCTGCGGGCCGGGACCCCACCCCTGATATTGGACCTCCGCGTCGGACGGCCCACCCTTCGGCTTCGCGGCGCCGTGCATTGGACCCCCACGACGTGGCCATTCGGCACGGTCGAGGCCGTGTTGATCGACGACGACGGCGCCCAGGCAACCCAGATCACGCGTGCGCTCCATGACGGTGGTCACAATACGGTGCGTGCCCTGTACGGCGGCCTGCGTTTGCTCGACTTCACACTTCATCCGGCGGAGATTCGTGGGGACCGATACGTGAGCAATGGTATGTCGCCCGGTACCCCGTAGGCACCAAACCAGGTTTGTGATACGTTGCGCCCGCTTGCGGATGCCGACACCGTTCGTGTTTGCTCCTTTCCAGCCCGTCGGCCTCCGCCCAATCCATCAATCAGGATCGCCAGCGCTCGAGCGTATGGCGCCTCTTCGTCACGCCCCTGTGCGACGAATCGTAGGAGATAACCATGCTCAAGAAAAGCTACTCGAAGACCGGCACTTCTTGCCGCGTAACCTTCAAGACCCCGAACGATCTCGATGCCAACAACGTGAACCTGCTCGGCGATTTCAACGAGTGGAAGGCCGAGGAGCACCCGCTCAAGCAGCGCAAAGACGGCTCCTACAGCACAACAGTCTCGCTGTCCGCTGGCCAGGAGTATCGTTTCCGGTATTTGCTCGACGGCGAGCGCTGGACCAACGACGATCAGGCCGATCAACTGGTTCCCAACCGCTTCGGAGGCGAAGACTGCCTCGTCTCCGTGTAACACCACGGTACGAACAAAACGGCCGTCGGGGTCGACGGCCGCGACGCCCGACCCTCGGTCGGTTCCCGTAGCGGCCGAACTTGTTTCTGCCACCCCGGGCACATCCAACCAATCGCTTGAAGGAGTCGACCCATGGCCGATCACCGCTACCGCGCCCTCGCGGACCTCCTCATTCGCTACAGCTGTGAGCTGCAGCCCGGCGAGAAGGTCCTGATCGAGCCATTCGACATTCCCCACAGCTTTACCCGCGCCTTGGTCCGGGCAGCCGCCGACGTCGGTGCCCAACCACTGGTCACGCTCAAGAGCAACGCCATCTTGCGCGACCTGATGCTGTGTGCGACCGAGGAGCAGATGGGCCTGATCGGGGAAACCGAGGCCCTGCGCATGTCCAAGGTCGACGCCTACATCGGCGTACGGGGTCAGCCCAATATCGCCGAGTGGTCCGACGTGCCGCCGGAGCGGATGCGGTTGTTCGACTCGCTGTACCGCAAGCCGGTGCACTTCGAGTTGCGGGTTCCCAAGACGCGATGGGTCGTGCTCCGTTGGCCAAGCGCCTCCATGGCGCAACAAGCCGGACAGTCGACCGAACAATTCGAAGACTTCTACTTCCAAGTCTGCGCCCTCGACTACGGTCGGATGGCGCGCGCCATGGTCCCGCTGCAGGACCTGATGAACGCGACCGACCGGGTGCGCCTGGTGGCGCCCGGCACGGATCTACGGTTCAGCATCAAAGACATCCCCGCGGTTTGTTGCAACGGCAAGCGCAATATCCCTGATGGCGAGGTCTTTACCGCGCCGGTACGCGACAGCGTCGAAGGCACCATCTCCTTCAACACCCACACAATTTACCAAGGGGTCGCGCACGAGAACGTCCGGCTAACGTTTGAACAGGGCCGGGCCATTGACGCGTCGAGTTCCGACACCAAGCACCTCGAAACCGTGCTCGATACCGACGAAGGCGCGCGCTACATCGGCGAGTTCGCCATCGGCTTCAACCCCCACATCACTGATCCCATGTGCGACATTCTCTTCGACGAGAAGATCGCCGGCAGCATTCACTTCACCCCAGGCAATGCCTACGACGACGCTTGGAATGGCAACGAGAGCGAGATCCACTGGGACCTCGTGCTGCGCATGACACCGGAAGTCGGGGGTGGTGAAATTTGGTTTGACGACCGCCTGGTCCGCAAGGACGGCCGCTTCGTGCTACCGGAACTCGAAGGGCTCAACCCGGAAAATCTGATCGGCTGAACCCTGCACCAACACTTCAGGTCCAGGAGGTGGGTGTCGGGAGCCGGAAACGCCGAACAAGACCGAAGCATGCCACCGCGATCAGGGCCAAGTAGCCGATCAACAGCGGCATAAATCCGCCGCCGAGCACCGGCGGTGGATTCAAGTTGGCGGCGATCACCATGTGCATGACCAAGATCAGAAAAACCATGGTCAAGGTGCCGATCCACAGCATCGAGCGCTCCAGAGTGGCTAGGGTTTCGGTGCGTCGCTCGGGCGTCAGCCAGTAGTCGCGGTTGGGTACGTTAATCATCGATGCCGGAAAGCGCCGCATGAGCGCCGGCAGTAGGCCGAAGCTGCCTGCCATGATCCCGATCATCAACAAATCGAACGTCATAAAGCCCGACGGACTCTGCCAACCATCCGCCACACCGTCGCCACCGAAATGCGACGCCACCCGGACCGGCAACTTGGGTGTGTAGTAGAGCACCTGCCCCACCGCGATCAAGACAGTACCCCAGAAAGCAAGACGGGCTGTGGTCATGGCCTTTCCTTCTCCACGCCACGCTCAGCGATTCAGCCGATCGAAGGCGTACAGTAGTAAATCGACACCCAAGTCCAGCAAGGTGCGTTTCGTTTCCCAGACACCCTGTGGTTCCGACAAGATGTCTCCCAGTACCGCGGTGCGTGGTGCGCGCTGGGTGGCGGCGGCCTCTTGCCGCGCGAGACCTTCCGCACGCGTTAGACCTCCCTCGCGCACCCACGCCAAGATCCTCGCCAGCTCGTCGCGGTCGAACCACATGCCGTGCGACGCACATACATCGACGAGCACTCCGCTCTTGCGCCCATAATTCTGGCGATTCATCAGCGCCCCACAGACGCAACAGGGGCGGTACGCAACCGGCTGTGCCGCACCCACCGCGGCGGTCGACGGCGGCGCGTTGCCCGGGCGCCACGGCGTCGCGCCCGTTTGGGCGCTGGTCTCGAGCACACGAAAAGCCTCGCTCCCCAACCACAGTCCCGCGCACGACGGGCATTCCAGTACCGTCACATCAGCAGCGCCCAGAACCCGGCTCACCAAACGTCGGTCGCCACCGCACGCCGGGCACGTTCGGTCCGACGCTTCCGCAATGGCGCCGATCGGCACCACCGCGACACCACAGGCATGACAAAACCGCGCCTGGTCGCTGACCCGGGCCATACAGCCGGCGCACACGGTGTGCAGGTCCTGTTCATGCAAGGCGAAGTCGGCACCGCAGAAAGTGCAGGAAGCGACCTCACCGAGGCGGGGACCACCGCACGAGGAACAGCGCACCACGGCTGCATCATGGGGCCGTGCCTGTGGCACCACGATCTCGGCCCCGCACGCGCAGTGCAGCCGACTACCGGCCGCAAGCCCGCTGGCATCGTGTTGTGCCTTGCAGGATGCACAGGCCACCAAGAGGCGGAGCGGCGTCGATGGATCCGGTTGGTTCATGGCGATCGATGTGGGTCCCGGCGATTCTCTACCACCCTACGCTTCATCAGCAACGCCCATTCACTCGGATTCGGTATTCGGCGCCCGGTGATCCCAGTTCGTTCGATACGCTCGCCCCATGACCACCGTGCTCGATCGGGCCATAATCCTGGCAGCCGGGACTGGCAGCCGCCTGCGCCGTGCCGACACCGAGGCCGCGCTCTCCGATGCCCAACGCCGTATCGCCGACCGCGGCGTCAAGGCCTTGGTTCCCATCGGCCGACCGTTTCTCGACTTCGTCTTGCATGAGCTCGCCGAAACCGGATTCCGCGAAATCTGCATGGTGGTAGGCCCCGAACACCATGCTTTGCGCGAACGCTATCAGGCAGGCACCCGACGGCTGCACATCGATTTCGCGGTCCAGGCGAAACCACGGGGTACGGCCGATGCTGTCCGCGCGGCATACGACTGGGCCGGCACCAAACCGTTCGCCGTGCTCAATAGCGATAATCTGTACCCGGCTGCTGCCATACGTCGGCTCCGCGCGCTTGCCGGTCCCGGTCTCGTGGCATTCACGCGCTCGGGCCTGCTGCAACCAGAAGGCAATCTCGACGCCAAACGGCTTGCCGCCTTCGCGATCCTCGAGACCGATCAGCGGGGACGCCTGAAGCGGATCGTGGAGAAACCCGACGCTGCGACCTACCAATCTCTGCCCGAACCAGTCTTGGTGAGCATGGGCCTTTGGCGCTTCGATACGCGCATCTTCGCCGCCTGTGCCGCCGTGGCGCCGTCGTCTCGGGGTGAGCTCGAGCTGCCCTCCGCTGTTCAAGGCGCCATCGATCGTGGTGACTTCGCGGTCGAAACGACCACCGTCGAGGCTGCGGTGCTCGACCTCTCCGCCCGCCGCGATATCGCGACCCTTACCCAGCGCCTTGCCGGACGCGAGATCGATCCATGAGCACAGCATGACGCCACCCACCCTCGGTACCCTGGCCCAGAGCGAGCACGACGCCACCGTCGCTGCATTGGCGAACACCTTGCTTACTGCTGGTATATCGCCACAGCGAGCCGCACGGTCCTTTCGGGTTCCGGGCCGCGTCGAGCTGGTCGGCAAGCACGTCGACTACGCTGGTGGACGGAGTCTCACTTGCGCGATCGACCGTGGTTTCACTGCCGTCAGCATGCGGCGCACCGACAACCGCGTTTCGATCATCGACCTCGGTCGCGGCGTCACCGATCGCTTCTCTTTGGCGCCCGACCTCGAGGTTCCCCGAGGCTGGTCTGCCTATCCAAGGACCGTCGCCCGACGCCTGGTGCGCGATTTCGACAAATCGAAGGGGGTTGATCTCGCGTTCACCAGCAACCTCCCGGCCGCCGCGGGCCTGAGCAGCTCGAGCGCGCTAGTCATTCTTACCTGGTGGGCCCTCGCTGACGCCAACCACCTGGACCACTGCCAGACGTTTCACCACGCGGTTCCTACCCAACTCGCGCTTGCCGAGTATCTGGCCGCGGTCGAGCGTGGCCAGCCGTTTGGGCCACTGAGCGGCGACTATGGCGTTGGCACCTTGGGCGGCGCGCAAGATCACGTTGCCATTCTGTGCAACCGCGCCGGCCACATCGGGCAATTCAGCTACCGACCCGCCACCCTTGAACGATCGATACCGTGGCCAGCCGGGCACATGTTGGTAATCGCTCCGAGCGGCGTCAAGGCAGCGAAGGCCGGCAACGTTCGACGGCAGTACAACCAGCTATCGAAAGATGCCAGCACGGTGCTCGACCTATGGCGCACCGCCACCGGTCGAGCAGATCCCCATTTGGCAGCCATTGCTTCGGTACCGGACGCGGCTGATCGCTTCCGCGAAATCATCACGCGGCACGCCTCCGCGACGACCCTTCTGCAACGCTGGGAACAGTTTCACCAAGAGACCGCAGTCATCGTCCCTGCCGCGGGGATCGCGCTTGCTGGCGGCGCGCTCACGACCTTTGGAGAGCTGGTCGATCGGTCCCAGCAACTCGCGGCGTCCCATCTGGGTAACCAGGTACCAGAGACCATCTTCCTCGCTCGTTCGGCTCGCCAGGAGGGCGCCGTCGCAGCTTCGGGATTTGGTGGCGGTTTCGGTGGTGCAGTTTGGGCTCTCGTCCGCGTCGAGGACGCCCAAAAATTCATCGAATCCTGGTCTCACTCGTACGTCCAAGCCTATCCGGAGCATGGGGAATCGAACCCGTTCTCGACCTCGATAGTCAACAGCCCTGCTTGATTTACAGACCATCTTGACACGGGCAGCCTCGCCCCCCTAAAGCCGCGAGTGCTTTCGTCCTTGCAAAGTTCACAGAGTTCGAGTCGAGTCACACGTTGCTGCGACTTGCTGCGGTGGCTTCAACGGAGCTGCGCACCTGATCGAAGGCGAATTGCAAATCGGCGATACGGCCACTCGGATTGTTGGAGATCGGCGACGATGTCAGCTGATAGAACTCCGACCGACGCTGGTGAGCGGCGTCGCTGGAGCGGAAGCGGGCGAAAGTGCCCACATGAACGTCGCCACTGATCAAAGCCACCGGAATGTCGTGCTGATTCGCGACGTCAAACAAGAACCGAACCACCGATCGGCGTTCCGGCTTGTTCTTCGCGAAGGACCATTGGTCGCGAAGGTCGCGAAGATCCGACCGAGGAAACAAGTTGGCCACGAACGAAGGCGTGTGGGCGATGGGTACGGACACAACCACGAAAAGGGCAGTCAAGTTGGAAGCCTCGCGCGCTACCCACCGCTTGATGTCCTGAAGCTGACGCGCCCCGAGAACCGGCCCCGTCTCGCGGTTGCTATCCCGCTCACCACGCGAGTCGAGGACCACGAAGCCGGCGCCACCATGACGGAAGGCGTAATAATGGCGCCCGTCACCGAATGTGTGCGGGTTACGGACATGCTGAAATTCGTCGTACGCCTGGCGCGCGCCCGCGAAGATGGCCTGCCGTCTGATCGATGACGTGTCGAGCTTATGTGCACCCCAACCATTGTTGATCTCATGGTCATCCCAGATCATGTAGGTCGGTAGGCTACCCAGCACCCGCATCATCTCAGGCACGGCCCACTGCTTCTCATAGGCGCGTCGGTACGCCGAGACCACGTCGTCGTGCCGTGGTTGGCGCTTCGCGGCCATCCGCTTGTAGACGGCATCGGCGTAGATCTGGTCACCGCAGAGCATCAGGAATCGAACATCCTTGGCGTCAAATACGGTCTTCATCTGTTTCCACATGCCGAAATGTCCGATCTCGAACTTGTGGCACGACGCGACTCCGAATCGGAAGGTCATGGAGGCCGCCGCCTCGGGCGCGGTGCGGAACGAGCGGTCGGCGTCCGGCGGCAACAGGCTCCGTCCACGCTCGTCCTCGAGCAAATAGAAATACCAGGTATCGGGGCTGAGACCATGTGCGATCAACGTCACGGTTCGGCCTTGCCGGTCCTGTGCCTAGGCCTCGAAGCCAATGCCAATTTCTCGTCGAGAGTTTGGGTCGTGAAACACCCGCAGACGCACCAACCCCGGCTCGTCCGTTTGGATCCAGATTCGTGCCCGCGTTGGTTCGACATGGCCCACGATCGGGCCCAGTTGGCATTTCATCCGACGCTCCTTATCGACTCGTTACCGGTGAATCGTATGTGAAGTATCTCATTGGTTGCCACAGGGCCATCAGACCGGACGATCGTTCAAACATCCGCCTCTCGGCAATCTCCGGCTACGGTGCTATCGTCCGGCGGTCCGCCCTTTCCACCCTCCCGCCATGAACGATCGCGCCAAGACCATTTACATCGCCAATACGGGTGGCACCATCGGCATGCGTCTGGCCGGCCGCGGCTACGCCCCAGAAAAGGGCTTCTTGGCCGCGCAGATGGCCAACATGCCGGAATTTCGTCGGCCTGAGCTGCCGTGCTACGAAATCGAGGAAATGGAGCCTCTTCTCGACTCGTCCAACATTCGGCCACCCGACTGGATGCGGCTGGCCCGTGCCATCTTCGAGCGTTACGACGATTACGATGGCTTCGTCGTCATTCACGGTACCGACACCATGACCTACTCGGCGTCGGCCTTGTCCTTTATCCTCGAAGGATTGGCCAAGCCGGTGATCTTCACCGGGTCGCAGATTCCGTTGGTCGAAGTGCGCAGTGACGCTCGTGAAAACCTCATCACCAGCCTGCTGATCGCTGCCGAACACCCGGTCCCGGAAGTGTGCATCTCCTTTGGTGATTCCCTGTTCCGCGCCAACCGCACCACCAAGGTTTCGAGCAGCGGCTTTCGCGCCTTCGACTCACCCAACTACCCACCGCTTGGCAGAGCTGGAGTCCGCATCCGCATCGACCGCGACCTCGTGTTCCCCACCCCCAAAGGCCATTTGAAGCTTCATGAAATCGGCCACCCACAAGTAGCCGACATTCGCGTCTATCCAGGCATCACCGGCGACATGCTGCGACGGTTTCTCTCGCCGCCCTTGGCTGGCGCCGTGTTGCACACCTACGGCGCGGGAAACGCACCTGGGCAACCCGACATTCTCGACGCCCTGCGCGAGGCCTGCAGCCGCGGCGTGGTAATCGTCAACTGTACCCAGTGCTTGAACGGCTCGGTTGACATGCGCAGTTACGCCGCCGGCAACGGCTTGCTCGACGCTGGCGTGGTGAGTGGATACGACATGAATCCCGAAGCCGCGCTGACCAAACTGTTCTTCCTGCTTTCGCACAACGACGACCCTGAAATGGTTCGGCGCCTGATGGGAGAGAACCTACGCGGCGAGCTGACCCGCTCCCCCGCCAAACACGCTGGCTGACCGCATGATCTGGCAAGGACCCGCGCGCAGAGTCCGGGCTGGGCACGTCATCGCGCCCTTCCTGTTGGCGGTCTTGTTCCTTGCTGGTTGCGCCGAGCCAGACCCCGAGCGGCGCCCAGCTGAAAGCCGGCACCCCCTGGTGGTCATCGGAATCGACGGTGCCGAGTGGACCGTGATCGAGGATCTTTGGCGGCAGGGCCGTCTGCCCCATCTGGAGGCCTTGGCCGAGGCCGGGGTTCGTACACACCTGCTCACCGACTACGGCAAGTCGCCCGTCATTTGGACCACCATGGCGACGGGCCGCTTTCCGACCGAGCATGGGATTACCGATTTCGTCGTGCCCTCGGACACAGGGCCAGTGCCGGTGTCATCGCGCACGCGACGCGTACCCGCACTATGGGATATGACTTCACGCGTCGGTTTACGCACCCTGGCGCTGGGCTGGTGGGCGACCTGGCCTGCCGAGCCGATCCATGGCGTGATGATCTCTGATCGCGCCCATGCCGACCTCGACGATACTTTTTCACCTCCAGAATGGGCATCTGCGTTCAGGGAGATCCGCAGCCAAGCCCAGGACGCGCCGGATCGCTTTCGGGGCAACCCCGAGACACGAACCCGTGACGAGATTGTCGCCCGCGCTGCAGCCGAGCTCGCACGCGATCCTTTCGCCTTGATGCTGGTCTACTTCCGCAGTGTCGATATCGAGAGCCATCAGACCTGGCGCTACTACCGACCAGAGACCTTCGAACCTCCGGAACCAGCCGAACTGGCCGCCAAGCAAGGGCGCATCCCCCAAAGCTACGAAGCGACTGACGAAGCCATCGGCGCCCTCGTCGCCGTGCTCGATGGGCGCGCCAACATCATCGTCGTTTCAGACCACGGATTTCACGCCATGTCACGGGAGCGTTCCAAGGTCGCGCTCGATGTCAATGGCCTGTTGGTACACCTCGGCTACGCCAAGCGAGGGCCTGAAGGCGATGTGACCTGCGCCCACAGTGAATTGGTTGCACATGGATCGGACCGCAGCGCTGCCATCCAAGGTCTCCGCCTTTGTCGCAACACCAACACTTCGATGCCTCTCGATCGGTTGGCTCGTGACCTCGGGTCCTTGACTTGGGAGCAAGGCGCTCCTGCGTTCACCGTTCAAGACGCCAGCCCTCGCATCGCGCAACGAGGTGCCCATCTCGAGCTTCATATCCTCGATCGAGGCGCCAGCCGGAGACTCGTTCAGAGTGGCAAGCCGATCGATGGCCTCGTCTCATCGGTGTGGACCGTATCCGGCGATCATGGCCCTCGGACCCACGGCATTTTCGTTGCGGCCGGTCCCGATATCGACCCCGCGGCCAATCCCACCGGCATCACAATCCACGATATTGCCCCTACCGTTCTTTACATGCTCGGGTTGCCGGTTGCCGATGATTTCGCCGGCCGCGCGTGGACTGAGCTACTCGAGCCAAGGTTCCGGCAACGACGCGCCCTGCGGTCCATCGCCAGCTGGGGAACCCGAGCCTCGGATGTCTCGGGCACGGTTTTGCACTCGGATATCGATGATGAGTTGGTGGACGAGTTGCGTGCGCTCGGCTACCTATGACACCGGACGCGACACCCGACCCGCTTCGCCGACGACCCTCCCAGCTGGTCCACTCAACCGCCGCGGAGTGGCCGAATCAACGCCCACTCCTCATCGTCGCGCGGCTGGTAAACGGCGCAGCCCACGCATCCCGGGCCGGTATGAGTTCCCACCACGGGACCAATATCGGAGGAAATGACTTCGCCAACCTCAAAGCGTTCGGCAAGGAGATCCCGCAAACGATCGGCCCACACAGGTGCCTTCGCATGCGCCACCGCGGCGACCACTGGACGTTGGACATCGAGCCGCTCGGTGAGCATATCGACGATTCGGGGATGAGCTCGCCGTCCACCACGCACCCGTTCCACCGCGACGATCTTGCCATCCACCATGCCGAGAATAGGCTTGATACCGAGAAGCTTGCCGACCGCGGCCTGGGTCTTCCCCAGCCGACCACCCCGGACCAAGGCATCGAGATTGTGCACCACGAAGTAAACGAAAACGCGCTCCCGCATGGCCCGGACCCGTTCGGCAATGGCTGCAGCATCGAGATCACGCAGCGCCATGCGACTGGCGAACAGAGCCAAAAGACCTAGGCCCATGCTCACACTGCCGCTGTCGACCACTTCGATCGTCGGTGTGTCTTCTCCGTCGCCGGTTGGGCCTACCCAACCGGCCGCCTCCTGGGCATGGGCCACGGTTTCGGACAAGGCCGCCGAGATGTGAATCGACACCACATCTTGTCGTTTCTCGAGCCGGCCAAAGCGGCTGGCGAAGGACTCCGCCGTAGGCGGCTCGGTATGAGGATGAACCGGTCCCGAAAGCAGGTCATAGAACTCGCGAGGCTGAATCTCTTCGCCGTCGCGAAAGCGGTCTTTCCCGAAAACAACCGTCAGTGGCTCGACTTCGATGTCATGAGCTTGCACCAACGCGGCGGGTAAATCACCCGTCGAGTCGGTGACGATGGCTACCTGGGCGCAGGGCTTGTGCAGGCGCAAGGCCCCGGCGTCCACCAGCCGGTGCAACGCCCGTGCAATCCGACTGTCGCTCGCCGGTAACGCATCGAGCAGGCTGCCAACCGTCTCATGTTGGCCCACCACCGCCAGCAGCGATTGCTCTTGCTCGCTCAGCTTGGTTTCGTCCAATGCGGACGGCTCCAGACGCGGACGGGCCCGCTCATCCGGAATCGAAACCTGTGCTTCCTCAATCGCTCGGATCAACAAGTCGAAGAAGTCGATGGTGATGTCCTGCTCGGCCTTGGGCGTCCCGAGGCCCAAGCGGAACGGTCCATCACCCCGCCGGCTCAGCCGGAAAACGGCCTTGGGCCCTGATGTCAGGCCCGCGGCCGCGGCGATCACTTCGCCTTCGATCAAGTGAATGGCACCGTCGGCCATCTTCAAGGTTCCGGAGACCCGCATCCGATTCAGCGCGCGCAGCAACTCCAACACGGGCATCAGCGCGATATCGCCAATCAAGGACCTTAGCGCAACATCCGGCTCGACGCCCAACTCACGGCCGACCAAGACCAAGCGGATCCGCCGAACAATCTCCGCCGGCTCGAGATTGCGGGTAGCCAAGAACAACACGTCCTCGGGCAACGCTTCCGCTTCATCGGCCTCTTCACCGAGCAAGACCAATGTCCGCTGCATGGCGCGATCCTGAACCGCAAAACGCTCGAGGATGGCACCACCCGCGAACGATGGAAGGCCAGCCGGGGCAACGATCACACTCGGGCCAAGTCCTTGGGCGAAGCGCAACCCGTCCGCATTGCTGGGCACCGGCACGACTTCGTACTCGTAGCGCGCCAGTCCCAACGCCAACGCATGTCGCAACGCGTCGTCGGGCTCGACCAGCAGTACGGCGGGGCGCATCGGCTAGCGTTCTCCTGCGTCCACCACGTTGTCGGCTCCCCGGGACGACTCCGTCATTGCCGGATAGGTTCCCAATACCCGCAGCTCGTGCACCAGGCCACGAACCTCATCCAACGCGGTCACCATCGAAGCGTCGTCAGCGTGGGCCTCTACGTCGAGGTAGAAGCGGTAGCGCCAGGGTGTTTCCGGAACCGGCCGTGACTCAATCTTGCACAGGTTGGCTTGACGACGCCCAAAGACGTTGAGCACATCGCCGAGCCGACCGGCGCGGTGGTCCAGATCAACCAACAACGATGTTTTACACGGAACGTCGTGAGGGCATGTGGCCGCCTCGAGCGACACTTCGACAAATCGCGTCGAGTTCGTGGCTTGGGTTTGGATACCGCGCCGAAGAATCTCGAGACCGAGCATACTCGCAGCCGAAGCGCTGGCAATGGCCGCCATGGTCGAGTCATTCGCTTCACGAACCTTGACTGCCGCGCCGGCCGTATCAAACTCGGCAATCGGTCGAATCCATGGCACGCTACGCAAGTAGGTCTCACACTGCATCAATGCTTGCGGATGGGAGAACACCCGTCGCAAGTCGCGCAGCTGGCTGCCCGGCGGCACCACCAGACAATGCTCGACCCGACTGACCACCTCGGCGTTGAGCTTCAACCCGCCGTCGGCCAGCAGGTCGTAGGTCTCATTGATGCTACCGGCGGTGGTGTTCTCGATCGGCAGCAGCGCTACGTCGGCAGTCCCGGCGCGCACGGCATGGGCAGCCTCTCGAAAGCTCTCGAAGCCAGTGAGCAGCGTCCCGCCGGGGCGATTTGCGTAGAAACGCTGGGCCGCCAAATGGCTGTAAGAGCCTTCGACCCCTTGATACGCAACGCGCAACGGCGCCTCCCCCAACGACTGCACATGGCGTTGCTGGTGCGAGATCGACATTTCCATGATTCGGCGGTAGAGGCGCTCGATCGAACGCGGGTCCAGCTCGAGCTCGACAGCCATTTGTCGAACGCCCTGCAACACCCGCTCCTCCCGTTCGTGATCACGAAATGGAGAGGCCGTTCGCAACTTCGACTGGGCCACGTCTTCCACCACCGCCATGCGCTTTTTGAGCAGCATCAGCAATTCGCGGTCAATCGCGCCAATCCGCTCGCGAATGGACTGTAGATGACTCCCTGGAAGAATAGGCATGCGGCATTATGCCGGGGTTCCCGCCAATCCACAACACGGCCCGAGCGAGCAGCAATCGGGCTCCCATGATCAGTCCTTCCCGCCGTCGGACGGCCGTCCGACGGCCGTCGAAACAACGTTCTCGAAGCCGCTCCGAACCGCGAGCTGTAACGCCAGCCCCAACCAAACGCCGAAGGTAGTGACGGCGTGTACTCGACGTGCCCTTGGTTTCTGAGACGAGGCGACTCCAGACCGGAACGCTGCCGCGAACAGGCTTGTTCGGCCCTTTGCAAGCGGCTTTTTCGTGCGCAATTTGCCACAAGTGACCTAGGAACTTGGACCCATTCGTCGCCAATGCGCGGGTTTCGGAGCACTCCTTGCTGAACCGAGAAACGACGCATACCATCAACTTTCGACGCGTGCGGAGCCTTCATGAGCGATCCATCTCAGCCCAACATCACCAGTCTTCTCGGTGCTTGGACAGACGGCCAGGCCGGGTCGTTCGAGCAGCTCCTACCGCTGGTCTACGAAGAGCTGCGAAAGTTGGCGCGCCATCACCTACGGTCCGAACGCAAGGATCACACGCTGCAACCCACCGCGTTGGCGCACGAAGCGTTCCTACGCTTGCTTGCCCAACATCGGGTTCAACTCCATCATCGAGGCCAGTTCTTCGGTCTGGCCGCCCAGGCCATGCGCCGCATCTTGGTCGACCATGCGCGCGCCAAGGCGGCTGCGAAGCGGGGCGGCCCCCTGCCCCAGGTGTCTCTAGACGACGTGGGGGATGTCTGCGGCATCGTCCTCGACGCCGACCTCGTAGCCCTCGACGACAGCCTCGTAGCGCTCGCACGGGTGGACCCACGCAAGGCGACCATCGTTGAGCTGCGCTTCTTTGGCGGCTTCTCGATCGCTGAGACCGCCGAAGTGTTGGCGGTCTCTGACAACACGATCAACCGCGAATGGCGGATGGCCAAGGCTTGGCTCTACCAAAACTTGAACCGCACCGCGCAAGAAACACCGGCGGACGCCGATCAGCCGCAGAACAAAACCGCTACCGAGACAGATGGTTCTACCGAGACAGACGATTCCGACGAAACGCCGTTGGCCGCTGACCCGTCCAACGTTGGAATGCGTCACTGAAAACCTGCTGATGCCCGTAGCCCAGCAGCGTGGAGATCTGTCCGATCCGAAGGGTTGTGTTGGTGAGCAAGCAAGCAGCCGTTTCCATGCGCCCACGCTCGATGTATCGGTGTGGGGTCTCACCCAAGAGCGAGCGGAAGACCGGGTAGAAGCCATTACTGCGCCACCCCAGCCGGCGTCTCAGGACCTGAACGTCAAAACCCGGATCGAACTGGTGGTCGCGAATCACCTCGACTGCCTGACGAAACCGTCCGTCCAGCCGTACCAGATCCAGAGCGATTCGACGGTGGGTTGGCCGTGACGCTTGCACCAGCAACGACCGTGCGACAACCGATGATGGCTCCCGGTGCCAACTGCACACCAAGGGCACCGCTCGAACCCCGGACCGCGTCATTGATCTTGATCCAGTCATTTCAAACCCCAAAGAAGAGAAAAACTTCATCGATCCCACCTGGGCCAACGGCATCGCACCAGCGAAACGTCGGCTCTCCCCTACCTGACATCGCGAGAACCGATGTCGAAAAGTATCGATGACGCTGAGATTTCTCTTCAATTCGTGATTTGAGGTACCGATGTCCCCTGAACAATGGCGACGAATGGAAGCACTGGTGGAAGCAGCCTTGGAGCAACCCACGGAACAGCGGGCGCCGTTTCTCGATCAAACGATCGGCGACGACACCGAGTTGCGTCGCACGGTGGACGGCTTGCTCGACGCCCATCGTCAGGTGGCTGACCAACTCGAAGTACCGGCCGTCGAGCGGCTGCGCATGAACACCACCTTCGCGGGCCCGAGCACAGGGTCAGGCGAGCGGTCACGCAGCGACAGCGCCTGGGCGATACCACCGCGAGTATCCGCCACCGCCAAACAGATCGGCCCGTACCGCATCGTGCGAGAGCTGGGCAAGGGCGGCATGGGTGCGGTCTACCTCGCCGAGCGCGACGACGACGCGTTCGAGCGCCAGGTGGCGATCAAACTGGTGCGGGCCGAGCTCGGCTTCGGTGCGCTCGAAGCCCAGTTCCACCGCGAGCGTCAGATCCTGGCCAACCTCGATCACCCCAACATCGCGCGGCTCTTCGATGGCGGGCGTACCGACGACGGACGCTCCTACTTCGTCATGGAGCACATCGACGGCCTGCCCCTCGATCGCTACTGCGCCGAGCACCAACTCGGCCTGCGCGCCCGGCTCGACCTCTTCACCGCCGTGTGTCGCGCCGTCCAATACGCCCACCAGAACCTCGTCGTTCACCGCGACCTCAAACCCAACAACGTCTTGGTGACACCCGATGGCACCGTCAAGCTGCTCGACTTCGGCATCGCCAAGCTGCTCGAACCGAGTGGGGAGCGCGACGGCGTCGAGACCACCCGCTTCGGTTCGCGGGCATTGACTCCCAACTACGCCAGTCCCGAACAGCTGCGCGGCAAGGCCGTCAACACCGCATCAGACGTCTACAGCCTCGGCGTTGTGCTCTACCAGTTGCTCACCGGAGACCGTCCCTACAGCCTCGACCTACCCGACCCCACCGCGCTCGAACGCATGCTCGAAAGCGACGTTGCGCCCCCCAGTAACGCCACGGTGGGGGGAGAAAGCGCGGCCCCAGTCTCGGCGGGAAGCCTGCGCGGCGACCTCGACACCATCGTGCTGAAATGCCTCCAGCGCGATCCTGTCCGTCGCTACGGCTCGGCCGAGGCCCTCGCCGAAGACCTCGAACGCCACCGCGTGGGCCTGCCCATCCGTGCACGCAAAGACACCCTCGGCTACCGGCTGGGTCGATTCGTCCAGCGCAACAAGCTCGCCACTTCCCTAGCAGCCACCATCTTTCTGCTGCTCACGGCCCTGGCGGGTGCCATGGCGTGGCGGTCGCATTCCGTCCGGCAAGAAGCGATGCGCAACGCGCGGAAAACGTCCCAGACGTTCTTTACCTCCACTACCGCGCTCCAGGTCGACGAGTACCTTGGTAGGTTGGACTGTCTTGCCGCACAACTTGTCAGCCACCGCGGACTTTTCGAGGACCAACGGGCGGCTGCGTTTCGAGAGCTACTTGACAATACCCTTCAGGCGCAGCCCAGAATCGCTGCCATAACCGTGTTAGATGCCGAGGGTAGGGGAATGTTCAAGACACATCGCCTCGAGCTATCCATCGAACTCGACCCGATCCAAGATTCAATCGAGTCCGGCCAAATCGCGCTGCACCAGCCAAGCCGGCAGTATGGCTTGGACAAGCAATGGATCGCATGGCCTCGGCGCCTGAAGAGAGAAGTTGGCACCTTGCTTTTGATTGCAGACGGGGAACCCTTGGTCTCAGCGACCCGTTCGGTGGTACCGGACGATGAAATCCAGAATTGGATTATCGATGCCAATGGGGAGTCACTATTCACTGAAAGTAAAAGAGCGATACCTCAGTCTGGTCCAGTGGCACTTGCGCTGTCCTCACCGAGAACCGCGCTCGGCATCAACATTGTCAAGGAAGACGACGAACGCTCATTGGTAGTCTACAAGAGGCTTCGCCGCGCCCCTTGGATCCTCGTCTCGCAACAAGAAGCCTTCTAGCGTAAGAAGAAGTCTGCGTCTGGCCAACCACTACCGCTCAAACCCCGCCGCCACCTCCGCAACGATCGCCAGGTCTTGTAACTCCCCATGACGGAAAACTCGCCCCTTTTCGCTTCGCGCGGGCATGAATGCCCGCGCTATGAGTGCGCCGGCCTGCGCCGGCTGGGAACCCGCTGCTGCTCTCAGCCCGCGTAGGCGGGCGCACTCAAAGCCCGATGATTCATCATCGGGCGAATCGGGCGACGTACTGATCACCGAGCGAGGTTCACGTTTCATCACGTACGATACGCAGGCTCGGCGGCGAGCGATCGGTGACTGAAGTCACCGCCTAATCATGGTAGTCCCTCCGGGACCGCAGGCTGGCAACCCGTTTCTGCTCAGCCCGCGGAGGCGGGCGCACTCACAGCCCGATGATTCATCATCGGGCGACGCACACCGAACGAGGTTCACGTTTCATCACGTACGATCCGCCGGCTCGACGGCGGGTACCGATCAACCCGTCGCCACCTCCGCGACGACCGACACGTCGTCGACCTCGCCGTGACGCCGCCGTTCTTCGATCAGACGTGACAGCTCTTCGAAAGTGACACCGAGGCGTTCGGCCATGACGGCGGCGAGGGAGGTTTGGGCGACGCCGGGAACGAATTGGTAGGTGGTGCGTTTTTCGCTGTCGACCTCGACTTGCAAGAATTCGAGATGGTCGACCGGCGGCGCCTCCGAAAGCTCGCGGGCGTAGTCGAGGAAGTGGGTGGAGATGAGGGCGATGGGGGCTTGCCGTTCGAGCAAGCGCAGTACCAGGGAAAAGACCTCGATACCCTCGGATGGGTTGGTACCCGAGCACAGTTCATCAAAGATGACCATGGCGGGCGCGCGCATGGCTTCGAACATGGCGCGAATGCGCATCAGCTCGCGCCCGAGACGGCCTTCGGCATGGCCTGCGGCCTCGGTTTCGACCAACGACACGTACATCCCCTGCACCACCGGAATGCGCAGCGACGCAGCCGGCGTGTAGATGCCGTTTTGACCGAGCACCTGGGCCAGACCAATGGCTTGCAGTAAGCGGGTCTTGCCCCCTGAGTTAGGGCCGGTCACCAAAACCGTGGGCCTCGGATCTCGGCACGAGATGCTGTTGGGCACCACCGGCCGCTCTTGCTCGAAGAGCAGCGGATTGAACAACCCCTCCATTTCGAGCGCGCCAGCGCGGTCGAAGGAGGCCAGGCTCATGCTCAGACCGCGCTGGGCCGCCCGATCGCGAAATGCTCGGGCAGTAAGGTACAGCTCCAGGTGGCCCAGAATTTGGATGAGCGGCGTAAACGACGGCGAGATTTTCAAGAAGACCTCGTGCACCAGGCGAGAGACCACATCGTGGTGTCGAAAACGGTAGCCATTGAAGACAAACCGGATCCGATCCCAAGCCCGCTTCCACGCCTTCTGATAAAAGCGGTTGTTCTGGTTCTCCTTGATCTCGCGCACCGCCAGGTGGGTGATCTTGCCGGCGGCACCGACCCGGATATCGATATTGAGCTGGCCCAGGTGCTCGTCGTAATCGAGCAGGGCGGCCATGGTCTTATAGTCCTCCGACGCTTGGATTTCGAGGCCCGCCTCGTGCAGCCGGCGAATGCCCGAGCGCGCATCGGCGAAGGCGGTAACCATGTCGTCGATAATCTGCTTCGCGTGGCGCAGCAAGTCGAGCCTGAAGGCATTGATGTCGAGTCGCGCGCCGTGGCCCGGAACCTTGAACATCCCCAGCAGCTGGTACAGGTCGGTGTAGAGCTGGGTAAATCGGCGCCGAATCGCGGCGTCCTCTTCCAACTCGCGCATGATGGCCTGGCGGAACAGGATCGTCTCGAGATCCGTCGGTGGAGCGGCCAAGACCCTAAACAAGAACCGTTCGTTGACCGTGTAAGCATTCCCGTCCAAGGACAACTGGAAACAGCCTTGGACCAATTCGTCAATGAACAGATCGTCGGCAAAGAACCGCCGGTCCCAGCCATCCACGTCCACCATCGCCTCGCTCAGCGCCTGATCAAACGAGCTGCCGGTTTCCTTGCCGAGAAAACCGAGGTCCAATAGCTCCTGAAGCACTTCGTTGTCGACAGCGATCCTCGGCTGGAGATGCAACAGGTCAGGCAGTGCGATCATGGTCCGTGGTCTCCGAATCAGTGGTGACGTGCGAATGGTTGGCCGTTCAGCCGACTGCCTGCGACGCACGGGCCGCCCGATGGGTCGAGGCCAACATCATTGGCGGGTTAGACTCGCTCGCGCGCATTCGGTTCCCGCTGTCCTCGGTCGATGGCTGGCGACGGTCAGTCGCTCCACGGTGCCAAGCCCGCTTGGGATGCGCTCCCGAGCTCTTCGAGCAGGTTCATGAGCGGCAGCCGCCACGCTTCTTTGCTTTGCTCATCGGGGCCATCGATCAGTCGATCGAGATCGGGATTCAAACCCAGAAGCCCTTGCAGCTCATCGCGCAAACGATCCGGTACCGCCGGAGGCGCGCCATCGGAGAACAGGATGCGGCAGGCGTAGTCGACCAACTGGCGATCGTGCTCACGAAGTTCCTGCCGATAGCTGACTTGGGCGAGAATTTGGGCGAACTCGGTTAGGTCGCGCCAGAGTTCTCCCGCCCGGTCGCGGTCACGCTCCTCACTGTTGAGCCAATCGAGCATACGCTTGAGCAATGATCGCAGGTGCACCCGATCGTCGACGCGCAGGAACGGATAGATTCGCAACTCGCGAAACGCAAGGAGTCGATAAAGGATGGCGCGGACCAGCTCTTCGTTCACTGCTTCGGCGTCGGTGCCGTGCGCTTCGATGTCCTGGCGCAGATTGCGGTAAAGCTTGCGGATCTCGAGCGAAACGTCGACATCGACCCACTGATGCTCGGGTGGTGCCAGGTCTTCGAATCGGTACAGGGCTGCCTCGACCGAGACCAGTGCCCGGCGTGCGCTGCGCAGCCCTGATTCGCACAGCGTTGCCATCATCAAAACCCGGTTGGTGGTGACGGCCTTCTCGAGCTCACCCAACGCGACCTGTAGTTCGCCCGTCGCAAAGTAGATCAAATTGCCCAGCTCTTGCAGCGCCACTTCCGAAGCGATCAGCTCGCCAATGACAGTCAGGCTGTCAGGCTCCTCGAGCGCGGTTGGATCCTCGTCGGCGGCCAGAGCTGCCACCGCCCGCTCGACGCGGGAAAGCAACCCGTGGCTCTCGCGCAACAAACGCGAGACCTTTGGGGTCAAGTCGATCGCCACGGCGATCAGCGCGCTGTCCTCCGGAAAGCGAAATTCCGCCTTGGAGGCTTGCTCGATCAACCGCTCGAACAGCGGGTAGTATTGGCAACAGTCCATTTTCTCTCGAGGGTCATCCCACTTCGGGCCGGCGACTCTAGCAGGGTACGTTCGGTACCGAGGCAAGTGGCAGCACAATCATCGCGGACGCATGGCCCGAATCCGCGTCAACAACGCTTCTGTGCGATCACGAGATTTCGCTACCGTCAGGGTGGCAAGAAGGGTCTCCAGCACGGTTTCGGCCCGATCGAAACGCCCTTCGTTCGCCAAGCTGACCGCGTCGTTGTAAGCAACCACAAACCGCCGCTCCTCGACGATCCCACGCACATCGGCCATCTGACGGGCCAACGACGCCCGCTGGGCTCGGTCACGGGTGCCGCTGTGCAGCCGTTCCAGCACCGGCAGTGCCTCGTCGAAACGCTCCTCATCAAGAAGCTTGTTTACGGCCATGACGTCAAAATTCAGGATCGCTTCGCGGGCGGCGGCCAACGTTGCGGAATCGGCCCGCGCGACCAAAACCCGATCCACCAGGTATTCGGCCTCGGATCGGGCACCGATTCGGGTATACGTCAAGAGCAGATTGAACGCGATGTCCATGCGCGACGGCAGCATCCGAAACGCCTTCTCGAGCGCCTCGCGGGCCCGTGGCGGTGGCTGGGCTTCAACCGTGTACGTAAACCCCAACTGAGCCCATGCTTCGGCATACCCGGGACGGCCACCAACACTGCGTTCGAGGGCGGCCCGGGCCTCGAGCAAGCGCGCACGATCCGTGGCAGAGACTTTGGCCGGTGTCAGCGGCCCCTCTCCCAGGCTGACCAGCAGGGCATTGCCAAACACGTACTGGATGCTGGGATCGTCGGGAGCCAAGGTCGCCGCCCGCCGGAAGCCTGCCAGCGCCGCAGCATCATTGCCCGCACGCTGGTCGAGCAGCGCGAGTCGGGCTTGGGTTCCGGCGTGGTTCGGTGCCTCGGCCATGGCCGCTTCAAGATGCGCCCGCGCCGCCGGCATTTGCGACGCGTCGCCGTGCGCCAACAGGTCGCCGAGTCGAAACAACGTCTCGGCCCGGGTCAGCTCGCTGATCATCACCTCGGTATCAATCTCCCACGAAACCTTGGCCGCGAGGACGGGCAGCTGATATCCACGGACATAGATCTCGACCTCGCGGATGAGCGATGCGGCACCACCGGGGAATGCCCTGGCGAAGGCCTCCGCCTCGGGTACGTCTTCATGTAGGGCCTCGAGGAACGACTTGGTCTGGCGTTGACGGTCGGCATTGCCAATCAGCAAGTAGTGGGCAATGGCCCAACTCTGTGCGTAAAAGAGACCTTGCCGAGTGCCTTCGTTGTAGTCGCGGTCGTCTCGACGAATCGCCCGCAGCTGGTCGAGTGACATCAGACGTTGCCCGGAGAGCTCCGCCAGATGACTCCGAATGGGCAAACCGATCTTGGCCACACCAGCAGCTACCTCGAATGTGCTGTACAGCTCGGCCATGCCCTCGTTGAGCCACAACGGCATGGCAGGATGGTTGTTGCGCAGGATCTCGTGAAGGTACTCGTGGTAGACCAAACGTTGCGGTTCACCGGCGGGATTGCCGTCTACCGCGACATAGTTTCCGAGTTGATGAGACCGGAAATAGCCAGCGAAGTTGGCGGGACGACCGTTGTACAGCGGCTTGTAGGGACGAAACGCGGCGTCGTTCTTGAACACATAGATCGTCGTGGGTACGGGTGACGCCAGCTCGGTGTCCGGCGACAGGGCCGAGAGGGTCGCGCGCAGCGACTCGAGATCCCCCACGATGCGACGGGTCGTAAGGGCCCCCGCGTTACTGAACACGGTGAAGTTGCCACTATCGAGTCGCAGCCAGCGTTCCTTGGGACGCGGCAGGCCCGACACCGGGACCACGGCCATGATTGCCAACAGCAGGACAGCGAGGCCGCCCCTGGCCCATGAAGCCTCGCCTGCAAATACGAGGTGCGACCACCGCGACCCTGCGCCTGTCTTGATGCCAATCATCGACAAGCGCCGTTCTCAGTTTGCGGGTGTTGAGCGCGCGAGAGGCTGTCTGGGCAGCTCGAGGATCTGACTTGTCAGGTTCTCGGTGGTACGCGCACCCGCTGCCTGCAGTGGTGTGATGTGGTCAGGAATCGGTATCCCCCGAAGGATCAGTCTACGATCGAGCATGATCTGCTCGAGCTGCTCCCGCACGGTCACAGCGGTCGGTCGTTTCTCGGGAGCCTTCTCCAGCATTGACATGACCAAGTGGGCCAACGACTCGGGCAAATCGGGTACCCACTCGACGATCGGAATGGCAGGATCCGCCATCGTCTTCACCAGAACCTCGTGGGTACTGCGTCCTTCAAACGGCCGGCCACCGGACAGTGCCTGGTAGAACACGACCCCCAGGCCAAAGATGTCGCCAGCCGGCCCATATCCCTTGCCTTCGAACGTCTCAGGCGGGAGGTACCCCGGCGTACCGCAGATCGCCTCTCCCTCATTGGCCATGGCCACTGTGATGTACTGCGCGATCCCAAAATCGGCAACTTTGATCGATCCGTCGCGCCCCAGGAGAATGTTGGCGGGCTTGACGTCTTGGTGGACAAGACCATGGCCGTGCGCCACGTCCAGCGCCGACGACACCGCCACGCCCAGGCACACAACATCGTCGACCGTCATCCGGCGTCGATGGGCGAGCAGGCGCTCGAGGCTGATCCCTTCCACCATCTCCATGGCCAAGAACGCTGCTGAGTCGTCCTCGGTGACGTCGTAGAGGGTCACGATGTTCGCGTGGCGAAAACTGGCGATGATCTCTGCTTCGTTCAAGAGACATCGCACCAGCCGCGCTGAATCCCTGCGATTTTCGAGCCGTATGGTTTTGAGCGCCACGGGGCGTTGAAGCTTTGTATCCCAACCCCGAAACACCCGTCCCATGCCGCCGCCGCCAATCAACTCGACCACCTGGTACCGGCCCAAAAAAACCTTGCCGAGTCCTTCGCTATCACGCAATCGGCGCTCGAGGAGCCTGAAGGCATCCTCGAGGGCTTCGATCTCATTGCCGCCATCAGCAGCGGCGGCTGTGCCAGCAAGCTCCCGTTGTTGGCGCAAGATCCGCCGGATCGGGAGGACGACCGAGCGATACGCGAGTCCGGACAGAACCGCGGCCAAAGCCAGCGCGCCGACCACCGCCAACGTCGTTGCTTTGCGCATACGGCCACGGGCAACCTCCGCCGCACCGCTGGGCTGCCGCGACACCAACGTCCACGGCGCGAGAGCCAGGCGCTTATAGCCCATCAGCCAGGTATCACCAGCATCGTTCTTGCGAAGTTTGCTGCTACCGGACGTGAGCTGCCTCGCGCGAATCGCGGCCGCAACCTCGTCTGGTAGGTCGAGTTCGATCTCGCCCTGCGCCAACATAGGCTCGAGCGCGCGATCGAGCAGCAAGATCTCGGCCTGCTCACCAAGCTCCTGATGAGCCGTCATGGTCGCCAAATTCTCACCGCTCGCGACCAAGATCAAGTTGCCGGTACGTTCCGGCAGCGATCGTGGCCAAACGATCCATCGATGATCGCGACCGTGGCGCCAGTGCGGCGCTTCCGGTTCAGCGCTCTCGCCAGCGACCATCTCGGCCGCTTGTGCCGCCAGGGTACCGAGCGCCAGGGTACCGAGCGCCAAGGGCGTCAACTCATCCCGCAAATCGCGACGCTGGGCCTGGACCACGGTCTCGCCCTGCGAGTCGTAAACGCCGATAAACGCAATCTCGGGTCGGGTGCGCAGGATACTGCCGAGCAGACCTTGGAACGCCTCACCTCGAGGGCTCTCACGAGCCCCCTGTTCCGCCAGCTCTTGCCCCAAACCATCGATCGAACCGAGATAGGCGTCCATCTGCCCGGCGGCGCTCGCCAGCGCCACCATGTGCGTCCGGTGCAACTGCTCGAACAGGGCATCGGCGTTGCTCGACAGCTGAAACGAGGTAATGGCCAACGGCATCAAGCCGGCAGCGACCAGGGTCGCCGCCACCTTCACCATCAGCGACGATCCGACTCCCCGCTTCATTCTCTTCGAGCGCTTCGCCTGTCCCGCAAAGGCCACGCCATTCGACTGATGTTGCCAGCGCAGTCTTCCGCCTCGACGATCAAGCGAAGTCCTTGGCTACGCTTTCGGCGTTGGGTTGGGGACGATTGACGTTCGAGGCCGTAGACGAGCCGAGCTGGCGGTCCCGGGCAGAGTGCGTCTTCCGCGAGCACCCATAGGCCTTGCTCCCGGCTAACAGCTCGAGGGACATTCTCCAAGTGAATTGATTTTCCGTACTGTGGCCACAAGCGGACCTGCGATCTATCCGACGTGATGCGCCAAAGCTGATCGCGCCTCGATCGTCGGCCTTCACCTTGATCAGGCCACCAGCGCCACCCCTGGAGGAGGGGCGCCGCCACCGCACCGACGTCGCCGTCCAGGCCAGCCATCTGCCCATGGGCCGTCGCGCCCTGGACGCCCCATCGTAGGACCGGCGGGTCCGGGTCATAAACGAAGTCAAATGGCACAGCCACCCGCTCGTTGCCGACATTGTCGGTGGCGGTCACTACGACGGTGTGAAGACCCGACGACCACGGACCCCCCAGGACCTCTGCCGTCACCGGCTCGCCATCGAGCGTCGATGTCCATTTCGCGACACCACTCGGGTCAGTTATCTCGGCCACCAGCGCCGTACCGCGGCCTGCAATGGGCATGGAGTGGAGGCCGAATCTCGGCGTCTGCAGGCGTTCGCCATCAAGCACCAGCGCAATCGTTGGCCCCTCACGATCCTGCGGGCCATCGGTCACCGCAAACGCTACGACCGGACTCGGGAACCCGTCGAGCCCCGAGCGACTGACCGCCGTAACCCGCCAGAATAGATCCCCCACCGGTAGCTTTGACGCCTGCCAGGACATCGCGGCAACACCGGTCACCTTCGCAATCAGGATGGCACAAGCCGGGTCACCACACACCTCCACGGCGTACCCCGCGGCATCACCCACTTCCTTCCAGCGCATCACCGGTCGGCGGGACGGACTACTGCTTCTTGGTTTCGGCACCAGCGCAACGGGCGCCGACAACAAGATTTCCGGTGCGCCTGGAGCCTTGCCCTTGGCGACCACCGAGCCCGTCCCTGTGACTAGATGAACCTTCTGGCCACCGGCCTCGACCTCACCCTCGCCAGCGTACATCATAACCTGGGCCCCACCCGCTTCAGGTTTGCGAGCACGGGTCTGAACAGCCCCTTCAGAGCTTGGTTTCGGACGCGCGGCGGCCCCACCAACGACGATTTCGATGTCCCTCCCGCGCACCTGCCCAGCCGCACGCTGAACGTCGGCTTGGCCCAAGACGACCTCAACTGAAAGATCTGAGGGCGTTGTTCTCTTCTTTGGTTCTTCGAGGCCAACAATAACCAGGCTGTTCTCGGTCAAGACCAAGCTGGTGTTGTCGGGGAACATCAGCTCGGCCGACGCTTCGTCGAACGTCCGTAGCGCATCATTCTGCCGAAGAACGTCCAGGTTTTCCGCCCCGCTCCACGTCCGCGGCGCAATCCGCTCTTCCACCCGATTCGCTTGTTGGGTCAAGAGCGCGGAGTCCGCGGGCAGAGCCTTCGCAAAGGGAACCCGGATGCGGAGGCCAATCGCAAGCAGGCTGGGGTCCTTGATCGATGGATTGAACTGGTGGATTTCGCGCCACCGTTGTGGGTCACCGAAGTAGCGGGTTGCCAACCTCTCGAGCGTCTCGCCCGCGATCACCGTGTGGTTGATCGGCTCTTGCAACGGGTCCTGGGCTAAAGAAACCGCGCTCCCAAAAACCAACGAACTCATCCACATGATCAAGATCCGAGTCATCGAACTCCCTTCACCGCAGCGCTGGCGATTTGAACAATGGACGCTCTCTTCATCCGTTCTACGCATGTCTTCCCATGGTCGAGATCAACCGTCTCCGAGTCTGTGGGGACACTACGGGCACCACCCGAAACTCGAAGCGCCAGGGCGACACGATCAGATTCGGTTTCCCACTCTACCAGGCAGCAACATTGGTTCCTTTCCCAGAGAAAGACATTGAAACATCCGGCACAAAACGTGCTTTACGTAATGACGACCGCTGGCAATCCGCCACCAAGGAGTCCTCTCATGCCGTTCACCGACCGTCGTATCCGCGCTGTCCTCACCGCGGCTCTCCTGAGCGTTGGCGCCTGGCCACACGTAGTGTCGAGCCAAGAGCTGTCCCCTGCGGACGACATGATCGACCGCCCAGCAGTCCGGATCTTGCCCCCGATTGGCTCCGTCTCTGGGCCAACCAAGATCGAGATTCTCATTATCGATCGCGCTGTTGCGCGGCTGGAGGCTTCGGTCGACGGTGAACGAGCAGGCACCCGCAAACGGCCGCCCTGGGAAGTGAAGGTCGTCTTGGATTCCCCAGCCCGCGAGCAGGCGATACGGGTAACTGCATTCGACGGCACCGGCAAAGCGCTCGGCGAGCATTCATTGACGGTCAACCGGGTCGACCCGCCGCTACGGCTACGGATCGCGGCCCTCGAGCCTTCGGCCGATGATCGTGAAGTCACCGTCACCACCGAAGTCTCGGTACCCCGCAAGGCGACCCTGCACCAGGTCCGCTTTTTTCTCAACGAGGACTTGATCGCAACGCGCGAGCAACCCCCTTTCGAAGCAACAATTCCACGGCCGGCAGCGATCGCCGACGATGATTTCGTGAGGGTGGTGGCCGAGCTGACCGACGGACGAACCGTCGAAGATGTCGAGCTGCTCTCCGCCCGCGGCGTGAGCGACGAGGTTGAGGTAAACCTCGTTCAAATTCAGACCCTCGTTACCAGCCGCAACGGCGTACCACAGCGCGATCTCGTTGCCGGCGACTTCGAAATCCGCCAGCGCGGCAAACCGCAGACCGTGGATCGGGTTTACGCGGCCCGTGACATCGCGTTGGTGCTCGGTGTCGTGGTGGATGCATCGGGCAGCATGGGACCCATGTGGGACGAAACCATCAACGCCGCAAGCAAATTCCTCGACCAGGCATTGACACCTCGTGACCGGGCCTTCGTGATCGCCTTCGATACGCAGCTGAAGCTCATTCAGGACCTTACCAACGATCGGCAAGCCCTCGACGGCGCACTCGAATCGGTGGCCCCAGAAGGCGGCACGGCCCTCTTCGACGCCATCCTCTACGGTCTCTTGCAGTACGCTGACGAGCCCGGCCGCCGGGCATTGGTGGTGATCACAGATGGCCTCGACTACGGCTCCACGGCCGACGCCGATCGTACAATCGACATTGCTCAGCGCTTGGGCGTGCCGGTTTACATTGTCGCCCTGCCGCATACGGGCGGGGGCAGCGAGGCGACCAACGTGGTTCACAGCCTGAAACTAATCACGGATCCCAGCGGAGGCCGACTCCTGCGACTGCGCGGCAACGAGGGCTTGGCACGCGCCTTCGCTCAAATCGCCGACGAGCTGCGGAGCCAATACATCGTCTCCTATTACACAGCCACCCCTCCCGACAACGGCCAACGCGAGATCGAAGTCCGGATCAAAGACCGCAAGGACCTCGAGGTGCGGGCCGTCCTACCACTCGACCTGGTGACCACGACGGACGCGGCTCAGTCACCTTCCCAATCAAAGAAATAGTCTTTGTTGGTAAGCATACTCTCGTCGGACGATGTGTTGTCGTCGGACATTGCCGGATCCGGCTCGTCCCGCAGGACAGGAGACGTCTCTTGGATCACACGGACCTGGGCTTCGAGGTCGTCCGTCTGCTCCTGCCAATAGGCATTGGTGCCAAAGTGCGGCCAGCCCAGCTTGAAGGCTGGGTCGTCCCAGCGTCGTGCCAGCCAGCCGGCGTAGCGCACCAACCGAAGCCCACGCAGCGGTTCGATCAGTCCCAACGTCGTACGATTGAAAGCCCTGAACTCTTCATAGCCCGCAACCAACGCGGCCCGCAACCTCGAGCTTTCGGGGTCGCGGCCCGGTACAGCCAGCCAAAGATCTTGAACGGCGGGACCGACTGCCATATCGTCGAAGTCGAGCACATGCAAGAGGTGATCACGCAACAAAACGTTGCCCAGATGGAGATCCCCATGAATCCGATCAAGCGGCGTGGAGCCAAGTACGGACTCATAGGCTTTGGCAATTGCACTGGCAGCATCGGAATAGCGGTCGACCAGATAGGTCGGAAGGATGCGGTTTCGCATGAGCCACCGGAGCGGCTCACGAACGTAGCGGTCCGCGTCCAGTCGCGGTCGTTCGCTCGGACCAAGGCGGGTGCCTACCACATGCATACGACCGATGAGTCGGCCTAGGCGACGGGCAAGGGCCGGGGTCAGCTCGTCCGGAGCACGACCGCCTCGGCGGTCCGAAACAGCGTAGTAGATTCCCCCGGTGCTAGCCAGAGTCGTCTTGTTGGGAAAGGAACGAACCGTGCACACCGGAACGTCGTCTTCAGCCAACAAGGCCAGGAAGGTGTGCTCCTCGAGGATCTGTACCCGACTCCAGCGGTCCGGTCGGTAGAACTTCGCCACCACCCGAGATCGATCAACCAGTTCGACCTCATAGACCCGGTTCTCGAACGAGTTGAGGGGATAGCAAACGCCAGTGACCCGCAAGCCTGCGGCTTCTACCGCCGCCAAGACGCGTTCTGGAGTGAGGGTCACGAATCGATTGGTCCGCCCTTCGTCTCGGCTGGCCATGACCGAACTCTACCCCAGTACGACCATCGACCGTAGGGCCCGGCCTTCCCCGCCAAGGCCATGGCGGGGAAGGCCGGGTGATTGCAGAGAAAACGACCATACGCAAGGTACATATCGCATTGACCCATCCAAGCACGATTGGTACGTTGTGAACGTTATGAGCGTGTCCGGGAGCAGGGCAAGGGGACGAGGATTGGAATCGAACGTGGGACGACATCCCGGCGACGGCTTGCGCATGCAGAATTTCTTGTCCACCGCCAACCAACCCTCAGCGCCCAACACCTCCCGTCTTCTCGGTGGCTTGGGCCGTGACCAATACGTACGCGCTGGAGCATTGCTGCTGGCGTTGATCTCCCTTCCCATCGGAGGTGCAGACCTACGCGAGATCGTCAGCGACCTGTACCTGGATCTGTTCCTCTTGCCGTTGGTCATGTTTGTTGTAGCTCGGGGAAGTCGCGGCTTGGCGCCCCGTGAACGCTTGTTCTGGGATCTTTGGCTCACGGGCCTCGGAACTTGGCTGGTTGTTCGCATCGCGTACGCTTTTGCCCCTGAAAGCTGGGCCGGTCCGCTGTTCGACGTCTCCACGGACTCGCTATACGTCCTGTTCTACCTAGCGATCTTTCTGGCGGCCAGCATCCGACCCCACGAGGCCAGCACGGAGCAAGGCCGCCACATCCCATTTCTCCATTCAGCGGCCGCCACCATCTTGACCTTTGGTCTGTTGGTGTACTTCGTGCTGCTACCGATCCAGATCAATCCGGACGAGTACAGTTCGTGGCAGCCCTCGATGTTTCACTACGTGACGCTCGACTTGATTCTGGCCGCGCGGTTCTGGCAGCTGCGGCAGGTTGCGACCCCTCCCACTTGGCAGCTCACCTATATGCTTCTGGCGGTCACCTGCAGTCTTTGGGCCCTCACGGACTTCGTGGAGAGTCTGGTCTTCGCCGACATTGTCTCGATACGTTCCGGCAGCACGCTCGACTTTTTCTGGAATCTGCCGTTGCTGGCTTTGGTGATTTCGGCGCGCGTACGCCATGTGACCGGTAGCCGTACCACATCCCGACCCAAGGCGATCAATGTTGCTGCGCGTGGCACCAATCACCTGGTGCTGTTTGCCATTGCGTTGCCGATCATGCACCTCAGCCTCCACGCCACCGGACTGCTCGATCGCCAGCTGCAACGGCCCCGCGAGCTGATCGTCTTGATCGAAACCTTACTCCTCGCGGGCTTCGCCTATGCCGAACAATCACGGCTGCGGGGTGAGGCACAGCGGGCCGCCCAAGAACGGCAGGAGGTGGAGGCCCGACTGCGTGAACGCACCAGCTACCTCGATGCGTTGATCGAGCACAGCCCCGTCGCTATCGTTAGCCTCGATCCCGAGTACAACGTCCGCATTTGCAATCCCGCATTCGAACGGCTGTTCGGCTTTCAGCACGAGGAGGTTGCGGGACGCTCGCTCATTCCGTTCATTGGTTCCTCGGAGCTGGAACCCGAGAGGCGGGCCCTCGGATTGCGCGTATTTGATGGTCGGATCGTGCAAAGGACCACCCAGCGACAACACCGCAACGGCCACGCCATCCATGTCGAGGTTCACTGCGTACCGCTCGATATCGACGGCCAGGTGGTCGGCATTCTCGCGTTGTATCTCGACCGCGCCGTGCAAATGAAAGCAGATCGCGAGCGGCGGGCCGGTGAGGAGCGCCTGCGACGTTTCGCCGATGCGGCGTTCGAAGGCATCGTGATCGCGCGTGGCGGTCGCATTGTCGACGTGAACGAACGATTCGCCGCAATGTTCGGCACCAAGACAGCCAACCTCGTGGGCTCGCCGCTCCTCAGCCTGCTTCCCATTCCCGCCTCAGACGCCGCCCGCGACCCGATCCAAGAAGCGATCGACCACCCGGTCGAGATCACCTGTCATCGCGGTGACGGGACGACCTTCCAGGCCGAGGTTCAGGCGCGCACCTACTATGACGTGGGAGGCCCGAGCCATGTAGCGGCGGTTCGCGACTTGACCATGCGCCTGAAGCTCGAGGCGCAACTTCGCCAGGCCCAGAAGATGGAAGCCCTGGGGGCCCTGGCCGGCGGAATCGCCCATGATTTCAACAACCTCCTTACCGTCATCATGGGCCACGCGTCGCTCACGTCAGAAACCACGTCGGACCCTAGTGCTCAGAAGAACGCCGAGGAAATCCAAGGCGCCGCCGAGATGGCCGCTTCCATGACCCGTCAGCTCTTGCTCTTCGCCCGCAAACAGACCTCGACCCCCGAGCGCCTCGATCTCAACGCGGTGGCTGCTCGGACGACGGAAACCATGCTCCGACGCCTGCTTCGTGAGAGCGTCCAACTCCGATTGGAGTTGGCACCGGCGCTGGCATCCATTCGGGCCGACCGAGGGCAGATCGAACAGCTGATTCTCAATCTCGCTGTCAATGCCCAAGACGCCATGAGCGAAGGCGGCACCCTGTGGCTCACGACCCAGAATGCAACGCTCGACAAACCACGCGCCGCGTTCGGACTGTCGATCCCCGCTGGTACCTACGTTTGCCTGACCGTACGCGACTCTGGAACGGGCATCGCACCGGACGAACTACCCTCGATCTTCGATCCCTTCTTTACCACCAAGGACGAGGGCACCGGCCTCGGCCTGGCCACCGTCTACGGTGTCGTCGAGCATTGCCAGGGGCTGGTCGAGGTTGAGAGCAGCCCGGGCGACACCCTTTTCCGAGTTTACCTTCCGCGCGACCTTACACCCCTGTCGGCTCGCGACAAGGAGCACGAGACTCCCGTCTTGGCGGCCACCGCATCAGGCGCCGACAGTGCCCGGGAGATGATTTTGGTGGTCGAGGACGTCCCCGCCATTGGCTCGATGCTCGAACGCTTCCTACAACGCGAGGGATTCGGGGTTCTTCGAGCAGAACGCCCGTCGCGCGCGCTCGAACTCTCCCATGAGTACCCCGGAAGAATCGACCTTCTGCTCACGGACGTGGTCATGCCAGAAATGGATGGCCCTCGCCTTGCGACCGAGCTGGCAAAGGAACGACCCGAGATGAAAATCCTCTACATCTCGGGCTACAGCGACGACGATTCGTTTCGCCAGCGAGTGGCGGTTGGCGACGGTGCCTTCCTGCCGAAGCCCTTTGCCCTCGCCGATCTATTGCGCATGATCAGAGAACTGCTCGAGATCACACCTCCGGTCGTCGTCTGAGCGGAGACTTCAACGCCTTGTGAGGCGCTCAGTGTGAGGCGCTCAGTGGTCAAACCCCAGGCAACTCGATAGTACGACGGACCTGAATCGTGTTTTGGCTGGCACGCCAGGGACTGCCTGCTAAAGTTCAACGCATGATCGCCACCCTACTCTCCGATGTCGAGTTGCTTCGCCGTTTGGTGGCGTTTGATTCCACCAGCCACCGCAGCAATCGGCCCATTGCCGAGTTCATTTGCGACTACCTGGACCGTCCCGGCGTCCTGATCGAGCAGCTGCCCGCGCCCGCCGAAGACAAGATCAACTTGATGGTTCATATCGGTACTCCCGTGGCACGAGAGCACCGAAACGGTCTCGTGCTATCCGGTCACATGGATGTCGTTCCAGCAACCGAGCCCGATTGGCACAGCGATCCCTTCACGCTCACCGAAACCGATGCCGGCTTCGTGGGTCGGGGCGCCTGTGACATGAAGGGTTTCGACGCCCTGGCGATCAACCGCGCTGCCCGGGCGGCGGTCGCAGGTGATCTACATCATCCACTGGTGTTGATCCTGACCTACGACGAAGAGATCGGAACCGTGGGGGCGCACGACTTCGTTCGCCAATGGCCCGCTGAACGCCCGCTACCCCGTCGGGCGATCATCGGAGAGCCAAGCTCGCTTTCCGTGGTTCGTCTGCACAAGGGCCATGCCAAACTTCGTTTGACGGTAGATGGAGTGGCTGCGCACAGCGGCTACCCGCATCTCGGTGCAAATGCGATCGAGCCCGCGGCCCGTGCCATCGTGGCCCTCCAGGGATTGCGCGAAGAACTCATGCGGGAAACCTGCCCCAACGAAGAGCACTTCCCGGATGGGCCCTTCGTCGCCCTCAACGTTGGAACGGTTCGCGGCGGAAGTGCGATCAATATCGTTCCCGAGCGGTGCGTGGCCGAGATCGGATTCCGGCTTCTCCCGGGTATGGAGGCCGCACCGATCGTGGATCGAATCGCCGATGCCGTCCGCGAAGCCATCGGCGACACACCGCATCGGCTCGAGCCGATCAACGCCAGTCCACCGCTCAACGTCGCCGAAGACAACGACTTCTGTGCCCACCTTTGCCAGCTCCGAAGCCAGAACAAAACCATGAGCGCTTCTTACGCCACCGACGGTGGTTGGCTCGCCACCCTCGGCCTCGACTGCCTGATCTTTGGCCCTGGAACGATCGAAGTGGCCCACAAACCGAATGAGATCATGCCTCGAGACCAGTTCCACGAAGCTGGTGGCTTGCTCGACGGTTTGATCGATCACTGCTGTCGCATCTGAGCAACGCGATTCACGGAGAAGCGCGATCGACCAGATCAGAACCATCGAGGACAGCGGCGCTTGGGCAGCACCGCCCGCACTTGAAACCGACCGCCACCGTCCGCCGTTGGTCTTGCTGGCCGACAGCCGGCCCCTATTCTCGACCACCCGTGCCGGCGCCCTGGCACCAGCCCTGGCGGCGATGCTCGAAGCTGGCACCCCGCGCGCCGCGTATCTCGGAGCATCGAATGGGGACCTTCCAGACTTCTACCAAATCTTTGAATCAGCGATGGACCTCGCTGGTATTCGCCTGCGCCGGATGATCCCAGCCCAACCATCGCCAGCCGACCGTGCCTGGCTTGGCGACGCGGACTTGATTCTGCTCGCAGGCGGGGACGTCGCCCGCGGCTGGCACGCCTTTGTGAACAGTGGCCTCGATACCGCGATCATTCAAAGGCATCGGGCGGGGGCGCTTCTGGTCGGCGTCTCGGCCGGCGCCATCCAACTCGGCCTCGGTTTGTGGCAAGCAGCCGGCAACCGTTCCATCGAGTATCCAAGCGACTGGCCAACCGACCCAGCACGTGAGCTCCAGGTCGACGGCAGCCTGCTGACCACTTTCGGATTTAGCCATCATTTGCTCGCGGCCCACGACGAGGAACGCAACTGGAGCGAACTGCGTCGCGGTGTACCCGCGCTGGGCGGCACCGTCGCGGGCTACGGTCTCCCCAGCGGCGGCGGCCTCTTTCATCATGCCGACGGATCGCTCGAGCCCATTGATCGGCCCGTGCTCGAGCTACGGTGGAAGAACAACCAACTCGTCGAGCGGCTCCTCCAACCCGGTCGTCGTGACCGCTAGAAACGGCTACCGATGAAGGGCAATTGGCGACGCCGCAACCAAGCCACGAGAGCACAACAGGCCAGCACCACCAACGCCAAAGAAAACAACAGGCCATTGCGCCCGCAAGTACCGTCATCGTTCGGAGGAACGTACGTTTCATGAGCGGGTCCTCGTGCAGTTGTAGAATGGCCTGGAAGGCGGTGTAGGTCTCGCCCGTTCGTGCCCCCTGAGATGCGCCCTCCCTGCCGGACGCTACACTTTTGAAAGCGTGACGCCCGTACGCGATTTCGAAAAACCCGTCTGCAATCTAAGAAGATATGTTGGACTGCTAGTGTTTCGGTTCGAACACCCCCACTCGCCGCGTCACCACCAACGGAGAATCCGTCATGCGAAACCATTCCTTCGCGTCCGTGACCCTCATCGCCGCCGTGCTCTTGAGTGGCGCCTGTGCCACTAACCCCGCGACCGGCAAGCGCCAACTGAGCTTGATTGGTGAGGCCAAGGAAATCGAGATGGGCCGCAACGCCGACGAGCAATTCGCCCAGCAACTCGGCCTGTATCCCGACGACGAGCTGCAAGCCTACGTGCAAGCGTTGGGTGAACAGCTGGCAGCGGAATCCGAACGACCCCACCTGCCCTGGACCTTTCGTGTGGTGGACGACCCGGTCGTCAATGCCTTTGCCCTACCTGGCGGATTCATCTACATCACCCGCGGCATCTTGGCTCACTTGAGCTCAGAAGCCGAGCTGGTCGGTGTGCTCGGCCATGAGATCGGCCACGTGACCGCCCGTCACAGCGTCAACCAGATGAGCAAGGCCCAGCTGGCACAGATCGGGCTCATTGCAGGCACGATTGCTGCCCCTCGCTACGCACAGGGACTCGGCGGTCTCGCACAGCAAGGGCTCGGCATGTTGTTCCTGAAGTTCGGCCGTGACGACGAACGCCAAGCCGATGGTCTAGGCTTTCGCTACATGAGCCGCACCGGCCACCCGCCCGCTGCCCTTCCCGAAGTGTTCGGTGTGCTTGGCAGCGTCAGCGCCCAGGCCAATGGTGGTAGCCGACTGCCCAACTTTCTTTCCACCCACCCAGCGCCGGAAGACCGGCAAGCGCGCGCCAATGCGATGCTGCGCGATTTGCCGCCGGAATTGGCCAACGCATCCTGGCGGGCCGAACCCTATCTGGCCAAGATCGACGACATCGTCTACGGCGAAGATCCACGTCAAGGCTTCTTTCGTGGCAACACCTTTTACCATCCCGAGTTGGCCCTTCGGGTAACCTTCCCCGAAGGCTGGAAGACCCAGAACCAGCGCCAAGCGGTCATCGCGGTCAGTCCCGAGCAAGATGCCATGTTGCAGCTTTCTCTGGTTGCGGGAGACGACCCAGAAGCCGCGGCGAGTGAGTTCTTCCGCAGCAATCCGAGCTTGGAATCAGCGGGCAATTGGCTGCGCAACAACAACGGTCTGCGTACCGCCTCGGACGCCTTCCAGAGGGTCGACGAAAGCAACGCCGTTCAATTGCGCGGTGGCGCCGCCTTCACCGCCTACGGAGGCCGCGTCTATAAACTCGTCGCTGCCACCAAACCGGACCGGTGGGGCCAGCAGCGACACACCTTGGAGCGGGCCGTTGCCAGCTTTGGCCCCGAACGGGATCGTCGCATTCTCGACGTCGAACCCCGGACGTTGAGCGTCGTTCGCATTCCCCGCGCGATGACCCTGCGCACCTTTCAGGACCAATACCCCTCGAGCATCTCGATCGAGGCGCTGGCGGTACTCAACCATGCCGAGCCCGATACCGAGTTCGCGGCCGGTAGCCGCGTCAAGCGCGTCTTGGGCCGCGACCCAAGTGCCGAGTAGGTCCGCCGACATCTTTCCGATGCGCTAACCGACTCGGCTAACCAGACCAGCAGAAAGTCCCCCTCGCCCGCCCTACGCGGGCATGAATGCCCGCGCTATGAGTGCGCCGACCTACGTCGGCTGGGAACACTTCATTCAGCCCGCGGAGGCGGGCGCACTCATAGCTCGACGATTCATCGTCGGGCGGCTGGCGTTCGGTCGGCCGGCCTGGCCGCGACCCAAGTGCCGAGTAGGTCCGCCGCAGATCAGGACGCCCGGCGGGCGGTAAGAATGGCTTGCACGAGATCCTCAGGCATCTCGTCGCAAGCCTCTTCCTCTGGCTGACCAAACGCGTCCTTCGTCAAAACCGTCGTGCGCCGATAACTATCGACGTAGGCAACACACTCCGGACAGGCATCGAGGTGACGCTGAAACACATCGGCATGATGGGGCGACAACTCACCGTCTACGTAGTCCATTAGGAACGAGATCAGCTCGCGACAATCCTTCATGAAGCCACCTGACGCAACGATGGGTCAATCAACGTTCGGAGCGCTTGGTGGGCCCGGTGCAGGCGTACCTTCACCGCGTTGGCGGTGATGCCCAGGCGGTCGGCCGCTTCTCTGCCCGTCAACCCCTCGATGTCCCGTAGAAGAATGACGGTCCGGTGCCGCTCGGGAAGGCGTTCGATCGAACGACGCACCAGCTTTCGTGACTCGGCACGCGTTAGCCTTTCTTCGGCGTCCGGCGGCCAGGCCCGGCCCGGTTCAGCTCGATGGCCACCTTCGAAGAAAATCGGCAGCAGAGGCTCGATCGACTCTTCACGTTTGGTGCTTGGGCGGCGCAACTTCATCAGACAGTGGTTGACCGTGATTCGATGCAGCCAAGTCGAGAGGCGGGCGCGACCGTCGAAACGGTGGATTGCCTTAAACGCGCTCAGAAACGACTCTTGCACCGCATCCCGCGCGTCCTCTTCACCGAGGTAGCGACGCGCCACGGCCAACAATCGCCCACCATAGGCGCGAACCAAGGTCTCGTAGGCCGCGTCGTCACCACGACGCAACGCCGCGAGCAAAGTATGCTCATTGGGGTCTTGGCTCGAGGTCGGGGTGGGGCGAGCGGTGGGGAAATTCTCAGACATTGGTTCTGAATACGGCCGAACCCGCGTGTCGGATTGGGAGCGCTGCAAACAAGATATAGTCTTGTGTCACTTCATGCACGCACTTTCGATTCGAGGGCACCTTGTGAACCGCAGTATACCCGCTAGCTTGTTTCTCCTCTTGATCGCAGAAGCCGTGTTGGCCACCGACCCAATCGGTGCCCAGACCTTGATCCGCGTACCAAGCGACGAACCGAACCTCGATATCGCCATCGCCGCGATCGACGCCCGTGGCGTGATCGAGATGGCCGCGGGCAGCTATACGCCACCCTCCAACAGCTTTCGTGTCACCAATCGAGGCAAGAGCTTCACGATCCGGCCCGCGCCCGGCGCCCAGGTTGTCCTCGATGGCCAAGCCAATCGACCTTTACTCCGGATCACGACGGTCCGGCCACCACGATCACGCTGCAAGACCTCCGTTTCGCCAACGGGGTCACCAGTGCCATTGGCGTCAGCGGTGGGATCACCGTCGAGGGTGCATCGATGGTTTGTGAACGCTGTACGTTTTCCGGCAACTTCGCGCTTTCCAGCGCAACCGGAGGTGGCGCGATCCTGGTCAAAGGGGGCGCCCTTGTCAGGCTGACCGACAGCTTGTTCGAGGACAACGGCGCGATCTTGCGGGCCGGCGGTATCGAGGTGACACGCGCAACGTTGATCGTCGAGCGCAGCCAGTTCAACCGCAACCGCGTCGACCTTCCCGGTCACGCTACCAATGCCGCGGGCGGTGCCATCTACGTCGTGGACGGTGTTGCCCGCGTCTTTCGTTCTCGCTTTGTCCAGAACGCAGCGGGGTTCAGTGGCGGCGCGATCCTCGCGATCGGCGTCTGGCAACAACCGCTGGGGCAACCGGCCACCGCGCTACGTCGGCGGGTGGCTGGAACCATGTCGCGGCCAAGGCGTATCCATCGAGGGCCGAAATCGACAAGTCATGCTGCTCCACCGTCATCGCGCGACTCTACCGCGCGCTACGCCAGGCCCCGGCTCACCTCACCAACAAAACCTCATCATCATCGAAGTTGCCGAAACTTCCGTTCGCCTACGCGATCAGGGCAGTACCCTCATGATCGAAGTCCTGTCGCGCTTCGATCAGCATGTATCCCACCGTTTCCATGTCCCCTGCGATTTGATCAATCCGCGCGCTCAAGAAGTTGTAACTCAGCTGAGCAGGCAGGGCCACCGCCAAACCTGCCGCCGCCGTCGTCGTCAGCGCGTGATTGATGCCATCCGCCACCAAGGTAGGGTTCGCTTGGCCAAAGTTCGCAAGCGCTTCGAAAGACAACATCATGCCCACAACAGTACCCAAGAAACCCAGCAGCGGCGCCGCCACCGCCATCGAGGTCAAGACCCCCAAGCGGCGGTTCAAGCGCCTCAATTCCGTCGATGCCCGGCGCTCGATCGTCTTTTCCACCCGCGCCGCCGTGCGATCGAAGCGCTCGAGCCCTGCCCGCGCCACCACCGGCACAACGCCGGAAGCATCGTCACAGATACGCAGAGCCGCCGATGTTGAATGCTGTCGCCAAAGTGCCTCCTCCAGCCCGGCCATCAACGGTCTCATCTCGACCCGGGCCCGCCGCAGCACCACGTAGCGCTCAATCACGGACGCCACAATCACAATCGAAAAACCCAACAGAATCCACATCACGATGCCGCCCTGGTGCATCCAGTCCATCAGAGTGGTCGTGTTCACAGTCGTAACGGTTTCGTTCATAGCCTCTGTCCTCCTTTGCCGCCTTGGACCCGTCGCGTCGCGTACCGGTTCCGGAAACCCGTCCTCACACCGACCTCGAGATGAGCCGAGCTGTAGCCAGCGCCACTTCAAAACCAGCTAGAGGACCCCAGCCCTTGAGCCACCGCCGATGCGCAATCAACCAGCCCCAACCGCGTCTTGACTTCGCTCTCCCACGCTGGTAGAAATTGCCGCTCCAATGTGGCGTCTCGCCACACCGTGCCCAGATAGCTCAGTTGGTAGAGCACCTGACTGAAAATCAGGGTGTCCGTGGTTCAAATCCGCGTCTGGGCACCACTCCAAGTCCTTTTCCCGCTACAACTTAACTGCTGAGTATAGCACTGCCGGATGGTGGTGTGCTTTTGTATTGGTGCGCTATTGGTGCGTTTGGGCCCGATCCTGCTGCACTAGCCATCCTCGCCCAGCCTCTAGAGACTCTCGCACCGGTAGACGTGGAACAATCCACCCGTCCCCAACACTCTATCCGTCCCCGGGAGAATGCGATGAGCGAGTACACGCCCAAGCAGATTCAGTTGATGGACGCCTACGTCAAGCTGATCGAGAATGGCGTTTCCTCACCGGGTCTGAAAGAGGTCGCCAAAGAGGTTGGCTACGCTAGCAAGGGCTCGCCGGACAACCATTTCAAGGGCATCGACACCTTGGTGGCACACACCGTCAGGCGCGAACTGGCTGCGATCGACGAGACCATTGAAGAGCCAACAGATGATCTTCGGTCCGACCTCATCAAACAGGCCGATAACTATGCGCGATACCTGACCACCCAGCCCTTCTTGGCTCTGATGCTCCGTAAAATTTTCGCCAAAGAGCAGCTAAGGAGAGATCTCCGGATGTCCCTGAAGAACACGACCAAGCGGCTTGTCAAGTTCAACGAACACCATCGAGCTGCTGGTCGATGGTGTCGCTGGGTTCAAAACGGCACGCCCGACGAGACGCTGCTGCGAGTTTCACTCCCGTTTCTCGGCCCGATCTTCGCGCTGGCGGTGTGGGGCCGGATTGGAATCGTCCCACTTGAATTTGATCCCGTAGCGCACACCGATGCCTTCCTGGAAGGGTACAGGAACCAAAGTGGGCGGGAAAAGATGGTCGCCGAGCGGCTCATCTCTACTCTCAGTGACTCTGTGGGACTTGACTCGCTGGAGTAGGTTCTCTCGAAAAAAGAGATTCGGCCATCTGAACCCTGGTTCATCGCGAGCCGCTTAAGATTCTTCGAAAAAAAACGCCGTTTTCACCAGCTAGAACATCACTACGAACAAGTCCCGCCCTTGCAGAGCGATACGTGGCCCCATCTCGCAAAGCACTACGTGAGAGAGCCGCCCCGTGCGGTCGCCCAAAACTAGATCACGATCGCACGCAAACACCTGGGTTCGCGGAGCAATGAACCCGCGTTCAGGCGCTCGCACGCTTGCTCTCTCTCGGCTCGGCCGCGGTTGACACCCCTTCGCTGCGAACCGTAATGTTTCTTTGTTAAATGGGAAGCCAGTGGTCGCTGGCCTCCCACGAGAGCAGGTTTCTGTCGGCCGGAACGCAGTGTAAGACCACCGCGCCCAAGGGACTGGAAACCACTCAATCGCTCTCTGGTTTCAGAGTAGCGACACGAGCACCCGCGTCAAGGTTTTCTCATTCCTGAGAGAACCGAAATCAAGATCTCGAAGAGCCCGCACACAGCGGTACAGGAGAGATCTATCTTGATGAAGGGAGGACTGCCCATGAGCGTTGTATCCGCCATGCCGAGCAGGAAACGCTATCGGTTCTTGACCACGGTTCAAGTAATGGACCGACTTGGTATCCAGTCGCGATCGACGCTGCTCAAACTTCGTCGACAGGACCAGGACTTCCCCAAGCCTCGTCTTCGAGGCGGGGATGTCCTGTGCTGGATGGAGCACGAGATCTATCGCTGGATGAAGCAACAACCACATGCACGATAACGGGAGGCACGAAACATGGCTGAAGAGATCAAACCTGAAGATATTCTCGGAGCAGTCGCACTTGGCGTGGGGGCAGCGGTCCTGGCGATCTTTGGTGCCATCCTCTCAGCAATCGTAAGTGCGGCCGTTGCGATAGGAGCGGCGGTGGTCAATCTGGTCACAAGCTGGTGGATCGTTCCCATCTGCATCGTGCTCATCCTGATTGGCGTTCCGCTCTTCGGTGCCTACGAGCAGAATCAACAACGCCGGGAGCGTCAGCAACGGGCTGAAGAGGCCCGCCAAAGGCGAGAAGAAACAACCCAACGTCATCTGGCTGAAGCCCGACGAAAGTCCGAATACAACAAGGCGTACAGCACCTTTCGATTCGTCACGAACCGAAGTCCCAAGGAGGCCCGAGCACAGCTCAAGCGTCTCCAACAACAGTACCCGGATCTCCTGAGCATGGACACGCGTCGGCCGGGTGACTACCAAGTACTGCTCAAATCGGAGAGCCGCCAAGCCAAACGGCAGATCCGCAAGCAACTCAGGTTGTAGGCATGGCCGGCCACAAACCACCCGACGTGATCGTCATGCCAGCGGCGCCACCACCGCCACCGCCAGCCACATCGCTCGCCCATACCCCAGCACCGGGAGCCATCCAGACCCAGGACGATGCGGTGGCGCTCATGAATGGCCACATCGACGCCCTGTGCCGACAGATGGGCCAAACCTCTGATGCCCTCCTCCTCGAACAACTCCGCGCTGATATCCACGAAGCCGAGTCCCGAAAGAGGATGGTGCTTGGGCTCTTTCAGAAGGACCGCAAACGAGAACAACGGTATCGATCCAAGTTTGTGCGGTATCGCAAAGGGGTGCCCTTCAAGGAAGAGGAAACGCTCTTGCTCGCGGCCGAGCTTGCCGGACTCGATGGTCAGAACCTGACCTACGAGCAGTTCCGCGAGTTGCTGCTCGACAAGTCCATCTGGAAACTGGCAAAGAAAACCTCGAGGAAGATCCAAGCCCATGAGCATCAACAGACCAATCGCGTCATTGATCGATACCGAACCTCCATCAACCAAGGGCTGGCCGAGAAGCAAGGTCGGTATGCGAAGCAGCGACTCTCTGACAATCGACGACGACAGCAACAAGATCGAATCCCAACTGCTCCACCTCCACCACGACATTGAGGCCCGTGATCTCTCCCAAGCCGACCTCCGCCTCTTCTGGCTGGTCTCGGCCTTGTTGCTCGATCTCTCCGACTACCAGGACGACGAATCGAGGCTGATGGCTGCATGGCAGCTCCAGCAACAACGGCGCCGCTTTCACGATTCGGTGTGTCAGCTCTACCAGCGATTCGTCGAAAAGTGGGTACGGCTCCATCGCGGGGTACTGCAACGCCTGCTCAGGAAATACAAGCAACGAAGAACCTCGGAGATTGAGGTCCTGCTCAACGAGCAATTGCAGGCCGTTTCCGACTGGCTGTTTTCTCAAGAGAGGAACCGTCGTGTGCTGTCGGTTCGAGAGCTGATGCGACTCGTTGATGATGCCCGGGCGCTCGAACATCTCCGCTCAGCCCGCAAGGTTCTAGAGAGCTACCAGTCCTATTTGAAAGCCCAACGACAATCGTGTCGGGTTGCCAAAGAACCGGTTGCTCCTGTCGTGGTGGTGCCGGACTGGCAGCACAACGTCGATCACGAGCTGGCGGTGCTTCGGTACTACGCCGAGAAGCTCCAAGCCATTGAGTCCGACGAAAACCTGCTGCCCCACATCAAGGCGCAGTTGGTCGAGCACCTTTCCGAGCTACGAAATGTAACCCACAACGAAATGATGCAATCCGAACCCGTAGGAGATGAACCATGCGATCGTCATATCGACGACAACCGTTTACCAGCAAACGTTCACCCCATCGTCCAGGCCGTCGGCAACGGGTGACCACCCTCGGTTCCGATCACAACGGCAGACGGGTATCCCTGACGGAGAAAGAGCGGATGGCCCATACCCATGTCATTGGTAACACGGGCAAAGGCAAGTCCAAGGTGCTACAACTCCTCATGCGCTACGACATCCAGAATCCTGGGTGTGGCCTCTGTCTCGTTGATCCGCACGGTTCGCTCTATGACGAAGTCATGCATGATGTGGCCCAGTCTTCACCACGCTTGGCGAAGCGAGTCGTACTCTTCGATCCCGCTCGAATGACCGACGACATGCTGGGCTTCAACCCCATTCCCCCCGATGCGAAGACCAACGCTGACTTCGTGCGGAGCATGCTGGTTGGTGCCTGCCTGAAGGCTTGGGGCCAAGACAATCCAGATCAAACGCCCCGCATCAGCCGATGGCTTGGCAACTGGTTTCAGATCTTGATCGATAACCGGCTGACACTCGTCGACCTTCTTCCCTTGATGTCGACAACCAACCGATTCCAGCGCCAGCGCAGGAAGCTCGTAGCCGGTGTCCGAGATCCGGCGGTGGTGGAAGACTGCGAGATGTTCGAGCAAAGCAACCAGCTCCAACGCCAGAACCTCATCGAAGGACCCGCAAACCGGATGGGCAAATTTCTGCGAAGCATCCCAATCCGAAATGCTCTCGGTCAGCAAGCGCAGGTGCTGGATCTTGCCTCCATCATGGACGAAGGCAAGATCCTGCTCGTGAACTTGAACGGTGGCAACACCATCAGCGCGGATAACACCAGACTGCTTGGCACCATGCTCGTCAACGAGCTGTTTCGGGTGGCCAAGCTCCGTGACCCGCATGACCCGCGACTCAAACCCTTCTTCCTCTACATCGACGAGTTTGCGAACTTCGTGACGCGGGATGTTGCCCGCGCCCTTGAAGAGTGCCGCAAGTTTCGGATGTTCCTGATTCTGGCCCACCAACACTTGGCACAACTGCGAGAAGAGGATGAGTACCTTTACGCCTCGGTCATGACCAACTGCGAGAACCGGATCGTCTTCGGCGGTCTTTCTCGCGAAGATGCCGAGCTGATGGCCGATGAGGTGATGACCGGCTTCGTGGATCTCAAGACCGTGAAGGATGAGGTGTACACCACCAAGGTGCGGCATGCTGAGGAGACGAGAACCACAAGAGGCCGGACAACCTCCTCCAATGCAGGGCAGAGCCGTTCTGAGGCGGAGAGCCGATCCACGGGGACCAGTGAAGGCCGTTCATCAAGCGACAGCCATGGCCAGACAGCAACAACCTCTCGCTCCACCAGCCAGACCCAGACCGTTGGTCATTCGGATGGGACTACCCAGACGGACGGCCGGACCGTGACCGATGGACAAACCGTAGGAGAAACGCATGGTCGATCCACGACCCGTGGCCGGTCGCTCGGCGAGAGCACTACTCAGGGGCACGCCGACAACCAGAGCGGCACCAGGACGACCGGCAGGAGCCACAGTCTGCATCATGGACGGTCTGGCAGCACCAGTCGGCAGGAGGGATGGTCCGCTTCCGAATCATCCGGCGAATCCACCTCTAGCGGCCATTCTGATTCCAACAGCGAAGGCCGCCAGTCCTCGAACGATCCCTATGCCCTCGCCTCCTCGTACAACGCCAACGAGCAACACGGGCGATCCGAAAATGTCGGTGCAAATGAAAGTCAGACGGAAGGCCGATCTGGCTCCGAGACGAAGAGCACGGGTTGGAATGGGGGCCGATCCCAGGGTGAGAGCACGTCGGATGGCACCACAACCGGATCGTCCGTTTCCTGGTCTGAGGCTCGCCAGCGATCCGCAACGGCTTCGGAGTCGGAAAGCGACTCTAAGAGCCACAGCCAGAGCCATTCGACTGCCCGAACTCGAAGTATGGCTCGCAACCACACCGACTCGGTGTCCTCTTCCACGGGGAGCAGCGTCGGCAGCAGCCAAGGTCGGAGCCATACCCAAACACAGGGACGCACCACATCTCGATCGACCTCTGAAGGCAGATCGAGCACCCGGTCTCAGTCCACTTCCGAGAGCCACGGACAAACCGAAACCGTCGTGCCGTTCCTTCGGCCTGTGGAGTACCGTGAGCTGTCGTCGCGCACCTTCTACTCCCTGCCGGAGCTAACCTACGCCGTCGTCGCAGCCATCAAGAACCAGGGAGTGGCCCAAGCCCTCGTTCGAACCAAGACCGGTCGGCCGCAATGGATCCGCATCCAGCGGGTGACCTCCACCCCCTACATCCCGTCCGTAACACCCAAACGGCTGGCTGCCTTTGTGAAACGGGTGGTGGCGGCCCATCCCGAGTTGTACCTTCCGAGCGATGAGGCCCGACGACGGCTGCACGAGCGGCACATCAATCTCTTTGGCGAACCGTTGCTTGTCGATGACGGTCCAACCCCCGTGATTGAAATCGAAGCCGAAAAACCGGACGATGACAAGTGGGATCCGTTCACATGAGCGGCACCGACAGCGCGAAGGGCACCTCGCACGCCACGTATCTTCCGCGGTATGACCGGCAACCAGGTCGGCGGTTCCTGGTGACTGAGCGAGATATCGAGATCATGCAGGCGATCAACCGCTACCGATACCTTCGAACCGGGCAGATCCAGCGTCTGGTGTTTCCTGACAATACGAGCCTGCAAAGCACCAGACGGCGTCTTCGATTTCTCTTCCACGACGGGTATATCGCCCGCATGGTGCCATTTACCCGTCCTGGTCATGGTGGCGAGGAGGTGGCTTACCATCTCGACAAGAAAGGTGAGCAGGCTCTTCGAGATCTGGAAGTCGACGTGTTGCGCCCAAGCAAGACGGGACAGGTTCGCCCCACGTTTCTCCTTCACGCCTTGGAGCTGTCGGACTTCCGGGTGAACCTCGAGCTGGCACTCCAAGACCGTCCCGAGCTATCCCTCTCGCGATTCGTGGCCGATTTTGAGTTGAAGTCCCACATTCAAGGGCGAAAACGCCGGGAGCACTACCGACTGTTTGACGAGGTGCAGCATCCAACCTCGAAACGCTCGTATGTGGTCTACCCAGACGGTCTGATCGTCCTGACCGCTCGAAAGAACGGTCACGAGAAGCGAGCGCTCTTTTTTCTGGAAATCGATCGTGGCACTGAAGGGCTGCGAGTCATCCGGGACAAGTTCATCGGATACCGGCTCTACCAGGAGCAGGGACGGTTCAAGAAGTTCGGGAAGTTCGCGCGGTTTCGGTTGCTGTTGCAGACCACCAGTGCCAAGCGCGCGGCGAACATGGCAGCAGCGCTCCACGACTACCAGGGAGCCGACATGGTGCTAATCACCACACGGGACCAGGTCGCCGAATCAACGGTGCTCTCTAAGCCAATCTGGAGAGATACCGCCGGACAGGCGCATGCGCTGCTGAAAGGCCAATCGTGCTGACAACGAGTCAACAACTGTGTCCCACTCGTCCCGATGATCGAGACTCGGGGACACGGCATGGTTTCGGCTGCCCGGTGTGGTTTCTAGCTGGTCTTCGGGCAGGCTGGCTACCATTTCGGGTGTCGAATGGTATTGCCACGCCTTCGGGTGCAGCGATATCACGACTTTAATTCCTAACCCTTACCGGCATGGAAATCAACAAGCTACGGAGAGGTCTCGCACGACGGAACTTTCTGCTTGCACAATGGACGTTCGGGAAGCTCACTCGGCTTACCTGGCCGTTGTACGTCCACCGCGCCAGCACTATGGGTGAGGTCAGGTTTCTCGCTCAAGAGAGGCCATTCGATCCTTGGTCGTATGCTCTGGTGCGGAGCTACCAGGTGGTCTTCTGGATAGTGAGCTATCCAGCTCTCTATACTACCTGGCTGTCTCGTCGATACTTCGTGCGTGCCATGAAGTTGGATATGCGGGTTCGTTCTCTCGATGACCGTAATGGGTCGTGAATCTCGTGCCCTGAGCCACACGGTTCAGGGCAACTCTTTGAAATTCAGGAGACACCACCGTGGTCTCCTTGACCGGTTCGGCTACCCAGTCCGGTTCCCAGCTTGTCTTCGGACAGACTGGTGACCTGATTGGGTGTCGATTGGTGTTGCCACGTCTTCAGACGCAGCGATGCCACGACTTTATTTCCTAACGACCTTCGTATGGGAGACAACAAGCCGGACGGTCCTAATATCGACGAATTGCGGGGACGCCTTGATGGAATCTGCCTTGATCTCACCAGGATCTTCGAGCAGGCACCAGAGACGGAGCGCCTTCGCATGTACATCCGAGTTCAGGAAACGCTCCTGCGCTCCATGTACGGCGATGATGGGAACCCACAATCAGGACCACTACCGTTCTGATCCGACCCGATGGGTCGTGAATCTCGAAGCCCTCTATCCTGAGCTTGTCGAAGGGTAGAGGGCTTATCCTTTGCTTCGAATCTTCACCCCCCCCAGCGTCAGGGGCATCGGGTTCGCTATCCGGCACCTTCAATAGCATCCATCCAATCGGAGCAGCCTCCACCGACCAGAGCCCTGACTCCGTCCATCGACGGATGGTGTCCCGTGAGCTGGCGAATGGTCGACAGCATGCGGTGAGGGGCGGAGTCAGGGCTAGGAGCCCAGACCGAACAGAGCAGCGTCCGGTTGGTGAAGCAACGCGAAAACGACGGAAAGTGCCTGTCTCGGTAGGGATACCTGCCCTGACGCTGGGGGGCACCACCAACCAGGTGGTGAAAAAGCGGTCACCAGACCGCAACATCCAAGGTTCAAGGGAAATTCGGGGTGATGTTTGGAGTGATGTTCTACGCTCTAAAGAGCGATGCTCACCCTGCCAAATGTACCAAAAGGCTTGGGAGTGGAGCCGCTGAGATGATGCGTGAATGGTTGGACAACTCAGCGTTCGCGCAAGAGCAAGTCTCCTTTATCAATCCGTGCCAGCTATTTCCATTGGCACTTCTGCCATCGAGAGAATAGAAAAGGTTGACAAGACATAGAAAATCCGCAATATGCTATTAGCGGATTACTCTGATCCGTCTGACCTAAAGGAGGGTTCAAGTGAGCCACAGATTCAGTCCTCTTCGGCTCCTGGTTCTTTCAGTGGCACTGCTGGCCTGCGCATGCACCTTCAGTGGCATCGCCGTTCAAGCTGGAGCTGTCTACGATCCACCGGCTGAGGAGTCCGGAGAATGGCTCTTCATCGGTTGCATCGTTGCGATGCTACTGCTGTCGCTCATCGCACTCGCGGGAGCAACACTGCTGCGATCTCGAAACCAAGTACTTGAGTTTCGAGTCCGGCGGCGGACCGCACTCGCGGGGAATCACTGGGGCTAGGACATCCTCTCCGCTGGCTCCACATACCGGGCGCGTCACAACGCGCCCGGCCCTATCTCCCGGGTTTCCATGGCGAGAAAAAGACGAGATGGCCGAATATTCCTACAATGAAGGACCATATCGGAATCAGAATACTCAAGGCATTTGTGCGCTGAACGGTTTCCAGCGCCTGCGCTTTCGTCATGCTTGCCAAAGTTGCTATGCCGTCGAGAATCTCACGCTTGTGTGCATCGTCTTCCTCGAGTCCGCGAAGGTATTGCAGTTTGAACTCGATTGAATGAAAGCGCTCTGCAACTTCGTCGTTTGTGGCGTCGGCGCTGTCGTAGTCGAGGATGTACCCAACTGAGGACACGGCGTAAACGATGAAGCCCGATGCCAAGAGTGCAATAAGGCGAGGAGTCATTTCGGCATTCTTGCGAATGAGACGGAGAAGCACGATCGAGCTGAGTAGGCCGAAGAAGAAGTAGAGAAAGACGAAGAGCCAGACGTGTCGCGTAAGGGTCGGTGTGAAGAAGGTCTGGCCCCCGAATGCGTAGACCCCAGCCGCGGCATAGCCGGTCGCGATTGCAATAATGAGCATTATTCGTTCTCTGGTCGACGCCGCGCGCACCAGATATGCGATTGCTCCGAGGAGCAAGGTAACTACCACAATGAGGCCCCACATTAGTAGGTTGAATAACACTGACTCCTGCCTCCCAAGTTATGAATGCGTCTCGAAGAGCGCGAATTCAAGCCACTCCTCCATCTCCTGACGAACAACCTTTCCGGTCGTGTCAAACCGGAACGTACTCTTAGGCTTCATGATGCCCAGCTCGGTGATGGCGTAGACGTGGTAGTAGTACCAACCACCGTCTTGATAGGTGGGAAAGGTCGGTACATCGAGGAACTCTTCGGTGCCTTGTAGCTCGGTGATACTGGTGCAGATCCGCTCCAGACGGCAGCGGTCTTCGTGGTGTCGAAAGTGCTGATCGTGATGCTGGCGCAGCGCCGGAATCCCAAGCATCAGGAGCCGGGCCGCCTCTATCCGCATGATGGGGAGATCAGGATCGAGCGTCTCACCCTCACGGTTGCCTTCCAAGATCCGTTGCTCGATGGCGTAGGCGAGACGGCAGTCGTGAGCCAGGGGGTGCTCAGCGCCGATATCTTGGAAGAAGCTCACCGAGCAGTTCGCTGGCCATTGCACCGGTTGTCCGTCAGGGCCGGTGCCGGACTCTCGAAGGACGTCGATCAGACGGACTACGAACTCGGCTCTGGTTATGGGCTTCTGGGGAGTGGGCTTGGGTCTGAGCCAGAGCGCTAACAGGAGAGCAATCGCCAGGAGGAGAATGCTGGCGGAGACGAGAGTGGAACGTCGAGGTCTGGGAGAGGATCTGATCTCCGGCTCAGGTTCGGAGATGTCGTCTTCGGCCGGGACAGGTTCGGGGTCGGTGACAACGGCATCTTCGCGATCGAGCTTGGTTCCTGCAAGCCACCGGTCGAGTTCATGGTCATGGGCGTAGACCTTCGGTCGAAGGTGCTGTCGGCGATGAACGGGAAGGTCTCTTGTCTTCTCCAACCGCTGGGCATGCCGATCCGTCTTGCCTATGTAGGCACCAACGGCCTTCCATCCACGGATGGGCTCCTTTTCTTCCGGCAGGTCTGGCAATGGGGATGGGCTCCCTCATAGTTGGAGTGGGAGCTAGTCTAGGGGAGACAATCCCTACCGTCGAGACGACATGGCCGAATGTCGTTCAATGTCGTCTTCCCTTAGCCGGAAACACGACGTAGAGTCCAGCGATAGCAGGGCGTCAGCGACTTGATCGACCGTCGGGTCCTGTGTCGAGCAGGCTCAGAATCGATGTCTCATAGACCCTCGCGAACGCCAGCAACTCTACGGGATCGATCCTCCGCTCTCCATTCTCGACCTTCGAGACGTAGCTCTGGGGTTTGCCGAGAGCCTGGGCGACCTCGACCTGCCGGAGCTTCGCTCGCATTCTGGCCTCTTTGAGGAGACCCAACATGTGGCGGTATTCCGCTGTATGGGTTGAGCGTGTCACGAGACACAGTCTCAAATCCCGTTGCGGGATATCCCAGTTCGGGTTATGGTGGCGAGATCCACCGCTCCGCAACCATCGATGCCATACAGAGGATCAAGCCTATGCCCAGAATCGAGGCCGCGCTGCGCGAATTATCTCTGCTCACAGTCTTCGTCTGTTTGATCCTGTTCCCAGCCGCACTTCTGGCTGAGACCGATCTGTCGACCATATCGGGCCGGATGGTTGAACGCCTCCCACGACAATTCACCGGCACCCTGCATATCGAGGTGCTGCGCGTCAACGAATCTGGCTCGGTGATCGCCGAGTCTCAGACACTTCGTATGGGCAGGGTGAAGGGGGGCATCCTGCCATCGGATGCACCACGGTGGCGGACAGACTCGGTCTCGTGGCATTTCCACGTCAACATGCCGACCTGGATGGAGCCGGTCTACAACGAAGCGCTGCTGTCCTTCACCGATTTCGGCCTGGATGGCCCGTCACTCATCCTCGAACCAGACCGCGTCAATCTTGGACTCGATCTACTGGATGGAACGAACATGGTCTTCGTCGATGAAGACGAGGAGATTCTCGATGAGTTTCTCGGTGCAGGGATTATTGCCTCGGTCTTTCGGCACAACCACAATCAGACGGGAGAAACGCTGGGCTCGGAGATGTTGCTGGCAAAGGGAGCGCCTCAGTGGCTGGATGATGAGCTACGCCGGCTCTACTTGTTCGCAGAGGAGTTGTTCGCCCACGAGATCGGCCACACCATGGGTCTGCCCCACTCCTGTGGAGGAATAGAGACGCCGCCGTGTGTCGACGGCACGATCGAGGATCAGGCCACGATGAGGGCATCTCTCAACTTCGACATGCGCGGCACGATGCTCATGGAGTGGGATCTATTGGCGATGACCGAGCTGTACGGGATGATCGGGATGTGTGAAGCCAACACCACGACGTTGTGTCTTCCGGATGAATCGCTGGATGAGCCTCGATTCGCCGTCACGGTGGATGTGGATACAGACGTCGGCCCTGGCTTTGAAGGACCGGGAACGGCGTTGTCGCTGGACTCCCTTGGAGTTCGCCGTGGCGGCCTATTCTGGTTCTTCAACCCCACCAATCCAGAGCTGCTGGTGAAAATCCTGAATGGTTGCAATGCCACGGGACATTGGTGGGTGTTTCTGTCAGCCGGAACGAATGTCCGCTTTGATGTGACGATTATCGATTCCAGAGACGGCGCCGTGGTTTGGACGCATAGTAATCCTGATGGCAATGCTGCGGAACCGGTGACGGCTACGCGGGCGTTTGTGTGTGAATAGCTGCAAGCCTCACCGATCCTCGGTAAGAGAACGTCTGCACTTTTGTGTCGAAAACTCGACCTTCCCACGGCGTGTTCTCGTGGTAACAGAGATCCGGTCACCTTCAAGATAGGCGACACGTGCCCCTTCGGGCAATCCTTGGCAACGGGAGTCTCGGTAGAAGCCAGTCTGCTCGATGACGCGGCCTGCAACCCAGTCGAAATCGATGCCTATATAGGTCTTGGCTTGCTCGTTGGCAATGAAGCCAACGAAGCTCCAGACACTGATCAGACCAAAGCCAATTACCCGAGTGAAGGCCAGTGCAGCACTGGGAGGCTTCTGTTCGGGTGGCCTCCTTCCGGAAACCACCCATGTCGCAACTCCGATGAATGTGCCAAGGAAGCCCCTGCTGACATCAACCGCCTGCTGTCTCACCAGAAACATGCCAAGAATAGCAAGAGCGACACCCATCCCAATCCATGACGCTGCCACCACGAGTACAATCGGAAGAAGCAGAATGGTCAGAGCACTCAGCGTCAATGTAAAGAATCCTGGTGATTCATGGACATGACCATGGACGACGTGGCTGGCGTAGATACTGGTAATCAGTGTGAGAACAGATGCCGTCACACCGATGCATATCTGAAAGAGTCGACTCCCCCAAAGTCTCCGAATCAGAATATATGTCTCGATAGTCACGGAGACGAAGCAGAGTGCGACGAGTAAGAACGACGTCGTAGTCGTAACCCGAGCAGTCGGCCCGGCGGTGAGTGCAAAGAAGACCCACAGCAGGCACAAGACCCCTGCAACGTTTGCTAGATGGGAAGCAATTCCCCGGCTCATGGAAGCCTGCCAACGAGGGCGTAGAATGCGGATCCACCGACGAAGACAGAACGGCGTAGGCATAGTGATGACCTCCTCTTATGGCACTACGTATCGGGCAAAATCCGTCTTCACCGAACCTGGACGTGCCGGCTGGAATCTCCTACCTATACCGTCAGATTCCGTGAGGCGTTGTGGTCCGATTCTGCCCGGGAATCTCTTCACAGCTCCGCCGAGCTCGACTCGGGCGCCTCTTCGATTCGACACGTCTGAGGTATCTTGAGAAGACCCAGCCGGTCAGGATTTCTCCCTGGTCCCGCCACTGGACTTGTGTCCAATTGCGGTGCCGTTGCACGATGGTGACAACGCGGGCGCGATAAAGCACTCCGATCCTTCCGGATCGCTGCATCGCTTTTCGATAGGCGAGCAATCGCTCCGTGGCAACCCAGCGGTTGTTGCGGAAAGCGAACGCAGGATATTGACTATGCTCGACCACGTCCGAGAGTCGTTGCTCGATGAGCTTATTAGGACTCCTTCCAGTCGACCTACTCAATTGAGGTAAATCGAACTGACTGAGGAGGAATGTCAGGAGAGAACAGACCACCCAAAAGAGAATGGGATTCTCCTTCGCCCATTCGTTCGCTATTGCGAGGAAGGTTCGGAGACCCTGGGGCGTCGACTCGGATTCAGCAGCCTCCGTGCCTAATTCGTCAAGAGCATCCCGAAGCTCGTCTTCATTGACGAGCTGACCGTCAACGATCAGCTCGCCATCTTCATCGAACTCAATCTCGAAATCACCCGCCCGCACCAGAAGATCAGAGATCTGGTCGGCCAAACCAGGAGCTTGAACCAGCCACTGGGGTGCGAAGGCCTGACGGAGCGACGCGAAATTCGTCTCGAAGGAGGCGTTTACCAGATCCCGAGCCAGGCCGACACCTGCCGAACTTAGTGGTTCGAGAGCGCTACGCCACGCATCCATCTGGGGCTGAAGAGCCTCCACCTGGGCCCGAATACGATTCGCCTCACCTGCGACCGCCTTTAGGATGTTTGAGTCGTGAACCCCGTTCAGGACGTTGCCAATGTCTGCAAGCCGTGCAAGGTGTTTAGAATCGTAACCCTGTGCCGCCTGCTGGATCGCATCATTGACCATGATCCCATCAAGTTGGTGGGCGAGGCCAGCTTGGAGTGTCGACCAGTCGTGACCGAGACCTGCTCCCTGGATAAGGGTCTGAAGCTCCCCATACCGATCAAGCTGACCGTGGGGAAACATGTCTCGCATGTCATCGACGATCGTTCGAATCGGGCGGTACGCCATCTGGGCCTCTTCGAGCTGCCTGGCAACCGCTCCGAGCCCGGTAGGATCGTTGAACTGACGGTGAAGATCGTTCATCTGCCGGGTGAAGGCGCCCAGCGCGCTTTGCCCAAACTGGTCAAAGACGGACATTCTCTCTCCTCGCGATTTTCTTCAAATGAGCCGGCATGGGCAAACCAGAGAATCATTGCGACGGCAGGTCTCCAACGACTACTACGGTCACGGAACCGTCTGTATTCGGGTCTTTGTCGACGGTCATCAAGAAACGCGGGATTCTGGTCGTCAACCCGCGTTTCTCAGGTGTGCCCCAATTCGAATGCGCATGTAGCTGAAGGCACTTGCGGAATCGGCAGTTGATGAACGACTGACGTGCCGACCTTCCGCGCTATCCTTTACCTGGCCGTCGAGCGATGCCTGTCTTGGCGAGCTGGCTACGAATCCGTGTCAACAACGCCGCCGTCACGGTCTCAGTCTCGACAGCATCCGTCCAAAGCTTGAGAGCAGCCAAGGCTTCACGGTCGACCGACAAATGGGCAAACAGCTCATAGGTTTCGGCAGAGATATGTTGAAGTTCCCGGATCCGACCTTCACGATGTAGGAGTAGCGCCAGGTCCAACGAGACCAGCGCTACTTCCTGCGGCAGTTCGAGCTTGATCATGCCGCTACGGGCACGACGTAGGAGCCGTTCTCCCTGCCTTGAAGAACCAAACTTGATGCTGGCCAATCCCTCTAGCCATCGCAGTTTCCAGCGTGCGAAATTCTCCGGCTTGTATGCGAGCTGACGTCGTGCATCCTGGATACAGGCCAATGCTCTGCCAGTGGACTCCAGATCGCAATGACTGACCAAGGCAGCACAGAGGTTGTGCAGGACGGCGTAATAGTACGTCTGGTGTTTGATGGGGTCGAAATGGTTGAGTGATTCGCTAAGATCTTTCAGCGCACAACCGTTTTTTCCTTGCTCGAAGTAGATCTGAGCACGGGCAATAAGCAATGTCCCAAATAGACGGCGGTGGACTAAATCGCCGTGCTTTCGAAAGAGGGCAATACCTCGCTCCACGATGGAGAGAGCTGTATCAAACTGGCGCTGATCACGAGGAAGCGATGCGTACCGACGGTAGAAATCCACCTGTGCAAGTGGGGAGCATTCGTCAAGCACGGTAAGTCCTTGGGAGAAGGCTCGCTTCGATTCTGCAAAATCGCCAAGTACTCGATAGGAAGCGCCAAGAATTGCGTATCCACGAAGTCGGTAACTCGGATGCAATCCATGTGGGTCAATATGCTCGGCCAATTGCGGGATCATTCGAGCCAATTGCAAGCCCTCACGTGGATTGACGATATGGAGTCCATCATAAATCCGGGAAACCTCTTCGAATACTGCCGGCAAATGGTATTTCGGTTCCTCAATAAGACGACCCGCCTCTCTTGGCAGATCCAATGCACTCAACAGGCGACGGGCATACGCTCGTGACATCGACCCCTCCGTAGATCTCTCACCCTGCCGTACTTCATTTAGACACGGACGACACGAGTATATACCAGAGGATGCAGGCGGTGCCTGGCCACCTGCACCCTCTTTTCCGTTGCTCCCTCAATCGACAGGATCGATCATCACTCCCGATTCGTCCGGGTCGCCCACTTGGGGTGTGGTCACACCCGACGGGTCGATCATCACGCTGGCTTTGCCCCGTGCGTCGTCCGGGGCATACACGCTTGCAAGCACGTCCCCAATGTGGGCCGCAACCCCTTTCAACCACGACCATGGTGACCATCGATCCGTGTCCGCATGCCCCTCCAATGCCCACACCGTCGGTGCCGCACAGAGTGCCAGTACTAGGGTACCGATCAATAGCTTCTGGCGCATAGTTCCTCCTTCAGACAAGGCGTACCACCACCAGCATCGACGATGTCGCTTGTCCAGGTTTGTCCCACAGCCTACTCCTTACCATCGGTTCAGCAAAGATACGAGTTTTCAAAAGCGTATTTCTGCCGACCGAGCGGTCGGTGAAATCCAATACCTCGACTCTCGGGTAACTCTTTCTCATTAATTAAACCGGTACGTCGAATCGGAATTCTCTGCTACGGTCGTTTCGTCATGACCTCAACGTCCGGTATATCGCTCCTGTCTTGTCCTGCCAAGAAACCAACCCAATTGCCTGAAACGGGCATCACCAAAGCGCCGGATGAATCCCACCACCTAACCGCCAGCAATGCTGGCGGTTCCTCCATCTCACACGTGGAAGCCGGAAAAGAACCAGCCAATATTCCAGAGATTCGGGCCGTGATGCGGACCAAACGAGTGGTTGGGTATTGTCTCGATGAACTCCGAGATCGTCTCTCTGCTACTGAAGGAGCAGTTGCCGCCCAAGAGTACGATGCTGCACGTCTCCATCTCGCTTCCATGGCGGGCGTATTGGGAGATACACGGATGGCCGTATCCCTGCTCTCTTGCATCTGGCCATCTGCCACGACAGAGGATGCGTAGTGCCAACAGGTTCACCAATTCAAACGAACCGGGAAAACGGAGATCCGCTGGGCCTGGACGGTATTCGCAATCAGGTGATTCGAGAGTTGCAGGCTGCGATCCATGCCTTGACGAATGCAACAGAAGCTGTGACGCGTCGTGACTACTCGTCTGCCTGGCATGCCGTGATCTTCAGCAGCAGGATACTGACGAAGCGAACTGCCCGATCACTTGAAGTTCTGGAATTCATGGACGGTGGAATCCAATCACCACCACCTTAGCCACCGATTCTCTTTCCTGGCTGGCAGCCGACCGCAGTCCGCTCCTGCCCCCCGCGGAGCCGACTACATCCCCTCCCACGGTGTAAGTCCAGCCAGGACCTTTTTGCTCCCGAGGAAGACACACAATGGGCTGCACTCAAACTGCCCCACAGCTTGCCGAAGATGTTCTGCACCGGATTCAGTATGCTGATGCTGCTCTTCGCCCAATCGCCCTGGACATCATCGACTGTCAGCAGGTACCCGGCGCCGTCGAGCTTGTGGAGTTGCTGGAGTACATCGCCGACCATCTCTTCGAGAATGGACTGGATGCCAATTCCGTATTGACCGCTTGTGGTGTGACCAATATCCGCATCACGCTTCGGTTTGCGGATTTCCTTGAGCGCTCAATTGATTCATATATCCACAGCCATCGGATCCTGGTTGCAGAACGATTGTTGACAGAGACGGGCCTCGAAATAGTCGCTATTGCATCCATTCTCGGGTACACGGATGTCGAGGACTTTGATTGTCGTTTTGGTGAAGAGACCGGAATGCCGTCGGACCAATACCGGCGTCAGTTGCGGGGAAAATCACGGGGTCAAAGTCTGGCCTCGCAATTCTGTTAACGTCAAGTGGACATAGGACATGTCGTCATGAATACCAACCAACACACCAGGGAGAGCAGGATGAAACGAGAATTGTCTCGAAGCGCGGTGTTTCTCATCGCACTCGTCTGTGCAGGTGGGTTCTTTGGCTTGAGAGCAGAGCCAAACACAGCGCGTGAATACCTAGCAGAACCGGAGTCGGTTATTCGCCTCTCACCAGACCCGGATCACGTGGTGCTCGACTTTGCGCTCCTTCCTGGCCTTATGGATAGGCCCATCGTTATGACAGTTTCTGCTGGCGGTTTGGTGCAGGTGACGCATCCGTTCGGTAGGTTAGCCGGTACTCGTGAACTGCGGTTGGGCGAAGATGAGCTGGAGGAATTCTTCGCAGGAATTGCCCGACACGAAATGCTTGAAATGACGACGGAATCCCTCCGCCACTCGATGAATACCGCCCGTCGGCCTGATGGTGTAATTCCAGGCATTTCTGATCCATCGATCGTGACGATTACCTTTTCATTCGAGAGTTATCAGCTCTTCCCAGACGTGGAGGCCCAATCGGATTTTGAGCATATCTTGCAGTTTCGCAGCCCTGGATTCTATGCGAAGCACTACCCCCATTTGGAGGAGTTCCGAGCCCTCGATGCAGCTTATCGCTTGATAAATGAATTGCTTGAAGACTCTCGTCTACGTCCAACGGACGCCAAATAATCTTGGAAGGAGGTTCGATATGAACTCGGTTCACAGACTGCTCGTGCTTGGCTGTGTGGTGAGTTTGGTGCCGTCCGCCTTCGGCGGCTCATTCACTGGAACGACCGATGATCCGCCCAATCGTGTCGGATGGATCGTGCATCCGAACGGCTACTCGGGATCAGGAGGCGTGGTTGATGTTACCGTCTGCATCGATCCCAACAGCCCTTTTGCCCAAGAGATGGTGGCTCCGCTCAAACGCGCGATAGACCGGTGGAACGGGTTGGTTCCAACGAACGAGAACCTCAATCCGAATACGACTGTTCCGGTTGATCAACACGATTTCGAGTCGGCCGTCCTGCATGAACTGGGCCACTGTACAGGGCGGGGTCATATCAACCAGCCGATTGCTGGCATCATCACCAGTGGCTACACCGAAGCGACCTTTGGCCCAAACGGCGTCCAGAACTTCAACAACGGACCCGACGGAATTCAAGGATCGTCCGATGACGATCGTGGCGATGACATCAATGTCCTGTGGTTCAGGAAAGCCGACAATGATCCGTTCCTTATCGGCGCAACCGTCGATTCGACCACGTATAGTCGGGACATCGCCGATCTACCGGCCGGCGATGACCAGGAATTCGCACAGAATGCGAACAATAGTGTCGGCGCGAACATCTTTGGCCTCCCAAACGCGAAGTCAGTGATGTTTACCACCCTGGCACCACAGGAGGAGCGACGTCACCTTGGAACTGATGATGTTGCTACGGTCCGATATGGCCAGAGTGGTCTCGACGAAATGCAGGGTACCGGGGATGACTACACCGTCAACCTTGCCTTCCTTGGGAAAGTACTTCCCTGTCAGATTACCGTGCGATTCGAAGACACGGTACCTGCTGTGCTCGGGCGATGCGGTGTCAGCTATGTCCTTATAGCCGGAGACCACTACCAGCTCAGTTCGAAGTCAGTCGTACAGATGGACCCGGATTTGGTGACGTGGCATTTCGGCGATAGTCCCAACCTCACGATCTCCGTAACGGACGGCGATGTGACCGCCCAGCCGGGAGACACCGTTGTCTATACGGTTGAGGTGGCCAACATTGGACAGATTGATCCAACCGGAACGGTGGAGGTGGTCACGACCATTCCAGCCAATACGACCTTCGATGCAGGCATGAGTGCCCCAGAGTGGGATTGCATGGGTTCGACCATGGCCGGGACTCCGTGCCTGATTCAACTGTAACTGGTCGCCCTACCGGGCAACCGGCACTTCGCCGTTAGCGATCGAAGGAGGTCTGGAATCAGGGCAGGGTGACGGTGCCAGGCTTCTGGATCGCGGCCTTTGCGACGTCGAGGAGATACTTCGTAACCGGTCGCCCTACCGGGCAACCGGCACTTCGCCGTGGACGATCGAAGGCGGGCTGCGAATCGAATCAGGGCAGGGTGACGGTGCCAGGCTTCTGGATCGCGGCCTTTGCGACGTCGAGGAGATATTGGGCAGGATCGATGCCGTTGAGCCTTGCGGTCTCGACGAGGGAATAGAGCACCGCGGCCGTCTTGGCTCCGCGCTCTGAGCGCGAGCAGAAATGGGTTTTGCGTCCGATCACCGGACCTCGGAGCGCCCTCTCTACCCGGTTGTTGTCGAGGGGGATCCTGCCGTCCGCAACAAAATGTGTAAGCCGATCCCAGCGCTTCATCATGTATTGAATCGCCTTGCCGAAACCCGATTGTCGAAGGCCGCCCTGCTGAAATGCCCACGCGCGAATTTGCTTGAGAATCGGCCGACTCTTCTCCTGTCGAATCTGCCGTCTCTTCTCCCACTCCTCCGGGCCGCCCGGGAAGGGGCCTTCGACCTCGCGGTCGATCTCATACAGCTCTCGGATCCATTGGAGGACCGGCTGACACCGAGCATCTTCGAGATCCCGGAACTTTCTCAGGCAATGAGCCCAGCAGTTGACCAGGGTAAATCGCGGCGGCTGATCCTCTTCGTCCGGTTTCGCCAGGATTTCGTAGACCTGGTAGCCATCCGCGACCAGGGCACCTGAATAGGTTTCCAGCAGGCTGCGCCCTGCTTCGGTCGATTTCGAGTCGAGCAAGGCATAGTAAGCAAATTGTTCTGAGCACAAACCCCAAACCGTGGCGGTATATCGTCTCTTTCGATGCCGCTTGCGCCCGATCTTGACCCCATTGGGTGCCAACAACCAGCCGGTTTCGTCGACGTGCAAGACCGGGCCTTCGAGAAGCCGGGTGAAGAGCGCGTCGTAAGTCGGCTCCAGGATCTTCGACAGAGCGATGATCTGATCTGAGAGCGTGGCGGCCGTGACCGTCAGCCCGGACCGCGCCATGCGCGTGACCTGGCGTTGCAACGGAATCTGATCGACGTACTTGTCAACGGCCACGGAGACGCCGAAGTCTGCCGAGTACCGACCGCCGGGGATCAACTTGGCCGGGCCGTGGGCGGTGACCACGTTGGCATTGCAGCGGCAGCGATACTTCTTGCGACGGTGAAGCACCAAGGAATAGGTGCGCTCGACGAGCGTAATCTCTTCGCTGTCCTCGGTGAGCCCCATCTCCTCGAGTTCGCCCTGGCAGACTTGGCAGGTCTGCTCATCTTGGGGTAACTCGTAGAGTTGCTCTTGCCGAGGCAACCGGGGCTGCGGACGGGGCCCGTGCCCTTTCTGAGGCTTCTTAGCCGCTTTCGGTTTCGCTTCAGGCGTGATCGGTTCCGCCGCCGCCTGGAGCGCCTTCGAGCCCGGAGTTTCGAGTATGTCCAGCTCGGCCTGGGTGAGCACCCGCCCTTCCAAATGAGCGTTTCTCAACGTCAGATCTCGAAGCCTGGTGACCAGACGCCCGACCTCATCCTGGAGCAGGCCGCAAGCCTGCTGAAGGATCTCAACTCGGGTTTCCGAACGCGCATCGAGCATGCACGTAGTATCTCATAAATACTTTATTATTAGGCAGGTATTAGCGGGCGATTTGGATCAATCTGCGGCGGAGATAACCGTCGGCGGCCCACCTCCTGGCAACCCTCCAAGAACAACGCAAGCTCCGAGGAGGAAAGCTCCAACTCGCTTTCGACCGCGGTCTTCCAGAGGCAGGCAAAGCGGCCCTTCTCGAGGCGTTTCACGTAAAGGCAAGATCCGGTCCCGTCCCACAAGAGCACCTTCGCTCGAATCCGATTCCTGGCCACGAACAAGTACAAATCACCGCTCGTCGGATCCCGACCCAGCTCTTCGCGAATCCAGAACTCCTGACATACCCTTTAAAATTGGCGAGTTTTCTGGGCCTACGCTGTCGTAGGTGCGGACCCAAAACTGTCCGCTTTTTTCCCTGTGCCAATGCATGATCGGGTATGGCACCGACGGCCGACGAGAACGTCCTCTTCGCAGACCACGCCGGGATTCCCGATGGGATCGTGGTCATCAACGATCGCTGCCGCCTCCTGCTGAGGGGCGGTTACCAGGTTGCGACTGTCTGTGGCCTGCCGCTTGCCCACTTCGCTGCTAGCGACAAGGCCGGCGAGGCCCACGCGATGGTGTGCCTCGTTGATTTGGGCTGGGCACGGCAGACCGAGGTTGCGCGCGCTTTTGGCTGCGATGTTCGCACTGTGCGTCGGCACCAGCGCCGCTTCGAGGAGGGTGGGCTGTGTGCCTTGGGGCGGCCACGTGGATTTCCACGGGGACGGCCGCGGGTGCCGCAGGCCCGCGAGGACGCGGTCAATGGCTGGAAGGCCGAGGGTGTGTCGAATCGTGAGATCGCCCGGCGGCTCGGTATCAATGAGAAGGCCGTCCGCAAGCTCGTGAAGCGCCTAGGCTGGAAGGAACGGCCGGCAGAGCAGCTGACGATGCCCTTCGAGGGTGCGGACCCAAAACTGTCCGCTTCTGGCGAACGGCTGGCCGACGACGCCCTTACCGACGCCAATCCCACGCTCGATCCTGGCGACGGTGGGGGCCGAGAGGGTGCGGACCCAAAACTGTCCGCTTCTGGCGAACGGCTGGCCAACGACGCCCTTACCGACGCCAATCCCACGCTCGATCCTGGCGACGGTGGGGGCCGAGAGGGTGCGGACCCAAAACTGTCCGCTTCTGGCGAACGGCTGGCCGACGACGCCCTTACCGACGCCAATCCCACGCTCGATCCCGGCGACGGTGGGGGCCGAGAGGGTGCGGACCCAAAACTGTCCGCTTCGGCGCCCGACCTGGATCGGGCCCCCTTGTCGCTGGACCTTGATCCGGCCGATCGCGCTGGCGATCGGCTTCTGGCGAGGCTGGGACTGCTCAATGATGCGGCACCGGTGTTCGGAGCGGCGACCCAGGTCCCAGGCCTCGGTGCTCTGCTGGCGATTCCTGCACTCATGGACAGCGGCGTGCTATCCATCGCCCGCGAGATCTACGGCAGCATCGGGCCTGCCTTCTACGGGCTGCGCACCACCGTGGTGACCCTGCTCTTGATGGCGCTGCTGCGGATCAAGCGACCCGAAGGGCTCAAGGAACGCTCACCTCGCCAGCTGGGTCAGATTCTCGGACTCGACCGCGCACCAGAGGTGAAGACTCTGCGCAACAAGCTCGCCCGACTCGCAGCTCATGGCCGGGCTGGCGACTTTGGCCGTGCCTTGGCGCAGCGTCGGGTCGCCACGCGGGGACATGCCATGGGCTTCCTCTATGTGGACGGGCATGTGCGCGCCTACCACGGCGACCGAGAGATCCCCAAAACGCACGTGGCACGGATACGCATCGCCATGCCGGCGACCACGGACTACTGGATCAATGATGCCCAGAGCGAGCCTCTTTTCGTGGTTCCAGCCGAGGCCAACAAAGGGCTCGCAGCGATGCTCCCCATCGTTCTCAAAGAGGTACGAAAGCTACTCGGAGACCGACGAGTTACCGTCGTTTTCGACCGTGGGGGCTGGAGCCCAAAGCTATTTGCCAAGCTCATCGCCGAGAGGTTCGATATCCTCACGTATCGCAAGGCCCCTTTTCGCCCGGTGCCGTTGAGCGCGTTCGTGCAGATCAAGGAAACGATCCACGGACGCAAGCTCGAGTATCTCCTCGCCGATCAGCGTATCTACCTCGAGTATGGTCGGAAGAAAAAGCGCCAGCGCGTTTTCCTGCGACAGGTCACCTGCCTGAGCGACAACGGCCACCAGACGCCGATCATTACTTCGCGCCGGGACCTCTCCACCATCGAAGTCGCCTACCGCATGTTCGATCGTTGGCGGCAGGAGAACTTCTTCAAGTACCTGCGCGAGGAATTCGCACTCGACGCGCTGGTGGACTACGACACCGAGCCCGCAGACGCCACCCGCGATGTCCCCAACCCCGAGCGCAGCAAGATCAACGCGGAGCTGCGCAAAGCCAACGCGCAGCCGGGCCTTCCCAGGCCCTCGGAACACCCCAAACGAGGCTCAACCGGACTTTTTCGAAGAGGGGTAGGTCAGGAGGTCTGGAATCAGCGTCGACAACGTATCGAAACCCTTTCGCATATCCGCCGGCCTTGCGTAGGCGATCACTTGATACCGCCGAGGTAGAGGGAGCATCACAGCTCTCGAAGTAGGTCGAGAGCCTGCGATGTCGAAAGGCCCTCCAGGCGGAAACCATGAGGCGTCACCAGCACCAACTCTGCCGAGACCGGGACAGACACTGCTCGTGCAACACGCACCGAGCGAAATTGCACAGCCTTCTTCAGCCAACGGGAGAGGCCCGACAAGCTCAGCCCGAGCTCTTCTGCGATCAAGCGAACCCCGGCCCCAGATGCTCGACGACTTTGCGCGTAGCTCACCACTTCCGACCGAAGACCTTCTGGGCAACTCCACCTCTTTTGGCCACCGCGACTTTTCTCTAGCGCTTCGCGAAGCGCGTGCGTTCGATCCTGCATCGTGTTTCCTCCTGACAACACGATGCACGATTCTGGCGATCACCGAAAGAATTGGGCTCGGGGGGCAGCGCGGTACCAGAAGGTCGGAGGGTGGCTGTTTGCCGGCGCCTTTCGGCTTCTTGCCGGTGCCTCAATTCCAACCATGGCCCGTAGACCTGCTCCCCCTCCCGTCACACCGGACATGCGGTTTTCCCACATCCGGCGTTGCCAACCGACTCAGCCGCAAGGTTTATGAGACTTTGCTACTCGGCGGCGCTGCCTCGATAGATCCTGTAGTCGTAGAAAAGCTTCCACTTTCCATAGATCTCATCGGGGCTCCACGTCGTCCAAGAGCGTCCCCCTTTTCGTTTCGGGCGCTGCCGAGAAGCGAACCGCCGGATCTTTGCATCAATCTGCCAGCTTACGAATTGAAGATCCCTCCCCGCATTTCCCCAGCGAAAGTAGTTCACCCACCCACGGACTCGTGGATTGATCTCCTGGACGATCACATCGGCAACGGGAACGTGCCGACGCTTTCGAAGGAGATCCCGAATCTCGCGGAGAAAACGGGTGCGCTTTTCCTTCTGTGGCCGCCGTAGGACCTTCTTCTTGCCTAGAACTTTCCGGTCCGGAACCAGCCGAAACGTAAAACCTAGGTAGTTGAAGGGTTCCCCGGCATCGAAGCGGATCATGTGGGTCTTCTCCTCGTTAACCGTCAAACCAATTCTCTCCAACTCTTCCCTCAGGCGGCGTTCTACCTTCGGCGCCCAGGCTCGTGCTCGGGGATGGGTACTGACCTGCACCAGCAGATCGTCGGCGAAGCGCGTGTAGCGGATCACCTCGTATTCTCCCTGCCGAGTCACGCTTTGGGCACGCTCCAGCATCCGGTCGACATCGTTCAAGTACAAGTTTGCCCACAGCGGCCCGATCACCGAGCCCTGTGGAACTCCTCGCTTGCCCGACGCCTTCAGGATCAGCTTGCACAGCCGTAGCACGTCACGATCGCGGATTCTGCGCGCCAACTTCAAGAGCAGGAGATCGTGCCTCACACTGTCGAAGTAGCTACGCAGGTCGAGATCGAGGACTTGCTGCAGTTTGCGATTCAGCCCCTCGTAGACCCGACCCAACGCTTGGTGGGCCGTGCGCCGAGGACGGTAACCGAACGAACCTGGTTGAAAATCCGACTCGAAGATCGGCTCGATCACCAGGCGCAGCGCACCTTGCACGACTCGATCTCGAATTGCCGGAATCTTCAACCCACGCCGCTTGCCGCCTCCCTTGGGAATACTCACTTCTCGACTGGGCAATGGACGGTAGGTTCGTTCTTGCAGCTCTTCGCTCAGAGTCAGAAGAAAACTCTCGACTCCCTCCGCTTCGATCTGCGCGAACGTCACTCCATCGATACCCGGCGCACCGTTATTCTTCTTGGCGAAACGGTACGCCGCCCCCAGCACGTCGAGCTTCCACACATGTGTGTAGAGGCCCCAGAAACGGTGGTGGGAATCTGCCTTCGCCTTTCGGCCTATCCGCTTCCTTAGATCCTGCACGCCAATGGAGGTCGTTGTCTTCCTCACTGTGCCTCTCTTCGTCTGCGGTTCGTCGATCAGCTGGGCCCCTTTGCAACTTTCGGCTCGCCGGCCGGAAGTTCCTCTGCTCTCGGCGAGGTCCCGTCGCATTACCAACGGTTCATCACTCGTACGGGCCCAGCTGCCACCCTCTGACCTTCGGCCCTGTTGCCAGGGTCTACCTTGCTCCAAGGGATTTCTCCTTGGGGTCAGGAGGGCTTCGCCAGTTCCGATGCAACCCTTCCTTGCGTGCCACCGCCATTACCCCGCCGGATTTGCGGCCGGTCATCAGCCAGATTTCCGACCCCAATGCTGCCTTCGCCCTACCCCGAGCGGCTCGGCTTCCGGATCGTCTCCTCACGAGGATTGCGCAGCGTTCGATACCTGCGGCCCACAAGGTCGCTCCCCAGTCCGGGACTGGGTTTGTCAGGAGACTTCGCACCCCGCTTTCGCATAGAGCACGCCTCCTCAGCTTCATGGTTCTGGCTCTTGCCATGTTGGGACTCTCACCCACTGGGTTACATCAGCTTCTCTGGTCATACCGGGTTAGGGCGACCAGTTACATTCAACTACCGCCCCTGATGGCTGGTTCACCCGCTCTTCAGTTCTCGTATGGTGTGGTCGTAGATGATCCCCTCCCAGGTGGAGTGACGGAGATTCTGGTGGCCACGCAGATCACCGGTCCCGGTGGAGATTCCGATCCATCCAATAACGAGGTGAGTGAGACGACACCAATGGCCCCCGAAGGGGAGATCTTCGCAGATGGGTTTGAGTCTGGCGATGTTTCGGCGTGGGACCTGGTGGTCCCTTAGCGCTTTCGGTATTCCACGGATTAGCGTTTCCAGCGTAGGTGGTGGAGCTAATCCAGGAGTCGTAGTTGTCAATACAGGTGGGACTGGCCATTCCCGAGGATTGAGCCCGTTGTGCCGGTGCAAAATCAGAAGGATCAATCGGGAGAGCTGAGGTATTGGCCTCGGAGTTCGCGGAATTGTTGGACTCCCGCATGTGTTCCGGTTCCAGATCGTGTTACGACGTTGCAGGCGCCCTGATCGCTCCACCTCTTCGATCGGCCTTCGCCTCTCCACGGTCGCACTGAGCCTCGCACAGCGCGATGCACACTGGGATGCATTGGGCAGTCACCAAGTGCTGGACCATCTGTCGTGCAATGCGATTCACTTGAAATTGTTCCACAACCCGCTATCATGACATTGGCTTACCTCCCTAACACCGCAGAAACCGGCGTGGCGCTGGTATCCCTCGAAGAAGGAACGTGCTGAGAGCACGACAGAGCTGAGTATTGGCATGAGGAAGCCAATATCTGTTGATTTGCTTACGTATATAGGTCTTCCAAGCTGGTAATACGGGTTCGAATCCCGTTACCCGCTCCAGTAAGACCAAAACGGGCACTTCCTGACCGCCGAGGGATACCAGCCAAAAGCTGGTGCTCTGGGGCATACTTTGAAAACTACTATCACGCAACTACTTGACACCTGTTGTCAAGACGCACTCATTTTCCGAAATCTCAGCCCGAAAACGATTCAATGGTGGCGTTCCTCCACCCTCTTTTACGCGCGGGCGACCCAGGTCGAATACATCGAGGATGTCACGCCGGAAAATCTGCGGCAATTCTTCATCCACGGACGTGTTGACCGCGGCTGGAAGGCCGACACGCTGCTTGGGTACTACAAGGGAATCAACGCCTTTCTCGCCTGGTGCACCAAGCAGGGGCATCTCGGCGACAATCCCCTCTCGACCATTGATCGACCACGAGTAAGCCGGATCGTCCCCAAGAGTCTCACCAAAGAGGAGGCCGAGAGAGTCCTCGAAGCGGCGTTCCATATGAAGTACAACTACCGATACGAGCGATATCGAAACCACGCCTACCTGGCCATGCTGGTCTTCACCGGTATGCGTCTTCAAGAATCGCTGGATCTCTGCCTCAACGATGTCGATCTGCGGTCGGGTCTCGTGGTCGTACGATCCGGCAAAGGAAACAAATCGCGCGCGATTCCACTCTGCGCCACCCTGACGCAGTCACTCTCTGCGTACCTCAAAGACCGAGAGCGCCTCAAGAAGCGATGTGTCCACTTCTTCACCTCGCTCAAAGGTGATGTTCCCTTCACAAAAGCGGGCGTGCGGAATGCTATCTCCCGCATTCGCACGGTTGCCTGTGTTCATTTTTCGGCCCACATGCTCCGCCATACCTTCGCGACGCTCATGGCGAATAGCGGGGTTGATTTGCTCTCCATCAAAGAGATGTTGGGCCACAGCGACATCAAGACCACCATGATCTACGTCACCGCGCTGCCAGAACATATTCGCGCCGGAGTCGATGCGCACCCGCTCAATCAGCAGGTTCGGCAAAGAGGATTCGGTCGATCGCCGATCGGCGGTGCCGTGCCGACAGATGAATGTACACCTCTGTGGATTTGAGGCTGGTGTGGCCCGCCTGAGCCATGATGCTATGGCAGTCCATGCCTTGTTCGGCCAACAGAGAGATGTAGGTGTGACGAAGCCAGTGAGCGGTGAACGGCACTTGTGATCGCTGACTGACAATCCGAACCATGCGATTCAGGTTCTGGTACCGCAGGCCAAGATTGGATTGGAAGGACTGGAAGAAGGCGGTCCCGGCCTTCCCCAGTCGCTTCCGCTCTCGGAGGTAGTCCGTCAGGATTGTCGCGAGTTCTCGGTTGAAGAAAACGAGTCGTTCTTTATCGCCCTTCCCTCGTCGGACTCGCAGCATCCGCTGCTTGAGGTCCACATCCTCATTGTGGAGCGACAAGAGTTCTCTGGCTCGAAGACCGGTCATCAACAGCATCGCGATCATGGCGTAGTTCCGATAACGGAGATAGCAGCTCGGGTGGGGATACTGAAAGGCGTGGTACAGCACCGATAAGCTCTGCTTTCGACTCAGTCGTCTGGGGATTCTCTTCGGCGTCTTGCAGGTCGGGACTTTGGAAATGGGATTTGAGTCCGTATGGCCAAAATCCACCGCCCAACGGTAGAACTTATTGAGATACTTCCGCATGTTGTTGTAGTGCCACGGGCTGGCAGGGCGATCACTGGCAAAGCCACTCGCTTTACCATGCGCAAAGAAGGCAATGGCCTCAGAAGCAGTCACACAGTACGGATCCTCGACGTTGCGAAGATACACACGGAGCGCGTCACGAATGGACTGGATCGTTCGGGGCGAAAGCCCTTGCAGTTCGCAATACTGGTAGAATGTGCTGAGTTGCCCGGCGATTTCCATTGAGGTGGCAGTGAGTGAACAGTGCCAGTATCCTGCAGGAGGAGTCAGACTTCAAGCAATCTAAATGGATGTTAGAGCTACGGAACGGCGAGTGGCCATTCAGATGGAGAGTCGGTCGCGACCGTGCAGAATGGCAAACGCAAAGACCCCCAGGACAGAGTCCAGACAGCCACGGATGTTCGCGGAGTCTTGTGCCGGAGAGCAAGAAGAGCACCAAGTACGCAAGGCTATAGGTCGCCCGCCAGAATGGCCACAAACTCGAACCCGTAAGTTTTGGAGGCCGAGACTGATTGTGGACGACGCGTCTTGAAACTCGATAGTTGTCAGCTACGCTTCCCTGGCGCCCATTCCCAGCCGGAAATGGCGTCGAGCGCCTGGACCCTGCCAGTGGCAAGCTTTCCCTTCCTCCTCGCCACACGCTGAGCGCTCACCCAACTGCTGAGCTGAATGGGCTCCGCGCAGTACCCAAAAGGAACGCGACAATGCCCTTCTCTCTCAACAAAAGTTCGAAGTTGGTAGAGCATGTGGTTCCACCTCTCCGCATTTGACATCTGAGATGGTATCTTCGGCTCATGTCCTGAATCGCCTTCTAGGCTCAGAGCCAGAAGCTCTTTCAGAAGCCTGCCTGCTTCTTGGTTTGCGAGGAGTTCAAAGTCATTATCAACACCCGGCCCCTGTATTCGAATACGAAAATATCCCATACGACAAACACTAGTGATAGAAGTGAACCGTACTGTTTTCAGCGATAGCCGGTCGGTTCGCTTTAGATTTGTGCCCATAGTACGATACTCTTTCGTCTTTGCAAGATTTTTCCTCTTCCGCTTTGCATTCTGATTCTCACAACACAGCATCGCGAAGCAAACGCGGAGATCAAGACATATCAACGAAGGGATTCTCTTTCGTTTCTCGTGCCCTGCACCACTATCTTCCCAGTCCGGCGCGGAGCGATTGTTTACTCATGATGTTGGTTCTCTAGTGTCAGGGCGATGGACCCAGACCCGTTGGTGCGTGCTCATATGCAGTTCCATAACTCTAGTATCTTCATGAGATTTCTCTAGAAGATTTGTAGTCCATCGGCAATTTCGAGAAGGTAGGAGCATCCCCTCACCTTCTTCCCGATGCGCTTTTTTCTTGTTCGCCTGTTCAGGCTCTTTCTCGGACTCTCGCAACCCACCAAAACGGTGGTCGAATCCGTCAATCTGGCGCTGTTCGATCGCCTGATGCTGCTCAAACACCTGGCCTCACGATTCTTCTTCTGGCAATTTCGCAAGCGCCTGCCTCCAGAGCACCAGTCAGCTCACACGCTCTGTGTCGGCCGATCAGGCTCAGGGAAATCCGAAGCGCTGAAGCTGCTGGCATTGGCAGACAAGACACGGCACACGTGGCGAGGGAGATGGAATTTGCGACGGAACCACTCCCTCGTGCTCATCGACCCCCATGGGTATCTCGCCAAACAGCTTGCCCGTCAGCAACCCTACGTCGATGACTACCGGCAGTATCAGAACAATCCCGACCTCATCTACCGTAACTGGTCGCCCTAACCCGTCTTTCGGTGATCGCCAGAATCGTGCATCGTGTTGTCAGGAGGAAACACGATGCAGGATCGAACGCACGCGCTTCGCGAAGCGCTAGAGAAAAGTCGCGGTGGCCAAAAGAGGTGGAGTTGCCCAGAAGGTCTTCGGTCGGAAGTGGTGAGCTACGCGCAAAGTCGTCGAGCATCTGGGGCCGGGGTTCGCTTGATCGCAGAAGAGCTCGGGCTGAGCTTGTCGGGCCTCTCCCGTTGGCTGAAGAAGGCTGTGCAATTTCGCTCGGTGCGTGTTGCACGAGCAGTGTCTGTCCCGGTCTCGGCAGAGTTGGTGCTGGTGACGCCTCATGGTTTCCGCCTGGAGGGCCTTTCGACATCGCAGGCTCTCGACCTACTTCGAGAGCTGTGATGCTCCCTCTACCTCGGCGGTATCAAGTGATCGCCTACGCAAGGCCGGCGGATATGCGAAAGGGTTTCGATACGTTGTCGACGCTGATTCGCGAAGAGCTGGGTCGGGATCCGACGAGCGGTGATTTGTACTTGTTCGTGGCCAGGAATCGGATTCGAGCGAAGGTGCTCTTGTGGGACGGGACCGGATCTTGCCTTTACGTGAAACGCCTCGAGAAGGGCCGCTTTGCCTGCCTCTGGAAGACTGCGGTCGAAAGCGAGTTGGAGCTTTCCTCCTCGGAGCTTGCGTTGTTCTTGGAGGGTTGCCAGGAGGTGGGCCGCCGACGGTTATCTCCGCCGCAGATTGATCCAAATCGCCCGCTAATACCTGCCTAATAATAAAGTATTTATGAGATACTACGTGCATGCTCGATGCGCGTTCGGAAACCCGAGTTGAGATCCTTCAGCAGGCTTGTGGCCTGCTCCAGGATGAGGTCGGGCGTCTGGTCACCAGGCTTCGAGATCTGACGTTGAGAAACGCTCATTTGGAAGGGCGGGTGCTCACCCAGGCCGAGCTGGACATACTCGAAACTCCGGGCTCGAAGGCGTTCCAGGCGGCGGCGGAACCGATCACGCCTGAAGCGAAACCGAAAGCGGCTAAGAAGCCTCAGAAAGGGCACGGGCCCCGTCCGCAGCCCCGGTTGCCTCGGCAAGAGCAACTCTACGAGTTACCCCAAGATGAGCAGACCTGCCAAGTCTGCCAGGGCGAACTCGAGGAGATGGGGCTCACCGAGGACAGCGAAGAGATTACGCTCGTCGAGCGCACCTATTCCTTGGTGCTTCACCGTCGCAAGAAGTATCGCTGCCGCTGCAATGCCAACGTGGTCACCGCCCACGGCCCGGCCAAGTTGATCCCCGGCGGTCGGTACTCGGCAGACTTCGGCGTCTCCGTGGCCGTTGACAAGTACGTCGATCAGATTCCGTTGCAACGCCAGGTCACGCGCATGGCGCGGTCCGGGCTGACGGTCACGGCCGCCACGCTCTCAGATCAGATCATCGCTCTGTCGAAGATCCTGGAGCCGACTTACGACGCGCTCTTCACCCGGCTTCTCGAAGGCCCGGTCTTGCACGTCGACGAAACCGGCTGGTTGTTGGCACCCAATGGGGTCAAGATCGGGCGCAAGCGGCATCGAAAGAGACGATATACCGCCACGGTTTGGGGTTTGTGCTCAGAACAATTTGCTTACTATGCCTTGCTCGACTCGAAATCGACCGAAGCAGGGCGCAGCCTGCTGGAAACCTATTCAGGTGCCCTGGTCGCGGATGGCTACCAGGTCTACGAAATCCTGGCGAAACCGGACGAAGAGGATCAGCCGCCGCGATTTACCCTGGTCAACTGCTGGGCTCATTGCCTGAGAAAGTTCCGGGATCTCGAAGATGCTCGGTGTCAGCCGGTCCTCCAATGGATCCGAGAGCTGTATGAGATCGACCGCGAGGTCGAAGGCCCCTTCCCGGGCGGCCCGGAGGAGTGGGAGAAGAGACGGCAGATTCGACAGGAGAAGAGTCGGCCGATTCTCAAGCAAATTCGCGCGTGGGCATTTCAGCAGGGCGGCCTTCGACAATCGGGTTTCGGCAAGGCGATTCAATACATGATGAAGCGCTGGGATCGGCTTACACATTTTGTTGCGGACGGCAGGATCCCCCTCGACAACAACCGGGTAGAGAGGGCGCTCCGAGGTCCGGTGATCGGACGCAAAACCCATTTCTGCTCGCGCTCAGAGCGCGGAGCCAAGACGGCCGCGGTGCTCTATTCCCTCGTCGAGACCGCAAGGCTCAACGGCATCGATCCTGCCCAATATCTCCTCGACGTCGCAAAGGCCGCGATCCAGAAGCCTGGCACCGTCACCCTGCCCTGATTCGATTCGCAGCCCGCCTTCGATCGTCCACGGCGAAGTGCCGGTTGCCCGGTAGGGCGACCGGTTACGAAGTATCTCCTCGACGTCGCAAAGGCCGCGATCCAGAAGCCTGGCACCGTCACCCTGCCCTGATTCGCAGCCCGCCTTCGATCGCTAACGGCGAAGTGCCGGTTGCCCGGTAGGGCGACCAGTTACCATCTACCTGGATCCGTGCCTCGCGAGGAACCAGGGACGTTTCCCCGTGCTCAATCCCTTCGACCTCTACGGTCATACCCACCGCCACCACGAGAGAGACAAGGCCGTACAGCAACTTACGAGTGTGCTGCGGAGCCTCACCTGCAAGAGCGACGAATCGCTCTCGACCAATATGGAGACACTCCTCGCTCCGTGTCTCACGGTGCTCTTGGCTCGTCCCGACAGCACGCTCTTTGACCTGCTGCGCTTTGTAGAGACGGGCAGGAACAGCGATCTGCTCGCTCATGGGCTGCGGTCAGCCCACGAAGCCCATCGCTTGTTCTTCCTCCATGCGTTTGATCACGGCCGATTCAAATCCACCCGTGGTGCGATTGCCACCAAGATCCAGAGCCTCTTGAACTCCGAGACCTTCTGCTCGTTCATGGCCACCCCAAAAAGCACGGTCAACCTCGAGCACGCGCTCAATAGTGGAAAGACCGTCCTCGTCTCGTGCGCTGCGGGCCAGCTCGGTGCGCAAACCATGACGGCCATCGGCCGTCTTGTCGTTGGGATGGTGCTCTCCGTCGCCCTGAATCGGTCGAGTGCTCCCTTTCGATATCCACCCATTCGCCTGGTTATCGATGAGGTACAGCACTTCGTGACCGACGAGCTGGTCACCATTTTGACCGAGGCCAGGAAGTACGGCCTCTCCATCACACTGGCCTGCCAGATTGTGGGCCAGGGGATGAGCCCCGACTTCAGTCGTCTAATTCTCGGCAATACCGCACTCAAACTGCTGGGTGATGCCGGAGCCGACAGCCGACGAGCCATGGCCCGTGAAATGGACATCCCTGAGCCAGAAACAAGCCCACTCCGACTCGGTCAGTTCGTCATGCGACATGGACACCGGCCTGCCAGCAGGATCCAGCTCACGAGCGTTCACTGCGAAGACCAGCACACCATCAGTTCCCAGCAATGGCGAGCCATGAAGGAGAACCAAATCAAGCGCTGGTACCGGATGTCTCAATCTCGTGCGCCCCCAGCAGAGTCATCGGCAGAAACGCTTCTGCCAGCCACGCTCGCTGACGATATCTCCTAATCCCAAAAATCATGATCACCCTGACAGAGGCCCAAACCCGGGTCCTCGAATCCCTCCTGCACTACCGGTTCCTCACTCATAGCCAGATGGTTCGTCTCGGTATCGGCAGTCCATCGCATGTCCGCTTTACGACCCTCCGCCTCCGACAAAAGGCGCTCATTGAGTCGGTCAGCTATCCCTTCACACCAAAAGAGGGCCGGCTCGAAAAGGTCCATCACCTCACCATGGCCGGTGCCTCCTTGCTGGCCGACCTGACGGGAAACGAAGCCAGTCTCACGTTCCGGCCCGTCACCGCCGTCTATCACCGCGACTACGACCACCGGAAACGGACCATCGACTTCCAGATCGCACTCACCCAGGCCGTCGCAACCCATGAACGCCTGAAGCTCGTACGGTTTGACCGGTACTTCGACAAGACGGGCGCGAATCGCGGAACGGGTCAGCCGCTCCGCTCCGACACACGGATCGACCTCGATGCCGACTTCTCCCTGGTGCCGGATGCCAACTTCGTGATCGCCCGGCTGTTTGATGCCGCTCCCCCTGCCGCCTACACCCTTGAAGTGGCGAATGGTCGCGATACGAAGCGAGTGCTTGGCCAGATCGAGCGACATGCAGCAGCGCTCGAAGACAAAGCCCTGGCGACCAAATATGACCTGCCGAGCCAACGGACCCACCAGATGCTCTTCGTCTTCTCCAATTATCAGCTCTTGCAGAGCGTTCGAGAACGGTTTGTGGAGGTCAAGGCGGCTCAACCATTGTCTGCCTGCTATCGATTCGGATATCTCCCCTACTTGCTGGAGGATCCGTTGAGATGCTGGAAACAACCCAAGTATCTTTCAGACGACTGGTTCCATCTCCTAACGGGAAAGCCTGTCGAGCACCCTGAGAAACCAGCCAAAGCCTCTATCACCTAACCCAAACAACTATGGAACACTTTCACGACCACGACATCGAGGAAGCGGTGGACTCTGCGGTCACCAATATTGTTGAGCAGGTCATTATTGGGCGTCTGGAAGACGAGCAGGAGTTGACCCGCCAAGAGGCCATGGACGCTATTGCCGACTGTGAAGGCAGTGACTGTGCTGCGATTGACTTGAATCTCGACCAGCAACTCACCGTGGTCGAGTGGTGTGCCGACGACTACGGGTACGACGACATGCGGCTCCCACTCGATTCACTGAGGTCCCAGATCGAATCGTACGCCACCCTGTTTCTTCAACTCTTGGCAGAGAGTCGAACCTACGGCATCTTCGAAGAGCTGTTCGATTTCATGGAGGAGTACGATCTCGAACCCGACCACATGCGGGAATCGAATTCCCTGGGCTGGTTGCCGCATCAAGCGGAACGAGAGGAGGGGTCCTCATGCACCGTGTACGAGTACCGGAACGTCGAAGAGCCAGGCAACCACATTGATGTCTGGGAATACCGGCTTGATACCGGGCAGCGAGTGTGGTTTGAGTCCACACCCCGCTAGGAACGACTATTTGGCCGTTGTGCATCCCGTCAACGCCGCATATGCTCCGGCAGCCAACACAGGAGAAGGATGGCTACTCCAACCCAGGTCACGAAGCAAATCCACTTTCATCTCGATCAACTCGGATCGCAGAACGGGCACCACGAGTTTGAGCACCTGTGCCGCAAGGTGGCGCGCCTCAGAATCTGTAGCAACATCCTGCCAGCAACCGGCCCTGTGTCGGCAGGTGGCGACCAGGGCCGAGACTTCGAGACGTATCGGACGACTCTCACCGAAGAGCCAACCGCCGGCTCCCTGTTCTTTGGCCTCGCCTCAACTGAGCAGGTTGGGTTTGCCTGCACACTACAGCGCAGCAGGATCGGACAGAAGATCAAGGCCGACGTCAAGACCATCGTTGGTCAAGGCTCGACGGTTCACCAGGTTCATTTCTTCTGTGTCGTATCCGTGCCGGTCAGCAAGAGACACACCCTCCAAGAATGGGCCAAGAGCGAGACCGAGGTACATCTTGAGATCCACGATGGTCTGGCCATCTCAGACTACCTCGCCGAACCGGAACTGTTCTGGATCGCGAGTGAACACCTCGGGATTCCGGCAGAGATTTATCCGCCTCCTACTCCAGATGCCGAGAATGCCTGGTACCTGCGCGCCCGAGATGAATGGCGGGAAGCAGAGAGAGAACCAGAGACCTTCGCGGACTTTGAGATCTTGAAGCACTGCATCCGACATGCCACATTCACCGAGGATGCCAAGCCCGATCTCCCTCGCTGGATCGCGTTGCTAAAGCTGCTGAGATCACGGACATCTGCGCGCCTACGGCGCCGGTGCTCGTACGAGATTCTGGTCGCGTCACTTCGAGGCCAGGGTTCACTGGTCGGCCGCGAGAAAGACGTTGTCGCATTCTTCAGCGAAATCCGGGAAACCACCGATCCAGCTGACCTCGAAGATGCCTCGGTTCTCTGGGCCTATTGTGCTGGGGCGCAGCTGAGGGGACTGCTGGACTGCTCAAGAGAGATTCTGAGCGAATGGTGGTGTGACCTCAGTTCTCGGACAAGAGCCCAACTCGAAGGAGCGGAGAGCCCCGGGCTACGTTGTCTCAATCTTGAGACGCTGGGTTACCTTCAATTCATGGGTGCACCTGATGCCGAGAAATTCGAGGTTGGTGTTGAAGAAGCCCTCGAAACGTGGACCACGCTTTCCGAGAACGTTAGGGAAGACCCTCTCTTTCCTCTGGAGAGATTCGCGGACCGGCTGACTGAAGTGGTAGTCCTTTGTAGGGGCCCGCAACTCGATACCCTCACCGGGAAGATTGACGATCTTCTCGCTCAACGGCATGGGGGCTTCGTCTCCGCCCAGAAATGCCTCGACCGTGCCTCCAAGTTTCGCGGAGCTGGCGACACCAGCCGCGCCATCAAGCAGCTTCACCAAGCCAAGATCAAGTGGTTTGCAGACGAGATGCTTCATGGCTCCGTCTTTGCCATGCTCATGCTTTCTCGTCTCTATCTGGACCTGGGCCTGACGTTCGCAGCAAAGTACTACGCGCTTGTGGCTGGGTACATCGCGTTGGAGTCGCCGAAGGACGATCTCAAGAAGCTTGCTCCAAAGGCGGTCGCGGCAGCGGCCGACAGTGACTACTCGCAAGGCGCTTGGTTTAGTTTTCTTGATCTTGCAAAGGTATTCTTCCCGCTCGACGGCACGTACTCTCCGCAGCCCAGTTCTGAGGAAGCGGATGAATTTCACAGAGAACTATTCCACCTGTACACGGTGCTGAGGATCAATCGACATCTAGACCTGGGTGCCGAAGATCTACTGAAAGAGCGAGCTAGGAAGATGTGTGTACTGGACTACATGGAATCGCTTGAACGGAGAACTCAAGATCCATTGGAGGGCAAGCCAGGCGAGGAGGTATGGTCTGCCATTGAGGATCAACTCATCGGCCCTCCGTTCTCGGATGCTGGTAGCCAGCGAGCGGTCTCATTTCTAGCACTCGGTATTCGATGGCGCTTTCGCTGGAAGAACGCCTATGTGATGACCGCTGCGGCGGAAGAGCTTTTGGCTGTCCTGCAGGTTCTTCTTGCAGATCTGGCAAGCTTGGATCTGTGCCTCCTACGAACGACGATAGAAGTGGAGTTCGCATTTTCAGACGATCCTAGGCTTGATCTCAAGCCCGTCCCTTCGAATGAAGCATCAAAGTGGATGCTGAGTATTCCCCGGTCACCCGGAGCAGAATACGACATCGCGGAGGTAACCGCGATTGCTGTAACCCTCATCAGTTCTGGCTCCCTGTTTCCCTGGGAGCGGCTTCGAGACATTGTTGAAGAGAGTTATCGCGGGGGGCTCGGCGGAAAAGTTTTTGCGGTCCGCAGATATCGAACGGCCTATACCTACTTCGTCGAAGAAGGAGAGTTTCAGCGGAGCAAGGAGCGATTCGAGCGAGGACGATCTGACCTCGGAAGAGAGTTTCATCTGCGCTGCCCTCAGCAGATGGAGTGGCACTCAGGCCCAGGGCCAGGCTACTCACCTGAGCAGGCACAGGAGGCAATTCGGCAGCGCTACAAGCGATCCGTATCACCCGTACGATGGACGCTCAAGACTCTCAAGCAGAGCAGTCGGTTCCAAAACATCGCCAAGACTCTCCAAGAGGAAGATTGGAAGGACTGGCACATCCTCATGGCTGTCATGAATGCGGCGATGAACTATAGGGCGGCGAAGATTACTGGACCCGACATGACCATAGACGAGAGAAAGAAGCTCTTGCAGCATCTCGCCCACGAAGAGGAATCCGACAGGAGCATCCGCGTACCAGTAGAGGTGTTCTCGCTAGAGAGTCTTCGATTTGGTCTTCGCATGAGTATGATCTCAACGATCCAGGGCTACGGTCTTGAACCGAATCGCGAGACGCCTGACATCGATGCGATTGAGGACTTCTTGGCCAAGCGGTATCGCTACTGGGACGACGACGTGGAACATGAGCCGTTTGGTTGGTAAAAGCAGAGCACCGTGACCTCATGCGTGTCCTGGTGGCGCAATGCACTGAAAGCACCTCGCTGAAATACGCTGCTTTGTACAATGAAGAAAGGGCTAAGCTCGATGCAGCAGTCAGAGGTTCATGAAGAACCACTGAAATCCACTTCGAGATCTTCCCCCATTTCTTCCAGAATCTGGCGGTAAGTCATCTCCTTGAACGACACATCGAACCTAAATGACGCTTTCAATTTGAAAGGAGTAGACTGACTAGAAAAGACGGTCGCTTCGAACTCTGCCTCGCAATCGATCTTAGCTCCCAGAGAGAATCTCTCATTCGAGACTACAGTCCTTCTTGGTTGAACGACTGGTACCGTGAACCTAAGATTCCAGCCGTCGCCAGAGTCCTCGATTAGGATATCTCTCGTGTCGGCCCCGTAGATATTATTTATGTACACATCCTGGCCGGCAGATATCACATAGGACGCTTCAGCGTGCGGCTTCCTGGGCTTCCGTGGTCTGGCAGGAGGGCTATCATCAGGGAACAGGTAAAGATTCTCATCTTGATTGCCTAGTGCAATCTCAAGAATCACGTCACGGACGCCCAAGTCCCCCTCGTTACTGACCGCGAGGCGATAGCTCTGGAGGCTTTTTTGCAGACAGTAGTGCTCTACCAGTTTCTTCAGATAGCGCACTCGGCTTTCGGCATACGCATCCTCTTCCGAGGACACCTCCGGGTTCTCAGTATTAGGACTCGCCGGCTGGTCTTCCTCAAGCGCCTCTCCGATCTTGTCAATATCAATGCAAGTGACAACTTCCACGTCGAGATTGCTGCCGGATCTATGCATCCGCTCAGTAGCAATCTCCACAAGGGCCATCTCCAACTTTGGCCTATCTGTATCTGGCAGTGGATGCGCCCGATCGCCTCGACTCTCAGCGTCTCTGGATACTAGCTCCCTCGCTTTCATTGCCAATTGCTTAGAAAATTTGTCTTTGAATTCTAACAGCGATGAGTACGATTCGACCAAACCCTTAGGATAGGTTCTTTGCTTGAATTCCTTCAACTTCTGGTACTGAACAAGATCAACGCTATCGATCTGGACCTTGACCTTCGAAAAATAGAGCATCACCAGCTTCCCGGCGTTACCGACACGCTCAATCTCCTCTATCGTGCCGCTTGCTGCTTTTCCGGTTGGCGTACCGAGTTTCGTCCAGAAGGCGCCAACTAGCATGTCACAGGAGTCCACTAGCTGCCGGTTGATGATTGCTTGCGGGCGATCACCCATCTCAGGCGAGGAGTGGGTTTCCCACAGCAATGGCAAGAGGACAACTCTCTTCTCAAGAGAATTGAGATCGTTCCATTCCTGAATGGCCCGTGCCAGAATCTCGCGTTCTTGCGCCACGTCGCTTGGCGAGGCGACTAGGATTCGAAACACTCGTGCATCATAGGCCACGTCTTAATCTCCCGATATCGAATGGAAGGCTTGGACAATAGAGGTTGTACGAACCATCCGTCTTCCCCAACTTCAAGATGCTCTCCACTCATCAGTCACCTCATCGATAGACTGAGATGGCCAGCAGTCAGCTGATTGAACCTGCATCCATCCTCCTGAACCGAAAGCGTCAGTCGTAAATCTGCATCATCGACCTTGACGGACAAGAGCGTACTAGTATGCGACAGAGTCCAACTCAGGACCAAACCAAAGGCTCCCTTCCTCCCGGCCACTGCTGTCCATTGTGACTCTGTCCACTTCCCCAGCGATTGAAGTTGCAATACTAGATGCCAGCGGCCTGTCAGCTTCATTGAACGTCAAGACGTAGTGCAGCGGTCCTCTTCTCTGATCGACGAGGGCAGCAAGACAGATCCCCGGCCTGAGGCGGATCACAGTTACTATCGGCCCGAGGCCCCTCACGAGATCTACGAGTGGTTCCTCGGTCACGATACCGTCGCAGATCTCGACAGTTATTCGATGATGATGGTAAGTGGGCCACAGGTAAGACCTTATTAACCCCTCCATGTTGTCTATTCCAATAGCGGAGTCATCTTTCTTCAAAACAGTTCCGTTCGGCTCAATGTAGACTTTTGTGGTGGCCAATGCTGCAGCGTATGCTTCCGGAATCTCGTTTGTATTGAGCGAAGGCCACAGAGGCCACAACGCGCTTCCATCTTGATCAAGTTTGGCATAGGGGGCACTCGTAAACCACTTGCTCGGGATCTTAGTGTTGAAGCCCAACTTTAGATCGCCTACTGATGGGCCGAGCGGAAAGTAGAGACCCAGGATCTTAAGACCAGAGGGCCCATAGATCTTCTGCATACGCTGAAGTATTGGCAACTCCTCCAAACACGACAGGCAGTCAATAGACCAGTGAATCAGAACAAGAAGCTCAGCATCACCAATGTCAAAATGTTCCGTTAGAGACCGAACGAACCTCTTTTCTGCCTTCGGAGGCTGAGACAACGCAGTCTGATAGAACAGGACTAGCAGGAGAACGAAGCACCCCATGCGGCGACTAATGGAGTTCATCGGACATTCCTCCTGATAGTAAATGTTCAAGCATCAACTCTGTGACGTCGTGGCTACTCTCTCGGATCTCAAGCAGGGTTTTTCCTGCCGAAGCCAGGGTCTCTTCTGATCTACCGGCGGCACTTTCTAGCATTCCTTGACAGAGAAGATCGAAGAGTCGGTACTTGCCAGCGACCTCAAGTGAGTACAGTCTTGCGACCTCAATACCGAAGGAAAGCTGAAGTCTCGTTCTCAGGCGTTCTGACTGGGCCCTCCACTCTCTTAGGGCTTCGAAGTATCTTTCAGATGCGGCCGCTGGTTCCTTTCCATTACGAAATGCCTTCAGAAGATCCTCGCTCTCCACGTAGAGCGTGCCCAACAGCTGATCCAGCTCCTCGTAAGTCTGCAACGCTGTTGAGGACTTGATTCGACCTAGTTCCATTTCTGATTTTTCGCGAAACATCTTTCGCTGGAAACAGGCAGTAAGGCTGGCACCCAAAATGGCGGTCAAAAGGACGCCGATCAGGAGGAGGAGGAGTTCATGATACCTCCCGAACAGTTTCTCTTCTTCGGTCCTATCAATACGTTCTGGGAGCTTCATCGTGTTTCTCTCGGGACCTGAGCAGGACGAACTGAAGGGAAAGAGGCCAGCCTCGAACAGTTCACTCGGTAGAGCCTGGACCTGACTAAGCGTCATCAGTTCGACATCATTGGCCTCTGCGAGCGCGAAACACTCGCTCTGAAACTCAGATAGTGAAACCAATACTCTTCTGTTCGCTCTGGCCTCTCGGGCCCTGCCCATAAAGGCCTCTATCTGTCCTACCTCAATACTGGAGTCGTCCTGTCGAATTTCGATGATGGTTCTACGGTGACTGCTGACCGACCGTTCCACGACGACTACGTCCCCTCCATCAAGGAGGTCACACCAGACAACTCGTGCACCAGCGGATTCCTCGCGACGGATCGCGGCTATCAGCATACTGAATCTCTTGGACTCCCTGGGTGTCTTCATGTGCTCTCCAGCCTCTGCCCGGGTGGCTTGAGCGACCGACTCATTGATGACGCACCGGCGCGGAAAGCCTGGTTCTATCTAGAGCCAATAAGCATCAACACGGAGTAGGTAGTTGCTCCGAAGAATGAATAGACGAGAAATCGAGTCCAGGACTCGACCTCGCCATACGCTCTGGACCAATCGATTGAGACTCGCGGTAGTCGCCGCGCTGCTGCCGACATCGCAGTCGACGTTGAAACCGCCAGCTCTCCTTGGTGCTGACGGGTTGCTGTTTCGCTCTCTTCTGGTATCCAACTCACGGCTGCGCCCCCCTGCTCTTCGACCGGCTCGTGTCCTCTCACTCGTGGAGAGGTGCTTTCAGGCTCGTCGTGGTTTCGTTCGTCCGCCTTTCGAGGCTCGCCGTCTTCTCTGGCCAATTCATCCATGTCTCCGAACGCAGAATCCATACTCTTGCTGCGCACAGATTTCCGAAACTTTTCAACGAGTCCTTGGAAAGGATATCCTACGCGACTATAGGCAAAGCGCTCAGCGGCTAAGAGAATCTGCCCGAGCACAGCAATACCATAGAACCCCACCACCTCAGTAGCAACGGGCGATGGTTGATCGGAGAACTGCTTCAGAAGACAGCTATAGACGATGTTGAATGAAACAAGTGAATAGAATACTAGATGCTGAAACCGATTGAAGAAGCCTGCCCAGATCACAATTCCGGCGCCGAAGTACGTAAAGGCCGCGAGAAACATATACGCATAGGAGGACCATCGGAGCAGGATCGCACTATCCTTCGAAAGAAGAACGGTAGAAAAGGTGAAGAACAGGGCGAGCGCGAGGAACGAAAATATGCTCCGGGCAAGGTGGGCCCAGTTTGCCCTGTAGCGCCCTTTTAAGGCACCATAGTCTGTAAATAAGATTGTAACGATGGCCGCCAAGCCGCTCAATACAGCTAGGGCTAGCTGCACCTGGCCTTCAAGCGGCATGCTCTCAAATTGCTTCAGAATATCTTCCATATTCCACTCTCCTTTCTGCTGCTAGGACACCGCAGTACCACGCTTCTATTCCACGTTTCAAGGCTCGTACAGGAGACTACCCGAGTGTTGGGAGCAGTATCGTTGACACGACCTGTATTTCGCATTGAATTTGAGCTAGTGAACAAGAGAATATCAGAGAAGGCAAGCCTCTTGTAGGCTGTTTCAATTTCGCTTTTCTGCCTAAACCTTCGGCCGCCCGCGAGACGGTCAAGGGCAGCCTTGACTCGCCCACCAAGAGTGCCTTGAGGCTCGGATCCGAAGACGAGAGCTAGCTCTCTGGACCGTCAAACGGTTGGCCTATTAGGCCACCAGCTCCTCCACCCGCTTCCCCCAGCGCACCATCGCCTCCTGCTTCTCTCGGTCATACGAGCTGCGGTCATACACCGCCGTGATCCGCTTATCCGTATGGCCCAGGATCCGCTCCACGATGAAGGGTGAGATCCCCATGCTCGTCATCATCGTGGCAGCCGTACGACGCAAATCATGCATGGTCCAGTGTGCGCCCCCTGCAGTAGCCGCAATCTTGGTCACCGCCTTGTGTGGTCGAGTCAGATACCCGGTGTTGCCACGCGGAGCCGGAAGCACGTACTCGGTCTCAGGATCGAGCCCATCCAGGACTCGAAACACTTGATCGGTGAGGAACACCCGATGAGACTGGCCGTTCTTCGCCCGTGGAATCGTCCACCACGATCCGCTGATGTCCTGCCACCGCATGGCCCTGATCTCACCGCCACGTTGGGCCGTCAAGATCATGAACTGGAGCATGGGAGCGGCCAAGGAGGAGTCCTCCTCACAGGCATGCCAAACAGCCCGCAGCTCTACTGGGGTCAGGACTCGTTCTCTGGACCGCTCCCGTCCCGGCCTGCCCACTCCAGTGACGGGATTGTGCTCCAGCATGTCTCGACTGACCGCCCACGAGAAGATGCGGGACAGCAACGCCCTCGTGCGGTTGGCCATCGTGGGACCACGCAACGCGATCTCGTCAAGCAACAGGACAATGTCTCGCTTGCGGATTTCGGTGATCCTGATCCTGCCCAGCCTCGGCACCAGATCCTTGGCGATGATCCGCTCCTCTTCGGAAAGCCAGGCCTGGAGAAACGCTCAATTGACCACGAAACCACATCCAAAAAGGAACAAGTCATCATAGAGCGCTGCGCTTCGTCAACGAGTTAAGGGTTGGAAGCTCACGTCTCGCACCCTCGCCAAATTCTTCGACGCAGAACCCCCGCGGCATCGCCTCTCGCTTCTCTCGGCCATACGAGGCCGTGCGCCCCGTCTATCTCCTCAGCCAAGAGATAAAATAGAAATCCCCTACTCCTTCGACCAGAGCGAACCCGAGGAAACCAGCGTGGCAAGTTCATCTACCGTGATGACCCTTGGGACCTCCCCATACCAGAGATTGTCGTACTCGAGAGCGAGGTACTCCGGAGCGGGTACTAACAAGAAATCGAATCGGCCACCGACCTCTTGACCGCGACTTTGAAGCTTGCGTTGTGATGCTTCACCTCGTTGGCTAACATGGCCTATCTGTCCTGACAACTCTTTAAGCCGATCGTCTATTGTGTGGTAGTGCCCAATGAAATAGTCTGACGAACGGCGCCTGCTCTTCATGTCGAGATGATAGAGGGCACCGTCTCGCAAAAAGCAGAAATCGACATCACCCAGATTCGCCCCGCGCTCGTAGACATCTCTATTGGGCTTCCATGGAATCTCGTCCTCTGTTAGCGACAGAACAGAAACCAGACGATCTCGCACCTGCTGCTCGAAAATATCGCACCTAACATTGGCCTTAGTACCTCCGGCGGATGTCGCTACAGCCCTACATGCGCCGACAAAGTCATGCCAAACAGAAAGGTCCAGCACGCAGGTAAGATGGTCAAAGACATAGAAAAGGATAGGTTTGGGCAATCCGTGGATCTCTGGCGAACCCGTAAAGGCTGCGAAAAACGCATCACTCAACTGCGCAGGTTGGCCCCAGCCAATGTTCACAAGTTCGTCTCTAAGAGCAAGCTTAAAAGAATCTAGAGAAACTCGCAGATAGCCGCGAAACAATACTGACGCTAGCTTATCCACGGCCCCGCTCAGATCCTGATGGCGAGCAGGAGAGGCGAGTTCAAGAGCGTCGCTCCCGTTTCTTACTACCGGGCGCAGGTAGGTAAGTTGTGTTTGGCGTTTTACCACGAGGCTAAGCGCACGAAATCCTGCCACTAGCTGAGCGCAGTCGAGTCCGAGCTGAGACTTGAGAGTTTCGTCGAACGGTTGCAGCTGGTCTACGAGGTTTTCTATAGCAAAGTCCCAGAGCGGGTACCAGGACGGCGACGGGAACTGCAGATTCAGTTGAGGCACATGGACCGGTATCGCTGGACGTCTACTCAATGATCTTAGCAATGCATACGGCATGGAGTCTTGTGGAGTGGTGCCGGCAGCGACTCGCTTATCGCTGAGAATGCCAGACCGAATGGCGAAATGGTCTGCTGCCTCTCGGCGCCTTTCGTAGATACCAATCGCTCGGTCGATCGCTGGCGCATCTTCAAACTCTATTCCGGGCAGAACTGGAATGCCTTCACATGTCCAATCCTCTATAGCCCTTATCTGCTCGTCGGAGATGCGGGCAGGTAGCTGCCTGATTCTCTTTCCCTTCCCCGCAATTCGGTACCAAACTTGCGCCTCAGACAGCAGCCGCGCGGCTCCGAAGCAACTTCCCAAGACCTCCGGGAACTGCGCGGGGAACTCTCTTTCAGCGGAAGCAGGGACTCTAATCCAGTTGTAGCCCTTGGCCTCACCTCGTGGCCACTGAGGCCCTGTGGATGCGACTGCTGCTGCCGTGGTCGTTCTATAGACTTGGCGAAGGCGCTCTTGATCCCACCCAAGCACCAGAACACGGTCAACGATCTCGGGCGAGGTGGACCGAATAGTCTGGAGAGCAAAGCGCGCGTCCCAGTAACTGAGAGAACTGCAGCATCGTGCCCATGCTCGATCGATAAGACGTTCAATAGCCTCGGTTGCGTAGCCCTGCTGGCCTTCTTCTGCATCGATCCAATCTTGCATGATCTCATACCAGGTCCGAAGTGCGACTCTACTGGTATGACAAAGCTGTGGGCCGACGAGATCCTTAACCATCGAAGTCACCGGGTCGTAGGTGCTCCTCCGCCAAGGGCCCTTGTCAGGCGAAGCAGGCGCATCACGCCGTCCATGGCAGTGCTTCCACTTCTTTCCGCTGCCGCAAGGGCATCTACTATTTCGAGGCCTTTTTTTGGACAAGATTACTCCGTGGGGTTGGTGCCCAAGCCCTGGGCTCTACTTGCTGAATAGACAGGTGGCCATTACACCTACGGCTCGGCACCCGAAGAGCTACGTAGCGGACTCGTTTTCGGTGGATGATCGTGTGGCGTTGTCACCTGCAGTGCCCGGAACTTGCCGTGAGCGCAGCACGAGTCCCACAACAGGTCCTTTCGCAACTCTCCTTAGTCTGCGGCGGACGATTCGGCTTTCCCCATCCACTTTCTCTTGACCCGTATCCTCCTAAAGACGGTAGGAATCTGCGAGAAGTCCTTCACCCAAACAGGGTCCACTCCCAGACTTCGGAGTTTGGTAGTGCGGATCTTCCATTCCTTGGCTCCGCACGGTCTACGCAGGACGGCATAGTGCCAGTGCGCTACACCAAGGTCTCGAGCAGCTTTCAACAATCTCACAGTGTTCGGATCGGTGATAGACATTCCCACAAAGAGAATTGAGTAGTTGATCAACATTGAAAGCTGAATAAGATTCGTTAGGCAATAGTGATCACTATATAGAGCCTCGTAGTCTCTCTTCGAAAGGACGATAGAGCACTCCCGATACTCTTCCAGACTCATGTGCCTCTCTAGGAACCCGTGAGGGTGAAACACCATGGCGCCCGGATAGTTGTTGTTGAACCGCTCGCCGTTGAGGACGACCTTGTGCTCGATGAAGTTTGTCTGAAGAGCCTCCTCAAGGAGGTCATCGAAATTGAACGATACGTATCGGCGAATTCCTGACTTGACGACAGCCCTAAGATTCTCGCTGATTATTATCGGCTCGCCATAAAGGCAATCGGCCACTGACTCGTTAAATCCCTCTCGTAACATGCACTTGACAGTATCCACGAATGTCTCTCGGGAATCGTCATCCTCCGGCCCCTCTAATTCGGCCCTTAATGCCAAACCCTCCAACAGCCCGTTCCAGTCGGGAAGGCCGCAGCTCACGGAGACTCCAGCCCCTACAAAAGCAGCGAGCCGGTTTCGCCTGTTCAGGCTCCGCAGATGGGCGATCTGCTCATTAAGTGTGTATGGTGATTT
>CBDFNS010000010.1:0-113488 GCA_965250305.1 Candidatus Multivoradales bacterium | reverse complement strand
CCGAGTGGGTCCGGCATCGGCACCCGCACGAACGGCCCAAGCCTGGTCATCGATCGCCACGGCCACGGTTCCACGCCTTCGCGAGGAAGATCCGCGAGCAAATGGTCGCGGCCTATCGTGAGTTCCTCGCGGAGTACCGCATCGCCGCCGCGCGTCTCGCAGCGGGCGACATTGTCGTCACCTTCCCCGAGAACTGCTTCCCGCCCCCCCTGCCGTTCGTCGAGCCGCTGCGGCTCGAGCCTGGATAGCGGCATGCCGTCGTGATTCGGTTGGTCGTCGCGCGGTGGGATCGCCCGCCGCGTGGGCGAAGCCTATGCGGATGTCAGAAGTGGCCGATTTCGGGCAGATTCGAACGTTCAAGAACGACCGAATCTGCCCAATTTGGCGATGGATCACGTGTTCAAGGAGGCCGATCAGAGCCCTTCAAGGCGTCGGACCGGAGGCTCGCACGCCCGTCGTCGCTTCTTCCCCAATACTTGCCCGGCACCTGATGAAGCCGCACCTGATGAAGCCGGCACATCATGAAGGCAGGACTTCATGATGGCCGAGAAATGGTCAAACCACAGTAAACGAAAACACGATCCCGCCTCCGACGTTGCGAACAAGTTCTACGATCTGCCTTGGCACATCGACCATGCGGGTGTCGTATTCGGTGAGCACCGAAACAAAGATGCCATAGTCTTTCCCCTGAATCTCGTTCTTCGTGATGAAACCTGGAATCCAAGAGAGATCGGAGTGAGAGGTCAACCTGAAACTGACCACATGGTCATCCCCCTTGTGGCTTGTCTGTTTCTTTGCTTCTGGTTCTATTCGAGTGATGTAGTCGACAAGTCGCTTATCGAGATTGAAAAAGCGAAAGTAAATGCGTTCCTTCAAGAGAGTCGGTTCGCTCATTTCTAACTACCCCTACTGGGATCCAACGAAATCTTTGTACTCCTCAGCGAGTTCGATGAGATCTTTGAATGAGAAGTTGTCGTCTCCACGCTGTCCTTTCTTTGTCTCCTCGACAAAATTTCCGAATCCTCTCCGATCAACGCCAACCTCCTTCGCCGCATCGTTAACCTGCTTTCTGTCGCGTCGATTGGCTCCTCTGCCTCTACCTTCTCTGGCTCCACCGCTGGAACCGCTTTGGGCCTTGTTGTGAACAAGCACTCCAAGGCTTCCGACAGCAAAAGTATGCGGTCCATCCACCTCCAAGTTGAAGACCGGCAAGGCAACCGAACGACGAAGCACTTGTGCAATCGTCGATTCGACGCCTGACTTCGCCGCCAGGACATCGCCTGCCTGCAAGTCCTTTGCTTCGACCCATCTCCCAGTAGCTTCTCCCGTAGACTCCCCGAGGGGCACATGTGTAGCACGCGGTCGCGACGACAAATCCCGTCCCGTGCGGACCCAGAATGGGTGGGTTGCGGTCACCTCGATCGCTTCGCCCGAAGAGGTTGTGATTGAAAGGAGGCTACCACGGTGCTGGGTCTCGATCGTCCGAGCTACTGGCGCAAGCACCCAGCGACCCGATTCAAACTCGTAGGCCCAAACCTCGGTTCCGGGCTCGACTTTGTCGATTTCGACCAGCCCATCTCGACTCCACACCATCGTCCCAGCGACGAAACAGCTTCGTGCCGTCGCGCCGCCGCCTGCAGGCACGTCATCTGCCTTGCTGAGGATCCCGCTGACAAATCCGCCGACCTTCTGAAACGCTCCCTTCAATGCCGCACCGAGCTTACCCAGAACGGCACCACCGGCCGCCTCGGCTGCCATGGTGTCGAGTGGCAACATTCGGCTGTCGATGAGCGTGGTATCGGCCGATTCCGGTGCATTCGCTGCTGACGGGCCAAATATCTCTCCTCCGATCGCAAGCCCGATCGCAACGAAGATGAGTGGATGCTTCCCATCCGGATCAACAAACTTGACCGGATTGTTGCGCGCATAGCTATACCGATTCCACGACTGCGGCACGCCTGGCTTGGCGGACGACCGTGCTGGATCAACACTGAGGAACCGCCTCAAATGCGGCGAGCAATACCGCGCGTGCATGTAGTCGAGGTCGTCGTTCTCGTTGTCGTTGAGGTGAAAGTCCCTCTCATGCCCGGTGAAGCGTTGGGTTTCATTGCCGGGCTCGGTGTTGCCGGCGAGGCCACCGAATCCCCAGTAGTGCGCAATTTCATTGACCTGCCCGATGGCGTTGGTGGTGACTTGCGGTGTGCCGAGGTGGTTGACGGCGAAGTGGATGGTGGCGTCGTTGCCGGACTCGTTGGTGGCGGCGGCGAGCATGACGCCGTTGCGGTAGATGTAGTCCTTGGTCCACAGCCAGGTACCTTGCGTGCCGTTGAAGTCGCCCTTGGTTGGTATCTCCGCGACCATGCCACTGGCCGTGCTACTCGAGGGGGGCGGCGACGCGAACGCACCGACGGTGGTGTCCCATGCCGAAGTGTTGCCGGTTTCGAAGCCGTCGGCAAAGAGCAGGGTTCCCGCTGGTTGCAGGCTGTGCTCCCAGCGACGCAGGACTTTGCCGTCGAGCCCCCGCATCGTCCACGTCTCCGACCCAAACGACGTGCCGCTGGTGTAGCGCAGGTTTGCCAGCCGCTCACCATCGGCGGTGTAAACGTAACTCTCACTGGGGAAGTTGCGATGGGTCATGGCGTCGAGCGCGTCGTAGCTGTAACGCTCACCACCCCATTGTTCGAGATTGCCGCGCCCGTCGTACATGCCTGCACTTAACCGGTTACGGGCGCTGTTGACGGCGAAGGTTGTGCCCGTGGTGGTGGAGCCGTCGAAGAAGTCGACTCGGGTGAGATTGCCGTAGGCGTCGTAGCTGTAGCCCTCGAAGTTGCCCGAGGTGAGCCTGAACTTCTTGAGCCGGCTCGCCTGGTCGTAGAAGTAGGACTCGGTGCCGGCCGTGCCACTCCGAGAGTAGAGATTGCCGGCACCGTCGTAGGAGTGAATACCGAGGGACAGATTATTGCCTCCCGTGTTGATCTGAATCTCGTGCGGCCGACGCATGCCGTGACTGGCGACTGAGATGGTTTCGCTCGTGTTGTTGCCGTGGCCCACGGAGGCCACCATGCCATTGGCGTGGTAGGTGACGATGCCGGAGAAGCCTGGAATGGCGGTCAGCCTGCCGCGGGTAAAGGTCTGTGACAGGTTGCGCGTCGCGGCACTGCCTTGGCAAGGTGAGTGCGTGCAGTTGGGGTAGCCGATGGACGTGACGTTGCCGAGATCGTCGTACGACCAACTTTGGTCGAAGTCGTTGCCGAGCGGCGTGATGTTGGTGACGCGCTTGGATACCCGGCCGCCAGGACCACGGTATTCGTAGGTCTCGGCAACGGTGACCGTTTGGGTCTGATTCGGATCCCAGGGCACGGTCAGGCGGTTGAATCGTCGAGCAAGCTCGGCCCTCCCCTTGCGCTTATTGGTGCCGCTGTTGTCCGTTGCGTAGTTGTAGGCGAGGAGATTCGCGCCCCCGGACTGCGCCTCGCGCACCAGGGTCAAACGCTCGGCTTTGTCGTAGGTGTAGGCCAGCTCCGCTACGCCGTCGTCGTCCGTGTCGATGGACAAGGCGTGGCCTTTCGCGTCGAGTCCGCTGTAGCGGCGCCAGCCCCCGTTCGGCTGGGCGATGCCGACCTCGGGATGCCATTCATCGGTTAAGAAGCCTCGATTGTCGTAGAGGAACTCGCGGCGCTGGGCGCTGGCGCCGGTCATGTCGACCCGCGTGAGGCGATTGCCCACGTCGTAGGTGTAGGTGGCGGTGGCACCGTCAGGCTCGGTGACTTTGTACAGCCGACCATGCTTGTCATAGTCCTCGCGGGTCGTGGCATTCACCAGGGATGGGTTCGCCCCGGTGCCGGCGGCCACCCTGACGGTACGGTTGACGGTGCGGTTGCCGAAGTAGTTGAGGGTCGATTCGAGACCATCGGGCGCGGTGATCTTCTTCGCTCGGCCAAAGGGGTCGTAGTCGTCAAAGCGTGTCCAGCCGGTGGCGCTGGCACCCGCGTAGGGCGTGGACACGTCGGTCTTGTTGCCCATGGCGTCGTAGCGCGTCTCGACGGTGTTCCAGGCGGTACCACCCCGCCAGTCGCGCTCGAGATGCACCCTGCCGAGTGGGTCGAAATGCACTTCCTGTTTGGTGATCAAGCCACCGGTGCTGCCGTTGGGCCTGGTAAAGACGACGACGCGTGCCAGGTCGCCGGCGGAATCGGCGGTGTCGTAGAGATAGTTCACCCAAGCACCATGCCCTGCTTCGGGCTTGATCCACTCGATACGTCCTTGTTCTTCGTACTCGTAGTCGGTACGAATTTCGGCGGTGTCCTTGCTCGACGACGGGAGTCCCGTGCTGGCATCGATGGTTTGGTCGAGACTCAGGAAACCAATGCTCTGGCCCACGGCAGATTCGTACTGCGTTGTAGCACGGGTACCGAACGCGTAGGTATGTGCCTGTCGGTAGCTCCAAATGGACGGCGTCACTGTGCAAACAGGCTGGCCAGTGGGCGCGTTGGCATTGTCGCCGCCGTAGTAGGTCTCGGCGGTGACGTTCCCCTGACCGTCGCTACTACTTTCGTAGAGGACGATGACGTCGTCATGATCACGGCTGCTGCCGACGCGGAACCGCCGCTCGCCTCTGAGGAAGCCGGTCGCGGCGTCGAAGCAATAGGACTGGTAGGCATTGCCCGAGCTTTCGACTTGGCGGGTGTGGTCGTAGAGGTTGAGCAGCCAGGTATTGGGCAGGTTGAAGCTGCCGGGGAAGCTGCCGGCAGCAGGGTTGTAGTTGGTGGTTTCGGTACGGGTATTGCCGCCCGAGGTGGTGCCCGAGGTCTGGACACTTCGGTAGTGGCCCAAGCCGTCGAAGTTGGAATTGTTGACGTCACGTTGGACGCTGGCGGCGTTGAAGACGGTGCGCTGCGACTGCACCCGGCGGTTGAAGTCCCACGAGCGGTTCTCGAGGTCACCGAACGTGACGGCCGAATCGAACGGATCCCAGTCGTAGCGCACATAGACCGTACGCTTCAGGTTGCTCCCGTTGCCGTCGTAGATCTTCTGCGACAGGTAGCGCTTTGGATTGGAACCGTCGTTTACCTTGGTGGTGAAGGGAAGGCTGTAGTGTTCGGGCAAGGCCTCGCTGCCGGCGGGCAGGTTGCCCGCGATGTAGGCGGAGAAGAAGTGCTCGGTCTTGTCGCCCAGAGGGGTGATCACCGTAGTGACCTTCTCTATCGGACGGGTGTCGTCTCCCGATTGCACAAGCTGAGAAGCATAGGTCCAGGTGCCCTGGACATTGGCATTGGCATCGAGTACCCGACGCGCAATCACCCCCGACGATGATTGCAACCACGGCGTGGGATCCGGGAACGGTCCGCACACCGGCATGTCGCAATCTTCCGGCTCATTGCCGCTCGGCAAGGCCCAACCTTTCCAGTCCCATTCGAGATACCCGAGCGTGGGAAGCTGCATCTGCTTCAGGGCGCCGGAAGTCTTGCAGGTCGACGCATCCACCGAGGTGATGTACTCGCTCGCCGGCATTCGGTACCGCGAGCCATCGGGCAGGGTGATCGACGTGAGGAGTTGGACGTCGGCCTGCGGCGGTAAGTAGAACTGATGGGTGTCCGGAAAAACACCGGGAATGAACGGGCACGGCCGCTCGACGAGCGAGGGTGCGTAGTTCAATGTGTAGATGGCGGTGCCGCCACCGAAGGCTGCAAGCTCAACCTTGGTGACCAGCGCGGTGGGAAGACCGTCGACGGTGAACGAGCTGGTGGTGATCTCGTGGCTGCGGCCGGTGGAATCGGTAAGGGTGGTCTTGCTGCCCTGATAGGTGATCGCCAGGTTGTTGCCGAAGCGATCTTCGATCTTTGTGATGTGCCAGACTGTGCCCACGAGGTCAAACGTATGCAGGGTCCCGTCGGGAAACTCGATGGTGCGTTTGGTCCCGCTCACTTGGATCATGCGCAGGTAGGAGTTGTCGCGCGTGTACCAGCGAACCGAGCTGTTGGTTTCGCCAAGGTGTAGCGTGTCCCAAAATCGGTGCTCGGCGCCGTCAGCCGATACGTAGAGCCAGTTTGGCGAGGCATTGCGCGGCGGCGTGTTGGGCGGAATGAGGTTGCCCAGGGAAAGGGTCCATCCAAAGCCGGCGTTAGCGTCGAGATTGGGACGTGGCTGGCTTTGCTCCTGCCCAGGGCCACCAGAGACCTGTTCCCAGTCCCAGAGAGTGGAGTTGTAAATTAAGGTAAGCTGGTACGAGAAGCCGCCGCCCACAGGGTAGCTGATACCGATGGGGATCGTGATCGTCAGGCCGCCATTAAAGATGGCGATATTGTCCAGGTCGCCGACGGCAAAAGATTTTTCCGGAGAGAATCCACGCTCGTTGTTCGGGTGCTGGACGCCAGCGAATGCGGGTAGGGCGAGCAAAAGCGAGAGTGCTACCAGGAAACAGGTAACGAGCGCTCGAGACCGAGGCCCATCGTCTCGAGTACCGCGCGCAGCCTGGCCGTAGGCCGACCGAAGGGAGTTCGAGCACGGAACGCAGGGACGATGGGCTCGGTCGGTTTCGTGACGCATTGGCGCCCGTCGGTCGGTCTGCGGGCGTGCCTCGGAACTCGCGGCGCGGACGCCGCTCAAACAGGCCTCGGCCCGTCCTCGATCCGACCGCGTGCGCTGTGTGGTGGGTTGCGTTGCCTGTGCCATTATCGTTCCTCCCCTTCGCGCTTCCACTCGGTGGAACCGGCTGTTGTGATGGCGTATGCCAAGCGGTGTGGGTCCAAAATCACCAGCACATCGTCGTCTTCAAGAAACGACGGTGCCTCTTCATTGCCGACGAACGGCACCATTTGGTCGAGCGCCAGGGTGAAGGCGCCGTCACCGATGTCGTCTTCGTCGTAGACGCTTCGATCACCCACCATGCGGCGCCAGGCACCCTGGCCGGGGCGTACCAGCAGGACGTTTGCTTGCCTGGCAGTGAGTCGAATCCGACTCAGCTCGTCGAACGGGCCGCGACGCAGCTCGGCGCCTGTGAGGTCGAAAGCGTGCGTCGCCGCGCCGTCTGGTGAGGCTGTGCTTACCTCGCCTGTCGCAACGTCGACCACGAGCCACAGAGATTGTTCCGACACCCCACCATGCGGCGAGAGTGCCACGCTGCCGTCGCGGTCGTCATCCGACAGCGCTTCGGAAACGAGCGAGAGTGTCGATCCGTGACCGTTCCAGCGCCGCGACGCGCCGATGAGCGCCACCGTTGCGCCCTGCGAGGTCTCTGAGATGGCGATCTCACCACGACTGTCGGTCGGTAGCTCAATCGTTGGCGCCAGTCCCCAGGCGGGCGCGGTGATCAGTGCCAAAGCGAAAACGAGATCCTTCTTGTACATAGGTGGTTCCCCTTGTCTGTTGCAGCCTTCCGAGATCGGCTGACGCCGCTTCGAACTGCCGGTTTCCCTGTTCCCATCCATTGTGGATACAGGTAGGGCGTCTCAGGCGGGCGATTCGTTACACATCGCCAGCAAGAAATCGTCTCCCTATCTCTTCATCGCGAGAAACAGTCGCGAAATGACCCATGCCGGGGAGAAAAAGCAGGGGCCAGGTGAGAGTAGGTCTTGGTCCGAGGCCGGATCGGCGCGCCGTTTTTATCCTCCCACCCGGAATCGTACCCTTGAACCGACGCCCCTTCACAGCCGGACGCCCTGCGGACGGGACGGGCTTGAAGAAGCCTGTTGCGCATCCGGTTCAACCGAATAAATACGCGGGTCGACGGCGACCCGCTGAGTCTGAACCGCTGCCTGTTGTGGCTACTCGCCGCCGTAGGAGATCTCCATCCGTCGCGCCCGCCAGCCAGCGGCGGCGAGAACGAGGGCGGTGAAGATGAGCAGGCCGGGAATCGAGATCCAGGCTGGCGTTGGGTTGGCGAAAATGGCGAAGGGGCCTTCGGCAACCGGGATCGGGTACAGCGAGCGCAGGTAGTGAATGACACTGAGCTTCTTGAGCATCGGTGGCAAGAGAAAATTAATCAGCTCCCAGCCGAGCAGCAAGGCGCCGGGCACCACCGGATTCTTGAAGAACTGACCGATCAGGAGGAAGACCGCGCCGTAGCCGGCACAGGCCAGCATGGCGATGCCCAAGTAGCCGAGCAAGATGCCAAAACCAGGGCCGCGAAACAAGTACGACGAAAGCTCGCCCAATCCCCAAGGAGACGTGATGAGCAAGAACATCAGGCTGGTGCTGACCGCAAAGGTGACCGTCATGGCGATGAGAGCTGAGAGGTACTTGCCCGCGGCCAGGACCTCGCGCCGGATCGGGGTGAGCAAGTAGTAGTGCAGGCTCTTTTCCAAGATTTCGGTGCGAAATAGGCTCATGAATAGGAGCAGTGCACCGAGGAAAATCGGGCCGTGGAGGTAGATGGGAAAGAAGTTGGCGAAGATGCCCGCGCCGCCAGCGGGGCCGCCGAGCTCATCGCGGCCGATGGGGCGCAGGCGCCATAGGGCGATCAAGGCAACGGGCGCAAAGGCCAGGAAGTACATTCCCATGGCGCGACGGGTGAACATGTATTTGCCGATCTCGAGGCGCAAGATGCCCGTGATTTGACGACCGACTTGTCCCCAGTCGAGATCGGTGGCGGTGCTCGTGCTCACGGTGGTCGTGGCAGTGCTCATCGTCCCTCTCCTTCGGTGCCGATCAGGTATTGATAGACCGCACGGACGTCGGCGTCGGCCACGGCGACGGTTTCTACCGCGATCTCGTGGGTCATCACCAACTCGTTGAACAGCAGGTAGAACTGGTTGGCGTCGCGGGTTCGAATCAGAAGACCTTGGCGATCCTCGTGCAGCGCGACTTCGACGGTGTGCTCATGTTCGAACAGCTTCCCCGCCACCAAGGACGCCTTGTCGCAGCGGATCAAGACTTGGATGGGGTGTGCTTCGATATCGGTGCGGACGCCACCGATCTCACCTTCGGCCACCACGTAGCCGCCCGAGAGCAATACCACCTGATCGGCGATCATGTCGACCTCATGCAGAATGTGGCTGGAGATGATCACGTGGTGGCCAGCCGAAGCCAGCCTTTGGAAAACATCGATCACCTCGGCCCGCGCCATCGGATCGAGACCGTTGAGCGGTTCGTCGAGTACCAGAACCCGCGGCTGGTGACTGATCGCTTGCGCCAGCTTGATGCGCTGTCGCATGCCCTTGCTGTAGCCAGCGACCTTGCGGCCTGCGGCGGCGGTCAGATTGACGGTTTCGAGGACCTCTTCGGTCAGCGCCGCTGCTTCGGCATGCCGATAGCCATGAACCCGCAGGAAGCCATAGATGAACTGATAGCCGGTGACACCGCGCGGGAAGCTATCCCACTGGGTGCAGTAGCCGATGTGGTGAAACAGCTGGGTCGGATTGTTGGTCGGTATGCCCAGAACCTCGATCGCACCCTCGGATGGTTTCAAAAGTCCGGTGATCAAGTTCATGAGCGTTGTCTTGCCCGAGCCGTTGGGCCCGACCAGGCCGACGATGCCGCTGGCCAATGACAAGGAGATGCGGTTGACCCCCAGCACCTCGCCATAGAACTTGGAGACGTTACGCAAGACGACGGTCTGTGCCGGGTCGTGTTCCGGGCGCATGGCTGTAGCGGCCTGGTCGGCCCCGCTGGATTCGCTTACGCTGGATTCGCTTGCCGGTGAGGAGTCGGACGTCGGTGTCGGCGTGGTTTCCAGCATTAGCTCACCACCCTGTAGGCACGAATTTTGAGGTGCAGGAGCAGTAGACAAAAGCCAGCCAGCAGCGCGAAGGCGACCAGGCAGCCCCACAAGGGCGGACCATCCGGCGGCTGGATGCCGAGCAAGCTCGCATTGACGATTTGGAACATGCGGGTCGGATTGAGCACATGTCCCCAATCGGTCCGGAAGAGCTGGTTGGTCATCATCGCGAGCACGAAGCCGATGAAGAACACCATCAGCATCAGCACACCGGCGACGACCTTCCAGCGGACCCAGGCCGAAAGTGCCAGAGCAAGCAGGGCAAGCAAGCTGATCCACAGCACCGAGCCGACAAAGGTCGCCAGCGCGAGGTTGGCGTTTTCCACCATCCAACCCCATGAGGTCATGTTGCCGTTGAGGAAGAACAGTCCAAGGCCAGCGATCCAGGTGACGACAGAGAGCAGTGTCAACAAGATGGCCAGTTTGCCAACCACGTATTCGGCGCGCGAGATCGGTCGGCTCAGGTAGAGCGGCAGGCCGTTGTTGGCCAGGTCACGCGACACCAAGCCGGGACCGATGAACAGAGTGAGGGCGAAGGCGAATTGCCCTTGTACCATCAAGAATCGCTTGAAGAAAGACGCGTCGATATCGAAGAAATCCCCGACGTTGATCCCGAGCCCTCGGAGGCTGTCGATGGCGTCGAGATTGTGGCGCAAGTAGATCAGGGCAGCGAAAATCAGCGGTGGTAGCAAGCAGATGGCGAAGAAGAAAATGAGGAAGCGCGACTTGAAAACGTCTCGAAACGCGTAGCGTGGCAAGACAGCGAAGCGCGACCAATTCGGGGTCAAATCACCCGTGTAGCGTTTGTAGGTGTGTTCGTAGACTGCCATGGTTCAGCCTCCCGCTGCCGTGTCGAGATCCATCGCTTTGAGGAAGATGTCCTGCAGCGAGTCTTTCTTGTAGTCGAGGTGGCGAATCTGAATGTTCTGCTCGGCGGCCAAGCGATAGAGCTCGCGAATCGGCAGATCCGGGGGCAGAATCAACTTCAAACGACGCTTGCCGTGACGGGCGCTTTCGCAGCCCAGCGCTTCCACCGATGCAACGTAGGTGTCGACGTCGCCCGCCAGCTCGAGCTCGAGGAACTTGCGGTTGGTCCGCCGCTCTTCTTCGAGATTGCAGTAGCGTGCGATGGCGCCGTCTTTCAGGATCAGCACTTCTTCGCAACAGTCCTCGACGTCGCGCAGCAAGTGAGACGACAGGATGACGTGGACGTCACCACTGTCCCGGATGTCTTTGATCAGGCTTATCATGCGTTCACGGCCGGGCGGATCGAGGCCATTGGTGGGCTCGTCGAGGAACAACACCCGGGGGCCGTGGACCAGCGCTTGGGCAAGTTTGGCCCGCTGCTTCATACCCAAGGAGTAGCTCTCGAGCATGCGGTAGCGGGCTTCACCGAGGCCGACATAGAACAGGGCCTCGTGCGCCCGTTCGAGCGCCTGCGCAGGCGGTAAGCCGGAAAGCTCGGCCATCATGCGGACGAAGCGAACGGCCGACATGCCGCTGATGAAGCTGTCGCGCTCGGGCATGTAGCCGATCAAGGAGCGGGCCGCTTTGTCGTTGCGACGGATATCTTGGCCGAAGATCCTGCCGGTACCCGCAGAGGGCTCGTAGAAGCCGAGAAGCGTGTGGATGAGCGTCGTCTTGCCGGCGCCGTTGGGTCCGAGCAGGCCAATAGCCCGACCGGAAAACGCACCTGTCAGCTCGCGCAGCGCCTGTAGTTTGCCAAAGCGAACCGAGAGTCCGTCGAGCTCGATCACCGGTTGCATAGAGGACCTCGTTCCTTCGTGTGTGGAGGGGGAGCGTGAGTAGAACCTGGGCCGACTCACGACCTGGGATTGTTCATGCCTACGGCGCAGAAGCGCGAAAAGTTCCAGGCCAGCGTAGCAAGTTATTGGACGAGTCATGCCAACGATAGCGTGTTTTGGACACGCCAAAGCGGACGGCCGCGATCGGCCGCCCGCCCGGTCAGTTCACCGTGGATCAGATGGTGTCTGTGCCCTCGTCGTCTGGTGCAGTTGCTGCCGTGTCGGCACCATGACCGGCGGTGAGGGGCGCGGCAAGGCCGAGCAAACCGAGGAGGCCGTCGGTCAACAAATCACCCTCCGAAGCTGCGGCGAAAATGATGCGCTTGGGCTCTCCGTAGGCATAGATCAAGGTCGGCTCGACCTCTTCCCGTATGACCTCGAGCGCGGCTTGCTGGTCGGGCGTCAGGCTCTGCGTCGGCAGCTTGTCGACAATACCCCCGAGCAGGCTGGTCAGATCTTGGTAGATCAGTGCCGAAAAGTTGTCTCGTTGGTCGGTGGGAAGCATGGCCACGAAACGTGGCGAGTGCGTGATGGTCTGTCCCGACTGGCGGTAGCGAAGGGCTCGGTCGACCAAGGCCCTCGAGGGGCCCATTACGAGGTAGCCCTCGACAAAGGTGTAGTGGACATCGGCGATCACCGCCGGCAGGGTGTAGAAGTCGCGGCCGCCCACCGTCTCGCGCTGGAGCTCGATGATGGGTTTGCCGGCCTCGGTCAACTTGCCATTGACCTGCTCGATCGCCTGCTCGATGGTGAATTGGAAGCGCGCCGGATCATAGACTTCGAGAACGAGCTTCCAACTCGGGATCGGGAGCAGCGGCCCGTCGATGGCGAACGCCATCTCGCCACCCAAAGTTTCGGCGAAATCCTCGCGGAGGCTCAGGCCATGCTCCTGCTCAAAGACCTCCAGCCATGAGAAGAAGCCGTCGATTCCGGTGTCTCCAGCCAGGTTGTGGACGTCGTCGAGCATGGCCGATGGGTCCTTGATTACGAAGGCGCCGAACATCTTGGCGTCGGGCGAGATGAAGTCGAGCGAGCCCATTGGCGCCGGTGCTGCCAACCAAGAGGCGATGCCATGACGTTGTTCGCGGAAGGACAGCACCGCACGATGCTCGGTGCCTTGGCCGTGGACCTTGCGTTCGAGCATCAAATGGCGCGCTTCGTCCAGACCCGTGAAAGCAAAACCGCGCTGGCTATCTGGGTCATCGATGTCCATCGTGTCTGGCAAGAAGCCCTCGAGGTCGACGGCCACGATGATGCCCGCACCATCGGCGTAGAGAGCTTCGATTTGGCTGTGGAACGGCGAACCCACAAAGGGATTGATCGCGCCTTGGAGAACAACTTCCGCGACGCTGCGCACCACATTGATATCCGGCGAAGCGGTGAGCATGTCTTCGGCCAACCACAGGAAAAGCGTCTCGTCGGCGGGAGCGGTGGCGAAGGGGTCATCGACCCACACCAGGGGTACCTCGCCGTCGGTGAATTGGTCGATTTGCTCGTCGACAAACGTGCGCAATCCGTTCGGGTTGGTCACCTCTGAGAGTACCAAGGGGCCACCGATGTCTTCGCCGTTGGGAATCGATCCCGAATCGCCGTCGGTGCGGAAGGCGCCAACAGCCATTTCCGCGCCGAGGTAACCACCCAGCTCGCTCAGACGATCGACGATCTCACCGACCTCGGGGCCAAGGAGGTCCGGGACGCCGTTTTCATTGCGCCAGGTCTCGAGCGCCGGGCTCTCGCTGATGCTCTGAACGGCGATGTCATAGGACTCCCGTAGGGTCTCCCCCAAGTTGGGAACGGCCACATAAACCATGGTGTCCTGGGGCATGAGGTCGAGAAGACGGCTCTCATAGCGCAGTTCGGGGTGCGGAACGCCCTCCCGGAGCTCTTTGCGCAGCGATGCCAAGTCGCTCAAGAGCGACAGGTAGTAGTCGATGTCGCGGCTCCACTCGATCTCTTTATCCACCGGCTGCGCGCCGAGCCTGGCGTGGGTCGTGACCTGGTCACCGGGGTGCAATACCCACTCGTCGCCCGAGTGATCGACTCGGACTTCGCCTTCAATCACCGACACCCTGGAACCCTTGGTACCGTGGTTGACCGAGAAGATGGTGCCGACGACCGACACCAGGCAGTCTTCGGTGGCCACATACAGCTTGCCCGAGCGTTGCTTGGCGGCCTGCACGATGACGTTGCCACGCTCGAGGCGAACCGTGGTTCCGCGAAGGTTTTTTTCGATCGAAACTTCAGAGCGGGCTTTGAGTTCGATTCTGGAGCCGTCGTCGAGCGTCAAGACAGCGCCGCCGTCACGACCCGCACGCACATGTTCGCCGCGGCCGACCTTGGCGCCGACTTCGATCGGCAAGTAAGCGGACTCGGCAACACGGAACAAGGTGCCATCGACTGTTTCGACCACAGCTGCTGTACCGCTGCCGAAGGGCATGATCTGCCAGGCCAAAAGGGCGACGAGTCCAAGGCCAGCGGCCAACATTGCGGCCAGCGCCAAACGGCCATACGACGAGCGTGCGGTCGAAACCGTCGCTGGCTTGGAGGCCATGGGCTCCAAGGTCTTTCCTTCGCGTGCGGCATTGAGCGCACGGCGCAATGTGACGCTTTGCCTCAGTTGCTCTTCGAGCAGGAGGGTGCGCGCGGGTGAGAGCGTACCAGCAAGGTAGGCCGGGATCATCGCCACGTAGTCGTCGTCATCGCGCAGTTCGGTCACCGCGGCGGCCGCGACGGCCGCCGGCGTGCCCGAGGTGTTGAGGTTGTTCCAAACCCGATCTGCCGCGGCTTCGATCGCCGCTTCATCCGGGCGGTCGTCGCGCACTTGCGCGATCGCCTCGTCCAACAGGGCGTCACTGATTTTTGGGGAGCTAGACATGGTCCGAACCTCCTAGGCAAGGGGTCATTTCGTTCTTGATGCGGCCGCGGATCCGGTGCAGGCGGACACCGATGGTGCCTTGGGCGACCTGAAGCATGCGGGCGATGTCGCTGTTGCCGTAGCCTTCGAAGAAACGCAACGCGAAGAGCTGTGCGTTCTCGGGGGTGAGGCTGGTGAGTGCTTGTTGGAGACAACGTTGGATTTCGCGGCCCCGGTGGTGTTCTGCGGGATCCTCACCAGGGCCAGCGGGCAGCTCGACGTGGTCCAGCGACGTCGATGGCTTGCGGGCCCGGGAACGCAGCAGATCGAGGGCGGCGTTGATCGCGGCCCGGTACAGGTAGCTGCTCGGGTGCGGTGCGAGGTCGAGGTTCTCGCGGCCGAGAAGACGCATAAACACGGTTTGGAGTACGTCTTCCGCATCGTGTGCGCTCCGCGTGATTCGGTAGGCGGCGCCGTAAATGCGGCTGTGGTGTTCACGAAAGAGCTGTTCGAGATCGCTGGCCGCCGTGCCGTTCGGCGGTGAGTCCTGTTTCGCGCTGAGCAAGGTGTCGTCCTCCTGATGCGCCATTGGTCTTCGTTTCATTGGGTATTGGCAGTTGGTCGTCAACAAGGGAAACGCCGGTGTCGTGATTTTCTTACACCTGAACCGAGACGGATTTCACGATGCCCTGGGCGTTGTGGGCAGGACACTTTGTGATTGGCACTGTTTCTGCTGGGGCCCCGCTGTGGGGAAAAACCCGCAACGACCTGGACTTTGGCTATCATCGCGGTGGTCTGGTCTGTGCCCCTAAGAAGCCACAACCGACCTGCTCGCGCTGTACAACGTAGTGCCGGCTATGAGGCGTTGCTGCGGACTTCGTTCTAGGGACAATTGGTTTTTTTGGGAGGGAATTCTGTCCCTGTGCTGTCTTTCCTGGCGCTGTCTTTCCTGGCGCTGTGGTTTTCCGGCCCTGATGGATGCCGGACGCCATCTCGGTAGGGTTGGGTGAAGAAGTTGACATTTGGATCGGTGGCAGATTGGGGAGCGCGAGGGGGTTGAGGGCTGCTGGCGGCAAGCGCGGAAGCGCGAATGCAAGGAGAGGAAGTCGAGATGTCGAGTACGACGAGACAAGTTTGGCCGACGATACTGATCGCCTTAGGGGTGCTTTCCGGTCTACCTGCCGACGCCCAATTCACGTGCTTGCCGACGTGTAATACGGCACCGAACGACGCCAAGTTTTTGCCGTAGCGGGCAATGGTCTGGCGACCTTGAGTGACCGCAACCTGGAATTCGCGGTGATCGTTCCAGCGGGGACGGTGACATTCACGTTGGGCGTGTTCGACGGCGATTCGGGTTCGGTGGTCGGGGGCTCATCCCGGTGGGATTTTGGTCCCGAGACACCGTTTAATTACAGCCTGCTCGCGGACCCGGCAGCCGATGGCACTGGGCGCGACTCCGGTGGACCTGCTTCCAGGTCAGCCGGTGATCGCATCGACCGCGATGACGAACAACGGCTGGACGGACTTCGTTATTTCCACGAATGCTGGAGCCATGGCGCCCAGCGGCAAACTTCTTCTACCGCTCTCCGGGTCGAGGGCCCACCGATGGGTGGGGGCGCCTTCATCAACTCGTTCAAGCTGCGTAGCTCGGGCGTGTTGACGGTCCGAGGTCGACAACCAGCCCTTCAGCTACATCGCGGCGAGCACGAACATCCCCGATCTGATGGAGGTTTTCCCTCTCTGGTACACCCACGCCGACCACGTACGATGGCGTTTGGCGCTTCTTCTTCGATGTTCCGATCGCCCAGACCATACTCGAGATCTTTGACGGTGACTTCGATCATGGCAATGCTGACGGCAGCTCGCCAGACACGGACGATCCGAATTCATCCGGTGTACCCGCCCTTTTCGACGCCCGACGGGCTGCCGGAAGGCGTTGCGGTGGGAGACGGTACGTCGACGGGTGATCCGCCAGATGACGTTGCCAATTCGTTCTTCGTTCGCCCTGGGGCGGTGACCTTCAGCCTGACCTATCCCGATGGTCAGGTGTTCACGGAAACCAACCCGTCGGGTAACCGCGAGTGGGAGCGGTTCGTCGGTGAGGTGACCGGCGCCGATGCGGACTACACGCCTTCAGCGATTCCGCCTGGCCACTACGAGTTCCGTGCTCTTGGCGTGGACTACTTCAATCTCAACGCGATTCGTCTACCGTTCCGCCTGATCTGCGTGGACGTATTTGGCGATGCCTGTGTGCCGCTTCGGTCCGTTCATGGTCGGTGACCTGGTGTATTTCGATGCCGACCAAAGTGGCACGTTCACGTTGGGTGACACCCCGCTGGAAGAACGTTGTGGTGAACCTGCTCGACATCGCGGGTACCTTCATCGGTACGACGATGACGGACGCGGCCGGCGCCTATAGCTTCGAGGTCGACGCGGGCACCTACCAAGTCGAGATCGACGCGAGCAACTTCAATCCGGGTGGCGCGCTCGAAGGCTTGGCGTCGACCACGGGCGGCGAGACGCAGACCAACACGGTGACAGCGGACAACGTGTTGACGTATGACTTTGGCTACTTCGGCGGTGGCGACGGTTCGATCGGCGATTACGTGTGGTTCGATCAAAACGGCAACGGTTTGCAGGACGAGCCGGTCGCTGCGGGCTTGGCGAACGTGACGGTCGAGCTGCTGGATAACACCAGCACGGTGATCGCTACCGAGACGACGGATGCCAATGGCGCCTACTTGTTCACGGGTTTGGCCGCGGGCCAGTACGAGGTGGACCTCGTCGAGGGCACGTTGCCTGGCGGTGGCGGCGCTTTCGCGCTGACCACGGGTAACGAGCCCTTGGTGGTGAACCTGGGTCTCGACGAGGACTTCCGGACCGCGGACTTTGGCTATACGTTTGCGCCGCCGCCGTCCGATCCTGGTGCGAACTTCGGTGACCGGGTATGGAACGACCTTGATGGCGATGGGCAAGACCTGCTCATCGCGGAACCGAGTCTCAATGGTGTGACGGTCAACGCGACCGGTGAGATCGATGGCGATGGTTTCCCGGATTACTTCAACTCCGCGGTGACGGCCGGCAGCGGCTTTTACTTCTTCGGCAACCTGCCGCCGGGAACGTACACGGCGACCGTTGATCTTTCGACGGTGCCACCAACGCAGACGGAACGGACCTTCGACTTCGACGGCGTGTTGACGCCGGACACGGCGACGCTGTCCCTGACGGCCGGAGCGAACAACTTCGATATCGACTTCGGGTATCGCGAAGAGCCCGCGGAAGATGCTGCGTTGGGTGATCGGGTTTGGCTGGACCTCAACAGCGACGGCGTGCAAGACCCAGGCGAGCCTGGCATCGTGGGCGCGACCGTCGAGTTGCTCGACGCGGCCAGCATGGTGATCGCCACGGCCACGACGGACGCGAGCGGCCTCTATGGCTTCAGTGGCCTGCCGGCCGGCACGTTTACCGTGCGGGTGGATGTCTCGACACTACCGTCTTGCTGTGTTTGCAACGACGGTGATTCGGACGGTGACAGTGACTCGGACAGCGATTCGGATTCCGATAGCGACAGTGACTCGGACAGCGATTCGGATTCCGATAGCGACAGTGACTCGGACAGCGATTCGGATTCCGATAGCGACAGTGACTCGGACAGCGATTCGGATTCCGATAGCGACAGTGACTCGGACAGTGATTCTGATTCCGATAGCGACAGCGATTCGGATTCGGACAGTGACTCTGATTCAGACGGCGGCGATGTCATTCTCTGTCGCCTTCCGGCTGACGATGGTGATTCGGACTCGGATAGCGACTCTGATTCAGACGGTGATTCGGACTCAGACGGTTCTGGCGACGGTTCGGGCTGCGGTGCTGCCAGTGGCAAGACATTGGTGCCGACCTTCGATCTCGATGGTGTGGCAACTCCGCATGTGGCTGAGGTGACATTGACTGTGGCTGAGCCGAACGAGTTCGACGCCGACTTTGGCTACAACTGCGAGAAAGATCCGGATCCGCCAACGCCGTTCGATTGCAAGAAGCCCATCGACCAGCTGACGATGGTTTGGGACGGCGCGCAGGCAGTGCGGATCAAGGCCTGGAAAGGCAGCGTCGGCGGTACCTTGCTGGCGGATGTCGAAGGCATCGCGAGCGGTGGCGTGCCAGGAACCGCCAGCGAAGTGACCGTGAGCGGCTTCGCCGGCTCACCGAACGATGTCTTCTGGGAAGTCTTTGCTACGGGTACCAGTAACAAGCTGGGCGTGTCTAAGTTCCATCTATCGTGCTCGGACAAGGCGATGGACGGATCCGAGGATTGTGGCAATCGGGAAGGCGACGGCAAGAACAACGACAGTGGTTTCGTCAACGACTGGTTACTCGAAGGCATGGTCGACAACCTCGGCCCGCTTGACTGCACGCCCTGACGGACCCTTGCATCGAACTCCAGAAGGCGGCCGATTCCGGCCGCCTTCTGGCGTTTTCGTTCACTGGGCGCCCCGAAAGGGCATGGACAAGCTTTCTCGAATGGCTACGGCGAGTGCCGGGCGGGTCGACGCACTCACCGCAACGCTTGTTGAAAGCAACACCGTGCCGCTTGACGCGCTTACGACATATCGGGCGCAAGCGGCGAGAATGCCGCCGGTCGATCTCGAACGGCTCGCCGGTGCTGCGAAGCAGCTTCGCGACATCGGCGCGACCGTAAGGGCCGACCGCAGCGACGGCTGAACGGCGTCAGATCAACGTCACGTCGGCGACGACTTCGACCAGCGCGGGGCCGTCGTGGGCCAGCGCTTCGGTTATGGCTGCGTCGAGCTGGTCGGCTTTTGTGACACGCCAACCCTTGGCACCACACAACTTGGCGTAAGCAGCGAAGCTGGGGTTGTGGAGCGCGGTTTGCCAGACGTGGAACTCGCCCGCCCGCTGCTCTTTCGAGATCTTGCCCAATTCGCTGTTGTTCAGCAACACGTGGGTGATGTTCATGTTGTACTTGACGGCCGTTAGCAGGTCGCCCATGTACTGCTCGAAACCACCGTCACCGGACACCGATACGACCTGCCGGCCTTTGAACTGAGGATCGTCTTCTTGGGTTGCGGCCCAGGCGCCCATAGCGGCCGCGAAGCCGAATCCGATCGATCCCAGGTAGCCCGACATCAGTACGGCCTGGCTGGTGCACTCGAAGTAGCGGCCGAAGGAGTAGGCGTTGTTGCCAACGTCGACGGCGATGATTGCGTCCTCTGCAACACGCCGACTCATGGCGGCGAAGATCGCCGCTGAAGCGACACCGTCGCATTGCTCGTCGCCCAACCGGCTCTCTTTATCAGCCCGCCAGAGGCGCCAGCGCTCGGCCGCCGGGTGGCTTGCCGGTAGTGGGGTCGAAGTCCCACCCATGCCAGGGGCAACGAAGCATGCCCTCGTGGAGATCTCGGTAGGACAGGCCGACTTGGTTATCCGCGACAATGACCTTGGGCTCCTGGCAAGCGTGGCCCTTGCCGTTGCGTTTGGTAGCGCCGGCGATGGAGGTCGAAGACTGCGAGGGAGACAGTGCTTGGGCCGCGTGCGGTCGAGCGGCGCGCGAGAAACACAAAGTGTCCCGTGGGATCAATGGCCAGCAACTCCGGATGCTGGTAGGTGCCCAGCGGTGTCGCAGCAACGCTTCGTAGCAGCTCACGTTCTCCGGTCGCGGGGTCGAAGCGATAGAGGCCGCCCCTTCGTCGGATCAATGTGACGTCTGCGTTGAAGATGAGGATCTCTTCGCGCGCTGGGTTGTAGGCGCCGGGACCAGCCTCATCATAGTCCGGTACGGGGCGACCCGGTGTTCCGACCAAGTGGGTATTCATTTGGTCTGGGTCGAAGCGAGTGGGCCTGGACGCCATCCGATGGCCTCGATCAGGAAGGCTAGGATCTCGGCCTGGTTGCGTGTTTGCGCGATGGGATCGGTGCCATAGCTGTAGTGGCCGACCGCAGGGAGGTGCTTGAGTAAATACGGCTGTGGACACGCGGCGTTGTGTTGAAGTGTCGCGGTCAACTTGTAGCCGTGCATGGGTGCGGTCAGCGTGTCCTCGCCCGCGACAATGGTCAAGGTCGGTGGATAGCAGACGTCGCGTTCGAGGTTATGCAGCGGCGAGTAGCGGGCGAGGACCGCGAAGTCCTCGGCGTCTTTCACGGTGCCGTAGCCGCCGGTCCAACCCTTCACAGCGGTGAAGTGGTGGTAGCGAAACATGTCGAGAAAGGGGTACTCGATGAGCGCGGCGCCGAATAGTTCAGGGCGTTGCACCAAGGCTGCGGCGGCCAGCACGCCGCTAGCGCTCCCGCCGTTGGCGACCAACGTCCGTGCTGTGGTGTACCCCTCGGCGACCAGCCATTCGGCCGCGGCGATGAAATCGTCGATGGTGTTCTGTTTCGCGCGTCGGGTGCCGGCCTCCTGCCAGCTGGCGCCATACTCTCCGCCGCCGCGCACGCCGGGTAGGGCGTAAATGCCGCCCATCTCGAGCCAGGCCAGCAGGTGAGGTTGGAACCAAGGGAACGCCGTCCAGCCACCGTGTCCGTATCCGTACATGAAAACTGGATGCCGCTGGTTGCGGTCGAGGTTACGATGGTGGGCGAGAAAAATCGGCACCCGGGTGCCGTCTGCACTGGTGTAGAAACGCTGGCTGAGCACGAAATCGTCGGGATCGAAGGCGAGGGTTGGCCGCCGTGTCACGGTGCTGGTGCCGTCTTCAAGGTCGAGCCGATAGACCGTGCCTGGATCGGTCAGGCTGTTGAGCTGATAGAGAGCGACCTTCGACCGGGGATCGTCGTTGAGGCCCGAGATCAGACCCAACTGGGGCAGTGCGACGGCGGTTTCGCGGGCGCCGTCCAAACGGAAGATCTCCACGTTGGGACGAGCATCGAGGGTGGACGTCACGACCAACCGGCCGCCGATGTGGCTCACCGTAGCCAGCGTATCCGCGCGCTGCGGAATCAACGTTTGCCAGTGCGAGCGATCCGGCCGGTCGAGGTCGATCGCGATCACCCGCCCACGAGGTGCGTCGAGGGTGGTCTGAAACAAGAAGCGCCGGCCGACGTTGGCCTCGAAGGTGAAGACGGCGTCCGACTGGCTGATCAACTCGACCCAATTCGGATTCGCCTCAATACCGTACTCGAGATCGAGGTAGGAGACCTTGTTGCGGGTGCGGGTACCTTCGTATCGGCTCAAGACCAGATACCGCCCGTCGTCGCTGAGCTTCAGTCCGAGTAACAAGTTGGGCGTCTCGGGTTGCGCGAAGAGCAGGGTGTCGTCGGCCGGCGAGTCACCCAACAAGTGGTAACGCAGTTGCACCTCTGGCTGTGTGGTGCCCTCCTCTAGGGCCTCTGACTTGCCGTAGCTGAGGTAAAAAAGACCCTTGCCTCGACGATCCCAGACAGCGCTGGCGCCAGAGATGCCATCCAGCCGTTCAGCGAGGCGGTCGCCGTTATCGGCACGGACGAACTCCAGCCAGCCGAAGCCGGCGGGGGACAGGTGTGCCCAGGCCACATGGCTTCCGTTGGGGCTGGGGATGATGCCGCCGACGCGGTGGGCGGGTGACGCAACCGCGTCGGCGAAGTCGAGCAGTCTAAAGTCTTTGCCGTCGATACCGTTCCGTCGCGAAAGCACGGGATGGCTGGCGCCGGCTTTGGTGTCGGTGAAGAAGTAGTGGTCGCCGCCGCGCACCGGCAGACCCAGGCTGTCGAAGGAACGAATGCGGGCGATACGGGTTTCGGCCCGTGCCAGGACCGGCGACGGGCCGACGTGGCGTTGCAACAATGCCTCCTGTGCATCGAGCCAGGTTGCGAGCCCGGCATCGGCGCGGTTCTCCATCCAACGATAGGGATCGGGTACCGCCGTGCCGTGGTAGCGGTCTACGTGCGAATCGCGCCGAGCCGCGGGGTTTCCGTAGGCCGGTTGCGCGTCCTCGCGGGTCGAATTCGGAGAGTAGGCGACTGCAGCAATGCCGGCGAGCGCCAGCGCAACGGCGGCGGCTCCCCAGATGAGGGGTGCAAACCGATGGGTTCGGCGGCCTTTGGCGATTGACGGGATGTTGATCTGCGCTGTCATGTCTGGCTCCTGATGACGCGGGCCGGTGGATCCGGCAGCCACGAGTTCAGGATGGCGCTGCGGGAGTCTACGAACCATGGAGCCCAACCTACTCGTGTCTTAAACGTCGCTGAAATCGTCGAGTAAGGCGTGCGCGACTCGAGGCTGGTGCTACTCTGATGGAGATTCGCCGGATCCCCTCCCATGGCTCCCCGAGAAACGACGCCCATCTATCGCTTTGGCCGATTCGAGGCCCATACCGGCACTGGCGAGCTGCTATGCGACGGCGAGAAGGTCCATCTGGTGGGCAAAGCGTTTCAGGTCCTCGCCGCTTTGCTCGCTTGTCCCGGAGAGGTGGTTTCCCGCGACATGTTGTTTCGCCGATTGTGGTCGCCTGACACGTTTGTCGACTTTGACAACAACCTCAACGCGGCAGTGCGGCGACTGCGCGACGCGTTGGGCGATTCAGCGACCGCGCCGCAATTCGTCGAGACTCTGCCCCGCCGCGGCTATCGATTCGTCGCCCCGGTGGAGGTGATGCCTCCACGAGCCCTTCCTCGGCCGGGCGAAATGCTGGACCGTCCGTTGGGCGATACGCCAGCAGGCGGGCGGGGGAGCCGGTGGGGCTCGTGGTCGTCGATGGCCGCCGGTTTGGTGGTGTTGTCGACGTTGGCAGCCTTCGGGTGGTTGGTTGGCAGGCCGGCGGCGTCCGAGCCGCAGGAGAAAAAGGTGCTCGCGGTATTGCCGTTCGCCAACATCGACCGCGACCCGGAGCGCGACTACCTGAGCGACGGCATGACGGAAGAGCTGATCACCCATCTTGGAAGGCTCAGTCCTGAACATCTCGGTGTCATCGCCCGCGTTTCCGCGCTGAGTTTCAAGGGTAGTGACCAATCCGCTGACGTCATTGGCCGCGCGTTGCGGGCCGACTTTGTGCTCGAAGGCAGCGTTCGTGGTGACGCCGAGCGCGTGCGCGTCGTCGCGCGGTTGATCCAGGTGTCCGATGCCACCCACCTGTGGACTGAGGCATACGACGGCGACCTCGGCGATGTGCTGGCGTTGCAAGCCGACATTGCCAAGCGAGTTGCGCGTTCGTTGGCGGTCGAGCTTCTGCGCGACGATCGCGAAGCGGTGGCGAGGTCGGCGACCACGGTTACCGCCGCCTATGAGGCGTATTTGCGTGGGCGGCACCAATGGCGGCGTTTCACCGCTGAGGGCTACCGCCACGCCACGGCCCATTTTGGGCAGGCGGTGGCGCTCGATCCGAGCTTTGCCCAAGCTCACGCGGGGCTGGCCGACGCCTACAATCTTCTCGCTTTCGACGGTATGCCGCCCACCGAGGCCCTGCCGCGCGCCGCGGCCGCCGCACGACGGGCCCTGGCGCTCGATCCCCTGTTGGCCGAAGCCCACAACGCGCTGGCGTTCTCCTTGCTCTACTACGACTTCGATCCCGAAGCCGCGCATCGTGCCTTCACCGAGGCCCATCGGCTGTCGCCGGGCTATGCCATGGCCTACCACTGGCATGCCGGGGCCTTGTCCGCCCTCGCTCGACACGATGAGGCCATCGCGGCGGTCGAGAAAGCACTGTCCTTGGATCCGGCGTCGCTCTCGGTCCAATCCGATCTCGGCTGGTATTACCTCTACGCGGATCGGTACCGCGAGGGTTTGGCGATCTGTGAAGGGGCATTGGCGATCGATCCGCACTACGGTTGGGCGAGCGCCTGCCGGGCCGTCGCGCTCGAGCGGTTGGGCGAGATCGACTCGCTACTCGGCCAGACGCATGACCCGCCCGAAGCGCATCGGGCCGGCGCGAAGCCTGAACGGCTCGACCAACCAGGGACGGCGCGCGCCCTCGCTGCCCTACACCGCGCCCATCTCGAACGCTTACAAGCCAGGATAGCGGATGACCCGCTCAGCGCGTCAGCGGTTCTCATAGCGATGGCCCACGCTGCCGTAGGCGAGCGTGATCACGCATTCGAGTGGCTCGACCGCGCGGTGGGGCGGCGCGACGGCTGGCTCGTTTTCCTGCGTGTCGATCCGCGCTTCGACCCCTTGCACGACGATCCTCGCTTCGAGGCGCTGTGTCAGCGAGTGGGGGTGTAGCCAAGACCGATGCGGCTCAATTCGCTTCGCGGTTGGTTTGCACCCAGCTCGGTCGCAACGGATCGGTCCGAACGCTGTCGGCGATTTTCCGTAGTGCCGAGAGCATTCGTACGACGACGTCGGCTCGCTGTGCCGCCAGGTCCACCACTTCATAAGGGTCCTGTGCGAGATTGAACAACTTCATGTGCTCGAGCTGTTCGTCGGCCAGCAGCTTCCGGTCGCCGTCGCGCGCGGACGAATCGAGCGTGGGAGAGAGCATCGGTGGATTGTAGTGCAAGGGTCGTCGGACGCCCTTCTGCAATCGTCCGAGGAAACCCCAGGACTTTGTGGCTTCCGGAGTCAGAGGCCTTGCAAGTCTTCGATGGCCCCAGAAACACCAAACGAGCCGATCGGGATCGAACCGACGACCTCCTGAATGCCATTCAGGCGCTCTCCCAACTGAGCTACGGCCCCAACGTGGTGCTTTGGCTGCCTCGACGAGGTTCCGAAGATGGTGCGCCTCGACGAGGCCCGGGCGGGCGATCCGGAATTCGGTGTGGTGATGATCGCGGTGTCGGACGACCGCCAAGCTGTCGACGAGTTTGTAGGCCAACAGACGCCCGATCGACGTCACATCCTGCATGATGATTGGACGGTGGCGAAGGCCTTCAAAACCGATAAGCTTCCGGAAACGCACTTGGTGGTTGACGGAGAAGTCGTCGAAACCTTCGTGGGTGCGACCGACTGGGACACACTCGCGGTGCGAACTCGCATCCGTGAGTTGGTGGCCGAAGCCCGAGCCGCGCTATCGGCGGGGTAGCGAGGCCGCTAGAAGTGGTAGGCGACGCCGACACCGGCGGTCAGGAAGACACCGGCGTAGTCGAGGTCGGTGGCGTGGCCAGCGATCTCACCCAAGATGCTGAAGCGATCGGTGATCGGGAAATCCCCGGTGACACCGATGACCAGGCCGAAGCCGGTTTCATCTCGAATGAACGCACCGCCGCTGAGATCGTACGCGCCCAAGCCAATGAACAGGCCTGACTCGTAGAACGACGCGGGGAATCGATACTCACCTGCCAAAACCAAGTAGGAGAGGTCGGCGTCGTAGATACCCGAGCTGGCCTCGTCGATGTCGAGGGGCAATTGACCGGCACGAACGACGAAAAGCACGCTGTGTTCCGTGTGCAAGCTAAAGGAGGCTTGGAAGCCGATGTTGTCGTTTCCAGGGTCCGCGGCGCTGCCGGTGCTTGGTAGGTCGCCGAGGTCGGCGTCGGAAGTGCCGCCGAGGGTCAACGACAGGGCGAAGGTGTAGTTCTCGTTGGCGCCATAGGCGGCGCCTGCGAGAAGCCAGAGCGCGGCGGTGGAGATCAGGACGAGAAAAAAGCGGTTAGGCCGCACGGGGACTTCTCCTTGAATCGGGGCGCCAGCAGAGCAGCGCGACGGTTGGGCGGGGCGATCCCGCGTCGCTATTGCGCCAGGCTATTGTGCCAGAAATTGAGCATGAACGACGTCTATTGAGGGGTGGCACCGTAGGCAAGCGGCTGCCGATCTTGGAGGGCACCCCATACCGTGTACGAACCGAAGCATGAACCTGTCACAAGTACCGAGGCAATCGGCCGTTCCCGTACTGAGGGTGATTCCGCCTCGATGACCTGGGTTGAACATCTCGCCAGTTGGTTTTTGCCCTCGCCATGCCTGGCCTGCGGGGAACTGGTCGCGCAGCCACGGAGGTCGTTGGGCCTCTGTCTTCCGTGTCGAGGGCTCCTACGGGCGTGGCGCGCCAGTTGCTCGATCTGTGGGCGCGCGGTACCCGGAAAGACGCCGCCTGCATGGCACTGCCCGACCTGCCGAGCTCGGCCGCCTTCCTTTGATCGAATGCTCGCGATTTGGCGCTACGCGCCACCGGTTGATGTGATCATCGCTGGACTCAAGTTTCGGCGCCTGGATTACCTGGGCGCACAACTCGGCCGCCAAGCTCACGCGTGGCACCGAAGTTGGCAGTCTACCCACGACGACCCAAAACCCGAGATGGTCGTGCCGGTGCCTCTGCACTGGTCTCGCCGTTTGGTGAGAGGTTTCAATCAAGCCGCTTTGATTGCCGCGCCGCTGGCGGCTGGATTGGGCCATTGTGTGGATACGTCGTTGCGTCGCCGACGTCGAACGCCACCTCAGACAAGCCTCGACCGTTCCGCGCGTCTCACGAATCCAGGGGATGCGTTTGTGGTCCCTCCACGCCTGAAAAAGCGGGTTACTGGCAAAGCGATCCTGTTGGTGGATGACGTGGTGACGACCGGCGCCACCCTTGCCGGAGCGTCGGCAGCCTTGTGCGAGGCTGGCGCACGGCATATCACCGCTTTGGCACTCGCCCGTACGGAATAGGCGCGTTTGTATGAAACCACAGCCGGGTTTCATTCGAATACAGAACCAAGGACGACTGAATAAGCGCACTCTCGGATCGATTGGAGCCTAAGAGCTACCTTCGCATGGCCAATTCAACCCCCAGAAGGGGCGTTTCGCGACCGATTGTGCGTTATGCCGACACGGGGCGGTATAGTTAGGCCGAGGCTTGCCATATGAGCAATTCAAAACAGCAGCTACTTTTCCAATGGAATCGAGTCCTTGTTTGTGGGCTGTTGGCGCTGTTGGCGCAGCCTGCACTGGGCACCGAACCGGCGGTGCGCGGGCGCGTAACTCAGGCGTCCGAACCGGTGCTTGAAGCGAAGGTCTATGCTTATGAGACCGGGAGTTTCTCGTTCCAGAAAGTGTTGACGGATGCCGCCGGGCAGTTCCTTTTCCACGGGTTGCCCGCGGGTATCTACAAGATCATCGCCATCAAACAAGGTTTCGAGCCGGCGGTTCAGCGCATCGAGCGGACACACGGCGCAGCCGATCAGCGGGTCGATCTTGAGCTGCTTGGGCAGCAAGACGCCGACACCCGCACCGCTGAGGCCTACTGGGCGGCGCGGCGGCGAGTGCCTCCGGACATCCTGCGTGATTCCGTGAATGGATTCGGCCCCAACCCCATTGTCGGTGCCAAGAGCGGTATCGACATGACCGTCGGTGACGGCCGCCAAATGGAAGCGCGTTTGGGGGCAGGTGCGGGCATCAAGGATTTCGGGGTCGGCGGCGACGCGCGAATAACTTCGGCCAACGTCGACCTGAAGGGCAACGCCGGGGACGTGGCGATCGGCGTCGAGGGACGGTTCCAGCGAATGGACCCACGGGCTGCTCTCGATCATCCTGGCGGTGCGCTCGAAGGTGGCCAAGCGCACGCTTTGGCGCTGCGGTTCCAAGCACCGACCGATTCCGAAGTGCGATTGCTGTCGTCCAGTGGCGAAATGCCGTCACAGATCGGCGACGGGACCCAGCCCGTGGATGTCGAGCAACATCAGCTGCAATGGTTCGGTCGGGTCGGTGAGAACGGGCGCTCCGGTTTCACGGCCCGCTACCTAGCCGAAAACAACTTCTACCAACCGCGCTGGGCTCCGTCGGTGGACATTCCGGAAGCTTCCGAGCATCTTGACGTCGAAGGTTTCTACAGCCGGTCGCTGGGTGACTCCGGTTCGCTGGCGATGGGATTGGCCTATCGGCAGCGGACCTCAGGGTCGGGCTTGGCAGAAGAGACCATCGGTTTCTATGGCCAGGCCGGTGCCCAAATTCAACCGCGGGTGATGGTCGAGGTCGGCCTTTTCTCGAAGGTCCGCGACGGTAGCTTGTCGCTTATGCCCCAGGGTACGTTCATCATCGATTTGGGCGGCGAGTGGCGAGCCGAAACCTCGTATGCGCAGCGCCTCGAACGACTCGAAGAGGCTGCGCGATTTGGCGGTTTCACCACCGCTCGGCACGGTGATGAGCGGGTGTGCCAAGAGGCGGCGGAAACCTGCTACCAAGTGCAGCTCGCTCACGGCGAGCGAGACCAACCGTCGTTTACACTCGGCGCGGTCCATCGCGAGTACGCCGAGACCTTGCGTGTGTATTTCAGCGAGGACTTCTTCAGCCAGCTGGAGAGCCTCTTCATGGTTCGCGGTGATGTCGTTCCCGAGCTTCAGGTGAGCATGGTTCGGCACATTACACCGAAGATCTTGGCACGTCTCGAATCGAACTATGGCTCGGGCGGTGGTGGCATCTTCTATGCCACGGACAACCGCTCCTATGAGAATGAGGTCCGGTACTTGGTGACCTCACTCGATACGCAGTTCCAGCGAACGTCTACCGGGGTTTTCGTGGCCTTTCACCACCTCGAGCAATCGCTGCGTCCACTCGATTCGGATTCCAATGGTGGTGCCGAAGTCGAGCAACAACGCCTGCAGCTCATGCTGACCCAAGACCTCGACGCGTTGCTGAACTTCTCGTCGAATTGGGCCGTGCGCTTGAATATGGAACTGAGTCGCGGGGCGATCCCATTCGCCCTCACCTCCGGTGACGAGACGGTCAAGACGCTGACCGGCGGCTTTACGGTTTCCTTCTAGCTGAGGCGAGCGTGATACGGCTCAGTGGATTGGATAATCCATGTCATCTGGATCCAAATTTTTGGATATTCTTCAGGCTGGTAACCAGCGAAGTGACCGATAATCGCGGTATTCTCGGGCAGATCCAAAAATCTGTGCAGGTGGCACGAAAGCTGCTTTATTCATATGCAAGGACGTGCGTGTGATCTTGCGGCAACATCAGCGATGGTTCATCTTGGCGGCGGCGTTGGCTTTGACCGGCGCCTTGGGTGCCGTCGGCGCTGTCAGCTTTCAACGCCGGGTCGAGCAGTTCCAACCGTTGGGATTCGAGGCCCAACGGACCGACGGTGTGTGGCGAGTCAGCGGCGTCGACACCTCGTTGGATACGGGAATCTGGCAGGGCGATCAGATCTACCAGGTAGGCGGTCAGCAACCGGTGACCCCACTGGAACTTCGGCGGGTGTTGACGGCCTCGGTGCAGACCGAGTTGCTTGTGCTCCGTGCCGATGAGTTAATACCGCTCGCATACACGCGACCGAGCCTGCGGGTCGATCACGTGTACTTGGTGCTCTGCATCATTGGCGTGGTGTATTTGCTGATTGGGCTGTTCACCCTTTTGAAAGACTCCCGGCGTCCCGGTCGGCTCTTTTTCGCTTGGTCGCTGGTGTCAGCGGCACTGTACGTTCTTTCTCCCCTTTCGACGCCCAGCGGCGCCTTCGACGAGTTGATCTTTCTTGGAGATCAACTCGCACGAACCGTGCTGCCGCCACTGACGCTCCACCTGTTCCTGGTATTTCCGTCGAGCCTCCGGGGGGCGTCGTCACCAAATCGCTTGGTCCCATTTCTCTACCTTCCCGCTGCTGGACTGCTTGCGATCCACGCCGACTGGATCTTCACTGGCGGTCGCTGGCTTGCCGGCGAACCGACCGCCGCCAAGCTGGCCAACGTTGACCGGCTCGATCTCGTGCTACTCGTCGGCTTTGCCATTGCCAGTGTGATCGTGTTGGCCGTTCGGCTTCGGCTCGCGCGGCTGGCGCAACGCCGTCAAGTTCAGTGGATCGCGATTGGCATGCTGGGTGGTTACCTGCCGTTTGCTGTGCTCTACGTCGCTCCGAGAGTCCTTGGGCTCACCACCGCGGGTTGGCTTGCCCTTCCAGCGGCTTTGCCGCTTTCGCTTGTGCCGCTCGGCTTTGCCTACGCCATCCTGAAGTACAAGCTGTGGGATATCGAAGTCATCCTGCGTGATGCGATTTCGTATTCCATTGCGGGCCTGATCGGCGTGTTTGGCTTTGTGTTGATCAACTGGGGGATCAGCCGCGGGGTCGGGACCGAGCTTTCGGCGGTGCGTAACCTCCTTTCGTTCGTCGCTGGGATCGGAATCGCGGGGGTGTTGGTGCCGGTTCGTGGGATGGTCGCGAGTCGACTCGAGCGCTTGCGTTTTGGCGATCGATTGGCACAACGAAGGGCCCTGGGTCGCCTGGGTCAGCATCTCATCCACGAGCGCAATCTCGAGGATCTCTGCCTCGAGCTGATGCGCCAGTTGCAATCCGGTCTGGATCTCGGTCGCACCACCTTGTATCTCTCGAAAGGCGGGAGCTTGATGCCCGCGCGACCTGCGTCCTCGTTGCCGGGCTCGTTGCCGGTCGACGCTTTTGGAGACGGGTTCTGGGAGTGTGACTATCTTGCGCTCGAGGTGATGACTTTGCCGGGTGCGCCGCCAACCGCAGCCCAACGTTTGTTCGTGGCCGGGTATCGCCATGCGTTTCCGTTGCGCGTGCGGGATCGTGAGATCGGTGTTGCCCTGATCAGTCATCACACCGATGAAGCTGCCTTGGCGACCGAGGACCTCACGTTGGTCCGGGGCCTCTTGCATCAGGCGGCTCTTGCGATCGAGAACGCCCAGCTATTGGGTGAGGTACGTCGTCAGTTGCGGGAGGTAACTCTTCTCGAAGCTCACAACAAGGGCATCATTGAATCGTCGCCCGCGGGCATTGCCGTGGTGGATGCCGATGGGGTGATCCGAGAGGCCAACCGGGCCTTTGCGGCAGTCGTGGAGGTCGAGCAAGCCTTGATCGCAGGCCGTGGATTGGCCGAGTTGGTTCCGGTTCGACCGCTTCCCGAGCCCGAAGATGGTGTGGTTGAGGTCAGCTATTGCGAGGTGGACGGTACCGAACGTCATTTGCAGCTGAGCATTGCGGACCATCACGGCAACGACACCGAGGGCCTACGGATCTTGCTGGTCCAAGACACCAGTGAACGGATGGCGCTCGCGGTCGCGATGCAAGAGCGAGAGCGCTTGGCCTCTTTGGGGATGGTCGCGGCCGGTGTTGCGCATGAGGTCAACACGCCGCTGACCGGCATCTCCAGCTATGCGCAGTTGATGCTCGACGACACTCCGCTCGAGCACCCGCACCGCGTGTTGCTCGAGAAGATGGAACGTCAGACTTTCCGCGCCTCGCAAATTGTCAACAACCTGCTCTCCTTCGCGCGCAATCGAGGTGATGGCCACCAACCGGTCACCGTTGCGAGAGTGCTCGCAGAGTGCCTCGAAACCGCATCGTCTCGCGCCACGGATGCGGCGGTCGAGATGACGTTATCTACTGAAGGCTCGGCGGTAGTGAACGCCCGCGTGCTGGGCAATGACGGCGAGTTGGCACAGGTGTTCAACAACCTGATTGCCAACGCGATCGACGCCATGGCGAGCCAACCACCGCGCCATGAACGCCGGCTGACGGTGGGCATCGAGGTGGCATCCGCACGGGTTCGCGTCACGGTACGAGACACCGGTCCCGGAATTCCGTCGGAACGCGTCGATCGGGTCTTCCAGCCCTTTTTCTCCAGTAAGCTCGGCAGTGGCGGATCCGGTCTGGGCTTGGCGATTACTCACAACATCGTTCGGCGGCATGGCGGTGAGATCCAGGTGGCCAACACCGCCAGGATCGGATGCGTATTCGTTGTCACTCTTCCGTGCTTGGCCGACTCTTGACCTTCCCCGATCGCGCGACTCGACCCATGAATATCCTAATCGTAGACGACGAGGAGGTTCTCCGCGATGTGCTGTCGACGCTCGTCGCGCGCGAGGGTTGGCGGCCATTGCTCGCACGTTCCGGTGAGGAGGCGCTCGAACTCTTGGGCCGCGAGGAAGTTGACTTGGTCTTGCTCGACTTGATGTTGCCGTCGATGTCGGGCATGGAGGTACTGCGCCAGATTCGTCAGCAGGATCCGGATCAGGTGGTGGTCATCATCACCGCCTACTCTTCGATCGAGGGCGCAATCGAGGCCATGCGTGAAGGTGCGTTCGACTACGTGCCCAAGCCGTTCAAGAACGACGAGGTGCTCCTCACCGTCAAGAAAGGGCTCGAAAAGCGCCGTCTAACGACAGAGAATCGCAACCTCCGTGCCGAGTTGAGCCAGCGCTACGGCTTGGACAACATCATTGGGAAGAGCAAACCAATGCAGCGGGTGTTCGAACTGATTCGACTCGCCGCTCCGTCCAAGAGCAACATTCTGATCCTCGGTCGCAGTGGTACTGGCAAGGAACTGGTCGCGAAGGCCCTCCACCATCATTCGCGGCGCGCTAACGGTCCGTTCGTTACCGTCAACTCGGGCTCGATGCCGAGCGATCTCCTCGAGAGCAACCTCTTCGGCCACGTCAAGGGCGCCTTCACCGGCGCATTGGCCAACAAGAAAGGGCTTTTCGAAGTAGCGACGGGCGGGACGATTTTTTTCGACGAGATCGGCAACATCCCACCGGATACCCAAGCCAAGCTGTTGCGTGTGATTCAGGAACGGGAGTTCATGCCGCTCGGTGGGGTCGAGACGCAGTTAGCCGATGTGCGGATCGTCGCCGCCACCAACGCGGACCTCGCGACCATGGTCGAAGAGGGGACATTTCGCGAAGACCTGTTTTACCGGCTGAATGTCATCAATCTCCAGTTGCCGCCGTTGCGTGAGCGCGTCGAGGATATTCCGATGCTTGCGCGGAGTTTCCTCAAACGTTTTTCGGAGGAAAACGACAAGCACATTGGGGAGATCGCATCGGAAGCGATGGCCTTGTTGATGGACTATCGCTGGCCCGGCAATGTTCGAGAGTTGGAAAACGTGATCGAGCGGGCGGTGGTTCTATCCACCGGAACGGTCCTCGATGTCAGTCTGCTGCCGCCTGCGGTACAGAACGGCGGATCGGTCACAGCCGCCAAGTCGGCGACTCCCCTCAATGGCTTGCCCTTCAAGGCTGCAGTGGCCAACTACGAACGGCAGCTGATTGTCCACGCTCTACGGACGAGCGATGGAGTTCAAAAAAGAGCGGCCGACAAGCTCAAGGTCAAACCAACTACCCTTCACGAAATGATGAAGAGGTTGGTGATTACGCCTGAAGTGATCGAGGGCTAACTCAACGGAGCTCATCTCGAATCGCCGAGTCCGGTTGGACTCCTGGACAGTCCGCAATCCATCCACCAGGCCGTCGAGACCAAGTCCATGAGTGTGGATCGACGGGAGGTGGCCGGGCAAAATGCCCCGGTCATACCGCCGTGCGCATCAAGTTGGGGAGGAAGATTTGGCGTGACCGACTGAGCGTGGTGATGCGCAAATGATTGAAAAAAAGAGGGATATGCGTAGTTGTCTGTTTTCTTCGGTTTCGGCATGGGAATTGCTTTTAGATTGATGAGAGAGATTGGGGCCGGTGCCATGCCGTCGAAGTGTGGAAGAAGATTGGAGGGATAGATCATGTTTGCGCAGGTTCAACAGGCGGATAGCGTAGAACTGATACTACAGACGCCCAGCGGTCAGTTGATTCGACCCACGGATAGTGGGAACTTCGTGGTTGATCGCGCATGCCATTTTCAGGTGCTCACGGATGAGGAGCTCAGCCGTGTATTCGCCTTGATAACCGATCCACGAAATCGGGCGATACTCGCGTTGATGGTCTTTGGCGGCCTACAGATGCGGGATGTGGTTGCCTTGGACGTCAGCTCTTTGGTGGAGCGGGGAAAAGGCGGTTTGGTGCTTATCCCTCAGCTGGCCAGAGACACCGCACGGCTGGTGCCGTTGGGGCCCTGGGCGTTTCAGATTGTCCTCACGTACCTCGAGTCGACGAATCGGCTCCTGGGTGACGAAGGGCCCTTGTTTCTAACCCGCGAAAGTACCGAAGGCGCCGACGAAGGAGTCCGTGGACTCTCTCGTCAGGAAGTTTCCCTGGTTGTCATGCGGACGCTCCTCCTGGCAGGAATCGATCGCGGGCCGGTTGAGGAGCCGGGTCTCGATGGCCAAGTTGCCCTCCCCGAGATCATGCGTCACACTTTTGTTGCACGCTTTTTGCGCGCTGGTGGCCGTACGTTCAATCTTCAAGCATTGCTTGGGCACCGGAGCCTCGATCAGACCCGCCGGTACGTTCGGCGTTTTCTGGGCTACGGGCCGAAAAAGAGTTGATGCCGTAGGCCTTGATTTTCCGATTGAGGGTCTTGATGTCAATTTTGAGAATTTTGGCTGCCCGAGCCTTCAGACCTTTGGTGAACTCGAGGGTTCGGACGATGTGCATGCGCTCGACTTCGGACATCGACATCGGTGTGTCTTCGGCCGACGAGACGACCCGGCCGCCTGGCCGCAAGTGAGAGGGCAAATCTTCTGGGCGCACGACCTCGTCGGGCGCGAGTAGGATTAGGTTCTCCACGACATTTGCGAGTTCTCGAACATTGCCCGGCCAGCGATAGTTTTGAAAAATGTCGAGCGCGCGATGTGAGATCTGCTTTGCGGGTTGCCCGCGAAGCTGAAAACGCTCGAGGTAGTGGCGAACGAGGCCACGGATGTCCTCACGGCGTTCCCGTAGGGGCGGGACTTGGATTCCGACTACGTTCAAGCGATAGAGCAGGTCGCTTCGGAATCGCCCGCTCTCGACATCTTTGTCGAGGTTACGATTGGTGGCGGCGACGATCCGTACGTCGACCGTTCGAACGGTGGTGCTCCCAACCGGGCGGACCTCACCTGAGTCGAGTACCTGCAACAGCTTGGACTGCATCGAAGAACTCATCTCGGCAATTTCGTCCAGAAACAGTGTCCCGCCGTCGGTGACCTCAAAGAGTCCGAGTTTGTTGCTGGTCGCGCCGGTAAACGAGCCCTTCTTGTACCCGAACAACTCGCTCTCGAAGAGCGGTTCCTGCAAGGCACTGCAGTTGACCTGCAAGAACGGCTCGTCGGCCCGATCGCTCATTTGGTGCAGGGTCTTGGCGAGAAGGCCCTTGCCGGTACCGGTCTCGCCGGTGATCAAGACCGGCGTCGCATGGGGGGCGATGGTCTCGATCTGTCCGAGGATGGCCTTGAGCTGAGGGCTATCACTGACGATGGTGCCAACCAGCGGATGCCGATCCACCAAGGTGCGTAGTACCGAGTTTTCCCGCTTGAGGCGCCGCTGCTCGGCCGCCTTGCGCACGACCATCGCCAGATGCTGAATCTGGAACGGCTTGCTCAAGAAGTCGAAGGCACCGCTTTTCATGGCTTCGACAGCGGTCTCGACCGTCGGGTAGCCGGTCATCATGATGACCTCGGGTGCCCGCCCGGAAGGCCGCAGCTCGTTTAGGATCTCCAGTCCTGACGGACCTGGCATGTTTTGGTCCAAGAGCAGGACATCGAACCGCTGCAGAAACCGGTCTTGTAAGACCTCGCCGCTGGCGGCACAGGTTACGTTTAGTCCATGGTTCCCGAGGCCGTCTTCAATCAACCGCCGAATCGGCTCTTCGTCATCGACGACCAAGACCTCGATGGTCTTACCCATACATCCCTCCCAAGATGGCGTGCGCGTGACGTCTCTTGGTGCTCGCCACCAAGAACTGCCCTTCACCGAGTTGGAAAAAAGGTTAGCACAGCAAGGGGTTGGGCCGCGCTGCGATTCGCTGTATCAACGATCGCGCGGCGGTGATTACTCTACTGCGCCCATCGTTGCGGATCGGGCCTCAGGGACCTTGCCGTCGGCGAGCGCGGTTCTCCACACCTCTTGGCCGGTGGCTTTGTCGAGTGCCGTGAGGGCCGCGTCTTTGGCGCCTGAGGTAACGATCACACGATCGCCGTCTACGAGTGGTGACTCGGCGAACTTCCAGTCCCATTGGCCCTTTGCCTTCATCAAAGGCACCGCCGAGTTCCCGTTTTGGGTTTTCGAGTCCGTCAAGAAGCAGCAAAAGGCTACCGGAGGGCCTCCCGAGCTTCCGCAACCGCTTCTCGATCGATTGTCCCATCCTCCCAGAACTCGAGGAATTGCGTAAAGGCGACCCGTGCGAGATCGGTCTCGCCACGTCGGGTGTAGAGCTGCCCGAGCTGAAAAAAGCTGCGGACGTAGCGAATCGGATCGGTCAGATACTCGGAGGTGCAATCGGCGATGCGCCGGAACCAGTAGATCGCCTCTTCGTCATCGCTCGCGGTTTGGGCGGTGGTGGCTAGTGACCACCAGATGGCGACGTGCTCGGGCACGATCCGCCAATTGATGCCGCGGGGAAGCAGGCGCTTTTCAGCTTCGTTCAGCGCGTTGCGCGCGGTAGCGAGATCTCCGCGCGCCAAGGCCAGCTGCCCTTTGAGATGGTGTGCTTGGCGGACCTCGATCTGGCTGAGATCGGGATCCACCAACTCAGTGAATTGGGCTGCCAGCCGATCAGCGGTTTGCTGCTGGCCCAGCTCCTCCTGAGCGAGGGCGCCAAGGTAAAGGCCGGTTCGCCCAGGCCAGTCGTTGGGTGCATCCCGAATCGCCGCGTCGGCGAGCTCCGCTGCTTCCGCTGCGCGCCCGAGCAGTAGCAAGGTATCGGCGGCATTCACGGCACGCTGGGCGGCGGCCCGGGGGCTGTGGGTTCCGAGATCGGGATCGGTCAGGAACTGGCGAATGGCCTGGTCTCCGTGGCCACGGAGCAAGCTTAGCCGCGCGGTATCAAGGTGGCCTTCCGTGCGATCGAAGGCATCGGGGGATGACAGGCTGATCCTTGCGAGTCTTGCCGCTTCTGCCCAGTCACTTCGCAGGACAGCGGAGTCGAAACGGGTTCTTGCTACGTGAAGGGCGCCAGGGCGCAGCAACTCAGTTTGGACCAATGTCGACTCGGCTTCATCAAAGCGTTGGAAGAGCATTTGATACCAGCCAAGGGTTGCTCGGTTGAACCAAGAATCGGGCTCGCGGGCGCACACCTCTTTGAGTACCTTTAGGGTCGCCGCCTCTTCGTTGAGGACGGCGTGGACGTAGCCTAGAAAGGCGCTGGTGCCAGCGATGGCTGGGCGATGGTTGCGCAGCACCTCCAGGTGCTTGCCGGCTTCGTCGATCCGGCCCAGGTAGGTGTACAGCGACACCAAGGTGTAGCGCGCGGAGTTGTGGCCGGGGTCGATCTTGAGGGCTCGCAAGAGGGCGGCGATGGCTTTGCCGTAGGTCGCACGTTGATCGCTGTAGTATTGCCCCTCGACGTAGTAGCGTTCCCGGTCGGGCAGCCGTTCGACATGCTCGAACGCGCGTTCGAACGAATGTTGGGCGTCGCCAACCAGTCCGATGGCGCGCTGGACCACGGCTAGCCGGACCCACGCCATGGCGAAACGAGGATCGAGTTCGACCGCCTTCTCCAGCAGGGGCACGGCTTCTTGCAGCTTGCCTTGGTCGCGTAGGTTGCGTCCTTCGACGTAGTAACGGTAGGCCTCGAGCGAGGCGGTAGTGACCTTGTCGAGATCGCGATCACTTTCCAGTGTGCCTCCTGCAGTCTCGAGACGTGTACGGATGGCGCGGCTGAGTTCATCGATGGTGGCGAAGAGACTGGCTTCGCCGGTTGCTTGCAAGCGATCGGTGAGCACCACCTCGCCGGTGACAGCATCGTGTAGTTTGAACGAGATTTGGTAGGTGTCAGCTGCCCGGACAAAGCTGCCGGACACCACAGAAACGGCCCCGGTGTGCTCGGCCACGGATTGGATCATTTCCGACAGTTGATCGTCGCTGTTCTCGAGTGGTTCGAGTTCCTTCAAGACCTCGTAGGTATGTTCACTGTTCAGGACCTGAAAGGCTTCACTCTGGGAAAGGTCCGTGATGAGCATGTCGGTGAGGCCGGTCTTGAGCCATTCGAGCTCGGGATCGTGGCGCAGGTTGCGAAAGCGCAAGACAGCGACCGGTGGTCGGGCTGGCGCCGGGGTGTCGACCGACGGCCCCAGCGGCGCGCCGTTGGCGGCGGGCGGATTCGTTGAAACCGACGACTCATGAGTGCGCCGGCCAACCATGACGATGGTAACCAAGGCACCGATCGCGGTGAGGGCAGTGGCCGCGCGTCGGGCACGGCTGGCGCCGGAATTCTTGGCCCGGCGCAAGATGCGTTCTTCGTCGAGCGCCTGTTTGAGCCCCAGCAAGGCTTGGTATAGCGCGCCGGCATCGGTGAACCGTTTGTCGGGTTCCTTGAGCAGGCAGCGGTCGACGATGGCCCCGATGCGGGCGGGGAACTGCTCGCGGACATCGGTGATCTGTTTGGGGTCGTGACACAGGATCGACGAGATGATGACCGGCTGGGTGTCGCCATCAAAGGGGTGGTGGCCGGTCGCCATTTCATACAGAACGGTCCCGAGTGAAAAGACGTCGGAACGGGCATCGGCGGGCTCACCACGGAGTTGCTCAGGGGACATGTAGGTAACCGTGCCTACCAAATGCCCTTCACGCGTCAAAGTCGGTTGGGCAATTCCGCTGCTCTCCGCCAGATCAGGGCGCAACTTGGCGAGCCCGAAGTCGACCACTTTCACGCGTCCTTCGGCGTTGACCATGATGTTGGCTGGCTTGATGTCGCGGTGGATGACACCATGGGTATGGGCGGCGGCTACGGCCTCGGCGAGCGGAATGGCGATCGTCAGGAATCGATCAGCTGGCAACCCTTCCTCGGGCAGCATGTTGGCAAGGGTCTCGCCTTCGACCAGCTCCATGACGATGAGCCGCAGGCCGTCGGCCTCTTCCAGCCCGTGGATGGTAACGATGTTGGGGTGGTTGAGCGCACCTACAGCGCTGGCTTCGCGCGAGAATCGATCGAGGCTGTTCTGGCGTTTGGCGATGCGTTCGGGCAGGACCTTGATGGCGACCCGCCGGCCCAACTTCGAGTCTTCGGCAAGGTAGACCTCTCCCATGCCACCTTCCCCGAGTTTCTCGAGGATCTTGTAGTGGCCGAGTTGGCGTCCGACCAAATCGACCGGCTTGGGATCGAGATTGGGACGGAACCCGGAGATTGTCGTCTCGTTGATGGTCGCGTCCTCAGTTGGCTATCGGTGGGAGACAGGGGCGAGCCAAGACGGGCAAATTCTATCGCGAATGGGCGGCTGGGTCTTGGTGAAGTCGTCAGGGCTCGCGACGGGGTGACTGTCCTCAGGCGTTTCGGGTCGGGCGCCCACCCTACCGAGGGCGCAACGGCATCCAATGGCTAGAATGTTCTTGGGGGATCGTTCAAGCAACAGCCGCGAGCCGCGCCTGTCGATCGGGGTCGGCGCGGGGGAGGTAAACTGGGGGGATGTACAAGGTCGAGTGAGCGGCGAGCAAGGCGTCACCGAGCGCATCGAGACGAATGGTCTCGACCCGCGGCGGCCACAACGGGCGCCGGGCCATTTCATAGATGGTGAGCGGCTGGTCGGCGTTGTAGTGGGTGAGCAGGGCTTCGTGGAGCGCGCGAATCCCGCGCGGATTTCGCTGATCGGCTTCAGGGGGGGGCAAGGCGAGCGCCCCGACTTGGAGCAAGACCAGCGCTGCCGTGGTGTTGATGACGCGAGGCCGCACGAGGAAATCTGTCGCTTCAGATAGTGCCCGCCCGCTTGTGGCGGGATCAACCCCGAGGTCAGCGATCAAGCAGTCTTCGAGCGACACCGCGGGAAGCATGCGAACGTGTTGGCCTTCGGCACGGGCGCGGCGGAGAGCATCATGGGCTGTGGGGTGGCAGATCGCAGGATGACCATCGAAAGCGGCACAGACTTTGAGACCCTCGCGTACCGGTGCCAGCAGGCGGTCCGTCATGCGTTCTGAAGCCAGTTCACGGTGCTCGCGCGGGCGGAGACCGCTATCCAAGGCCGTCGCCGTCGGATTGAGTGAGTCCAAGTACTGGCAGGATGCTGGGTCGCTCCGTTGGTAGAAGAGACGGTCCGCCTGACGCATGGTGCCGAGGGTCTGGGTATCGATCTGATCCTTGACTGCGTAGCCGGTACCGACCAACACGAGGGAGCCACCTCGACTCTCGTTCCGGAGCACAGTTGTTTGGTCGAATTTCTCGGCAGGAGCCTGGTGTCGGGCCGGTGGGATGAATAGTGTCGAGCCGGTGGTGACCGGGGCGAAGCTCAAGTCGCCCAGCGGCATCCGGTCGATCCTGGACGACACAAGGGGCAAGTCTGTACCTTCGTAGACCACCACTTTGTGATCCGGGCTGTAGGTTTCACAGAGAATCTCGCACAGCAGCGCCAGACCTGGCCGGCTCCAGAGCGGTTTGGTTTCGAAGGTGCGGACACCGACAGCGCCGATTTGCCATAGTACGAGGGCACTGCCCGGATCGAATGTGGGGCGGTAAAGAGCAAAGTGGGTTGCTTCGTAGCTTTGACAGCCCACGGTGGCAGGGTCGACCTCGAGGTCGGCAAAGAGACAATCTTCGGCCGAGACCGCGGGGAGCATACGCGCTTGGTAGCCCTCGGATCGCGCTTGGCGGATCGCTGCATGAGATGGTTGTACGAAGACCCCGGGATGACCGTAGAAGGCGGCGCAAGCGTGTTGGCCGGCACGCACGGGTGCCAAGATCCGCGCCGTCATCGCGGCGTAAGTTTCGTGCCGGTGTTTGCCCGGTGCGTAGGCGTCGTAGAGTGATTCGGCGCCGGGATTCGATTGCTCGAGCCACTGGCGGGTGGCGGGATCGGCCGCGACAAAGAACAGGCGCTCGGCGCTCTGAATCTCAGCGAGAGCTTCGGTCGTGACCTGGCCAGCCACTTGAAAACCGGTACCGATTACGGTTAGTGAACCCCGCATGGATCTGCGCTGTTGGACGTTTCGAGGATTGCTTCTTTTCTGGTGCTACTCGTCCGTCCATCCCTTGACCAGCAGGTTGGCGGTTGGCCCATCGCTGCCAAGATACTGCTTGATCCGCTCGGTGTCACCACTGTTGAACACCGCGCGATCGGCTTCACTAAGACCGTACTCGGTCATGACGGCATCCGGATCGGCTTCGAACCGCTCCTTGAGCGCGGGATCTTGCGAGAGCGCGATGACAAACTGGCCTGCTTTCTCGGGCATGGGTCACTCCCTAGGGCAGCGAGATGGGTCCCGGAGCGACGTTGGCGCTAAGGCAAACGCCGCCGGCTCCTGATTGGTTCGTCTCGGTACCGAGACGACATTCCGTATGGTGAGTAGGGGAGATCTTACCACGGAGCGCGGCGGCGTCGAGGTGGGACGGCTAGGCCGCTTCGTCTTCGGAATCTATCGCGGCTCCCGCGGACCGCAGGTCGAGTTTGATCAGCACATCGTCCCGGATCAGATCGTCGGCAGGGCCCTTGTACTCGATGCCGAAATCGAAGCGCTTGATCGAGAATTCCGCGTTGGCGGTAAAGGCGCCGTCGCTCATCGCGATCGTAGCGGGAAAGCTGATTTGCTTGGTGGTGCCGTGTAGATCGAGGTTGCCGGTGATCGTGTAGGTTCCGTCCTCGTTGGCCGCAATGGCGGTGGAGTGGAAGGCGGCCGTGGGGTGGGTTTCGACGTCGAAGAAGTCGGCGCTCTTGAGATGGCCGGTCAAGCGCTCATCGTCGGCCCACAGGGACGTCGCGTCGATCTCGATGTGGACTTCGGCTGAGGTGACCTCGTCACCCGCGACCATGACCGAGCCGGTGAAGCTTTCGAAACCGCCCTCGTGGCTACCGGTGACCTTCGAGCCAACGAAGCCGACACTGGATTCGGGGGCAATCGCGATGGTGGTCTTGGGAGCCGCGGGTTCGACAGCAGGCGGTGTGGTGGTGGCCGGTGCCGTGACCTCGGCAGCTGGGGCGTTGGCGGCGGGATCGGCCGCGCAAGCGCCGAGAGCCACGGCGACAATTGCCACGGCCAGCGCAAGAAGCAAGCGCTTCGAACTTTGCATGTTCTTCCTCCTGAGATGGGGCGCAGCGCTCAGAACGAGCGAGCATGCACTAGCTTAGCAGGGTCAGTGGCAGGCCTGCTGTCTGAGGCGAAGGCTCGATAGCGCTGAGCCGCTCGTGATAGAACCATTTGGCGAGCGACAAAGTGGCGTTGAACATCAGAGGAGCGCGCGTTGCACGGAATAGGGCGGACGATTGGCATGCTCGTGCTCGGGGCACTGCTGGGCATTCTGGGCCTCTATGGATGGTGGACCCTTTCGGGGTATACGGTTCGGGTCGAGCCCAAGGGTGGAACTCTGACGGGCGCCGTATTGCGTTTTGGCGACGATGCGAGAGCGACGACGCTACCGGCGAACCTGGCGGCGATCTCCGAGCCCGAGACCACGGAAGACCTTGCCGCGACGCCAGCGGCACCGCGCAACGTCATTCTGCTGATCGCCGACGGCATGGGATTCGCGCACGTGGCGGGCGCGCGTGCGGCCCTTGCCGGGGTCGACAGCCGGTTGTTCATCGAGCAGTTTCCCGTTGCTGGCTGGTTGACAACCCATGCCCATAAGAGCTTGATCACCGACTCCGCGGCGTCCGCCGCGGCCATGGCTACGGGCCACAAGACCGCGTACGGACAGCTCGCGCAAACGGCTGAGGGCGTGGCCATGCGTACGATCGCGGAGGCCGGTCGGGACGCCGGGATGGCGATCGGCTTGATCACCGACTCGTATCTATGGGACGCAACCCCCGCGGCATTCGTGGCGCACGCCGCGCGGCGTGATTTCGAAGTGGTGTCCCAGATGGCTGGTTCGGGGTTTGAGGTTCTGCTCGGGGAACGACACCCAGACATGGATGAGGCAACGCTCGCGAAGATTCAGGGTGAGTTCATCAGCGCCGGTCGAACGGTGGTCGCGGATCCCGCGGGGTGGGTCGCTGGGCTCGGCGAGATCGAGCCCGCCGTTGGATTGCTGGACCCGGGTACGATCGCGGATCCGGAGCAACCGCCCCATCTTGTCGATCTGACCTCGGAAGCGCTGCAGCGTCTGGCGACCGGCGGGGACGGGTTCTTCCTATTGGTGGAGACCGAAGAAACGGATACTGGATCCCATGATTGGGACTTCGACAGGGTAACCGCTGGCGTGGCGTCGTTGGACGCGGTCGCCAAGACGGCAGTTGGGTTTGCTGAGCAAGATGGCGCGACCTTGGTGTTGGTGACCGCCGATCATGAAACCGGTGGGCTCACCCTGATTGGAGGCGAAGAGGGCGAGGCGCTTCGTGTTCGGTGGGCGACACGCAGTCATTCCGCGGTTCCCGTGCCCTTGTTCGCTTTCGGACCCGGTGCCGAACGCTTTGCCGGTCCACATGACAATACCGAGGTTGCGACCATCGTCGCGGAGCTGTTGGGCCTCGGCTTGTAAAGAGGGCAAGCGTCCGCGCTGCCGTTCGAGTTTGAGTTCACCCGGTTCCATCATGCCAACGCCGACCTCAAGATGCACTCGGTGCTGGCCTGCATTGGGCGGGGGTGTTCGCTCAGGTGTTTCGACGCTCGCGGGCTTGCTCCTCGCCGCCAGCCAGATCGCGTGTGAGACCAGCGATCGTGGGGTCTTACGCTACGTCGACCTGGTTCTGGACAGCACATGGGCGTCTTCGACGGGGACCGAGACGAAGCCGGTTCAGGCGTTCTGTGCCGACGAGACGCACTTCGCACAGCCACTTGCCAACGCGGAGACGCTGACGACCACCGTCACCGTTGGTGCCGAGGCACAGCTGGTGGTTGGCGGTTGCCTGGGTGGCGAGGCATCGGTATCGGGAGCTTCTGCTGAGCTGGATCTCAGGATCGAAGATGTGAGCGAGGGCGACGGCCAGCAGCTTTCCACGGTGGATTTCAGTAAGACGGTGGAGGCTGCGTCGGGGTGGTGGCGACACGAAATGGACATCAGTGCGTTTGCCGAACGTACGGTGCGTCTGTCCCTTGCCCGAACCGGTGGCGGCGGTCGGAAGCTCTTTCTCCGTGACGTCTTCGTTCGGCACCAACCGACCATCGAGCAACCTGAGGTCTCGCCGAGACAAACGGCTCGTGCACAGCCGATTCAGATTCTTTTGGTTTCGGTGGACACCCTGCGGGCCGACGCGATTTCGGGGCTGGGCGGGTCGTGGCCGACCCCGCGGATGGATGAGTTGATCGCCGGGGCCCATGCCTTTACCCGGTCGTGGTCGGCCGCCAGTTGGACCAAGCCGTCTCATGCCAGCATGCTGACTGGCCAACCGCCACAGGTTCATGGTGCCCTGTCCGAGGTGACGGGGCTGCATCCAGCGCTCGAGACCGTTTCGGCGCGCCTCGGACGGGCGGGTTTTTCGACCGCTGCGGTGGTCCAGGACATTGTCCACTTGGACCACCGATTCGGATTCGACCGTGGATTTGATGAGTATCGAACGGAGCATTGGTCCCTGCCACAACGGGCTCGGTATGCGGTCGACTGGATGGCGCGGCATCGCGAGAAGCCCTTCTTCTTCTTCCTGCACACCTTCGAAACCCATTCGGACTTCAAGCACCTGCCCTACGAAGCGCCGGGCATCCGCGTCAATGCGATCGACGAGCGCTTTGGCGTCGAGAACTACGGGTGTACCGGCCCGTATTGCGCTTCGGGCCGATTGGCGCGGATCAATGAAGGAACGGTCACGCCGTTGCCGAACGAGGCGACGATCTTGCGCTACCTTTATGGTCAAGGTGTCCAGCAGGCCGATGCCGCGTTGGGTACCTTGTTTGACGACTTGCGGGATCTTGGCTTGTGGGACCGCTTGATGATCGTGCTGACGAGTGATCATGGTGAGGCTTTCTTGGAGCACGGTGTGGTGCTTCACGGCCGTCAGTGGGAACCGGTCATGCGGGTACCGCTGGTCATCAAGTGGCCCGAGGGAGCGCTCGCCGGGATGCGATCGAATCTCAATGTGTCCGGGCTCGACATCACGCCCACCTTGCTCGGGGCGGCCGGGATCGAGCCTACTGGCCTACCCGGGACCGATCTGCGTCAGTTGCGCCGGGGAGACCGCCCTCTCATGCTCGGTACCTATTCGCGAACCTTGGTCCACGATCGGTTCAAGCTCACAATCGTCCGCCAAGGCGAACCGATGCGGCTGTTTGATGTCGGTACCGACCCGCAAGAACAAGACAACTTGATCGATCGACGGCCGCGGGTTCGCAAACAGCTTCTCGACCACCTGAATGCACACCTTCGCGCCAGCTACCAAGCCCGCGACGCACTCGACCGAGAGGGTACCGAACCGGCCGAGACGACGCTCTCCGACGAAGAGCGTAAGCGGCTTCAGGCGCTCGGATACCTCGGCGGCTGAGCCCGGAACTGTCGGTCGAGCTCGCGGCTCGATGCAGGGTGCAGGAGGTTTGATCGCACGGATTGGTTTCGATTGGGCGCCTGGGTGTGTCTAACCGATGTCATGATCACCAATCACCTTCGGCAAACGACCCCGAAACCCTCCGAGGAGGGCCTTGCGATGCCGGGAACAGCGAGAGACACCGACGAAAAGGTCTTGCTGGCGCGCCTCGAAGGAGGCGACCGAAGCGCGGCCGAGATCTTGGTAGACCGCACGTACCGCGCGGTATATGCCTCGCTGATGCGCCTGACAGGCGGCGATGAGGACCTCGCCGCTGATCTCACGCAGGACACCTACCGCAAGGCCTGGACCGCGCTCGATCGATTCGATCGGCGCGCCCAACTCGGCACCTGGCTCTACCGGATCGCCTACAACACCTTTCTCAATCACGTTCGGCGCCCTGCTCGGTTGCAGCCGATCGACGAGCAGCAGGCCGCCGCCGTTCCCGACCCTCGGCCGGGGCAGGAAGATCGACTCCGGCGCAGCGAGGCACGCGCACGCCTTCGGCGCGCCGTTGTTGGCCTGCCCGAAGACCTTCGATTCACCGTCACCGCTCGGTTTTGGGCCGAGCTGTCGGTAACCGAGATCGCCCGTCAAGAGAAGGTGACGGGCGCTGCGATCCGCAAACGACTCAAGAAAGCCACGCGCTCCCTGCGCCTTGTCCTCGCGGAGGAATCGGTATGAATCACTTCGACGAACACGAGATTCGCGACCTGCTCACCCCCGACGATCTTCCGACCCCACCACTGGATTTGGCCGCACGAATCAAGGCCGAGATACCGCACAACCTCGCCGTGGGACCAGCCGTGAAGATGCGCGAGCCGACGGCCGCGGGGCGACCTTGGCATCGTCAGGGTTGGCTACTTGCCGCCAGCTTGGTAACCGTACTCGGTGGTGTCTGGCTGGCCGGAGGCCTGCTGAAGGCACCGCCGGAGATGGCCGCCGTTGTGTCGCGGGATTTGGGCATTACATCGGAGCTGGAGACCACCGATGAGACGGCTGCAACGGGCGCCACAGACGGCGCTGGACGCACGTCGCGTCAAGACGAAATCATCGAGGCAGCGCCGCCACCATCCGTTGAAAGTGAGGGAACCAGCGAAGCGAAGGGGAAAGTACTCGAGGTTAGCGTTGAGCGTACGCTCGAACGCGGCGTTGCGAACGCGCCCGATCTGGCCACTCCGAAAGAGGATGAGGTTGGGGGGCAAACGGCCGAATTGGAAAAGGCTCTGGCAGGTCGAACGTCATCTGATCCGGAGCCCGCATCGGCCAACCAGCCGAGGGCGTTCGGCCACGCTGGGGCCAGTAGCGAAAGAACCCTTGCTGACGCCGTTGGTGTACGCGGGGTGCAGCCACCAAAGCCCCCGGCGGCGGTGACGCCACCACCGGCGAGGGCCCCATTGCCATCGTCGCCGCCGATACCGCCGCCACCGCCACCGTCGCCGCCACCGCCCTCGTACTCGCCGTCTCGTTCTGTGCGTGGTCAATCGGTGACTGCACCTGCCACGCCAGCGCCGAGAAGCGAACCTTTGGCGGGCGGTGAGGAGATCGCGGTGTCGACAGGCATCCCGCCCAAGAAGTCGAAACGGAAGAAGCGGCGTGAGCGCGCCGAGTCGGCGGCTGCGCCCGCGCAGGCACCCTTGGCATCCAGACCGCCGGAGGCGGAGCGGAGCACAGAGAATCGCCGGGTGGTGGTCGACAATGCAACCTTTCGCAGCATGGAAGTCGAAGCGCGGGAGTTGGAGGAGGCCCTCCTCGAGCTCGAGCTCGAGCGTGAGATCAGTACGGAGCACCGTCGGGCCGTGGCGAGCGTCGATGCTGTGGACGCGATGACCTTCCGTGACTACGGCAACAGTCCTTTCGTCGCCACCGAGATTGACCCGCGCTCCACGTTCGCACTCGATGTCGATACTGGGTCCTACAACCTCGTGCGTCGGTACTTGAACGACGGCCGCTTGCCGCCCGCGAGTGCCGTCCGGGTGGAAGAGATGATCAATCGCTTCAATTACGGTGACGCGCCACCTGCCAAGGACGATTTCGCCCTCTACGCCGAAGGTTCGCCGGTTCGCCTGGTGGATGGGCCTCGTCGCTACCTGCTGCGTCTTGGCGTGCAGGGACGCGAGGTCGCCGAAGGATTCCGGCCGCCGGCTGATTTGGTCTTCGTGGTGGATGTTTCCGGCTCGATGGCCCGAGAGAATCGGCTGGGGCTGGTAAGGCAGGCGCTCGGGTTGTTGGTTGACCAGCTGGGACCTGCGGACCGTGTCGCCTTGGTCGTGTATGGCACCCGCGGACAGGTCGTGCTGCCGTTGGTGGCCGATCACAATGCCATCCGAGGCGCCCTGGATCGGCTTCAATCGAACGGGTCGACGAATGCGGAGGAGGGCTTGCGCCTGGGTTTCGAGTTGGCGCTCGAGGCACGCCGTCAAGGCACCATCAGCCGCGTCATTTTGTGTAGTGATGGCGTTGCCAACGTGGGACGTACCGGCCCGGAGGGGATCCTCTCGATGGTTCGTCATGCGACCAACGCCGGGGTCGAGCTCACCACGGTGGGCTTTGGCATGGGCAACTACAACGACGAACTCATGGAGCAGCTTGCCGACCAAGGAAACGGTCGTTACGCCTACGTCGACGATCTCGACGAAGCGCGGAGGATTTTCGTTGAGAGTCTCACCGGTACGTTGCTCACCATCGCGGCCGAAGCCAAGGCTCAGGTGGTATTCAACCCGGAAGTCGTGGCTCGGTATCGCCTGATCGGTTACGAGAATCGTGATGTCGCCGACGAAGACTTCCGCAACGATGCGGTCGACGCGGGAGAGATCGGTGCGGGTCACGCGGTGACCGCGTTGTACGAGATCGATCTCCAGCCGCAGGTTGTCGTCGGGCCTGGGTGGGCTGAGCCGGTGGCGGAGGTCCACCTGCGATGGGGCTCCATTGTCCGCGGCCAGATGACCGAACGCGCGTTGAGGGTGACGGGTAAGGACTTCGCTGTGGCATGGGACGCGGCATCGCCCTCGTTTCGGTGGTGCGCCCTTGTTGCCCGCCTGGGCGAACAGCTCAGAGGTGTCTATGGTCGTCCCGGGTTGCCCTTGGCGGTGCTGCACGAAGAAACCGAGCGGTTGTCGCCGGAGTTGTTCGGCAATGCCGACTTCGTGGCGTTCAGGTCCCTGGTAGCGAAGGCTGCCGCCCTCGATCCGTCGCTGCGTTAGTAGCGGCAGGTCTGTGATCTGATGCCGGATTACCAAGGACCAAAACGGAGACGCGCCATGAGCGACGAAATGGACGACAGGGCGGACGACTCTTTTACGCTGTTCGATTTGCGTGTCGAAGTCGTCGCGGGGGACCGGCCGATGGTCTGCGATCATGCCGAGGGCGACTTTTTCGAGCTCCGGGGTGAGAGCCTTCATCTGCCACCGGGACAGTCGTTCCCGATCTACCCACTGGCTGCGTTACTGCCACTTCTGCCGGCCAAACAGCGACCCACCGCCGCCAACGACTGGATGACGACGGACGCGGAAGTGGCGTGTCCTGATCCGCTCTGTGGTGGACGCTTTCGAATCGTGCGCGTTGGCGAGCGCACGTTTCGCCACAGCGAAGTGACGCTGGTTCCGCTACCGGCACCGGGCACAAAGGGATCCAAGGGTGTACGTTGAGCGTTCCCCGCGTGGCGCTGAGCCCGGACTATTCGGTCGCGCGGATGATCAACGGCGGTTGGCAGCTTGCGGCCGGCCATGCGGCGGTCGACCGGCCTGAGCGCGAGGTGGTCGACGATTTGGTTCGTCTGGTCGAGCGTGGTTTCACCACCTTCGATTGTGCCGACATCTACACAGGTGTCGAGTCACTCTTGGGGCACGTGGCGCAGCGGTCGCGGTCGCGCGGCATGACGGTCGAAGTTCACACCAAGCTGGTGCCCGACCGGTCCGTCTTGGGGTCGATCGACCGCGCCTATGTGAATGGCGTGGTGGACCGCTCGCTCACACGACTGGGCGTCGAGCGTTTGGACCTCGTTCAACTTCATTGGTGGGACTACGCCGTGTCGGGATTGGTCGAGACGGCCGGTTGGCTCGATGACCTCCGGCAGGCCGGAAAGGTCCGGCTGATCGGGGTCACCAACCTGGATGTCGAGCGTCTACGCACGCTGGTCGGAGCCGGCATTTCCGTCGCCAGTCATCAGCTTCAGTATTCGCTCCTCGATCGACGACCGGCGGCGGCCATGACCGCCTTTTGCAACCAGCACAACATCGCGCTGTTGGCCTACGGCACCCTTGCCGGTGGCTTCTTGACCGACCGATGGCGCGGCCGGCCCGCACCTACGGAGCCGCTGCCGAATCGGTCGTTGGTGAAGTACCGGCTGATGATCGAAGAGTGTGGCGGCTGGGATTCTCTGCAGGCTCTGGGCGCCTCCGTGAGTGAGCTTGCCGCGCGACGAGGTGTCTCACTCGCCGCGTTGGCCACGGGCTGGGTGCTTCACCAACCCGGTGTCGCATCCGCGATCGTTGGTACGCGTGGCGACGCCCATGTGGACGATCGGGTTCGTTGCCTCGCGCTCGACCTGACCGCAGATGATCGTGCGCGGATCGATGCAGAGCTGGCGCGAGTGTCTTCGCCGCCGGGCTCGGTCTACGGTCTCGAGCGGGTCGAAGGTGGACGTCACGCGGTGATCATGAAAACCGACCTCAACCGGCTGAATTCGTGAGTGGGACCTTGTTCCTCGGCGAGGCGGCAAGCCTGGTCGCGGCGTTGTGTTGGGCACTCGCCGTGGCGGCGTTCCGCCAGCCGATCGCCATCCACGGCGCGCGCGCGGTTAATTTGGCGAAGAACTCGCTTGCTACGGTTTTGCTGGGCGCCACAGTCCTCGCGCTTGGGCAGCAGGCTGAATTGATCGAAACGCCGTGGTCGGCATTGGCTTGGGTCGCCGCGTCCGGTGTGGTGGGATTGACGATTGGCGACACGGCCCTGTTCGCCGCGGTAGGGCGCTTGGGGGTTCATCGCGCATTGCTCTTGCAGGCGCTCGGGCCTCTCTTTGCCGCAGGTCTCGCGTGGGTCCTGCTGGGTGAGGTGATTTCGGGTCGCCAGGCAGCCGCGGGTGTGGTGGTTCTCATGGGGGTCGCAATGGTTGTGGCGCCTTCCCGCTCCGATCCTGCGAAGGGCAATCCGCGGTCATTCGATGGGGCTGGGGTCGCGCTTGCCACCCTGGCGGCGTTGGGCCAAGGAGCTGGCGTTGCGCTGGCCAAGTCGGGCATGCAAGACATGCCCGTGATCGCGGCCAGTTTCGTGCGCATGCTGTGTGGTGCGGCGGGCCTGGTGGTGATCTTGGCCGTGGTTGGCCGACTCCCATCCGCCGTAGCAGCGTTGGCGACACCGAACGCGTTGCGGCGCGTGGTCCCGCCTTCGATCCTCGGTACCTACGTGGCCTTCCTGTTGATGATGGCGGGCATCGCCTGGGCGCCTGCTGCGATCGCAGCGGTTCTATTGGGCACGGCGCCGGTATTCGGACTCTTTCTCGAGGCGAGGGTCGATCGCCGTGCAATAACGACACGCGCGATTGTCGGCACGTTGGTGACCATGGCTCCTTGATCCACCACCAAAAAACTAGGATCCCCGCTGGTCCCCTGTAAACACAGGGGTTAAGGTCAAGGTACCAACAACGACCTATCACCAACGGGGTGAAGACATGGTGGCACAAGGCGTTCTTCCATACCAGCTCGATCATGAAACCAGGAAGACGACCCTAACGGGTCTCGGGGGTCTTCCGATCTACCTGGATCTCGCTCACATAGTGGGTCTGCGCGACTCCATCGCCCGGCACCTCGGACACAAGGGCAGCTCGCAGGGCTGGAGCGTGGAGCAATTGTTGACGACGCTGATCCTGCTCAACCTGGCGGGGGGCCAATGCGTGGAGGATCTCGCAAAGCTCGAAGGCGACGATGGCTTCGCGTTGATCCTGCACCGCACGGAGGCCTTCGGAATGCCGCGCGCCGCACGGCGCGAGCGGGAGCGCCGCTGGCGCAAATCGACGGATCGTAAGGTACCGTCGATCTCGTCGTTGCGCCGATTCTTGGTGTCGTTTCACGATTCGAAGGAGGAGGAATCCAGGGAGGCAGGCCGGGCCTTCATCCCGTCGCCGACCGCGGCGCTTAAGGGATTGTCCAAGATCAATCGGGACTGCCTTGGCTTTCTGCAGCGGCATCAGCAGGAGTCGATGGCTACGCTGGACATGGACGCCACTCTGATCGAGACGCAGAAGAAAGAAGCGCTGTTCTGCTACAAGAAGTTCCGGGCGTACCAGCCACTGAATGTGTGGTGGGCCGAGCAGCAGGTGGTGGTTCACTCAGAGTTCCGCGACGGCAATGTGCCGGCCGGTTTCGAGCAGTTGCGGATCCTGCAAGAGAGTCTGGCGAGCCTGCCCGAGGGCGTCGAAAAGGTAGCGATGCGCTCGGACACGGCGGGCTACCAATGGGATCTGTTGCGTTACTGCGCCGAAGGCAAGAACGAGCGATTCGGGGTCATCGACTTCGCGGTGGGGGCCGATGTGACCTCGGCCTTTCGCACAGCTGTTTACGATGTGGCACAAGGAGCCTGGCAGCCGCTGCTGCGGCGGCGAGGCGATCAGCTCGTGGATACGGACCAGGAATGGGCCGAGGTGTGTTTCGTCCCCAACGAATCGGCGCGCAAGAAAGACGGTCCAACGTATCGGTTCTTGGCCATTCGCGAGCCTTTGGCCCAGCTCGAGCTGGAGGGTATGGAGAGCGACCAAGCCGCTCTCCCGTTTCCGGTGATCGACTACCAGGACCAGGATCATCCTCGTCGTTTCAAACTTTTCGGTGTGGTCACGAACCTGGATCTCGACGGCGACGAGGTGATCTGGTGGCTTCGGGAACGGTGCGGCAAGAGCGAAGAGGCCCATGCGGTCATGAAGGATGACTTGGCCGGCGGGAGCCTCCCCTCGAAGTACTTTGGCGCCAATGCTGCGTGGTGGGGCGCCATGATCCTGTCATTGAACCTCAACTCGCTGATGAAGCAGTTGGTGCTAGGGGTGGATTGGGTGACCAAGCGCATGAAGGCCATCCGCTACTGGATCATCAACGTGCCCGGCCGCGTGGTCCATCATGCCCGCCGCCTGACCCTCCGGCTGGGGTCCACCCATCCTTCGACGCAGATCCTGCTCCAAGCACGCCGGACTTTGGCAACGATGGCCACCGGGCCACCCGGCTAACGCCGAGCTACGCCGGACTTGCGCGAAAAGCCGTCGATTCAAACGAATCGGCGGCTTTAACCTGCCTGAGTTCGCCGAAAAAGATAAGGATCGCCGCAGAAATCGATGTCTCCGGCATTTGAGCGGTGCCGAGGCCAGATACAAGCCCACGAGGCGGACCCACGCCCAGGCTTGGGTCGGCTTTGACCAGCTGCCAACTTGGAGGTGGCGGATCCTGGTGGCTGGTGTCGCGTTGATTGCCTATGGGCATTGAGTTATGCTCCAGAGACATTTGGCCGGTGGCAGCCATTTCAACGGGAGTCTCACGTGAACGATCGGGATTACATTGGAGTTCATACTCGGGCGGCCGCCGTGCTGAGTTTCTTGATGACTTTCTTGGTCGCGGGCATAGCGTCCGCGACGCCACGTACCTACGATTTAGCACCATTGGTTTCGGGCCTCACGCGGCCCACCGACATCGCGAATGCGGGCGATGCACGCTTGTTCGTCACCGAACAGCCTGGGGTGATTCGCATTATCGACGGCAATGGGCAGCTGTTCTCGACCCCCTTTCTCGATATTCAGAGCAAGGTGTTGTTCGACCCCACCAGCATATTTGGCGAGCAGGGCCTCTTGAGCTTGGCCTTTCATCCCAACTACGCGGCCAATCGCTACTTCTTCGTCAGCTACGTCAACAACAGTGGCAATTCCGTGATTGCGCGTTTTCAGGCGGGGAGCAGTAGCTCAAACCAAGTCGATCCGGGCACCGAGAGCATCCTCCTCACCATCGGTCAACCCGACAACAACCACAATGTCGCACAGGTGCGCTTTGGGTCCGATGGCTATCTGTACATCACGACGGGTGATGGCGGGTATCAGCAAGAGCCGCGGTGCACGCCGCAGGAAACCAACAACCTCCTGGGCAAAGTCCTGAGGATCGACGTCAATCAGAACGTCAACTCCTCGCCGTATCACGGCATCCCTGCCAGCAATCCGTTTGCCGGCCCGGGTGATCCCCTCGATGAGATTTGGGCGATTGGGTTGCGCAACCCGTGGCGGATGTCCTTCGATCGTCTGACGGGCGCCATGTACATCGGTGATCCAGGGCAAAACGAGTGGGAAGAGGTCAACTTCGAGCCTGCCGGATCGCCCGGTGGGCGCAACTACGGCTGGAAGATGATGGAAGGGCGCGATTGCCGGGGGAGCAGCGCGAATTGTGCGCAAGAACTGCCCGGGTGCGATCACCCCAGCTACACGCCTCCGGCTTTCGACTACGCCCATATCAGCACGCGTTGTGCGGTGATCGGTGGCTACGTCTACCGAGGCCAGGCCATTCCGGCGTTGGCTGGTTACTACGTTTTCGGTGATTTTTGTGGCCAGATGTGGGCTGCTCGTGAGAGCGGTGGCAGTTGGGACCTGCGCGCCATGAACCCCTTCCTGGACGAGATTGTGGCCTTTGGCGAGGATGCTGCTGGTGAGTTGTTCACGATCACCAAGGACGGAACGGTCTACGCAATCGTCAACGGCGATCCGAACGACCCCAACCGAGGCGTCCTGGCGTTTGATCGAGGTACGGTGTCGGTACAAGAAGGCGGCGTCCAGGCCGTTGTTCGGGTAACCCGCACGGGGGGCAGCGACGGCGCCATCACGGTCAACTACGCGACCTCGGCAGGCACTGCCACGGCGGGCGCAGACTACTCCGGGATCAACGGAATCCTCAGTTGGCAGGACGGTGACAGCGGTGACCGAGGTCTCGTGATTCCGATCAACCAGGATCAACTCCCCGAAGGCACCGAAGATTTCACGATCGCGCTGTCGTCGCCAACCGGGGGCGCTACCCTCGGCGTGCCATCGACATCGGAAGTGTTCATCGAGGATGATGATGTTCCCTCGGGACCCTGTGTACAGAACGCCACCACGTTGTGCCTCAACGACGGACGTTTCCGCGTGACGGTCAACTGGCGGACGCCGTCGGGTGATCAGGGGCTCGGGCAATCGGTTCCGATCACGGCGGACGCTGGTTGGTTCTGGTTCTTCCGCGCCACCAACCCCGAGCTGTTCATCAAGGTGCTCGATGCCTGTTCTACGCGGGACCGTTTTTGGGTCTTCGCCGGTGGTTTGACCGATGTCGAAACGTCGCTTGTGGTCGTCGATACCCAAACGGGGGTGGTCAACATCTACGACAAGCCCCTCGGTGTTGGCTTCGAGCCGATTCGGGACACCCAAGCATTCGCAACCTGTCCATAAAGGAGCATGTGGGTAGCATTTGGATGGATCGTGTCCCCAGGGGCCGGTTGCTGGGTTGTGGTATCGTGAGCCGCCATGAGGGCCGTTAGAGACGGACTGGATCTCGTCTGTTTGCCGACGGGGTGACCAGCAGGCGGCTTGATTTCACCGAACAATCACCCTACGCGGGATATTTCATGCACGCGGACGTTCGCAAAGCCGGAGACGTAATCATTGTCGATCTCGACGGCCACCTCGTGGCCGGTACGGGCGACGAGATGCTGCGCGAGATCATGAATGAGATCTTGGGTAGTGATTGGCGCAAGATTGTCCTCAACCTTGCCGAAGTGGAGCGGATCGATAGTGCGGGCATTGGAGAGCTTGTTGCCAGTATCAAGCTGGCCGAGCGTTTGAAGACCGCTGTACGCGTGCTGTCGCCCACCGGGCGTGTTCGTCATGTACTCGAGTTCAGCCAGGTGTTGCCGCTGTTCCATGTCTGCGATGACGAAGAGGAAGCACTCCTATCCTTCGGGAGCGCTGCGCCAACCGCGGTGAGCGAAGCCTCCGGCGCCGAATAGGCAAACGTAAAGTGGCGGACCGGCCATCCCTGTTCGACGTGACGCAAGGGCCTGGTCGCTGGCCGTTGCATGCGCGTGCGCGCGCACGCTGGCAGTCGACCCTCGAAGTGCTCGATCAGCCGGTCGAACACGTGGTTCGCGAGCATGTGCTTCGGCGTCTCGACCCGACACCGTTGCCGTCCAAACCCGAGGACGGGCTTCGACTGATTACCCTTAACATCGCGCACGGTCGCAAGCGGGTCCCGCATCAAACCCTGGTGCCGCGTGACCGCGCCCATCGCAATCTAAGGGAAGTGGGGAGCCTGGTCGAAGGTCTCGGGTCCGACATTGTTGCGCTGCAAGAGGCAGACGGACCTTCACCATGGAGCGGCAACTTCGACCATGTCGAGATCGTCGCCGCGCAAGCCCGGCTTGGCGCCCACTATCGGGGCGACCACAACCCCTTCTCGATCGCCGGCCGGTCGCTGGCGTCCGGGACTGCCCTGTTGTCGCGATGGCCCTTGACCCGCCCTCGGTCGGTACGATTCGATTCGTCGTGGCGCTGTACCAAGGGGTTTGTCGTGGCCACCGTTGCGGTACCGGCTTGGCAGGGCGTCGTCGTGGACGTGGTCTCAGTGCATCTCGACCCGCTCGCGCCCTGGAAGAGACGACAGCAAGTCGGTGACATGGTGGACTTCTTGCGCGATCGCGACCGTCCGCTCGTGGTGCTTGGCGATCTCAACTGTTGCTGGCGGCGAGAGCCAGCAACCATGAACCTCCTCAGTGGGGAGTTGGGCCTCTGCTGCCATGCACCAGAGCGCCTGAAACCCACCTATCCGGCCTACCGGCCTCGACGCCGGTTGGACTGGATCCTTGCGTCGGAGGTGCTGGCGTTCTCGTGCCACCGGCGTTTGCCAGCCAAACTCTCCGATCATCTCGGCGTCATGGCTGACTTGCGCCTTCGTTAGCGATCAGACGAGAGCCGACTACTGGTACCGAACTTGCTTGTTGTGTTTGAAGACGGCAACCTACCGCTGTCGTTGGGAACGTTGCAAACACCTTGTTACGACTACAGGTCCGAATCGAGGAGAACCGACATGAACTCACCCCGCTTTTCCGTGCCGATCGTCTCCTTCCTAATGGTCTTTTTGTTCGCGTCGCAGACGGTGTTCGCCGCTCACGGCCAACAAACGGCGACGCTCTATCGCGATGCCGGGTTTCGTGGCGCCCATCAGGCCCTCTATGGTGACGTTGCCGATCTTGACCGGACGTCGATCGGCAACAATCGCTCATCGTCGATAGGCGTTCCGCTTGGCTGTCGGGTTCGGCTGTACGCGGACACCGGTTTTCGGGGACCTCGGGTCGAGCTCAACGCCGATATCCGTGACCTTGGACGGACCGCGTTTGGCAACGATCGAGTCAGCTCGCTCAAGGTTCGCTGTGGGTGGGACCGAGACTGGGGTGTCGAAGGGCCGGTCGATAGCGGCCACGGAGGCCACGGAGGCCACGGTGGCTATGGGCACGGTGGCTCCGGACACGACGGTCACGGTGGCTATGGGCACGACGGCCACGGAGGCTACGGACACGACGGTCACGACGACCGCGGGCACGATGGCCACGGACACGGTGGCTATGGGCACGACGACCACGGTCATGGCGCTGGGAGTGGTCCCTATGGCAAACCGAATACCCGACCCTCCAGCCGTCGCGGGCGGGCCGTGCTCTTCCGCGACGCCGGATACCGTGGCCGCGACGAACGCTTTCCGGCTGGCGACTATCCGGACCTGCGCGACACGGCGATTGGTAACGACGCGGTCTCGTCGCTCGAGGTCCGCCGTGGCTGCCGTGTGCGCCTGTACCAGGACACCGAGTTCCGCGGCGACTACGAAGAGATCGACTATAACGTTCCGGACCTTCGGGGTACGCGGATCGGCAACGACCGGGCTTCCTCGATGCAGGTGCGGTGTGGAGGTAACTGGAGCTGGGATGGCTACCAACGTCGTGGTGGCGTGATCCTGTTCTCGGATGCTGACTTCGAGGGCTACGACGAGCGTTTCGAGTTTGACGTGCCGGACCTTCGCGAGACCCAGATCGGAAGCGATACCGCGTCGTCGATCGCCGTTGACCGTGGCTGTCGTGTGCGCCTGTTCGAGGATGTCGGCTTCCGTGGGCGCTCTGTGGAGTTGACCCGCGACGAGGCCTACTTGGGTCAAACGAGGATTGGCAACGATCGGGTGTCTTCGCTCAAGGTCTACTGTCGCAACTGATCGACACCAACAGCGACGGTTGCGGGGCGCGCCGTCGCTTCTGGAGACCGATCTCTATACTTCGATCGCTTCAAGCTCAGGCGGCCGCTACCGCGCGCCGTTTTTCGAGTCCGGATTCGACGCGGGCCTGCTTCTTGTTGCGTCGATGCCGTCGATCGACTCCGAATTCTTCAGGAGAAACCATGCGCTCCAATCAATCAGATTCTCGTGTCGGGCGGTTGTCAACGGTCCTCGGGACGCTGACCATTGTCAGCTTGGTATTCGTTCCGGCACTGCTGGCCCAGGACTGGGTCGAGTATGCCGACGAATCGACTACGCGAATTTCCGCCGCATCGGGTGTGGGTACGATGGATCCCGAAGAGAAGGACATCTTTCCCGCTGACGTCGACAACGACGGCGACATGGACCTGCTGATCGTCCGCAAGGAGCCTTTCTCGACAATGGGTGGGCATCCGAACGTCCTGTTCATGAACGAGCACGGCATCATGGTGGATCGCACCGCAGCGCTGGCGCCCGACTTTCTGGATGTCACCGACACCCGCGATGTGGTCTTGGTTGACGTAGACGGCGATACCTGGGGCGATATCGTGACGGTCACGACCTTCTCCGATCAGCCACGCGTGCACATGAACCTGGGCCGCAATCCGGACGGCGTTTGGCTCGGATTTGATTACGTCGCTTCGGACAATAGGCTCCCGACGTTCAGTCCGGCGCCCAAGTTCTGCGCGGTAGGTTTTGGCGATGTTACCGGCGACGATCGCCCGGACCTCTTCTTTGTGGACTACGACAACGACCTCGAAGATCGCCTGTTGATCAACGATGGCAACGGGTTCTTCACGGATGAGACGGACACGCGGATGACTTCGACGATGTCGTTTTCTGAATTCGGTACCGATGCGCACATCGTCGATGCTGACGGCGACGGTGACAACGACATCGTCAAGAACACGGCCATTGGTTGCTGTGGCGTGGACAACCACGTCAGTGTTCTGTACAACGACGGCACTGGCAACTTCGACTTCGATCAGCGGATCAGCGAGGACTCGGTCTACATGATCGAGCCGGCCGACTGGACGGGTGATGGCAAGATCGACTGGTTCTTGGTGGACGACTTCCAAGACCACTTCCTCGTCCACAACGGATTGGACGTTGATGATCACGTGATCTACTCCTCGGGCACCGTGACCAGCAGTCCGACGACCCAGGGTTTCGGGGGCAACGTCAAGATCCATGACCTCGACGCCGACGGTCTGATGGACGTGCTCGTCGCCGATGTCGATACCGATCTCCCGGGTTGCAATCGCAGAATGGCGGCCTTGCGCGGCTCCGGGACATTGCCCAATGTGGGCTTCTCGGATCCTCTCAACGGTAACCCACGTTCGTGGCTGCCCACCGGGGTCTTCGACCTCGACGCATTCGACATCGACAAAGACGGCAACCTCGATCTCTGGCTCGGTACCTGCACCGGCAACGAGGTGCACATGAACACCAGCGGCCCAGGATTGTTCATTGGAGACTTCGAGGACGGCGTTGGTCGTTGGTCGAACTGCGTGGGATCCGGTTGTCCAGCAGAGTCGCGATCTTTGCGGTAGAACGATCGAGAGGAGAACCGAGTTGTATGGGCTCGGTTCTCGCGGTGTTCGCTCGGGTTGCATAGACTGGTCGAATGGAGACCATCGACCAGCGTGGTGCCCGGCGCTTGGCGCTGGCGCGAGCAGGATTGTTGGCACCACGTTGGAGTGGCTTGCCGGCGCGTGCCCAAGGGAACGGCAAGCGGGCCTTGAAGGGAGCGCTGGCCGTAATCCGCCGGTTCGGCTACCTGCAACTGGACACCGTTTCGGTTGCGGGCGCGCGCTCGCATGGGTTGGTTCTTCTTTCTAGGCTCGAGGGGTTCGATCCGGCGCTGGCGGAGCGTCTCTTGAGACCCGGGGTACCGTTGTTCGAGTACTGGGGTCACGAGGCGAGTTGGTTGCCGATCGAGTCCTATCCGCTGTTCTGGTGGCGCCGAGAAGCATTCAAAGCCCACCCGTGGTGGGGGGATCTTCTGGTCCAGCATCCGCGAGAAGCCAAGGCGATCCTGAAACGGATCGAATCCGAGGGCCCCTTACGTGCTGTGGACCTGACCGAGGCCAGTGGTGCGGGTTGGTGGCAACTCGGAACGGGCAAGAAGCTCCTCTCGGCACTGTGGTCGGCCGGTCTGCTGGCCGTTCGCGAGCGGCGGGAGTTTCATCGTTGCTACGACCTCACTGAGCGGGTGATCCCATTGGCCCACCGTACCGAATCGCTGGGTGTCGCGGAGGCGTTGCCTGTCCTGCTCGAGCGTGCCCTGGCAGGACACGGCTGGGCGACGACCGCGACGATTGCGCAAACCTGGCGGCTTCGCAAAATGCGGCCGGCGATCGACGAAGCCTTGGCCTTATTGGTGGCCGAAGGGCAGGTCATTCGATGTGCCCTGCAAAGTGAGGGAACGGGCTCGACGCCTGGCTGGGTGCGGCCGCGAGATCTTGCCGTGGTCGACGATCTTCGGCGGATGCGGCCACGCACCGACCGTGGGGTCCTGCTTTCTCCGTTCGACCCGGTTCTTTGGGATCGGGCGCGGGTGGCGCGCCTCTTCGGTTTCGAACAGATTCTCGAGATTTTCAAACCGGCCTCGCAACGCCGCTACGGCTACTACTGTCTGCCCGTGCTCGCGGGGGATCGCTTGGTGGCGAGGGTTGACCTCAAGGCACAGCGCCGACAAGGCCAGCTGCGTCTTCTCTCGTTTCATTTCGAGCCCGGGCCGCGCAACTATGAGCGGGCAATAGGGCATGCGCTCGCCCGCTTGGCCTCATCGCTGTCACTGCGGTTGGTGGGGGCCAGCGCGTTCGTGAAGGAGGTGGCGGATGGCGTCTTGGCGGATTCGTGCTGACTCCTTGCCCGCTCCGCGCTATTCTAGGGAGAGGTGCCGCTCGGCACCACGGTTCATGTCGAGATCCGCTTGCAAGACCGGCCGGTCTTGATTCGAGCGAGAGGTGAGGTCTCTGGCCATGAAGATCACGATGGGAGTGGCCCCGCCGGCATCTAGCGTCGAACTCCGCTCCATGGATCCTGCCAGCGCTGCGTTGATTGAAGTGGTCCTGCGCCACGGCCGCGACATCATTCCGGTTGAGGACGATCTTGGCCTGGAAGGTGGCGCGCTTACCGATCAAGCGATTGAGGAACGCGCAAGGGCAGACGAAGCTGCGGAGCGTGATGAGGCACAGGTCCCCGAGTCCAGCGAGCTAAATCTGGCTGCGTGGGAAGACGAAGTAGGCACGTTGATCGAGTTGGCACTGGTGGACGATGGTGCCCGTGGTGGCAAGTCCGAGAGATCGCAACCGTCCGTGGCTCGAGACGACGAAGATCAGCCGGCACAGGAAGATCAGCCAGCTCAAGAAATTGATTCGCCTGAGCTGAGAGTTCCGTCTTTGCAGCCCATCGAGCCGAGCCCTCCCGAGATGGAAACGTCGGACGATCTCGAGGACGAAGCGACCGACGCGTTGGCAATGATCGCAGCCAAGGTGATGACCGACGAGGCGGGCTCACGAAGGCTGGTAAACGAAGGCACCTCCGCGCGAAGCCAAGAAGAGCTCGATGGCACGCGACCCGTACCTGAATCGGACGCTGCGGCGGCGGAGGGCACCCAACCCGTCCTCCAGGCCTCGGACGCCGTCGACCAGGAGTTGGACCTGTCGTCTGACCCGGTTCTAGAGCAAGAGCCTGATTTCGAGGAGCCATCTTCCAGTATCGAGATGTACGTCTCGGCGTTTGGTTCCGATCACGGCTCGGCATCGCTCGAAGAGACGGCAAGTGAGCCCGCGCTGCAGCCGCAGGATGAGCAGGCCGCTTCGGGGTGGATGAGCTTGGCGAACGGGTCTTTGGACATTTTTGCGAATGCACGGAATATCATGGGAGGTCGGGTCGGTGGCAACGGCTCCTAGGCGAAGCTGTCGTTGATATAGTCCGGCACGATGTTCGTAAGTTTCTCCACGGCGCTGATGGTTTGGGCAATGGCGACCGCCGGGCCTAGCCTCGAGTCGTCCAGCGGGCTGATAACGATGCCGGTTGAGGTCGACGAAGAGGTCGAAAAAACGTGCAGGTTGCTATCGAACCGCTTGGCCAGTGTTGGACGCAGTGAGTGCCTCCAGCTTGCGCTTGAGCCGACCGAGGGACAATCCGTCGAGAACATCGCCATTGTGGCGCGCGAGTACCCACCGGTCACGGCGGATACCGAAGCGGCCGGAGTCGCGCAACCTGCTGGCCAGCGGTGAACGCCTGTGAGGAGAATGACACGATGAACGTACAGGGCTCCCGTCGCCTGACGATTGTGTGTGTAGCCTTGTCGGCGTGGCTGTGGGGTCCGACTTCGTGGGGTTTGACGCCAGGCCAGATCGACGACTTCGAAGACGGTACCGTGGCCAACTGGGCCGAGGGAGGCGGCAGCCCCAATCCGCCGACCAATGTTGCCGATGGCGGGCCCACCGGCGCGGGCGATGCCTACCTCGAGAACATCTCTTCCGGCAGTGGTGGTCCAGGGGGGCGACTGGCCATGTTCAACCGGACCCAGTGGTCGTGCGACTACAACGCGGCGGGAAGCGAGATTACCCTTGCCGCTGAGATGGCCAACTTCGGCGCCACACCGCTTGCCATGCGTGTTGGCGTTGAACGGAGCAGCGGCGATCTCACGCGGTTCGTCAGTACCGCTGCGGTTGCCTTGCCGGCTGATGGTGTTTGGCGAACCGTTACTTTTGTTTTGCGTAACAGCGACATGACCAATGCGCTCGGAGGTCAGACCCTCGCCGAGGTGCTCGACGATGTCGGCGAGTTGCGCGTCATCAGTGCCGCAACCGCTGTCTGGCAGGCCGACGAGGTCGCCGCAACCCTCGGGGTCGATAATTTCCGAGTGGAATCGCTGCCGGTGGAACTAGAATCGTTCGCGATCGAATAGGCGAGCGGCAACTCAATGCCTAGCCCAACGACGATAGGCGGGTCGTCAACGAGGTGATTGTGGCGGCCAGCTCGGCCGCGAGATCTCGCGCACCCTGAACCGCCTGAGGGGCGGCTCGGGTAACGAAGTTCTCGTTGGCCAGCCGCTTCTCGACCCCAACGAGCCGCTGCCGGCTTTCTTCGAGCTGTTTTTCGAGTCTCTGGCGCTCGGCGGTTTGGTCGGCGGCCCCCAGGCGAACAGCAGCGCTGAACGCGGCGTCGAGCGCCACGGTCGCGCCGTCTTCGTCGAGTGTCGCATCCGCTTCGACGTCGATGGTCTCGGCACGAACCAAGCGTGCGATAACGGGCTCGCAGCTCGCGAACACCTCATGGTGGGCGTGGGATGCAACCGACAATGCGATCTTGGCGCCAGGTTCGAGGCCTTGCTCGATTCGGATGGCACGTACGGCGGTAATGAGCCCGACGACCGCGTCGACGCCGTTGCGGGTATCCGGCCAGTCGTGCTCTGGAGAGACCGTGGGCCAAGCGGCCTGGATCAACAGCCCAGGGTGCCCCAACGCGGACCACAGGTGCTCGGTGACGAAAGGCATGAACGGATGGAACAGCTTGAGGTACGTGGCATAGACGTGCCAGGCGACCGCTGCGGTTTCGTCGAGCTCGGCAAGCGCGGGCACCTTGATCGCCTCGAGGTAGACATCGCAAAAGTCGGACCAGAAGGTCGAACGGACAATCTCGGCAGCGTCACCGAAAGCGAAATCACCGAAGCGCCCGTCCACACGCTCAACGAGGGCCCGGGTCCGCGCCAACAACCAGCGGTTGACCGGGTGCGCGATCTCGGTTGGCGTCAGCGTGTCGCGGTCGCGGTCTCCCACCGTCTTTGCGACCAACTTGGCCGCGTTCCAGATCTTGTTGATTAGCCGCTTGCTGCCCACCAGACGTTCTTTTCCCAGTTTGAGGTTCTTGCCTGGGGCATTGCCGAGGACCATGGCGAGTCGAAGCGTGTCGGCACCGTGCTCGGCGATCGTGTCGAGTGGGTCGACGCATGTCTCGGGCTTGGACTTCGACATCTTGTCGCCGTCTTTGTCGAGGATCAGGCCATGGAGGTACACGGTGCGGAAGGGCACCTGGCCGGTGGCGTAGGTGGTCGCCAGAATCATCCGAGCTACCCAGAAGAACAAGATGTCGTAGCCGGTTTCCATCACTGACGTTGGATGAAAGCGCTGGAAATCAGGGCTTTGGGCGAGCAAGTCGCGGATGTCGAGGTTGGGATCAGCTGCCAAATCAGGATCGGCCAAGGTCGACCATGTCCATAGGGCCGACGAGAACCAGGTGTCCAAGGTGTCGGGATCCTGTTGCCAGCCGTCGGCTGCCGCGTCGGCCGAGGGCGGCTGATGGCCGACGTACATGTCTTCGGTTCCTCGGTACCAGACCGGGACGCGGTGGCCCCACCAGATCTGGCGGGAGATGCACCAATCGCGGAGATTGTCGATCCAGTGAAAGTACGTCTTTTCTTCGTGCTTGGGCAGGATCTCGATGTCGCCTGAGGCCACGGTGTCGCGCAGAACTTGTTTGAGGCTGAGGGTTTTGCCCTTCCATGCCACCGCCGGCTTGTTGACGTCCACGAACCACTGCATCTTGGGAAGAGGCTCGATAGGGCCCTTCGAGCGGTAGCTGAGGGAAACGGGCTGGGAGTAGTCTTCGACCGATTCGAGCAGGCCTGCGGCGTCAAGTTCGGCGACAAAAGCTTCGCGGCACGCTTCGACCGTCATGCCGGCGTAGCGCGGGCCGGCGGCGTCGGTCATGCAACCGTCTTCGCCGATCACTTGTACGAGCGGCAGGTTGTGACGCTGGGCAATGTCGAAGTCTTCGTGGCTGTGCGCAGGGGTTACGCCCAAGGCGCCTGATCCGGTTTCGGGGTCAACCGCGGGGTCGGCGACCACCCGGACTTCGATGGTGGTGCCGCCGGGCCAGTCGACGGTGAAGGTCGAACCGATGTGTTCTTGCCAACGCTCGTCGTCGGGGTGAACGGCGACGGCGGTATCACCGAGCTTGGTCTCGGGCCGACTGGTGGCGACCAGGAAAGGGCCGTACCGTAAGGTATAGAACTTGGCGGGGCGGTTTTCGTGTTCGATCTCGTCGTCCGAGACGGTGGTCTGGAGGGCCGGGTCCCAGTTGACGATGCGAGGGGCCCGGTAGATCAGACCGTCGCGAAACATGCGCGCGAAGATGCCGCTGACCATTCGATTCAGTTGTGGGTCCATGGTGTATCGCTCTCGCGACCAGTCGCAGCTGGAGCCCATGGCGCGAATTTGCTCACGGATTCGGTTACGAGACCTCTCGACAAAGCCCGCAATTTCGGCGACCAATGCTTCGCGGCCGAGTGCCGCTCGGGGATCGGCCATGCCCTCGGCTTGTAGCTTGCGGATCACGACGCTTTCGGTGGCGATGGCTGCATGGTCGGTGCCTGGCAACCACAGGACCTCGTCGCCTCGCATTCGGTGCCAGCGCGCCATGAGGTCTTCGATCGCCAACATGAGGGCATGCCCGGAATGGAGAGTGCCGGTGGCATTGGGGGGAGGCATTGAGATGGAGAATGCTGGCCGATCGCTCGACGTGTCGGCGCGGAAGGCACCGGCGTCGTCCCAGCGTTTGTAGATCGTGGCTTCGTGTTGGGTGGGTTCGAAATATTGATCCAGGGCCATCGTTCGATCCTCGGCTCATGGTGGGAAAGCGTCACTCGACGGAGCCGTCGAGCATACAGCAGCAATGAGTACGGCTTTTCTCGTTGGTGGCAGTCACTTCGGAAGGGGTCACCCCGTTACCCGAGGAAAGATGTCGCTGGCGCCACTCTCGCACCCGTCGTTGAAGAGTCGAGTCCGGAGCTGGCTCGGGGCAAACTCACCAGGGTGCTGCTCTTGAAGTCGACTGAACAGTGCCTTGCCGGTGATGTCTGGTTCCTCTTCCAGCCACTGCCGCGCATTGGGCCATACAACCTCGAAGGGGTCGGCTCGGGTCCGCCAGGTTCGGATGCGTGAAGGGCGCTGCCGGTGTGTCGGTCGCCTTTCTCCCTTCTTCCACAGCACCGGCAACTGGTCGAGGAACTTCTCGAGACTCGCGTCCACTGTTGCTTTCTCGGTGGCGCCTTCCTTGTGCGCGAGCCGAGCAAGGTCGGCCTGTGCGTCGCGAAGCCCCTTGATCAAGTTGACGGGATCGAGCTCGTCTCTGCACCGTCTCAGTCGAGCCTTGGTCTCTTCAGCAACCTTGGTGTGGGCAAGGAGCCGCTCACACGGCGTCGCTGGCGCGAAATACCGGCGAGTCACCTTGGCACCAACTCGAATCTTTTCTCGCAGCTTGAACGATGGCTGGAAGAAGTTCACGTAGAAGCGCGCGATATCGAACAGTCGAGCCAGGGCCTGAGCCGCCGCCATACCGGAGAAGCGGTCGTAGCCCACAAGACGTCGCACTACGGAGCCATTCTTTTGCTCCACCCAAGCTTGATCGTTCTTGTGGTACGCACGCGAACGGGTTTGCTCGATCTGGTGACGGGCGCAATACTTCACCAGTGTGTCGTTGATGAAGACGCTGTCATTGTTTGTGTCGAGGCCCCGTAGCGTCACCGGCAGTCGCCCACTGAATGCGTCGAGGGCCACGGTTACCAGCCCCTGCTCGCGAACCAGCAGAGGCACGACGTCGGTCCAACCGCTTGCGATATCGGTCAAGACGAAGCTGTGCACGAAGCTGTCGGCCATGGACCCACCGCAGTGCGCGACCAGGTCGGCTTCAAAGTAGCCGGGGGCCGGATCGCCCCAATCGCCGAACGTGCGCACAGGTACCTGCCTCCGGATCGCCGAGTTGACGCCACCCCGTTGCTTTCGCCCCGCTTTCTCCCGAACGGGCGCCAGCAGCCGGTCGATCGTCGATGCGCTCACCCTCAACAGCCGTCGGCGCACCTCTTCGTCGAGGCGGAGGTGGCCGTGTCGTTCCATCGACTCGATGAAACTCGGCAGGATGGCTTTCAGGCGCCTTCCACAGATCCGATCAGCCGTCTCCCATACGATGATCAAGGCTGTTCGAACAGCCTCGTCGTAGATCCGCTGACCGACTCGCTCAGGCGTGCCTGGCTGATCAGCATCCTGATTCAGAAGTCGCAGCGCGTGCTTGCGATGGTAGCCAGTTACAGCCCCGAACTCGTCGAGGATTCTGCTCTTCTCAACGCGCCCCTTACCTCGATACCGATCCTTGATCGCTGCCAGCAGCTCCTTGCGTGTTGCCATACTGATGCGTCTCCCCATAGGTGCCTCCCAGCGTCCATTCGCTGGGTAGCATTCTCATGAGGCAACGACACGCTACGGGTAGCAGAATCGCTGAGGCACCGCGCTGCACAAAAGTAGTTGACGTCGAGGACTCCAACAACAGCTACGTGGTCGTGAGCGACGAAGAGGACCGGATCTTGCTGGAGAAGCGTATGACCAATGACCTTGGGACGATCGGGCGTGCGCTCGAGCCGTTTCACGAAGAGCTGTCCGGAGTCGCGGTGGAGTCGACCTTCAATTGGTACTGGCTGGTGGATGGTTTGATGGATCTCGGCTACCAGCTCCACTTGGTCAACACCTCAGCGGTGAAACAGTACGAAGGGCTCAAGTTCACCGACGACCGCCACGATGCTCGATGGCTGGCACACTTGCTTCGGCTCGGCATCTTGCCCACCGGTTACATCTATCCTCGCCAGGAGCGCGCGATACGGGATCTGCTGCGCCGACGTAGCAAGCTGGTCAAGCAGAAGGTGGCGTCTTTGCTGGCGATCAAGAACATCTTGGCCCGCAACACCTCAACCATGTACACCGCCGACCAGCTAAAGAAGCTGAGACCCGACGAAGTCGGCGCGGTGCTCGATGACGAATGTCAGGTACTCGCGGTGCAAGCCACGGTGCGCGTACTCGACATGGTGCGTGAACAGATCCATGAGCTGAGCAAGGCGGCTAAAAGGAGAGGCAAGCTCAGGAAGGCACTTCACGGTCTCCTTTCCATTCCCGGCGTGGGCGACATCCTTGGGCTGACCATCATGTACGAGACGGGCCAGATCAGCCGATTTGCATCGGTGGGCAACTACGCCTCGTACTGCCGCTGCGTACGGACAGAGCGTACGAGCAATGGCCGTATGAAGGGGGACGGCAACCGCAAGAACGGCAATCCCTACCTCTCATGGGCCTTCACCGAGGCGGCGCAGTTCGCGATTCGGTTTCAGCCCGCGGCCCGACGCTTCTACGACCGCAAGAAGACCAAGACCAACCGCATCGTTGCCATCCGGGCACTCGCTCACAAGCTTGCCCGAGCCGCCTTTTTCATCATGAGGAACCAGACCGTCTACAAGCCCGAGCTCTTGTTTCGCTGATTTGGCGCGGCGGTGTCAGCCATGTCACGTGCTGGGCTACACAAGCCATCCGCTTGATTGGAGACACCGCCGCGCTTGATGACCGGCTCGAAGAACGCGCCCAGACCGTGAGCCACCTTTGTGCTGGAGTCACCATTTGGTGATCATCCATGCGACTGTCCAATCCCTTGGACGCGGCCTGGAACCAAAGATCTTCTGGGGCGAAAACTCGCCAGGGGCACAGCGATACCCATCGCTACGCCTTGATCCCCATGTGTGGCTGGTGCGCTCTCTAAAAGAGCGACGCCGCAACCAAAGAAGTCGCGGATGCGTGATCTCGATAACCGATCTTGGGAGCCGATCCCGATTGCGGCCGGAAAAGACCGCTCAGGTGAGGTTTGCCTCTTGACGGGACAGCCTCCAATGTGCGGCACGTGAAGAGGCGGCGCCACGGCCAACACGAACGAGACATACGTTCTCCTCATGACAAACCTCCTGTAGGCACAGCGCAACACGCCGGCTGAATGCCGGCGTGGCGCGGGATGCCTGGTTTACCATCACGCTATCGTGTGCGATGCTGGGCGGCGATTTCGCGGTTGTTGGGTACCGCCCGAGGGGCGGTTCGCCACTGCCAGTTCGGGCTGACCGCGAAGATTGGCGGCGCGCCTCGCGTCTTAGAGGGCATGGGACGTGATATCCGCTATTTGCCGTCGTCCGGTGCACTTGTCGGCACGCTCGTCGAGGTGACCGTGCGCACCATCCAGCAACGCTACCTCCTCCGCCCAAGGCCTCGGCTCAATCAGCTCGTGGTCGGCGTGCTGGGCCATGCGCAAGAGGCCACCGGCATGCGGGTGCACGCCGTCGTGGCCATGAGGTAAGAGTGGGGACCCTGGCGCCGTTTGGGATTTTCATCCCACGGTTTCCAGGGCCCCCTCTTCCAAACCCGGCGTGCGCCTTTCGTTACGCACCGGGCTTTCCATAGATGTTTCCACGAAGTAGGGTGAGCGGAGCCACCTGAGATCGAATCGCCGGACCGAATAGTCGCAGAGTCGGAAGAGGTGGATTGCTCCATCTCGCCAACGGACGGACTTCCGAGCCGGGGTGCGCCATCCATAGCGGGCATTGATGTCCCACATACGGGATCGGGGGTGCTTCTTTCGCAGCCAATGCCGCACCGACATCCACGTGTAGCGATCCAGATCGTTGAAGACCTGTTTGGCGCCACGTGCGTAGCGGTAGTAGCTCCCCCAGCCCCGGAGCTTCCAGTTGATCAATCTCAGTCTAGACGCGAGAGATTGGTTGCAGGTACTGCGGTGCAGCAACTGCTTGATGGTCTCTCGCAGCTGTTGGCTCCGGTGCTTGGGGATCACCGCGTTGGCCAGCCACCCGAAGAATGGGTGACGTTGGTAACGGACGTGATGTCCCAGGAAACGAAGCGGGCTGGTCACAGGTGTGATCAGCGTCTTTTCCTTCGACAGCTCGAGGCCGAGGCTGTCTTTTAACACTCGTGCAAGATCCGCCTTCTCACGTTCGGCCACGACCAAGGCTCGTTCGAGACGCTCTGGTCCTGATGGCACGCTCACGAGGAGGACGAAATCGTCGGCGTAGCGCACCGGGATGATCACCGGCTTTTGCTCTCGGCGGTCTCGGGCTCGAGCGTGGAACGCCCGCCCCCGGATCTTCCTCCGATCAGAAATGAGGGTCGGTTGCCGGCGAGGCCAACAGTGACGCTCGTACCGCTCCTCGATCACGCTCAACGCAATGTTGGCGAGCAAAGGAGAGAGGATGCCGCCTTGAGGGGAACCGGTCTCCGTTCGAAGGAATCGACCTTCGGACAAGACCCCGGCTTTCAGGAAAGCGACGACCAGCCGGTTCAGCTTCGGGTCCGTGACCCTGCGCCGAATCCGGTTCATCAAGCCGTGATGGCCGATGTGGTCGAAACACCCCCGAATGTCGCCTTCGATGGCAGCTTGGAACATGCAGGACCGATCCGCTCTCGGTAGGTTCGGGGGCTTGGGCATGAGGAGCAACCGAAGATGCTCCAACGCTGCATGAGCCCCACGTCCTGGCCGGAAACCGTACGAGTTCGGATAGAAATCCGCCTCGAAGATCGGCTCCATGATGTTCTTCATCGCCGCCTGCACGACTCGATCGGCCACGGTCGGAATCCCCAGGGGGCGATACTTCCCTGGTTTGCCGGGTTTCGGGATCATGACTCGCCGAACCGGACTGGGGCGGAAGCTGCGCGAGCGCAGCTGCGTTCTCAACCCGGTCACAAAGCCATCAACATTCCCACCAGCAAGGATCTTGCCGACCGTCACCTTGTCCACGCCCGGCGTACGCCGACCGCGGTTGCGAGCTACGCGTGCCAGAGCACACCGCAAGTTGCGAGGGTCTGTAATCAACCCCCACAGCTTCCGGAAAACGTAACTCGGCTCTTCCCAACTTCGCAGGTGCAGTTTCCTCTGTTCGTTCCGGAGCCACTGCCAATCGGCAGTGGATACCACATACGTGGCTTTCCCCGGCGACGTAGGACCTACACGCATCTACTGCTCCCCTTCGCCATGTACGCGGCGTTCCCGCGCGCCGACTACTACGAGAGCTCCGTCCTCCGCTCGGAACATCACCGGGCTTGGCGGCTTGCCTGGTATCGCAACCAGGCGTCCGAGTCGGAGTTCCCTTGTTCGTTGAATCGACCCGTGGCACGGTAGGTGGTCTGCTGTATCCCTGGTCGCACAGACGATTCTCCCCTTTCGGGATTGGGAAATCGCGTACCCAAAGTGGGTACACCCAGTCGGCATGATTCGCACCAACCAGGCTCGGGCAACAATCCCCTCCGCGGACGGAGGGTTATGCTTCCTGACAGAGACGTCCGACACAGACTTCAGATAGTTGGGCAATCACCCATCCGTTCTTCACCGTAGTACCTGTGGTAGCCCGTCACGGACGAATCCGCACGAGCACTTAAGACCGCTCGGCTGTTGCAGGCCGCCGTTCCAACCTTGGCGACGTTCGCGGTCCCCTTCTGCGTCCGGCCCGACCCGGACAAGGAGAGCTCCTTTCTGACTCTCGGTCGATTCATCGTTTTCAACAAGGCGCACCAATCACATTCATTTGATCGCATCACCGATGTCGGTCGAGCAGATGGCCGAGTTCATGTGCTTGGTGAACGCCAACCTCGCCAAGGAAGCCGGCCGGCTTCATGATTGGAAGGGAACGATGTTCCCCAGGCGCTACGCCTCGATTCCGGTGTCGAGCGAGCCGCAAGCCCAGATTGCTGGGCTTCGATACTTGCTGGAACAGGGCACGAAAGAGAATCTCGTCCTCGCGCCGACCGATTGGCCTGGCGTCCACTCGTCACGCGCCATGGTCGAGGGCCGGACCATGAAGGGGATCTGGATCAAGCGCAAGGAGATGTTCAATGCCCAGCAACGCGGCAAGGACGTCACCGAAGCCGAATTCACGGAAGAAGTCGAGCTGACGCTCGATCCCCTGCCCTGCTGGCGTCACCTCAGCGCCGATGCATATCGCGCCCGCGTCGCCGAGATGGTTGATGACATCGAACGCGAGACGATCACACGTCACCGGCAGACTGAGACCGTGCCCAAGGGCTCGGAGTGGGTCCGGCGTCGACACCCGCACGAGCGGCCCAAGCCAGGTCACCGGTCGCCAAAGCCACGCTTCCACGCCTTCGCGAGGAAGATACGCGAGCAGATGGTCGCGGCCTATCGTGAGTTCCTGGCCGAGTACCGAATCGCCGCCGAGCGGCTCGCCGGCGGTGACATTGGCGTGACCTTCCCCGAGAACTGCTTCCCAGCGCCGCTGCCATTCGCCCCACCGATGCGGCTCGAGCCTGGATAACGGCGCGGCGTCGTGGTTCAGTTGGTCGTCGCGTGGTGGTTGAGCCCGCCGCGCGGGCGGAGCGTGCGCGGACGTCGGAATCGGCCGGTTTCGAGCGGCTTCGGACGTCCAAGAGACCCCATCTTGGGACCCGGTCAGGCGGGCAGAGCCATCAAACGAAGCGATTCACGCCCGAGCAACCTGTCGACCACCAAGCGAAGGCGCTCGTCATCGTCTCTTCCTCAATACTCGGATGGCACCTGAAGAAGGCCGCAGATTCGACAGGAGAAGAGTCGGCCGATTCTCAAGCAAATTCGCGCGTGGGCATTTCAGCAGGGCGGCCTTCGACAATCGGGTTTCGGCAAGGCGATTCAATACATGATGAAGCGCTGGGATCGGCTTACACATTTTGTTGCGGACGGCAGGATTCCCCTCGACAACAACCGCGTAGAGAGGGCGCTCCGAGGTCCGGTGATCGGCCGCAAGACCCATTTCTGCTCACGATCCGAGCGCGGAGCCAAAACCACCGCTGTCCTCTATTCCCTCGTCGAGACCGCAAGGCTCAACGGCCTCGATCCCGCGCAGTATCTCCTCGACGTCGCAAAGGCCGCGATCCAGAAGCCTGGCACCGTCACCCTGCCCTGATTCGCAACCCGCCTTCGATTGCTAACGGCGAATTGCCGGTTGCCCGGTAGGGCGACCAGTTACGATCCAGAAGCCTGGCACCGTCACCCTGCCCTGATTCGCAACCCGCCTTCGATTGCTAACGGCGAATTGCCGGTTGCCCGGTAGGGCGACCAGTTACGTTGCATCTCCATGGCGGCAGTACCTCCAAAGTATCCAAATCAGCAATTTCCTCCGTATGGGCGAGGAGTGCGGAACCGTTCTCCGCTTCTACGAACTCCACCAGCCTAGTGCAAGGCCCTTCCCCGAGTCGGTGGGTGACATCGATTAGAAAAACTACTCGCTCTTGCTTCAACAGGATGGCAGCAAGATCGTCTGATAGTCCCACCCGCGCGATCTTGAGCTTCAGCCGAGACGCACGGCGGAGAGGCTCGACCAGAGAATCTTCCGGCCCCCATTTCGCCAGGTTGTCAAGATGCAGAATAACTGGGACGGAGGCATGTTGGTCGGTCAGATAACGTCGACACTGCTGAGCCGTTCTTTGGAGAGTCCGGTTCTTACAACACTCCTTTGCCCGCTCGGTCTCGACCGCCGAAACCTTCATGGTGTGCAATCCTGACTCAGGACAACTCCAGATCTCATCTCGATCGTAATCCCAACCTGCATCCTGCAGCACCTTCTCTCCGGCAAGCGCTCGCGCCACACAGTAGGGCCGCAGCAGGCGCCTCCGAATCGGCCTCCCCCACGAAGGAAACCACGAAACCAGGAAACCCGAGAGCGCATGAATGTAGAGCCGCTCCAACTTCGGTCGAATTGGAGATGTGGTCTTGTTTCTGAGCCAACATGACAAGTGAACGGCCAGCGCCCCAAGAAAGAGCAAGAATCGCCGGATCAACTTGATACCGATCAGCACACCCGCTACTGTGGCAACGATCTTGGCCTCGGTTAGAGACAAGACCACGCCAAGATTCTCGATGCTGACATTGCCGACGTCATCTTTGGCCAAGAGCCACAGGCGTCTCGGAAACAGGCCTATCTCGGGCTGAAAGTCTGCTCGTTTCTTCCAATTGAGACCGCTTCCGAGGCCGTTTTCAACGGCCTCTGCCGTTCCTCCTCGCAAAAGAGTAAACTCAACTCCGGTCGGTTTCAGGCCGGAAGGAAGCTTTGGTTGATACGAGACCGTTGAGACTCGGAGTTTCTCTTCTGTGCAGAAACGAAGAAGGTTGAAGGGGACCCACCGACAATCCAACGCCGTCGTGAGTTTGCTATCGTGAACAATCTGAAATAATCCGTCCTTCCCGGTGACCCACGCGCCCGTACTACCCATCAGGATCCGGTCGAGGTCGGGGGACGCTTGATCCTCATACAATGGGTGGGATGCCATCCAGCTCAGATCATGGTCAAAACGATGGACCCCAGACCCGTCGAGCACCCAAAGTAGACGCTTGGTCTTCTGCCAGGCAACAGCACGGATCGAGTGCAAGCCACCGTAAGTCCTCTTTCCCCCCTCAACCGTCAAGGGCTTGGCTTCGAGGTTCCCCGATACCAATGCCAACTCCACCAAGTCATGAGCGCCAGCCCCAATCAGTCGAGCATCGTTGCCAGCCTCTGTACCTAGAGCTACGACTCCGGTAATGGCCTCCTCGCCGAGAAACTCCATCTCGGTTCCATTCTCAGCAGACCGGACTAGCGGTTTGACCGGAGATAGAAGGCCACTTCCCGGCGCCGCCTTCCGGTGGATCCACAGAAAAGAGCCATGCTCTTCGAGCCCAACAATCTCCGTATTCCTCTCAACGTCCGACATCAGCTGCCAAGCAACGTCGCCATCCGTGATCGGTTCGTCACAAGGAGCACTGGGCCAGCACAACCGGTAGGAATGGGTCCGGGTACTCAACCAAAGGTTTCCTGACGCGCCGGCTTCAACCGCTCCAATGGCCTTGCCCTTGAGATAGGTGCGCGACCGTACCGGATCTCCCAGACGGCCGTGGACAAGGCCCGCGCTCGTGCCAATCCACAGATTTTTCGAATCGCGGAGTACCAGATCCGTGATCGTGTTCCTGACGGTCAGCACATGATCGGAACGGATACCTCGATAGACACTCGTTCCCGCGCTCGCCCAGAGTTCCCCATCGAAAACGTACAACTTCAACGACGGATCACAGCCTGTTCCGAGCGGTACGGGCCCATTCTCGGAGCCGAGCTTGAACAGGCAGCCATCGCTGACGTACCACAACGTTTCGTCGACCAGCACGGCATGGTCGGCACCCTTCTCGGGCTGCGCCCGCCGAACCAGGATCTCGCCACCCACAGGTAACGAGAAGACCAACGTCACGATCCCAAGGACCAAGCGCCTCGCCAGCAACACCAAATCATGTCTTCTAGCAGGAATGAAGCTCACAAGCGGCTCTCCGTCATTGCGCAGTCTTCGGCGCGTCGGCTCAACGAACTCTAGGCCTTCGCAGCCGTGGCCCGACAATCGATCGATTGCGCCATGGCACTCATCTTATTCCGGTCATCGACTACCACTGCGCGAATCGGATGTACTCAACCGATTTCGCATAGGTATAACCACGAAACCGCTGGACCGCCGTCTTGGTCAGGACACCCCAGAACTCTCCGGCCTGCTGTGGAGGCGCGATCAATACGTGCGCCGTACCAGGATCCAATGTCAACACCGAACGACTTGATTCGCTGCCATCGACGGGGTCGATCCCGATCATGGCCCACCGGACACCTCGCTCGGTGCCGGTCCGTCCCAAAAGAAAAATCTCACCCTCATTGTTGGCAAACAGGCCCGATGGGAGACGTGGCTCCTCTTCCTTCAGCTTCATGAGGACGCTCAGGCGTTCTGCACCACGAGGCACAACCTCGTTCAGTACCTTGCCAAAGTCAACGAAGGTCCCGAATCCCTCGGGAAAGTTTTCGAGCAAACGAGCTGTAAGCTTGTTGGTATCGATCTCGATCGTTTGAACCGGATTTTGGAGGAGCAAGAGATAGGCCTTGTCCGCCCCAGGCGCCGCCGCGAGAACACGCATCGAATTGTCGAGCGAGTACTTGAACATAGAATACGGCAAGAGGTCATTCGCACCAACGTCGTTCTCATCCCGTTCTGCCAAGTAGAACTCGAAGTTCGGGATAACCGGGGCCAGCGCGCCATTGTCGCGAATCAGGACCAGCGACAGATATTCGCCGGCCTCGTGGTATCCAGGGGTATTGGCGTCGACCGCCACAAGCGCTAGGGTGAGCGTCCCACCAGGCACCTGTTGATAGTCAAGTATCCACAGGACTTCATCCGGTACCGCAACGCGCTCGTCGAGCCCTGCGGCCAGGCCCGCCGCCAGATCGGGTCCGGAAGAATACAGCACGGGCTGTGGCCTTCCCTCGGCATTGCTTCCCTTGAAGAGAAGCAAAAATCCGCTCCCCGTGGAACGGATCTGACGCGGGAACTCGTTTCGAAGGGAATGGGCTTCTGTCTCGACAAAGTCCATGATGCCATCGGCACGCAGACGCGCGAATCGTCCCGCGACGGCATCGACAATCCACAATGAGCCCATATTGTCCTCGGCGATCGACGTTGCCCACCGGATTCCAGCGGAAATCGGCCGCGTTTCAGCTGATTCCACCTGAGCCGACATGGGACCAACCCCGCTCATTGCACCCAACAGACAGCTCACCAGCCATATCCGCCATTGGAATGGTGCGCTTGCTCTCGATCTCATCGTACGTACATTTCGCATCGTAGTCTCCAAGTAGGCCTTGCGCACGCCCCTAACAGTCAACATCACGAGTACCAAAGCAGTCATCGCCGATTCGCAAACCAATACACTCGTTCTTCGTGAACCCACCAGGCTGCTCATGAAGCAGCGCAAAATCCGCCAGTTTGGCGGCGGGACCGCACGCCGCGCGCGTTGGAACTGAGACTCCGATCCCCACCGCCCCAATGGCTCCGATGCAGGTAGCAATGAGAAGCTTCTTCATGACGCTACGTTCCGCAACTGATTCAGACATTTTGTATTTCGTGCCCCGTCAAGATTTCCATCATGCTCGCCCGACTGCGAGCGACCTAGTCCCGGCAAGGGCTGGATGCCCGCGACGGCCTCTTCTCACTCTGATTTGTGTCCGTTTGAAAACTGAGGACTTCTATTCTTACCGCACCCACCCGTCGACGAAAAGACCACCTCTCCCCGCCGCTACGGTCTTCGGCCGCCAAAACGATACGCTTTCCAAAGCAATATTCATTCCAGGTAGTCCGATTCACATTCATCTGGCGACAATTCCTCACGCCAAAGCGATCACTATCCTCAATTCCCCCTCGTTCTACCCGAAAATCGACTGAAACCAGCGGCAGAGCTTCGGCACAAGAAATCTTTTGCCCGAAGACGATCGCGGTCAGTTTTTCGACCTTGGGCAACTCGACAGGCCCAGCGGCCCCTCGAAAGGTGCTTGCGCACCCGACCGGAACCTGCCTGCCCGGAAGAGTCATCACCGCGCTCAGAGCGCCACTGAAGAGCTGCAATGGGGAGGTGAATGTCACCTGCGCCCCCCGGCGGGCTTTTTCCAGCTCCCAGCCGAGGCCGACTTGAGAGAGCGAAGGTACTCTGAGAGATCGTGTTGATTTGTGCTCTTCTCGGGCAAGCTGTCCCACAAGCTCGCATAGTACGCCTTGAACGCACTTGCAGCGAACTCATGGTGAATCTGCAGATAGTCGGCCGAGGCGGTATCCCGCCACACCGACAAGAACACCGATTGCCCACCATGAAGTCCACCGAGAGCCCCTTCGAACACTTCCGGGTCATCCACGAGGGCCAATCTGTATTGCTCACAGTCCGCGATCCAATCGAGAAACTGATCGACAATAGTATCTCTGACCAGACCTGGCAGATTCGGATCATTGAGAAACTGCTCAAATGAGGCCCGCGGATACATCTCGCGAGTGAGATTCGCGTTCAGATTTGCCACGTGGCGACGGTACCGCTTGACTTTCTCATCTCGCAATTCCTCGAGAAATTGTTCTCGTAAGGTGACCGAAGTCGGACGAGAGAGGGCGCACCGCTCAAAACGCCAGGGATCCCATTCCTCGTTGCCGAGAGTGTGCCGGGTTGGTGCGATGATCTGTTCTATCTCCCATTGCCAATGAGAGACGGGAATCATCGTGGTGGTCAGACGGCGGCGCATGAACAATCGGTCGCCCGGCTCACTCTCCGCCTGCCTCAATGCTCGTTGTAACGAGGAAGGCTTGGCCGCGTCCGATTGAATCAACCGGACAAGCGATCGGCCGGCTTGAAATCGCCGATCAAAGTGTTCCTGGTAGAGTCCCTCTCGTCCGTCAACGACGGTGGCGACATCGTCCTTGTGGTCATACTCCGGCGGGAGTATGTGCATAACCTTACCGGCGCGGGACATGATCAACCGCAGCGGTTTTGAGTGGTGCTTGCTCACGTAGCGAAGATCGAAACGCCCCTTGAATCCCACAAACGATATGACGTTCTCGATCGTTCGAAACAAGCGTTCCGCTGAATCGGGATATGGCAGTAGAACCTGAACCCCCACCCCGTCCTCCAGGACATCACAAACAGCACCAAAAAAAACAGCCAGGTGATTCTTGTCACCAACGAAGTGTTTGCCCAGCGAAATCTTTACCTGGGGGCGATGTGCCAGCGCTGGTGGCCGGCGCTCGTGATGGCGAACAACGTGGGCGGCGAGTGAGCCGATCTCAAGCGGGCCAGTGGCCATGACGCCCAGCTCCTCGCCCGAGAGGTTGGAAGCCGTACTCTTCCAAACGCGCTTTCCGACGCCCCTTCGAAGCCCTTGACGAAGCTTTCGGAAGAGGCCGATATCTCGTTCCCGATCCGCGGTTTTCTTGCGCAAGAGCTCACGATGCCAGAGCGGATCGTTGGCTTCGATTCGCGCGGTCGAAAGCAGAAGCAGTGCAACATCGTCTTCAACTTCGAGAACCCGAGTTAGCCGAACGAGTTGCTCCTGGCTCGAAATCAAACGACGACCATTGAGCACTCGTGTCAGGTGATGGTAGGAGAGGCCTGTACGCTTCGCAATCGCCCGTCGTGTTAGCCCGCTCTCCTCCACCAGTTCCGTCAACTGTTCATGAACGCTGTAGATCGCGAGCGCCTCTGCCCGTTTCTCCTTCTTCGATCCGTACGCCCGCAACAAGCGTCGCGCGCACTCGCGCGTGGGCATCTCAACACCCGCCTCGATCCGCTTCAGCTTGACGGCCGGGTGCGGGATTCCGGGGAATACCTTCTTCGCGACCACTTCGAACGTCGGCGCAGACGACTTCAGTCCTTCGCCTTGGTATCGCTCCCGCTCAGCTCGAAGAATCCTGCCGACAGTCATATTTCCTCATCGGAAAATCATTGAGCATGCATGCATAGCATGCCAGAACACCGGTCCCCACACGCCGGGTCTGATCCAGACCCGATGACACCGCACTCTATTCGGATCTGATGCGGCGACCACCAGGATATATCATGTCGACCATAGGCACCAGCCTCCATCATGTGTCACCCAATTCTAGAGAAAGAGACAACCATGGCGCATTGATCGCGCGCCAGCGAACCTGACCGGCCGCTTCGACCGCGCGATCGACGCTAAAATCGAGAAAATTCATCTCCGCCTGAAGCTCCAAGGCGACCCCCAACAGCTGATTCTGACGACCGACCATGCTTCGCCCACGCGGCAGGCGACCCCGCCACGCGACGAACCACCGAGCCGCATGGCCGGCTCGCTATCCAGGCTCGAGTCGTAATGGCCTGACGAACGGCAGCGGCGGCGGGAAGCAGTTCTCAGGGAAGGTGACGCCGATGTCACCGTCCGCCAACCGCTCAGCAGCGATGCGGTAAGCGGCGAGGAACTCCCGGTACGCCGCGACCATTCCCTCGCGGACCTTCTTCGCGAAGGCATGAAATCGTGGCCTCGGCGACCGGTGCCCGGGTTTGGGACGCTCGTGTGGATGGCGACGCCGAACCCACTCCGCCCCCTTGGGTACGGTCTCGTCTCGTTTGTGACGCGCGATCGTTTCGCGCTCAATGTCGCCGACAACCTCGGCGACGCGTACGCGGAACGTTTCGGCGTCAAGGTGTTGCCAGCAGGGCAAGGGCGAGAGCACAAGCTCGACCTCGCAGTGAAGTCGGCTTCGTTGACGTCTTTACCTCGCTGCCTGGCGTTGAACATCGCGGACCTTCTGACCCAGATGCCTTTCATGGTCCGGCCCTCGATCATCGCCCGCGACGAGTGGACGCCGGGCCAATCGGTGGGCGCGAGGACGAGATTCTCTTTCGTGCCCTGAGGAAGAGTGTTCGACTACGTCGCCATCGGACGAGATGCGGTTTCAGATCACCCACCCGTTCCACCCGGATGGTGGCTCGGTGTACACGTATGTAGAGATCCGCAAGTCATGGGGTGAAGAGCGGATCTACTACTACCGCGAAGACACGCCACGGCTTCAATGGGTGGCGCTGTCCTGGACGGACCTGAGAGCTTCGGACGAATTCTTCGATCGGTCGTCTGGCCGGGCGCACTTTCGAGTTAGCGACCTTCTGGCGCTGTGCAGGGCGGTTGTTGGTGACGAAGAGTGTTAACCGAATTACGCCGTTTGTGTTATGGTAATTATGCCAAACGTGAGGATGCAGGAAGGAGGAAGGTCGAGGTAAATGCTTGAATTTGATAGGTATTGTCGACACTTGACTGTTTCTTGGAAGAAAATCAGACACAATTGTAGAGACATAGGAGCTCCATGTCCCCCAAGAAGACTGCACTGCGCCGCAACGGCTGCCTCAACCCCTCAGCGGACCACGTCCGTGATCCGAAATTCGAAGGCATGGCGTTCTTCGACGCCGATGATTTGGTCCAGGTCAAGTACGAAATGCTGCGGCGTGTTCACGCAGAAAGCGACTCGGTGGTGGATGCAGCTCGAGACTTTGGCTACTCGAGACCGGCCTTCTACCGGGCCAGGGAACAGCTCGACAGAGAAGGTCTCGGCGGGCTGGTGCCCAAAAAGCGCGGTCCCAAAGGGGGCCACAAGCTCACCGACACGGTGGTCGACTTTCTGGTGCAAACGTTGGAATTCCAACCGGCGCTTGGATCGGTGGAGCTGGCGCTCCGGGTGCAGGAGGCATTCTGCATCACGGTGCATTCACGCAGCATCGAGCGTGCGCTGGCGCGGCGAAAAAAAAACGCTGGTTGAATCCCGCCCGTTGCACGACGCTGCCACTGTGGGCGAAGGCTACGAGGTGCTACGAGCGAGCGTTCTGGAGGACGACTCCTTCAGCGCCATCCGTAGTGGTCTCAGCGTGTTCCTGAGCCAGGGCATGACCGCCTGGATGCAGGTCTACCGACTGCTTCCTTCGCACTCTCCATCGGAGAGCGGATCGGTCCTTCGCAACCCGCCGAGCGGGCTTGCCGACGAAGTTGTCGCGCTGATTGCCGACATGTTTCTAAACCACCAGGAGGCTTCCAGATGCTAAGAGCTGAGACATCGAAGATCACCAGTGATCACCTCGCTCGCCGGGCGTTGCTCTACGTTCGTCAGTCGACCTTGCAACAAGTGGTCGAGCATCAAGAGAGCACACGTCGCCAGTACGGCCTGAAAGATCGGGCCATCGCCTTGGGTTGGAGCGAGGATCAGATCGAGGTGATCGATTCCGATCTGGGTCAATCTGGGGCGTCACAAGATCGAGCCGGTTTCAAGCGTCTGGTGACCGCGGTAGGACTCGGTGAAGCCGGGCTGGTGCTGGGTCTGGAGGTTTCTCGTCTGGCCCGCAACTCGACCGACTGGCACCGGTTGCTGGAGATCTGCGCGCTGACCGACACCCTGCTGCTCGATGACGACGGTCTCTACGATCCGAGCCACTTCAACGATCGGCTGTTGCTGGGGATGAAGGGCACGATGTCGGAGGCGGAGCTGCATATTCTGCGCGCTCGCCTGCAAGGGGGGCTGCTGAGCAAGGCGCGCCGTGGTGAACTCAAAGTGAATCTGCCTTTGGGCTTCGTCTACGACGCCTCTGACCGCGTGGTGTTCGATCCGAACCTACAGGTCCAGGAATCGATTCGGCTACTCTTCACGACCTTTCGTCGTGTGGGATCGGCCATGGGAACGGTCCGTTGGTTTCGCGCTCGGGATCTGCTGTTTCCCAGCTACCTCAGTGCAGTCCGCCCGCTGAGTGAGGTCGTATGGCGCGAACTGGACTTTGCTACCGTCCTGAGAACGCTGCACAACCCACGCTACGCCGGGATCTACTTCTACGGCAGGACGCGCCAACGTCGGCTACCGAGTGGCAAGTACGCGAAGGAATACAAACCCATGAGCGAGTGGGAAGTGCTGATTCCCGATGCGCACGAGGCGTACGTCACTCGTGAGCAATTCGAGGACCATCAGCGCCAGCTGCGGGACAACGCCCAAGCCTGCGGCATCGATCGGCGACGGGGGCCGGCGCGAGAAGGACCGGCCCTGCTTCAGGGGCTGGTGCTCTGTGGTCACTGCGGTCGTCGCATGACGATCACCTACCAAGTCCGCAAGACCGGGCTTGTGCCGATCTACTACTGTCAGCGCAAGGGCGAGAAGAGCTGCCAGAGGGTGCACGGTGGCGTTGTCGATGCAGCGATCTCGAAGCGCATCGTCGCGCTCGTCAGTCCGCTGAGTATCGAGGCTTCGCTCAAGGTGCAGCAGGAGCTGGAAACGCGGTGGAAAGAGATCGACGCTCACAGGCAGCGCCAGCTCGAGCAGATGCGCTACGAAGCGGACCGTGCCCGTCGTCGCTACCTCGCCGTCGATCCCGAGAACCGGCTCGTCGCAGCACAGCTGGAGGCCGATTGGAATCAGCGACTCCGCAAGCTCGAAGAGCGTCGCGATGATTACGATCGCCAGCACGAGGAGGGCCAGCCTCGATTGAGCGAGAGCGACAAACAACAAGTCCGATCGCTGGTCGGCGACTTTCAAGTTTTCTGGAAGGATCCCAAGACGTCCATCCAGGACCGCAAGCGGCTGCTTCGCCTGCTGCTGGAGGATGTCACTTTCGAGCGCTGTGAGAAGATCCACGTTCATCTCCGATTTCGCGGCGGTGCTACGGAGAGCTTCTCCCTCGAGGCGCCCAAGAAGGCTTGGCAACTACGAAAAACCCCCGACAAGATCGTCGAACGCATCGACCGCCTCTTGGACGATCACGGGGAGTGGCAGATCGCCAAAATCCTCGATGAGGACGGGCTCGTCACCGCCACCAACCATCGCTTTACAGGGTCCATCGTGAGCACCATTCGCCGCACGTACAAACTGACCCCGCGGCGCCAACGACTCGTCGAGCGGGGCCTACTCACCGCTAGCGAGATCGCCAAGAAATTCCGCGTCGCGCGATGCAAGGTCATCGGCTGGAATCGTGCAGGACTCCTGAAGCGGCATCGACACAGCCACTACTGGTGGCTCTACGAAGATCCAACCCCAATCGCTGGCCAGCTTCCGGGACTGCCCGAAGACGTCAAGCGACAACTCTCACTATGAGGTGCAGTATGAAACGGAGACCTGAGAAAGCAAGTATCGAAGCCTGGCAATCTGGGCTTGCGGCTTTCATCAGGTGCCACTCGAATATTGGGGAAGGCGTTCGCGTCGCCGCCTACTTCTAGGTGCATGGTCGCGGCATTACCGACCAAGGGCGACTTCAACGGCACGCACGGTACCTGGCTGTGGATCAAGGACTACATCTACCGCAATGGCGGCATGCTCGCCGCCGCCACCTCTAAGTCCGGCAACGACGCCACCATCCACTACGCCGTCTACCACCTCGGCACGCCGCAAGTCATCACCAACGCCAGCCTACATCATGTGTCATACGAGTATTGGAGGAGCGCTCGCCGTACCCGATCCCGGTTGCCGAAGGCCCCTTCGCCATTTTCGCCAACCCGACACCGGCCTGGATCTCGATTCCCGGTCTACTCATCTTCACCGCCCTCGTTCTCGCCGCCGCCGGCTGGCGGGCGCGACGGATGGAGATCTCCTACGGCGGCGAGTAGCCACAACAGGCAGCGGTTCAGACTCAGCGGGTCGCCGTCGACCCGCGTATTTATTCAGTTGAACCGGATGCGCAACAGGCTTCTTCAAGCCCGTCCCGTCCGCAGGGCGTCCGGCTGTGAAGGGGCGTCGGTTCAAGGGTACGATTCCGGGTGGGAGGATCAAGTCGGCGCGCGGAACCGGCCTCGGACCAAGACTTATTCTCAACTGGCCCCGGTTTTTCTCCCCGGCATGGGTCATTTCGCATCTGTTTCTCGCGATGAAGAGAATTAGGGAGACGATTTCCTGCTGGTGATGCGTAACAAATTGCCCGCCTGAGACGCCCTACCTGTATCCACGATGGATGGGAACAGGGAAACCGGCAGTTCGAAGCGGCGTCAGCCGATCTCGGAAGGCTGCAACAGACAAGGGGAACCACCTATGTACAAGAAGGATCTCGTTTTCGCATTGGCACTGATCACCACGCCCGCTTGGGGAATGGCGCCTGCGATTGAGCTACCGACCGACAGTCGTGGTGAGATCGCCATCTCAGAGGCCTCGCCCGGCTCGACGGTGGCATTGATCGGCGCTTCGCGGCGCTGGAACGGTCACGGCTCGACGCTCTCACTCGTCTCCGAAGCGCTGACGGACGACGACCACGACGGCAGCGTCACTCTCTCGCCGCATGGTGGGGTCTCGAAACAATCTCTGTGGATCGCGGTCGACGTCACAACAGGAGCGGTAACCACAGCCGCCCCCGAGGGCGCGGCGACGCACGCTTTCGACCTCACAGGCGCCGAGCTGCGTCGCGGCCCGTTCGACGAGCTGAGTCGGATTCGACTCACTGCCAGGCAAGCAAACGTCCTGCTGGTACGCCCCGGCCAGGGTGCCTGGCGCCGCATGGTGGGTGATCGAAGCGTCTACGACGAAGACGACATCGGTGACGGCGCCTTCACCCTGGCGCTCGATCAAATGGTGCCGTTCGTCGGCAATGAAGAGGCACCGTCGTTTCTTGAAGACGACGATGTGCTGGTGATTTTGGACCCACACCGCTTGGCATACGCCATCACAACAGCTGGCTCCACCGAGTGGACACGCGTTGGGGAGGAACGATAATGGCACGCTTCACCAAGACACTTGCGGCAATCGGCACCGCACTCTTGCTCTCGCTACCCGCCTTCGCCGGCGTCCAACATCCCAACAACGAGCGTGGTTTCTCGCCCGAGAGGTCCTACCAGGTGGGTGACCTGGACAATATTTCATTATTTAACGGCGGCCTGACGATCACCATCCCGATCGGTATCAACTACCCGGTGGGCGGTGGCTTCTCGTACCAACTGACCTTGATCTATGGCTCGAGCTTGTGGGACTGGGAGTTCGTCTCGGGTGGTCCAGGTCAAGAGCAAAGCCAACCACGCCCGAACTTAGACGCAAACGCTGGCTTTGGGTGGACCCTTTCCCTGGGCAACCTCATCCCGCCCAACTCACCGCCGCGCAATGCCTCGCCAAACTGGCTCTACGTATCGGCTGACAGCGCCGAGCACCGGTTCTGGGACACGTTGCACGAGGGTGAGCCCAACAACGCGAGCCGTTGGTACACGCGCGACAACTCCTACCTGCGCATGATCCAAGTGAGCGGGACCAAACGCACCATCGAGTTTCCCGACGGGACCCTGCATACGTTTGACCTCGTGGGCACAGTCTGGCACATCACAAAGATCGAAGATCGCTTCGGCAACAACCTGGCGATCACCTATCAGGGCAGCAAGACCACCCTTACCGATTCCACCGGCCGCAGCCACGAGATCACCACCAGCTCGTTCACCGTCGACGGTCTTCCCACCGCGCTGGTCACCAAGGTTGAGCTTGCAGCCTTCGGTGGCGGCACCGCCATCTACACATTGAACTACGCACCCTCGCTCGTCGAGCGGCCGTGCCCGTTCATTCCCGGTGTTTTTCCGGACACCCATCAGTTCTACTTACCGCCGCAGGCCGACGTCCAACTCCTCACGTCGATCACCCTGCCCGATGGCTCGCGATACCGAATGCCGGCGAGCGAGTACATCACGTCGGTGGATTCCACGACCTGCAAGACGGCAGGCGCCCTGAAGCAAATGCAGTTGCCGACACTCGGATACATCGAGTGGGATTGGGCTGGCTGGTCGTTGCCGAGCGGCAATGAGCCCGAAGATTGTGGCATGCCGGTGTGCGGGCCGTTCCCGGATCCCACGCCGTGGTTGCAATCATCGTCGGGGGTGATTGCGCGTCGGGTACTCGATGCCAATGCCAATGTCCAGGGCACCTGGACCTATGCTTCTCAGCTTGTGCAATCGGGAGACGACACCCGTCCGATAGAGAAGGTCACTACGGTGATCACCCCTCTAGGCGACAAGACCGAGCACTTCTTCTCCGCCTACATCGCGGGCAACCTGCCCGCTGGCAGCGAGGCCTTGCCCGAACACTACAGCCTTCCCTTCACCACCAAGGTAAACGACGGTTCCAATCCAAAGCGCTACCTGTCGCAGAAGATCTACGACGGCAACGGGAGCAACCTGAAGCGTACGGTCTATGTGCGCTACGACTGGGATCCGTTCGATTCGGCCGTCACGTTCGGTGACCTCGAGAACCGCTCGTGGGACTTCAACCGCCGGGTGCAGTCGCAGCGCACCGTCTTCAACGCCGCCAGCGTCCAACGTGACGTCAACAATTCCAACTTCGACGGCTTGGGCCACTACCGAAGTGTCCAAACCTCGGGCACCACCTCGGGCGGCAATACCCGTACCGAAACCACCAACTACAACCCTGCTGCCGGCAGCTTCCCCGGCAGCTTCAACCTGCCCAACACCTGGCTGCTCAACCTCTACGACCACACCCGGCAGGCCGAAGGCTCGGCCATTGCCTACCAGTCCTATTGCTTCGACGCCGCGACCGGCTTCCTCAGAGGCGAGCGGCGGTTCCGCGTCGGCAGCAGCCGTGATCATGACGACGTCATCGTCCTCTACGAAAGTAGTAGCGACGGTCAGGGGAACGTCACCGCCGAGACCTACTACGGCGGCGACAATGCCAACGCGCCCACTGGCCAGCCTGTTTGCACAGTGACGCCGTCCATTTGGAGCTACCGACAGGCACATACCTACGCGTTCGGTACCCGTGCTACAACGCAGTACGAATCTGCCGTGGGCCAGAGCATTGGTTTCCTGAGTCTCGACCAAACCATCGATGCCAGCACGGGACTCCCGTCGTCGAGCAAGGACACCGCCGAAATTCGTACCGACTACGAGTACGAAGAACAAGGACGTATCGAGTGGATCAAGCCCGAAGCAGGGCATGGTGCTTGGGTGAACTATCTCTACGACACCGCCGATTCCGCCAGCGACCTGGCACGCGTCGTCGTCTTTACCAGGCCCAACGGCAGCACCGGTGGCTTGATCACCAAACAGGAAGTGCATTTCGATGCACTCGGCCGGGTGCATCTCGAGCGCGACTGGCGGGGTGGTACCGCCTGGAACACCGTCGAGACGCGCTACGACGCCATGGGCAACAAGACCGACGTGTCCACGCCCTACGCGGGTGCCAGCGCCACCGGCTGGACACGCTTTGACGACTACGACCCCTTTGGCCGAGCGAAGAAGATCACCGCGCCCGATGGTCTCGAATCGACCCTCAACTACTTCGGCAACCGCACCGTCAACCGTACCGTCAGGGTGGCCGCCGGCACCGGGGCGAACCCATCCCTGGTGAATGCCACGACCCGCGAGGACTATGACAAGCATGGTCGGCTGTACCAAGTCACCGAGCCTGACGGTGCCACCGCCACCTACACCTACGACGTGGGCAATCGCCTCACGCGGGTCGACATGACCGGCGCCAGCGCCCAGCGCCGCGAGTTCCTCTACGACAATCGGGGTTTCTTGACCGACGAATGGCATCCCGAGATTGGTATTGTCCAGCCGAACGGGGGCTGGCGGCGCTACAACGGGATCGACGCCAAGGGCCACGCCTTGTCCATCGACACGGACGACGACGGCGTAGCCGAGCTGGCCTACACCTACGACAAAGCCGAGCGTTTGACCCTGGTGCGCGAGGCGCAGTCCGGGGGCGCGAATCTCCTCGCCTACAACTACGCAACGGCCAACAGCGGCACCAATAAGCGCAAGGGGAGGGCCGAGCTTGCTCGACGATTCAACCGCCTGACGGTGCCCTGGGATCCGAATCAGACCCAAACGGTCACCGTTGCCGAGACCTACGAATACCGTGGTCCTGGCGGCCGGGTATCCAAGCGCGTCACCAACATCACGCCGCTCGGCAACGACTTCGACCAAAGTTGGTCGTACGACGATCTCGGCAACGTCACGTCCATCGGCTACCCCAACTGCACGCACTCACCTTGCCAAGGCAGTGCCGCGACGCGCAACCTGTCACAGACCTTTACCCGCGGCAGGCTGACCGCCATTCCAGGCTTCTCCGGCATCGTCACCTACCACGCCAATGGCATGGTGGCCTCCGTGGGCCACGGCAACAACACGAGCGAAACCATCTCAGTCGCCAGTCACGGCATGCGTCGGCCGCACGAGATTCAGATCAACACGGGAGGCAATAATCTGTCCCTCGGTATTCACTCCTACGACGGTGCCGGCAATCTCTACTCTCGGAGTGGCACGGCCGGCACCGAGTCCTACTTCTACGACCAGGCGAGCCGGCTCAAGAAGTTCAGGCTCACCTCGGGCAACTTCGAGGGCTACAGCTACGACGCCTACGGCAATCTCACCCGAGTCGACTTCTTCGACGGCTCCACCACCACGGGCACAACCTTCGCCGTCAACAGCGCCCGTAACCGGTTAAGTGCAGGCATGTACGACGGGCGCGGCAATCTCGAACAATGGGGTGGTGAGCGTTACAGCTACGACGCGCTCGACGCCATGACCCATCGCAACTTCCCCAGCGAGAGCTACCTCTACACCGCCGATGGTGAGCGGCTGGCAAACCTGCGCTACACCAGCGGCACGTCGTTTGGGTCGGAAACGTGGACGATGCGTGGGCTCGACGGCAAAGTCCTGCGTCGCTGGGAGCACAGCCTGCAACCAGCGGGAACCCTGCTCTTTGCCGACGGATTCGAAACCGGCAACACTTCGGCATGGGACACCACCGTCGGTGCGTTCGCGTCGCCGCCCCCCTCGAGTAGCACGGCCAGTGGCATGGTCGCGGAGATACCAACCAAGGGCGACTTCAACGGCACGCAAGGTACCTGGCTGTGGACCAAGGACTACATCTACCGCAACGGCGTCATGCTCGCCGCCGCCACCAACGAGTCCGGCAACGACGCCACCATCCACTTCGCCGTCAACCACCTCGGCACACCGCAAGTCACCACCAACGCCATCGGGCAGGTCAACGAAATTGCGCACTACTGGGGATTCGGTGGCCTCGCCGGTAACACCGAGCCCGGCAACGAAACCCAACGATTCACCGGGCATGAAAGGGACTTCCATCTTAACGACAATGAGAACGACGATCTCGACTACATGCACGCGCGGTATTGCTCGCCGCACTTGAGGCGGTTCTTGAGCGTGGATCCCGCGCGGTCGTCCGCCAAGCCGGGGGTGCCGCAGTCGTGGAATCGGTACAGCTATGCGCGGAACAATCCGGTCAAGTTTGTTGATCCGGATGGGCGCGCGACATTGGCTGCCAACCTCAAGCAGCCAAACTACGAGCGTAACGCCGATTTCCGAGCACGCTTCCGCGAAGAGCTCGTTAAACTGCTGCCGGCGCGGGTAGGTGGCCTCGCCGCCGACGTAATTGATAGTCTTATTTTGAGCCAGATTGCACCCGAGACTCCGCAAGAGTTTGCTGGCAATACCTCGCCTAGTGACTTCATCAATCCGATGGGGCCTGTGGCATCCACCTTCGGCAGGGGTATGACGCGATCTGGTCATGCGATGCTTCGGTCGGCCCAAGGGCGATCCGTCAGCTTGGTGAAAAACGACATCCAACGAACAGGAACTAGATTCTTTCGAGAGACCGCAACTGGCAATCTTGTTGTGCGAGGCCGAAAGGGCCGCGAGCATGTAGTCTCCCAGGAGGGGGTACACGTCACAAGCGTTGATCGAAGACCGCGGTCTGCTCATAACAAACGTTTGATCGAAGGAACAATCGAATCTGCAACTGCGGAGGAGATCGAATTTCTAAAGGACCTTGCAAACAATGGATAACGAAGACTCGAGTCCGATGAGCACTGACGACTACACCGAAGATCAGAAGGCGGCTGAAACCGCGAACACGTGCTATGAGCTAGTCGAGACTGACCAGCACGCTGAATCATTGGTATTGCTCTTCACGTCCGCAGCTGGCTCCTGGCACGATCTGTCGACTTTGCTGCCAAGCGGCTCCATTGATCCCCTTGAGGTATTCGTAACATGGCTCCAACAGCCACCAGATGACCCAATGGACTATCGGTTGGTCTTGTTCCTAGAAAGGGCGCTTGGCACGTCGCGGGTAGCACACTACAACTACGCGAGATTCGCATCCAAAATGCACTTGACGCAATGAATCGGGTGGCCCTGGGCGGTTATCCACCCGGGGCTCCCACAGATCTGCAACCATCAGGTGCCAACCATCAGGTGCCAACCATCAGGTGCCAGTCGAATATTGGGAGGGAGGCGATCTTGACGGGTCACCTCGCCAACCGATCGCTTTGCTTGCTCGTGAATCGCTCTGATCGAGCGTTCTGATCTTGTGAATAATGCCCGAAATGGGTGGATTGGTCGTCCGAAGCGGTCCTGGATCGGAGGATTCTGACGTCCGAGCACGCTTCGGCCGCGTGGCGGGCGACCCCATCACGCAACGACCATCCAACGCGACGTTGTGGCGCTATCCAGGCTCGAGCTGTAACGCCTCAACGAAGGGTAGAGGAGGCGGAAAGCAGTTTTCGGGGAAGGTCGCGCCAATGTTGCCAGCCGCCAATTGCTCGGCGGCGATACGGTATTCGGCGAGGAATTCGCGGTAGGCCGCGACGAGCTGCTCACGGACTTTCTTCGCGAAGGCATGGAAACGTGGCCGTGGTGACCGGTGGCCTGGCTTGGGCCGTTCGTGCGGGTGACGACGCCGTACCCACTCGGCGCCCTTGGGCACGGTTTCGGCCTTTCGATGACGCGCGATGGTCTCGCGCTCGATGTCATCGATCATCTCGGTGACGCGGACTCGGTAGGCTTCGGCGCTGAGGTGGTACCAGCAAGGCAGGGGATCGAGCGTCAGCTCGACGGCTTCCGTGAAGTCGGCTTCGGTCACGTCTTCGCCGCGTTGCCGAGCGTTGAAGAGTTTCGAGCGTTCGATCCAGATTCCCTTCAGGGTCCGGCCCTCGATCATGGCTCTGGACGAATGGACGCCAGGCCAGTCTGTCGGCGCAAGGACGAGATTCTCCTTGGGCCCATGTTCCAACAAGTATCGAAGCCTGGCAATCTGGGCTTGGGGCTCATCCGACACCGGGATCGACGCGTAACGCCTCGGGAACATCGTGCCCGGCCAATCGTGGAGCCGGCCGGCTTCTGTCGAGATATTGCCGTTGGCCAAGCGCATGAAATTGGCCAGTTGCTTGGTCGAGGTGGGCGAAGCAAGCAAATGGGCGTGGCTGCTCATCACCACGACGGCGTGCACCCGCATGCCTGTGGCCTCTTGCGCGTGCGCCAACACGCCGATAACGAGCGCATTGAGCCGTGGCCCCGGCCGGAGGAGGTAGCGTTGTTGGATCGTACGCACGGTCAGCTCGACCAGCGTACCCGACGACGGCAGGTAGCGAGTAAGAGTGGGGACCCTGGCGCCGTTTGGGACTTTCATCCCGCGGTTTCCAGGGCCCCCTCTTCCAAACCCGGCGTGCGCCTTTCGTTACGCACCGGGCTTTCCCTAGATGTTTCCGCGAAGTAGGGCGGGCGAAGCCACCTGAGATCGAATCGCCGGACCCGATAGTCGCAGAGTCGGCAGAGGTGAACTCGTTCCTCTGTCCAACGTACGGTCTTTCGGGCCGGGGTGCGCCATCCATAGCGAGTCTTGATGTCCCGCATGCGGGCGCGGGGATGCTTCTTGCGCAGCCAGTGCCGCACCGATATCCACACGTAGCGATCCAGACCGTTGAAGATCTGCTTGGCGCCCCGTGCGTATCGGTAGTAGCTCCCCCAGCCCCGGAGCTTCCAGTTGATCAATCTCAATCTAGACGCGAGAGATTGGTTGCAGGTACTGCGGTGCAGCAACTGCTTGATGGTCTCTCGCAGCTGTTGGCTCCGGTGCTTGGGGATCACCGCGTTGGCCAGCCACCCGAAGAATGGGTGACGTTGGTAACGGACGTGATGTCCCAGGAAACGAAGCGGGCTGGTCACAGGTGTGATCAGCGTCTTTTCCTTCGACAGCTCGAGGCCGAGGCTGTCTTTTAACACTCGTGCAAGATCCGCCTTCTCACGTTCGGCCACGACCAAGGCTCGTTCGAGACGCTCTGGTCCTGATGGCACGCTCACGAGGAGGACGAGTCGAGTAGCCCGGGGGATTTGCACCCCCGGGCCCTCACAGAACCGGACGTGAAACTCTCGCATCATCCGGCTCATCCTGCCCCAGTCGCTGGACGCACCCCGAGCTGCCAGTGGGCAAACAGGTTTGGCTCTCGCCGGGCAATTCGACCCAACCAATGGGTCGCTGCCCGCTCGCGGCGGCGGAAGCGCCGGTACTTCCGGCACACCCACGCCACGAGCGCTCGTTCCAGATGACGAAGGACTTGCTTCCACTTCGAGCGGTAGAACCGACCGTAGTAGTTCGTCCAGCCCCGCACCACCGGGTTTACGAGCTGCGCGAGGTCTTCCAGGCTCTGATTGTTCCTGGTCGACGCCATTCGCCACTCACGGATGGTCTTGCGTACGGCCTTGGCGGCCTTGGTGCTCACCGCCGGCAGGAAGCTCACGAAGAACTTTCCGTGGCGATTGCGGGCCCGTCGAGGTTGAAAGGTGTAGCCGAGGAAGTCGAACGATACGCATTCGTACTCACCCCGGCGGTCGTCGTCTTTGCAGTACACGATCTTCGTCTTGTATGGATGAAGTTCGAGCCTACAGACGGCGAGCCGCTTGCCAATCGCTGCCAATACAGACTCGGCCTGGGCCTCGCTCACGCAATGAACGAGAACATCGTCCGCATAGCGCTCGAACTGAATGGACGGATGACTCCGCTCCATCCAGACATCGAACGCATAGTGCATGAAGAGGTTGGCCAAGAGCGGACTGATGACACCACCTTGGGGTGTTCCTCGCGTCCGCACCACCCGGGTTCCATCCTCATTTTCGATCGGGGCACGAAGCCACCTCCCGATGTAGAGACGAATCCACGGGTTGTCCGTGTGGTGGGCGACTGCCTTGAGGACAAGGTCATGGTCCAGATTGTCAAAGAAACCCTTGATATCCAGGTCGATCACCCAATCTGCACGCCAGCATCGCTTCCGAGCGATGCCGATCGCATCATGCGCCGACCTGCCAGGACGGTACCCGTACGAGTCATCATGGAAATACGGCTCCACGACGGGCTCGAACACCATCTTGACGACGGTCTGCGCAATGCGATCTCCCACTGTCGGAATGCCCAGTGGGCGCATGCCTCCTCCACCCTTCGGAATCTCGACGAGCCGCACCGGTGGCGGAAAGTACGACCCCGACGCCATTCGATTCCAGATCTTGTAGAGGTTACCCTTCAGATCCTTCTCGAAATCCGCCAGAGACTGCCCGTCCACTCCGGAAGCTCCCCGGTTCGCTTTGACCCGTTTGTACGCTTCCCAAACCATGCGCTTGGGGACATCAAACGGCTTTGCTTCAGCCACAGGCTCCTCCTCTTTCGAGTTGGCCTATCGCCTCGGCAGGACAGGTCGACGCCTTCGCTCCACCCGAGTTACCAGGCTTCATCACTACTACGCGTCGATCCGCCCCTCCGCTCCGCATTGGTACTCTGCTCCTCGTGGGGCTTCCACTTGTGAGCTCTCCCTTGGCATCGGAGCGGTAGGTTCCCACGTTCCACACGAGAGCCTGGACCGGGCTCGCGCCGCCTTCATGCCGGCCGCCACCTGGGCAGGAGACAGGCGTCCCCCAGGCTTCATCCCGGGCCAACAACTGGAGCCCGGTTTCGACGGCGTCCCTACGCTTTCGACACTTCATCAGCGGTTCACTCTCGTTCGCCTTCCCGGTCCTCACCTGATGGAGTCCAGCTCCACCTTTTCCGAATCGCTCACCACCACGGCCATTGGGCCGCAGCAGCATCCGGCGGTTTGGGACCCGCCTCTGCCGGCCGGTCCCGAGGGGCCCACCCTCATCTCTCGCGCAGCAAGGCTGCTTCAAAGCGGTGTCTACATGATCACCTCTTCTCTGCGCCGTCGTGGCGCACAATCGTCGGCGTAGCGCACCGGGATGATCACCGGCTTTTGCTCTCGGCGGTCTCGGGCTCGAGCGTGGAACGCCCGCCCCCGGATCTTCCTCCGATCAGAAATGAGGGTCGGTTGCCGGCGAGGCCAACAGTGACGCTCGTACCGCTCCTCGATCACGCTCAACGCAATGTTGGCGAGCAAAGGAGAGAGGATGCCGCCTTGAGGGGAACCGGTCTCCGTTCGAAGGAATCGACCTTCGGACAAGACCCCGGCTTTCAGGAAAGCGACGACCAGCCGGTTCAGCTTCGGGTCCGTGACCCTGCGCCGAATCCGGTTCATCAAGCCGTGATGGCCGATGTGGTCGAAACACCCCCGAATGTCGCCTTCGATAGCAACTTGGAACATGCAGGATCGATCCGTTTTCGGCAGGTTCGGGGGCTTGGGCATGAGGAGCAACCGAAGATGCTCCAACGCTGCATGGGCGCCTCGTCCTGGCCTGGCCGAAAGCCGTAGGAGTTCGGATAGAAATCCGCCTCGAAGATCGGCTCCATGATGTTCTTCATGGCTGCTTGCACGACTCGATCGGTCACGGTCGGAATTCCCAGAGGGCGAAATTTCCCTGGTTTGCCGGGTTTTGGGATCATCACTCGCCGAACCGGACTGGGGCGGAAGCTACGCGAGCGCAGCTGCGTTCTCAACTCGGCCACAAAGCCATCCACGTTCCCCGAAAGAATCTTGCCGACCGTCACCTTGTCCACGCCCGGCGAACGCCGACCGCGGTTGCGAGCCACGCGTGCCAAAGCACACCGGAGGTTGCGAGGGTCTGTAATCAACCCCCACAGCTTCCGGAAAACGTAGCTCGGCTCTTCCCAACTTCGCAGGTGCAGTTTCCTCTGTTCGTTCCGGAGCCACTGCCAATCGGCAGTGGATACCACATACGTGGCTTTCCCCGGCGACGTAGGACCTACACGCATCTACTGCTCCCCTTCGCCATGTACGCGGCTTTCCCGCGCGCCGACTACTACGAGAGCTCCGTCCTCCGCTCGGAACAGTACCGGGCTTGGCGGCTTGCCTGGCATCGCTAACCAGGCGTCCGAGTCGAAGTTCCCTTGTTCGTTGAATCGACCCTTGCACGGTAGGTGGTCTGCTCTATCCCTGATCGCACGGGCGAGGCTCCTCTTTCGGGGTTGGGAGGTTGCGTACCCATTCTGGGTACACCCAGTCGGCATGACACGCACCAACCGGGCTCTGGCGATATCCCCTCCGCGAGCGGAGGGTTATGGTTCCCTACAGAGACATCCAACACAGACTTCAGGTGGCTGGGGCAATCACCCCGCCGTTCTTCACCTTGGTACCTGTGGTAGCCCGTCACGAACGAATCCGCACGAGCACTTGAGACCGCTCGGCTTTTGCAGGCCGCCGTTCCAACCTTGGCGACGTTCACGGTCCCCTTCTGCATCCGGCCCGACCCGGACAAGGAGAGCTCCTTTCTGGCTCTCGGTCGATTCATCGTTTTCAACAAGGCACACATGTCACGTCCCATACCCTCTAAGACGCGAGGCGTGCCGCCAATCTGCGCCGCTGCTCGATCCCCAGGCGAACCGCCCCCCAGGCGGTACCCAACAACCGCGAAATCGTCGCGTAGCGTCGCACACGATAGCGTGATGGTAAACCAGGCATCCCGCGCCACGCCGGCATTCAGCCGGCGTGTTGCGCTGTGCCTACTGGAGGTTGGTCATGAGGAGAACGTATGTCTCGTTCGTGTTGGCCGTGGCGCTACTGAGAAAGACGTGATGAAGGTTGTCCGAAATGCCGACTCGATACATTGACCGGAAGTGAGTAGCCTCGATTGAGGCTTCTGAACGCTTGAATAAGGCCCAAGATCGGATCTTGGGCTGCTCGAATTCGCTTGGAATCGATCGTTTCCGACGTTCGGGCACGCTTCGCCCGTGCGGTGGACGATCCACCACGTGACGACGAAGCCGTCCGCCAAGTCGACTGCTACCCAGGCTCGAGCTGCAAAGGCTTGACGAACGGCAAGGGTGGTGGGAAGCAGTTTTCGGGGAAGGTGACGTCAGTGTCACCGCGGGCGAGCCCCTCAGCGGCGATGCGGTAGGCGGCGAGAAACTCCCTGTACGCGGCGACGAGCTGTTCGCGAACTTTTTTTGCGAAGGCGTGAAATCGTGGCCTCGGAGACCGGTGGCCCGGCTTGGGCCGCTCGTGCGGATGGCGACGCCGGACCCACTCGGCACCCTTGGGCACCGTCTCGGCCTTCTTGTGACGGTCGATCGTTTCGCGCTCGATGTCATCGACCATCTCGGCGACACGGGCTTGATACACTTCGGGGTCGAGGTGACGCCAGCACGGAATGGGCTCAAGCTTCAGCTTACCTCATGGCCACGACAGCATGCACCCGCATGCCGGTGGCTTCCTGGCAGTGAGCCAAGACCCCGACGACGAGCTCATTGAGCCGTGGCCTGGCCGCAGGAGGTGGCGTTGTTGGATGGTGCGCACGGTCCCTTCGACGAGCGTGTGCGGCGACGGCGGATATCGAATGTCGTGCCCCATACTCCCTATAGACGCGCGACGTACCTCAAATCTGCGCGGCGAGAGCCTAGAAACGACGGTCGAGACGGACTCTTCCGGGTGGGATGGCCGATCAGTAGGAAGTTGTGGCCATCAGCCGCGGCGAATTCGAGCGCACCTGACGCTGTCACGATGCCCCTACGGATTCGCCTCGGGGTAGCTGAACGCGTAGTCGCGCTGGTCGGTCAAGGTCATCGTCACCGGGTCCTGGCCGGGCGCTTCGATGGTCATCAGGATGGTACGTCGTAGCGATTCCCGGTGGATCAACATGGTCGCCGGGTCGATCAGGCGATGAGCCTCTCCTTCGATGGCCATGCTGGTCTCCCCGAGTGCTCCGTTTGACGGTGTGGGGAAGCTTTCGACCAGATCGGTCACGACCCGGGGCAACGCGGTGGGGTCGGAGTTGTAAAAATGGTCGATTGCGACGCAGGTCGTGTCGCCACAGGTCTCGGTACCCGAGAAGTGAATAGCGTTGGTGAATTCGATTGTCTCGCCGGATGGCAGGGCGTAGCTGCCCAGTGCGGTCGACACCGTGCCTACCGCCACCTCGAGACCCAAAAAGTCCTCGATTCGGCCTCGATATTCGGCGCGTTCGCGGGCGTTCAGCGCTTCGGCACTGAAGGCCTGTTGCAACGCTTGTCGGGTGGCTTCGGGAAGGCTGGCCGCCATTTTGTTGAGCAGGTCCGGAACCGTTTCATAGCCGGTCACGGTCTGTAGCCGGCCCTCGGCATCGAGCTCGTAGGCGTACTCGAGGGACTGGAGCGTGTTCATGAGGCCGTTGTTCACCATGACGCCGTTGCGTTTCATGGCGAGGTCGGACGGCTCGACGCGCATGCGGTACCCACCAGCGTTTCGGGCGAGGTGCACCGTTTCCGTGCCGCTGCTTTCGTCGAGTTGCTGGCTGCCGTCACTCATGGTGCGGGTTCGCTGCGTGGTGACACGGCGTTCGAAGGTGATCGGTTGTGGCGCGAAGCGAAACGCGATCTTCTCGGCTGAAGTGCGCTCGTTGCCTTGGTCGGCTCGAACCATCGGTGCCATGAGGCCAGAGAGAATGGCGAGCAACGGAGCGGCGTGAGGAGGGGTGTGGTGCATGGGAGACCTCGGTTCGCCTATTCCTGCCGTCGTAGGGCTTCGAGTCGGTGGAGGCGTTGCTTGGACGTGGGGTGCTTCATTTTCACCTTGCGGCGTTGGGTTTCGTTGGGTCCACAGACCGACGAGTAGTCGCAGTAGCGGCACGCGCGATCGCGTGGGACGGCGGGGAAGAACCCGGTGTCGACGGCCGCGTCGATGGTTGCCAGCACCTCCGATACCTGACCGCGGGTCGCGTCGTCGAGTGGTACCTCGCGGGTCTCAAAGCGGCCGCGGCGGGTGCAGTAAAAGAGACGGCCAGCCACCACCGGGCGCGCGAGCTGTTGCTCGGCCGCCAGTGCGTAGAGCAGAGGTTGCAACACCTCGCCGCGACCCACGACCACCTTGGCCCGTTGATGGGGAAGGCCGGTCTTGTGATCGGTCACCCGCACCCGATCGGTTGCTTCGTCAATCTCCACCAGGTCGATTGAGCCGCGTAGTCGGATGCCATCGAGGACCACCGCATCTTCCGCACTGCTTGCGGCGTCGTGGTCTTCGCCGGTTGGCAGCCCGAACGACAGCTCGAAATGGGCCGGTTTCCACGGGCCGCCCGCTCCCACAACCGCGTGCAGCCAGCCATGAAGGTCGGTACGCATGCTCTCGATCTCGCTCGTCCAGACCTGCTCGATCGCGGGGGCCAGACGATCCTTGGCTTCCGTGGCCACGGTGTCGAGCGCACGGTCGACCCGGACTAAAGCGGCGGGTAGGCGCTCCGCGTTCACCGGCAACAGATCCGCGCTTCGGAGGTCGTCCAGGAAGACCCGCTGAACGTGGTGGAAAAGGGAACCGCGGGTCAGTGGGTCGAGTTGCTCGAGTGCTTCCGACTGATCGCGTGGGCGCAGTCGGTGAACGGCGTAGAGTAGAAACTTGTAGGGGCACTCGGCGTAACGCTGAAGCGCCGTGGGCGAGTAGCTGCGGGTGCGGAGCCGGTGAGCATCCAACACGGCGAGGGTCGCTTCGTCGGGATCGACGATGCCATCCGCGGCGGAGAGGGCGCCGCGCCAACGGCGGGCGCGCGTACGCAGCGCGCGCGCCAAATGATCGTTGGTATCGAGCAGATAGCGTCCGCGTCCACGGGTTTGGGAGGCCGGTCGCCGAAGCAGGGGTGCGAGCACTGCCAGGTCATACTCGGCATCGTCGATCGCCTGTTCCGGTTTCCGCGGCGCTGGCCAGCCGAGGAGCGACGCGGTGCGGGTCGCCGCCAAACGTTCGAGCTTGCCCAGATCGGGCAAGACGCCATCGGCGGCCCGCAGGACGTCGAGTGCGTAGAACGACGGCACCCGCGCGCGGCCTTGGAGGGTGTCGAGATTGGGGTACGAAATCACCAGACGCTGGCGTGCGGCGCCAATCGCCAGGCGCAGCAACATTCGTTCTTTGGCTACCCGCTCGACTTGGGTTTCGAGCGCCGCGTCGAGTGTCCGCCGGGCCTCGTCGAGTAGCAAGGGGTCTTGACTCGCTCGGCGCGGGAACAAGCCTTCGGCGAGTCCCGGCACGAAGACCGCGCCAAAGCTACGGCCTCGACACTCCTCCAGGGTGCCGACGAAGACCCGCCCGTAGGGTCGTGCTGGAGGTTCGGTACGGAGCATGGTCAGACGTTCCTCGAGGGTTCGCCGCACCTCGTCGAGCGCGACGGGTCCGACCGCGGCCATGGGCCGTAGCTCGGCCAGTGCCGCGAGCACCCGCTCGGGTTCGCGTAGAACCCGACTGGCCAAGCGCTCGAGGGCGTCGAGCCAGGCACCCCAGACCGCGGTTTCGGGTAGCGCGGCCAAGTGGTCGATTGCCGGCAGGGCGAAGCGGCGCAGATGCCGAAGGCTGGTCAGTTGTTCGTCGAGTTGGTTGCGCAGCGGCTCATCGTCATCGGCGAGATCGTTGCGGCGGAGCGCGATCTCGGCCTCGAGACCCGAAAGCCGACGCGCCCAGCGATCACGGCCACCAACGACTGCGGCGTCTACCAGGAGGCGCTCCCAACGCTTGGGCGTCCGCAAGGTACCGTCGAGCACCGGGGTTTCGTCCGTTTCAGTATCGGCGTCGGCATCGGCCAGGTGCCCATCATCAGCCGCTGGGTCGGGGACGGTTGTCCGTCGTCGTCCACCGGCTGGTGTGGTCAGCAAGGAGGCGAAGACCATCTGGTCGCTGTCGGCATCGACCCAAGGCACGGCTTCCGGCTCGGGCGGTGCGCCGTCGTCGTCCACCGCGGGCACCTGGCCCAGCGACAGGTACTCCGCGAATCGAGCGGCTGAGAGGCGCTCGTCGGCGCAGGCGAGGAGCGAGAGAAACGCCCGCCCAGCAGGATGGGGGCGGGCGGTACCACGGGTGAAGTAGGCCGGAATTTCGGCTCGGTGAAGCGCGTCTTCGACCAGGGGTAGGTAGCCAGAAGGATCGCGGAGCAAGATCGCGATGTCATCGAAGGCGATGTCGCTGGCACCCAGGTCACGAATGCGGCGGGCAATTTCGACGCACTCGCGGCTCTCGCCCGGTGCGCCGAAAAAGTCGAGACTTTCGTCTTCGGAATGGGCCCCGGGCGCACCGTCTTCCGAACGCGTCTCAGGCGATGGCTCGAAGATCGCGAGGCGCAAGCGTGCCAAGCGGTTCGGTTGTGCCGACCATGACTCCATGCGCGGCTCGATGGTTTCCGGTCCGAAGGTGCTGCGGGCCACGTCATCGTTGGCCGCGAAGGTCACCATGACGTCCGGGGCCTGCTGAATGAGCGCATCGAGCAGCTGGCTTTCGCTGCGGTTGGCGGGAACGACGTCGAGCACCAGCAACGGGCGATTCAAGCGGGGATCGGCGATCGGCCGACCGTGGATACATCCCTTCGCGCGCTGCAAAAGCGCCGGAACATCGGCCAAGGACCAGCGGACGAGGGATGTTTCGTAGGCGCGCAGGAGATGACCGAGGTCCACCAGCGCGTCAGTACCGGCGAGCAGCGACGCCACGGTGACCTCATTGCTGCGCAGCTGCAGCAGGGTGCGCGTGAGGGCGCGTGCGAATCCGGGTAGACGCGCCACCGGGGTGAAGTAGCGCAGGCGATCCTCTTCGAGACACTGGGCAACCGCTCTTGCGGACAGGGCCTCGGTTCCCAAGCTGGACACCGGAACCAAACCACGGTCAGCTAGATCGTGTACGGCCAACTCGCCAGCAAGCTGGGTCAGGGTCAGCCGTTCGACCGCCAAGAGGCCACCGACCTCACCGGCGAGGTCGCGAAGCAGCGCGTCAGCGGCACCCCGGGTGGGCGCCAGTACGACGACGCCGCGGGTTTGCTCGGAATGGCCAGCGTGTTCTCGTAGCCATCCGCCAGCCTGACCCAGGCGAGCGGTGGTGTCGCTGGTGCAAACAATGGCCGGATTGGGCATGGGCTCGATTGTAGTCGAGGGGCAGGGTCGGTGCGTTGTCGTTTGATTCAAGGTTCTGGATGCAACCGATTCAAATCATCAAAACGCCAGCACCGGTCGGGGCGGTGAGATCGAACGGCGCATCACGGTCGCCAAGCGATCCCGCGTGATGACAGGCGCTGGGGTGCCGGGAGCTCGGCCGTGACTCGGTGACCTACCCCACCGCGCGCCGCGGACGCCGATCGGCCCAGCCTGGATCGGCCATGATGCGGGGCGCGGTCTCGACGATCCGGGGCATGAGTTCGAAGATGGCGGTCTGGGTCCATGGGTTGCCGTCGCGCAACGTGTGGCCGCGCTCGTTGAGCGTTGCAGCGGCAGCGCCGAACGACATCCCGTCTTCGATGACCAGGGCCAGGATCTCCTGGAGAACTTCGTGCTCGATCGGATCGTCTTCGATGACCAGGGCATCGTGCGCGACGCGTTGGCCGAACGGGGGTGTCTGGCGGAAGGGCTTCGGTGCGTCTTGCGCGACCTCGACTTCGCGTTGCCATTCGACTGCGCTGAGTTGCCAGCCTTGATCGGTCTTGTACCGGCGCTCGGCTTCGGTGGGGAGGTCGGTGCGCAGTTCACGGATGCGTTCGGTGGTCTTCATGGTGCTGCTCCCGTCGTCGTTGAACGTTTTCGGTACGGATGGCTACGCGGGATCGCCACCGGATGTTGCGTTGAGCAGGGTTCCGATGCCTTGACCCATGTGCAGCGGCGCGCCGGTGTCGAGGCGATCGACCTCGACACGGCTCGGCGAGAAAAGCGCGATTACGGTGGAGCCGGCACGGAACCGTCCGACCTCATCACCTCGTTCGACACGTGGCGCGTCGGTGAACGCACGGTCGCGCGCAACACCGCGGGGGCGTGGGTTGATCGCGCCTTCCCACACGCTTTCGATGCCACCGACGATCAACGCGCCCACCAACACCAGTGCCCAGGTTCCCGCAATAGGATCATCGAACACGAGCACGACGCGTTCGTTGCCGCTGAAAATGCCAGGCCTCTGGCGGACAGTTGACTCCGAGACCGAGAACAGACGGCCCGGACGGTGAATCCGTCGCCGTAACGTACCCGGCACCGGTGCATGCACCCGGTGGTAGTCGCGCGGGGACAAATAGACAGTCAGCGAATGGCCGCCCTCGAACTCCATCGCCAGCTCGGCGTCGCCAAGGAGGGTTGCGACCGAGTAGTCGATCCCCTTTGCTTGGATGAGTCGGTCGGCGTGTACCGTGTCGCGGATCGCGACCGTTCCGTCGGCCGGCGAAACCACGCGTTGTGGGTCATCCGGCAAGGGGCGCGCTTCTGAGCGTAGGGCCCGGGTAAAGAAGTCGGTGAACGAGGTGTAGGCGTTGAGCGGCCGCGCGGCATCCGAGAGGTCGACCCGGTAGTGGCGGGCAAACGTCTGGACCACCGCACGAACCAGCCAGCGCGGTCGCTCGACGAAGCCCAGCCGGCCCACCAATCCGGAAAGCGCCCGCTGGGGCAGCAGGGCTTGAAGTCGCGGATTCAGCTACTGAAACCCCGGATTGTCAGCCGTATTGCCGTAGACTGCCGGCAGCGCGACGTCGAGCATACGAAGGTACACCGAGAGTTGACCTCGGTGGTGGATGATGTGGTGCAACACCCAGGTCCGAAGTCCCTGGCCACGCGGTGTTTGGAGCAAGACTTGTTCGCCGTTGTGAATGGCCCACACCTGCTCGAGATTAGTGTCCGTTCGGCCTTCGAGGAGGGTCGCGAAGGTTGCCACCTGTTGGTCAAAGGCCGCCAGCAATTCGCCGATGCTCGTCGCGGTAAAGGGCATGTACTCGTCGCCGACGGTGGCGAAGTCGAGGACCTCGTCTTGTACCATCGACTTTGCCCAGCCCGGTGTTTCCGCGATGTGACCCGCGAGCCGCCCCAACGTCATGGACTTCTCATGTGGTTGCCAGCCGAGCTGATCTTCCGGCAGCGCGGCGAGCATGGCCCGGGTGGCAGCCACTTCTTGGTTGAAGTCAGTGCAAAGCGCTTTCGAGAGACTCATGGGTACTCCTGAGTTACCACTGATTAGGCACGTTCGATGGCCGCGCGGAGCCGTGCACGTAGGTCGCGCATCAGTTCAGGCGAGTCGACATCGATCACGGGGGTGTTGTCGTATTGCTCGAAGAAGAGGCTGTTGGTTGCGTCTTTTGGTACTTCGAGTGCTCGGCGAAGCTTTCGATTCTCGGGTACGAATCCGCGGTCGATCAGGCGCAAGATCGTACGGCCGATGGTGCCCTGTAGACCACAGATGAAGATCACCGCTCGCGACGGAACCAAGCCACCTGGTTCGAGACCGATTTGCTCTTCGAGCACCGTGAGCCTCTCCGGAAGAAAGAAGTCCTCGACCCGCCCAACATCGCCATGCCAGTCCGGTGCGTGCTGTGGACGGCTGATGGTGGGCAAGTAGTGGAGGCCCTTGCTCGTTGCGAGATCGGTCAGCTCGTCGCGGTAACCAAGGTCGTCTGGGTAGGAAGCACCATGGAGGATGGTGTATCCGTCGAGGCGGCCGTCGGGGTGGCGCAGGAGATGGCTGCGGGCGAAGCTGGTGAACGGTGCCAGACCGGTGCCAGCGGCCACGCAAACGCGGCGACGGGGATCGTCGTCGCCCACAGTGTGTGCTTCGGTAAATCGCCCGACCGCCTTGGGGCGCATGAATAATCGATCACCGGTCCGCGTGGGCCACAGGAGGTGGGTGAGCGGATTGTCCGACTCCGGGTGGTTGACGTAGCGAATGTAGAACTCGAGCGTTTGCCCCTCTTCGGGGGCCGAAGCGATCGACATGGGGCGTCGCACCGAGCCGTGCTCGGGGCGTTCCTCGTTGTTCAAACCAAGGGTGACGTATTGGCCTGGTACGAAGATTGGATCGCCGACGAGTAGTTCGTCGGGCCGAATCTTGAACGAGGCGAGGGCGTCGGTGTGGTCGATGCGCTCGACCAGGGTCGCATTGTATTCGAGCAGCTTGGCCATGATGGCCCTGACGGTATACCGATCGTTAGCTCGAAGGAAGGGGCTGGCGCCCGAAGGTGAGCGCCAAACGCCCAAAGAATACGACGGGAGGGGCGGTGCCTCGTGGATCAATCGCCGACTGATCTGAAACTCGGCCCACTTCGCTTCGCGCGGGCATGAATGCTCGCTCTAAGAACTCGTTCTGCGACTACCCGCGCTTCAAGACCTTGACTTGCAAGATCTGACCATCGTCCGTGCGGTAGGTCATTTTGAGGCGCTGACCCTTGGCGAGGTCCGAGACCTCGAGCTTCTTGCGACCGTCGAATGCTGTTTTGTCCTGCGCTTTGACCTTGACGGTGTCGGCGAGTTGGATCACCAGCTCTTCTTCCGACCGCACGTCGAACAGCCGTAGCTTGTTGTCGGCTCCGACCTCCTTGACCACGACGGTCACGGTCTTGGTGACTTGGGAGGAGGAGGGGAATTCACTGTCGCGCGCGGCGCTTGGAGTCGACGACGTCGAGGCCCAGGCGGGTGCGGTCAGGATCATGGTGGCGAGCAGGGCGATGAGGGTCTTGGTGCGCATGGGATTTCCTTTCCGGAGTGTCTTAGCTAGATGGTTTCCGTTCCATTATACGATGGATGCGCCCGAGTGGTTTCGGTTACAGGTTGAGTTTTGCAGAATCCCGCTCCCGATGTCCGAACTCCAAACGATCGCACCGCGTCATGGCCGTTTCGACCTGATCGTCCTCCTTGGCTTTGGGATGGCCGCATTGATGGGCTACTTGTGGCTGGCGCTGGTGTTCCCCGCGGCGGGTACAGCACGGGATGTGTGGGCGATGATCGTGTTGCTTTGGGTACAAGGCGGCATCATGGCACTGGCCTGGTGGTGTTTGCGAAAGTCTGGTGGGCGAGGGGACAACGCTCCGATCGTCGTGATGCTGGCGTTCGCGGCACTGTTCCGCCTGGCGATGGTGCTCGTGGGCATTGGGCCGGTGCAGTCGCTTCCGGACTTGGGTCGCGACCTGGCGGACGACATCCGTGGACGAGTGGTGACGTACGACACCTTCCTGCTCTACGACAATGACATCTGGCGATACCTTTGGGACGGGCACGTCGGCTCCTATGGGCTCGATCCATACCGCTTGACACCACACGCCGTCGAGGCTGGCTTCGACAACGACGATCCCCACTTGGCGCCGCTGCTCGACTCGGCGCTTTGGTGGGATGTCTATGACAACGTTTCGTTCGGAACCTACCGGTCGGTGTATCCGCCGTTGGCTCAGGGGCTTTTTCGAGGTTTGCATCGGGTCGCCCCAGGCAGCGTCTTCGTGACCAAGCTGGCACTGGCTGGAGCCGATCTCGTGACGTGTTTCTTATTGGTGGTCCTTCTGCGTCGCCGAGGCCGCTGTCCGTCGGATGCGGTCCTCTATGCATGGAACCCCCTGGCGATCAAGGAGATCGCTGGCAGTGGCCATCTCGACGGCGTGATGATCGTCCTGGTCGTTGTGATGCTCTTGTGGCTGGTCGAAGGGCGCTCTACGCGTGCCATGGTTGCGTTCGCGGCGGCGGTGATGGCGAAGCTCGCGCCACTGGCGTTGGCGGGGGTGGTCGCCATCCGAACGCCGATTCGGCATTGGTGGTGGGCGTTGGTGACGGGTGCGGTTTTGGTTGCACCTTGGATCAAAGGCCTGGAGGCCTGGCTCGATGGGCTGAGTGCCTTTTCCCGCGACTGGCAGTTTTTCCCAGGCCTCTGGGCGCTGGCGCGGTGGATCGGCGCGACCCTCGGAGTCGGCAACCCGACCGGCTGGGCGTCGGCGGCCTGTGGCCTGCTCTTGGTGGCAACGATCGGTTTTGCCACGGTCCAGGTGCTCATGGCGTCACCTTACGGTGCCGATCGTGACCAACGACTCTTCATTGCGGTCTTCGTGATCTTGGCCGCAATTCCTCTGCTCAACGCTGCGGTTATGCCGTGGTATTTACTGTGGGCATTGCCAGCGGCCGTGTTGGTGGGCTGCTGGTCGTGGCAGATCCTGCTCGGACTCAGCCTACTTTCGTATCTAATCTACGTCGACCAGCGCGAGGAAACGTGGGTGCTGGTACTCGGACATGGGACCTTCGCCGTGCTTGTGGCCACTGAGTTGGCCGTGAAGCTACGGAGGCCTCGAGTGGAACGCTCGCCGCCGCCGAAACGACGGTCGAGCGCGATCGAGCCCGGATGATGATCTCCCGGGCTCGATTCTGAGTTTACCAGCGGTTGTTGCCGCCGCCGCCGCCGTAGCCACCGCCACCGCCGCCACCGCCGCCACCGCCGCCACCGCCGCGATATCCACCACCACCACCACCACCACCACCACCACCACCACCACCACGCTGCTCGCGCGGACGGGCCTCGTTACAGACCAGTCTACGGCCGCCGAAGTCGCTGCCATTGAGTGAGTTCATGGCATTGTTGCCGGCGTCGTCATCGGCCATTTCGACGAAACCAAAGCCACGGGATTGGCCGGTTTCGCGGTCGGTGATGATCGATACGTTGGTGACTTCGCCGAATTCCGCGAAGATCTCGCGCAGCTCGTCTTCTCGTGACTGGTAGGAGAGGTTACCGATGTACAGTCTCATTCTTAGCTCCACTGATGTGCGCGGCGCCCGCGGGGGGCAGACGCCGAGTTCGGAACACCCGGTCTAGACATAGCAATGCTGGCAGAGCTGGAGGCTCCGCGAGCGGTTTGGCATTTCGCGTCCAGGTTTCGCGTCCAAAGGCGGGTGGGCGGCACGAAGTTCCGCGGACACATGCCGCGTTCGTGCTCGCAACTTGGTTACTTGGTTGTTCTTAGAGGGTTGCTTGGGGATCGGTCGAGCGGCGTGAGCTCGGGCGGTGACAATGGGCTAGCCGATATGGGGCTAACCGATCTTTCCTACCTGTACCAAGGACGGCGCTGGCAGGACAATCGCCTCAGTATAGCGCATTCGCTCGTGGGCGGAAATATTGGTGAGTTTGCATCGATGCGCATCAGGTGGCCGAAATCACCGATGGTGAAGCACATGATGGAGGGAAGGGGTACCATACAGCGTGATGGCTCGATGGATCGCTTGTTGTTCGTTGCTGGTTTTGACCACGATGGTGGTGGTGGCTCCACGCTGGTCGCGGGCATTGATTGGCTGGAAGCCGCTGCAGGACCCGGGTGTTGCGGCGCTCGACGATCCTCCATCGCTCGATGAACGCGAGGCTCCGCGATTTTTTGCCGACAGAGACCGGGTCGAGGTGACGGTCGAAGACGCCACCACGGTCGGTGCCTTTATCAACCGTTTTCAGATTCCGTACGAGCACGTACGGCAGCAGATTGGTGAGCAGATCGGTGTGCCCAACCCAGGCGACGATCAAGTTATTCCCGCCGGGATGAAGCTCACCCTGACGCTGACTCCACCGCGCAAACCGTGAGCGCGCGCAGTCTCTGCTTACGCTGTTGGCGGCAGGTCGCGATCGCCGACGCGTCGTACCGCTGTCCGGCCTGTGTCGAGCAGGTCGACGAGCGGCCCGCGTGGCTGGGGACGCCTGAGATGGCGCCGCGCAAAGTGAAGGACATCAAGCGCCCGTTTTGGCACCGGTTGTGGAGCGACCGCGGCGATCAGCCGCCGCGCTGTGAGCTGCATCCCGACACCGAAGCGCAGTTGCTTTGTCCTTGTGGCCATCCGCGCGCCGCGGGCACGACCCTCGGTCGTGCCCGGCCGGTGGCGCTCGGTTTCGCCGGGCCTCGAGGAGCTGGCAAGACGCTACTCACCATTACCATGATCCGCGCCTTGCGGGGCCTGGTGCTCGGTGGCAGGTCGGTCGGTGTCTTGGGTGTCGACGGTACGGAAGAGCGGTTTCGGGCGCTCGCCGAGGCGTTTCTCGACCGCGGGCTACAACCGCACCCCACTTTGCCCGAGCAGCTGGGCGAGCCGACCGACGACAGCCAGCTACGCGGCAATTTCTGCTGGGAGCTGATGGTCGAGCGCGAACGCCGAGCGGTCGGCACGGCCTTCTTGGCCGTATTTGACCTTGCCGGCGAGACCTGGAGCGCGCCGGCCGCCGAGTTGGCGCCGCGGTTCGACCGCTACCTGGGGCTCGTTGGCTCGATCGTTTTCCTGGTGGATGGCGCGTCAATCGCCGCTGATCTGGGTCTCGGCGCCGATGATGCCTGGAGCGATGGCGAGGGTCGCAGCGATGGCGGTGCGGCTGAGCTGACGGTGTTGCGCAACCTGATTGACCGCCTGGGTGCGCGCCGTCGAACCGTCGATCTGGCGCTGGTGGTGTCGAAGGCGGATTTGCTTTGGGATGAGCCCGATTGGCAGGCGTTGCGGCCCGCGGCGACCGTCGTCGCCGACGCACCGGCGGCAGAGGCCGTCGAATCGTTGTTGGCCAAGGCGCAGCGCCGCGATCTGTTGCTTGCCGCGCGCAAGCATTTTCGCAAGGTCGAGTTGTTCGCGGCGTCGAGCTTGGGCTTTCGACCCGGCGATGGCGATGTCGATGGCCGCAGTCTCACCACCCCCGTGCGGCCCGCGGGCGTGTTGGAGCCAATCCTCTGGTTGCTCACCCAGCGTTTACCAGGACTGCGCGAGTCATGACCGCCCTGCACCATGCCATCTACACCAATGCCGCGGGTGGCCGGGGCCACGGTTTCCGTTGCCAGCTCTTGACGCCGTCGTGGCCGGCCGCCGATCGGCGCCGGCTCGAGACCTGGGTGCGGACCTTGCGCGTTGGCGACACCGCCACCCCGATGACCACCTGCGCGGTTAGTAGCTTGCGCTTGGGTGGCGTCATCCACGCCTGTCTGGCCGCGGGCGACGGTGATTTCGGCATCGATGGCTATGGCCGGCGCGCGCGCCTCACCCACGCTCTGCTCACGCCCCTCGACGAGGACCGCCCGGCGCCGGATTGGGGCAATGCCTTGTTGGCCTTGCGGCGCGCTTTTGCCCGAATCGCTGGCCCCGCCGAGGTGCGGCTCGACTCCTATTTGGCGCGCTGCGCGGCGCAGCGATCCTGCGCGCGGGAAGCTCCTGACCGAGGTCGTGGGGTGGGCATCGACGACGATGTAATGCGTTCGATCTTCGCCGCCGCCGCCACCTCGGCGCGGGTGGTGACCTTGGCATCGGCATCGGCATCGGCATCGGCATCGGCATCGGCATCGGCATCGGCATCGGCATCGGCATCGGCATCGGCATCGGCATCGGCATCGGCATCGGCAACGGCAACGCCGGACGACGTGGCAGCGTTGCTGGTGCGGGTCACCGCGCTGCTGCCGCCCCGACTGCGTCTGGCGTTTCGCTGGACGCTGGAATTGGGCATCGTTGCCCAGACCACGACGGTGCAAGTGGCCGACAATCCGGCAGCCGGGCCTCACGATCCGCGCGCCGACGCCTTCGTCCGCTGGCTGCGCGCAGGTGGTGGCGGGTCGGTGGTGTTGGGCTGGGGCATCCGATCGTGGGACGAGTTGATGACGACATTGGCGACGACGTTGACGACGACGGAAAGGAAGGAGCGATGACGAGGCACGACCACGGACGGCTCCAGAGACTTGGCGACTGGTGTAAGGAGACCGTGTTGGGTCGCTACCTCGTCGGCCGGGACATCGGGCTCGAGGACGCCGACGGTCCGGTCGTCGATCAGTGGGTCAACCCGGTGCCAGCTGTTGACCCACCGTCGCAAGATTCACGATTGCCGGGCCTTCCGATCGCGTCCCAGCCCACCGAAGCCCTCAGCCCGGCGATGATCGCCCATCTCGAAAAAGAGCTCGAATCCATGCGCGCGCTGGTGCGCCGCGAGGTTGGTGGTCGCTTGGCGGCGGTCGAGCTGGGCAACGGTCCCGGGTGGGGTGGCCCGTGGTGGCGGCGGCTGTGGCGGCGGCGGAGCGACTGGCTGGCCATGTTGCTCGTCGGTGGTCTGTTGTGGACCGGTTGGCAGCTTCGAGAGCTGCGTGGCCAACAGGCCGGGGATACAGCCAAGGCCGACGGAGACGAACAGGGGGCTGGAGCGGGAAGCCATGTGATGGAGCCTGACCCGGTGACGCCGCCCGCCAACGTTGTGGTGGCTGATCCGCCACGCGGCGATTCCGTACCGACTGCCGATGCTTCGGCAGGTGAGACGGCCGATGCGTCGCGGCCATTTCCGATGGACCTGTCGGATCCCGTGGTGCAGTGGCGGATCTACCTGAGCAAGAACCTCTCGCGTATTCCGTCTTGGGCGGCGGCGATCGCCAATACGACGCACAAGATAAGCGAAACACAGCGCAGCAACTTCGGCCGCTATGGTGCCGACCCGGCAAGAACGATCAGGACCAACACCGCGGAGTTCCTGCTCGGCGCATTCGAAGTCGCGGTCCGCAGTTCGGTGGCATCGACCCTGCCTGGCGCCGTTGATCTTTCGATTGGGAAGAACGAATACAGCGCGCAGAACCTCCGTGAGGCGGCAGACAAGCTCGGTGTCGGCTCGCTGTTGGCTGGCTCCCTCGACACGAAGTCGACCAAGGTTCGTGTGGGGATCGCCGTCGCCTACCTCGAACAGCTACCGGTGACGGAGTAGTCGGTGCCTGAGCCGTCCCAGTTCGTGGGTCAGGCGGTGGTGACCGATCCGCTGCAAGGTCGTGCCAGTGGCTATACGCTGGTGGGGTCCTCGCCCAGCGTCACACCGGCCGAGGCCCAGCATTTGGCCGACACGCCGCAGGTCACCGACTACTTGCACACCAGCGAGAAGCCCGGACCGTACGTTGGCTGGCATCGGTTGCCGAGCGAACGCTGGGCGTTGGTTCGGCGGTTCACCAGCGGCCAGCGCCGGGGCAACTACCATCGGGTGGTGGTGCACGCGCTGATCGTGCCCGCATCGGTGCTGCGTGCCGCCGGTGACGACCCGTGGCTGTTGGTGGCGCGCTGCCGCTTGCAACCCGTGGCCGGTGGCGAATGGCGGAATCTGACGGCCCTGGGCGCGGCCGTCGAGCAGGGGCTGGGCGAGCTGGCGATGGGCACGATGCCGGACTTGGTGTGTGAGGCGCCGGCCGATCCACAACAGGAACGCTACGAAGCGCTGGCGCGGCGGCGGACCTTCCTACTCGAAGAGCTGGGTGCGGCAGCACTCGAGCGCGATCTGGCGCGGGTGCTCGCGGCCCTCGGCCGCGGTGAGCGGGTGTTGCTCGGCGACCGAACAGTGGACAACCAACTGCTGGCGCTGGCTTGCTCGGCCTTGCCGGCGGGCGATCGTCTGAGCATCGGTTGGACCACCCACCTGGCGACCGACGCCGCCCATTGGTTTCACCTCGCCAATACAGCCGACCCGCTGGCGGCTCTGGGCAGGCTTGGTGTCGAGGACGGCTGGTCCTTGGCCGGTGAGCGTGACGAGGACGGCGTTAGCGACAGCGATGACAGCGTTGGCGACGGCGCGGCCTTGGCGCGAGCCGTGGTCGTTGGGCGTCCAGACATCCGGCGGTTGTGGGATGACCTACGCCGTGATCAGGTAAGCCTACTGTCTGGTGCGACGCCCGGCGTTGTCAGCGCTGGCGTTGCCAGTGCCATAGCCTGGCTCGAGCAAGGTGGCGCCGACGCCTATCGAGGGTTCGCCACGCCCGCAGAGCTCATCGCCTGGCTGCGCGCCCAGACCCTTGGTCCGGCTTCGCGCTGCACCGTCGAAGGTGCCTTGGCGGCTGCTTGTGGCACGGTCCGTCAGTTGATCGCCACTGGCACCGACCTCACTGCCGCGATTCTTGAGGTCGCGCGGGCGGTCGATAGCGCCGGCAAGAGTGCTTTGGTATTGCGTGCCTCGGTGGTCGCGGAGTTGCCGGCCCGTGATCCCGGTGGCCATGGTGGCGACGGCGTGGTGATCGCCGCCGCGCTGGTGCTCGAACGACCCGGCCTGCCGCGGCATCGGGAGGTCGGGCCAGGGGATCGCGCGACGTTGGCACGGCAGCTCACATTGGTCGACGTGCCTCCATCGAGCGTGCTGGCCCCGCTTTGGTTCGCGCGTCTGTCCGCGCTCTGGCATGGGCTGTTCGAGGCTGGTGCCGATGACGGTGTCGATGACGGTGTCGATGGCGGTGTCGATGGCGGTACCCACGACGATGCGGCGTCGATCGCTTTTCAGGCGTTGAGCGCGGCGCCGAATGGACTGGAGCGTCTGGCGAGCGGCTTCGTGACGCTCGATGCCGACGAGTTGCCGCGCGTGCTGCATGTCTTCGAGGCGGCGACAGCGATCGGGGACCGGCAAGTTGCCGCCGATTTGGCCGGTCGGTTGCTGTTGCCCGCCATGGAAGATCCGGGGTTGGGCTCGGTCTTGTCGGCTGACAAGCGGTCACGGATCCTCGATCGACTGTCCGGCAGCGTATTGATCGATCAGTTGGTTGATGGGTCTGACAGCCTTTTTCCGGACCTGGTGGGGTCGTTGCGGCGTCGGGCGAGCGCCGCCCATCCGAATGTGGCGGTCATTGTCGGTGGCGTTGTGCAGCGAAAAGCTGGACGCCTGCGCACCGATCGGGGTTTCGTCGGCCTGACCGCGCTGCTGCATCAGGGGGGTGTGCCAGCGGAGGATTGGCTGCCAATCGCCTTGGCCGAAGCCCATATGCTCGACCAAGGGGCCGACCGGGATGCACGGCAGGCGTTCCGTCTGCTGTTGGAGGAGAAGATCGAAATACCCACCGAGGCTTCCGGCCGATGGTCGAGCCTCGTGCTCAGTCAATTGCGCGCGGCGCGCCAGAAAGGGCGGCTGAAGGTGGCGCACTTGGCGGTGTTGACCGCCACCAGCGCTGGCCTTGCTGCCGCCGGTCAGCTGGCGGTGACGGTCATGCTCGAGTTGCTCCAAATGGAGACGGTCACGGTGTTGTTCCGGGTTGCACCTGCGTCGATCATCGTGGCGAAGAACCTCGAGTCAGTGATTCCCGCGGCCCCCGCGCTCGCGCGCCAGCTGAGGCTGGCGATGTGGCAAGAGCTGGCGGCCATCCGTCATCGGTGGCAGGAATTCCCGTCCGATCTGTTGGGGTCGTTCGACAAGCTGCCGGTGACAGACCGGTGCGCCATTGCGCGGGCCTTCGCACCCAAGCTTGGTTGGCTGGGGGATGATCAGGGTAATCGCGCGCTGCGTGCCGTGCTCGAGAAGGCGGGCGCGGGCGATGCGGAGTTTGCTGAGCGCAAGAACGTAGTGGCGGTGGCCACCACCGGCGGTAGCTTAATGCCCACCGTATTGGCCCTTCGCGAAGGACAGGCGGGGCCGGAGGAGCTTCTGCGTACGCTGCGCGCCGAGTTGCCGAGGTCGTACGCCGAGAAGGTGCGGGCCATGATGCCCCTCCTGTGGTCGCCGTTGCTGCAGGTCGAGCGCAACGTGATCGAAGGGACGCTGCTGAAAGAAGCGATCCAGCGGGCCAATGGTGGCAAGTGGATCGTCGCGCTGGTCGAGTCTGTACCCGATCCTGAAGAGTTGAGAAAGTCATCGGCGGTGGCCGTGAAGCTGGCGCGGCGGGTGGGCCAACGCTGGCAAGACGACACTCAAAACGCCCACGGATTCCTCAAGCTGCTGATCGACAGTGAGATGTACGAGGCGGTGGCAAGCTTGCTCGCCGCATCCCTCGGTCATTCCGATGGGCTGCTGATGGGCCTGGCGCGTTCCCAGC
>CBDFNS010000009.1:0-121739 GCA_965250305.1 Candidatus Multivoradales bacterium | reverse complement strand
TGGGCGTACCGGCGTACGGTTTGTTCGAGCTTTTCGACGACGTTGCGGATCCGGTCTATTCCGACAATTGCTGTCACTACAACGACATCGGCCAGCGGGTCCTTGGCGAGCGCCTGGCAACACTGGCAATCGAGTTGATGACCTCGGAGTAGCGCGCGCTCGTCCAGCGCCCCGATCGTCAGGTGTTTGCGGTTGGCGGACGCAAGAAAGGCAGCAGGACCGCCGCAGTCTCCCGTGGCTTCTCGACCATGGGAAAGTGCCCGCAATGGGGAATCACTGCGGTCGCGGCTGAAGCCATCATGCCGGCGATGACGTCGGCGGTGGCCGGGTGGACGACGTTGCTGTTGGCGCCTTGGATGACCAAGGTTGGCATTTTTAGCTCGGTCAACAGGATGTCGAGCACGTTGGCGCGCTCTCCTTCGCGGACATCCTGCCAGATTTTGAGGTTTACCAAGCGATCTTGGCCCAGCCGCTCGGCGCGCTCCTTGCGGAAACGGTCAGCAGGAGGTTGTTGGTACAGGAAGCCAGCGAGGTTGTCGTACGCGGCCGGGGCCGCGATAATCATTGGATTACGGCCCTGGGTCAGGAGCTTGTCCAGTTCGGTCTCGTACGGTACGCGGACGCCAAAAGGCTCAATCAGGGTCAGGCTGCGGGTTGCACTGGGAATAGCGTACGCGAGCGCAGCGCCAATGGTACCGCCCATCGAGCTGCCGACGATATGAATCGAGCGCAAGCCGATCCGATGCGCAAAGGCACGCATTCGTTTGGCCTGGCTCATCACGTCATAGGTTCCCTGCGGGTCCTTCCCGTTTTGTCCGCAGCCGGGAAGGTCGGGCGCAACAGCATGGAAGCCGGCCCGTACCAGCGCGGTCATGAGCGTGAGCCAATGTTCCTTGTCGCCAGTGAACCCATGGAGCAGCAGGACCTCGGGGCGCCGCTCGCCAGCGCCTCCTTCTAGATACCAAATGTCGCGATCACCCACCTCGATCATCTTGCGGTCGATGCCGGGCACCACCATTTCGGGCTCGACGGCGACGGGTTCTTCGATGCCAGTTGGCGCGAGGCTCGCCTGTGGGCCCATCGATGGGTTGATGATGTCGCGCACTCCGCCCACGACCTTGCGGCGCCATGAGGGCCGCGCGGCGATCAGGACGATCAGCATCAGAATCGCCAGCCAGATGCGTAGGGATACAGACATCATCAACCTCGGGTAGGCTGCCGAGTATACGACGACACTCGTTCCTCCAGTGCTTTAGTTCCTCAAGTGCTTTTCGAAGAAGCCGCGGGTCTGGTTCCAGGCTTTCTCAGCAGCCTCGGCGTCGTAGTTGGTGCCCGTTGGATTGGCGAACGCATGGCCCACGCCCTGGTGGGTGTAGACCTGAGCATCCTTTCCGAGATTGGTCAGGGCCTCCCTGAAGGCCACTACGCTGTCATTTGGGATGCCCTGATCCTCGCTGCCGAAGTGGCCCAAGATGGGCATGGCGAGCGGCGCGAGCAAGGCTTCGTCGGTCACCAAGCGACCGTAGTAGATGACCGAAGCGTCAATGTCTTCGGGCATGAGCATGGCGGTTCGGAGCGACCAGCCTCCGCCAAAGCACCAGCCGATGACGCCGACCTTGGGGGCGGCGAGCTCGCCGGTAAGATAGGCGTAGGCTTGGCGGAGATTCTCTTCGAGCATCGGTGCATTCTCCGAAGCTGATTGCATCAGGGTTCGGGCCTCACCGGGGTCGGTGGCCACCACGCCGCCGTAGAGATCGACCGCCAGCGCGACATAGCCCTCGCCAGCAAGGCGCTGGGTCATGGCCTCGATGTTTTCGTTCAAACCCCACCACTCGTGGATCACGATGACAGCTGGTGGCGGCCCCGCCGTGCGCGTCGGACGTGCGAGGAAACCCTCGACTTCGGTGCCGTCGATGGTGGCGTAAGAGATCCGTGCCTGGGTGACCGGTGTTGCCGGTGCGATGTCCACGGCTGGGCTTGGGTCGGTGGTGTCGTCCTCGTGTTCCTTGGCCATCCGGGCGGCGTGTGCTTCGTCCTCGGTACTGGCGTCCGGTGCGGGACTGGCTCCGCCGCATGCCGTGAACAAAACCGACGACAGCAGCAGAACGGTAAGGAGGGCAGGGCGACGATTCATGGTTGGGCTCCCGTCGTGACAGATAAGAGGTGCGGCGATCGTCACTCATGGTCCGGTTGCTCCAGAAGCCATCCGATCGTGACGCCGATGCTGTAGAACGGTATCACCGGTAGCCTGTTTCTCTTGCCGGGTCTGTTATTCGATCGTCTTGTTCCCGACGGAGGTTCCCATGCGGTTTGTATCGCTCTGTGCTGGCTTGCTCACGATCTGCCTGTTCCTGTCGACCGCGGCTTTTCCTTGTCACGTGGCCGCCAACTTGCGGTTTGCCGACGACTTGACCCCGGCACAGAAGAGCCTGATGTCGCACGGTGGCATCAAGCCCGAGCCGATTCCATACAAGCTCGAGCGGGCCACGGTGTGCGATGGCGGTACGGCCGATATCTTCGCCTGTCAAAACGTCGACCTCTTGGCCAACATGCCACTGTCCGCATTGGGAGGGGGCAGCGGCAACGACCTCTGGGGATGGACCGACTCCATGACGGGCAAGGAGTACGCGCTCTTTGGTCGGTCCACGGGTACGGCGTTCGTTGACATCAGCGATCCCGAGAATCCCGTCTACCTCGGTAACCTGCCGACCCACAGTGTCGCGTCGACCTGGCGCGATATCAAGGTCTACGCGGACCATGCATACATCGTGGCTGATTGGGCCGAAAATCATGGCATGCAGATCTTCGATCTGACCCAGTTGCGTACGGTGATGAGCCCACCACAGACGTTCACTGAGACCGCGCACTACCCCAATTTCGAGCGTTCCCACAACATCGTGATCGATACGGATGCTGGGTTTGCCTACGGCGTGGGTGGCAATACCTGTAGCGGCGGTTTGCACATGATCGATCTTTCGACCCCGACCGCACCGACTTTCCTTGGTTGTTGGGCCGATGATGACTACACGCACGACGCTCAATGCGTTACTTATCACGGTCCCGACACGATGTATCAGGGACGCCAGCTCTGCTTTGCGGCCAACGAAGATACCGTGACGATTGTCGATGTTACCGATAAGACGAACCCCACGCAGTTGGCGCGTCAAGGGTACTCGGGCACGGGCTACACCCACCAGGGTTGGTTGACGGATGATCATCGCTACTTTGTGCTTGACGACGAGGTCGACGAGCTTACTTTCGGCCACAACACCAAGACGTACTTGTGGGATCTTGCTGATCTCGACGCGCCGGTGATTACCGACACCTTTCTCGCCGACGGGGCTTCCATCGATCACAATCAGTATGTGCTGGACGGTTTCTCATACCAGGCTAACTACCAGCGTGGCTTGCGCATCCTCGACACCCACGGTGGTACGTTATCCGAGGTCGGCTATTTCGACACCTACCCCGAAGGCGACGCCATCGAGTTCAGCGGCGCTTGGAGCACCTTCCCGTTCTTTGCCAGTGGGATCGTTCTGGTGAGCGACATCAACCGCGGTCTGTTCATCCTGCGCGCCAACCTCCCCACACCGGGCGAGCTCTTTGGCGATGGTTTCGAGACCGGCGACACCACCATGTGGACCGTCACGATGCCGTAAGCGGAATCGGGCGCGGGGAGACCCCGCGCCCGAAGGATACGCTACGCGTTAGTCACGGCAGGAAACGAACTCGTCGAAGTAGAAGAGTCCTTCGGTTCCTGCGTCGATGCCACTGACCATGCCGAAGCGCGCATGGTCGATTTGGCGGGTATCGTTGTCGAGCGCCGAGAGGGTATGGATGGTGCCATCGACAGTAAAGGTCAAGCTGCCGTTGGCGATCAACCCGGTGCTGGCCTCGAAGAAGACCTCAGCCACGTGCGCCGTTGGCTTCTGTGCCCCCGTTTCGAAGGTCACCCATGCCGTGTTGACCACGGTGCCGTTGTCGAGCCGGGTGCGCGCACGGACCTGGTAATTGTTGCCGGTCCTGCGGAAGGCGACCAACGCCACCCACGCGCTCGGGTTGTCGTCCCGCAGCACGAGGATGTTGTGCTGGTTGCCGTCCTGCATCTTGCTCTTGCCACGGCTGAAGTAAAAGCTGGCGCGGTAGGTGGTTTCCGAGGCGGGTGAGTTGTCGCGCACCCATGCGGAGTCGCCGGCCGCGCCAATCTTGGCGAACATACCGAACGGACCCACCATCTGTGCAGAAGTGCTGACGCCGACCTGACCTTGGCCACCTTGGACGGTCTGTGCCCATTGTGCGGTGCTGCCGCCGTCGAAGCTATCTGCGAAGACGCTGTTGCACGTCGGCTGATCGAGCGGATCGCTGTACGGAAACTCGAGGACCTCCACGCCATCGGTGATGCCATCGCCATCACTATCGACGTTCGCCGGGTTGGTGCCGGCGATCGCTTCGAAGCCGTCGATCAGGTGGTCTCCGTCACTATCGATATTTTCAAAGACGTAGCCAATCCAGTCGTTGAGATTGGGTTGACCGACGTAGCCATCGACTTGGAACTGGGCCAGCTTCGATTCCGGGAAGATTGCATAATCGTCGCGTGCGAAATGGTAAAGACGGTAGAGCCTTGTCGCGCCGACCGGTGTGCACGAAGGAACGGTGCAGCCGTCATCGCGCATCATGATGTAGCCCTCGATACCGTCCAGTTGGTACCCGGCATCGGTGAACCGCTTTACGCCGATCTTGACCGTAGTGTAGGCGAACGAGCGATCGAGAGGGTTGCCGCCGAACGGTTCATCGAAACTCAGACGGTAAAGCGGTACCAGCGGTGGTGCGCCCGCGAAGGGTGCTTCCGGTGTCGTGAACAAGTGAACCCAGGCTTTGGGCTTGTAGAGACACGGGCCGATGACGCACGGTGGTTCGCCCGGGAAGCCATCGTAGCCGGGGACGGAGTCGCCTTGCGCATGTGAGATGAAGTCTACTTCGGTGTCGAAGATGGCTGCGGTCGCTCGCTGGGGGATCGCGGTCGAGAGATGGGTCTCAGCCTGGCTGCTGTAGAAGTTGAAGAGCGGGGTCAACCGGTTGGGCAGTGTTTGAGCTGCGGCGACGCCGAGTGTCACGTCCACGGCCGCTGCTGTATCCGGCACGCCGTAGCCAAGTTGGCTGTCCCAAACGCCTCCACCGCTGGCGGTGTCCTTGAGAACGGTACGAATGTCAGCCTGTGACAGCAGTGGGTTGACCGAGCGCACCAGCGTCGCGAGTGACGCAATGTTCGGTGATGACATGGAGGTGCCGGTGCAGTAGTCGTAGCCAACGGCCGGGTGACCGCCGTCGTGGCAGCCGAGACCGTTGTTCCAACACCCGTTGAGGTAGAACGTCGAAAATACATCGGCCGCCGGCGCCACCAACTCGATCATCGGACTGCCCGTGGTCACCGTGTAGTTCGACCCGCATTCGACGGTGCCCGGCCAGGTGATCGTCGTGCCGTTGCAAAGGGGCAGTGGCCCTTGTGCTGAAGGGCAGACATCGCGCTCCCAGAAATCCGGGGTGCCTGGTACCTGCGGCTCCTCGGTACCCCCTGCGGCGATGACGTCTGGGTCGAAGGCTGGGAACTCGATGTCCTCGAGATCGTTGCCCACCGACGCCACCAGCAACAGGTCGCGCTCATTGACGTCGTCAATGGCATCGGCGATCACGCTTTGGACCGTCGGCCAGCCAAAGCTCATGCTTACGGATTGGGCGCCATGGTCGGCCATCCACCGCAGTGCGGTGGCTACCTGCGCCGTGGTGATCGTGGAGCGGCCCATCATGATGCTGCAATTCCAGCAGTTGCCGGCGACACCGATGGTGTTGTCGGCCGTGGCACCGACGATGCCGCTGGTATGGGTGCCATGGCCAGCGCCAGAGAAGTTGGTGGGGTCGCCGATTTCGATCTCGTCGACACAGCCATCGGGGTTGGTAATACAGGTCGACGGATGGGCGAAGTCGTGCGAGAGGTGGGGGCGGAAATTGCCTCCCACGAAGGCCGTTGCATCGAACGTCATCGCCAGGTCGGGATGGTCAACGTCGATACCGGTATCGATCAGGCCGACGAATCCGTGACCCGTGGTGCGGTCCCAAGCGTCGGGAAGATTGAGCGAAGGGGTCCCCCATTGCAGGCCGAAGTGTGTGTCGTTGGGGGTGAGCGCCGAGAACTGACCGCGTAGATTGCGTTCCACCAGCTCAATCCGAGGGTCGTCGCGCATGGCGCGCTCAACCTCTGCGAGATTGGTGTTAGCGGTATAGGTCAACAGCACCCAGCGATCGAGCCGCGCTCGTGGTCGGTCTGGATCTTGCGAGATCACCGCGCTTGCCGGACGCTGGGTCCGGTCACCGATGATGAAATCGGCGCTGATGGGGCCGCCCGACGCCAGGGCGCCATCGAGTGGTCGCCCACTGCGGGCGTTTTCGACGACGGCTTCGGGCGCCGGTGCCATGGGCGCTGGCGCCAGCCGTACCAGCAGCTGACGATCGGAAAGATCGGCGTCAGATCTTGCCTGTGCAGGTGCCCCTGAGGCGGTGCCGATAAGGAAAGAAAACAAGAAGAGAACAACTAAACCAAGGTGTAACTTCATGTGGAATTGACTCCCGTTAGAAATATCAAGTCGTGGCCACGGGATGTGGCCATGCGAACACGATCGTACGAACATCACCTCCTTCAGCGACCCGATCGGGTCCCTCGTTCGGCGGTGCGCGGTGCGGCAGCCACCGACTCAAAGGCCGCTCGCGTCTGCCCCTAGATGCGATGTCGATGCTCGGATGTAGCTGGCCTTGGGGCCAGTTGGTGCTCTACCGGGCCGAGCTGTCGTCTCACTGAGACGAGAAGGCTTCTTTGACGTACGGGTTAACCCAGGGTCAAGTCAGACCCAGTCCTCGATCTTCAGCCCCCGTTCTTGAAGATCTTCGCCGACGAACTCATTGTTGGAGTAAATACTCGAGTATCGACATTCTGGTAGCTGCCCCTCACGGTGTGGCCAGCCGGACGTTCCGAAGCCAGACGAATCGTCTTCTTTCGCCGGTGTCGTGGTTGAAGATCTCCGTACCGAGATAGTAAGGCGGGGTGTCTTTGAGGTGAAGCTGCAGTACTTTTGGACTTCCCGGGCCGTACCAGCCTGGGGTCTCCACGACCCAGGCGTCGTGCTGCTCGCCAGATCCGTCGGTGACAGTCTTGCGATCGACAACCAAGCCGTAGCTCGATTGTGAAATTGGGTTGGCTTGGGGGCTGTAGTAGGGAGCCAGATTGATTTTCAAGTCATTCTCGAGTTTCATGGAGGCCATGACCCACGAGCCGGGCCCGAATCCGGCCTGGGCAATCGGTACCTTCTTGGGTTGCAGTTTCTGGGCGGTGGTATCGACCATGCTCAACCGCATGTGCGTGTCTGTAAATAGGCCGAGGTAGTAGTCCTTGGCTTTGCCCGGAACCGGTCCGATTTCGAAAAGCGCCCGCAAGTCGTCGAATCCGACCACCATCAACAGCGCCCTCATGTTGGTGTCGGCGTGCTCGGCGGCTCCGGAATCGATCACGGAGATCGCGATTGCTTGGGTTCCGTCCCAAGCGACTTGCTCGGCGGATACGATGACGCGGTCTTGCCGCTTTTCCCCCGCTTTGGGACCGGAACCCTGGGTGTAGTTCCTGTCGTAGACCGCTCGGAAGGGTTGGAAGTCCTCGAGGGCGACGGACCCCGGCGAGGTCGCGGGCCAGCTCTGGTGGTCTGCGTAGATGGCCTTTTTCGGATGCGGTTTTTGGGTAGAGGCTTGGGATGAGCCGCAGGCCAAAGTGACAAGCAAGGCCATTGCTGCGGCCACGTGGCGGTAAAGGGGATGCGTTCTCAGATGTGTTGTCATGGGGGTGACTCCTTGTCGTGGCAACTCTTGGTTGAAGGCCTCGTAGACATGAGGGAATCGATTCTCCGAGGCCCTACCCCGAAAGTCCTGACAGGTGGTTGAAAAAGGAGTGACGAGCCTGTGACGAGTCCTCTGCCGGAGGCGCCGATGCAAGATCTCGCAGGATTCCCTGATTGCGTACGGGACACGGAGGCGCTGCTTCGGCGGGAGGGCTTCACCGTTGGGAAGTGGCGTGTTGAGCCGCGCCGTCATCGAATCGTTTGGAGCAAGATCGATCGGCGCCTTGATCCGCGCCTAATGAGTGTTCTGGTGGCGTTGGCAGTCGCCCCGGGCGAGGTGGTGACGCGAGCAGAGCTTCTCGAGACGGTTTGGAAAGAAACGTTCGTAAGCGAGAACTCGCTTTCCAAGGCCATCTCGCGCTTGCGCAGGGCGCTGAGCGACGAGCACAACGACCCGCACTACATCGAAACCATCAGCAAGTCGGGCTATCGCCTCGTGGCCACCGTGGGTCGCAGCCAAGGGCACCGCACGGTCGCAGCAGCGCAGCCGGTTGTCTCCGCTGCAACGGCCGATGGTCACCGGCCCCTGGGTCGTGGTCTGTGGTGGTTGGCGGCCAGTGCCACACTGATCGTGGCGTTGTTGATTCTTTGCGGCAAGGGTAAGTCGAGACCGTTACCGCTGCCGCGGGTACGCCCGGAGCTGACGCTCGTCGGCAACCAGTTCGAGCCTCGCCTCGCACCCGGTGGCGGGCATGTCGCCTTCGCTTGGCAGGGGAAGGCGTCCAGTTGGGACATCTGGGTGCAACCGATCGGTGCCGACAATCCTGTCCAGGTAACGGATCACCCATTCCACGAGCGACTTCCCGCCTGGTCTCCCGACGGACAGAGACTGGCTTTCGTGCGCTTTTCCGGACCGGACCCTGTGTGTGGCATCTTCGCCGCCCAGTTGGTTGGTCGATCGGAAGAGCGACTCGCTGATTGCACTCCGGGAATCCGGTCGTTAGCGTGGTCGCCTGATGGGGAGTGGTTGGCGCACGACGGCTTCGTTGACGAGGACACCGAAATCCGCGTCTTGTTTCTGGTGGACCTCGTTGGCGGTCAGCGCCGTCAGCTGACCCATCCGCCGACGGGGGTACTCGGCGATACCAGCGTTCGCTTCTCCCCAGATGGCACCATGCTGGCCTTCGAACGCGAGGTCGGGCCGTACCGACACGACGTGGCGGTAGTAGCCGTCGCCGACGGGGAGACCCGGATGCTGACCTTCGACCGATGGGGCCAAGTCCGAGGATTGGACTGGAGTTCCGACGGTACCTCGGTCGTCTACTCGTCGAATCGGGCGGGACAGTTTGCCCTCTGGCGGGTGCCGGTGACGGGTGGAGACCCAAGGCGCGTGCCGATCGATGATTCCTGGGTCACCCAGCCGAGTGTTTCTCGTGCCGGCGGGCGGCTGATCTATCGCACGTTTCGGGACTCGGTCGACATCTGGGAGCTACCCTTGGGCGACAATGGCGAGGTGGCGCGCGAACCCATCCGTCGGGTGTCGTCTTCACGCAGTGAGCGCCAGCCCGTCTGGTCTCCCCGAGACGACGTGATCGCCTTCGTCTCGGATCGCAGTGGATCGACGGAATTGTGGTCCGGCCTCCCGGATGGTAGCGAGTTGATGCGGCACACCAATCTACAGGGTCCTCGGCCCGCTTCACCCGCTTGGTCGCCAGACGGACAGCGCCTTGTTTTCGACGCCGCCGTGGATGGCCATGCCGATTTGTGGATCGTCGAGCGACAAAGCCGCCGCCCGATTCGGTTGACTGTCGAGCCATCCGAAGAACGGAACGGCCGTTTCTCTCGAGATGGTAGCCGCATCTACTTCGCATCGGACCGAGGGGACGGGTGGAACATTTGGCGGATGGCGACGGCAGGGAGTGGCGCCAGCCAGGCGACGACCGACGGGGGATTCCTGGCCCAGGAGTCTCCGGATGGCCAGAGCCTGTACTTTGTCCGGCTTGACGAGCCGGGGATTTGGTGTGTGCCCGTGAATGGTGGCGCCGCCGTGCAGGTGCTCTCGGACCTGAACCTGTCAGATTGGGGAAGCTGGGAGGTTGCCGATCGGGGTATTTACTATCTTCGGCGAGGGCCGACGACATTGGGTTTTGCTCCATTTGACGGTTCGTCTCCGAGGCTCCTCTACGTACCGTCGAAGCAGGTGCCGTACCTCGAGCGCGCTCTTTCGCTCTCACATGACGGTCGAGCGCTGTTGTTTTCGCAGATCGGCCACAGCGATGATGAAGTGATGACCGTCGACCTGGTCGGCCTGTAGGGCTGATGCACGGCCTACTACGGCACGAACGTCGCGTGGAACAGGGGCGGAATGGCGCGGCCCAAGGGTAGCTTGGCGACCGGGCCAGCGCTGATGTCGTTGGCGTCGAAGACCAGGAATGTCGAGGTGTCCGCTTTCGCGTCGTAGCGCTGGACGATGATGGCGCCCTGATCTTCGTTGTTGGGGTCGGGCACGAAGACGGGTTCGTTGCCGAGGTAGCAGTGTTTGTCGGCCCGCCACAGGCCCGCGACCCCGCCTTGATCCCAGTCGAGACAGACGAGTTCGTCGAAGAACTTGCGGCCGGGTTTCGCGCTTGCGCTGATGCCCAGGACCCAAAAGCGATGGCAGCCGCGACCTGCCCTGCGCGGGTCGATGTGGGGAAAGTCGCACATGCGGCTGTAATCGAGGGTCTCGGCGTCGACCAGCCGTGCGCCCTCGACATCGATCTGGTAGCGCATGGGATGGGCGGGGCGTGCTTCAGGGAAGAGGTTCGGGACGGTGTACTGGTCGTACACGGGTTCGTCCATCTCGATGAGGTCGACCATCAAGCGATTGCCCTTCTCGAAGCAGTCGATCAAGTGGAGACAATAGCGATTGCCGAAGGGGAGGTCCGCTACGGCGACGCCGGTTTCACGATCAACAATCAACAGACGTGTACCTTCCTCGGGCGCCCATCGCAATGCGGCGCTCAGTGGCAAACCGCCACGCAAGAAGACATCGATATCCAGAAGGTGTGGGCTCAGATAGAAGATCGCATAGCGCTGACTGAGGCTGAAGTCGTGTACGGAGCAGGAATACGGCAAGGGCATCCGCTTGCGGTAGATCAACCGATTGTCGGCGCCGAAGCGGTAGAGGGTCAATGACGGGCGGCGCGCCGAGAAAGAGATGCCGAAGTTGAACATCTCGCCGGAGTCTTGATCAAAACAAGGGTGTGCCGACAGCGGGCTCACCGCGTTGAGCTGACGCTCGAAGTTGTACTCACCGCGGGTTTCGAGGGTCGCGGGATCGAGCTCGTACGGCAGGCCTTGCTCGCCAAACGCCAACAGAGTGTCACGCCAGGGCCAGACGCCGACATTCACCGGCGACTCGAGGCCGAGATTGCGCTTGAGCTGGTCTCCTTCGAAGGCGGTGCCAAAAGCGCGAAAAGTGAATCGGCCGGCCTCGTCTTCCGCGATCAACTTGGTGCTGCGCACAAAACGGTTGACGAAGCGCACGCCATCGTCGGCGAAATGGAGGGCGCACACCATGCCGTCGCCGTCGAGCCAATGATCGTAACGGTCGTCGCCGCGCTCGAAACGAGCAGGACCGTTGACGTAGTACGAGCCGCGAACATAGGCGGGGAGCGCGCCCTGGACGACAAGGCGTTCGTCACCCTCGACCGGCGTGTTGGCGAACGCGCGCTCGATCAGGGGTGCGTGGTTTTTCAAGTCGGCTTTCATGCCGCACCCCCCGTCGCAATGGTCGCGACCGTTTGGCGTGCCGCGGTGGGCCGCTTGGGACGCAGTGGTTCGAGCGCTTTGGCGCAAAACGACCACGGGTGCTTCTCACCATTGTGGTGGCTCGACCATTGGTCGGCGATCGTCTCGGGATCAAATGCCACTTGCCCGAGGTCGATGGCGGCGATGAAGCCGGCGTCGGTGAGCGCCTGGGGCTCGTCGAGGACGGTGGCAGCCACGTGGGCAAAGATGAACCGCCCCAGATCTTCGATGTTGTCGAGTTGCCGCGCCAGGATGCGTTTGGCTTCCGCCACCTCGACCCCGACTTCGTAGAAAGTCTTTTCTGCTTCAGCCAGCGGGCCGAGTGATGGGAAGTCGTGGAAGACGGGCTCCGATACCGGCTCGGTCTGCGCCTTCTTCCATTGGTAGTAGTCACTCAGGAAGGCTTGCATCCGCTTGTTCCACGGGCCCAGACGAGAGAAGCCACGGAGAAAGGCCAGAATCAAGCGGCGATCGGTCAAGAGGTCGTTGATGAAGGGGAAGACGTAGAACGCGAAGTAGATGGTGAGCTCCCAGGTGTACTTGAGGCTGAAGACTTCCTGGTCGCCAAGGGTGTCGTAGCTGCGTGCATAGCTCGGCACGTAGGCTTCGTACACCGCGCGCATCAGCGGCTCATACGAGCGCACCTTGGCCTCGAGCGCTTCGCGATCCGGTGCGCGAATCGCGTCGACAATCAAGGTGTTGTGAATCGAGATCAAGTCGCCGCCGGGGCTGTAGAGCGGATCGGAAAAGCGGCCCGCCTCTCCGGAAAGAGCCCAGCGTGATGAGTGGATCGTGCGCCCACAGTCGTGAGCAAAGCTGTTGTAGCCAGCGTAGTCCGTAACCTTGCGGCCAGGCAAGTCGCGAGCGAAGAGCGGGAAGGTCTCGCAGATCCAATCGACCAGTTTCTCCGGTGTGGCGATGCGCTCTCGTGGGAAGGTCGCGTCATCGTAGACCAAGCCGAAGCTGGTCTTGCCTTGCAACGGAATTACCCACAGCCAGAAACCTTCGCCGCAGAAGTGGTTGGTGGCGAGCCACTGGGGCAAGTGTCCGGTAAAGCGACGCTCTTTGGCCACCCGCGCCTCGCGACGGCTGCGCCCGGTGAGCTTCTCGATGTTGACAATCCCGTCGACCCAGAAAAACCGGGTGCCATGCTCGATCGGGCTTTTGCGCCGCATCTGTTTGCGCTTGGCCAGCACGCGGTTGCGGCCCGTGGTGTCGACGACCCATTGGGCCGCGACCTCTCGATCCTGACGATCATGGTGGAATCGGACGCGGTGGGGGTCGTCCCAGGTGCCTTCGTCGCCCGCTTCGTTGAGCGTGATGTCGAGCCCAGAAACGCTCGTCAACAGACGAAACCGCGGGTCCTCGGTCGCGCGCCGCAGCAGCTCCCCTTCGACTTTGTTGCGGTTGAGCTGGTAGCTGGGGATGTTCGAGAACGGCCGAATATAGGACTGGTGATAGTGCTCGATCGCGTCGTTCGTGCGCCCCGCACAGGGCCACAGGAAGCGAAGGTTGTACTTCATCAAGTGGTCGTGCCACAGGTATTCCTCGAGGTCGAGCACCTTCGAGAAATAGTACCCGCTTACCTGCACCGTGGCCTCGCCGACTTTTTGTCGCTGCTGCGGTACCGTGGCTTGACGTTCGAGCAGCAGGACCGTCTTGTCGGTGTCGAGCAGCAGATGCTGGGCCAAGCTAGAACCAGCGAGACCGGCACCGACGATGACGACATCGACCTCGGCAGGAACCGATGGTGCGGTGCGGTGCGGTTGCGGCGTTGTGGGGTCGGTGGTCGCTTGGTGGTCGGTGGTCGCTTGGTGGTCGCTCATCGCTGATCTCCGCCGATGTGCGGTTGAAGATGGGCTTGGGCCGGTAAAGGAATCGATGGCGCGAGCGCTAGCGGCTGAGCACCAGAGCGCTTGTTGTACCGTCGAGGCCGAGTGCATGTACCAATCCAGTGTCCACGCTCCCGGAGTGGGCTTCGCTTCGTGCTCCCGCCAGCGGCAGCTCATGGCCGTGGGCGTCGAGTCCAAGGATGCCAGGGAGGCGGTCGTGGGTCATGGTTGGCACCATGGTAGCGGTTTGGAAGGCGGCGGCCGCGCCCAAGGACTCGCCGAGCATGGATTTGACGGCGGTGACGGGGACGATCCGGGCATGGTCGCCCAGAGCTTCCACCAGGGCTCGGGCCTCGTTCGCGTCGCCTACGATGCTGCCATTGGCGCTGGCGCTAATGGCGTCGATGTCCTCGGCCGAAATGCCTGCGTCGGCCAGCGCCAGCCGAATGACCCGGGCCAGGGTGGCGGTGGCTTCGTCAGGGCTCTGACCCTGGGTGCAGTCGAAACCACTCGCCCAACCGCGTATCCGCGCCAAGACGGTTGCGCCACGGGCGTGGGCGCGGTCAGCTGATTCGAGCATCAGTAGGGCCGCGCCTTCACCGAGGGCAAAGCCGTTGCGATCGGTAGCGAAGGGGATGGCCCTTGGTTCGTCACCTGCGGCTCCAGCCAGTTGGCCACCCTGGTGAAAGCCGTGGAACGACTCGAAGCAGAGCTCCTCGGCACCACCGGCAAGCAAAGCGTCTGCGCGCCCCGTGCGGATCAAGTCCGCCGCGTAGGCCAGCGCTTGGGCGCTGGCGGTGAGACCACCGGTCACCGTCGAGTTGACACCCCGAAGGCCGTGCCAGATGGCCACTTGGCCGGCTGCTGCGTTGATCACACTATTGGCGAAATCGAGCGGCTTGGCGTATTGGGGGCCGGCGGTCTGTGATCGCAGGTCGAAGGCGCTGACGGTGTGTACGCTGCCGAACATCGTGCCGAGCACCAAGCCGACGTCGTGGGCCTCGCGGTGATCGCTTGTCCAGCCGCTGGCGTCGAGTGCAAGCTGCGCAGCGGCGGTCGCCAAGCGGGCTGTTCGGTCCAGCGGACGGACATTGGCACGGCCGAAGTAGTGGCGGTGATCGAAGTCAATTTCGCCCACGTCGAGTGCTGGCAGGCCTTCGGCGACGAATCCCGCGAGTGGACCCAGGCCGCTGGTACCGGTACACAGCGCTTGATGGACGGTATCTGGTGCATCCCCTAGTGGGGAAACCATGCCGACACCGGTGATCACGACGTCATGGGTGGCGTTGGTGGTGGACTGCTTCACCGGCGCCTGCTAGCCCGCGTAGCGAGTGAAAACGACGGAAGCGTTGTTGCCACCGAACGCGTAGGCGTTGTTCATTGCCACGCGAACCGACAACGCCCGGGCCTCATTGGGAATGCAGTCGAGCGCGCATTCGGGGTCGGGTTCTTCGAAGTTGATCGTCGGCGGCACCTCGCCGTTGGCGATGGCCAGCGCACAGACCGCGCTCTCGATCGCTGAAGCGGCGCCCATGGTGTGGCCAATCATCGACTTGATCGAGCTGGTCGGTACTTGACTGGCGCGGTGGCCGAAGACTTGCTGGACAGCTTTGGTCTCGAGGCGATCATTGGTCGGTGTACCGGTACCGTGGGCGCTGATGTAGTCGACCGATTCAGGCTCCAGGCCCGCCGCACACAGCGCGTGGGCCATGGCCCGCGCGGCGCCCGCCCCCTCCGGATGTGCCGCGGTCATGTGATGCGCGTCACACGACAGGCCGTAGCCTGCGACCTCGGCATACACGCGGGCGCCGCGCGAACGTGCGTCGTCCGCCCGTTCGAGCACCAACACCCCGGCCCCCTCGCCGGGAATCATGCCCTTGCGGTTGCGGTCAAACGGTCGGCATACGGACGGCGCGATGGCGCCGAGGCGTGCGAAGCCCGTATAGGTGATGCGTGAGAACGCGTCTGCGCCGCCGGCGAGCATCAGATCGGCGCGGCCAGCGCGCAGCTGATCGACAGCGTGGCCGAGAGCGTAGCTGCCGGCCGCGCAGGCCGCGGGAATCATGATGTTGGGACCCGCGAAGCCGAGCTCGGCCGCCACTGTCCCGGCAATGACGTGACAAGGGTAGCGCCTGACCAAGCCATCATCGATCGTGTCCAGCGCGTTCGCCATCACCTGCTCGGTGTAGCGCTCGACCTCGATCGGTTCCCCGGAGGTGGTCCCCATGGCGACCCCGGCACGTTCGGGTCGTTGTGGGATCGCGTTGTCGCCAGCATCGGCCAAGGCCAGTCGTGCCGCCGCTACTGCCAATTGCGAAGCGCGCGGCGTGTCAGCCGGATCGAGGCGTTCGAGCGACGGAGCGGGGTCGAAGTCGCGTACCTCTCCGCCGACGTGGACCGGGTAGGCGCTGGTATCGAACGACGTGACCGGGCCAATGCCGCTCTCGCCGGCCAACAAACGCCGCCACACCACCTCCCGGCCGGTGCCGAGGGGTGTCACCAGGCCGATGCCCGTGACCACAACCGCGGGAGTCGACATCGTCAGGCCACCTGGGCGATGCTGCCGAATTTTTCGAGTACGAGATCGACCGTATCCTGCACGGTGCGCAAGCTTTGCAACCGCTCTTCTGGTACGCCGAGTTTAAATTCGTAGTCTACGTCCACACCAATCTCGAGCAGCGACAGGGAGTCGAGCTGCAGGTCATCGATGAACGAGTCGTTGTCGCCGATCTCGGCCGGATCGAGGCCCGTGACGTTGGCGATGACTTCTTTGATCTTGCTCTGGATTTCTTGGATGTCCATGGCTTCTTTCTCCTCTTTCTAGTCCTAAAACAAGCGCATACGAAGGATGAGATGCGCGAAGATCTTGAGGCTCAAGTGCTTACGAAAAGCGCAGGCGTACCCGAAGGTTCGTTGAGCATTTTCGGAAGTGATTGAGCCCAAGAGATTTGTGTAGATCGCCTTCAAGATGCGCTGGTTTTGGGTCTAGTGCTGACGAGGGAACGGATTCTCAACGGGAAGCTGTGTTCGATCGGTGGAGAGCGTTGTCGGTCTCGAATCGTTGGATCGTCCCCGGATGGACTCGGCTACTTGGGAAGAGTAGACCGGGTGCACTTTTTTCTCGCCTCGAAGGTTCTGTATGAAGTTCATTGTTGGGTACGAACATGGGTTGGTCCTCGTCCCTCAACGTGTCTCGGCAACCGCTGTGGCAAGTCGTTTCCGCAGTGGTCTCGACCTTGGAAAGCTGAACCTCCGTCCCGTTGCCTTCGTTCGGTAATGCCTTCGTGAGTGGGCGCAGACAATGTACTGATTTAGCAGGTTCCGTGCCAGGCTTGCCGGTGGTCGCAGCGTTGAGGCCCTCGGCCGGAGGGCATGGCTTTGAAAATATCGAATGTTGGTCATTTGTGCGGATTATCCGGGCACGTTGGTGGTCATCTGACATGGTTTTGCGAGTGGCGTCACCGCGTTTCGCTGAGTTGAGAAGACACGAACGGTCTCGCTTTTGAAGTCGTCGTTGATCGGGGTGGGACGGTGGCAAGGTCCTCCGGTAGGGTAGGGACCATGATCGACCCGTCCCTCCCGTTGCTCGACCTTCACCGTCATCTCGATGGCTGCGTACGCCTCGAAACCATTCTTGATCTCGGCCGCCGCCACGGCATCGCCTTGCCAGCCGATGACGTCGAGGGCCTGCGACCACACGTTCAGGTCGATGCCGGCGTTTCCGACCTGATGGCGTTCATCGCCAAGTTCCAGTGGCTGACCGCAATCCTCGCCGATACCGAGGCTTGCCGACGGGTGGCCTACGAGAACGTCGAGGATGCTCAGTGCGAAGGGATTGCCTATGTCGAGTTGCGGTTCAGTCCGTGGTTCATGGCCGAGACCCACGGGCTCGACGCTGCAGCGGTGGTGGAAGCGGTGGCCGATGGTGCCGAGGCCGGCGCGCGCGACACCGGTGTAGGGGTCAAGTTGATCGGAATTCTGAGTCGGCACTACGGGCCCGAGGTCGCGCACCAGGAGCTCGACGCGTTGCTTGCGCACCGCGATCATCTGGTTGCTGTCGACCTGGCAGGGGACGAAGCGCGTTTTCCGGCCGCGATGTTTGCCGAACATTTCCGCCGCGTGCGCGACGCGGGGCTCGGCGTCACCATCCATGCTGGCGAAGCTGCTGGCGCGGACAGTGTGTGGTCTGCCTTGCGCGACTTGGGTGCCACCCGCATCGGTCATGGGGTCCGCGCGAGTGAGGACCCGGCCTTGCTGGACTATCTGGGAGAGCATCGGATCGGCATCGAGGCCAACCTCACCAGCAACGTGCAAACCAACACGATTCCCGACCTCACACAGCATCCATTGCGCAGCTTTCTCGAGCGCGGTTTGCTGGCGACCATCAACACCGATGACCCCACGATCAGTGGAATCGATCTCCAGCACGAATTCGAGCACGCGGCGCCCGCCGCCGGCATCACACCCGCGATGGCCCGCCAAGCTCAGAACAATGCGCTCGAGATCGCCTTTCTGACGGTCGAAGAGCGCGAGGCACTGGTGCCCCACAGCGCCTGAGCGCACCGTCTCCCTCAGACGACGTCGCCGCTGGATACGCGGCCGTGCGTGTTTGGCTCCTATACTGCGGTGCGTTTACATTTACTGGCGGCTCGATGAATCGGGCCTTTTGGAAGGAGCCCGAGGTGTGCGCTCGATGGTTCGTTGTATTGGCGGTGGTTCTTGGATGGCTCGGTGCTGATGTCGCAAAGGGAGTTGAAGTTGGTCGCGCGGAGGTGCTGGCGCCTTCGGGTGCGGTTTTACGCACAACAGCGAATGTTGTCGATGACTTGCGAACGATCGAGATTGACGCTGGACGGCTACAGCTTCATCTCTGGGATGAGATCGACGCCACCGGCACCCGCCGCGCTGTTACCGCCGTCACCCAAGACGGTCGGCTGAGGGGGCGGGCCCGTGCCGCACATTACCGGGTCGAGCTCGAGGGGGCCCGGTTCGATCCACTCGTCGATGGTGAGCCCTTGCTGGCGTCATCGATGCGTGCCGGTCAAGACAATCGGCTCTTCTTGGTGCAAACGGTGGTGACGCCTTTGCCTGAACTCCAGAATGACATTCGCGCGGCTGGCGCCGTCATTCACCGGTACCTGACACAGTACGCGATGTTGGTCGAGATGAGTCCAGCGACGCGTGCCTCGGTTGCCGTCATGCCCTACGTTCGCTGGGTTGGGCCGTACCATCCTGGCTACCGAGTGGAACCGCTTCTGGGTGCTGTCCTGGCCGCGGATGGGGCACTGGATCGGGCCCGGTACTCGATTATGGTGACCGAGCGGGGTAGGGCCACCCAAGACGCGGTGGCGGCTGAAATCGAGCGGATGGGTGGCCAGATCGAAATCCGGACACCGCAAGGACATCGGCTCGAAGCCACCCTTACTGCAGGGCAATTGCGGGCGCTGCTCGACGACAATCGAGTACAGTACGTCGACCGTTGGGGTGGCCCGGGTGAGCCCGACATGGACATCGTTCGGGAGGTGGGCGGTGCCGACTATGTCGAGACGGTCGCTGGGTACACGGGCGCCGGAGTCCGCGGCGAGATTTTTGATACGGAAGTCTTGGTCGGCCACCAGGAATGGCTTACACCGATCCTCGTGCATTCCGCCGGCACATCCTCCAGCATCTTGCACGGCACGAGTGTGATGAGCAATGTCTTTGCCCAAGGCATCAGTCCGCTTGCCCGCGGCGTGTTGCCCGACGGCGAGGGCATTTTCTTTGTTTTCGACGAGGCTACTCAGTTTGGCGGTTCCGTTACTCGCCACACGATGCACCAAGAGCTGCTCGATCCACTCGGTCCCTACCGAGCTCTGTTTCAGACCTCGAGCATCGGGAACAACCAAACCATCCAATACACGACCATCTCAGCTGAGATGGACGATGTTCTGTTTCTCAATCAACTGCTCAGCACGCAATCACAATCCAACACAGGCAACCAACAATCGCGGCCGCAGGCGTGGTCCAAGAACATGGTCTCGGTCGGAGGTGTCCAACATCGGGGAACGGCGGTCCGCTCGGACGACCGGTGGAACGCCACCGGGAGCATCGGTCCAGCATCAGACGGTCGGGTCAAGCCGGATCTTACCTTCTTCAATGACGCGATCTTTTCGGCTGTGGGTACCGGCGTGACGGCCTACGGCAACTTTGGTGGCACCAGCTCGGCGACGCCCCAAACGGCGGGATTCTTTGGTCTCTTGTTCGAAATGTGGCATGCCGGCGAGTGGGCCGGCCATGGCGGCGGTGCGACTGTTTTCGACAGTCGACCGAACATGGCGACCGCCAAGGCGATGATGATTCATCATGCCTTCCGCTACGACTGGACTCAGGGCGGCACGAATGCCGACATCGATCGGTTCAAGCAGGGGTGGGGCACCCCGGATGTGGCGGCGCTTTACGATCGCGCACCCGAGACCCGGATCATCGACGAGACAGAAGTACTGGCACCCTTGGATACCTACATGACGACCCTCACGGTGGCTCCTGGTGCGCCAGAACTCAAGGCGACTCTGGTCTACACCGACCCCATGGGGACGCCGGGCGCCGCGGTACATCGCATCAACGACCTCACGCTGCGCGTCACGTCACCGGGTGGCGACGTTTATTGGGGCAACGCCGGCCTGACCACAGGCAATGTGTCTTCCGCGTTGGGCAGTGCCAACACCATCGACACGGTTGAGAATGTGTTTGTGCCCAACCCGCAGGCAGGCACCTGGACGGTAGAGGTCCTCGCGGACGAGGTGGTTCAAGACAGCCACGCCGAGACGCCCGAGGTTGATGCCGACTTTGCGCTGGTGCTTTCGCCGGATGGTGCGGCGCCGTTGTTCGCCGATGGCTTCGAGTCAGGTGACACCAGCGCCTGGGACGTCACGTCACCGTAGTCTTGGCGGACGCGCAGCTGTTGTCGGTTCCATACCAGCTTCCGGGGAGCAGCCTCGACGGCGCGCTCGCGGCGATCGAGGAAGCCTTTTATTGGATCCCGATCAAGCACAAGCACACACCGCCTTGAGTCTGCTTTTCGTCTTGCGCGATGGTGTGGTTTCTCCACGGGCAACGGAGCCCAACATTCGATGGGCTCCGGGACGACCCGCGTTTTCTGGATCTGCTACGGGGGCAGCCGCTTTGGCGCCCTTGAAAGCGGCCGAGTCTCGGCGGCGGCAAAGCGCAGACGGCGCGCCTGAACAGACTGTTGTCCGAGGGCGTCGCCGTCGGCGAAGAGGCCGGACGGTCAGGCCTTTTTGATCAACCCGATGACGAACAGCAGCACAATCGCACCCAGCAGCGCACTCAAGATGGCACCCATGAGGCCAGCGCCTAGCGAGACGCCGAGGGCGCCGAGCAGCCAGTTGCCAACGAAGGCACCCACAATGCCGACGATAATGTTGCCGATGACCCCAAAGCCTCGACCCTTCATGACCTGACCCGCGAGCCAACCCGCAACTGCTCCTACAACGAGAATCCACACCAAGTTCATCGTGCGCTCCTTTTCAGTGCGTTTATACGGCGAGAACTGAGACTAGAGATGCCTCAGTGTACACCCTGCGCCGACATGCGGTCATGCGCGCCGACGCTGTAAGGATGCCAGGCGTTTCTTACGGTTCCGATTGCGCTGGCGGGCCCGCTGGAGAAGGCGCCTTTTGCGGTCGGTGGTCCGCCGCCAAGAACCACGACGCGAAGAGGCCGCTCATGGTGCCGAGCAGGACCAAACCGGCCACCATCAAAGCCACACCCACCAACCGGCCACCAGTGGTTGCCGGTACGACATCGCCATAGCCGACCGTGATGAGGGTGACGCACGCCCACCACAGGGCGTCGTCGGCGTTGTGAATGCCTGTCTCAGTGTCGGCTTCTAGGTGGAGGACAGTGATGCTGCCGAACGTCAAGCACAGCAGCACCAACAACAGGGCCGACATGAAGGCGCATTGGGTGCGTCGGGCCAGAACCAAGGCCCCGAGTTCGCGGGTCGAGCGCAGGCCACGTGCCAACCGGACGATCCTGATCATCCGGGCGCCGCGCCCCCAACGCAGCGCATCGACCGTAGGGAGGCTCGCCAGCAGGTCGATCCAGCCCCAGCGTACGAGGTAGCCGAGCTTGGCGGGCGCGCGGGCAAGACAGACGAAGAAATCGAGCAGGAAAATGCTGGCGACGACGTTGTCCATCGTAGCCAACACGGCGCGGGTTGCGGCGGACAAGGGGAGAATCGCTTCTGCCAGTAAGGTCAAAATCACGCCAGCACTCAAGACCAACATGAAAAGTTGGTACGCCGAGACCGAATCCGGGCGAGGTGCGGTGTGCGTACTAGGTTCGTCGTTGGACTGCGGGGTCATGAGGTTTCCTTGGATGCGTGCCAGATCGGATCATCGTGATCTTCGGGGCGACCCTCGATCAGGCTGTTGGGCCGATAGCGGGCTTTGTACCGCATGCTGGTGTTGGCTTCGACCCAATAGCCGAGGTAGAGGAATGCGCCGCCGCGGTCGCGGGCGATCGACAGATGCTGAAGGGCCGAGTAGATGCCCAGCGCACGTCCGCGTCGATCGGGGTCGTAGTAGCAATAGACAGCCGAGACCGCCCGCGGCAGCAAGTCGATCAGGGAGATTGCCACCAGTTCTTCGTCGAGGAAGAAGCGCAGCTCGTAGCCGTAGTCACCGGCCCCTTCGACGAAGCTCTGGTAGTAGTCCATAGGGCCGACCTCGCGCAGCGGCCAGCCCCGGTGTTGGTGCTGAGCCTCGTGGTATCGCTCGTAGAGTGCCATGTGCTCCGCGCTGAGACCGGGGCGCGCCAGCACCACGCGCAGGTCGCGGTTGCGGTTCCAAGTACGGCGCATGGAGCGGTTGCTGCGAAAATCTCCGACATCGACCCGCAGGCTACGACACGCGTCGCAAGCCGTACAGGCCGGGCGAAAGAACAGCCGGCCAAAGCGCCGCCAGCCACGTTCGAGCATGGCCTCGTAGGTTGCCGGCGGGCAGGCGTCGAACACCCGGTAGCGCATGCGGGCACGCAAGCGTGGCAGGTAGCCGCAAGTCTCCTTGTCACCGAGAAGCTCACGGTGGGCGTCGGAATCCATGGTGGAAGCTTATCCCGGCGGGACTAGCGTCACGGATGGGGAGTGTCGGTCAAGACAGCCAATGAGAAGGTTTCGACCTCGCGTTTCATCGTGGCGAGCCCGAGGGCCACGCCCGTTTCGTCGCGGGCGGTGTCCAAGGCCACCCACCACGAGCAGTCGGTGGGCAGGGTAAATCGAACGGACAACGTGCTGCGGTTGAAGAGCAGGAGTACGCGGCCACTGGTGGGCCGTTGTTCGATGGCGATGGCCGAAAGCGGCAGCGAAGTGTCGTCGAGCGCCAAGATCTCGCCATCGGCGTCGCGAAAGACCGGGTCGTCGCGTTCAATACTTGCGGGGTCGAGCGAACGCCGCAGTGAAACGAGTCGGGTGATGAAGATCGAGAGGTCGGCATTGGGTTCCACATCCAACCAGGGCATCCAGGAAGTCTCGTTGTCTTGGCAGTAGGCGTTGTTGTTGCCTTGTTGGCTACGACCCATCTCGTCGCCGTGGCTGAGCATCGGTACGCCGGGCGCCAACATCAACGTCGCCAAGAGGTTGCGCTTGGTCTGCCGTCGCGCGGACTGCACCAATGGGTCGTCGCTGGGACCTTCGTGACCCCAGCTGTGGCTGCGGTTGTGGTTGCTGCCATCGCGGTTTTGCTCGCCGTTGGCCTTGTTGTGCTTTCGTTCGTACGACACCAGATCGGTAAGGGTGAAGCCGTCGTGACAAGTAATGAAGGCGATCGGTCGCCGCGGTGTGGCCTGGTGGTCGGGTGGTGCGCCAGCGAGATGCCTAGCAAGTGGCGTCGGGTCGCCACGCCAGAATCCCCGCGCGGCATCACGGAATGGGTCGTCCCATTCGGCCCAAGGACGGGGGAAGGCGCCGCGTTGGTAGCCGTTCGGGCCAAGGTCCCACGGCTCGGCGATGTGCTTGACGGACGCCAATACCGGATCTTCGGCAATGCTACGCAGCAGACCCTCAGGCGAGAACTGGCCGGCGACGTCGCGACCCAGTGTTGGCGCCAGGTCGTAGCGAAAGCCGTCGACGTGCATTTCTCGGACCCAGTAGCGCAAGCAGTCGAGGATCAATCGCCGGACGGCGGGTTGGCTGGCATCGAGGGTGTTGCCGCAGCCGGTCCAGTCCATGTAGCCACGCCTGCTAGGTGATCCGAGCCGGTAGTACATCGCGTTGTCGATGCCGCGGAGCGACAAGGTTGGTCCGGTGGGCTCACCTTCGGCGGTGTGGTTGAACACCACGTCCAGCAGCACCTCGATCCCCGCCGCGTGGAGCGCTTTGACCAAGCGCTTGAATTCGGCGACCTGCTGACCCGAGCTACCTGCAAGGGATGCATAGCCAGCGTGCGGGGCGAAGTAGCCTAGGGTGCTGTATCCCCAGTAGTTGGTCAGCCCACGCCGAAGCACTGCCGGTTCAGTGGCGATTTGGCAGACCGGTAGCAGCTCGACGGCGGTGACCCCCATCGCCAGCAAGTGTTCGATCACGGGCGGCGAGGCCAATCCGGTGTATGTGCCCCGATCTTTGGCTGGCACGTCGGGGTGCCGCATGGTCATGCCCCGTACATGGCATTCGTAGATCACGGTCTCACGCCAAGGCGTCCGGGGCGGCGTGTCGTCGCCCCAGTCGAAGCGCGGGTCCACCACCACGCATTTGGGCATGGCGCCCGCACTGTCCTCGCCGTTGTAACTCTGTGGGCGCCTCGGTTCGTGCGCCAAGAGTGCGTCGTCGAGCGCGGGCTCGCCAGAGATGGCCTTGGCGTAAGGGTCCACCAGGAGCTTGCCGGGATTGAAGCGGTGCCCGTCTTGCGGCTGCCACGGCCCGTGGACGCGGTAGCCGTACAGTTGCCCGGGGCCGACGCCGCGGACGGTTGTTTGCCACACGTCTTCGTCGCGGGATAGCGCGATTCTCGCGGTGGCATGGGCATCCCCAGGCGCGTCGAAGAGGCACAGCTCGACCCCCGTCGCGTGGTGCGACCACAGGACGAAAGTGGTGGCACCGCGCTCGGGGTCCCACGTGGCGCCGAGGTCGGTCACGGCACGAATCCATCAATCCGAACACGAGAACTGGCGAGGCTTCGTTCTAGACCGAAGGCCGAACAAGAAATCCCCCTCCAACTCCCCGAATGCTTGTTGGGCGAGCCCGCCATCCGACGATCAATCATCGGGCTATGAGTGCGCCCGTCTTCGTGGGCTGATCGGAGTGGCGGATCCCAGCCAGCGACGGCCGGCTCACTCCGGCTGCCCCCCTTTTTCAAAGGGGGGTTAGGGGGGATTTTCTGCCGATGCTGCTCACCAAACATCATCCGGCTCCATCCGCGATGATGTTGGTGTTCCTTCGCCGACCTCAATCTACCCAGCACGCACTTTGATGCGTTCACCCACGGAGGTGAGCATCTTGCGTAGGTGGTCGTAGTCCGGGTGCTTGAGGCGGATCCAGGCGTTGGCCATGTAGCCGGCCTCGACCGGTTGGGTGGGGGTGCCGGCGCGGGGGAGTTTCTTGTCGATGGTCCAAGGCTCGAGTTCGGGCAGCAGGTCGAGGCCTTCGTAGCCAGTGATGCGACCGTCCCGGTCAGGACGCAGGTTGATCAGGCCGGCGGCGTAGTTGCGGGTGGGGTGCTGGCCCGGACGTCCGTGGACGATGGCCATGGCCCACTCGCGGTACACGTCCATATCGTTGCCGGCGCCATAGAGATCCCACGCGCCCACGCCCGGTGGGCGGCAACCGATCTCGGAGAATTTGAGGCCCTTGGGACCGTAGAACCACTCCATATGGGTTGCCGAGGTGCCGATGCCGAGGGCGTCGATCACCTTCTTGCCCATCACCTTCACGTCATCGTAGCCTTCTGCGTCGGTGCGGTTGGTGGCAATGAACTGGGGCGAGATCCAGCGCGTACGCATGGCTTCGAGAACGCCTGGGTAGTAGTGGGTGATGAAGTGGTGCATGATCTCGCCGTCTACGCAAAGGGTGTCGAAGAAGCCTTCGTGGCCCTCGATGAACTCTTCGACCGCCACGCTGGCGCCCTGGCTCATGCCCGCTTCGACCATCACGCTTTCGAGTTGCGCGTCGTCATCCACCCGCCACGTGCCCGCGGCACCGGCGGCGTCACGAGGCTTGATGATCAACGGGTAGCCGACGCGCTTGGCGAAATCGCGCACTTCGGCGGGATCGTCGGTGCCGGTCGACTGCGCGCACGGGATGCCCGCTTGGCGAAGTGCCTCTTTCATCGCCGGTTTGTCACGGCACAGGTAGGATGTCTTGACGCTGGTGCCCGGAATGCCGCATGCCTCACGCACGTGCGCCGTGGGCATGATGTGCGCCTCCACCGTCGCCTCGAGCCGATCCACCCATTCCCGCTTCTGCACCTGCCTTACGGCTTCATGCAGCGACGGTTGGTGCACCACACTCGGCACCTGCTCATAGGCATGCAGCCAGCTCTTCAGCTCGCCGTCGAGCATTTCGAGCGGCGCTTCGCCAATCCCCGTTACCTTGGCGCCCACCGCCGCCAATGCGCGCGGGAACTCACGTTGGTTGTACGGAAAACCCGGTTCCACGAAGATCACGTGCATGGCCAACAGCCTCGCGAGATGCCACCGCGCTACGGTGCGGGGTGGCCGTTGATGTTAGCAGGGAAGGCCTTCGCCCCAACCCTCTTCCCGAGGGAGCGAGGCTTCTGGGAATGGGATTTCGGTTCGTCACGCGAGTGATCGCTGCGGGTCAAGTACCGTCAGCTCTCGGCGGTGACGTCATCGGATGCACGCAGGGTGTCGAGCGCCGCCGCGATCGGGCCCAGTAGATCCGTTTCGGGCTCCACGCCGGCCGCTTCGGCGGCGCGAAGGTAGTTGCCGACCATCGTCGTCATCCAATGCGCGAACGCAGGTGGATAGCCGAGGAAAGGAGCGGAAAGCACACCGACCGCTTCTTGTGCAGCGCTTAGCGCGTCTTCCCGACGTCCGAGTTCGCTGAGTCGATTGCCGAGGTTGTTGATGCTAGAAGCGAGGTCAGGCAGGAATGCGTCGGGTCTGTTTTCGGCGAGTGCCCGGTATGTGTCAACGGCTTCTTGTGCAGCGCTTAGCGCGTCTTCCCGACGTCCGAGTTCGCTGAGTATCGTGCCGAGGTTGTTGATGCTAGAAGCGAGGTCAGGCAGGAATGCGTCGGGTCTGTTTTCGGCGAGTGCCCGGTATGTGTCAACGGCTTCTTGTGCAGCGCTTAGCGCGTCTTCCCGATGTCCGAGTTCGTTGAGTCGATTGCCGAGGTTGTTGGCCAGGCGCGCTAGCTTCATTCGCTGATCGTCGGTTGGCTCGGGCCAGCTCTCTCTTCTGGTTTCGTAGACCCGCTGGGTGCTGACCATGGCGACCTCACGCAGCGGCACCGACTGCTGTAGTGGTGCGTCGTCACATCGATTCATCACCGCCTCAACGACCCCCAGCGATCCTTCCTCGCCCAGGCACCCCGCCATCACCACGCCGATCGGATCGCCGCTCTGAACGGCGACATCGACGGCGATGAGGGCCAGATCGTCGAGCCGTCCAGCGAGCGCGCGTTTGAGCCACGAGCGCACCTCCCGCGGCATTGTGTCGCCGGTCGGCTCTCGGGCGATTCGTGTCAGAAGGGTCAGTGCGTTGCGCGCTTGATCGGTGTCGCAAGCATCGAGGACGCGATCCAAGAGAGATGAATCGCCGCCCAGTGCGCCGCGGACGTGGGCTTCGCCCAGTAGATCGGGAAGCAGCGGATCCAGGAAGCGATCTTCGGTGCCGGGGTAGAGGTCGCTCAAGGCGTTGAGCACGGTGGCGCGGAGGTGCGGCTGACTAGATGGCAGCAGGGCCGCGGCGTCGACCAGGTTGCCGGCGTCTTCGGCGTTGCCGGCACCGCCGACGAGGGTCAACACGGCGACACAGCGCGCGATGTCGTCTTCAATACCGTCGCGCAACGCGCCTTCGTTTGTCGCCTGGCGTGCAACCCCGCGCCAGAAGCGACGTTCGTGCTCGACGGTTTTCACCAGCGCGTCTTCGGCGGAGGCAACTGGCTCGCCATGGGCGGCCAGAAGGGCGGCCATGTGCAAGTAGAGGGCGCGCGCGAAGCGTGGTTCGTCGAGGTTGGACAACAGTGCTCTCGGGTCGAGCGGTCGGTCGAGGATGGCCGCGAAGGCGGTCGCAACGTCTCGGTAGGTCGCGTCGCGCGACTCGGTTTCGGGCACCAGCGTCGGCAGCAGCTCGACCGTGGCGGTCGCGAGCAGGTTCGCGATGGCGGCGTCGCGCGTGGACAAATGTTGCCACCAGTCGGCCTCGTGCCGCGACAGCAGAACGACGCGGACCACCGGGTGCTTGTCGTGCCGGTTCTCGATGCCCTTGAGCAAGGTCGCGACCGTGTCCGGGCGGGTCTCGGCGTAGTCGACCACCATCAATTTGGGCGCGGTTCCCGACCACAGCGCATCGAGCGTACGGCCCTTCAGCTCGTCGTCGTCGCGCAGGAAGCCGCCATGCCAGCCGCGCTTCGCCTGTCGCTGGCAGTACTCGATCATCAGCCTCGTCTTGCCCTGACCGCCTTCGCCGGTGTAGAGCCGCACCGCCGCCGCATCATCGCTGTCGCACCAAGACGCCAAATCGTTGAGCTCGGTACCGCGATTCGTTTCGTCGAAGGGGATGATCTCAAAGGCCGCGGTGAGGAGATGGCCGGGTTGGCGGGTGTTACGGAGCGCGAGGCGGTTGCTCTTGAGCAGCTGCTCGATGGCCGGCAGCTCATTGAACAGCGAGCGCGTCGTGTGGCCCAGAGTGCTCGTTCCCCAGGCGTCAAGCTGTGTCTTGGTTTCATCCAATAGCGTGGTGAGGGCAGCAACATCGAGGGTACGGCTTGCAGCGTTGGCACGCGTCGATGCCTCGAGTACTGCCACCACCAGGCGGTCGATCAGCGTATTGCTGGCGGTGGGCGAATCGGGTCGCGCGGTGATGAGATCGGCAACGCGGGCGCGTTTCGCTTCGAGCCCTGGGGATCGAAAACGCCAATCCACCGCCGCGAGAAAGTTTCGCCACCGTGGTGGCGCGGCGTCGAGCCAAGCCAGCGCATCCGTGACCCCGCCTGGCACGTTGTTCGCCGATGTGACGATCGCGCGCACCGCGTCGACCACGGCTTCGTGCTCGTTGTCGTCTTGCCAGATCGCGAGCACGTCGCCGCGGGCTCCCGCGAGCCGCAGTCGTTCGGGTCGGTCCGCCGTTGCGGTCAGTACCAGCCGCGGCTCGGCACCGGCCTGCGTATGGCGATGGAAGGTCTCCACGAAGTGGCGCAGAATGGGTCGGATTTCGCTTTGGTCGAGCTTGCCACTGGCCTTGACTTGTTCGCTTTGATACGCGTTTTCGGGACCGTGGAGATCAAGGTCTTCGTTGCCCTCGCAAATCAACGTCTGACCGTCGCGCAGTGCGAGCCAGCGTTCGACACCGACGCAGGCCTGGTAGAGGTGCCCATGGATCGACGCGCCGGCCGCCCGGTTCGGATGGAGGATGAGGTCGAGAATGTCTTTTGCCATGTGGGCGCCGTGAATCGAGTGAAGATTGTCGATCGCGATCATATCGAATGGCGGTGGTGGAATGGCGCGGTATCGGACAAGTGTTGTGGGGGCGCGCGCACCCACGCACCTTGATCGACCGCTCAAATCCTCGTAGCCTCAGGCGCGTCGAGCGCAGATCGAATAGAGCCAAATCGCCTTCTTACTCGATTCCGTATGTCAATACACCACAACCATCCCCGCGTCGCAGCGTTGGTGCTCAACTACAACGGTGCCGACATTACCCTCCAGTCGTTGCCCAGTCTGGCGGCAATGACGTATCCGAATTTCGAGTTGATCGTCATCGACAACGGCTCGACCGACGACAGCATCGCTCGGATCCAAGCTGCCCACCCGGATTTGCGCATTTTTCATAAGCCCACCAATGCGGGTCCGGCGGCTGGTTTGAATTTCGGCATGGAGCAAGCGCTGGCCGAGGACTTTGACTACCTGCTGATTCTCAACAACGACATCGAAGTCGATCCCGAGATGCTGACGGAGATGCTGACGGTGGCGGCTTCGGACGACTCGATTGGTTGTGTGGGGCCAAAGTCGTTCTACTTTTGGAACCGTGATCGCCTGTGGGCGGCTGGCGGCCGGATTTGCTTCCGGGAGTCGGTCACCAAGGAACGCGGCATGGGCGAGGTGGATCGAGGGCAGTACGATACGACCCAAGAAGTCGACTACATCAACGGCTGTGCCTTGCTGACCCGGCGCGAGGTGGTGGAGAAGGTCGGCCTCTTCGACCCGCAGTTTCACTTGGCCTGTGAAGACGCTGACTGGGGGATGCGGTTGCGCCAGCAAGGCTACCGCAGCTTTTATGCCCACCGGGCCGTGTTGTACCACATGGTGTCCATGAGTACCGGTGTCTACAAGCCAGGTCGGACCTACCAAACCGGGCGCAGTACTGCGATCTTCGTGCGCCGCTATGCTGGTTGGTGGCAGTGGCTGACGTTCGCGGTCGCCATGCTCGTTGCGGTGCCGATTGCCTTTCTACGGGAGTTGCCCAAGGGCAACCACATGGCGGCGATCTCGAAGCTCAAGGGCGTTCTCGCTGGCCTGCGCGTTCCGCTTACAGGGCCACCGGTTCCGGGGAAGGCAAAGACCCCTTCGCCGTAGCTCCGACGAAATCGGGGTAGGTTCGGTCTCGGTCGGACATGAGCTCGGGTGCTCTGGGCCACTCGATGCCGAAGGCCGGATCGTCCCAGCGCACCCCGCGGGCGGATGGTGCGTGGAACGGTACGGAGATCTGGTAGAACACCTCGGAGTCAGGCTCGAGCGTCAAGAAACCATGGGCGATGCCGGGTGGGACCGCCACCAGCTGATTGTTCTCTGCCGAGAGGTTTACGCCAACCCAGTCACAGTAGGTCGGCGACTCCGGCCGTAGGTCCACGAGCACGTCAAAGATGGCACCACGGGTGCATCGGATCAGCTTTGTCTCACCGTGGGGTTCGGCCTGGAAGTGCACGCCGCGCAGGGTGCCACGGGTTGGGTTGTGCGAGACGCTGCACTGGGCGGCGACCGGATCAATGCCATGCCGGCGAAGATCCTCCATGCAGGAGGTGCGGGCAAAATAGCCGCGCTCATCCGCGATCCGCTTGGGGACAAGCCGAAACACACCCGCAATCTTCTGCTCTTCGAACGTCACGTGGTCTCCATGGTCGAGGCCGTTGGCTTCTCGTCTGCGGCTCGATTATCGCAGGATCGTCGAGAACGTACCAGAGCACATGAAGAGCACGGTTGGCGGTGGCAGATGTCACCGCCAACCGTCTTGGCGTTCAGTCGGCTGCGGAGATTTTGATCCGACCGTTGGTCGTACGCAGGCGAATCTCGGGGCCGCCGCCATTCATGTCGAACGACGCCGACTTGCGCGACGAGCTGCTGCTGCTGATTCCGTCGATGTCGTTGTAGACCCGACCGTTTTGCGCGCTGGCGTCCACCGAAGCGGCGAGCGCGCTCGACAGAGCGAGGTCGACCGAGCCGTTGGTGGTGGTCAAGCGCATGTCGTCTTGGAGCGACGTGGCCAAGACCTCGGCGTCGATACCGCCATTGGTGGTTCGCGCGTTGAGTGCCCCGCCGATACCGAAGGCCTTAATCTGGCCGTTGGTGGTTTCGACATCGGTGTCGCCACCGATGTCCCGCAGCGCGATGCTGCCGTTGGTGGTTTCCACTTCGACCCGGCCATCGACGCCGGTGATTTCGATGCCGCCATTGGTCGAGCCACCTTCAATGGACGCACCGCGCGGTACCGTGAGGCGAAAGTTAACGCTGGCATTGCCACGCTTACGCCAAGAATTGTCTGGCAGGTCGACTTCGATGGTCAGGCCGCCGCCGGTTTCTCGGATGACAATTTCGGTTTCCTCGAGCAAAGCGAGGGCGTCTTCGCGGTTGCGGGCCTGGGCCTTCTTTTCGGCGAACACCCGAACTTCATCGCGATCCCAGGTTTCGATTTCGATGTTGCCGTTGGTGTTCCTGACGCCGATGGCGGCGTTGGCGGCCGTGTCGTAGTTTTGGTCGAAGGTCTCGGTCTCTTTGACTTTATTGTCGCCCCAGCCCCAGTCGGCGGTGGTCGTGGGGGCGAAGAGCAGAAGGGCCAGCAGGCCAGCGGCAAAGGCGATGCGCATGGATGTTTCTCCTATCGTACGCGCCAGGCGGTTCAGCGGTGCTTCCTCTCGGATGGCGGAGCCCATCGGCACCAACCATGAGTAAGACGCGCGAATGCCACGAAAGGTTTGGACAAGATCCGAGTAGGTTACGATCACGCGTGACCGAACTCGAAAGCGCCTTACTGCTGGCTACCGTGGGTGTGGTGGCCGGCACGCTCAATGTGGTGGCTGGCGGTGGATCGTTCTTGACCCTACCGGTGCTCATCTTCATGGGCCTGCCCGCCGGATTGGCCAATGGCACCAACCGGGTCGGTATCTTGCTGCAGAACGTGGCGGCGGTTTGGAGCTTCGACCGCCATGGCGTGCTCGACCGTCGCGCCGTGGTGTGGGCGGCGGTACCGGCGTCGATCGGCGCGGTAATCGGGGTGCGGCTGGCCCTGCTGACCAGCGATCAAGCGTTCGAGCGAATCCTTGCGGTCTTGATGGTGGCGTTGTCGCTGGCCGCGTTGTGGCGTCCGGGGGCGGCGCTGGGGGCCGTAACGCGGTTGCGGCCGCCGGTGCTGGCTGCTGGCTTCTTCCTGGTGGGTGTCTACGCTGGCTTCATCCAGGCCGGCGTAGGATTCGTGATCCTCGCAGTGACCACGTTTGCGGGGCTCGACCTAGTCCACGGCAACGCGGTCAAGGTGTTGGCGATTCTTTGCGCCACGGCGTTGTCGCTGTTCCTCTTCGCCCGTCAAGGCCTGGTTCGTTGGGACCTCGGACTCGCCCTGGCGGTGGGAATGAGCATCGGCGGTTTACTTGGTGCCCGCATCACGGTGCACAAAGGGCATGCATTCATCCGCGTGGTCGTCACGGTGGTTTCGATCGCGCTCGCCGTGAAGCTATGGCTCGCCAGTCACCAATGAGTTGAAGGCTCGCCCAATGGTAAGGGTGACAGGCATCGATGGTGGGTTGGGGGCGGTGTTTCCCGAAAGGGGCACGTAGTCAGGCAAGTGCGCGGCCCAAGGGCTGGTTCGGTCACTTCGATTGGCCCAAAGGCCGTACAATGCGCTGATGGTGCAGTCGAGGGCTTCTTTTCGTGCTCGGACGTTGGCAGCCGGCGTCCGAGAGCTTCCTGTTTCGGCAACGGTCGCAATTGATGCCCGGAGCAAGGCGCTGGTCGAGCAGGGAAGCCAGGTCTTTCGGTTTGGCTTTGGGCAGTCGCCCTTCCCAGTGCCACCCTCCGTTGTCGATGCGTTGTGCCGAAACGCTGGAGCCAAGGACTACCTTCCTGTCGCTGGATTGCCACGCCTGCGCACAGCGGTTGTACAACACCTTGGCAGGACTTCGGGCGTTGCAGCTCGGGCTGAGGATGTGCTGATTGGTCCAGGCAGCAAGATGTTGATGTTCCTGCTTCAGCTGGTGCTCGACGCGGAGCTTCTCGTCCCGAGTCCGGCCTGGGTCTCGTACGCGCCGCAGGCTCGGCTGCTGGGCCGGCCGGTGCGCTGGATCGAGACCACCTTCGAAGACGATTGGACCCTGACCTCGGACGCGCTTTCAGCGGCATGCGCGAATGATTCTGGCCGGACGCGCATCTTGGTGCTCAACAGCCCTGGCAACCCAACCGGAACCAGCTACTCGGCCGAGCGCCTGAATGCACTCGCTGCGATTGCCCGTCGACATGATGTGTTGGTGCTTTGGGACGAGATCTACGGACCGCTCCACCATGGTCCGGTGCCCGCTTCGATTGCGTCCTTTTGTCCGGAGCGAACCATCATCTCGGCTGGCTTGTCGAAATGGTGCGGAGCCGGCGGATGGCGGCTGGGTACCTTTGTTTTTCCTACCGAGCTGGCCTGGTTGCGTCGCGCCGTGATTGTGGCCGCCAGCGAGACGTACACGTCCACGGCAGCGCCGATTCAGCACGCGGCGGTGGTGGCCTACGAAGGGAACGCCGAGATCGATCGGTACCAACAGCGGTCCCGCTGGATTCTCGGAGCACTCGGTCGGTGGTGTCAGGCACGCTTGTCGGCCGCCGGAATCGACTGCGCGTCACCGACGGGCGGCTTCTACTTGTTTCCTCGATTCTCCCGAGGTCATCGTGGGTTCGAGACCTCGGACACCCTCTGTGAACAGTTGCTGACGGATACCGGGGTCGCGCTGCTTCCGGGGTCGGCCTTTGGGCGTCCAGCGAGCGAATTGAGTGCAAGGTTGGCGTATGTCGACTTCGACGGTGCGGGGGCGCTCAGCTGCTTGCCCAAGGATGGCGGTTTGCCAAGCGACGAGGAAACGGAGGTGGTGCTCCGTCAGGCCTGCCCGAGGGTCATCGAGGGGATCGATAAGATCGTCGATTGGTCACGCTGAGGCGGCGGCCGTCGACCGGGCCTTGACCATCTTCGACGAGGGTTGTCGAACCCATTTCCGACCGATAAGGTAAGCCCCTCGACTTCGACTGAGGACCCAACCAGATGCTTCGCCAATTCCCTCCCATGGGCGTTTACGAGACGCTCTTCGCCTTTGCCGATGCCACGGGTAAGTACATGGGTGATCCGGGCACCCATCCGTGGGCGCAAGGCTTTCCCCTGACCACCCGGTTACCCTACGGTCCTGAGATCCCGAGTTCGGTCTCGTTTGATCCGACCCAGCTCAAGTATCCAACGGCGACGGGCCATGACGAGCTGCGTCAGGCCATTGCCGACGACTACAACGAGACCCACGACGCCGGCATCACCGCGGAGCACGTTGCGGTTTTTGCTGGCGGGCGGCCTGCCATCATGGCCGTCATGGCCTTCATGCTCGAGGACACCACTTTGGCGGTCGAGGCCACCGAATACACGCCGTATTGGGATATGGCGCAGCTCTTCGGTCGCCAGGTCCAGCTGATTCCGAGCGACGAAGAAAACGAGTTCCGGCCGAAGTTGAGTGACTTCGACGTCGCGCCGCTGGATGGTACCTCCCGGGTCTTGCTGCTCAAGTCCAACCCGTGCAATCCAACGGGCGTAACCTTGCGTGGTGTTGACCTCCATGCGGTGGTCGCGGGCTATTCGGTCGAAGGGCGCGGGGCGGTGTTCGATGAGGCCTACGAGTTCTTCAACCGGCGTGGTGCCGAGAGCGCCCTCCGGTACATCGACGACATCGATGAAACGGATATCTTCGTCGTGGGTGCCGCGACCAAGGGCTTGCAGGTACCCGGCGCCCGGGTGGGTTGGGTGGTGGCGGCTCGGCGGCACATCGAGTTGTTTCGGAACTACTCGTCCATTGGTATGGGTGGCGTGTCACGGCCGTCGCAGTTGCTGGTGACGCAACTGCTCGGAAAAGAGCGGGTTCGCCAGGCCCGTGCGGCGGTCAAGGCGTTCTACAACGACCAGCGCGCGCGCTACGAAGAAGGGCTTTCCGAGCTGGGTCTCACCCTGTTCTCCGGCGACGGCGGGTTCTACCATTGGGCGAAACTTCCCCATGGGCTCACGGCCGGCGAGTTCAACGAGCGGCTCTTCCGTCACCAAGCGGCGATGCTTCCTGGGCGACTGTGCGATATGACCCGCGGCGGCGATACCGGACCGCTCGGGCACTTTGTCCGTTTTTCCTTCGGTCCCTTGGCCGCGGATGCGTACGAAGGCGACATCGAGATCATGCGTCAGGCACTCGCTGGCTGATCCGCACCGGCCCCTGACGGCTACCTGGACGCAGTAGCAGTCGTTTCACCACGCCCGCAACCTCCGGCGGCGACGACGTTCGATACGGTGGTCCAGTGTTCAACTCATTCTTTCGACTGTTGTTTGTCGTCGGTGTCCTGACAGCTTGTTCCTCCGCGCGGGTGCCGCCTGTGGCGGTGGATTGGACAGCCCTGGCCGTGAAGCGTCTGCCGAGCCTGACGCCCTGCTCTTTGCCGAACATCGAGGAGTCGGTCCTGTGCGGTGTGGTCGAGGTGCCCGAGGATCGGAGCCAGCCCGGCGGTCGGCGACTGGCACTCGATGTTGTGGTGGTCCCGGCACAGCGGGAAACCCCGGCTGCTGACCCGGTGTTCGTATTCGAAGGCGGACCGGGAGGCGCGGTGACCAAACGGGCACCGAGCATGCTCTATGCAGGGCCAGTGCGGGCACGCGACATCGTGTTGGTCGACCAGCGCGGCACGGCTGGCTCCCACCGCATCACCTGTCCTTTGGGTGGTGGGCAGCCCAGCCTGGGCGTGTTGGCGGAGATGTTCCCCGCGGATGCGGTTCGGCAATGCGCCGCGGAGCTCAGTCTCCGCGCCGACTTGCAACGGTACACCACCGTCGACTTTGCCGATGACATCGAAGCCGTGCGCCAACATCTTGGCTACGGGCCGATCAACATTCGCGGTGGTTCTTACGGAACGCGGGCGATGATGGTATTTGCCCAGCGATATCCAAGGAGCACCCGCTCGCTGTTCGGCATCGGTGTTGTTTCGCCGGTGCGTTCCAATCTGGCCGAACGGGGCGTTTGGTCAGACCAGGTGCTCGCCGGGTTGGGTACCCTTTGCGCTGCTGATGAAGCCTGTTCCGACATCATGCCCGATCTTGGTGCGTCCATGGCGACGCTGCTCGGCAGTCTCAGCGAAGGCCCCCGGACGGTGAGGCTGCCGGATCCCAACCAGCTGGATACCGAGATCACGCTCGACGTCAATCGGGACTGGTTGGCTGAGAAACTTCGTCTGTTGCTCTATTTCACTTTTACGTCGCGAGCCTTGCCGTGGGCGGCTCATCGCGCCGAGATGGCCGACGACTGGGTACCCCTGTTACAGCTCGCGGTGGTCGTCCAGCGGATGTTCCAGTCGTCGCTTGCCTATGGTGTCTTGTTGACCATCCAGTGCGGCGAGAGCATGGACTTCGACGTCGCGGCGGCTCTGGTACGGGGAGCCGATACGCTGATTGGCACCTACCGGCTCGAGCAGCAGGTCCAAGGTTGTGCCAATTGGCCGCATCATCGGATCCCTTCGCTTGGCCTTCCGAGCCCACAAGTACTCGACACGCCAACCTTGTTTCTCTCTGGAGCACTCGATCCGGTCACCCCGCCAGCCTTTGCCGAGGAGGCCGCAACGTACTTCCCCGAGAGTCATCATCTGGTGCTCCCGGAAGGGCAACATGGTCCTTTTGACCTCGAGAACGCATGGGTTTGCATTCACGAGATCTGGGCGGCGTTTCTCGACCGGGGTACCGTCGAGGGGCTCGACGTGGGGTGTGCCGCGGAAATGCACCGTCCGTCGTTCGTCGTTGATGACCCAGCATTTGCCCGCTATCTGGTCGAAGAGTTGGCACCGATGGCGGGCTGAGCATGCAGGCTGATGAGCATGGGGATCGAGACCCCCAGAGGCACGACTCCGAGCCGAGTGGTGGTTCGTAGGGTTGGGGCGTTCGATCAACCCAAGAAGACACAACCGTCAGCCTGCCGCGGATAGCCCGAAACGACTCGCTGCCTTTTGAGGCGACCGAAGAACCTGGCATCACGCTTCAAGCGAAGGCCAGACGTCCACTCCCACTGCTGTGGCGGCTCGTAGCAAGCGTTCGTCGTAGCTGGCCAGCTGAACCCGCTGACTTCGGCCCATGAGAAAGACGGCTGATGCTAGATGAAGCGCGTCGAGTGTTCGAACCGGCAACGGAAACGGCTCCAGCGCTCTCTCGAGAACCGGTGGCACAAGCTCCAAGAACGAGATCCGAGATTCCAGATCGGCAGCAGCCTCGCCATGGGACTGAGCCAAGCCTCGTGCATTCAAGCGAGTCCAAAGCTCGTACTGCAGCAAACGGCTCGACACCAACTCCTCTTGCCACAGTCGCTCGGGCGGCTGTCGATCCTCCGCCAGCAGATGGGCCAAAGCCACTGACGTGTCGAGGTAGATCATCGTTCGTTGCGGTCCTGGTCCAGCTCATCACTGAGTTCCGCCCAGTCCGCTACGGGGAGCCTTTGCGGTGGTTCTGCTGAATGGACCATCGCCGGTCTCAGCCAACCAGCACGCACCGTCTCGGCCAACAGGACATCGTGAACCGCCTCGGCGCGAGTCGATGAAGGTGGCCCGAGCTCGGCAACCACGCGATCCCGATCGGTGACCAAGACCGACTCACCCGAGGCTGCAAGACGTACGTACTCACTCAGCCGGTTCTTGAGAATCTTGATTCCGACAGCTCTCATGCCAACGATAGTAGCTCCCGGTAGCTACCAGGTCAAACGGCGCATGAGATGCTCCCATGAATCTGGTCCAATGATCCTGAGAGCCCAAGAGAGCAGTCGCCTGACGGCACCCGGCGCTCCACTCCATGAGTGCAGCGCTACCTCAGAACGAGGCAAGCTCCACCGGGCGGCCACAATCGGAGGACGATGTGTCCAGACCCCAGTCACTGTGCAAGTGTTGGTGGGAGGAGTATTCGCCCGACCTTGCTTGGTGGGATCCATGGCGACCGATCTCCGAATGACCTTCGCGTTCGCCGGACGTACCATCCCTAGACCGAGGCCAATCGACGGAATGGACTGACGACTTTCAGTCAAATAATGTAGGATGTACTACAAATCTCATTGGGAGGCGGAATGCAACACCAGATCAGTCTTCGAGAAGCAAATCAACACTTGTCACGCTACATCAAGACGGTCGAGCAGGGTGAGGAGTTGGTGATCACGCGCCGCGGCAAGCCGGTCGCACGGCTCGTGCCAGTGGCCACGAAACGAGAGCTGAGCCCGGAGCAGCTCGAAGCGTTGGTGCGGACGCGTGATCGCATGCGCCGTGGCCGCGATTTGGGTGGCCGCATCCCGTCTCGGGAAGCGTTGCATGAGCATTGAGCGCTTCAGCCTTGATGCCAATGTCCTGTTCTACGCGATCGACTCGAACGACCCTCGACGCCACGAAATCGCCGCTGAAGTCATTGAACGCGCTGCCCTGGACCACGACTGTATCGTCGCCTTACAGGCGTACTGCGAGTTTGTCGCTGCCGCGACCCGCAAGGGGAAGATGACGATCGAGGACGCCGGCGCTCAGGTCGCCGACTGGCAGGCACTTTTCACGACGGTCTATCCGACGCCTGGGAGCCTGCCGCAAGCCATTGACGCCGTGGCACAACACAATCTGTCCTTCTGGGACGCGATGTTGTGGTCCGTGGTGAAAGACAATGGCGGAACCGTCCTCCTGAGCGAGGATCTACAGCACGGTCGTGCGCTTACTGGCGTACGGTTCCATAACCCATTCGCAAGCAAAGACCCATTTCGTGTGGCTCCCTGAGGACGGCCTTGACCGGTATCCCGCCCGAGTCGCAATCGGGCGAGCGTTGGCACCTCGAAGAAACGACGTGGCAGACCTGTAAGGGTTAGATTGGAGCCAAGCGACGGGCCATGAACACGTCGAGGCGGTGCGCGGGCTTCGCGTTGTGACCGGGTAGTAGGCAACCTGGCTGGCGATATCGAGAGGCAGCGAGTTGCGTGGATTCGGACCGGACCGAATCGACCTTGAAGTCGCCGCCTTCTTCACGTGCCGGCCAAGTATTGAGGAAGAGACCGGCCTTCTTCACGTGCGGCCTTCTTCACGTGCCGGCCAAGTATTGAGGAAGAGACGACGACGAGTGTGTTCACGTGGTGGCTCACGGACTGGGCGCGTTCTTTGAACCGATCATCAAGCGCGCGGCGGTGTCTCCAATCAGGCAAATGGCTTGTGTAGCCCAGCACGTGACATGGTTGACACCGCCGCGCCAAATCAGCGAAACAAGAGCTCGGGCTTGTAGACGGTCTGGTCCCTCATGATGAAAAAGGCGGCTCGGGCAAGCTTGTGAGCGAGTGCCCGGATGGCAACAATGCGGTTGGTCTTGGTCTTTTTGCGGTCGTAGAAGCGTCGGGCCGCGGGCTGAAACCGAATCGCGAACTGCGCCGCCTCGGTGAAGGCCCATGAGAGGTAGGGATTGCCGTTCTTACGATTGCCATTGCCTTTCTTGCGGCCATTGCTGGTGCGCTCAGACCGCACGCAGCGGCAGTACGAGGCGTAGTTGCCCACCGATGCAAATCGGCTGATCTGGCCCGTCTCGTACATGATGGTCAGCCCAAGGATGTCGCCCACGCCGGGAATGGAGAGGAGACCGTGAAATGCCTTCCTGAGCTTGCCTCTCCTTTTAGCCGCCTTGCTCAGCTCATGGATCTGTTCACGCACCATGTCGAGTACGCGCACCGTGGCTTGCACCGCGAGTACCTGACATTCGTCATCGAGCAACGCGCCGACTTCGTCGGGTCTCAGCTTCTTTAGCTGGTCGGCGGTGTACATGGTTGAGGTGTTGCGGGCCAAGATGTTCTTGATCGCCAGCAAAGACGCCACCTTCTGCTTGAACCAGCTTGCTACGTCGGCGCAGCAGATCCCGTATCGCGCGCTCCTGGCGAGGATAGATGTAACCGGTGGGCAAGATGCCGAGCCTAAGGGTCGGCGAAAGAATAACTTCAGATTCTCAGACAGGCTTTAGCGTGTAGTTCAACCGGGGGAGATGCTCGGCCTTGGTGAATGGTCTCGTAGCTATCCAGAGGCCGGCCTGCCCAGTTCTTACTGATTTCGCTGAAGAGACGGTGCTCGATGGGGTTCCACTTGGAGGTTCCGGGCGGGTAGTGGGCGACGCACACACGCAGGCTGTGGCGGTTGCACAGGCGTGTCTGCAGCCCATGCTTCCAGGCGCGGCTCGCTGCGGAGTTGCTGCCACCGCCGTCGGCCAAGATCGCGAGGTGCTCGGCGCCGGCATAGCGCTGTCGCCCCTCGGTGCGCCACCACTTCTCGACGCAGTCCACGGCGAATCCCGGGGTATCTTGGGTGATGCCGACGAAGATGGTGCCCCGATTCGCCTGCAGGTCGTAGAGGCCGTAGGGGATGGCGATGCCGATCGCCTGGGAGCGGAAGTCGTGGTCGTTGACCAGCACGGGCTCGGCTTGCCAGGACGCTCCGGCATTCTTGAAGCAGCCGACCAGCTCCTTCTTCTTGGTGTCGACGCTGATCAGCGGCAGCCCCTGTTCGAGGAAATGCTCGCTCAGGGCAGCGATGTGTGAGAACTGCGCGTCGCGATCCTCGGGCGAGGTGCTAGAAGAGAGCTTCTTGTGGTTGACCCGCAAGGAGAAGTCCATCTGTTTGAGCAGCTTGGCCACGGTTCTGTCGCTCAGTTCGATGCCAGCGGAGCGCAGCTCCGCGGCGATCTTGGTCGTCGTCCTGCGGGTCCACTTCAGCCCGCCCATGGGGTCACCCGCTGTGTCGTGTTGCAGCAGCTGCTGGATGTGGGCGATCACCTCCGGCGTTTTTTTTCCACCGCCTTGCGTCCACCGCCACGGCTGCGAACGCGTTGGACCTCGATGTCCTGGCTCACCAGCTCTCGCCGACCCCGGGCCACGGTGCCAGCATCGAGTCCGAGCAGCTCGGCGATCCGGGTGTCGCCGCCGTATCCTGTCTTCAGGGATTCCAGCCCAGCGTACAGGCGACGCTCTTTCTCGTCGAGTAGGCTGAAGAACAGAACGATGGCCGCCCTCAGCTCCGCGGGCAGGATGGCGTCTTCGGGCAAGGGGCCAGTGATCCCGGGCTGGGCTAGATGAGCTCGGCGTGCCAGGAGCTGCTGGCGCCTGCGGCCGGGCTCCACCGCGCAGTACAAGAACTTGCCCGCGACCTTCTCGCGTCTCAACCGAGCGTCAACAACGAGCTTGCGCAAGGCGTCCTTTGTGCCTACGCGTAGCACGTTGTCGAGCTCCTCGACAAAGTAGCCCAGCTCACTAGCCTCGACGATCGCGGCGGCCGTGGATAGCAAGGTGCCGTAGAGCGAGAACCAGACCTGTCGGCACGACCACAGGCCCAGCTCATCGAACTGGGCGACCTCCTCCAGGGTGTAGTAGCGCCCGCGGTGCGAGTAGCTCGTGAGATAGGCCAGCTGCTCGAGCTTGCGAAAGACGGTGCGCTTGGCATGGGTGCCCAGCGCCGCCATCAATTCCGGCAGGGTGGCTGTTTTCTGCTTGCGCAGCAGGTTGGCGATGGCCTCTACGGGGAACTTTGTGGGTCTCATTATGACATCATTACGCCTCAATAAGGGTGATGTTGCCATAATTAACACGCAATAGCAAGAGCGAAGATCAGCTACCGCAGCTGTTTTTACGGGATCAGAGGCTAATATCGGTCAGGCGCCATGCTGTCGCTACCGGCAGGTTTACGAACAGATGCCGGAAGTTATTTCTTCGCGGACCCTTAGTCGGGCTCAACAGCAACATGCAGCCTTGGGACACTTCGGTGGAGATCTACTCCGACGGCTTCGAGTCGGGCGACCTCTCGGAGTGGGACGCGGTGGTTCCGTAGCGTCAAGTGAGGAGGAGCGGCCGCGTCTCAAATCGCACCGTCCGCTCGGAGCAGCGGGACGCAACGAGTACGTTCGATGCCGGTGTTGGCGCAACCTACTTCGAGGAGTTGCGCCTATAGCTACTCTCCCAGAACCTTCGCTGGACACCCACCATCAGCAGGGCCGTGGAGACCTGCCAGAGGATCGCGGGTTGAAGCGATGGACTCGAATTGCGCCACGAAGTCGCGAAGAGAACCGGCTATGAGTTCGACGCCAGAACCACCGCCTTTGGGCTCGTGGGTCCACCGGGTCTGCGCCAGCTTTGCCTTGCCCCGTACACTGCTCGCCCGTAGTGCATCGCCGGCAATTTCGAGGATGGGCAGAAGGTTGGCCATCGGTGTACCGCGGCCCTTCGGGCTCGTCACGATCGATTCCAGCAGCAGCACGAGCTCGGCCGTCTCGGGAGGCATAGCCTCAGCGATGGTTGCCAGCTTCTGACTCCGGAGAAGAGTGTCCCGGAGCTGGTCTCCGATCGTGTCGTCCTGCAATGCTGTCGTCACCACGCTGAGCTGCTGGCCGTTGAGCGTTGCAGATCTTTGTATGGTCCAGTCACCGTCTTGTTGGCTCGGCTGGCGCCAGAGGATTTGACCGCCGTAGTCGCCAATGCCTTGGATTGCGACGCGACGATCGGTCTCATCAAGCACAGTGAGCGACCACTCGTGGTCATCAGAAGATAGGCTGATCGACGTCTTGCCCTGTGTTGGCTCGAAGACGCGATCGATGACGACGCGTGAACCATTCGAGTGGCTGACGAGGAGTCGCCTGGCCTCTTGAGGACAGGTCAACTCGATGATCTCGAGGGTGTCGAGCTGGAGCCCCATATGGCCTCCATCCCACCTTTCGGCCGAATGGAAGGCGAGGATGGTCTTAGGCGCTGGGTCAACGCCAGAGCACGCCACAGAGCTGAGTATCGAGAGGGTGAACGTCGCAATGATGACCCGCATTCTCTTGGTACGGAGCATGAGATCCCCCCTAGTTGCAGCTCACGATTTGTTGGTCACAGTCGACGTTGTATTGCCCAAAACAGCGCTGCTTGCATGTACCGCACGCTGATTGGACGCCGTTCTTGCAGATTTGGTTCCCTTTGCAGCGACAGTTTGCCGCAGCGCGTATCTTGTCGCAGCACGAGTAGCAGTCCCCGCAGCTACTGCTATTTGCCGGCTGGAAACAGCCCTGAGTTTCGTCAAGACCGTCTGCGTTATCCCGATGGCATTTGTCGACGTTGATGGGGCCGCCACCAGAGAACGTCCGGGTACGCTCGACACAGGTGGTCCACATGTAGGTGCCCGTCTCCTGGAATCCAACCGTTTGCTCCGCCAGACCGGTCGCAGAGAGCTGTGTGCCGGTCCAGCCGATCGGAGATTGGTAGTACATCGTACTCGGGACACCTACGTAGTAGGGACCCGTCGTTCCGGTACAGGTATGGATGAACTCGGTCCCTTCAAACGAAGGCGTTTGGCCGATGTCGAAGACCACACCGCCACTCGGGGAGACGCCGCCAGATGGCATCTCAAGGCAGCATCCATAACAGCTGAAGCCATATCGGTCGCTGGAGCCTTGGGGCGTGACTTCCGTACGGGCGATCAGTGCCTGGCTTCCACGGTTCGATGTCCATTGGAAGAAACCCTGCTCGAAGCTCTGCCCCACGCTGCGACTGAGCAAGTCGCGCTTCTGGGCCTCAGCAAGCTGGTTGAATCGTATCTGCTTGCCTCCGCCAGGCGGTAGGACGAAAGGCCCCATGCTGTGTTCACCGGTTTCCCACGCAAGATGACCAAGGAGACGGGCATTGCTTTCACCAACGTTCACGATCGTTGTCACGACTTCGTTGCTCGCGAGATCAGGAATTGGATAGAGCCCATTCGAGTGCGCCTTCGAGTGTTCAAAGAGCACCTGGTCGACTCGTTTGCCCTGTGCATTCTGGTACGACAGGTATGGCAGCACGCCGCCGCCAGTGACTTCGACGTGAAGCCGTACTCTTGTGGGAGCTTCAGTTCTGCTGCTTTCGGAAAAATCGCGAAGATCGAGGGAGTCCACACTTCCTGGGAGGAGTTGGATCTTCTTCCTCTTTTGAGCAGTGCCGGTCTCGAAGGAAATGAGTGATACCTCGGCGTGGGTGGGAGTCCCATTCGTACGCGTGTCGAATAGGAGGAGCCCAAGCGCGTCGCCCTCGTCATGCTCTGGGAGGACGAGCGAATCATAGATAGTGGCCTCTCTCGGCGGGATGGCCAGCGGAAGTTGGGTGACTTCGCTTCAGGTCTGCTGGAAGGCGGTAGCCACCACACGCGAACCATCTGGAGTAGAGAGATGCAGTCGGCCATGAGCCTGCGTAGAGAGGCCTCCCAGGTTGACCTCGTACGGCCGGCCTGGGGGCAGTGACTCTGTCCTAGATTTCGCAAACCTTCGCGCTTTCGAGCCCGTGGCGATGGCGACTTCGACTGGCTTCTCGCTCGCGTTGAAGAGAACGAGGCGCGACCTACGCGGTTCGGCGTCGGTGGGCGGTTCGGTTGGTGTCCAGAACGAGAACTGGTCGCCAGGAACGATCAGGGCCGGGTCCTCGAAGGCCGTTTCCAAAAGACCGCCGGAGTCAGACCGAACGAGCCACCCCTGCACCATCTGAGTGTCACCGAAGAATCGCAATACAACTGCGCCTTCCTGAAACTCGGCCTTGTCAGCGATCTTGGTGGCTAGTTCGATGTGTACTGTTTCTCGTGCGCCCACGACGTAAGTACCGAGGTCAAGGCGTGCACCGGTCGCCGCAATGGCAGTCCCTTCGACCGTTACTGCATCTGAGAATCGACTCAGAATCAGAATTCGAGACGTAGCACCGTCTTTAAGCGAGTAGAAGGGCGTGAGTTGCTCGACCCACGTGCCATTTTCCCAGCGTGCTGCCGACATCGCGTCGAGTGCTGACGCAGCTTGTTCCCGGCTGGTGATGACCGAATCCTGCTCTTGACCATGTACAACTGAGTGAGTCATCAAGCCGAGAGTGGCAACTAAGAGAGTCGCAGAAGCAGTTCGCAATAGCAGATTTCTCCTTTTGAGATAGCGGCTCATACAACCTACTCTCTCTTCGGTATGTTGAGCAGCGGGAAAAGCCCTACATCTTGCGGGAGCGCACTTGCAATATTGAGAAGAATGGTTCGTTGGTAGCTGAATTGTCTCGCTATGATGGAGATAACTCGTGCGAGGCTCCTGGGAGAGCCATTTGGCGAGCAACCTGCCAGGGAAAGCCCCCTCTCGCGGGCCTTCTTCAAGTGCCGGGCCTTCTTCAAGTGCGGCCTTCTTCAAGTGCCGGGCAAGTAATGGGAAAGAGATGATGACGGGCGTGCGAGCCGGCGTGCGAGCCTCCGGTCGGACACCATGATGGGTTCTGATCGGACGCCTTGAGCACGTGATCGATGGCTAAATCGGGCGGATTCGGTCGTTTTTGGACGTCCGACTTGCCCGAGATCAGTCGGTTCTGACATCCGCACAGGCTTCGCCCGTGTGGCGGGCGATCCCACCACGCGACGACCAACCGAATCTCAACACCGTGTCGCTATCCAGGCTCAAGCCGCATTGGCTCGACGAACGGCAGTGGTGGCGGGAAGCAGTTCTCGGGGAAGGTGACGCCGAGGTCACCCGCTGCGAGCCGCTCGGCGGCGATGCGGTACTCCGCGAGGAACTCACGGTAGGCCGTGACCATTTGCTTACGGATCTTCCTCGCGAAGGCGTGGAATCGTGGCCGTGGCGATCGATGACCCGGTTTGGGGCGCTCGTGCGGGTGCCGACGCCGCACCCACTCGGCGCCTCTCGGCACGGTCTCGGCCTTCCGATGACGCGCGATCGTCTCGCGCTCGATGTCATCAACCATCTCGGCGACGCGGGCGCGGTACGCGTTGCTTGGCATTGAACATCTCCTTGCGCTTGATCCAGATCCCCTTCATGGTCCGGCCCTCGACCATGGCGCGAGACGAATGAACACCGGGCCAGTCGGTCGGCGCGAGGACGAGATTCTCTTTCGTGCCCTGTTCCAGCAAGTATCGAAGCCTGGCAATCTGGGCTTGTGGCTCGTCCGACACCGGAATCGAGGCGTAGCGCCTGGGGAACATCGTCCCCTTCCAGTCATGAAGCCGGCCGGCCTCTTTCGAGAGGTTGGCGTTGACCAAGCACATGAACTCGGCCATCTGCTCGGTCGATGTCGGTGATGCGATCAAGTGGGCATGGTTGCTCATCGCCACGACGGCGTGCACGCGCATGCCGGTGGCTTCCTGGCAGTGAGCCAGCACGCCGACGACGAGTTGATTGAGCCGTGGCCCTGGCCGCAGGAGGTTGCGTTGTTGAATGGTGCGCACGGTCACTTCGACGAGTGTGCCGACAAGTGCACCGGGCGACGGAAGGTAGCGGGTAAGAGTGGGGACCCTGGCGCCGTTTGGGACTTTCATCCCGCGGTTTCCAGGGCCCCCTCTTCCAAACCCGGCGTGCGCCTTTCGTTACGCACCGGGCTTTCCCTAGATGTTTCCGCGAAGTAGGGCGGGCGAAGCCACCTGAGATCGAATCGCCGGACCCGATAGTCGCAGAGTCGGCAGAGGTGAACTCGTTCCTCTGTCCAACGTACGGTCTTTCGGGCCGGGGTGCGCCATCCATAGCGAGTCTTGATGTCCCGCATGCGGGCGCGGGGATGCTTCTTGCGCAGCCAGTGCCGCACCGATATCCACACGTAGCGATCCAGACCGTTGAAGATCTGCTTGGCGCCCCGTGCGTATCGGTAGTAGCTCCCCCATCCCCGGAGCTTCCGGTTGATCAATCTCAGTCTCGAAGCGAGAGATTGGTTGCAGGTGCTGCGATGCAGCAACTGCTTGATGGTCTCTCGCAGTTGTTGGCTCCGGTGCTTGGGGATCACGGCGTTGGCCAACCATCCGTAGTAACGGTGACGTTGGTAACGGACGTGATGTCCCAGGAAACGAAGCGGCCTGGTCACCGGAGTGATCAGCGTCTTTTCCTCGGACAGCTCGAGGCCGAGACTGTCCTTCAACACCCGTGCAAGATCCGCCTTCTCGCTTTCGGCCACGGCCAAGGCTCGTCCGAGACGATCTGACCCAGGTGGCACGCTCACGAGGAGGACGAAATCATCCGCGTAGCGCACCGGGATGATCACCGGCTTATGCTCTCGATCAGACCTGGGATCGAGCACTGTACGCTCGGCCCAGGATTTTCCTCCGATCCGACAGGAGGGTCGGCTGCCGGCGAGGCCAGCAGTGACGCTCATAGCGCTCCTCGATCACGCTCAACGCGATGTTGGCGAGCAAAGGAGAGAGGATGCCACCTTGAGGGGAGCCGGTCTCCGTCCGAAGGAATCGACCTTCGGACAAGACCCCGGCTTTCAGGAATGCAACGACCAGCCGGTTCAACTTCGGGTCCGTGACCCTGCGCCGAATCCGGTTCATCAAACCATGATGGCCGATGTGGTCGAAACACCCCCGAATGTCGCCTTCGATAGCAACTTGGAACATGCAGGATCGATCCGTTTTCGGCAGGTTCGGGGGCTTGGGCATGAGGAGCAACCGAAGATGCTCCAACGCTGCATGGGCGCCTCGTCCTGGCCGAAAGCCGTAGGAGTTCGGATAGAAATCCGCCTCGAAGATCAGCTCCATGATGTTCTTCATGGCTGCTTGCACGACTCGATCGGTCACGGTCGGAATTCCCAGAGGGCGAAATTTCCCTGGTTTGCCGGGTTTTGGGATCATCACTCGCCGAACCGGGCTGGGGCGGAAGCTACGCGAGCGCAGCTGCGTTCTCAGCTCGGCCACAAAGCCATCCACGTTCCCCGAAAGAATCTTGCCGACCGTCACCTTGTCCACGCCCGGCGAACGCCGACCGCGGTTGCGAGCCACGCGTGCCAAAGCACACCGGAGGTTGCGAGGGTCTGTAATCAATCCCCACAGCTTCCTGAAAACGTAGCTCGGCTCTTCCCAACTTCGCAGGTGCAGTTTCCTCTGTTCGTTCCGGAGCCACTGCCAATCGGCAGTGGATACCACATACGTGGCTTTCCCCGGTGACGTAGGACCTACACGCATCTACTGCTCCCCTTCGCCATGTACGCGGCTTTCCCGCGCGCCGACTACTACGAGAGCTCCGTCCTCCGCTCGGAACAGTACCGGGCTTGGCGGCTTGCCTGGCATCGCTAACCAAGCGTCCGAGTCGAAGTTCCCTTGTTCGTTGAATCGACCCTTGGCACGGTAGGTGGTCTGCTCTATCCCTGATCGCACGGGCGAGGCTCCTCTTTCGGGGTTGGGAGGTTGCGTACCCATTCTGGGTACACCCAGTCGGCATGACACGCACCAACCGGGCTCTGGCGATATCCCCTCCGCGAGCGGAGGGTTATGGTTCCCTACAGAGACATCCAACACAGACTTCAGGTGGCTGGGGCAATCACCCCGCCGTTCTTCACCTTGGTACCTGTGGTAGCCCGTCACGAACGAATCCGCACGAGCACTTGAGACCGCTCGGCTTTTGCAGGCCGCCGTTCCAACCTTAGCGACGTTCACGGTCCCCTTCTGCATCCGGCCCGACCCGGACAAGGAGAGCTCCTTTCTGGCTCTCGGTCGATTCATCGTTTTCAACAAGGCACACATGTCACGTCCCATACCCAATAGAGACGCGAGGTTGGTCTCCAATCTTCGCAGTCAGCTCGAATGGCAGTGGCGAACTGCCCCCCAGGCGGTACCCAATACCCGCGAAATCGCTCTCTGACGCCGCAAACGATAGCGTGATGGCAAACCAGTTAGAGGCCATACCTGCGGTCTAGCAGAGATCGCGAATCGAATGGACACCGATCGGGCCCGGAGTCGCTATCCCGCGTTTGCGTGACGGTAGAACGACGCCGGATTCATGTAAACAAACGTGACGTCCTTTCCGAGTTGTAGTCGGTCGCCATCGATCAGCTGCACGGGTTTGCCGGCTTCGAGACGCTTCTCGTTGAGGCAAGAACCGTTGGTCGAGCCGCGATCCGTGAATTGCCACACGCCGTCGTTGTGGACAAAGTAACCGTGGACTTTCGAAACCGTATCGAGTGAAACGACCAAGTCGTTGGTTGCGGACCGGCCGATCGAAATGAGATGGGCGTAGGGGTTGCCGGGGCGCTTGCGCAGAAACCCGATCTTGTTGAGGTAGCGAAGAACACCCATACCGCCAACCGCGATGGTCAGGAGCTGGACCCCGGAGGCTTCATCCTCAGCTTCCGGCTCCACCGGCGGCGCCTCTCCATCACCGATGCGATCGTACCACCTCGCGCTATGATCCCCACCATGTTCAAGGTCCGTTGGTATGTTGTAGTCGCGTTGATTCTTCTGTTCAGTTTTCCTTTGTACGCCGAAGATTCGGTTCGCGTGCTCGAGTCGGCCTCGACGGGCGGCATTGCCGCGCTCGACCGCGCTTTGGCGCGGCTTTCGACCCACAAACGTGTGCTGATCGTGGCCGCGCATCCGGACGACGAGGACACGCGTTTGTTGGCTTTGGTGGCCCAGGGATTGGGAGGCGAGGCCGCCTACCTTTCACTCAGCCGCGGCGAGGGTGGCCAGAACCTGATCGGGCCCGAATTGGGTGTCGGCTCGGGCTGATTCGATCGCGCGAACTGCTGGCCGCACGACGAATTGATGGCGCTCGGCAGTTCTTCACCCGCGCGTTCGACTTTGGCTATACCCGGTCAATCGACGAAACGCGAACGCTTTGGCCCGAGCAGACCTTGCTGGCCGATGCCGTGCGTGTGATCCGGCGCTTCAAGCCCCAGGTGGTGGTGGCGGTGTTTCCACCCGATGCCCGATCGGGACACGGACAGCATTGGCTTTCGGGTCTGATTGCGCCGCGGGCGTTTCATGCCGCGAGGCAGCCGGTGGCGAGCGCGGACGGCATGGACCAGTCTCCGTGGGCGCCCGAGGCGTTTTACCGGTTGAGTTGGGCGTCGCCCGGCTCCGAGACGGTACGCCTTCCGCTCGGCATCATCGATCCCGCGAGCGGGCGCTCGATTCTGCAATTGGCGCTCGACAGCAGGTCGCAGCATCGGTCGCAGGACATGGGCCTGATCCAGGCGCTTGGCGATGCGACGACCTCCCTTACCTGGGAAGAGGGTGCGGGATCCAAAGCCGACACGAACGACGACCTTTTCGCCGGCATCGATACACGCTTGGCCGCCCTGGCCGCATCGCTGCCGGCGAGCTCGCTTCGAACCGGGGCCGAAGCTTCTCTGGCGCGGGTTTCCATGCTCTCGGTGGACGCGCGGGAGCAACTGACCCCGCAGGCCATGGACGAGGCGGTGGCGCCCCTGCGCGAGATCATCGGGCTGCTCGGGCGGTTGTCCGGCGCGCTCGAGATTTCCCTCACGGACTCGTCTCAGGTTGATGCCGCCACGGTTCGTGGGGTGTTGGCTTTGGTTTCCGAGAAGACTGAGATTGCGGTCGATGCGTTGATGGCGGCGTCGGGCATTGCCCTCGATGCCTACACCGACCGGGAGACACTGGTCGCTGGGACACGGCTGGCCGTTCACGCTGTGCTCTGGAACAGTGGTGCCCAGATGTGTGATGACCTTGGGGTCGAGGTGATGGGAGACCCAGCGTGGGACGTGGTCGACGCGCGCGAAGCTGAGCCGGTTCGGTCGCGATTCGCCACGTCGGTGACCATGGACCGGGTGCTCGAGGTCGCCGTGCCCGACTCGGCGCCCGTAACCATGCCGTACTTCCTGCGCCAGCCCCGCGATGGGTATCTTTACGATTGGTCCGCCACGCCGCCCGAGGAGCATGCCGAGCCGTTCGGGCGTCCGCCCCTGCGGGTGAGGTTCAGGTTCACAGTCGATGGTACCCCGGTGACCGTGGTCCGCGAGGTGGTGTATCGGACCGTCGACCAAGCCTCTGGCGAGGTGCGCCGGCCCCTCAGGGTGGTGCCAGCGTTCGAGGTGGTGGTGACGCCCAGCAGCTTGGTATGGCGCATTGGTAATTCCAAAGAGGTCCCGCTGCGGGTCGAGCTGCGGTCGCATCTAGACGAGTCCATGCGGGTATCGGTTGACGTCGTAGTTCCTGCGGGATGGCCAGCGGTGCCGCCTCAAGGCATCGAAGTGATGGCACAGGACCGCGTCACCCTCGTAGTTCCGGTCTCGGCGCCCGCAACGCTCGCGCAGGGTCGGTACCAGATCGATGTCGCCGCGGTAACGGACGACGGTCGGCGGTTCGCTTTGGGTGTTCCGATGATCGACTACGATCACATTCGGCCGACTCCCCGGCCGGTGGCTGCGTCGGTGGCGCTCAGTGCGGGCGAGATTTCCTTGCCCGCGCTCAAACGCGTAGGGTACATCCGGGGTGCCTCGGATCGGGTTCCGGAGGCGTTGGCATCGATCGGGGTACCCGTCGAGTTGCTCGACAGCGCGGCCCTGGGCGATGCCCCGTTGGCCGCATTTGATGCCATCGTGGTGGGTTCTCGCGCCTATGAGACCGATCCAGCTTTGGTCGCCGCCAACGAGCGTCTCTTGGCGTATGCGCGCGGCGGGGGTCTGCTGATTGTGCAATACCAGCAATATGCATTTGTTCGCGGTGGATTCGCGCCCTACCCGCTCGAGATCGCGCGGCCGCATGATCGGACGACCGACGAGTTGGCTCCCGTGCGGGTACTGCTGCCGGACCATCCCGTTTTCCAGATCCCCAACCGGATTGACGCTGGTGACTGGGCTGGCTGGGTACAAGAGCGTGGTCTCTATTTCGCGCGTACCTGGGATCCGGCTTTTCAGCCTTTGCTGGCGATGGCGGATCCCGAGGGCGTCGAGCGCGAGGGCGTCCTGTTGGTGGCCCCGTTGGGATCCGGACACTACGTTTACACTGGATTGGCGTTCTTCCGCCAACTACCTGCGGGCGTAACAGGCGCCTTTCGCCTGTTCGCCAACCTGCTCAACCTGGGAGGTGACGCGTGAGCAAGACACGCAAAGCAACGTTTCCCGTGGTCGCGTTGATGCTCCTGGTGGTCGGATGTGGCGACGGTCGCACTCCGCTGGTGCTCTACTCGCCGCATGGTCGTGACTTGTTGATGCTGGTCGAGACCACGTTTGAATCCCAGCACCCAGAAATCGATGTGCGATGGCTGGACATGGGTTCCCAAGAAGTCTACGACCGGGTCCGATCGGAGACGGCGAATCCCCAGGCCGATGTCTGGTTTGGTGGGCCGGCGACCATCCTGGCCCGCGGCGCCGCGGAAGGTCTGCTCGAGCCGTTTCGGCCGGCCTGGGCGGATGCGATTCCGGCCAATCGCCGTGATCCAGACGATCGGTACTTTGGCTTGTACCGGACGCCGCCGATTTTGGTTTTCAACGAAGACGCGGTCCAGCCCGAAGACGCGCCGGCCGACTGGGACGATCTCTTGTCACCCCAGTGGCGGGACAAGGTGCTTGTCCGTGACCCGCTCGCCAGTGGCACCATGCGCACGATCTTTGGCGGTATCCTGGTCCGCTCCGTTATGGAAACGGGCAGCACGGAGCAAGGGTTCGATTGGCTGCGGCAACTCGACGCCCAGACCAAAGAGTATGTCCACAACCCCGCCCTGCTGCATCAGAAGATGGTCCGCCAGGAAGGGCTCGTGACCATGTGGGAGCTAACCGACATCCTGTTCCAGCGTCAGCGCGGCAGTCCGCTGGGCTATCGCTTTCCGACCAGTGGCACACCGGTGATCAACGATGCGATCGGGTTGGTGGCGGGATCGCGCCACAATGAGGCGGCGCGGGCATTTATCAACTGGATCGGCAGCCGCGAAGCCCAGGTGTTGACCGCCGAGCAAGCCTTCCGCCTACCGGCGCGTGATGACCTGCCGCCTGACGCATTGCCGGCATGGGCCCGAGAAGCGCTGGCAGCGATGGTCGAGGCCGAGATCGATTGGGCGTTGATGGAGGCGGAGGGTGCCAGCTGGATGAACCAGTGGGACCGTGAGGTGCGCGGTCGCGGCGTCGAGTGATCCCGTCGGCTACAAGACGATTTACCGTAGCGTGACGTCCGCGTCCTCCGTGAGCGGGACGCCGGCAGCTGGTCGAGATAGCATGCCGGCCCCATGTCATTTCTCATTCTCGATCAGATCACCAAGCGCTTCGGCGACGTTCAGGTCCTCACCGACCTGAGTCTCGATGTAGGCCGGGGCGAAGTGCTGGCCTTGCTCGGCCTGAGCGGCAGTGGCAAGACCACGGCCCTGCGGCTGGTTGCCGGTTTCGAGACCCCCGACGCAGGTCGAATTGTCATTGACGGCCAAGAGGTCACGGGCCTGTCGCCCGCTGCCCGAGGGTTCGGCATGGTCTTTCAGCACTATGCATTGTTTCCCCACATGACGGTGGCGGAAAACGTCACCTTCGGGCTCGAGACGCGCAAGATGGTGCGCGACGAGCAGCGCGAACGGGTCCGCGAGGTCCTTTCTCTGGTGGATCTCGAGGGCTACGGCGACCGCCGAATCGATGCGATCTCGGGCGGGCAGCAACAGCGGGTTGCCTTGGCGCGTGCGCTGGCGCCGTCGCCGAAGGTATTGCTGCTCGACGAACCACTCTCCAACCTCGATCCATCCTTGCGTGAACGCACCCGCCGGGAGTTGCGCGCCGCCATCGAACAAGTGGGTATCACCACGGTGCTGGTTACCCACGAGCAGGAAGAAGCGTTCGACGTGGGCGATCGGGTGGCAGTCCTCCACCAGGGCCGGCTGGAACAGGTCGCCGACGCCCAGACACTCTACCGTCGCCCAGCGAGCCGCTTCGTCGCCACCTTTGTGGGCCGCGCATCGGCCGTAGCCGCAACGGTCGGTGCCCGAAAGGACGCCGAGACCGTCGAAGTTCAGATCACGGGTACCGAGGTGATGTGGCGCGCGGAGACGGATGAGGAGTTGGCTCTGGGCGTTCGGGTCGACATGGTTGCGCGGCCCGAGGCGCTAGCCTTGGTGGGTTCCGTCGATGACGCGGCATCCATTGGGGGTGTCGTGGTCGCGGTACGGTTTACCGGAGCCTCGACCTACGCTGCAGTCCAGCTTGATGGCACCGATGCCGAGGTCGAGGTCCTGATCGGGGAAGGTGCCGCCGCGCCCGGTGTGGGCGATCGTGTGATGGTCGCCCAACGGCCGTCGGCGATCCCAGCGAGGGTCTTTTCCCGCGAAGGTGAAGGCGAGTGAATCGAACCCAAGGTGGCTCGAGCGGCGCATGGCGACGTTGGCCGTGGGTCGCGGTGGGTGTGGTGGCCGGCCTGGTGTGGCTGGTCGGTTATCCATTGCTGCTGACCCTGCTCGAAGGACTTGGTGGCGGTCGCGCCGGTCACTGGACGCTCGAATACGTTGCTGCGTTCTTGCGTCGCAGTGACGAGTGGCGGGCGCTAGGACGGAGCGTTTGGATCTCGTTGGCGTCGGTCGTGCTAGCGGCGTTGGTGGGCGTACCGCTCGCGTTCGTTTTCGCGCGAACATCGTTTCCAGGTCGTCGGGTGCTCGGGGCGCTGGTGGCGCTGCCGGTGGCGTTGCCGCCGCTGGTCGGGGTGATCGCGTTTCTGTTCCTCTACGGCGAAAGCGGATTCATTTCGCGGGTCGTTCAACTCGGGCTCGGGCTCGACCAACCGCCGTGGCGGCTGGGAGGCCCAGGCGCCATCCTGCTCGTCCATACCTACTCGATGTACGTGTATTTCTACTTGTTCGTGCGTGCGGCGCTGGCTCGGCTCGACGGTGCCATGCTCGAGGCGGCGGCGTCGCTGGGTGCCGGCCGTCTGCACACCCTCCGTCGCGTCGTGTTGCCCCAGTTGCGTCCCGCGCTGTTGGGCGCGGCACTCCTGACCTTCATGACCTCTCTGGGCTCGTTCTCGGCGCCGTACATTTTCGGCGGTGGCTACCGGGTCATGACCACCCAAATTGTGGCCTCCAAGGTGAGCGGTCAGATCGAGCTGGCTATGATCGAGTCGGTGGTGCTGGCGGCGGTGGCCCTGATCGCCTTGGTGGTGGTCAGGCGCTTGCAAGGTTCGGACGCCGGGGTTGCGGCGGGCAAGGGTACGCCGCCGCGGCCACGGGTTCTCGTCCGTCCCCGTGACCGGATCCTCTTCGCGGGTCTGGGTTGGTCTCTGGCGATCTTCCTATTGTTGCCGCACCTGACCCTGCTGCTGATTTCCCTGGTCCCGATCGGTACCTGGACGGTCGAGCTCGTACCGCCCGTGCTCGACTTTGGCAACTACCAAACGCTGTTCTCACAGCCCGAACGCTTGCGTCCCATCTTCAACTCGCTATGGATGGCCACGGTGGCCACCCTGGGCGCCGTCACCATCGGCTTGCTTACCGCCCGCCAGTCTTTGCGCGTTGGTGGTCGGCTGGGTGCGGGTCTGGAAGGCCTGGTTGCGTTGCCGTGGGCCATTCCCGGGACGGTGTTCGCGGTTGCACTGGCCACGGCCTTTTCGGTCCACGCACCGGCGGTGGCGCGCTTCGTGTGGGTGGGTACGCCGATCATTCTTCCGCTCGCGTACCTGGTTCGCAGCCTGCCGATCACCGGGCGCGCGGCGATCGCTGGCCTGCGTCAGCTCGATCCCTCACTCGAGGAAGCGGCGTGGAGCTTGGGTGCGGGCAAGGTAAGGACGTTTTGGCGGGTGGTGTTACCCCAAGTTCGGCCGGCGTTGGTCGCTGGGGTTGGTTTGGCGTTCATCACTGGCCTCGGCGATTTCGTTGCTTCGATCGTGCTCTATACCTATGAGACCCGGCCGATCTCGATCGAAATCCAATCATCGCTTCGGGTGCAGGAGTTTGGTGTCGCCGCGGCCTACGGGGTCTTGCTGATGATCATGAGCAGCATGGCGTTTCTGATTTGGGGACGCGGAGAGGCGTCGTGACCGCGGAGACGTCATCGATAACCAGCCGCGAAGGTAGCTCGTTTCGGCGCTTGTGGGTGCTCATGGTCACCGCCTTCGTCGACATGATTGGTTTCGCGCTGATCCTGCCGCTGCTGCCGCTTTACGCTACCCGCTTTGGCGCCACGCCCTTGACGGTGGGCTTTTTGATGGCGATCTTCGCCCTCTCCCAGTTGGTAACCGCGCCCTTGTGGGGACGGTTCTCCGACCACCGGGGCCGGCGGCCGGTGATCATCGCTGGATTGTGCTTGGCGTCGTTGGCGTTCTTGGCCTTTGGCTTTGCCAACTCGGTTTGGCTGTTGTTCGTGTGCCGATTGGTCCAAGGCGCCGGCGCCGGTACGATCAGTGTGATTCAAGCGTACGTCAGCGACGTCGTCGAGCCGAAAGAGCGGGCCGCCGCCTTTGGCTGGATTACGGCGGCTTCGAGCGCCGGTGTGATGATCGGGCCCGCGATCGGTTCGTTCAGCGTTGGACTCAGCCATGCGGCTCCAGGTTTGATCGCTTCTGGATTGTGTGCGCTGAATGCCGTTTTCGCTTGGCGATGGCTGAAGGAGTCGTCGGTTCGGGATACGTCGAAGTCGGCCAAACAGCGACCCCCTCTGCTGCCGGCGATCGGTGCGGTGGTGGCCAAACCGCTCGAAACGGCACACATGCTGGTGTGGGTCTACGCCGTTGCCATGATGGCCTTCATGGCGATGAACGGCATCATGGCGCTCTACTTGGCGGACCAGTTCGGGATTACCGAGCACACCATTGGCTACTTCTACGTCGCGGTGGGGATGGTGTCGGTGGTCGTGCGCGCGCTGATTTTGGGGCGCGCAGTCCGTCGTTTCGGCGAAGTCCGAGTCTTGCGCATGGGTGCCTTGATGCTCGCGACCGGGATGGCCTTGGCACCTTTCGCAGCCAATGCGTACACGTTTCTCGCGGCGACCCTGCTGGTGCCCATTGGCACCGCGTTTTTGTTTCCCAGCACGACATCACTGGTGTCCCGTTTCGCCGATCCCGAGACACTGGGGCAAACCCTCGGTGTGCAACAGGCATTTGGTGGTGTCAGTCGCTTGCTCGGACCCATATGGGCCACGGCTGTTTTCCAGTACGTCGGCCAGCAGGAGACGTTCTGGCTCGGTTCGGTGCTTGTCGCGCTTGTCGCGCTCGGTACCTTGCGGTTGCATCCAGGCCAGCGGGCGCAGGCCCGAGTTGGTAGCTAGCCCGGCCCTGGTAGCATTCTGGGCTCGCAACTGGCGGTTGGATCACCTGCCGCGGTCTGTTTCCGCGGCTTGAGCGGGGTCTGTTGGAAGGCACAATGGAAATCAAGACACTCAATGGGCGCCTGAAGCTCAGAATCGATGGCGAGCTTGCTGGAGCGGACCTTTCGGGACAGGAATTGCGGGGCGTGACCTTCGAAGGTCAGGACTTGCGTGGCACCCGCCTTTCGAACGCCATGCTGGATGGGGTGACGTTTGATGACGCCGACCTGCGCGGCGCGCATTTGGACGGTGCGAGCTTGCACGGCGCCCTCTTTTCCCACGCCAACCTCGAGGGAGCAAACCTGACCGGCGCCATGCTCTATTGGGCGATCTTATTCGAGGCTAACCTGTCGCAGGCCGATCTCGAGCATGCCAATCTGCAAGGCGCTGATCTCAAAGGCGTCAACTTCCGCGGTGCCATCCTTGCTCATGCCAATCTCGGCCGCGACAATGTGGGAGGTAGCGCATCAATCAGCGGCGCCGATCTAACGGGCGCGACCCTAACTGGCGCCAATTTCAAGGATACGGAGTATTCGGACGAAACCCGGTTTCCGGACGGATTTCGGCCGAAGTCGGCCGGGATGCAAAGAGTGTCGGTTGGTTAGCCCGCATTATTCCAGACGACCGCCTCCCGCGCGCCTGATTCAATCGTCGAATCGACTGACGAGTATCATTGCGAGTAGCGAAACAAAGACCATGGTCATCACGGTCGCCAAGAACATGGACCAGTAGATATCCGAGTACTTCTCGATCTCGTTCGAGAAGGGGTGAATCAAGCCTGGAATCGCCGTGCCGACGAACATCACCGGCGCCAGAAACCAATAGCTCTTCGGCAGCCGGACCGCGTGACGATCTACGGTCGCGTCCTTGCTCTCGCGCCACCGGAGGTAGTAGGTGAAGGCCAGGTAGATCAAGAAGACGGTCAAGAACCACCCGAAGTAGTTCTTGATCGGTACGCCGAAGTAGTGTCCGCCATCGCGCCAAATCCAATCCCCGTCTATCGTTGAGGTAACTGGGTCGATACAGAAGTCCCACATGACCATCACAAAGGCCGCGATGGTGGGAACCGCGAATGTATTGCGCTTCAGGATGCCGGGACCGAGATTACCCAGAAAGATGTGACTGATGGTCCAGGCCAAAAAGCCGTTGGCGAAATAGGCCGGCATGACGATCAGTGGAACGGTGCCCAGCTTTGGTCCCAACTGATCGGAATAGCGATAGTGTCCGAATGGGAATCCTGTGGCGATGCTGAGCGACTCCATCGACCAAGAGATCGCAGACGTCATACCGAAGAAGATCAATAACTTTCGCCACCCGAATCTCTTGGCGCCGTAGAAGAGAACGAACGCAAACAATACGACGGTGATGGCAACCGACCCGCTGTTACCCAAGTCAACTAGTCTGAGTGAAACAACGGTGTTCAGGCCCAGGTAGAGGGCCGCCATCACCCACAGCCAGGAATACGCCTTCGCTCGAACTTCAGTCATGGCTCAGCCCTCACATGAGGTAGCGGTTTCGTCGGTTCGCGGCCTCGGCAGATGCTCTCGGTATTTCGATGTTGCACATCGAGTTTAGTCGATGTTGTCGAATAGGCCGCTTCGCCCTCGCGTAAACTAGCCAACGCTCGGTTGATTCGTCTGACGATGGCCGCCGAGCTTGGTTTCGACATTTGATCTAGACGGAGCCGAGCGGTGACTGAAACTGCCCCGAAACTGTATGGAAGGCTCGCGTCGTGGTGGCCGTTTCTCTCATCGCCGCGTGACTATGAGGAAGAAGCGGCCTTCTATCAGCAAGCGTTGGTGTCGGCCTGTACCAGACCCGCCCGAACGCTCCTCGAGCTCGGCAGTGGCGGCGGCAACAACGCCTCGCATATGAAGGCTCGGTTCGACCTAACACTGGTCGAACCGTCTCCGGGCATGCTCGATGTCAGTCGGTCGCTGAACCCGGAGTGTGAGCACATCCAAGGTGACATGCGAACGCTCCGACTCGGTCGGGTCTTCGATTGTGTCTTCGTACACGACGCTGTTTGCTATATGACCACCGAAGCCGACCTGTGTCGCGCGATCGAGACCGCCTTCATTCACTGTGAGCCTGGCGGCAGCGCTCTGTTCTGTCCGGATCACGTGCGCGAGAACTTCGCCCCCGGAAACGACAAGGGCGGGCACGATGGCAAGGGGCGGGCGTTGCGGTACCTCGAATGGACCTGGGATCCGGACCCCAGCGACACGACCTACATCGTCGACTACGCTTATCTCCTGCGTAAAGCTGATGGCTCGGTACAGGTCGAGCACGATCGGCACGTGGAAGGATTGTTCGCTCGGGGAGACTGGCTGCGGCTGCTTGCTGAGGTCGGGTTTGAACCGAGCGTCGAGCCCTTGGTGCATTCGGAGGTCGAGCCAGGCTCCTGTGAAATGTTCGTTGGGCGCAAGCCTGATGGTGCGAGCTGAAGGCTCGATGAGCCTAGGTGTCTTTTGAAGGGATTCAAGAACCGAGATGTCGCCGCCGTCTTCCAGGCTTACCCTGTTCCGTTTGGACGGAAGCTTCTGGCGCTACGTGAGCTCATCTTCGAGACTGCGGCGGCGACTGATGGTGTCGGTGAGCTGGAAGAGGCGCTGAAGTGGGGCGAGCCTGCCTACGCAACCGAGCAGAGCAAGAGCGGAAGCACGATACGGATCGCCTGGAAGGAAGCCACCCCAGACGAGTACGCCATCTACTTTCATTGTCAAACCACCCTCGTAGAGTCGTTCAGAGCGTGGTTTCCCGAGGCCTTTCGGTTTGAGGGCAATCGCCGAATCGTCTTCGGAAAGGACGATGTAGTTCCGCTGGAACCCTTGTCCATTTGTATTGCGGCCGCGCTGACCTACCACCGAGACAAGAGGGCCAAGCGGGGGCTGGTCAGAACACCTCAATAACCCCCGACTGCAAGGCTTCGAGGAATCTTACGAGATCGACGCGCTCGGCGTCGCTGAGGCCCAGGGGGCGGATTTCGGGATCACTCGACGTGCCACCCGATTCGTAACGGTCGACGAGGTCGGCAAGTGTTCCTTGGCTACCGTTGTGGAAGTAGTCAAGGGTGTCGAGGAGCTGACGCAGGGACGGTGTCTTGAAGGCGCCTTGGTGTTCGGCGCGGCCGGTGAGCGCGCTGGCGCCGGTGTCGGTGGAGGAGGCCACCGTGCGGTGGAGTCGGTTGTCGGAGAAGTTGGGGCCCTGGTGACAGGTCGCACAGCGGGCCTTGTTGAAGAACAGCTTGCGGCCACGCAGGATCGAGTCGACATCGCTTGCACTGCCGGGAATGGGGATGCCGTCCTCGTAGTTGTCGACCACCGATCCGCCGGAAACAATCGCGCGTTGGTAGGCGGCGAGAGCGAGCTCGAGGTCGCTGAGCTTCGGTACGAGAACGCCATAGGCATCTCGGAAGTTTCGTGGACTGCCGGTTTGGGCGCCGTTGGCGTAGTTGGCCTGGATGTACGCCTCCACCGCTGCTTGGGTGTTGTTCATTTCTGTGGGCTCGAGGATCGGTTGGCTAGCCTGCGTTTCGAGCGTGTCGGCCCGCGCGTCCCACAGCTGGGTGTCGCTATAGGCGCGGTTGAATACGGGTGGGGTCTGGCGTGGCAGTAGTGTTACGCCGTCACTACCGAGCGAAAATCCGTTGTTGTTGCCCTCGGCGAACGAGACCGCGGCTTGATGGCAGGTGGCACAGGCCATGTTGAGCGAGCTGTGCGAGAGATTGATGTCGTTGAACAGGTCGCGACCGAGGCCAACGCGGTCGGTACTCAGATCATGGAGTGAGCCGACGGGAATCTTCAAGAACGCCTGTGCCGACCCGTCGAGGCCGCTGGGCAGGCCGGGCAAAGTCGGATTGTCGCGGAAGATCGAGAGTGGCGGCTTAACGTAGGCGAACTCGGCGACCTCGGTGGGCGTCCAGGCGGTGCCCCAGATTTCGAGATCATCTACGGTGACGTCGGCCGCGGTACCGAGCTCGCGACCGATTTTCAACGGGTTGTTGGTGCCTGCGACCGTGCCGGTGTGCTTCGCGCTCCCCACTTGGTTGCCGTCGAAATAGAGGCGCAGTGCCGTGCCGTTGTAAGTGAGGGCAATGTGGTGCCAGGCGCCGAGGGCGGTGTCGATGAGCGTCTGGTTGCTGATTGCGGTGGCGGTACCATTGTTGGTGGTCACGGTCGCGGCGACCCGGCCGTTCTTGCGCAAGATGAGCTGGAACGAACCGTCTTTCTCGAGGAGGTACCGTCTGCCAACGGTATCGACGCGCACGAACAGGCCAGCGCTGAGCCCAGCGGCGAAGTCGGCGTCGAGGGCAGGCGTGTTGGGCACCGCGATGTGGCCGGCGCCACCGATCTGGATCGATTCACCGGACTTGGGCCCATTGAACCCTTCGAGGTCGTTTGGGAATTGGGCGCCACCGATTAGCGTGCCGGTTTGCCCGCGGCCCGAGAAGTCGTCGGTAGCATCATCTTGCGGCGTGAAACTGACCGGTACATCGATCGGTTGGCTCAGGTTTTCGCGCAGCGCTGTGTTCATGCCCAGGCGGAGCAGGCGGTCTGGACGCTCGGCGAACAGGCGCACTTCGACGTAGTTGTTCACCTCGTGGCCGTAGAGCGCGATCTTGCGGTCGGTGCCTTGAAGGTAGGGCAAAGCGCGTTTGCCGATATCGATCGGACCCCACAAGCCGGGGGTCGGACCCCAGCCCACGAAGGTCTCTCGATCGTCCGGCTCGTGTGAGCCGGTCAGGTAGGTGGTGGGGTTCACCGGACCGTCGATGTGTTGCATGTGGAAGCCGGTCGAGGCACCGATGATCGACGTGCGGGCGTGGGCGTTGGCGTTCCAAATGAGGTCGGTGGCGTCGAGGGTGAGCCAGCAGTAGTTGCCGTTGATCTTGTTGAGCGGGGTACCGGCGCCGTCGAGGAGTGGTAGCCGCGCGATGGGGTAGATCTCCTGGAAAGGTCGGCCGTTGTAGTGCGCCAATGGCACGCCGAAGTAGTCTCCGTGAAGCTCTGTGAAGCTGCGTGGCACGGTCCAACCATGGGGATCGTTCGGGTCATCCCGGTAGGAATACATCATGACGTTCTGGGTGAGGAACGGGAACGTATTGGTGCAGCCGGCCGGTGCACCAGGCAGGCATGCGTACTGCTGCGGATTCTGGTTGTTGCCGGCACAAGAACATTGGGGGTCGCAGCAGGGCCCATGACCCTGGGGTGGCCCGCGCCAATAGCCGGTGGCGCAAGGGGAGCGCGGTACCAGGCCATGCACCGGATCCCAGTACGAGAAGCAGCGGCCTCCGATTTGACCCAGGTCGTCGGGTGCCACCTGCGCGGGGTTGCCTTGCCATACCAACAAGTGCCCATCGAAGCTCAGGGTGGGCTCGAGCCCGCTAAGGGGAAAATGGTTGTCGTTGCCGGCGTCGAACGACAAGGTCGGGACGCTGCCGCCATCGAGCCACTCCCAGCGTACGATTCGAGGCGAGCTCGTCGATGGTCAGGCGCAGGCGACGCTGCATGAAGATCACGATGTTGCGTCGGTCCGGGAAGCTGCCGTGGGTGAGATCCGAGGCGCCAACGCCGGGCAGTGCCGGCCTGCCGGTGCGCACGTTTGCAAGCGGCACGTTCCCGCGAGATTAGCGACGCCGGTGCCACAGTCGGCGCGGTAGGGGTTGGTTTGGGTGTCGGGCAGCGTTGGATCGTCGATGACGGTGAGGAAAACCGAACCCTGGCGATCCGGGCATTCGACACTCGAGCAGTTGTCGATATCGAAGAGGGTGAGCGGTGTATCGGCGCCGCTGCCCAAGTCAGGTTCACCGGTCACCGGGTCGACGGTGATCTGGTCGTGCTCGACGTGGGTAACGAAAACGCCCTTGTGTTGGAGGAAATGGCCGGGAATGCCGGGGACGGCCTCACTCTTGGCCGTCGTAAACAGAATCTTGCCGTCCGGATTCATCGAGGCACCGCTGTAGATCGGTGGCCGACCCAGCTGGAGCGGATCCGAAACCACCGGCAAGCCGGAACCGTTGGTGTCGGCGAGCGCGGCGCTCGGTGCCGCAAACCGGGTCACATTGGGCGCGGGTTGGTAGAGCGGCACCGGGTTGATCGGCACCTGACCTGGTGCGGGCGCGGCGCTCGGGACCAACAGTGCGGTGAAGAAGAATCCAGCGAGAAGGCGCTTCACGGATGGACAAGATTGATTCGGGCCCTGCGTTGGGTGGTTCACGGCAGTCCTCCTTGCCCATGAAAGGAAGTACTACGCAACTCAGATTGCCCTCTATTGGTGACTTGGGAGGGGTTTGGCGTCGAAGACGTAGGCGGTGAAGCTGCCGTGACGAAAGGTGGCAGCGTGCTGATACCCAGCTTCGGTCGGAACGTGGAGTGAGCCGTCGTCGACCACGAACCAACGTTCGTTGGGACGGTGCGAAGGAAAAGTGGGTGCGGGCGTGGTGAGACCTGCCCAGTCGTACATCTCGCGCTCTGTCACGTAGCCGAGGGTGCCGACTTCGAAACTGGTGACCAGATCGCTAGGGTCGCTGTTCTCGAGGAGGTATTGCGCAGCTTGATGGTAGGCCGTGTCGCGACCGCCAAACCAGTGCTCGGTCTCGTAGCGCTGCGCGAAACGTCCGGTTCGCATGGTGAAAGCACCGACGATACCGACCAATAGCAGAGCGATGATCGGCCGTGGGATGGTCTTGGAGAGAGTTGCCAACTCGGCGATGGCGACCAACGCCAGCACGACCAAGATCGTCACGCTGGGATGCAGGTGCCAGCCATGTCCGATGTTCGGCCGGAGGTAAAGGTAGGCTACGCTGTGGGCAACAGCGTAGGCTGGAATGATCAGCAAGCGACGGTCGACTCGGGCCAGACGCCACGTGCCATAGCTGGCGAGGAGCCACAGCATGGCGACCGCCCACGGCGCCGAGGTACCAAGAGCAACCCGGGTCGGCAGGGTCATGAGGTGTTGTGCGTACTCGGCAACATCCGTCGCGTGAAGCTTGGTGGCCGCGGTGTGGGGCATGGGGCTGCCGTAGTAGGCGGTCGCGAAGAGCAGCCAGGGCGCGCTCACGCCGGCCAGGACGAGTGCCGGCCAACGCGCGCCACCGCGCAAGCGCCACACGGCCATGGGTGCGAGCAAGATGGGCACAACGAACGCGTCGGGTCGCAGCAGGCCCGCCACCGCGGCGAGCAAGGCGGCGACCAGCCAGCGGTCGCGCATGGCCAAAACCATCGTCCACAGCGTGCAACCGAGGACCAAGGTGGTTTCGAGCGCCACCCAGCTAGATGCCCCCGCGGCGCCGACTGCCAAACAGGCCGCGACGAACATGGCGCCGCGATGCCCGCAGACGGGGAACAGCAACACGAACACGGCGCCTGCCTGTGCCGTCCAGCCGAGGCAACCTAGGGCGGACATGACGCTGGGCAACCGTTGCTTGCCGACGAACGAGTACAGCGCACCTGCGATCAAGGCGTGACCCGGCGCCGTGGTACCGAGGATGCGTTCGCCTGGATTGAACACCATACCGTTGCCCGCAGGATTTGAACCTGCGACCTTTGGGTTATGAGCCCAACGAGCTACCAGACTGCTCCACCCCGCGGTGCCGGTGTCGGCCCCCTTCGCCCGGGAGTTCATCGTGTTCCTGATCGAAGAGCTGGTGGCTCGCGAGATTCTCGACTCGCGAGGTGAGCCGACGTTGGAGGTCGACTGTTTGGTCCAGGGTGGTGTGCTCGGTCGTGCGGCGGTTCCTTCCGGGGCCTCGACCGGTTCCCATGAAGCCATCGAGCTGCGCGATGGCGGTGAGCGGTACCGCGGGAGAGGCGTTACCCAGGCGGTGGATCACGTGCACGATGAGATCGCCCGTGCGCTCGAGGGAATGGACGTTCGAGATCAGGTCTTGATCGATCGCACCTTGATCGAGCTCGACGGCACGTTGGACAAGAGCCGCTTGGGGGCCAACGCGCTGTTGGCGGTGTCCATGTCGGTGGCCAAGGCCGCCGCCGACGTTGCTGGGTTGCCGCTCTACGCGTACCTTGGCGGGCCGGCCGCGACGCTGTTGCCGGTCCCCTTGATCAATGTGCTCGGTGGCGGTGCGCATGCCAACAATTCGGTCGACGTCCAAGAGTTCATGCTCGTGCCGATGGGTTTCGATACCTTTTCGGAGTCGCTTCGGGCTGGAACCGAGATCTACCACGCACTCAGGTCATTGCTGGACGATCGGGGTTACTCCACCGCGGTGGGCGACGAAGGGGGCTTCGCGCCGAACTTGCCGAGCAACCGCGCGGCGCTGGACCTGCTGGTCGAGGCGATTGCGGCTGCCGGTTACGAGCCGGGCCGTCAAGTCGCGTTGGCGATCGACGTGGCCGCGAGCGAGTTGGTGGAAGGAGCCAACGGCCAAGGCCACCACTATGGCCTTCCCGGCGAGCAACGGCTGGGTCTGACCAGTGAAGAGATGGTCGGTCTGTACCGAGAATGGATCGAGGCCTATCCGTTGGTTTCGATCGAGGACGGTCTGGCCGAGAACGATACCGAAGGTTGGCGGTTGCTGACGGATGAGCTCGGTGATGACGTTCAATTGGTCGGTGACGACCTCTTCGTAACCAATCCACAGATCCTGGCCGACGGCATCGCGGACGGCTTGGCGAACGCGCTGTTGGTCAAGCTCAATCAAATCGGAACCTTGACCGAGACGCTCAAGGCGGTCGAGATGGCGAAGATCAACGCCTACACCAACGTCATCTCCCACCGGTCGGGCGAAACAGAGGACACCACCATTGCCGACCTAGCGGTCGCAACCCAAGCGGGGCAAATCAAGACTGGGGCGCCCTGTCGCGGTGAGCGCATTGCCAAGTACAATCGGTTACTGCGAATTGAAGAGGAACTAGAAGATGCCTCGTTCTTTCCAGGAACGAGTGCATTTCCGCGCTGGAACGGATGACTACCTCCGATACAACACCGACCTTGGCGACACCAAGTCTTTACCGATCGATGCTCGGTTTGGCCGTAGTGTTGTTGCTGGGTCTGCTGGCGACGGCCGCGGTCAAGAGCTATCGCGAGTTGGCGACGGTCCACGGACGAGAGGCCGAGCTCGAGGAACGGATCGAGCAGACCAAGCGGAACATTCGCGACCTCGAGCATCGCATCGCGCTTCTTGGCGACGATCCCCTGACCCTCGAGCGTTTGGCGCGCGAGGAACTGGGCATGGTACGGCCCGGCGACGTGGTGATCGTTCTGCCCGAGGAGGATGCACCCGAAGACGAAGCGTCCAGGGACCGGCGCATGCAAGGTGGCTCGACCCAGGCCGGTCGCGGCGAGAGCGGCTGAGCCGCCTGTGGCCGACGTACCTGTGGCCGACGTACCTGTGGTAGAGCCTCACGCAACCGAACAAGTGTCGGCAACGCCGTTACGGTACACCGTGATCGTGATGCCCGCCTACAACGCGGCCCGGACGCTCGAGCGGATCGTGGCCCAAGTGCCGCCAGATGCCTACGACGAGATCGTGGTCGTTGATGATGCAAGCCAGGACGAAACCGTTGCCTTGGCGCGTCGCCTGCCGGTGACGCTGATCCAGCATCAGGTCAACAAGGGCTATGGTGGCAACCAGAAGACGTGTTACCGCGCGGCGCTCGATCGTGGTGCTACCGAGGTGGTCATGCTCCATCCCGACGAACAGTACGACGCGCGCCTGATTCCCGCGGCGCTCGATATTCTGCGTCTCGGGGTTTGCGACGTGGTGTTGGGCAATCGAATCCGAACGCGGGCCGAGGCGCTGGCAGGCGGTATGCCCTGGTACAAGTATCTCGCCAATCGTGGCCTGTCTTTGATCGAGAACATGCTCACCGGGCAAAACCTGGGTGAGTGGCACAGTGGATTTCGGGCCTACAACCGGACCGTACTCGAGGTGCTTCCGTTCGAAGACAATAGTGACGACTTTGTTTTCGATTCGCAGCTGTTGCTGCAGGCCGTCCACCATCAGTTCAAGGTTGGTGACCTGCCCGTACCCGTCATTTACCACGACCGTGCATCGAGCATCGGTATCTGGCGGTCTACCCAATATGCCGTTGCAACGGGCTGGGTGTTCTTCCGCTGGATCCTGCACCGGGCGCGGCTGGTGCCGAGTCGCCTTTTCGACGCGCCCTGACGTCGGAAGCCCGCTATGGGGCTTGGTCCTGGGCTCGCTGGGCTTCGATTTGTCGCAGCATGGCGTTGATCTGCGGGTTTCCGGGGGCCAGATCGGTGGCGGCGCGCAGAGACGCGATGGCCGCGTCGAGATCACCCAGCTGGGCTTGGGTGACGCCAAGGTTGAAACGCACTGTGGCGTCGTTGGGACGGCGGTTCGCGGCTTCGTGAAGGTAGCCCGCCGATTCCGCCAGTGCCCCTTGTTGGCCGAGGAGCAGGCCGAGGCGGCCGTAAAGGTTCCGGCTCGGATCCGCGTCGAGTGCGGCACGATAGTGCGTGATTGCCTGATTGTAGTTGCCGCGGGCGTCGTGAAAGGCGCCCAGACCATGTTGGCCCGGTGCGAAGTGGGGGTCCAGCGTAACTGCCCGCTCGAGATGCTCGCGCGCGGCTGTGGACTCGCCTAGATCGTCGAGCACCATCGCCAAAGCATGGTGCATGCGCGGGTCGTCGGGCGCCAACTCCACAGCTTTGATGAGCGCTTCACGGGCGGCTTCAGGGCGGCCGAACCGACCCAACGCGCTGCCCAGCGCGGCATGGTAGTCGGCCTTGGCCGGATGGGCGTCGAGCACGGCTTGATAGTGCTTCAAGGCCTCTTCCTGGTGGGCGGGGTTGGATTGCATAGAGAGGGCTTCAGCCAAGTTGAGGTGGGCAACCTCGTTGTTTTTCGTGACCGCCAGGGCGCGCCGGAAGAGTGTTTCGCTGTCGAACCAGTAGCTGATCTGACTGCGGGTTGCCACCGACAGGATCAGCGTGGCGATGATCGTCGCTGCGGGTAGGATCCAACGATGGTGTCGATAGCGCGACAGCCACGCATGTAGGCACCAGACCACGGCGATGAGGAGTCCGATGGTGGGCACGTAGGTGTACCGATCGGCCCGGGCTTGCCCGCCGACGGGTAGCAGGCCAATCACGGGAATCAGCGTGCCGAGATACCAAAACCAGCCGACCAGGCCGTAGGGCGCTCGTCTACGGGCAACGATCACCGCGACCGTGATCGCTGCGAGGAAGAGCATTGCCGCCAGCGCGCGGCTGGGTTTTGGGGCCTGGAATGGATAGTAGACCGCCAAATCCCGCGGTATCGCGGTCTGCGCCGCGTACCAAGTGTAGGCGTTTGCAGCATTCCCCAGGCGTTGTGCCAAGGGACGGGTTTCGACTTGGTCGAGCGCGGATCCTTGGGTCGCGATGGCGATCCCGCAGAACAAGCCGACGAGGATAAAGAGCGGTAGTTTTTCCCTCACCAACGGCAGCCATGGTCGAGCCTGCGGCAGGCGGTCGTGGTCGAGCCGACGCAGCGGCCAGACATCGAGCAAGAGCAAGACGCACGGCAACGTAACCAGCATGGGTTTTGCCATGAGCCCCAGAGCGAGGAGGCTGGCGATCAGCAGGTAGCGTCGCGCGGTGGGTCGCTCGCGCCAAACGACGTAGGCGAGCATGGTCAACAGCCAGAAGGCGGTCGAGAGGACATCCTTGCGTTCGGCGATCCAAGCAACCGACTCAACCCGGGTCGGGTGGACCGCGAACAGGACGGCGACCGCTGCGCTGCGGCCGGTGTGGCCGGTCAACCGCCGCAGGACGACGAACAGCAACGCGACGTTGATGGCGTGCAGAAGGACGCTGGTCAAGTGGTGACCGCGGGGCTCGAGGCCAAAGAGCTCGACATCAGCCATGTGCGAGAGCATGGTCAGTGGATGCCAGTTGCTGGCGACATTGGCAGTGGCCGCCCAAGCTACGGATTCGCTGTCGATTCCGCGGAGAACCATGGGGTTGTTGGTCACGTAGACGTTGTCGTCCAAGTTAACGAAGCCGTTGTCGAGCGCGGGAGCGAATACCCCCAGCGTCAGTGCCAAGAGGCCGGCAATGATGATCGGGGCCGAAAGCAACGACCGGCGTGCTGGGGAGGGCTGCGAGTCGATCATGGGCAGCGGTAGCGAATCCGTTTCCACCCGCCGAGCACCAGTGTCCGTTCCCGGGATGCTTGCGTTGCCAGCTGCCACACTGTGGGTGATGCTGTTCTCTCTGCTCGAAAGCCCCTGGCCTTGCACTCAGGACAAATCATTCGTCAGCATTGGGCTCTATCGGAGGTTCTTGGTAGCTTGGCGTGGTGGGTGAACATGCTAGCATCGGCTGCCCAGCCGGCCCGATCGAATGAAACAACCAGCGTCTCGTCCGCTGCGCCTGGGCGCCTATCTACACCTGTTGGTTTTGGGTGGCCTTGCGGTAGCGCAGCCCGTGCTTGACGTGACCGCGAAGCACGCCCAGCTGTTTGTGGCTCGGGGCGTGCAACCGGTCGATCTCGTGATCGCGGTGTCTATGCTGTTGGTCGGGCCGGGGTTGGTACTCGGCGTCGTGGTTGGGTTGTGTGACAAGTTCGGACCGGCTGTCAAGAGCGCCGCCCATACCGGTGCCTTGGCGTTGCTGGTCGCGTTGATCAGCCTGCCGGTGTTGAAGACCATGGGGACCGCAGCGTTCGCGCTGGCGTTGCTGGTCGCGGCGATGTTTGTTTGGGCCTATCGACGTACGGCCTTCGTGACGACCTTTCTGACCTACTTGTCCCCCGCCTTGGTCGTGATACCGCTGGCATTCTTCGCCCATGGCGCGATTCGTGATGTGGTGACGCCGCCTCGGCCCATGGGGGGGCCACCGCCGGTCGTGGCACCCAACGCACCGCCGGTGGTGGTCATGGTGCTCGACGAGTTGCCCCTGGTCGCCTTGATGGATGAACGGCGTGAGATCGACCCGATTCGCTACCCTCGGCTTGCCGAGTTGGCCCAGACCGCGACCTGGTTCCGCAATGCCACGACGGTCTATTCCCGTACGCGTGTTGCCCTGCCAGCGCTCGTGACGGGGCGGTATCCGCAGGCCAACGACAGCCGTTTGGCCAACGCTACCGCCCATCCCGAGAACCTGTTTTCGTGGTTGGGCGAGGCGATCGACATGGGTGTGGTGGAGGGTGGCACTCAGCTTTGTCCCGATCGGCTCAACCGAAGGTTGGTTGCCGGTTCGCAGTCCTGGACTGAGCGCAACTTGGCGCTTTGGCGGGATCTGGGCTGGGTCTACCTACACATCGTGACGCCGCCGACGTGGGGTCACCGCCTTCCCAACATCGACGCAGGTTGGAAGGACTTTGGTGTTCGTGCCGATGCCAGTGGCACGGCGCGATCCCGCTGGTTCCACGAATACCTTGCCGAACTCGGCCCGCGGCAGGACTTCGGACTGCATTTCTTGCACGTTCTGCTCCCGCACAGCCCGTATGAGTACTATCCGTCTGGACGCCGATACAATGATCGCTGGACCATTCCAGGTTGGCGCCATCCGTCGCTGGGCGCGGAACATTGGGCCGAGGACGCCGACCTGATTACCAACAACTACCAACGGTTGTTGCTACAGACCGGCTATGCAGACCGGTTGGTCGGGGAGCTGATCGACCGCCTGCGTTCGGTGGGGATTTTCGAGAAGGCTCTTGTCGTAGTGGTGGCCGATCACGGCATCTCGTTTCGCCCAGGTAGCGCCAAGCGTGGTGTGCCGGGCGAAGATCCGCGTGGCGAGATTATGCCGATTCCACTCCTGGTCAAGGCGCCAGGCCAGGCTCGGGGACAGATCGATGATAGCAATGTCGAGCTGATCGACGTTGCCCCGACCGTCGCGGATGCTCTCGGCCTGTCGGTACCCTGGCCGGTTGATGGCCAGTCCCTGCTCGACCCGAATGCCGTACGCCGACCGACCAAGCGTTGCGGTGTGCGTGCGCTCGACCATGAGGGCGGCGGAATGGCTGTGTTTGGAAATTGGGGTGAGGGTTTGGATCGCGCACTGGCTTGGCAGCTCGAGACTTTTGGTTCGGGACGCACCCGGCCTCGAGGGCTGTTTCGCTTTGGGCGGAACCGGTCGCTGGTTGGTCAGCGGCTCGATCAGTTGCGCGTTGTAACTTCGTTGTCACGGGTCATGTGGTCGCGATCTGAACGCTACGGTGTCGTAGATCCGGCCGCTGATGAGGTGCCCACTCACATCCATGGGTGGCTCGGCAGCGAGCGGCCGGCCCGCGACTGGGTGATCGCGATCAATGGCGTCGTGGCCGCAACGACGGTCGCGTATCAAGCCGCGGATGGGCGGTGGGGGCTCTCGGCCGTGGTTCCCGAAGATGCGTTGCAGGCAGGCGCCAACCGACTGGATGCACTTTGGGTCGATCGCCGGGCCGACGGTACGGTGGTCCTTCATCATGCCCAAGCCCGGACCCCTGACGAGCATGGGCGGGGTGCTTTCGCGGCTTCGTCGGAGGTCGTCTTTCAGCTGGACCGTTCGGCCGCCTCGCTTGTTGCGGGGCCGAACACCGTCTTGGATCTTGCCCACCAAGACGGCGTGGGCCTCAGGGCCTTCAGCGGCGATCCCTACATTTCGTTCGACCTTCCCGACTGCTGCGACGGGATTCGGCAGTTGGTGGCGATGATCGAGATCGAGATTCCGGCCGCAACGGAGCTTGCGCTGTTTTTTCAGACACAGGACGTGTTGCGTTTCGGGTTTGAGCAAGCCCGGCGACGAAACCTAACTGCCGGACGACACCGACTCCATATTGTCATTGACCATGATCGCCTGAATGGCCGACTCCGTCTGGATCCAGGTCAAATTTCAGGCACTTATCTGATTCGCGCGCTGGAGATTCGAGCCGGCCGATCAAGTGTGGCTGGGGAAAGTTCCAATCAAGCGGGCTGCTAGCGATAAGCTTGATCAGATCGGGAATGCCGGTGTCGGTGGCAGAAGCCCCGAAGCGAAACTCTGGTATCGATATTGGCCCCAATGAGATAAAATTAGTGATCGCGCGAAGCCTCACGGCCAACGGAGAACCAGGCCCGCTTCGGGCCGTGAGCCGCGCGGCGAGCTTGTTGGTTCAGGACACGAGCACCGTGTCGTGATGAGGGTGCTGGGATGGCGGTGGCGGCGACCCAAGAAATAGATGTTTGGAGTGGACTGGCGTCGACGCTCAGGGCGTCTGAGCCATACCGCATCTTGCGCGACCGTTCACAGACCGGTCGCGGTTGCGACGTCGAGCGGTTGCCGACGCCCGCTGCCGCTTGGGTGCTGCAGGTGTTGGCCGCCGAGCTCGAACGACCGCTTCTGGTGGTGGCGCCCAACGAGGCCGAAGCCTACGTTTGGTACGAATCCCTGCGACTATTTGCGGGTGGCGAGGAAGGCCGGGCTGATGGCGTCGTGTCCATGCCCGCGTCCTCCCTCAGCCCATACCAAGAGGCGGAGACGTCCCTCCTGGTCCGAGCCGAGGAGGCCATCGCGGTCGATCGCATGACCCGAGGGGTCGCCCGAACCGTCGTAACGACGCCACGCTCGTTGTTCCGCCGACTGCCCTGCGCCGCGGATTTCGCCCCAGGGGTGCGGACGGTTGCGGTAGAAGAGGAGCATCCGGTTGAAGAGCTGGTCGAGCATCTCTCGAGATTCGGCTATCGGCGCAGCGATTTGGTAATGGAGATCGGCGACTTCGCTGTTCGTGGCGGTGTCTTCGATGTGTATCCCCCGGGCGAGAGCTTGCCCCTGCGTTTGGATTTGTTTGGCGACACGGTGGAGTCGATCCGTCGGTTCGAGCCCGAGAGTCAACGTTCACGCGGAACCGTTGGTGCGCTGCGACTGCTTCCCCTGGCGTTGTTCCCCGAAGGACCCGAAGAAGCCGAATTGTTGGCCGAGTTGCTGGCCGAAATGGCGGGACCGAGCCCTTCGGAAGACATTGTGCGGACGTTGAGAGACGTCCGTGCGGGGACGGGTTTCGACGGTTGGCAGCACTACCTCCCATTGTTGGAAAGCCAGACCGTGACCTTGCCGTCGCTGCTCGCGGGGGCGACCGGTCCGGATCCTTTGGTGGTGGCAATCGAAGTGGCCACCTTGGGCGCTGAAGTCGCGGAGCACCGAGTCGCCCTCGAGGGCGACTGTGCGGCACGTCGTTCAGCGGGCAAAGTGGCACCGCCGCCCGAGGGCTTGGAGCACGAGGAAGACATCGTGCGAGCGGTTCTCGATCGAGCTCAGGTTCGCCTGTCTTTGGTGCTCGACGCGCCCGCCGCTCTCGGTACAGATGACTCCCTGAGCGCGATCGACTTTGGTGGGACGTGGACCGCTCGGCTGCACGAGCAGCTGCCGCGGTTCCCGCGCGAGGTCGAAATTGCGCACGGGCGTGGTGATCGAGTCTTTTTGGTGGCGCCTGCTGATCACCGTCAAAAACTCGGTGAAATGCTGGACACGTTCGAGGTGCCCCAAGGTGGGGCAGGCGTCGAAATTGTTGCTGGTGATTTGCAGCGAGGTTTTCGGCTGCCTGGGGCGGGCGTAACGGTATTCGGCGAGCGGCAACTCCTGCGCCGCAGTCCGATCGTGAAGCGCCGGTCGCGCGCCCGGTTTGGCCCGTTTTTGTCGTCTCTCCGCGATCTCAAGATCGGCGATTACGTGGTCCACATGGATCACGGGATCGGTCAGTTCGTGGGCTTGCGTAATCTCGGCGAGAGCGCCACCGAAAACGCCAATTTACCGGCGTCCCTCCGTGATGCAGCTCCGGTTGCTGCTGGCGATACCGAGGTCATGGAGATCATCTACGCGGTGGGCAAGCGGCTGTTGATGCCGCTCTCGCGTTTGGACCAAATTCAAAAGTACAGCGGAATCGAAAGTGTGGCGCCGCGCCTCGACAAGCTTGGCGGCACGTCGTGGCGGCGGACCAAGCAGCGGATCAAGAAGGGCATGCGTGATATGGCCGACGAGCTGCTCAAGCTGTACGCCCAGCGGCAACTGGCGCAGGCGCCGGTCATGCCGCCCGATAGTGATCTCGTGCGCCAGTTCGAGGCTGCATTCGTCTACGAGGAAACACCGGACCAGCTGGAGGCGATTGCTGCGATCAAGGCCGATCTCCAGCTGGCACGTCCCATGGACCGTCTGCTATGCGGAGATGTCGGTTTCGGCAAGACCGAAGTGGCCATGCGCGCCGCGTTCAAGGCAGTCGATAGTGGCTACCAAGTTGCGATCTTGGCGCCGACGACCATTCTCGCGGACCAACACTTGGATACTTTCCGCGCACGTTTTCGTGCCTTTCCGGTCGAAATCGACATGGTGTCGCGCTTTCGATCACCGAAAGAAATCCGGGCCATTCAAAAGCGCATGGTCGAGGGCAAGATCGATGTTCTGGTCGGGACCCACCGTTTGCTCGGAAAGGGTTTCGAGATGGCTCGTCTCGGCTTGTTGATTGTCGATGAAGAGCAGCGCTTCGGTGTGGCTCAAAAAGAGCGGCTCAAGACCTTCAAGAAGGATGTCCACGTGCTCGCGATGTCGGCGACGCCGGTGCCCCGAACCTTGCAGCTGTCGCTGGCCGGCGTGCGCGACTTGGCATTGATCGAAACTCCGCCACGGGACCGAATGGCCGTCGAGACCGCCATCGTCCCTTTCGACACCGGTTTGATTCGAGAAGCGATTATCTTCGAGATCGAGCGGGGTGGTCAGGTTTTTTTCGTGCACAATCAGGTCGAGACTATCGAGCAGATGTCGGCTTTTCTGCGCGAGCTGGTGCCGGGCCTGCGGCTGACCGTCGGCCATGGTCAGCTGCGAGAGAGTGAGCTGTCGAAACGAATGCATGCCTTTATCGCGGGTGAGCACGATGTCTTGCTGGCAACGACGATCATCGAGAACGGAATCGATATTCCGAACGTCAACACCATCATCGTCCAAAACGCCCAGCGCTTTGGTTTGTCCCAGCTCTATCAATTGCGTGGACGTGTCGGGCGCAGCGACCAGTTGGCCTACTGCTACTTGGTGGTGCCGCAGGATCGGATCCTTTCCGAACAGGCGCGCAAACGGCTGCACGCCATTCGAGAGTTCACCGAGCTCGGCGCGGGGTTCCGGGTCGCGGGCCGCGATCTCGAGATTCGGGGGGCTGGCAATCTTCTCGGTGGCGAGCAAAGTGGCCACATCGGCGCGGTCGGAATCGAGACGTACCTCAAGATGCTCGAGGAAACGGTGGCGGAGCTGAAGGGCGAGGTCCCGGTGGACGCACCGTCGGTAACGCTGGATCTGCCCGTGCCCATGTCGATTCCCGAGGCCTACGTGGGCGACGCCAACTTGCGCATGGAGGTCTACCAACGCATTGTTACCAGCGATGACAACGAGGACGAGATTCTCGCCGAGCTTCACGATCGCTTTGGTCCACCGCCGGACGGTGTTCGGGCTTTCTTGGAGGTTGCGATGCTCAAACGTCAGGCCGAGGCCCTGCGCCTGCAGTCGATCGCCGCACGCGGTGGCCGGTTGACTTTTCGCTTGCGTCAAGATGTTCGGGTCGAGCCTGAGCGGCTGATCGCCTTTGTTTCGGAGCAGCCGGGGCGGCATTTCAGCCCGTCAGGCGTCCTCTCCATCGAAAAAGTACCATCGGGCGAGCTGGTGTCTGTTGCTCGGGACACCCTGGCACAGCTGGCGTCTTGAAAAGATGACACTCGCCATGAAACGTACACGCGGCGTCGTGGCTTGGGCGCTACTCGTGCTCGGTTGTTCGGATGGCGCGAAAGTTGCTTCTGATACGGCTTTGCGAATTGCCGAAGATCATCTTCCCTACGCTGATTTCGAGGACTACTTGCAACACAACGCCGACACCGCGGGATTTCCGGCCGCGGAGCGCCTCGATGACGCCGTGCTCACGAGCCTCTTTGACACCTTTGTCGATGAACATCTCTTGGTCCGTCTGGCGGTGGATTTGGGGCTTGCGGAGGGTGAGACGAACCTTGGTCATCGGCTTGCCGCGGAGCGCTTGCTGCGGCGCGCGGACGCTGCGACGCCAACTGCCAGCGAGATCGAGGCGTACTACGAACGTCACCGGTCCCGATGGTCGCATCCGGAACAGGTTCATCTGTGGCAGATCTTGATGGTCGAGCGGGGGCGGGCCGAGTCCATCAAGCGAGAGCTCGATCTGGGTGGAGATTTCAAGGCCACCGCCTCGCGCTTGGTCGACGACCCTGACGCCAACTACTGTGGCGACCAAGGCTGGCTCGATCATGACGACTTGCCCTCGTCGTTCGCCGAGCTGATTTTCGCGCTCGAGCCCGAGACCTACTCCGATGTGGTGGCCGCGGACTATGGCTACTACATCTTTTGGGTGGAGGGCCGCAAGGCTGCACAGGTCGAGCCACAAGCTGTGGTCAACAACGAGATTCGTGCCGCATTGGCGCGTGAAAGAACCGAGCGGGTCATGGCGGACGCCATCACTGAAGCACGGACACGCTACAATGTGAGCGTCTTCCGCACCAACTTGCCTTTCGACTACCAGGGACTCTATGCCGAACCCCAAGAGGACTGAACAGGCCCACCGCGCGACCAGCCAGGAACCCACAGCGTTGGCGCCGTTAATCGCGTTTGGATTGTTGGTGATCGTCGTCGCGGCGGTGCTGTGGAGCGCTTTGCCCGCGTCGGCTCAGGAAGCGGTTCAAGTTAACCGCATCATTTTGAGGGTCAACGACAAAATCTTGACCTTGCATGATTACGAGAAGGCGAAGGGTGAGCAGATCAATCGGGTTCTCGCCAACCCGTCGCTCGACGCCGAGCAGCGCCAGGAAACGCTGTCCAGGATCGGCAAATTGCTGGTCAAGTCTCGCTTCGATGAGATGCTGGTGCTCTCGCGTGCCCGTCAGCTGAGTGTGGTGGTGGATGAAACGCAAGTGGATGAAACGCTTGGCGAGATGCGTCAGGCGCAGGGAATCGACACTGAAGATGCGCTGCGCCAGGCTCTCGTTGCCTCAGGGATGACCTTGGACGAAGTTCGGGATGGTCTGCGGCGAGACCTGGTGATCCGTGAGGTGATGGGGCGCGAAGTCCAGAGTCGCGTCACGGTGTCCGATGATCAGGTTCGGCTGTACTACCGCGAGCACCAGGACGAGTTCGTGGTGGCTGAAGAGCGCCAGCTGCGCGAGGTGATCGTCTACGACAGCAGTGGTCTCGACGACGACCAGCGACGCGAGGTCGCCGAGAAGATCATCGCGGCGGTTGGAGGTGGGCAGGATCTGGACGAAGCCGTCGCCGCCTACAAGGACCAAGGTCTCACCAGTGGCGTCGTTGATCTGGGATGGCTCAAGGCAAGTGAGTTGGGCCCCGCGCTCCGCGATGCGGCCTGGGCGCTCGAGCAGGGAGCGTACTCGGCACCGGTGGTGGCCCGCGGTGGCCTCCACATTCTTCATCTCGAAGCCCTTCAGGGTGGGGACCGACGTGCTTTCGGCGAGGTGGAAGAGCAGATCCGTGCGGCCGAGCGCAACCGGTTGTTCGGACGCGAGGTGCAGTTGTATATGGCCGAGCTTGCGGGTGAGGCGTTTATTGTCGAGGACCTGCCTCCCGATGCCGTGGGCTACCGTGCGCTTGCTGGTGAGATCGAGGAACCAGAAGAGCTTCAGCGGTTCCGTGCACCCGAACTCGCACCCGAACTCGCACCCGAAGCCGACGACGAATCGGCCAGCGGCTCGAGCTAAGCGCAAAGCAGCACGACCTGGGCCTCCCTCGATCAAGTGGGCCTGCTCTGGCCTCACGCTGTGAGCGTGTAGGCGTGATCTTTTCTTACGCCTTGTTTACGCTTGATGGGCTATATGTAGTGGTTGCTCTTTTCTGGGCAACTAGATGCATGGAAAACCTTTCCGATGCGCGACGGGTTGACGGGTGCCATCCGACTCGTCGGGCGAGTTGAGACTGGATTCATAGGGGTCTGGGGCCGCTCGTTGCGTTTCGGTGTCGTCAGAGGAACGAAGTGGATCAAGGAGGGGACTAAAGTGGACTGGTGTGGACAAAAGTGGTCATTAGTTGATACCGTTTCCCAAATATCCCCTCCTGTCGGTGGTGGAAAACGATGTTTCGTGGAAGTGCACCAGCCAAGATTGACGCCAAGGGACGGCTCAAAGTCCCCACAGAGTTTCGGCGCTTGCTCGCCGAACGGTACGGCGATGAGGTATTTATTACCTCAGTGTTGGGCAATTCGGCGTTGCTCTATCCGCTTCCGGTATGGGAAGGCATCGAAGCACGGTTGGCCGAGGTCCCGTCATCGAATCGCGTCAAGCAGCGGTACCTCGAGCGGGTAAACCACTTCGGTCAGCAGCTCCGGCTCGACGGTCAAGGTAGGGTCCTGATTCCGGCCCTCTTGCGGGAGCGCTCCGACGTGGACGGCGAAGTGGTGGTCAGTGGCCGGCTCGATCACTTCGAGATCTGGAACCGGGAACACTTCGACCACCGCCTCGACGAAGAGCCCTTCACCGAAGACGACTTCGCGTCGCTCGCCGAGCACGGCATTTGAGGGGCACGTGCGTGGGCCATCACGATCACGTCCCCGTTCTCTTGCGGGAGACGCTGCGCTTTTTGGCGCCGGACCGCGGCGGCTGGTTCGTCGACTGCACGGTCGGCCTGGGTGGGCACGCGTCGGCTTTGCTCGAGATTGCACCGACGGTGCGGTTGTTGGGCATCGATCGCGATCCGCAAGCCTTGGCCAAGGCGGCAGCGCGTCTCGCCCCCTATGGCGACCGCGTGCGCTTGATGCCAGGGCGCTTCGCCAATGTAGCGGATTTGGTGGCGGAGGCAGGCGTGGGGCCGGTGACCGGGTTGTTGGCCGATCTCGGAGTGTCGTCGATGCAGCTCGATGTACCCGAGCGTGGCTTTGCCTTGGCGCACGACGGGCCGCTCGACATGCGCATGTCGGCCAGCGTTCGAGACGGGGACCAGGAGCGAGATCATGAAACCGAACCACAGCGTACAGCTGCAGACATCATCAACAGCGAATCGGAGGCCGAGTTGACCAGAATCTTTCGTGAGTACGGCGAAGAGCGGCATGCGCGGCGGATCGCGCGCGCCGTGGTCCACGACCGGGTCGAACGTCCGTTCGAGACGACAGCGGAGCTCCGTTCGCTGATCGAGAGGGTCAAGCCCGCTCGTCCGGGTCGAAGCCGACGGATTCATCCGGCGACCTTGGCCTTCCAGGGGCTGCGTATCGAGGTCAACCGCGAGCTCGAAGAATTGCGGAGCTTGATGAACACGGCGAGCGACTTGCTCGATCAGGACGGGCGAATGGTGATCATTTCGTACCACAGCCTCGAAGATCGCATCGTCAAGCACACCCTCCGGGACCTGGCCACCGGTGAGATCGACCGCATTACCGGACGCCCGCGTGCGGAGACCCAAGTGATCGAAGTTCTCACCCGCAAGCCCGTACGGCCTAGCGAAGACGAGGTCGCGGCCAATCCGCGTTCGCGCTCCGCACGGCTGCGTGCGGGCCGGCGTCTGTAGCGAGCAAGGAGCGTCCGAGCGTGCAAAGCCCCCACGCATTTCGGCGACCAGTCGAGAACGCCTACCTCGAACGGGAGCGTGATCGCCGGTTTCTGTACGAGCTGGTCGGGGTGCTCGGCGCCGTCTTGCTGCTCGGTGGTGGCCTGCTTGCCTATACCTGGATGCATATCGAGTTGCTGCGGGCGGGCTACCGAATCGATGCGCTCGAACGTGAGCTGCATGAGTCGGTCGAGCACGAACGTGCCCTGCGGCTCGAGGCAACCTACCGAGCGCATCCGGAACGGGTGGAAGCGCGGGCGCGCGACGAGCTGGGTATGGATGCCCCGTCGCTGGAGCAGACCCTCTTTTTCGAGGAACTCGTGCCATGACCGGGCGCCTTGCATTGGCACTCAGCTTCCTCGTGCTCTGGCTCGGGGGTATTGTGGTGCGGCTCTATGGGCTGCAGGTCGCCGATCATGCGGTCTATGCCGAACGCGCGGCTCGCCAGCAACAGCGGGAGGTTGTGCTCGACGCGCCGCGTGGGGCCATTCTCGATGCCCGTGGCCGGCAGCTGGCCGTCTCGATCGAAGTTGATTCGGTGGCCGCAGAGCCACACAAGATCGACGATCCGGAAGCGGCGGCCAAGGCGTTGGGTGCGGCCTTGGGCTTGGATCGTGACGAGCGCCGAAACTTGCGCGCGAAGCTGGCTACCGATCGTCATTTTGCCTGGGTCGCCCGCAAGCCCGATCCAGACTTGGCGGCGGCGGTCGAAAAGCTGGATCTTTCCGGGATCTTCCTGTTGCGGGAGAGCAAGCGCTACTACCCATTGCGGACCCTCGCAGGGCAGGTAGTCGGATTCGTCGGTACGGACAATGTGGGTCTCAGCGGGCTCGAAGCTGGATACGACCAGATCATCGCCAGCCAGCCAGGGCTGCGGGTCGTGGTCCAGGACGGTCGTGCGGGAAAAGTCCTGCACCCCAGCCGTGACTTGACCGCGGCCTTGCCCGGTGATGACCTCCATTTGACCCTCGACGCGACCGTTCAGCACATTGTGGAACGCGAGTTGGCGGCCGCGGTGGAGCGTACAAACGCCGACCGCGGCTCGGTGGTCGTTTTGGAGCCGACAACCGGCGCGATTGTTGCGATGGCGTCGTATCCGTCGCTCGACCCCAACCGTTTCGGCGAGTATCCGCAAGATCGTTGGCGCAATCTGGCGGTTACCGATGCCTTCGAGCCCGGCTCGACCTTCAAGATGATCACGTTGGCGGCGGCGCTCGATCGTGGGGTTCTCGGCTTGGACGACACCCTTGACTGCGAGCGGGGTGCCTTGGTGGTCCACGGACAGCGGATTCGCGATCATCATCCGTTCGATGTGCTGAGTGTCCGTCAAGTCTTGGCCAAATCGAGCAATGTGGGCGCGATGAAGATCGGATTCGCGGCGGGGCGCCAGTCTCTGTACGACGCGATTCGCGCGTTCGGTTTCGGCAAGCTGACGGGTGTCGACCTGCCCGGCGAGAACGCCGGCCTGTTGATGCCGCTGCGTCGATGGGGCGCCACAACGCCGGCCTATAACAGCTTTGGCCAGGGGCTCTCCACCACCGCATTGCAGCTCGCCCGCTCCTACGCCGTGGTGGCCAATGGCGGCAACTTGGTCAAGCCCCACGTGGTTCGCGCGATCGGCGAGCGGCGACTCGATCCCACCGGAGGTCACACGCCAGAACGCCCGATTTCGGCCAAGACCGTCCAGCAACTCCGCAGCGCACTCGAAAGCGTCGTCCTCGAGGGTACGGGCGGACCTGCATCGGTTGCGGGCTATCGGGTTGCTGGCAAGACGGGTACCGCCGAGAAAGCGTTGCCGGGACGTGGCTACGTTGCGGGTCACTACGTGTCCAGCTTCATTGGTTTCACGCCGGTCGAGACGCCAGCGTTGGTAATTTCGGTCGTGATCGACGAACCCTGGCCGCTCTACCATGGCAGTCAAGCGGCTGCGCCAGCCTTTGCCGCGATCGCTCGGCAAGCCCTGCTCTACTTGGGTGTGCCGCCGCGACGGGAAGCGCCGCGGGTGTGGCCCGGTGAGATCGCCCGGGACACGCAAGCGCCAAGCGATGGTTCAGGGCCAACGCGTCGCGGAGACTCCGTCAGGTTGGCGGCCACGGCGCCGACCTCGGTGGTCCCGAAGTCAGATGGTGTTCCCAATTTCGCCGGTCTTACCAAACGTGAATCGGTTTACCGCAGCAGCCGCTTGGGTCTCCAAACGAAGGTCCACGGGAGTGGCTTCGTGCGTCGCCAGGTCCCGGCGCCAGGTACCCCACTCGAGCGCGCTGGTGGTGCTATCGAGCTCTGGCTTTCCAGTCTGCAACCAACGACTCCGGTCGCCTCCCAAGTGGGCAAGGGACGCTAATGCGTCTCGATCATCTACTTGCACCATGGCATCTGGCGCCGGTTGGGGCATCAGAGGTTGAGGTTACGGGGATCGGGCACGACTCCCGACGAATCACGCCTGGCGATCTCTATGTGGCGATTGTCGGTGCCCGTTTCGACGGACGACGCTTTGCCGCCGATGCGGTGGCGCGCGGTGCCATTGCGATTTTGGGTCCCCAGGTGTCCGAAGACATGGCAAGCGATGTGGCAAGCGACAAGGCAAGCGATGTTGCAATCGCTGGTGTGCCGTGGATTGCGCACGAGGTGCCGCGGCGTCTGATCGGTCCCTTGGCCGCGCGGCTCTACCAGCATCCCGATCGTGCCTTGACCCTCGCCGGTATTACGGGGACCAACGGCAAATCGACCACCGTCGATGTTCTGGGCGGCTTACTCGATGCCGCCGGTCAGCCGGCTGGTCGACTCGGGACGCTGGGCTATCGCTTCGCCGAGCACGCGTTTGCCGATGCATTCCGCGATGGTCGCACGACCCCGGAAGCACCCGACTTCTACCGTACCCTGAGGGCCATGCACGACCGTGGAGCCCGCGCTGCGGTGATGGAGGTCTCTTCGCACGCGCTCGATCAAGGACGGGTCGCGGGTGCCCGCTTCGATGTCGCTGTTTTCACCAACTTGACCCGCGATCATCTCGATTATCACGGGGATATGGAATCGTACTTCGAGGCCAAGCGGCGGCTCTTCGAGCAATTGAGCGTTGGTGGACGGGGCGCGATCAACGTCGATGACCCCTACGGTCGGCGATTGGCAGCATTGGTGCCCGACGCGGTGACCTACAGCGCGGCGGGCTCCACCAACGCGGACGTTCACGTCCGAGAGGCAACGCTCGACCTGCAAGGCATCCGAGGCAAGTTGGCCACCCCACGCGGATCGTTCCCGTTCGCGACCCGCCTGCTCGGGCGATACAACCTGGAAAATGTGGTGGCCTCCGTTGCCGCGGCTGAGGTTTTGGGGCTGTGTCACGAATCGATGGCGCGCGCATTGGCGGTCCAAGGGCCCATCGATGGCCGGTTGGAGCCCCTGGGCGCTGGAGAACCGTTTCCCATCCTCGTCGACTATGCGCATACCCCGGCGGCGCTCGAGGCGGCGCTCGGTGCCTTGCGCGAGCTGGTCGCGCCCGAGGGCCGCCGGATCGTGGTGGTTTTCGGCTGCGGTGGTGATCGCGATCAAGGCAAGCGCGAACCGATGGGGCGGATTGTTGGGGTGTTGGCCGATCAGGCGATCGCGACGTCTGACAACCCGCGCGGCGAGGATCCAGCGGCCATCCTGGCTGCCGTCGAAACGGGATTGCGCCAGAGTGGGACGACCTCATTCGCCTTGATTCCCGATCGGCGCGAGGCCATCGCGGCAGCAGTGCAGGTGGCCGTCAATGAGCCCGAGGAGTGGGCGGTGCTGGTTGCGGGCAAGGGACACGAAACCAACCAGATCATTGGCGACACAACCCTGCCGTTTTCCGATCGAGATGAGCTACGCCAGGTCTTGGCCACCCTCGGCACCGGCATCCAAGGTGAGGCGGGAACCAAGGCTGCGCCCGGGATGGAAGGGGCTGCGCATGGTTGAGCGGACCATGACCGAGGCAGCACGGGCCATGAGTGGGCAGGTGATCGCGGGCGCATCGTCGACCCGCTTCCATGGCGTTGCGATCGATTCGCGAAAGGCTGCCGGTGGTGCCCTCTTCTTCGCGCTGCCCGGTGCCCGCGTCGATGGCCATGCGTTTGCCGCGGCGGCGATGCAGGCGGGTGCAGCCGGCCTGGTCGTCCAGCGTGAGCCGGAGCCGGGGGCCGCGCCCGATGCGCCCTGCATTCGGGTGGTGGATACGTTTGACGCGCTTCACGACCTGACCCGTGTCGTACGTCGGGTGGTGCCGGGAAAGCTGGTTGGTATTACCGGTTCAATGGGCAAGACGACCACCAAGGATCTGCTCGCCGTCATGCTCGCAGAGCGCTACCGGACCGCCAAGAGCCCAGGCAATCTGAACAACACCTACGGCTTTCCGATCGCGCTGTTGGGCATCCCCGATGCGACTGAATGGATGGTCGCAGAAATGGGCATGTCGACCCCGGGTGAGCTTCGTCAGGTCAGTGAGCTGGGGCGACCCGATATCGCCGTGTTCACCAACGTACGACCCGCGCACCTTGCCAACTTCGGCTCGGTCGAGGCGATTGCCGATGCCAAGGCGGAGCTGCTTGCGGGTCTGGCCGCCGACGGCATCGTGGTTGCCAATGCCGACGATCCGCACGTGATGCGCATCGCCGAGCGTCATCGGGACCAGGGTGGAAGGGTGGTTCGCTTTGGTTTCGCGCGCACGGATCTCGATGTCTGGGCGACCCCACCCGAGCAGCGAGACAGCGAGATCGGTTGCCGCTTTACAGTCCATGCGGGCAACGACTCGGTTGAGATCGTTTTGCCCATCCACGGTCTCTACAATGCCGAAAACGCGCTCGCGGCGGCTGCGTGCGCGGTCACCCTGGGTGTACCGTTGGCCGAGATTGCTTCGGCGGTCGAGGGATTTTCGAGCGGCGCGATGCGCGGCGAGGTTCACCGCACGGTGAATGGTGCCCTGGTTATCAACGACGCCTACAATGCCAACCCGGCGGCAGTGGAGAAGGCGCTCGAGAGTGCCGCGGCATTGCCCGCCACGCGGCGGGTGGCCATCCTTGGCGACATGCTCGAGTTGGGAGAAGGCGCCGAGGCCTTCCATCGGCAGGTTGGCGCGCGGGCGGCGGCCCTTGGCTTTGACTGCGTGATTGGCGTGGGCACGCTCAGTCGCACAACGGTCGACGCGGCTCGGGCCGGCGGTACAGAGGCGGGGTACTGGATCGCGGATGCACCGTCTGCGGCAGCCTGGCTGCCCGGTGGTCTAGGAGATTTGGAATCGGGTGATGTGGTTTTGGTCAAGGGATCACGGGGCATCGCGCTCGAATCGGTGGTCGAGGTCTTGCGTGTGCCGGGCGCGCCGGGTGCGCTGGTCGGAGAGGTGGCGTCCTAATGCTCTACCACCTGCTTTTCCCGCTGCATGAGACCTTCGGCGCGTTCAACGTCATGCGCTACATCACCTTCCGCTCGGCGGCGGCAGTGGTGACGGCGTTGCTTTTGTCGCTCGCCTTTGGACCCTGGTTCATCCGTACGCTGCGGCGCCTGTCGGTCGGTCAGAACATCCGCGACGTGGGCCCGGAAAGCCATCAGGTCAAGGCAGGGACACCGACGATGGGTGGCCTGCTGATCCTATTCGCCGTGGTGACCACGACCCTTCTGTGGGCCGATCTGAGCAACCCGTTCGTGTGGTTGGCGGTTTTGGTCACAGTCGGCTTTGGTGTGGTGGGTTTTGCCGACGATTTCATCAAGGTGCGACGCGCCAGGAATCTGGGGCTATCGGCGCGGGCCAAGTTTCTCGGCCTGACCGGAGTGTCGACGGTAGCTGCCTGGATTCTGTTGTCGCTACCGGCGCCCTATGAATTTGCACCGACCCTCGCGTTTCCGATTTTCAAGGACATGGTGGTCAACTTGGGTTGGCTCTACGTGCCGTTCGTGGTGCTGGTGCTAACCGCCACCTCCAACACCGTCAATCTGACCGACGGTCTCGACGGTTTGGCGATCGGTTCGACCTTGACCGCGGCGGCGACCTACGCCGTATTCACCTACGTCGCTGGCAACAAGGTTGTGGCGGAGTACCTCCAGATTCCAGCGCAGGTCGGGGTTGGTGAGGTGACGGTTTTTTGCTCAGCGCTGGTGGGGGCGAGCATCGGCTTTCTTTGGTTCAACTGTCACCCTGCAGAAGTGTTCATGGGAGATGTCGGCTCGTTGGCCTTGGGTGGAGCGATCGGCATGGTGGCGGTGCTCGCCAAGCAGGAACTCTTGCTGGTGGTGGTGGGCGGACTCTTTGTGCTCGAAGGGTTGTCGGTGATCATTCAGGTCGGCTCGTTCAAGTTGCGCGGCAAACGGGTTTTTCGTATGGCGCCCTTGCACCATCATTTCGAACTCAAGGGCTGGGCTGAGCCCAAGATCATTGTTCGTTTTTGGATCCTGACGGTCATCTTCGCCCTGATCAGTCTTTCGACCCTGAAACTCCGATGATGAACACCCGCAACATCGCACGCGAGCAATGGCCGGCTTCAGGGCAGCGGGTGGTCGTGTTTGGCTTGGGATTCTCTGGCCGTGCCGCGACCCGACTGCTGCGCGGCCATGGCGTCGAAGTTACGGCGGTCGACAGCCGTTCAATTGATCAGTTCGATCCAGATCAGATGCACCGCTGGAACGTGGATCCGGCGCTCACCCTCCACCTTGGTGACGACACCACAACCCCGTTGGACGATCTGTTGGCCGGTGTCGTGGCGATCGTGACCAGCCCTGGCATCGCGCTGGACCAGCCGTTGCTGCACACGGCTCGTACACGCGGCCTACCGATTGTCTCAGAGGTCGAGTTGGCGTTTCGTCATCTCACATTCGCTTCGGTGTCCGATCAGCCTGGCGACGTCGTGATCGGGGTTACCGGCTCGAACGGCAAGAGCACCACCACCGCCATGACCGAGGCGTTGCTTCGTGAAGCGGGGGTCGAAGCTGTGGCCTGTGGCAATCTCATGCCACCGTTCGCCGATGCCGTGATGGATGCGAAGGGCGCCCCGCGTTCGTACGTTGTCGAGTTGTCGAGTTTTCAACTGGAGGCCGTCGATCAGTTCCGCCCACAGGCCGCTGCGTTGCTCAATCTGTCTCCCGATCACATCGATCGGCACGGGTCGTTCGCGGTTTACCGGACCGCCAAAGCAGCGATCTTTCGCCGTCAGCGCGCCGATGACGTTGCGGTGCTCAACGCCGACGACCCGCGGGTCGCATCCCTACCGGTAGTCGGCCGCCGACGGTTGTTCTCCCGCCGTGGCCCGGTTCCGGATGGCTGTTACCTCGATGGCGACCGGGTGCTCGAAGCCGCACCCGGTGTCCCAACGATTGAGTTGTTCGCGGTGTCGGATCTGGCGGTCGAGGGCACCCACAATCTCGAAAACGCGATGGCCGCGGCGCTGCTCGCTCGCAGCCAAGCAGCGTCGCGCGCGACCATTCGTGACGGCCTGCGCCAGTTCCGGGGTCTCCCGCATCGGCTCGAGAGGATCGCTCAACGCGGCGGCGTTTCGTGGTTCGACGACTCGAAGGGCACAAATGTTGGTGCCACCGTGGCGTCCCTCGAGGGTTTTCCCGATGGCAGCGTCCACTTGATCCTGGGCGGACGCGCCAAGGGTGCTGACTTCGTTCCGCTCATGCCCATGGTGTCGCGCAAGGTTCGGCGGTTGTACTTGATCGGCGAAGCTGCCGAGGATCTGGCTACCGCGGCGGTGGCGATCGCGCCAGCGGTACCGACGGAACGGGTCGAGACGTTGGCGCGGGCCGTGACCTTGGCCGACACCTGTGCCACCTCGGGCCAAGTGGTCCTGTTGTCGCCTGCCTGCGCGAGCTTTGACCAGTTCGACAGCTACATCGATCGGGGCCGCATCTTCCAGCGACTGGTTACGGATCTGGGAGTGGCGTCAAACAGCGACCCCGTTGCCATGGCGAAGGGGGCGAGCCATGGCGCGTAAGCTCGCGTTCGACCGTATTCTCTTCGCGGCTGTCATGCTACTGCTGGGGCTGGGCCTGGTGATGGTGTACTCGGCCAGCGCGGTCTTGGCGCGCCAACGTGGGCTGGCGATCAACCCCTACTTCATCAAGCAAACAGTCGCCGCGGTGGCTGGACTGGGCGCCATGCTGCTGGTCATGTACATCGACTACCGTACCCTGCGGCGGCCGGCGGTGGTCTACGGCTTGGTGGTCGGGGTGTTGATCCTGCTGGTGGCCGTGCTGTTCGCGCCGGCGCTCAACAACACGCGGCGTTGGTTCTTTGTCGGTGGTTTGTCGATCCAGCCGTCCGAGCTGGCCAAACTGGCGCTCATCCCGTTCCTCGCGTACCAGATCCACAAGAAGCACGAACGACTCAATCATTGGACGGTGCTCATCCCGTGTGCCTTTCTCACCGGGCTGATGGTGACGCTGATCTACATGGGGCGTGATCTGGGCACCGCGGTGTTGTTGATGGTGCCGGCCTTCGCGTTGGTGTTTCTCGCCGGGCTGTCTTGGCAGTTCCTGGCGGTGGGTGGACTCGCTTTGATGCCGGTCCTGATCGGTACCATCTTGATCACCCCCTACCGGCTCAAGCGTTGGACGGCTTTCCTCAATCCGGAGGCCGATCCGCTGGGCCACGGGTTCCAGGTCTTGCAGTCGTTAATCGCGGTCGGTTCGGGTGGGCTGCTGGGCCGAGGTCCAGGCAACAGTTTGCAGAAGCTGCATTTCTTGCCGTCACCGCACGCTGACTTCATTTTCGCGATCGTCGCGGAGGAACTGGGATTCCTCGGTGCCATGGCGATTGTCGGTCTCTTTTTCGTGGTGCTCTGGCGCGGTGTGCGCGCGGGCCTGCGGGCCCCGGATGCCTTTGGTCGGTACCTGGCGTTGGGGTTTACCAGCGTGCTGGTGGTACAAGCGTTCATTCACGTCAGCGTCGCGCTCGGGATGCTGCCCACTACGGGCGTCCCGTTGCCATTCATCTCCCATGGTGGCTCCTCATTGGTGACATCGCTCATCGCATGTGGGGCCATTCTCAATGTTTCGCAACATGCATGATGCGGCACCGGAGTCATCGGGCGAACCACGCGATGCGCTGCCCAGGCACGCGCCGCACCGGCATGTGCTGCTTAGTGGTGGCGGCTCGGGTGGCCACGTGTTTCCAGCCTTGGCGGTGGCCGATGCGCTTGCAGGTCGGGGGTGGACGGTGAGCTACGCCGGCGCGAGCAGAGGTATAGAAGCCCGGTTGGTGGCCGAGCGCGGCTTGCCGTTTTATCCGCTGCCGGCCCGGCCCCTGGTGGGTCGTGGTCGGTTGGCCCAGGTGGGTGCATTGTTAACCCTGGCACGATCAGGCCTGACGGCCCTGCGTCTCGTTCGCAAGTTGGGGGTCGACGTGGTCGTTGGTACGGGCGGTTATGGTGCGGCACCGGCCGTGCTCGGTGCTCGCCTGGCGCGTCGTCCAGCCCTCTTGGTCGAGCCGAACGCCCAGACCGGTGTGGCCAATCGCATGTTGGCGCGGTTCGCCAACGAGGCCGCGATCGCGTATCCGACCACCGCGGATCAGCTCCGTTGTCCTTCGACGGTGACCGGGGTGCCGGTGCGCCGTGCGTTCTTCGACTCCGGGCCGTTGCCACCAGCGCCACCCAAAGGGCCGTGGCGCCTGCTGGTGTTGGGCGGTAGTCAGGGCGCCCAACAGCTCAACGAGCTCGTGCCAGCAGCCCTTTCGCAGTGGCCCGTGGGTGCGGATTCCGTACAAGTGGTGCACCAATGCGGTGCCGCCCGCGAATCGGTGACCCAAGAGTACTATTCGCGCACGGATCTTCACGACGGTATCGGCGTCGAGGTCGTCCGGTTCATCGACGATGTGGCGGCGGCAATGGCATCGAGTCATGTCGTGATTTCGCGTGCCGGTGCTATCACCCTTGCCGAACTATGCGCCGCGGCACGTCCGTCGCTGTTGGTTCCCCTCACCCTGGCCAATGGTCACCAGCGTGACAATGCCGCGGTCTTGGTCCGGGCCGGTGCTGCCCGCATGCTCGATGGCGCTGGGGCGTCTCCCCAAGACATGGCAGCCGTTCTCGATGGCATGCTCGATCTCGCAACGCTGCAATCGATGAGCGATGCGGCCCGTGCCCTGGCACACGCGGACGCCGCAGCGAAGATCGCGGATCGGGTCGAGGTACTCGTCGATTCGAACGACCGATCGAATTCGCGGAGGTGTGTGTGATGTTCGACACCTTCGCGGGTCTTTCACACGTGCATTTCGTGGGCATTGGTGGTGCCGGTATGAGTGGTATTGCCGAGGTTCTCCTGGGCTACGAGGGGCTCACCGTCAGCGGCTGCGACCAGAGCCGAAGCGAGGCCGTACAGCGGCTCGAAGGGCTTGGCGTGGCGATTGCGATCGGCCATGACCCGGATCATCTCGACGAGGTCGATCTGGTCGTCAAGTCGTCCGCCATTGGTGACGACAATCCCGAGATCGAAGCGGCACGCGCCCGCGGCATTACGGTGGTGCGGCGTGCCGAGATGCTTGGCGAGTTGATGCGCCTAAAGTACGGCATTGCCGTGGCAGGTACCCATGGCAAGACCACGACCACCTCGTTGATCGGCACGCTCATGACCGAGGTGGGGCTCGATCCGACGGTGATCGTGGGCGGACGCATGCGGGTTTCGGGCACGGGTGCTCGGGTCGGAAAGAGTGACTTCCTGGTTGCGGAGGCCGACGAGTTCGACCGTAGCTTCCTGCGCCTGATGCCGATCATCGCGGTGGTGACCAACATCGATGTCGACCATCTCGATACCTACGCGGATCTCGATGCAATCTGCGAGGCTTTCGTTGACTTTGCTGGCCGCGTGCCCTTCTTCGGACGGATCATCCTGTGCTTGGACGATCCCAACATTCAGCGTGTGTTGCCGCTGCTCGTGCGTGATCACCGGGTCGTGACCTACGGGCTTTCGCCTCAGGCGGATCTGGTTGCAACCGGGCTCGAAGCCAACCCGGACGGTTGTCGCTTCACCGTTGTCGAGCGCCAAGGTGGCGCTCTTGGTGAGGTCATGCTGCCGATGCTCGGGACGCACAATGTGCAGAACGCCCTTGCCGCGGTGGCCGTAGGTCGCGCGCTGGATCTCGACATGCCGCGCATCGCGGACGCCCTGCACGGTTTCCGTGGTGTCCATCGTCGCTTCGAACGACGAGGTGAGTGGCACGGGGCGACGGTGATCGACGACTACGCGCATCACCCAACCGAGGTGGCGGCGACCCTTGCTGCCGCGCGCCAAGCCTTTCCCTCTGGACGGATCCACGCCATCTTCCAACCACACCTGTACTCCCGCACCCAAGATCTGGCGGAGGCCTTCGGCCGCGCGTTGATGGCAGCGGATGTTGCGGTCGTGACCGGGATCTACGCGTCCCGCGAAGAGCCAATCCCCGGAGTCAGTGGTGAAGACGTGGTGCGCGCGGCACAGGCGAGCGGACATCGCCATGTTCGGTACTGCCCCGACTGGCAAGACGCGCCGACGCTGCTCGATGTGGACGCGGACGACGTGGTGTTGACGCTTGGTGCCGGTAATATCGTCCGATTGGCCGAACAGATGTGTCGCCAGGCCCAAGAGGTGGAAGCATGACGCACACCACCAAGCCCGCGCCGATCGAAGTCGACAACGTCCTGCCCTTTCGGCCAGCACGTGGCCAGCGGATTCCGTATCGGCGTCGGCATCCGATTCGCCGTCTGGTGCGGCCGTTCTTGGCCGCGGTGTTGATTGTCGCGGCGCCGCTGTGGATCGCCAGCTGGTTGCTGACCACCGAACAGCTGGCGTTTGGCGAGTTGGCGGTGGTGCACGATCCCGGTCTGGCACCCGCTTGGGTCGAGCGGATGGGTGCTTCCTCAGGCTCCGGGATTCGCCACGTCGACGAGCGTTGGGTGAACCAAGCGTTGGCGCCCCTGCGAGGGCGCAACTTGATGCGACTGTCGATTGCCGACGCCGAGGAGCTGATCGCAGGGCATCCGTGGGTGCGCTCGGTTGGCGTGCGCAAAGAGTTGCCCCACCGCTTGCGCGTCGCGATCGTCGAGTACCGGCCGGTCGCTTTGCTTGAAACGGCCGAGGCGTTTCATTACGTCGACGCTGATGGGCGCCGGATTGCGAAGATGGCGCCAGAAGACGCGGCAATGGACTTGCTGTTGATCAGTCGGCCTGGTCGTGCCGAAGGTGTGGATGGGACGCGGGTTGGCGACGCCGATGAGCGTGCGGATTTGCAGGTTGCGCTTCAGGTCGTGGCGGAGATCGACCAAGTGCAGCAGGTGTGGTCAGAAGGCCTCTCCGAGGTCGAAATTCTTGGTGAGCAAGATGTTCGTTTGGTAACCAGGGCGTTGCCATTTCCTTTGCTGGTTCGCGCCGGCACGTTGGGTGGCCGACTTCGTCGGCTCGAAGCATTGCTTCCACAAATCGAGGCACGGTACGGTGCAGTCGAGGCGGTGGATCTTCGGTTTACCCGGCGGATCATCATTCAACCGTCGGGCGCTGAGCGGGTGCGAGCAGAAGGCCGCAAGGCGTAGCACGAGGTTTTTGTATGGCTAAGCAAGAGCAGTACCTAGTGGGGATCGACATTGGCTCCTCGAATGTGCGGGTTTTGATCGCGCATCCGGACGAGGCCGGTCTCCTGGACATCATGGGCAAAGGGATTTCTCCCAACCGAGGCTGCCGTCGAGGCAACATCGTCAATGTGGAAGCGACAGTGGAAGCGCTCAAGGCCGCGGTCGACGAGGCGGAGGTCATGGCTGGCGTCGAGGTCGGCAGTGCCTACGTCGGCATCGCTGGCGCCGATCTGCGCAGCGTCAACGCACGGGCCATGGTCTCGGTGGCGCGCAAGGACCGTGAGATCACGGGTCAGGACGTCAAGCGCGTTCTCGAAGCCGCTCAAGCGGCAGCGCTGCCGAACGACCGGGAGATCTTGCATGCCGTACCCCAAGAGTTCATTGTCGATGAACAGGGGGGCATCATCGAGCCCGTAGGCATGTTGGGCAGTCGCCTCGAAGCCAATGTGCATCTGGTGACCGGCAACCAAACCCGAACCAAGACGCTCCAAACCTGCGTCAACCGGGCGGGTATCGAGGTGCTGGAGGTGGTATTCGAGCCACTGGCGACTGCCGAGGCGGTGCTCAGCCCCGACGAACGCGAGTTGGGCGTCTTGCTGATCGACATCGGCAGCGGTGGCACCGAGCTGGCGCTGTTTGCCGAGGGCGAGATTCAGCACAGCGGGGTTTTGCCGATCGGTGCCAGTCACTTCACCAACGATTTGGCGATGGTCTTGCGGACACCGTTCGCCGAGGCGGAGCGCATCAAGATCAAGAGTGGCTGTTGTTTGGAAAGCATGGTCACCGATGACGACGGCGTGTCGGTGCCTTCGGTGGCAGGCGGTGCCACCCGACTTGTGCCCAAACGCGAACTCTGTGAGATCCTTGGGCCACGGGCCGAGGAGCTGCTGTCCATGGTGCGTGATGAATTGAAGCGAAACGGCGCCGACGACCGCCTACGAGGCGGGGTGGTTCTCACCGGTGGCGGTGTCATGCTGGACGGTATGCTCGAAATGACCGAACAACTCTTTTCCGCCACGGTGCGGTACGGCCTCCCAAGTGGTTTGGGGGGCTTGGTCGACGTCATCAATTCGCCGAATTGGTGTGCTTCGTCGGGCCTAGTACTGTATGGCCAAACCGCGGTGCAGAACCGACGACGCCGACCGAGCCGCCAGTGGACTGTACGGAGCCTGATGGGTTCCTTGCGCAACGTTTTTACCGACTTGCTTTGATCTAATGACCCGAGAGGGAAGCGACATGATCCTTTTTGACGAACCTCGCGAGACCCCCGAAGGGCTGCCCATCACGCTCGATGATACCGACCACGTGGCAGCCAAGATCAAGGTGATCGGCGTTGGCGGTGGCGGCGGCAACGCCGTGAACCGAATGATCGAAGCCCAACTCAAGGGCATCGAGTTCATCAGTGCCAACACCGATCTCCAGGCTTTGCGTCGCAGCAAGGCGCCCACCAAGCTTCAGCTCGGCACCACTTTGACCCGCGGTCTGGGTGCGGGCGGTGATCCCGAGGTCGGTCGCAAGTCCGCGCTCGAGGATACCGAGCGCATTCTCGAGTTGCTCGATGGTGCGGACATGGTCTTCATCACCGCGGGTCTCGGCGGTGGTAGCGGAACCGGTGCGGCACCCATCATCGCGTCGTTGGCGGCCGAAATCGGTGCCCTGACTGTCGCGGTAGTGACCAAACCGTTCACCTTCGAGGGTCGCCGTCGGCTGCAGCTTGCCGAGCGTGGAACCGAAGAGTTGCGCGGTGCGGTCGATACGTTGATCACCATTCCGAATGAGCGTTTGTTGTCGTTCGTTGATCGTGGTACGCCGCTCGCGGAAGCGTTCCTGATCGCGGATGATGTATTGCGCCAAGCGGTTCAGGGCATCAGCGACTTGATCACCGTGCCGGGTGAGATCAACGTTGATTTTGCCGACGTCAAGACCATTATGACGGGCATGGGCATGGCGCTTATGGGCACGGGTATCGCCAGGGGGGAGAACCGGGCCCTCGAGGCCGCGCAGCGGGCTATCTCCTCGCCGTTGCTCGAGGAAACGTCGATCGACGGTGCCAAGGGCGTGCTCTTGAACATCTCCGGTGGCCGCGATCTGACCCTGCATGAGGTGGCCGAGGCGGCGCGGGTGATCGCCGAGGCGGTCGACGAAGAGGCGAACATCATCTCGGGTATGGTGATCGACGACGATTTGGCCGACGAGATGAAGGTCACGGTGATCGCCACGGGTTTCGACAGCGAGCGGCCCGTCGTGCGTCCGGCGCTCGAACAGGCTGCCGAAGAGCGCGAGGCTCGTGAGCGTGCCGCGCGCGAGCAAGCCGAGCGGTCTGCTGCGAGGACATCGCGACCTTCCCCAGCCGATGAAGCACCGGTCGCCGCAGCGGCGCGTCAGCCCCAGCAAGAAACGTTCGATCGCGATGAGGTGTACCGCAATGCTGCGCCTTCGATGCGAACCGAGCGTCCGGCCGAAGCCCAGGCTACGGCCGAGCCCGCCACCGAACCAGAGATCCCGTTCTTCCGCAAGGTGATTGCCAACAACCAACCGGAAGATCCAGGTGGCTACGGACCGAACTGGTCCAACGTCGACGACTACGACATTCCCACGGTTTTGCGGAAGCAGATGGACTGACTAAAACGGCCGCCGGCAACGGCGGCCGTTTTGCGAGCTGCACGCTTTGCCGCAATGGGTGACTCCGCTCCACGTCACGTCACATTGCCGACGCGCTGCTCTTTGTTGAATAAGACGGTCAGGTGCCGCCGTCGACATCGATGGCATCGACGATGCCGGCGACGACGGCGCGAATCGGCGCCGCTGGGTCGCGCAGGATCTGGCGTGCACCGTTGCCTTCGTCGACGATCAAGACGGTCTCGCCCATCCCGGCCCCGACGGCATCGACCGCGATGGTGTAGGGACCCGCGGTGTTGCCGTCGGTATCGAGGTAGCGGCACAGCAAGAGGACCTTGCCTTCGAGCGCGGGGTGGCAAATGGTGGCCACCACGGTCTTATCGACCCGTGCGACTTTCATGGCGCGCTTCCGCGGGTGCCATCGACCGCATCAACGATGCCGGTGATCGCGTGGTCCACCGGTACGAAGGTCTCTGGCAGGGAGAGCGCGGCTTCGCGACTGGCGACGATCATCACCAGGTCGCCGGGGCCCGCCATGGCCACGCCATCCGCCGCGACCACGGGCTCGCCTTGGGGATCGAGGTCTGGATCGAGGGGCTGTACGATCAAGAGCTTGATGCCGTCGAGGCCGTCTACGCGGACCGTCGCTACAACCGTGCCGATGACGCGGGCGAGGTGCATGCTAAGAAGCGCGGCCGATCCGGGGCACGAAGTCGCCGCCGTCGTCGAGATTGGCGCGCATGTCGTCGTGCAGTTGGGCAATCAGCGTTCGTCCTACCAACTGGGTCGGATCGCTCAGGCCCGCGGTGGCGATCTCGAGCGCGGCTTCGACCTCGGCCAGCCGTCCCTGGAACAGCGCGTAAGCCTTGCCCCCGAGATGGTCGGCGAGGCGCAACTCACGCAAGCTCACGTTGGCGCCCTTGAGCGCGCGATCCGCGGCGGCAATGTTCGCGGCGACGGTCGCGGTCTCGAATACACCGAGCGCTTCGCCGTCACCGTCGTTGGTGCGCGCGCCGCGAATGGCCGCTTCGACCCGGGGATCGATGTCGGGCAAGAAGAGTCGATCAAGAAAAGTGGAGTCGGTTGATCGCACCGCGTCATCCGCGGCTAATAGCGCTTCTTCGACACTCGCGACATCCCCGGCGACCAGCAGCAGGTACTTTCCGGGGTGGACGGTGCCCGCGTGCAGCATGGCGACCGGCGCGCGCTTGACCATGGCGTCACCCACGCGGATACCGACGGCGATCGAGACGTGCTCGAGAAGGGCGATCGCGGGGTGCATGGCCAACTAGATCCCGTCCAGAAACGGCCACGATCGTCGGCCGTCCAGCCGACTGCGCGCGGCGCTCGAACTCGCTCGAACAGCCAGCCATTGCTTGAAGTCGTTGAGAGACAAGCGTTTGCGCGTTGACACCGGATATCTGCTCAAACAGGCTGCGCTGCCGTGCTCGTGCAGCTGGACGCCCTGGTTTGCTCGAGACGGCGTTTCCAGATGCGATCGAGCGAGATCGCTGTTCTGGTTGGCGAAGTCAGGCGTTGAGGTCACTGGGTTGGGTCGATCGGTATGCATGGCCGCTAAACGATGCGCAGGCCGTCGCTGACGGTCAGCCGGCGTTCGCGCGAGAAGGAGCGGGGGCGGGTGAGGCCTTCGCCGGTGGGGCTGGCGATCGAGAATGAGGTATAGCCCTCGCCGCCATCGCCGAGGCCGGCGAGGTTGGCGGCGTTGGCGACGAAGATCGAGACGTTGATCGCGCGGGCCATCTTGGTGATGGTCTGGACGTTCTTAGAGTAAATCCCCGCGGTGTGGCCAAAGCCATGTTCGGCGCGCACCGCGATTTCGATCGCGGTGTCGACGTCGGGTACGCGCGCAACGGGCATGACCGGCATCATTTGTTCGGTCCACACCAAGCTGTGCTCAACCGGTACATCAACCACGGCCAAGCGCACGTCATCGCCCGCTTCAATGCCGATTGCACCGAGGATGGTGCCGGCATTCTTGCCGATCCAGGCAGGATTGATCTTGCCGGGTTTGTTGGGCGGGCCGAGTTCGCGAAAGATCACCTTTTCGAGTTGCTTGGCTTGGTGTCTGGAGAGCACGATCGCGCCGTTTCGGGCCATTGACTTCAGCAAGTCGTCGGCGATTTCCGCCACCGCCAGCACCTCTTTTTCGTCGGTACAGATGACGTTGTTGTCGAATGACGCGCCGCGCACGATTTCGCGTCCGGCGAGATCGAGATCGGCTGTCGCGTCGACCACCACGGGCGGATTACCGGGACCGGCGGTGATCGCGCGTTTGGGGGTCTTGAGAGCTTCCTTGACCACGCCGGGGCCACCCGTCACCAACAGGATTCGGGCTCGTGGATGGCGCATGAGGACCTGCGCGCTCTCCAGCGTGGGCTCGGGAATACCGGTTACCATGTTCGGAGGGCCACCGGCGCCGGTGATTGCCTGGTTCAGCAACCGGATGGTTAGGGCGGAGACCCGTTTGGCGTTCGGGTGCACGTTGAAGGTAATGGCATTGCCCGCGGACACCACGGCGATGGTGTTGTTGATGATCGTGGCGGTGGGGTTGGTGGTCGGGGTGATGGCCCCGATCACGCCAAATGGCGCGTATTCGACCACGGTCAAGCCGCGATCGCCGGTGTAGACGGTGGGCTCGAGATCTTCGGGTCCAAGGGTCTTCTCGGTCACCAAACGGTTCTTTTTGACCTTGTCTTCGTAACGCCCGAGGCCCGTTTCTTCCCACGCCTTGCGCGCCAGATCATCGCCGTGGGTGCGCATGGCGTCGCGCACGGCAGCAATGATGGTCTTGCGTTGCTCGAGGCCGACGTCACGAAACGCTTGGAACGCATCCCACGCCGCATCGACCGCGGCGTCGATGGTCGGGTGAATCCCATCGCCGGTGCGAGACGAGCCGCCGGTTGGGCCGGGATGACCGGGTTGACCGGATTCAGCCGGCCCATCAGCGACCCGCGCGCGGGCACGCTCGATGATCGCCTTGACGTCGTTGGGGTCGATTCGGGTGTTCATCCGTCAGTGGGTCGGCTTGGTCACGACGCCCAGGGACCATCGGCGTCGGTCTTGCGAAAGGTGGTCTCGCCGTCGGTTTCCCAGCTGTCGACAATGGCCATGACGATGGCGTCGCACGGACGGTCCTTGGTGGCGTGGGTTTGCCGCGCCGAGCTGCCGGTGGCGTAGAGCACCACCTCGCCGGCACCCGCACCGACGCTATCGACGGCAACGACTTCGCCGCCGGTTTCAGAGCCATCGATGGCCAAGTCACGCAGCACGCGAAACGTTAGCCCTTCGAGGCCTTCGTCTTTGCGTGATGCCACCAACGAGCCGACCACCCGTGCCAGCTTCATACGCTAGACCTACCGTTTCTTGCCGCCGGCGTCCTGGCGACCCAGGGGCAGCGTCTCGTCGATGTTGGCGTGTGGGCGGGCGATGACGTGCGTGGAAACCACTTCGCCGACACGTTCGGCGCCGCGCACACCAGCTTCGATCGCCGCTTTGACGGCCGCCACGTCGCCGCGGACCACCGCCGTAACGTAGCCACCACCGATTTTCTCGTAGCCCACCAAGTCGACTTTGGCGGCCTTGACCATAGCGTCCGCCGCTTCGACCATTGCGGTGAAACCGCGTGTTTCGATCATTCCCAGTGCTTCAGCCATCGTGTCTCCTATTTCTCGTCTTCGCGTCCATCGACGCCTTCGATGGCGGCGACGGCCGCACGCCATCCCACGTCGATGTCGCTTTCTTCGCCCCCGAGGTACACACGGCCCATGGAGCCGGTGGCACGTACCTCGAGGATATTGATGTTTGCTGCTTTCTCCGCCTCATTGGCGGCCAACGCCGCGTAGGCCGCGGGCTCCACCTCGAGCACATAGAGGCTTTGACCAGGGATCAACATTTGTCCGTGGCGCGTCCGGTTGAGCAATTGAGCTTGGTAACCGTCGACCGCATGAATGACCTGGCTCGACAACAACTTGGGTTTGCGCCGATCTTTCTCTTCGAGGCCCAGGGCATCGAGGATCGCCGCGCCAGCGGCGCGGGTTTCGGCTTGCGACTCCGAGTGCACCTCGAGCAGCCCGTAGTAGCGCTCGACGACCTGCATGCCTGGCTTCACGTTCGTTGCCTTGAGCGCGATGTCGGTGACCCGATTGATCTCGATACCAGGTGAGATCTCCACGAACAGCGAAGCGTCGAAGGCCAAGGGCAAGAAGCCTTTGGCGATGGTGCTCAGGAATGCCGAGTGCTGCGGCTGCAGACTGTCGAGAAAGACGTACGAACGCAGATCGATGGCACTGTCAGTACGACTCACGAGATTCTCCTCCAGAAACCGTGTTTCCAGAAACCGTGTTTCCAGAAACCATGGCGACACCAGCTGATGCACCAATACGAGTGGCGCCTGCCGCCAGCATGGCTTGGGCTTCGGCGGCGTTCTTGATGCCACCGGAGGCCTTGACACCGAGCGCGGTGCCCACGGTCTCGCGCATCAGCGCGACATCGAAGACCGTCGCGCCGCCGCCACCGAAACCGGTTGATGTTTTGACGTAGTGGGCACGTGCGCGCAAGGCGAGCTGGCACGCAATGACCTTCTCCTCGTCATTGAGTAGCGAGGTTTCGAGAATGACCTTATTGCGCGCGCCGACTTCACGGCAGGCGTCCGAGACGCCTCGGATGTCACGCGCGACGAGTGCGAGGTCGCCGCTCTTGAGCGCGCCCACGTTGAGCACCATGTCGATTTCGCGGGCACCGTCGCGCAATGCGCGTCGTGCTTCCATGGCTTTGATCTCCGGGGTGCTGGCGCCGAGCGGGAAACCCACCACGGAGGCCACCAGGACACCGCTGCCGCGCAGGCGGGACGCGGCCTGTCGGACCCACATCGGGTTCACGCACACCGCAATAAACCCGTACTCGGTGGCCTCGGCGCAAAGGGTGTCGATCATCTCGGCCGTTGTGTTGGGCTTGAGCAGCGTGTGGTCGATGTAGCAACGAAGTGCTTGCGGCACGTCGCAGCCGGCGCCACTGTAGGCAATGCGGCAGGCGCCAGCGTCGACCACGGCGCCCACTTTGTCGCCGCAGGAGGCGGCGCAGCCACCACGACAGTCGGCGCAACGTCCACTCTGACCGGCGTCGAGCGCTGCGATCACCCGCTGGGTGATGGTCTCGACGAGTTGTTCACGGTTGCTCATGGATTCTAGGTGTTGCGCCGGAGGTAGCGTTGTTCGACGTCGGTAATGAGGCCCACGCGCCGTGCGTGGCGGTCGCCGCCCCATGGGGTTTCCAGCCAGGCTTGCACAATCTGCTTGGCCAGTCCTTCGCCGATCAGGCTGGAGCCGAGGGTGAGGATGTTGGCCAAATTGTGCTCGCGGCTGTTGCGGGCAGAAGAAAGATCGTAGCAGAGCGCGGCACGAATCCCGGGAACCTTGTTGGCGGTCATCGCCGAGCCAATGCCTGCGCCGTCGACCACGATGCCCCACCGGCAGCCACCGGTTGCCACCAGTCGCGCAACCTTGTGCGCAAAGTCTGGGTAGTCGACGGCCTCGGCCGAGTCGGTTCCGCAATTGCGGACAGCGTAGCCAAGCGACTGAACGTAGCCGAGAAGCACCTCTTTGAGCGCGAAACCACCATGATCGGCGCCGAACGCAACGGTTCCGCCGTGTTCGTCCTGAGGGCTATGTTCGTCCTGAGGGCTGTGTTCGTTCTGTTTGCCCGGACTTGCGAGCTCGCGCCTGTCGTCTTCAGGGAGGGTGTCGAAGCCTGGTGTTGTGTCCAAGACCTGGCGCACCACGCTGCGAATTTCGTCTTCTCGGCTCATGGACGCGCCATTGTACGTCAGCGGGGGATTGCGCTGTTTGAACCGCCAACGGATGCGCGGGTGGCGGGGTTCATGATTCCGAGGGTGGCGCCGGTGTAGTAGTGGTCGAGGATCTCTCGATAGCTGGCGCCGCGGCGAGCCATGCCAAACGCGCCTGCTTGGCATAGGCCGACGCCGTGGCCCCAGCCGTGGCCGTCGAAGATCATGGTGCCGTCCGGTTGCCGCTCGACATCGAACCAGGTGTCGGGAAGATCGAGGGTCCAGCGAACGGCGAGGCCCTCGACCAAGAGTGTCTCGCCGCCATCGCCGAGCAAGCGCATGCGGCCAATACGCCCAGAGCTGCCGCGCGAAAGAACCTGAAAGTCGCGAAACGGGAAACCTGGATACCGAGTCTGGACGCTGGCCCGCAGTTGGGCGGGCGTCCGCGTGATGTGCCAACGTCCCTTGCTGTTGCGTTGCCCGAACTGGACCGGCTGCGACTCGAGTGGTTGCAGGATCGCCATGGGCTTGCCTCGATGCAGCAATACCGCCAGCGGGTCCCCCGGTTGCAGGTCGAGGTGGCCGTTGACCAGGGCGTCGCCTCGGCGGTGGTAGGTCAAGAGCTTCTCGGGGCGTCGGTCGACCGTTGTGCGCTTGCCACCGTGGCGGACCACGACAGAGTTGCCATCGATACCGAGAAAGGTGGCATCGAGTCGTTCGAGGACACCGAGGCAAAGGGCAAGCTCGTAAAGCAAACGCTCGATCGCCAGTCGGTCGAGCGGGTGGTTGATTGGGGGCGAAATCAAGCCACTGTCGTGCACGAAGGCGGCAAACCGCCGCTCTTGTCCACTCCAGCTGGGCGGTGGCTCGGTGTTCAATCGCGCCAGCTCCGTTGCGTTGCGCAGCAGTCGTGGGTCGAGGGTCATGTCGAGGACCGACGCCAGGTAGCGGCGTACTTCACCGCGGGTCAGCGCGGTCAACTGGTCGCGGGCCACTCCTTGGTTGGCGAGCAGGGCCAGATGCTCCAGCCGGGAGGCCAAGACCTGGACCGGCGGGCCCGGCGTGGGCGGCAGTAGGATCCGGGTGAGCGCGCCGGGGAAGTCACGGTCCGTGGTCCGTGTGCCGATCCAACGGGTAGTGCCCGCCTCGACGCACGGTACGCCGCGCAGGTGCGCGCCCTTTTTGAGCGGGAATACCACCTCGACGTTCTCGGTGTGCCCCCCGCAAGTCGCGGTGTAGAAGATCTCGGCTGGTTCTTGACCAACCACGAGCACTTGGCCGGCTGTGTCGCGAATGGCGCGGTCGGAGCGATGGTGCTCATGACCCATGCCGCTGTAAACCTGACACCGTGGTGTCGAGCACAGGTCGTAGCCCTCGGCTCGAAACTCACCGAGATTGCGCAAGGTGAAGGTGCGCGCGGCGACGGTCTGGGCCTTGAGCGCCTCGGGCTCGTTGTAGAGTTCCGGTCCCATCTCGCGCGGAACGACACCGCGCAAATAGTCCTCGACCGACAGCTCGTTGATGACGTTCAACAGTCCACGGTCGTTGACGAACAGCAACAAGCTGGTCCGGTAGAAGCCGCGTTGGAACGGGATGCCGAGGTCTACGGGGGCAGCAATCCGGAGCCAACGGCCGGGATGCCGATGGCGACGTCCACCCTGTTCGATGATCAGCTCGGGTGCCTCGAGTTCACCACCCTCGCTGACCACCCAGGCGCCGTTGATTCCCAAGGTGTCGAGCCTTCGCTTGGCGGCATCGGCATCCTCACGACGTGGGAAGCGGCCGAAGCGAACCCGGTATAGATCTTGTTTGGCGTCGAAGACCACATCCGCCGTCTCGCGGGTCTGGCGAATGAGGTAATCGGCGATTCCTTGGGCCTGTTGTTCGTCCTTGAGCGCCGCGACCTGCAGACGGTAGCTGGCGCGTCCTGCGAGCCCGGCTCCAGGCTGTACTCGAATGCCGCTGGCCAGCGAAAGCGTTTCACCTCCCAGCAACACCTGGACGCCAGCCGCGCAGCAGAGCGCGACATGTTCCAAGTCGGTGGCGAGGCCGATCCGGACCGTGGACGTCGTCTGATGCGAAGGCTGCGTCTGCGGCTCGGGTAGACGGTCCTGGACGGCGTACGCCGAAGGGCCCAGGCCGATGGCCAAGGCGACCATCATCAGCAGGCCGCTGCGCCGAAAGCGGGCAGGGGACACGGACGTGCTGCGAATCGCTCGGCTCAAGCTCGCGCTCCGTTTGATCGGCCAGGCCTAGCGGCCGATGGCCCGCTGGTTCATCAAAACGCGTTGTCGGTAGTCCCAATGGCCCATGGAGATGACCTGGGTCATTTCGAACAACCGGCTAACCAGCATGGGCGAAATACGGGTGGCGAGGCTGCCGTAGGCTGGGCTGGCGCCAGCGGCGCGGCGGTCGAGTGCGCCGGCGGCGAATGCATCGCTCACATCGGCGTTGGTGCTGCCTTCATTCCGTGCTCGGTGCGCACCATCCGGTCCAGAGTCGAGCTGGTAGTTGGTCGTGAAGATGGTCGGCCGGTTGTTGACGTAACGCTCGTTGACGATCAAATAGAGCGTGTCTTGTACCCAATCGGTCGGTTTGGTGGCGCCAAGCTCGTCGAGCACCAACACATCGGCCCGCGTGACGGGGTCCAGCACCTGCCGCTTGGTCTCGGGCACGTTGGCGTCGAACGTTGCCTGGATGTCGTAGACCAAACGTGTGAAGTTGACGAAACGTCCACGCACGCCATACCGCTCGATCAACGCCCGTAGTACGGCGGTGGCCAAGTGGGTCTTGCCGGTTCCCGGTGGGCCGACGTACAGCAAGCCAGAGGCGCGGTGGTTACCCGTTTCGGAGTCGAGAAAGCCGTCGACGTAAAGCTCGCTGGTGCGCCGCGCTTGCAATTGGGTCAGGCGTACGTTTTCGCCGGCCGTTCGGTTGCTGGTCGAGAAGGTCTCGAAGCGGCATTCCCGGTGGCGTTCTGGAATGCCGGCGCGCGCCAAGAGCTCGGCGCCAAGATTGCGTTTGCGGCAGTCGCACTGGTGAGCGAGTCCATTGCCGCCATCGGCTTCCACGCGCCAGCCGGTACCACAGCAAATGGGGCAGGTGGCGCCCTTTTTGGGTGCCGTGTTCGGGCGTGAGTGGCCCCTCGGGTCGGCCTGCATGATGGTAAGGACGATACCACGCTGGCCGTCGGCCGGTATGGGTTGGTGCCAGACCGGCCGCGGCGAGGTCCCTACTTGCGGTGAGGGCCTATTTCAGAACCACCAAGACCACCCGTCGGTTGCGGGCTCGGCCTTCGCGGGTACCGTTGTCGGCGATCGGGGCGGACTCGCCGTACGAGATCACCGACATCTTGTGCAGGGGCAGACCATGGCTGGCGTTGAGGGCGCGGCGAACGGCTTCGGCACGCTTCTGGGCGAGTCCCATGTTGTAGGTCTCGGAGCCGACCGCGTCGGTATGGCCTTGGACTTCGATATAGATGTTCCCGTTGGCGGCTTTGAGCAGCTGGACGAAAGCGCCGAGGGCCGCATCGGCTTCGGTTTCGAGCTCGGTTTGATCGGAGCCGAAGCGAATCTTGTCTTCCGACAAGACCGTCTCGAAGAGGAGCTTACCTTCCGCGAGTTTGCCCGCGTCGATGGCCCGGCCGAGTGCTTCGCGCGCCGTTTGCGACGCGCCCGTCGCAGCGACACTGACTTCTTCGATTTGTCGAGACTGGTCCTCGAACTCCTGATCGTGAACCGCCAACTGGTCTTGGTTGGTCTCAACTTGGTCCTGGACCTCGCTGATGCGCTCGTTGGTGGAAGCGACCTCGGTACGAACATAGCCTTTGGTGGCACAGCCGGTCGCCAATAGGGCCGCGGCCAGCACGATGAGTGCGGCGAACAGCGGGTCGAGACGGCTGGTGTGAGTGGATTGGTTCATGAGCATCCCCTGGAGTGTTGCTGGCGGTGGTGGACGTCGTCAGCGTCCGGGTGCGACGGGAGGGCCACCAGTGTAGCCCTGGCGGTGGGTAACATCGAGTTGTTTGCGATGGCGCACTTCGACTCGAATGGGTTGGTAGATCTGAGTTTGAGCAGCATCGGTTTGGATGCGAAAGCCGAGAACATACTGGTGCCGAATTTCGTCGGAAATGGTTCGGCAAGCTTCGTCCGCGGTCGTGGCAGCGGCAAAGTAACGACCTCCGGTTCGGTGGGCCAAGAGGCGCAGCATGCCTTCGTCGCGGCCGGTATCGGCGGGGACCCGTGGCGCGCGCTGGTCATCGTCACCAAGCGCCAAGACGTAGACCGGCAACCGGGCCTTTCGGACCATCTCACGGGCGCGTGCTGGGGTCAGTGCCGAACCATTGTCGGCGCCGTCGGTCACCAGCAAGGCGGCGCGCCGGACGTTGCGCCCCTCGAGACCGATTTCGGGCAGCCACGCAACGGCGTCGTGCAGGGCGGTCGTGCCGTAGGCGCGCCACAACGCGACCGCTTCACGGTGGGCGGTGAGGTCGTTGGTGAAGGGAACCTCGACCAAGGTTCGTCCGGATGCGAAGGTCGCCAACGCGAATTCGTCGCCTGGACGTGCGTGGTCGAGAAAGAAGCCGAACACTTGCCGGCCAGCTTCGAGTCGATCACCCCCCGCCATGCTGCCCGACAGATCTTGAAGGTGAATCAGGCTCACTGGGCCGTCGTCGGCCCGGTCGAAGCTATCGGGCGTTACCACGGCGCCACCGACTTTCAGCGTGAAGTCCTGGCGGTCGAGCTTGGTGAGGTAGCGTCCTTGATGGCGGACAACGACGGGTACCAAGACCCACGCGACCGATGTTTCGGCCTCAAAGCGAACTTGTGGAGACGGAACGGTGGGGCCGGTTTGGGCGTAGCTCTTGGGTGCCGTTACCAGGCCGATGGCCGCCAGGGCGACAAAGCCTAGAAGGGTAGAGGTATCCCGTTGACGCCGGAAGGAAGGCGACTCCAAGAAATGCCCGGCACTCCTGGCGCTTTGTCGACCCATGGTGCAATCATAACAATTCATCTATTTAAAGTATTCGCCATGCTGGCGTACTTGGTGGCAGCGTACTTCTGTTAGCCTGCTGCTGGGTGGAACGCGCCTTTTCGGCACAGCATGACGCAGCATGACGACATCTTCGATTATTCCGCGATCCGCGTGCTTTGTGGCCGCTGTGACAGCGTAATGGCGTTGGGGCGCAATGCGGGAGGTCGTGATGAATGGCACATTCATTCATTTACATGCGAAGATGATGCCTGTTCCGCGTCGAGAAGAGAACAAGAGGTCGCTCCAACGCGTCTCGAAGTGCCAGACGATGGAGCCGCGATGGCGTCCGACGGAAGTGTCCACATCCGCAACATCTCGCTCCGCTGCGGACGCTGTGATGGGTACCCGGCCCTGGCCCACTTTCGCCGTGATGGCGACTGGAACGTCTACACCTACGAGTGCGAGACCGACGCGTGCGGCGCGGATCCTGGTGCGGTGGACTTGTTTGTCGCCGTTGATCGCGATGCCTTTGCCCGGCGCGACCCCAAATGGCGTGGCGGTGCGCGCCACGCCGGCGCGGGCCCCGACTAGTTTCACACCACCAGTAGACCGCTTGAGGTGGATTGTCTGTGCTACCATCGCGGCGCTTCGAGGCCCCTTCCGCGCACGAATGCGTGCGCTTCCGGCCCTACCTGTCGCACCGGCACCACGCCGGCACCCGCCCACCCGTGATCGTCAGGACCAAGACCCATGAGCACTGTTGTTCATATCGTCGGCACCGGCACGATCGGCGAGCCGCTGATCAGTCTTCTCACCGATTTTCGCGAGCACTTCGGCTTTGACGAGGTGACCTTTCACAAGCGCACGCCATTGGCCAGTGATCGGGCCAAGATCAACCATCTCATGGCGCGTGGTGCTCGTTTGGTCACCGACCGCGAGCGGGTCGAAGAGTTTGAGGCGCTCGGCCACAAGATCAGCTACACCACGGAAGAGGCCCTCGATCGGGCGACGGTGGTGCTCGACTGCACACCGGCAGGCAACGCCACCAAAGAGCGGCTGTATCTCCAACCCGAGCTCGATCATGTCCGAGGCTTTCTCGCTCAAGGTAGTGAGCTCGGTTTTGGTAAGCCTTACGCCCGGGGTGTGAACGACGAAGCATTGAACGCCGACGATGATCGTTTCCTTCAGGTCGTGTCCTGCAATACCCACAACATCACGACTTTGGTGAAGACCCTCGCTGGCGACGACGACGGATCGATGCACCTCGACCGTGGGGTGTTCGTGTGCATGCGGCGCGCCAACGACGTCACCCAGGCGAGCGGCTTTGTGCCCGCCCCCAGTGTCGGCAAACACAGCGACCCGGTTTTCGGTACCCACCATGCCCATGACGCCAACCGTTTGTTCCAAACGCTTGGGCACGACTTGAATCTGTTTTCGAGCGCCGTCAAGCTCAACACGCAGTACATGCACTCGATTTGGTTCAACCTCAATTTGTCGCGTAACACCAGCCTCGACGAGGTGCGCCAGCGCTTGAGGGACAACCCGCGGGTGGCGATGACGGACAAGAATCAGGCGAATTTGATCTTCAGCTTTGGCCGGGATCATGGTTACTATGGCCGGATCCTGTCGCAGACGGTGGTCGTCATGCCGACGCTGGCGGTTCGCAATGATCGTGAGGTCTATGGTTTCTGCTTTACCCCGCAGGATGGCAATTCTCTTCTTTCCTCGGTGGCGGCCACCTTGTGGCGGATCGACCCTGACTGGGCCAGCGTCAAGAAGCGGCTTAGTCCAATTCGGCGTTGGGTCTACCACGAGATCTGATGTCATCTGACGGCCCCGGAAATCGCCGCCCAGGCGGCTCGGATCGTGGGGGCACAGGTCGGGGAGGTCGCGGCAAACCGCCGAGGCGCGGCCCCGGGGACAACGGTCCCCCGCGCCGAGGACCCGGCGGTCCCCCACGTCGAGATGTTGGCGGTCCCCCACGTCGAGATGGTGGCGGTCCCCCACGTCGTGATGGTGGCGGTCCCCCACGTCGAGATGGTGGCGGTCCCCCACGTCGAGATGTTGGCGGTCCCCCACGTCGAGATGGTGGCGGTCCCCCTCGTCGAGACGGTGGTGGCCCGCGCTGGCAAGGTGGTGATGGTCCTCCACGTCGCGGCCCCGGCGGCCCCCCGAATCGTGGTCGTGATGGTGGCGGTCCTCCACGTCGAGATGGTGGCGGTCCCCCTCGTCGAGACGGTGGTGGCCCGCGCTGGCAAGGTGGTGATGGTCCTCCAGGTCGCGGTCCCGGCGGTCCTCCGAATCGTGGTCGTGGCGGCGATGGTCCTCCACGTCGTGGCCCCGGCGGTCCTCCCAATCGTGGTCGCAGTGGCGATGGTCCTCCACGTCGTGGCCCCGGCGGTCCTCCGAATCGCGGACGTGGTGGCGATGGTCCTCCGCGTCGAGACGGTGGCGGTCCGCGGTGGCAAGGTGGCGATGGTCCTCCACGTCGTGGTCCTGGCGGTCCTCCTGGTCGCGGCGATTCGCGGCCGGTATTCCGCGACTCGCGGCCGCCAGCACCCGCACCACCGAAGCCACCGAAGCCACCGGCAGGACTCAAACTCATCGAAGTCGAAGAACTCGAGGTTCGGGTCGAGAAGCTGGTCGCCGGTGGCGATGGTCTGGCCCGCTTCGAGGGACTCCCGATTTTCGTGCCACGTGCGGCACCGGGCGATCATCTTCGGGTTCGCCTAACGCAGCGCCGTCCTGATTACGGGCGGGCGGAGATCGTCGAGATTTTGTCGCCGGGACCCGACCGTCGCGAGCCACCGTGTCCTCATTTTGCTCAATGTGGTGGCTGTGATCTTCAGCACATTGACGACGCGCCCCAGCTCGCGTTGAAGGTGGCAGCGGTTCGCGAGACCTTGGAGCGGGTGGGCAAGCTCACCATTCCGGCCGATATCTCAATCGTGGCCGGTAAGCCTTGGGGTTACCGCTTGCGGACCCAGCTGCATACAGGTGAGACGCCGCGCGGACTCAGGGTTGGCTATTTCGCCCGTGGCAGCCACACGTTGGTTCCGGTGGATCGCTGTCCGGTTTTGGTGCCGGAGCTGGAGGCGCTCTTGCCGACGCTGCCCAAAGCCCTGGGCGCGGTGCCCAAGAAACGGCTCGACCTGGCCTTGGGTGACGACGATTGGACCTGTGCACCGCCCGTCGAGGGTTTGCCAAAGGGGCCGGTCTCCACCACGGTGGGTGCTTTCTCCTATCGCTTCGATGCCCGTTGTTTCTTTCAAGGCAATCGGACGCTGTTGGAGCGCCTTGTCGAGGTGGTCGTAGGGCCCTGGGAAGGTGAAGCGGCATACGACCTCTACGCCGGGGTGGGCTTGTTCAGCTTGCCGCTCGCGCGTTGCTATGGCCGAGTGACCACCGTGGAAAGTGACTCCATCGCGGTCCGATATGCGAAGCAGAACGTACGTGCCAATGATGTGGCCAATGTCGAGATCGAATCGCGCTCTACCGAAGCGTGGATTCCGGAATTGCCGCCGAAGGTTGCGCGCGTGGTCGTGGACCCACCTCGGTCGGGTTTGCCGCTCGCAGTGCGGCACCAATTGGTCGAACAACGACCCGAGCGTCTGACCTACGTTTCGTGCCATCCGGCAGCCTTGGCGCGTGACCTACGAGCGCTCGAGAGGGCCTACGCGATCGAAAGCCTGGTCTTGCTCGATCTGTTTCCGCAAACCGGCCACATGGAAGTCGTGGCGCAACTTGTCGCGCGCGGTCCGGCAGAAAAGAGCGCGGAGGTCGAGAATCCCGAAGAAACCGTGGTACCCGAGACAGTGTCTGCTGTCGACGAGATCGAGACGCCCAAGCCCGAGCCGGCTGAACCCGAGGCGCTGGAACCCGAGGCGCTGGAACCCGAGGTGCCGGAAAGCGAGTCTGATCCGACGGTCGTCGTTGAGGCTGACGGTTCCGACGCGGGATCCGACGGATCGGAAACGGATTCGAGTGCGGCGGACGCGACCCAGGAGCCATCGTCGTGAGCCGGTACTCGATCGCGCTAGGCAAGGAGGATTTCAAGTTCTCCTGCGCTCACTTCACGCTCTTTGGCCCGGACGTGGCCGAGCGCCTGCATGGACACAACTACCAAGTACGGGTCGAGGTCGGTGGCGACACACTCGATGCTTTGGGGGTGTTGGTGGACTTCGCACGGGTCAAGGAAGTGATCCGTCGGTTGTGTGCTGAACTAGACAGCCTGACGCTCATTCCGGCGCAAAGCAAGTTACTGCGGGTCAATGAAGGCGTGGACGATGTCGAGGTGCTCTACCACGATCGGCGATACGTCTTCCCGCGCAAGGATGTGGTGATCCTGCCCCTGGTCAACACCACCGTCGAACTCTTTGCCGAGATGTTCTGGCGCCGATTGGCGCGTGAGCTGTCAACAACGCTGGTCAATACACTCTCGGTCGAGGTCGGCGAGACGGCGGGGCAGAGTTGTATCTACCGCGCCGCCTTGCCTGGCTAGCCCCAAAACCAGCGCATCTTGAAGGCGATCTACACAAATCTCTTGGGCTCAATCACTTCCGAAAATGCTCAACGAACCTTCGGGTGCGCCTGCGCTTTTCGTAAGCACTTGAGCCTCAAGATCTTCGCGCATCTCATCCTTCGTATGCGCTTGTTTTAGGGCTAGCTGGCCGTCTGGCTCGGCGACATCACGTACATCCGGGTGCCAGCTGGTCCGTGGGTTAGCGTCGTTGCGCGGTAGGCCAACGGCAGGCATGACCTCCCAGGTGCCGACTCGGTAGGTCGAGGGACCGCTGGACCGCATGTGTCGGGCATGCCTTGGTCAGCTCCGAAGGGTTGGCGAAGGTTTCCCGGAATATCACTGATATTCCGAGTATTTTTGCCTGGACCTGGCGAAAAATTGCTCGTGATCGCGAGCGCCGCCGCAACCCTGTGGCGCATAGGGGCCACCTACCCTAGCCAGCGTACTCGCCAACGACGATGAACCACATCGCCTTTCGGCTCGAGCCTTGGCTACAGCACCGTAAGACCCATGCGCGCGACCGCGCCAGTTTTCAGCAAGCCGCTAGGCCATACGCGACCCGACGATGTCTTCGACTTCGCTGGGCTCGGGGAACCGGCCGAGGGCATTTTTCGAAAAGATGGGTTCCCCGTCGAGCGCAATCTCGAAGACGCCCTCTTGGCCCTTGATTAGCTCCGTTTCGATACCAAAGCGTTGCTGAACTTCGTCCGCCAAACTGGCGGCCTTGGGATGGTAGTTTCAACCTACGCAGTAGTGGATGCTCATCCGAGCCATACTGGCCTCCGAACTAGAAGAATCGCCTTTGAGGCGTTTGCGGTCCAATGGGAGCGACTACCCGTGCTTTGCGCACGTCTCGCCCGAAACATCATTGTAGAATACAGTGGCCACTGTCCATACGGACGTGGCGCCAAACAAAGGGGTTGGAGATGACTCAGTCGAAGGTTCCGGTGTCGGCGTCTTGCGCCGAGCCCGATGAAGCCTACAAAGAGCGGCTCGCCGGGTTTAGTCCGGAGATGCGCCAGTCTCTGTTGCGCGTCGCGGGGCATGTGCGCGGCATCCTCGCCGAGTTGGGACTCGATACAACAGACCCAAACTTGTGCGAGACGGACATTCGTGTCGCCAAGATGTTCGCCGAGATGTTCCAGGGGCTCAAGGAGGGCAACCGGCCCAAGGTGACGACCTTCCCGAACGAGGAAGGGTACTCGGCTATGGTAATGGAGAAGGAGATACCGTTTTACTCCATGTGTGCCCATCATCTGGTGCCGTTTTACGGACACGCTCACATTGCCTACATTCCAAATGACCAGATCATTGGCTTGTCGAAGTTGCCCCGTATCCTCGAGTTTTACGCCAAACGTCCCCAGTTGCAGGAGCGTTTGACCGAGCAGGTCACCACCTACCTCGAAGAGATTTTGCAGCCCCAAGGGGTGATGGTGGTGATCGAGGCGCGGCATCTGTGCGTCGAGATGCGGGGGGTCAAGAAGCCTGGTTGTGTGACCATGACGTCCGCCATTCGCGGCATTTTCCACCAACGGCCCGTGCGCGAGGAATTCCTTGATCTGCTCCGCAAACGGTAGGCCTCTCGAGGCTCCGAATCCCTCGAGCGGGGGTGCTTGGCTTTGGACCAGTGCCATCGCCAGTACCATCGCCAGTGCCATCGCCAGTGCCATCGCCATTGCGATAGTCTTGATGGCCGTGGCCCCGGTCGAGGCGAAGGGCAAGGCGAAGGGCAAGGCCAAGAAAGAGCTGACCGCGGAAGAGTTGTTCAATCCGATGCTGGGTGTCGCGTACAGCCATTGGTTGGTCGGACCGATCGCGCAAATCGCGGCCGCTGACGAGATCCAGGCCTACCTCCGCTTGGCGTCGGATGATCAGGCGAAGGCGTTCCTCACCGCCTTCTGGGCCAAGCGCAACGAAGACACCCCAGTTTTCAAGGATACCCCGCAGCAGATCTTCACCGCGCGCCTCGCCGAGGCGGACAAGCGGTTCACTGAGGCGGTGTATCCCGGGAGTCGTACGGATCGTGGTATTCGTTTCGTCCTTTACGGTGAGCCGGAGTCGATCAGTTTCGAGAAACCGGAACGGTTGGGGGATCCGACCCCCGAGCTGTGGACCTACGCCAAGGACGCAACGCCTGGCCTCAATGGTGATCCACCCGAGCGTCGCTATCGATTCGTCAAGGATGGCGAGTTCACCGTGCTGCTCAACGAGCACATTCGACGTAAACAACAGCAGCGCAACCTGCGACGGCGGATTCCGCCGAACTAACCCGGAATATTCATGAGCAACCGGCTACGAGAACGTATTCACCTGTGTCTGCGACGTTTCGCTCGCTCGGGCTTCCTTAGCGTACTGGCAGTACGCTTTCGTCGCCTTTGCTCGCAAGCCTTGCTGCCACAGGCGCCTACGCTCTCTCGCTGTGGTCGTCCTGAATAATCCGGGCCACCCGCATTCTCGACCCGAGGTACACATGACCCAGCCTCGCGCACTCTTTGCTGGCTCTGGCATTGCCCAGGCGCCCAACGTCGTCGACAACCACATGATGGCGCGGGTGGTCGATACCAATGACGAGTGGATTGTGGAGCGGAGCGGAATCCGCTCCAGGCGTTTTGTCGACGCCGGGGTCGGTTCGGCCGACCTGGGTGCCGAAGCGGCTCGGGCGGCCTGCCAAGACGCAGGCATCGATCCCTCCGAAGTGGACTACTTGGTATGCGCCACCATGGTGCCGGACCACTATTTTCCGGGTAGTGGCACTTTGATCCAAGCCAAGCTCGGGATCGATCCGCTACCAGCGCTCGATATCCGCCAGCAGTGCGCGGGCTATGCCTATGGCCTGCAGATGGTCCATGCCTTGATCAGCAGCGGCACCGCCCGTACGGTCTTGCTGGTGGGTTGCGACGTTCACACCGCGTTGTTTCCGTGGAGTGCCGACTCGTGGAAGGCACTCTACGATCCGAGCGTCACGCTCGACGACGAGACCCGCGCTTGGAACTCTAAGTTCCGGCACCTGGTGGTGCTCTTCGGCGATGGCGCAGGCGCCATGGTGTTTCTTGCCCACGACGAGGACGATGGCCGCGGCATCCTGGGCAGTTACCTGTACGGGGACGGTCGGAAAAAGGAGATTCTCTACGTACCGGGAGCAGGTTCGGCGTCACGGCCGTGGATCGATAGCGACATGCTCGCCAACGGTGGCTCCATCCCCCATATGGACGGTCGTTCGGTGTTCAAGCTGGCGGTAACGCAAATGCCCAAGGTGACCCGGCGGGTGCTTGACGACACCGGGTATTCACTGGACGACCTGAATCTCCTGATCATGCACCAAGCCAATCTCCGCATCAACGAGGCGGCCCAGAAACAGCTCCGCCTGCCCGATGAGAAGGTCTTCAACAACATCCACCACTACGGCAACACCACCTCGGCAACCTTGCCGTTGGCGTTCCACGAAGCGCGTGTCGCAGGCAAGGCACCGGAAGGGGCACTTGTGGCCTTCACCGCCTTGGGTGCTGGACTTCATTGCGGCTCGGTGTTGATGCGGGTATGAACGACCAAGGTACCGCTGCGAGATTGCATCGCGGTGCCGCGGACGGGCATCGTCAGCGAGCGCGTACCCGACAGGGCGACTTCGAAACAGTCTTCGTTTCGTTGTCGCTGCGGCGGGTTGTTTTGTGGTGGGTCGATAGGTGGGGTGGGTTCATCCGTTTCTGCGCTGCTACCAATAAACACGTCGACGAGCCGTGTTTGAGGTTATCTTGGCGATAAGATCGGCGGCACCGAACAGTCAGGTGCCGCCATTCCAACGGGAGAAAGGTCATGAATCGTCGTATGCACGCGCTCGCCACCCTGGCGGTGGCCGGTATAGTCTTGGGTTTGGCCACGCCGAGCCTGGCGAAGAAGAAACGCCAGCAAGCCGCGACCACGCCGGGCGAATACTCCGCATGGATGGGTGAGATCGACCAGTTGAAAGTCGTAGAGACGTTCCAGCGATCGGCCTACAAGACGGTGGTCGTACGTGATTTCGACACGACCAGTACGCCACTGCCCGACGCGGACGACAATACGTACGAGCCTGTCAAGGCGGTACTCGCCGATCCCGAGACATCGTTCTTGGAAGGGCTGCGCAAGGCAGGCACTAAGGCGACCCAAGAGGAAGGCGGTGCCGGCAGTCTGGTCGTCGCAGCCGTGGTCGAGGAAATGGATCCAGGCTCACGCGCCGGACGCTACTTTGGTGGTTTCGGCGCTGGTGCTGTCCGTGTGGTTCTGCACATCACTGTCCAAGACGGTGGCACGGGCAATACCCTGCTCGAAATCAAGCAGGAGCGACGGTCAGGATTTGGCATGGGTGGTGGCAGTTACGAGAAGCTCTTGAATCGGACCTTGCGCCAGCTCGGCGGGGACGTCGCGATGGTGTTGGACGCATTTTGATGTGACCGGACGACCGTAGCCGGCTCTCGGACACCGCGGCGCGACGGCATGGGCGGATATAGTGCGGGCGCACCGACCGGTTTGCCTACCGGCTGGCGCTCGACGCCAATGACTTGTACCGACTGGGGTCCGAAACCGTGCAGCCCATTCTCGATGATCTGATTCAGCTACTGACACTCGAACGGCTCGACGCCAATCTTTTCCGCGGGCAGAGTCGCGACATTGGTACCTGTCGGGTCTTTGGTGGGCAGGTGCTTGGCCAGGCCTTGGCCGCTGCCAACAACACCGTCGAAGACCGTATGGTCCACTCCCTGCACGCCTACTTTCTCCGCAAAGGTGATCAGGAGAAGCCGATCATCTATGAGGTCGATCGGCAGCGGGATGGGCGCAGCTTCACCAGCCGTCGGGTGGTGGCGATTCAACACGGTCATCCGATTCTCAACATGGCAGCCTCGTTCAAGGTGCCGGAGGCGGGTCTCGAGCACCAGTCGAGCATGGCCCAGGTGCCGGCGCCGGAGTCCCTCAAGGACGTGACCGACTATCGGCGTCAGTTGCTCGACCGGGTGCCTGAGTCAGAGCTGCCGCGCTACCTGATGCACGAACGACCGTTCGAGTTCCGGCCGGTTCAGCTGCCCCAGTTTATCGATCCCGAGCCGCGTGAGCCGCGGGCGAGCATCTGGTTCAAGGCCATCGGGCCACTGCCCGATGACGACCATTTGCATCGTGCCATGCTGGCCTACGTCTCGGACTACTACCTGATCAGCACTGCGACGCGTCCTCACGGGACGTCGGTGTTCGATCGACGGTTGCAACTCGCCAGTCTCGATCACGCTCTGTGGTTCCAGCGACCGTTTCGGGTCGACGAGTGGCTGCTCTATGAGATCGAGAGCCCGAGTGCAACCGATGGTCGGGGGCTCTCACGCGGCAAGATCTACCAGCGTGACGGCACGCTGGTGGCAGTGGTAGCCCAGGAAGGTGTCATGCGACTGTGGCCCGAAGCCAAGACATGAGCTCGGGGGACGGGACCCTCGAACGGCGCCTCGGCTTGCTCGCCTTGGCGGCAACCGGCATCTGTTCCATGTTGGGTGCCGCCATCAACGTGATTCCGTTCATGCTTCATCGCAGCGTGCCAGGCATTGGGCCGTACATCCTGCCGGCATACCTTTTCGCGGCGGTTCCCGCGCTGCTGGCGGCGCTGGCCTACGCCATGTTGGCCTCGGCCATGCCGCGTGCGGGGGGTAGTTACGTCTACGCCAGTCGGGCGATCAGTCCCTATTGGGGCTTCGTCGCCAGCTTTTCCCAGTGGTTTGGCCTGTCGATCGCGATCGGTGTGGTGTCGTACCTGATCGTGCCGTTCCTGCGCGACGTGGTGGTGGCACTCGAATGGGCGACCGCCGCTGGGGTGCTCGAGAATGGTACCGTGCGCGTTTTCCTGGCCTTGGCGCTGCTGTGGACATTCGTTTTGATCAATATTCGTGGGGTGCGGCTCTATGCACGCATCCTCGTACCGTTGATGTTTCTGATGTTCGCACTCGGCAGCGTGGTGATCGTCGCCGGGTTCCTGTTCGACCATCACGATTTTGCCGCCACCCTGATGGCCCGCGATGGGCAGAGCGTGGCGCCAGCTACGTCGGCGGTGCCCACGCCCTTTCACTGGGGGGCGTTTTTGGCAGCGTCGGCCATCCTCTTCTCGAGTTTCATCGGCTTTGATTCCATTGCCCAAGCTGGCGGCGAGGCACGGGATCCGGGACGCACCCTGCCGTTGGCGATTGGCATCGCAGTGGTGGTCGTCGGCAGTTTCTATTTGTTATTCACCGCCGCGGTTTATCATGCGGTCCCGTGGACGTATGTGGCCCAGGAGGCCATGGGGCGTGACCTAACGGCGCCCGGTTTGCTCGGCTACTTGCTTCCCACTGGCTGGACGGTGGCGATCGTCGCCGGTGCGGCGGTCGCGTTGATCAACGATCTCCCGGCCATGTTGCTCGCCGTGTCGCGGTTGATGTACGCCTGGGCCGAGGACGGCATCTTCCCGCGTCGTGTGGCCCGGATCCATCCGGTGTGGCGAACGCCGCACGTGGCGATCGTCGCCAGTGGCGCAATGGCGACCCTGGGCATTTTGGGCAGTCATTTGGCCGGCGACTTTTTTCTTGGGGTCGATATCTTGGTGACCTCCATGCTGGTGAACTTTCTGTTCATGTGTCTGTCGGTAATGCTCTTGCCGCGTCGCAATGCTGAGCTTGCAAAGGGCATTCGGGTGGGTGGTCCGCGTAGATTGCAGGTCGCCCTCGTCGGCGTTGGTGCGGTCCTGCTCAGCATTTTCCTGGTGGTTCACGTCGCCAAGGACCTGGCTGCCGACATGGCGGCGTGGTACTTCCATTCGACCTACGTTTGGCTGGGTGTCATGGGGATCGCCTCCCTCATCTACCTGCGAGAGGTACGCGGCCTGCGACGCAGCGGTGTCGACCTCGAAGCACTGTTCGCGACCCTGCCGGCCGAGCGGGGTGGGTCGCAGACGGGACGCGACGCTTGAGTTCGCGGGTTGCACGGTGCACACTGGCGCCGGGTCTCGAGATTTCACGGGTCCTTACCGGGCTTTGGCAGATTGCCGATATGGAGCGTGAAGGTGGGGCATTGGACCCCGAAGCTTCCGCCGCGGCGATGGCACCGTATGTCGACGCCGGGCTCACCACCTTCGATATGGCGGACCACTATGGTTCTGCCGAGGAGGTCGCAGGCCACTTCCGGGCCACCCGCGACCAGCCGGCCGAGGTGCTTACCAAGTGGGTGCCGGCAGCGGGAGTGATCTCCCGTGCGGACGTTCGCGCAGCCGTCGAACGGGCGTTGCACCGGCTTCAGACACAGCGGATTGATTTGCTCCAGTTTCATGCCTGGAGCTACGCGGATCCCTCCTGGCTCGATGCGTTGGGATGGTTGCAGGAGCTTCGCGACGAGGGCCTGATCGGCCACCTGGGTCTGACGAATACCGACACCGCTCACCTGCGGATGGTCCTCGCGAGTGGGATCGACGTGGTGTCGAATCAAGTTTGCTTCTCGTTGCTCGACCAGCGCGCTGCAGGCGAGATGAGCGCGTTATGTCGGTTGCACGGCGTCAAGTTACTCGCCTTTGGGACCGTCGCGGGCGGCTTTCTTTCGGACCGCTGGCTGGGGCAACCCGAGCCAGATTGGGACGGGCCGCTGACTTGGTCCCAGATGAAGTACGGTCGTTTCATTCGTGTTGCCGGCGGTTGGAACCACCTGCAATCGCTGTTGCGGGTTCTCGACAGCGTTGCCCGTCGCCATGATGTTTCGATCGCCAACGTCGCGTGCCGGTCCATACTGGAGCAGCCTGCGGTCGGTGGTATCATCGTCGGCGCGAGGTTGGGGCGCAGTCAACACGTTCAGGAGACCGTTCGGCTCTTCGACTTCAAGCTCGACGATTCGAGCCGCGCCGAGATCGCGGAGGCGGTGGGGGCGCTCGAATCGATCCCCGGCGACTGTGGCGACGAATACCGCAAGCCGCCGTTTCTAACCGCCTCCGGTGACTTGAGTCATCACCTCGAAACCATCCCGCCGCCCTATGAGGCCGAACAGCGGGCCGATGGTCGATCGATCGTCCTGACCGGTACGCCGTGGGAACACCTGGCGGGTTTCGCCCGCGCGGTGCGTCGTGGCGACCGGGTTTGGGTCTCCGGGACCACCGCGACCCATGGAGATCAAGTCGTTGGCGGTGACGATGTAGCGGCGCAGCTCACCTTCGTGATCGACAAGATCGAAGGTGCGTTGCGATCGCTCGGTGCCACCCTCGAAGATGTCGTGCGCACCCGCATCTACATTCATGACATCGACGATTGGAAGCCGGTGTCACAAGTCCACGGTGCCCGCTTTGGCCACATCATGCCGGCGAACACGTTGGTCCAAGCGGGCATTATCGGCGACGCGTATCGGGTCGAGATGGAGGTCGAGGCGGTGGTTACTGGATGATGTGTTCGAGGTGGTGCGTCCGTTTCGGATCTCTAGGTCCCTAGGCCACTAGAACCACCAACATCTTTATATCTGAGCCAGATGTTGAATGCTGATCTTGCCTTGCAGAAAATCCCCCCTGGCCCCCCTTTGGAAAAGGGGGGGAGACGGATCCCGGGGTCCGGACCTCCCCCTTTCTCAAAGGGGGACCGAGGGGGATTTCCGTTCGGCCACCGTTGCGAGTACACCGCTCGTGGTCTGAGGCGCAGCCTCGCTAGGAGAATAGGCTGGAGGCCGAGGGCGTAAAGGGGGGCATGGCCACGTTTACGGTTCCGTTTCCGGATTCACTCGCCGAGATCGCTGATCCAGCGCTGGTCGGTGGCAAGGCTCACTCGCTTATTCGTCTTGCGGCGGCGGGGTTCCCGGTGCCGCCCGGCGTGGTGCTGTCGACCACGTTCTTTGATCCCTGGTTTGAGTCGCTAGTGGCCTCCGACACTTGGCGAACACTGCTACGCCTTGATCCAGATGGTTGGGCGCCAAAATGCGATGCCCTGAAAAGGCAGGGGCTCGATTTGCCGCTGTCCGGCGACCAGCAGAACGTTCTCGAGGAGCTCTGTGAAGCGCTTGGGGCACTGACTCCACCGAACAGTGAAACGGCCGGTGCACGCTTTGCGGTGCGCTCCTCATCGCCCGAAGAGGACTTGGCGTCCGCGTCGTTCGCAGGTGGCTACGAGACGTGCCTGGGTGTGCCGTTTGACGGCCTAGAAGATGCGATTCGCCGCTGTTTTGTGTCGGCTCTCGACGTTCGGGTGCTGCGGTACAAGCGTGAGCAGGGCTTCGAGGTCGGGGCACCGCGCATTGCGGTTGTCGTTCAACAGATGATTGCCGCGGAGACCGCGGGGTGGGCTTTTCGCTCAACCCGCTCTCCAATGATTACGACGAAGCCGTGATCGATGCCAATTGGGGACTCGGCGAGTCGGTGGTCAGCGGTCAGGTGACCCCCGACCACTTTGTCGTCGACAAGATTGGCGGCTCGGTGCTGGAATCCAAGATGGGCGCCAAACAGACCTCGATTTGGTTGGGGCCCGACGGGGTACCTTCGAGCGGGCAGCCTACCGTACCGCCGAATGGTCGCTGAGCGATGCTCAGGCTGCCGAGGTGACCCAATCGATGTGTCAGATCGAGACCCTGTACGGGCTGCCGGTCGACATCGAATGGGCGTATGCGGCAGGCCGGTTGCATGTGCTGCAAGCGCGCCCGATCACCACCTACGTGCCGCTGCCTGCCGAAATGGTTTCGGCGCCGGATGAGCGCCGCGTGTTGTATGCCGACATTGCGCTTTCGGGTGGTTTCGCGATCAATGCCCCGATTTCCCCCATGGGGCTGGCATGGATGGAAGAGGGTGTTGCCAGCCTGGTTGCGATGGGCGCCGGGCGCAAGGTCGACGCCCTGCCGTTCGAGGAACGGTTGTGGTTCTTCTCCGGGGCCCGCATGTATCAGAATCTCTCCAATGTCCTGTGGCTGGCGAGTCCCGAGAAATTGGCCAAGAGCACGGCACCGAGCGACGCGCTGATGGCGGAGATCCTGTCGACCATCGATGTGGCCCGGTATCGAGCACCGAGTCGGCCACGCTGGCTCGGCTGCGCATGCTGCGGTTTGTCCCACGCATTCTGTGGTGGTTGCGCCGGGTCGGTGGTGGCTTCCTTAGGGCGATGGTGGCGCCGGAGCGGGCATTCGAGACCTTTGTGGACAAGGCTGCTGCCTACGAGGAAGTGATGCGGACGCATCGCGTAGGAGCCGGCACGTTTGCCGAGCTCCGGCAGTCTCTCGGTGCCCGCAGCATGCGTCACATTATCCAGGTGACGGGTCCGGCCTTGGCGGCGGGTCTGGCGTCGGTGGCGATGGTCGATGCCATCGTCGGTGTGAAGTCCGCCGAGCGAAAGGCGCTCGCTGACAAGCTGAAGCTGGGCTTTCCAGGTAACGTGGTTGCCGATATGGGGGTGGCGATGAACCAGTTGGCCCAACGCCTCGGGCCAGCGGATCGCGAGGACCTCGAGGGTTTGGCGAATCGAATCGAAACGCGGCACATGCCAGGGCCGTTCCTCGAAGCGTGGGATGCATTTCTGGCGACCTATGGCTGGCGCGGTCCATCGGAGATGGACTTGGCCCATCCTCGCTACGCCGACGATCCGCGGGTTGCCCTGCGTCAGATCGTGGGTCAGGGGGACTTTGATCCACAACGGGCGCAGCAGCGACAGATTGCCGAGCGCCGAGCGGCCTACGAGACGCTCTTGCGCCGCTCGGGTTGGTTGCGGCGTCTCCTACTTCGGCGCCTCCATCGCGTGATCGAGTGCTTTGCTGGCACCCGTGATACGCCCAAGCACCACAATCTCCTGCTGCACAGAATCGTGCGCCAGCGTGCTTTGATCGACGGAGCACGCTGGGTTCGAGCCGGGAGGTTGGACGCTGCGGAAGATATCTTGGGACTGACGTTCGACGATCTGGAATCCGCCGAGCGCGACCCAGCACTCGACTTGCGCAAGCTACGAACCGAGCGAACACGTTTTTCGAGCAGCTCCAAGCACAGGTGAAGAATTTTCCGGCGGTCATCGATTCTCGTGGCCGTATCCTCAGGCCGCCACCACGGAAGGAAAAGCCGGGGGAGCTGACCGGCATGGCCATTTCACCGGGTGTGGTGTCGGGTTCGGTCAACGTGCTCAATCACCCAGACGAAAAGCCCGTACGCAAGGGCGACATTCTGGTGGCCTATGCACCGATCCAGGCTGGACGCCTTTGTTTGCCAATGCCGGCGCCGTGGTGCTCGAGATCGGGGGGATGCTGCAGCATGGCGCGGTGGTGGCACGGGAATATGGCAAGCCTTGCGTCGCCGGAATCGACCAGGTCACTACCAAGTTGCGTGACGGCCAACAGGTGGAAGTCGACGGTTCGGCGGGCGTGTTCGTCTGTTGCACTAGAACCTGGCGAAGGAGGATTCGATGCCCCACGGTAGAGTCAGCGCTACGATCCCAGCCGCTGCGGCGGAGGTCTTCAACCTTGTTCATGACTATGATCGGCGCCTGGAATGGGATTCCCTTCTTCGGGAGGCGTACCTGATCGGCGGTGGCCGCGAGGCTGGTTTGGGTGTTGTTTCCGTTTGCCGTGGCCGTTCGTTCCTCGGTTGTGTTGCCATGGCGACGGAGTACGTGACATTTCGGCCTGCCGAAGTCGCGGCGGTCAAGATGGTCAATCGCCCACCTTTCTTCGAGACG
>CBDFNS010000008.1:0-82500 GCA_965250305.1 Candidatus Multivoradales bacterium | reverse complement strand
GTGACTTGGTCACAGCCGAGGGTGTTTCGCATGACCCAGGAAAGGAGGTACCGGACGGTTTCACCGTGGTGAAAGTGTTTGCCGACGGCACCCCGGTCATCGTGCCGACCACACGGCTCGAAGAGCTCGGCATTCCGGCACCGGAACTCGGAGGGGCTGGAGACGGGCCGTCGTTCTTCGAGCAAAAGGCGCAGAGCCTCAAAGACCTCGGCAAGAAGGTGGCTTCGTTCTTCACTGATCCGTTGAAGGAGAAGGCCCAGGCGTTTAGTGATGCGGTCGATGAAGGGACGTCGAATCGCAAAGACTCGAGCCTTGACTCATTGGCTCAAGGCGACCAGGAGCGGCTCAACCAAGCCAAGATTGCAGCCGAAGCCGCGGGTCGGCTCGGTGTCGAAGCGGTCAATACGGGGTCGAGTGTCGCCGGTGCCGCCGGTGGTGGGAAGCTCATCATCGGTGCAGCCAGAGAGGCCGCCGAGCGGCAGGCCAAGAAGCGGGCTGCGCGGGCGGCGGGTAGGGCGGCTGCCGGAGGCGCTGATGAGGCGGCGGTGGGGACCCGCGGCGCGGCTCAGGGCGGTGAATTCGGCAGGGATGTCGGCAATGCGGTCGGGCGGATCGAAACACCACAAGGGCGTCGTCTAACCGAACATGCGACTGAGAGCCTAGAGCGCCACGGCTTCAAGAGCCTTGACGAGGTTGATGACATTGTTGACAACGCGACGCATCTGATCTCGCAAAGAGATGGGGCCATCGTCCACGTGGTTAGGACTGGTAGAGGCGGCAAGGCAAGTTTTTCCTACATCGTAGAAGGGGAGGATGGAGTTGTTACTGGATTGCGAAATCAGACTAAGCAACAACTCCGACAGATCGCAAGGAATCAAGGCTGGGAGTCGCTTCCATTTTGAGTGAAATATGTGCAGTTCTTCGTACAGAGCCCGCGACAGTTGATCTTCTGCTGCAGGAGGCTCATCCTCGGTCTAAGGAAGGGAAAGTGCTGTTGTCAATATGCTCAAGTTTTGCGGGGATCGACCTTGGCGGACCGCTGCGGATTCGATTGTTCTTGGCGGACGTAACCCGACTTGGTACTTACTTACGAGAGCATGTCTTGGGTCTTAGTAATGGCGAGGTTACGGAGTCTCCGGTATTTGTTCCCACAGAGCTGGACTTTCAGGTGCAGGCGCTTGATGGTGAGGTTGAGTCATTGTTTGATGGATACTTCACAATTGCATTCAGTGTGCGACGTCAGGCGATGGGCATGAAAGGTGGAGGGAATTTTGGTTTTGAAGGCGTCGTCTATCTACCGGACATATATCGTTTCTGCGCCGAGTTGGACGTGCTAGCCGTCGCGTTAGGACTCCCCGCTGAATAGGTGCTGCCCTCAAAGATGCCACCCGATTGTCAAGTGGTGTGGAATCATCAGTTTGCGCTTGACGGTTACCTCTTCGGTCCAAATGAACCCACCGCCCCCAACGCCAAATCCTGCGCCGCACGACGCGGGTACGAGTCTGCTGCGCGACTACGTCAGGACGCATCTCGGCGACCCGGACTTGAGCGCGGATCGGGCCATGATCGCGTGCGGAATGGTGCTGACGCTATTCGAGGGAGAAGCGGCGTACGGCCTGGCGTGGCGCTTCGAACAAGCCACGGGTAGGTCGGTGACGGAGACCATCCAACGTCGGCAGTCACTCGACGCGCGTCAGCGACGGTTGCTCGCTGACCTACTCGATCCGACCGACGACCCTCCGCCGCCCGGCACTGATCCGTACTACGACGCGACGGGCAAGCGTCGTCGTTGATCGCGCCATCGCAGTCGAGCCTGTGCATCATCCAGCCGTCCCCAACGGCCGCGCCTCGGCGCGGTCTTTCTGCTTCCGGTGAATACTCCCCGGTTTGCACCCCGGCCCGGCGCGGGTGACACCTTCGACCTTTGTCTCGCTCATCGCGCGCGCTCGGCCTTCTTCATGTGCGGCCTTCTTCATGTGCGGCCTTCTTCATGTGCCACCCAAATATTGGGGGAAGGGAAGATGACGGGGCGTGCGAGCCGCCGGCCCGCCACCTTGATCGGCTCAGATCGGGCGTTTGAACACGTGATCGCCGACCAGAACGGTTGAACTTGCCCTCTTGCGGACGTCCAACGCCGCCCGAAACCGGGCGATTCCGACCTCCGCGCAGGCTTCGCCCGCGCGGCCTTCTTCACGTGCCACCCGAATTTATAGGAAGAGACGCCGTTGGCGTGTTGACTACGCGGTCTGGGCGTTGGTCTGGGTTATCGACGCCCAGCCTGCCGGCAAGAGCGTGCGGAATGGCCCGGTTTCGGAGGTTCGAGATCGCCCGAAAGTGACCGGTTTTGATGACCGGGCAGGCTTCGCGCGCGCGCCGAGCAACCCGGCACGCAACGACCAACAGGCTCGACGCGGCGCTATCCAGGCTCGAGCCTGAGCGGCTCGACGAACGGTAGCGGTGGCGGGAAGCAGTTTTCGGGGAAGGCCACGCCAACATCGCCGCCAGCCTTCTTCACGTGCCACCCGAATTTATAGGAAGAGACGCCGTTGGCGTGTTGACTACGCGGTCTGGGCGTTGGTCCGGCGCATCGACGGCCTGACGTCGGGCAAGCGCGTGCGGAGTGGCCCGGTTTCGGAGGTCCGAGATCGCCCGAAAGCGCCCGATTTTGACGACGGGGCACGCTTCGCGCGCGCGTCGAGCAACCCGGCACGCAACGACCAACAGGCTCGACGGTAGGCCGCTATCCAGGCTCGAGCCGCAGAGGGTCGACGAACGGCAGTGGCGGCGGGAAACAGTTTTCGGGGAAGGCCACGCCAACATCGCCGCCGGCGAGCCGCTCTGCTGCGATGCGGTACTCGGCGAGGAATTCTCGGTAGGCTGCGACGAGTTGCTCGCGGACCTTCCTCGCGAATGCGTGGAATCGTGGTCTCGGCGATGGGTGTCCTGGCTTGGGCCGTTCGTGCGGATGCCGCCGCCTTACCCACTCGGCGCCCTTGGGCACGGTCTCGGCCTTCTTGTGACGCTCGATGGTCTCACGCTCGATGTCATCCGCCATCTCGGCAACGCGGTCGCGGTACGCATCGGGGTCGAGGTGGCGCCAGCATGGCAGGGGATCGAGGGTCAGCTCGACGTCTTCCGTGAATTCGGCTTCGGTCACGTCCTCGCCGCGTTGCTTGGCGTCCCACATCTCCTTGCGCTTGATCCAGATGCCCTTCATGGTCCGGCCCTCGACCATCGCCCTGGATGAGTGGACGCCAGGCCAATCGGTCGGCGCGATGACGAGATTCTCTTTCGTGCCCTGTTCGAGGATGTATCGAAGCCTGGCGATCTGGGCTTGTGGCTCGCTCGACACCGGGATCGACGCGTAGCGCCTGGGGAACATCGTTCCCATCCAATCGTGAAGCCGGCCGGCTTCATTGGCGAGGTTGGCGTTCACCAAGCACATGAACTCGGCCATCTGCTCGACCGACATCGGTGATGCGATCAAATGAATGTGATTGGTGCGCCTTGTTGAAAACGATGAATCGACCGAGAGTCAGAAAGGAGCTCTCCTTGTCCGGGTCGGGCCGGCCGCAGAAGGGGACCGCGAACGTCGCCAAGGTTGGAACGGCGGCCTGCAACAGCCGAGCGGTCTTAAGTGCTCGTGCGGATTCGTCCGTGACGGGCTACCACAGGTACTACGGTGAAGAACGGATGGGTGATTGCCCAACTATCTGAAGTCTGTGTCGGACGTCTCTGTCAGGAAGCATAACCCTCCGTCCGCGGAGGGGATTGTTGCCCGAGCCTGGTTGGTGCGAATCATGCCGACTGGGTGTACCCACTTTGGGTACGCGATTTCCCAATCCCGAAAGGGGAGAATCGTCTGTGCGACCAGGGATACAGCAGACCACCTACCGTGCCACGGGTCGATTCAACGAACAAGGGAACTCCGACTCGGACGCCTGGTTGCGATACCAGGCAAGCCGCCAAGCCCGGTGATGTTCCGAGCGGAGGACGGAGCCCTCGTAGTAGTCGGAGCGCCGGAAAGCCGCGTACATGGCGAAGGGGGGCAGTAGATGCGTGTAGATCCAATGACGCCGGGGAAAGCCATGTATGTGGCATCGACTGCCGATCGGCAGTGGCTCCGGAGCGAGCAGAGGAAACTACACCTGCGAAGTTGGGAAGAGCCGAGTTACGTTTTCCGGAAGCTGTGGGGGTTGATTACAGACCCTCGCAACTTGCGGTGTGCTCTGGCACGCGTAGCTCGCAACCGCGGTCGGCGTACGCCGGGCGTGGACAAGGTGACGGTCGGCAAGATCCTTGCTTGTGGGAATGTTGATGGCTTTGTGACCGGGTTGAGAACGCAGCTGCGCTCGCGCAGCTTCCGCCCCAGTCCGGTTCGGCGAGTCATGATCCCGAAACCCGGCAAACCAGGGAAGTATCGCCCCCTGGGGATTCCGACCGTGGCCGATCGAGTCGTGCAGGCGGCGATGAAGAACATCATGGAGCCGATCTTCGAGGCGGATTTCTATCCGAACTCCTACGGCTTTCGGCCAGGCCAGGACGAGGCGCCCATGCAGCGTTGGAGCATCTTCGGTTGCTCCTCATGCCCAAGCCCCCGAACCTGCCGAAAACGGATCGATCCTGCATGTTCCAAGTTGCTATCGAAGGCGACATTCGGGGGTGTTTCGACCACATCGGCCATCACGGCTTGATGAACCGGATTCGGCGCAGGGTCACGGACCCGAAGCTGAACCGGCTGGTCGTCGCTTTCCTGAAAGCCGGGGTCTTGTCCGAAGGTCGATTCCTTCGAACGGAGACCGGTTCCCCTCAAGGCGGCATCCTCTCTCCTTTGCTCGCCAACATTGCGTTGAGCGTGATCGAGGAGCGGTACGAGCGTCACTGTTGGCCTCGCCGGCAACCGACCCTCATTTCTGATCGGAGGAAGATCCGGGGGCGGGCGTTCCACGCTCGAGCCCGAGACCGCCGAGAGCAAAAGCCGGTGATCATCCCGGTGCGCTACGCCGACGATTGTGCGCCACGACGGCGCAGAGAAGAGGTGATCATGTAGACACCGCTTTGAAGCAGCCTTGCTGCGCGAGAGATGAGGGTGGGCCCCTCGGGACCGGCCGGCAGAGGCGGGTCCCAAACCGCCGGATGCTGCTGCGGCCCAATGGCCGTGGTGGTGAGCGATTCGGAAAAGGTTGAGCTGGACTCCATCAGGTGAGGACCGGGAAGGCGAACGAGAGTGAACCGCTGATGAAGTGTCGAAAGCGTAGGGACGCCGTCGAAACCGGGCTCCAGTTGTTGGCCCGGGATGAAGCCTGGGGGACGGCTGTCTCCTGCCCAGGTGGCGGCCGGCATGAAGGCGGCGCGAGCCCGGTCCAGGCTCTCGTGTGGAACGTGGGAACCTACCGCTCCGATGCCAAGGGAGAGCTCACAAGTGGAAGCCCCACGAGGAGCAGAGTACCAATGCGGAGCGGAGGGGCGGATCGACGCGTAGTAGTGATGAAGCCTGGTAACTCGGGTGGAGCGAAGGCGTCGACCTGTCCTGCCGAGGCGATAGGCCAACTCGAAAGAGGAGGAGCCTGTGGCTGAAGCAAAGCCGTTTGATGTCCCCAAGCGCATGGTTTGGGAAGCGTACAAACGGGTCAAAGCGAACCGGGGAGCTTCCGGAGTGGACGGGCAGTCTCTGGCGGATTTCGAGAAGGATCTGAAGGGTAACCTCTACAAGATCTGGAATCGAATGGCGTCGGGGTCGTACTTTCCGCCACCGGTGCGGCTCGTCGAGATTCCGAAGGGTGGAGGAGGCATGCGCCCACTGGGCATTCCGACAGTGGGAGATCGCATTGCGCAGACCGTCGTCAAGATGGTGTTCGAGCCCGTCGTGGAGCCGTATTTCCATGATGACTCGTACGGGTACCGTCCTGGCAGGTCGGCGCATGATGCGATCGGCATCGCTCGGAAGCGATGCTGGCGTGCAGATTGGGTGATCGACCTGGATATCAAGGGTTTCTTTGACAATCTGGACCATGACCTTGTCCTCAAGGCAGTCGCCCACCACACGGATAACTCGTGGATTCGTCTCTACATCGGGAGGTGGCTTCGTGCCCCGATCGAAAACGGGGATGGAACCCGGGTGGTGCGGACGCGAGGAACACCCCAAGGTGGTGTCATCAGTCCGCTCTTGGCCAACCTCTTCATGCACTATGCGTTCGATGTCTGGATGGAGCGGAGTCATCCGTCCATTCAGTTCGAGCGCTATGCGGACGATGTTCTCGTTCATTGCGTGAGCGAGGCCCAGGCCGAGTCTGTATTGGCAGCGATTGGCAAGCGGCTCGCCGTCTGTAGGCTCGAACTTCATCCATACAAGACGAAGATCGTGTACTGCAAAGACGACGACCGCCGGGGTGAGTACGAATGCGTATCGTTCGACTTCCTCGGCTACACCTTTCAACCTCGACGGGCCCGCAATCGCCACGGAAAGTTCTTCGTGAGCTTCCTGCCGGCGGTGAGCACCAAGGCCGCCAAGGCCGTACGCAAGACCATCCGTGAGTGGCGAATGGCGTCGACCAGGAACAATCAGAGCCTGGAAGACCTCGCGCAGCTCGTAAACCCGGTGGTGCGGGGCTGGACGAACTACTACGGTCGGTTCTACCGCTCGAAGTGGAAGCAAGTCCTTCGTCATCTGGAACGAGCGCTCGTGGCGTGGGTGTGCCGGAAGTACCGGCGCTTCCGCCGCCGCGAGCGGGCAGCGACCCATTGGTTGGGTCGAATTGCCCGGCGAGAGCCAAACCTGTTTGCCCACTGGCAGCTCGGGGTGCGTCCAGCGACTGGGGCAGGATGAGCCGGATGATGCGAGAGTTTCACGTCCGGTTCTGTGAGGGCCTGGGGGTGCAAATCCCCCGGGCTACTCGACTCGTCCTCCTCGTGAGCGTGCCATCAGGACCAGAGCGTCTCGAACGAGCCTTGGTCGTGGCCGAACGTGAGAAGGCGGATCTTGCACGAGTGTTAAAAGACAGCCTCGGCCTCGAGCTGTCGAAGGAAAAGACGCTGATCACACCTGTGACCAGCCCGCTTCGTTTCCTGGGACATCACGTCCGTTACCAACGTCACCCATTCTTCGGGTGGCTGGCCAACGCGGTGATCCCCAAGCACCGGAGCCAACAGCTGCGAGAGACCATCAAGCAGTTGCTGCACCGCAGTACCTGCAACCAATCTCTCGCGTCTAGACTGAGATTGATCAACTGGAAGCTCCGGGGCTGGGGGAGCTACTACCGCTACGCACGTGGCGCCAAACAGGTCTTCAACGATCTGGATCGCTACACGTGGATGTCGGTGCGGCATTGGCTGCGAAAGAAGCATCCCCGCGCCCGCATGCGGGACATCAATGCCCGCTATGGATGGCGCACCCCGGCTCGGAAGTCCGTCCGTTGGACAGAGGAACGAGTTCACCTCTGCCGACTCTGCGACTATCGGGTCCGGCGATTCGATCTCAGGTGGCTTCGCCCGCCCTACTTCGCGGAAACATCTAGGGAAAGCCCGGTGCGTAACGAAAGGCGCACGCCGGGTTTGGAAGAGGGGCCCTGGAAACCGTGGGATGAAAATCCCAAACGGCGCCAGGGTCCCCACTCTTACCTCATCGCCACGACGGCATGCACCCGCATTCCGGTGGCTTCTTGGCAATGAGCCAAGACGCCCACGACGAGCTGATTGAGCCGCGGCCCAGGGCGGAGGAGGTAGCGTTGTTGGATGGTGCGCACGGTCACCTCGGTGAGCGTGTGCGGCGACGGTAGGTAGCGAATGTCACGTCCCATACTTCTTTAGGACGCTGGATGGCGGTGGGATCTTGCGTCGGATTGCGATGTGGTTCCACAAGTTGCGGCCTCACGAGAAGATGGCCACAAGTCAAGCGTTGTAGAATCAATCACCAGATTACGATTACGAATTCTGACGGGTATTCTCTCCGATGGATCCAACACGCCCTCCACCCGACGATGCCGGCACGAGCCTCTTGCGCGACTACATCAGGGCGCACCTCGGCGACCCGGACCTGAGCGCGGATCGCGCGGTGATCGCTTGCGGCATGGTGCTGACGCTGTTCGAGGGGTCAGAGGCCTACGGTCTGGCGTCGCGCTTCGAGCGGGCGACGGGTGAGTCGGTGGCGGGGACCATCGCGCGTCGCCAGCCGTCGGGTGCGCGTCAAGTGCGGTTTCTCGGCGAGCTGCTGGACCCGATCGACGACCCGTTGCCCGACGAGGATGTGCCGCCGCGCGATCTCGACCCGTACTACGACGCGACGGGCAAGCGTCGTCGTTGATCGTCGGCTCCCGTACCGCACTTCGGCGTCGAAGCGTGACTATTCGTCACGGTTCACAATCTGTGAACCACCTCCCGCGTCCCTCGCTCCTTCCGAACCGGCGCCTAACGCGCCGCTCGCGCACCCCTCCCAACCGTGAACGCCGTTCACGGTTTCGGCGCAAACCCCCACCCTCAGTGAGGGTTTGTTGCTTTCCACGGCCGATTTGCGGACAGGTCACGCCGTATACGCCCGCTTTGGACGGTTCTTGGTTTCTTGTCGCTGAAATGTGCTAAGAGCTGCGATCGTCGAGAAAGCACGACACAGGGGTAGTGCATTGCCCCTTTTCGAGCGGTTGGCCCGTGATCAGTGGTAGGGGCGAGCGGTGAATGCTCACCGGTTCCATATACCGAAACGCGCCCGGAGCGTGACGAATCGTCACGGTTCACAATCTGTGACCCTCCCTGTCACGAAGCGACAAACCCAACGCCCTGGTCCGAGTTTGTGTCGTTTTCGCCGGTCGGGATGTCCCCTTCAAACCGTGAACGCCGTTCACGGTTTGGGTGCAAAGCCCTGCGTTATGCAGAGTAGTGCCGGTTTTCGCCGCCGATCTTGGGACAAAGCAGGCCGTATACGCCCGCTTTGATCGATCTTTGGTTTCTTGGGGTGAAAGTGTGTTGGGGCCAGCCCGGCCATTTCCGACGTCGACGACGAATCATCAAGCCGACCCCAACGACCATCTCAGAAGCTGGCCGTCCTGGACCACGCCTGCGCGCGGCGTCCAAGCCAGTGTGGGCCAAAAAAACGCCAGGGAGCGGTGAGTATTCCCCGCTATCTTCTTCCTTTAGCCGCTCGCCGCCGATCAGTGCTAGAGCCGGGCGCGGTGCTGCGTGGCACGCCGTGGCGGTCGGCACGATTGTCGAGGTGCGGTCGGTGGTGTCTTTTCTGGGTCTTCGTCCCGGCTCTTTGGCGAAGCGCTCCGCGCGAGCCAAGGAGCCCGTGCGACCGATAGGGAATCGGCGCGTCCGCGCGCCGTTTCCCGCAGGCGCGGTATCGGCCATGGTGCCCGCATCTCGCTGCTGGCACGCCGCCTATCGAGAGTGGGCGGGGCACGGTGGCGGCGGGCTGCTGCCGAGCTGGTGCAGCATGCCGAGAAGGCCCTTGTTTCAGCGAAGCCGCGCCGCCGCCTGGGCGAGCTAGTCGGCAGGAAGACCGAAGGAGAGGGCCGGCGCTACGGCCGGCCGGGTCGCCGCTGCGTGGCAGGTCGTTACGCCGCCGCCGTTTGGGTCGAGAGGGTGGTGTGCGTCGCGGTCGGCGTCGTTGCGGTGCGGGTGTGGCGGTCGTCGCGCGGTCGTGGTCGGTTGCCGCGCGATCACGGCAGGGGGGGGGAACTCTACCGTCCGAGGATTTGCTGAAAGATTCCCTGCAAAGCATGTCGATCCTCGCTCTCGAGGTGGCCGAGCTTGCGCAGCACAAGGCGACGCTCGATGGTCGCGAGGACAGGCTTGAGAACGGAAGGCTTGAGGAGCCCAGCTTCTTTCCAGTGGACCATGGTGACCTCACCGACGGCGGTAGCTGGACGTACCTGACTGGTGATGGCGAGGATGATCAAATCTCGGCGTATGCGGTGGTAGGCACCAGAAGAGACGATGACAGCGGGGCGGCGCTTTGTGGCGGACTGATCAGTGAACGGAAAGGGGACGAGGACCACGTCGGCAAAATCAAAGCCGGTCATAGTCGGCGTCGTCAGGGTTATTCCAGATCTGTGCGAAGGACTCTTCGGAGAGCTTCGTGGCTACCTGGGTAAAACTTCGCTCCTCATTGCGCAGGCGCAGAAAGTCAACGAAATCTTCGACTTCGTTCACCCGCTCAGGCGGCAAGCTCCGAATCTTTTCAAGGAGCTTCGACTCTGATGGTTTCGCCTGTGCCATTGTCTGCTTCTCCTATCGTGCGTCGAGCTGCTAAATCTGCCGGCGGGTGAGTGCGAAGGGTATCGCCTTGCTGTCGTTAGCCAATGGTCGTCGTGAAGGCGTGTCGCGTCTTGGCCTCGCGAATGAGTGAGTCAACGACGTAGAGGATGCGGTCTCGGTCGTCGTCCGGGAGTTGATCGAGCGTCGCCCAGCGCTGGACCATGTCGCTCTGGCTGAGGAGATTGGGCACCTCCTTCTCGCCGACGAGGAAATCGACGGTGACGCCGAACGCGTTGGCCATCTTCTGTGCAACCTCGATGGAGGGCATCATCTCGCCACGTTCGTAGCGGCCGATAACGACGCCGGAGGTGCCGAGTTTCTTACCGAGATCGTCTTGTTTCCAGCCTCGCTTCTTGCGCAGCTCAAGGACACGCTTACCGAATCTCGTCTTTATCGTATCACTCATAGCACCTTCCAGTACTCCCGCATACGCAATTTCAACGTCTATCTACACTCTAGGAAACCTAGGAGTACGGGTCAAGCCTCAAAAGGCTTGACGTATGGGAAACTGATTGGTATGTCGGAGAACCTGAGAGTTTCATGTGACGGCGCGAGAAAGAACGGAGGAATCCCAAATGTCCGAACGTCAGCTAACCATCAGCCGTCTCTACCCGAACTACTCCCACACCGGCTGGCAGTCGCTGAGCCGCAGCCGCAACCACGGGCGCAGCCAAGAACCGGTCCCATTTCTACGCCTCGCCGGCCGGTGGCTGGCGTCGGCAGGTTTCGCGGTCGGCGAACGGGTGAGCGTGCAGGTGGAAGACGGTCGCTTGGTGATCGAGCCATTGGAGCATTGAGCGATGGCCCGTATCCCGGAAGCGGAGCTGGCACGACTCAAGCGCGAGATTTCCCTCGAGCGCTTGGCGGAGTCGCGCGGTGTGAAGCTGAAGCGCCACGGCAAAGACCTGCTGGGTCTTTGCCCGTTTCACGACGACCGCGAGCCATCGCTCGTCATCTCGCCGAAGACGAACCTGTGGCATTGCCTGGGTGCGTGCCAGGCGGGAGGGTCGGTGATCGATTGGGTGATGCGCGATCGGGGGGTGTCGTTTCGCCATGCGGTGGAGCTGCTGCGCGCGGACCTGCCGGCAACAACGAGCACGGCCGCACCGCCTCCGCCGCCGGTGGCGGCGGAAGCCGAGGACGGTGAGCTTCTGCGCCGGGTGGTGGGTTACTACCACGAGGCCCTGAAGGAGAGCCCGGAGGCACCACCTGAGATGCGCGGCCGTCGTCGGGTGCCGACTCTCGTTGGTGATCGCGGTGATCCACGAGGCCTGGCCGTGCTCGGCACGGAGTACCTCACTTGGCTTGCGGTACACGGCTACGCGCATGACACGGTGGCGTCGACGGCGCACGGCCTCAACCGCTTCGCGCGCTGGGCCGAGATGCGCGGGATCGCGCAACCGGGGGTGGTGACGCGCCCGATGCTGGAGCGCTACCAGCGTCATCTCTACGTGCAGCGCCAGCCCAGCGGCAAGCCGCTGAGCTTCTCCACGCAGTACAACCGGCTTTCAGCGCTGCGCGGTTTCTTCCGCTGGCTGGTGCGCGAGAATTACATCCTCCACAATCCGGCCTCGGAGCTGGTGATGCCGAAGCTGCCGCAGCGTTTGCCCAAACAGGTGCTGAGCGTTGCCGAGGCCGAGCAAGTGCTGCGTCAGCCCGATATCTCTGAGCCGTTGGGCCTGCGCGATCGGGCGCTGCTCGAGGTGCTGTATTCGTCGGGCATTCGGCGCATGGAGCTGGTGGGGCTCGAAATCTATGACATCGACGCGTCGCGTGGGTGGCTCGCGATCCGCCACGCCAAGGGCGGAAAAGAGCGCGTCGTGCCGCTGGGCGCGCGGGCACTCGCTTGGCTCGACAAGTATCTCAGCGCCGCTCGGTCTCGGCTGTTGGTGCGTCCCGACGAGCCGGCGCTCTTCGTTACCCACGAAGGCAAGGCCATGACCCCCAACTATGTCACCCACCGGGTGCGTGGTTACGTCGAAGCGTCGGGCATCACCAAGACCGGCGCCTGTCATCTCTTCCGTCACACGGCGGCGACACTGATGCTCGAAGGCGGCGCCGACATCCGTTACATCCAGCAGATGCTCGGCCACGCCAAGCTCGAGACGACCCAGATCTACACCCGCGTCTCGATCCAAAAGCTCAAGGCCATTCACGATGCCACCCATCCGGGCGCACGGCTGAAGCAACGAGAAGATGCCGAGGCTTCTTCCTAGTCGGCGCCAGTGTGAACGGCGAGCGCTCGTTTGTTTCCGGCTACAATGAGCTGAGGAGGACACGCGATGGTGCAGCCTGCGATCAAGGAGCAGATTCTGAACGACCTAGACCGGCTCACGCCCGAGCAGCAGGCGCATGCGGCCGAATTGGTCCATGGCCTGGTTTCGCCGTTGCCCAAGGGCGCTTCCGGTCGCGATTTGCTGCGCTTTGCCGGCACCATGGACGACAAGTCCGCTCGCGAGATGACGGAGGCAATCCAAGCGGGTTGCGAGCGGGTGGATCTCGATGAATGGTAGGTGCCTTCTCGACACCAACATCGTCGTCGCTCTGTTTAACGGCAACACTCAAATTGAAGCTCGGCTCGATGCCACCCCAGAGGTCTTTCTCCCGTCCGTAGCCCTTGGTGAGCTGCACTTCGGGGCAGCCTATTCAGGCCGCCCGAAGGCCAACGCCGCTCGTATTGATGATTTTGCGGTCAGCTGCACGGTCGTCGGAGTCGACGCTGAAACGGCGCGGCGCTACGGCGGGCTCAAGGGCGAGCTGCGGAAGAAGGGTCGGCCGATCCCGGAAAACGATATCTGGATCGCCGCCTGTGCTCTCCAGCACGGCCTCATTCTGGCTACCCGTGACCATCACTTCGACCAGATCGAAGGTCTTCAACTTGCAGGCTGGTAGCCGTAGGCGGTACGGCTGACCCAAGGAAAGAAGCCGACAAAGCGAGACAGGGTGTCCCGCTTTCTCCCATGTTTAGCCGCTCACCGTGAATCTGTGCTGGTGCTGAGGGTGGTGCCGCCACGTGACGATCACGGTCGCGTAACATAGAGGGGATGTGCGCGGCTAAAGGGAAGAAGCCATCGGCGGTCGTTTCGGCCGCCTTTATGGCGGCGGTATTGGCGATCCTGCTTACCCTGCCTGCATCGGCGTCGCTGCCGAGGATCGAGCGCAACCCGCTCGCCGCGCTGGCGCCGCCGGTCGACCTCGAGCACCTCGAGGCGGAGCTGCTTGCGATCGAGGCCGAGGCCGGCGAATCGGCGGCCACCGTCGCGCTGCCCCGCCGCACCCGTCATCTCCAAGCACCCGCCGCGTGGCCGTACACCGTCGCCACGCACCCGTGCGCACGCGGCGCGTGGCAACGAATCCGCACCTGGAACCAGCCATGTGTCTTGGGCTACCCCTTCGCCAACGTGTGGAGCTTGCCGAAAACACGCGTCTGGGCTCTTGAACAGCTTGATGAGAGTCAACATCAAGCAAATCAAACACTTAGCGCCGAGACCGTGCTAGGTGCAGCCGACTACCTCTTCGACGCACTTGGATCCGTGGTCGACATTACGTCGGATGTTGGGACGTTGCTGGCCATGTACCAGTACGACGCTTGGGGTAATACGCGGAATGAGGCGGGGAGTAGTGCGAATCGCTTTGGCTTTACCGGTCATGAGCATGACGATGAGACCGGGCTGATTTACGCGAAAGCACGTTTCTACGATCCGCAGCTCGGACGCTTCCTGAGTCACGATCCCGTCGATGGGGATCTGACGAATCCGCCTTCGCTGCATCGGTATTTGTATGCGTTCCAGAATCCGACTGTCTTTGTGGATCCCGATGGGCGGATGCCGGATGAGGCGCAGGAGGCTCCCGAGAACCTCGATGATCTGATTACGGCGGAGGCCGACGTGGTGCGTTCTGGCGAGGAGATTCCAGAGGGCTTCATTGTCGTAAAGGCAGGCGTGGGCGACTCCCTCTTTATCCTTCCTTCTGCCCGTCTCGAAGAGTTGGGTATTGCGGTGCCAGACCTAGGCGGAAAAGAAGGGCCGTCGCTCTTCGAGCGGGCAGGCCAAAGTCTCAAGGATCTCTCGGAGAAGGTGGCTTCATTCTTCGTCGATCCGCTCGCCGAGAAGGCGCGGACGTTTGATCAGCAGTTCGATGAGGCTACTGCCAATCGCAAGGACTCGAGCATCGAATCTCTAGCGCAGGGCGACCAAGAGCGGGTCAACCAGGCCAAGCTCACTGTCGAGGCCGCGGGCGAGCTAGGCGTCGAAGCTGTCAATACGGGGTCGAATGTTGCTGGTGCCGCGGGTGGCGGCAAGCTGATCGTTGGGGCGGCGATGGAGGCGGCTGAGCGGCAGGCCAAGAAGCGTGGAGCGCGGGCGGCGGGAAGGGCGGCTGCGTCGGCGGCGGATGAGGCTGCGAATCCAATACTGGGGCGCAAGCGTGTCGGTAGCGCCCTCAAAGAGGATCAAGTACGGCCGCTGCGAAATGAGAAAGGCCAGATCGTAAGAGAGTTTCCTGCGACCCCAAGAGAACATGGCTTTCCTGATTTGGTCGACAATTTTGCAGGCGATGCTCAACGATTTTCGATCCCTACACGAGGTCCGGGAGGGCGTGTGGTTCGGGAGTCCGAGTTGTTCCAGGTTGAGGGTAGCCAACATGGGCAAGAAGGTGTATTTGAGTGGATTGTTGATCAAGGGCGGGTTACCCATCGGAGATTCATCTCTGGTGGGAAAGTGACGGGAACCCCCAATCAAGCCCCCGGGGTGCGATGATGGACGCTACGCGAGCGACACAGACTCTGCAGGCACACGGGATTTTAGACTGGGCGACGCTACTAATTGGCTTGCAGCATGGGTGGTCAAAGCGGATAGACGTTACAGATTTCGCTGAGCAGTGGCTTTCACAACACGAGAAAGAGAACGATTCTCGCTTGGTCGAGTTGGCGGGAGATTCTGGCCTTGAAGACTCCGAGTTTGAGCAAGTTCTTGCTGCATACGTCCTAGCGATTGATGGTCAACTTCCTGAGAAGAAGTCGATCGAGGTGGATAAGTGGCGCTGGGCGTATCTTTGGTTGCTTTCCAATAGCAAGCTCAATCCAGACGCAAAGTTAGACCGTTTGGAAGAGTTGTATACGGAGTTCCACTATCCGTCGGATATGGCAAGGTGTAGTCGGTACTACGTTCCTCTTGCGGGTCGGCATGATGGCATTGGTCTTGGAGATGAACCTCAGACACCCTTGGAAGCGATGGACGAATTGATCGAGAGGTTGAGACCTCTCAAATAGGTGTCGGCCTTCTTTACGTGGCCTTCTTTACGTGGCCTTCTTTACGTGGCCTTCTTTACGTGGCCTTCTTTACGTGGCCTTCTTTACGTGGCCTTCTTTACGTGGCCTTCTTTACGTGGCCTCCAAAATGTGCCTGGCACCGCCTCCAAAATGGCACAGAACTGTACGAGTTCTGTCGCCCCAAATAGGCGCACCCCCGCCTCCAAAATGTGCCTGGCACCATGGGAGAGAAACGATAAGTCGTTCATTCTAAATAGCTTGACGGGACCATCCAGCCGACCCCAACGGCCACGCCCCGTCGCGGTAATCGGCATGCCGAAACGACTCGACGACGCGCACCGCCGGCCCGGCGCGGGTCCTCTTTTGGGGCGTGCTTGCCGATCCACGCGCGCGCTCCGGGCGTCGCCTCGGCGCTCCGGCCTTCTTCAGGGTCGCGGTAGGACGGCCCGTCGCCGGGCCGCCCCCGCACAGATCCCAGCGTGCAGGACTATTGCACTGGGCTCCTGCCTCGGGTAGTGACGCACAGGCGCTCGTTGGGGTAGGGATGGGTGATGCGCGGCTGGGGTAGTCGTGGCCTTGCGAGTCGGCAGAAGCGCTTCCATGGGAGGTTGTGTTTTTGGCTGCGTCGCCGAAGCGCTCGCCACCAGTGCCACAGTATCTCGTGGTGGAAGACGCGTAGAGCTTGGATGTTGCGAGGCACGCCATAGTACTGGTAGTGCCCGCGCAGGACCGAGCTCACCCACCGCCTCTGGTATGCCAGCTTCTGGTGTCGACGTCGCTTCAGCTCGATCTTCATCGACTTCAGCTTGGCCGTCAGTCGCTGGCGCATCGTGTGTCGGCGGACGATGAAGTACCCCCTACGGTCCATGCTACACATGTGCTTGAACCCCAGGAAGTCGAACGTCTCGGGCTTGCCGGCCCCTCGCCTTTTGCGATTCTCGGCCGCGAAACGGCCGAACTCGATCAGGCGAGTTTTCTCGGCATGGAGTTCCAAGCTGAAGCGGCGCATCCGCTCCCGCAACTCGCGCAGAAACCTCTCGGCATCATCGCGATATTGGAATCCCACCACGAAGTCGTCCATGTAACGCACGATGGTCACGTCTCCCCGAGCATGTCGTTCTCGCCAGCGGTGCGCCCAGAGGTCGAGCACGTAGTGAAGGTAGATGTTCGCCAACAGCGGGGAAGCACTTCCCCCCTGCGGCGTTCCAGCCTTCGGCACGCTCTTCTCTCCCTCTTCGAGCACGCCCGCCTCCAGCCATTGTCTGACTTGACGCAACACGCGTGGATCCGCGATCCGGTGTTGGAGAAACTTCAGCATCCACTCATGGTCGATGGCGTCGAAAAATCCACGAATGTCCGCATCCAACACCCAGCTCACCTTTCTCCTCAAAAGACCCACCGACAACGCATCCAGCGCATTGTGCTGGCTGCGTCCCGGTCGGCTACCGTAGGAGAACCCCAGAAAGTCGGCTTCGTAGACTGCGCCTACGACCTGGGCAAACACACGTTGGACGATCTTGTCTTCCAGCGCAGGTTTACCGATTGGCCGTAGACGCCCGTCCCTTTTGGGGACGTACGTCCGCTCCACCGGCAGGGGTCGATATGCTCCGCGCATCAGCCGCTTGGCGAGGTCTGTGAGGTTCGCCCACAGATTCTCCCCGTACTGCTGCCACGTCACCCGGTCGACCCCCGGTGCACTCGAGCGGTTAAGCTCGAAGTACACCTCGTGCAGTCGATTCAGGTTGCAGACGTGGTGCCAGAGCGAGGTGAACCGCTCATCCTTTCTCTGCTTCGCTACCTGTCGTATCCGCTCCAGCTTCGACATCAAAGCTCTCCGGCTCTGCGTCCGGGTTTGGGGAGGCTGACGCGGATTCCCCTTGGCCAAGCCCCTTCCCTCCACCTGCTCCGCCGCCACGGGCGCACCCGTGACTTTGTTCGTAAGCTTCCTCGGTACTATGGGCCTGTCCGACTTCCCGCTTCCGTGCATCGTTGGCGTTCCCTTTCGGTTCTCAACGCGGACCCAGCCACCATCGGCCTGGGTCGGTCACGGGATCTCCCGGTTCCCGCGCAGAATGCTTGTGTACGCGCAATGGTTCTCCGACCGCGCCGGACCCGATCGACACTCGCGATGGCGCGACGATCGGTGTTGTCCCCGCTTATGACAACAACGTGGACGTCCGAATCTAATTCGTCTTCACGGCTCAATTGCCCTGCTCGTACACCCCCTGTCAACGCTTCGATCGGGCCCTTGCGAGACCGACCGCATGACTCGGGGTCAACGTGGATCGCTACTCCTTTCGTCGTATAGGACTCTCACCTACTACATTCTGCCGGTTTTGACCGGCGCTATCTGCCAGCCGAATTTAGAGGAAGAGACGCCGTTGGGAGTTGACTACGCGGTCGGGGCGTTGGTCCGGCGCATCGACGGCCTGACGTCGGGCAAGCGCGTGCGGAGTGGCCCGGTTTCGGAGGTCCGAGATCGCCCGAAAGCGCCCGATTTTGACGACGGGGCACGCTTCGCGCGCGCGTCGAGCAACCCGGCACGCAACGACCAACAGGCTCGACGGTAGGCCGCTATCCAGGCTCGAGCCGCAGAGGGTCGACGAACGGCAGTGGCGGCGGGAAACAGTTTTCGGGGAAGGCCACGCCAACATCGCCGCCGGCGAGCCGCTCTGCTGCGATGCGGTACTCGGCGAGGAATTCTCGGTAGGCTGCGACGAGTTGCTCGCGGACCTTCCTCGCGAATGCGTGGAATCGTGGTCTCGGCGATGGGTGTCCTGGCTTGGGCCGTTCGTGCGGATGCCGCCGCCTTACCCACTCGGCGCCCTTGGGCACGGTCTCGGCCTTCTTGTGACGCTCGATGGTCTCACGCTCGATGTCATCCGCCATCTCGGCAACGCGGTCGCGGTACGCATCGGGGTCGAGGTGGCGCCAGCATGGCAGGGGATCGAGGGTCAGCTCGACGTCTTCCGTGAATTCGGCTTCGGTCACGTCCTCGCCGCGTTGCTTGGCGTCCCACATCTCCTTGCGCTTGATCCAGATGCCCTTCATGGTCCGGCCCTCGACCATCGCCCTGGATGAGTGGACGCCAGGCCAATCGGTCGGCGCGATGACGAGATTCTCTTTCGTGCCCTGTTCGAGGATGTATCGAAGCCTGGCGATCTGGGCTTGTGGCTCGCTCGACACCGGGATCGACGCGTAGCGCCTGGGGAACATCGTTCCCATCCAATCGTGAAGCCGGCCGGCTTCATTGGCGAGGTTGGCGTTCACCAAGCACATGAACTCGGCCATCTGCTCGACCGACATCGGTGATGCGATCAAATGAATGTGATTGGTGCGCCTTGTTGAAAACGATGAATCGACCGAGAGTCAGAAAGGAGCTCTCCTTGTCCGGGTCGGGCCGGCCGCAGAAGGGGACCGCGAACGTCGCCAAGGTTGGAACGGCGGCCTGCAACAGCCGAGCGGTCTTAAGTGCTCGTGCGGATTCGTCCGTGACGGGCTACCACAGGTACTACGGTGAAGAACGGATGGGTGATTGCCCAACTATCTGAAGTCTGTGTCGGACGTCTCTGTCAGGAAGCATAACCCTCCGTCCGCGGAGGGGATTGTTGCCCGAGCCTGGTTGGTGCGAATCATGCCGACTGGGTGTACCCACTTTGGGTACGCGATTTCCCAATCCCGAAAGGGGAGAATCGTCTGTGCGACCAGGGATACAGCAGACCACCTACCGTGCCACGGGTCGATTCAACGAACAAGGGAACTCCGACTCGGACGCCTGGTTGCGATACCAGGCAAGCCGCCAAGCCCGGTGATGTTCCGAGCGGAGGACGGAGCCCTCGTAGTAGTCGGAGCGCCGGAAAGCCGCGTACATGGCGAAGGGGGGCAGTAGATGCGTGTAGATCCAATGACGCCGGGGAAAGCCATGTATGTGGCATCGACTGCCGATCGGCAGTGGCTCCGGAGCGAGCAGAGGAAACTACACCTGCGAAGTTGGGAAGAGCCGAGTTACGTTTTCCGGAAGCTGTGGGGGTTGATTACAGACCCTCGCAACTTGCGGTGTGCTCTGGCACGCGTAGCTCGCAACCGCGGTCGGCGTACGCCGGGCGTGGACAAGGTGACGGTCGGCAAGATCCTTGCTTGTGGGAATGTTGATGGCTTTGTGACCGGGTTGAGAACGCAGCTGCGCTCGCGCAGCTTCCGCCCCAGTCCGGTTCGGCGAGTCATGATCCCGAAACCCGGCAAACCAGGGAAGTATCGCCCCCTGGGGATTCCGACCGTGGCCGATCGAGTCGTGCAGGCGGCGATGAAGAACATCATGGAGCCGATCTTCGAGGCGGATTTCTATCCGAACTCGTACGGTTTCCGGCCAGGACGTGGGGCTCATGCAGCGTTGGAGCATCTTCGGTTGCTCCTCATGCCCAAGCCCCCGAACCTACCGAGAGCGGATCGGTCCTGCATGTTCCAAGCTGCCATCGAAGGCGACATTCGGGGGTGTTTCGACCACATCGGCCATCACGGCTTGATGAACCGGATTCGGCGCAGGGTCACGGACCCGAAGCTGAACCGGCTGGTCGTCGCTTTCCTGAAAGCCGGGGTCTTGTCCGAAGGTCGATTCCTTCGAACGGAGACCGGTTCCCCTCAAGGCGGCATCCTCTCTCCTTTGCTCGCCAACATTGCGTTGAGCGTGATCGAGGAGCGGTACGAGCGTCACTGTTGGCCTCGCCGGCAACCGACCCTCATTTCTGATCGGAGGAAGATCCGGGGGCGGGCGTTCCACGCTCGAGCCCGAGACCGCCGAGAGCAAAAGCCGGTGATCATCCCGGTGCGCTACGCCGACGATTGTGCGCCACGACGGCGCAGAGAAGAGGTGATCATGTAGACACCGCTTTGAAGCAGCCTTGCTGCGCGAGAGATGAGGGTGGGCCCCTCGGGACCGGCCGGCAGAGGCGGGTCCCAAACCGCCGGATGCTGCTGCGGCCCAATGGCCGTGGTGGTGAGCGATTCGGAAAAGGTTGAGCTGGACTCCATCAGGTGAGGACCGGGAAGGCGAACGAGAGTGAACCGCTGATGAAGTGTCGAAAGCGTAGGGACGCCGTCGAAACCGGGCTCCAGTTGTTGGCCCGGGATGAAGCCTGGGGGACGGCTGTCTCCTGCCCAGGTGGCGGCCGGCATGAAGGCGGCGCGAGCCCGGTCCAGGCTCTCGTGTGGAACGTGGGAACCTACCGCTCCGATGCCAAGGGAGAGCTCACAAGTGGAAGCCCCACGAGGAGCAGAGTACCAATGCGGAGCGGAGGGGCGGATCGACGCGTAGTAGTGATGAAGCCTGGTAACTCGGGTGGAGCGAAGGCGTCGACCTGTCCTGCCGAGGCGATAGGCCAACTCGAAAGAGGAGGAGCCTGTGGCTGAAGCAAAGCCGTTTGATGTCCCCAAGCGCATGGTTTGGGAAGCGTACAAACGGGTCAAAGCGAACCGGGGAGCTTCCGGAGTGGACGGGCAGTCTCTGGCGGATTTCGAGAAGGATCTGAAGGGTAACCTCTACAAGATCTGGAATCGAATGGCGTCGGGGTCGTACTTTCCGCCACCGGTGCGGCTCGTCGAGATTCCGAAGGGTGGAGGAGGCATGCGCCCACTGGGCATTCCGACAGTGGGAGATCGCATTGCGCAGACCGTCGTCAAGATGGTGTTCGAGCCCGTCGTGGAGCCGTATTTCCATGATGACTCGTACGGGTACCGTCCTGGCAGGTCGGCGCATGATGCGATCGGCATCGCTCGGAAGCGATGCTGGCGTGCAGATTGGGTGATCGACCTGGATATCAAGGGTTTCTTTGACAATCTGGACCATGACCTTGTCCTCAAGGCAGTCGCCCACCACACGGATAACTCGTGGATTCGTCTCTACATCGGGAGGTGGCTTCGTGCCCCGATCGAAAACGGGGATGGAACCCGGGTGGTGCGGACGCGAGGAACACCCCAAGGTGGTGTCATCAGTCCGCTCTTGGCCAACCTCTTCATGCACTATGCGTTCGATGTCTGGATGGAGCGGAGTCATCCGTCCATTCAGTTCGAGCGCTATGCGGACGATGTTCTCGTTCATTGCGTGAGCGAGGCCCAGGCCGAGTCTGTATTGGCAGCGATTGGCAAGCGGCTCGCCGTCTGTAGGCTCGAACTTCATCCATACAAGACGAAGATCGTGTACTGCAAAGACGACGACCGCCGGGGTGAGTACGAATGCGTATCGTTCGACTTCCTCGGCTACACCTTTCAACCTCGACGGGCCCGCAATCGCCACGGAAAGTTCTTCGTGAGCTTCCTGCCGGCGGTGAGCACCAAGGCCGCCAAGGCCGTACGCAAGACCATCCGTGAGTGGCGAATGGCGTCGACCAGGAACAATCAGAGCCTGGAAGACCTCGCGCAGCTCGTAAACCCGGTGGTGCGGGGCTGGACGAACTACTACGGTCGGTTCTACCGCTCGAAGTGGAAGCAAGTCCTTCGTCATCTGGAACGAGCGCTCGTGGCGTGGGTGTGCCGGAAGTACCGGCGCTTCCGCCGCCGCGAGCGGGCAGCGACCCATTGGTTGGGTCGAATTGCCCGGCGAGAGCCAAACCTGTTTGCCCACTGGCAGCTCGGGGTGCGTCCAGCGACTGGGGCAGGATGAGCCGGATGATGCGAGAGTTTCACGTCCGGTTCTGTGAGGGCCTGGGGGTGCAAATCCCCCGGGCTACTCGACTCGTCCTCCTCGTGAGCGTGCCATCAGGACCAGAGCGTCTCGAACGAGCCTTGGTCGTGGCCGAACGTGAGAAGGCGGATCTTGCACGAGTGTTAAAAGACAGCCTCGGCCTCGAGCTGTCGAAGGAAAAGACGCTGATCACACCTGTGACCAGCCCGCTTCGTTTCCTGGGACATCACGTCCGTTACCAACGTCACCCATTCTTCGGGTGGCTGGCCAACGCGGTGATCCCCAAGCACCGGAGCCAACATCTGCGAGAGACCATCAAGCAGTTGCTGCACCGCAGTACCTGCAACCAATCTCTCGCGTCTAGACTGAGATTGATCAACTGGAAGCTCCGGGGCTGGGGGAGCTACTACCGCTACGCACGTGGCGCCAAACAGGTCTTCAACGATCTGGATCGCTACACGTGGATGTCGGTGCGGCATTGGCTGCGAAAGAAGCACCCCCGATCCCGTATGTGGGACATCAATGCCCGCTATGGATGGCGCACCCCGGCTCGGAAGTCCGTCCGTTGGCGAGATGGAGCAATCCACCTCTTCCGACTCTGCGACTATTCGGTCCGGCGATTCGATCTCAGGTGGCTCCGCTCACCCTACTTCGTGGAAACATCTATGGAAAGCCCGGTGCGTAACGAAAGGCGCACGCCGGGTTTGGAAGAGGGGGCCCTGGAAACCGTGGGATGAAAATCCCAAACGGCGCCAGGGTCCCCACTCTTACGTCATCGCCACGACCGTCTACACCTGCATGCCGGTGGCTTCCTGGCAATGCGCGAGCACCCCGACCACGAGCTGATTGAGCCGCGGCCCAGGCCTGAGGAGGTAGCGTTGTTGGATGGTTCGCACGGTCACTTCGACGAGCGTGTGCGGCGACGGGCAGAGATCGAATATCACGTCCCATCCTTCTTAGGTTAGGACGCGGGGCGCCCGCGGCATCTTGCGCCGGACTGCGATACGGGGCCACGACGCAGCCTCTGCACCGGAAGGCCGCGCAGGCGATCACGAAACTGGCGATCCCTGTGGCACGTCGCGATGATGGATCGGATCACCGACCACCCACTTCTTGGTGGCGTGATTGTTCGGCGGCTTGAACACGCCGCAGGTACGTGTCCAAAATTCATTCGTTGGCAACAACCACGATCCCAAGGGAAATAGTGCACAAGTTGCCTGGTTGTGGGTGTGCCGCGACGAAGGGATACGCCCGTTCCGGCACCAACCGCGACCCATGGGTGGTCCGGTTGGGTGCCGAAAGCGTGCTCGTCATCGCAGTAGGAAACCTTTTCGTAACGGATCGTCGGGATTGATCAAGAACTCGTGCCGACCCGTGATGAAGGCGCTGCCGGTGACTTCGGGGGTGACGGCGGCATGCGGGCCGAAGGTGGATTCGTTCACCACCCGTCCGTGGAAGCATGTTCCGAGAATGCTCTCGATGGTGACTCGTTGGCCCGCTGTGATTTCGCCACGTGCATGGTGTAGGGCAAGACGAGCGGAAACGCCGGTGCCGGTTGGACTGCGGTCGACCTCGCCGTCGGCGAAGACGCAGACGTTGCGGCTGTGGTTCGCGGCTTCCTCGGGCGGACCGACGAAGATCACCCCGTAGAGAAAGCTCAAATCGTCTTCGAAGGGGTGGGTAACGTCGGCGCTGGCTGCGGAGTCGGCCATGATGGACTGCTTGATCGCGCGACCGGCGTCGATCAACGATCGAAAGCCCCTGGGGTCGAGTTCGATCCCGAGCGGTGGGGCTTGGACGAACGCGTAAAAGGCGCCGCCGTATGCGAGGTCGTAGTGCACGGTGCCGTAGCCTGGGACGATGATGGCTCGGTCGCGAGCGGCCAGGAATGATGGGACGTTTTCGAAGCGGACGCGCGTAACACGACCCTGCCTCACGGTGGCATGGGCGGTCACCAACCCGGCTGGTGTGTCGATCCGCAGGGTCGTTTCGGGCTCGGTGACCGGCTTCATGCCGGTCTCGAGCGCGACAGTGGTGATGCCGATGATGCCGTGACCACACATGGTGCTGTAGCCCTCATTGTGGATGAACAACACCCCGAGATCGGCCTCGGGCGTCTTGGGCGGAGTCACCAGGCAGCCGTACATGTCGGCGTGGCCGCGTGGCTCGAGCATCAGCGCGGTGCGGAGATGATCGAAGCGGGTCTTGGCGTCGCGACGACAGGCAAGAATGGTGTCGCCCACGAGTTCGGGGAATCCGCCGGTGACCACGCGGAAGGGCTCACCCTCGGTGTGGGCGTCGATGGTGGTGATGCGCAGCCAGTCGCTTGGGGGACGCCAATCGGTGTTCGGCATTGGTAGGCCTCAGGCGCAGTTTCCGTAATGAAACGGGCCTGTTTCTTGAGGCCCCCTTTCCAACCGTGCGTGCGGATTTCCCGCACACGGCTGACCGATGGTCTTCTCGAGTCGCATACGCAGCTCCAGGGTAGCGGATCGTGCCGAGCAGTTTATGCAGGCCGCGCTCTTCGACAAGGCGCGTATGGGGCCATTCCTTCATGTGGAACGGACGTCGCTGGAAGCCCCGGCGAGACGCGATCAAGCGCGTCGGCCGCTTGCTGACGAAGCGGTCGACTTGCTGGAACTTGTGCGACGCATTACCCGTTCGGAAGTAGTTGCACCAACCACGCAAGAGCGGGTTGAGATCCGCAATCACCTCTCGGATATCGCGCCCCCACACCTCGTCCAACACGTCGAGGTAGATGTTGGCGAGCAAGGGAGAGATCACACCGCCGTGGGGAGTCCCAGACGTGCTCTTCTTCCTCACCTCGCCCTTTGACATCACCCCGGCCTCGAGCCACTTGCACAAAAGCTTCAGCACGCGACGATCCGAGATCCGCCTATGAAGGCGCGCCATCAGAAGATCGTGGTCGATCGCGTCGAAGAAACCGCGGATGTCCGCGTCCACGACGTGATAATGACCGCGACCGCCCGTCAGGCGTAACGCCTTCTTCGCCGGTGTGGCACTACGACGGGGACGAAAGCCATACGAACAGTCCTTGAAGTCCGATTCGAAAATCGGCTCCTCACGCGCCAGCGCGACCAAAGTAGGGCACCTTCCCTCTTCCCGGCTTTCACCGGGCCTCGTCGGTACTATGAGCCCCTCGGACTCCCTCTCGGCTCCTGTCCACTTCGCCTTCGGCTTATGGGACAGGTCTTTGCCGGACATCGGCGGCCCCGCTTGGACGGGCGGATCTCACCGCCCGCCCGGAGTCTGCTAGACGGAGCACCGGATTGCCTATCGCGACGGGACTTGCACCCGCGCGCCTGGGATAACTTTCAGGACACACCATGGCCGGCGGATTGTACCCCGATACCAGCTGCCTACTTGCCTTCGGTGCGCACCAGGCGCTCCTGTACGGCATCTTCAAGGCGCGTCAGACCGCCGGCCCGGCCAAGTGCCAGCGCCTCTTCGGCGCTGGCGCCCTCGCCATGAAACGCGGAGAGCGCCAGCAAAGCGCCCACCCGGCTGCTCGAGCCGCAGTGCAACAGGAGGGGGCGTCGGTTCGGGTCGCCGAGAAGCGTCGCGAGCGCGCGCGCGTTCTCAGGCGTCAGGTCGTCGGTGCCAGCGATCGGCACCGCGACGTAATCCATGCCCAGTGCCGCGATCTTCTCGATCTCGCCTTCTTGCCCCGTCTCGCTGGTGGTGCGGAGGTTCACCACCGTGCGGTACCCGCGTTCAGCGAGGGTCTCGAGGTCGGCCAGTGTTGGCTGGCCACCGGTGAGCACACCTTCACGCGGAAGCGCCGGGTTCTTCATCTCGAGCTCGAAGTCGAGCGTCAGGGTTGAAGGAGGGGCTGGCGCCGTCGCAGGTCTCTTTGCGACTGGTGCGGTGTTCTCGGGGGAAACGCACCCGAAGACAAGGCATGAGGCGAAGGCAGCGTGGATCAGGCGAATGCAAACGGAGGCTCGGTTAGACATGCGCCGAGCCTATCCCGAGTCCGAGCAATTTCCGAAGACTGGGTCGGCGTCGAACGAACGCGTAGTTAGCACAAGTTAGCACCTACTCGACGGTTACGCTCTTGGCCAGGTTTCGTGGCTGATCGACGTCGCAACCACGGCGAACGCCGATCGTGTACGCGATCAGTTGCATTGGGATGACGTTGACGATGGGCTGCAGCAATCGGGGCAAGGAGGGCACGACGATGACCTCGTCCGCAATCTGCTCGAAGCGGGCGGGATCACGGTCAGTGATGGCGATAACGACGCCGTCGCGCGCCTTGACCTCGTGTATGTTGCTCAGCACTTTGTCGGCGACGTGATCGCCCGTGGCAATGGCCACCACCGGCAGGTCTTCGTCGATCAGCGCGATGGGACCGTGTTTCATTTCACCGGCCGGGTAACCTTCGGCGTGGATGTACGAGATTTCCTTCAGTTTGAGAGCACCCTCGAGCGCGATCGGGTAGTCGATGCCTCGACCGAGGTAAAGGAAGTCGTCGGCGCGGAAGAAGCGTCGCGCCACGCGTCGGATCTCCTCTTCGCCTGCCAAGACCTCGGTGACTGCTTGCGGTACATGGGCCAGACCCTCGATATGGGCACGTTCGATCCCGAGGCCCCGGACTTGGCGTAGGAACAGCGCGAGCAGGTAGAGCGCCTCGAGTTGGGTGGTGAAGGCCTTGGTCGACGCCACGCCAATTTCGGGGCCGGCGTGGGTGTAGAGTACACCGTCACTAACTCGGGTCGCTTGAGAACCCTTGACGTTGCAAATGGCGAACAAGGTCGCGCCCCGTTCGCGGGCCGCCTCCATGGCCGACAGCGTGTCGGCGGTTTCGCCACTCTGGGAAATACCGACCGCCAAGACGGACGAATCGACAATGGGGTCCCGGTAGCGGTATTCACTCCCGTAGTCTACCTCGACGGGTATCCGCACCAGCTCTTCGATCATGAACTTGCCCACCAGCGCGGAATGCCACGACGTACCGCAGGCCAGAAGGTGAATGCGTCCGATCTTTCTGAGCACAGACTCGTCGGCGGTGAAGTTGTCCAGCGAGATCGTCCTGCGCTCGAAGTCGACCCGTCCCGCTAGAGTGTCCTGCAACGCCTGGGGCTGCTCGTGGATCTCCTTGAGCATGAAGTGCTTGTAACCGCCCTTTTCGATCTGGATCGGATCCCACGTTAGCCGCTGTGCTGCGCGTTCGACCGGTTGGTCGTCGGCACCCCAGATGGACAATCCGTCGTCGGCCAAGCGCGCCAGGTCGCCGTTTTCCAGGAAGATCACATCCCGGGTATGGGCAAGCAAGGCTGCGGGGTCCGAAGCGAGGTAACGCTCACCCTCGCCAATGCCGAGCAGGAGCGGTGGACCTTGACGAGCAACGACGATCTCCCGCGTTTCCGAGGTGGTGCTGATCGCGGCGATGGCATAGAGCCCCTCGAGTTCACGGCGCGCCGCGCGTACCGCGCCCACCAGATCGAGGCCAGTGTCGATATGGGATGAGATGAGGTTGACCACAACCTCCGTGTCGGTATCGGTTTCGAACGTCCACCCCTCACCGATCAAACGCTCTTTCAACTCGAGGAAGTTCTCGATGATGCCGTTGTGAATCAAGGCAACCCGACGACGGCTGTCCAGTACCGGATGCGCATTGCGCTCCGTGGGTGGCCCGTGGGTGGCCCAGCGGGTATGACCGAGGCCGTAGGCGCCGGCAAGTGGCTGGGTCTCGAGCCGGCTACGCAGCCGGTCCAACTTGCCCTCGGCTTTGGCGGTTGCCAGGACGCCATCACGCACCACCACCACACCGGCGGAATCATAGCCGCGGTATTCGAGGGTCTTGAGTCCATCCACTAGAAGTGGGACGACTTCACGCGTTCCGATATAGCCGACAATGCCGCACATCTCGCGTCCTCCTACAAATCCAGGTCCATGAAGGCACTGCCCGGCGAGCGGGCATCCGTGGTCGAAAGTATCGCCTTTTGTCGTGCGAGTCGGTTTCAAATACCGAACATCTCGCTTTGGACTCTCTTCAGCTAGTCGCGTCGCCGCTGCTTGCGACGGGTCCAGTCGGGGATATTGCGCTGCTGGGCACGGCCGACCCCCAGGGCGTCGTCGGGAACGTTCTGGTTGATTACCGAGCCGGCGCCCGTGGTGGCGCGCGAGCCGATCTCCACCGGCGCCACCAGCATCGTATCGCTGCCGACAAAGGCGTGCTCGCCAATCGTGGTGCGGTGCTTACGCTCACCATCGTAGTTGCAAGTCACCACGCCAGCACCGATGTTGGTGCCGGCGCCGACATCGGCATCGCCAATGTAGGCCAAGTGACCGGCCTTGGCGCCAGCGCCGAGTTGGGCGTTCTTGACTTCGACGAAGTTACCAACCCGCGCGCCCTCACCCAACGAGGTGTTGGGCCGGAGCCGGGCGAACGGGCCCACCTGGCACGTGGAACCGACCGTGGCTTGGTCGAGTACGGAATAGGGGTGGATGGTGACACCGTCGGCAACGACGCTGTTTCGAATCCAGCATCCTTGATACAACTCGACACCGGAGCCAATTTGGGTGTTGCCGAGCAACGTAACCCCGGGGTGGACTACCGTGTCGGTGTCGATCGTGACGTTGGCTTCGATCGTTGTGCTCGACGGGTCGAGCACCGTGACGCCCCCCGCCATGATTCGCTCGGCCTGTCGGTCGAGCAAGGCCCGGTGGGCGCTGGCAAGGTCGCGCCGGTCATTGACACCCAGTGCTTCTGCCGCGTCGTCGAGGTGAACCAACTCCACGGGTTGGCCGCCGTGGTTGGCGGCGGAGACCGCGTCGGTCAGGTAAAGCTCCCCTTGGGCATTGGCTGTGTCGAGTTGCGTCAGTTGGTCGAAGATCGCAGGGGCCGGGAGGGCGTAGATACCAGCGTTGATGGTATCCACGGCCAGCTCATCGGGAGCCGCGTCTGCGGCTTCGACAATCCGATCCAGGCTGCCGTCTGTCCGGGCGAGAACCCGTCCCAGGCTGCCGGGCTGGGCCAACCTGGCCACTACCATGGCGCCCCAACCGCGGTCGGCGGCGGCCACCAGACGGTCGAGGGTCGTCGGCGTCACCAAGGGAACGTCACCTGAAAGCACCAGCAACGTGGCGTCTTCAGTCACCTCGGGTGCGGCCTGGGCGAGGGCGTGACCGGTACCGAGTCGTTCGTGTTGGGTCACCCAAGTAATGTCGGCGGCGTCGAAGGCTTCGCGCACTTGATCGGCACCGTGGCCAACGATCACCAATAGCCGATCACACTGTGCGGCGCGGGCGGCGTCGAGTACCCAGCCAAGCAGAGGCTTCCCGGCGGCGGCATGAAGGATTTTGGGTGTCGAAGACCGCATTCGGGTGCCTTGGCCAGCGGCCAAGATGACCGCAATGCGGGGTCGACGGTCGGTCGTGTTCATCGGTCGGGAGTCTCCAGTTGCGCGGACGATCGAACGAGAGCTCGGTCGGTATCGTGGGCGTCTGCTGGTTGGTGGTGGTCATGATGCTCAGCAATCTCGAGGATCGCATGGCGCAACTTGGCGGGATCATGACGAACAAAGGCACCGTCCGCCAAGAGATCCGCCGCCATGACGGTAACGCCGCGGTCGGCGAAGGCATCGCGGTCGACCAAGACTGGCTGGGCGCCCGCTGTGGCGTAGGGCGCCAGGCGGTCTGAGGGAAACGGGTGGTCGTTGACCAGGACATAGTCGATGAACGCTGGCCCGATGTGGCTGAGCAGGGCACGGAGATGATCGAGTCCATCCATTCGCTCGGTTTCACCCGGCTGGGTCATCAAGTTGAGCACCAAGACCGTGGGCGCGGCGCTGGCCCTGATGGCGTCGCGGACGCCAGGAATTAAGAGGTTCGGTAGGATCGAGGTGTAGAGGGAGCCGGGGCCGAGGAGGATCAGATCAGCTTGGAGCAGCGCCTGCGCTGCCGGTGGAAACACCACCGCATCGCTTGGTTCCATCTTCAGACGTGCAATGCGCTCGCCCGAGCGGCCCACCGCGGACTCGCCTTCGTACATGCGGCCCGAGAGTCCAATTGCACGGAGCCGCACGTCGGTGAGTGTCGCGGGTAGGATATGACCACGCACCGAAAGAATCGATTCTGCGGTCATGACCGCTTGGTGAAAATCGCCGGTGACGCCGGTAAGCGCCGTCAGGAAGAGATTGCCGAAGGAATGGCCGGCCAGGCCATCGCCGTTGGGGAATCGGTATTGGAAGAGTCGCGCGAGAAGATCTTCGTCGTCGGCCAGCGCCACCAGGCAGTTGCGAATATCGCCAGGCGGCAGAACGCCGAAAGCCTGCCGGAGTCTACCCGACGAGCCACCGTCGTCGGCTACCGTAACGACGGCGGTGAGGTCGGCAATCCGGTCGCCGACTGCCGGCTTCAGGCCACCCAATAGAACAGCCAGACCGCTGCCGCCGCCGACGACGACAATGTTGGGTGGCGCGTTCGGCGCGCGGCTACGAACCGGCGACGAGGCTCTGGAACTCTTCGTGCTCGCGGAGTTCTCGGAAGTCGGGATCGTGGTAAGCGTGGACACGGTTCTTGGGCTCGAGGCGGATCGCGTTGTCGAGGTGCTCGAGGGCTTCGTCGATATCGCCCTTGAGGGACAGCACGGAAGCGGCTAGGAACGCGAAACGCTCGTTGTCGGTTCCGGCCTTCTCGATAAGGGCCATCGCTTCGTCCAGGTTGCCACGGTTCTTTTCGAACACGGCGCCGAGGTAAGGGTCCGCAACCTCGACATCGTCCGCGAGCTGGTGTTCGCAGATCGCGAGCATCTGGCGCGCGCGATCGCGCAGGTGGATGCCTTCGGTCTGGGCGATTACATCCTTGAAGAGCGCCGCGGCCTTGGCCCAGTCCGAGGCTTGGAGTAGCTCCAATGCCTTGCCAAAGCGATCCAGATCGGCGTTGTCGTTCGTTCCCATCCGTGACTTACCTCTTGCGCAGTTCGACCAAGATTTGCTTGGCGACCGACTTGAGCGTATCGAAGACACCTTTGCCCGCGGGGGCAACCGCTTCGAACGTCGGCTCTCGTTTGTAGTTCAAGATACGGTACATCTCGTCGATCGGCAGGATGTTGGGGAGATCGCGCTTGTTGAATTGCAAAGCGTACGGCAGCGATGACAACTCGAGGCCATGCTGGCGCAGATTTACCTCCAGGTTGCGGATCGACTCGATGTTGCTTTCCATTCGTTCGTTTTGCGAGTCGGCGACAAAGACCACGCCGTCCGTGCCCTTCAGGATCAGCTTGCGACTTGCGTCGTAGAAGACCTGGCCTGGAACCGTGTAGAGATGAAAGCGGGTGGTGAACCCGCGAATGGTACCGAGGTCCAGGGGCAGGAAATCGAAGAACAGCGTGCGATCAGTTTCGGTCGCCAGCGAAATCATCTTGCCCTTGGCATCGGGGGCAGTCTTGCCGTAGATGTACTGCAAGTTGGTCGTCTTGCCGCCCAATCCAGGGCCGTAGTAGACGATCTTGCAGTTGATCTCTTTCGAGGCGTAATTGATGAACGTCATGTCGCGTATCCGATGTCACTCGCCGGGAGTCACGCTGATGATGAGCGATAGTGCCCACGGCGAACAGTCTTTCGTTGCTCGTCTTCGATCCGCGCCGTTAGGGGCTAGTCACTGAACAGTGCGTCGATGTCCTCGTCGGTGATCTCCGAGAATGGCGTCGATGCGTCCTGTCGAGACTCTCTGCCCGCGCCTGCTTTGGCCGCCATCGTTTCGAAGATGCGCTCGAACTCGATGCTGGCACGCTTGACCCGCAGCCGTACGAGGCCGAGCGACGATCGGTGGTCGAAGATCACCAGCAGGATCGCACGTTCGGCGACAATGGAGATGTGGATGTGATCGCGCTCGCCCTCGTGGAACAGCACCGAGAATTCGCGTTCGCCGATCAAACGCGCAAGGCTGTCCGTTGCGGCGACATTTCCGGCGGTTAGCGAGGCGAGCGACGTGCTGTCGAACTGATCGGTATCACCGGCGGAAGCCAACTGCTGGCCGTTCTTGTCGATCAGGAAAACGGCTTTCGCGTTGGCGTCCTGTCGCAAACGCAACAGCACACTTTCGAGACCGCGTAATTCTTCTTCGTAGAGTACCAAATCCATACCGATCGTCCTCGAACGGGTGAGGCCAAGGTATAGCACAGCCGTCGGGGTCGGTCAAAAAATAGATTGCTCGGACGGAGGTCGGCCCAGGCGAGATAAGCCTCGTTTTTTCAGTGAATTGTGATTGCTAGTGACGGATTCGAGCGTTGACCGATCTACCGCAAGGCCTGGCCCGGCTGGTACGATTTGGGGACCGTGAACTTCTTTTGGATGATGATTGCCGGGCGTCCGTTCGATGCTCTGGACCATGTCGGTCCTGGATCGCGCGTTCGTTAGGCATTCGGCCCGGTCATGAGCATGGTTTCATCATCGTGGCCGGGATTGTGGCGCGTGCTTCCGTGGCTGCCGGTTGTGGCTGCTGTCGTGGGTTGGGTGGTGGTCAGGGCGCTGGGCGCTGAGGCTGGCCCTCGGGGTGCGTTCCTGCCGGTGGTGGCGTTGGCCGTCCTCAGCACCTTGGCCGCCCTGCACCGGCCCGGAGGGCGTGGTGGGTCCGTCGCATTTGGGCTCTTGATGATACCACTGGTGGTGCATTCGTTTGGCGTGGGCAGCGCCATGGTCGTCGCCGCTGGGGCAACCTGGGCCGCGGGCCAAGGTCGGTTGCGCATGCGGCGGCGGGCCTTGGGTTCGGCCCCGGATGCGGCCGCGCTGCAACCATGGGGGTTACTCGATCAAGCCGCTACATCCGCTTGCGCCACGTTGGTAGCGGGTGTAGCTGCCGTTCGCTGGGTGGATCTCAGCTCGACCCCGCTCGATGTTCGTTGGCTGGTGCCGCCCGTACTGTTTACGATGACCTGGTTCTGCGCGCGGGAGCTTACGGAGCTACGGTGTCCGGGGCGCCGCGGGCCGCATGGTACGGCGCTGGCGGTCGATGCGGCCAGCTGGTGGTTGGGGATTGTGCTCGCCAGTCTGGTGGTCAGCCAAGGATGGATACGGGTCATGCCGCTGCTTGTCGCCCTGGTGGCGTTGAGCGCCGAAGCGGGTCGGGTTGCCTTCTTGCGTGGTGTCTCGGACGGCAGGGTGGCCGATTTCGAGCGCCTACAACACGCACACCAGCGGATTCTCGCTGAGATCTCGGGCATGGGCGGTATCGCGGCGCAGATCATGATCGAGTGCGCCAATGTCCTGCCGGTCCACACGTTCCAGCTGTCGATTGTCGAGCCCACGGGGGGGCTCAAGAGCTTCGTCGCGGCGCCCGATCGTAGTTTGACCGAGGGTGTGCCCGCACCGCCGCCCATCCCGCCGCCATTGCCCGGTATCCATCGGCGCGCAGAGTGGCGGGTGATCGAGCATGCTTTGATTCTCGAGAGTGCGGACTCGCCACGGGATCGCACAGCGGTCGACACCGAAGGACGGCTCGGGACGTTGCGTCTTTGGTGTGACCCACGCCGGGTCGATGCTGGCAGCGAAGAGCTTCTGGTGTCGTTGATTCCGCACATGGCGAGTGCCCTTCAGCGGGCGCGGTTGGATCGCGAGGCCAAGCTCGATCCGTTGACCGAGTTGCCGGTACGCAGGGTGCTCGACAGCCGGCTGCAGCAGGTCTACCGTCGCTGCTTCGACGCGGGCCAATCCATGGCCGTGGTGTTGTGTGACATCGACCACTTCAAGCGCATCAACGACGCCCATGGTCACGATGCCGGCGACCATGCCTTGGTGGCGGTGGCCCGTGCCCTCGACGGCGCCCGCCGAGAAACGGATCTGTGTTGCCGGTATGGCGGCGAGGAGTTTACTGTCTTGCTCGAAGCCACCGGCGGGGAGCGCGCCTTGCAGCTTGCAGAGCGCCTGCGCGCGGCGATCGAGGATCTCGACTGTCGTTACGAGGGCAAGGCTATTCCGTTGCGCCTGTCGGCTGGGGTTGCATCGTTTCCAGAGTTGCACGTGAAAACGGCGAGCGAACTGTTGCTGCTGGCCGATGAAGCGCTTTATGCGGCCAAGGAGGGGGGCCGCAACCGCTGTTTGCTCCATTTGGGGTACGGTCGGTTCCGTCATGTCGATGGCACGGAAAGTCGCCATGGGGATGCGGGTTCGCCCAAAGCACCGCCCAGGATTTTCGGTTGATTCGTGGGTGGTAACATCGGCTCGCGACCCCGCCACGGTAGAAGAAAAGACGATGCGATGCCGTGCTTGGTGTCGTGACCGCTCGCTGGAGGCATCAATGAGTAGGCCAAAATGAGTAGGCCAACGCGCCACCAAGACCATTTCGATGGGCGCCCCCGTAGGCCACCCTCGCCGCTGTTGACGCTGCTCGAGAGCCGGGCGATGGGTGAGTTGGCACTGGGCTTGCTCTCGATGCCGTTTCTTCGGCAGACCGCGCGTGGAGATGGCCACCCGATCATGGTCTTGCCCGGTTTCATTGCCAGCGATACCTCCACCGTACCCCTCCGAGGCTTCTTGAAAGGCCTTGGCTATGCCGCGCGCCCGTGGGGATTTGGCCGCAACCTCGGGCCCCGCGATGACCTCGAAGCGCACATGGTCGAGCGGGTGCGGCACCTGCGGCGGGTCTACGGGCGGACGGTGAGCTTGGTCGGGTGGAGCCTGGGCGGTATTTATGCGCGTGAGATCGCACGTCAAACCGCGGACGATGTCCGCCAGGTCATCACCTTGGGGAGCCCATTCGCGCATCCCAAGGCCAATCGGAGTTGGCGACTGTTCGAGCATCTGAGCGGCATGAAGATCGACGAGATGCCGCCCGAGCGGTTTGCCCGCATGGCCGAGTCGCCGGCGGTGCCCACCACCGCCATCTTCAGCCGGTCCGACGGGATAGCCGACTGGCGAAGCTGTGTCGAGCAGCCGGGTCCACAATGCGAGAACATCGAGGTCGAGGGTAGCCACTGTGGCCTCGGGGTCAATCCGGCTGTGCTCTACGCCATTGCCGACCGTTTGGCCCAAGCCGAAGGACGATGGCGCCCGTTTGACCGCGAAGGTTTGCGGCGGTGTTTCTTCCGCGATCCAGACCGGACCTGAACATGCAGCAGCTATCCGGCCTCGACGCCAGCTTTCTCTACCTCGAAACACCCAACGCGCCCATGCATATTGGCGGCGTGTCGATCGTCGATCCGCGACTTGCGGACGGTGGTCGCTTCGATTTCGCCGCGATGCGCGACTTCATGGCCACACGCCTGCGCGCCAGCAGCATGTTTCGGCAGCGCTTGGTCGAAGTGCCCTTTGACCTTGGTAAGCCGTATTGGATCGAGGATCCGGACTTCGATCTCGATCTTCACGTGGAGCGAACCCAGTTGCCAGAACCTGGAGGCGCGCGCGAGTTGGCGGCGCTGATGTCTTGGGAATTCAGCAACCCACTGCCGCGTACGCGCCCACTGTGGCAGTTGATCTTTGTCGAAGGGGTCGACCAACTGCCCGGTGTTGCGCCTGGATCGGTCGCACTGATCAGCAAGGTTCACCATGCGGCCATCGACGGTGGCTCAGGAGCCGAGATCATGGGCGCGCTCTATGATCTCTCGCCCACGCCGAGGACGCTGCCGGGTGAAGACGACTGGCAACCGGAGTCCGAGCCGTCGGTTCTCGAGTTGGCGCGCCGAACGGGGCGCAACCTGCTGATGCAGCCCAAGATGTTGGGTGGCCTCCTGGGCGAAACCGCGAAGGGCGTTGCCCGTGCCGGGGCGACCCGTGCCCTGCGACAGGTCGAGCTACCGCCCATGCCGTTCACCGCGCCGCGCTCCATCTTGAATGTACCGGTGAGCAAAGATCACGTGTGGGCAGGCGCCACCCTCGGGCTCGACCGGGTCCAGGCCCTGAAGAGTCGTTTGACGCTTCCGGACGGTGCCCGCGCCACGGTCAATGATGTAGTGCTGACCGTCTGCGCCGGAGCCCTGCGTCGTTACTTGTTGGGGCGTGAGGCGTTGCCGAAGAAGCCGTTGGTCGCCATGGTACCGATTTCGGTTCGTGGCGACGGCCAACAAGGCGCCATGGGCAACCAGGTCTCCGCCATGCTCGTCGAACTGGCCACGGACGAGGACGACCCGTTGGCGCGATTGGCGCGCATTCGATCGGTTGCGGGTTGCGGCAAGATTCACCACGAAGCCATTGGCGCGCGCACGCTGACCGACTATTCGCAGGTCATTCCGTTCTCGGTTGCGGGCCTCGCCGCCCGGCTCTACACCCGGGCGCGGCTCGCCGAGCGTCACCGGCCGGTGTTCAACGTCGTCATTACCAACGTGCCAGGTCCGCAGGTGCCGCTCTACATGGCCGGCGCCCGGCTCCTCCGCCACACCGGCGCGGCGCCGATCTTCGACGGCATGGGTTTGACCTTGGCGGTATTCAGCTATGCCGGCGGATTGACGGTAGGCGCCACCTCGTGTCGCAAGATCATGCCCGATATCGGCACCTTCGCGGACCACCTCGAAGCGTCGCTCGACGACCTCGAAGCCGCGGTTGACGCAAACGCTGATACTTGACAGCGGTCGGAACGTAGCCTACGCTTTTGAAATGTACGCGACTATGCGCATGAGCTTTCGAAGCCTCGACCCTGCCTGCCGCCCGGCGACTGGGCCGTGTCGACGACCGTTTGCTGTGCGCCCGAGCGGGCCATACCTGGGGATTCCGTAGAGCGTACTCTCGACCCAAGACGCCAACGAAGCCCCAGCGACTGTGCTGGGGCTTTTTGTATTTCTGAGGTACCGAAGCATGGATCTCCGAAGCTCGCACTTGTTGGACAACGCCGTTCAGGAACCTGCGCCGGCCCCAAGGTCGGCCGGTCCCGCGCGGCCGTCCGCGGCCGCCGCCCGGCGTGTGGTCGTCAAGCTCGGCACCCGTGTCGTGGTGGATGACGATGGGACCCTCGCCCAAGCCCGCCTGGCATCGCTGGTCTCGACGATCGCGGCCTTGCGCCGTACGAAGCGTGAAGTAACCCTGGTCAGCTCGGGTGCTGTGGGTGTGGGTCGCGCCCTTTTGGGCGTCGAGCGACTGACCAAGGACCCGGCGTTGCGCCAGGCCTGTGCGGCGGCGGGCCAAACCCGGCTCATGGAGTTGTTTCAGCGCTGCTTTGGGGGCCTCGATCTTCTCTGCGGTCAGGTCTTGGTGAACCAAGGAGACTTCGATGATCGGGTCCGAGCCTTGCGATTGCGGGGAACGCTGTCGGCGTTGCTGGAACGCGGAGTCGTGCCGATCGTCAATGAGAACGACGCGGTGGCGTGCGAGCCCTTGCGCGCCGTCGCGGGAGTGGATCACCCGGTTTTTGCCGACAACGATCGATTGGCGGCCCTGATCGCGGGGGTGCTGAACGCCGATTTGTTGGTATTGCTCACTGATGTCGATGGCCTGTTCGACCAGGATCCGCGTGTCACGCCCTCGGCGCGGGTTCTCACCGAGGTCGAGCGCCCGGAACAACTGCCAGCGATCGACCGGCGTCCGGGCAGCAGCATTGGCCGGGGTGGCATGGCGAGCAAGGTCGAGGCTGCTTGGATCGCGCGCACCGGCGGTTGTCAGACGGTGATCGCAAATGGCCGAGCTTCGGGAGCGTTGTCGCACGTTCTGGCAGGCGAGGCAGTTGGCACTTGGTTTCCCTCCGATCGGTTCCTGCCGGCGCGGCACCGGTGGATCGCTTTTGCCGCGGTCTCGCGCGGGACGCTGCATCTCGACGCAGGTGCCATCGCTGCCTTGCGTGATCACGGCGCGTCCCTATTGGCCGCTGGGGTGATCAAGGTAGAGGGGGATTTTGCGGCAGGTGACGTGGTTGAGCTCCGGGGTGTCGACGGCACCCGCGTCGGTCGCGCTCGGTCCAGCCTCGATGCCCCGACCACCCGCTGCCGGTGCCAGCTCCGTCGCGCTGTGGGACGTCGCAACCGAGCCTTGATTCGTAGAGATCAGATCGTACTCGAGCAGGAATCCGACTCATTGGGAGAGACATGATGAAGACCGAGAACGTCGAAGAGCGAGCCTTGGCTGTGCGGGAAGCGCAGCGGCTGCTGGGGAGCGCCCCGGGCTCTGTCCGGACAGCGGCTCTCGAGGAACTCGCAAGCCTGTTGGTGCGGCGAGAGGCAGACCTGCTGGAAGCGAACGGCCGCGACTGCGCCGCCGCGGCCGCCGCCGGCTTGGCGCCGTCGCTTCGACAACGCTTGGCGCTGACTCCGGAAAAGCTGGCGACGGTGCGCGCTGGCGTGGAGCAATTGGCGGCATTGCCCGACCCCGTGGGGCGGGTGGCGCGCGCCACCGAGCTCGACGACGGCTTGAGCTTGCGTCAGGTGACCAGCCCGATCGGCGTCGTGCTGGTGGTATTCGAAAGCAGGCCGGACGCGGTGATCCAGATCGGCTCCTTGGCCTTGCGCTCCGGCACCGGTCTCTTGCTCAAGGGCGGCGCCGAAGCGCTGGCCTCCAATCGGGTCCTGGTTGAATGCTTGCGTGAGGCGCTGACCTCGGTGGGTCTCGATCCGTCTGCCATCGTTGGCGTCGAAGGGCGTGCGGCCGTGCATGCCTTGCTCGGGCTGGATGATCTGATCGACTTGGTGATCCCACGTGGCTCCGGGGCGCTGGTGCGGGCCATCCAATCGTCGACCCGCATCCCAGTGCTCGGTCATGCCGAAGGCATCTGTCACCTGGTTCTCGACGCTTCGGCTGATCGTGAGATGGCGGTTCGCTTGGCGGTGGACGGCAAGTGCGACTATCCCTCGGCCTGCAATGCGACCGAGACGCTCCTCGTGCACAGGGATTTTCTTCCTTCGTTGGCCGAGGTTGGCGCGGCGTTGCTCGATCGTGGCGTGACAATCAAGGCCGATGACGCCGCCCGCGTCCATTTGCCAGCGGCTGAACCGGTGACCGAAGGCGACTGGGCCACCGAGTGGGGCGGGCTGACCATCGGAATCCGTTCGGTCGCCAACCTCGATGCCGCGATTGCGCACATCCATCACTATGGTAGCGGTCATACTGAGGCGATTGTGACCGAGAGCACGTTGTCAGCGGAGCAGTTCCAACGCGAGGTCGATGCCGCTTCAGTATTTGTGAATGCCAGTACCCGCTTCGCCGATGGCTACCGGTATGGCCTGGGCGCTGAAGTCGGGATTAGTACCGGTCGCATTCACGCTCGTGGGCCGGTTGGTATTGACGGCCTCTTGACCACCCGTTGGTTGCTCAACGGCCAAGGCCAAGTGGTGTCCGACTACGGCCCCGGAAAGCGAGCGTTCCGCCACCAGGCCGCTGTCGATTCGACTCTTTGAACCGGAGAATAGAGCTGGACGCAAGGCTTTCAGTGGATTTTTTCGGTCACATGGTATAGTGTCAGACACGTGTATGACGCGAGTTGTGCCAGGCTGTGGACCCGGTCAGAAGACCGCTCTGGAGGAAATCAACATGCGAATCAGCGCGCGCCTCGATGAAGATCGTACCCGTAAGCTGGCATTTCTGACGGCCGCGACCAACCGGGGTAAGAGTGAGATTCTCAAGCAGGCCATCGATTGCTACTTCGAGCAGGTGAGCGAGGCCCGTCCAAGACCGGTGGACGTCCTGAGCCAACAGGGGTTTGTGGGATGTAGTGAAGGCGATCCGGCGCTCTCGGAACACTACAAGGAAGATCTCCAAGCTCTGTTGGTAGCGAAGAATGATCATCGCTGATACCGGGTTTTGGATCGCGCTCGCGAACCGCAAGGATCGGCACCATTCACGAGCGAAGGCTTGGCTGGCCACCATTGACGAGGGACTCGTCTGTACCTGGCCGGTCGTCACGGAGACGTGCCATCTGCTGCTTCACCGGCTGGGTCCGAAAAGCCAGGAGCGGTTCGTCCACAGTTACGCGAATGGTGCCTTCGAGCTTTTCGGACTTGAGAGGCAAGACGCGTTGCGAATCGCGCACTTGATGGAGAAGTACGTCCAACTCCCCATGGACCTTGCAGATGCGTCGTTGGTGATCCTCGCGGAGAAGTTGGGGCACGGTCGAGTCCTTTCGACGGACCGGCGGGACTTCGACACGTATCGTTGGAAGCAGCACAAGCCATTCCGCAACTTGTTGCTCGAGGAGCCCTGAGCCTCTGACCTACGGACCCGTAGGTCGCGAACGACCGCCCATAACAGGTGCCGCCCATAACAGGTGCCGCCCGATTGTCGCTTTGGCCGAGCGTCGTGCGCGCGACATCGCGCCGCTCGGCGTCAAGGCGATCCACCGCCAAAACGCGAAGCGTCGTCCCAATCGAATCAAGCGCTCACCCGCACCCGCCTTTCATGCCGCAAGCAAGCGTGCTCGATTGGTGCTCATGGAGGCGTATCGGTGGTTCGAGGCCGCGTACCGCGAGGCCGCGTACCAATTGCGCACCGGGAACCGGGCAGCAGCCTTCCCTGAGGGGTGCTTCCCGCCTTCCCTACCGTTTGTTGTAGCCGCCTGACCAACTGACTATAGACATCTTCGAGCCGGACACAACGTCACGATCCAGGTCGTGGCTGGCAGCGGCGTGTCCTTTCGCACTCGATCGCGCCAAGAATGGATCTCGCGGCCGATCTCTGCGTACCGCCGCTGAGTATTCGCGTGGCACCTATTGGGGGGGCACCTATTGGGGGGCGAGCGAGCCATGGTCATGGCCAGCCAATGCGGTAGACTGGCGGAATGACGACGAAGGAACGGCTCCACCAGATCGTCGAGGGCCTTCCAGATTCCGAGGCCCATGCTGCCCTGCGTTACCTCGAATACCTCCGCCAGGAGGCATCGGATCCGGTAGCGGCAGTGCTAGGGCGCGCTCCCGAAGATGACGAGCCTTTGACGGAAGAGGATCTTTCCGAACTCGAGGCCGCCGAGCGCGACTGGCAAGAAGGTCGCTTCGTTTCCAACGACGAAGCCAAGCGCCAGCTCTTGCAGACTCCGTGACCTGGCAGGTCAATTGGAGCCCTCGTGCTCTTCGCACGCTCTCAAGGCTGGACCGCCCTACTCGAGAGCGGATCAGTGCCGCAGTCGACTCCTTCGCAGAAGCCGGGCGTGGTGATGTTGCGCGCCTGAAAGGATCGAAGCAGAAGCTTTTCCGGCTACGTGTTGGTGGCTGGCGGATCATCTTCTCAGCAGAACAAGAAAGCACTCTCGCAGTCCGTGCAGTTCGTCCTCGCGGTGACGCCTACAAATAGTTGGCCTTCGCTCGTTGGTTTGCATGGCGGTGAACGGCGGGCAGTTCAGCGCGGTCTTTTTCACGTGCGGTCTTTTTCACGTGCCGGGCAAGTATTGGGAAAGAGACGATGACGAGTGGCATCGCCTGGTAGTCGCCAGTTTGATCGGGCATGAATGGCTTCGCTTGATGGCTCTGACCGCCTGATCGCGTCCCAAGATCGGGTGTTCTGGATGCTCGAAGCCGCCCGAAACCGGGCGATTCAGATGCCCGCGCACACTTCGTCCGCGCGGCGACCGTAACCACCACGCAACGACCAACTGAACGCGACGCCGTCGCTATCCAGGCTCGAGCCGCAGCGGCGCAACGAAGGGCAGCGGCGGCGGGAAGCAGTTCTCAGGGAAGGTCGCGCCAACATCGCCGCCAGCGAGCCGCTCGGCGGCGATGCGGTACTCGGCCAGGAACTCACGGTAGGCGGCGACCATCTGCTCGCGAATCTTCCTCGCGAAGGCGTGGAATCGGGGCCGTGGCGACCGGTGACCCGGCTTGGACCGCTCGTGTGGATGGCGACGCCGGACCCACTCGGCGCCCTTCGGCACGGTCTCGGCCTTCTTGTGACGCGCGATCGTTTCGCGTTCGATGTCCTCGACGATCTCGGCGACGCGGGCGCGATACGCATCGGCACTGAGGTGCCGCCAGCAGGGCAAGGGATCGAGCATCAGCTCGACGTTGTCCGTGAAGTCGGCTTCGGTGACGTCCTCGCCCCGCTGCTTGGCGCTCCACATCTCCTTACGCTTGATCCAGATGCCCTTCATCGACCGGCCTTCGACCATCGCCCGCGACGCGTGGACACCCGGCCAATCGGTCGGCGCGAGGACGAGATTCTCTTTCGTGCCCTGTTCCAACAAGTATCGAAGCCTGGCAATCTGGGCTTGCGGCTCGCTCGACACCGGAATCGACGCGTAACGCCTGGGGAACATCGTGCCCTTCCAGTCATGAAGCCGGCCGGCTTCTTTCGAGAGGTTGGCGTTCACCAAGCACATGAACTCGGCCATTTGCTCGGTCGATGTGGGTGATGCGATCAGATGGGTATGGTTGCTCATCGCGACGACGGCATGCACGCGCATGCCGGTGGCTTGCTGGCAGTGGGCCAGCACGCCGACCACGAGCTGATTGAGCCGAGGCCCGGGTCGCAGGAGGTAGCGTTGTTGGATGGTGCGCACGGTCACCTCAACCAGCGTGCCCGACGACGGCAAATAGCGAATGTCTCGTCCCATACTCTTTAATGACGAGAGCAGAACGTTGAATCTTCGCTCGAGCCCCACCCGCTCACAATTCGTCTTATCCAAGTCGACCAGTGACGGCGACGCCCCTAGTCTCACCAGTCGACAGTCTCACCAGTCGACGCTGCCGAACATCGACTCGCGCTCAATCAACGCCCGGGTCGTGGCGTCACCTTGGTCATATGCACGCCCCCATAACAGGTGCCGCCCGATTGTCGCTTTGTGCGTCTGTGGAGGTCAGCGGACAGGCAACCCGACAGATTGAATGGTTCCTTTCCGTCCAATAGGGCAGGGAGGAAACGCAATGCCAAGACGACTCCGTCACATACCCGAACCCGGTACGTTGGTCGAGGTGACCTGCCGTGTTATCCATGGCCGCAAGCTGCTCAAACCCAACCGGCCGCTCAACGAGATGATCGCCGGCACCCTCGCCCGCGGGAAGCGACGCTACGGCGTGCGCATCTGCGCCGTCGCCTTTCTCTCGAACCATGGCGGTCTTTTTCACGTGCCGGGCAAGTATTGGGAAAGAGACGATGACGAGTGGCATCGCCTGGTAGTCGCCAGTTTGATCGGGCATGAATGGCTTCGCTTGATGGCTCTGACCGCCTGATCGCGTCCCAAGATCGGGTGTTCTGGATGCTCGAAGCCGCCCGAAACCGGGCGATTCAGATGCCCGCGCACACTTCGTCCGCGCGGCGACCGTAACCACCACGCAACGACCAACTGAACGCGACGCCGTCGCTATCCAGGCTCGAGCCGCAGCGGCGCAACGAAGGGCAGCGGCGGCGGGAAGCAGTTCTCAGGGAAGGTCGCGCCAACATCGCCGCCAGCGAGCCGCTCGGCGGCGATGCGGTACTCGGCCAGGAACTCACGGTAGGCGGCGACCATCTGCTCGCGAATCTTCCTCGCGAAGGCGTGGAATCGGGGCCGTGGCGACCGGTGACCCGGCTTGGACCGCTCGTGTGGATGGCGACGCCGGACCCACTCGGCGCCCTTCGGCACGGTCTCGGCCTTCTTGTGACGCGCGATCGTTTCGCGTTCGATGTCCTCGACGATCTCGGCGACGCGGGCGCGATACGCATCGGCACTGAGGTGCCGCCAGCAGGGCAAGGGATCGAGCATCAGCTCGACGTTGTCCGTGAAGTCGGCTTCGGTGACGTCCTCGCCCCGCTGCTTGGCGCTCCACATCTCCTTACGCTTGATCCAGATGCCCTTCATCGACCGGCCTTCGACCATCGCCCGCGACGCGTGGACACCCGGCCAATCGGTCGGCGCGAGGACGAGATTCTCTTTCGTGCCCTGTTCCAACAAGTATCGAAGCCTGGCAATCTGGGCTTGCGGCTCGCTCGACACCGGAATCGACGCGTAACGCCTGGGGAACATCGTGCCCTTCCAGTCATGAAGCCGGCCGGCTTCTTTCGAGAGGTTGGCGTTCACCAAGCACATGAACTCGGCCATTTGCTCGGTCGATGTGGGTGATGCGATCAGATGGGTATGGTTGCTCATCGCGACGACGGCATGCACGCGCATGCCGGTGGCTTGCTGGCAGTGGGCCAGCACGCCGACCACGAGCTGATTGAGCCGAGGCCCGGGTCGCAGGAGGTAGCGTTGTTGGATGGTGCGCACGGTCACCTCAACCAGCGTGCCCGACGACGGCAAATAGCGAATGTCTCGTCCCATACTCTTTAATGACGAGAGCAGAACGTTGAATCTTCGCTCGAGCCCCACCCGCTCACAATTCGTCTTATCCAAGTCGACCAGTGACGGCGACGCCCCTAGTCTCACCAGTCGACAGTCTCACCAGTCGACGCTGCCGAACATCGACTCGCGCTCAATCAACGCCCGGGTCGTGGCGTCACCTTGGTCATATGCACGCCCCCATAACAGGTGCCGCCCGATTGTCGCTTTGTGCGTCTGTGGAGGTCAGCGGACAGGCAACCCGACAGATTGAATGGTTCCTTTCCGTCCAATAGGGCAGGGAGGAAACGCAATGCCAAGACGACTCCGTCACATACCCGAACCCGGTACGTTGGTCGAGGTGACCTGCCGTGTTATCCATGGCCGCAAGCTGCTCAAACCCAACCGGCCGCTCAACGAGATGATCGCCGGCACCCTCGCCCGCGGGAAGCGACGCTACGGCGTGCGCATCTGCGCCGTCGCCTTTCTCTCGAACCATGGCCATCTCTTGCTCGAGGTCGACGACGCCAAGCAACTCGCCGATTTCATGGGCTTCGTAAGCTCGAAGATTGCCCGCGAGGTGGGGCGCCGGATTCGCTGGCGCGAGAAGATCTGGGGCCGGCGCTACTCCGCGATCATCGTCAGCAACGAGCCCGAAGCCCGGATTGCCCGACTTCGTTACGTCCTGAGCCACGGCGTCAAAGAGCATCTGGAGGCCCGCTGCGCAGATTGGCCCGGCGTCCATGCCGCTGAGGCGCTGACCTCCGGCCGAGCACTCGTCGGCTACTGGTTCGACCGAACTGCTGAGTACCGCGCACGCCTTCGGGGCAAGGACTTCGGCCCTTACACCCATACCAAGCTCGAAGCGCTCACATTCGACCCGCTGCCGTGCTGGCGGCTCCTCGACGCGGCCGCCTACCAGGCATGCGTCGCCGTGATGGTCGCCGGTATCGAATCCGATCCCGGGACCGAGCGTCGTGCGCGCGACATCGCGCCGCTCGGCGTCAAGGCGATCCACCGCCAAAACGCGAAGCGTCGTCCCAATCGAATCAAGCGCTCACCCGCACCCGCCTTTCATGCCGCAAGCAAGCGTGCTCGATTGGTGCTCATGGAGGCGTATCGGTGGTTCGAGGCCGCGTACCGCGAGGCCGCGTACCAATTGCGCACCGGGAACCGGGCAGCAGCCTTCCCTGAGGGGTGCTTCCCGCCTTCCCTACCGTTTGTTGTAGCCGCCTGACCAACTGACTATAGACATCTTCGAGCCGGACACAACGTCACGATCCAGGTCGTGGCTGGCAGCGGCGTGTCCTTTCGCACTCGATCGCGCCAAGAATGGATCTCGCGGCCGATCTCTGCGTACCGCCGCTGAGTATTCGCGTGGCACCTATTTGTGGGGGCACGCAACCTCAAGGGCGGAAGGCATAGTCCCAGCCCGAAATCTCTATCCGATCCACAACTCCCACGGTGAGAACTACGTTGCAAACAAACGGCGAGACTTCCATGCCATCCACGACACACCTAAAACGCCCTCCGATTCCTCCGACGCGCCCCCAACGGTTACGGTAGTTTCTCAGCAACAGACCGTACTCTGGCTCCTCCGCTACTCGGGCACGGATCTTGCCGAGCATCTCGTCGAATGCATTACGGCTCGCAACGGCGACTGGCAGAGGCTCAGATAGTGCTTCCCGTATCCGTGCAGCTGATGGAACTACCGAGCCTGCTCGTTCACCATAGGAGGCCGCATCCCTCGTTCGATCTCTAAGTCCCGTCAAGAGGCCTTGGTAAAGTCGACCAGCAATGAGGACTCGTTCTGCTTCGGTTCGTCCCGAGTACGCATTCGATGCCACCTCCCGGATGCTGCTCAATCCGGGCATGTTGAGATTGTCGTTTGCAAAGCTGGCTATAGCTTCTGCCAGCTCTCGGACCTGGCCGTCAAAAGCATCGACTGGAGTCCGCTCGACTACACCAGGCATGAACTGATCGGATGCGCCTCCAGCTACAGAAAGTAAGACCTCAATGTTGGTAAGGCTTTGCCTGCAGCGAGGGGGCGGCGGACAAGTAACGCAGACTACTCTCACGCGGCCCCGATACGGCCCTGGTGTCAAGCCGTTTGTGTCTACCACCGCGCGAGTGTCGCGAGACTTTCCCATTCTGATTTTCTCGAGCGTACTTGGCCCATCCAGACGAAGCCATGGCGTATCGACAATTTCGACTTCGAAACTATGCTTGCCTTTACAGGAGATGTTCTTCGCGGCGATAGTGGTTGGGAAGGTCTTCCCTGCTTCCAGTTCGCCCAGATTCCAACGTGTTGGAGAGGTGGGTTGCACTTCTTCGGCTTTCGCGTTTCTGCTTGGGGAGACGGAGGCTAGAAGAAGTGCCACGAGAAGCACTTGTGTCGTCTTGGTCATGGGGGCTCCCTGTAGGCAAGCGGCTTCCCAACTACTTGCTGAGTTCATCGTCACGTTCAGTATTGCTGAGCCTAGTGTTTACACGCTTTCGGCATCGTCGCAAGTGTTAACTTAGATCACTGATGGTCTCCTCCCATCAGTAGTGTGCGATCAAATATCGCATTACTCGTTCTCGATCGGGTTGTGGCGTTCGCGCCAGCCCGGACGTCTCGTTTCGTATGCTGAACATCGAATGCTTGATCAACTGTTATCAATCAGCGCTTGATTAATAGCGGGCCTCATCACACCGAGTCAACCCGACACCGATCAACCGGACATACCGATCTCTCATGCGGCTAACCCTAGATTGAACGTCAGTCCCCGGTCCCTCATGCGGAACGCATCTGGGCGCATGCGGGTCCAGATGCATCCGCGACCTGACGAGCTGCATATCATTGAACATGAAGAACATGTAATTCTAGACAAGCTCTAGGCAGGGTGTCAATGAAGACCGTCTAAGTGTGCATATCGCACCCGTGCCGCTCAAGATCGCCTATACGACGATCGTCTGTCATGTCTGTCACATAGGTGAATCGTCGCAGCAGGGACGATTCACCGAAGCGACGCACTTCAATGAGATGCCGATTGACCGGGCTCTCGAGGAGCGGTTTCATGGTGCTCCGTAATAGCACAGAGGATGACTCTGGCGTGCCGGCCGCCACCGATACGTACTCGGCATGTCACTCGGCGAGTATCTGGCAGTCGACGCGACCCCAAGCGGCGAATCGAACGGGCCACCACCGATCGTAGCCACGATGGCGGCTAGACCGTGCCGCTGGCGCCAACGGCCGCCTCCGTTGTGGGCACTTGCTGCCAACGAAGTGGTCGGCTGGCGGCGCCGGCCGCTTCGGTTTACTCGGTTAGCCCGCCTTAAACCACTGAAATAGTGTTGTTTGTAAGGCATGTGCGAATCGCTCTGTGTCGGCATGAATGCTGCTCTCTGAATTCTGTCCACCGAAGACCAGGGCTCGTGAGCCCGACGTTTCATCGGCGGCATCTACTTTCGATTTGGGGATCAACGCATGGCGGGCGCAGCGAGCATTGCGGCCACGGGGCTCAGCATCGAGCGGTATCTCAACCTCTGTTTCGACGAGGATGAGCCGGTCGAGGGTCGTAACACGGCCGCGCGGCTGGTGCGGACCGAAGACCTGCCGCCCGCCGCGGGCACCATTGTTCCGCCTGCCCTTTCGATCTTCCTTTACCGCGTCAACTTCAACAATGTGATGCGGGCCGCGTGGTCCGGGGTCTCCCATCAGGACGGTCAGGTTCACCTGCCGCTCGACCTGCACTTCTTGCTGACCCCGTGGGCGGACAACGCCGAGTTCGAGCAGCGCATTTTGGGGCGTACGTTGCAGTGCTTGGAAAGCAACCCGATCTTGAGCGGCCCGCTGCTGGCACGCGCGGGCGGCTTTTCGGCGGGGGAGGCGATTCAGCTGTGCTTGGCGGATTTGACGACCGAAGACGTCATGCGGACCTATGACTCGCTGCCGATCGATTACAAGTTGAGCGTCTGCTACCTCGCGCGCGCCGTGCGGGTCGACGAGGCGTCGGCACGGCCCGCACCGGTCGTCACCCAGGTCGAAGTCGGACGGCGTCCCAGCGTGGAGGGTGCCTGATGCCCCTGCCGGCTGGATTCGAGGCTGTGCCCCAGCGTCTTCTGTTGGGTATCGAGCCCAGGGAAGCCTGGCGCGATGGCCGGGTACGGCATCCTGTACGGGTCGATATTGAGCACGCTGGATGGCGCCTCGAAGATCCACGGGCGCCCTACCGCCGTGATCAAGCGCCAGGAGCGCCCCAACCGATCATCAGTCGCCACCATTCGGGTCGGCACGCGTTGTTGGTTCATCCCGTGCTCGACGGTCTACCACCGGACCAGCGTCACGTCGATGTCCGGCTCTACGACCACCGGCGCCGCTATGTACCGCGTCGGTTTCAGGTGCCGATCCTGACGGCCGACGAGGCCGACGCGCAGGAAGCCACGACCCGGGCGCCCGCAAGCCTCCGCACCCGTCGGCCACTGCTTTTCCCCGGCGCCAACCACGATGTTCTGGCGCGCGCGACCGGCCTACGCGGCCGCGTCGAGCGCGATGGTGTCCCCATGCGTTGGGCGCGGGTCGAGGCGCAGCTCCAAGGTGGTGCGGTGGTTGGCCGTGCGCATGGTGACGACCGCGGCGAGTTTCTGCTCCTGCTGGAGTCTGAAGCGGCGGTTGGGGCGCTCACCGATCCACTGACGGTACGGGTCGTGGTTTCGGGACCCGCGGTGCCACCGGTGCCGACGACTGCCGATCTACCGGCCCGCGATCCGTTCTGGGATGTGCCACTCGAACGCCTGCCCGATCCGGTTGCCGATCCGCAACCCGATTCGGTTTCGGCCGCCACGACACCACCCACCGGCTTCATCACATCCCTCCCCGCGACCCGTCTGGTCGGGTTTGCGCTGGGGAGGATTTCGTCCACCGAAACGTTTGTCTTTGCTTGAACCACGACTACCTGGAGGTCTGCAACCATGCCCGAATATTTGGCGCCCGGAGTTTTCGTCGAGGAGGTCAGCTTCCGCGCGAAATCCATCGAGGGCGTGGCAACCAGTACCACCGGGTTCGCCGGCATGGCCCGCAGCGGCCCGGTCTGTTACCCCGGCGGCCCGATCAGCTGCGCACCACGTCTGATCACCAGTTTTACCGAGTTCGAGCGGGTCTACGGTGGCCTCCGCCTTTTGGGTGTTGGCGCCGGGGGCGATGTCGATCGCTTGCCCTATTTGGCGCATGCGGTGCGGGCATTCTTCGACAACGGTGGCCAGCGGCTTTACGTATCGAGGGTGTTCGCGCCCCGTGACCCCAACATCGTCGATCCTGCCGATCCAGGATTCCTGGCGTCGTGGGGTCTTGCGACCCGCGTGGTCGCCGTGGTTGGCGCGCCCAGTGCCACCTGGCGCGCTCGTTGGCCCGGCGCCGATGGCAATGTGCACGTGCGCACGGAGATCGTGCGCAGTCGCAACATCGCCTTCGATGATGGCGGCACGCTGGCGACACCGTTGGCCAAGAACGGCGCGGTCGTGGAGGTCGGGCCCCTGCCGGCCGATTTGAACGCGCCGTTGGCCCCCGCCAGCCTCCGGGTTGTGCAAGTGGACGACGACCAGGACAAGACGTTCGTGCCGGAGGGCGGCGGCGATGCGCCGCCCGCGCTCGGCGACGAAGTGCGACTGCTGCGTCTGCGGGTAACCGTGACGCGGGCCGATGGGGGTAATGACGTCTACGATGAGCTCGAAGGTGGGCCCACGCAGAAGCGCTATATCGGCCGGATTCTCGAGCCTGATTCGCCTGAGGACGAAGATGCCGTGGTGACCCTCGAGTGGCAACCCACCGCCGATCCGTTCGACGTCGCAAGTTTGGTGGCGGCACTGGCCGCCAATCCCGACCCGCGTCTTGTCGGTGGACACGACGGCTTGGTGGCGGCGCCCGTGGATCTACGGGGTCGTGCCAGTGATCCGGACGACCCGGCGCGCCAGGCGACGGGCCTCGAGGCCCTGGGTGAGATCGACGACATCGCCATCGTCGCCTTGCCCGACAGCGGCACCCTCGGCGGCGACCTCTCGCGCCAGGCGGCTCAGGAGCTGATCAGCCATGCCGAGCGGCAGCGCTACCGCATTGCCGTGGTCGATGCGCCGGAGAACAGCTCACTCAACGGCGTGCGGGATTTCCGGGGCCAATTCGACAGCACGTATGGGGCGCTTTACCACCCCTGGATCGAGATCCTCGATCCCACCGAACGGCCCGCACAGGGCGCGCCGCCCCGTCGTTTGCTGCTGCCGCCATCGGGCTTCGTCGCGGGCATCTACGCCCGCAACGACGTCAATCGCGGTGTGCACAAGGCGCCCGCCAACGAGATTGTCCGGGGGCTCACCCGTTTCGAAGCCAACATCACCACCCCTCGGCAAGAAGTGCTCAACCCCGAAGGCATCAACGCTCTGCGATTCTTCGAAGGGCGGGGTTACCGGGTGTGGGGCGCACGCACCATGACCTCGGATCCGGAGTGGAAATACGTCAACGTGCGTCGGCTGTTCGTGTTCCTCGAGCACTCGATCGACCTCGGAACCCAATGGGCGGTGTTCGAGCCCAACGGACCGCGACTGTGGGCCAACATTCGCCGCACGATCGAGGACTTCCTGTTGGTTCAATGGAAGAGCGGTGCCTTGCTCGGCACGACACCGGAAGAGGCCTACTTCGTGCGTTGCGACCGCACGACCATGACCCAAAACGATCTCGACAACGGTCGCTTGATCTGCCTGATCGGGATCGCTCCCGTGAAGCCGGCCGAGTTCGTGATCTTCCGGATCGGTCAATGGACCGCAGATGCGCCCAGTGTTTAGGTCGGGCGCTCGAGGGCCAGGACGAGTAAACCAGGAGAACGATCATGCCTACGTTTCGTGACAATCCCTACAGCGCCTTCAATTTCGTGGTCTCCCTCGGCGGTGATCAAGGCGATGGCGCCGAAGGCACCATCGTCGGCGGTTTTTCCGATGTCAGCGGTCTTGGCTTCGAAGTTTCGTACGCCGAGTACCGCAACGGCAACGAGAAGGTGAACACGGTGCGCAAGGTTTCCAACACATTCAAGGTCGACGACGTCACCTTGAAGCGGGGCTTGGTGGGCTCGGAGGATCTGTTCTCCTGGCTCAAGACCGTGCGCGAAGGCAACGCGGATGCCCGCACCGTGACCGTCACCCTGCTCGACGAGGCCCGCCAAGCGGTCGCGACCTGGGTGATTCAGAACGCCCAGCCCAAGAAGTGGAGTGGGCCGACCTTGGCGGCCAAAGGCGGCGGCGAGGTGGCCATGGAAGAGCTGACGCTGGTCCATGAAGGGATCGAGTACCAGTAACGTCATGGACGTTCTGCCGCAAACGCTCGGTGCGCCCGGCGTCTACGGGTTGCCCGCGCCACCGCGTTCCGCGCCGGCTCTGGGTGGCCTGCCGATGGACGTGTGTGCCTTCGTGGGCGTCGCGCCGCGTGGCCCTTCGCGGGTTCCGGCTGTGCCCGAGACCTGGCGTTTCGATCAGCCGACGGTCGCCTTCGAGCGTCGGCGGTCGGTGGCGGTGCCGCTCGAGAGTTTCGACGAGTACCGTCGGCTCTATGGCGGATTCGAAGGGCCCGGGCGGTTGCCGTTCGCGGTAGCGAGCTTCTTCGAGCAAGGGGGCCGCCGCGCCTACGTGGTGCGGGTGGTCCACGAGTATGGCGACGACCTGATCAATGCCGAGGGCGTAGCCACCGGAATACTGCGTGGTGTTGGCGTCGCTGGCAGCGCCGACGCGCCGGCCTTGACCGCGCGTGACGAGGGCATTTGGGGCAACAACCTACGGGCCGATCTTGGTTTTGACCTGGCGCCACAGGCCTTCCGAAGCGGCGACCTTAGCAGCCTGACGCTCGATGCTGGCGATCCGTTGCCCCCGGGCGCGTTGCTGCGTCTGACGCTCGGTGATGGCTCCCTGGTGTTGCGTTTCGTGCGGCGGATTCAGCGGCGTGGCCTCGACCAGGTCGCGGAAGAAGTGAACGTCGCGACCCTCGAAGCACCGGCATTGGCGGCACCCGTTCATCGCGCCGAGATTGTCGAGGGAGTACTGGTGGTGGATGATGGTCACCGCCGCGAGGTGCACCCAGCGGTCGGGCTGTCCGCGCGCCATCCGCGCTGGTTGGCGACCGTGCTGAGCAACGAGTCGACCCTGGTGTTCCCACACCTGAGTTGGTCCAACGGGGATTTGGTTCCCGAGCGCGTCCGTGATCTGCCGCGGGCGCCGCGGGTGGACGGGAGCCCGCGTTTTGCGGGTGGTGCCGATCGCTCTGTGGACCTCGAGCCTGACGATTTCTTCGGTCTCTCGACGGTCGGGGATCAGCGCCTAGGTGTTGGCGTCTTGGCGCTTGCCGGGATCGCCGAGGTGGCCTCGGTGGTGGTGCCGGATCTCTATGTCCCCGAGCCGCTGCCAGCCCTCGACCGGGCGGCTGACGAACCGTCGCTTGGCGGGGCTGAATTTGCGCCGTGCGTCGCGTTACCGTTGCCGGCAGTGGGGGCCGAGACGCCCGCCGCGACGCTCCCGGGCCTGCATCTCGACCCGGCGAATGATCTCGATGCCATCATCGCGCTGCAAAGGCGGCTGATCGACCAAGCCGAAGGCGCGGGGCGGTACGTTGTCTTACTCGACGTTCCGCCGGGTTTGACGCCGCGGCAAGTCGAGTCCTGGCGATCACGCCTGTCGAGCAGCTACGCCGCGGCTTATCATCCATGGCTCCACATCGACCGCGCGGACGACCGGCGCGATGCCTTGGTGATGCTCAATCCGTCGGCGGTGGCGGCTGGCGTCATTGCGGTTCAAGAGCAACGGTTCGGAATCGCTAACGGCCCCGCCAATGTGATTGCGGCGGGGGTGGTGGCGGTCACCCAATCGGTATCGGCGGCGCATCACGACCGCTTGCACCCTCAAGGTGTCAACGTTTTCACGCGCGAACGTGATGGCGTTCGGCTGAGCGCCGCGCGGACGTTGTCGCGGGCGCCACGGCTCCGTCAATTGAGTGTAAGGCGGCTGATGATCATGATCCGTCGGGTGCTCGCCGAGCAAACCCAATGGATGGTCTTCGAGCCCAACGACGCCGCGTTGCAAGCCGATGTGCGGGCCATGCTGCGCGGGTACCTACGTCGACTGTTCGAGCAAGGCGCGCTGCGCGGCGCGCGGGAAGATGATGCTTTCCGTGTGCGCTGCGACGCGCAGCTCAACACGCCACAGGTGGTCGACGCCGGGCGCTTGATCGCCGAGATTCAAGTGGCGCCCGCCGAGCCGCTCGAGTTCATTCGGCTGCACTTGATGCGCGCGGGCGATGGCACGGTGGTGCGGGAGGCCTCGGCATGAACCTGGTGCGGGCATTTCGTTTTCGCGTTCAGCTGCGCAAGAGCGCCGAAGGGGAGTCCGGTCGTGCCGCCAACGGGACGGGTGGCGCCGGCGCGCCGCTCGGGGATGGCGCGTTCCAGGAATGCTCGGGTCTCGAGGTATCAATGGACGTGCAGGAGTTCAACGAAGGCGGACGCAACGATGGCGTGATCCGTCAGGTTGGAAGGGCCAAGTACGCGGAGCTGGTGCTCAAGCGCGGCATGTTCCTGGGTGCGGGCGCTTCGCTGGGCGCATCCTTCAGCGCTTCCGCCAGTGCCTCGGCCAGCGTCTCCGCGAGCGCTTCGGGCAGTGTTTCGGCAAGCGGTTTCGCGGGTGCGTCCGCTGGCGCAAGTGCGTCGATCGGTGGGTCGATTGGTGGGAATGGTGGCGCGACCGTCAACCGCGAGCTGTGGCAGTGGCTGCAAGGTGTCGTCGCCGGCGAGCGGCCGGTTGTGCGGTACGACGGTCGGATTGAGGTGCTATCGCCAGCCGGTGACCAGGTGGTCGCGTCCTGGACGTTTGACCGCGGCTTGCCGACCAAGATCGTCGGTCCGCAGCTCGACGCGCAACGTGGCGAGATCGCGATCGAAACCCTGCACATCGCCCACGAGGGCCTTCGGCTGGGAGAGGTCTGATGCCGCAGTTGAAGAAAGCGTCCTTGGTCGAGATCACCAGCGAGCCGATCGCCAAGCAGTTGGGTACGCCGATCGATGTCCAGTTCAACCCGACCTCGTTGAAGCTCAACGTCACCAACGCAATCGAGGGCGCGGTCTCGCGTGGGCGTCAGGCGCGCCAGTACATTGGCGCGAGCTCATCCTCCTTGAGCATGGATTTGGTCTTTGATACGGCCGATGAGGGCAGCACCGAATCACCACGGTCGGTCGCCGAAAAGATCGCCATGGTCGAGCGTTTCGTGTTGCCCAAGGAAATTGGTAAGGACAAGCAGAGCGTGCCCAAGCTACGGTTTCAGTGGGGCAAGTTGATTTTCGATGGTGTGGCCAATGGCATCGATATTGACTTTGAGCACTTCGCCGCCGATGGCACTCCGTTGCGCGCCAAGGTGCGCCTGCAGATCAAGGAACAGCTGGCAAGTTACCAGTTGTTAGAAACGGGCCCCGGTGCCGCCCGCAAGGGCAGCGCCGCCTTGCCGGGTGCGGTGTCCTTCGGCGCGGGTGCCCAGGCCAGCGCAGGTTTTTCCGCGGGGGCCGGGATTGGTGCGGGGGCAAGCTTCGGCGCGGGCGCGTCCGCGGGCTTCGGTGCCCAGGTCGGCGGTCAGGTTGGGGTGGCGTTGGCCGGAGAGACCGCCGCGGAGTTTGCCGCTCGGGTGGGCGTCGATCCCAGTGCTTGGCGCGGTTTGCAGGCCGATCTGAGCGCGGGTTTGTCGCTCGAGGCTGGGGCCGAAGTCGGTTTCGATCTCGGGCTAAGTGCCAACGGTGGACTTGGGCTGACGGTGGGTGCGGAAGCGTCGGCCGAGGTTTCGGTCGAAGCGGCGTTCGGGCTCGGGGCATCGGGGGGTGCCGGTAGCGAGAACAGCTCGGGTGGGATCAGCCTGGCGAGTCAAGCCGAGGCCGAGCGTCAAGCTGGCTTTGCGTTGGCCGCCGCGGGTGGGGTTGCGGGCGCACTGGCTTCGGTGGAGAACCATCATGCCACGGCTGCCGCGAACCAAGGGCGGGCGGCATTCACCCGACCGACGACGGCAGCCGGCGCGACCGCAGCCGGCGCGACCCCGGCCACAGAAGTCACACCAGCGCCCTTCGCGCGTCCGAGCGGCTCGCATCAAGAACGGTCTCCACTGCGGGAATCGGGACGGGCGCAGGCTTCACGACCTGCGGCAGAGACCAAGGCCCAACCGGCGCCCGCGCCACCCCGGGCTGATCGGCGGGCGGGGTCGTTTGGTCGCGGGGTGCCCCTGAGACCGGTGCGGGGCGCTGCCGCGGAGCAGCGCGCCCTCGGTGGCGATGCACCGCTGCGCGCGGTGCCCACCGTGCCGCCATGGCAGGCGCTACCCGCGCACGACGCCGGTCGCCAGCGCGCTGACGAGATCCAGGGTCAGCGCCGCCCGTCGCGGCCGTGTGGCTGCGCGTGCGACGACCCGTTCCGAGCGACCCAAGACCGACGCCGGCGAGGTGATGGCGAATGAGCGTGCACATCGAACGCGCGGTGACCGAGGTGGTGACCCAAGCCGAGCCGTCGCGCGAAGGCGCCCGAGAGGAAACAGCACCGTGGCAGCGCGACGCCCAGGTGCGTGCTGCTTTCGCCCGTCACGTTCGTCGCGTACGACGGACCACCGCGGAGGGCTTCGATGACTGAATTGTTACACGCGACGACCCCGGTTTTCGAGGTCGACCAAGCCGTTGTGGGTGCTTTGGCGCGCGACGTGCTGCACCTCGAGGTCGAAGAGACCGTCGCGGGGCTCAAGACCCTTTGCGCGCGCTTTGTCGCGGTGGGTCCCAGCGGGGATCGACCCCAGGAAGAAGTCCAGTACCTCGATGGCGCGGTCTTCGACTTCGGCCGTTCCCTGGCGCTATCGATTGGTGCGCCAGGCCAGGCGCGGGTGGTCTTCGAAGGCCGCATCACGGGCCTCGAAGCCTGTTTCGAAGAGACGCGTGAACCGCAGGTCGTGATCTATGCCGAGGATCGGCTGATGGACTTGCGCATGGTTCGGCGGGTACGCACCTACCGCGACGTGACCGATGCCGATATCGCACGCGCCCTCGCTAACGAGCATGGGCTCGACGCGGAGGTCGATACGGACGGGCCCAGCTACGATGTCGTCCAGCAATGGAACACGAGCGATCTGGCCTTTCTGCGCGAACGGGCGCAAGCGATTCAGGCCGAGGTGTGGATCCAGGGCACGACGCTGTTTTTCCAGCAACGTCCGCGTCGGGCCGGCACCGAGCTTACCTTGGTCCAAGGCAACGATTTGATCGCGGTATCCGTGTGCGCGGACCTGGCCCACCAGCGTACGGCGGTGACCGTAAGCGGTTTTGACGCCGGGCAGCGGGAAGCGATCAACGAGCAAGCCGATGGCGCCACGATCGATGTCGAAGTCACCGCGGGTCGGACGGGCCCGTCGATCCTGGCGCGCGCCCTGGGTGAGCGGGAGTCGCACCGCATGTTCGACGTGCCGCTCGCCTCGGGCGAGGCCGCGGCTTGGGCCCGCGCCGAAATGGTGCGGCGGTCGCGCGGCTTCGTTCAGGCACGCGGCACCACCAGCGGTAGCCCAGACATGGTGGTGGGTAGCCGGCTGCACTTCGACGGCGTGGGTCGCCCCTTCGAAGGGACCGGCTACTACGTGACCCGGGCGTGCCACAGCTACGACTTGACCTCGGGGTACCGCACTCATTTCGAGGCCGAACGGCCGATCGTCGAGGAGAATGCATGATCCACGAGCACCGGCCAGACGGCGGGCGCCAGCGCTACTTTGGCCTTTACCCGGCGATCGTTACCGACCTGGAAGACCCGGAGGCGCTGGGTCGGGTCGAGCTCAGCTTCCCGTGGCTCGGCCAGGCAGGAGAGGAAGCCCGCGCCTGGGCGACCCTGCTATCGCCCTATGCCGATGCGGGCCAGGGTCTCCAGATGCTGCCCGAAGTGGACTCCCAGGTCGTGGTTGCGTTCGAAGCCGGCAACTTGCGCCGGCCATACGTGGTCGGGGCCTGCTGGAATGGCCGCGAAGCGCAGCCGGAACGACCCACCGCGGCCAACGACAAACGCCTGATCCGTACCCGCTCGGGAAGCGAGTTGGTGTTCGATGATGCCGCTGGCGGCGCCGAGGTCACGCTGCAAACCGCCCAGGGGCACCGGGTCGTACTCGATGCGGGTGGTCAAACCGTAACCGTCGCCCACGCGAACGGTGCCAGCGTCACCTTGCAGGCCAGTGGCGCGGTCGAGATTCGTGCCAACAGCACGGTGGAAGTCCACGCTGCTTGTTTGAACGTCCATGCCGCGACCGCAAATTTTGACGGCATCGTCCAGTGCACCACGTTGATCGCCAGCTCCGGTGTGGTCTCCCCCGCCTATACGCCTGGCGCTGGGAACGTCTGGTGAACCAGCCCTGAAGAACCCATGACGAATCTCGAAACACAGCATCCGTGGTTGTTGGTGGGCCCGTGGTACCGGCCCGGGCCGGCAGCCGCCAATGTGTCCGGCAATGTGCCCGGCAATGTGTCCGCCAATGTGTCCGCCAATGCGCGCGCCTCGCGGCCGGTGTTGCAGAAGTATGCCGACCCGAGCTTCATCGGTACCTTCTTGCGCGAGCCGCAAAAGTCCCTGCGCTACCGCTTGCGCGATCTCGCGTATCGCATTGCCGGGGAGGCGGGGCAGCGCGAGCGGGGCAACGTGCGCAAGGTCTTTCTCGACACCCACAGTCGGTTTTATTTGGTGGTGTGCGAGCTCTACTGCGATGCCGCGGGTTTACCCACGGTCGATCGCGAGCAGGTTTGTGAGGCTGGGTTGGTGGTGCGTCGTCGCCGAGCTGAAGTTCCCAGCGCGGTGCGCGACACCTTGGTCAGCGCGGTCGCTACGATGTCAGCCACCCGGACCCAGCTCGAGCGCTTCGACGCGATTCAGACCTCGCGTGCGCGGCGCAAGGCTGTGCGCACAGGAACGGCGCGCGCCGCCGTGACCGACGCGGTGGCGCGTCGCCGGCACAAGACCCGCTGCGGCTTGGTGGCAGCGTACCGTGCGTCTCGGGCCAGTTTGGAGGGCCTTGCTGCCGAGCATGGCGTCAGCCTGTCGCCACAGGGCTGGGTTGCCGGCGAACATCCTGGTCAAGGTGCTTGGGTCGATGTGGAGGAGACGCCGGATGCGCTGAGAGAGGAGACGTTTCCGCTCCTGCCGCTGATTCCGGATCCTGCCGCCGAGGACCACTCCGGGCGTAATCGGACGCTTTACTACGCTGTGCTGCCCACCGGAAGCCGCGATCTCGATCCGCACGGCGATCCTCGTTTCGACGACCGAAGCCTGTACGAGGTCCGTTGCTACGTGCGTCGCCACCAGCTCCCGTGTCCAAAGACGGCCGCGTCTGGCGACTGCCCCGGCCCCTTGGTGTGGAGCACGCCCACCGAGGGCTATCGGCTGGCATCCCACTTCGACCTCGACGGAACCAGCAACCGGCCGGTGACCATTCAGCTGCCCGATCTCGAAGCCCTCGAGACCGACGCTCGGGGTCTGAGCTTGGGGGAAGGCGTGGGGGTGCGCATGATCGCTCCGGCCAACTCCAGTCTCGAGTTTCAAAGCACACCGGGCGAGATTCCCAAGAAGGGCGCGGGTCAGCGCGGCGCCTTGCCGCAAATCTGTTCCTTTGCGTTGCCGTTGATCACGATTGTCGCCAACTTCGTGCTCCGGCTTTTCCTGCCGATCGTCGTCTTCGTCTTTGGCTTGTGGTTCTTGCTGCGGCTGAAATTCTGCATCCTGCCGTCCATTTCGTTTGCTGGTGACATCGACTTGGCGGTGGATTTGGCGGGCGAGTTGGGGATCGATGGCAAGTTCGACCTCGATCTCGATGTCACCTTCGACCCATTGGTCGATCAGTTCATCCAGAGCTTGATTGACGACCCGTCGACCACCGTCAACCGCGAGATGCTCGAGGGAATGAAGGACGATGTGGGCTTCCCCGACAAGGCGCAGTTCTTGATCGATCAAGCGAGTGACTTTTCGGCCGACGCGCCGGCCGATCTCGACCTGGGCGACAGCGCCAACCCAGCCCTCGCACGACCCCTGCCGCCGGTGGGCGGCGAGGTTTTGGCCTACTACCCGGTGTTGCCAATGCCGCAACGCGGCCGTGAGGTGACTGCATGACCGCATCGTCTTTGCACCAACTGGGTCGCGGCTGGGCGTTTCCGCCCCGTCCGGACCACGACACCCGCCAGCTCGCTTACGTTTCGGGACGCGAGAAGGTCCGTCAGTCGATTCTGCTGATTCTCGACACCGAGCCGGGCGAGCGCCTCATGCGTCCGACCTTCGGCTGCGGTCTGCGCCGGTATTTGATGACGCCCAATAACACCGCAACGCGGGCGTTGATTCAGCTCGACGTGGAACGTGCGTTGGCCACCTGGGAACCACGGGTGCGGCTGAGTTCGGTGGTGGTGGAACCTGGAGACGATCCGTCTTTGGTGATCATCCGCATCGACTACGTTCATCAACGAGACGGCAGTCCCGACAACCTGGTTTACCCCTTCTACCTGGAAGCGCGCCCATGACCATACCTCGGCCGATTCTCGACGATCGTTCGTACGAGCAGCTGCGCGACGAGCTGGTTCAGCGCATTCCGGTCTACACGCCCGAGTGGACGGATCACAACCCGAGCGATCCGGGGATTACGCTGATCGAGCTGTTCGCTTTTTTGGGCGAGAACTTGCTCTTCCGCTTCAACCAGATTCCGGAAGCTACCCGGCTGGCGTACTTGCGGTTGTTGCAGATACCGCTCCGTTCCGCGCGTCCCGCACGGACCCTGGTCACCCTGGCTACGACCGTACCCCAAGGGGTCCCGGTGCCGCGCGAGACGGTCGCGCGGGCTGGCGACCTGGGCTTTGAGATCGCGACCGAAACACGGGTTTTGCCGGTGCGGGCGCAGGCGGTTTCGAAAGCATCTTGCCCAACGCCCGACCCGGAGCTCGAACCGGAGGTGTTCGCGTTTTTCGCCCGTTCGATCGACGCGCTCGATGGCCTCGAGGGCGACGAGAATCCACAATGCTACGAGAACCAGCAGCTGATGCCCGAAGAAGATGGTGGGCAGCCCGTGGACTTCGATCAAGCGGTCGACGGCATGCTGTGGGTCGCGATTATGGCCGAGGACGACGGCGCCCCGGCCGACCACCGGCGTCGGCTTGCCGAGCATGCGGATGCGCCTGTGCACCTCAACCTCGGATTCGTGCCGGACTTGGCGGCACCGCCAGCGTCCGAAACACTTCCATGCCCCGGTGATGGCATCGAGCCCTCGGGGCCCGCGGTGGAGTGGCAGGTCGCTACCGGCTTGCGCGACGCGAACGACCAGCCGATCTACCGGTCGCTTGCGGTAGCGGGCGACACAACCCGCGGTATGACGCGCGAGGGCGTGCTGCGTCTTCGGCTGCCCCGCGGCGAGCAGCCGTTCGGGACCTTCGACATTGCCGATCCCGATCGTGCCGGAACTGGCGCGTTGCCGCCGAGTCTCGACGAGGAGACCGAAGCCAAGTTGTTGTTTTGGTTGCGCGCCTACCGCCATGACGGCAGCCGGTTTGGCCGGGTTCGGTTCCTTGGCGCCAATGCCGCCGAGGCGGTTCAGCAGACCCGCGCTCGTCCCGAGCTGCTGGGAACCGGCAATGGTCAAGCCGGTCAGCAGTTTCGGTTGGTTCACCCACCGGTGGTGGCGGACTCGCTCAGCTTGCAGGTTGAAGAGACCGGTCAATGGCGTGACTGGCGGTCGGTCGAGGGCTTTTTCGCCAGCGGTGAGAGCGATCGGCACTATGTCCTCGACCCTGGCACCGGCGACGTTCGGTTTGGCAACGGTATTCAAGGGCGGGTACCCCAGATTGGTGAGCGAATTCGGGTTACCGCGTATCGCTACGGCGGCGGCACGGTGGGCAATGTCGCGGCGGGCGCGATCCAAGCGCTGGCGGTCGACAAAGTCACCGTGACCAATCCGCTCCCGGCGTATGGTGGGGCGGACTCAGAACCGGTGGCCGAAGCGCTCGAACGGATTCCCGGCGAGCTGCGCCGACGCGACCGCGCGGTGACCAAGGGTGACTTTCGGGAGTTGGCCAAGGCGACGCCGGGAGCCGATGTCGGGCGTGCCGAGTGCTTGCCACGATTTCACCCAGCAACACGGTCGACCGAGGCCGCTGGGGTGGTTACGGTGGTGGTGTGGCCGCGCGCCGACGCGGCGCATCCCGACGCACCGATGCCCGATCGCAACCTGCTGCGCGCGGTTTGTGCCTGGCTCGACGCCCGCCGGCTGGTGACCACCGAACTCTACGTGGTGCCGCCCGTGTATCGACGGATCGCAGTCTCGGTGGGGTTGGCCGTGCAGCCCGGCTACGGGATCGAAGCGGTGCGCCATTGGGTCGAGTTGGTGGTTCGCCAGTATTTGGCGCCGCTGCCGCCCTACGGGCCCGCCGGGGATGGCTGGCCACTCGGCCGGCGGGTTCATGGACCCGAGCTCGAGGCCGCCGCGCTGCAAGTGGAGGGCGTCGAGTTTCTCGAGGGTCTGCGGGTGGCTGCTTGGAACGAGGGCACCGCGTCTTGGGACGAAGCGGTGGTCTCTGGGCCGGGCGATTCAGGCGCGGGATGCCCGACGGCAACCGTAACTCTGGCGCTCGATGAGGTTCCGGAGCTCGCCGCCGTCACCGTGATCGAAGGGCCACCCGAGGAACCTGGCGCGGGCATCGAGCCAGAGCTGACCGGAACGCCGGTGCCGATTCCGGTGATTCGGGAGGTGTGCTGATGCCTTGGCGCAGACTGTCTGGTGTTGTCGACCGGGCCCACGCAGATGACTCGGCGATGGATCGCCGGGCTCGGTGGGCGACCCACCAGAACTTGGATCTCGCCCCGCGACGCCTGGGGCTAAAGGCCCAGGCTACGAACGATCACCCCGTTCGGGGTGAAGAGAACCGCCGCTCTTCACGCGGAGGCGTGACGGTGCCTAGCCTGGTATTTCAATGCCAGGCTGGGTGGGCGACCCACCAGAACCTCGCCTCACGACGCCTGGGGCTAAAGGCCCAGGCTACGAATCATCACCCCGTTCGGGGTGAAGAGAAACGCCGCTCTTCACGCGGAGGCGTGACGGTGCCTAGCCTGGTATTTCAATGCCAGGCTCGATGGGCGACCCACCGGAACCTCGCCTCACGACGCCTGGGGCTAAAGGCCCAGGCTACGAACGATCACCCCGTTCGGGGTGAAGAGAAACGCCGCTCTTCACGCGGAGGCGTGACGGTGCCTAGCCTGGTATTTCAATGCCAGGCTGGGTTGGCGACCCACCGGAACCTCGCCTCACGACGCCTGGGGCTAAAGGCCCAGGCTACGAATCATCACCCCGTTCGGGGTGAAGAGAAACGCCGCTCTTCACGCGGAGGCGTGACGGTACGTAGCCTGGTATTTCAATGCCAGGCTGGGTTGGCGACCCACCGGAACCTCGCCTCACGACGCCTGGGGCTAAAGGCCCAGGCTACGAATCATCACCCCGTTCGGGGTGAAGAGAAACGCCGCTCTTTACGCGGAGGCGTGACGGTGCCTAGCCTGGTATTTCAATGCCGGGCTCGGTGGGCGACCCACCGGAACCTCGCCTCACGATTCCTGGGGCTAAAGGCCCAGGCTACGAATCATCACCCCGTTCGGGGTGAAGAGAAACGCCGCTCTTTACGCGGAGGCGTGACGGTGCCTAGCCTGGTATTTCAATGCCAGGCTCGATGGGCGACCCACCGGAACCTCGCCTCACGACGCCTGGGGCTAAAGGCCCAGGCTACGAACGATCACCCCGTTCGGGGTGAAGAGAAACGCCGCTCTTCACGCGGAGGCGTGACGGTACGTAGCCTGGTATTTCAATGCCAGGCTGGGTGGGCGACCCACCGGAACCTCGCCCCGCGACGCCTGGGGCTAAAGGCCCAGGCTACGAATCATCACCCCGTTCGGGGTGAAGAGAAACGCCGCTCTTCACGCGGAGGCGTGACGGTGCCTAGCCTGGTATTTCAATGCCAGGCTCGATGGGCGACCCACCGGAACCTCGCCTCACGACGCTTGGGGCTAAAGGCCCAGGCTACGAACGATCACCCCGTTCGTGGTGAAGAGAAACGCCGCTCTTCACGCGGAGGCGTGACGGTGCCTAGGCTGGTATTTTCAATGCCAGGCTCGGTTGGCGACCCACCGGAACCTCGCCCCGCGATTCCTGGGGCTAAAGGCCCAGGCTACGAACGATCACCCCGTTCGGGGTGAAGAGAACCGCCGCTCTTCACGCGGAGGCGTGACGGTGCCTAGGCTGGTATTTCAATGCCAGGCTCGGTTGGCGACCCACCGGAACCTCGCCCCGCGATTCCTGGGGCTAAAGGCCCAGGCTACGAACGATCACCCCGTTCGGGGTGAAGAGAACCGCCGCTCTTCACGCGGAGGCGTGACGGTGCCTAGCCTGGTATTTCAATGCCAGGCTCGATGGGCGACCCACCGGAACCTCGCCTCACGACGCCTGGGGCTAAAGGCCCAGGCTACGAACGATCACCCCGTTCGTGGTGAAGAGAAACGCCGCTCTTCACGCGGAGGCGTGACGGTGCCTAGGCTGGTATTTCAATGCCAGGCTGGGTTGGCGACCCACCGGAACCTCGCCTCACGACGCCTGGGGCTAAAGGCCCAGGCTACGAATCATCACCCCGTTCGGGGTAAAGAGAAACGCCGCTCTTCACGCGGAGGTGTGACGGTACGTAGCCTGGTATTTCAATGCCAGGCTGGGTTGGCGACCCACCGGAACCTCGCCTCACGACGCCTGGGGCTAAAGGCCCAGGCTACGAACGATCACCCCGTTCGGGGTGAAGAGAAACGCCGCTCTTCACGCGGAGGCGTGACGGTGCCTAGGCTGGTATTTCAATGCCAGGCTAGGTTGGCGACCCACCGGAACCTCGCCTCACGACGCCTGGGGCTAAAGGCCCAGGCTACGAATCATCACCCCGTTCGGGGTGAAGAGAAACGCCGCTCTTCACGCGGAGGCGTGACGGTGCCTAGCCTGGTATTTCAATGCCAGGCTGGGTTGGCGACCCACCGGAACCTCGCCTCACGACGCCTGGGGCTAAAGGCCCAGGCTACGAACGATCACCCCGTTCGGGGTGAAGAGAAACGCCGCTCTTCACGCGGAGGCGTGACGGTACGTAGCCTGGTATTTCAATGCCAGGCTGGGTTGGCGACCCACCGGAACCTCGCCTCACGACGCCTGGGGCTAAAGGCCCAGGCTACGAATCATCACCCCGTTCGGGGTGAAGAGAAACGCCGCTCTTCACGCGGAGGCGTGACGGTGCCTAGCCTGGTATTTCAATGCCAGGCTAGGTGGGCTTTGCTACGCGGTGGCTCTGGTTGGGGGACTACGCTGTGATGGCCCACGCGGCACCGGCCTTGCGGCCATGGAGTGGATTGCTGAGTGAGGATGCTTGGCGTCGTTCGTCGTTCGTGGATACCGCGCTCGAACCTGGGGGCGTCGTGTTGTTGGGGTGGGATGACGACGCGGCGAGCCAAAATGGCGACGTTGAGCCTCCCGCGGTCCCCACTACGGCCGCGGATCTGGCCTTTGACCCCTGGTGCCGGCTTTACCGTGCGATACCTGAGGTGGGTACGGTCGAGCGCTTGCGCTGGGCGGCCTACGATCCGCTCGCTCCGCTTGCTGATCAGGCCGCGATCGATCTGTTTGCGCCCCAGCCGGCGGTGGACCATGGGGACTTTTCGTCGCCATCCACCGAGGGCGACGGGGCCGGCCCACTCGACCAACCGCGCGGCCTGGCGATCGATGATCATGGGCGCCTCTTCGTTGGCGAGCATGGGAGCGCGGGAAAGAGCAGCCGGCTGTTGATCTTCGATCTCGAGCGCCGTCGCCTACTGCGCGCCGTCAGCGTGACGGCCTTGGGCGGTAGATCGGTCGATCTGACGACCGACGGCACCAGGGTGTTTGCGTTGCTGGTTGGTGTTGATGGCACACCCACCTTGCTCGTGCTGGACGCCGCTCGTGGTCCCTCAGCGGTCGCGTTGCCGTCGTTGCCGGGCGTGCCGTCGCGGGTCGCCATCGATCGGGCCAGCGGATCCTTGGTCGTGCTGACCGATGCCGGGAGCGATACGGCACGTGTGGTCTGCCTCGGCCGGTTTGGTGAACTTCCGGGTGTGGTCGACCCCAGCGATGTCTTGGTCGTCCCAGAAGCGAGCGATGTGGTTTTCACCCAGCCTGATGTCGTGGTCGTCGCGCGGGCACCGGGCTCGGATCTCGTGCGTTTCAAGCTCCGGCCGGGTGGGCGCGACCGATTGGCGCCGCTCAAAGCGCGAGGCTACGATGGTCGCGGTATCGCGGTTACGCCTGATGGGCGGATTGTCTTTTGGACCGCGCGCGGTCCCCGCCATGCGGTGGCGGCGCGGCGTCGCTATCGGCGCCTGGGGCGCGTGATCTCGTTTCGGCTCGACGCGGGTGCCTTTCAAACCACCTGGGGACGACTCTTCCTCGACGCCTGTGTCCCGCGCGGCACCGAAGTGCGGGTGCGGTGCACGGCCTTCGACGAGCCGCCAGAAGCGCCCGCCATGGCGCACCAGCCACCGGTCAACAGCGATGGCGCGGCGCCTCCGCATGCCGATCTGACGCCGCCGCTCCCGCCGGCGTTGCTCCACCTCGACGACGCCACCGAGACCCCTGCTGTCCAGCGGTTGCACAGCCGGGGTCCTGGCCGCGGCCGTGAATTGCCATGGTCGGAAACGGGTGCATCGGAGCGCCCGGAGCGCTCGGAGCGACACGGGGCGACAGTCGACTTTGTGACCTACGAGGCGCCGGTGTTGGCACCCGCGGGGCGCTACCTGTGGGTGGTGGTGGAGCTGCGCGGCGACGGTCGCTCGACACCACGCATTCGCCAGCTCCGCGTCGAGCGCCCAGGGCACGACCTGCTGCGCCGATTACCACGGGCGTTTGCCCGCGAGCCCGCTGCGGCAGACTATTTACAGCGTTACTTGGCGTCATTCGAGGGATTCTTGGCCGGTCTCGACAACCGCGCGGCCTGTCGTCATGCATTGCTCGATCCCCAGGCCACGCCCACGGAGTTGCTGCCGTGGTTGGCGGGTTTTTTGGGCATGGTGCTCGACGAGCGGTGGTCGGAAGCGGCGAAGCGGACCGCGATCGCGGAAGCCGTTTGGCTATTTCGTTTTCGCGGCACGGTGCCGGGTCTGCGGCGGTTTTTGGAGATCTATCTGGGGCGCTCGGTGGTCGTTGTCGAGCACTTTCGCATGCGTGGTCTGGGTGGCGCCTTTGTCGGTGGCGCGCTCCAAGGTGAAGATGCTCTGGCGTCGCAGGCGGTGCTTGGTGCTGGTTTCCGGGTCGGCGGTGCCCTCGCCACGGAATCCGATCCCGACATCGCGGTCGATGCGCTCACCCAGCAACCCGCGCCGGACGGATTCGCCACCCATGCGCATCGTTTTACCGTCGTTGTGCCCATCGCGCTCAATGGCGAGCAGCGGCAGGTAGTCGACCACATTCTCGAGGAACACCGCCCGGCCCATACGCTGGTGCAGGTGTGCAGTGTCGAGACCGGCATGCGGATCGGTGTCGGTCTCTACGTCGCGTTGACGACGTTGGTCGGCACCACCGGCGGCTTTGGACGTCTTCGCCTGGGCGGCAGCACATTGGGTCGGCAAGCACTCCTCGGCCGTGCCGCCGCCGCGGGCCGAGCCGGCAGTGGACGTGTGGGACACGACACCCGGATTGGATGAAGACGAGATGACCATGGACATCCACATCGAGCGCCTGGACGCGCGCTACCACCTGCCGCCGGCTCGTTCTGGCGTGCACAGAGAAGCCGAAGCGCGCCCGCGTCTCGACCGACTGCTCCGTACGACGCTCGACGATGCCTTGCCGCCGGCACTCGCCCGCCTCGGGATCGCCGAGTACGAGGACGTGTGCATTCGCGCGTTGCGGATTCCGGTGCGGTTGCGGCTCGGCGAGGGTGATCAAGCCATCATCGCGGCCTGGAGTCGGTCCTTAGCTGATGCCCTCGGAGAGGCCATGGGTGCGAGCTCGCGTGCCATCACCGCGATCTCGGGTGCGGGGACGGATGTTGTGCGCTACCGGAACCCTGCCGCCGCGTTGATCGATTTCGCGACCGGTGTGGCATGCGGTGACGACCGCCGTGCCTGGGCCTGGCGCCAACTTGGATTCGGTGTTTCGCCAACCGATGGTGTGGCGGGTCAAGCGGCGGCGTTGGTTGCTGCCTGCGAGCAACGCCCGGAGTCGATTGTCGCCGTGGTGGGGACCCTTGCAAACCACCCTGACGAGCGGCTCGCGAGATTGGTCATGCGGGTCACCGTGGTCGATGGCTGGTGGCGTTTGGCCAGCGCGGCATGGATGGCGGCTGGGGGCGACCCCGAAGGGCTCGTTTCGATGCTCCCCGCTGCTCGCGTCACGACCCCCGAGGTCATGATCCCGGAACGGGGTATCTGCACCCCGGCGGGCACGCTCACGCGCGTTGTTCGGGCGCAGCCCACCGTTTTCGCGACCGATGCCCGTACCCGCTTGGCCACTGCCGCGCTGGTGCTGCTCGACAGCGATCCGGGCATGGTGCCAACAGGCTCCCTGGGCAGGGTCGCAGACTTCGATGGGGTGGCCACGCGGTTGGCCGCGGTACTGGCTTCTTTGGCACCCGAGCGTGCGCGTAGTGACGCTCCAACCGACTCCGGCTGCCGAGAGGCTCGACCCCCGAAGCCCATTACGCCTCGGGAAAGACGGCGGGACGAGCCTGAACTGCCAGGCGACGAGAGCGGGCAAGTGGAGCGACCCGTGGCCGAGGAGGATCCGCTCGAGGGGACGCTCGCGCCGGTCGTCGAGGTGACCGCGTGGGGTGGTTTGCTGTTTCTGGTTCATGTGCTCGGCGACTCACCGCTGCTCGCCGCCATGGCTTCGAGCACCTTGGCACAGCACCGGTCGCTGCGTTGGTGTGTGTTGGCACTGGCGCGCGCTGTCGCGCCGGCGGCCTCGGCCAATGATCCGGCGATTCTGGCTTTTGCCGGAATGACCGGTACCGAATCAGCCCACAATCCAACATCGGATGTGAACGCGGTGGAGCGGCGGGTCCTGCGAGTCTGGGCCGCGGTCCTCCGTTCCTTGCTTGCAGCTCGGGTCGATGCTCAAGCGACGGGTGACCCTTCGTCGGACGGTCGCCCGGTTTCGAGCAACGACGTTGTTCAGTGGGTATGCCAGCGACGAGCGCAGATCGTGGCCGATCCCGGTTGGGTCGAGGTGCGCCTGCCGCTCGACAGTGTCGCGCTGCCGATTCGGCGTGCGGGTCTCGACCTCGATCCGGGCTGGGTGCCGTGGTTGGGGGTGGTACTCAAGTTCACGTACACCACCGGGGTGCTGCCATGACGTCAGGCCGTGGTGCGGTGGCGGCGGTGCCTGAACCGGCCCGAATGCCGGTGTCTGAAACGGCACAGGTTCCGCGATTCGAGTCGCCAGCGGCGCGGTTGGCCTTCGAGGTGGCCCTGGTTGCGGGCCGCCTGGCTGCGTTGGTGCGCAATGCCATCGATCACGACATTTCCTCGCGGGGCTTGGAGGGCAGTCTTGCGCTCCTTGACCAAACCTATGCTGCGGTGGCGGACGGGTTGCCGATCGACGTTTGGACCAGCGATCTTCGGCATCGCCAGCCGGATGACCCGCAACCCCTCGATCGGTTGGCGGATGTCTTCGGACTGGCACCGGCGGAAGTCGACTTGATCGTGCTCTGTGGTTTCGGCGAAGAGCACGAGGGGTTCAGCTCGCTGCTACGCGCGCTGCATCCCGCCGACGAACCGTGGCCCACCGTGGGGCTCGCGGCCCGGCTCATGGGGGCTGAAGGCGAATCGCGACACGCGCTGCGCGAACTGCTGCATACCGGGCCAGCCGTGCGTGCGGGCATTCTACGGATCGACAGTGATCTACCGTTCTTTGCGCGGAGTGTGCGACTCGCGGACAACCTGTGGCCGGCACTTGCGGGGATTGACGTGCTGCCCGGCGGGCTCGAACGAGACCAAACGCCGACCGTGTTACCCGGTCTCGAGCGGTGGCTGGAATCGCCTTCGGTCCACCGGGCGATGGCGCTCTTGCGTGCCGGTCGCCGCTGCGCGATCGTGATGCAGGGCGATTGTGGCGAAGACGGCACAGCTGGACGCCGGGCGGTGGCGCTGGCGGTCCACGCGGGGGTCGCCGCGTTGCCGGTCGCCCTTCCGGTCAACGTGCCGGTCAACGTGCCCAGTGAGGGTTCCGGCACCCCCAGCGTACTCTCGCTTTTGGCCATTCATGCCGCGCTGCGTGGTGCCGTGCCGATCTTGTGTGCCCCACTGGCTTCCTCGGTCACCGAGGGCGCGCGCGGCGACAGCCCAGGCGCCGCCGCAGCGTTGTCTCTACGGGCCTTCGTGGGGCCGGTTGTGGTGGCCGGACTCGGTGTCGAGCTCGACGCCGACCGACCCGTGCTCGGGGTGGGGCTCGACCGCCTGGCGGCGTCCGATCGGCGTCGGATGTGGCAGGCCTTGTTACCATCCCTGGCCAGCGACGAGCAGGCGGCGAGTGATCTCGCGGGGCGCTTCCCGTTGTCGCCGGAAGCAGCCTGGGCGGCGGCCAACGATCTTCGGTTGTGGTCTGACGCTACCGACGAGCCACCGAGCCGAGCGCTTTTGGGCGCCAGTTTGCGGGTGCGGGCGGCGGCCGACAACGCAGGCCTCGGGGCGGTTCGCCGGCAACAACCACGCGTCGACTGGGACCGCCTGATCTTGCCCGAGACGTCTCGGTCGCAGCTTCAAGGCGCGGTGGCGCGGTTGGAGCACCAAGCACAGGTACTCGACGACTGGGGCTTTCTCGCCGACCGCCATGGGGCCCGCGGGGTACGGATGCTGCTCGCAGGGCCGCCGGGTACCGGCAAAACGCTGGCCGCCGAAGTGTTGGCAACCGCTTTGGGGGTCGACTTGCTGATCGTCGACCTGGCGCGCATGGTCTCGAAGTGGATCGGCGAAACCGAGAAGAACCTTGCTGCCGTCTTCGATGCCGCCGAGCGGGCCAGCGCGATGCTGCTATTCGATGAAGCCGACGCCCTGTTTGGGCGCCGAACCGAGATTTCCGATTCGAATGATCGATACGCCAATCTGGAGACCGCCTACCTGCTCAGCCGCCTGGAGCGTTTCGAGGGATTGGCGGTCCTGACCACCAACTTGCGCCAAAACATTGATCCGGCGTTCGTGCGCCGGCTCGAGATCATTGTCGACTTTGATGAGCCGAATCGTGAAGCCCGGCTCGCGCTGTGGCGCTGTCACCTACCGGCCGGTGTGCCGCTGGCGGCCGATGTCGACCTCGCACAACTCGCCGCGCTTTATCGACTCACCGGCGGTTTGATCAAGAACGCCTCCGTTTCTGCAGCCTTCCTCGCGGCTACCGAAGTGCCCGTCGGCACCGAGGCCGCGATTACCCAACACTGCTTCTTGCGCGCGATCCGGCGCGAGTACGAGAAGGCGGGTCTGGCGTTCCCAGGTCTGCCACCGAGTCAGCCCGGGTATTGACCAGCTCCCCGAACCGGTACGACCAACGAAAGGAACACCATGGCCGATCCCACCACTCTTCTCGATCTCCGCGTCGCCCAGCGCGACGCTGCCGCCCTTGCGCTCACCGAGGCCGAGACCGCCCAGTCTATTGCCCAAGCTGCTACGATCGCGGCCCGAACGCTCCACGGTGACCGACTCGCGGCCCGCGCGGATCGCGAGGCCGAACTCGCGTCAATCCGTTCGCAGCTTGCGCAACCAGGCTTGCAACCGGCTGATGCGGCCGCGCTGGCCGATGATCTGCGCGATGGCATCATCGCGCTCCGTCGCGCCACCGCGGAGATGCTCGACGCCGCGCGCGCGTTGGCCACGGCTGAGGCGACGCTGGCGTCCGCGGCACAGCATGCCGCCTCGACTCGGTCGCGGCACCAGGGGGCCGTGCGCGACCAGGCCGCTGCCGCCGATCGCGCCGCGCGCCTGCAAGGCTGGCGCGACGCGCTGGCCGCGCCGCCGTTGGATACCCTCACCGCGGATGCGGCCACGGCGATTGCACCTGGGGCTGAGCCTTTGACGGCAGCGCGAACCCGCATCGAGGCTGACGTTCCCGAGCCGTTGCGATTGAGAGCCGCAGCGCGCCACGCGCGAAGCCGTACGCGGGCCGCCGCCGAGCTGGCGTCGGTGGTTGCCGCGGTCGATCAGAAAGAGGCTGCCGCAGCGGCCGATGGTGGCACCCTTGGCGCGGTGGTACCGCTCGATACCGCGGTGACACGCACCGAGGCGGCATTGGGTGGGTACGCGCGTTATGCCGGTGCGCGTCACGAGCAAGCGCTTGCCGCGTTGCAGTCAACCCTCGACGCGGGGCCGCTCAGTGACGATCAACGAGCGCGGTTGTTCGATCCGGGGGCGTTGGCGGATCGCACCGAAGCTGCCGATCGGGCCGGTGATCTGGCGACCGCTCAGGCCGCGCTCGAAGATGCCCAGCTGGCTATTGACGATCAACGGCGGATGCTGGTCGGTGAGGACATTGATGTTGAGATCGAGAACACCCATCCGGCGTTGGCGCCCTTGATTGCGGCCGTGCCGCCGCTCCAGCAAGCGGTAACCGATGCCGAAACCGCGTTCACGCCCGCCATGGCTGAACGGCTCGATCGCTGGGAAGCGGCGCTGCCCGACGACCTGTGGCGTCAGCACGTCGCCTACGAGGACGCGCTCGCTCGCCTGCAAGCGACGGCCGTACCGGACCCGGATCCGGCGGCGCTCGACGCGGACCTGGTTGCCGCCGAGGCAACTTGGGTGGCGGCGCTACTCACCCACGATGGTCGGCGTCGAACGCATGAGCACCTCGCGCGCACAGCAACCCGTCTGCACACCCAACGTGAATCTCACCAACGCCTCGCCCGCGCGGACCTGCTCAGCGCCGTGCGTGGCGATCGCTAGTAGACGGCGACCAAAAGTCAAGAAAAGGAGATCCGCCGTGAGCATCCTCGAAACCGATCTCGATCGTCCAAACGATGGCGCACATTGCGATGCCGGACCGTTACCGGTCGATCCATTCCAGTCGTTGCGTCCGCACTTCGGCATGCTGCTCGGTGTCGATGACTTCGAGACCGTCGACGCCTACCACCGTGGCAAGACCTGGCTGCACAGCGCGTGGCTTCACCGGCAGGGCGTGGTGTGGGGCCTGGGGGTCGGGCTTTTGCCCTTGCGCGGCGAAGTCGAAGTGGCGCCGGGATTGGCGGTGGATGCCTTGGGCCGTGAGCTTCAGCTCGACACGGCGGTCTGTCTCAACGTGGGGCGTTGGTACAGCGCGCACGAAGACGACGAAGCGTGGGCTGAAGCGGGCGAGGAAGCTCGCGAAGTTAGCGATGACGGCGATACCGTGACCTTTACCGCCCATGTCGTAGCCCAAGCGAAGCGTTGCTTGGCGCGGCAGGTGCCGGCATTGGTTGAGCCTTGCGACGGCGATGGCCACACAACGGCCTATTCGCGGGTCGAGGAAACCGTCGAGCTGCGGTTGGTTCCGGGCCCGGCGCCGAACCGGGGAAGCGCCACCCGGCCGTTGCCCTACCACCGGCTGCGGTTGCTCTTCGCGGTGGCTGTGGCGCGGGAAGAAGAGGTCGACGGCGATACCATTGTGGTGGCGGCCGACCAGGAAGTGCTCGACGCGCGGGCGGCGGTGCTCGCGCTTGATCCCGCTGATCAACCGGCCGCTTGTCTCGAGGCGTTCCGGCGCTTCGCCGCGCTCGATGCCATGGACCTCCAACCGGCTGCGGAAGCGAACGGATTCGATGGCGGAACGACCCTGTTTCCCGGCGCCGAACCGGGCGCCATGGTGCTTGCCGGGCTGCAGGGTGTCGTCGTGCGCCGCCAAGACGAGGAAACCTGGGCTTTCGATCCCAATGCCGAGCCCGAAGCAATCGCCGACAACACGGTGCGGGACGTCCACATCGCCACCACCACCGTGCAGGAGCTGCTCTGTGGTGCGGGCATTGGCGGTGCGTTCGCAGGAAACGGCGAGGCCGATCCCGAAGACGATCCCGAAGCCGGTGAAGAAGAGGAACCGGTTGACGAAGGGGAGGACGCTGGCGTCGTTGGGCCGCGCGCGCAGCCGGATTCCGTACAGACCACCGCACGGCAGGTCAGCGTCGAGCTCGACGCGCCGGTCCTGGCGTCGACCTTGACCGCTGAGGCCGTCGGAGTGTCGGTGTTCGACGAATCGGAGGGGTGGCGCGTGCCAACCACTCGACGCATCTACTTCGCCGCGGGCAGGAGTCGGTTGATCGTCCAAACGGACGCCGACCTGCCGACCGGGACCGTGCGTTTGGTGATTCGAGGTACCGGTGCGACGCCAGTCCTGGGTGTTGACCGAGTGCCCTTTGCCGGCAGTGCCGAATCAACGACAGCTGGCCGCCATGACGGCAATGACTTTGTTCACATGATCGAGAGGTAGCAGCCATGCCCGACGTAACCATCGCACCCGGTCTCGGTGTCGTGCTGCGCGATCCGTCGCGTGGTCACACGGTGATTCCTTCGCCGTCGCGGCTGACGCGGCTGCATTACTTTGACGGCAAGTTCCTACGTGCCGACGACCTGGCGCTCGAGCAGCGCTACCAGCGCTTGCTGGCCGCGCTTGGCAACCAAGCGGGCGGTGCCGCCGGTATTGCCCACGGCTACGATTGCGCCCTCGAGGGCGGACTCTTGCGGTTGGGGCCGGGCCTCGCGCTCGATGGCATCGGCCGTGTCCTCGACCTGCCCGAGACCATTCGAGTCGATATCGCGGCGTTGCTCGAAGCGTCACGGCAACCGAGCAACCAGGGGCGGGTCGTGCCACAAGCACGCTTTGCCGGCGCGTTTGCCGAATGTGAGGCGGGGGCCGACACGCCACCCGACGATTTGCTCGAAGACGGTCAGCTCTACATCGTGACCATCGGTCATGCGGAGGCCTTCTGCGGTGAGGAAGATGTCTACGGCAAGTTGTGCGAGACCGCCTGCGTCGACAGCACGGAGCGCCCGTTCACCCTCGAGGGCATCGTGTTGCGGGCGGTGCCCTGGCCTATGCCGTTGCCGCTACCGGCCTCGGCGGCGGTAGCGCTCGATCGGTTGCATTTGCGGTCGCGGGTGGCGTCGGTCTACTTCGAGGCCGAGCGGCGCGCCAGTGGTCGGGCTAGCCTGATCTCCCGCACCGGCCTGGATTCCGAAGCTTGGTGCCGGGGGGCCTTGGCCGCTGGGGGCCGCGATGTGCCGGTGGGCTTGCTCGCACGGGCCGGCGACACCACGGTTTTTCTCGACCCATGGACGCCGCGCCGTGAACGCATGGAAACGCCGCCGCGACACAGTTGGGCCTGGCGCATGGCCATGCGGCCGTGGAATGCCTTCCTCGCGCAAGTACTGCAATTCCAATGTCAACTGCGCGATGCGCTCTCGGCCACGCCGCCTGATGGCAACCCCGACCCGTGCGCGGATGTCCGTGGGGTTGCGGGTGAGGCCTCGGAGACCATGGGTGTGCTCATTCAGTACTTGGGAACGCTCGCCGAGTCGTTTGCTGGCGCCGACGTGGCTGGCGTGGCCGCGGGTGACGTGGTTGCCGGTGACTTACGTGGTGATGGCGGGGTCGGATCCTTGGCCGCGGCGCCACCTTTCCCGGGTGGCATTACCGCACTGCGGGCGCTGGAGGCTCGTCTGCGCGCCGCCGAGGGCTTCGGCAGCACACCGCGCAAGGATCGAATCCTGATCGACCGGGGGATTGTCGAGCTGCCGAGCGCCGGTTATCTACCGGTGGTGGCCGAAGGTGATGTGACGGTCAATGCCCAGGTGCGGGCGCTGGTCGGCCCTGGGGTCGACCTGCGTTTCTGCGTCGTGCGTCATGACTACGTTCCGCACGCGCTCGAAGAAGCGCAGCACATGGAACGCATTTCCTTACTCGTTGGCCTCGACGACCCGAATGCCAGGCCGGAGGTCGACATCCTGGTGCCTGATGGTCTCATCGATGAGCGAACCATCCGCCCGGACGGCCTCGCTTTCGAGGCGACGCTGACATTCGATTCCCTCGACGGTGAGATTCGAGGCGTGGGTCGCGGTGAAGCGCATGCCGCTGGCGGCGCGGCCTTGCATTTTGCGGGCGCGACACAGGCGCGCGGCGCGCGACGGTTCTTCGGCGCCACAGGGTTTTCCGCTGCTCCGGCCGCCGCTGCATCGCCTGAGGGCGCCGCTGCACCGCCTGAGGGCGCCGCTGCATCGCCTGAGGCCGACGCCGACGAGCTTGCCACGACCATCAGCGATCTACGAGGTGCCGTGCGCGCGGCGGACAACCGGGCCGCTTCTCGGCCTCTTGATGAGGTCGTAACCGCTGAGCGTTTTGCCGTCGAGGATTTGCTGGGCACACGCACGACCTTACGTCGCACAACGCCGATCGAACCCGATCTGATTCGTCGGGTCGCTACCGTGGCGACCGAAGCTGCCCGCCATACAGCGAACCTGCGCACTGCACGGGTGATGAGAGCTTTGGACGACGCGGTATTGGTGCGGCCCGATCGCTTCGCGGTTGCCAGCCCGGACGACGAAGGTGCTCCTTTGATTGCGTTGTGGGCGACCATGTCGACGGCGCGCAATCCGTTCAAGCTCGTGGCGGGCGATACCACCGTCACCGAGTTGTCGTTGGCTTTGGCGGAACAGGGGCCACCGTTGGAATCCACGGAGCTCCGCCTACAAGGGACGTTGCGCGTCGATACGGTTGAAGCATCTAGCGACCGCGTGGAGGTGCTGGGCCGTTTCAATGGCACAACGTACTCCCGCGAGACAGGCAATGGGGATGACGAACCCGAGGTGGAGGCGATCGAGCTTGGCGTCGAGTTGCTTTGGCGGCGACACCCGAACGGAAGTCAGGACGTTGTCTTGTCCCTGACCTTCGACCGTCGAGGGGACGGCAAAGTCGACGCCAGTGGCAATCCGATCAGTGTGACGACGAGCCAACCCGGCAGCTTGGTCGCCACGGTGGCCTGGGAAGGCGAACCATTGGTCGCCGGCGGGCGGATCATTCCAAGCAAAGGCAAGGACCCCCTTGTTCTAGGCAAGGCGTACGCGAATCCCGAGGTGCTCGACCCGAACAACGCTGTACATGCGCTCGCCGTCGGCGCTCTCGATATCATTGGTGCGTCACTCGGCGACGAGCGATTCGCCGATGTCGCGAGGCGCAAGCTCTTTCCACCGTTGCCACCGGCCGAGCAGTCGCTCGAGGTGCGCGCCACACGCGGTTGGGTGTTGTTTCATCGTCGACGCCGCAAGAACTGCGGCGAGGAATCGCCGGTGAAGCCCAGCGCGCCGCCGCGGACGTTCCAGCTCTACCACGTCGAAGCAGCGAACCTCGACGAGGTTGAGCGGATCCTCGAGATTCTTGCGGGCGGCGGCGCGGGTGACATTCTTACGCCGTTCGCGCAAGCACAGTTCGCCGCGCAGGCGTCCACGTTGGTTTCGAATCCCGACGACCTTCGCGCTGATTGGCAAGGGGTTGTTTCCCCCGATGCACGGTTGATTCACCGGGCGATCGGTGCGGCTGGCGACGCCGCGGGCGAGGGTGAGACGTTGGCATTGGCACGTCTGGCGCGCATCGACGGTGCATTGGTACCGGTCACGCCGCTGCATCCCGATGCGCGGTTCGAAACCTTGCCGCAGGTCCCGCCAGCGCTGGTCATGCCCGGGCTTGATGGCGTGGTTGCGCTGATCACAGTCCGGGCCGCCGCGCCCGCATGCCAGACGATCTTCCGCATCACCCGCGAGAATCATCCCATGGTGCTCGACCGGGTGCTTGCCGGTGATCTGGATGGTGTGGTCGCCGACGGATTGGCCATTCGCCTGGTCGATGTCGGATTCGACACCGATAACGCGCCGATTGGCGATGCGCTCGAAACCACAGTCGAGCAATGGCATCAGCAAGGCTTTGACCCGCCGATTCTGGCATCGAGGGTGGTCAACCTGGCGGCACCAGGCGACGATCTGTCCGCCGCGCACACGGCTGTGGTGCTCCAACACTTTGACGGCATCCAACAGTCCGAGGGACTCGAGACCAGTGCGCTTCCCACCGGGAGTTGCGATTCGTTGCTGTTCTTGGTGGCATCGCCGGTTCTCATTTGAGCCGAATGGGCTGGAAGAGACCGATGGCACGACTCCACCGAGTAGACGTTTGCGATCACGGCCGGCTGGCGTCGCGTGTGACGCCCGGCCCGCGTCGTGTGCAAGCCAAGCTGAAGCTGGGTGCGCCGAACGACGCCTTCGAGCAAGAGGCCGAGCGCGTCGCCGACCGAGTGATGCGCATGCCCGACGCGCTCGTGCAACGCAAATGTGCCACTTGCGCCGCTGCCGAGGCCGCCGGGCGTCCAGCGCCGTGTTCGGCCTGTACTCAGGATGACATTCGGCGCAAACCGGACGGTTCCGGTGCGCCGAGTCTCCCGGTCGCGACGGCGCGTCGCATTCAGGGCCTACGCGGTGGCGGCGTGCCGTTGCCGACGCGCGAACGGGCGTATTTCGAGCCGCGTTTCGGGCGCTCGTTTGAGGCTGTCCGCGTTCACACAGACTCGACCGCCGCCGAAACGGCGGGTGCCATTCAAGCCAAAGCCTTCACCCACGGCACCGACGTTGCCTTCGGGCGCGATCAGTACATGCCTGGCACCACCGACGGGCGTCGATTGCTGGCCCACGAGCTGGTCCACGTGGTGCAACAAGGCGGTAGCGGTCCCTCGATCGTCCGCCGCTCGTGCGCCAACAACTTCGCCGGCAGCGGCGCCCAGAAGTGCAAGGGCAGCATCGACGTGCGTGCCGGTGAGATCTCGATCCCCAACATCTCGTTTTTTCATCTCTACGTCGTCTTCACCGACGCCGAGGGCAAAGCATGGGCGATGCGTGGTGGTCCCGGCGGGGGTGTGGGCTACGGCACCATCGTCACCAAATGCGGGGCGTATGTGCGAGGATTTATCGACTTCGACCCGAAATCTCCGTCGGTCAACGTCTACAAGGGCGATGACGCCTGCGCCAAGGCGCGGTCCATGAAGTCCCACTTGGCGGCGATTCCGGGCTGGAACATCCCGTACAAGCCGGACGGGCCGAACAGCAATTCGGTGGTGGCGTCGTTGCTGCACGCGGGCGGCTTGCCACTGCGCAAGCCGAACGTTGCCGCGCCGGGATTCGACACCCGACTGACGTCGTCTGGGACGGAGGGCACCGGCGGGCTCGGCGATCGACGACATCGACTGCTGTTGCAGGTCAACAGCTTCGATCAGTTCGCCACCCTTGGCCTCGACTACAGCCTCGACGCGTTCGAAACGAGCGGGCTGGCGTTCCCGATCGTTCTGGGTGCCGAGTACTCGTTTAATGCGGAGCGCTTCCTGGGCCGGCTGGGTGTCGGTGTCGAGCTGCCACTGGTCAATTTGCCGACCACGCCGCGAGCACCGACCCATCTTCGATTGACCGGTGGCGTACTGGCGGGCACCCAGCCGAGCCGAGATCCGGGTCGCCGGGTCGACGCGTTGATCGGTGGCTACTTTCAAGGGCAGCTGGGCATGGACCTCGGCCGTTTCCGAATCAGCCCCTTTTATCGCTTCAGTGCCATTCGCAACATCACCACCGGCAAAACGAATTGGGCCCACGTCGGCGGGCTGGACCTCGGATTCGCGTTTTGAGCACGCGCGCCGCCCGAACCAAGCCGGCACGGCCAGCCAGCCGCGCGAAGGACACTGGTCCGCGTCGCGTGTCACCGTCGATGCTCGGTGCTGCAACGTCGATTTCGGGTAGCCCAAGCTGGTAATGGCAAAGAACAGCAAGCCTGGCAAAGGAAAGGAGTCTACCGGTGGCCATGCCAAACCTGTAGCGTGCGTGCAGGCACGGAAAACCCCAGGTGTGGATCCGGTAAAGGGGCGTTCCGTTGGTGCTGGCGTTGCCGGGCTCATTCAACGCATGACCGACGGTGGTGGCGCCGCGATGCCGGCCGCGGAGCGCGGCTATTTCGAGCCGCGCTTAGGCCACGGCTTCGGCGATGTCCGGATTCATACCGGCGCCGATGCGAATGTCGCCGCGTCGGCGATCAACGCCGATGCGTTTACCGTTGGTCGGGACGTCGCCTTTGCGCGCGGGACCTACGATCCGGCAACACCGGCCGGAGTCGAATTGCTCGGGCACGAGTTGGCGCATGTGGCATGAGGCGGCATGAGCCCCAGCCGTGCCCGCTGGCGCGAAAACCTACCCCGGTATCGGTCCACCGACAGGCGCCGAAGTGGGTCCAAGCGAAGTTGAAGCTGGGTGCGCCGAACGACGCCTACGAGCAAGAGGCGAATCGAGTGGCTGAGCAGGTGATGCGTATGCCCGTACCCGAGCGGGTGCAGCGCAAGTGCGCGGCCTGTGCCGCCGCCGAGTCCGCTGGGCGGCCAGCGCCGTGCCCGGCGTGTGCCGGGAGCGACGTTGAGAACCAAGTGCGGCGCAAAGAGGTAGGGGAGTCGCCGACGATTGGGGCCCCGGTGGCCGGCAAGATTGCCAGCCTGGCCAGCGGCGGCGTGCCGCTGCCGGTGCGCGAACGGTCCTATTTCGAGCCGCGCTTCGGCCGTTCTCTCGAGTCCGTTCGTATCCACACCGGACACGTCGCGATGTCGGCAGCCGAGGCGATCCAGGCAAAGGCGTTCACCCATGGCACCAACATCGCTTTTGCCGCCGGTGCGTGGCAGCCGGAGACCACGGACGGGCGGCGGCTGCTCGCCCACGAGCTGGTTCACACCGTGCAGCAGTCGTCGCGGGAGACGGTGCGCCGCACCACCTATGCCGACTGCACGTCAAACCAATTGACGAACATGGTGCTGCCAGCGAAGAACAAAGCGGTTGAGGATGTGACCACGGCGATCGCCGCGCTCGGAAGTCGACCGCTCGAAGACAAGACCAAAGCTGCGTTGTTCCTCGCGTTCCGAAACGACGACAGGGCGACGGCCGAAGCCGTTTCCGAGGATCTGGATGACATCAAAGAGGGCCTCGGAATCGGTGAGCTCCAGTGCGAGCAGGACGAGGGTTGGAACGATATGTGTGAGGACCAACGCCTCGGGTACACCGTGGGTCCCGGAACAATTCACCTCTGCATGAATGCTTGGCCCGGTGCGAGCGCGAAGTTGAGGACGCTCAACGTGATTCACGAAGGCGCGCATGCCTTTGCTTGGATGATCGGCGATCTTGGTTACTTTGACTACCAAACCTGTGCCGAGACCAGTTCGACCGCTGTACTTTCGAGTACGAGTCGTTTGCGAACTCCAGATGCCTACTCGTGCTTCGTCTCGTACCTCGTCTACGACGCCGGCATCGAGGCCCGATCCGAGGAGTACCGCGGTACCCATCTCGCTTTGACCCAATCGCCCACCGGGGTTATCGACCTCAACGGCCCGGATGCCGAGTCTCCGATGTTCAGCATGGCTGGAGTTCCTTCGCACAGTGGCTTTCAGTTTCGCTGGATGGTCGTTCACCCGGACAATCGGCGAACCTTGATGCGTGACGCTTCAGGTCCGACCGGTCAATACGGCGACCACCCGCAAAGCTACATCGGCGGACCGAGCCGCGATCGGCTCAAAGACATGGGTATTTCCCGTGCCGAGGTGCATTGCCGGGTGCTGATCCAAGGGGTTGGCGACCGCTTATTCACCCAAGCGGTCGAGTTCCGTTATTGAGGGGGGCGGGATGGACTTCATATGAGGGAACTGGAAGAGAAACGCTGTCCGTGGCAGCCAAGGACGCTGGAGGCAAGCCGAGCGACCCCGGGCCTGTCGAGCCGCCCACGGGTCCAAGCCAAGTTGAAGTTGGGTGTCGCGACCGCGCGGATCCAAGGTCTGCGCGGTGGTGGCGCGCCCTTGTCAGCGGGCGAGCGCGCCTACTTCGAGCCGCGCTTCGGTCGTTCGTTCGATGCCGTCCGGATTCACACCGGCCCCGAGGCGACCTCAACATCCCAAGCCATCCAAGCCAAGGCCTTTGCCTACGGCAGCGACATCGCCTTCGGGCAAGGACAGTTTGCTCCTGGCACGGTGGAGGGTCGCCGCCTGCTGGCGCACGAGCTGACCCATGTTGTGCAGCAAGGTGCCGCACCCCGTGTCGATGGTGCTGGCGGGTCTTCGGTTCAGCGAAAGACAACCCCCATGGTCCAGGGCGACTGGATCATCAATAGCCATTCGCGCCGGGCCACCGCCGGAGGGCCAACCGATGGTCAGTTGGTCGAGGACGCGTTTCGTGACATCTGTCCCATGACCACGCGCACCAACGACCGCATCACCATGGTCTCGGGGCCGCCGCCGCCCAACCGCATGGAAGGTTGCGGTTGTCTGCAAGACATCGAGGCGGATCTGGCGTCGTCATCGCCGGTCCTCAATGGGACGCCGCATATCGGGCTGACCGTCGATGGCTGGAGCTCGACCTCGCCCACGGCAAGCCCACCGATCGTCAACGCGCGTCATCCCCAGGGATCGTTCGAGTGGGGTTATTGGACCGGTGGCCAAAAGCGCGAGCTCAAGCCGTTCTTTCGCACGGTGGCTCATGAGATTTGTGGCCACGTGGTGACCTTGGTCCGCACCGGTGGTGCTCACGCCGGTGGCCGCCGCAGCCCGACCGGGCACAATGAAGCGATCAAGGGTGAGAACCGTGTTGCCGGCGAGCACGGTGTGCCCGCGAGCCGCCAGCGTGGCCTCGATCTCGATCCGGCGACCGGCAATCCGCTATCCGGCCATCGTGGCGAGTCCTTCCTCCAGGCCGACGTTGCTGGCTTCGCCCACGGCAACTCGGGAACGGTGAGCACCAACGTGGCGTTGGTGGTGACCGGCGCGGTGAATACCATCGCCACGGTGCAAACCAACAACGGGGTTAGCCTGATGGTGCAGGTCGAGGGCTTCGCATTGTCCAACGAGGGTCGATCGGTGGCGCACCAGCGCGCCGCCGCCGTGCACGCCGTACTCGACACCGCGATCCGGGCCAAATCTGGCCTGACCGTGCCTGCGGCCGGGCGATTCCAGCCCGACCTGGACACCGTTCTCTCCGGCCATTCCGCCCCAGGCACCTCGAACGGCGGTCGGCGGGTGCAGGTCTACCTCTTCCACAAGCTCCATTCGGTGGGTCCGTGATGAAGGTGGCCGTCAGCAAGGCGCCCATGGTGACTCGGCCA
>CBDFNS010000007.1:0-83152 GCA_965250305.1 Candidatus Multivoradales bacterium | reverse complement strand
TTGGCCGTCTTGGCCGCGGTCTTGCCCGCGGCGGGCGCGATGGGGCCCGCCTTGGCATTGCGACCAGAACGTGGGCTCATGTCGACATTGCCGCGCAGCTTGCAGCCATCTTCGAGCGTCACGCGCGGAGCAGTGACGTTGCCGACAACCCGACCAGTTTTGCGGATGATGACTTCCTGGTCCCCGATCAGATTGCCATCGACCTGCCCCTCGACATGGATCTGCTTGCCACTGACGTCGGCCTTGACCCGGCCACTTTGACCAATGACAACGCGGTTCTGTTTGAGTTGGACTCCGCCCTCGACCTTGCCCTCGATCACCAGGTCTTCCTCTCCAAAAAGATCACCTTTGATGGTGATGGAGGGCCCAATCACGGCGTTGGATCGTGCGGTATGACTGGACACAGGTTCTCCTGATCGGTTGGCATCAACGGACGGGGGCGGGGTGCTCGTGCTCGGTGATTTGCTTTCAGGCTCGTTACGATTCCACACAGCGACCTCCAGTTAATCGAATCATCCAAAGATTTCTATCTTAGAAGATTCCCTGGGTCAAGCAAAGAGACACCAAACCTTTCCCGCTCACCGATCACCGCGCGCAGAAACACTGGGTTCGGTCGGTGGTTAAGGGGGAGCTACGCTAGCCGTCCGGCGGGCGGCGGCTGTAACCATCAAGCGGACCGGTAACGTTCGAGGACGGACGGAGTGTGTCTGAAGCGAAGCGAGTTCGCGGAGATCGCCCGCAGAACGTCGCTGGGCCGCGACACCAGGCCACTAGAACCACCAACATCTTTACAGATGGAGCCAGATGTTGAATGCTGAGCTTGCCTGGCAGAAAATCCCCCCTGGGCCCCCCTTTGAAAAAGGGGGGAATGAGGGATTGCGGGATCCGGCCCTCCCCCTTTGGAAAAGGGGGGAATGAGGGATTGCGGGATCCAATCCTCCACCTTTCTTAAAGGGAGATCGAGGGGGATTTCCGTTCGGCCATCGCAGCGAGTACGTCGCTCGTCGGTCTGAGGCGGAGCCTCACAAGGCTTTGCTCCGTTCAGCTACCTACTGATCATCTTCGTCGCGATCCGCAAAATCGAGCGAGGCCGAGTTGATGCAGTAGCGCATGCCGGAGGGCCGTGGGCCATCGGGAAAAATATGACCCAGGTGGCCACCGCAGGCCTGACACACCACCTCGGTACGCCGCATGCCGTGACTGTCGTCGGAAATCTCGCCTACATTGTCTTTGCCGACGGGGGCGTAGAAGCTGGGCCAGCCGGAGCCGGAGTCAAACTTGGTCTCGGAATCGAAGAGGGCTTCGCCACAACCCGCACAGCGGTACATGCCGTCAGCCTTGTTGTCGCATAAGGCGCCCGTGAAGGCGCGTTCGGTCCCCTTCTCTCTGAGTACTCGATGCTGCTCGGGGGTGAGCTCGGCGCGCCACTGCTTGTCGGACTTGGATACACGATGGGTCATGGTTTTCTCCTGCCACGGACGTGCACAGCGACCCGGCCCGAGCTGAGCCCGGGCGCGTGTCGCGTTCAAATCCCTGATTCGCCTCTTGGATACCCGAGAGGGGCCTGAGGTTACTGACGCGGCCCCGCGCCCCGTACCGCGTCACGTACCCCCGCCTCATACAAGCGGAAGTTGTCGCGAAACAGACCCGCCAACTTGCGCGCGGTGACGTCGTAGGCACTCGGATCCGGCCAGGTGTTGCGCGGCACCAACAACTCATTAGGCACACCAGGGCAGGTGGTCGGGACGGCCACACCGAAGACCGGATCGTTCACTGTCGCCACCGTGTCGAGCGCGCCGCTGTGAATGGCGTCGACAATCGCGCGGGTGTAAGCGAGCTTGATCCGCGACCCAACGCCGTGCCCACCACCGGTCCAACCGGTATTGATCAGCCAGCTTTGCGCACCATACCGTTCGAGCTTGGAGGCCAAGAGTTCGGCATAGATCCCTGGATGCATGACCAGGAACGGCCCACCAAAGCACGGTGAGAACGTCGTTTGGGGATCGGTCACGCCCACTTCGGTGCCGGCTACCTTGGCGGTGTAACCACTGATGAAGTGGTACATCGCCTGCTCGGGAGTCAGCTTGCTGACCGGCGGCAGAACACCAAACGCATCACAGGTCAGGAAAATCACGTGGGCCGGATGCCCACCGACACACGGGATCTGCGCGCCATCAATGTACTCGATCGGGTAGGAGCCACGGGTGTTAGCGGTGATCGAAACATCTTCGTAGTCGACCTCGCGCGTGGCGTCGTCGAGCACCACGTTCTCGAGTACCGAACCGAAACGGAGTGCACGGTAAATGTCAGGCTCTGCGGCCTCGGTCAAATCGATGACCTTGGCATAGCAACCGCCTTCGATGTTGAACACCCCACGATCAGTCCAGCAGTGCTCATCGTCGCCGATCAAGCGCCGTTTGGGATCCGCCGAAAGGGTGGTCTTCCCGGTACCCGAAAGGCCGAAAAACACCGAGGTGTCGCCCTGGTCGCCTTGGGTCGCCGAGCAGTGCATCGACAACACACCCGTCTTCGGCATGAGGTAGTTCATCACCGTGAAAACACCCTTCTTCATTTCACCGGCGTACTCCGTGCCGAGAATGACGAAGTCGCGCTTCGCGAAGCTCAGGGCGATGCAGGTGGGTGCATCCCAATCGGGCTGGCTGGTATCGGCCTTCGTGCCCCCGGCATTGATCACCAGGTAATCCGGCTCACCGAAATTGGCCAGCTGCTCGGCCGTCGGCCGAATCAGCATGTTGTACATGAACAGAGCGTGGTACGCCCGGGCGCAAATCACCCGCACCTTGAGCTGATGCTCACCGTCCCAGCCGGCGTAGGCGTCGATGCAATAAAGACGCTCACAGGTGTTCAAGTAGGCGATGGCATGGGCGCGCTGGCGATCGAAAAGGGTCGGTGCCAGGGCAATGTTGACATCACCCCACCAAATATCGTCCTTCGAATCGGGCTCCTCGACCACCCGCTTGTCCTTGGGACTCCGCCCACATTTCTCACCGGAGTAGGCGACCAGAGCGCCGTTTGCGGCCACCACCGATCCTGGCTCATGGCGCAGAGCCTCTTCGTACAAACGCGCCGGCGCCGGATTGCGCAGCACACGACCGACAGAGATATCGTGCAGCTCGAGCGAGAAATACTCGGACATCGTCCCTTCGCCTCCATGTCTCTTTTGGGGACTCGCCACCATCGCTGTATGGCGGAGGGGAACGCATGGCGCTCACCCGTGAAACGTGAACCGCCAGATGGTACACGATCACCGGAGCCCAGGCCACCGCCCACCGAAAGACGCCCGATCAACCTTCGGGCATCGCCCAAAGATAGAACGTCGCCAGACTGCGATACGGCGCGAAGGGTGCCATCAACGAAAGCGTCTCAGCAACGTCGGGACGATGGTCGAGCTGGTAGAAACGCCGGAGCTTGCGCACCAAGGCTGCATCGCCCACAGGTACGCAATCAGCAAACGAGAACGCGCGCATGAGCAAGTAAGCCACCGACCAAGGGCCCAGGCCCCGCACCCGGGTCAGGGTCGTCGCGACCTCGACCGCCGAGCGGTCTGTGAGTCGCAAATCCAATTCGCCACCGACCGCGGCGCGGGCGATGCCCTGGATGTATTCCGCCTTGCGTACAGAAAAGCCGAGACGACGGAGGTCACCGGTCTCCATGACAGCAACGGCTTCCGGGGTCGGTGGTGCGAACAACCGATCGTCGAGCCGGACGCCAACCTGGCGGGTGAGCCTTCTACGCAGGGCAAACGCCACCGGCAAGCTCACTTGTTGGCCCGCAACGACCCACAACAGCGCATCGAAGAGATCCCGGGTCTGCGAAATCGCCAAGCCGCGGCGACCGTCGACCAAAAGGTGCAGGGCCGGGTCGCTCGCCACCTGCTCTTCGAAAAGGCGCGGGTCGAGATGCACGCCAAGAAGGCGGAGCAAGACACCGTGTACGGCGAAGGCGGTACCGGGTGGTAGCGCAGCACGCGATGCCGTACCGGCGGAGATCTCCGCGCTGGCTGCGTGGTCGCCGAGCAATACGGTCAAGCCCACGGGCGCACCTTCGACCGTCAGAGCGATCCTGAAACGCTGGCCCGCAACCCCCTCGCTGGCGCTTTTTGGATCACGCCCCAGGTAGCCGAGCAGTGGCCCCGGATTCAACCAAGATGGCAAATCGACTTCGAAACGGTCGGTCCCTGCCAAACGAACGTAGTCACCGGGCGACACGAACATCCGCCTCCGGAAGGCCCCCGCAAAAGCCTCGATCGAGTCGAAACCGGCGACGTGGGCAGCCTGCTCTATCGTCGCCTCATGTTGTTCCAACGACGCGCGCGCCCAGTCGATACGTCGGCTCTCCAGCCAATCCGTTGGCGTTACGTGGAAATGACGAAGGGTGTGTGCGTCGAACTCGGCGCGGTCGACACCCAAATGGCGCGCCAGGTCATCCGCGTTGGCCGCTCGGCCCCTGCTGGACTGAAGCCAGACCCGCGCAGCGTCGAGATCGACGGATTCCGTATCGTCCATCTCGGGGGCAACCCTCGCTCGTTCGCCTTCTTGCCGTCGTGTCATCGTGCAACACTATCGTCCTGCGCCCTTCGACAACCCCTTTCTACTCGCCAGCGCGCTTTGCGCTATGACCGCTATAACGCCTACTCGTCCCACCACGGCTCGAGCTCGACACCCAACCCGTCCGCGAGCCGGTTGACATACCCATAGTAGGCGGTCACCTGGTTGATATCGAGCACGGCGCGGTCGTTAAATCCCACGGCGCGCAGGGCCTCGATATCGGGCTCGGCCATGGCACCGGGCGTTCGCGTCAGCTTGACAGCATAGTCGAGCATGGCCCGATCAGCGGTCGACACCGACGCGGTGCGATGATCGCGGGCCAGGGCGTCAACCAAGGCGGGGTCTTTGGTGAGTCGACGGAGCCCTGCCCCGTGATGGGTCAGTCAGTAGTGGCACTCGTTGGCAGCCGAAACCACGACCGCGATCATCTCTCGTTGCACGCGCCGAAGCGGTGAGCGACCGTACATCAGGGTCTTGTAGAGGTCGTAGTGTCCGCGCAAGGACGCCGGATGCAAGCTGTGGATCTTGAGAATGTTGTCGAGTCCGGTTCGCGGATCGCTGGTCTCAGCATACAGAGCACGCAGCTCGTCATCGGCATCTTCGGCTTCAATCGTGCGAATCCACGCCATGGAGACCCTCGGTTCGTTTGCCAGGAACAGTCTTCTCTTAAGGATGCTATCAGCGGGGTCAGATCGATTCGCTCACCCGGTGGCTTCCATTGCTCATCACTTACGATATGCTAATGACAGTATATGGCCAGGATGCTTCATGCGCACAACTGGTCTCATCGTCGTCCGACGGAACCGCGGATCGTGGGCGCCGCGGGCGATTTCCCCTTCTAGGAGCGCTCGCTCCCAAACCTTCAAAACGACAGGAGGCCCCCATGTCGATTCATGATTTCAATGATCGGTTGCATTCCGCTGAACCTGGCGATGCTCAGCTCGAAGCCCTGCGACGCTTGACCAAGGCCGACCGTGATCGCGCCCTGGTAAAGGCCAAAGGAAACGGCCTCTGGCAAGCGTGGTATGAGGACTAGAAGCCCGGCCGGAAACCCCAAACCGTCCTTCTGGGAGGACGATTTCCTGTCGAAATCGTCGGGACGGGTCCCGAGAGAAATCAATTTTCGGCGAAAACAAGCTTCAAGAAATCGGGTTTCCGGCCGGGCCTCTGGCGGTCCACTGCCGAGAGAATCTCCGCATCGGACAACCCCCCGGACTCTTCCAGCGCCCGTCGCGCCCGCCATTGGCACTCTTATCGATGGGCCTTTTGGTCTTCAAGTGGACCTAGGAGCGGTAGGCAACGTCGTTGTAGCATCGGAGCATGCTCGCTTCCGATCCACAAGTCCTGGCCAGTGCCTGCCCATTGGACTGCCCCGATAACTGTAGCCTCGATGTAACCGTTCGGGACGGTCGTATCGAGCATATCGAGGGCAGTCGACGCAACCCGACGACCGCCGGCTTCATCTGTGCCAAGGTACGCGGCTACGACCGACGCCTTTATGGCTCGGACCGTCTGTTACGACCAGGCGTCCGCGTAGGCGCCAAGGGTGAGGGTCATTTCGAATGGGTGTCGTGGGACGAGGCACTCGGACACGTCACCGATCGTTTGAGCGAAGTTCGCGACCAACACGGTGGCGAGTCGATCTTGCCCTTCTGCTACGGCGGCTCGAATGGCTTCCTTTCCCAGGGCAACACCGACGAGCGGCTCTTTCGACGCTTGGGAACGGCACGTTTGGCTCGCACCGTGTGCGCCGCCGCCACGGCGCGCGCCGCCGAGGGTCTCTACGGTCGCATGCAGGGCGCAGCCTACGAAGATTTCGCTCGAGCCCAGCTGATCGTCATTTGGGGTGCCAATCCGTCCGCGTGCGGTATCCATCTGGTCCCGATCGTCAAGGAAGCACAACGCCGGGGTGCCAAGCTAGTGGTGCTCGATCCGCGGCGCATTCCCATGGCCGTGCAAGCCGATCTGCATTTGCCACTGCGCCCGGGAACCGACCTGCCGGTAGCGCTCGCCATCCACCGATGGCTCTTCGAGAACGGCGGCGCAGACCTGGCGTTTCTCGAGCAGCATGCGACCGGAACCGAGACCTTTCGCGAGCGCTGTGCGCCGTGGTCGATCGAGCGCGCCGCCGAGGTCGCTGGCGTCGACCCTTCGGACCTGGAACGCTTCGCGCGGATGTACGCGGAGAGCAAGCCCGCCCTGGTGCGTTGCGGCTGGGGCCCCGAACGCAACCGCAACGGTGGCTCGGCCATCGCCGCGATTCTGGCGTTGCCCGCCGTTGCCGGCAAGTTCGGCGTCCGGGGTGGCGGCTACACCCTAAGCAACTCGGGTGGCTGGACGCTCGACAACGAAGCCTTGCTCAACGCGGACGAAGCCAAGACCCGCCTACTCAACATGAATCGTCTCGGGCGCCACCTGACCGAGGAACATGACTTGCGCGCGTTGTTTGTCTACAACGCCAATCCGCTGGTCACCCTGCCGGAGCAACAACGCGTCCTCAACGGTTTGATGCGCGATGACCTGTTCACCGTCGTCTTCGATCAGGTCATGACCGACACCGCGCGCTACGCCGACGTGGTGCTGCCGGCCACCACCTTCTTTGAACATCGCGAGTTGCAAACGGGCTATGGCTCGCTGTCGTTGCAAATGGCCGATCCGGTCATCGCGCCGGTGGGTGAAGCACGCGCCAACTTCGATGTCTTTACCGAGCTGACCAACCGCCTTGGCCTGGATCGACCCGGAGACGTGGTCGAGACCGATGTCTGGCTCGAACAGCTGCTGGCGCAGGACCCGCGCGGTCGGAACCTGGCCACGTCACTCGCCGCGTCTCTCAAAGGCGGTGCGGTACCTTCTCCTCCTACTTCCATCGGACCAACCAACGGCCAGAGCGCACAGCAAAACGGCACGGAACGCCCAGCCGCACCGGTCGCCTTTGTTGACTACCTACCGCGTACCGAGGATGGCAAGGTTCACTTGGTACCGCCGGATCTCGACGCCGAGACACCGCACGGTCTCTACCGATATCAACCGGACCCGGCCACCACCCGTTTTCCGTTGGCCCTGATCTCGCCCGCCACCAACCGCACCATCAGCTCGACCTTGGGCGAGCTGCACCGCAAACAGGTACCGGTCATGATGCATCCTGATGACGCCACCGCGCGCGGGATTTCAGGCGGTGACACGGTGCGGGTGTGGAACGAGCTGGGTGAGGTCCACTGTTTGGCCTCGGTGCGCGACGAAACGCGACCCGGCGTGGTGATGCTCGCCAAGGGCATCTGGCGCCACAACACACTCAACGGGATGACCAGCAACCTGCTGGTACCCGACGCCTACACCGATCTCGGCGACGGTGCCGTGTTCAACGACGCGCGGGTCGACATCGAAAGGCTCGAGACACCCATCGACGCCTAGCAAGTATCGCGTCGAACCCGTCTCTCTCTCATCGCTGTCGTTAACCTCAATCGCGGCCAACGCGAAGGAAACGCGGTGCCCGCCACCTCCTACGGATGACCTCGGTCGTCATCAAGGAGGACGCATTGCCAAACAAAGACCCTATTCCAGGCCACCCAAGCAACTCCAAGCGCCCCGTCAGCGGCCTACCGCCAGCGCGCCACCACGCGACGATCGCTTGGCTCGCAACCGCGCTCGCTGTTGCCGTTGGGGTCTCGCCCCGTAGCACCACCTGGTCCTGGTCCCGCTACGGCGATGCCCTACCCAACGCTCCCGTGCAGGATCTGGTGGTCGACCGGGCGCACCAGCGACTGGTTGCCGCCACTCTCGGACGCGGGGTTTGGTGGACGCCCTTGCCGGCTACGCCCCAGTGTATTGACGCCGATGAAAGGTCAAAGCCTGCACGAACTTCCCACCGACCGATGATTTCTAAACTACCCAAACACCAGCTCGAGAAACCGCGGCAACAACTTGTCAGTCTCCGGGCTGTCGTCGAAGCGGTCGAGCACGGCCTGGCGCTCGGCCTCGTCCATATGCACCGAGTAGTCTTCTACGTACCGTAGGTAACGTTCTTTGTTGGTGACGCCGTCGAGCTCGGGATGGAACTGGGTTGCCCAGACGGGCGCTTCACCCAAACGAATCGACTGAAAAGGCGCGGCCTCGCTCGACGCCAAATGCCGAAAACCCTCCGGCAAGGATGCCGCGCGATCCTTACGGCCCATTTGAGCCGAAAACGTCGTCGGCAGGCTGCCGAGAAGGGGATCGGCTTGCCCGATCTTCGTAAGGGTCAAGGCGTAGGTACCCAGCTCCATCCGCTCCGGATCGTGGACGATGGCGCCACCGTGTGCCTGAACCATGCACTGAAAACCGAAGCACGAAGCGAACGTCGGATGACCAATATCGGTGATCTCGCCCAAGAAGTCGAGGGTGTCGTCCAAGTACGGTAAATCGCGGCGTGACACGAAGAATTCTCCGCTGCCTCCCACCATCAATGCGTCGAAGGATCGGCAGGAACGAAGGGATGGTGGCCCTCCGAGCAGGCTGTACGGCACGATTTGCTCGAGCGGCAGCCCCGTCTTGGACGAAAAGCTCGCACGCTCTTCGCCCCGCGCCGGGTCATCGTCGGTACGGGCCTGCAGCAATAAGACACGAACACGAGACGTGGCGGTGGACACCATGCTCGGGAGCGTATCGGAATCCATGTTGCAGCGCACCGAACACAACAGTCGTTCATTTCATGCTGTCCTTCGGTCGAACCTGACGTTTCAGGCGAGACATGGCAGAATCCCGCTACTTCGTTTCCGGTTGACACATGATGGAATCCGACGCGACACACTCACCTCAAACCCAGACCCTCGCGCTCAGCGCACTCGTCGCACTGGCAATCGCCGTCCTGGGCTCGAGCGGGTGTCGTCCGGCGGCGTCGGTCGCTGATCCACCCGAGCTTTTGATCTTCGCCGCCGCCAGCTTGCGGGATGCCTTGGTCGAGACGGGCTCGGCATTCGAACACCTGACTGGGATCAAGACCGTCTTCAACTTTGCCGGTTCCAATGTACTGGCTCGCCAGTTGGCTGCGGCGCCCCGCGCCGATGTCTTTGTTTCGGCAAACAGCTATTGGCTCGATCAGGTCACGCACAGTGGGCATGTAGAAGAAGCGACCCGCCGACCCATCTTGTCCAATGCGTTGTCGGTGGTGGCCCCCGCCGACAGCGATCTGACGATCGACCGCCTCGAGGACCTGGCAACCCTGCCGTTTCGCCATCTGGCCTTGGGCGACCCGGCCGCCGTGCCGGCGGGCATCTACACCCGCGCCGCGCTCGAGACAACCCACCTCGCCGACGGTACCAGTCTCTGGTCCCACGTCGCCGCACGGGTACTGCCAGCCCCAGATGCCCGCGCCGCGGTCGCCCTGGTCGCAGCGCACCCTGGCACGTTGGGCATTGTCTACCGTACCGATAGCCAAGCCACTCCCGGGTTACGCACCCTGCTCACCCTACCGGCTCACCTGACGTCGGCAATTCGCTACGAAGCGGCAGCGATGCGTGCCAGTACTCAAAAAGAAGCCGCCCACCGCTTCGTTTTGTTTCTCGCCAGCGACGAAGCTGGCAAGACCTTCGTTCGACACGGCTTCTTGCCGTTGCCCGTCTTGCCCGTGCCCGTCTTGCCCGAAGCAGGATCTTCAGCCCAAACGCCGGACGCCAGTCATGAGTGACGCGACCTTGGACGCGCTGCGCATCACGATCTTGGTAGCGAGCGTCGCGACCGCCGTGGTTGTGGTTCCGGGAACGTTGCTAGCCTATGCGCTGGCGCGACGATCGTTCCCGGGCAAGACCCTGGTGTCCGCGCTGGTTGGTCTTCCGCTCGTCTTGCCGCCCACCGCCATCGGTTTTCTGTTGCTCGAGTTGCTCGGCACCCATGGTTGGCTGGGGCCTCGGCGCCTCGGATTTGATCTCGGCTTGCTCCTGACGTGGAAGGGCGCCGTGGTGGCGTCGGCGGTCATGGCAGTCCCACTGGTTGTCCGCACCGCGCGCGTCGCCTTCGAAGCCGTCGACCCGCGACTGGAACTGATGACCCGCTCCTTGGGACACAGCCGCACCGCGACCTTCATGCGCACGACCCTGCCTCTGGCTGGCCGTGGCCTGCTCGCCGCCACCCTTCTCGGCTTCACCCGCGCGGTCGGAGAATTCGGCGCCACGGTCATCGTGGCCGGCAACATTCCGGGTCGGACCCAAACGCTGGCCTCGGCCATCTATGCAGCCCAGCAGGTGGGCGATGAACAGCAAGCCCGCGTTCTGCTCACCGTTTCACTGGTACTGGGCCTGGGGTCGATTATTGCCGCCGAGTACCTTGCACGCTCGAATCGAGCGACACCATGACGCTCGACCTCGACATCACACTGCCGCTCGATCGCTTCACCTTGCGGGTCCAACATCGCTTTGACGCCCACATCACAGGTCTGTCCGGGCCCTCTGGCGCCGGCAAGACCAGCTTGCTAGAAACCATTGCCGGCCTGCGCCCGGGCGCGATGGGGCGCGTCGCGCTCGACGGTCGTGTTTGGCTCGATTCGCGGGTGCCGTCGAACTTCTTCACCGAAGCGCCCCCCGAGCAACGCGATGTTGGCTACGTACCGCAGGAGGGGCTGCTCTTTCCACATCGGGACGTACGCAGCAACTTGCTGGTGGGCGCGGACCGTGCCCGGAGTCGTGGACTCGATCCGCAGAAAACCCTCGACGAGGTTTGCGAGCTCCTCGAGCTCGGCTCCCTTTTGGACCGTCGGATTCAGACGCTATCGGGCGGTGAGCAAAGACGGGTTGCCCTCGGCCGCGCGGTCTGTTCCGGTCCACGGCTGTTGCTGCTCGACGAACCATTGGCTGCGCTCGATCACACCCTTCGCCGCAAGATCCAGCCCTTTCTCCTACGCCTGCGCAAGGAGTTCGAGATTCCAATCGTTTTGGTAACGCATGATCCGGCGGAGATCGCAGCCTTGTGCGACGAAGTCATTGCGCTGCGCGATGGTGCGGTTTGCGCCACCGGCACAGCTCGAGACGTTTTGGGTGATCCCCGGGCACTCTTCCCAGCCGATGGTCTTACGGATGACCGATTCGAAAACCTGCTCGGTGCCACCATTACCACCACGGAACCTGCCACGGGTACCACGGAGCACCGCACCGAGGTTCAGATCAATGGCCAGGCCCTCACCTTCGCGGGCGCGTACGGCGCGACCGGCGACCGCGTTTGGGTCGGCGTTCCTGCCCCAGCCATTTGGTTGACCCGAGAGCCCCCTGCCGCGCTCGAAGGGGTTTGCGTTCTCGAAGGCCGTTACCGTGGCCCTTGTGAGGACAGCGGAGGCCGTCTGACCCTTGTGACGCTCGACCGCGGTGGTGAGGTTCGGGCGTTTCATGCGCCCCCGACGCGACCCGAGATCGGCGATGGCGTCTACTTACTCATTCGCGGCGCGGACTGCACCATCTATCCGGCGGGATAGAGTCAAACATCTCGCGTAACCCGTCTGCTGGAGGGCCTTTCATGCTCGTTCGCCTCGACTCCCGATCGCACCGCGCCGTTGCCGGATCGATCTTGCTCTCCTGTGCCTTGTCAGCCTCCGCGGCCGGCGCTCAAACGGCACCACCTCAAACGGCATCACCCGTACCGAGACCGGCGACCCCGGCAATCCTGTCGCACAATGACATCCACCACCCGGTCTTCGGCAGCCAAGGTATGGTGACGAGTCAGAAGGCCGAGGCGACGCGGATTGGCCTGGCCATTCTCGAACGCGGTGGCAACGCGGTTGACGCGGCCGTCGCGGTGGGCTTTGCGCTTGCCGTCGTGCTGCCGCGAGCCGGCAACCTGGGCGGCGGTGGTTTCATGGTCGCCCATCTGAGCGCCACGGGCCAGACCGTCGCGTTCGACTATCGCGAAATGGCACCCGCAGCCGCGCATGCGGACCTATTTCTCGACGCCGACGGCAACGTCGACAACGATCTTGCCAACTTCAGCCACCGTTCCGCGGGGGTGCCGGGCACGGTTCGAGGCTTGGTTCACGCTTTGGAGCGCTACGGCACCCTGCCGTTGGCCGATGTTCTGGCGCCAGCCATCGCCTTGGCCGAAGAGGGCATGATCGTCAGCAACGATCTGCATCGGAACCTGGCCGCGAAGCAAGCGGTGTTCGCCCGTAGCCCCGCGTCGGTCGCCATCTTTCTGCACGCCGACGGCACACCCTGGCAAGCCGGTGAACGTTTTGTGCAACGCGACCTCGCCTGGTCCCTGAAGCAGATTGCCGAACAAGGTCCGACCGCCTTTTACGACGGCCCCATCGCCGCCCGGCTGGTCGCCGACATGAAGGCCCATGACGGCCTGATCACCCGCGAGGATCTGCGCGCCTACCGGGTTGCCGAGCGTAAGCCCGTGCGGGGCACCTATCGTGGTTACGAGGTTGTGTCGATGCCGCCACCGAGCTCGGGCGGCGTCCACTTGGTCCAAATGCTCAATGTCCTCGAGGGCTTCCCTCTCGGATTCCTGGGCAGCGGCGGCGCCGAGTCGATTCACATCGTGGCGGAGACCATGAAGCGTACCTACGCCGATCGGGCGGCCCATCTCGGTGATCCCGATCATTGGGACGTGCCCCTTGAGTGGTTGGTTTCAAAACAGTACGCCGACGAGGTTCGTCAGGGAATCGATCGATACCGTGCAATGCCGTCGAGTCAAATCGGCCCCGGTACGCCACCCCCACCAGAGAGCCCTGATACGACCCACTTCTCGGTTGCGGACCGCTTCGGCAACGTGGTGTCGAACACCACCACCCTCAACTTCTCGTACGGCTCCGGCATTGTTGCCGAGGGTACCGGCTTCTTGCTCAACAACGAGATGGACGATTTTTCGGCCAAGCCCGGTGTTCCAAACGCCTACGGCCTCATCGGCGGCCGCGCCAACGCCATCGCCGCCACCAAGCGCCCGCTGTCTTCCATGACCCCTACGTTGGTCCTTCGTGACGGCAAGCCGGTCCTGGCTACCGGCAGCCCCGGCGGCAGCCGGATCATCACCACGGTGCTTCAGATCGTCCTCAATGTCATCGACCACGGCATGAATATCGCGACGGCCACCGCCGCGCCGCGCTTTCACCACCAGTGGCTACCGGACGAGCTGCGGATCGAGACCGGATTCTCGCCCGACACGCTTCGCCTGCTCACCGCCATGGGGCACCACGTCAAAGAACGCAGTGCCATGGGCTCCACGCAATCCATCGTAATCAGCTCGGAAGGTTTCTACGGTGCTGCCGATACCAGGCGACCCGACGCCCTCGCCTTGGGCTATTGAGCAAGGGTGGTCAAGCGGATTAGAGGCTTCTTGTCCCGCGAACCGTCGAAATCAATGCCACGGACAACGCGCGCAGAAGACGGAACAGAATCCAGATCGCGATGAGGTGACCCAGGCCCGCGAGAACCCAAACGATAATCTTGGTTCCCAGGCCGTCGATCTCATTCACCAACCAGGAAATCCGGGACTCTTGCTTCCAGATCAAGGCTGCGAAGATAAAGCTCAGGAGCGCGCTCACGGACAACGCAAGGAACCAAGCGACGCGCTCCGAGGGATCGAATATACGGATACAGAGTATTCGTAGGATCGAAGAGACCATCAGGAACGTCGTAACGACGACTGACCACCGAAGGTAGCGCGGAAGCCGCTCCATGGCGAGCAGCACGTCTTCCATGGCCGTACCTTTTGCGTAGCTCCGCGCGCTGCGATTCCACCGATCCCTGATGTTGACGTCGGCACCCCACTCGTGTAGATCCAAGAAGAGGTTTTCATAGCCGCCCTTGACAGCCATGATGAGTGGCGTCGAGCCATCAGCTGCTGAGGCATCGAGTTCCACCTCGGGGACAAGCTCCTCGAACACGTCCACCACGTCCCGGTGACCTTGGGCAGCAGCGAACCAAAGCCCCGTCGCTCGTTCGGTTCCACCCCTAACATTCGGCTGCGCGCGCCCCGTCCTCAGGAGGGCGCGGACCGCTTCGTGGTGTCCGCTTCCCGATGCCAGCATAAGAGAGGTCTCGTCGGCAGCGTTGCGAACGGTCAGCAAATACTGGTGTTCGCGCAACAGCGTGACCAACGCCGCCATCGAACCAAACCGAGATGCAACATGTAGCAAGGTGTCGCCGCGACCCATGCCGCTCTCGGTGCTTCGATCGAGCCGAATACCAGCGTCAGCCCCTCTCGCCAGCAGAATGCGCATCGCCGACAATCGATCGCGCGCAACCGCGACAAAGAGAGGAGGCACGCCACCAACGCCACCGTCATTGACGTCGCATCCATAAACGATCGCTTTGCGAAGTCGTGGAATATCGTCCGCCTCGATAGCGTCAACGAGATCGCAAGACCCTGTCGATGCGACACCCACCAGCGCAACGAGCGCACTAAAGCACAGCCACAAAATGAGCCTCACCTTCACCAGATCACCAAATCTTTCGCATCATTCTCGTCCGCATTTTTCGCCTCTTAGCCACCCGCAAGCCCCGGGACACGGCCACCGAAAAACCTAGTAGTTGGAGGCCAGCACCCAGATATTGTGGACTCGAGATCGCATGTCGCTAAGGAACCTCCGGACCTCTGTGTCCTCACGCCTGCTCAGGCCCAAGGCCTCGGGACATGTGCTCTTCTGCCGGCAAAGGTGGGTCTGCTCCCAAATCTCGATCCGCCCTCTTGTGGCATCGATCTCCCTTTCCAGATCAGCTTGCCTTGACTCGTTCTTCTCCTCAGCTGCATCGCGCGCCCGTCGCGCGCGCTGGAGTTCGGCTTCCAAATCCTCGATCTCGAGACGCGCCCGACGCCTGCTCTCTTCGGCCTCTTCTTTGACTTTCGTCAATTCGAAACGGACCGCGCGCAGTTGCTCTTGCTCTCGGCGCAGCTGGTCAGAGACCAGGTCCAAGTTCCCGAACTCGTCGGCCAGAATCGCAATGAGCTTTTCCACCGTTGCCGACGACTCTTCAAATCCAAGACTGATCTCTTGCCGCAATTCGTCGTCGCAAACGTGAATTTCGGTGTCGATACGCTGCTCCATGTCTTGCAGCATCTCGTCGTATTGCCGCGGGATATCTTCAATATAGCGTAGCGTCTGATCAGCAAGAGCGTTCTTTTCCTCCCGAAGATCGTCTCGCTGATCGCGAATCGCCGCCAACTCGAACTTGACGCTATCGAACTCCTGCTGCAAACGCTGAGTCTCCCGCCTGGAACTCTCAGATTCGGCCCGCACGTCGCGCAGCTCACCCCTCGCGGTGGCCACCTCTTCTTCCGCGGTTCGCAATTGTTCCTGGCACTGGCGACAATCAGCGGCACACGACGCGGCGACCAACCAACTCAGCGAAAAAGCGGCGATCATGCTAGAGCGCGATATCATTGCAACCTCCTACTCGTTCCCAGTCTGAATCTGCAGTTTTTTTCTATTGTAGCACCCACATAGTCGATGCGACCGGAAGAGCTACGCTTGACGAATCTGACTTATTTGCGCTCGACAATGGAATGGCACCCATCCGCTCCTCCCAAATGTTTCGAAAGGGGAATCCGATGACCAAGAATGCGATCCAACCAGCCATGATCCGTAAGACCCTGACGATGGTCGCCATCAGCGCGCTGCTCGTGCTGCTTCCCGTTGCCGCCGCCGCCGATGCCACGCCCTATCTCGAGAAGATGATGGCGGGCTACGAAAAACCATTCGAGATGGTCTTTTCGATCGACATGACCATGAACCAAAGTGGCATGAGCATGGCCGTTAGCGGCGCGGGTGACATGACCTGGGCCGACGCGACCCACTCGGAGATGAACATGAAGATGGACATGAACATGCCCGGGATGGATGCGCCGATGGCCATGGGCCTCAAAACGGTGTCAGATGGCGAGGTCATCTGGACCGAGATGGCCAACCCGATGACCGGCACCCAGGTGATGAAAATTTCCGTGAGCGATGTCAAGGACATGGCCGCGAGCCAGGGTATCGGCGGCGCTTTTGGCTCGAACCCGCTCGAACAGCTCAAGGCCATGCAAGCTTTTTTCGACTTCGAAGTTGCGGGCATCGAAGGCGGCGTCGTGACCCTCTCCGGCTCCGTCCGCGACGACGCGCCCTCCATGTTCGCCGAGGCAGGCGACATGATGAATCACATGACCATCACCATGGATCAAAAGACCGGCGTCCTCCAGACAATGATGTTGGGCGCCGCCGAGCAGCCCATGATGACGATGACGGTCGATCGCTACACCCAACTGACCAAAGAAGACGTACCCCTGTCCCGCTTCAGCTACACACCGCCCGAAGGTGCCTTGATGATGAGTTCACCCGTGGTTGAAGGGCAGACGCCGTAGGGCATACCGGAAAGTCCACTTCTTGCTGCACACCCTAGGTCACTAGGACCACCAACATCTTTACAAATGAGCCAGGTATCAAACGGGACGGTCGGTGTCCAACGATTTGCGGCGGCATCGCGATGCTCTTTCGTAGCGGCCGGACCCCGTGCCGGCCGTCTTTATGGCAATCCGGACGGCCGCCAGGGGCGACGGCCGCTACAAGAGAGTACGGCCAAAACCAAAGGATCAGGACAGACCGTGCCGCTCGCGAGTGCAAGCCGGTGTACACTCACCGTTTGCGCCTATGAACGACTACCATCCCGATAACCCGCTGATCGTGCAAGGCGACAACACCGTTTTGGTGGAGGTCGGTAGCCCGCGCTATGCCGACGCGCGGGATGGTCTGCTGCAGTTCGCGGAACTGGTGAAGTCGCCGGAGCACGTCCATACCTACCGAATCACACCATTGTCGATTTGGAACGCGCGCGCCGCGGGTGTCGCTCCCGAAGCGGTCGAAGAGACGCTGACCTCGTTCGCCAAGTTCCCGGTACCAGATCATGTTCTGCGCATGGTCCGTGAGCAGGCGGCGCGCTATGGGCGGCTGCGGCTCGAACACGACGGCGATGAGCTGCTGCTGATCGCCGATAGCGAAGCACTAGCGACCGAAGTGGCTGCTCAACAGTTCGTATCGCCCTTCTTGCGCGAACCGATCTCGCCTGTCGCCTACCGGGTCAACAAGGCACAGCGCGGCTGGCTCAAACAAACCCTCATCAAACTGGGTTTCCCGGTCGAAGACATTGCCGGGTACGCCACCGGTGAGCACTTGGCGTTGAGCCTACGCGACACCATGCTGACGGGCCCACCGTTCGCGCTCCGCCACTACCAACGCCAAGCAGTCGAGGCGTTTCACGCCGCGGGTACCGAGCGCGGTGGCAGTGGCGTGGTGGTGCTGCCCTGCGGCGCTGGCAAGACGGTGGTCGGTATGGCGGTGATGGCGCGCCTCCAGTTCTCGACCTTGATTCTGACTACCAGCATTTCCGCCGCCCGCCAGTGGTTGCGTGAGCTGCTCGACAAAACCACCCTCACCGAAGACGAGGTTGGCGAGTACACCGGATACGCCAAAGAGGTTTGTCCGGTGACGGTCGCGACCTATCAGATGCTCACCCACCGCACCCGCAAGGACGATGGCTACCGACATCTGGAACTCTTTGACCGACGCAACTGGGGCCTGATCATCTACGACGAAGTCCACCTGTTGCCGGCGCCGGTGTTCCGCGCCACCGCCGACTTGCAAGCCCGCCGCCGGCTTGGTCTCACCGCCACCTTGGTGCGCGAAGATGGTCACGAGGACGATGTGTTCGCCTTGGTGGGTCCGAAAAAGGCGGACGTACCCTGGAAAGAGCTCGAACGCGAGGGCTGGATCGCCACCGCCACCTGCACCGAGGTGCGGGTACCGATGACCGAGGCACTGCGTCTCAACTACGCCCTCGCGGATCGCCGCAAGCAATTCCGAATCGCGGCCGAAAACGAAGCAAAGATCCCATTGATCAAGCGCCTGCTGGCCCGTCATCCCGATTCGCCGACCCTGGTGATTGGCATGTACGTAGAGCAAATGAAGCGCATCGCCGAAGAGCTGGAAGTCCCACTTCTCTCCGGCAGCACGGCCGCTGGTACCCGGGAACGCCTCTTCGGCGCGTTTCGCGATGGCAGCCTGCCCGTACTGGCGGTCACCAAAGTCGCCAACTTTGCCATCGATCTGCCCGACGCTGCCGTCGCCATTCAAGTATCCGGTACCTTTGGCTCTCGCCAAGAGGAAGCACAACGTCTCGGCCGAATACTGCGTCCCAAGTCCGGTGCCAACCAGGCGTTCTTTTACTCGTTGGTCAGCTCGGACAGCTCCGAACAAGATTTCGCCTTGCGCCGCCAGCTCTTCCTCTGTGAGCAAGGCTACGCCTACGGCATCCTCGACCCCGAAGACCTCTAGCAACAATCTCTCGACCCAAGCTGATGTGGCATTTTGCGGGCATGGACTGGCCGGCTTGGCTCGCCGAACTCGGGGCCTGGCAACCCCTGTCCATCTTTGCGCGCCGGACGGTTCTCGACCAGCTCCAGCCCGACCTTCCGATCGTCACGGCGCGACTCAGCGGTCACTTGGACATGCTCAAGGCGCACGGATGGATCCCGCCACCGGTCGGTCGTTTGCCGCGCCGGGTTCCCGAAACGCGACGGCCCATGCTGGCGTTGCTGCGGGCGATGGACCGGGCGCGTCTCTTCGAGACCGCCGACCACGCGGCCATGGTTGCCTACCTGCGCACCCATGCCGATCCGGACGCGCTTGCCCACGGGCTGGGTCGCCCCAACACGACGCTGGGCGTATTGGCCCACGCAATCGAGGATGACGAAGGCCTGCCCGCGTTCCTCGATCAGAACGACCCCGCGGCCTGGGCGCGCAAGCGCTGGCCTCAGACCGACCTTGGGCGGGTCCTAGCGGACGCGGGCAAGGAAGCCAAGCAACTCGTCAACTGGCTGTGCAACCACCGGCGCCCGATCGCTTTTTCGGAATGCCACCTCCACGAGTTCCCATTGGACGATGCGGAGTTCGGGCGGGCATTGGGCGCCACCCTGCCGGCCTGTCTCACCTTCATCGCGCTGCGCGGCACCGACCTCGAACCGGTATTGGGCTGTTGGCCTCCTGCCGCCTCGCGGAGCCGCCGTCGGCGGGCACGCCTGAAGCCGCACACGGTCGAGCCCGTTAGCCATGGCGGTTCTGCCACCGAGGGAGATCATGCTGGGCTGATCGATTTGACCAATCTCCTGGCAGCTTGTGCCGCCGACCCGCCACGACTCAAGGTCGGAGACTACCAGCTCTTCAAGCGGGCGCGCACCGAACTCGCGGAGTTGCTGATGCCCTTGGCCCCCTGGCTCGCCAGCCTACTCGGTACGACACCCGAGCAACGGGTCGACGAGCTGATCACTCTCTTGCAGCGCCTCGGGTTTCTACGGCCCAAAGGCGCCATGGCCAAAAACCTCCAGTTGACCCTCACCCGGGCCGGACGAACGTGGCTTCGCGGCAACGACCACGAGCGTCTGGGCGCGCTCTTGGACGCACTGCGCGAGATCCGAGCTGCTGTTGCCGCGCGTGATCATAACCACCCGCGGCATCCTTTCAACGGTCATTTTCGGTACGTCCCGCCATCGGTCGATCACCTCTTCTCAGACGAGGACACCCGCACCGAGCAGATCGTTCGCGCGTTCTCCGGTCTCGAGATGGGCTCTTTCTTGGAGCTCGAAGCCTTCCTCGACCATCGGGCCACCATCGACAATCCGCTTCCAGCTTGGTCCCAATCTTTCGGACGAAGTACCGGCAATTGGCGAAGAAAGCCGCTGGACGACGAAGCCTTGGAACGACTTTGGGCCCATCAACTGCGCCGCTTCCTGCTCGATCGGCTGTTCCTGATGGGCGGCGCCCAGATCGGGCGAACGGCAGAGGGGCACACAGCCTTCGCTCTAACTGAAGCCGGCCTCTACTTAATGGGGATCACAGAGACCTTCACCCTCGAAACCCTCGCCGACAACGCACGCTTGATCGTACAACCCAGCTTCGAGGTTGTGTTCCTCGCCCCATCTCCCCTCGCCGAGGGACACCTAGCGAGAATCGCCGAACGGGTTGGAGAAGGCGGGATCGGTGTGCTCTTTCGCCTTACCCGCGCGGCGGCACAGCGAGCGGCTGCGGCCGGCCTGAGCTCAGACGAGGCTGTGGCCATCTTGAGCGCGGCATCCGACACGCCGCTGCCGACCAACGTCGAGCGCCAACTGCGGGAGTGGATCGACCGCTGCAGGAAGGTTGCAGTGTCTGAAACGGTCGTGATTCGCTGCCCTGACGCCGAAACCGCCACCAGGGTCCTCAGCGCCGGGGCCGGGCGCCTCAATCGGCTATCGGATACGGTGGTCGAGCTACTCGATCCAAACCAACGTAGCGCGCTGGTGCGCCGGCTGCGCAAAGAAGGGATCTTCCCAAGCGACCGTCTCGTCGATCATCCGTAGCGAAGAGACGAGTGGCCCGTCGTTTGGCCAGGCCGAACCTACCTTCGTTAGCCCGATGTCATCAAGGCCCGGTAGCCTTCGATCTCGTCGACGCGATCAAGGTGTTCGAGCACGGATACCAGCCGATCGAGTCCCTTTTCCGCCTCGCGTTTCGAGCCGTCGGCGGCCAACGATCGGTAGCTCGACTCGAGCAACGGCACCGCTTCTTGGTGCCGGCCTTGGGCGGCGACCGCCTCACCCAGAATGCTCTGCGCGCGCGCGAACAACCAATGTTCGGCACCTACGACGGGGGTCCAACGACCGATACCGGCGCGAAGGTTTCGTTCCGCCTCGCCGGCTTCGCCCCGACGAAGCCGGCTTGCCTCGATCCACTGTTCGACGAAAAACAGCCGCGGATGGTCCGGCGCCAATGTGGCTTCGAGGGTCGCGAGGGTCGCCTCGAAATCCGACACCGCACCCTCGTAGTCCCCACGCGCGAAGCGCACGCCCGCGAGGTTGTTGAGCGTCGTAGCGTACTCGTGGTGCTGCTCACCATAGGTCGAGGCGAGCAGACCCAGCGCCTGTCGGTAGACCCGCTCCGCCTCGGCCAAGCGCCCCTGTCGGTGCAACACGAAACCCAAGTTGTGCAAGCTGGCCTGCTGCCCAGGATGGTTCTCGCCAAAGGCCACGCGACGCCGCTCGAGCGCATCCCGGTAGAGGGCTTCGGATTCGGGATAGGCACCCATCCCCTTACGCACGACGGCCATCATCTCCAGGGTGTAGATCTGTCGATCGATCTCACCCGGCCCCAACCGCGTAGCCAGGCTCATTGCCTCCTCGGCCAGAACTTCGGCCTCGGCGAAACGGTCCTGAAAACACAACACCGACGCCATCGCGTTGAGGGGTGCTACGAGGGCTGGGGCACCCTCCGGGAAAACGACCCGCGCCTGCGCCAGAGCCCGCCGGGCCAAGTCTTCGGCCGCCGCATGCTCTCCATCGATCTTGAGAACCGAGGCCAATGAACTCATGGTTTCGATGACGTCCGGATGGGACTCACCATGGAGGGAGCGACGGATCTCGAGCGCCTCCTCCAACTGTCCTCGGGCCTCGCTCTGAGCGCCGAGGCGCCCGAGCATCGCACCCGTAGCTTGCAGCACACGGCCACGCAGATCACGTTCGGTACTCAGACGTGGTGCGACCACAGGGACGCTGCGCACGATGGCTTCACGGACCGTAAGGTCTCCACCAACTGCCTCGTAGGGTTCGGCGTAGGAAACCATGGCGTCAACCAATGAGGCCATCTGACGGCTCCGGTCGCGTTCCACCCGCGCCAGGTCGCGCTCGGACCGCACCCGTGCCGATTGTCCGGCCAACGTCACGCCGAATGCCGTAAGAAGCGACAAGCTCACTGCCATTGCCGCGACGGCCGTCCGGTGCCGACGCACGAGCTTGCTGAATCGGTACCGCCAGTTGCCTTGTCGAGCCAGTACCGGTAGTCCTCGCTGTCGACGAAGGAGATCTTCAGTGAGTTGCTCGACCGAGCCATAGCGCTGCTGTGGCGCGGCGCGAAGAGCCTTGAGAACAATCGCATCAAGGTCACCCACCAACTGCCGCTGGAGGCGGCGTTCTTCTTCCTTGGGCTCGGTTGCCGCGAGATTGATCTCGTCACCAGCGCCCGAGACCGCGCTACTCAGGGTCGTGGTGCGTTCCTTCGTCGGGCTCGATACCAACGCCTTGCTGGGCGGTGGTGGTGGGTGCTCGGTGACCAGGCGTTCGATCTCAGCTGGCGAGCGACCACCAAAATGGTACGGCACCCGCCCAGCTAGTAGCTTGTAGAGCAAAACGCCCAGGGAGTAGACATCGCTGGCGGTGGTCACCAGCCGACCACGGATCTGCTCCGGGCTGGCATAGCTGGGGGTCAGTGCTCGTTGCCAGGTCGCGGTGGGCTCGATGCGCGCCGAGGTCAGCTCGGGATTGAGCAGCTTGGCAATCCCGAAGTCCAAGAGCTTCGGCTCTCCGTTGGCGGTGACGAGAATGTTGGCTGGTTTGAGGTCGCGATGAACGACCAAGTTCTGGTGGGCATACCGAACGGCGTCGCAGACGCGCAGGAACAATGCAATTCGCTCGTCAACCGACAGCGCGTTTTGCTCGCAGAAGACATCGACTGCGACCCCTTCGACGTACTCCATGACGAAATATGGAGCTCCGGATTTGGTACTGCCGCCGTCGTACAACCGGGCGATGTTGGGATGGTCGAGCGAAGCGAGAATCTGCCGCTCGACGCGCAACCGCATGAGGGTCGCCTCATCACCCATTCCGTGCCGAACCAACTTGACCACCACGCGGCGATCGAACGCGTCGTCGTCACGGACGGCCAAGAAAACCATGCCCATGCCGCCCTGCCCGACCGGCCGCAAGATGCGGTACGGCCCGATCCGCTCGAGCGTCGTAGGTCCCCATGAAGAACCCCCGGCGCGCGCTTCGGCAATGTGGTCCCGTGCCGCCGCCATGGCCGGCCCCAGGATCGGTTGATCGAAAAAGGCCTGATCCCCGGCATCGGCCTCGAGCATCTCCTCGACGGCGCTACGCACCTCGGTATCGTCGTTGCACGCGGCATCGAGAAAGGACCTCTGCGCTGAGGATGGCTGTGCGACAACCTCCTCGAAAATCGTCCAAATCCGTTCCCAGCTCTTGGGCTTCACGCCCGGGCCTCCGTTAAGTAACGCAACAACCACGCACGGGCCGAGCGCCATCGACGCTGGACGGTTGCCGACGAGACGGACAAGACCTCGGCGATCTCGTGCCCTTCCAAACCACCGAAGAAGCGTAACTCGACAATGCGAGCGCGCTCGACATCGAGCGCCGCCAAATCGCGCAGGGCGTCGTCGAGCGAGATGATGTCGATGTCCTGCTCGTCCGCCACCCCGTAGTCGACATCGTCCAACGAAACCTGGGGCGCGCCGCCACCCCGTTTGGCACGGCTACGTCGGCGAGCGTGCTCAACCAAGACCCGCCGCATGAGTCTGGCACTCATGGCATAAAAATGAGCCCGGTTCTGCCAACCGATCCGTTCCAGGTCAGCCAGGCGAAGGTAGGCCTCATGCACCAAGGCGGTGGTCTGCAATGTATGCTCACCCCGTTCACGACGCATAAGGTAGGTCGCGATCTCACGCAACGTTCGGTAGGTAAGCGGCATCAGTCTCGCCAGTGCCGCCGAGTCACCACCGCTCCAGGCCACCAGCAAGCTTGTGATCTCGTTCGCGGCACCACTCGACATACTCGACATACTCGACATACCCGTCCAGTCTAGCCAATCACGGCTCGCCCAAATGGACGAGCCGCACCAGCCCCGCAGCGTTTGGCCCCGGCTGGTCTTCGACCGGAAGACGAGAAATCAAGGAAGACGCAAATTGCGCGCTTGGCATGTCGAGCCCGCGACGCAACACAGAAGAGTACGGTCTTCATCGGGGCGACTCCAGCCAACGAGATTGCAAGAATCTGGGGGATAGCGAATGTCTGGTCGTCCTCGTTGACCGGGAGTACGTCCCTACCCACAGTGGCGCCATTCCGCTCCACAAATATTCAGAACGAATGATCCTGGCCGACCTAGACGGCGACGACTGGCTCGACTTGGTTACGGTTACAACCTTCGCCGAGCAGCCACGGATTTACATGAATCTGGGTGAGAACGCCAAAGGCTAATGGCTCGGGTTTGACTACAACGCCGCCGACAACCGCCTGCCCACTTTCTCCCCGCCGCCCCAATTCTGCGCAGTGGGATTCGGTGACATTACCGGCAACGACCGACCGGACCTGTTCTTTGTCGACCACTCGAACAACACCGAGGATCGGTTGCTGATCAACGATGGCTCCGGTTTCTTTACCAATGAGACCAGCACCCGAATGACCGCGGACATGTCGAGCTCGGCCTTCGGCACCGATGGCCACATCGTCGACCTCAACGACGACGGCTGGAATGACATCGTCAAGTGCAACACTCTCGGTGGACCCGGTGTCGAGGCCATCTACAACGACGGTACGGGTAACTTCGATTTCATGGAGACCATCGACGGCTCCGCTCCATACATGATCGAGACCGGCGATTTCACCGGCGACGGCGTGGTGGACGTTTTCGTCGTGGGCGATGGTCAGGACCTATCCAAGCGAAACCTCGGAAACGACGCTCAGGATCATGCCGACTTCAGCGCGGACACGGTCACCAGCAGCCCCAACACAGATGGCCTTGGCGGCAATGTGAAACTCGCCGACATGAACAACGACGGTCTGCTCGACGCCCTCATCGCCGACGTCGATACCGATATTCCAGGCTGCACGCGCCAGCTGGTCATCTTGCGTGCTCAAGGGACACCACCGAACATCACCTTCACCGACCCACTCAACGGCGGCAGCCGCAACTTTACGGTCAACGGCGTCTTCGACGTCGAAGCCGTGGACATCAACGGCGATGGCCTGCTGGACCTCTGGGTCGGTGCCTGCGATGGCAACCACATCTTCATCAACACCACCATCGTGCCACTGCCCTTCGCTGACCGTTTCGAGTCCGGAGACACCAGCGCTTGGGACTCTGTGGTTCCTTGACCCCGAGCCGACCCGACCGTTCGCCACCGATGAGCTGCTTCTCCGACCGAGGCATCTTGACAGCTACCGAGCAAGACTTCATGATGTCTCGATGAGGACAACACTCACCCTCGATGACGACCTCGCCAGATCGCTTCACCAAACCGCACGCCAGACGGGCAAGAGTTTCAAGGAAGTCGTCAACCGCACGTTGCGCCACGGGCTGACACGCGGTGCGGAGCCGGCCACCGCCCTTCCTCCTTTCGAAGTCAGGCCTGTCTTGGGTGGTCTCCGCGCGGGGATTGACCCACTCAAGCTGAACCAACTCGTCGACGAGATGGCCATCGAAGACTTCCAGGAGAAGTTGGAGAGGTCGGTGGACGATTTGTGATCGTCCCCGACATCAACCTCCTCATCTACGCCTACAACCGCGACGCACCGTTTCACAACCGCGCTTGCCGGTGGTGGGAGTCGTGCCTCTCCGGAAATCGAACGGTCGGACTTCCTTGGATCGTCATGCTGGGCTACATACGGCTGATGACCAACCGTACGGTCCTCGCGTACCCGCTTTCACCCGCGGATGCCATAGAACATGTTCGTTCTTGGCTGACGCGACCGCAGGCACAGATCCTCCAAACGGGCCCCCGGCATCTCGATATCTTGGCCGGATTGATGGCCGAGGCCTCGGCATCTGGAAAGCTGTCGACAGATGCTCACCTTGCCGCCCTCGCGATCGAGAACCAGGCGCAACTGCACTCGAATGACGCCGACTTCCGTCGCTTCCCGGGACTTCGGTGGATCAACCCCCTGCGCGAGACTTGACGTTCTCCAACCACCGGTGGGCTCGGCGTACCTGGGTCGCGGGCTGCTTGGCCGCATGGACATGTTCGCTCACCACGCGCTGACGAGCCGGGGTTAGCCGAGACCAGGCGTCGCGCGCGCCAGCGTCATCGGCCAGCAACGCTTCGAGTGTCGCCGGCAGCGCCGTCGATGCACGACGCAGGGTCAACCGAACCGTCGCACCCGTGTCGATCTCCGCGCGTTGGCACAGTGGTTCAGGCAGGTCGATGAACCACCGCGCTTCGTCCCACCGCTTGAGACTGCGTCGACCGAGCGGCGTGTTCGCCACCGTGCCATCGACAGTTGTGGTCCCGGTCATCACCCAATCAGCGATCACGTAGTTGGGCACCACGACGAACCTCGGCAGCGATGCGTCCTTTCGCTCGACGGTCGCAATGACCTCGATAGCTTCGCTCATATCGTTATCTTAGGCGACACGGTCTTTGGCCACACTTTCGTCTGGGGCGCCTTGATGTCAGAATCGAGCGGTGACTGAGGGGACGATAGGCGAACGTGTAACCGGCGCTGTCTTGGCGATGCCGAAGGTGGCCGGCTGGCCTTTGCTGCGCGACTATGTTGCTGCGCGTCCGGGCGCCGGTGGGCACACCATTTGGAGCTACCCGCTGCATGCAGGACAGGCCCTCGGCGCACCCGAGGCCACGACCTTCCCAGGCGCCGCCGCCATCTACGCCGCCATGCTCGCGATCCATCTCGTCGACGATCTCCTCGACAAGGACGACCGAGGGTTCCACCACGAGATTGGCGTCGGCGGCGCCGCCAACCTCGCCTCGGCCCTACAGGGGGTCAGCCACGCCCTGCTCGCCGAGGTGCCGCTGCCGGCGGAAGCGACACGGGACATGCAACAACGCCTCGGCGTGATGTTCCTGGAGACCGCACAAGGCCAGAGTCTCGATCAAGAAGCCGTCCACTCCGAGCAGGACTACTGGGCAGCACTCGAGGCCAAAACCCCGCCCTTGCTCGCCGCGGCATTGGCCATTGGCGCGCGACTGGCTGGCGCCGATGGACAGCAGGCCGACGCCCTTGCATCCTTGGCCGACGATCTGGCGTGCCTGATCCAAGTGGGCGACGACGTTGCCGACGCAACGGCGGTCCCGGCACGCGCGGACTGGCGGCCCGGGGCCGCCAATCTGCCGATCTTTTACGCGCGAACCGCCGAGCATCCGCAGCGTCGCGCCTTCATCGACCTGGCGGCCCGCGCCCCAACCGATTCTGAGGCGCTGCAAGAAGCGCAAGAGATCCTGCTTCGCTCGGGTGCCATCAGCTACGGTGTCCACGTCATGCTCGAGCGCGCGAAGACATGCCGGCGAGCCATCGAGGGTCTCGGGCTACCGACACCCGACGCACTGGCTGCGCTGGTCGACAGCTTGATCGCCCCCCCGCTGGGCCTGTTAGCAACCGGTGACGACGAAGCAGACGCCGTCCCAGGCAGCGAATCATCCTGCTGATATCGTCTCGCCTTCATGACCACATCACGTGACCGTTTCCTCGCTTGGGCCGGACTCTTGTTCCTGCTCGTCCTGCATGTTGACTTCTGGCGCCCACAACGGCCGGTCCTCTACTTTGGCTGGTTGCCCGAAGAGTTGGCCTACCGGATCGCCTGGATGGTGCTCGCCTGGATCTACCTGATGTTCTTCACCAGCCGCGTGTGGAAGACGGAGGCAGACTGATGGGCGCCACGCTGACCCAACTCGCAATCGCGGCAGGCGTCTACATCGTGGTCGTCTTGGTGCTGGGATTCTTGGCCACCCGACGCGCCAGCCGATCGCCGGAAGAGTACTTCCTCGCCGGACGAACCCTGGGCCCAGTTGTGCTGTTCATGGCCCTGTTTGGCACCAACAACACGTCGTTCGTGCTGGTGGGCATTCCCGGGCTCGCCTACGCGCTCGGCATCGGCGTCTTTGGGCTCAACGCACCGATCGTCGCACTCGGTATCCCCCTGGCCTTCTGGGCTGTCGGATCACCCGCGCGTCGCCTGGCCAAGCGCTACAACGCCATGACCCCCGCTGAGCTCTATGCACGCCACCTCGGCTCACCGGCGGTGGGTTACGCACTGTTCCTCCTATTCGTCGTCTACACGATCCCCTACATGACGCAGGCCGTAAAAAGTGCCGGCCTGATCTTGTCGGGTGCCAGCGCTGGCGCCATTCCGGAATGGGGTGCGGCGCTTGGCGTGGTGGTGGTCGCGCTGCTCTACACGAGCTTGGGTGGCATGCGCGCCACGGCGTGGACCAATGTGTTTCAAGGCGCCGTCTTCATGGTCTTCATGGTCGCCGCCTTTTTTCTCATGGCCCACTCACTCGGAGGTCTGGGCCCGGCGATGGCGCAAGTGGAAGACCTCGGCCCACGCCTGCTCCAATTGGGCACGGGTGGTCTCTTCGCGCCGCGAGCCTGGGCATCGTGGGGCCTGGTCATCGCATTGACGGTGGTCGTCTTCCCGCACATGCTGGTGCGCTTGATGGCAGCATCGGACGAACGGGCCATGAAGCAGGTATGCCGGCTCTACCCACTCGCCATGCTCTTGCTGTGGGTACCCGCCGTGATGATCGGCGTGTGGGGCGCCGCGGCATTTCCCGGACTCGATAATCCCGACACCATCTTTCAACGAATGACTGAGGCCCACCTACCGACAGCACTCGGTTCATTGGCCTTCCTCGCCGTGCTCGCCGCGGTCATGTCGACCCTCGACGCGCAGATCCTGACCCTCGGCTCGATGGTGGTTCGCGACGTCATCAAACCACTGCGTGGCGCGTCGATGGTTTCTGAAGTGTGGGCGGCCCGGCTGTTCTCGATCGCGATTGGTGCCGTCGTTTTCGTGCTCGCCATCTCCTGGAACGAGTCGATCTTCGGCATCTCACGCAAGGCCTTCGAGGGCTATCTAACGATCTTCCCCACGCTGTTGCTCGGTGTTCGGTGGTCCAAGTTCACCGGAGCGGGTGCCCTTGCATCCCTGGCGGCCGCCAACTTGGTGTTGATTCTCGGTTGGCTGGGATACTGGCCCTTGTTCGGATTCTTGCCGCCGTTCTGGGCATTGGTCGCAGGCTTCGCGGTCGGCATCGGCGTCAGCTTGGCTCGTCCCAAGCGGGCGGTAGCGATAGCGCACCCGTAAGCTGAAGACACGCCCAGCCAGCCGACGATTCAGACGACGGCTGTCCCTACTCGCGCAAAAAATCTCAACGCGCCCCGAAGGCGGGCGGTTGTCAGCTCGTTCAGCTGATGTCGACGGCGTGGGTAGCGAGATCTTCGAGCGACGCAACTTCGAGGGCGGCCTCGTGGGTCGCCGCCAGCACCGCGGGGGCCGCGATGCCCGCATCGAAGGCCTCTTTCCAGCGGGCGGCGCAGACGCACCAGCGGTCGCCCGGCTTCAGTCCCGCAAACCCGTACTCCGGGCGCGGAGTACTCAGATCATTGCCGTGTGCTTTCGAGTAAGCGAGAAATGCGGCGGTCATTTGAGTACAGATCACGTGCAGACCGCCATCATCGGGGCCGGTGTCGCAGCACCCAGTCCGGAAGAAGCCCGTTTTCGGTGCCATGCTGCATGGCTCGAGACGTCCACCGAGGACGTTTCGTCGTTCGAGCATCGCCACTGTTTCCACGATTTCACCATCTGCCATCACGACCTCCTCGAAGGGACTCTCCGTGCCGCGCGGCAGCATACCGGTTCTTGCGTTCCCGCGTGCGACGCCTTGACACCGATCGCTCATGTGGCTACTGTGACTACATGAGTTCGCCCGCGCAGACCACCGTCAATCGCCATGTGGGCTCCCGGGAACTCAAGGCACGTCTGGGCACCTACCTGCGTCAAGTCCGTGAAGGGGCGACGTTGGTGGTGACGGACCGAGGCCGACCCGTGGCCGAGCTGCGCCCACTCCCCACCCAAGTCGACACGCTCTCCGGCGCGCTTGGCGACCTCACCGCCCGTGGTGTGCTCGGAGGCAACGTTCGGGAGCGGCCACGGCTCCGTAGTTTTGAACCCATTGCCAACCTCGGCGCACCGGTGAGCGACGCCATCGCCACAGACCGTGAGGATCGCTTTTGATCACGTACTTCGACGCCAGCGCTCTGGTCAAGCGTTACGTCAATGAGCCAAATAGCGATCAGATCCGCAAACTGGCAACCAGCGGTTACGTTGCCACCGCGCGCTCAACCGGCGCCGAGATTGCCTCGGCATTGGCTCGGCGGTGCCGAGAGAAACACATTGCAACCCAAGACCGCGATCGGGCCCTCGAAGCGCTCGAAACCGACTTCTCGGAGTTGTACGTTGTCGAGTTGACACCCCGGGTAGACGCCCGCGCCCGTGACCTTCTGACTCGACATACCTTACGCGCCTCCGACGCCGTGCAACTGGCATCGAGCCTCGAGCTCAAGGCAGAGTTGAAGTTCGACGTTGGCTTCGCCGCATTCGACGCTCGCCTGGTTGATGCGGCACGGGACGAGGGCCTTAGCATCGCGATCACCTGAACGCCCAGAGGCCCCACAAGCTGCTTGTACCGGGTCACTTTACTCTCGTGATGCTCCAGCCAACTGCTGTGGATTCATCGCAGCCTCCGCCAAAGATCAGCCCGGTATGTAGGGGCGGGGCTTGCCCCCCGCCCAACCCGGGAGGGCGCAAGGCCCTCCCCTACACAGATCTGACCGAAACTTCACGAGCCTAATCGCCACGCGGGCATGAATGCCCGCGCTATGAGTGCGCCGACCTTCGTCGGCTGGGAACAGTTCATTCAGTCAGCCCGCGGAGGCGGGCGCACTCAAAGCCCGACGATTTATCGTCGGGCTGCGGGCTCGCTCAACAGACGACCCAAGTTTCTCCACGTACGATCCACCGGCTTGGCGGCGGTGCCGCGACTAGGCCTAGTCGTCAACCAGGTGCGGCCTGCAGCCTTCCCGCTTCTGGCTGGATCGGAGTCACCTACTCCCATCTCACAACATTGGACTTGACGCAGGCACGCCATCACTGGTAAAAATTTACCGGCATGGTAATTTTTCACCACACCCGAGTCTATCCACGCCATGCGTGAAGCACTGAGTCGCCGCGAGCGGCAGATCCTCGACGTACTTTTTCGTTGCGGCGAGGCAACGGTCGCCCAGGTCGTGGCCGAAATGACAGACCCACCTGGCTACGACGCGGTTCGCACGACACTACGGATCCTGGAACGGAAGAATTATGTTCGGCACTGGCACGACGGCCCGCGTTACCTCTACGCCCCGGTCGCGTCGGTCGAGACTGCTCGGGCATCGGAGCTCAAACGGCTGGTGCGAACCTTTTTTGGTGGCTCACCGACCCGCGCCGCCCTGGCGTTGCTCTCGGACGGCGACCTGAACGACGAGGAGCTCGAGCGCATCCGCACGCTTCTCGAGACATCGGAGGAATCGCCATGAAGGGTCTCTACGCGCTTTGGCATTCGATGACCAAGGCCCTGCCACTCGTCAACTGGTCCACCGCCGATCTCTTGGTCCGGGGTACTTTATTGCTCATCGCGACCTTGGGAATTCGGTACCTCCTGCGCAACCGGAGTGCGGCGGTACGACACTTCGTCGGACTCCTCGGTGTACTTGCACTGTTGCTACTGCCGATCACCTTGACGGTGCTTCCGGCCGGCATGGGCCTTCTGCCATCGTTAACGAGCACGCCACCGGCATCGGCCACCGGTGTCCGGGCGAGCGGACTGACGGCGACGGCTTGGCTGGCGATCTTGTGGGCGCTGGGTACGACATTGGTCTTGGCCCGATTGCTCGCGGATCGTGCTTTCTTGGCACGCGCCTTTGAACGCGCGACCGCCACGCCCCAACAGGCCGCGGCATTGCAGACCGCAGCCCTCGCACATGGGCTTACGACCCCACTCGCCGTACGGACCAGCGACGAAGTGGACGTACCGTTGGCTTTCGGCATGAAGCAGCCGTCCATCCTGCTGCCAGCCGACGCGCCCCAGTGGCCCGCCGAACGACTGGAACTGGTGCTCTTGCACGAAGCCGCACACCTTCGCCGGCTGGACCAGGTCACCCAAACATTGAGCCTCATGGTCACGGCTCTATATTGGTTCCATCCCCTGGCCTGGCTTGGGTCAAGGCATTTGGCACTCGATCGAGAACATGCTTGCGACGATTTGGTTCTTCGGGCCCGTGGCGACGCCACCATGTACGCGCGTCAGCTGGTTGCGATCGCGGAAGCGCTGGCTGGCAAACGATCTCCGACTCTGGCGGTTTCCATGGCACGTCCGAGTCAGCTTCGTCAACGGCTTACAGCGGTGCTGGATGCCTCCAGAGACCGGCGAACGTTGCGCCGACGTGACACTGCTTTGGGCCTCACGATCGCGGTCTTGATGTTCGCGTCGGTCGGTGCGCGCGGCGGCGTCGGACGCCAAGTGACCGAGCGCCCGCTTCCATCCTCTGATGAGTTCGAACGCGAATCCTCCCACGACGGTTCGATTCGAGAAACAGTCCAACAAGAACCAAAAGAAGAGGGATTCGGGCATCATGGAGGAGGGCACCCATCCGGGTACCATCCGAGTGGTCACGAGCTGGAGTTCAGCCCGGCAATCGAACAAGAACAAGGCTTTGGCGAAAGCGGTCATGGCGGGCGTCCGGACCGCGAAAGGCCCGAGACAGAGGCGGCCGACCGCGAAGAAACCTGGCAATAGCTGACTTTGTTCCCGGCACCGGCATGTTGCCGGCTGCCGTCCCACCAGACGGCTCGAGCAACACGAGGCGCTGGCCGTCTACCACTGCCAACAACAAGGAGATCGATATGAGAAAACGTGTGGGCGCTTCACTTGCCGGACTGGTCCTACTCGCTGGTATTGTCGCTGTGGGCATCGCCTACAGCACATCCGTCGCGGCGCAAGGTCACCACGGCCACGGCCATCACGGGCACGAGGGCCATCATGGGCATGCCGGGCACGAGGGCCATCAGGGACACGCCGGACACCAAGGGCATGAGGGCCACGAGGGCCACGAGGGCCACGAGGGCCACGAGGGCCACGAGGGCCACGAGGGCCACGAGGGCCACGAGGGCCATCAGGGCCACGAGGGCCACGAGGGCCATCAGGGCCATCAGGGACACGCGGGGCACCAAGGGCATGAAGGCCATCATGAACACGCCGGGCACGAGGGCCATCAGGGGCACGCCGGCCACGAGGGCCACGAGGGCCACGAGGGCCACGAGGGCCACGAGGACCACGAGGGCCACGAGGGCCACGAGGGCCACGAGGGCCACGGTCACGGTGGTGGCACCAACGTTTGATCGTCACACCATGCCAGTCAGCCAGCGTCAGCCGCGGCTGACTGGCGCAGTCCCATGACCAAGCCAACCCAGAACCCAACCACCCGATTGGCGCCCCAAGCGCTGATCCTCCTCTTGGCATTGACGCTCTGGAGCTGGTGGCCAACGCCTGCTTTCTGGACCTTGGCCGCGGGTTACCTTCTTGCTTGGCTCATCCTCCAGACGCTTCGACGCCAGGTTTGGACCGTACCGCTGGGCAAGCCAGCGATCTGGCTGGTTGCCATCGTCTTGGCTGCTGGCCCGCTGACTGCGTTGATCCGAATGCGCGGTTCGGTCGCCGCCGCTGAAGGACTTCGCGGGTTGGGCACCTGGCTCAGCCATCGAGATCGTCTCGAAAATCTTCCGTCGATCGCGCCCCCGGTTCTCTTTGCCGACCACCCCCAGACCCTTTATGTTCACGCTCCGAACGCCACCACTATCCATCTCGACGTGGGCCTTGGGGTCCAGCTCCTCGACGGCGAGGACCTAGGCCACGGCCTATTTCGGGTCGACTACAACCCCCGCGTTCACGGCGTTCCCGAAACAGACTTCGATACGATCGAGACTACACTCCGGGTCGACGGCAAGCAGATTCCCCGGCGCCTGATGTTCGTGCGCTTTGCCACGCACCCACGCTGGTTTGCCTCGGCGCCACGGCACGGATTGGCGGCCACAGTTAGCGAAGAGACCGACGAGGTCATGATGGTGTCTCGCGACGGTCTGGCCTGGCGCGTCCAAGTGGGCGACGGCCCGACGGATGTTGCCTTCCTCGACCAAGACCGGGTGCTGGCCGTTGCCCACCGCTACGACCCGGCCTTGTGGCTGCTCGACGCCCTTTCCGGCGAGACCCTGCGCACCATCGACGCAGTACCAAACCAAGTGCGCCTGGCGGTTAGCGCGGACGGCAGCCGTCTGGCGGTCGCCGTGGATGGCTTCGCGCCCTCGATTCAGATCTTCGCGACGGCCGGGCTGGGGGGCGACAATCCAGCAACACCCAGCGTGATCGAGTTGGCCCACCAGCCCGACTGGTTGGTGTTCGGGCCCCAATCCGATGTACTCATGTTCTCCAGCCGGGCATCGCGATCCCTGCACAAGCTCACGAGCGACGAACAGGCTCAGTGGCACTCCGCGGCGCCTCTCGAGCTGGGTCGCCCCGTGGTGTCACTCGCGGCAACGGCAAATCACACCAAGCTTTGGCTGGCCACCACCGACTATCGACCCGGCGGTGAGCCCCATCGCGGCAATCACTTCATTCAGGATCAGCTCCTGTTGGTCGACGTGCAGTCGTGGCGCGTGGTCGACCAACGGCTCACCGCCAAACGAACACCGAGCCAAACCCGCGCTGGGAATACCGATCAAGGCGTCAGCCCGATGGGCCTCGTCGAACGTGCCAACGGCAGTGTTCTCGTCGCCTTCGCCGGTTCTGACGAAGTCTGGTCTTTGGCGACCGGCGAAATGCGGCCCCAATGGACGATTACGAGCAACGATCTCGAGTTGATCGCGCCCCACGGTGTTGGCGACCTGGGCGATGGCCACTGGGTCGCGTCGTCACCCGCTGGCGGATGCATGGCGGTCTTCGACCCCAACGGCCTCATGGCTGAATTTATCGCGGTCACGCCGGCCGACGATGTGCTCGCCGCGGCTGCTCGGGGTTCGCTGGTACGTCAAACGCTCGACCTACGCTCGGGGGAGCGCGCCTTTTACGAAACCACCCGCGCCGGCATCTCCTGCCAAAGCTGCCACCTGCATGCCAGTACGGATGAGAGTCCCCACGACATCGGCCAACGGCCCCTGCTGCCAACCTTGACCGTCCGCGGCATCACGGGCACCGCACCCTACCTGCGGGACGGAAGCTTTCTACGGATTCGCGATCTCGACACCCACCTCGCCGGTGTCTTGTACCGTGGCTATCATCGCGATGTACCGGCTCGCGGCCAACTGCTCGAGCGCTTCGTCGAGCGCTTGCCACGCAAGGTCAATCCCGCCCGGCTCCGACCCCGAAATCTGCCACGAGAGCGGGCTGGCCTCGACGCCTTCGTTGCCGCGGGTTGCGTCACATGCCACACCTTGCCGGCCTTCACCAATCTGGGACAGCATCCGGTACGCACCCTGTTTCCAGGCTACGGCACTGATCAATTACCGTACGCCAAGGTGGACACACCGTCGCTGCTCGACAGCCACGCCCGGGCTCATTTCCTGCAAGACGGCCGGGCACATGATCTCTTTGCCGTACTCGACGACCACAACAGCGCCAATCGCCACGGCGATACCGCGCGACTCGACACCAACGCACGTGCGGACTTGGTGCACTTTCTCCTTGCCCTATGACCGCCCCTCGATATGCCCTGATGCTCAGTTGCAGTGTAAGCGTTGCGATTGCCATCTACTTTGTCCTGCAAGCGCTCCAGATCGACTACCTTCTGGCGCGGGACCTCGCGATCTCACGAGGCACCGGTTACGCCGCACTCGGCTTCCTCTTCGCGTCGCTCTCCATGACGCCGCTTCGTCGGCTGGGGAAACGGCTCGGGAATGGGTGGCTGCGTGGTGCGACGTGGATGGCACTTCGTCGCACCTTCGGTATGGCCGCGGCCTGGTGGGCGTTGGTCCACGCGGCCTGGACCCTCGAGCACTATCTCGACAACACCTGGGCAAGCGTCGTCCACGAGCCCTATCTGCGCGCCGGCTTGGTGACCTTGCTGATCTTGGCCCTCTTGCTCTTGACCTCGTTTCCCCGCCTCGTCAAGCAGTTGCGCATTCGCTTGTGGAAGCAACTTCACGTGCTGGCCTACCTGGCGGCATTCTTCTTGCTCCAGCACCTCTTGCTTTCGCCCTTCGCACCTCGCCGCCGCACCATCGTGATCTTTGCCGCCCTTTTGGCCGTGGCGACACTTCGCTTGGTTCCCACCGTGATGGCGTCTCGCCAAGCCGATAGACTGGGGTCGTAGTTCAACCACGACGGTCGGCAGCGCGCTCTCGTTCACGGATGGGTTCGAGTCCGGTTACTCGGCGGCCTCGGACACCATGAATCCGCTGCCACCGGGCGATCTCGGCAAAATCGGCCTGGCCATCTCCCCCATTCGGCCGGACGTTGTATACGCCACCGTCGAGGCCACGGAAGGTGGTGGTTTTTACCGTTCGGAGGACGGCGGCACGAGTTGGGAAAAGCGAAACGATTACTTCTCGGGTGGCACGGGCCCGCACTACTACCAGGAGATCTTCGCCGACCCCCATCGCTTCGATCGCGTGTATCGGGCACCCTCGTGGTGCCAGGCACCTATTCGGTGAGCTTGGCCACCCGAGTGAACGGCATTCTGTCGCCGCGCGAAGGAGACCAGACGTTCCAAGTCAAACCTATGACGACCGGAACGTTGCCCAGCGCCAGCGCGACGGACTTGGTGGCGTTCACCCGCCAAATCGCCGAGCTGGGTCGCCAGGCCAGCGCCGCCGAGGCCATGATCGAGGACACCCAAACGCGGCTCACGAGTCTGGATCGTACGCTCGTCGCCTCGACCGTCGCCGATACTGCACCGCGAGAACAACTGGTATCGCTCGGTCGTCGTTTGGATGATCTTCGGGTAGCGCTCTACGGCAATGTCCAACAGGGCGAAATGGGAGAGCCGGTATCCCCTGGGGTCATCGGCAGGATCGGAAACGCCCAATTCGGCACCATCTTCTCCACCTACGGACCGACCCCGACCCACCGTCGCAGTGTCGAGTTGGCCATTGAGGGCCTCGCCTCAGCGGTGTTCGCGCCGGAACAACCAGCCTCCTCGCGGATCTCACGGTGCTAGAAGCACAAGCGGAAGCCGCTGGGGTTCCGTGGACACCGGGTCGGCCCATGCCAGGTGGTTGAAGCGCTTCCAACAAGAATCCCCCTTCTGACCTCCCCCCTTTCCCAAAGGGGGAACGAGGGGGATTTCTTAGGCGTTAAGATGGCACCACCATGAGAGCCATCATCGCGAGCGTCTTCACCGTCTTCCTCCTCGTCTCCGTCACCTCCACCGTCTCGGCCGACGATGCCACCTTCGAGAACACCTGGCCCCGGTGGCGCGGGCCGCTCGCCAACGGCGTTAGCCCCCATGGCAATCCACCCCTGCGCTGGAGCGAAACCGAGAACGTCGCCTGGAAGGTACCGATCCCCGGGCGCGGTTTGGCCTCACCGATCGTGTGGGACGACCGGATCTTCGTACTCACGGCCGTGGCCGCCGATGACGACGCCTACATGGCATCACAAAAGGCTGCTGCCGAGAAACTCGAACGCGAAGAATGGCCGCCGAGTGTCGAACCCGTAAAGCAACGTTTCGTGGTGATGGCGCTGGCGCGCGACGATGGCCGCGTGCTTTGGGAACGTACCGCCACCGAGCGCGTTCCGCACGAGAGTCACTACATCACCTCGTCGTGGGCGTCGGCCTCACCACTCACCGACGGCAAACGGCTGTTCGCGTTCTTTGGCTCGAACGGGCTGTTCGCCTACGACCTCGACGGCAACCTGCTCTGGGAGCGCGACCTGGGCGACATGGAGACGCGCAATGGTTTTGGCGAAGGGGCGTCGCCAGCCATCCATGGTGACACGCTGGTCGTGAATTGGGACCACGAGGGCGAGTCGTTCGTCGTTGCGCTCGATGCGAACACCGGTGACGGACGCTGGCGTACCGAACGTCCGGGCGAAGTCACCTCGTGGTCGACGCCGCTGATCGTCGAGCACGAAGGGCGTATGCAGGTCGTGGTGGCCGCCACCGGCTTTAGTCGTGGCTACGACCTCGCGACCGGGAAGGAACTGTGGCGTGCCAGCGGCATGACCGTCAACACCATCCCGGCGCCGGTACACCGTGATGGCGTGGTGTACCTGGCCAGCGGGTATCGCGGCAATATGGTGCAGGCGATCGACCTAGCCACGGCATCGGGCGAATTGACGCTGGGTAAGGGGATCCAGTGGCAGCACGAACGGCACACGCCCTATATTCCCTCGCTGCTCCTCAACGACCACCGCCTGTACTTCGTCAAGCACTTCCGGAACATCGTCACCGCACTCGACGCCCGAAGCGGCGAGGTGCTGTTCACCGAGCAGCGGCTGCCCGGCATCAGCAATGTCTACGCTTCACCGGTCTCGGCTGCTGGGCGGGTCTACTTTCTGGGCCGTGACGGCCACGCCGTAGTGCTGAAGGACGGCGATACGTTCGAGGTGTTGGCGGAGAACCAACTCGACGAGAGCTTCGACGCCTCGCCCGCCATCGCTGACGACGATCTTTTCCTGCGCGGCCACCATCACCTCTACCGTATCGCAGAGACCGAACCCAAGGAGACGCAAGCGGGGGCCGGTGACTGAAGTCACCGTCTAAGCAAGGTGGTCCCTTGTACGCTCGGTGCGGCTTCGCGTTGGAGCTTGGTATCCGTTGGATGGAACGCCTACCGGCCTACGTCTAGAGGGACGACCAAAGCAGGAAGCGAAGCCGCACCGCCCCGGCCATCCGGCCGCGGCGGTAGAGGGACCCCGGGGAGGCCGTGTTTGTCCCTGAGGCCGCGAAACCGCGAGCCTGTCCGGAGATCGGTCCCCCGCCCTCGTCGCTAGGTCGAGGAGTATCCGAGGCCGTGGCCAGTGGCCGTGAGCCTGCGTTGCAAGGTCGACCGGCGATCAAGTGCAGGGTCGGGGGACCCGGGGTCAGTTTACCAAGCGCAAGGAGGCTTCTCATGGACCCCGTTCAGGTCGGAATCGACGTGTCCCGCGATCTTCTCGACATCAAGCTGGAGGCCCCAGGTAAGGGGAAACATGCCTTCAAGACCGACAACACTCGTACCGGGCACAAGCGACTGATCGGACGGCTCCAGCGACACGCTCTGCCGGTACTCGTATGTATGGAGGCGACCGGCGTATATGGCCTGGACCTGGCAATCGCCCTGCATAATGCGGAGAACATCGCGGTAATGGTCATTAATCCCCGCCGCGCAAGGCGCTTCGCCGAAGCACTCGGTCAGCGGGCCAAGACGGATCCCATCGATGCAGACTGCCTGCTCGAGTTCTGCCGCCGCATGCAATTCGAGGCCTGGCAGCCACCCCCCGAGTGCGCGCTTCAGCTACGTGCTCTGACCCGCCGGATGTCCACGCTGACCGAGCAGCTGGTCCAGGAGAAGAACCGTCTCCATGCCGCCGAAGCGACCAACGAGCTACGCGCGATCCGCTCGGACATCAAGCGCTCTATTCGGTTTCTCGACTCCTCGATCCAGCGCCTCGAGAAGACCGGGCTCGAGCTCGTCAGCAAGCACCGGCATCTCAACGACGACCTCCACCGGCTGTGTTCCACACCCGGAATCGCAAAACGAAGCGCGATCAAGATCCTCGCCGAGCTCAGCACGATGCCCCAGGATCTGACCGGCAAGCAGCTCACGGCCTTTGCTGGGCTCGACCCCAAGACCCACCAATCTGGCACCTCGGTACAGGCCCATGCGCGGATCTCGAAACGAGGCAATACCTACCTCAGGGCTGCCCTGTACATGCCGGCCCACAACGCGGTGCGCTGTGATCCACAGCTCCATGCTTTCTACGATCGACTCCTCGAACACGGCAAGACCAAGATGCAGGCCAAAGTCGCCGTTATGCGAAAGCTGCTCGTCGCGATAAACGCGATGAGGCGAGACCACGAACACTTTTGCTCCAACAGACTCGGAAACGCTCGCTTGAACGCTTGACTCCGCACAGAGTATCTCCGGGACCGCAACTCGCGTACAAGGCACCGTCCAGACGGCCGAAGTTTCTCCACGTACGATCCGCCCGCTTGGGCGGCGGTGCCGTGACTGACCAGGCACGCATCCAGCATCGTAAGCCCACGCGGTTTCACGCCACCCAGACGGGTAGGTTCCGCACGCGCGCCTCGTGCTGATCTGCTCGTACGCTGTGCGAAACCAGGCGTGCGTCCTGCTCGAAACGCAGTATGGCGCGATGTCCGTCCACGACGACCAGGGCAACAGCACAGCGTTCGTCACCACCGGCGTCGACGGCGCGACGGTCGAACGGATCGGGCCACCGCCCACCGGGAAGGGGGTCCTAGGGATTTCACTGCGCGAGGGCCAGCGGCTCCGTCTCTCTCAGATCAGCCAAAACCCTCGGTCGTGCGGCCTCCCAGATGGCCATCCACCCATGCGCTCGCTACTGGCGGTACCGGTGATCTGTCGGGGGCCCTCCGTGGGCAAGCTCTACCTGCCGGAGAAGCACGACGGTGGCGACTTCACCGCCGAGGACGAAGACGCCCTCGCCCGCTTCGCCACCCAGGCGGCCATCGCCGTGGACAACGCGCACCTCCACGTCCAGGCGCGCAGCCTCGCCGTCGTTCGAGAACGACTCAACATCGCCCACGAGCTGCACGATGGCCATGCCCAGATCCTGGCCTTCGTCAATACCAAAGCCCAGGCCGTGCGCGCCTACATCGATCGCGGCAACACCGACGAATCTTCTGTCCTTGCCACAACGGTGTGTTCTCACCGCAAGGCGTTGCCACCGCGGGGCCACCGGCCGACGCTGGCCAAAGCCTGCCTCAATGCCTGCTCAAGATCGAAAACAACCTCCTGTTCATCGAGGTACCCATCAATGACTTGACGGCGTCACACGACGCCAGCCAGCCCCTTCCCCGTGACGCGCGGCCACCGCCGCGGCCGGGGCACGACCCTGATGATCGCCACCGTGATCCTGCACCAAATGCGAGTCTACTTCACGGGTGCGTACCGCAAGCCACGCGAGCTGAACTGGATGGTCGGAATGACCATAATGATTGCCACGCTGATGCTCGGCGGCGAGGCCTACAACGAGCACACTCTGCCGCGGTTCTTCGTTCTGCACGCCGCCGTGCTGCCGATGCTCTTGATGCTTCTGGTGGGCATCCACATCGCCCTCATCCGGCTCCAGGGCATCAGCGAGATGTCGTTCGAGGACGAAGACCCGAAGGAAGGGAAGAAGACTTTCGACTTCTTTCCCGACCACCTCTACACCGAGTTGATCATGGGTCTGGGCCTGATGATCGTGCTCTCGGCCCTGCCGACGCTGCTGCCGGCGACCCTCGGCCCCAAGGCCAATCCGCTGGTGACGCCCGAGGTAATCAAATCCGAATGGTTCTTCTACGTCGCCTTCCGTTGGTTGAAGCTGTTCTCCGGCACCATCGCCTTGCTATCGACCGGCTTCATCGTGTTCATCATGTTCACCTGGCCGTTCATCGACCGTTGGTTCCGGCGTCGCACACGCTTTCCCGAAGCCAGCGTCTGGATCGGCATTGTCGGCGTCATCGCCATCGTCACCCTGACGCTGTGGGAAAGCTTGGTGGCCCATTGAGCGCCAAGTCCATGAATCAACATCACGACTTAGGGTCGGCGAGTGGCCGGCACGAGCCCGGGCACGTGCCTCCGAGTATGTCCGCTCCGATACCCGGAAATCGAGTACTGATACAAGGTCGTCCAACCGGACGAGCACGGCGCGCAGCCTGTTTGAGCAGAGGATGTTCACCCTTGCGCACGCATTCATCACTCGTTGCCCCCTCGCAGCGGCTGATCGTTGGGGCGAGTTCGACCTGGCGTCGCTCGACAACTTCCTGGCCGAGACCGTCGAGGGTGGGCCCGCAGGCTTCAATCCTCACGGCCCGACGCCGGGCATGAACGTCACGGCCGTCAATGGATTGGCTAGTGCCCAGTCGGGTTGCCAACAGTGTCATGGGAGCAAGGTCGCCCTGCGCGCCACCGATGGCGGCACGGTCAATGTCGACGATCTGGCGCCCGACGAAGGCGGCTTCCCGACCAACACGGCCGCCGTCGCGCGGGTGCTCGAGAATCCTGACGGTCGGCCGCAATTCGCCTCCGGCACGTGGCCGAACACCGGCATCGGTCGCCTCAACTTGGACGGTTCGCGGGGCTCGTGCTCGGCCTGCCACAGTCGACACGATTGTTGGTCAAGAACAACCAGATCGACCAGACCTTCGTCGACGAGAACCTGATCTTCAAGCGCGGGGTCGTGCCCGACACGGAGTACCCTTTGTGGCTCACCACTGGCCGGGTGCTCGAGCACTGGCACACCGGGTCGATGACCCGTCGCATTCCGCAACTTCACCAAGCGATTCCCGAGGCGTTCGTGGAGCTGCATCCGCGCGATGCCCGCGCCTTGGGTCTCAACCGCGGTAATCGCGCGCGGGTATCGAGCCGGCGTGGCACGTTGGAGCTGACGGTGGAAGTCGACGGACGCGGTCGCCCGGAGCCCGGCGCGGTCTTCGTTCCCTTCTTCGACCAGGGGCGTCTCGCCAACCTGCTGACCCTAGACGCGATGGACAACATCAGCAAAGAACCGGACTACAAGAAATGCGCGGTTCGCGTCGAACGGGCTTGATCGGATCGGTCCGCGTGGTCGTCCAAGGGCTGGTCGTCCAACGGCTGGCTTTAACGCTCGCCGTTGGGGCCACGCTGGGCGGCTGTGGTGACGCGGGCCTGGCGCCCCGCGCGGAAGACCCGGTCCCGGGTCGATCCGACGCCGTCAAGACCGCCGCACTGGTGCGAGCCGAACGTCGCGCCTACGACGGCGCGCCACCCGTGATTCCACACGCGGCGTTCGAGTCGACCTGCGTCTCGTGCCACAACCAGGAAGGCGTCGCGGTTCCGGGCGTGGGCTTCTCGCCCCCTTCGCCGCACGTCGCCACCGCCGGTCTGTCCGCGATCAGCCGCTGTGAGCAGTGCCACGTACGCGCGCAATCCCACGCGCCCTGGGTCGCCAGTGCATTCGCCGGGCTGCGCCAAGACCTTCGCAAGGGCCGACGACTGCACGCCGAGGCACCGCCCGTCATACCGCACCCTACTCTTATGCGCGAGAATTGCGTGGCATGCCACACCGGGCCCGCGGCGCGCGAGGCGATTCGCACCAGCCACCCGGAACGTGCCAACTGCCGACAATGTCATGTCGCGCAGACCACCACGGCCACTTTCGGAGCCACACCATGAACCATTCGACACCAATCTCAGTCCGCCACACCGCCCTGCTGCTCGCCGTTCTCGGCGTTCTCGGTGTTGGGACAACAGTCCAGGCCAACGACGCGGCCACGCCGACCGCCGCCCAAGAACCCACGTCGCTGACCGAGGCGTTCAAGGGCGGCAAAGTCAACCTGTCGCTCCGCTACCGCTACGAGGGCGTCGACCAGGACGGCATCGCCAAAGACGCGGCAGCCTCGACCCTCCGCACGACACTGGGTTTTCGGTCCCAGCCACTTCATGGCTTCAGTTTGTTCCTAGAAGCCGAAAACGTAACCGCGATTGGCAACGAGCTGTATCGCAACGCGGGTGCCGGGAGTCTGGGCAACGGCGTCACGGGCCGCCCGGTGGTCGCGGATCCGGCACTAACCGAAGTCAACCAGGCCTACATCCGCTACGCCGCGGGCACCACGCGGGTGGACGTGGGACGCCAGGAAATCAATCGTGGCGACCAGCGGTTCGTGGGCGCGGTCGGCTGGCGTCAGAATCATCAATCGTTCGACGCGCTTTCGATCGATCACGCGATCGAGGCTGGTGCACTCGGCCCCGTGACCGTTCGCTACGCCTACGTGGACAACGCCAACCGCATCTTCGGTGACAACCGCGGGATGAATACCCATTTGCTCGACGTCGCGTGCACCCTGAGCGTCGGCACCCTGACCGCCTACGGCTACCAACTCGACTTCGACGCCGCGTCCCAGGCCACCGCTTCGACGGCGACCTTCGGGATCGAGCTGCGCGGCGAACGCGCCGTGGGCAAAGTCACCTGGCGCTACGAAGCCGAGTGGGCCCAACAACAAGACGCCAGCGACAATCCACGATCGATCGACGCCGACTACCGCCATGCGCGTCTGGGTGTGAAGATGCCCACCTTGACGATCGAGGCGGGCTACGAGCTGCTCGAGGGCGAGCCGGGCGACGGAACCTTTCAAACCCCGCTAGCCACGCTCCACAAATGGAACGGGTGGGCCGATCAATTCCTCGCGACGCCCGCTGACGGCCTGGTGGATACCTGGTTGTCGCTCGCGGGAACCTTCGGCGGGTCCCTGCCGATCACTTGGAAAGCGATCTATCACGACTTCACGGCCGACAGCTCGAATCGCGACTTCGGCACCGAGCTCGATCTCCAGCTCACCTGGAAGAGCACCTGGAAGCAGGTCTTTGGTCTCAAGGCGGCCTTCTACGACGCCGACCAGCATCGCCAAGACACCGACAAGGTGTGGTTGTGGACGCAATACACCTTCTAACAGGTCGACGTGTCGCCTCGAAGCGAACAGCTGGCCTGGCACTTTTTGCGCGCGGTCATCCCCGTGTTCCGCGCGGTCATCCCCGTGTTCAAGGTGCTCCGGGATAACATGCCGACTCTTCGATTCAGAGAGGACCGTAGGAGCGGGTCATCGACAAGGGTGACCGACGACAGATTGCGTCCGGGCAGGGAGAAAACGATCATGGCAACCCGTATCGACAACGCACTTCGGTGGATGATGATCTTGACCGGGTTGGCTCTTGCTGGAGCCGCATCGAGTCGGGCGCAGGGACCGACGACACCTGTCGAGATCGAGGGCCGCGACGGTCGCGCCATTGACGATACAGGTGGGCGCCACATCGGTCGTCGGCGATGCCTGCGCGCACCTGGAGTGGCGTCCGGTGACCGTGCTCTTTCTCGACCTCTGCGCGGGCGTCGTCCACCAACCCCGCTCTCAATGGCGGTCAGGAACCCGCCCTCCACACCCTCCTCGACCGACAGGTCGAGACCCTGACCACCGACGGACCGACCAACCGGCCAACCGGCCAACCGGCCAACCGGCCAACCGAGTGGATCCCGAGACCCGCGCCGTGCTGCGCGAAACCCTGGCCTGGGCCAGGCGCAAGCGGGTCTCGGATGCCCTGCCGAGGCCGAGCGGGCGATCGAGGCAGCACTCTACGATGCCGACCAGCACGCCACCGATACCGACAAGATTGGGTGGTGAACGCAGTACACGTTCTGACGCCGAGCAGAAACCGCGCTGCTCCTGTAGTCATGGTTCAGACCCGGCGAAGACCGAGAGCAACAATGCTGGTGGCAATAGACTCGACGCGAGAACACCACCGACGACGGTCAACGCGAAGGCCTGCCAAAAAGGTGAAGCACCGGGTAGCAACAATAGCGGGAGCATGCCACAGATCGACGTCAGCGTGGTCGCCCACATCGGCCGCAATCGCTGCGCGAGCGCAACGAGGGCCAACCCTGGCGCCGATCTGTGGCGATGCCGTCGACGCAGAATGGCCCATCGGTGGATCAACAGCACCGCGTCGTTGACCGCAATCCCGAACACCAACAAAATGCCGAGGAAGGCACCCTCGGCGAACGGGGCACCGGTCGCGAGAAACACAAACGCGATGCCGACCCAGGCACAAGGAATCCCGATCAAGGCCATCGCACCATGGCGCCAATCCTCGAGCACCGCCGCCAGCGTCAAGAAGATCAAAACGACTGCACCGGCCAAGAGAAGGATGAACTCTCGAGTCACCGCGGCACTGAAGAAGGTCGGATCCGGCCGCCGAAGCGCATACCCAGGGGGCAGCTGCTGGCCCGCCAACACCCGGTCGACAAGCTTCTGGCCAGCTCGATCGGGCCCACGATAGTACGCGCGAAGGTATCGGATGTACTGCTGGTCGTGCCGCTCGATGACGGGTGCTTGGGGCTCGGTGGCGACCCCGATCAAGTGCCGCCAGACGGACGGCACCGGCGCGACCGTGCTGTCGTGGACAAGCTGACGGATGTCCAAGGTTGGAGAGCCCACTGTTTCCAGACGGACCGGGACCATCGGGTCGTCGGCGAACGAAGCGTAAAACGTAGGCGCATCCCGCGGCAACAACGGCGACAGCACTGACGCCAGGTGACGGGCCGACCACCCCGTGATTTTCGCCGCTCGATGATCCCACGACAGTCGAAGGCTGGGCCGCGCCGTCCAACTTCCGATCGCGCTGGCGTGGGAATCGACATCAGCGATCCGGGGATGGCGTTTCAAAGTCGTCGTCAGCTGGAGGACGAGGCGGTCGAGAACATCCGCGTCCGCCCCTGTGGCCTCGATCAAGTAGCCGTGGACCAGACCATAGCCCCCGTAGTAGCCGAGCGGTAGGAGACCCGTAATCGTGATGCGAACGCCGGCCAACGACAGGGCCCGTTCGATCAAGTCGGTGCGCAGGTCGAACGGCGCGGGACCGGCGAGATCCCGATCCTCGAACACGACCCGCAGCAAGGCCCGATCGCCCTCGATGCGGCTCAACACCCGCCGCGCCGCACCCGATTCCGAGGCCATCCGCTCGAATGGGGTCAACACCGCGTCCGTTCGGACGCGGCCGCTGCCTGGGGGTAGTTCGAGACGGAGCTGAATCTCCGGTGCACGATCGAATCGCCAACCGCGTCCCAGCTGAACTGACGACAAGAACCGCGCCGTGACGCCCCCCGTCACGCGCTCGAGCATGCGCTGTGCCGCGTCGCCGCCGATCTGCGCGCCGCTCTCGTCGAGCGCCTGTGCGCGCGCCGTTGCGGAAGAATGCTGTGTCGACCACGGAATCCAGGGCCAGGGTACGCCGATGAGAAGGAAAAGAACGACCCAAAGGACCAGCCGGTACCCCATCGCAAATCGATAGGGCATCAGCAGCAAGCGACGTAAGCGGCTCCCATACGCGCTCACACGGCGCGTTGGTGGCAACCACCACGAAGCCAAGGGCGGCAGGAGAATCCGAGCGCTGACCAGAGAGAAGATCAACGTCGCGGCTCCCAAGACAGCGAACGGTGCGAACAAGCCCTTCAAGTCGCCGCTCAAGTACACAAGCGGTACAAAGACCGCCACGGTGCTGACCGTACTCCCGACCAAGGGAATCCAATTCGCGAATGCCTCTCGGAAGCGCTCCGCAGGCTCGTCACTACGCGCCGCAACATACCCCTCGACGATCACGGTCGCGTTGTCGACCACCAAGCCGACAAGAAGAGCCAAGCCAGCCATAGTCAACAGGTTCAGTGTGAGGCCCAAGGGCGCCATCAGCAGAACACCGAACGCCATGGCGACTGCCGCATTTAACAGGACCAGCGCCACCGCTCGCCCACGGACGAGCATCAGTCCCAGCGCAACGGCGATACACAGCCAACCCAGCGCACCGCGCCATGCCAGATCGGTCAGCTCGGCCCGCACCCGCTGGCTTTGGTCCACCGCGACCCGCAGCCGTACCGAGTCGCCCAACGCCGTCCGAATCCGCGGCAGAGCCGCACGGACACGCCCAGCCGTACGCAACAAGTTGCTGCCCGGCTCGCGTTCGACGGTCAAACTGATCGCGGGCTCGCCATCCACCCGACTGGCGGACGCGACGTCCATGGCGCGGAGATCGACCCGCGCGACATCGTCCAGCGTGGCGACCGCGGTCCGGTGCTGGACCAACGGCAAGCGACGGAGGGTAGACAAGCTGTCGACCGTTGGCGAGTACAGCAAGGCGCTGCGCCCCACGCCCAACCAGCCATAATGCTGCTCGCTCAACGCAGCACGAAGAGTCGAAGCAATCCCGTCGGCGTCGAGGCCGTAGGCGCGCATGCGGTCCGCTCGCAACTGGATTCGAAGCTCTTGGTTGGCGCCACCATCAATTCGAACGCTGGAGATACCCGGCACGCTGCGAAGCCGCGGTTGGACCATGTCCTCGGCCAGCCGGCGCAATTGACTGGAGATCGCAGGGCCACTCAAGTCGAGGGTCATGAATCCGTCGTCCTGCCGCAGGTCGGCGGGGACGACACGATCGATTTGAGGATGGACCCCGGGCGGCAAGGCGTTTCGCAGCGACGAAAGGCGGTCGCCCAACTCGCTGGCGTACGATCCAAGGTCTTGACTCCGGGCCACCCGCAGCTCGATCGTGCCCTGGCCTGCGCTGGCGTAGCTCGCAACCTCCTCGGTGCCTCGAAGGCCCTGGAGCGACTCCTCGATCGGCTGGAGAACGTTCCGTTCGACCACGGTAGGAGACGCCCCAGGCCACGTCGCGTTGACGACCAACGCCGAAAGCTCGAGCGACGGAACGAGCTCGAGCGGCAGGCGAGAAAAGGCTACGGCACCCGCCACCAGGAGCGCCACCGACCACGCCGCAACAGCGGGCGTGCCACGCGTACCGATTCGCGGCGGCATGGACGGCACCAAGGCCTACGCTTCAGGGGTCGACGAAGAGGACGAGCGGCGGTGCTGCGCCGACCCGCTACCCCTTACCCAGCACATCGTCGCCGCCCGCAAGACTCCATCGGCGTAACTCGGTGGCCGTGAATGTGTAGAGGCGGTCAGCATCGACGACGATACCCTTGCCGGGTCCCGGCAATGCGAAAGAGTATCGGTAGTGGCCGTTCGTTCGGTCGTAGACATCGACGACACCACGTTTTCTCAGACCCCCTCTCGCTCGGCGAGACAGCGTGAAAATGTGGTCATCCGTGGCGGAAACACTGTAATGAACCGGCTGGGCCTTGGGATCCAAAGTGATCCATCCATCGTCACCGAAAACGACCTTGGGCGGTGGAACCGGATCGATCGTCTCTGCAATCCAATTCACATTGCCATCGAAATCGTAATTCATGAGCATGCCGAAATAGAGCGGGCTGAAGACCAAGCCGTCCAAAGTATGATCCAGCCAGCCTCCGAATGCGATCGCATGCTGCGGCTTGTCGACAATCGCACCGAAGCTCGTGGTCCCGTCCGGCCCATGCACGCTGAAAATACCGTCGGGCCCGGTCGAAGACGAGGTCACGAAATGACCCTTGGGACCGAGTGTGACCCGCTCGGGCTGGACTTCCTGACGCAAGGTTTGAATCACCTCACCGTCCGCGCTGAATACCGTCACGGCACCGCTCACCGGATCGGCGACGTAGACCTGCCCCTGCTCGTCGACCGCCACATCCATCGGCCCCATAAACTCGCCGGGACCGCTACCCTCTCCTTTGCCATAGCGCGCCACCAACTCGCCATCGACCACCTTCTTGACGCCAAAATCACCTGAATCCAGAGCGTAGAACGAGCCATCGGGACCGGCCCGCCCCGTGACCAGATAGAAGAAGTCCGGCTCGCCCTGCGAGAAGCTGTCGAGCGCGCTCGGCTTGTCGCCGAGCAGAAAGTCCAATCGCCACTCGGGTGACCTCAACAATCGACTCGTCTGGCTTTGTTTCACGACGCGAACGTCGGGCTCCAATACGACAACCGGCCGCGACCCCGTTTCGCGCTCCAATGTCAGCGCACCGACAAGAAACGCCGAACCCATGAGCACGACCAGCACGATCAGGTACAGGCGACGCGATTTCATGACCACTCTCCAAAAATGCGGCAAGACCCACCGCTGATCGGTGGGCCTTGCCTAGGATCGTTGATCGGGCGCATAAGCATCAAGAGACACTGCGGGTAAGGCCAAACCTCGTTAGCGCGATTGTGCCAACGAAAAGGATCGCCTTCTGTTTCTTCATGGCCCGATCGACTCTCTATTTGTCCAAGCCCTTGTAAAGCAACCACGTGCCATCGAAGGCGCAGGACTGGCCGCTACCCGGGCAGTCCGGCTGAACAGCAATCGATTTGGCACCAAATGCGCTGCCGGTGAGACCAAGCGTCATAAGCGCAACCACGCCAACGAGCAAGAGAGTCTTAACTTTGTTCTTCATTCGAGTTCTCCTTTATGGAGGTTCCGGACACAAATGAGCGCCAACATTGACACCCTTCAAAAACTTATCTATTCGAGTTCAACGGTCTCGACTCGGTGCTCATGCCGAGTCGGGCTCGCGTATTCCTTTCTCGTGTCGAGCCAAAGCATGACCGCCAGCGCCATGAGCATGCCGTTGAGCAATAGATGCGCTGTGGTACCTTCCGCAAGGGTTACCGTGAACCAACAGCCACAAATCCCACGACCACCAAAGACGTGATTGAGGCCGATGGCGCCGGTGAACGAGGCCAGTGTTCCCGCGGCCAACAACGCGGCCGTCGATCGCCAAGCGTTTGCCAATAGGCCGATGCCAATGACGATTTCGAGACAGATGACCGGTGCCGCGATCAGCGGTGCGGCCGCGATGGGAACCAGGACATAGTTACGAAGCGCATCGACGAATCCCCGGTAGTGGTAGATCTTGTCCAACGCTGAGAATAAAAAAATTGCCGACAAAACAATCACAATTATTCTGTTGGTGCGGTCTAGATGTTTCATCTTCAGCAGGCAACCCTACACTCGACCCGTTGTACCGACCCGTGGCCGTCGAATCGTCCTCTCGGGCTCGGACCCATGACTACGTACCCCTCGTTGACGTGATTATGTTCGACGAAGCAGCCGGATGGTGTGACCCCCCTTCTTCGTCTTTCTCTTGTGATTCCTCTTGACGATTCTTCTTCACTTCTCGGAACTCCATTGGGGTGGTTCCGGTCCGACGAAGAAACGCTCGACAAAAGGTCTCGGGATGACTGTACCCAACCGCCATGGCGACGAGATACGCCTCGCACTGGCAGGCGCTCAGGAGCCAACACGCCGCTTCGATACGTGCGATCTCGATGTATTCACGAATGCCGACGCCGAAGAACACCTTGAAATACGTCGTTACATTGTTATTGTGAACGTCGCAGGAGTTCTTCGCGGTCGACACGTTCAGCTGAGCGTCGAAGAGGTTCTCGTGAATATGCTCTACGAGCCTCGCGATCGGCGCCGGTAGATCTTCGGTCGCCGGATGGTTCAGCTGCTTGAAGCGACCGAGTTCTTCCTCGATCTCCAGACTTTTGCGCAGAAAGCTGGGTGCCGGCCCAATCTGCACGGTGTCAGCCTCCCCTTTGGATGAGCGCATTACGTCGGGTCGCTCCTGGGCCGTCGCTTTCGAAAACCAGCGGAACCGCTCGCCCAGCCAGGATGCGATAAAGGGTCGGAACGACGGTGAGTGTGAGCACGGTGCTACCGACCAACCCACCGATGATGGTGATCGCCATGGGCGCTCGCAGCTCGCCTGCTTCCCCCAAGCCCAATGCCAGCGGCAGCAGGCCCAGCCCCGTGGTCAAGCTGGTCATCAAGATCGGACGCAAACGCTCGCGGCCCGCGACGAGGATCGCCGGTTCGAGCGACAAGCCCTGTTGCCGCCGTTGGTTGACGAGATCAATCTTGACGATGGCGTCATTCACGGCGATACCGACCAGGACGACACAGCCGGTGAGGCTCATGAGATTCCACGACTGCCCGGCCCAGGCCAACGCTGGTACCACGCCCGCGAAGGCCAAAGGCACCGCCGACAAAATCACCAGCGGCTGTACCAGACTCTCGAATTGCACCGAAAGGATGAGGTACACGAGGATCGAGCTGAAGAGCAGGCTTCGCATCAAGGCATGCAAGCTCGAACGAAACGCTTCATGGGCGCCGTGAACGGAAACTTGAACACCGGGCATGTCCACAGCGCTCACTGCCGCGCGAATCGCCGCGAGACCTTGTTCGAGGTCTACCCTGGGCGCCAAGTCGGCCGCCAAACGAACCACGGGCGTCTGGTTTCGCTTCTCGATCACGGCCGGTACACGGGCCGATTCCAGGCGGGCGATACTACCCAGGGTGACCGGCCCCACGGCCGTGGGGATGTGCAACTCGGTGACCCGGTCGCGCGACGAAAAGGCGGGGGCGATCAGATTGAGCGCTATGTCGTCATCGTGACGCGCCAGACGAGTTACCTCGAGACCACCGGCCACAACCTGGAGCGCGGCACCGACCGAGGCGGGGTCGACACCGAATCGCGCCATGGCCGCGCGGTCGAGATCGACCCGGTAGGCGAACAGATGTTCCGGCTCGAGCGCCTCGGGATCGGTCAGCTCGGGTCGACGGGCGAGCTGAGCAAGCACCGGTGCGACCGCACGCTGCGCTTTCGCCGTATCCGCCGAAGACAGATCGATCATCAGATCCCGCGAGCCGCTAACCAAGAGCGCCTCGAGGCGGGTCCGGGCCGGCTCGATCCGCATGGTGGTATCGGCGGGAGGATCGAGCTTCTGGAGTCGCTCGGCGATCCGGTCAGGCTCGGTCCCCGGTCGAAGCTTGACAACCAGATCGCCTCGGTAGATGGGCCGCGTCACCGGATCCGCCCACGATTCGTCTTGCTCACCGATCATCGCCAGAACATCCTCGACCTCGGGCCAGGTGAGAAGCTGTCGTTCGATCGTCTGACTGCGCGTGGAGGTCAGCTCGAGTTGGGCGTCGGTCGGCAGCTGGAGCCGCACATCGAAGCGGCCGTGCGCGGTCTTCGGCAAGGCTTCGCGGGGCAACCGCAGGGCCAACACCAAACAGCCGCCCAACACGAGTAGCGACCCGGCGAGCACCCACACCGGATTCCGTAGACAGGCGGCCAACGCGGCCTCGTACGCCCGCACTAGCCGTCCGTCGAAGCTCGCTTTCCGTACGGACGATCGCTCGCGGCTGCAAATCAAAGGCACGACCGTGAGGGCCGCAACCAACGACGCGGTCAGCGAGCAACAAACGGCGAGGGATTGGTCCCGAAAAAGCCTACCGGCCAACCCTTCGACCAAGGTCAGCGGCAAAAACACGGCCATGGTCGTCAGGCTGGAAGCGCCGATCGCGGACGCCACCTCCGCCGCACCACGACGGGCGGCGACGCGCACGGCGACTCCCGTTTCGGAATGACGCGCGATGGCTTCGACGACGACGATGGCGTTGTCGACCAGCATGCCGACGCCGAGGGCCAGCCCCGACAGCGAAATCAAATTGAGGGTGATGCCAAAGAGATCGAAGAGCGCCAAGGTCGCCGCCAGCGACAATCCGACGGCACTGGCCACCGCCAGCAGGCTCCGCGGACGACGCAGGAATAGCATCAGGGTCAGTAGCGCCAGCAACCCACCGCCGAGGACCGCCTGGGCGACCCCGTCGATCGCCGCCCGAATCGACTCGCTGTCGTCAATTACCGTCTGGAGGCGGACGCCGGAGAGATCCTCGCCCAGCGCTCCGAGCGCGCGGTGGACTTGTTTCGCTGTCTCGACGGCATTGGCATCGGGCCGGCGTTCGACCAGCAGGAGAACCGCCGGCTGACCGTTCCAGCGGGCGAGACCACGACGACGGGCCATGGTATCTCGGATCTTGGCCACCTGATCGAGACGGATGGACGGCTGGCCGGCGGCCGAAACGATGGTCTCGGCGACGGTCTCGCGATCGATGAGCTGATGCCCGATCTCGACGGCGTGCCGAAACAACCCTTGGGTCAAGGTACCGCCCACCTCGACGACATTCGCCGCCCGCAGCGCCTCGGCGATACGCTCGCTGTCGAGACCATACGCCAAGAGGCGATCACCGTCGAGGGCGATCTCGATCTGTCTTGTCTGGGTGCCAACTACCCGCACGCGAGCGACGCCGAGCAGTTGCTCCAACCGCCGCGAAACCACGTTCCGTGCCAGCTGATCCAGATGACCGAGATCTTGGTCCCTTTCGTCGACGACACCAAGCGCCAAAACCATCAAGGGCGCGGCACTCGGGTCGATGGGGAGCACCAACGGCCGCGAAGCACCCTGCGGCAGTCGACGCAAGGCCCGATCGATCTGTTGCCGGCACTCGAGCGCGGTCAAGTCCAAGTCGGTGTTCCAACCGAAGCGCAATCGAATGGACGAACCGCCGAGCTGGCTGGTGCTTTCGATCGCAGTCAGGCCACTGAGTCCGGCCAGCGACGCTTCGAGCGGACGGGTGACCGTCTGCTCGACCCGCGAGCTCGGGGCGTCGGGATAGGACGTCCAGACCACCAACGACGGATAGTCGATCGCCGGCAACAATGCGACCGGCAGCCGCCACAGGGCGACGACCCCGAGGCCCAGCACCAGCAATGATGCCGCCGTCACGGCAACGGGGCGGCAGAGAAGACCCGCCAGAAAGACCTCGTAGGACCCACGAGGCGCCTCACGCGACCGGCGTCTCACCGACGGTCCTCGGCGGCGCCCTGGAGGCGCGATCGTACCTGCGACTCATGAGCCAGGGCGAAATGGCCACCCACCGCTACGACGTCGCCGGCCGCAAGCCCCTCGACGACTTCCACCCAGCCGCCATTGCGACGACCGGTCTCGACATACGTCCAGAGCGCACGATCGCCGACGATCTTGAACACGACCTCGCGCTCCTGACGCGCCAGCACGGCGGCCGCCGGGGCCAATAAACAGCCAGCGATCCGCTCGGTCTCGAGATCGACGAAGGCGAGCTGTCCGGGGATCAAACGATGGCTTGGGTTGTCGATGATGACCGTGACCCGAGCAGTGCCAGATTCTTCGGCGATTCTCGGGTTGATGGACAGGACGTGACCGGAAAAGGTCCGGTCCGGCAAGGCCGGCAAGCGGATCTGAGCCGGCGACCCCCGTCGCAGTTGCACCAAGTCGGGCTCCAAGACCTCCACATCGACTCTCATCTTGGACTCATCGATCAGCTGCATACAGACATCGCGAGCGTTGAGCTGCCGGCCGACCGAGATCTCGAGATCGGCCACGCGACCGGAGAACGGCGCTTTGATGACGGTTTGATCGACAATCAGACTTGCCCTCAAGACCCGTTGCTCGGCTTGGATCAGCCCAGTTGTCGCGGCCCGCACCTCCCCTTGGTGCTCACCCGCGAGCAATTCGGCGATCTCGAGCCGACGACGGGCGCGGTCGAGCTCGGTTCGAGCCAGAAGCCCTTGATCGAACAGATCACGCACTCGTTCGTGGTCGCTGCGCGCAAGCTCAGTCTCGGCACCGCGATCGGACGGCGCCACGCCGTCGGCGCTTTCCATGCTGACAAAGACCGCGTACGCGGCCCGTTTCTGCATCAGCTCGGCCTCCGCTTCGAGCAAGTCGATCCGCACCAAGCGATCGTCCAGCCGAAACAGCTCGTCACCCGCCTCGACATGCTGGCCCTCGATCAAGTCGACCGCAGTGACGCGACCGGTGAGTTCGGCGATGATTTCGATCTCACGGTTCGGACGCAGCCGACCGGTGGCATCGATGGTCAGATGCAAATCGGCGCGAACGACCGGAGCGCTCTCGACTTCCGTCGGAATGGTCGCTTCTGGTCGCGTTGACGACACCGCGGGCTGATCGAATCCACCGCTCGCCGAGGACCTCGAAATCCGGCCGACAGCGAGCAACACCGCGCAGGATCCAACACCGAGGCATAGCACCCAGATCGATCTGCGGTGACCGCGAGACATCGAACACCCCCTTGTGACCTAACTCGGACCTCGGAGGAAGTATGTCGGCCCGCCCCGAAGCAAACATGGCGAGACACCAATCATTTGCACCATTCATTTCGCTCTGGCCATGCCCGAGTGTACTTTTTCAGCGCCCGATCGGACAACAACCAATGCAACGAAGCAATGCAGGCGGACAGTCCCCCGAGGCACTCTACTTGCTTCTCGCGTCCTATCTTATACCTAAATATGCAACAAGCAGTCCGATCAGGTGGCGATTCAAGTCAAGCCAGCTGCTTCGCTTTGGAGGCGGACCGCTCGCCCAGATCACCGGCTCCAGCCGGTACCGTCCACGACTCCGACCAGCACGCTACCCGCCACCGACACCGCGTGGCTGTCGGTCTCTGAATGCGTTCTGAGACGAGATCTACTCGAAATGTCCGGCGTAGATGACAAGCAGTTCGTGAACTCTCTCCGCGCGCGCCGGCTCACCTGACGATGCCATCTTGTCGACCGCCGGAATGTAGTGGCCTAAGAATTTGTGCAACTCGTTGTGGGCGTCACCCTGCATGGTACAGCCCTTGATCAGCTCATTGATGTCCTCACGCAACTGGGTGCCCAGCTTGCGAAGGTCTTCGGCTGATGACGTTTCGAGATCGCGACCGACGAAGCGATCGGACATGGTTCCGACCACGAACCGTGTGTGATCGTCCATGGCCCACTTCTGATCGCCATCGAGTACGAGGTCATGCCCGGTTGGCACCGCCGCTGGCGCGTGGTGAGACGCATAGTCGTCCGACGGCGCCTCGCTTGCATGATTGGGCTCCTCGTGGCCATGGTCATGACCACCGCAGGCCACCAAGGAGAGCAACGGGAGCAACATCATCCAAACGCGGGGGTATCTCGTCATGGTTGTGCTCTCATGGTTATCCAGCGAGGTTTTGGAGCAGATCTCCGATCACGTAGGCAAGTGTCGCGGCGGCGCTGCCCAAAGCCAGTGTACCGAGTCCGGCACGCCACCAGGGAAACAACGACCATCGGCTTCGCACACAACCGATGGCAAAAAAGACCAAGCCGGTCATCACACACGCGGCCACAAACGCATTCGGAAAACCAACCACATACGGGATAAGGGGAACGGCTCCGCACAACAGAAAAGCACTGAAGGTGCTGGCGGCACCCAAAAGGGGCGATCGAACCTCGGCCGGCAGGCCATACTCTTCACGCAACATCGTGGCCACCCACCGTTCACGATCCGCGGTCACCGCACCCACCACGCTCTCGAGCGCTTCACCCTCGAGGCCCTGAAGGGCGAAGATCTGCCGGACTTCTTCGCGCTCGCCTTCCGGCTCGGTGGCGATATGGCGCATTTCGACCGCCCGCAGATGCTCTTTCTCGTCGCTCTCCGCCCGCGTCGCGGAGTAGTTGCCAGCAGCCATGGCGAAACCGTCGGCAATCAGGTTGGCAGTGCCCAAGATCAAAATCACCGAGGTCGACAGCTCCGCTCCAACGACGCCAGCCACCACCGCGAACGTGGTCACGGCACCGTCGATCCCGCCGTAGATCCAGTCACGCAGATAGCTCAGCCGAGGTCCGGCCGACAAGCGACTACGAATCGCCTCAGGCGTGTGCTCGTGCTCGGGTTGCATGAACACCCAACCTACCAGGCAACGGCACGAGCGTCATGGCGTGGCGATCGTCCAAGCGCTCGTATCACCCGACTCGAAGCCGTCAGCGAACAGAAAGCTCACGGCCCCGAAGGCACCAACATCAGGACCAAACCCGCGAATAACTTGACGGCCGGTGCTGTCGCGCCACAACCAAGCGGCATAATCAACAAAACCTGGGTCGGCGTTGTACGCGTTGGCGAAACCATTCCACGGCGTCAACTCCGAATCATCCGGATTGCGCCAATCAGCGATCGCCCCACCCAGCACCTAGCATGACGGGGCATCACGCAAGCGAAATGACGACCGCCGTCACATCGTCATCAGCCGGAACATCGCCGCAGTGATGGTCGAGATCCGCGAGCAGCGCGTCGAGGATGGCTGACGCCGACTGCCCCGACCGTGCGGTGAGAGATGACGGCCAACGCTCGAATCCGAAGGGTTCCCCAAACGGCGACACCGCTTCGACCACGCCATCGGTGTAGCCCAGCACGATGGTACCCGGCGGACAAACGATCACCTCATCACGGTCTTCTCCGGGTAGGTCGATTCCCAACGGCCGTGATGGTGGTCCGATCTCCCGATTTTGTTCGCCATCCCACACCACCAAAGGAGGATGGCCAGCGCTCGCAACCGTCAGTGTGCGGTCGCGCGGGTCCCAAACGCCAAGAATCATTGTCACCATGGACCGACGCGAGCGAAGGCGCTGAAATAGGCGACGAATCCGCGTCAATGCCTGCGCCGGTGTCACGCCCGCGGCGGCGTGCTCGGCGATCGCGGCTTTGGCAAAGGCGGTGAACATCGAACACGCGATCCCATGCCCGGCGACATCCGCCACGGTCATCCACAGCCGGCCGTCTTCGTCCGTTACAAAATCCAGAAAGTCACCGCCAACCTGATCGGCGGTGCGCATTTGCCACGCGGCTTCACCGCCCCCGAACTCCACCAACCGATTTTCGGGCAAGAGCGCAAGCTGGAAGTTGCGCAACAATTCGACTTCCGTTTCGAGTCGCGCGATCCGCTCGATCTTCGAGAGGTAGGCCGGCTTGACCTCGGGCGATCCCATCACCGGTGCCGTTCTCCAAAGCCGTAGGCCTCCAACCAATGCTCCCACGGTGGTCGCCAGGCCAACCAAGCTTCCCAGCCACCAGCGTGGCCAGGTCATGGCCACCAGCCCAACGCTGGGCAGGGTCAGGGCGGTTACCGCCGCGATCACCAGGACCAAGAGGCCACGCCGGGACAAGATCACAACACATAGGACACCCAGCAACAGACCCCAGGCCAAACGCACCGGCACTGGCGTCATCGGCAGAAAAACCAGCCACATACAAGTCGCTGCAATGCCACCGAGAACAGCACTGGCGCGCGTTCCCAGCAACCGGCCACCCAAGCCGACTCCAAAGGCGATCGGGATCACTAAGAACACACCCTCGAGAAGCCTGGGCCCCGGATCGCCAAGAATCCTGGAATAGCCACCGCCAAACCAGGACCCGACCGCACCACCGCTGGCGTAGAGGCCAGCAAGCAAAGCCCCCCACGCGACGCCCGCAACAAGATCGCGGCCCGTTGCTCGAAGCGGTTGCCGATAGACCAAACGATCCCACGATTCCAAGGCCTGTGGCCGCCAGTCGCGCAACTCCGCTTCGATTACCGCCCACAAGGCGGCCAGCAACAAACCAATACTCGGCACCGCAAAGATGACGAAGATTGCCATGTCGGTCCAGGAGGACATCTCTCCGGCACTGCCAAGGACATAGAGCACAACCAAGGCGGCAATGACCTTGACGTGGCCAAATCCCAACCGAGCACGGCTCAAACGCCAAAGAAACATGACCACCATCGCCAACCCGAACACCGCAAGCACAAGCAAGGCAACCACCGCCAGCTCGTCTTCGTCGTGATCCGGCCGCGCTGGATACAAACTCGCTTGCCAGTCCCCGTCCGCCAAGCCTTGAACTTCGAGGGCCGGCCCACCCGCAACCTGGTACCAGCGAACCCGGTTGCCTTCGGTCTCCCCCTTGGGAGCCTCTTCACCGAAGAAAACCGCCGCGATATCATCCGCCCATCCCATCGAACCTTCGGAATCCTCTTCGGCGCCATCGACCCGATCCTTGGGCCCGGCGTCGAACCGTGCGTTGACCAACTGTCCGGTGCCGCCAAGCTCGAGAACGAGTCGGCCTTCGTACCCCTCTGCGGTGGTGGCATCAAAGCCGATCCGCAGACGGATCGGCGGCACTTCCCTGAGGAGTCGCCGCTGGTCTTCAGGGTCCGGGACCAACCGTCGTACCAGGCCGGGATCGGCAAGCCGCTGGTCGTCTTGACCGGTCGAAAGCTCTAAGCCAGACGCGTCGCCAACCTCGAAACCAATCGACGCCGCGTGACGCCTGGCCGCGACCTCGGTGGCCCCATCATCGCCGAGCCAAATCGACGCTTCCGGCGCCCAGCGTGCGACCGCGATGAAGCAAACGAGGCCGCCGACCGCAGCCGCCAAACCGAGGCGCCAAGGCAAAACACGACGTTGGGGATTTTTCATTCGTACTCGCAACCGGCCAGAGAAACCCGGCACCATGATGGAACTCATCGGAGAGTACGGGAACGCCCTGCCTCAAGTTACGGCACGAGGCTACCACTGCCACCGAGGGGCACCGTGAAACGGGATAGAATCACCTAACTACCTCTACCTCCTCCACGATGCGCTGGCAACGGAGTCACGTCCATGAACACCTACATCGCCTTGTTGCGTGGCATCAACGTCGGTGGCCACAACAAGCTGCCCATGAAAGACCTACGGGTCCTTTTTGAAGGCGCCGGCTGCAACAACGTGCGGACCTACATTCAAAGTGGCAACATCGTCTTCGAAGCTAGTAATGCTTTGGCTGCGCGCGTTCCCGAAACCATCGGCACAGCCATCAACGCGCGCTTTGGCTACACGATCCCGGTGGTCACCCGCACGGCCGCTTCCTTGGCCACCGCCGTGGCCAACAACCCCTACGCCGACCTCGACACCGACGAGCGATTCTTGGCCGTTGCCTTCTTGGCCGACGAGCCCGACGCCGCCCAGATCGCATCACTCGAGCACGATCGATTCGCTCCCGATATCTTCACCGTCGCGGGCCGGGAGATCTACCTCCACTACCCCAATGGGGTCGCTCGTTCCAAGCTCACCAACGCCTACTTCGATCGCCGACTCGGCACCGTCAGCACCGTGCGCAACTGGCGTACGACCCGCCAGCTGCTGGAGATGAGTCGCGATTGAGCAGGTCCGGAAGAGGTAGAAACCAGCAGGAGCTCGAGGCGCTGCTCGACGAAGCAAGAGCCCTTGACTCCGCCGCCCTGACGGCATTCCTCGATGCCGCGTGTGCCGAAAACCCGGCATTGCGTGAGGAGGTCGAGACGCTGCTGGCCGCCGAAGCCAAATGGGTCGACGACTCGATCTCGGAGACCGCGTCGTGGGACGACGATTTGTACGGTGGCCAGCCTCGGCAGAATGAAATCGCGCGACTGCTGAGGCAGGCTACGAGGGCAGCGACCAAAGCAAGCGGTTCCGAGGATCTCGTCGGTCGCCAGCTAGGTCCGTATGTGCTCGGTCATCGCGTGGGCGAGGGCGGCATGGGCGTGGTGTACGAAGCGCACGACCGGCGCCTCGGTCGCCGGGTCGCGATCAAGGTCTTGCCCCCCTGGTTGCGCGATGAGGTGGACAAGAAACGCTTCATTCGCGAGGCGCGCGCTGCCTCGGCATTCGACCACCCCAACATTTGCACGGTGTATGACATTGGCGAGAGTGACGCGGGTCGGCTGTACATGGTGTTGGCCTTTTACGCTGGCGAAACGCTGGACGCCAAGCTGAAACGCGGCGCCCTACCTGTGGCCATGGCGATCGAGATCGCCTCGCAGGTTGGAGAGGGTTTGGCCCGTGCCCACGAAGCCGGGGTCACCCACCGCGACATCAAGCCCGCCAACATCATGATCACCAACGAAGGCATCGCCAAAATTCTCGACTTCGGCATTGCCAGCGTCGCCGGCGACCTCGGCCTCACCGATACCGGTGCTGCAATCGGCACACCGTCGTACATGGCGCCCGAACAGGCACGGGGAGAGCCGGTCGACGCGCGTGCCGATGTTTGGGCCCTGGGGGCCCTGCTCTACGAGATGCTTTCTGGGCATCAACCGTTCGAAGCGGAAAACCAGATCGCTCTCTTGCACAAGATTCTCGAGACCGAACCGGAGCCGTTGGCTCGACTGCGAGACAGCCTGTCGGGATCCGTTGTCCAAACGATCGAGCGGGCACTGACCAAGTCCCTCGACCGGCGAACACCGACCATTTCCGCCTTCCTCGATGACCTCGAAGGCGAAGCCAACCCTCCCTTGTCAAGCGGCTCGCCTCGTCGGCTTCGCCGATGGGCGATCGCCATCGCCATCGCTACCGGCCTTGGCTTCGGCCTATGGCGACTCAACGTTGTTACCAACAACCAAACCCCCAATGTGGTGGTCGAATCCGCTCGACTCGAACCTTTATTACCCGCACAACTGACGCCGTCCCTGCTCCGAATCGCGATCTTGCCATTCCAACACGTCGGTGCCGACGAAAACGCATTCTTCGCGACGGGCTTGACCGAAGAAATCACCCGGCGGCTCGCCTCGCTGAACGGTCTGGCCGTCGTTTCGCGTACCAGCGCCGCCCGCGCGCTCGCTTCCGCCAGTACCCTAAGAGATGTCGGCGCCCAGCTCGACGTCGCCTATGTCCTCGAAGGGACGGTCAACTGGCCGCCACGGAATGCGGGCGTCGAGCGCATTCGCATCACGCCGCGCCTTGTGCGCATCGCGGACCTGACCGACATTTGGTCCGATGCCTACGACCGCGAGCCGGCTAACGTTTTGAATGCACAGTCGGACATCGCACTCGAAGTCGCGACCCAACTCGAGGTCAACCTAGCCCAGTCCGAACGCCGGACTTTGGAGGCAACTCTGACCCCGATACCGGCGGCCTACCTGGCCTACCTTCGCGGCCTCGAACTCAGCCGTCACACGACGTTCGACTTGGCTGAGGTCAACCAGTCCGTTCTCATGTTCGATCGGGCCGTGGCCGAGGACCCCCACTTTGTTGAGGCATGGGCCCAGCTGGTCCGAGCGCATGCAAGACTCTATTTCAACGGCAACGCGACAGATCAGCGGCGCAACCTGGCGCGAGCAGCGCTCAATCGCGCGCTGGCGATCGAGCCAGACGGATCCTCCGTCCGCCTGGCCGAGGCCTACTACCGCTATCACATCGAGGGTGATCATGATGGGGCGGCAGACTCGTTCGCGGCGGTTGCGCTGGTCCGACCTCATCACGCCGAAGTGCTTACTGGTTTGGGATACGTGGAGCGCCGCCGAGGCAATCTCGACCAAGCGATCACCCTGCTCGAACGCGCGTTCTCCTACGATCCCAGCAATGCGATCCTGGCGGAAAACATCGGTGAGACCTACATGGCCATGCGTCGCCACGCCGAGACCGAACGCTGGCTGACTTTGGCGCTCGAAAAAGAACCCGACCGCGTCTTCTCGCTTGGCCAGCGGGCGCTGAACATGCTGGCTTGGAAGGGATGCCCCGAAACGATCTCCGAGGTAGCGAGGTGTTCAACCGTCGAGGCGCAACGTATTCTCGACCAATCGCCGATTCGTGACGACCCGCGGCTTCTCTACTATCGGGTCTTGCTCGATCTCTATAGGGCCACGATTTCCACTCGGCCCGACCAGGATCCGTGGCGCGAAGCTTTGGATCGCTTACGCGCGGTCCCTGAGTCGAGTCGCGGTGAAGCACGACTTCTTCTCTTTTGGCGCGAGGTGTTGATTCTTCGGCATTTCGGCCTCGAAATTCAAGCCCAAGTCCTGGCGGAGAATAGTCGGCAGATTCTCGACCGATTGACCCAGTCCGCTCCCGAATTCGCCCTCTTTCACGCCAACTTGGGTGTTGCCCTTGCCCTGCTCGGCCATCGGCAGGGGGCGATCGCTGCGGGCGAGCGCGGTGTCGCGCTTGCAAAGTCCGATCTATATGGAGGCCCTCGTCAGCGCGAGCTACTCGCCATCACGCTGACCCTTGTGGGTGACTATTCGCGGGCAATCCGTGAGCTAGAGGTGATCCTCTCGCAGTCGTATATGTGGTCGATCTCTCCCGCGCAGCTGCGTCTTGATCCCATTTGGGAGCCCTTGCGATCCGAATCTGCCTTCATGGCGTTGCTTCCCAGCGGGTCCTGACCTCGTATCGAAGATCAAGCGATGAGACTCACACAGTGTATCCTTGCTTGGGTATCAAGCCGCCATACTCCATCCAAACAAGGCGACAGGCTCGTGGAGCCCAAAGACCGCATCTTTGAACGGAACAGCTGAACTGGAGGATTGCATGCGTTTCAAAACGAAGGACCTTGTCGTCACAGTCCTGCCTCGCCGAATCGTCATTGAAGAAGCGGAGGAAGCTGGCAACGAAGAGAACCGCATTCCCGAACCGCATACTTGTCCGTGTAACACGGCCAGAGGGACACTAATCACACCATTGGTCGATCGAAGCGAGGACAACGACGGTCCGGTAACGATCCTCGGCCGGCACCTCGAAGCACTCCAGGTGTATCAAAAAGCCTTCACTGAAGATTACGACAAAAGCGACAAAGACAGGACGCTCGATTGGATCAAACGAGATGAGAAAAGACTCTTGAAGGCTCTGGAGGGCGTGCGACAAGCTCGCCAAAAGCTGGAGCAGGCTGCACCTTCTGAAGAAGAACCTTCTAAAGAGCACGCATAAGCGGTCCCGAGCCTCCCGCGATGCTGCCGGAAACCTCTTGGGTCACGGAGGCCGTGCTCCGGATGTCCCCAGTGTTCGAGCTGGTGGCCTACGATCGCCTGACCAACGATGAGCGCGGCAGCCTCGAATCTCTTTCCAGCGACCCGGATTTCTACGGCATCGTCCGACCGGTTGGCCCAGCCACCAATGCGACGATCAAGGCCGTGGGCCGAGACACCGCGCTGCTGTTGCTGACCCTCGACCAGCCAGGTCCGCTCCCAACCTACATTCGCCAGAACAGCAATGCGCCCCAGCGCCTTGCCGAGATCGCTGACTTGGTACTCGACGGTGTCCTCGAAGTACTTTACAACGGAGCCTACGGATCGGGGCCGGACGCAACAAAGATCTTCGGTGCCGTCAAGAAGACGAAATCGCAACATCCTTTGGCGCAATTGTCGCGGGCGGCAATGCGCTACGCGGCGGAACTTGGACTCAATGATCTCGACGAGCTCGCCGGGCGGTTGTACGGTTACAACAGCAAACCGCTCGGTGCACGCTGGCGGCAACGGTGGCCTGACACCAACGCGGTCACGCGAGCGCTGGGTATCGCGGAGGGCAGACGTTCGAGCCAACACCTCCAGGACCGCTGGCGAGTCCCTACCGACACCTCGGGATGGCTGGGCTGGGAACGGAATGATCTCGAGACGAGCGACATGACCGGAACGCAATCGCCATCTAGCTACAAGCTCTACTTGAGTCCGACACCCGACGCAATCGAATCCGCCTTCCAGGTGCTGCTCGACATTCTCCCAACGACTCGAGCGCACTACTTCAAGATCGGCCCCGATGCCGCCGGTCTGCTGCGGGCCGACAAGATGATCGCCTACTTCGGCGACCTCGACAGCCTCCTCGACGCCGCCACCAAGCTCGAGCCAGCGCTCGACGGCATCCCTGCCCAGGGCGTCCCCTTCACCGCTCCGATCGATGCTGCCGGACTCCTGTCCTGGGGTATGGACCCACCAGCGAGCGAGAAGGTGCTGCCGTGGCAAGAGCGGGAGAGTTGGCGCTTGTGGTTGGTACGTCGGCTGGCCGCCGCCTTGATCACGTCTCGCCAATACGGCGATACCGACCTACCGATATGGCGCTTCGCGCTCGAACGCGTCCGGCGGCTGGGAGTCGACGTCGATCGCTGGATTCCTTCGCCTACGATTTGGCAGAAAGACTCACGTCATGGATGTTGAGACCCGCTTTGTCCTTCGCGACGATGTCGAGATCGTTCCGGTGGGCGACCTCGACCGCGAAACCCGGGCGCGGTTCACCAGCGACAACGACGATTTCGTGTTGTCCCGATCTCGTGGTCGGTCGGGGTCCACGTTGGTCGACAGTCAAGGCGCCTCGTTCCTGCAACAGTTCGCTGCCAGCCGTACCGTCATCGAGGCGGTGATTCTTTACAGCCTACCGCGCGGGCTGGAACCCGAGGCGATTCTGCGCGAAGTGCTGCCGCTGGTGAATCGAATGATGCGGCGCAGCATCTTGGTGGAGGCCGACAGCCTATCGGCGGACAGCTCGGCCACCACAAGTCTAGAGCCTGGGGAGACCATCGCCAACCAAACCCACGAAGTCGTGGTGGTGCGCTTGATTCAGAAACTCGACGACGGCGAGGTGTACCAAGTCCAGGCGGCAGGCCATTTCGCGGCCCTCAAGATCGACAGTACTTCCAAACCCACGAGCGCGGTCGGATCGCTGGAACACGAAGCGGCGGTGTTGGCAGAGCTGGCCGCCGATCGGAGGACGGCCCGCGTGGCACCGCGACTGCTGGGATCTGGCGAGCACGACGGGCGGGCGTACCTGCTGCTCGAATGGTGCCGTGGCGTCGCGGCAACAGTCGCCGCTGCCGAGTGGCGCGCTTGGCCAGAGCCGGAGTGCGATCGTGGCCTTCTCGACTTGTGCCGAGGTATCGCTAGGGCCTACGCCCAACTCCATGAACTCGGGTTCCTTCACGGCGACGTCCACCCCCGAAACCTCATCGTCGATCGCACCGGCGACGTCCGCTTGATCGACTTCGGTCTCGCTCGCGAGGCAAAAGCACCGGTCGAGGTCGTTCCAGTTGGTGGGCGCCCTGGTGTCGCGTTCTACCTCGAGCCCGAAGTGGCACGGGCGGTGCTTGCTGGCCAGCCACCACCATCGGCGAGTGCGGCCGGCGAGCAGTTCGCGGTTGCCGTCTTGCTGTACCAACTGGTGACCGGAGTTCACTACTGTGACTTCGGGCTCGAACGGAAGGAACTCCATCGTCAAATCGCCGAAGAATCGCCCATGGCGTTTGCCGACCGTGGACGAGCGCAGTGGCCCGCCCTCGAATCCGTTCTCGGACGCGCTCTCGCCAAGGACCCAGCAGACCGCTATCCGTCGATGGCGGAGATGGCACAAGCGCTCGACGCTGTCTCTACTCCCGCTACTGCGACATCAAGCCGACAGGTCGATCATCTTGCGGGCGGCCTCAGCCGCTTTCTGGACCAAGCCGCGCTTGATGGCCCATGGCTTGCCGACGGTTGGCCTTCCCATCCTTTGGCATCCGTCAATCTCGGGGCCGCTGGTATCGCCTTCGCCCTGTACCGGATCGCCTGCCAGCGCGACGACGCCGCGTTGCTGGCCCTGGCCGATGTATGGGCATGTCGCGCAGAGACAGCCCTCACAGATCCAGACGCGATCTACCCCGATTCGCGCGAACTCGACGCGAGTCAAATCGGCACCATTTCGCCCCACCACACGGCAAGCGGCATCCACATGACACAAGCCTTCGTCGCGGGAGCGCGCAACGACGGTACAACGTTCCTGCGGGCGCTGACATCCTTCGTTGCAGCATCCGACGAACCATCCAACAAGCTCGACGACCTCACCCTCGGCCGGGCCGGCACGCTCCTCGGCTGCGCGCTGCTCGACGACCTTCGCCTGGCCATGCATTTGCCCGTGTCCGAAGCACTCGAAGACCTCGCGCGCCGCACCATGGGCGACTTGTGGAAACGGCTCGATGAACGTCCGCCGCTCAGCGAGTCAGTGGGCGATTACCTCGGCATCGCCCACGGTTGGGCTGGCTACGCGTATGCCACCCTCCAATGGTGCCGCGCCAGCGGCAACGAGCCGCCAGCGACGCTCGAGCCCCGCTTGGCCGAGCTCGCCGCGTTCGCGGTCCCCAAGGATCGCGGCGCTCAATGGCCACGGCACCACGCCGATCGATCACCGGGCCCGCACCCGATGTCCGGCTGGTGTCATGGCAGTGCTGGCTATGTGTTCCTTTGGTCCTCGGCCCACCGCATGCTCGGTTCCTCACTCTACGAAAAGCTCACTCACGACGCCGCTTGGAATGCATGGGAGGCCCGCGACCGCAACCCGACCTTGTGCTGCGGCCTCGCGGGTCGGGCCTACGCGCTGCTCTGCCACGGCCGGGCGACCGGAGACACCGTTTGGTTCAAACGGGCACGCACCCTTGGCCAGCGTGCTGCTCGCGAAGATCGATTCGAAGCCGATAACCGCCACACCCTCTACAAGGGCGAAGTCGCACTCGCCGTGCTCGCCGCCGACCTCGAGCGCCCGGAGTACAGTGCCATGCCGTTCTTCGAAGCGGAAACAGACGTCGTGGGACCTCACCAAAGCGTCGGCACTTCGTAGGAGTGGATCGCGCGATCCGGCGTCACCAACGTGAGCCCGCGCCGAAGCGCCTGGCACACCAACATTCGATCGAACGGGTCGCGATGCAAGGAAGGCAGCGTCGCCACGAGAAGTGAATCTTCTTCTTCGAGATCCAAAGGCGCGATCCCGTGGGCAGTGCGCATGGCGGGGACAAACGTGCTTGGTTCGGCTGGGAGCGGCAGCCGGCCGGAAGCATGTTTGACGGCAATCTCCCAAGCCGAGACCGCGCTGAGGAAGATCTCGTTCTCGGAGTCAACGAAGTGATCTCGGGCTTTGGTGGAAAGCGTGTCGGGATCTTGAATCACCCACAGAAAGGTGCAGGTGTCGAGTAGAAGCCTCACGAGTCCTAGCCTTCAAAGGCATCCAGTAGATCCTCGGAAAGCGGCTCGAAGAAAGACTCGGGGATCGCGAAAGTGCCTGCAGCCAAGCCGAGAGGTCGTGGCCGCGTCTGGACTTCCGTGACGGGCCGCAGCTCGGCGATCGGAATGTTGCGACGGCAAACGAGGATCGTCTCGCCCACCGCAACCTGATTCAATAGCTCCGAGAACCTCGTCTTCGCTTCGTATACGTTCACCCGCGTCATAGCCTCAGACTAGACCATCTAGTTGACCAACTCAACCTCGACGGCCCATTGGTGAGCCATTCGGGCGAACCGCCGGGAAGAAGAATCAAGACCCCGCATGCCTGTAGGATGGTGTGGTGAACAATCATCAGGAGACCTCATGAAACCGCTTACGGTCTGCACCGCCGCCCTCATCCTAGGCTTGCATTTGGCCACGAGCGTCGGTGCCAACGACGTTTCCGACTATTGGTACCAGGGAAAAGCCGAACTGAGCAGTTACATGCTCGAACAGGCACGCTACGGTGAGGTGCATCCCGGCGAAGCCGTCCTGATCTTCGTTACCGAGGACTTCTCCCGCAAGAAGCACGTCAAGCTTGATCGGCCAGCATCTGCAGACGATCGGGTGCCGGTGTTAAAACTCAACTTCACCAAGAAGTTCAACACCGGCATTTACCCCTACTCCATGATGAGCTCGGTCTTTACCCCGATGGACTCGTTTGAAGCCGACCCGGCAACGCTGAAGGTCACCACCTCCTCACAGGAATGGTGCGGTCACACCTTTACCCAGCTCAACCGGACTACCGATGGTTATCACGTTACCGAGCTGTCGTACTTCGAAGCCGAGGGCGACCAACGGATCGAGCTCGAAGGAGCGATACCAGAAGACGGCCTGTGGAACCACATCCGTGTGGCCCCGTTGTCCCTGCCAACCGGCCGCACCCGCCTCATTCCGGGGACCATGTACCAACGCCTGAGCCATGCCGCCTGGCGTGCTGCATGGGCAGAAGCCTCGCTCGGTCGCGATCCACACAACGACGCGCGCGCCGTTTACACCCTCGACTATCCCGACCTCGGACGCACCTTGACGATTCGTTTCGATACGGCCTTTCCCCATGCGATCACTTCGTGGGAAGAAAGCTATGTTTCAGGCTGGGGACCCAGCGCAGCCAGACTGACGACCCGAGGCACGCTCAAGAAGCGCATCATGCTCGACTACTGGAACCACCACGATCGGGCCGACACTCACTTGCGCGAGGCCTTGGCGCTTGACTGATCGTTTTCGGACCCTGTCTGCGCTCGCGCTGCTTCTGCCGGCTTTTTCGGCGCTCTTGCCGAAACCAATGCATGGAGACGCGACGGCCGACCCCGTGCGTGCGGAATTCCAGGCGCTGTGCGAGGCGCAAGCTGCGGACGAGTACTTTGGCGACGGTGACATCCCCGATCTCCGGCGTCGAATCGAACGGCCCAACCAGAGCCTCGAAGTGCAAGTGGGCCTGCGTGGACGCTTGGGGCGCGAGCTCCGTCGTCTCGGGCAACTCGACGCCGCGATCGACGTGTTCGACGAGGCCCTCATGCTGGGTGGCGACACGGTGTTCGAGGGACTACGCCTCGAAGTCACCCGCGATCTCGCCATCGCTCATTTGCTGCTTGCCGAAGACGAGAACTGCGTGGCCCAGCACGGTCCCCTCGCCTGCACCCTCCCGATCGCGCCCGAAGCGATCCACACCCGCCCCACGCACATCCGCCGCGCTGGCGACCTGCTGCGAACGTACCTCGACCACCGGCCCGACAACCTCGAAGCACGCTGGCTGCTCAACCTGGCCCGGATGATCGAGGGTAACTTCCCCGGCGACATCCCCAGGACCCAACGCCTGGACGACCAAGCCCTGGCCTCCGAAGCATCGTTCGAGCGGTGGCCGGACCGGGCAAGTCAACTCGGTGTCGACGCCTTCGACCTCGCTGGCGGCGCCCTGATCGACGACTTCGACGGCGACGGGCTGCTCGACTTGGTGACCTCCACCTGGGATCCCTGCGACCACCCAAAGGCGTTTCGCAACGACGGCAAGGGAGGGTTCGAGAACGTCACCGCCGCCTGGGGTCTCGATCGCCAAATGGGCGGACTCAACTTGATTCACGGCGACTACGACAATGACGGCCGGCCCGACATTCTCATCTTGCGCGGCGCCTGGCGAGGCACCAACGGCGCGATCCGCAACTCGCTCCTGCACAACGAGATCGCCGTGGTTGGCGCCAAAGGCTTCGTTGACGTGACCCGCGCCGTCGGCATGAACACGGCACGGCCTACCCAAACCGCCGCCTGGGCCGACTTCGACGGCGATGGCGATCTCGATCTCTACGTGGGCAACGAAACGAGTCAACAAGGCACCTTCCCCAACGAGCTGTGGCGCAACGACGGCGCCGCCGCCAGTGGTGCCACCGCTAATGGTGCCGCCGACGATGGTGCCGCCGACGATGGCAACTGGCGGTTCACTGACGTCGCCCAGGCGGCGGGTGTCGAGAATCTTCGATTCGCCAAAGGCGTCACCTGGGGCGACTACGACGACGATGGTGACCCGGACCTGTACGTCTCGAACATGGGCCCCAATCGGCTCTATCGCAACGACGGCGCGACCGACGATGCAACAGACGGCGGCGGCTGGCGGTTCACCGATGTCGCGCCCGAAGCGGGTGTCACCGAACCCAACGGCGCCAGCTTCGCCACCTGGTTCTTCGATGTCGAGAACGATGGCGACCTCGATTTGTTCGTGGCTGATTACGGCAGTGACTACGACCGCGTTTTCGCGTCGTACCTCGATGTCCCGAGTCATGGCGGTCAACCACGTCTCTACCGCAACAACGGCGGCACCTTCACCGAAGTCTCGCTTGACGTGGGCCTCGAGCGTCCCTTGCTGCCCATGGGCGCCAACCACGGCGATCTCGACAACGACGGCTTCTCGGACATCTACCTCGGCACCGGCGTTCCCAACCCCGAGGCGGTAATGCCCAACGTCATGTACCGCAACGACGGTGGGCAACGGTTTGTCGACATCAGCGCGGCGGGCGGCTTTGCCCATATCCAAAAAGGCCACGGCGTGGCCTTCGGCGACCTCGACAACGACGGCGATCTCGACCTCTTCGAACAAATGGGCGGCGCCTACCCGGTCGACGCCTTCTTCAACGCCCTCTACGAGAACCCAGGCGATGGCACGGACCACGGCCAGCACTGGATCACCTTGCGCCTGGAAGGACGAACCGCGAACCGGTTTGGCGTTGGCGCCCGGATCGAAGTCCGTGTACAGGAGGCCGATACCAAGGTTGTCAGCGGCGGCACCATCCGCTCGATCCACCGCCTGGTGGGTACGGGTGGTTCGTTCGGTGGATCGAGTCTGCAACAGGAAATCGGTCTCGGCAAGCGAGGGTCGATCGCGGAAATTGTGGTCCGGTGGCCGGGCAGCGGCACCGAGCAGGTGTTTCACCGGGTTCAATCGGACCGTATCTACCGCATCGTGGAAGGCGAAGACGACCTGGTCGAGATCAAAGTGCCTCGCCTCCGACTCGGATCGTCGGGTACGTCGGCGGCAGGGCCGGAAAGCCACCATGCTGGCCACGACCCTGCGTCCACACCCAAAACAATACGCACCCAGCCAGCGACCTCCCTGCCAAGAATCCGTACCGAACCACGCCCAACGCTCACCACCGCGCCGCGCCCAACCCCGCCCCTCTCGACGGAGGACAGCAACACGCTACGCCGCAAGCTGGGCTCGATTCGGCAACGCGTCGAAGCGGAACCGAGGGCCCTCGGGCCGCGGCGCGATGAGATCGCGGTCCTGCTCGAGTCGAAACAGTACGACCTCGCCCACCGCGCCGCGACTGCCGCCATGCACGATCTGCCGCGTTCCCCCGACCCCGCCTACTTGCGCGGTGTTATCGGCCTGGCGCGGGGTGCGTTGGGTGATGCTGAAATGGACTTCCGGCGCGCCTTGACCATCGAACCACGCCATGTGCCGGCGCTCAACAACCTCGCGGTGGTGGTCGCGACCCGCGGCGCAGTCAACGAGGCGATCGAAATCCTAGGGCGCGTACTCGAAGTCGCGCCCGCCGACGCCATGGCCCTCGGCAACCTGGCGAAGTTGCGCGAAGGAAACCGCTGAGTACGAGCGAGGCAGACCCAGGCATGGTCTAGGAGCCCCTTGGTTCCTTGAAGTTGGCAGGTGTGACCAGGCTAAGAGCGAGGCCCAGTGGATCGAGCAGGGAGCCGCGAACACAGCACGCTGCGAGACTTGGGAAGGCGACTTTCGCGCGGTCCGAAGCAAGAAGCGTGTGTAGAGCGTAGAACACGGTCGATGTGAGGCCGACGAGATGCTCGAGGAAGGCGAAGGGTCGTCGGTCTCGGGCCGACATTGGCTGGCGAGGTTGTTTCTGAGATTTCATGGGACGTTCCGGCGTCTCCACGCACTCTAGCCATGAACACGAACAAGCGCGCGGGCTCATCCAGTAGCCCGAACGCCCCTTTCGAAATCTTCAGTAAGGAGAATGTCATGGCCCAAGGAATCATGAACGATGTGATCGCCGCGTACTCAGTTGGTGATCTACAGAAAGCGGAGAATCGGGCAATCGATAAAGCCATCAAACTCTATCGACAATACCAAAGCCTTCTCGATGGCTTCATGTTGGGGGGCAAGGGCTTGGTGGGTCAGTCGCCGAATCTGGTAGCAGACCTCGGGCGAGCGATCGACTTTTCCGGAAATGCCGCGGTTGTGGAAAACGGCGGCCAACTCGCTTCGTCGGTTTGCGACAGTGTCGATCAAGCCAAAGGAACCGGCATTTTGGACGACACGATCGACGAATTCGAGCGGAACCGAGATCTCACGCGATTGGGTTTCGGCGTCGTCGCATCCGCTTCGGCGATCATCGGTGGCGTTGCGGGTGGTGGCCCATTGTGGACCACCTGCGGAGATGCCGAGGGATTCGGCTTCGCGGCGCTCGGTGCGCTTGCCGGCGGCATCGACCTCGACGGCAAGAAATTCTCGCCTGCGACACGCAACAGCTTGCAGCAAGCTCGAGGCCATCGACTTCGATGCGGAACATTGTGGTGTCCAGATTTCGGCCGGCTTCGGCGGCGGGGCCACGCTCTGGGCCCTGATGGAGGCGAACTCCGACTTTCCGCTGGTGGCGTTCGGCGTCGGGGTCTCGACCGGAATCGCGGCCGGAATCGCCTATCTCCCCTCCGGCATCATGACCACCATGTATTTCGCACCGACTCTTCCCTAATTGATTAGCCTCCTCAGCTTCTACCCACCTTACGCGCTGGTCGGTCTATCGACCGACCAGCGCTGATAGAGGGAGCGTTGAATATGTTGAAGGTCGAATCCGGCTGCTCGCATAACCTCGGCGACATGCTTGCCATCGGAAAGCCAACCGAGGTACGACCACGCTCCTTTTGTAGGAATCTGTCGGAGCAGCCTACAATGGCGGCACCGTGATGAATCCACCCCACCGAAAGGAAGCTGCCAGTGCCCAATGACGTCGCCCGTTCTGCCATCGACAAGGACCACCGCCAACCCGCCAAGCCTTGGAACTCACAACCCGTCGTCATCGCCGGCGCTATGATTCTGGCGCTTTTCGTGGCCCCAAGCGAGTCGTTCGGCTGCCCCAATGCCGACAAGCTGATCGAGCATATGATCGACGCTCACGGTGGCATGGGGGCGTGGGCGGGCGCACCTACGGTGAGTTTCGAGGACGAACTCAAATTGGGCACGGCGGAGTCCGGTCTGGTCTCTCGGGTCCTCGTCGAACAAGGATTGCGCAGGGCTACCATCGACTATCCGGGCTCCGAGATGACGGTTACTTGGGACGGGGAGGCCGCTTGGAGCACCCAGTGGAGCTTGCCCTATCCACCGAGGTTCATGGCGTTGCTCAACTACCATTTCCTCAACCTGCCGTGGCTGACAGCGGATCCCGGCGTCGTGTTGAGCGAGTTCGGCCAACGGCAGCTACCGAACGATCCAACGGACTACTTCACCGTCAAGGTCTCGTACGAAGAGGGTGTCGGAGACACCCCAGGCGACTACTACCGCCTGTTCGTCGATCCGGAGTCCCACGTTCTGAAGGCGGTTCAGTACATTGTCACCTACCAGGGGCTTCTTCCTGAGGGCGTCACGGAGTCGCCCGAGAACACCCTCCTGTTCACCGGGCATACCGAGGTAGGTGGCCTGACCGTGCCGACCGCCTACACAATCTTCGCGGCTGACGGCTCCGTTTACGCAAGCACCGAGGTCCGCGACTGGTCGTTCGAGCGTCCGTTCGACAAAGACCGAATGACGATGCCCGAGGGCGCCATCGTCGACAAATCGACGCCATAGTTCGCGAGGACGAAGTGCACTTGCTGAAGGTTACCTGATCTATGTCGATACACTACCGCCCACTCTCGTCGCGAGTGGGCACCACGCTCCTCCAGCTGATTCTCCTGATCATTGTGGTGACGAGTGTCACCGGGTCGAGCGCGGGCTCGATTCCATCGCCCTTTTATGCCCACTTGCTGCAAACCCAGTTTCCAACCGCGCGGGTCACGCAGTTGGGTGACGGTTCGGGAGGCTATCGCCGCGGCGCGGATACCGAGGCACCGAGCGAGGTTTGGGGAACACTCGAGGTGCTCGCCGCGGCGCAGCCATATGTCGTCGACATGCCCGATACCGCTTTCACTTTCGAACACCTTTACATTGCCACCGGTCTGCTGCATCCGCAAATGACCCTGGCTGAATACGACGCTGCCGAAGACGATGTGCAACGACGATTCCTGCAACTCAGCGGCGTCGCGGAGGGCACGGGCTTACAGCAACTGGTCGACGCCAACCGGGCCGATATCGAGGCCAAAGTGGATCGTTTTCGTTCCTTCACCGCGGGTGGAGAAACCCACACGATTCTTGGACGTGACTACTTCTATTCCTACCGGGTAGGCGACACGACGTTCCGGGATTGGTTCGCCGCGCTGGTCCATGGCGAGCCGGTCGTCAGTGTGCACTGCCGCGATTCGGCCGGCTGCGCCGAAGCGGAAACCCTCATCACCGCGCCGATCGCCTCACAGTGAAACCGCGCGGAGTCTCTTAGCAGCTGGCTACCGCCAGGGCGCACGGACCGCTTGGCCCTGCTCGTACGATGCGAGGCGGGCCCGCAAGGCTGGCAAGCGCGCGGCCCATCCTTGGCGCTCGGCCTCGGCGAGGATTCTCGATTGCCAGGTGGTGGCCTCCGCGAACTGGCCGGCCTCGGCCAAGGCCATCGCCAGCGTCTCGGCATGATCCAGGGTTTGTTGCTTCGCCATCACACCCTGAGCCAAGGTCAGCGCGCGGGCGCCGTTACGACCCGCTGAATCCGGGCAGGTCGCGAGGATCCGCGCCAGGAGATGCTGGAGTTGCAGGTCGCCTGGAACCAGCCGCAGACCTTCCTCCAAGCGATTTCCCGCCACGGCGCACTGGTCGGCAAACAGCAACGCCATTGCACGACCCACATGTGCCTCGGTGAACACCGGCTCACGCGTCAGGAACCGGTCGTAGGCCACGACCGCGTCCGCAAAGCGTCCTCCGCGGGCCAGGGCCAAGGCCAGCTCGAGGTCCATGCGCACGTTGTCTGGCTCGGCCACACGGGCAGCTTCGATCATCGCGATCGCCTCGGCGACACGCCCCAGCAAGCCCAGTGCGCCAGCCAACTCGAGACGTACCCCGGTATCGGCGGGATCAAGCTCGGCGACCCGCGTCAAATGCTCGACAGACTCGGCCAACGCCCCGCGGCGCTTCAACGCCAGCCCGAGGTTGAACCGGGCGTCGCGTAGGTCTGGCGCCATCGTCACGGCAGCCCGAAAGGCAGCAATCGCTTCTTGGTCGCGTCCGAGTTTCTCGAGCAACACACCCAAATGCAACCGCAACTCGGCATCGCGACCCAGGACCTCCGCTCCAGGGCCAGCGAGCGCGGTCCGGTAGCTCGCAACCGCGTCCGCCACCCGGTCCGGCCCGATTGAGCGCTGTTGCCAGACCGCGCCATGCCTGAACATCGTCCGGCGCGGAAGTGACCACCTTCTCAAACAAGCTGATGGCCAGCGGAATCTCACCCCGGCGCAGCGCCCGGGTCGCACGCAGCTGGTCCGCCGCCGCACCCGACGCCAGGCGACGTGCCTCCGCAAAGAGCGGATCGGGAATGATCGGTGTTGTGGTGCCACGCTGGCGCAACGCTTCGCGCGCGGCATCGAGCTGTCCGAGTTCACGGTAGGCCAAGCCCAGGTGGTACTGGGTCACGTTGGCATCGGGTGCGATCTCGAGCACGTCGCGAAACCGTTCGGCGGCGGCCTCAAAGTGCCCCTGCGCGGCATCCGCTCGACCCAGCCCGTGCTGAGCGGCAGCACGCCCAGCACCGCCAGCCGGGATACGCTTGAGCGCCTGGAAAAACACCGCGGCAGCCTCGACTGGCCGAGCAAGCCGTAGCAGCGTCTCCCCCAACCGGAGCCGCGCCGCATTCACTTCGAGTTTGCTCAGGCCATGACCCGTGTCCCTCTCACGGACCCAATCGAGAACCTGGGCGAATGCCCTCTCAGCATCCTCGAACCGGCCAACAGCGACTGCCGCCAAACCAACGTAGTGATGCCACCGCGGGTCGGCCGGCGCCGACAGTGCGGCATTGTCAAACGCGGCATGCGCCGTCTCGTTCAATTGGTAGGCAAGGGCGATTTGCCCGTAGTGGCCTAGGGCTTCGGCGAGAGCTACTGAAAGCGCGTTGTCGGACGCATTCGCCTCCGCGATCAACGCATCCACCAGCTCTCGTTGACCTTCGAGTTGCTGGCGCGCTGCCGCGTCCATCCCCTCGGTGGCCGGAACCGGTATCGAGGTTAAGACGGGCCGAGCCGCCACAGGGCCAGCGCAATGCCAAGCGACAACGAGCGCGACACACGTCCGCAGGATCATCGCCGTACCGTTACCAAAACGTCCACGGGTAGGCCTACGATCCTTCTCCGTTGGCCATCCGGCCATTCGACGATCACCGCACCGAGCTGAGCCTGGTCACCCAATCCCATCACCTGACGCGGATCGCTGGCCGAAAGGTAACTCCCCGCCGTGCGTACCCGCAGCCACCGGGCTGGGCCATCATCCGTCGCCAGCCCCCATCGGGCACCGAGCGCGGGCTCTCCTGCCCGGCCGAGCAACCGTAGGGCGAGGTAATGCCCACGGGGCTCCGTTCGGTTGATCAGCAAACGCACGGGCCCGTCGTTGTTGGTAACCACCGCGTCGACGTCACCGTCTTCATCGAGATCCCCGATCCCGACGCCACGACTAACCTCCGCCTGCGTGAGGGCGTCCCCAGCCTCGGCACTGGCATCGCGATAGCGACCGTCGTCAGCGCGGACCAGTAGCTGGTTGGGTTCGCGATACGGGACCGGATCCCGCGCCCGGCGCTGCCCTTCGATCGCCTGGACGGCACCATTGGCAATCAGCAAGTCGAGTTGACCGTCAGCGTCGACATCCAACCAGGCCGTTCCGAAACCCGTGTACGGAAAACTCGGTGCCGCAATACCGCTTTCGAGCGTAGCGTCGCGAAACATCCCTCGGCCGTCATTGAGGTAGAGCGTATGGGTCTCTTTCGCCAAGTGGGTCATGAAGAGATCTACGTCGCCGTCGCCGTCGACATCGCGGGCATCCACGCCCATCGAGCCTTCGGGTTGGCCCTCGCCGGACAAGGCCGCACCGGCCAGCAACGCATCCTCGACCAGGGTTCCGTCCTTCTGGCCCATCCAAAGCTGATTCTCGGCGCCGTCATTGGCGACGTAGAGATCGGAACGGCCGTTGCCATCGAAATCAGCATCGACCGCCCCCAGCGCCGGACCGAAAGCGGCGCTGAGTCCTGCCGTCGCCGAGACATCGACGAACGTTGTCTGGCCATCGGGACCGGCGCCACGGTTGCGCAGCAATCGGTCCTGTTGGGCCTCGAACACCTGGGGCTTGCAGAAATCGCGCGCCCCGGACTCGCCAAAACACCGGCGGTTGCTCGCCGTGGAGAAGGCCACGTAGTTGCCAACAAACAGATCGAGTTTGCCATCGCTGTCGTAGTCGAAAAAGACCGCCGGAACACTCCACCGCGGATCGTCCGCGCCAGCGGCCGTGGTGACATCTACGAACGTGCCGTCGCCCTGGTTGCGCCACAGTTGGTTGGCACCGAAGTTGGTGATGTAGAGGTCCACGTGGCCATCGCCATCGTAGTCGCCGGTCGCCACGCCCATGCCGTACTCGCGGGCGTCGAGGCCACTCGCCTGGGTCACGTCGACAAAGCGAGGGCGGCCCACTGCGACGAGGTCGTTGCGATACAGTCGATCCGCTGGCCGTGGGTCGGCGGAAACCAGCGACCCACCTTGCACGAGGTAGATGTCCAGATCACCGTCAGCGTCGTAGTCGACCAGCGCGACACCACCGCCGAAGATCTCGGGATAATAGCGCTCAGGGCTGGCCCCGTTGTCGTACACGAAGTCGAGGCCACTCGCCGACGCATCATCAGTGAAGCGGGGCGAGGCCGCCAAGGTGCTGCAATACAGAAGGAGAAGGGCGGCGAGGTAGCGCATCGACCGCGCGATGCTAGCACCGAGGTTTGATCCCTGCGTCGCCAAACGATCGTTTCTCCTCTTAGCGACGTGGTCGTTCCCGTTGCCGTTGCCTTTCAAATCGAATCAACCGACACCCAGGAGTACCAAACGATGACCAGCTCCCCAACTGTTTCGACCCGGCTCGACCCGTTTCCCGTCCAAGACCCCTACTATGGCATCTACGCCCACGGTGTCGAAACCCGGGCAGATGCACGAACCCAGCGCATTTCCGGGCAGGTCGGCGTCGCGCCCGATGGCCGCCTATCGGCCGACTTCGCAGGCCAGTGTCGGCAGGCACTGGCCAATGTCGAAGCCGTCCTTCAGGCGGCATGACGTTTATGGACATCGTCAAGATGTCCTTCCTCCTCGTACGCCGGGACGACATGGATGTCTTGGTCGAGATCCGCAAGGAACTCCTCGATGGTGTACGCCCGGCGATCACCACGGTTTTCGTTGCGGGTCTCGTCGCGGGTCTCGTTGGCCCCGATTGGCTTGTTGAAGTTGAGGTGGTCGCTTGTGCGAAATGAGGCCGACAAGATCTACCGCAATCGATCGATGATGGCTGCACTCACCCAATAGATGTCACCATCACGGGTGAAGAACAGGTACTTTCCATCACGCGAAACAAAGGGGCACAGCTCGTGACCATCGGTGTTGATCGCGGGCCCCATGGCCTTCGCTTCGGACCAGGTGCCATCAGCATTGCGAAATGCTGACGTACAACTCCCCGTTGCCAGGCCCAGCTCGGCGCACCGAAACGAAAACCAAGAACGAAGCGTCGGGTGCAACGAAGACATCGGCTTCATACCACCGACTGTTGATCGTTTCCGGCAGACGCTCTCGTGTTTCGAAGGCACCGTTGATGGCCCTCGCCGAATACAGATCGAAGTCGCGATCACGACCGTCTTCACTGGCAACATTCGAGGCGAAATACATCGTGCCAGTATCGGTGAACGAAATGTAGTAGTCCTGTTTGGGTGAGTTGATCGCACGCCCCGCGTTGATCGGCGCGGACCAGCCATCACCCTGCCGCTCGGCGTACCAAATATCGTGATCCTTCTTGGGACCGGTACCACCGAGCGGTTTGGTCGGAAATGAAATACAAGCGTTTTTCGTCGGGCGACAGGAATGGATCGTTGTAGCCATAGGCAGGGTGCGCAATGACCGGCTTGAGGCGGACCAAGTGCCGCCGACCAACCGCGCACCCTGAACCTCGGAGCAATCACCGAGGTCGACACCGAGAAAGAAGGTTCGGCCATCTTTCGAGAAAACGGAACCGAATTCGTGCACATCGGTCTTCGAAACCAGGCCTGGCGCGAAAACGACTGGCTCCAATCCAGGCGGTCGCTGACCAAAGTACCGCCACGCTTCACTTTCGGGCTCGGCCGCCCTTCCGGACCACGCACACGCAATCAGGAGCAGTCCCGCGAGCCATTTCGGTAAGACACGTTCACAACCCAAGGTTCGCCTCAACTTCCCCACGTTGCACCCCGATCCGTCAACGGCAACAACCGCGAATCCTCGAGCGCGGCGGTGCGATGACCGAGACCCGCACGATAATCGGGATTCGACACAAAATTGAGAAAGGCCTTCTGGCTCGGATACCGAACCAACAGCACCAGATCCCAACGCTTGTCATCCGGTCCGATCAACATGTCCCCACCCTCTCCCGCAAATTGCACAGCGCCGCCCACCGCCTCGAAGAACGGTTGCCCGTGGGCCATGTAACGACGGTAGGCATCCGCGCCGGATATCGCTTCCGACGACGCCAGTTCGGGTTGGCCTGTGTAGTCGGCTACCTCGCGAAACCGCAAGAGGTTCAACATCACGACCGGTCCTTCGACTTGGCGAGCGACAAAGGCCTGGCCGGCCTCTTGGGTGGGCTCGAGATAGCGCGATTCGGGATCGTTCATGCTGTGCTCTCCAAGTCGTTGGTCAAGCCCCGAGGATAGCGAACAAGGGCCCTCGTAGGGCTGATCTTCTGGGACCAGGTCCGACTGGGGAGCGACGTGCGTAGTCTTTCTCGTGGTAGAGACTCGAGATCATGGAAGCACCTATCGACCCCAACGACGAGTTGATCTGCCTCGGCCGCCGTGAAGACCCAGCGGAGCAATCCGGCGCAATGGCACCACCGATCGTGTCGGCGTCGGCGTGCAGGGCTTCGCACCTTCGGGCGCCGTCACCACAGCAATTCGGGGATTCGACACCACCATGATCGCCCACATCGGCCATGACTCGAATCATGGCGACATCGGCTCCTTCACCACGGACGAAATCACCTTTCTCGAGGAGATCTTCTTCTCCGACGCACGTCAATACGGTTTTTTCGGCGAACGGACGACGCACGACATCGAAACCGTTGTGCCAAGACGCGACGTTCAGAAAACCGGTAGTACCGGACACAACCTGCTTCGTGGCCCTTCACTCGCCAAATACGCCCAGCTCCGCGAAGATCTCAAGAGCAACGTCGTGTTGACTTCCGGCATACGGGGCGTGATGAAACACATTTCAGCTCTTCTTGGGTAAAGCAATCGAAACGGACGGCAATCTGTCGCAAGCGTCACGTTCGCTGGCCCCTCCCGGCTACTCGTACCATGCCGTCGGCGACTTCGATGTCGGCAAGGTTGGATTCGGTCTCGACAACTTCACCGAAGCTTTTTCCCAGACAAACGAATATCATCGCATGATCGACCTCGGCTACATCGACATTCGCTACACCAAACGCAATCCGTTCGGTGTCCGGCACGAGCCTTGGCATATCAAGATCACCTAGCCACCACTGAGATCTCCAGGGTGCGATAGGTGCTGGCCGACGCCATTCACTGAACCTCACCACCCAAGGTTCCGCGCCAGAATCTGGCAAGATCTGAATCACGACCTCCGCCAAGTTCAGACAGTAGTAGATCGATTCCTAATTAGTGTTCCAATACGCGACGATAGTTGATAGCTTGGGCTCGCCCCTTGCGGGGGCAGAAGGAGCCCTTGTGCCGTTCGCGAGCCAGAAAGCCAAACTACGGCTGACATCCCAAGATCGTATGACCTTGAACAAGGTTGGACGGTCACGAACAGAATCCTCCTCACGCGTGGAGCGAGCTCAGATTCTCCTCGCCTTTGCCGACGGTGAGTCCGTTTCCTCGATTGCTCGGCGCCTCGGCACCAGCCGTCCCAGAGTCGGTCGATGTGTCGACAGAGCACTCCAGATCGGGCCAATTGCCGCGCTCGAAGATCTCCAACGCAGTGGTAGGCCGAGTATTCTGACCCCCGAGGCTGTCGCATGGGTCGTGTCGCTGGCTTGCCAGAAACCCAAAGATCTCGGTTACTCCTACGAGCTTTGGACGACGCAACTGTTGGCTCAGCATGTCCGAAGCCACTGCCTCACTCAGGGACACCCAAGCCTGGCGAAACTCGCACGCGGCACCATCTCGAAGATCCTCGCCAAACACGAGATTAAGCCGCACAAAATCCGTTACTACCTTGAGCGTCGTGATCCAGACTTCGACTCTAAAATGGTGCAAGTTCTGCTTGTCTATAGGGAGGTCGAGGTCTTACGCGAGAAAGGCGATGAAGAGAGCGCAGGTCGGGTCGCCTATCTTTCCTATGACGAGAAACCAGGGATGCAAGCGCTGCGCAACGTCACTCCGGATCGGCCTCCGGTTCCTGGAGATCTACCAACACACACCCGCGATCCCGAGTACATCCGAGACGGAACCTGGACGCTGATGGCCGGAATCGACTTGATGACAGGATTCGTCCACGGCCAGGTGGTGCCTCGCCACCGGAGCTGCGAGTTCATTACTTTTCTCGAGCAGGTGAGCAGCGCCTATCCTGAGGACACAAAGATCAAGATCGTGCTCGATAACCACTCGGCGCATACCTCGAAGGAGACTCGGGCCTATCTGGCGACGGTGCCGAACCGTTTCGACTTCATCTTCACGCCAAAGCACGGCTCCTGGCTCAATCTCATCGAGATGTTCTTTTCCAAGATGGCTCGAACGTTCCTGCGAGGCATCCGTGTCACCTCACGAGAAGAGATGAAAGAGCGAATCGAGTTATACCTGAGCGAGATCAACGAAGCTCCGGTGCCCTTCCGTTGGAAGTATGGACTCGACGAGCTAACATGACGTCATAGGAATGGAACTTTGGAATCGCTCTAGTAGTCATCGGAATACCAACCGGCCTGATGACTCACTCACGATCTTCGAGCGAGGACCGGAGCGCCTCCGTCCTTTTGATGTTGCCGGCCAGGACCGATCCCTCTTGTGGTCAAGCGCTCGGCCTCCGAATTGTTTATCCCCCCTCCGAAGTCGATCCCATGTTCTTGCCACTGGGTGAAATGCCGCCGGCATTCCAATCGCAATGGAAACGCCCACTCGTTCGGTTA
>CBDFNS010000006.1:0-76433 GCA_965250305.1 Candidatus Multivoradales bacterium | reverse complement strand
ACTCGACCAGACCGTGACCGAGAACTCGTAGCGTGCAACCTTGTTGCCGTCACCAGATTCGAGCGGTAGGAGTCGGTATTGACCGTAGTTCATGGCCATGCGCAGACCGCGATCGAACGGAAACCCGTCCTCGATGGCCTCTTGGTAGATGCGCTGCAGCTGCAAAGCGACCAAGACCACTTGACGGGCGCGACGCGACGAGAAGAACGCGCCGTCTCCAGGTATTTTTCGAGTTTTAGATCGTGGTCTCGGGCGAGGCCGTTCACTCGTCTTTGGAAATGAAACATCATGCGAGAAAGGCGCGATCCAGGGCCGACGCCTCGGCACGTCCGAGCTGGTAAGGGTGGCGGAGAACTCGGAGATGTCGTAGACCAGACCGTAGCGGTGGACAACCGGGGTCCACAACCCACGGCGCCATGAAGTCGTAGGGGCCGGGTCGCGGAAGACAAGTGCAGGACCGGACCGAGACCGCCGACCCAGGTGGCGTTCGTGCTGCGGTCGCGCGACATGAGCGAGCCGTCGCGATCCTCCAGCGGAACCACCATGCGGCGCAGGCGTGGACGATCTCAAACTCCTTGAGCTTGCTCAGCAGGCTTTCCCACACCTCGACCTGGTTGGGGGTCAACAACACTCGGCATTCCATTCGGGATGCTTGCTGAGAAACGTCACATAGCCGCTGATGGTCACGTGCTGTTTGGCAAGACCCGCGGTTGTCGAGCTGGGCGCCCAGGACGTGCTCGATACCGGCGCGGACCAAGGGACTACGCTCGATCAGGCGCGTTGCCACGTATCAAAGGCATCGAGGCGCTGGCGAAGCTCGCGGCCACCGATCCCGAGGTGAGAACGAAAGTAGCTGCTTAGCTCGCTTCAGGTCCGGGCTGATGTGATCTTCGCTCAGCAGCAGGACATTGTCGCGCATGAGGCCGAGGACTGCCGGGAACAGCAGTTCTTCCTCTTCATCGACCTTTTCCGACAAGCTCTGGCGACGTCATAGGTGGTGGTGACCAGCCGATCGACCAGTTTGAACAGGAGCTTGTACTTGATCGCATCTCCATGGTCTCGGCCGACCTCGAGGTCTCGCCGAAGCACGCGCTTGGGGATCTCCTTTGATTCGCTGCGCGATCCGCATGGAATGGTAAAGCCAGAAAACGGCGGGGAAGCTCTGGCCGTGGCTCGACGCCGTCGAATTCTCGAGTGCCTGGGCAAGCAAGGTCCGGTACCGATTCCACCGCGCTGCGTAGGCACGACTGTCGAAGCCTTGACGCAAGAAGAACGCCGTATGCGACTCTTCTTCGATATCGAGGTAGTCCTCAAGGGCCTCTTCCAAGGCCATCAACGCCTTGGAACGCAGGACGGGGAAGCCAATGAGCGGGGGTCGCGGTCTTCGTCGTCGAGGAGAATCTCTCGGGGCGTGGGCAGGACTTGGTCGAGATCCGGAATCGCACGACGAAGCTCTTCCGGTGTGGGCCGAAGGAACGAAAAGCGCCCTCGCGACAGAAGCTCGAGCAGAGGATTCGGCATGCAGCGGCAGCGTATACCATAGCGACCAGTCATGCCCATCGCCCAACCACTCCACTCGACCCGTACGCTACTCCGAGTACGTCGCCTGACGTTGCGTTTCAGACCACTCAGGGGCCGGCGGTGGCAGCCTCGAGTGAGGCTTCCCCAGCAACCGGTCGTACGCGATCTCTCCTTCGACATCGCTCGTGGTGAAACAGTCGCTTTGGTGGGTGAGTCGGGTTGCGGTAAGACAACGACGGCACTTGCCTCTATTGGGTCTGCTACCCGCGGCTGCCCAGCAGCTCGATGGATGCCTAACATTGGCTCGGCCCAGCACGACACGGCATGGGCCGGGACCCGGTGGCGAAGATGGAGCCGAGATCGATTTGACCGCCATGGACGAAGCGGGTTGGCGCGAAATTCGCGGCCGGCGGATCGGCATGATCTTCCAGGATCCTGCGGCGGCACTGAATCCGGTACTCACCATCGGTCGACAGCTCACCGAGGCCGTCCGACAGCATCGTCGAGCGGACCGGCGACAAGTCCGAAGCCGTGCGGCTCCAGCTACTGGATCAAGTAGCCATGCCTGACCCCTATCCAACGGCTCGGGCCGCGTATCTCTCATCAGCTATCTGGTGGCCAGTGCCAACGAGCGATGATCGCCCTCGCCCTGGCCAGTGAGCCCGAGTTGCTGGTCGCCGACGAACCGACCACCGCGCTCGACGTGACCCTCCAGGCCCAGATTCTGGCGTTGCTGGCGCGCTTGCGACAGGCCATGTCCTTGTCCGTGATGTTGGTGACGCACGATCTGGTCACCGTTGCGGCTGTTAGTGATCGAGTCTTGGTCATGTACGCTGGCGAGTTGGTAGAGCAAGGCGCGACCGCGGAGGTCTACGCGGAGCCGGCCTACACCCCTACACCCAGGCCTTGATCGCTGCGCGACCGGGCTTGGGCATGCGCAGGAGCAAGGGGCCGGGCGGCGCGACCGCGATGACCCAGGCAAACGGTGAATCCAGCGGCTGCGCCTTCGCACCCCGTTGCCCGTCTGCCATGGCGCTGTGTGCGGCGGAATCGCCCCCATTGGTCCATCTCGGTGTAGGGCGCTTGAGCCGGTGTCATTTGCACGAGGGCCGGTTTCAGGAAGGGGTACCGATTCGATGACAGACCTCTTGGTCGCCGAAGGTGTCACCAAACGGTTCCCCTGGCGGGAGGCACGCCAACCTTGGCGTAGTCGATGGTTGACCGCCGTCGACCACGTTTCTTTGCGGGTGCCGGAGGGTACTTGCTTGGCGTTGGTGGGCGAGTCGGGTAGCGGCAAGACGACCCTCGCGCGCTGCCTGTTGCGGCTGGTAAAGCCCGATAGCGGCACCATCACCATGAATGGAGAAGACTTCTTGGCCCTCGATCCCCGGGCGCTGCGGCATCGACGGCGCCAGGTGCAGATGGTGTTTCAGGACGCCGGAATGGCTCTCGATCCCCGGCTCCGGGTCGCCGTTCAGATCGCCGAACCTCTTCGCATTCACCGAATGTGCCCGGGGAGCGCTACCGGTGAACGCATCGTTGGTCTCCTCGAGCGTGTTGGCCTTGCCGCTGACGTGGCAGATCGCTATCCTCACCAGCTGTCAGGGGGGCAACGACAGCGCGTTTGTATCGCACGTGCCTTGGCGACCGAGCCGCGGCTACTGGTACTCGACGAACCCGTGTCGGCGCTCGACGTTTCCGTGCAGGCTCGGATTCTCGACTTGCTCATCGACCTGCAACGCCGTGAAGGACTAACCATGGTTCTTATCAGCCACGACCTCGCGGTCGTCAACCAGATCGCCGATCGCGTCGCGATCTTGTACGGCGGTCGGTTGGTGGAGGAGGGTCCTCGCCGGACCATCCTGTCTAGCCCACGCCATCCGTATACCGTCGAGCTGATGGCGGCGGCGGAGGGGCACCAAGCACATGTCCAGGAAGGTGAGGTTGCCAACCCGCTGGCAATGCCCTCTGGGTGTGTCTTTCATCCGCGATGCCTCGTTGCGAGCGAGATCTGTCAACGTGAGGTTCCCTGCCGCCGCCAACTCGACCGTCACGGGGAGAAAGACCACACCGTTGCGTGCCATCATCCACCCGAAGTGACAGCCTTTGTTGCGCGGGACGAAAACCAACGGAACGTCGATCGCCTCTCGTGACCATAACGACACTGAAAACGACACTGAAAACGACACTGAAAACGACACTGAAAACGACACTGGAAACGACACTGGAACTTTTCTCCGCGTTGCGCGTATTCTTGAACCAAGCCGGGTCCCTCTTCCCGGCGCCTTTCCGTCGAGACCATCCGAGGGAGCTTTCCTGATATGACCAACCCGCTGCGACCGAACCGAGTTCTGCGCGTCTTCGGCGCTTGCTTGTGTATCCTCTTGCTGCTCGCCCCGAGCACCGCTTTGTTTGCCGAAGGTGTCGAAGTGTCGTTGACCGACCTCGAAGCCGATTGGCCCGAACTGACGCTCGACATCGTCGATGGCGTCTTGCGCCTGGACCTCCAAGACGCCATCGCGATTGCCCTACAGCGCAATCTGGCGCTGTCGGTTCAACGGCATCTTCGTCGTGAGTCCCAGCTCAGCATTGCCGAAGCACTCGGTATTTACGACTTCACGCTAGCGGCCTTCGGCCAGTTGAGCACCAACGTCTCGCCGATCATCTCGACCCTTGTCGACACCGGTGGTGCAGCGCAAAAGCGAGATCAGACTCAGTGGAGCACGAGCCTTAGCCGTTTGTTTCCGGTTGGTGGTACTGCGAGCTTGACCTTCAACGGCGCGCGCACCGAGGACAATGATGCCCGGCAGGCATTCAACCCGGTGTTCAACGAAGGTCTCGACCTGCGCTATCAGCAGCCTCTGCTGCGTGGTTTTGGTCGCACCGCCACTGAGCAGCAGCTGCTGGTGGCCCGCATCAACAGCACCATCAATCGTGAATCCTTCGACCTCGAAGTGCAGCGAGTGGTGCAAGAGATCGGCAGTGGTTACTGGTCCTTGGTCGAGGCCCGAGAGCAACTGCGGGTAGCGGAAGAGTCTCTCGGGCTCGCGAAGGAGCTCCATCAGAACAATAAGATCCAGGTCGAGGTCGGTACCTTGCCACCCCTCGAGACCGTCAACAGTGAGGCCGGTATTGCGCGCTCGCAAAACGACATCATCGGTCGGCGCGGGCAGTTGCAGGACGCTGAAGACGTCCTTCGGAGGCTGCTCAATTTGGATCAAGGGGCGCTGTGGGACACGCCGATCGAGCCCACCACTGCCGCCGAGATGGCATTTATCGACATTGATGTCGATCAGGCTATCGCGACCACGCTCGAACGCCGGAGTGATCTGAAGCGGAAGACGCTCGAGATCGAGTCCGCCCAGATCAACCACAAGGTTGCCAAGAATGGCCTCAAGCCTCAGCTCGACCTCGACGCCAGCTACGGCTTCAATGGCATCGGTGGTCGTACAGACCTTGGCAACGGCGCGATCGATCCGGGTGGCTTCAGCGACGCATTGAATCAAATTCTCGATCGTAACTTCGAAGGCTGGAGTGCCTCGCTGAGCTTCTCGTATCCCATCCGCAACCAAGCGGCGAAGGCTCGGTACGCCACCAGTGAGTTAGCGCTCGATCGCAATCGCGTCGAATACACCGACTTGGAGCAGAGCGCCATCACCAGCGTTCGGCGGCTTGCCCGCGCGGTACGCACGGCGGCGGAGCAGATTGAGTCGGCGCGGGTTTCGAGTCGTTTGCAGCGCAAGAACCTCGAAGCCGAGCAGAAACGGTACGAGAACGGACTCTCCAACAGCTTCCGCATTCTCGAGATCCAACAAGACCTGTCCCAGGCCCTGCGGGATGAGGTCTCGGCCATTGTCGGCTACCGGCAAGCCCTGGTCCTGTTCTACAACGGCACCGGCGAGCTTTTGGAGAAGTACGGCATCAACCTGGTCGACGAGTAACCGGCGGCCTTCAGCAACCGTGGCGACGGCATCTTTCCGTCACACGTCGTCACGGTGTTGACACGATCGGCAGTTGGGCCTACCATGCCCATTCTCACCCACTGCCGGAGTGGCGGAATGGTAGACGCAGCGGATTCAAAATCCGCCGGCCTTAAGGTCGTGGGGGTTCGACTCCCCCCTCCGGCACCACTCTAAATCTAATAAAACAAGTGATTTAGAGATTTTCAGTGCGAGGGTGCCAGGGTCCTTAGCTCGGCTCTCGGACCAAATTTGGACCACCTAGATATGGTACGTTGGTCCAAATGGCGACTTTCGACAAGCGTTCAGGGCCCCAAGGTACGCGGTGGCGAGCCCGAATTCGTCGGCGGGATCAACGCCCGGTAGTCAGGTCGTTTGCCCGCAAGGCCGACGCCGAGAGGTGGGCAAGAGAGGAAGAGCGGGCGATGGACCTTGGCCGCAGTTTGGCTGGTTCTGAGTCTCAGCACCGCACGCTCAATGAGCTGATTGTTCGTTACCTCGAAGCGCACCCCGCGCAGAGCAAGGACCGAGGCAAGGTCGGTCACCTGGCCTGGTGGCGCGAGCGGTTGGGGAGCAACAAGCTCGCGGACATCCGGCCGGCGATGATCGGCGATCTGCGCGACGAGTTGGCACGAAGGGTATCGGCAGCGACGCAGAATCGGTACCTGGCCGCGCTGTCCGTCGTCTACTCGTATGGGTGCGGAGAGCTGGAGTGGTGCGAACACCATCCAGTCAAGAGGGTCAAGCGACGCAAGGAGCCGCGGGGCAGGGTTCGCTTCCTCGACAACGCCGAGCGCGGCCGACTGCTCGAGGCTTGCCAGGAGAGCCGCGACCCCCGCCTCCATCTGATCGTTCTGTTGGCGATCTCCACTGGCTTGCGCCAAGGTGAGCTGATGCGACTCCGTTGGCGCGATATCGATTTCGACCGCTCTGCGGCGGTCGTGCATGAGACCAAGAACGACGACCGTCGATCCGTGCCGATCCCGACAAGCGTGCTCGGAGCGCTACGAGAGATGTCGCTCGTTCGACGAATTGACGATGACCGGGTGTTTGCGCCTCGTCCCGGGTGCGAGATCTGGCCGGAATCGGCATGGCGCACGGCACGCGATGCCGCAGCGCTGGACGGGTTCACCTTTCACGACTGCCGCCACACCGCGGCCTCGTACCTCGCCATGAGCGGCGCTACCCTGGCCGAGATCGCGGAAGTGCTGGGACACCGCACCTTGGCCATGGTCAAGCGATACGCCCACCTGACCGACCAGCACACCAGTGCTGTAGTGCAGCGTATGGCGGATAAGTTCCTTGGCGACTGATTGGCTCAGCGAAGCCGAATCGGGATCGTGAACCACCAAAAGAAGCTTTCCCTTGCGCGCCGGCTGCGCTCGATCCCTGCTGACCATTTGGTACCGCAGCCTGGCGGGAGGGCCATTGGGGTCGTAGGTGCCGGCGGGCAGAAACATCCTGACCCCGCGAGCCGGGGTTAGGTCTCAAGAATCGGCAACGAAGGAAACGGATGTGGTTGCAAGTTGCTTGGTGCCTTGTTCGATGGAAAATGTAAGGTGGACATGTTGGTCCGGCCCCTCGGCAACCCACACCGTTGGTGTGAACCCAAAACCGTCACCATCGCCTCTTTTGGCACCTGGCCTGATGTACCTGAGCTTTTTCAGCCCAAGCCGCTCGATCCCGACCGTGGCCAGGTAGGTTTCGCCGCAGTGAGCGTGCCGCGTTCGGGTGGTGGTAAAGGGTCGGCCCTTTGATTTGAGCATGTCGCCAAGCAAGATCTCGGCGCGAACGGGGCAGTCTTCGGTGCTCGCTGATTGCGCATCGAGCAGGACATACTGATCGAACTCGACTCTGGCGACCTTATCCGCGGTCTCCACGCCTACTATATGGAGCGGGGGTGCCGGGAGATCACGTCTGTAGGCGGGTTGCTACCGGGCTGCGTGGTGTTTTACCGCCCGCCAGGCCGTCCCATCCATCACGTCGCGATCCACATCGCGACGGTGCCGCCGCAGAAGATTGGGTCCACCATGAAGCCGGTGGGCCCCGTCTCGATCGAAGCGGGTGGCGGCGGGAACTCGACCACCTCGCCGCGTGCGGCGTTGGTGCGATCGGCAGCGATCCGACAGTCTGCAACAGACCGTCACGGCCGCGCTGAGTGGGTGGCCGTCGATCCCTTCTCGCTGCTGTGACGGCTTCAGCTTGGGCCGTCACGCCACGCCCATGGGGCTGGCATCCGCGACGCGGCAGGCCACCGGCAGCGTAGCTGGGTTAAGAGGCAGCCCCGGCGCCGACTCAGTCATGCTCGCGGAATCGCGCCTTGAGGCTGCGAAGCATGCTGTACAGCGTGACGCACCGGACACCGAACCTGTCAGAGATATTTGGAATTTTGACCTTGTGGGCGGTTGGAGGCACTCGCTGTTCGAAGGTCACCACTTTCGAGCCGCTGATCTTGGCCTGAGCGATCACCCACCCGTCAGCGCCCGCAAGGAAATGCTGAGCGTATTTGGCGGTGTAGTTGTCATAGACCACCTCGGCGATTTGCGTGTACACGGCCTGGACGTCCCGATCGGGAGCCGGGAATAAGCCGGAGGTTCTGCGCGCTCGACACCACTCGGCAAGCTCATCTTTGCCTTTGAGAATCTCACTAAGTACTATCGAAGAGCTAGAAACACTCCCCGCTTCGGCCTGTCCATCGAGCCACCTCCAGAAGGCGGGATGAATGTCAAATGCATACGGCCCGTTCTTGGCTTCCACGAACACATCCGTGTCGAAACCGCATTTCTGGATGGGATCTATCTAGTTGATTTCGAGATGATCGGCCGCGCGCAGCAGCACAGGAACAGTGGTTCCCAGCAGTGACGCAGCCTCTCGATGTAGTAGTTGTCCCTCGAGCGCGCTGGAGACAACCGCTGCAGTGAACGCACGCCCGTTTCGGGCCAATAGATTGTTGTAGAAGTTGCCACCGGAAGACGATCGTCTTTTGGTGTTTGGCTGCAAGGAGCCAACAAGCTCGCGGAATTCCCTCCTAGGAATGGCCTCGAATTCGCGAGCACGAAAAGCGACGACGAATGAACTCACGCGGAAGGCTTTGGCCATCCGCGCGACGTTCAGGCGGGCAGACTCGGCGGGCCTCCAAGCACGAGCGAAGTCCTTCTTCGGGAGTAAGACCTCCGCAGCGACGGCATTGCAGAACACCTCCGTCTCCTGCCGCTTTTCTTCGTTCAGGGACATTAGATCCACATTCGAGATGCCGCTAGCTCCGAGCCAGAGATGCGCCAGCTCGTGGACCAGCGTGAAGACGCGAGCTGCCGGCCAATCGGCGTTGTTGATTGCTATCAACGGCGCGATGTCATCGCTGACAGCGAATCCGCGAAACTCGTCGACAGAGAGTGGTCTTTTGGTGTTGTGCTTGACCACGCCGCTCCGGAGGACAAGGATTCCCTGTTCCTCCGCTTCGCGCACAAGGCTGGTTAGGTACCCCGCTGGGTCGCTACAACTCCTTCGAAGGTCATCATTGATACCAAAAACATCACGAATCTCTGAGGCCACCACTGCGTAAGTGCTGGCAACGGTGGCCGAGCCAACGAATGGCAGCGGCCCCATCCCAACAGAAAGACGGTAGTCGCGGTACCACTCCTGCTTTCGAAGTGCGTCGTGCAAGAACTCCGTCAGATCAGCACTCGGAGAAACAATCGGTCGTCCCCCCATCGTCCGGAGGTCCGGGATCGCGAGCTTCTCCTTCGGTGGGCGTGGCAGAAAGAGGTAGCCCAGGGGGACCCGTAGCGCTGCTGCAAGCTTCTCAGCCTGGTTCAACGTTGGGCGAGCAGCGCCCGCTTCCCACCCCGCCACCTTCTCTAGTTTGAACTTGGTCCGTTCAGCCAACTCTGCCGGGTCGAGATTCACGCGCAGTCGTGCCCATCGTAGGACGTCTGGGGTGATGGCTGCTTCCGTCATTCGTCTTCGCGGAGGTAAGTCGACCGTCGAGGTCATCCTATACTGCTAGCCCCTCCACTCCAATGGCGGGCGCCAAGGGTGATTTCCCAGGGATACTGCCCGTGTGAGTTGATGGGCATCACAACAGTCCCGACGTCCCGACTTGATTGAGGATCTCGCCCAGGTTGTCAGCCACCGTCTTCGAGAGCCGAGCGAAGCTGCCAAGGCCCCTTCACCGCCTTGCCGCCGTTGGTTTCCGGAATTGAGGATTGACCTCAACCCCTGCGGCTCCTCACCCTCGGCCGCCAGGTAGACCGCACATCGCCACTCCCCGTGCACGCTCCCGTAGCCACGCTCAAGGCACAAGTGGCTTGCTCGTTGAGGTTTGGCACAAATTTGGCACACTGCTGGGCAAGAGATCCCGGGCACACTTGGCCAATTCGGCGCGCCCCCCTTGAGGGGTTTGCCCATTTCGTCGGCCATGAGTTCTGCCAGGTCGACAGCCCGTTTTGTCAGCAGGTTGGCAAGAGCCTCCTTGTACGAACTTGATCGCGGGCACCTGGCAGGTGCTTGGCGAGATACGCAATGCTGTTTTCGGCGATACCTGGCTTGTCTTCCTGGCTGTTTCGAGGACCTCATGGCGAACAACCGAGTGTGTTGCGAGGGTGTCAATACGGGAAGAGCAATCAGCCTTGCGCGAAATGTTTCTTGGTGATTCTTGTCAGAACTTCGACGCCGTTCGCGAGAATCCGAATGAATCAACGAACGACAGTCGTCCGATTGCCTGCCGGCCAATCCAAGAGAGATGGGGTCTCATGCTGAGAAATCTAAGGTTGTGTCTGGAAGACCCATCCGCTCGTCGACGATGAGACCACCTTGCCCACCTTGCCCACCTTGCCCACTGTCCCGGTTCTGGACCGCACCGATTGCTACACGGTTCCGGTGTCAATGTTGAAGAGCGTTTGTGTTGGGTACGCGAAGTCGAAGCCCTCGGCAGTGAAGCGCTTTAGAATTTCGAGGTTGACGATGTTTTCGGTCGCGCGAAAATTGCTGTCGATCTTGACGAAGAAGGCGCACCGGATTCCGAGGGCGAAGTCGCCCCAGGACGAAAAACTGATTTTGATGTCGTCGTCGACATCCGGGACGGCGGCAAGAATCTCGTGCAGGATCGCGATGGCGCGGTCCAGCTGCTCCGGTGTCGTGCTGTAGACCAGGCCAAGTTTCAGCACGATGCGCCGCCCGGCACCGGCGCTGACATTTTCGACCGCGGAGCTAGCGAATTTTGAGTTCGGCATGGTCACAATGGCGCCGTCACGGGTCTCGATTCGCGAGCTGCGAATGCCGATCTCGCGAATGATGCCGTCGTAGCCGCCGACGCGTACCCGGTCGCCGATCACGAACGGCCGGTCCGCGAAGATGGTCGCGCCGCCGAAAACGTTGGCCACCGTGTCTTGGGCGGCGATGGCCAGGGCCAGGCCGCCGACGCCGAGACCAGCGAGCAGCGCTCCGACATCTTGGCCAGCGTTGTTCAGTGCCATGATGAGGCCCAGCGTCCAGATGGCGAGCTTGATGCCCTTGCGCAGGATCGGCAGGAGCTGGTCGTCGAGGTCGCTTTCGGACTTCTCGGCCATCGGAACGACGTATTCTTGGATTAGGGAGTCGATCAAGCGCGCGAGAAGCCACGCCAAACCCAACGTGATCGCCGCCGTCATCGCGTTGCCGATGAACGCATTGACCTGCACACTCTCGATGGTCAGTGTACTGACTGCGAGTCGGAAGCCAAAGATGGTCAGGATGACCACGATGGGTTCCTCGATCATGTCGATGATCAGGTCGTCCAGCTTGGTCTTGGTCTTGGCGGTGAACCGGCGAACGACGTTGCCGAAGAGCCAATAGACCGTTTTACCGACCAAAACCGCCCCGACCACGATGGCCAATGCTGTGAGCCATTCGAGGATTGTGTTGCCGTAGAACGTGTTGTCGAGAAACCCTTCCATGCTCTGACTCCTGTGGCTTCGTCGCGCGGATTCCGGGAACGGCCGCGCGCTCGCGATGGCGCTGGCTCAGGTCACTGGCGTTGGACAGCAGGAATGCCAGATTCCGTTACACTTATCACAGGCCACCGGCTTCTCTCCTGTCGTCGTGGGGGCGATCTGGGAACACCAGAATCCCGATGGCGTTGTAGGACGCGGTTCCACGGCAAAAAGCCCGGCGGGAACCGTGCCATGCGCGTGACCTGGCGTTGCAACGGAAGTTGAGTAGCGCGGGGGAATCTCACCCCCGCGCTCTCCCAGAACCGTACGTGAGCCTCTCGACTCATACGGCTCCTATCGTCCAGCCATTCCAGTCCTCAGAATCTCCCAGTGGGCCAGCAAGCCCGGATTGCGGCGCGCGATGGCCTGAAGCCAGCGAGTCGCTCTTCGAGTATGACCCTTGAGGCGCTTCTTATACCTCGGTAACGGCTTCGCTACGCCCACAGGTTCCTCCCGTTGCCGGTTGTCCTGCGATTGCAGCTGGACGACGCGACCCCTTCGCTGTCCTCGGTGAGCCCCATCTCTTCGAGTTCGCCCTGGCAGACTTGGCAGGTCTGCTCATCTTGGGGTAACTCGTAGAGTTGCTCTTGCCGAGGCAACTGGGGCTGCGGACGGGGCCCGTGCCCTTTCTGAGGCTTCTTAGCCGCTTTCGGTTTCGCTTCAGGCGTGATCGGTTCCGCCGCCGCCTGGAGCGCCTTCGAGCCCGGAGTTTCGAGTATGTCCAGCTCGGCCTGGGTGAGCACCCGCCCTTCCAAATGAGCGTTTCTCAACGTCAGATCTCGAAGCCTGGTGACCAGACGCCCGACCTCATCCTGGAGCAGGCCACAAGCCTGCTGAAGGATCTCAACTCGGGTTTCCGAACGCGCATCGAGCATGCACGTAGTATCTCATAAATACTTTATTATTAGGCAGGTATTAGCGGACGATTTGGATCAATCTGCGGCGGAGATAACCGTCGGCGGCCCACCTCCTGGCAACCCTCCAAGAACAACGCAAGCTCCGAGGAGGAAAGCTCCAACTCGCTTTCGACCGCAGTCTTCCAGAGGCAGGCAAAGCGGCCCTTCTCGAGGCGTTTCACGTAAAGGCAAGATCCGGTCCCGTCCCACAAGAGCACCTTCGCTCGAATCCGATTCCTGGCCACGAACAAGTACAAATCACCGCTCGTCGGATCCCGACCCAGCTCTTCGCGAATCAGCGTCGACAACGTATCGAAACCCTTTCGCATATCCGCCGGCCTTGCGTAGGCGATCACTTGATACCGCCGAGGTAGAGGGAGCATCACAGCTCTCGAAGTAGGTCGAGCGCCTGCGATGTCGAAAGGCCCTCCAGGCGGAAACCATGAGGCGTCACCAGCACCAACTCTGCCGAGACCGGGACAGACACTGCTTGTGCAACACGCACCGAGCGAAATTGCACAGCCTTCTTCAGCCAACGGGAGAGGCCCGACAAGCTCAGCCCGAGCTCTTCTGCGATCAAGCGAACCCCGGCACCAGAAGCTCGACGACTTTGCGCGTAGCTCACCACTTCCGACCGAAGACCTTCTGGGCAACTCCACCTCTTCTGGCCACCGCGACTTTTCTCTAGCGCTTCGCGAAGCGCGTGCGTTCGATCCTGCATCGTGTTTCCTCCTGACAACACGATGCACGATTCTGGCGATCGCCGAAAGACGGGTTAGGGCGACCAGTTACGCTTGATCAGCGCTCGGTGGGAACGCACCAAGAAGTAGCTCAGCATCGTTGGTCCCGCAGGGGTCACCTAGGATAGGCGGTGACTTCAGTCTCCGATCCGCGGTCCCACCGCCACCGGTCACCTACCGACGTGGTGCCCTGCGGCTGGACGGGACACTGGTAGCATCGGGGTATGTCCAAAGCCGCCCAAGCGATGCTGCGCCAGATTCCGGCCGTGGACCGGTTGATCGAATCTCCGGCCTTCGCACCGCTGCGGGAACGCTTCGCCCGGCCCCTGCTACTCGACGCGGTACGGTTGGCGCTCGATGGGCTGCGGTCTGCGGGGCGGGACGGCACGCTCGTACCCGACGCGTTGACCGGCGGTGTGCTCGCCGCACGGGTCGAGGCCGACCTGGTGTTGGCGGCACGGCCTTCCTATCGCCGGGTGGTGAATGCGACGGGGGTCGTTCTGCACACCGGACTCGGGCGGGCGCCGCTGGCCCAAGCGGCTGCCCATGCGGTGGCGACGTTGGCCCCCCATCCTCAGCGGGTGGAGGTTGACCTCGAATCCGGTGCGCGTGGGGGCCGTGACCACGGATGTTCCGTGCTGCTCGAGGGATTGCTCGGCTGCGAGGCAGCAACGGTGGTCAATAACAACGCTGCCGCCACGTTGGTCATTCTCGCCGCCATCGCCCGCGGCCGTGGTGTCGCGTTGTCGCGTGGGGAGATGGTCGAGATCGGTGGCTCGTACCGGGTTCCAGAAATACTCGAAGAGAGCGGGGCACGGCTGGTGGATGTCGGCACCACGAACCGTACCCGTTTGGCGGACTACGAGGCAGCCATTCATCGCGACGATGCAGACGTCGCCATGCTGCTCAAGGTCCACACCTCGAACTACCGCGTCATTGGCTTTACCGAGGAGGTCGCCATCGGGGCGTTGGCGACCCTGGGCTCGACGCACAGCGTACCGGTGGTGCACGACCTGGGCTCCGGGAGCTTGATCGATCTCGGTGCCCATGGCCTCCGGGGTGAGCCGATGGTGCGTGCCTCGCTCGACGCTGGGGCCGATTTGGTTTGCTTTAGCGGTGACAAGCTTCTCGGTGGTCCTCAAGCCGGCATCATCGCGGGGCGACGGGATCTGGTCGATCGTTGTCGGCGTCATCCATTGTTCCGGTCCGTGCGGCCGGGACGCTTGGTTTACTCGGCACTCGAGGCCACCCTCCGGATCTACTTGGAGGGAGACGACGCGGCGCGACGGCAGATCCCGGCTCTCCGTCGGTTGACCGCGGACTCGGCGGTGCTGCGTGCGCGGGCGGACGAGGTGGCGAAGCGCCTCGTGGCGTGCGGTTTCGACGCGCAGGTTCATCCCTGCCACTCTCAAGCCGGCAGCGGTTCGATGCCCGCGCGCGACCTGCCCAGCTGGGGCGTTTGTGTCGTGCCCGAGACCGGCGGTGTCGCCGCCTTGGCCGCGGCGTTGCGGGCTGGAGATCCTCCGGTCATCGGCCGGATACGCGACGACGCGCTGTGGGTTGATGTTCGCACCCTCGGTGACGACGATGTCGACTTGCTGCTCGAAGCCTTCGGATCGCTCGCGCCTGCCTGAGCAGAGCACGGTCCGTCGGTGGGCACACCTCCATCGCTGGTAAGCTGACGGTCACGAAATTGTCATCGGAGGAGCGCTCGAATGGCCGAAGAAACCGCCTTGCCGCTTGAACAATCGCCGTCTCGCTATATCGATAAGGTCGCCCTGCAAACGGGTGAGGTTCTCGACGAACCGATCGAACCGCAACATCTGTTGGTATCGAGTCACCGCGATTACCACTTGGTGGACATTCAGGCGCGTCGGTTCATGAGCCGGATCGTGGGCACTACCGGCGACGAGGATTTGGCACGCCAGCGCATGAAGCAAGTTCGGGAGCGCGGCTACAAGGCGTCGGAGCTTCTCGCCAAGGTACTACGTCGGGATCCCGAGGCGATTTCCAAGCGGTTGTTTGGACTCAAAGAAAAGGAGTACTACTTTCGTTACAAGAAGCATCCACACACCGCCGAGGAGATCGAGGTGGCCTTGGCACGGCTACGTACCGACGCGTCTGCGCAGTTCGAGGCCGCCAAGGTGGAGGGTCGGCCCGCAGTTCGTGTGCTGCTGACCGGCGGCACCGGGTTTGTTGGCAAGGAGATTCTCTGGCAGGCGGCGCAGGACGACAAGATCGCCGAGGTGGTGATCTTGATTCGTCCGAAGACCATTCGAGATCGCAAGACGAAGGAAGTGGTCAAGGTCCTTTCGCCCGCGGAACGAGGTGCCTCGCTGTTGAAGCAGCTGTGGCTCGAGCGCCCGGATCAGCAGGCCAAGTTCCGCTTCATCGGCGGCGATGTGGAGCAGCCTCGTCTGGGCATCACGGACGAAGATGTTCAGGAGCTCGAGCGGACCATCACCCACGTCATTCACTGCGCGGCCAGCGTTGCCTTTGACGATCCTTACAAGGCTTCGTTCTCGGCCAACGTAACCGGTACGCTCAACGCCTTGCGGTTCTCGCTGGCCTTACAGGAGGCCGAGGACAGTCCGTTTGTGTCCCACATCGGCATCGAAACGTCGTACATCCATGGCCGCCAGGTGAAGAACACCGCGCGCGAGGACGAGATCGTCTTCCCGCGCAACTTTTACAACAACTACTACGAGCTGACAAAGGCGATGGCCTCGATCGAGACCGAACGCTTCATGCTTGCCAAGGGCCTGCGGGTGATGCAGCTCTGCCCGGCGATCGTCATCGGCGAGTCGCGCGCGGGCAACAACCGGGGTGACACCAAGGTGGTGAACGCGCCGGTCAACGTCTTCGGGCGCGCACACGAGGCGTTGAAGCACCCAAAGGGCAAGTTCATCGAGCGCTCCAGTTCGGCGGCCCTGGCGCGCATGGCGTGTGTATTCCCAGGTGACCCCTCGGCCCAGATCAATTTGATTCCCGTCGATCGCGTGGTCGCGGGCATCATTGCCGCGCTCAAGAAGCCTGAGGCGATTGGCGAGCGCGTGCACTTGGCCACGGACACAACGGTGACCTCGCGACAGATTCAGCGCACGGTGGAGGAGGAGATCGGCGTCAAGGTCAAGCTCGCCGAACCGACGCTGCATCGCAACGTCACCCTGCCGGTGCTGACCAAGGTGCTCACGCGTTTCAAGCAGGATCGCATGGCCAATGCGCTCAATAAGCTGGGCAGCATTTTCGGCGGCTACAGCGAGTGGGGGCAGCCGGTGCACGAGGTGGGCAAGGATGTCTCGGTCCTCGGATTGTCGAGCGAACGGCCGGACGCGACCGCGTGCTTCCGCATGTTGTGCCGACACAACCGCTACGTGCAGGAATTCACCAAAGTCCGTGACTTGGACGAGATCGCGCGCCGCGAGAAGGTGTGGTGGGACTTCATCGTCGACCTCGAGCGGGCCTACGGCAAGCCGGCGGGCCGTATCTCGTCCGCGGCGTTTCAGGCGGCGGTCGACGAAGCGCTCGACCTCGAGACCTTCGAGCGCAAGGGTGACGCATTCATCGTGGGTCGGCGGGAGCAAGAGGCCTTGGGCGCGGACGCGCGAGTGCTTGCTGCCGCGCCGCGGTTCGCCATCGCCAACGTCGAGAAGGCGGCGTCGTACTTCCGAGACGTGCTCGGCTTCACCATCATTGGTACGCTGGGCGAACCGACTCATTTTGCGCGGGTCCGTCGCGATGGTGCCGTGATTCATCTCGGCGATCCCACGGGGCCATGCCGAACCCGTCGGCCACGGGCCAAGTCGGGGTACCACGCATACCTCGCGGTTGACGATGTCGACGCCCTCGCGCGTGAGCTGAAGGGCGCAGGAGCCACGATCGTCGAGGGCCCGGTAGAGCGAGCGTACCGCCAACGCGAACTCATCATCGAAAGCCTTTATGGCTACCGAATCGCCTTCGGCCAGGATTTGTCGGAGCGTTAGCCCGGCGGGAGGTCAAACCGCAGGATCGATGGCACCCGCTTGGGATCCGCCAAGCGGAGGAGTCCGTAGCCAATGCCGGCCAGTCCGGTCATCAGGCCCGGCTGCAGGATGCCCGTGCCAATACCGCCGCGCCATCCGTGTTTCTCGAGATCGGTGAGGAGGCGTGCGGCCAGATCGAGTCCGGCCTCTCGCCACGACGGTTCGTCGAGCCGGTCGGCGGCCTGCAACACGATGTCGAGGTTGCCGAGGTCACCGTGGCAGAGTCCGTGATTCATGCCAAAGCCATGAACGAGGGTGGCGCGAACGGCGGCTTGGACCTCGGCGCGCAGCGTGTCTTGGTCGGCCGACTCGTCCAGTAGGTCAAGGAGACCGAGGCGCGACAGGCCGATGCCGGGCGCGCCGTGACACCAGGCATAGAAGTACGAGCGCTCGCCGTTCTCGGAACGCTGCTGGCGGAGGTCCGGCCAAGATCCAACCGCCGGATCGAAGAACGCGCGCTCATAGCGCAAGGCATTGTGCGCCGCCTCGGTGAAGCGCGCTTCGCCGGTGGCCGCCGCGAGGCGCGCCAGCGCCCACGCGAATCCTGCCGTGCCGTGCGCGAAGCCGGTGAGCGGCTGACTGCTGCCGTCGACCGCGGGCCAGGCGATACCGCACTCAGGCCGTTCGTGGGCATGCGCCACAAGGTGGTCGCCGCATGCGGTTGCCACCGAAAGTACGTCGTCAATCTCGGGCGCGGCTTCATGAATCGCCAACAGGCCGACGATGGCGCCCGCGGCCCCTGCCAGCAGATCGAAGCCACGGTCTTCGTCGAGCAGCGCGCGCACCGCGCGCACGTCGTCGGCCACGGACGTGAGCCAATCGTCGTCCCGCCAAAGTCGCGCCAGGTGTGCTTGCACATAGAGCCAACCGCCGAGCCCATTGCTGAGGCCGATGCTGGACCACGCGAATGCCTTGGCGCCCTGGATCAGGCGTGTCGTCGCGAGGGCGCTTTGGGCCAAGTCGTGAAAGGCGGTTTTCTTCTCGGCGGCGGGGGCAAGCTGGGCCAAGTGGGCGAAGAACAGCGCGACACCCGTCAGGCCGTTGTAAAGGTCCGCCCGCACAGGCTCGAGGCGCCAGTCCTCGTTGGCGTCGAGGCCGAGGTGAAACCACGACAGGGCATCGGTCCCGACTTGCTGGCTAATGCCCGCGAGCGACTCGCCCGCACGTTGTGCCCACGCCAGCGCCAACTCGGACGTGAACGCCTTCGTCGCGGGCGGTAGCGGTCGTGATTGCCAGCGAAATCCCATGTCGGTCGGCTTGATCGCCAGGATCGACGCACGCACGAGCCACCCCTGGCGGACGCGCTCGTCCTCGCCGAGGCTCTCGATTCGCCGACGAACGCGGGTCAGTGGTGATTTGTCGAAGTAGTCGACAATACGCGTACCATCCTCGGCGATCAAGTCCCGACTGTCGGTCTGACACCGGAATCGTGGCACGTCGAATCGCGCGAGCGCGGGCCGCTCATGAACAATCAGCGGACGGAAATGGTCGTATTGCTCGGCATCAAGCCACAGCTTGTCGATCAACTGCTCACGGGCCAACCCATCTTGCTGGAAGTCGGGGTGGCGCGTCGCCTCGATCAGGCGCACGTAGAGATTCGTCGGACGCGCGATGTGACGAAGCTCGAGACCTTGAAAGCTGGCGATCGGGCCGTCGTCGGCCAGCAGCGCGTCGCGATTGGTGGCGACGAGGCGCATCATGGTATCGAATCCAGCCATCACATCGTCGGTGTGTTCCCAGACCAAGACCGGGCGCTCGTCGCCATCAGGTCCGCGCAAGGTGGGGCGGTTGGGTTGCACCGGCATGGGAACCTGGGTCTGCTGGTAGTGCATTGCGTCGGTGCCCGGCTGGACCGGTTCGCGCGCGCCGATCAACGGGTTGTCGAGTCCGCCGAGGCCACTGATGTCGAAGCCTTCGGCGTTCGGGTCGGTCGAGAATCGGACGGGCAAGAGGCCGTTTCGGAGTACGTTGAGGGCTATGGGGCGACTGTCCTCCTCGGCGAGGCGAACGGAGCCCGCGATGGGTTGGAGAACGGTTTCCAGGTCAATGAGCATGGGGTACTCGCCGCACGCGATGACATTCTCATGATGAAAGTCGGTGGCCTCGAGCGCGTACAAAAGGGCCACGTGCGCACCCTGACGCTGGTAGTACCGGATGAGTTCGGCGCCGTGGGTGCACGCTCCCGCCACCACACGCTCGGCCCAGCCGTATCCATCTCGCTCGAGAACTGCGGGTACCCGCAGCGGCGGCAAGGTGTCCTCCGCCCGCTGGTTGAGCCAGTCGAGCAAGCCGGTGAATGCGGCGTCGACGGCGAGGGATCGCGGCTTGTAGACGACGCCCGAGCCGCTCGAAAAGGTGATGATCGCAACGGACTGGCCGTCATTGTGACGGTCGCTTAGACCGACCTCGATCGAGGTCACAGTGCCCAACGGACGACCGTTGGCGAAGTGTTCGGCGATGGCGTCGCGGTCGCGAAGCAGACGCTCGATCAGCTCGACGCTCGAGGTGATCCACTGGCCACAGCGCACGGACAGATCGCGGGCCAGAACCGGGTACTGCTCGAAGAATCGAATCGCACCCGCGGCGCTCGCTGCGTCTTCCATGAATGAGGTGAAACGTGCCGCTGGCGTGTCGCCGGCGAGCCTTTCCTCGAAGCGCGCAATCTGGAGTTCGAGAATCGCGGCGCGGCTGAGCATACGATGCACGTCGAGCGGGAGGGACTTCGCGAGCATGCCCGCGAGTTTCGTGGCGCTGCCGAGTGTCGGGCCAGGCGTCGCCGTCCTTGCGTCTTCGAGGGCATCGACCAACACACACCACGTGTGATCGAGGAGCCGTTGGGCTGGGGCAAGCAGGCCTCGATCCGGCGATATGGTTACATCACCTGGCGGCATCGCGGCCGGTGGCGGATCGCCGGTGTACGCGGCGGTGAGTCGGGAAAGCCACGGCGGCGGCGTGGACGACTCGGCATCGTCGGCGTGAGCCGCTTCGGGGATCTGCAAGGCGTGGAACGCAGATTCAGTGAGTCCGACATCGGCCAACCGCTGGGCGAAGCGATCGTCGTCGCGTAGGGCGCTAGCGTCTCGCCATCGGTCGACGCGCTCGGCGGCCACGTTTCGCTCGGTCTCAGCGAGCGTAGGGACGACGCGCTCGGTGAGGTAGCGTGCGCGCTGGATCGCGCCGACGGACAAGACCGTTGTCTTCTTCAGGGTGGATTCGACCATCGATTTGGGGCGTGGTGGTGATGTGCGGCGTGGTGGTGATGTGCCGTTCGGGTGCGGAAGTGAGAACGCCCCGTCTGTGGGACGGGGCGTCGAGATCGGGCGATCTCGGCTACCTCAGGGGCAGTTGACCGGAGGCGTCACGCACGAGGCGATGGTCGTTGTGTTGCCGAAGCCGCCACCCGTTCCACCGCCGCAGCTGCAGGTCGAACCGCCGCAACCGCCAGTGATGCTCTTGAGGACGTCGTCGTCGATGTCGGCGATGCCCGCAGGGCTCGCGGGCAGGTTCTGACGGACGTCTTCGGTCAAGCTGGAACGGTATTCGGCATCACGCCAGGCGCGAACTACATCGACTTTCTTCATGGTATCTCCTAAATGGGAGCGTTCCAGGGCCACCTCGAGCGACACGATGCTGGTGATGTCGGAGGGCCCCGGTTTGCCCGACACCAACACTTCGATGGCCGCGAACCATCGAAATCCCCCGATGCTGTGTCGACCGGACACGCGGAACGTCACGTTCACGCCCCCAACGGAAGAGGCCTCATCCTAGTCGTGATATCGACGAGCGTCAATATGCCGGAAGAGAAAGAACTGCCGCCAGTGACACGGCACGGATGAGATGAATCATGACGAGAGAGGTCTTCCCAATGAGGGAGAAGAAAAAGTGAGAGCGTCGCCAAACAGAAACGCCCCGCCGAGTTCGGCGGGGCGCTTTGGACCAGAAGCCTCGGCGCTACCTTACGGGCAGTTGGCCGGAGGCGTGACGCAAGAGAAGTTCGGGTTCGTGCCGACGCCGCCGCAGCTGCAGGTCGAGCCGCCGCAACCGCCGGTGATGCTCTTGAGCACGTCGTCGTCGATATTGGCGATGCCAGCGGGACTCGCGGGCAGGTTCTGACGGACGTCTTCGCTCAGGCTGGAACGGTACTCGGCATCACGCCAGGCGCGAACTACATCGACTTTCTTCATGGTATCTCCTGAATGAGAGCGTTCCAGGGCCACCTCGAGCGACACGATGCTGGTGATGTCGGAGGGCCCCGGTTTGCCCGACACCAACACTTCGATGGCCGCGAACCATCGAAATCCCCCGATGCTGTGTCGACCGGACACGTGGAACGTCACGTTCACGTTCCCACAGGAGAGGTCTTCATTCTAAAGTGAATATTGGCATTCGTCAACATGCAATCGATGAAAGGTATGTGTCTTGTGTGGTTAAAATAGTCTTGTGGGTCCTCAGGAATTGGCTGAGGACGCGGGATGGATGCCCGCCTGCGGCATGCGAGTGGGGCTCTGGAGTGCCGGCGCCTTTGCGGTCGAAAAGGCGGCGGCGCCTATTCATCGAGTGTCAGACTCGCGAATGCTCCGTGATTTCCGCGAGCGATGATCTGGTCCGCGACGCGCAAGCTGTTGGCGATGATCGTCAAGGTGGGTGACGCGCCGCCGGACGTTGGCATGAAGCTCCCGTCGACCACGTACAAGTTCGGCACGTCATGCACGCGGCAGTGCGGATCGAGCACGGAGGTGGTGGGGTCGACGCCCGCCCGGCAGGTGCCGTGAACCAGATACGACGAAGTGCCGCCGAGGTCAGTAACCTGCCAGGTCTCGACGCCCAGGTCTTCCAGCAACTCTGTCCCGCGCGCCAGCAGCCACTGACCGGCTTGGCGGTGGTGGCTGGGGATGTCGAGATGGATGCGGGCGACGGGCAGGCCCCATCGATCACGCACATCAGGGTCGAGCGTGACGCGGGTGTGTTGGTTGGGGATGAAGTCGTGGAAGACCTCAAATCCCACCATCCGCTGCCCGTTCGCGCGCGACGTGGCGTCGCTGGGTGGGAGACTGAAGCGCAAGAGGCCGCCTTTGGCAATATCCGAAACGCCGTCGGGTAGCGTGTAGTAGTCGGCGATCGAGCGGCCGAGAAATGGGTTGGTGCTGCCTCGTTCGCGCTGACTCAGGCGTTCGGGCGCCACGAGTCCTTGGGCCATGGTGACGGCGTGGAACTGCAAGTGCCGACCCACGCGGCCGTGGTCGTTGCCGATGCCTTCGGGGAAACGGTTCGATGTCGAAAGCAAGAGCAATCGCGCCGATTCGATGGCCGAGGCACTGACACAGACCAGGTCCGCGGGCTCATGACGCTCACGGCCCTGGGCGTCGAGGACCCGGCAGCCGGTTGCGTGGCCCTGGCGGCTGACGGTGATCTCGCGCACCATTTGGTTGGCCATCACCGTGCAGCGTCCGGTCGCGATCGCGCGCGGAAGGATTGCTTCTTGAGCGCTGCCTCGGGCACCGACCGGGCAGCCGTAACCGGCGCAAAGCTCGCAGTAGGCGCAGGTGGGCCGCTCGTCATAGGGACGTTGGTTGACCGCGCGCGGGGTCGTGAACGGGCGCAGGCCTCTCGCCCGAGCGGCGTGTTCCAGGCGGGCCGCGATCGGGTGAGCGTCGAGTGGCGGCATGGGCAGCGGCGTCGTGCGGGGTGCCTGCCAGGCGTCGTCCGGCTGGCCGCCAGCAACCCCGACGAGTGATTCAGCCACGCCGTAGTACGGCTCCAAATCGTCGTACTCGAAGGGCCAGTCCGCCAGTTCTTCATACGTGCCGAAGGTACTGGCCATGCGAAAGTCGATCGGACGGAACCGGTAGAGGTAGGCACCCATGTGAACCGTGCCACCGCCCACGCAGGCCGCGATCCATCCGAGGTCCGTGGGAATGCCCTGCTTCGTCTTGCGGGTGACGACGGTGTGCGGCTCACCGGGAGGAATGAAGAAACGATGGTTGGCCTCGGCGGCACGTGGATACTGGTCGCGGGTGATCCACGGGCCCTTTTCGAGCACCACGACTTCGCAGCCCGCCTCGGCAAGTCGAAGCGCAAGGGGCGCGCCACCGGCGCCGCTGCCGACGATGATCACGCGCGGTTGGGCAGCCGCGCTTCGCCGCCCGTTGCTCATGCTCGATCAGGTGCTGGAGGATCAATGGCGGACGACGCGCCGGCAGCGTCGGTCCCGACCAAGGCACGGTAGGGGCCGTCGTGGCCCAACAACGCATCGTGGGTTCCTTGTTCGACGATGCGGCCTGCCTCCATGACCACGATGTGTTCAGCGTCGATGATCGTACTCAGCCGGTGCGCGATCACGATGCGGGTGGTGCGCAGGCGCGCCAGGCGTGCGTTGATGCGACGCTCGGTGATCGTGTCGAGGGCACTGGTTGCCTCGTCGAGCAACAGCAAGCGCGGTCGGTGAAAGAGCGCGCGCGCAATCGCGATGCGCTGCTGCTGACCACCTGACAAAGAGCCACCGCCGTCCGCCAGCATCGTGTTGTAGCCCAAAGGCAAGGCCATGATGTCGTCGTGGATCTCCGCCATGCGGGCGGCCTCGATCACCTGAGCAAGCGAGGCGTCGTCGTGACCAAAGGCAATGTTCTCGCGCACCGACGATCCGAAGAGGTAGGGCGACTGGGTAACGACCCCGACTTGTCGTCGCAGGCTGCGCAGCTCGAGTCGAGATAAGTCCAGGTCGTCGAAACACACGCGACCTGCGCTGGGCGCAACCAAGCCCACGATCAGCGACGCCAAGGTCGACTTCCCGGATCCCGAGCGTCCGACGAGTGCGATCAAGGCGCCGGGTCGAACGGTCAAGGACACATCTTGAACCACCAGTGGCAGCAGAGGGCCATAGCGAAAGCTCACGCTATCGAGTGAGATTTGGCCGGTGATCTCGGGTGCTGGCTCCACCGTGTGCCGATCCTGTTCGGGCGCGGTGTCCATCACGTCGTTGATCCGTTCCATGTAGCTGCTGACCCGCTCGAGGTCGAAGGCCGTGCGCGCCAACGTCGAGAGCGGTACCAAGACACCGGCCGCGAGCGCGGAGAGCCCGAGCATGGCGCCCAGGCTGAGGTGACCATGCAGCACAAGGTCGGCGCCGGCCAACAGCACTACCAACGGCGAGGCGATGGCAAGGGCGTCGAGTGCGGCTTGAATGCGGGCGTCGAGACGCCCTTGAAGGAGACCGACGTTCAGCTCGTCGACCAGCTTGTGAGACCAGCGCTCGAGCGAACGCGGCTCGGCACCTGCTGCCTTCAAGGTCTCAATACCGGCAAGCATTTGTACCTGATCGCCACGGGTCGCGGCGCGCGTTTGCAGCAGCTCGGACATGAGCTCGCGATGCCGACGCCGATAGACCACGAAGACTGCGAGCCGAGCGAAGCCCAGCAGTAGAACCAGCAGACCCATTTGCCAATGACCCGCGAACAAGACCACCAGGTACAGCAGGACCATGCCACCGTCGAGAAAGATCGACAGCGTGCTCGATGTCAAGAGATCACGAACCGAGGTATTGCTCTCGATGCGTAACATCAAGTCGCCGCTCGAGCGCTGTTGGAAGAACAGCAGCGGGAGGTCGAGCAGGTGTTCGAAGAACTCGAGGGTCAACTTGGCGTCGAGGCGTGTGCGGATCAGCAGCAGTAGATGGGCGCGCAGGGCGGTCGTCAAGTAGCGAAACCCAACAATTAGCACCGTACCCAAGGACAACATTGTGAGCAACGCATGGTCGCCTCGGGGGACGACTCGGTCCACCAAGACGCCCGTCAGGATCGGCAAAGCCAGCGCCAGTAGTTGGACCACCAACGAGACCACCAGTACCCGGACCACCGAGTCACGCTGGATCAGAATCTGTTCGACGTAGCGGCCGACGCCTCGTTTGGCCCGCTTCGCCGTCTGGAATTGTCGGCCCGGCTCGAAAATCAGTGCAATACCGGTGAAGGCCCGCTCGACCTCGTTGCGCACCACGATTCGGCGGCCTGCCGCTGGGTCGATAACGGTCACGGTGTCGCCCTGCGCGGATTCGAAGACGACAAAGTGGTGAAAGTGCCAGTGCAAGACGGTGCCGCATGGCAGGAGCCCGAGATCGTCGGTGCTTTCGACCTGGACACCACGTCCGACCAATCCAAACCACCGCCCCGCTTTGAGCAAGGCGTGGGCGCTGGTGCCCGCGCCTGCGCTCGCCACTTGGCGCACTTCGTCGAGTGGCACGTCCTTGCCATGGAAGGCCAACACCATGGCGAGACAGGCCGCGCCACAGTCGGCATTGGTGTGTTGCTGCACCACGGGAAGGCGTTTCTTACGTGCAGGTCGCAGCGCGCTCAAGGCTGGGAATCGGCCCAGCAGCCGTGCCATGGAATCAGCCATGGCTGTGCCCGTGAAGCAAGGATTCCAGTCCCGGGATCAAGTGCAGCAGCAACGGGCGAGTCCGCGTCTTGATCTCGACGCTTCCTTGCATGCCGTCGTGGAGCGTGAGTTGCTGACCGTCGCTCTCGAAGGTCGTCGACTCGAGGGTGGTTTCTACGAGCACGACGGGACCCTCGACCGGCACCGTGTCGGCCACGGTGCCGCCCAAGGCCCGGAGCGCCTCGGCGGGGCCGACCACATCTTGGCCAACCGCAGTGATGAGCAAGTCTTGGTGCGCACCGGGGTAGCCGTTGAGTTCCAGGCGCAAGCGCTGGCCAGGCGCAAGCGTGGGGCGGTCCTTGCCGGGCAGGAGCGCGAGCAGCGAGGCGACTTCGGTGTCGGTCACCAGGGTCAAGAGCACATCGCCCGCCAAGAGATGGAGACCGGGTCGAATGCGAATGTCCGACACGATTCCCGACTCGGGCGCACGGATCTGCCGATCATCGAGTTTGGCGCGCGCCAACTCCATGTGTGTGCGCGTTGCGATCAGGTCTTGCTCGGTGCCGCGGTCACCCGGGTCGCGCAGGCGCTGGCGAAGCCGCAGCGCGAACTCCTGTTCCAGGCGCATCCATTCGGCCTGTTCCTGAGGGCTGTGAAACCGAACCAGGAGCTCGCCCGCCGTGACCGCCTGGCGCGGTTTGACCAACACCTCGCCGACCGTCCCGGCATCGAAGACCGTGATCTCGACCCGGTCGCCAAACCGGATAACCGCGGGCCCGCTAGCGTAGTCACTGATCGGTGCCACGATGGTGAACAGCACGCCGATGAGCAGGGCTCCGAGCAGCAGTCGATAGGTGTTACGGGTCCAGCCGGGATCGGTACGCAACAGATCGCCGGCCGCCCGATCCCCATCCAAGTAGGCGGCGAGGGCTTCACTTCGGTAGAGGCCGCGGGTGCCCGCGACCATGGCGTTCTGGGTCACCTCGGCGGCCGTCCAGCGGCGAAGATGGGGTTTCGCGCGGGCGAGCAGCTGGTCGAGCCGGGCACGATCCTCGGCGCTGAAGGGGTCTTCGCCCACGCGGCGGTAGGTGCCGACGACCGCCGCTCGCCCGTCGGCCGCTTCGATCAGGCCGATCACGATCGCTGGGCCCGCCTCTATCTTCGGCGGCTGATCGATCGCGGGCTCATAGCGCGGATCCTCGCGCAGGTCGTCTCGAAGCACGCTGTCGCCCGTACGAGCGACGAAACCCACGATACCGGCGTTGAGTGACGCGATTCGGTCCTTGCCACTGGCGCGAGGACGACGCAATCGACCCCCGCCGGGCGCCTCGATCCAGAGATCGACGTGTGCGGCGCCGAGGGCCTCGCGCAAGGCGTGCGATAGGCGATCGGCACCTGCGTCGGCGTCGCGGCAGGTGGCCAGGTCGGCATCGAGTGCGTCGGCTTGATCCGTGTCGACACGAGCGTGGTCGCTCGGTGTGTCGCGATGGGCCTGCGCTCGGCGTGCCGAGGCAATGATAGCCGCGAGATCCGCACCGCCGAGACCGCCGGGACTGCGGTAGAACACGGGGGCGAGATCATCCAGGTCGGACCCCGTGTCCATGGCCACGCCGCCAAGGACGATCGGCGGCGGGAGCACGCCGCGGGTGGCCAGCGCATCGAACGTCTCACGGACTTGCGTGGCCGTTGCCTGGCGGCCAAAGCACACCGCGACCGGATCGCTGGCCACGATGGTGGCCACGAGGCGGGAGGCGTCGAGCTGAGCAGCGTCGATGGGTTCGACCACCAGCGAGTCGGGGGCGTGGTCCAGCAGCGCCGAGTGGAGGTCCTCGCTGAAGCCGACGATCAAGGCACGCTCGATGAGGTCGACCGGGGTCGTCGGCTCGAAGGTCGACTTGGCGGATGCCACAGGCGTGGACGGTGGCCGTTGGCTCATTCGTTCACCGCCCGCGCGCGTCGCACCCATACACCGCCGCCCGCGCGCAGCGAGCCCGCGCGCGCGGCTGTGGTGGCCACGGCGTCGCGCGGTGTGGCCACCGGGATCGCCTCGGCGAATAGCATCTGCGATGCGATATCGATCTCGGGTGCGATCTGCGCGACGGTCGCGCGCGTCACCTCGCGATCGCCGTCGTCGCGCACGGTAACCTCCATGCCGTTGGCCAGATCGCCGGCCTCGGTCGGTGGCACCGCGAAGCGAATGGCCAGCGCCCCGTCGTGCACCAGGCGTAAGACCGGTGCGCCATCAGCCACCAAGGCGCCAGCGTCCAGGTAGCGCACCGCTACACGGCCATCAAAGGGCGCGCGCAGCGCCACCTCCGACCTACGTCGACGCAGGTCTTCGACCCGAGCTTGACGTTGGGTAATGTGAGCCGCCGCGGCGTCGCGCAGGGCGGCCGCGGCGCGGGCGTCAGCGGCCGCCGACTCACGTTCCTCGCGCGAGACCGCGCCGGCGGCGGCTTCGCGACGTGCATGCCGTTCTTGTTCACGATCAGCTTCGGCGATCGCGCGCTGGTGCTCGGCGCGCGCGACCTCGAGGTCGGCATCGGCCATCCGCACTTCTTGATCGAGACCGCTGCTGTCAACGCGTGCCAGGACTTGGCCGCGAATCACAGTGTCCCCAGGACGGACATCGATCGATTCGAGGCGGCCATCCGTGCGGGCCACGATGTCCACCGTGGCCTGGGGCACCACCACGCCGATCCAACCAGGCTGTTTGTCGGGCGCGCGCTGGGCGTGGATTGGCGCGATCGCGACGGGCGAGATCACGTCTGCGGTCGAATGTGCGGGATCGTCGTCGTGACAGCCAACGACCGTGAGGCCAAGGACAAAGCTGACGGCACCATGGACGACGCGTTTACCTCGCGAGCCGTTTGTTGTGTTGGTCTTGCATATAGACACTCCTGGATTTAATCACAGACCGGACATCCCGAGGATTGCCGATGGCGGTCCACCGAGGTGATTCATGGCGTCAGTCACGTGCCATTAGCGAAGAAAGATCGTGCGGATCGAGTGTTTGCCGCCTCATTAATACAACCTTCCGACAATCTTTTTGTGGGCTACTGGGCTACTGGGCTACTGGGCTACTGGGCTACTGGGCTACTGGGCTACGTCCAACTTATTGGAGATCGTTGCATTGCACTAACTGAATGATAGGCCTCATGCCGTTAAAACGCAACAAGATCGGGGGGGGGGGGTCGGCGTTTTGGAGAGAGCGCCAGCTGGGGCGAAAGCCCAGGTGCCGGTCCGGGGGTCGAAGGGGGATCCCCGGGCCGGCGCGGTAAGACCGCGCATTGGCTTTCTGCCCACATCGCTAGCAGTCCGCTGCCAACAGATCGGGCAGTGGGTAGTTCCTAGTGGTCTCTTTTTTTGCCAGTGTTCTGGTTAAGATGCTGATGAGCATGTGTTTATTCTTGATCGTTCGGCGCCGGGGTGACGGGTTTGCGGGCGCTTTGCCGCCGTGTGTTGGAAGAGGCCACCGCGCGAGGCCGGTTCACAAGCGTTCTTCAACTGGTACGAGAGCATGCGTGGGGCAGCTCATGATGTGGCCAGCGATAACAAGGGGGTGGCCGCGTAACCCGGTTCCGGACCCAACGTGGGAAAGCCATCAAGATTGTCAGTCCTAACATGAAGAAAACATGGGCGTTATGGTTCGTGACCTGGGGCAGCCTAGCGGCTACAATGGGCCATGCGCATTCTCGTCGTGGAAGATGATGTTGATCTGGCCGAGGTGCTGGTTGAGATTCTCGAGGAAGATCACTACGCCGTTGATTTGGCCGTGGATGGCCATCAAGCTGACGAGTTCTTCGCGGTCAATCAATACGACGTCGTGGTTCTCGACTGGTCGATTCCGGGCCCGAGTGGACTCGATCTGCTCACCAACTGGCGGGTTTCTGATCGACAAACGCCTGTCCTGATGCTCACGGGTCGAAACGAGGTGGGTGACCGGGTCGACGGGCTCGACGCTGGCGCGGACGACTATCTGACCAAGCCGTTCGCCATGGACGAGTTGTTGGCACGGGTGCGTTCGTTGCTGCGGCGGCGTGATCGCCGACTGCCATCGATGAAGGCGGGCGACTTAGCGCTCGATGCCGCGGCGCGACTGGTGACGGTTGCCGGCACACCGCTCAAGCTAACCCCCAAAGAGTTTGGGGTGATCGAGTACCTCCTGCGCCGGGTCGACGAGACCGTCACGCGTACCGATTTGTGTGAGCACGTTTGGGACGACTCCTTCGACGCGATGAGCAACGTGGTCGATGTGCTGCTTTATCGGTTGCGCAAGAAGGTTGATGGTGGGCGGGAAGGGCGCTTGTTGCATACCATCAAGGGTGTCGGCTATCGGTTGTCGCGTGAGCGTGAGGTGTGAGCACGTCCGTACCTGGATCGCGCGTCGGATGGCGCCTTCCGGGGCTGATCTTGGCGCTTGGCGCGACCGCCATAGCGATCCTCTTGGGCGGCGATCTTCTGCGCCGGCGTGGGGACGACCGAGGCCGTGCGCTGTTGCGGGCCATTGCACAGATCGAAGTCGATATCGCGATCTCCCACCTGTGGTTGGAAGAGCATGTGACCGGGGACCAGGTCGACCTTTACGAACTGGAGGGGCGCCTGAGGCGGGCCGGCTCGCTGGCGGAGGGGCTGGCGTCAGACGGGGTACCCGTGACGTCGTTGCGTAACCGTAGTAAGGCTTTAGCAGGTTGGATCGACGAATTTCGTACCATTTCTTCGGAGCGATTGGAGGGGTACGCAGCGGGTCTCGCAGTGGGAATCGGTTCCGCGACGGACGAGCGCTACGACGCTGTTTTCGCCGAGGTGTTCGACCAGAGCGAAGCGCTCGGTGCGGCGCTCGAAAAGCGTCTGCGCGCTGAGCGCGCAACCGGGAAGATGTGGTTTTGGGCGCTGGTGGCGTTGTGGTGTGCTTTGGTCATTGCCACCGTGGTTTTGCTTCGCCGATACGAGCGTCGCCGCTACGTTGCGGAACGGGCGCTCGATGCCAGTCAGATCCAGCTCCTGGAGGCGCAGAAGATCGAGGCCGTTGGACGGCTGGCCGGAGGGTTGGCCCACGACTTGAACAACTACCTGGCGGCAATTCGCGGTCACTGTGAGTTGGTGGCACGGCGACCCCAACCGGGTGAACGTGTCGTAGCGAAGATGGAAAGGGTGCTGGCATTGACGGGCAAGGCTTCGTCGTTGATCGACCGCTTACAGCGTTTCACGCAGCGCCGAGAGCCACAGCGAGAGATTCTCGATCTCCGGCTGCTGATCGAGGCCTTGGTGGCGATGGTTCGGCCGTCTGTGGGGGAGCGCGTGTCCATCGAGATGGCGCTCGCACGCGACTTGCGGCCGTTGTTGGCGGATCCGGTACAACTGGAGCAAGTGTTGGTGAATTTGGTCTTCAATGCCCGTGACGCCATGCCCGACGGCGGGCGGATTCGGATCGCCGCGGACAACCAAGGCCACGATGCCGTCAGGATGGCGGTACGCGATGAAGGGACCGGTATTCCGCCTGAACTGAGAGAGCGTATCTTCGAACCGCTGGTGTCGACCAAGGATGGGGCCCACAGCGGCCTCGGCCTGTCGATCGTGCACCAGATTATCACCGCGCACGGTGGCGCGATCGCGGTCGAGTGTACCGAGGGCGCGGGCAGTGAGTTCGAGATCGTTCTGCCCGCGGCGAAGATAGGCAACGCGTCAAACGGGGTCCGATCAGCGGGACGCAACGGCGACCTCGGCGGTCGACGACCGGTTGGCCGGCACCGAGCACATTCTGCTGGTGGGACGACAACCATGACTTTCGGGACGCTACGGGCGCCTTGCTGGAGGAGCTCGGCTATCGCGTTACCGGTGCGGCGGGCGGCGCCGAGGCGCTGGCGATCTTCGACCAACTCGAGGGTGAAGTCGACTTGGTGCTGACCGATGTGGTGATGCCTGGAATGGGTGGCCGTTCCTTGGTTGAGCAGATTCGGCGCGAGCGAGACGTCAAGGTGATGTTTATGTCCGGGCACTCAGAGGAGATGCTCGGTCGCGAGGGGGTGGACCGGGGCGAAGCGCAGAATCTTGAAGGGGCGTCGTCACCGGTGAATTGCTGGCCCGACGGATTCGCGTTTTGCTCGACGGCTGATCATCCGGCGGGCGCATCGCGGTGTAACCAGAGGGCCGCGATCGGTTTACCCTTGGCGTCATCGTGTCGTCGGCGTGGGTATGGGCGCGAACCGCCTAGAGGGGGATGGTGCGGCGTCGGGCGCGCAACTCGCGGAGCAGGTAGAGGACCATCCACGACACCAGAAACACACCGAGCAACAGGCCGAGCATGCTGTATTGCGCGAAGGCCTCATGGCGCCATAGGCCGTAGAGCCCAGCCGCGCCGAATAGGGCGACTTGTCCTGCCGTGAGCCACCGAAACTGGCGATGGCCGAGGGCCCCATAGGATTCGAGCATGGGTAGGAATGCCAAGCATCCCCAGTAGTATCGCGAGCTGACGGTCAGGACGAAGAGCGGTACGAGGCCGAGTAGGAACGCTTCGCTGAGGTTTCGCCGCCGGACGGCGAGGAACCATCCGACGAGGAGGCTCACGCCGAGCAGATGGAAGAGGTCGGACTGACGACGGAAAAGCTCGCGGCGTTCTTCGAAGTTCTCGTCGAAGGCGAGGGAGCGAATGTCATGGGTGAAGAGATGGGCAAGTCCCACGCGCTGTTGGCCGAATCGGTGCTCGCTATTGTGATGCTCGATGTTGTCCGCGAACGCCGACCAGGCATCGATCCCACCACCTCCGAACGTGCCGAGCAGGAAAAACAGGAGGCCGAACGTGGCGATGGCGAAAGCCAACCGAAGGGAACTCGGGGCGAATCGGCCACGCTGAATCCACCGCACAATCACGGGAACCGCAGCGGCGATGAGCAGGATGGCGGGAAAGACTCTGGTAGCCGCGGCATACGCGAACGCGAGCCCCGCGGTGACCGGCCGGCCTCGCCGTAGCTGGCACAGCCCCACCCCAATGGCCGCGAACCAGTCGAACTGGAGGAAGCCACCGACAATGCGCCCCTCGTTCACCGGACTCATCGTAAACAACAGCAGCGTCAACGCGAACGCTTCGAGACCAAAGGTCCGCTTGATGAGGAGAAAGGTAAGTCCCAGGATCACCAAATCGAGCGAACAAAGGGCCTTGAGCGCCAGCAAGTTGGAGGCGTCGAGGCGGGCAAGAACGCCACCCAACGCCGTCCACGTTGGCGGCGGGTTGTATCCTCGATCTCGAAAAATGCCCTGCCAGCGATCGGGAGGGCGGTGGCCTCGAAGCGCCGCGACATCTTTTTCGAACGCCTGCCACCGCTCATCGGAGAAATGGTCACGCGGATGGTAGCGGTCACGGATGGCCGTTCGAGGTTGTAGCTCATAGGACTCGAGGTCGCGGACGCGCTTTATTTTGTCCCAATATCCATCTCGGTCTGCGGCCAAGGTTGCTGCGTAGAGGTCGTGGTAGCCCAATTCGGCGAAGTACTTGCTTCCGAGGTAGTAGTGGTAGACGTTCCAAACCCGAACCCACGACGATGAGGCGAATTTCCACAGCTCGGGGCCGGTGGCCTGGGCCGCCGATAGCGTAGCGAGGACGACGAGAATCGTTGCCCGGTGAGCGCGCCGATGGCGCCTTTGAGATGACCGATCGCGATACCGATAGAACACCCACACCGTTGCGACGGCCAAGAGCACCCGAAACCAACCATCGTCCAAGAGCAGTCCGCAAGCCAGACCACAGGCGGCTGTCGGCAGAAGAATCCAATAGCGCACGAGTTACCTAGTGGTTGTGGGTTTAAGGGGCGAGCTGAATAACAAAGAAGCCCGGAAGAACTCCGGGCTTCTTTGTTCAGGGGTTGCGAAGGGTGTCCTAGAGACACGTCGCAAATGCGTTGTTGTCCGTAATCGCGCGAGACGAGACGCCTTGGGGGTTGATGTAGAACCGCCCCCGGCCGGTAACCGAATCGGTCACGGTCAGGACATAGCGAACCGTCGTACTGGCCGATGCGAAGACCCAATAATGGCCGTTCGAGTTGCACCCGTTGAGCACCTTGACGAGGAGCTCGTGATTCGCCTCGTTGAAGAACCAGAAGAGGTCCGAGCGGTTCGAGTCGAGTACGCCGACCGACGTGCCAACGCCTTGGTTGCCGTTGGGTAGCTTCCAGTCGACCTCGATCTCGAAGCGGTTGTCGACCAAGCAGACCGTGGTGGGGCTGGGCGCGCAGACGAACGGAGCAACCTCGAATGAGCCGGTCGCGCTGTCGTCGTCATCATCATCATCATCATCATCATCATCGTCATCATCGTCATCGTCGTCATCATCGTCATCGTCATCGTCGTCGTCGTCGTCATCGTCGTCGTCATCGTCGTCGTCGTCGTCGTCGTCATCGTCATCGTCATCGTCGTCGTCATCGTCGTCGTCGTCGTCGTCGTCATCGTCATCGTCGTCGTCGTCGTCATCGTCGTCGTCTCCGCCCTTGGTCGGCAGAGACTTCGACGCATTCGACTCGTCGCCCGACCGACGGTGGTCCTGGCGCTGGGTGTCGGGATCGGCCGCGTTGGGGATGCCGTCGCCATCGCGGTCATCGTCAACGTGGTTGGCGATTCGATCGCCGTCGATGTCGTCGTCGATTTCGTTCTTCAGACCGTCGCCATCGACGTCGCCGTCGTCCCAGTTGGCGATTTGGTCGCCATCGATGTCGTTGTCGAGCCAGTTGAAGAGACCGTCGCCGTCGATGTCGGCATCAATCAAATTTGCGACGCCGTCGCCGTCAGTGTCGTCGAGCCCTTGGGCAACGGCAGTGGCGTTGACCTCGAAAGCGTCCAGGATCTGGCGAAGTTTCTCGACGGCCTTTTTCTGATCGATACCGAGGCGCTTCGCAGCATCGGTATAGCGAAGCTCCTCGCGGAACAGAGGAAGGGTAACGTCGAGTTGGCTGCCGGAGAGGATCGCGAGGGTCGCGGCGAGCACCGTTTCACCGCGCGCTGCCTGAGCACCTTGAAAGGTGGCCGGCACGATGCCGGTGTGGACCAGTGGTCATGGGGCAGCTCGGCGGTCTGCAGCGCGGCGTCGCGAACGTCGATGAGGTAGTCAGCGCCGCGTTGTGCCGCGTCGCGCCATTGGAAGTTGCCATCGATCCTGGATAGACGGGTGAGGGCGAGGATCGCTTCGCCAGGATAGTAGATCGAAACGAAGGGCTTCGCGTCGGGTTTTCCGTAGAAGTACTTTGATTCGAATCTGCCGTCTTCGTCCTGTTGAAACAGGATGAACCGTGCGAGTTTCTGGGCCCGGTCGAGCCAGCGTTGTTCACCGGTGGCATTGTGGTGCTCGAGGATGGCAAGAATGGCCAGCGCTGCGCCGCCGAGCTTGGCCTCCTCTCCGGGGGAGACGATCGCTTCGAAACCAGCCGATGTATCCGTCGTCAAAGGGGAGCGGCCATAGGTAAGGAGATGCTCGATGCCTCGCTGGGCCGCCTCGAGGTAGCGCGCCTCGCCGCTCACGCGATGGAGCTCGAGCAACGCATAGCAGGATCCCGCATGACGTAGCAGGTTGTAGTCGTCACCTTCGCGGTCCTTTTGCGGCTCATAGATGTAGACAAACGATCCATCATTGTTTAGATGTCGGACGAGGTAGTCACCTCCGCGGCGGGCCGCGGCCAGGAGTGCTTTGGGATCCACCGCAGGCGCTCGATCATTGCCGCGGAAGAGCGGAATCGTAAGTCTACCAAGACCCTCCCCGAAGCTGTCGAACATCACCGTCCGGTAGTGAAGGCCCGGGGCACCCGGATTGTGCTCCACCGCGCTGTTCGCCCGGCTGCTTGCGGCGAGGTACCGGTGGAGGCGACCGGACTGCAAGTCTCCGTTGTTATTGACCAGCCGATGTGCCATGAGCTCTTCAGGCAGCAGAATCAGGTCCGATTCGGTCAACCAAAGGCCTTGGAGGCTGGGATCGATCTGGGCCCGCCCCGCTTCGTCGAAGAAGACCTCCGGGCCGACCGCCTTCACCAGGTCGATCTTGAGCAACCCCGTAGCTTCTGAAGCTGCGGGGACGGTTCGCACGATGGCGTCGACGGCAGCGAGCACCGCGTTCGCTGCCGAGTCCCCGTGGCCTCGACTAACCCACGCCAAGTCTCGAGGCCGAGATAGGCTGACTACCGCACAAATGGGGCCGGTGCTGGGTGCCGAAGATGCGGCACCGTTGAATCCTTCCGTCAGCCGGTCCCGGGCCAGGGCGAGAAGGCTGGTCCGCTCGCCGGTTTCGAGATGAGGCGCCACCAGCGTCGGGTCGGTCGCCGAACGCGACGTTGCGATCCCCACGTCTGTGCGGTTGGCCAAGTGGCGGACACCGACCAAGCCTGCCAACATCAGGCCAAAGACGAGGAGGGCGCGTTGTCGCTGGCCGGTCCGTTGGGAGGATGTTTTCTTCGCGTGTTTGGTGCGAAAGCGGCGGGTCAAACGTCGTCGTCCCATGGTTCTCTCGAGATTGAAGCGTGATTACGGTGGTTGCGTTGTGGCGCGCTTCAGTGAACGGTCATTCGTTGAGCGTCGGTCGTGACGCCAAACAGCGTAAAGTTGATGGCCGTTGTGCGCCCGCGTGATGCTATTGGATTGAGCATGACCGCAGCATGAACGATCCTTGGCCAAGTTTTTGACCTGCTGGAACGTAGTCTGTATCGTGATATTGGCCAGCGTGCCCGATGTCCCAAGGCTGGTTCATCTTCTGTTCATGTTCGAAGGTCTACGATCCACCCACGATGCTCAGCCTTGTTAATCGACCTGTCGCACCGCTACCCGATGATTCCAAAGGGGCGGTGGAGCGGTCGATCTTGCTGGTCGACGACAATGACGACTTGCGAGGAACCACGGCTGATCTCCTCAGAGATCGCGGTTTCTTGGTCATGGCGGCGGCGGACGCGAGCACGGCGCGCCGTTTGTGGCACGCGGAAGGTGGTGCGAACGCCCTCATCACGGATCTGCGGATGCCGGGTGAAGATGGCCTCGAATTGGCGAAGAGCCTGCGTGGGGAGCGCGGTGACCTTCCAGTTTTGCTGATCTCCAGTCATCTCGACCCTGGCATGTCGGAGCGGCTCGAGCGTCGTGACATGGCCTTCCGTTCCAAACCCTTCTCGATTAAGACCTTGGTCGCCGGTCTGGACGAGGCGCGTGATCGGGCCGAGTCGGGCGCCGATCGGCGCCCGAGCAATGGTCGTGTTGGTCGAGATACGGGCCGCAACAGGCTGGTGTGGATGCCAAGGGCCGCGGCGCTGACCGTGGTCGCGATTGGTATCGGATGGTTTTTTGCCAGCGTGGGCCCACCTGCTTTGCCGGACGTCGACACGAGTACGGCTCGGCGGTCTTTTCGGGTGGAGCCACTGACACCTCGTGGGGTACAGCAGGTGGTTCCCGAGCAATTGCGATGGCGAGAGGTCGAGGGTGCGGATCGCTATCAAGTGACTCTGCTGCGGCCAGGGGATGAGGTGGCTTGGCGCGGAGAATCGGTGCACTCACCACTGGCATTGCCAGCCACGCTCGAGATCGCACAAGCGACCCGTTACATTTGGCGGGTCGAGGCAGTCGATCGAAATGGGGATAGGATCGCATGGTCGGAAGCCGCGAGTTTCTGGCTAGAGCCGTCCGGGGCAGAGGTCATGGAGGAATAGGATGAATGGTATCGAAAAGCATCGGATGGCGCCGGGTTGGGCATTGCGGCTCTGTGTGGCGATTCTGGCAACGGCCTCCCTCGCTGGTGTGTCTTTGGCGGGCGACGATGCGGTTACGCTGCACGTCAATGATGCAGTGGTGCGCCCAGGCGGCACGCTCGGTATCGTGCTGCGTACATACGAGCCCCGGGCGGTAGGACAAGGTCAAGTCTGCCTGCGCCTACTGGGGGCACCCGGGATCGGTCCGCTGCTGGCGCTTGATGCGGCTTTGGTTTTCAGCGTCAACGAGCTGCCGGTGGTTTCGTCCTCTTTCGATATTCTCAACCAGTCGTCTTTCCTTTGGTTTCACTCGAGCTCTGCCGGCGTGAACACCACTGACGGGCCGATGATCGCCCTTCTGGTCGAGGTACGGTCGGACGTCGTTCCAGGCACGGTGTACCCGCTCGAGTTGGAGAGCGCTGATACCAGTCTCTTCGACGAGAATGGGAACCCATTGATCTTGGACCTTCGCGCCGGCGAGGTGACCATTCTCGATCCCGCCGCGCCCTTCTCCTTGTCAGCGGATGGTGAGGAAGGGGCGCAAGGTGGATTGATGGTCGTTGGCGTGGAGACCGCCGAGTCCATGGCGCTCGAAAGCGGACAGGTCACGCTGCTCTACGACCCTGTCCTGGTTGACGGGACCCCTGTAGTGCACATGGACCCGCGCCACGGTGGGGCCGTGTTCACCACCGATACGGCGACCCCCGGCCAGGTTCGCGTGAGCTTCAGCTCTTTGGTTGGCTCACTCAATCAGGTGCCGGGGCAGTTCATCTCGGTCACCCTGCCCATTGCAACGAATGCGCCACTGGGCGTCTCACCGCTTCGACTCGATCCCGCAACGACTTTCCTATTCGATGCCAATGGCGAAGCGCTCTCGCTGGCATTGCAGGACGACGAAGTCGGGATCCTCCCAGGCGATGTGGTGTTTGCGGATGGCTTTGAGACGGGAGACCTCAGCCGCTGGAGCAACGTGGTTCCCTAGCCCTGAATCCGAACGAGCGCGAGGCTTCGCCACAGACCGCGAGCCATTCGGTTGGTCTGCGGACGCTCATACCAGGCTCATCCGGATGGCTCTTGGTGGGCTTGGCGCTGGCGCGCACGACGAAGTAAGACCAGGCCGATCAAGACGCCCAACGCGCTTGTCGTTCCAAGCAGGAGGCGCCATGGGAGGGGGCGGGGGCGTACCACCGGGGGTGCATCTCCGACGATCACATAGGCGGCCCAGAGGCTGGGTTGCGACCAGCGCGGGTCCGAACGGAGGCGTTTCTTGACCCGATGGACGGCCTCGGCGGGGGACTTGCCGCGTCGCAGCTCATGGTAAAGCTGCTGCATGAAGACCGCGGTGGCTTGGTCACCCACGTCCCAAAGGGTTGCCACGACCGCGCCTGCGCCCGCGGCAAGGAATGCACCGGTGAGCGAGCTGAGTCCTTGGCCGCCATCGCGCGCCCCAAGTGCGGTACGGCAGGCGGCGAGAACGGCGAGATCCGCGGGCAGGGTTAGCGCACTGATCTCTTCGGGCAACAGCAGTCCGTCGTGTCCATGTCCTCCAGCGAGAAGTACGGCGGTCCGGTTCTCTCCCCGTTCGTCCACCACGGTGTGCGTTGCCAAGTGGAGGATGCGGCCCGTGGGCGCCCAGCGATGAAACGCGGCTTCGGTTGCTTCGCTGCCCGTGGCGGTCCAGCTTTGTCCGCCGATCCGGTCGACGACATCTTCGAGCTCGGCGATCGCACTCGGAAGCTCCGGTAGGGCGTAGCGTGCCGTAAACAGGTCGAACGCGGTCTGTGGTGTCGTCTCCGGCAGCGGCAGGGTCGGTGCGCCAAAGCCAACCAATCGATAGGTTGGTAACGTCGAATGGATGGGGGAGCGAAGGAGAGCCGAAGCGCTGGGCAGGTAGACAATCGCGGGCTCGGCGTCGGTGCCATGGGTGTTGATGTGCGCTACGAGGAGCTCGAAGGGGACATAGTGCAGCAGCTGGTCGGCCGCGACGTAAAGACGCCCGCCGCCAGAAGCCACGGGCGGTGGCACGAGCGGTTTCAGGCGATCCAACAGGCCCTCGGCTGGTTGGTGTCCTGCTTCGAGATCTCCGTGTAGATTGGCGATGGCTTCGGCAAACGGTGCCGCAAGTCCCAAATCCTCAAACTCGGCGCGGGTACGGGTCAACGTCCAGCGCATGAGCCGATTTTCGGCATGAAAGAACGACAACACCGTCGCGTCACCGAGCGATGTTTGGACGGCCTCCTGGCTCGCCGGTCCGGTGATCCGGCCTCGTTCACCCAGTCTGTCCACCAACTCACGAACCTTGGCCTGCTGGACCAGGGCGAAGGCGTCGGACGCGGCGTTGGTGGTGTCTCCCGATGTGGCTTGGCCAGCCAACAAACCAATGGTCCGACCATAGACTTCGCGCTGGCTGCGGAAGTAGCTTGCTCGCAGCGCCTGTCGATCGACCCCCGACCGAACGCCTTCGATGACTGTGATCGCTTCACGAAGCCGGTCAATCGCCATCACGATATTGCCCTGACTGGCATCGATTCGGGCCAACCCGTCCAGGGCCGACCAACGGCCACGCGCCGAGCCTGATGTCTCCGCACGGTCGAGGCAGCGGGAAAACGTCGCTTGGGCCTCGTCCGGGCGCCCCGCTTCGACCAGGAGATCCCCCAGGTGAATTAGGGTCATCATCTCCTCGCTGCGGTCGCCGCTCGCTTCGGCGAGCGCCAGTGCTTCGCGGTAGATCGGTTCGGCATCGGCCGCGCGATCGAGATTCTGGTGCAACACCAAGGCGAGGTTGAGCTTGGCGTTGCTGAGGGCGGCTGTATCACCTACCTCGTTCCACCGCGCGACCGCCTCGGTTAGCTGCTCGGCCGCCCGGGGCGCATCACCGAGATTCCGATAAAGAGTTCCGGCATTGACCCGCAAGGCCGCGTGATGCCGTGGCGATAGAGTGGACGGGTCGTCCAGAAGATCCCCGTAGGTCTCGAGGGCCTCTTGGTAGGCGCCGAGGCGTTCGAGCACCACACCGCGGTTGATTTTCGCGAGGTCGCCCTGTGCCCTTGCCCATGGCGTATCGTCGTGGCGGGCCGCGAGGTCGCTCACGGCATTGAGGTGGCTCAAGGCGTTGCCGTAGCGACCGGCGAGGATCGCGACGCCAGCCAGGTTGGTGAGGTTGACCGCTTCCCCTTCCCTGTCCTCGCGCGCACGATTGAGACCCAGAGCTTCTTCGGTCGCGATCTGGGCCTCGTCGTAGCGACCAAGATGCTGGAGGGCGAGGCCGAGGTTATTCAGCGTTCGGGCCAACCCTCGGTCTTCGCCGGTACGGCGGCGCAGGGGAAGCGCGGCAGCGCATTCATCGTACGCCGCTGGGTAATCGCCGAGATCGATGAGCAGTACGCACGCGTTGTTATGTGCGATGCCTGCTGTACGCGGATCGGTTTCGACGGTCGCCATGGCCACCGATCGATAGGCAACCAGCGCTTCCCTTGCATGCCCGGCACCGTGCAGGGCGCGTGCTTGGTCCAGGGTTTGGGGCCAGACAGGGGCCGCGAGCAGGCAACCGACGATGGCGAGGAGTGGTAGAACGAAGCGCCGCACGCTGCACAGCGTATCCGAACACGAGGAGGCTGGGTACGGTCGACTTCGGTGGCACCGGCCTACCGGGTGCCCGCACCTCGCAGGGCCGGATGGCGGGCGAGCGTAGCCCAATCTCTGGGGTCAACACGCAGGCGGACGCCTGCCGCGTGGAAACGGTAAATGCGACCGGTCGCCGGACCGAGCACGGTGAGTGCGGTTTGGCCGGTGTATTCCAAGGCGGGGATCGTCGTCGAACGGCCAGCAGTCGGTGACCTCGGTATGCCCGCTCTTTGCTCAAGTGGTTGGGATGCGGATTGACGGTTCTTGCCGCAGCAGCTCATCAAGGGCCTCCGGATCTTCCAAGTAAGTTAGCGGAAGTGGCTCGGGCTTTTGAGTGGCGCGTTCGAGCAGGATCGCAGCCCCAGAAAGAGCGGGCCACAGCAACGCTTGATCGCTGCGGGTCATGCCGATCCACCAGGCAAACGGCAGGGCAATCCAGACGCTGAGGCAGTAGAAGCAGTCGAGCAATGTGCCCAGGACGCCTTCGCCGGCCAGGCGGCGTAGGTTTGCAATCACGTTCCAAGGACCATCTTCGGATTGCCACAGATGGGTCAACCGCCAGACCGCCATCGTGGCAACGACCAAGGCAAGGGACGGTTGATCGTCGAGGTTCAACATGTAGAAAGACCGACGCGCCGGCGCAGGGGTGAAAAGGTCCCTACGCCGACGCAGTCCGATGGGATTAGCTGGGTACCCGCACCATGAAGCTACGCTCGCTCAGGTTACGGTGGTCGTGCCTGCAGCTCACGATGGTGCGCTTGTACGCCCGCAGCTCGAGCTGGTAGCAGCAGGTGATCGGGAAGACCGCCGCGGCATCGACCAAGAGCTCGTAGTCGCCGCCGTGCCAGACCGGAGACGCGCCTGGAACCAGGGTCAAGTACTTGCTGTAGGTCGGTCCGACATGGTTGCCAACACTGGGATGCTCGTGGAGGGTGGCGCCGAGTAGCGGAGCACCGTCGATCAACACACGCTTTTGGTTCTCACCGTAGGTCACCTGCAGAGTGTAGCGAGACAGATGGCCATCGGTATCGCTGGCCTGGAAGCGAATCCGCAGCTCGTCCGTGGCGGCAATGGCGGCCTCGGAACAGGCAGCGAGGTCGCTCTTCTCGGCAGCATTGCGCCCAGGGCCATCGAAGATCTTTGCCGACAGAATGCGGGTTTCGGGTTCGTCCGTGCAGGTGTGCACCGTGCCGGACCCGCACTCGTCACCATGCGCCACGGTGTCGGTGATGATCCGGTTGTCCACCCGCAGAACAATCTCGTTCGCGGTGGGGATGTCATCGTCGCCGCAAATGTCGAGAATTTGCGGGGTGGTTGGGGTTAAAGTGCTGTCTGGGGTTAAAGTGCCGGCTGGGGTGAGTTCCCACGTCTTGATCCGCAGCCGGTAGAGATCGTCCGGGAAGTCGCCGGTGACCCAATAGCCGAGAAAGGTCTTCTTACCGGTCCACCAACGTGACCCGCTGCCGACGGTCTCCCAGGTCGCGGGCTGATTGGCCCGTTGGAAATGCTGACGGGTCTCGATGACCCTTCGGCCGTCGATTTCCTGGATCGGGAACGGCGCTGCATGGGTGGCAATGGGTCCGGCCGGCAACTCCGGACCGAAGAATTGTCGATTGAAGCCGACAATGGCGCCCGGCGGCATGGCCTCCCATACGGCACCCGGGGTGCTCGAAAGCCACTCGAATTCGTAGTAGTCGGCTTGGGCCGCGGTGCCGAAGTCACCGAAGATCTCGAGCCTGCCGGCAAACGGTTGATCAGCGACCGTTGGGGACGCATAGCCCGCGTTCGCGGCTGGACTTGGCGGGGCGGTCGGATTGCCGCCGATGTCAGAGGTAAGCACATCACAGACTTTGGTGATGTTGAGACAGTCGCCTTCCGGTTGCGGCGTGTCGTCGCGACAGCAGGCGAAGAGTGGGGTCAGGTCGATCGTCTCGTTGGTCGTGATGTTCCAACGGGTTTGCAAGAAGCCCTCATCGACGATCAGCTTGTTCTGCTCGCCGTCGCAGTCCTGGGTCACCCGCATGACGAGGTCGGGCGCGCAGTCAGCCCAGCCACACCATGGATACCAAGGCCACACCCGAAGCCGTGAGAGCTCTTCGACGCCGGGCAGGCGCTCGAGCAGCGGTTCGCGCAAGCGGGCCATGTGGGTGGGATCGAAGGTCGCCGTCGCCCCGGTACCCAGACGCAGGTCGCGACGAACCGATACATTGCCGAAACGCGTGCCACCGAAACGCGTGCTGGCGTCGAGGGCATGGGCACCGTCGAGCACACCAGTGCGTCCGAGGTCTTCGAATCGGCCTCGCTGTAGCGGTCGCTCGGAGTCGGAAAGGATCTGTTCGAAGACAGCAAGGTCCGGTTTCGGCGTTGGCCGTGGTGGCTCGGGAAGTTCCGGGTGCAGGCGCAAGATGGGTTTGATGCGATCGATCAGTCCCGGCTCCAAGCGCCAGAGGCGACGGTTCCACCACCACCAAGGCCAGTACCCGCAGCACCACGTGAAGCTCATCTCGTAGTACCCGTTCTCGTCCGTCACGGCCGAAGCAACGGATTGCTTGGAGATCCACCACCAGCACCAGTCGATGTCGAAGGCCGTCACTTCGGCGCCGGGCGCTGGGCTGCCGTCAAAGCACTTGACGTAGCCCGATACCTTGTACGTGCGACACCAGCCACGCCACAATTTCCAGACGTTCGGCTTGATCACCAAGCTGTCGAGTTTCAAGCGGTCAACGGCCTGGAGTCGAGCGGTGGCGATCGGAACCTCGATCGCCTGCAGCTTGGGAAGGTCCTCCGGTGCCACCGTTCCCGGGCCGACATGAATACGGAGGTTTTTCGGTCTCTCTTCAAATCGCAGCTTGACGCTGGCCTTGCCGCTGGCCGGAACCTCGGCAACGCCCGAAACCAAGACGCCGCCTGCGGCGACGGCCGTGACTCGAACGGTTTCGCCGCGTTGCCGGTCTTCGACATTGGAAGCATCAATCGGTATTTCGAGAATGAACTCAGCCATTGGTGTTCTCCTGGTAGATCCACAAGCAAATGAGACTGGACATCGGCTACTTCATAAAGCAGTCCGCATGCCAGCCCAATTCGCCTTGTCAGGCTGAGGTCGAATGGGTCTAATTCATTGATTTATAACGACCTATGCATTTGATGCCGATTCATCGGTCGAGCACTTCTGCCCATATTGTTGGCGCCGAACGTCTAGGTCGTTGGCACGTCGTTGGCACAAGGGCGCGGGCGAGTAAGCAGAAGTGATCTAGCATGCTGTGTCAGTGGCCTGTAAAAGTCGGTCGATGCGATGCGAGTCGCATCGGGTGCTTGACCCCGGATTCTCGGTACGCTGATATCTTGTGTGTTCAACGTCCGGAGGAAGAGTAGATCCCAGTGAGTGAAGCCACACCGCCTCCCACGCATCCCTTGGTTCGCTTCGCGATCGAGCGCCGAGTCACCATGGGCATGTTGGTGCTCGGGGTCTTGGTGCTCGGGGCCTTGGCGCTGAGCCGCTTGCCGCTCGAGTTTTTGCCGGCGATCTCGTCCTCGAGTGTTTCGGTCCAAGCGCCCTATCCGGGGTCCTCACCTGAGGAAATCACCCGCCTCATCGTTCGCCCGCTCGAAGATTCGCTCGGCACCCTGAACGGCTTGGATCGGATGTCGTCCACGGCTTCGGCGAGTGAGGCGTTGGTGAATTTGGAGTTTGTTGACGGCACGGACATGGAGTTGGCGGCGGTCGAGGTCCGCGATCGGGTTGATCGGGTACGGCATCGCATGCCCAACGATCTGCGGCAGCTTCGGATTCGGCGGTTCCAAAGCTCCGATATCCCGGTGATGCGCTTTCACTTGTCGTCGGACTGGGATCCCGACGAAGGTGGGATCGATCGCCTGTTTACCTTTGCCGAACGGGTTCTCGGGCCGCGGCTCGAGCGTATCGACGGCGTCGCGCAGGTTGATCTACGCGGTTTGAGGACGCGCGAGGTTCAAGTCCGGCTCGACGCCGATCGGATGAGTGCCCATGGCGTTGATCTTCGCGACTTGGTGGCGCGCCTCCGGGAGAATCACCTCGACTTGCCCGCGGGAAAGATCCCGGACGGCAGCCGTGAGTTGTTGGTGCGGGTGCTCGGCGAGCTGCGCACGGTCGATGACATTCGCCAGCTGGTGATCGACGAGAAGGGTCTGCGGCTGGGTGATGTCGCCGAGGTGGTGTACGCCTATCCTCGGCAGACCTCATTCGACTTCCTCAACGGCACCGAGTCGATGAGTGTACGGATCTACAAAGCGTCGACTGCCAATCTGCTCCAGGTCACCGAACGGGTCAAGGCGGAGGTCGCTGCGTTGACCGCCGACCCCGCCAATGCCGGGCTCAAGACCCGGATGTACCACGACTCCTCGGTGGATGTTCGTAAAGGATTGAGCCAACTACGGGATGCGGGCCTGGTCGGTGGTGGGTTGGCTGTTTTGGCGGTGTTTCTGTTTCTGCATCGCTGGCGAACCACGTTGCTGGTGGCGATCGCGATTCCCGTCTCGGTGGTGTTTACATTCGTGATCATCTACCTCTTTCGTCAGGCGGGCTGGTCCAACATGACCCTCAACGTGGTCAGTCTGATGGGCTTGGTTTTGGCCCTCGGCATGTTGGTCGACAGCTCGATCGTGGTGATCGAGTCGATCTACCGGCGGGCGCAAAGTCTGGGCGAGGACCCGAAGACGGCGGCCCTGCGGGGTGCATCCGAAGTCGCGATGCCGATCTTGGCCTCGACCGCCACGACGTTGTGTGTCTTCGTGCCGGTGATTTTCCTCCGTGGTGGCAGTGGCTTCTTTTCGCGCTATTTGACCGAGGTGGGCACCACGGTGTGCATCGTCATGGTGGCGTCGTTGGTCATAGCGCTGACGGTTGTGCCGATGGCGGCGGCCATGCTCCTGCGCAAGGAAGGGCCGCCGCGTGCCCCCATCGTCGACGCCCTGACCCGCGCTTATGGGCGGGTGCTCCGGTGGACCTTGCACTACCGGTTGGCCTTTGTGTTGATCGCGGTGACCTTGCTTTACGGTTCGTGGCACCTGTTTGGAACGATCGAACGATCGTTTGGTGGCCGGTCCGAAGCGCGTCAGATCACGATCAACGTCGACGTGCCGCGGGCGTTTTCGATCGACGAGACCGGTGCGCTGTTCGAGGAAGTAAGCGGCTTGCTGGAAGCCAATCGCGCGAGTTTGGACATCGCTGATGTCACCTACAGCTATGACGACGGCGGTGGCCGGGTCCGCAGCTGGCGCGGCGGCAAGCGATTCAACCTCTACTTGCTCGATGAAGACGAGAGCAGCCAAACGCCAGCCGATGTACGTGCCCGGTTGCGAGAGCTGCTACCGGTCAAGCCGGGGGTCGAATTCAAGATTGCACAGAGCCAACGTCATGGTGGTGGCGGGGGGTTGCAGGTCGAGCTTTCGGGTGACGATCCTTCGGTTCTCGAGCTCCTGAGTCGGCAGGTCGCGGCGCGCGCGAGTCAGATTCCGGGGGTCGAAGATGTCGACCTTTCACTGGAGTCGGGTGATGACGAGATCCGGGTTTCGGTCAACCGAGAACGGGCGCGTCTCGCGGGACTTTCGAGTCAGGCTGTGGCCGCGACTGTGCAAAACGCGCTGTCAGATCGCGCCTTGGACCAAATCAAGACCGAGAATGGCGAGATCGACCTCGTGGTCCAATACCGTGAACAGGATCGCGAGACCCTTTCGCAATTGCGCAACGTCGCCGTCCGAATGCCGAGTTCCGGAAGCGGCGAAGCCGGATCCGACAACTTCGTTGGGATGGCCTCGTTGCCGCTCGACGCCTTGGCGAACTTCGAGCAGGCACCGGGCCCACAGACCATTGCCCGGGAGGACCGCAGGTCCAAACTCACGGTCACCGCCAACGCTTCGTCCCCCATGGCGACCATGATGGCAATGCGCGGGATCGGAGAAACCATGGCGGCGGTCCCCATGCCGCCGGGCTATACCTGGAGTTTTGGGCGTTGGAACCGCATGCAGCAGCAAGATCAGGAAGGCTCGTCATTCGCCTTGCTCCTGGCCATGGTGCTGGTCTACATGCTGATGGCGGCCCTGTTCGAGAGCTTCACCCATCCGTTCAGCATCATGGCTTCGGTGCCGTTCGCCTTTCTCGGCGTGGGGGTGGTGATGAAACTGGCCGGTCAGCCGCGCGACAACCTGACCGAGCTTGGTTTCATCATTTTGGTGGGTGTTGTGGTCAACAACGCGATCATTCTGGTGGACCACATCAATCGCCTTCGTCGCGAGGGTTTAGAGCGCGATGAGGCCATTCTGCTTGGTGGTCGCCATCGTCTGCGGCCGATTCTGATGACGGCCGTCACCACGATCTTGGGCTTGCTGCCGATGGTGGCGCCCTTGTTCCTTCCTCAGGTCTTCGGCTCCGCCTCTGGCCGTGCTGGCAATTGGGCACCGGTAGGGTTGGTGATTCTGGGTGGCTTGACCACTTCGACGTTTCTGACCTTGGTTATCCTCCCGACGGTGTACTCCTTGGTTGATGATCTGACCCAATTCTTCCGCGTATCCTCGAAGGTAGCGAAACGAACCGCATGAAAGACGATCAAGGGATAGCAATTCGGCCCAGCGCCGACAGACAAGATCTCGAAGCCAGCGGCCGACGCCCTTTCTCGAGCCGCGGAATGGTTGCCATGGCGTCGATCGTCTTTGCCGGTTTGTTGGCAACCGGCTGTGGCGCTGATTCGAGTACCGAAACCAAACGCGCAGATTCGGCGAAGGGTGGCGCCGCGCACGGCGGTTCTGGAGAGGCGCGCCGTGGCGGTGGCGGTCGGCCTGGTGGTGGACCGTCCGGAGGCCATCGTGGTGGCCCACCCGGAGGAAACCCGGCCGAGGAGGCAGGGGTACCGGTTCGGGTCGCTGTGACGGTACGCCAAGCGATTGCGTTGTTCTTCGAGACCAACGGTACGTTGGAAGCGGAGAACGATGTGGATTTGGTCGCGCGCACCACGGGCCCGGTGGTGGAACTCAAGGTCGAGCAAGGCATGCGTGTGCGCCAAGGGCAGTTGTTGGCCCGCATCGACGACGGTGAGCTTCGTGCTCAGCTGGCGGTTGCAAGGGTCCGTCTGGAAGAGACTCGAGCGGCTTTTGAGCGCCAGGAGTCGTTGTTTGCCAACGAGCTGGTCAGCCGGGACAACCTGGACTCGGCCCGGGCCAGCTATGAAACCGCTTTGGGCGACGTGGAACGTTTCGACATCCAGTTGGCCTACACCGAGATCAAGGCGCCGTTTTCTGGGGTCATCGCTGAACGGTATGTACGCAACGCCGAGTACGTCAATGCCGGGACCCAACTCTTTCGTATTAGCGACTTTGACCCGCTGCTGTGCCCGATTCAAGTTCCCGAGCGGGAGTTGGCCCGGTTGCGCTCGGGTCAGCAGGCCAAGATCGAGGTCGAGTCCTGGCCCGGTCAGCGTTTCGACGCGCATGTAGCACGGATCAGTCCGGTGGTCGATGCTGCTACCGGCACCATCCAGGTGACGCTGGAGGTGGCGCCAGGTGCCCGGCTGCGGCCTGGAATGTTCGCCAGCGTCTTTCTGGAGATGGAACGGCGCGAGAGCGCGTTGGTGATTCCCAAGCGGGCATTGGCGCTCGACAGCCTCGGCGACACGGTTTTCGTTGCCGCGGACGGCGTTGCGGTCCGGCGAACGGTCGAGTTGGGATTCGAGAATGCGGACCAGCTCGAGGTGGTCCGCGGCTTGGCTGAGGGCGAAAGGGTCATCGTCGTCGGTCAAGACGGCCTTTCCGACGGCACCCCGATCGAGGTGATCGAAGGTGACGTCGGTACCGCGCCAAGTGCCCCTGCGGTTCGTGCGGAACCGGACCCGGCTCCGGCCACCGACGCGCCAGCCTCGCCATCGCCGCGTGAGGCTCGCGGGGGTGGCCCCGGCGTCGCGGGTCGCGGGTTCATGCGCAACATCGATTGGAACGATCCGGCACAGGTCGAGAGAGTCAAGGGATTCATGCGTGAGCGAGGCCTCAATGACGCGGAGATCGAAGATCGGCTGAAGACCATGCGGGAGCGGTCTGGCGGCGGTTCCGGGCGTGGCTCCAGCGGCGGATCGGCTGACGGCTCCGGCTCATGAAGCTGGTTGACGGTTCCATCAATCGCCCGGTCTCGGTGTTCATCTTCGCCGTGGCGGCGGTGGTGTTTGGGTTGGTCGCTTTTCGCCAACTGGCGACCGACCTGTTGCCGGACATTACCTATCCGTCGTTGACGGTGCGAACGGAGCTCGAAGGCGCGGCACCGATCGAAGTCGAGAGCTTGCTGACCCGGCCGATTGAGAATGCCGTGGGCGTGGTCAACAACTTGGTGCGCGTGTCGTCGTCGTCGCGCGCGGGAATCAGTGAGATCACGTTGGAGCTGGCCTGGGGTACGTCGATGGATTTCGCGGCCCTCGATGTTCGCGAACGCCTCGATGTGGTGCGCCTGCCTTTGGCCGCCGAGCCTCCGGTATTGCTGCGCTACGACCCCTCGCTCGATCCCATCCTGCGCATCGGCCTGACCAACGATGGCGAGGCGACCGACCTGACGCGGCTCCGGCGGATCGCGGAGGAACGCGTCCAGCGGACCCTCGAACGGGTCGAGGGTGTTGCCGCCGTGGTGGTTCAAGGTGGCCTCGAGGAAGAGATTCAGGTCGAGATCGACGAACGTCAGATGGCCAACCTCGGGTTGACCGCTGCCGCCGTGGTACAGCGGTTGAGTCAGGAGAACGTCAACCTCACCGGTGGTCGTCTTCGCGATGGTCAAACCGAGTACTTGGTGCGTACTGTCAATGAGCTACTCCAGCCGCGGGATCTTGAATCGCTGGTGGTGTCGTCGACCAATGGCGCGGTGGTCCGGCTGCAAGATGTCGCCACCGTACGCCGGGGTCACCGGGAACGGGAGATCATCACCCGGATCGATGGCCGCGAGAGCGTCGAAGTGGCCATCTTCAAGGCTGGCGGGACCAACACGGTGGCGGTCGCCGAGCGTGTCATGGCGGCACTGGGTGAGGTGGAAGAGCGCCTGCGTGCGGTCGACCCTGGCCTGAGCTTGACCGTCATTAGCGATCAGGCCCGGTACATCGAAAAATCGGTGCGTGAAGTGCTCGAGACCACCGTGGTGGGCGGCCTGCTCGCTATCGTGGTCCTGTTTTTGTTTCTGCGCAGCTGGAAGACGACCGCCATCATTGCGCTCGCGATTCCGATTTCCGTGGTTGCGACGTTCTTCCTGATGTTCGCTTCGGGCGTGTCGCTCAACATCATGTCGCTGGGTGGCTTGACCTTGGGAATTGGCTTGCTGGTCGACAACGCCATCGTGGTGCTGGAGGCCATCCAGCGTCGACGGGACGAAGGACTCGACGACAGCGAAGCGGCGCGACGGGGAGCTGGTGAGGTGTCACGCGCCATTGTGGCCAGCACCATGACCAGCATCTGTGTGTTCCTGCCCATTGTGTTCGTCGAAGGCGTGGCGGCTCAGTTCTTTTCGGACCAGGCCTTGACCGTGACGTTTTCGCTCCTCGTGTCGCTGGTGGTCGCGTTGACGGTGGTACCGATGCTGGCGTCCTTGGGTGCCGCGGGCAGCCGCATTTCAGCCGAGTTGATCGCGACTGCTACGATCGTTGCCGTTGTTGCGTTGGCGGTATGGCTCGAGGTCCCAACCTTGATTCAGGGGCTGGTGGCGGGGCGTGAGCGGCTCGCATTGGGTGCGGTCGGCGTTGCCGTGGCCGCGGCGATTGTGTTCGCGTGGCGGGCTCCAGCCAAGAAGGGTAGCGGTCTCGCGTCCCGCACGGTGGGTGCCGTGGGCCGTGGGATGGGCTTTGTCGTCCGTCTGATCTTGCGACCCATTCTGGCTTTGCTCGATCTTCCCGCGGCGCTGTTCCAGCGCGGGTTCTCGGCCGTGGGCACGGTGTACGGCGTCGTCCTGTCGGCGGTGATTCGCCGGCCCTTGGTGACGGTCTTGGTGGCCTTTGCGGGTTTGGCCGGAAGTCTGCTGCTGGTGCCGCGTTTGGGCCAGGAGCTGGTGCCCGAGCTCATCCAGGGTACGTTCTTTGTCGATGTCGAGCTGCCGCCGGGGACGCACTTGGACGTGACCCAGCGTCGTCTCGCCAGTCTCGAACGGCAGGCCAGGGCCCTGGACGGGGTCGAGACGGTGTACGCCATCGCTGGCAGCTCGAGCCAAGTGGGTGGGGTTGCGGCTGAGAACCGTGAGAATATCGGCCAAGTCACCCTGACCGTGGCGCCACCGTTCTCGCGCGAGCGAGAGAACGAATTGATGGCGGCCATGCGTGCGGTGACGGACGGCGATCCCGAGTTCGACGCACGGTTCGGCCGGCCGTCGTACTTCAGCTTCAAAACGCCCATCGAACTCGAGATTCGAGGCTACAACCTCAAACTGCTCCAGCGACTCTCAGAACAGGTGGTCACTCGGATGCGTGCCATTCCCGGCGTGCGCGACGTGGAAGCGTCCACCGAGGGTGGTAACCCCGAATTACAGGTGGTCTTCGATCGCGCGCGGCTGGCGGCGTACGGTCTCAGCATCCAGCAGGTGGCAGCCGTCGTACAAACCAAAATTCAGGGCTCGGTGGCTACCGAGATCCAACGCGACGACCGCACTATCGACATCCGCCTGCGCAGCGCCGAGCGATTCCGCGACAGCGCTGATGACTTGCGCAACCTGGTGATCGAACAGCGTAACAAGGTCGCCTTGCCGCTGTCGTCGGTCGCCCGGGTGGTCGAGACCGAAGGCCCAGCCGAGATTCGTCGATCCGACGGTGAACGGGCCGCGGTGATCACCGCGAACTTGGTGGATCGTGATTTGGCGTCAGCCGCGGACGCCATTCGGGATGTGTTGGACGAAGTCGCCATGCCGGAGGGCTTTACCTGGCGTCTCGGCGGTCAGCGCCAGGAAATGGAGACCTCGTTCGACAGCATGAAGCTGGCGATCTACCTGGCGATTTTTCTGGTGTACCTGGTAATGGCGTCGCAATTCGAATCGCTCAAGCACCCTTTCGTGATTCTGGTCAGCGTTCCATTGTCTTTGATCGGTGTCCTATTGGTGCTCTTCCTCGCCGAGGTACGGGTGTCGATCGTCGTCTTGATCGGTGTTGTGTTGCTGGCGGGCATCGTGGTCAACAATGCGATCATCTTGGTTGACACGGCCAACCGGCTCCGCCGTCGCGATGCCCTCGGTGTCACAGCAGCCCTGGAACGGGCGGGCCACCTCAGGCTGCGCCCGATCTTGATGACCACCGCCACCACGGTTCTCGGCCTTCTGCCCATGGCCATTGGCCTCGGCGAGGGCAGTGAGCTGCGCGCGCCCATGGCCTTGGCGGTCATCGGTGGTTTGATCAGTTCGACCGCCTTGACCCTGTTGGTGATTCCCGCCGTCTATCGGCTCGTCGAGCGACGGTAGCACCCGCGGAGCGTCTCTGGATCGCTGCTAGGAGTCAGGCTCTTCCGGCCAGTGCTCGTCGGGACTCACCGGACCGGGTTGTTCGGGGCCGAGCTTCGCCGGGTCGACAGCGGCGACGATGAAGTTCTCGGGGGCAACGGGGGAGCCCGAGAGCCGCCGGAGCATGGCGAGTTGCCCGGCGTGGGTCATGGCGTCGGCCAACGGGCCCTGGAGCATTTGCTCGGGGGTGATGTCGCGCAACGGTGTGCCGTCCTGGAGGTGCTGGGCGAGGTCCGCCAGCATGCCGTGAAAACGCGCGATTTCTTCGTTAAACGTCGGTAGCTTCTCCGGCCAGTACCGGCCTCCACGGAAGTAGGTTCGGGCGTAGCCGAGGACACTTGTCATATGCAGCACGATGTCGTGTGGGGGCCGCACCTGCTGTCCTGGTTCGAAGTCAGCGAACGACGCGGGTGCGCCACGGAGCGCTTTTTGAGTGCGGTAGGCGAGCGCCCCAAGGAAATGATGGAGCATCGCGTGTTTGTCGTCCATGATGTTCGCGCTTTCTACTTCGATGTGGCTGGTACCAGAGCGTGGATTTCGTCGAGGTTGGTGATCTGGTGGGTGATGGTGTGGTGGGTTTCCGTGGCTTTCCGGTTAGGGTTGTACCAGCAGGTCGCGATGCCGTAGTTCCGGCCGCCTTGAATGTCGGAGCTGAGGCTATCGCCAATGATCACGGCGGTTTCCTTGTCCGGGCCGCCGAGTCGCTCGAAGGTGATGTCGAAGATCGTCTTGCTGGGCTTCGAAACGCCGACCTCGGACGAGACAACAATGGTGTCGAAGTAGTTGGCGATGTCGAGGCGGTCGATCCGCGCGCGCTGGATTTCGCTGATGCCATTGGTCACCATGGCGAGGTGGGCGCGGGTGCGGAGTTGCTCGAGCGCCGCGCGGGCGCCTGGGTAGAGATCACCGTTGGCGCCCATCGCTTGGCCATAGGTTGCGGCCATACGCGCTGGTGCGACATCGAGGCCGATTGCGGTCGCCAAGCGCTCGAACCGTTTCGTATGCACCTGGCCTGGATCCATCTCGCCGCGTTCGACAGCCGACCAGAGCGTCCGGTTGATCCTCTGGTAGGTCGCGAAATGCGCAGCGGGATCCGCGACGCCACAGCAGGTCAAGGTCTTGGCGAACGCGTTCGTTTCCGAGGTGTCGGAGTCGAAGAGTGTGTGGTCAAAGTCGAAAAGAAGGGTCGAGTAGGTCATCGGGGGCTCAACCACCAGATTTCGGCAAGCGTTGGATCTTGGGCATTTGGTCGAAATGACGATCGAACGCGAAGACCCCGGCGATTCGCTCACGTTGGGCGAGGGCGTGAAGGGCGCAGTCGGTGTACGACCAGTCCTTGTCGGCATATTTCTGAAAAGTAGCCCAGACGTCGCGCTCACAATCGGCGTCCAATTCGAGCCAACGATACGCGGGATCGGTGCGCAGGCCACGGCCCATACGGATGGCAATCGTGGCACCGAGCCGGGCCTTGATCAAGGTCATGGTTTCGCTAAATACGATGTCCGAAAGGACGAAAATGCCGCCCTCTTCGAGCCACTGCTTGGCAAAGGTGAGGGCGGTTGCATGGTGTCGATCGTTGCGGGTTACCAGCGCAAAGATGGCACCTGTGTCGATCAAGACACGGCGGTCAATCATGGGTCAGCGACGGAGCGCCCTGGGACGTTCTCAGCGACTTCGGAGGCGAGATCGTCGGCCGAGAACGACTCGAGGTAGCGTTCGGGCGCTTCACTCACTGGGATGCCGTCGAGCAGGAGACCATCGTCTTCCGCGATCCCCGCCAAGCTCAGCACCGTTTCAGTTTCGACCGTGGCGCCGTCGCGCGAGGAGGCCTCGCGGGCTATGAGCCGCCGAACCACTTCGGCCATGCTGACACCGTCCCGTTCCGCGCGCTCGGCAAGGTATTGCGTCTGCCAGGAGGGCAAGGAGAGCTGCAACCGATGCATCGACGTTGTCATGATGTCACCAAGTTACATCGAATTTATGATGAATGCAAGCACTTGTACATTCAGCCGAAGAACAGGTAGCAAACCAATATGGCCGCAACGATGCCCGCGAAATCGGCGGCCAAACCGCAGACGACCGCGTGACGGCTGCGGGTAATGCCCACCGAACCGAAATAGACCGCCAAGACGTAGAACGTGGTTTCAGTGCTGCCGAGCATGACGCTGACGATACGCCCCACCAACGAGTCGGCTCCATGGGTGGTCATGGTTTCGAGCATCAAGCCACGGGCGCCGCTACCGGAGAGCGGACGCATTAGCGCGGTGGGAATCGCATCGACCCAACGGGTGTCGATGCCGAGTGGTTCGAGACCGGAGCGGACCGCGAGCAAGCCCAGGTCGAGCGCGCCGCTCGCGCGCAACACGCCGATCGCGACGAGCATGGCAACCAGGTACGGAATGATGCCAATCGCGACCTGAAAGCCTTCTTTGGCACCGTCGACAAAGGTCTCATAGACCGGTTGTCGACGGTAAGCGGCGAGGCCGATGAAACCAACGATCACCGCAAAGATGACGAAGTTGGAGATCAACGACGACTGTCGTTCGAGCACTTCGCGTTCGAGGCTACCGAAGTACCAGACCATTCCGGCGATCAGCGCCGCCATGCCGCCGAGGTAGGCCATCACAACCGGATCCCGAAGACGCAGTTTCTGGACCATTGCGGTGACCAGCAAGCCAACCAAGGTGCTACAGAAGGTGGCGATGAGCAGGGGCACAAAGACGTCGGTCGGATCGGCTGCACCCATCTGGGCGCGGTAGAGAAAGATGGTCACGGGGATTAGCGTGACCGCTGAGGTGTTGATGACCAAGAACAGAATTTGGTCGTCGGTGGCCCGGTCTTTCTCGGGGTTGAGCGATTGAAGCTCTTTCATCGCCTTGAGACCGAGCGGGGTGGCGGCGTTGTCGAGGTTGAGCATATTGGCGGCCATGTTCATGACCATGGCGCCCATCGCTGGATGGCCGTCGGGGACACCGGGAAACAACCGGCGCAGGAGCGGATTGAACCCGCGAGCCAACAGGTCGACGGCGCCGCCTTTCTCCCCCAAACGCATGATGCCGAGCCACAGGCACATCACCCCGGTAAGACCCAGCGCGATCTCGAAACCGGTTTTGGCCATGTCGAAAGTCGACGACACCATGGCGGCCCAGACGTCGTGCTCACCACGCAAGCCGGAGCGTGCGAGTGCAACCGCAAAAGCAATCAAGAAGAAGCTTGCCCAGACCTTGTTCAGCATCAGCGTGTCAACACGGTGAGGGCATTGAGGACCTGGATGGCGGGATCGAGGGTCCGCACGGTGCCGACCACAGTTCGACACGGGCCGGGTAACGTGCCGACTACACCGGTGCCGCCAATCCCGTCGACATGTTCGATCCCGATCTCGTCGAGCCGGGCTTGAACTTGAGCCGCGGTGCGGAACTCTTCGAGACCGAGTTCGGGGTGTTGGTGCAGGTCGCGCCGGATTTCGATCATCCAGGGCAGAATTGCTTCCCCCGCGATCAATGCAGCCTTCGGGTCGAGCAGCCCTGGACCTCGCGACGGGGCGGCCTTGTTTGCAGAGGAGGCGGTTATTTGGCGCGGCATTGGAGACCTCGGTTCGATCTACAATCGTTGATCAAGGCGGACGGTACCACGGCCGTGGGTCGCTCGTTGTATGCTCAAGACATGCGAAGATTGGTGGCAATACTGGGAGCCGTTTCCGCGCTGGTTGCTGGCTTCGCCCAGGCAGACATCACGGTCGACGCTGGACGCGGACCGGTCAATGTGATCGTTCCATCGACGTACGATCCTTCTGTGCCGATGCCGCTGTTGTTGTTGCTGCACGGCTACACCAGTAGTGGCAGCGAGACCGAGGCAATTCTTCAGCTGACCCCGACGGCCGAGGCACGTGGCTTTCTTTACGCTTATCCCGACGGTACGGCGGATCCGTTGGGCAACCGGTTCTGGAATGCAACGGACGCTTGTTGCGATTTTTTCTTTTCCGGTGTTGACGATTCGACGTATCTGCGCGCCTTGATCGAAGCGATCGATACGGCGCTTACGGTCGACGCGGAGCGGGTTTTCATTTCCGGGCACTCCAATGGCGGCTTCATGGCGTATCGGATGGCATGCGATCACGCGGATCGCATTGCTGCCGTTGTCAGCGTTGCTGGCGCGACCTTCAATGACCCGGCGGATTGTAGTCCTGCCTTACCGGTTCACACACTTCAGGTTCATGGCACGGCGGACGGTACGATCGCCTACGATGGCGGCTTCACGATCGCTACCTATCCTGGCGCCATTGGCACGACCGAACGGTGGGCGACCTATAACGGATGTAGCACGACGCCGGCAATTGACCCGCTCATGCTGGACCTCGACAGTGGTTTGCCGGGTGCCGAGACCACGGTTTCCCGCTACCGAGATGGCTGCCAAGCCGGTGGCTCGTCTGCTCTATGGACCATTGACGGTGGCGAACACGTTCCAGCTCTGACGCCGGTATTCAATGACTTGGTGGTCGATTTTCTCTACCAGATTCGGTTCAGAGATGGTTTCGAAACGGGTGATCTCAGCGCGTGGACTTCCGCGGCTCTGTGAGTGAGGTGGCGCGTTCGGTGCGGCGGGTGCTGGTCGTGGGTTTGGCCCTGGGGATGGCGGTTGTCAGTCCGATCGTTTGGTGGCTTACCCGTCCGGCTGAGAACCAGCCCGTTCGCAACCAACCCTTCGTGTGGTTACCGCCGCGGTTCGAGGTCGACCGGGATCGGCCGCCAGAAGAGCGTGTACGCTTGCGCGAGCGAGAAGCCTTGGTGATGATCCTGTCGATCCCGGATCCATTCGCCAGCGAGCCCTATAACGTGGTTGCCTATCGCCGTGGGACCGATGTGGCCCAATGGCGGCTCGATGGCCTGGTTCCTACGGAGCTCGCCGAGCTGAGTTTCATCGTTCCGAATGATTGGCTGGCTCCAGGAGACTTCATCCTCGATCTCCATGGCGATGGAATCGGTGACGCCGTCATCGCGAGCTATTCGGTCAAACTCGAACGCCGTTGAGCCCTGACCGTGGCCAGGATGGCGACCGCCATCGCGCCAACCACGGCACCCCAAGTGGGGAGGTCGGTTGGCGCAGTTCACTCGTGGCGTACCGGCCCTAACTCAAAAGCATCCGGAGATCGTCGGCGGTCAGATCGCTCAGGGGCTGGCTACCGCCACCGAGAATGGCGTCGGCAAGCTGGCGCTTTGAACGCTGAAGCTCGAGGATTTTCTCTTCGACCGTGTCCCGCGCGATAAGCCGATAGGCGAAGACCGGTTGGTTTTGGCCGATCCGGTGGGCTCGATCGATCGCCTGTGCTTCGACGGCGGGGTTCCACCATGGATCGAGGAGAAAGACATAGCCCGCGGCCGTTAGGTTGAGCCCGACGCCACCGGCCTTGAGGCTAATCAAGAACAGATTGCATTCAGGATCGTTCTGGAACTGTTCCACCACCTCGCCGCGGTTGCGGGTTTGGCCGTCGAGATACGCGAAGTTGATGTCGCGCGCCTCGAGATCACGTTGGACGAAGCCCAACAGTTTGGTGAACTGAGAAAAGATGATGAGTTTGTGGCCTTCGTCGAGCACTTCGGAGACTTGGCCGAACAGCGCGTCCAGTTTGGCGCTCCCGGCCTCTTCCCATTCCTCTTTAACCAGGCCAGGGTGACAAGCGACTTGGCGTAGGCGAAGCAAGGCCTCGAGCACCTGCATCGTGGCACCGCCAACCCCAGTTGATTCCACTTGATTCAGCAGGCTGGCTTGGTACGTGGCCCGCAGTTGGTCGTATATCTCACGTTGACGTGGGCGCAGATCGGTTAGGAGTACCTGCTCCGTTTTGGGCGGCAGATCTTTGAGCACCTCAGCCTTGGTCCGGCGCAGGATAAAGGGCCGGATGCCCTCAGCGACTTGCTCGACCTCGTTTCGACTGGCGGTGCGCCCCGCGCTGAGGACCTCCAGCAAGGGGAGGCGGCCGAGGAGGCCGGGATTGAGGAATTCGAACAGCGAGCCCAATTCTCCGAGGTGATTCTCGATCGGCGTACCCGTGAGGGCGAGCCGATTTTGGGCCACCAGAAGACGGCTTGCCTTGGCGGTTTGGGAGGTGGGGTTCTTGATTGCCTGGGCTTCGTCGAGGATCGCGGTATCGAACTCGACCGAGGCCAGATACGCGATGTCCCGGCGCAAGGTGCCGTAGGTGGTCACCACCAGGTCGGCTTTGGGGAGCTTCTTCCGCATCGCTTCGCGGTCGGAGCCGGCATACTCGAGAACACGGAGTTTGGGCGTAAACCGATTGGCTTCATCCACCCAGTTGTAGACGACACTCCGCGGCGCCACCACCAGGAAGGGGCGTTTGGTGGTCTTCGAAGGCGTGCGGTTGGAGAGGATCATGGCAAGAACTTGAACGGTCTTGCCGAGGCCCATATCGTCCGCCAAGACGCCGCCCAGTCCAAACTCGCGCAAGAAAGTCAGCCAACCCAGGCCCTGGCGCTGGTACGAGCGCAGGGTGCCCCCGAAGCTCTTGAGTTCTTTCTTGGGCTTGATGCGCTCGAACGAGCGGAGTTTCTCCCGCAATTCCGAGAACGCCGTGTCGACATCGGCGGGGGGCATGGCCGTCAAGAGTGAGTCAACCAAAAGTGCCTGCGACGGAAGGAACCGGAGCCCCGCATCGCTCGAGCTGTGCGCAAGCTTCGACAAGGAGTCGTAGGTTTCCAACCAGGCTTCAGGCAAAAGGCCCTGGGAGCCATCGCCCAGCTTGACGAATCGGTCGCCTCGGGAGATGGCAGCCAAGACCGTTGACAGGGTCACGGGGTCACCGTCGAAGTCGACTTCGCCGCTCAGCTCGAACCAGTCGATGCCGCTCTCGACCCGCAGTGCTGGTGGGCTCGGCGGTCGCATCGAGGTGCCATGAACATCGACGGCCCAGCCTTCGCGTAGCAAGGGCTCGGCCACTCCAGGTAGATCCTTCGGGGTCAGCTCGAGGTCATGACCCTGAGCGGACTTGACCGGGCGTACGCCCAATTCGAGCAGTCGAACGAGCGCCAGATGTTCATCTTCCATGCTGCGACGCAGGAAACGATTGGCATCCCAGTCCACCAGCGAAGGCCGAGGATCACCAGCGTTCACCTGAACGTCGCCGTAGCGGAACGAAAGCTGGGCGAGCAGCGGTGGGTCGAGCCACTCCGGAGCGGGGTTTCGCTCGAGCACGAGGTGTGGTTGGAGTGGCGTACTCTCTTCGCTGAGGCGCAATGCGTCGGGGGCGTCGAGTTTGGGTAGCCCGGGCATCTCGAAGAGCGTCGTGAGCGCCTCCTCGAGTTCCTCCTTGGGGAACACGACCTGTTGTTTGGCCCTCAGCAGCTTGAGCCAAGGAAGGTCGTTCCGAGGGTCCAGCTCGACACGCGCAATGGCTTCGGAGAAGAACGCCAAGTAGGTGTTGTCCTCGGTGGCGGGTAACAGAAGCTTGGGGATGCTGCGCGATGCTATCTCGTCGTCTCGGCTAAGACCGGCACGAAGGCGCGCTGAGCCAGCTTCTTGTGCTTCGAGACAAAGCACCATGTGCCACGTGGGCTGCGGGTCCCACGCCAAAGGCCGCCGATTGCGTAACGTGCGACCGTCCCACCAACCGAGCGCCCCTGTCTCACACAGGCGGGGAAGGACCGAGTCGTAGAGACCGATCGGAAGTTGCACGCGCTCGAGGGTCACGCCGTCCTGTGCCGCTTTGTTCCCGCGGCCACCTCGGGGTGAGCGCTTGGCCGACTCCAAGGGGAAGCCGGCGATTACCTTGGTCTGAAAAGTGTCCTCGTCGGTAGCGAACAAGGGTTCGAGAACCTCGGGTGCGATCCGAGCACGCCGCAAACGCGCGTTGGGTGCGGCATCGGGGCGGTGCTCGAAGAGATCCATGACCAACGTGTTGGTGGCCAGGCAAGCTCCGATATTGATCAGGAACCGAACCGCTTCCGGCGCGACGGGCTGGGTGCCCCGATGGGTGTTCTCGGAGGTATCGGTCTGTCGTTCGACCTGCTCGCGGATGGTTTTGAGCTGGCTCTTCCACGCGCTGTTGGGGACCTTGGTCGAAGGTCTTCCCGAGCGGTCGCGCATGGGCCGCGCGTGGTGGGTACGGCGGACCGGTGGGCCAGCCGGAGCCACGACGGTGCCGTGGTTCTCTATCCCCTCCTCCTTGGAGGTCGTTTGCCCGAGATCAGGCCAGCTGCTGGGGTTGTCCTTGCGCAGAGACAACCGATCTTTGCCAGGCGGCTGGTTCTCCGGGCCGGTCTCGGCCAGCGCCAAGAGGGTTGCCCACAAATGCTTGCAAGGCTTTCCTTTGGCAAACTTTGGACACTCGCAGAAGCTGTGCAGCACGCGTTCGGACGCCACGCGTGACCAATCGAAGCCAACGCTGTAGATTCGCTGCTCGTTGCCTTCGACGTGACCGAGCGCGCGCATGCCGTCTACGAACATGCGAACGCGGCCATCGCGGAAATACTCGGTACCGCGCTGTCGCTCACCGGGTTGAAAGTGCGATGCGCTGCGTTTGTGAAGTGGAATGGGCCGATTGGCCGCTGCTCTGGGCCGAGATCGGCCACGACGCCGCCGCCCGCGAGCGGGGCGGCCCCCTGTCAACGTTTTCGCCATGCAGTCGATTGTGAAAGAGAAAAAGCTACTGTCCTGGTGCGAGTCGGTCGTCGTGACGACTGACTCGAATTTCGTTCAAGAAGCTCGGTGTTCGCCGCGTGGCTGGCCGGTCGTTAGCATGCTCGATCGTGAGATCGAGCCGAGCCCGAGTGGGCTTCATGCGCGTCGGCGACCTGGTGGCGTCAACCTGGTTAGTTTTCGGTCGTTTCTCGATGCGAGATAGAGCCTAACGTTTGAGACGGACGATTCGACACGTCGCAAGGTCGGTGGGTCGAATCACTCTGACTTCGGTAACCCTCGCAGCGGTTGGGACGATCCCGCGCACCGGTTGCGCCGTTTCCGTCGAGTATCGAAGGACATCGAGTATCGAGGGACGTCGAGTTTCGAGGGACAATGGCGGCGCGCCTAAGTTTCAAACGAGACGTGGGCGAACCGAAATCGGATGATTTCTTTGGCAGAGTCTCGCTCTAGCACTCGACCGGACAGCCTTTCGGATATCCGGATCATGCACGATGCGGGCTCATTATCCGGTACCTGGGCCTCTTCTGCAAGGCCCGCGTTCCAAGAACCTTCGGCCAGCTCGCCGAGAAGCACCGATCGAACATGTCTTTGACCCAAGATAAAGTCCGATTCGCAGGGCGTGAGGCGGCGCAATTTGTCCGGTCTCGAGGTGGTAAGACGATATGGTTGAGGTTTAACGACCTTGGAGAAATGGCAGTGGCCAAGCAGAACTCCTTCGATATTGTCTCTGAAGTGGACCTCGCTGAGGTCAAGAACGCAGTCAATCAAGCGCTCAAGGAAACCAGTCAGCGCTACGACCTCAAGGGCTCGGATTCGGACATCGTCTTCAACGAGGCCGACAAGACCATTTCCCTGACGTCCCGCGACGAGTTTACCCGCAAGGCGGTCCAGGACATTCTCGGCACCAGACTCATGCGCCGCAAAGTGCCGCTCCAGGCTTTGACTTATGGTGATGTGCTGCCGGCCGCCAAGGACACGGTACGGCAAATCATCACGCTCCAGCAGGGCATCCCGACCGAGAAGGCCCGCGAGATCGTCAAGTTGATCAAGAAAGAGAAGCTGAAGGTGCAAGCGGCCATCCAGGAAGATATGGTCCGGGTTTCAGGGAAAGATCGCGACACGCTCCAGGCGGTGATTGCCGTGGTCAAGGCCGCCGATCTCGGGATCGATACGCAGTTCACCAACTTCCGATCTTGAATTGACGCTCGTTTGGCTCGACCCGGTCACGGTTTGCCGCCAGTAGGCTCGGGAACCGATCTGGGGATCGCAGACGTGGTGTCGCGCCTAGTCGCGCTGCATGCCACGGACCCCGCGGACTTTTTCGAAGAGGGGTAGGTCAGGAGGTCTGGACTCTGGACCAGGCGGGCGCACCCAAACCAAGTGTATGGCCTGTTGACTTCCTTTCGCTCGGTTCCCAGCGGCCGTCCGACCTCGACCCGGTGTCCTGCACCGGCCGGGGCCGCCTGCGCTTCACCCGCCCCTCTTTTGACTTCTCGGCGTGTCGCCGTCGCGGACCACCGAGCCGATCGCGATAGACCGCCCTGATCCCTGGCAACGCGTCGAGGTCAACCACGTGCGGCGTCCGGCGCATGCCCAACCATCGAACCAACGTCCGGGCGCTTAGAGTTGGTGGTATGATCAGAATCATATTCGGCATTGGTGTTGTGCGGAACGCCTGGAAACTATTAGGTTGCTGCCGTTTCGAGCAATCTTGCTGCGGGTCCCAAATGCGAAAGCTAGGCAGTATCGACGAAGCGCGGCTGCTGGCGGATGTACGGACGGTTGCCGGTTCAGGGCAGGACGCTGCCGCGTTTCAACGCGTCTTCGATGTCTACTATCCTCGGATCTGGGGCTTCTTTGCCAAGCGGGCGGCCGCCGATCTCGCTTCGGATCTAACCCAAGAGGCCTTCGTTAGTGTTCTACAGGGTAAGGCGACGATTCCATCGATCGCGGCATTCGAGGCCTGGCTGTTTCGCATTGCCGTCAACGTTCACCGCAACGCAGTTCGCGGCGAGAAAGCGGAGAAACGGTCGGGTGACGAGGAATCCCTCGACGCCTTGAAAGGGCAGGTGAAGGAGGGCCTGAACCCGTGGCGGAGGAGTCGCAGAACGGCCCCTTGTGATGCGTTGACCAACAGCATCGAGAGGGAGCGGCTTGAACTGCTGAAGACAGAGATCGAGGCATTGCCCAAGAAGATGCGTCAGTGCTTCGTCTATCGGCTATTTCATGGATTAACGAATCGAGAGATTGGGAAGAGGATGAGAATTTCAGATCAAACTGTAAAAGCGCACATCTACCAGGCGCGTCAACGGATCTCCGCCAAGTTGGCGCCGGACGAAAAGACACCATGAACGGTCACGAGCAGCCGACGATCGACGACGCTGTTCGGTGTCTCGGTGCCGAGATGGCGTCGGTGGACGACGATCATCCCGATGCCGACGTCCTCGGCGACTATGCGGAGGGCGGTCTGCTCGACAGCGAACGGGATGCCGTTGATGACCACCTACTTTGGTGTCGCGACTGTGCCGACCTGGTCGCCGACCGCGAATTGTTGAGCCACACCAACCAACCATCGGGATCACTGCCGATGCCGATCGACGCCGCTTTGAACGAACTGCGAGCACGGATTGAAGATGGTGAGAAAGAGGCTGCGGATGATGTGGCTGCCGGCCCTCACGTGACGGCTGGTCCTCGGTCATCGAGATCAACCCGTCTGCGCGTTGCGCTTCGGCTCGCCGCGGCCCTGATTCTGGCCGGAGGTTGGGGTATTACGCTGCAGCAGCTCCATTCCGCCAGGAGCAAGAATCACGCGCTGACCCAGCCGCGATTTGGTGTCGTGGTTACCGATGCTGCCATTTCGGGTTCCGAGCGCGGCGGCGAGCAGGCGCCGAACCGATTGACCTTCGACGCCACGACGGATCATCTCGTGATCGTGCTGACGCCGGACGAGCCAACCATCGACGGCACGTTTGTCGGACGAATTCTCACGCTCGACAGCTCGATCGTGGTCGAAGGTGCGCCGCTTCGTCCAACGAACCAAGGCACGTTCACGCTTGGCCTCCATCGGGACTCGCTGCCGCCTGGGCGTTACGTGATCGAAATCGCGCGGGCTGGTGGCTCTTCGTCGGCACCCGAACGCTTTCCCGTCGAGATCGTTCACACCAATGATCGCGCCACGGACTGAATGCCCTGCGCTGGGCAGCCGATGCCGGACGGACGTGCAAAGGCCGTTCACCCTGACCATGGCGTTGGCTGCCGTCCTTTTTGCCGGATGCGGCGGAGAGCCTGAAAGCGAGTCGGTGACGCCCGTTGAGAACTCGCCCGCCGAGGAGTGGCCCCACCTCGATCAGCGGGCTGATCAGCCACTTCCCACCGAGCCCTTGGTGCGCACGCTCAACGGAGATGGTGTCGACCGGTTCGGTGTGGTGCTGCGTCCCGGTGACTATTTCGAGGCGGAATTCGACCAAACCCGTAGTGATCTCGTGCTGCGGATCTTCGATTCGATAGGCGAGCTGCTTTTCGAGCTTGACAGTCCGTTCACCACGGCCCAGCCCGAACCCGAGCGACTCGCGATCCTGGCCACGCTACACGGTTCCTACGATGTCGAGGTCCGTTCCTGGGGTGGCGAAGCGGGAGTTCGGTACAGCATGACGATCACGTCGTACCGCCGCGGCGACGCGTTTGACGATCGCCGCTACCAGGCTGTTCGAGCCGATGCCCTGGGCGGCGAGTTTCGAAGGCTCGGCGATCCTACTTCTCTGGGAACGGCGTCGAGACACTACGACGAAGCTGCAGAAAGCTGGCGTGCCCTCGATGATCGTAAGGCGTGGGCCGAGGCTCGGCTTCAAATGGGTTCGTGCCTCCTCGCCCGAGAAGAGTACGCCAACGCTACAGGTCCCCTTCGTGAAGCGTTCGAAATGATCGCTTCAAACCCGGCTTTTTCGCGGCAGAGACAGGCCTTCGTGCGGAGCGAATTGGGCGTCTTGTTGGATGAACTCGACGACGACGACGAGGCACGCGCATTGATGGCCGAAGCGCAGCACATCTACCATGAGCTTGGTGACTTGCCTCGAGAAGCGAATGCCTTGGGGCACCTGGGCCAACTCGCTTCGGACACCGGAGATCTCGCGGCGGCCGAGCGTTGGATGACCCTGGTATTGGATCTTTGGACCCAGCTCGAGGACTCCGATCAGCAGGCGAAGGCACTCGGCAATCTCGGCAGCCTGTACTTGCGCATGGGTGAGTACAAGATTGCCTGGATGCATTTTCGGCGTGCCTGGGATGAGGTGTCGGACGACAACTCGGATGACAGCAAGGAGAACCGTACTTACTATCGGCTGCGGCAGGCCGAAGCCGTTGTCAAACTCGGTGATCTCGATTGGGCTCGAAGGGTCTACAAAGAGGCCCTTTCCGTGCTCGAACCCTTGTCGAGGTTGGAGCATGTTCCGCATGCCTATAGCGGACTCGGTCGCGTCGACTACACCCTTGGTGATTTTCAGGCGGCGGAGGCTGCATTCGCCGTCGCGCTCGAGCTAGCTCCCGATCTAAGGGCCAAATCGTTGCATCGGCAAAATCTTGCGCGGTGTGCGTTTCGACTTGGTGATTTTTCCCGGGCCGAGGCGTTGTTCCGTCAGGCTCTGGCAGAGGCCCAGAAATCCAAGAATCGGGCCGTCGAAGCTGCGTGTCACTTGGGACTCGCAGAGCTGGCCCACGAACAAGATGATCTGGTGCGAGCCCAACAATCGGCTGACCAGGCGCTGGATTGTCTCGAGCAAGAGCGGTCTTCGACGACCCGGCTCGACCTCCGCACCGCCTACTTCGCGGGCGTTCAGGATTACTTCGGCATTGCCATCGGCATCGCCGTCGACTGGTACCGAGCCACCTTCGACGAGGCGCAACTTGCGCGTTCCTTCGACCTGGCGGAACAAGCTCATGGCCGCTTGTTGCTCGATGCCCTAGCCCCGGAGGGTGCCGAACAAGAAGGTGGCTCGGCGCATCATTTGCGGAGCAAGCTCAATAAAGCCGTCGCACATCGTCGGCTTCTGGAAGAAGCGGGCAGCGTCGACCCGGCCGCGATCGAAGCGGCCGAGCAGGAGGAGCTGAAACAGTTGACCGCCTACCGCGCGGTGCACGAACGGGTACCGGCGAAGCGGCAGACGCCCGCGCTCGCCATTAAGACCCTCGACCTTTCCGCCACGCAAGCGATGCTTGACTCGACGAGCGCCTTGATCCAGATCGCTCTCGGGCGGGACGGGAGCTTTCGGTGGACCGTAACGGCGAACAAGGCCGATGTCGAGATTCTCGAGAACGCGGAGACCCTCAATCGAGCGGCCGTCGCGTTTCACCGTGCTGTGCGCAACAGTGCCAGCGCCACCAGCGGCCACACCGCCGAGCGGGCAGGGCAGGACCTAGCCAAGTTGATTCTCAGCGGAATCGAACTTCCCGATGGCGTCGAGCGCTTGCTCATCGCCGTCGACGGTGCTCTCGCGTATGTGCCCTTTGTTGTGTTGCCGTGGCACCGCACAGCGGGCTCGGAGGAACGACTCTTGATCGACGACTTCGAGGTTGTCCAGATTCCGTCGATGTCGGTGGTGGCGGAGATGCGGGAGCGGGCACGGCCATTCCCCGCGGAACCGTACAGTGCCTTGGTTTTCGGCGATCCGGTCGTCGACCTTGGTGACGCGCGTTTGCAGGCATCGGCTTCCGTGATCCACCAGACGCGTTTGCGCTCGATCGCCGCGGGTGAGCCAGGCTTCAGGCGTCTGCGCCACGCCGCGCGCGAGATCAAGGATCTGCTCGCCTTGGTGCCGGCCGATGCGCGGCACGCCATGCTGGGTTTCAACGCCACCAAGGCGGCGCTGTTGGGGGACCGGCTGCCCCGGGCGCGCATTGCACACTTCGCCACCCACGGCATTTCCGATACCCGCTATCCCGAGCTTTCTGGTCTCGCAACATCCAGCCTCGATGCCAGCGGGCGGTCCATCGAGGACTTTGTCTTTGCCCACGAGATCCAGGGACTCGATCTGGGCAGTGAGCTCGCCGTGCTCAGTGCCTGCGAGACGGGTCTCGGTGCTGAAATCGCGGGTGAGGGACTGGTGGGACTCGCCCACAGCTTCATGCGAGCGGGTGTTCCCCGGGTCGTGGTCAGCCTGTGGAAGGTGAACGACCGGGCGACCACCGACTTGATGGAGCAGTTCTATGACGGGCTGCTCCTGGATGGTGCCAGCCCGGGCGCGGCCCTCAGAAATGCTCAGCTTGCGCTACGAAACGACCCCTTGCGTCGGCGCCCGTTCTTCTGGGCCGCTTTTGTTCTCCGCGGCGATTGGTTACCACCAGCTACACCTTTTTCGCGCGATCTTGTTGTACAGGGTATCCGGCCTTGAGCCAGATCGCCCAAACGGCCCGACGCAGCGGAGCGGCGGGGCGAACCCAAGGGGAATTCTATGAATGGCCTCCAGCGAGACCTAGACCACATGACTGACGTTCGAACTTCCAAAATCGGTGTCGATCTTGCCGACCCAGTGACCCAAGGGGGCTTACAAGCCCGTGCCGATTCGGACGAGGCCGGTAAGTCGAAGTCGAAGTATCCAAGGCCAAGAGACCCCGAGGATCTGGACACCGAGGAAGGCCAACAGACCTCGAAGGAACCCCGGCATAACGACGACATTCCGCCGGTGGATACCGGGGTCTTCAAGATTCCCGATTTCAGCCGATAGATCGATCTCTCAGGCTGCTTACCGAAGCGGTCTGGACGGAGGCGGTGACAGATCGATCGCGCGAGTGACGATCCCCACTGGTTCGATCACGCCTCCGACCGCCCTGGTCGTGCTGTGATCGGGGTCAACATTATCGAACGATACGAAGACCGATGGCGGTTTTCGAGGAGATCGCTGTGGCAGAAGGAACTTCGCGGTGGATGGTGTTGTGCAAGTGGCAAGCGGCGCTAGTGATTGTGCCGGGGCGACCGGGGCTGCCGTGAGTCAGGCAACGGGATGCCCCGAACGGCCGTCCGGACCGGACAATAACCGTGTCGAGCACGATGACGCGACGAGGCCGAACTCCAAGGATCGCTGGGAGTGGGCCACGACAGCAGCCAACAGACCATTTCTCAAGGGTAATCAGCCTGGTCATGCTGTCGCTTCGAGAGGGCCGACGCTTCAACTTGGACAGCGGATCGGCCCTTTTCGGGTGGTGCGCTTGCTCGGTGAAGGAGGAATGGGTGCGGTTGCCGAGGCCCACGACCCAACCTTGGATCGTGTGGTCGCGATCAAGGTGCTGCGTCGTGAATTGTTGTCACCCGAGTTGCTCAAGCGTTTCGAGAGCGAGCGGCGTATCCTCGCGCGCTTGGACCACGAATACATCGCGCGGGTACTCGCCGCCGGAGCCGATCGTGGGATCCCTTGGTTTGCCATGGAGTTGGTCGAGGGCGAACCCCTGGATGTCTACTGTGATCGTCGGCAGCTATCGATCGAGGCTCGTGTGCGGCTGATCATCATGGTCTGTGATGCTCTTGACGAGGCGCATCGCAATCTGGTGGTTCATCGCGACTTGAAGCCGAGCAACGTGCTCGTATCCGCGGATGGTGTGCCCAAACTACTGGACTTTGGTATTGCCAAGGAACTCGACCCGCTGCGCGATACCGCCATTACCCGCCCAGGCTGTCTAGCCTTGACGCCGTCTCACGCGAGTCCGGAGCAAATTCGGGGTCTATCCGTGGGCATCGCCTCGGATGTGTATTCGCTCGGCGTCGTGCTCTACCAATTGTTGTGTGGTCGTCCTCCCTATGAGCTCCGTGGCGATGGCTTTGAGAACATCCGTGCGATATGTGAGCTGGTACCGCCACCGCCTAGTACTTGGGTACCGGTATCGCGGGCTAGTGGCCGATCTGACTTGGCGAAAAACCATGCGCATCTGAAGGATGCGGCTGGCGCACGAGGTTTGACGCCGCGAGCGCTTCAGCGGCGTCTATTCGGCGCACTTGATGCCATCGTAGCTAGAACGTTGGCAAAGGATCCGGAGGATCGGTACAGCTCGGTCGAGGCGCTGCGTGCTGACCTGAAGCGTTTTCTCGCCGGTCGGCCGGTCGTGGTGCCGATGGGAACGGCGTGGTCGCGGATCGGCAGCTTTGTCGGCAAGCACCGGTGGACCCTTGCTGCAGCAGCCGTCGTTCTGGTGACGACGATGGCCGTCGCGATGTCCTGGCGCGGTTCTCATGGTGCGAAGGCACCACGCATGGTCTTCGGCTACGCGGAGCCGGATGCGATCTTGCGCGATTTCGAAGATCGAAGTTCAGACTCCCAGGTGCACCATCCAGCAGGGGAGTTGGCGCCACGGTTGCGAAGGCGAGGTGCTTGGAGGCCGAGCATCGTGATCGGTCGGTGTCACCCGTGCGCCGATCGGTTGGAAGAGCCTGAACTCGAAGACGATCGTCCTTTTGAGATACAGAGCCGAGACGCCACGCGTGGCGCGCTGCGCGGTTGTTCATGCTCAGCCAGCTGCAGCCGACATGAGCCTGCCAGGCGGACAAGCCGACCCACGATGCCGTCAGGTCGTTTAGGACCGCTGATCACAAAGAAGAGACAACGGAACAAAGCACGTTCCAACGTTGGGCTCGGGTGACGGCGCTGGTTGATGGCGCTGTTCGTCGACCTGAGGGTCGCGAGCGTGCTAGGTATCTGCGAGTGCCATGTGGTGGGGATCGCGTCTTGCGGCGCGAGGTTGAAGGGCAAGGAGGCATTGTTCGCCCTCAGCTACATCGAGAACGCACTCACCTCGAATCTCGTGCTTGCGCCGCTCACCACCCGCGATCCGGCCGACGTCGGCAAGCTGGTGCGGCTGGCGGCAGGGGAGGAAGTGCCGCTCGACCAGTTGTCCCATGGCTACTCGTCGGTGGAGATCGGCGAGATCTTGGCCAGACCTTCACCTCGGGCGCCGAGCACAACTTACTCAAGCTCGCCGAGCTGCGCGGTCGTATGACCGGCGAGCAGACCGCGCGATGGGAAGAGGTGAAACGGGGCTTCGCCCGGCTGCAGGCCCTTGGCGGTGGTGGCGATGATCCGGTGGGCCGGGTGGTGGGACAGCTTGGCCTAAGATCGCAACAGCTCGGCGAACTGGCGATGGTGGCGTCGGCGTCGCAGAATCTGGCGGAGGCCGAAGACGCTGATCCCACGCTGGTGTGGTCCGAGCGACTCGATGGTCTCCAGAAGACGCTGGAACAGCTCGCCGCGACGGCCGTGGCCGCGCCCGAGATTGTGTTGCCGAAAGAGCAAGCAGGTACCGGCCCGGCGCTTCGAGAGACCCTGGATCGAGGCTTTGGTCTCCTGAGCTGACGAGATCGGCTCAGCCACGGCCAGGGACCGAGGGATTTGAAACGGGGATAGACTCTAGATCGCCCTAGCGATGAACCCAAGGAGGCCGCGATGACCATCCGCTCCGTCCGCTGTATGACCCAGGCACAGCCGACGCGCGAGGGCGCGGGGGTTCGGTTGGACCGTGCGTTTGGCTTTGGCGACCCTTCGACGTTTGACCCGTTTCTACTGCTCGACGATTTTCGCAACGATCGGCCTGAGGACTACCTGGCCGGGTTCCCCTGGCATCCACATCGAGGAATCGAGACGATCACGTATGTGCTTTCGGGGACGGTAGAGCACGGTGACAGTCTGGGCAATCACGACGTCATTCAACCCGGCGACGTGCAATGGATGACGGCGGGGAGTGGGATTGTTCACCAAGAGATGCCCCAAGGTGACGCGCAAGGGCGCATGCATGGATTTCAACTCTGGGCGAACCTACCGTCGTCGCTCAAGATGATGCCGCCGCGGTACCAGGGCATTCAGGCGGCGGATATCCCGGTGGTGATCGACGACGATGGCACCGCCGCTCGCTTGGTGTGCGGCACGATGTGGGGCAAGACCGGGCCGGTAGACGGGATCGCGGCGGATCCGGTCTATGTGGATGTGTCGGTTCCAGCTGGCCTCCGTAAAGTGTTGCCCGTGTCGACGACGCAGCAAGCGTTCGCGTACATCTTCGCCGGCAGCGGTACCTTCCGCGATGCCTCAACGCCGCGCGCGATGCCGACCGACGTGGTGGGCGCGGGAGAGGGGTCGATCATGACCATTGCCGACAACCGATCGCTGGTCTTGTTCGACCGCGGTGACGAAGTCGTCGTGCAGGCCGGCGATGAAGGCATCCGTTTCCTGCTCGTTTCTGGCAAACCGCTCGAGGAACCGGTCGCTTGGCAGGGGCCCATCGTCATGAATACCGAAGACGAGCTGCGGCAGGCCTTCACCGAACTCGACCGCGGAACGTTCTTACGCTAGGTGGGATGGTGGACGGCCATAGGGACCACCTGCACACGGAACTCTCTCGGCGCTTAGAGTTCGTGCCGCCCGTGTTAGTTTTGCCGCGCTGAAGCCGGTTCCTAGGAACGTAAACCTTTGACGAGCCGGACCCGCCACTCGTTTCTTCTCGATAGGATTCCCACCAGATGATGCGACCCTGCCTCGCCCTTCGATCGACGATTGCCGCCACCTACTTTCTCCTTTGGTGTGGGTCATTGCCTGGGCATGCGGAAGAGGTTGCCTCGCTGCGGGCCACTGAGGTGGCGGAAACGCCCTCACCCGTTATTGCGCGCTGGAAGGGCGGCAGCGTCGATCAATCGACGTTGGATAGCTGGTTTCGGTACCATCGTCTAGCCGACCTATCTGAGCCCGAGCGCCACGCACAGGTGCGTTCGATGGTGTTTACCTTGGCCCTGTCCGAGGCCGCGGAACGACGTGGTGTTGATTCGGAAATCGGGACGAGGTTCACGCTCGAGAACGGTGATGCGCAGACCCTGATCAAGCTTCTGCGTGGCCACCTGAAAGAACAAGTCGAGGTGGCTGACGCCGAGATTTCGGAGCAGGTTCGAGCCCAACCTGAACTCCGCCTGAAGCCGCGCAAGGTTCGGCTGCGAAACATCCTCAAACGGCTTCCAGAAGCTGCCAGCGAAGCTGACCGGGCAGAGGCACTTGCGCGCATGGCACAGATTCGGACCGAGTTGGTTGGCGGTGCCGATTTTGCGGTCGTGGCGCAACGTGAATCGGATTCCCAGACCCGGTTTCGTGGGGGACTGATCGGCAACATCGTACCCAGTGATTTGCCGCCTGACGTTGCCAAGATCGCGGGGAGTCTCGAAGCTGGCATGCTCTCTCCAGTGCTCGAAATCGCCGACGGCTTGATGATTCTCAAGTGCGACCAGATCATTGCCGAGAAACGACGATCACCGGAGGAGGTGAGGGAAATCGTCCGTGATCACCTGTTTCGGTTGGCCGAGCGGAACGCGTGGAAGGCGTTTCAAGATTCACTTCTCGCCCAGGCTCAGCCGCGACCGAATCTGACCACCGCACGCGACCCTGAGGCTGACGCCGAGGCGCCGGTGGTGCAATCGAAAGTGGGCACGTTGACCCGTGGCACCTTGGTCAGGCTATGGGCCGCGCAGCCCGGCCGGCGTGTGATGGAAGATCAGAATGACGAGGTGTTGCACAACGTGATCGAGGGCTGGGTCTTACGGCAGGCTTCGGCTCGCCACGCCCGCCAGCTGGGTTTGGAGAAAAGCCTAGCGTTTCAGGACGCAGCGGACTGGAAACGCCGAACCCACCTCCTTGGAGAAGAGCTGGCTTATCAGGTGCGAATGGAGTTCAAGCCACTCGAGCCGGATGAGATCAAGGCCTACTTCGAAAGCCACCGTGAACAATTTAGGCACCCTGACCGCTACAAGGTGGCAACGATCATGGTCCCGCTGACCGAAGGTGAAGAGCGCGCTCGGTACCGATTCGCCGAAGCGGTTCGAAAGGACCTTGATGAGGGCAGCATCTCGTTCGAGGACGCATCGCGAACCCATTCGAAGCATTCGTCCGCGCCGGACGGCGGCGTCTTGGATTGGTTGAGCGCTCGCGCCCTCGCAGGATTCGGCCCTCGACCCTTTCAGGTCATTCAGAGCATGAAGCCTGGTGACCTCAGCCCGGTGGTACGGCAAGATGGAGCCGTGTATCTGTTTCGTCTCGATGGTCATCGTGCCGCCAAGGCCAAGTCCTGGGATGAGGCTGCCAAGGAAGCCGAGCGCGCGCTGGGAAACGAGCGCATCGCGGCGGTTCAGGCACGGATCGAGACCCGGTTGATGGCGGAACTCAACATTCAGGTCGAATCGGTTCCGTAGTCCGAGAGGCCTGTCGACCTGGAGCATGGCCTCGGTTGTCTTTGTTTGATGCCCAGACGCAGAAAGGGCGTACCCTGATGAGGTACGCCCTTCACATCACTGCCACGAGGCAGCCGATGTTCGCACCGACTAGTCGTCGCTGACAGAGAAGCCCAGGAGCTCAACCGGCAGTGGGTTCGTGCGAGCCCGGACTAGCGCATTCATGCTCGGAAGCGTAGCGAAGCCAGTACCAACGATGTCATTGATCATCATGCCGTGGTGACCCTGGCCACCGACGGTACCCGAGCCCAGACCAACGGTGTCGCCAGCGATGTACCAGGCACCGGCCAAGAAGCTGCCCATGCCGGTGTAGGGACCAACGATCGCCGTGTTGAAGGCGCCAGAGCCGTTGTTCAGTGGCACACTGGGGCTACCGTAGAGGGAAGCCGAGGTACCAGCGACGGGACCAAAGATCGAGACGAAGAAGTTGTCGGTGCCAACGCCCGAGACAGCAAACCACTCCACAGCGGTTATGGAGTGGGTGTTGATGGTGCCGCCCGAGATGGTGTTGAACTGATTGCCGTAGCAAAAGCTGCTTACGGTCGGCGCCGCGGTTACCACGCCATCATCGTAGGTGACGGTAAAGGTGCCTTCCGTATGGTGCGCTGGCGCCGTCACGGGGGTTGCCAACTGACGAGTCATTGGACCCGTGATGGTCTGGGGGCCGTTGTCGGCCGACTTGACGTCCAGATCTCCGGGACGTTCCGCGAGCAGCGCGGGTGCACTAAGCAGAATCAGCGCAACAGCCGCCAAACACAATACCTGTCTCTTCATGCGTCTTCCTCCTTGGACTGATCTTTGGATCTACTGGCGCTACCAAGGGTCCCGAAGTGGGCTTGGATTGGGACCTGTCCGCCCCACAGCCGATACATAACAGCAGTTCCCAAGGCTTCAATAGACCAAATCAGTTCTTGGGACCCAAATCGGTTCTTGGTAGTCCAGCAAAAGGTACCACATGATGGCCCGGAGTCAAAGGCCCACGGGATCTTTTTCGAAGAAGAGCCTGATCTTGAACATTGGCTACTGTGGTGCACTTTCTAGGCGATCGCGGAAGACGATCAGTCCCGCGGATGCGAGTGTCTCGTCAGCCCATTGGCGGTAGAGACGCTGTCCACTGTCAACCAGGTAGGCCTGACGAACTTGGCTCATGACCAATGCAAGAGGTTGGGGCTCGGGCTCGCGGCGGTCCGTGACTTCGACCAGTGCGATTTGATCCTGCGTGTGGTACGGCGCAGCAAGTTGCCCAGGCTCGAGGTCCGCGATCAGTACGGCGAGCCGGCTATCGATCTGGTTGATATCGGCCAGGGTCAGCCAACCCAAGTCTTCGACTGTGCCATTCAAGTCAATGGCCAGCATTTCAAGGTCGATGGCGTCTGTTTTGGCGGTGTCGGGTGTTCGACTCACCGACTCCAGCCGCGCCATGATCCGAATTCGGTCTTCGGGTGTGATCGGAACGCGCAGCCGCCGGACCGCGACGCGCAGAGGGCTCGAGAATCGTGGCGAGTTGTTGTCATAGTACGCTCGCAGAATCTCGGGCTCGTTAGTCAACTTGCGCTCAAGCGCTCGCCGACGCTGCACGTCGAGGATATTCCGACGATCGAGCTGGCGGACTCGCTCGGCAACGGTTGGCTCCTGGTCCATTCCATTGTGGATGGCCTGAATGTAAATTCGTTCACGACGGGCCAGTGCGTCGAGAAAGCCGAACGCAGTGGTCTTGGCGGACGGCTGCCCCTCGTTCTGGAGACTCTTGGTAAACAGATTGTGGAAACGGCCAGCCCGGAGCTCGAATTCACCCATGCGGAGCACGAGGGCGATGGGGTCCTTCGATTCCAGAAGCTGGTGGAATTCCTCTTCTGCGGGAACGAAGCTATTTTCTGGGAAGGGCAAACTGTCAGCCAGCGCTGCGAGGGTCAGCTGCCGGCGCTCTTCTTCGAGTTGTTGCCGGATGAGGAGTTGAACCTGGTCGAAGCTGTAGGACCGCTCTTTGGCGGCTTGGTCGACCCAGAAAAGGTGAACGCCATCCGCTGTGGGTATCGGCTCACTGGGCACCCTCTCCGGTAGCGAGGGAGATGGACTCGGCGTGGTCCGGGAGTGGCTGGCCGGCGCAGCTGTCTCGAAGTGGGGCTGGAGCAGACATGGCCCTCGCGGGTAAGACACTACCCGCTGGGGCGAATCCAGGAGGAATCGAAGAACGAGCGTGTCGGGCCGCGGCCCCGCCCCTTCCCAAAGAGGCGTGGACGGTCCGACCCCCCCCTCAGGAGGGGTTTCGGATTCTCCCACGGCGGAGGATAATCCCCTGAGGATCGGCTGCCTGGATGCGATTCCGTTGCCTGCGAACGAGTCCCTCGCCTCCGAGGCATCGGATCCGGGGGACATCGGAGTGGAGCGCGGGGATCCAATCCACGCGTCGCAGTTGGGGCAACTCGTGACCGGACAATTGGGAACGACACGGCGAGGGGACGAGAGCATGGCGAAAGAGAGCATGGACACTGCAAGTGGCCGGATCGTCGAGGGGGGCGGACGACGGCGTCTCGCGCTCGCATTCTGCGCCCTGAGCATGGCCGGCGCGCTCGCGGCGCAGGGCGGCACGGTGCTCTCCGAGCAGAAGATCGCCACCGCGCAGGGCGGGTTCGTTGGCCCGTTGACCACCGCGGACGGGTTCGGTCGCTCGGTGACGTCTCTGGGTGATCTGGATGGCGACGGCGTCGAGGACCTCGCCGTCGGCTCCCCGATGGGCGGCAAGGCGCCCGGCAGCCGCGAGGGTGCCGTCTGGGTGCTCCTCATGAACGCCGACCGGACGGTGGCCTCGGAGGTAAGGATCACCGAGGGCGCGGCCGGTTTCGTCGGGCCCCTGGGCGACGACCAGTTCGGCTGGTCCGTGGCGGCCCTGGGGGACGTGGACAACGACGGCGTGGAGGATCTGGCGGTAGGAGCCAACACCACGGCGGACGGCGGGCCGGGGTTCGGCGCCGTCTGGATCCTGTTCCTGAACGACGACGGGACCGTCAAGGGCGAGACGAAGATCACGGAGTCCACCGGAGGCTTCGGCGGGAACCTGAACATCGGCGACGAGTTCGGCTCTTCGCTCGCGGGTCTGGGGGACGTCGATGGGGACGGCGTCGAGGACCTCGCGGTCGGAGCGCATCTCGACAATGACGGCGGGACCGACACGGGCGCTGTGTGGATCCTGTTCCTGGACACGGACGGAACGGTCAAGAGCGAGCAGCTGATCAACTCCAGCTCGGGCGGGCTGAGCGCCGGGCTCTCGTCCCTCGACCG
>CBDFNS010000005.1:0-63876 GCA_965250305.1 Candidatus Multivoradales bacterium | reverse complement strand
GTGCCCCCGCAGGCGACCACGACGTTCCGAGTTCGACTGCTCTGTTCAACGACAGGATTGAAAACAGGGACCGTTTCGATTCATACCAATGACCCTGAACGCCCTGGTCCTGGGACGCTTCAGTTCTTCGTGTCCGGGACGGTGACCGGGTCATGAACGGGGCGAATAGTCGAAGTCGTGGGTTGGAGCGCCCTAATTCGTCGTGGCACTGTGGGAGATTTGGTAAGAGAATTCCGATGGATTCTCATCTTGCTATGCCGGTAGGATGTCGGTGAGTTAGCAGCTTGGCCGTCGGCAGACACTGGTGCCGATCTGGTTCCGTGGATCTCGTCGGGAGCGTTTCCCTGAGATATTCTTGGCTGAGGCCTTAGAGAAAACTTGATTGGAGAAAAGTAATGACCAGAGAACTTGAAGACACTGGGACACCTATGGACCGTGCTGTAATGCTGCTGCGCTGGTGCGCCGTGGTTGCCCTCACCGCAATTGTCGGGCAGATTGCGTTGCAAGCAGGTGGCGAAGAGGGGCGAGTTGACGGGAAGCTGTTTTACACCGCCAGTGAACCTGACCAACTGGCTTGGATCTCGGCCGAGATGGCCACATCAGAGGACGGCTCGATTGATTGGGACGTGCTGTCGGAGGACGTACGCTTATCGTACGAGGGGCTACAAACGTGGCAACCCTTCATGATCGGCAAGAACGAAGACGGATCACCGATCTACGACCCGTGGGAGTCCCACGGGATACCGGGTTTCGGCGCCTATTGGGGGCCGAGCCATCGTGACGGCATTTCGCAGCCACCAAGTGAAGCTCTCGACCAGCTGATCAGCAATGCTCGATATGTGGTGGAGGGTGTGGTGACGAGCCATGAGCAGGGCTTCTTTCTCAAAGAACCGATGACCTTGCTCACGCTCGACGTTTCGCGCATGAGGTCACCAAGGGTCGACGACACCCTCCCGCCGCGCTATCGCACGCCGATGACCAATGTCCTTTACGTCGCCTATCCCTCAGCGAGCTTCACGATTGGCGGCCACGGCTTCGCAAAGGGCGATCCGGCGTATCCGCCGTTACCTGGCATTGGCGATTCGATCCTTTTCTTCGTGTTTACGTTGGCCCTCGACGTCGATCGCCTCGTGTTCCGGCCCGACGCGGACAAGGTGCTCGTGCAGTCGCCTGGCGGTGAGCTCGATCCCGAGCATTACCGGTATGAATGGGTCAAGCGTCGTGATCGCGTGGTGCCCAGAACGCTCGGGGAAGTAGCCGAGATGGTCGCGCAGGACCGACCCTTTGAATCTTTCAGCACCGCGGGCGGTGGCTCTTGAAGGGTGCGGCAGCGGTTGTCGGCGTCTGGGTCGCAGGCGCTGTCCTTCTCGCGCCTCCTTCGAGCTTCGGAGAATGCGCGACCCTCAAGCCAGGGGACCCGAGAGCAACTTCGGGGACCATCACACTCAAGCCGGGTACTGGTGGTATCTCCGATAGTGTCATCGACAGCGCCATCGACAAGTGGAAGCCTCATCTAGGCGGCGGTTGCAAGGTTTTCGGGACGGGTTTTCCGAGTATTCAGCGAGGAGTCTCCGGTGGGCGGATTCTAACGGTCAATAGGAGCGGTGTCAATGGCAATGGAGAGGGCCACTGTGGCAGTGTCTTAGGTTTGATGATCACCATATACGATTTTACAACCGCCGGGAACAACACGATTCCTTGCGGCGACCCGGCGACGATCTTGGCCCATGAGCTGGGGCACGTCATGGGACTCGAGGACTCGGATTGTGCTGGCTACATCATGGAGACCAACTACGAGAACAACAATCCGCGCGATGTCAAGTCCAAGGAATGCGACAAGGTCGACGAACGTAATATCGTTCCCGGTGAACCCGGCCACCCCGATACCGATCCGGATCCACCTGGACCCGATCCCGATCCCACTGCCGAGTTGCTCTGCGTGCGGCACCCGGAAGAATGCGCCAATCCGGCCAGTCCGAGCAATCCGACCGGCACCTCCCCGAATTGTGTGTCGACGCTCGCGTGTGTGACGTCGGGTGGGTATGGTCCTGCAACGCCAACGTCCGATCCGGACGGCGACCCGGGAACCAACACCGGCGGCGGGTACCCGCCTGTTTCGCAAGGAGGGCCGACACTTTGTATCAACGATCCGTTTAGTCCGCTGAGCTGTAGTTGGGGATTTGGTTACATCGTAACGCCCGATCCTGATATCAAGTTCTTTACCAAGGGTCTCGAAGAAGACTGTGCTGCCCAGGGTGGTACGTTGTCGAGGTACTGGGACTGCCCGGCGCCGTTTGCCGACCCCGCAGGTCGAGGGGTAGGAGCGGAAGGAGCCAGCGTTGCCGGCTGGGCTCCGGCGGTCACCATCGAGACGCCGTTCAGCGGTTTGGTGGTATCGGGCTTGACCCCCGTACGCCTCGTTGTGAGCGAAGCGACCTATGGGGGTGAGATCCTGAGCTACTGGATCGACGATACAGAGGTGCAGTTGATCGACTCGTTCGAGGGATCTTCGACGTTCGGGCTCTGTGATCTTCAACAGATTAGCGATCCTTCGTGTCCCTATGTCGGCTTTGGCGGCATGCTCGACACGACTCAGTTCTCCGACGGCATTCATCGCCTGGAGCTGTACGTTGTCCGAAATGATCCGAACTTTCGCCTTTGGAACTACGCGTCCGTTGAGTTCGAAATACGCAACAATACCCAACCCGCTCAGCCCGCGATCGTGGTGGCAGAAGGTTGGGCCGGACATGAGCGTCTACCCAAGGGTGGCGGCAGCTACAGTTACTCGTTTGGCGAACGGCATATCAGCACGTTCCCGTTTGTGGCGCCATTCCTGATTTGCAATCTGGGCACGGCCGACCTCGACTTGCTCAACCACGGCACCATGGTGACGGGTGAGGGCTTCAGTCGGGTTTTCGGCAGTCCGGCAAGTTTCGTCGAGCCGATGCGCTGCAGTCAATTGAACATTCGGTTCGACGTTGACGATCTGGGTACCTACTACGGAACGGTGAATATCGCGAGCACCGATCCCGACGACAGCCCCTACACCTTCGCGATTTCGGGTACTGCGGTCGGTTCTGGAAACGGACCGCAGTTTGTGCTCCGTGAGATCGAGAACAGTGTTGCCACGGGTGTCGAGTACGTGAATGGCCAGACGGTTGACCTGGGTGATGCCCCTGCCACGATCGGCACGAAGCAGGTGATGGAGATCAGCAACTCGGGAGATTCAGATCTGGTTATCAGCCAGCTCTCGGTTTCCGGCGATTGTTTTTGGACGAATTGGATCGACGATGGCTTGGTCATTCCGCCTGGAGGTGGATATTGGTTTAGTACGACCATGTTATGTCTGGACCCTGACGAGTCTCTCGGTGCCTACTCGGGCACGTTGGTCGTTCGAAGCAACGATGGCGCCGCGGATCCGTTCTCGTTGCAACTTCATGCTGACCTGGTGGCAAACCCAGACCCGCGTCTTTGGGTGCGGCGAATGTCGGGCGGCGTACCCGGTAGCTACGTTTGGAATGGCTCAACAGTGAGTTTCTCTTCGACTGGAGTGGGCCAACCGACGAGCGTTTTGTTCGAGATCAGGAACCTGTCGAGCAGTACTGACCTGGTGATTGCGAATCCACAGTCGTTGGTCACGGGTGCTTGCTTCTTCCAGATCGGGACACCACCGAATGCCGTTGTGGCGCCGGGAGCATCGACCACCTTTCGGGTTCGGCTAATGTGTTCGACGCCCGGGGTCAAGACTGGAACCGTTGCGATTCAGAGTAACGACCCGGTGTGGCCGGGCCCCGGAACCCTCCAGTTTGCGGTTTCTGGGGAGGTGACTCCGTAACGGAGCGATTCGGCGCGGGAGTTGCTTCTGGCACTCTCGCGCCGGCGCGTCGGTGCTGCCGTCGGTGTGGCTTTTCTCATGGCGGCGCGTGCGCGTAACTGAGCGTTTGGATCCCCTTGGAGAACAAAGTGCGAAAGTTGGTTCTGGGCAGTTCAGTTCTGCCTTGCAGTGCCGGATCCTTGCGTTGGTCTTGGATGTGGCTTGCGTTGGGCTTAGGTCTCGTCGCCTGTGATTCGGGCCGCCGTAGTGGCGAAGTCTCTGTGAACCTGAATCAGAGAGTAATCTTGATCTCGATTGATACCCTGCGTGCGGACCGGCTTGGATGCTACGGCTACGCCAAGGCGACGAGCCGGAGTATCGATCGCTTTGCGCAGGAGGCGATTCTATTCCGAGACGCGGTCTCTCATGCGCCATCGACCCTGCCCTCACACGCGTCGATCTTCACGTCGATGTTGCCGTCTCGCCACGGAGCGTCTCATCGGTATGAACGGGCACTCCCAGATGAGGCCGTGACGCTCGCGGAGGTCTTCCGCAAGGCCGGATTTGCCACAGGCTCCTTCAATGGTGGAGGGCAAGTGGCTGCAGAGTACGGTCTAGCGCAGGGCTTTTCGGTTTATGAAAGCGAGGCGCGCGCTTCGGATCGCTTCGAGACCACGGCGAGAAAGGCTCTCGAGTGGATCGATGCGCTTCCTGAAGAGTCGTTTTTTCTCTTTCTTCATACGTTCGAGGTCCATCAACCTTTTGGGGCGGATCGCCGACACGTCGAGGCACTTTGGGACGGGCCCGACCTTGGCGATCCGATGAAGCTACTTCGGGCGATTCGTCTCGGCCACACACCATTGACCTCCCAGCACGAGGATTACTTGAGTGCGCATTATGATGCAGAGGTGCGCTCGATGGATGAAGGTTTCGCGGTTCTACTTGACGGTTTGAGCAGCCGGGATCTCTATGATTCAACGATGATTGTACTGACGTCCGACCATGGCGAAGAGCTTGGCGAGCGTGGAGCTATGTGTGCTCATGCCCACACACTTCACAGAGAGCTTCTTCACGTTCCTCTGCTTCTCAAGCTGGCCGGGCGTCGGGGCACAGCCGGGCGTGAGGTAACTGGACTGGTAAGAGGTATCGATCTCGGCCCTACGATTCTCGCGGCGGTTGGTCTTCCAGCACCTTCGACGTTCACAGGCGAGAATCTCTTGGGTCGAGACGCGTGGGATGGGTTGGCTGGTGTCTCTTATCAGGATACCGCCACCGATGTTCCGCTCTTGTCGGTAACAACGAACCGCTGGAAGATAATGGGGCCCCGACTCTTCGATCGGCGCCGGGATCAGTCGGAGTGGGTCGATGTCTCTGCTGACAACCCGGCGGTTTTTCAGCGATTGGAGTCCCTTCGCGCGGCATCGGCGAGGGAGCTCTCGCTGGCCGTTGAGGAGGCGCGCCCAACGGAGGAGACGTTACGGCAGTTGCGCGCGTTGGGCTATCTGGATTGAGCCATGCCGAATCCCGCTACGATTCCTTAGCCCGCACCCGGTGGATCCGGATGAGATTGGTGAGGGGGCGTGCGGAGATGGGGTCGCCCATGAGGATGATGATGGCGTCACCTTCGTCGGCGAGGCCGCGGGCGATGAGGGAGGCGTCGACGATGCTGACGACTTCGTCGTGGTGCCCGACTTCGGTCTCGATGAGTTGGGGGTAGACGCCCCAGATGAGCTGGGCCCGCTGTGCGGTGCGACGGTCGTTGGTGAAGACGACGATCGGTGGCCGTGGCCGGTAGCGGGCGATCATGCGGGCGGTGAACCCACCTTGGCTGAAGGCGACAATGTGCCGTACTTTGAGCCGGTCGGCGGCAAAGACGGCGGCCGCGGCAATGGTGTCGGGAATGTCGAGGCGGGTGTCGAGGCTCTTGTTGAGCCGCATCTTTTCGGCTGCCCCCGGCGCCAAGGGCACAGGAGTCTCGCTGGCGCCGTCGCCGAGGTCATGGTCGTGACCCGGAATGCGGTAGGCCTCGGCACTGCGAATAATCTCAGCCATGGTCTCGACCGCCGCGATTGGATACTTGCCGGCTGCGGTTTCGCCGGAGAGCATCATCGCGTCGGCTCCATCGAAGACGGCATTGGCCACGTCGGTGGCCTCAGCGCGCGTGGGACGAGGGTGCTCCATCATGGATTCGAGCATTTGGGTGGCGACGATCACCGGCTTACCGAAGAGCCTGCCGGCGGCCACGATGCGCTTTTGCAAGACCGGAACGCGGTGAATGGGCAGCTCGACGCCAAGGTCGCCCCGCGCGACCATGACCGCGTCGGCCGCCTGGACTGTTTCTTCGAGGTGCTCGATCACCTTGGCCCGTTCGAGTTTGGCAACCAGAGGCAGCTCGCCGCCGACCCCGCGCACCACCGCCCGCACGGCTTCGAGGTCGGCCGGGCCGCCGACAAAGCTGACCGCAATGAAGTCGACCTGTTCCGCGACGGCGAATGACAGATCGCTTAGGTCCTTGTCTGAAATGGTGAAGGGCAGGTCGGAATCGGGCAGGTTGATGCCTTTGCGGGTGTCGATTGGCCCCCCCGTGAGGACCTCGGCGCTGACGCTGGTGCCCTCGCGACCGCGAATCGCCAGCTCGACGAGGCCGTTGTCGATCAAGATGCGTTCGCCGCGTCGCAAATGGTCGAGAAACTCGGTGTCTTCGACCGGCAGGTCGACGCCGTCCTCGGTGGCACCCAGGCTTACGATCTGACCCCGCTCCAACATGCGTGGACCGTCTTCGATCTGGCCGAGACGAAACCGAGGCCCCATCAGATCAGCCAGAACGGCAACGAAACGACCACGTTCCTGGGCCAGGGCACGGACGTCGTGAATCACCTGCCGGTGCTGCTCATGATTCCCGTGCGACAGGTTCAAGCGAACGATGTTGACGCCAGCATCGAGCAAGGGGCCGAGGATCTCGGGCTTGCTGCTGGCGGGTCCGATGGTGGCGACAATCTTGGCGCGTCTTGGCATGATCCCTTTTTTTGCTGGCCGGGCCAGAGATAGAACCGGTGGGCGAATCTCGGATCGTCAGCGTACACCGGGAGCGGTTGGAGACCAACTGTCGAACCGCTGGCAAGCGACAACGTAACGGTTCCAATTGTTGGTCAAGGCCCGATAAACAAACGACCGAACTCAAAAAAGGAGTTGGCCCGGTTCGGATGGCCCGCAGCCTTCGATCGAGGAAACTGGGCACGGGGGTAATTTCCGCTATCATGACGGGCTCGTGTGGCGTTTGCCGCACGGCCACGTTGCGCGCCGCCGCGGCCCTGCCGCTTCTTGTCGAGCCACTGTTGGGTCGAGCCACTGTGTTGGAGGGACGATGTTCGACGGTCTACAAGGAAAGCTCCAGGATGTCTTCCGCAAGCTGCGCGGTGAAGGCACGGTTACCATCGAGATTCTGGATCAGGCCTTGCGTCAGATTCGCCTCGCGTTGCTCGAAGCGGACGTCAACTTCCGCGTGGTCAAGTCGTTCGTGGCGCGGATTCGCGAGCGGGCGGTGGGCGAGCAGGTACTGGTTAGCCTGACGCCGGCGCAGCAGGTCGTGAAAATCGTTCGCGATGAGTTGACCGCGTTGCTTGGCGAACCGGGTGAAGAGCTGTCGACCGACGGCAACCCCTCGGTCACTATGCTTTGTGGCCTCCAGGGTTCCGGTAAGACCACAACGTCGGGCAAGCTGGCTCTGCGGCTCAAGAACCGTGGCAAGAACCCGCTGCTGGTGGCCTGCGACCTTCAACGCGCGGCGGCGGTCGAGCAGTTGATTCAGGTCGGTGCGCGGGTTGCGGTACCGGTGCTAGCGCCTGAGCCTGGCGAGACGGTTCACGCGGTGGCCCGCCGTGCCCTCGAGGAAGCGAGCAACCGCGGCAACGATGTGGTGATTCTCGATACCGCGGGTCGCCTCCACATCGACGATGCATTGATGGCCGAACTACGCGAGTTGTCGACCATCGCGCAACCGGTCGAGACCCTGTTCGTGGCCGACTCGATGACGGGCCAGGACGCGGTCAAGAGCGCCCAGGCGTTCCACGCGGCGCTGCCCTTGACCGGCGTCGTGCTGACCAAGCTCGACGGTGATGCCCGGGGCGGTGCCGCGCTTTCGATCCGGACCGTCGCCGACGTGCCCCTGCGTTTTCTTGGCGTCGGTGAGAAGCCCGAGGATCTCGATCTCTTTCAGCCCGAGCGGATGGCGTCTCGCATGCTGGGTATGGGCGACGTGCTGTCGCTGATCGAAAAGGCCGAGGAGGGGCTCGACGCCGGTGAGACCGAGCGCCTCGCGCGCAAGATCGCGCGTCGTGAGTTCACACTCGAGGATCTGCGCGATCAGCTACGCCAGATGCGCAAGATCGGTCCGTTGTCCCAGATCATGGAGATGCTGCCCAAGGTCGGCCCGATGCGTGGGCTCGACACCGCGAATGTCGATGAAGGTGAGCTCAAACGGGTGGAGGCGATGATCAACTCCATGACCCCGTTCGAGCGACGCAAGCCGGCGGTGCTCAATGCACGCCGCAAGCGTCGGGTCGCGCGGGGGTCAGGCACGCGGGTTCAGGACATCAATCGTCTGCTCAAGCAGCACCGAGCCATGAAGAAAATGCTCAAGGGCGTCAAGGGCAAGTGGCTCCGGCGCTCGATGGGCATGTAGCGGTCGGAAGCGTTGGCGGTAAGCCCGCGAATGAGTGCGGCTTGACCAACCGGCTATGAGAGCGTGATCGTCGGCGACCTGCTTCATTTCGCTCGTACAGGCTCCCGGGGCGTACGGGACCGAACGTTTCGTCGCCTTCGCCGGGAAGCGTTGCAGCCACAGAAGCTACGCTCTGTCGCTGCGTTCCACCGCCCGAGGATTAATCCTCGGGCTATGAGTGCGCCCGCCTGCGCGGGCTGAGGATTGCGGAGCACCTAAGCCGGCGAAGGCCGGCGCACTCATAGCTCGGGCATTCATGCCCGAGCCATACCGCGCGGCGGTGCCGCTTGGCGTTGAAGTTCAGGTCAGAGAAACGCCTTCAGCCCGTGAAGGCCGGCACTTTCATGTCCTGTGCCGGTGAATCCGACTAGGGCTCGGTCGTGTCCCAAGCAGACGTGTCGCCCGACTCGAAGCCGTCTTCGAAGAGCGAACCATCCACACAGTCGGTGGCACTTTCGAAGCGCAGGATGCTGCTGCTTTGCAAGAGGTAGACCTCGCCGTCTTCGTCTTCGCCAAAGCCGAAGACGCTACCGCCGAGATCGTCCCACTCGCTGAACGTCCAGTTTCCAGGGGTGTTCTCGGTACCGAAGAAGACCTTCGAGGTGCAGAAATCAGCAAAGATGTAGGTGCCGACCAGGCCTTGGATGCAGCCACGGTAGCGAAATCCGCCGGTGATCGAACAGTTGCCGCCACCGTGGTTGTAGACCATCTCGGGGTCGACAAAGGTTCCGCTACAACCGCCGGGGCCGCCGATGTCCCCTTCCCGGCAGTTCCAACCGTAGTTCAGGCCGCCAGCGCTTCCGGCGGGCTCGAAGTCGACTTCTTCGCGGCTGCTTTGACCGACGTCGCCGATGATCATGTCACCGGTGTCGCGGTCGAAACTCCAGCGGTAGGGGTTACGGAAGCCAACGCCCCAGATCTCGTCGCTCCCGGCCACGCCGACAAACGGATTCGAAGGCGGATTGGCATAAGGCGGCGAACAGGTCGGGGTGTCACAAGGATCAATCCGGAGCATCTTGCCCAGCAAGTTGTTGAGGTTCTGCGCCGTGGCGCTCGACGCACCGCCGTCACCCATGCCGATGTAGAGAAAACCGTCCGGGCCAAAGTGGATGTCGCCGCCGTTGTGGTTGGCGGCGGGTTGGCCTACGGTCAGGATGATAACGCCGCTCGTTTCATTGGCGTCATTGGGGGTACCAGCCGGGACCTCGAAGCGCTCGATAACCGTCTCGAGGGCGTTGCCGCCGCTGCCGGTGCGGGTGTAGTTGACGTAGAGGTAGCGGTTGGTGGCGAAATCTGGATGGAAGGCCAGGCCGAGCAGCCCGCCCTCGAAGGTGGTGTCGACCCGCGCCGAGATGCTGAGAAAGGGCGTGCCCAGGAGACCGGTGCCAGGCTGGTAAATCAGAACAGTGCCGCTGCGCTCGACGACAAAAAGGCGGTTGGTTCCGTCGTTGGCATGGCGCACGGCCAGCGGCGTGGACACGGACACGCCGAGGGATGTTAGCTGCAAGTCATCTGGTGGCTGGGCGGTGATCGGAAGGGCCAACAGGCTGGTTAGGCACAGGATCATGAGTAGGCAAATTCGTTGGGTCACTACGAACTCCTCGATAGTTGGTCGGCAGGACGTGTGACCATTGCACTTCGGAATCCTTGGTTGCAAGCGTCGTTCCCTACCGTGCCTCTATGGTGACGCATAGTCGTATTGGCCAAGAGAAATTGATCAATATGTGCTCGCCGGGATGTGCCGCGCAGTTGAGATGGTCATGATCCTAGCGGTCGATAGGTGTCGACGGTGGCGATCCGGGCAGGGGTCTCTCAGAGGGTAATTTAGGGGTTGGCGATGAGAGATGAGCCTGTTACACTTCCGCGCCTTGCGGCTGCCATGACGGCCGAGGTGCGCGCTGCGCCTGCGAGCTCAGTCCAGAACACCATCGCAGGCAGGCACCGCATCCCCAAGCATCAGGAGGAAAGAAGCAATGTTGAAGATTCGGCTTCGCCGAATGGGCAGCCGACATCGGCCGTTCTACCGTCTCGTCGTCTCTGACGCCCGCCAAACACCGACCGCCTCGGCGTTGGAAGAGTTGGGCTACTACGATCCCCGTACGTCTCCGGCCGTGCTCGATGTGAAGCTCGACCGGGTCGATCATTGGGTGGGCGTTGGCGCCCAGCTATCTGACACCGTGCGCAAGCTGGTGGCCGACGCTCGCTCCGGCAAGGTCGTGCCCGCGAACGCGGCACGTCCCACTTCGCAGTTGAAGAAGGCCGCCGAGGCCGCAGAAGCCAATGCTGCCGAGGCCGCGAAGGCGAAGGCCGAGGCAGAAGCTGAGGCCAAGGCCAAGGCGGAAGCCGACGCGAAGGCCAAGGCAGAGGCTGAAGCCAAGGCCAAGGCAGAGGCTGAAGCCAAGGCCAAGGCCAAGGCCGAAGCAGAAGCAACGGCGAAGGCAGAGGCCAAAGCGAAAGCGGATGCCGAGTCAAAAGCCAAGGCTGAAGACGGTTCTGAAACGGAGGCCAAGACAGCTGATGAGCCTGCGGAGGCCGACGCTGGCGACAAGGGCGAGGCAGACAAGTGAGCGACGACGATCACGAGCTTGAAGAAGTTCGCGCCGACTTTGCCACGTTGGTTCGCGGTTTGGTTGACGACCCCGATGCGGTCGAGGTGGCCACCTACCAACGGGGTCACATAACCGAGTTCGCGCTCGAAGTCGCGCCGGATGATGTTGGGCAAGTGATCGGCCGACAGGGGCGTACGGCGCGGGCCTTGCGTGCCATGCTCGAGGCCCGAGGATTCGAGGATGATCGGACCTATGGGATCGACATCCGAAGATCGTGAGCGACCGCTGCCGGAGACGATCATGGTCGGTCGGGTGCTGCGTGCGCATGGCATCCAAGGCGACGTCAAGATCGAAGTCCACAGCGACGTGGCCGGGCGCTTTGCGCGCGGCCAGCGTCTGCTGTTGATTCGCCCGGGAAACGCCCCTGGCCAGTCCGATGAGGTCGAGATTTCGACCTTTCGTGCGGTGAAGGACGGTGCCTTGGTGCGGTTCGCCGGGATCGCCGGACGCGACGCGGCGGAGGCCTTGCGCGGTGGACGCTTGGAGGTGTCGCGGGAGCTGGTACCACCGGCCCCGGACGGCACCTACTATTTCTTCGAGCTTGTCGGTTGCCGCTGTGTCGACAAGACCGCTGGCCACTTGGGCACCGTCGAAGAGGTCGTCGAGGACGGTGGCGGCCTGCTACTCGAAGTGCATGACGATGCGCGTTCTGTACTGGTACCGTTCGTGGCGAAGTTTCTCGAATCGGTGGATGTGGCTGCCGGGCGCATTGCGCTCGATCTGCCCCCAGGCCTGGTAGAGACATGCGTATCCAAGTCGTGACCATCTTTCCCGAGCTCTTTACCCCCTTCCTGGCGACCAGCCTGGTGGGGCGCGGTATCGAGCAGGGCCTCTTCGAGGTGACGGTGCATGACCTCCGGGACTTCACCGATGATCGGCATCGAAGTGTCGACGATGAGCCCTATGGCGGCGGTGGTGGCATGGTGATGACTGCGCCGCCTTGGTTGGCAGCGGTCAACACGCTGTCGACCCCATCGACCCACCGCGTTCTCATGTCGCCACAAGGCACCCGTCTCGACGAAGGCGTGGTCCGCCGTCTTGCCAAGACCGACGACTTGTTGCTGATGTGCGGGCGCTATGAGGGGCTCGACGAGCGGGTGCGGGCGCTGGCGGTCGACGAAGAGGTGTCGATCGGCGATTTCGTACTCGCCGGTGGCGAGGTCGCGGCCATGGTGGTGGTCGAGGCGCTTTCCCGCCAGATCCCCGGTGTCGTGGGGCTCTCCGACTCGGTAGAGAACGACAGTTTTCGCGCCGGCCTGCTCGACCATCCGCACTACACCCGTCCACGCGCGTGCGATGGGCTGGGCGTACCGGATGTCTTGCTGTCGGGCAATCATGCTCAGATTCAAACCTGGCGGCGCCGCGAGGCTTTGCGGGCCACGCAGCAGAAGCGTCCGGACCTACTAGACGAGGTGCGCCTCGACGCTACTGACAAGGCTTGGCTGTCTCAACTCACGGCCCGAGCTGGTGGTGCCACCGAAGACCAGGGTTGCAACGTTCACAAGAGAACCGAATAATAGGGTTTCTGCCCGTTGACCGAGAAGGAACCGACCGATGAGCCAGTTAGCCAATGTGGAACGTCCGTACCTGAAGGACGAAATTCCTGACTTCCGTGCCGGTGACACCGTCCGCGTCCATGTGCGGGTCGTCGAAGGCAACAAAGAGCGTATCCAGATCTTCCAAGGGGTGGTCATCGCCCGCAAGGGCGGCGGTACCCGGGAGACCTTCATGGTTCGCAAGATGTCGAATTCGATCGGTGTCGAGCGTACCTTTCCGCTCCATTCACCCGTGATCGATCGGATCGAGGTCATGCGTCGCGGCAAGGTGCGGCGTGCGAAGCTCTACTATCTTCGTGGCCTTCGTGGGAAGGCGGCAAGAATCGAAGAGCGGCGGGACGTATAGCCAGAGGTCGCGCCGCGTCCCATGGGGCCGCAGCGTGCCAGGGCAAGATCCCTCGGGATACGAGACAGCGTGTGACGATCCGCAATCCGACGCTAGCGCAGTTTACGGCCGAAGCCTATAGGCTGCGTCTGATGCGTGGGGTAGAGGAGCGTTTGCACGATGGTGGCTTCGGGCGCGTGGCCGGTGTCGACGAAGTTGGTCGGGGTGCACTCGCGGGACCCGTTGCGGCTGCTGCCGTGGTCGTGGAACCGGGCATTTTGGTTCCCGGAGTTGATGACAGCAAGCATCTCACGTCTAAACGGCGCGCGCGATTGGCGGACCTGATTCGGGAGGCGCATCCTTGCTGCGCCGTGGCGATGGTGTCGCCGCAAGAGATCGATCGAATCAACATCTTGCAAGCGACACGGTTGGCCATGCGCAAGGCCCTTGCCGGATTGGATCCTGCACCTGACTTGGCGTTGATCGACGCCGTGTGGCTCTCCGGCCTACCGTACCCCGTCCTGCCCGTGATTCGGGGTGACCAGATCAGCTACGCGATCGCCTGCGCGTCGATTGTGGCGAAGGTTGCTCGCGACCAGTTGATGATCGAACTCGATGCTCGCTTCCCGGCCTACGGCTTCGCGGGTCACAAGGGCTACGGGGCGGCCCGGCATCGTCAAGCTCTCGCCGACCACGGCCCTTGTGAAGCACATCGACTCACGTTTCGTTCCGTTTTGCCGCCTCGGCAAGCAAAGGGTGGCTGCTGATGGCGTTCCGCCGTGAGGCCGTGATCAAGTCAGCGGAGAAGTACGTTGCCCGCGGCAAGATCGAGGCCGCGATCCGTGAGTACCGTAAGGTACTCGAAGACAACCCCACCGATACCAGCACCCTCAATCGGGTGGGCGATCTTTATGCCCGGATCGAGCGCTTCGATGAGGCGGTTCGGCTCTTTACCCAGATCGCGGAGCACTACACGAGCGATGGATTCTTCGTCAAAGCCATCGCGATCTACAAGAAGATCATCAAGCTCGATCCCACGGTCCTGCGGGTCTACGAGAAGCTGGCGGCACTGTACGCCAAGCAGGGGCTGATCACCGAAGCGCGCACCCAGTACCAGGTGCTCGCTGACTACTACCAGAAGCACGACAACGTAGCGTCGGCGATCACCATCTACCAGCGAATGGCGGAGCTCGAGCCGGACAACCCGTCGTTCCGGCTCAAGCTCGCTGATCTCTACACCAGCCGCAGCTTGACCGACAAGGCGATGCAGGAGCTGCGCTCGCTCGCCGAGATCTTCGTAGTTAGCGGCTCGCTTGACGAGGCGGCCCAGGTGTTCGTCCGGGCGCTCGACACCAATCCGGACGACTTGGACTTCGTGGAGAAGGCGGTCCACTTGCTGCAACAGCAAGGCAGCACGGATGGCGCTGAACGTGTTCTGGCCCGAGCACTCGAGCGCAATCCAAAAGCCGCTGATATCGGACGGCGGCTCGGCATCGCGCTGCCGGGCGCCGAGGTGGTGACACCCGAAGCGGCAGTACCCGAAGTCGAGGAGGCCGTCGAAGAGGTTCCGATCGAGACGGATGACCTGCCGCCTCTGGATGAAGTCGCGCTCGAGGTGCTTGACAACGCGTTGATCGAAGGCGATCTCGGTCTCGGTCTCGGTGAGAGTTCGCCCCCGGACATGGGCGTCATGGAGTCGGTCGATGCCCCGGTGGGCGGGCAGGCCAGCGACGTCTTTCATTTTGATCTCGATCTCGATGATGACGATGCGCCGTCGAGCCTCGTGCAGCCGCCCCCAGACATGCTCGAGGCTGCGTTTAGCGACGCGACCGAGGCGTTCGGGGAGGCATCGACGCCTCCTGCTCCGGCCGGTGAAGCATTCGAGTTGGTGATCGGCGATCTCGACGAAAAGGGTTCATTCGAAGAGGAGATCGGCGAGGTTGGTGCCGCGGATGAGATTGCAGAGGCCGCCACGCCCGTGGGCCTCGAAGAAGATGTGCCGATCGAGATTGAGATCGATTGGGAGTTCGATGGCGTCGAAGAAGTGGGCATCGATCGCGCTACCGGCCTTGCGACCGAAACGGAACCAGGTGCGGAGGCCGAACTCCCAGACGTCCTGGCTCTGGAGCAGCCGGACACCCTGCCCCCCGCAACCGAGGTTCAGGGAGTCGCTGCCGAGGAAGACATCCGCCCAGAAGACGACCTGCCGGACGGAGCTGGTCAGGACGTCGAAGAGATCGAGTTCACCGTACCCAGTTTGGACTTCGAGGAAAGCGACTTCGAAGTTGCGGCACCCGTTGAGGTAGCTCCCGAAGAGCTGGTCGACGCGTTACCGGAACTCGACCTCGGTGCGACCATCGCGACGGTTCCGGCACCGACCGAGCGCGCGCCAAAGGCTGACTTGCCGGAAGCGAAGCCACTCGATCTCGAGGCGACGTTGCCGACCACGTCGGTGTCGCCGACTGTGGCTCCAGAGACTGTGGCTCCAGAGACTGTGGCTCCAGAGACTGTGGCTCCAGAGACTGTGGCTCCAGAGACTGTGGCTCCAGAGACTGTGGCTCCAGAGACTGTGGCTCCAGAGACTGTGGCTCCAGAGACTGTGGCTCCAGAGACTGTGGCTCCGGTCACGCCTCCGGCGGTCTCCGCCATCCACCGTCAGGACGATCTGTTTGCCGAAGCGCTGGTCTTTGCCAAATACGGTTTGCGCCAAAAGGCCGAAGAGCGCCTGAATGAGCTGCACGAGCGTAATCCCGAGCACTTGGGCGGCTGGTTGTTGGTTACCCGCATGCATCTCGAGGCGGGGCAGACGGCCGAGGTGGTCAACCATGCCAACCGGGTGGCCATGCTGGCTCGACAAACCGGTGAGCCGGAAGTCTGGGACCAGTTGCGCGAAGAGCTGGTGTACGCCGGGTATCCGTTGGACGGCGCTGTGGTGGTTGGGGAGCCCAGCGAAGAGGAAGGTACACGTGAGAGTCGGATCTCACAGTTTCTCGAGATGCTCGACACACCGGCCGCGAGCGAGCCGTTGGCGCCGCCAACCACACCACCGACCGAGGTGGAACCGCTGGCGGCAGCTCCCGAGGAAGCAGCTGCGCCCGCGCCTGTCGTTCCCGAGATTCAGCCGGCCATGCCCGACGTTGTTGCGAGTAGTGGACTCGAGCTCGACATCGACGTTGATCTGGCGGTGGTTGGATTGGTCGAAGCAACTGCGCCCCTGGTCGGCCGCAAGGTGAACCTGGTGGAAGAGCTGGGGCTCGACGAAGGGGAGCTACCGGCCCCGCCAGTCCCGCCAGTCCCGCCAGTCCCTCCAGCCCCGCATGCCCCGTCCGGTGCATTCGACGACAGTGGCATGAGTTGGCTGGACGATGCACACGTTCCCATGGCTGAGCCCGAACCGACGGAAACGATTTTTGACGAAGAAGATGACTTCTTCGATCTCGCGGCTGAGCTCGAGCGCGAACTCAGCGAAGACGAGATAGCCGACGGAACGGCCTCGGTTTCACAGGCCGAGGGCCAAAGCCTCGAGGAGATTGTCGAGGGCTTCAAGAAGGGCGTCGCCGAGAACCTGTCTCCAGAGGATTACGACACCCACTTCAATCTCGGTATTGCCTATCGCGAGATGGGGCTGCTGGATGAGGCCATTGGCGAATTCCAGCTGGCATCGAAGGATGCGCGTTACTTGGTCGAGTCCAGCTCGATGCTGGGCATCTGCTTCTTGGACAAGGGGCTGCCCGAACTGGCGATCAAGTGGTACCGGAAGGGTTTGGCCTCGCCAGCCATTCGCGAAGACGAGACCCTCGGCTTGCTCTACGAGATGGGCGGTGTTTACAGCAAAGTCGGCGATAAAGAGGCCGCGCGCAAGACCTTTGTCGAGATCTACGGTATGGATAGCGGGTACCGCGACGTAACCGATCGGTTGAAATCGCTCGAAGCGTCCTGAGCGAACAACCGGCCGGGGGAACCGGTCCCCGCGGAGTCGAGTCTGTGACAGAGGGGCGCCATGGGGTTTGGCCCGGGCCCATCACCGAGGAGCACGATGGACAGCCAAGGCCGTGTACTGCTAATTGCGATCGTTGTTATTAGTCTTGGACTGGTGGGACTGTGGTTCAAACCAACCGTCGAGGAGAGGCTGGCCCCCGAGCCTGTCCGTTCGTGGGTTGCGATTGAGCCGGAAGGTGCGGGAGTGGCCGATATCGGGCCCGTCCATCTCGATGCTGGCGATCGATTCACCCTTCACGCCGTGCTCGAGGCAGCGGGGCGAAATGGTAAGCCGATCTACTACACCCGAGCGCCGGGCTTGCGGTTCGTCGAGGGCGGTTCGCGGGACGACCAAGCACCGACGAGCCGCCCGGTTCCGGCCTCGTCGCTGCGGGTTTGGGATCGAGGTCCGCACGTCAAAGTGCGCTGGTTTACCATCGAAGGGCCACGGCCTTACCTCAAGCTCGTGGGCGGGGACGCGCTCGGTGATTTCGCCCTCGAGACGTTCTTTCAGATCGATTGGTCCACCAGCTGGTCGGTACCGGGTGAGATTGAAGGTGGTTTTGCGAATCACCTCAACACGGATGATCGCGCAGAACGGATGGGGCGTGATTTCGGAACCCAGCGGTACCATGTGCGGATCGAGCTTTACGAACGGGAAGACAGCACCATGGCGGCCGTGCGGATTCCCTCGGGCGGGCCTGAAGAATTGGCCCGTGCACCACAGGCATTTCCGACCGTCGTAGCGAGCCTGCCAGGGGCGCTGGCTGGCCCATCGCGGGTGTTTGGTTTGACCCAGATCGAACCTCCTTCTTCCCTTCCGGCCGGCTACCTTGCCGTCCTGCGTTCCCTGGCTGAAAACAGGTTGGCATTCAGTAGGCTCACGGTTTTGCGTGACCAGCTGCGTCTCGATGATGACGGTACCGTCGAGGGCGCCGCCTGGAGAACCATCGACCTGGGTGCCACCCATTCATGGGGTGACACCGTGGGGCCAGGCGATCTGCTGCGGGTTGGGGAGCGGGTGGTGGTCCTGTTCCGAGACCAAGGGGTCGCTGGCGAGCTCGATTACCAAGACTTGTGTTTCGACTTCGTACGGGGTGCCGCGGTGCGGGCCCTTGGCGATGTGTTCAGTGGCGAGGGCCTGGTGGTCGAGCTTTATCGGACGCGCCCATAGTTCGTTCGGGCTACGCATGTCACCCACGTGGTAGCGTCGGCCTCGCTGTTTTTGTCCATCTCGAGGAGAACGACGATCCATGTCCAGAACGATTACCTTATTGCCAGGCGACGGCATTGGCCCCGAAGTTTCCGCTGCAACCGTCCGGGTGCTCGAAGCCGCCGGTCTCGATGTCGAATGGGAGAGCCACACCGCCGGCGCCGAAGCCGTGGCCAACAATGAGGAGCCGCTGCCCCAACGGGTGGTGGACTCCATCGAGCGCAACACTGTTTGCCTCAAGGGGCCGGTGACCACACCGGTGGGTAAGGGCTTCCATTCGATCAATGTCCAACTACGCCAAGCACTCGAGCTCTTCGCTAACCTTCGGCCCGCTCGCACCATTCCGGGACTACCCGGCCGCTACACCGATGTCGATCTGGTGATCGTTCGGGAGAATACCGAGGGGCTCTACAGCGGTATCGAGCACGAGGTTGTCCCGGGCGTGGTCGAAAGCCTCAAGATCATTACCGAGAAAGCGTCGACCCGGGTGTCTCGTTTTGCCTTTGAGTACGCACGGGCCAACGGCCGCAAGCGCATCACCGCGGTCCACAAGGCGAACATCATGAAGCTCGCTGACGGGCTGTTTCTCGATTGCTTCCGCAAGGTCGCCGAGGAGTACCCCGACATTGAAGCGGATGATCGGATCATCGACAACATGTGTATGCAGCTGGTCATGCGGCCCGAAGCGTTCGACATGTTGCTGCTCGAGAACCTGTACGGCGACATCGTCTCGGACCTGTGCGCCGGGTTGGTGGGCGGCTTGGGGGTCGTTCCGGGCGCCAACATTGGCATCGATGCGGCGGTCTTCGAAGCCGTCCATGGCAGTGCGCCCGACATTGCCGGCCGCGGTATCGCCAACCCACTTGCGCTCATGCGCTCCGCACTCCTGATGCTTCGTCACATCGATGAGATCGAAGTGGCCGAACGGTTGGGTGGTGCGTTGCGCAAGGTGGTGATCGAAGACAAGCTCTACACCGGTGATCTCGGGGGCTCCGCGACCACGAGTGAGTTCACCGAAGCGGTGGTGAAGGTGATCGAGTCGGGCGACGTCGAGATGGGACAGGCGTCCCTGGCGTAGTGTGACCGGTCTGTTCGACGATCAGCTGCCGCCCGCTGAGACCAGAGACTGTACCGACGGCCCCGGTACGCCGCTGGCTGAGCGGATGCGACCTCGGTCGCTGGATGAGGTGGTTGGACATGAAGCCGTGGTGGGCCAGACTGGCTTCCTACGGCGGGCCCTGGCCGAAGACCGGGTGCCGTCGATGGTCCTCTGGGGGCCACCAGGCGCCGGCAAAACGACGCTGGCACGCATCGTCGCGCGCGAGACCCGCCTTCGGTACGTTCCATTCTCGGCGGTGACCTCGGGTATCAAAGACGTCAAGCAGGTGATGGCGGATGCAGCGTCCCTGCGCCAAGCCCAGGGCGAACGAACCCTGCTGTTCGTCGACGAGATCCATCGTTTCAATCGAGCCCAGCAGGACGCATTTCTGCCCTACGTGGAGCGCGGCGACATTGTGTTGGTGGGCGCGACCACCGAAAACCCGTCGTTTCAAGTAAACGGCGCCCTGTTGTCTCGTGCCCGGGTGGTCGTGCTGGAGCCACTCACCATCGACAATCTCGTGACCCTGATGGTCTGTGCCCTCGCGGAGTCAGAGCGTGGGCTCGGGGACTTGAAGGTGGTGGCGGACGATGATGCCTTGGCGCAAATGGCCCAGCTGGCCTCAGGCGATGCGCGGCGGGCCCTCAATCTGCTCGAGCACGCGGCGCTCGACGCCGCCGGAGATCCCGGTGAGTCGTCTTCGCCAGCACGGACGATTACCACCGACACGGTGGCCCGGGTGGCGCAGCGAAAGATTCTGCTCTATGACAAGGCGGGGGAGGAGCATTTCAACCTGATTTCAGCCTTGCACAAGAGCTTGCGCGAGAGCGACGCCGACGCGGCCCTTTATTGGCTGGTTCGGATGCTGGAATCGGGCGAAGACGCCCATTACATCGCGCGGCGGCTGGTGCGCTTCGCCAGCGAAGACGTTGGTTTGGCCGACCCACGAGCTCTGCGTCAAGCACTCGACGCCTGGGAGGCCTTCGAGCGCCTCGGTTCGCCCGAGGGCGATCTGGCTTTGGCCCAAGCGACCCTCTACCTGGCTCTGGCCCCGAAGTCGAATGCAGCCTACGTTGCGTTCAAGGCGGCCAAACGCGCGGTGGCCGAACGCCCGGCCGATCCGGTTCCCAAGGCCATCCGCAATGCGCCGACTCGGTTGATGAAAGATCAAGGAAATGGGGCTGGATACGTCTATGCCCACGACACCGAGGAAGGTGTCGGTGGGGTGGACTGCCTACCCGCCGCACTACAAGGAACAACGTTCTTCTCACCCACCGAACGGGGGGTCGAGGCGCGGTACCGAGAGCGGCTTATCGCGATTCGGGCGGCTCAGGCACGCGCCCGAACGACTTCTTAGTCTCGAGACGGCTGTTACAGTTTCGTCAATATCGCAAACAACATGGAGAGGGATATCATGGCAACCCAGTACCGCAAGAACATCCTCAATCTGACTCCGGCCGAGCTGGCGAAACTACGTGACGCCTTCGCTAAGCTCTACGATTTTCCGCCCGACGACTACCGTGGGTTCTCGTTCTTAGCCGGTTTGCATGGCCACCCCTATTGGTTGTGCCCACACCACCTTCCGACGTTCTTGACCTGGCACCGCGCATTCTTGTTTGTCTTCGAGAAGGCCTTGCAGGAGGTCGTCGAAGATACGGAGCTGATGCTGCCGTACTGGGATTGGACGGTGGATGACGCGGTCGCAGACGGCCTGCCAGCGGTTCTGGCCGACGAGACGTATGAGATTACCGATGGCGATACGGTGCCGAATCCACTTCATCACGCGATCGTGCCCTTTGAGGGCGATCGAGAGACCACCCGCGACGTTTCACCGCCGCTGTTCTTGGAGGAGGCGGCCGAGCAGGCACGATCATCTGTCGATCTCGCCGATTTTGGGCGTTTCCAGGCCGAGCTCGAGAGTGGCCACGATGGTCTCCACGGTTTCGTCGGCGGCGACATGGGTCAAGTCAGCTTTGCGGCCTTTGATCCGATCTTCTGGTTCCATCATTGCAACATCGACCGCTATTGGACGTTGTGGCAGCGTGCCAACCCACAGTCGACGGTACCGGACGAGGTTCTCGACATGGTATTGCCCGGGTTCAATGCGACCGGTCGCGATGTCGCCGACAACCTCGCCCTCGAGTTCGACTACGCGGCATCGTCGGCGACGACGGATGTCGGGGCCGATATCGACGCGACCGCCAGCCTCGACCCGATCAAGAAGCGGTTCCGGCTCTCGGGTACACCGTTCCGACAAGCCACGCTGGTACTGACTGGGGTGCAACATCCGAAGGACTCGTTGCAGCTGCGCCTGTTTTTCAACAAGCCGGGCGCCAACGCCGACACCCCAACCAACCCCGAGAATCACTACGCCGGATCTCGTTTCGTGTTTGGTCATGGCCGGTGCACCGGCAAAGATGCCAGCCACTGCGATTGGCGCAAGCCGCGCAGCGTCGCGGACTTCCGGCAACCACACCACCTCACGCCGTTCGAGCTTCGGGTCGACATTACGGAGGCCCTGACCCGGATCGTCGCGGGCAAGAAGCAAGTTGATGTATCGCTTGTGCTAGTCGATACGTTTGGCGATCCATTGTCCCCCAAGGCGCTCAAGCTCGACAGCTTGTCCTTGATCACCCGTGAGTAGGAGTCTGGCGACCGCTAAGGCTATTTGCCGCGAGGTTCCAGGTCGATCGATTGCAAGGTGAGGTCCTCGGCGTCGATGGCGCGACCCTTGGCGTCGGTAATGACCAGCGTTACTCGTACCGAGTCGGCGTCGGCGGGTAGGGCTCGAATTGCCGACGTGACGTCGAGCCTCCGGTCAAATGGGGTGCGCTGTGCCGCTTCTCGCTTCTGGATGTCGGCACTCATGGCCACGCCGGTCGGTGCGCGCCCACTCCCATAAAGAAAGACAGCGGCGTGGCATGCGTCGGGCGGCACCAACGTTGCGGTGGTCGGCGTAGCGGTGGGCGATTCGACGAGCACGGCGATGCGCACGGTCTGGGCGCCGGCAGCGAGGCTACCAAGAACGAGATCGACGGTGTGCTCTTGCCATTTGGCCGGGAGTGGTCGGTACGCCGTGAGGCGATTCTCGTCGTGATTCAGGTCTGACATTTCGGCGCTGGAGGTCATTCTCCCGTACTCGGACGACCCAGCCGCAAGTCCAAGCGTCGATCGAGGGACACGGCCTTGACCCTGCTGACCGCGAGCATGCGGGCGATGGTTCGGGCTGGGCCTTCGACCACCAAGGTCTTGCTGGTCGTTTTCGAGCCAAGCGCCTCGATACCGAGCCGCTTGATGGCTTCGACGGTGGGCCCTAGGTACGCTTCGAGGTGTTGCTGGCGTTGGTCGATGAGCGCCTGCCGATACGCGGTGCGGTTGGCGTAGTCGCTCGCCTGGACCGGGGATGGGGGCGGGATGTCGTCTCGTGGGCTGGCGTCCAGCTCGACGATCGCGCGCAGCCCGTCGTCGTCGTCCGCGTCGCGTAGCGCCGCGGTCAGCGCATCGTCAGCCTTGGCCAGATCGAGATCGTCGAAATTCTTCATAGGCTTAGCATTGTATGAGGCCAGCGCCTTGGCGTAACGGCGATACGCCCAGGGGCGTACAGGTTTCCAAGATCGCCTCGACCAGGTCGAGCACTTCGATCATCGGGTACTGCTCGAGGTGTAGGGCGGCGACGCCGGCGACAATGGGCGCCGCCATCGAGGTTCCGTTCCAAGCCTCGTAGCCGCCGCAGACCGCCGACACAACCTTCCTGCCTGGGGCCACGAGGTCGGGAACGCCGTAGCTTTGGTGGTCGACGACCATGGTGGCACTACTGCTGAAACCAACGACCCGACCGCTTTCGGTACTGGCGCCCACAGTCAACACGTCGTGGAAGTTGCCCGGTGATCGGCTCGAATCACGACCTTCGTTGCCGGCCGCGATCACCGGCAAGATACCGACCGCCATCAAGGCCGAGACGGGCTCGCGAAGCTCGGGAACGAAGCCGGCGAGGCCGGCCGAGATGTTGACGATGTGAATGTCTGGCTGCGTGCTGGCCCAGGTCATCCACGAAACGAATTCGGAGAGGGCGCCTTGGCCGCCGGGAAGCATCTCTCCGGAAATCAACGACGCCGCGGGCGCGACGCCCACGGTGGCGCCCGCAACCAATCCGGCCACGTGGGTGCCGTGGCCGTCGCTGTCGGTGGCAATAGGGATCGTATCGATGGCCAGCGTCTCTGGATCGCTCGCGTAGGCATTGGCAATGCGTGAGGCTATTTCGGGGTGGGTGCCGTCGATCCCCGAGTCCAAGACCGCGACCGTGCTGCCTTCACCGTTTCCCAGCCGGCCGGCGGCGCGAGCCTCGGTTACCCGAATGGCTGTCAGGTGCCACAGTGCCGCCTCATCGAGTTGGTCCGCGGTCATCACGTCACCACTCGAGATCGGACCAATGAGGCTCAGTGGTCGATCGCGGATGACCGTGACATCGGGTACCTCCCGGCGCAGCATGCGGGCGTTGGTCGCGGTCATGTCGAGGATCCTCGCGCCAACCGTGTTCGCGGCCTTTGGCAGCCGGTCCGAGACGTGCGTCTTCATGTCCAGCAGCCAGCGCCTCAACTCGCGTTGGCCGCGATGCTCGCGAAACAGACCTGCGACCTCGGCACAATAGTCTTTTCGCGCCGCGGTCTTGACCCGCCGCGCGGCGCGGCTCAAGGTCGGCAGACCGTCGATTCGTTTGGGTAGGACGACGTAACGAGCCATGCTGAAGGCAGCATAGCATTCGGATTCGAGCGTCAAGAGTGGCGCGTCGTTGGGAAGGGCGCAAGAATGTAGGGCCGGTCGCAACGTTGAATTGCGAAATACGTAATGATGGTGTTGTAAAATGACCGTTTATCATCGAACCAGATTCGCGCGAAACGAGGAGATCACCATGAAGCTCACCACCGTTTGTTTGTTGGGATGCTGTGCCTTGGTAGGCTTGGCGGCCTGCCAGACCGCCACCCCGCCTATCGAGGAAGTCCAACCCATGCCCGCGCCCTTGCTAGATCGAGAGCTGTTTTTTGGTGATCCCGAGATCTCCGGGGCTCAACTGTCGCCCGACGGTCGTTTCGTTGCCTTCATCAAGCCCTATCGCGACGTCCGCAACCTCTACGTCAAGGCGATCGGCGAGCCGTTCGAGGCTGCGCGCCCGGTTACCGCGGATACCCGGCCGGTACCTGGCTACTTTTGGAGCCAAACCGGGCGCCACTTGCTCTACGTCCAAGACAAGGACGGCAACGAGAACTTTCACGTCTATGCGGTCGATCCAGCCGCTGAACGGGATGCCGATTCAGGCGTACCACCAGCGCGCAACTTGACCGATGTCGATGGTGTTCGGGCGTTTATCTACGCTGTACCCGATCGGCGTCCAGGCACGATGATCGTTGGTTTCAATGACCGCGACCCGGCCTTCCACGACGTGTACGAGGTCGACATCGCTACGGGTGAGCGCAAGCTTCGCTACCAGAATGACGACGGCATCGGGAATTTCATCTTTGACCTCGACGGCGTGTTGCGGCTGGCGGTTCGCCAGATTCCTGGTGGCGGCAGCGAGGTACTTCGTCTCGATGGCGATCAGTGGACCCAGGTCTATGCCTGCGGCGCCCAAGAAACGTGTCAGCCCAATCGTTTCCACAAGGATGGGAAGCAGGTGTATTTGCTCACCAACAAGGGTGAAGACGTCGACCTGTTGAGCCTGACACTGTTTGATCCTGCGACCGGGGAGGCGACTTTGGTGGAGACCGACCCCGAAGGGGAGGTTGATCTTGCCAACGTTTGGTTCGCGCCCGATACCGAGGAATTGGTCGCCACGGTCTATGTGGGGGATCGGGTTCGTGTGTACCCGAAAGACGAGCACATTGCCAAGGACCTCGAAATCTTGCGCGAGGCGCTGCCGGAGGGCGACGTGATCGTCAGTTCGTCGTCTGACGATATGCGTTGGCACTTGGTGCGCCTCAACCGAGATGTCGACCCGGGCTCGGTGTATCTCTATGATCGCGAGAGTGGAGAAGTCGCCCTGCAGTATCGATCGCGTCCCGATCTGCCGAGCGAGCATTTGGCCGAGATGCGGCCGGTGCGCTACACCGCGCGCGATGGACTCGAGATCCCGGCATACCTGACTTTGCCCAAGGGTGTCGAGAGCAAGGGTCTACCCGTGGTCGTCCATCCCCATGGCGGGCCTTGGGCTCGCGACACCTGGGGCTACGACGGCAACGCACAGTTCTTCGCCAATCGCGGCTACGCCGTGTTCCAGCCGAACTTCCGCAGCTCCCAGGGCTATGGGAAGTCGTTCCTCAACAGCGGCAATGGCACCTGGGGAACCGGCGCCATGCAGCACGACATCACCGACGGCGTGCAGTACTTGATTGATCAGGGCATTGCTGATCCCGAACGGATCTGTATCTTCGGTGGGTCGTATGGCGGCTACGTCGCGCTCGCGGGTGTAACCTTCACGCCGGATCTCTTTACCTGTGGCATTCCGTACGTGGGACCTTCCAACTTGATCACCCTGATCGAGTCATTCCCCGCCTACTGGCGCCCGTTCCTCGAGAACAGTTGGTACCTGCGGGTCGGTGATCCGGCCAAGGAAGCGGACCGCGAGGACTTGATTGCGCGCTCGCCGCTTTTCTTCGTTGACCAAATCAAGGTGCCTCTCTTGGTGGTCCATGGTGCCAACGACCCCCGGGTGAAACAACACGAGTCGGATCAAATCATCGTCGCGCTGCGGGACAAGGGGCACGATGTCGAATATCTGGTGGCACCCGACGAAGGCCATGGGTTCCGTGCTCCGGACAATCGGATGGCGTTGGCCTTGGCCATGGAACGTTTTCTCGGCAAGCACCTCGGGGGCCGGATTCAAGAGGATGTTCGCGACGAGATCAATGCCAAGCTCGAGAGCCTGATGGTGGATGTTGCCACCGTCGAGCTTCCGGAAGAGTTGCAGGCCCCAGCGGCGGCACCAGTGGGTCCCTAGGCTAGATCCCATCCAGAAATGCGGTTTCGAGCCCACAGGCCTGTCGAATGGGCCCTCGTCTAAGGGTCCATTGGGGGTGCTGCTCACCGGGTGATCGTGGAATCGACCGCCAGAGGTGCGAATGCGGCAAGGACTGCATTCGCGCCCATATCTCATCCAGGCGGCCCGTCGGGGTGCCGCGTGCTTTGACCGCCGGTCGGCTGATCAAGCTTGGCTGAGAATGGTTCGGGCCATGACCAATAGGTTGCAGGAAACGATCGAGCTCCAGACGTAGCTCTTGAACGACGACCAGGAGCGCCAGGTGCAGCGATGCAGTCCGAAGGTACGCTTCAGGAACGAGATACATCCCTCGATGCCGGCTCTGAAATTGCGTAGCTTGCGGTAGACGTAGAGGCTCTTGGCCATCTCGGAGATCTTCAGAGAACTCTTGGAAAAGACAACATCTTGGGTCCCCAGTTCTTGGATCTTCTCAAGGTTGCTCGCCGAGCTGAAGGCTCCATCGAACACGACTTGGCGCGGCGCTTTGCCATAGATGTCTTGCTGACGTTCGACGGATGGCACAGCCATGTTGGCATCGGCGGGATTGCCTCGGAAGATCTGGCAATCCAGAACCATCGAGGACTTGCCACCGGTGAGACAGATCTTGTGGCCGTAGTATGTGTTCTTGAAGTCTTTGCGGATGATGTCGGAGTGGTCTTCGAAGACGGAGACGAGTTTCTCCGAGGCGTGTACGCTCTCGCCGTCGAAGACCCGGCGACGAGTCTGATCCAAGGTGCGCTCGATGAGGTCGAGAAACCGGGCCAGCTTCTGCTCGAGGGCCGGGTCGACGACCCGGTGAGCCTCCAGCAGGGCAACCGCTTCCAAGGCCTTTTGCTGGATCTCCTCGGCAACCTTCACGAGATCCCTGTAGGACTCCCGACGCGCCACTTTCCTTCGCGCTACAGAGATCTCACGGCAGCGGCGCTTGGCTCGTTTCTTCCGGTTCGGAAACGTGAAGAGGCCGGCCGGTAGATGCGCCTGCACCCGCTTCATTAACCGGAGGAGTACCCGGATGCAGTCCCACAACTGCTGCGAGTCCGCGGGAGGATGCATCAGCGTTTCGACCACCGTGCAGTCGACTCGGGAAAGCTGCCCGCTCTCGACCTTGCGCTCGCGGGCCTCCAGCAACAAGAGGCGATTGATCGCTTCGAGGGTTTCGGCCCGAACTTTCTTGATCGCCGCCGCCAACGTCGATCTGGCGGGCGTTTTTTGAGCGAAGCTCATGCCGCAGAAGGATCTATAGGTCTGCGAGTCGGCGAGGTGAAAATGGAGTTCGTCGTAGCTCCAGGTATTCATCTGTTTGAGCAACAAAGCGCGGAACACCAACTCGGCCGTCATGCCTCGTGCGCCGGTTGAATGCGAGGCATTTCGGGTAAGGTCTTGCCAGACGAGATCGGCGATCTTAGGATGTTGGTCGATCAGGCCTGCGAGGGTCTGTAGCTCTTTGGCATGGTCCAGATCGAGCCAATTGTAGGTGAGATTGGGCTGAGATTCGCGAGCTTTGCGCATTCTGGGCTCTCACTTTCCGAGTTAAGTTCTTTGGACTCTGTGTTTTAATCGACTTGAGTCTATCAGAGAACGTCTCAGAAAATGAGCTCAGATGCGCGTTTAACCCTCTTGTTTTCAGCTGATTACGGGTTATTGGATGGGATCTAGGCTAGGCTAGGCTAGATCCCATCCAGAAATGCGGTTTCGAGCCCACAGGCCTGTCGAATGGGCCCTCGTCTAAGGGTCCATTGGGGGTGCTGCTCACCGGGTGATCGTGGAATCGACCGCCAGAGGTGCGAATGCGGCAAGGACTGCATTCGCGCCCATATCTCATCCAGGCGGCCCGTCGGGGTGCCGCGTGCTTTGACCGCCGGTCGGCTGATCAAGCTTGGCTGAGAATGGTTCGGGCCATGACCAATAGGTTGCAGGAAACGATCGAGCTCCAGACGTAGCTCTTGAACGACGACCAGGAGCGCCAGGTGCAGCGATGCAGTCCGAAGGTACGCTTCAGGAACGAGATACATCCCTCGATGCCGGCTCTGAAATTGCGTAGCTTGCGGTAGACGTAGAGGCTCTTGGCCATCTCGGAGATCTTCAGAGAACTCTTGGAAAAGACAACATCTTGGGTCCCCAGTTCTTGGATCTTCTCAAGGTTGCTCGCCGAGCTGAAGGCTCCATCGAACACGACTTGGCGCGGCGCTTTGCCATAGATGTCTTGCTGACGTTCGACGGATGGCACAGCCATGTTGGCATCGGCGGGATTGCCTCGGAAGATCTGGCAATCCAGAACCATCGAGGACTTGCCACCGGTGAGACAGATCTTGTGGCCGTAGTATGTGTTCTTGAAGTCTTTGCGGATGATGTCGGAGTGGTCTTCGAAGACGGAGACGAGTTTCTCCGAGGCGTGTACGCTCTCGCCGTCGAAGACCCGGCGACGAGTCTGATCCAAGGTGCGCTCGATGAGGTCGAGAAACCGGGCCAGCTTCTGCTCGAGGGCCGGGTCGACGACCCGGTGAGCCTCCAGCAGGGCAACCGCTTCCAAGGCCTTTTGCTGGATCTCCTCGGCAACCTTCACGAGATCCCTGTAGGACTCCCGACGCGCCACTTTCCTTCGCGCTACAGAGATCTCACGGCAGCGGCGCTTGGCTCGTTTCTTCCGGTTCGGAAACGTGAAGAGGCCGGCCGGTAGATGCGCCTGCACCCGCTTCATTAACCGGAGGAGTACCCGGATGCAGTCCCACAACTGCTGCGAGTCCGCGGGAGGATGCATCAGCGTTTCGACCACCGTGCAGTCGACTCGGGAAAGCTGCCCGCTCTCGACCTTGCGCTCGCGGGCCTCCAGCAACAAGAGGCGATTGATCGCTTCGAGGGTTTCGGCCCGAACTTTCTTGATCGCCGCCGCCAACGTCGATCTGGCGGGCGTTTTTTGAGCGAAGCTCATGCCGCAGAAGGATCTATAGGTCTGCGAGTCGGCGAGGTGAAAATGGAGTTCGTCGTAGCTCCAGGTATTCATCTGTTTGAGCAACAAAGCGCGGAACACAACTCGGCCGTCATGCCTCGTGCGCCGGTTGAATGCGAGGCATTTCGGGTAAGGTCTTGCCAGACGAGATCGGCGATCTTAGGATGTTGGTCGATCAGGCCTGCGAGGGTCTGTAGCTCTTTGGCATGGTCCAGATCGAGCCAATTGTAGGTGAGATTGGGCTGAGATTCGCGAGCTTTGCGCATTCTGGGCTCTCACTTTCCGAGTTAAGTTCTTTGGACTCTGTGTTTTAATCGACTTGAGTCTATCAGAGAACGTCTCAGAAAATGAGCTCAGATGCGCGTTTAACCCTCTTGTTTTCAGCTGATTACGGGTTATTGGATGGGATCTAGGCTAGGCTAGATCCCATCCAGAAATGCGGTTTCGAGCCCACAGGCCTGTCGAATGGGCCCTCGTCTAAGGGTCCATTGGGAGTGCTGCTCACCGGGTGATCGTGGAATCGACCGCCAGAGGTTGCGAATGCGGCAAGGACTGCATTCGCGCCCATATCTCATCCAGGCGGCCCGTCGGGGTGCCGCGTGCTTTGACCGCCGGTCGGCTGATCAAGCTTGGCTGAGAATGGTTCGGGCCATGACCAATAGGTTGCAGGAAACGATCGAGCTCCAGACGTAGCTCTTGAACGACGACCAGGAGCGCCAGGTGCAGCGATGCAGTCCGAAGGTACGCTTCAGGAACGAGATACATCCCTCGATGCCGGCTCTGAAATTGCGTAGCTTGCGGTAGACGTAGAGGCTCTTGGCCATCTCGGAGATCTTCAGAGAGTTCTTGGAAAAGACAACATCTTGGGTCCCCAGTTCTTGGATCTTCTCAAGGTTGCTCGCCGAGCTGAAGGCTCCATCGAACACGACTTGGCGCGGCGCTTTGCCATAGATGTCTTGCTGACGTTCGACGGATGGCACAGCCATGTTGGCATCGGCGGGATTGCCTCGGAAGATCTGGCAATCCAGAACCATCGAGGACTTGCCACCGGTGAGACAGATCTTGTGGCCGTAGTATGTGTTCTTGAAGTCTTTGCGGATGATGTCGGAGTGGTCTTCGAAGACGGAGACGAGTTTCTCCGAGGCGTGTACGCTCTCGCCGTCGAAGACCCGGCGACGAGTCTGATCCAAGGTGCGCTCGATGAGGTCGAGAAACCGGGCCAGCTTCTGCTCGAGGGCCGGGTCGACGACCCGGTGAGCCTCCAGCAGGGCAACCGCTTCCAAGGCCTTTTGCTGGATCTCCTCGGCAACCTTCACGAGATCCCTGTAGGACTCCCGGCGCGCCACTTTCCTTCGCGCTACAGAGATCTCACGGCAGCGGCGCTTGGCTCGTTTCTTCCGGTTCGGAAACGTGAAGAGGCCGGCCGGTAGATGCGCCTGCACCCGCTTCATTAACCGGAGGAGTACCCGGATGCAGTCCCACAACTGCTGCGAGTCCGCGGGAGGATGCATCAGCGTTTCGACCACCGTGCAGTCGACTCGGGAAAGCTGCCCGCTCTCGACCTTGCGCTCGCGGGCCTCCAGCAACAAGAGGCGATTGATCGCTTCGAGGGTTTCGGCCCGAACTTTCTTGATCGCCGCCGCCAACGTCGATCTGGCGGGCGTTTTTTGAGCGAAGCTCATGCCGCAGAAGGTGCGGAAGGTCTGCGAGTCGGTGAGGTGGAAATGGAGTTCGTCGTAGCTCCAAGTGTGCATCTGTTTGAGTAGCAGAGCACGAAACACCAGGTCAGCGGACATCCCTGTTGCGCCGGTCTGGTGAAGGGCATCGCGGGTCAGGTCTTGCCATACCAGGTCGGCAATCTTAGGATGTTGGTCGATCAGGCCTGCGAGGGTCTGTAGCTCTTTGGCATGGTCCAGATCGAGCCAATTGTAGGTGAGATTGGGCTGAGATTCGCGAGCTTTGCGCATTCTGGGCTCTCACTTTCCGAGTTAAGTTCTTTGGACTCTGTGTTTTAATCGACTTGAGTCTATCAGAGAACGTCTCAGAAAATGAGTTCAGATGCGCGTTTAACCCTCTTGTTTTCAGCTGATTACGGGTTATTGGATGGGATCTAGGCTAGCCTCGTAGGTGCTCCTTTGCCGCGCCCGTGAGGCGCGGCAAGGGAGCAGAATGCTGTCGTCTACCGCCCGGCGAAGTCGACGAGGGCGGCGGCGAGTTCGCTTGGTAGTGACGCCATGGGCGTATGGCTGGCCTCCAAGCGCGCACGGTCGACGACACCGGCTGCCGCGGCCATGGCTTGTTGTGCGGTCAGCGGTAGGGCGCGGTCGAGCGAGGCTTCGACGTAGAATCGTGGCACCGAGCCCCACCGCGCATCGGTGAGTTGCACGGGTGTCATCAACGGTGCGCTGGGCTCCGCCACCAACAGCGGGCGGATCGTCTCGAAGGCCTCGGAAGGTACATCATGGGCGACCGCGCTATGGACCAGGCCAGGTGAAAGGGTGACCGATCCGCCGTCGTCACTCCACACGAGCGCGGTGAGCGCCTCAGATTTTGTGCCCGCGGTAGCGCTCTCGAACGATTGCCCGTCCGGAAGGAGAAAGGCACAGACATAGATCAAACCACGCAGGCGTTCGGGCCGGGCCTCCGCCACCTGGCTGACCACCACGCCGCCGAAGCTGTGGCCGACCAGCATGACGTCGCCGTCGATGTCATCGATGACGGCGACCACCCGATCAACGTAGTCCTGCAAAGTTACGGTCGCTGAATCGGAGCAGTCGTCGCCATGGGCTGGCAAGTCCGGCGCAATGACTGCCATTCCAGCCCGTTGGAGATGCTCCACGACGCCGTTCCACGCCCATCCGCCCATCCAGGCGCCATGCACGAGAACAAACGTCGGGTCAGCGGATTGGGCTGTTTGTGGGGTGTCCGCGGTTTGCTCTTTGGCGTATTGTTCACGGATTTCGAACCGGTCCTCCACCAAACGCCAGATTCCATCCTGCTGGCGTTCCCATCGCTCCAAGGTAATGAAACCACGACCGAGTCGGCTCATGGACCACCGTGACGACAGAACCGCCGTGTCGGCGTCGAGCACATGGATGTTCGGGTTCTCGTACCGGAGGGTGCCGGGGTCGCCCTCCATCACTTCTCGCCAGAACGCGCGGATCGCCTCGCGACCTCGCAAATCAGCTAACGGACGTGCTTCAAAGGTCGCGTCTTCCGTGTAGGTATCGGCACAAGTGTCGGTATCGCCGCGGTTGAAAGCGGCAATCCACGCTTGTGAGGCGCTTTCAACGGCGCTGCGCGTCTTTTCTTCGTCAAAGGGCGTTGCCGCAAGTACGGCCGACGCTGCGCAGAAAGACAGTGTGATTAGGATCGAAACCAGGGATGGGGATTCCAGAATCAGCGTGTGCATTGGTGTCTCCGAAAGTGATTTTCGATGGTTGGTAGTCTGGGTCCTCATGAGTGCTCGCGGAATGGACAACCAAGACGACTATCGGTACATTCTTGCCATATGCGCGAAATCTGCGTCCTCGCACTCAACAACGTCTTCGACTCCGCCTTGGTCCTGACGCGCGATGTTCTGCGCACTGGAAAATCGATGGCGACGCAGGATGGCGCACCCGATGTGGACCAAAAGCTGGTTTCGGTCGGCGGACATTCCGTCTCCACTGCGAGTGGCCTACGCGTTGCCACCGACGGCGGTCTGAGCGCGGGGGACACCGCCGACTTGATCGTGGTGCCCGGATACGGCCTCGAAGGGACCGATCGTCTCGAGACGGTCCTTGCCTTCCTCCGGTCGAGCGAAGCCCGCTCGGTGGGCTCTTGGCTTGCCCGTTGCCACGAGCGCGGAGCGGTTGTCGCCGCGGGGTGTACCGCCACCTTCCTGCTTGCGGAAACAGGCCTTCTCGACGGCCTGCAAGCGACCACCAGCTGGTGGCTCGCCGAGGCATTTCGCGCGCGGTATCCGGCGGTCGACCTTCAGGCCCACATGATGCTTACTAGTCACCATCGGGTGGTGTGCGCGGGTGCGGCCATGGCGCACATGGATCTTGCGCTTTGGATCCTGGGCGCCGCCTACGGACCCACCATCGCCAATCGGGTGGCACGTGTTCTGCTTCTCGATGAGCGGGCATCCCAAGCTCGGTACATGGTCGCACACCATGCGTCCCAGACCCATCCTGATGTCCTGCGGGCCGAAGCGTGGATTCGGGCCAATCTCGCCAACCCGATGAAGATCGAAGAGATCGCCACCGCGGTTGCGCTCAGCCCCAGAACCCTTGCCCGTCGATTCGCCCAGACCACCGGCGAGCCGCCACTACGTTTCGTGCAGCGGCTGCGCGTCGAGCACGCCGTCCACCTGCTCGAGACCTCCGACCTACCCTTCGACGAAATCGCCTCACGGGTCGGCTATACCGAGCCCGCTGGACTGAGGCGGATCATGCTGCGTGAGACGGGGCGATCCCCTTCGTCGTTTCGTCGTGTGGTGTAGCGGGTTTCGTTTGGCGATGGCGATTGGATCGCGTTTCCTGCCGGAATGAGACGGATGTCCTGGGATCGGCGCAGGTTGCACGAACGTCTGTCGTCTGTAGAAGGTATGGGACATGACCTTCGATACCTGCCTGCGCCGGGCACACTCGTCGAGTTAGCCCTAAAACAAGTGCATCTTGAAGGCGATCTACACGAATCTCTTGGGCTCAATCACTTCCGAAAATGCTCAACGAACCTTCGGGTGCGCCTGCGCTTTTCGTAAGCACTTGAGCCTCAAGATCTTCGCGCATCTCATCCTTCGTATGCGCTTGTAGGGCTAGCGGTGCTCACCATCCAACAACGACGCTACCTCATGCGGCCCGGACGGTGGCTACATCAGCTCATCGTCGGCGTGCTGGCCATTGCCAGGAAGCCACAGGCATGCGCGTACACGCTTTCGTGGCGATGAGCAATCTCATCCATGTCCTCGTATCGCCGACAACGACCGAGCAAATGGCTGACTTCATGCGCTTGGCTCGGGGCAACATCTCCAAGGAGGCCGGTCGGCTTCACGATTGGACGGGAACGATGTTCCGCATCGCCGCAGAGCGGCTCGCGTCAGGTGACACTGCCGTCGCGTTCCCCGAGAACTGCTACCCACCATCCCCCCTATCAGCCCAGCACAACCCCTCCGCAGCTCCCGATCATGACCCGGACTGAAGTTGGATCATCAAACGATGTTTCCGATCAGCGGTGAGGTGGGTCTCCGAAGCAGTGTTTGCGTGAAGGTCGATCCGTTCGAGGGTTGGCGGCTGGTCATCTTTGCCGGGCCGAACTAGGCCCACGGACCAATCGCCGAGGTCATTGCTGCCCAGGACCACCACCGCTGCTGCTGGGGCCGGCACGTCGGTGGGGTCCTCTGGCGGTGGTGTTACCAGGAGGTAAGCACCCGGATTGGCCTCCAACCGCAGCGCCTGACGATCGAGGTCGGGGAAGGTGACTTCGAGACTCGCGGTCGGGTGTGGAAAACAATCGGTGTTGGCGTTGGGTCGGTGCATGGGCGGCTGTGTGCTGGTGAACGGCAGCAGCCCGACTTCGGCACCCAGGGCGCTGCCTTGCCACGGTGTCTCGAGCGGTACCGTGGCGGGCGGAAGCGCAGCAAGTGACACGTCGATGACGGGTGATCCACAGCGCGCAACCAGCGGCAGGACCACGTGGCCCTGTTCGGCGAATGGGATCCAAGTCATGAGGAGTTGCCAAGCACCTGGTGCGCTCGAGCCGACGCGATGGGTGGTCTTGGCCCAGCTGAAGCGGGCGGTCGCGGTGGTGGTGGCGACGTTCCCAGGCGGTGTGAAGTGGACCTCCAACCGGGGCGCACGACTGCCGACAGGCGCGCCCGCGGTGAGCAGAGAGACGCGTGGCCTGAACACGATGGAACGCCCCTCCAAATGCCAGCCACAGTCGACCTGGGCACACAGTGCATCCGCGGCCTGAATGCCGGATTCGTAGCGGTCGCCCAAGTGAACGGTGACATCGGGATCAAGCGACTTTTGCAGCGTCGCCGTGAGGCCGGCGGCCGTTGCCAGTACCTCGACGGCCTTGGAAAAGGGACCATCGAAAGCCGGTATTGCGAGTGGTGTGTCCAGGCGTTCGTCGAAAAAGCGTACACGAAGGGCCAGTGGTTCGTTGCCGGCAAACACCAGGCGCCAGTCGCATCCTGCTTCGCGGCACGCTGTATCGAGCATCTTGGACCACGTGGCTTCTTCGAGATCGAGAACCACTACTCTTTCCCGGGCACGGGGATCGATGTCCGTGCGGACGGTCTGCCCAAAAAGCATGACGCCGGCGAATGTTTCGAACAAGGTCGCCACGTCGGTACGTTCTCCCACGAGCTCGATACCGGTTGCCTGGACGCTCATGCCCAGTGGTTTGACGGTGATTACGCCATCGTGGATCTGGAACCGACAATTTCCCAGTTGACACACTCCTTCGAGTGCGCGTGGCCAAGGAACACCTTCGAGGCTGACCGTAATCTTGGCGGGTTTGACCGCCGGGTCGATTTGGAGGTTGAGATCCGCGATTCTGCCGAAGGCCTGGAGGGTTTCAAAGAGATCGGCGTCGCGCAGGGATAGGGAAATCGCTTGACCCTCCGTTGCCGGATTCGCGGGATCGGGCGCTGCTTCACGGACAAACAGCACCGTGTCGTCCACGACGGAGCAGGTCAGATTCATCTGCCCGCAAATGGTCTCGACCATGCCTGACCAGGGTACGTTGTGGAGCGTGGCGGTCACGCTGCCCTCGATACCGACGCCGAGGTCGAGGGTCAAGTCACGAATCAAAGCGAGCGAACGCAATGTCTCGGCCAGATCAGCTTTCTCGAGATCAAGATCGAGCCGTTCGTCCGGTGGCAGCTGACGGGCGGCGATCGGCAAGACGGCCATGGCGCCGAGGAGGGCAAAGATCGCCAATCGGCGAACGGATGGGTGACGAGGGCGAGTCATGGTGTTGCTCCATTGGTGGTCAGAAGAATCAGGCGGCTGCCCGAGGTCGAGGTAACGACGATGGGGCCGCTCTCGTTAGAAATTCGGAGGCGCGTTGGCTCGTATTGTTGAGCCGATGGTTGGAAGGTCGGAATCCGCGCGTCGCCGTCGCGCGGTAACTGGGCCAAGATGATTGCCAGCGCCGCGGCCGCAGCCAGCCACGGCCAAACGGCAGCGGGGCGCCAGCGTGCACGGGACACCGGTACGGATTCAGCGGCGAGTGCCTTGCGGATGATCCGTTCGGACATCTCCGGAGACGCCGTGAGATCACGGCGTAAGGCCTGGTCGAGGTGATGGTCATCGAGATGACTCATGGGGAAGTCTCCAGGAGTGAACGCAGACGCTGGCGTGCGCGGTGTACGCGCATCTTGAGTGCGCTGGTGCCAATGCCGAGGAGTGATGCGGCGCGGTTGCTGTCGAGCTCGCCGGCAGCGACCAAGAGCAAGGCCTCGCGGTCGCGTTCCGTGAGCTGGCCGAGGGCATCGAGGGTGGCCCGAAGGGCCTGTTGTGATGTGGCGTTTTCTTCAGGGTCAGGCTCGCCGCTCGGAGCCTCGGCCACCAGCTCAATGGACGCGGTCTTCTGGGCCCGGGCGCGACGCCGACTTCGTCGACGTTCGAGACGCCGCCGCGCGATGGCGAAGGCAAAGGCGTCCGCCGCGTCCGGCGGCCCATGGCGTCGCCAGCGTTGTACCAACGCGGTAAGCGCATCTTGTGCTGCTTCTTCGGCCAAGCTGGGATCTCCAGCGAGGCCGAGGCAGAAGCGCAATAGGCGGGGCGCCAACGCGTCGAGAGTCGTTTCGAGGTTCACAAGTAGAGAGTACCCGCGAGGGAAGGTCGGTCACTTTTTGGGACGGGGTTTTTTGAATCAGTTGGCAGGGCAAGCGCCTGGGGTAAGCTCCGCAGTGTGAGCCAAACGAATAAGGTCCCCTTCGGCGACCGTTTGATTCAGCGTGTTCGTGCGCTTGGGCATCCCTTGTGTGTCGGTCTCGACCCGCACCTCGACCGCATTCCCGCCCTGTTTCGGCAAGGCACTATGCAGCGCAACGATCCGTCGACCGCCAAGGTGGTGGAGGCGTTCTGTCGGGCAGTGATCGAGCGGTCGGTGGGCAAGGTACCGGTGGTGAAGCCGCAGATCGCGTTCTTCGAACAGCTTGGCTGGCGAGGCCTGCGCGCGCTCGAACGCGTGATCGCCCATGCTCGGGTCGTCGACCCGGAGCTGTTGGTGGTGCTCGATGCGAAGCGCGGCGACATCGGCTCGACAGCGGCTGGCTACGCGGCCGCCTACCTGACGACCGATGCCCCCGTGCCCGTCGATGCCCTGACCGTGAATCCGTACCTGGGCGTCGAAACGCTGGGACCCTTGGTGGATGCGGCTCGTGACGGTGGGAGTGGCCTCTTCGTGCTGGTGAAGACCAGTAACCCCGGCTCGGGCGATTTTCAGGATCGCACGCTTCACCCCGAGTCGCGCAGCCTCTACGAGCAGGTCGCCGCGATGTTGGCGCCGATTGCCGACCAATGGCGCGGCGGCGAGACCGGGTGGTCTTCATTGGGGGTCGTTGTGGGTGCGACCTACCCAGGTGAGAGTGAGCGGGTACGCGCCCTCCTCCCGCGCTCGCCGTTCTTGGTTCCGGGCTATGGCGCACAAGGCGGCGCCGCTACAGATGCCGTGCGTGGGTTTGTCGCCGGGCCCGATGGCCGCGGTGAGGGCGGGATTGTCAGCTCGTCGCGCGGCGTGATTTTCCCGCCCGATGCCGCCACCGAAGATCGAACGCGTTTCGATCGCGCCATTGACGACGCCATCGACCGCGCCGCGGACGACTTGGCGTCGGCGATCCAAGCCCGCTGACCATCAACTGATAAACTACGCTGATGTCGTCGTCTCGAAAGCGGAAGATCACGAGCCGTGTTATCCGGCCAGGTGCGCCGCCAACAGCGAAAGAGCGCTACGCGGCAGAGTCCGTCGATGATCGGATCGCTGCTGTTTGGGAGTTGACCTGCCAATGCCTTGCTTGGAATCGGGAATCGGACGATGAGCCCCGACTTCAGAGATCTGTTAGCCGCATTCAACGAACATAGCGTTGAGTATTCACTGACGCAACCGGGGCAACCAACAGGTGACCACCGTGCCGCCGCCGTGCCCGTTCGCCACGGTGTTGCCCGCCTCGTCTCCGCGTTGCAGGCTGATCTTGCCCCCGTGGGCTTCGATGATTTCGCGGCACAAGGGTAGGCCGAGTCCGGTTCCGGTCTGCTTGGTCGAGTAGAACGGCAGCAGCGCCTTTTCGAGGGTCTCGTCGTCCATGCCTCGGCCCTGGTCCTTGACTTGTAGGTAGGTGCCCTCGGCGGTCCCCTCGACGCGCAAGGACACCTGGGGTTGTTCACCGCTTGCTTCGTACGCGTTTTTGAGCAGATTGACCAAGACCTGGCGCATCTGGGCAGGGTCGAAGTAGCCTGGTTCACTGGGCAAGCTGCCGAGCACTTCGAGGTCGGGGAACTCGCCCAGGCTCCCGACAAAGGCGCGCCAAGAGACGGCTTCCAGGCGGGGGGCCGGCAAACGCGCGAAACGCGCATAGCCATCGATGAAGCGACTCAGGTGATCCAGGCGCTCGCGAATGGTTTCGAAGGCCTCGTCAACGCGGTTTGACTTGCTGGGGTCTCGTGCCATGCGCTGGAGAGAGTGAACCAACGATGAGACCGGCGCCAGGGAGTTGTTGAGCTCGTGCGAGATGACGCGGATGACCTTCTTCCAAATTTCCGCTTCACGTCGACTCAGATCGCCGGTCAATCGGCGCAGAATCAACAGGCGGTGACGCCGTCGATTGAGCAGGAAGACACGCTGAGAGAGGTGATAGGTCTCGTTGGTCTCCCCCTCCGAGACGGTGAACAGCCCGTCGGTCTCGCTGTCGAGAATCTCGCGCATGGCTGGCGGAGCACCGAGCCGAAAGTCGTCGAAATGGCGGCCTTCGAGCTTGGGGCCACCGGTCAGCAACCGGCGTGCTTCTTGGTTCGCATAGAGAATGCGGTCGAGGCGGTTGATGAGCACGATGGCGGCTGGTGAACGGTCGAGGGCGGTTTGCAGGAGCAGTTCCCGTTGTCGGAGCACGCGGCGCTCATCCTGAAGGGTCTCGCTCACTCGGTTGTAGAGGCGGACAAGCTCGCCAAGTTCGTCGGTACGCCGGTAGGCGAGTCGGACACTGAAGTCACGGTCATGGAAGCTGCGGATGCCGTCGCTCACCCCGGCAATGACGATGTCGATCGGTCGCACCAAGCGATGGATCAGCCAAGCACCCAAGGGCAAAGCGACTACGAGGGTCAGCAGGAAGACCGTTGGTGCGGGAAGGTCTGGCACCTGAGAGGCCGCTGCCGCCACCGCCGCGGTGACCACCAGCACGAGCAAGTACCCGAGCGTGATCCGTCCAGCCAGCGACGTGCGCGGTCGCGACTGGGGCGCCTGGATCGGCTCAACCTCCGATTCGATTGGATCTTCCATTGGCTCGATGATACGTCGGGTGGTTGGCAGACCTACTTGGGTCGACGTTCGAGCTGGATCCCGAGTCGGGACATGGTGCGGTAGAGCGCCTGGCGGCTGACTCCGAGCGCGTCCGCGGCGTGGGCCACGACGCCATCGACTTCACCGAGAACACGCAGCACCGTCTGGCGCTCGGCTTCGTTTTGGCCGTCCAAGGTTCTGCCGGACTTCGAGGGATCGGCCTCAGCGAGTCCGAGGTCAAAGGCCGCGATGGTCTCGCCCGCCGCCACCAGGGTTGCCCGCCGGATGCGGTTCTCGAGCTCACGCACATTGCCTGGCCAATCGTGGCGCAGCAGCGCCCCCTCGGCGTCGGGAGAGATCCGATCGGGGCCCGTGCCCGGCTCCGAACGGAAAGTCGCCAGGAAGTGTCGGGCCAAGGGCAGGATGTCGTCGCGCCGATCCGCGAGGGCGGGGATCGCGACCTCGATCACGTTCAGCCGAAAGAAGAGGTCTTCGCGAAACCGGCCCGCCGCGATTGCCTCGGGCAGCTGTGCGTTCGACGCCGAAAGCACGCGCACATCGACCCGGCGCCCAGCGGATTGGCCCAAGCGTTGGATCTCGCCACTCTGCAGCACGCGAAGGAGCTTGACCTGGCCGGCGAGCGAGAGACCATCGATCTCGTCGAGAAAGAGCGTGCCGCCATCGGCTGCTTCGAAGTGACCCGAGCGACTGCCGCGTTGGCCGGTATAGGTGCCGGCCTCGGCGCCGAAAAGCTCCGCTTCCATCAAGCCCTCGGGGATGGCACCTACGTTGACGCGTAGGAAGGGCTTGTCGCGACGCGGCGAGTTGGCCTGAATGACCTCGGCGATTCGCTCCTTGCCGCAACCCGAGGGGCCGGTGATCAAGATGGGTGCCGTCGATGGTGCGACGTGCACGGCGAGCGAGAGGGCGCGGTGCACCGCCTCGCTTGCGTAGACGATGCCCCGAAGATCATATCGCGCGGCCAGCGTCTCTCGGGACACGCGCAACTGGGATCGGAGGCGGTCGTTTTCGAGCTCGGCATGACGCAAGCGCAGCAGGTTGGTGACCGCGGCGACGATCTTCTCGTCCTTCCACGGCTTCTCGACGTAGTCCACCGCCCCCTCTTGCACTAGTTCTACCGCGGTTTCGAGCGCGGCCCAAGCCGTCATAAGAAGTACCGGCAGCGCGGGCTGAACTTCGCGTAGCGCACGAAAAAGGGCCACACCCTCTTCGCCGCTGGTCTCGTTGTGGGCGAAGTTCATGTCTTGGATCACTGCACCGAGTGGCTCGGAACGCGCGATCGTCAGTGCTTCTTGCGCACCGGTAGCCGTTACCGTCGCAATGTCGTGCAAGTCAAAAAGAACCTCGAGTGCGTGGATGACCGCGGGCTGGTCGTCCACAATCATGACGCGTAGGGATGGCACGGACATGGTGCGATTCTAGCCCCAAGGTCAAGCGGCGCGGGTCGCGGCAACCGGCGCTACGCGGGTCGCGCGCCAGGCTGGGGTCAGTGCAGCCAACAGTCCGGTGATCCAGAGCAGGGCCATGCCGCCTACGATCAGTGGCCAAGACATCTTGGGCGCGTTGGAAAACTGAACCAAAGCAATGTTGAGCCCATAGGTCAAACCGACGCCGAGGGTCAGGCCCGTGCTGGTGATGATCCAATTCTCGACCAGGAAATAGCGAACGATGTCGCCCTTGGTTGCGCCGATCGCGCGCCGGGTGCCGATCTCACGGGTGCGTTGGGACACGGAAAACGCGGTGAGCCCGATAATGCCGAGGGAGGTCACGATGATCAGCAGTGCAATCACCGAGCTCAGCATCTTGATCGTGGCGAGCGAGTTCGAGAAAGTTCCTCGCTTGATCTCGGCGAGGGTGCGTACCTCGATTTGGCGTTCTGAATTGAGGCCGAGCAACAGGGGCTCGAGCTCGCTGTAAATGGCCTCGACACTTCCCGGCTCCACGGCGACCAGGTAGGTCATGTACTGCGGGGAGCTGGGCTCACCGGGGATCACCATCGCCCGTCCCCACACACGCTGCCAGGTCGGCCAGCAATTGGGCAATTGTCCGACGATTCCGACGATGGTGTTGGTGATCCGACCGTTGCCGGCCTCGATCACTTGGCCGAGGGCGCTGCCTTCCGGAAACAAGGCATCCGCCAGGGCCTGCGACACCAAGACGTTGCGGTGGGGAACTTCGCCGTTTTCGTCATACTCGAAGGCGAAGTCTTCGGCCGTCAGGTCGCGGCCAGCGACCATCTCGGCCCCCATGGATTCAACGAAGTGCTGGGTCACGAGGTAGAACGGTGCCATCGTACTCTCGAGCTCGGAATCGAGGGGCTTTCGTCTGGTTCCGCTCCCACCGCCAGAGAGGGGGACTGTGCTGGTTGCGGCAGCCTGGCGTACCCCCGGGAACGCGCGTAGCGCTTCGAGATCGCGGCGTTCGACCTCATGACGATACGACCCATCTTGAAACGACTCTTCGAGCGGCTCGGTAACGAGGGTGATGACATGTTCTTCATCGATCCCTGTTTCTTGGGCGAAGTGCTGGCGCATTTCGAGCATCATGTTGACGCAGTTGACCGCAATCGCGAGGGTCAGTGCGATCTCGAGTGCGACCAACCAGAAGCGTGCTTTGCTGTAGATCAGGGCGCGAAAAATGGGACCGAGTTCCATGGGGTTCTCCAGGTTCCGGATACGTGCTGCTACTGCTGCTTGAGGTAGGCGGCGGGCGCGACGCGGCAAATGCGCCAAGAAGGATAGAGACCCGCGATCAGGCCAGCGGCCACCGAGAGAAGGACACCCGCACCGACCATGTTGGCATCGAGCGTGAAGCCACCTTCGATCGTGCCCATCCAGCTGTTGATCAGCTCGAGCGTGCCCACCGACAGGCCAAGTCCCAACGCACCGCCCAGCAAACCGATGAGCTCACACTCGATCAGGTGTTGAACGAAAACCGATCCGCGGCTGGCGCCGAGCGCGCGGCGGACACCGACTTCAGGCGCGCGGGCCAGGAATTTGCCCATCAAGATACCGATCAAATTGACCGAGCAGACGACCAGGAAAAGCAGAGCGATGACCAGCATCGCTTTGGCTTCATCGGGCATGACCTCGGACACGGCCAACCATTCGTTCACGTCGCGTAGGCGGTTGTTGAGCGGCCTTTCAAAGCGCCCGAGGGCGCGTTGCTCGGTTGCGTAGGCGTCGAGAAATCCTTGGTAGGCCTCTTTCTGTGCGGAGTCGTCGAGTTGGACCCACGCTTGAACCCAAACCACCTCGGACGCCAAGAGGTCCGCGAAGGCGTTGCCGGGGTACGAGTTCCAACTACTGCTGTTGCCAGCGGTTTGGATCTCCATCGGCCGCACCAGGTTGAAAGGTATGTACAGCGACTCGGGCGCACCAAAGTCACTTCCGCTTACGTCGTAGAACTTAATGCGAGGACGCCACGGTTGCAGCACACCAGCAACGGTGAAAGAGAGCCCATCGACCAAGAGCGTCTCGCCCACGGAGTTGCCGCCGCCGAACAGGCGGAGGTTGGTCTCGTGGTCCAGCACCACGACGGACTCGGCATTGCGATCAGCCGCCTCATCCCAGGGACCGCCATAGGCAAACGGAACTTCGAACATGCGAAAGAAGTCACCAGAGCACAGTCGGACGTCGGCGCGTAACGGCCGTTTGGTTGGGTCCAAAGACCGGACGTTCAACTCTGCCTTGAACGTGGCAATCTTGAAGGTCGGAATGTCGGATTGCGTGATCGTGACTGCATCTTGATAGGTGAGTTGGTCCGGCGGTTCTTCCGGGGTGTTGTCCTTGAAGGGACCGCTGGGAGACCAGGCATCCATCTGAACGTGAAACAGCCGACTGCTTTTGGAGGGGATCGGATCTTGGCCGAGAACGTAGTAGGTGGTTACGAATGCTGTCGACACCCCGATGCCAAGGGCGATGCCGCCCACCAGCAGAGCAGACAACACCGGGTTGCGTTTGAGGCTCTTCCAAGCGATACGAACATGGTAGGCGAGCATCGGCTACCTCCGATCAGCCCTGAGCCGGGTGGTGACTGGTTGCGACGGATGTCCGGGTCTCGGGCCGGAAGAGCGGTGCTGGCTGATCACGGGTGTCGATGTCGATCAACTTGCCATCGAGCACGTAGATCTGGCGTCCGGCCCGGGCGGCCATCTCAGAATCGTGGGTGACGACCACGATCGTGGTACCCAGCGCGTTGATTTTCTCCAGCAGGTCCATGATGTCGTTGGCCATAGCGGAGTCGAGGTTGCCGGTCGGCTCGTCGGCAAAGATAAGGCCGGGTGCGCCCACGAGGGCCCGGGCCACTGCCACGCGTTGTTGCTGGCCTCCGGAGAGCTGCGCCGGGCGGTGATGTAAGCGCGACGACAGGCCGACCACTTCCAAGGCCTCTCCGATCGCTTGCTTTCGGGCCTTTGCCTTCATGCCCCGGTAGCGCAGGGGGACGTCGACGTTGTCGAAAACATCGAGATCAGGAATCAGATTGAATCCTTGGAAGATGAAGCCGATCTTTTCGTTGCGAATGCGCGACGACTGACGATCGCTCAAGCCGCTGACATCAACGCCGTCGAGTCGGTAGGTTCCTTCGTCGAAGGTGTCGAGCAGGCCTGCGACATTGAGAAATGTTGTCTTGCCGGAGCCTGAAGGACCCATGACCGAGACGAACTCTCCCGCCGCAACATCAATGCTGAAACCGGACAAGGCGTGGGTTTCGACATGCTCGGTGCGGTAGATCTTACGAATGCTCTGCATGTGAATCATAGAGGGTATCCTCGCCCGTTACGGGCGCAAGAGAATCGTCTGAGCGTCAACAAAGCGTGTGGTGTCGGACACGATGATCTCGTCGCCGGCTTCGAGGCCCGACACGATCTCGATCTCGGAAACCGAAAGGCTGCCGATCTGGATGGGTCGACGGCGCGCCAGGCCGTCTTCGACCACGTAGGCAATATGGCCGCCGCCCGCCTCGACAAAGGGGCCACGCGCGACCTTCAACACATCGGGTTGGGTTTCGAGGATCAGGCGGGTGGAAACCCGTTGGTTTTGTCTCAGGTCGTCGGGCACGACGCCGTCGAAGGCGAGCACCGCCTTTACCCGACTGCCTTCGACTTCCGGAGCCACGTGCTTCAGGTGGGCTGGGAAGCTGGCACCTCCGTACGTGATCTCGGCGGTGGTACCACCGACACCATGGCCTGGCACCAATTCGTCGGCGTAGGCTTCGGGTACAGCAATTTCGATGTCGAGAGCCGAGAGGTCGACGACGGTGACCAACGCCTGGCCTTCCGAAACCGAGTCGCGGTCGACCACGTCCACCCGGGACACCAAGCCATCGACCGGAGAACGAAGGGTCAGCTCCGCAATCTGGCGTTCGACTTCGGCGATCTCGAGCCGTTGGCGCTCCGATCGCGATTCGCGGTCTCGTACTTCGAAAGTCAGGGTCTCCTGCTCGAAACCAGCGCGCTTTTTTATGGCTTCGAGCTTCATCGAACCGACCATGACAGCGTCTTGGGCTTTCTCGTATTCGACCGTATTGATCAAACCCTCGCTCCGAATGCGCTCGGCGCGGTCGAGCGCTCGGCGTGCGGCCTGTAGCTCGACCTCTAGAAGCGCCAGGTCTTCTTCGCCCTGCAAGGTTTGCTGCTTGCCGAGGATGCGCTGGCGTTCGAGGTCCGCGGCCAGTGAGGCCAGAGTCGAGCGTTCCTGCGCACGGCGGCTGACCAGTTCCGGGCTGTTCACGGTGACCAGTGGATCACCGGCGGTGACCACAGCGCCAGCACGCACCAAAACCGTGACGACACCGCGAGATGGGCTCGTCAACGTTGGGCTGAATGCTGCCACCACGCTGCCTTGGACGGAGATGTCTCGCACCAGCGTACCGCGCTCTACGGTGGCGGTGCGAAGGCGCGATCGATTGATCGCCACATCGCTGCTGGCCCAACGTTGGGCCACTGGGAAAAGAGCCGCTCCGGCCACGCCGAGAACCAGCAGGACAATCCCCCCCGCCGTTCGACGCTTCGACCAGCCCGTGGTCTCGACGGCGCGGTCCATGGATGAGGTGTCTCGAATGCTCATGCACCAAGACCTAGCAACCAGCGTGCCACCCGAAAGGGGCCCGCCATTTGCCGGGAATCCTGGTGTTTCCGCGTGTTACACCCTGCGTGACGCGCTTCGATCCGGACAGATGTCCGCTGTGGGCCGGACGAACGTCCGGGTCACCCAGGTAGCCCGTTCCTCCCGTTCCTACTCGGTTGCCAAGTCGAAGATCTTCTCCGGCTCGGCTCGGCTCGGGCCGGTGCCCGTAGGCCACCAAACCCACCTCGGTGTCGTCAGATAGGCCATCGATCACCAGGATGGATATTGAGCCCGCGTTTCGCGGTGACTGAAGAATATCGTGCAAAGGTCTGGTATTGAAAATGGTACGATGATTAGTACTTCTTGGAGTACCAATGCGCATTAAGGAAGACATCCGACCCGTAACGTTCATGAAGACCTCTGCTGCGGAGTTGCTTCGAACGCTCGAAGAGAATCGCCGGCCCGTTGTGATTACCCAGAACGGGGCGCCGAAGGGAGTTCTTCTGGATGTGGATAGCTATGAGCGACTGAGAGATGCGTCCTTGATGCTCAAAGTGGTGGCGCAAGGTGAAGCAGATTTCGAAGGCGGTCGAACCGTTTCGCAAGACGAGGTCTTTTCGACTCTCCGTGAACGCTATCGAACGAAGGGATGAGCCGACGAGGCGTGGAGTGGTCCGGAGTCGCCACGCGTGAACTCGACCACATCATTGCGTTCCTTTTCGACAAGAGCCCAGTTGCTGCGTTGGCGACCCTCGATCGGATCGAGAAAGCTGCCGGGACGCTCGGGACGTTGGCCGAACGCGGACGTGTCGTACCCGAGTTGGCCGCGGTGGATGTCCTGCAAGATCGCGAGCTGATTCTCGCCACCGTACCGGCTGATCTATCGAATCCGCGGCGACACCGTGTTGGTTCTAGGGGTCTTCGACGCGCGCCGAAGTCTGGAAGATGTTCTCTTGGACCGTCTGCTTGATATGTGACGGGTTCCTCAGCTCAAACCGAGGCGCTTCATCTTCTTCCGCAACCCTTCGCGGCTTATTCCCAGGCTTTTCGCGGCATGGGTGCGGTTGCCGGCGTGCATGCGCAAATGGAGCTCGATGATCTCGCGTTCATGGTCGGCAAGGCTGTTGGGACCATCGAGTTGGGTGGCGTCACCAGGTGCGCTGGCTTGGGTGATGCGGCGCGACATCCGATCGACGGTGAGTGGCTCGCCCGTGGCGGTGATCGCCACCAGCCGCTTAGCCTCGTTTTCGAGCTCGCGCACGTTGCCGGGCCAATCGTGGCCCAGCAGCACCCGCTCCAGCCGCGGCGAGACCTTGGGGAAGGGCTTCTCGAGTGCCGTCGCTGCCTGCCGAAGGAAATGGTAGAAGAGCGGCAGGATGTCGTCGGGGCGGTCGCGCAATGCGGGCAGATCGATGGTGATGACGTTGAGCCGGAACAGCAGGTCTTGGCGAAACTTGCCAGCGGCGACCTCGGCTTCGAGATCGCGGTTGGTGGCCGCGAGGTAACGTGCATCGATCTGGAGTGGGCGGGTGGCGCCGACTGGCTGCACCTCGCCAAACTGGATGGTGCGCAAGAGCTTGACCTGCAGCTCCGAAGGCAGCTCGCCAACTTCGTCGAGGAATACGGTGCCGCCGTGGGCGGCCGCGATGAGTCCCTGTTTGTCGAGCTTGGCGTCGGTAAAGGCGCCGCGGACATGGCCGAAAAGCTCCGATTCGAGCAGTGCCGGTGAAATGGCCCCACAGTTGACCGTCACCATCCGGGCCTGGGCGCGGGGGCTGTTGAGGTGTGCCGTCCGGGCGACCAACTCCTTGCCGGTGCCGGTGGGGCCCTGGATCAAGATGGGCAGGTTGGCTTGGGCTGCTTGCGCCACAGTTTCCAAGATGTCCAGAAAATCGGCATCTTGGGTCAAGATGCCCTTGAACCGATGGCGTGGCTTGAGTACTCGCTCCAGGGCTTGGTTGCGCTCGGCGAGGACAATCTTCTCGAGGCAGCGCTCCAACGCCTTGGAAGAAAGCTCGAGAATACGCTCGAAAAGGGCGCGCTGGGGCTCCGCGAACAGGTTGTGGATCTTCTGGGACTCGAGATACAAGGCGCCAACTCGACGGCCATCGGCCTCGAGTGGCGCGGCCAGGACCGACCGGATCCCCTGGCGCAGGACACTCTCCATGGTGGCGTAGCGCTGGTCATCGAGCGCGTCCTCCACCAGCATGAGTTGGCCGCTTTTCAGCACCTCGGCGACGATCGATCGGCTGATCGGCTCTCCGTCGCCTTCGAGCTCATCACGCTGCCAGTTGCGCACGACCTTGAATTCGATTTCCGTGTCATCACGGTATAGCACCAGGAATCCGCGTTCAGCGCGCAAGGCATCGATCGCATGATTGGCAATGGCATCTAGGATGGCGTCGTAATCGTCTAGCTGGAGCAGAACGCGAGCAAGTTTATACAGGCTTTCGAGATCACGCGGTGGTAGCGCCAGGGTGTCAGTGCCGGACATGAGCCGAACGTTATCATCGTGCTGTTCACCATACCGGCGCCCGCTACGGTAGGCTCGGTTGGTGTAGGGAGGGGGGACGACCGATATGGGCCAACATATGAATCAGTTTCGGCATCGCGACATTGGTGGATTGCGAATACGGGAGCGAACCCCCGAGAAGCCGTTGGGCACGCTCTTCTACCTCCATGGACTGGGGGAGTCGGGGCTGTGCTTCGAGCGTTTGATCGCCGCGCCGAGACTTGGGTCGTGGCAGCATGTTGTGCCGGACTTGCCGGGATACGGCCGTAGTGTATGGCCGCAAACAGAGCAGGACTTCACCGCCCAGGCGCGGAATCTGGGCCAATGGCTGAAAGCCCGCTGTGATGCTCCGGTCGTCCTGATCGGACATTCGATGGGCGGTGTTCTTGGCACCCTTGATCGCAACGAAGTTTCCAACGTGTGTGCGGGGCGTTCGTCAACATCGAGGGCAACATCTCGTTGGACGACTGCACCCTCAGCCGCGAAGCTTCGGCCTTCGATCGCGATGCGTTCCTCAGTGGTGGCCTGGAGACGGTGCTCGAAGGAGTCTATCGTCGTGGGATCGACGACGCGCCGTTTCGGGGTTACTACGCGAGCCTGAGGTTGTGCGATCCCCGTGTGCTGCACCGAGACAGTGTCGAGCTGGTCGACCGGTCGCGTAGTGAGTCCCTGGCCCAGGATCTGGCGGCAGTGCCCGTGCCCACCATCTATGTGCTTGGCGATCCGCGAGGTGCCGGCGCCCGGTCGCAAGAGCTGCTCAACGATGCCGGGGTCACCTGGCGGCCGATCGCGGATGCGGGGCACTGGCCGTACCTGGACCAGCATGAGACCTTCGTGAGCAAACTGCAGCATTTCTTGGTTGACCTCGGTGCATGAGCGACCCTGGTGCATGAGCGAGAATCCGCGGCAGCGAATTGTCGTAGTCGGCGGTGGATTTGGAGGGCTGCTGGTGGTGCGCGGCCTTGGGCGTGTGGATGCTGCGGTGACCTTGGTCGACCGCCGCAACCATCACCTTTTTCAGCCGTTGCTCTATCAAGTCGCGACGGGCGGCTTGTCGCCAGCCAACATCGCGGCGCCGCTGCGTTCCTTGGTCAAGCATCAGCAGAACACGCGGGTGTTGCTGGCCGAAGTGGCGGGTTTTGACCTAGACGATCGCCAGGTCCAGCTACGCGACGGCAGCAACTTGCCTTGCGACCAGCTGGTGGTCGCCACGGGCGCCGGTCAGAGCTACTTCGGCCAAGATGAATGGGAGACTCAGGCGCCCGGGCTCAAGAGCTTGGAAGACGCGACCCGCATCCGTCGCCGCGTCCTACCAGAACAAACCCATATCCAACCCCTTGAGCACAGCCCGAGTTCTATCCCTCACCCCGAGCTTGGAGAGGATGCTCGAGATATGGTTCTTCGCCGTCCCTTCGGCCAACGCTAGCGACTCGGCGATCTCGCGGTTGCTCATTGCCGCCGGCAATCAGCCGCAGCACCTCGGTCTCGCGGTCGGTCAGGGCGTCGGCAGGATCGAGCCCGCCGACGTCCACATCGAGCCTGGCGAATCGACGCTGTACCCCCTGGGTGACCGCCGGCTGCAAGTAGGTGCCGCCAGCGGCGACGGTGCGGATCGCACGGCTCAGCTCTTCGAGCGATACGTCCTTGAGCAGGAAGCCTCGTGCACCGGCACGGATGGTTTCGATCATCAGCACCTCGTCGTCGAAAGTAGTGAGCGCCACTGTCGGCGGCAGGGCGTTCCGGCGACTCAGCTCTTCGAGCACCTCGACACCGCTCTGCTTCGGCAATCGCAGGTCGAGCAGCACCGCGTTGGGCCGCTCCCGGCAGATCGTCTCGACCGCTTCCTTGCCGTCCACCGCCTCGGCTACCACCTCGACTTCGGGATCCAGCCGCAGCAAGCTGCGAATCCCCTGGCGCACGAGCGCCTGATCCTCAACCAGGCAGAGGCGGATCATGCCGAGCCCTCCCACTCAGCTGGCGCCGGGGGCGAAAGGGGCAACCGCAGCCGTGAACGGAAGCCTTTGCCTGGGGCGGGGTCGATTTCGAGCGTCCCGCCCAACCCCCTCGATCCGCTGCCGCATTCCTGCCAGCCCGCTCCCCGGTACGAATCGGGCCACCCCCGTACCGTCGTCTCGTGCCGAGAGGTCCACCCAGCCGTCGTATCGCTCGATATCGAGCCAAATGTTGGCGCTGCCGGAGTGCCGTACCGCGTTGGTGATCAGCTCTTGGGCCGAGCGCACCAGAGCGTTGGCCCGCACCGGGTCCTCGATCACCAGCCGGTCCGCGGAGGCGAGATGAATTCGCGGCCGCGGAATCCCCGTCGCCAGACCACGGAGGGAAGCGACGATGTCCACCGGCTGCCCGTAGCGCAGGGTATGCACAGTGCGACGCAAATCCTCGAAGATGCGGCCGGCAATCTCACCCGCCCGCGCCACCGGTTCCACCACCTCGCCGGCACCAACGTGGGCCGCGACCTCGAGTTGGAGACTCAGCGCGGTCAGGTGATGGCCGAGCCCATCGTGCAACTCGCGCGAGATGCGCAGCCGCTCAGCCACCCGTGAACTCTCCGCCAACAACTCGCGGGCCGCTTCGAGCTCGGCGTTGGTGCGCGCCAGCTCGCGGCGCGCGGCAGCCTCCCGCTCGGCCATGGTCACCGCCAGTAGCGCGAAGAGCTGAAACCCGACGAACGCCGCGGTGAGCGCCAGCCCTGGCCCCGCTCCGCTCTCGCGGCTGACGATCAAGGCAAGCAGCACCGACTGCCCGCCGATCCAGGCCAAAGCCCCTGCCAAGCTGAACAGAACGCTGGTCTGGGTGGCGACGACCACCAGAAGAGCGGCCTGTAGCGGATCGCCGACTGCCGCCGTGGCGGCCAGAGCACCAACGGCTTGCGCTCCGAGCAGGAGGATGCGAGCCCATCGCGCCCGCTCGGTCAGGCCCAGCCAATAGCCAGCGAAGAGAGCGCCGAGAAAGGTGAGGTGCGCGACTGCCCAGAGCCCCAGCATCACGCCTTCGGATGCTGACCTCCCGATCACCCGGTTCCAGCCGACAAGCCAGTATGGCAAGCCCACAGCGGCCCAAGTAAGCGCCGCGGTTCCGAGCATCAAGGGTCCTCTCAAGGAGTGTCCTGCCATGCCTCATTATGCGGTATTCCGGGTCCCGGCGGCATGTGCCGAAAGTCATTCTCGAAGCGATGACTTCTGGCACATGCGCGCAGCAGTAGCGCTCCCTAGGATGATGGAGAACCGACGAAACGCCGTCTCGAACGAAAGGAATCGACACCATGCGTACTACGTCCTTCCCACGACTGAGGTTATTGCGCCCGTCCGCCGCCTGCCTGCTCGTCGTCGGCTTCGGTTCCGCGCTGCTGGTCCCTGCGCAGGTATCGAACGCCCAGCAAGCCGGACACGGCGACCCGACTCCAATCGCCTTGCAGCTTCCACCATTGCCGGTCGCCGATGGCGAGGTCGACTTGCCGCTCGACGGCGGCTCACCCTTCTCCTGGGTGGCGATCGCCGACGGTCCGGCGACCGATCACCCGCAGGGCCACCTGCTCGCCCACTATACGATTGCCCCCGGCCAACCCGCCGGTGCGGCCCTGATCTTTCGTCCCGGTACCCTCTCCGGTCTCGACCGCCTCGATATCGAGATCCGCGGCAACCGCTCCACCCAGCTTGTCCCCACCTTGCGCGACACCTCGGGAGTGGTCTACCGCTTCCCGGCGGTTACCGTGCAAGTAGGCAGCCCGCGTCTCCACAGCTTGCGTGTAGCCGAAATGCAGTATTTCTCCGTCCAGGCGGAAGAGCCGGATCCCGGGAACTTCGATCCCGGAGAGGCGGTCCTGCTCAGTCTCATCGACATCTCCGCCTTTACCGGTTCGGTACCCGCTGGCACCGAGATCGAGTGGACCGTGTCCAAGTTGACCGCGGTGCTCGAGGCCGATAGCCAAGCGAAGGCCGAGGCGACCCAGCCATCGGCCCGCGCCACGTCGCTGGCAGAGGGTGGCCGCCAGCCCCGAGCCGAGCAAGCCGAAGCCCGCTTCTTCGAAGTTTTCAGCGGCCGGCACGGAGACCGGTTGCTGGACCGATCGGCAGCGCTCAACGAGCTGAAGATCGCCTACCTCTCCGATCCATCGGACCCGCGGACCGCATTGCTGCTCGGTCTCAACTACCTCTGGCTCGTCGCGGAAGGGGATCGCACCGACCTGCGGACGATTGACTTTCTGGTCCTCGCCGAGCATTTCCTGGAGCGCGCCCAGCGGCTGGCTCCGGACGACCATCGCATCCCGAGCTGGCTCGTTCCCACGCAGCAGGGGTTGGCAAGCATCGACCGTGACAAAGCGCGCGCTGGAGAACTCGAGGTGGAACTTCTCGCCGCCTATGCCGAAGACCCCGACTTTCATTCCTTCTCCCTGGCCTTGGCCGACTTCGGTTCCCCCCGTGGCTCCGAGCAGTTCACCAGCGGCCTGGAGGCACTGCGCAACTCCGAGACAACCTGTCCGGATGACGACCCAACCTGCAACAACGCCCCCCGGTGGGCGCACAACGTCGAGGGCTTCCTGACCTTTCTCGCGGATTATGAGCTCAAGGCCGGCAACCGCGCCGCCGCCCGCCGGGTGCTCGAAGAGGTGCAGAGCAACCCCGGCTACGCCACGTGGCCCTACCGAGCGGAGGTCGAGGACCGCCGCGCAAACCTAGAACGCTACGCCGAGCTCTACGCCAACGGTGACCCCACCGACGACCCTTCGGCATTGGTGATCAACACCCGGCACTCCTGCCAAGTTTGTCACCGAGTGGAGTGAGGCCCCGACATCGTCGCGGCGATCGCCGCGCGGGAATGCACGATACCAAGCGCAGGGTGGCACGCGGTGCAACGCCGAAGCGGCAGCACGGCGCGAGCGTGCTCGGCAGGCAACGTTGGCTCGGAGGGTAAGCCGATGGTCCGACAGATGACCCGCCGCGGTGCCCTGTCAGAGAAATTCGAGAGGTACCCCCTCGAGCAGGCCGGCCAGACTCCTAAGCACTCCACCTCTACCGGCGTGACTCCTTAAAGTGACGCGCGCACATGCACGGGTTTCACCCCAATAAATCTCACAGCACAGGCGCAAGCCGGCGTCTTACCAGCGATGGACCGGAGATCCGTTGTTCTTTTCGCTCATGGGCCCAGGCCTTGGCCGCGGGGCTGTGTGGCAGCACCATGGGCTGCGGTTCCCACGCCACAGCTTGGCCGGTGTCGGCATCGACGATTTCACCTGCAGCCAAGGCCCGGTTTGCTTCGTCGAGCGGCACACCAACCAGGCATCCAACCAGTGCGCGGATGCGGGCATCGTGAATCGGGTCGACCGCGATCAGCAAGCCGCTCCACGGTGCCGCCGTGTGGAAGTGCGACGGCACCCATAAGAGACCGTCTAGGTGCAAGCGGTCACAGGCAGCAAGCAACAGGCCCACAACGTCATTGGCCATGCCCAATCCTGGATGCTGTTGTCCAGGCAGCCTCGAACGGTGGGCGCTGAAGCCGTGGGATGGGTTCTGAAGCAGCAACCATCCCACGGCCAGAAGCTGAAGCTCAGGTACGCTTCGACGGTCGGTCCCGACACGCAACTCACACAGCAGCTTGCGACGCTCCGGTTCACCGTGGATACGCAAGGTATGGCTGTTGGGATCTTCGAGTTGGAGATCAATGGTGGGGTGGGCGAATCCGAGGTCGCGTAGGCGGTCGAGCAGGCCGGCTCGCTCCAACGTCAACTCGAGGCCGTGGCGGGTGTAGTAGCCCAGAAGACGAGACTCGCGGCGGGTTCCCCAGCCGGGTAGAAAAAGATCGTCCTCGGTCAAGCCGAACGGGTTGTCAGAGTCGCCGCCACTGAGCTCGAGTGGATCTTGCAGGCTGGCCAGCCAACGATAGCGTTTGAGCGTGATGGTCTCGGTCGATGGCGGCTCGATCGGATGGCCGCTCAGTAGTGCACCGAGGAAGCGAGCGCTGTAGCGCCATGCCTGTGGACCGTAGCCACCCGCTAGTAGTACGACCAAAGGCGGTGGGGCTCCGGGTGTTGGGTCGCGCACGGATTGCACGACGAAACGGTCGCGCGTCAGCATGCCGTCCACCGAGAGGTTCCAGTTTCCGAGCTGGTCGTCATGTGCGGGATCCGTGCCCGCGAGATAGAAAACCAAATCGGGACGAAAGGCTGCGATGACGGCCGGAAGATGGGTTCTGAGGGCAGCCAGGTACGGTGCGTCCTCGATCTGCTCGCCGAGCGCGATACTGGTGTCGGCTTGGGCATGGGTGGCGGCGGGGTCCCAGTCGCGCGCATGGATCGAGAACGTGTGCACGGTGGGGTCGTCGGCGAAGTGGGCGCGCGTGCCGTCACCATCGTGAAGGTCGAGGTCGATCACCAGCACTCGGCCATCAAAGCCATGGTGGCGGGCCTCGGCAACCGCCACGGCGATGTCGTTGAAGACGCAGAATCCAGCGCCTTGGTCGTGGTGGGCGTGGTGGAGGCCACCACCGAGGTGGATTGCGATGGCGCGGCGAGCCAGCGCGGCGCGAACAGCCAATTTGGTACCACCGACGTGCAAGCGCTGGAGGTCGAGTAGTCGATCGATTTGCTCAGGATTGACGGGGCCGCCGAATACCTGCGCCAAGAGATCGGGCTCGTGGGCCTGGTCGAGATAGTCGGCTGTATGGACCCGTGCCAGGGACTTGAGCGATGCAGGCTTGGGTCGCAAGACACAGCGGCGAAAAACCAGGCCTTCCGATGCGAGAAAGGCGAGAATTCGCTCGGCTCTCAGTGGGTCGCTCGGCGCGTGCGGCATGGCGGCCGAATAGCGTGGGTGGTAGACCACCGAAGCACGGTGCGGGCGCAGCCCACGCCAGATCAGCCGGGCCGATCGGCGCAAGCGACGGGGTATCCGTAGTGCATGCAGGATCGACAGGTGGGTACCTCGAGGGCGGGATCGCCGTTGGGCGAGAAATAGAAACTACGCGCGGAGGGTCACGATCGTCGCGCCCCAACTGCTGCCGTCGGGCGGGTCGCGGTAGGCCACGACCCGCGAATCGCGGTCAAGCAAGGCCCGTACCGTGCGACGCTGTACGCCCTTGCCCTTGCCGTGAATGATCCGCAGCTCCCTCAGGCCCTGCTCGTGGGCCAGCTCGAGGTAGTCACGCACCAAATCCTTGATCTGCGACGGCGGAAAGCTGTGCAGATCAAGGGTATCGGTGATCTCGAGCGGGATGGGCTCGCTGTTCTCGTCGAAGTCCACGGGTGGCTATTTCTTCTTTCCCTTGCGCTTGCCGCGGAGCGGTTTGAGGAAGACGATGCGGCCGGCGACGTCGTCACTGGGACCCGCCACCGCGAAGCCCACTTCGAAGTTCACCAACGTGCCCCAGGGGCCGGGCACCGTGCCTTCGAGGCCGACGCCGGCAAGCAGCTCGTTGTCGAGCTCAAAGAACTCGTCCGAGGCCCAAATGGCGTCACCCTCGATCTCGACCCTCACGGCATTCCCGACGTTGACACCGTAGCTCACGTGGAGACCGTTGACTTCCTCGGCCTTGACCAGCCCATTGGGGTAGCCCGCAACGTCGGCCTCGCCGAAGAGACCAAAGTCGTATTTGCTGAAGCGGTCGAGGTCGGATCCACCGAGGTGCTCCAACTCAATGCCGAGCTTGCGGAATTTCGGCAGCCACCAGGTTTTGGCAACCGAGATTTGCCATCGGCTGTATTCCTCTTGGGCGAGATCGAATTCCGTGTTGCCGGGTAGGCCCCAGAAAGACCAATCGCTCCGGCGATTGATATCGCCGCCAAGGCTCAGGCGGTAGCCGTTGCGGGTGTAGGTCACCTGCGTCGCGAACGTATGGGTCAACGTGTTTTCAGGCAAGACGAAAGCACCGTCGGTCGTATCGGCCCGTTTGAAGTTCCGCCAGCCCGCGCCATACGTGAAGTCGACCTTGGTGTAGGCGCCGAGCGGCCGCCCGAGAAAGAAGGACGCCCGCGAGTTGGAACTCTCGAGCTCTTCTCCCGGAACCTCGACCCCGTTGCGAAAACGCTCGTCACTGGTGGCGAGGAAGAAGCCGAAGAGGTTGATGCCGGCGTCCCACTTGGAACCAAACAATCTCGGTTCGGCCAGGTTGGCGGTGAGCAACGGTCCGGCAAATAAGACGTTCACCTGATTGCCGGTGCCGCGGAAGTCGAGGGAAAGGTAGTTGATGCCGACGAGGGGTATCGGGAAGTCGACGGAGCTGTCGTAAAACACCCCACCGACGAGGAACAGCCGGTCATTGTCGAGTTTCTCCTGCACCATCCGCTCGCCATCCTCGTCCTTGACCAAGTAGCGCAGCCCGGCGTCGGTGTCCCGCACCATGGTGGCGTCGGAGGCGCGTACTTCCTCGAGCGACTGCTCGAAATCGGCCGGATTGATGCGGATGTCGGTGAGCAGGGTCTCGAGCTCGAGTTGGGTGGCCGAGTTCAGCAACGACAGTAGCTGGTTGCCGACGATGCGGGTGGGCAGGACATAGCCACGGGTCGCTTCGGACCACGGAGCGGGTTGGCCGTCGCCATCGATCGGCGTGAAGAATGCGGTCTCTTCGTTGGAGATGACGTCGCCGGTCAAGCCCACCTGGAGCGCCCGGGTCTTGACCCGTGCGTAGAGTTCGCGATCGACCCAGACGGTGCCTTGGTAGAGCGATTGCCCAGGCTCCACCGGGGTCGCGGGCTCGAACTCGACTGCCCAGCAGTCGCGCTCTTCCACAGTCTCGGCGCCTCGCAACCGGTAGCGGTAGGCTTTGGTGAAGAGGATTTCGAGCGGCAGCGCGCCAGCCTTTTCAGGTTGAACCAACGGCAACTCAGGAATGCGCTTGCCGCGCCACTTGACACCGCTGAAGTAGAAATCTTCCCAGGCCCAGTCAAAGCCCGTACCGCGTTCGAAGAATAGGCGACCCGCGTAGCTGGCCTCGAGGGTCTCGATGCCGTTACCAACCTGGAACCGCAGATGCATGGTGTTGCGCCCTTGGTAGCGGGTCAGGCGGCGGGCTTGGTCGTCCTCGAAGGCCTGCAGCCGACGGAGAATCTCCTCGACGGGCATGGTGCGCGCATCGGCGACGAATACTTCTTCGGCCACGCCTTCGAGCTCAGCGGCTGACGCACGCTCCAAACGCAGCAAGGTGACGGGACCGCGTTCGACCGGGACCACCAAGCCCTCGGCAGTACGGTTTTGGCCCCAAGCGGGGTGACTCTCGCCCGTGTCCACTTCCACGACCGACGGCCGGCGGAGCTGCGGGTCGGGAAAGGTGATCTTGGTGTCGGCGGTCGCTTCGACGATGACCCGGAGGCCGAGGTCCTCGCCGCGAACGAACGCCCATGCTTGGGAAGCGCCTTCGGGTGCCGATGTCGGATCGAGCGACAGATCGCCCTGGAACTCGTTGGCGAGCAGCTTGAGCGGTGTCAGCGCGCCGTCGACGGTCGCGACGTCCGGTGCTTCGAAGAACGTAATGGCGACACCTTCGGCGGCCATGGCCGCCGCTTCGATCAGCGTGTTGGCCGGGGTGCTTGGCCAGGAAAGGGCGTCGATGACGATTGGCTTGCCGGGATCGACTTCGGCGATCAGGTCGAGCGCGGCACTGAAGTAAAGCTCGTCTGCGGGCCGCAGTGCGATCCCGTCGACGTACGCTGCGATGTCATTGCTGTAGAGCGCTCGCAGGCGTCCCGCATTGGCGGGAAGCGGGCCTACAATGACGCGGGCGTCGGGGTGGGCGCCGGTAATGGCAACCGCTGCACGTTTGATGAAGAAGGCAAGCTCGGCAGGCGTTGCGGCATCGGCGTTGCGCCAAGCGAGCTGAAAGTGGGCGTTGGGCCCGGCCGCGCGGGCGATGGTCGCGGCGTTGGCGAGCTCCGCTTCCAGCGTTTCGACATTGGTCGTTACGGGCGCAGCCACTTGGAAGTCGAGAACGGCCCACGGTGTGCCGCCTGCCGCCTGGATCGTGTGAAACCGTTCGGCACCAAGCGCCGGGTCCGTTGCGGCGTCGAGGGATTCGGTCCAGGCGATGTACAGGCGTCCATCAGCCACGATGGTGGGCGCCGCGCGCAGCGCCTCGGCGACAGCGGTGATCGAGTCATTGGCGTCGAGGCGTACGCCTGCACACGGCCGGCATGGCGGCGGCTGTGCCTCGAGGGTTGTCGAAAAACCGAGCGCGAGCAACGCGCACGCGGCAATGCTGGATGTCTTGGCAGAGATGTGCATGGCCGAAGCATAGTGCCGGTCCGCGCTCTTGTCACGGCTTCTTCAGATTGTGATAGCGATTCGAGCGGGCGGCGGCCGGTACCGAAGGTCCGGTCGTTTGGTTGCCTTGGTTCTGGGAATAGATTCACGCTGGAGGGGGGAGCGTTGGCCTGGGAATTTTGGTCGGGTACTGGGATCATCGGTGGCTGATGCGATCGACCGAGGCCGACTTGTGATGGCGAAGATACGGATGGTTGGTGCTGCTAGGTCGTTGCGAAACAGTGATTTAGGGATGGGTATCCGCGATCCCGGTCGGTGAGTCGGTGGTCTCGGCCGTTGTGGCCCGAACCCTGCAAGCGAGTCGGGTGTGAATATGCGGGTCCGTTCAGGACGGCCGGTGTGTACCACTGGTTACGCCGAGTTGGCGTTCGAGGTCCGAGCGTTCGATGTAACAAGAATTCGTTGCGATGCATTTCGGAGGTGCAACGTGTTGGAAAGGAATCATCGGGTCACGAAGTTGGTCGTATTGATCGGAGCCGCGTGGCTGATCTCGAGCGGGATCGTGGCGTCGGGACAGGACGATAGTGGAGGTCCTGGTGCCGTCGAGCTGATCACGCCCCTCGAACCGCTTCCCTTGAGTAAGCTTCGCGAATCTCAAGTCATCTTGCCGTCGTCCACGGGCGGCCTCGAAGTGTCGTCGTGGTCTTGGTTCGATGCCGACGAAAGCGGCGGTCAGGCGTTGCGGGGTTGGGTGCGCAACGCGAGCGCGAACACGATGTCGGACATTTCGCTGAAAATTGCCGTATCCGACAAGGACAGCGACCAGATTCGGACTGTGGAGATAAGCTTTCCGCAACAGCTGTCGGTGTCCGCGGGTAGCGAAGTTGCGTTCGAGGCTCGCTTCCCCGTTGGCAATTATCAAGGCCAGAAGTTGTTCCTGATGTCGCAATCTCGACGAGCCTCGCGACGGCCCAGCGAGGAAGCCGAGACTGCGGCGAAGGTCGATCGCTCGAGCGGAGAGGCGCTTCTCGTGGCCGGAAGTGTTCCGCGCTAACGCGCAGGAGCGACTGCCGAGGGCTCCGTCTGCCGTGCCCCGATGAACTTGACGCCGCCAATGATCAAGCCAATGCCGAAGATCAGTGAGAACCAAGGCTTGACGCCCAGGGCGGCGGGAACGCTGCCGATGACGATGGCGAAGATGCCCATGGTGAGGGCGTAAGGTAGCTGGGTGCGGACATGGGCGATGTGATCGCACCCCGACGCCATGCTCGAGAGGATGGTGGTGTCGGAAATGGGTGAGCAGTGGTCGCCCCAGACGGCACCCGTGAGCACCGAGGCGATGGTCGCACTCATGATCGAGATGTAGAACGGGCCGCCCACTTCGATGCCTTGGCCCACCGCGAGGTTGTGGCAAATGGGGATGACCAACGGTTCGAGCACCGCCATGGTGCCCCACGCCGTGCCGGTCGCGAACGAGATGGCGGCGGCGACGGCGAACGTAAGCGCGGGCAACCAAACCGGTGAGACAACGCCGCTGGCCAAGCCAACCAGGTAGTTGGCGGTGCCAAGCTCGCCGCAAACGGCACCGAGCGACCAGGCCAACAGCAAGACAAGAAACGCCATCAACATGCCCTTGATGCCTTCCACCAGCGCACCCATGGCGGCACGCACCGACAACAGCCGCTGGATCAGGGGCAGCAAGAGCGCGACGAGCATGCCGAGCAGGCTGGCCCACATCAACGCCTTGTAGCTGTCGGCGTTGGAGAGGACCTCTCTTGTCCAGGCCAGAAAGCCCGTTCCGGCGGCTCGCTCGAGGCCGGCCGATCCTGTTCGCCACAGACCGATGATGGTCATGAGGATAACGGTCACGATGGGAATAATGGCATTGCGGGCCCGTTTGGGGATGCCCTCGGGCGGTGAGACGGCCTCGGTCGAGTAGTCGGCAATCGGTACGTCGCCGGGGGCCAGGACTTCGCCGCGTTCGCGTGCCCGGCGCTCGGCCTTACGCATCGGTCCAAAGTCGAAACCGGTGAAAGCAAGAACGCCGACCAGGGTGATCGCGAAGATCGGGTAAAACCGGAATGGAATGGAATAGAGGAAGCTGGTGTAGCCACTCATTCCCAAGCCCAACTTGTCAAAGGCGTCGTTGATCAAGCCAATTTCGAAGCCGACCCAGGTCGAGATGGGCAAGAGGCACACTACGGGCGCGGCGGTCGAGTCGACGATGTAGGCCAGCTTCTCCCGGCTGATGCGCAAACGGTCGGTGATCGGCCGCATCGTTGGGCCCACGATCAGCGTATTGGCGTAGTCGTCGAAGAAAATTGCGAGTCCCATGCCCCAGGTCGCCAATTGGCCGCGGCGAACACTGGTGGCGAAACCGGACAGCCGTTCGACGATGCCGTGGGTACCGCCACTCTTGGAGAGCAGCCCAACCATGCCACCGAGCATTGCGGTAAAGATGAGGATGGCGGCGTGATCCCTGTCGGCCAGCGCGTCGAGCACGAAATGATCGATGGTGCGTCCGAGCGCGGCCGCTGGACGGCTGATGAAAGGAAGGTCGCCGACCAGCAAGAAGGTGCCCCCGAAGACGCCTAAGAAGAGCGACATGAGGACATCGCGTGTGATTAGAGCCAGGGCGATCGCGATCAGGGGCGGCAAGAGCGACAGCCAGCCGGGCCGGGTCTTGAACTCGACGGTGCTACTCAAGTTGCCACTGACCGCAGCCAGGGTGTGTGTACCGGCCGTAAGCTCAACCCGATCGAAGCGAATCGAGTTGGTGCCGCCAGCCACGCCTTGACGACCAATGTTGACACCATCGAAGAAGAACTCGACGTTGCGGGGCCGCTGCCGGTTCCAGTTCTCGAGGGTCGTTTCGATCTCGAGTGTCGTACCGGAGATGGTGAAGCCTGGATCGAGCGAGAGCGCTGCGCGGGGAACCTGAGCGCGAGCGCCGCCGGTAACCAACATCAGGCTAACCAACGCCAGAGCCACCACTGCCAAGGAATGGAGTCGGCGTGCCTCGGCACGATCGCGACGGCCTGCCTCGGCACAACTGCGAGATTGCGTCGCCGGCTGATGGCGGCCGTGGTTCGGGATCACGTGTTCTGGTTTTGGGCGCGGTGTATGCAAGCGGCTGTCCTCCGAGGTGCGATGGATGCACGTCTCGGGACTGGGCTCGAAGACACCGCGAAGCCTACGCTCGAGAACCAAGTGCGGCTGATCTAGGAGTCTTCGCCGGTCGCGACATTCGGAACCGGCGCCATCCCCATGGCAGCGCGAAGCTTGCTCTCGAGTTCGGCGGCGAGATCCTCGTTCTCTTTGAGGAACCGCTTGGCGTTCTCTCTACCTTGTCCCAGACGGACTTCGCCACAATTGTACCAGGCACCACTTTTCATCACGAGGTTGTGTTCGATTCCGAGATCGATCAGCTCGCCGGTACGGGAAATGCCTTCGTTGTAGTCGAGATCGAATTCGGCGATGCGGAAAGGCGCCGCCATCTTGTTCTTGACCACCTTGATCTTCACCCGATTGCCCACCACCTTGTCGCCTTCCTTGCGCGAGGCGATCCGGCGGATGTCGATGCGCATGGATGCGTAGAACTTCAACGCGCGACCGCCGGTGGTGGTTTCAGGGCTGCCGAACATGACACCGATCTTCTCGCGGATCTGGTTGATGAAAATCAAGCAAGCATTGCTCTTGGCGACGATCGCGGTCAGTTTGCGCAGTGCCTGCGACATGAGGCGAGCCTGCAGACCAACGTGCGAGTCGCCCATCTCGCCTTCGAGCTCGGCTCGGGGAACGAGCGCGGCCACCGAGTCTACGACGATGACATCCAAGGCGTTGCTGCGGACCAAGACCTCTGCAATCTCGAGCGCTTGTTCACCGGAATCAGGTTGGGACACGAGCAGGTTGTCGATATCTACCCCGAGGCGACTCGCGTACTCTGCATCGAGCGCATGCTCCGCGTCGATGAAGGCCGCTGTGCCACCCTTTTTCTGTGCTTGCGCGACGACCGACAAGGCGAGGGTTGTCTTACCCGATGATTCGGGACCATAGACTTCAACCACCCGGCCGTGGGGAAACCCGCCGATTCCGAGAGCGCTGTCGATGGCCAATGAACCGGTTGGAATGGCCGGGATCGCCAGAATTCCGCGCTCGCCCAGGCGCATGATGGCACCCTTCCCGAACTGGCGGTCGATCTGGCCGAGGGCGTTGTCGAGCGCTTTGCCCTTGTCGGCGTGGGGTTCGGAATGTCGCGACGATCGTGCCATGGCAAGTGCTCCAGGAATTGCTCCGATATACTGATCTGCCCGACGCGATCGATCTTTTTTTCGAAGACCCGGATGTCCAGCGGGTGGCCTTGCCTACCGGTCTGTGTCCGCGAAGGGTCCGTTAGACATGACTGTCAGGCTGGTTGGCCAAACGTGTCTCTTCGACGCGCTTGCTAGACTTTCCGCCGAACACCGATCTTGGTGTTTGGGAGGCGCGGGATGCGCCGTAAACGAGGCGTAATTGTATGCAAGTGACGAGGCGTAAGTCAAGCGGTGTTGCGGTGTATCAGAGTCCGGAGAGTCCGCCGGAGAAGGTGTCTATCGTCGTCCCCGTGTTCAACGAGATTTCGACGGTGGAGGCTCTGTTGCACCGGGTTGCCGAGGCGCCGATCCCGAACGGCATGGAGCGGGAGATCGTGGTGGTCGACGATGGATCGTCCGATGGCACGCGGGCGCTGCTGCGCTCGATCGCCGAACGGCAGCCGCCACCGATCGTCTACGTCGAGCACGGGCACAATCAAGGCAAGGGCGCGGCCCTACGCACGGGATTTGCACGCACATCGGGCGACATCGTCCTGATTCAAGATGCGGATCTCGAGTACGATCCCGGTGAGTACCCCGTGCTGCTGAAGCCGATCCTCAACGGTGATGCCGACGTGGTGTACGGGTCCCGTTTCCTCGGTGGACCCCATCGCGTCTTGTTCTTTTGGCACTCGGTCGGCAACCGGGCGCTGACCACGCTGTCCAACATGCTGACCGACTTGAACCTCTCCGATATGGAGACTTGCTACAAGGTCTTTCGCGGCGACCTGATTCGGGGCCTGACGTTGCGCTCGAACCGATTTGGTATCGAGCCCGAAATGACTGCGAAGGTCGCCAAGACCCACGCGCGGATCTACGAAGTACCCATTTCGTACCACGGGCGAACGTACGCCGAAGGGAAGAAGATCGGTTGGAAGGATGGCGTATCCGCGATCTGGGCCATCCTGCGTTTCAATCTCTTTTCTTGAAGGC
>CBDFNS010000004.1:0-51054 GCA_965250305.1 Candidatus Multivoradales bacterium | reverse complement strand
CCCTTCACTCAGCAGGTTCGAGGACAAATTGCTGAGAATCGAGCCGCTGATCGCATGGGAATTGTCTTTCTCGGTGGCATTGGAGCTTCGGCCCCAGGAGTCGACATCAAAGGTGCCGTTCTTCTGCTGGGAGTCGATGAACGTGTAGCGGAAGGTGATCAGGTGCTTGTCTCGCGTCTGCCAATCGAGCTTGGCCAAGGCCACCAGGCCGTCGTTGGTGCGGGTGATCGGCAAGTTCTCGCCTGGGCTGCCGAGCGTCGCCAATGCGTCGACCACCCGCGTTTCGATCCGATTTGGATCGTTCTGGCGGGTGGCGTCGGCATCTTGAAAGTCGACGGCGGTGAAGAAGAACAACTTGTCTTCCTTGATCGGGCCGCCAAGGGTGAAGCCAATCTGCTGCTGCTCGGAATCGAAGTCGGGCTCCTTGGTGCCGTCCGGCAGCTCACCGCGCGCCGAGAAGCTGTCGTTCTTGTAGAACGCGTGGGCGGTTCCCTTGAGGTCATTTGTGCCCGACTTGGTGATCACACTGATGAAGCCGGAGGATGCGCGACCGTACTCGGCCGGTGCGCCGTCGGCGATCACCACAAACTCCTGGACCGCGTCGATGTTGAACGTGAAGGCTGGGCGTTGGCCGCCACGCTGCTCACCGAAGAACGGGTTGTTGAAGTCCGCACCGTCTACCGACACATTGTTCTGGATGCCCTTTTGGCCGTTGACGGTCAGCTCTTCGCCGTCGGGGCCCTGGACGATCGAGACACCGGGCGTCAACTTGGTGAACTCGAGGAAGTTGCGGTTGTTGTTGGGCAACTTGTCGAGCGTCTCGCGACCAATCGTGACCGCGCTTTGCGTACTGTTGATCTCGATCAGGGGCGCTTCGGCGGTCACCACGATCTCACCGCCGTCGACGGTGGCGAGTTGCAACTCGATGTTCACGCTCACCGAGCTTCCGACTGTGACGGGAATGGGCTCACGGACCGCGGGGGCGAAGCCGTCGAGGGTGGCGGTAACCTTATACTCGCCTAAGGGCAGCAGCACGCCCCGGTATTGGCCTCGTTCGTTGGTCACGGCCACGCGCTCGAAGTTGGTCGCAATTTGAACCAGCGTGACCACTACACCCGGCATGGCCTCGCCGTCCGGATCGGTTACGACGCCTGAGATCACGCCGGTGGTTTGTGATTGTCCGAACACGGGGACGGCCATCATCAAGATGGCCAGGCTCAGTCCTAGACCTCGAGCGAGTGACCTGCCTTGGCGCCACACCTTCATAGGGTTTCTCCGTAGTTGGTGAATCCGGCGAACCAGGCGGGTGGTGGGGCCAACTGCCCGGCTCTCGACTTCGATCGGGTAAAGCTCTCTTGAGCATACGGTGAAGAATTGTCGAGGTCCAGTAAAGAGCAGGCCGCCTTCCTCGTCGGTTTCGGTGGCACCTGGACAGGCGGCGCCTCGACAAGCCTGCTTCGGTGAGCCACAATGATCCCGGTTTGATTGAGACCCATCGGAACAGGGAAACGACGCCATGAGTGATCCGATCGCGATCGACGTGACCGTCAACGGCACCCGTTATCAACGTCGTGTGCCGGCGCGTTTGCTGCTCACTGATTTCTTGCGGCACGAGCTGGACTTGACCGGGACCCACGTGGGCTGCGAGCACGGCGTTTGCGGTGCCTGTACCGTTTTGCTCGACGATGAGGCGGTGCGCGCTTGCTTGCTCTTCGCCGTGCAGGTCGATGGCCGTCGCGTACAAACGGTCGAAGGGTTGGCGAGCGATCCCAAAGCGCTGCACCCGCTGCAAGAGGCGTTTCGTGACGCCCACGCGTTGCAGTGTGGCTTTTGCACGCCGGGTTTCTTGATGACGCTCATTCCGTTTCTCGACGAGCATCCTGATCCCGACGAGGTGACCATTCGTGAGGCACTCTCCGGCAACTTGTGTCGCTGTACGGGATATCAGGGCATTGTCGACGCGGTGAAGCGCGCCGCGGCCGCGCGACGGACGGCGGACCAGGCTGGGACTTCGACTTGAGTACCCGTACCTTCGGCGCGCCGATCAAGCGGCGCGAAGATCCCCGCCTGCTGACCGGCCAAGCCCTGTTCGTTGATGACGTGCATCTGCCGGGGATGCTACACGTTGCATTCCTGCGCAGCCCGTTTGCCCACGCCCGGATCAATCAGATTGATGTCGAGGCCGCGAAGGCCAGCCCCGGAGTCGTTGCCGTGTTGACCGCCGAGGACCTCGGTGACAACGCGGCGCCGGGCCCTTTGCTGCTTCCCCCACCGCCGGTCGAAGGGGCGGTCTTTCATGCGCGGATGCAAGTGCCGTTGGCGCGTGGCACGATCCGGCACGTTGGTGAGCCCGTCGTCGTGGTGGTCGCCGAAAGTCGGTACGAGGCCGAGGATGCCGTGGCGGAGATCTACCTCGACGCGGATCCGTTGCCGCCGGTCGTCGGTATGGAAGCAGCGCTCGCCCCCGATACAACGCGGGTGCATGACGACCTCGAGAGCAACCTCGCCGCCAAGATCACACAGCGAAAGGGTGATTATGAAGCCGCGCGGTCGCGCGCCGACCTGCTGATCGATCGTCGGTTCACCTACGACCATGGCGCTGCCGCGGCGATGGAAACCCGTGGTGTCGTTGCGGCGTGGGACCCACGCGACGAGCTGCTCACCATTTGGGATACCACCCAAGCCCCAATTCCGATTCGCAATGGTCTGGCCGGTCGGTTTGGGCTTGCCGAGTCCCAGGTGCGGGTGATTGCGCCGTTCATTGGTGGCGGATTCGGCCCCAAGATCATGATGTTCTATCCCGAGGAAATGCTGGTGCCCTGGCTGGCCATGCGCCTCGGCCGGCCGGTGAAGTGGATCGAGGACCGCGAGGAGAGCTTCTTCGCCACTACCCACGAGCGTGACCAGATTCACGACGCCGAGATTGCTCTTGATCGCGACGGCCGGATTCTGGGGGTGCGCGATACGTTTCTTCACGACACTGGCGCCTACGATCCCTATGGTCTGACCGTGCCGATCAACAGTCAGTGCACGTTGTTGGGGCCGTACCGGGTACCGGCCTACGACAGTACCTTCCGGGTGGTGTTCACCAACAAGACCACTGTGACCCCGTACCGCGGTGCCGGTCGCCAGCATGGTGTCTTTGTGATGGAGCGGTTGCTCGATCTGGGTGCGCGCGCATTGGGCCTGGATCCGGTGGAGATTCGGCGCCGCAACTACATCGACGTCGACGACTTTCCGCACCACCACGGCATCATCTACCAAGACTTTTCCGAACTGGTGTACGACAGCGGCAACTACCAGCCGGCGCTCGATCGTGCGGCCGAGATGATCGATTTCAGCAGCTTCGCCACCGGTGAGGCACCGCGGGTCACGGCCGACGGTCGGCGGATCGGGGTCGGTGTGGTGTCGTACGTCGAGGGCACGGGTATTGGTCCCTACGAGGGCGCACGGGTGACGGTGGAAGCCAGTGGCACGGTGAGTCTGGTTACCGGAGTGGGCACCCAGGGCCAAGGGCACTTCACCTCGTTCGCTCAGATCGTCGCCGAGCAACTCGGGGTCGACATCGAGAAAATCCGGGTCATCACCGGCGATACCGCCGCCTTCGCCTGGGGTTCGGGGACCTTCGCCAGCCGCGGTGCGGTGGTCGCGGGCAATGCCTGTCATGCTGCGGCTTTGGCGGTCCGCAAGAAGATCTTGGTGTTCGCGAGCGAAGCGCTCGAAGCGAACCCAGACGATTTGGAGCTTGTGGGCGGCGAGTGTCGTGTACGCGGTGTGCCGGGGAGCGCCATCGGCTTGGGTGAGCTGGCCAAGCGGGCCAACCCACTGCGCGGTGCTGTCAAACCCGGGACCGAGCCGGGCCTCGAAGCCACCACCTACTTCGGGCCCGAAAGCGGCACCACGGCGAGCGGCGTGCATGCGATGACCGTGGCGGTCGACGTGAACACCGGCATGGTCGAGATCGTGCGGTATGTCGTGGTCCACGACTGCGGCACCGTAATCAACCCAATGATTCTCGAAGGCCAAATCGTCGGAGGTGTCGCTCAGGGCATCGGCAATGCGTTCTACGAAAAGCTCGCCTACGATGAAGAAGGGCAGCTGCAAAGTGCGTCGTTCATGGACTACCTGCTGCCCACCGCCAGTGACGTGCCCCGGGTCGAAACCGACCATATCGTAACCCCGTCACCGCTCAACCCGCTGGGGATCAAGGGTGCGGGCGAAGCAGGTGCGATACCGACCGGTGCTTTGTTCGCGCAGGCGGTCGAAGACGCATTGCGACACGAGCCGGGGCTCGAACAGGTGGAGATCAATGAAATTCCGCTGAGCCCCTGCCGGCTGTGGGAGTTGATCGAGGAGGCGCGCAACGCATGAAGCCTGCACCCTTCTCGTACCACGCGCCCGCGACCACGGAAGAGGCATTGGCGTTGCTCGCCGAGCACGGTGACGATGCCAAAGTGCTGGCTGGTGGCCAGAGCTTGGTGCCGGCGATGAACTTCAGGTTGGCCCAGCCAGCGGTGTTGATCGACCTCAATCGGATCGAGACGCTCGCGTACATTCGCCAGAACGACCGCCAGGGCGACGATGCCAGCGTTGCGATCGGTGCCATGACCCGCCAGCGCGCCGTCGAACGAAGCGCGTTGGTCGCGGCGCAGGTACCGCTGGTGGCCGAGACCATGCCGAACATCGCGCATGCTCAGATTCGCAATCGGGGCACCTTCGGCGGGTCCCTGGCGCACGCCGATCCAGCCGCCGAGTTGCCGGCGGTGGCGTTGGCCCTGGACGCCTGGTTCCGGCTGCGCAGCGCGGCTGGAGAGCGGGTCGTTACGGCAGCTGATTTCTTCACGGATCTCTTCGAGACCGCGCTCGCACCCGAAGAGATGCTCACGGAGATCGTACTGCCGCCATCCGCACCTGGCACCGGCTGGGCCTTTCGTGAGCTATCGCGTCGGCACGGAGACTATGCGCTGGTGGGCGTGGCGGTGACGGTCACGGTTGCTGCTGGACGCATCTCCGATGCGCGCATTGTCTTGCTGAGCGTCGGTCCTGGGCCGGTGGTGGCCCATGGTGCCCAGGCCGCGTTGGTGGGTGAGCAACCCCACTCCGAGACGATAGGGGCGGCCGCACGCATCGTCGCGGCCGATGACATCGACCCGTCGCCCGATATTCACGCCACAGCCGCCTACCGCCGACACCTTGCGCGAATTCTCACCGAGCGGGCGTTGACGGCTGCCGTCGCGCGTGCGTCGGTTTGACCAACTTCACGGAGAAAGCATGCGAACGATCGATCTGTCCCAACCCCTGAATCAAGACTGCCCGGCGTGGCCTTACTATCCGCCCTTCGAGGTCAAGTACATCAAGCGCAAGGCCGAACACGGTGTCAACGCGCAGTACATCCAGACCTCGAACCACATGGGCACCCACCTCGACGCGCCCCGGCATTTCGTCACTGGCGGTATGACCATCGACGAGGTTCCGCTCGAATGGCTGTGCAACACCGGGGTCATCGTCGACCTTCGCGATGCCATGGACGACCTCGCCGCCTACACGCCGGAGATGATCGAAGAGCGTGTCGAGGTACGCGATGGTGACATTCTCATTCTTCATACGGGTTGGCAGCGCTTTGCCCAATTCGGCGCGGAGCCTGATGAGGAGCGCTACATCCATCGGCACCCAGGCGCCCATCCCAAGATGGTCGATTGGTTGCTCGAGAAGAAGATTCACATTTGGGGTGTCGACTGTATTTCGACCGACCATCCGATGAACCTGCCCATCGGCCGCTTCTTGGGCAAGGGCATGCACGGTCATTGCGATCGTGTGCGCGCGCTGTGCGAGAAGAAGTTTGGAGCCGAGAAGATGGCGGAGCTCTTCCCGGACGATGCGTACCAGCTCACGCACAACGCGCTCTTTCCGCACCACTGCATGCACATCGAAAACCTTGGTGGCGATATCGAAGCCGAAGAGCTCCAGAACAAGCGCATGACCATCGGTTGTTTCCCATGGAAGTTCAAGGGCGGTGAGGCGGCCTTTGCCCGAGTAGTGGCCTTTCCCGACAACTAGCGAGGCTCCGCCTCAGACCGACGAGCGGTGTACTCGCTACGTTGGCCGAACGGAAATCCCCCTCAATCCCCCTTTAGAAAAGGGGGAGAGCCGGACCCCACAATCCGTCTTTCCCCCCCCTCAATCCCCCTTTAGAAAAGGGGGAGGGCCGGACCCCACAATCCGTCTTTCCCCCCCCCCCTCAATCCCCCTTTAGAAAAGGGGGAGGGCCGGACCCCACAATCCGTCTTTCTCCCCCCTTTTCTAAAGGGGGGCCAAGGGGGATTTTCTGCCAGGCAAGCTCTGCATTCAACATATTCAACATCCGGCTCATCTGTAAAGATGTTGGTGGTTCTAGTGACCTAGTCTTGCTGACCGAGCCCACCCCTACATTCGGAGATTCGTTCGCACCCGATTCGAGCCGGCGACACGATTCGTCGATTCAAGCACCCCGTCAAACTGAACCATTGTCCGTGAAGGTAGGCTCGGGCGCGAGTAGGGCGGTGTATGCTGCGGGAAGTCTTGCTCACCAACAGGCCCCCGCGGGGCCGATAAAAGGAGGTGCCCTGTGGTCACACTCTCGATGCTTTGGATGCCGATCGTGGTGTCGGCGGTCGTAGTGTTCGTTGCCGGTTTCTTGCAGTGGATGGTGTTGCCCCACCACAAGAACGACTGGCCGCGTTTGCCGGATGAAAGTGCTTTTGCTGATGCCGTCAACAAACAGAACGTTGCGGCACCGGGGCAGTACAGCTTTCCACATGCTGCCACCAAAGAAGATTGGCAGAGTGACGAATGGAAGGCCAAGGCCGAGCGCGGCCCGGTGGGCTTTCTCATTCTCAGGCCCACTGGCATGCCCAACATGGGCAAGAGCCTGTTGATCCAGTTCGTCTACTTGCTCGTGGTTTCGACCTTTGTAGCGTATCTGGCCGGGCGCACGATGACGGCCGGTACCCACTACCTCGAGGTCTTCCAAGTTGCTGGCACCGCGGCGATTCTGGCCTATGCCGGCGCCGTACCGTTGAACTCGATTTGGTTCGGCAACTCGTGGAGCATGACGTGGAAGAACATCATCGATGGAGTGGTCAACGGCCTGCTCACCGCGGGTGTCTTCGGTTGGCTGTGGCCCTAACTCACCCGAGTTTCCGTCACCGACTGTGACGATCGGGCGCATTGATTTGGCGAGCAGCGATCTGTGTGACACTGAGACGATTTTTCGTCCGTATTGTTGTGCCTCGAAATTGTTGTGCCTCGAATTCGAGGCCCAGATTGCTGGAATTCCTTGAGTTGCTGGAATCCCCGAGTTGTTGGATCCAAAAGGAGGCAGCCCTGTGCGCCCATTTCATTCGCTTCTTCCAGCCTTCGTCCTATTCTTGGCTGTCGCTCTTCCGCTCGCTGCCCAGCAGATACCTGCTCCGGTGGTTGGCGAGGCGACCCCGTATGGTCTCGAGCCCCATCTTGGAGATGCCGTCCTGGAAGGCACTTCTCTGATTTGGCGACATGAGATCTTCATCCCCGAGGGAAGTTTCCTCAAACCCCACTTCGCGCATTTCGACCTGCGACCTGGCGACGCGCTGATCATGCGCTCGCACGCGGGTCGGATCATTGAGGAACTCACGGGCAGCGGACCAAAAGGTGCAGGTACGTTCTGGGGACTGTCGGCCTTTGGCAATCGATTCAGTCTCGAGCTGGTCATGGCCAGGTCCTACGATGTGGCGCCCTTCAAGATCGACAAGATCATCGTCGGCAACGAAGACATTCTTGGCTCAGGTGTGGCCGGGCCGGAGAGCATCTGTGGGCCAGGGGACTTCGAAGACGTCATTTGCTACGACAACGATCCTGAAAAGTGGGCCACGGTGTTCGCTTCGGTCGGCGTCATGTCGGTCGGCGGCAATGCCACCACGTCGTTGTTCTGCTCTGGGTCGAACCTGATCGGCAACAATGTCTTGACCAACAGTCACTGTGTCTCGAGCCAGGGCGCTTGTACCAACACCGAGTTCGTCTTCAAGTACTACCGCACCGGCTGCAACGACGGTTCGCCAGCAACCGCGGACTGGGAGAGTTTCCGTTGCGACCAGCTCTTGATTGCGCAGATCTTCAACACCTGTGAAGTGGGTAGTACCAACCAAGACTTCTCACTGTTTAGCGTCATCGGTGATCCCGCCGCGACCTACGGCGCGGTCGAACCGGACCCGATAGCGCTCACCGATGGCGAGGCGATCTACATCGTGCAGCATCCAGCAGGGCGGCCGCATGAGGTCACGCACGGCTCCGGTGCCAACGTCGATGCCGATGGCTTCAACCTCCGCTACTACGACACCCTCGATACCGAAGGTGGCAGCTCGGGTTCACCCATCTACCGCGAATCGGACAACAAGTTGGTGGGTTTGCACCACTGCGGCGGCTGCTCCTCGCCGGGCGTCGGTAATCGCGGAATGATGATGTCGGAGATCTATCCACACATTGCACCGTTCCTTCCCGACCCGGCCCTCCTTACGGACGGTTTCGAGTCCGGCGACACGAGTGCGTGGGACGTCGTATCCCCTTAGCCTGAACGTCGACCGAGCCTTATCGCCACGCGGGCATAAATGCCCGCGCTATGAGTGCGCCGACCTTCGTTGGCTGGGAACGAATTCATTCAGTCAGCCGGCGGAGGCGGGCGCACTCACAGCCCGACGATTTATCGTCGGGCTGCGGGCTCGCTCAACCACTCCAGGCGGCCCAAGTTGCGTGCTGGGCTACGTCTTGGTGCCCCGCATGGCGAACCAGTAGCTGGCGCCTGCAACCAAGAAGCCAACGAACCAGGCATAGGTGTAAAGCGTCGCGAAGATGGTTGGCACGCTGTCGATGGCGCCCGCCGTGGCCAGGAACCCCGGGACGTTGGGGGCAACACCCAAGATCATTGCGATGATGGCCTTGGGGTTGACGCCGGAACGATAACCGTACGGGCCGTCGTGACGATAGAGGCCTTCAGCATCGAGGTGGGTTCGGCGAACGAGGTAGTAATCGGCGAGCACGATGCCACCGATCGGCCCGAGCAGGGCCGAGTAGCCAATCAACCACGTGAAGATGAATCCGGACGTTGACTCGATGAGCTTCCAAGGAAACATGGCGACGCCGAGACCCGCGGTCATCAAGGCGCCGGTGCGGAAGCTGACACGTTGCGGCGCCAGATTGACCAGGGCGTTGGCGGGCGACACGACGTTGGCCGCCAGATTGGTCGACAGCGTGGCGATCGAGAGGGCCAACAAGGAGACCGCTACCGTCGCACCGCCGCCCATGCGCCCGAGCAAGGCCGTGGGGTCGGGGATCGCTTCGCCAAAGATCACCACCGTCGCCGAGGTCACCGCGACACTGATGAACGCGAACAGGGTCATGAAGGTAGGCAGCCCGATCGCCTGTCCCAGCATTTGGTCACGCTGGCTGCGGGCGTAGCGGGTGAAGTCGGGAATGTTGAGTGACAGGGTTGCCCAGAATCCCACCATGCCGGTCAGCGCTGGGAAGAAAACCCGCCAGAACTCCCCTTCCTTGGGACCGCCCGGCGCGAATTGTGACGGCGCGGAGAGCATCGGGCCGAAGCCTTCGGCCCGTATCCAGGCCCAGCCGAGCAAGACCAGGCCCATGAGGATGAGGAAGGGCGCGGCCCAGGTTTCGAGCACCTTGATCGAGTCGATTCCGCGCCACAGGATCACGACTTGTAGCGCCCAGAAAGCAAGAAAACAAAGCAGCTCGGTCCTGCTGATGCCGAGTACAGGCAAGTCCGCGCCGCCCATGGAGGCGTCGAACAGCACGCCGAGAAGTTGGTGAATGGCCGCACCGCCGATCCACGTTTGAATGCCAAACCAACCACAGGCGACCAGGGCCCGCAGCAGCGCCGGGACATGCGCGCCGCGGACGCCAAAGCTGGCGCGCGCGAGTACCGGGAACGGCACACCGTAGGCGGTACCTGCGTGGCCGGTCAGCACCATCGGTACCAGCACCACGACGTTGCCCAGGCATACCGTGAGCACCGCCTGCCACCAGCTCATGCCCAAGTCGATCAAGCCGCCCGCGAGCATGTAGGTCGGCACGCACACCACCATGCCGATCCACAAGGAAGCCATGTTCAAGACGCTCCACGTGCGGCCAGCCAGCGGTGTCGGAGCGAGATCGTCGTTGATCAGCGTCGGGTCGGGTAGGTTTGGCATCGGCGACAGGATATGACGTCGCCGGAGTGTAGAAAAGGCTCGGGTTCCGACCTGGTAGTGCGGAGAGTGCCGCTCTCCGCTACGGTTGCTTCAAAGGACGGTTGCTTCAAAGGACGGTTGCTTCAAAGGACGGTTGCTTCAAAGGACGGTTGCTTCAAAGGACGGTTGCTTCAAAGGACGGTTACTTCAAGGACGCGACACCCAGCGGTACGCTGAATTTTTCGCACCAGATATAGATCTCGTTGAACGCTGTTGGATCGACGGATGCCGGAAGCTCATAGGCCTGTAAGCCGTTTTTCTTCCGAAGAGGCGAGAACAGCGTCTCGGGCGCGAAGACGCCGTCGTTACCGAAACCGATTTTCGGATCTGGTGCGCCGTCGAGGGTGAAGTCGGCTTCGAGCACAACCGCATAGCCGTTGCTGGTTTCGAGAATCGTGACGCCGCCGGTGGTGACGTGATCGCTCTTTCCGGTAAACGTGCCGCTGGCGGTGACCGTGCTTGCTGCTTGGGCGATGAAGCTTGTACCCACGAGCAGCAGGGTGATCGTGAAGAGGGTGCCGCGTCGGCCGAGCGTTTGCTTTTTCGTCTGAAGTGCCATGTTGTCTCTCCCGTAGTTTGAACGGCACGACGTGCCGGACCGTTGATTTGTGCTCGTTGGATTCATCCGTCGATAAACGGTTACAAGAGATCGCGTTGAGACACTTCCTATGTTGATGGACGTAGATCACCCGCCGCTTCTTTGCCGGCCGAGACGGGCGTGGTAGCGTCTAGGTTCATACGACATGGAAAATGAGGGACGCGCGAACCCCCGGCGGTGCGCCCGAGGTCTACCAACGTAGAGAGGGAGAAGAGATGTCCAGGATTCGTCCAACCGAGACGACGGCCGCGGCGCTGCTCGCTGCTGGCCTCGTTTTGCTTCTGACCGCCGGTGTGGCGAGTGCTCAGACGGTAACGCTGAGCGAAATTCGTATTGACCAGCCGTCGACCGACAATGATGAGTTCTTCGAGCTGACGGGCGCCCCTGGTGCCAGCCTCGACGGTCTGACCTACCTGGTCATTGGTGACGGCGCCGGTGGCAGTGGTGTCATCGAAGCCGTGGTTGATTTGACCGGCCAAGTACTCGACGCCAACGGATTCTTCGTGGCTGCCGAGTCGACGTTCACCCAGGGTACGGCCGATTTGGTCGCCAACCTCAACTTCGAGAACAGCGACAACGTGACCCATTTGGTGGTCAGCGGCTTCACCGGCGCCAACGCCGACGATCTCGACACGGACGATGACGGCACGCTCGATGTGGTGCCCTTCGCCGGTTTGGAAGATTGTCTGGCTTTGATTGAGTCCACCACATCGGGCGAGTTCACGTACTGCGCCACGGGCATTGGCCCCGACGGCACCTTCGTGCCGGGGCACGTGTCAGCCTGCCCAGGTGGCTTTGCCATCGGTAGCTTCGCCACTGGCGTCGATGATACGCCTGGTGCGGCCAACCAGTGCCCGGCGCCGCCGGTACCGGTCCTGGTGATCAATGAGATCGACTACGATCAACCGTCGACCGACACTGGTGAGTTCATCGAGATCACCAACACTGGTACGGGGGCCGCTGACCTCAGCGCCTACCAACTCGAACTCATCAATGGAGCCGGTGGCGGTGCCGCCGTCTACAACACCATCGTGTTGCCGGCAGTGAGCTTGGCGCCGGGTGCGTACTTCGTCGTCTGCGGGAACGCCGCCAACGTCGACAACTGCGACCTCGACGCCTCGCCCGACAGCAACCTGATTCAAAACGGTGCGCCCGATGCCGTGGCGCTGACCACGGGCGGGATGATCGTCGATACCGTCAGCTACGAGGGCGACGTGCCCGGCTTCACGGAAGGTTCCGGTAGTGGCCTCACGGATTCCGGCTCCACCGGCAACGACGATCTCGGGATCTCGCGCTTCGCCGATGGCCTGGATACCGACATGAACAACGTCGACTTCGTGTTCAGTTGCATCACCCCGGGCGAAGCCAACACGGATACCGCGATCGACTGCGGCGTGGTCGCCGAGCCGACGTTGGTGATCAACGAGATCGACTACGACCAACCCGGTTCGGATACGGCCGAGTTCATCGAGATCAAGAATGTCGGTCCTGCTGCGGTGAACCTCGCAGGATTCACTGTCTCGCTGGTTAACGGCAACGGTGGCTCGGTCTACAACACCATTGCCCTTCCGGCCGTGAGCCTCGGCGCGGGGGAGTACTTCGTCATCTGTGGCGACGCTTCCATCGTATTCAATTGCAACCTCGACGTCTCACCCAACAGCAACCTGGTGCAAAACGGTAGCCCCGATGCCGTAGCCCTGTTCCAAGGGGCCACTTTGATCGACACGGTGAGTTACGAAGGGGACGTGCCGGGCTTTACGGAAGGCTCAGGCGCTGGTCTTACCGACTCGGGATCCGGTGGCCAGGACAACCGAGGCATTTCTCGGATCCCCGATGGGCTCGACACCGATTCGAACAATGTCGACTTCCAGAACGTGTGCATCACGCCGGGCGCCGAGAACACATCGGACGCCAGCAATTGCCCAACGCCGGGGCCACCCGCCTTGCGTATCAACGAGATCGACTACGACCAGCCGGGTGCCGACACGGCCGAGTTCATCGAGCTCGTGAACGCTGGTGATGGCGCCGCCGACCTGACCGGTGTCTCGCTTGTCTTGGTCAACGGCAATGGCGCTGCTCCCTACCAGACCATCGCTTTGCCGGCGGTGACGGTGGCTGCCGGCGGCTACTACGTCGTCTGTGCCGACGCGCTTACGGTCGCCAACTGCGACCTGGCGGCGATCAACTCGATCCAGAATGGGGCGCCCGACGCGGTGGCCTTGACCTTCGAGGGCAATATCGTCGACACGGTGAGTTACGAGGGCGACGTTGCGGGCTTCGTCGAAGGCTCGGGCGCTGGTCTTTTTGACTCGGGGTCGAGCGGTCAAGACTTCCGGGGCATCTCGCGGGTGCCCAACGGAACCGACACCGATCAGAACAACGTCGATTTCCAGAACGTTTGCATCACACCGGGTAATGCCAATGCCACGACGGCAACGGGTTGTACGGCCAACGGTCCGCTGGCCGAGATCTTCGAGATTCAAGGCAACGCCGCGGCATCGCCTTTCGAAGGGCAGGCGGTGGCCACGGTGGCCAATGTGGTGACCTGTTTGGCACCGGACGGCTTCTTTATGCAGACGCCCGCTGCGCGGGACGATGGCGACATCAACACCTCGAACGGCATCTTCGTCTTCACCGACACGCCGCCCACGGTGGCGGTGGGTGACGTTGTCGACGTAGCGGGTGGGGTCAGCGAGTTCTTCGGTTTCACCGAGATCGACGGCGATACGGTGACCGTAACGGGAACCGATGCCCTGCCAGCCGCGGTGGTGTTTGACGCCAGCGTACCGTCGCCGGACCCCAACGCACCCAGTTGTGCGATTGAGTACGAGTGCTACGAGGGCATGCTGGTCGATGTCGCCAATGGCACGGTGGGTGGTTCCAATCAACGCTTCGGACCCGATCCGATCGCCGAGGTCCACATCACCGCCGGTACGCGGGCTTTCCGCGAGCCGGGTGTCGAGTTCCCGGGCTTGATGGCACCGCCGATTCCCACCTGGGACGGCAATCCTGAGGTCTTCGAGCTCGATCCCGATCGGCTCGGTTTGACCAACCAGATCATTCCCGCCGGCTCGACGTTCAGCGCCACGGGTGTGCTCGGATTCGAGTTCGGTGGTTACGAGCTGTGGCCCCAGAGCTTGATGGTCAATGCTGCGCCCCTCCCCACGCCCGTGCGGGCCGCGGGTGCGGACGAGCGGACCATCGGATCGCTCAACCTGTTCCGCCTCTTCGATGACATTGCCGACGGCAACGAGACCGTGGTTTCGGCTGCCGAGTACCAACGGCGGTTGTCGAAGCTTTCGCAATACATTCGTGGCGTCTTGTTGTCGCCCGACGTGCTGGCGGTGCAAGAAGTCGAAAGCCAGACCGTGTTGCAGGACCTGGCCGATCAGATTGCACTCGACGATCCGTCGGTGGTTTACACCGCCTACGTGGTCGAGGGCAACGACGTTGGCGGGATCGATGTCGGCTTTTTGGTCCAAGATGACGTGGCGGTCGATGCGGTAACCCAACTCGGTGCCGCCGAGATCCTCACCTTCGATGGTTCCCTGCTGCATGATCGGCCACCCCTGTTGCTCGAAGGCCGCTTCCTCTGTGCCGAAGGCAATGGGTCGTCGTTCAAGGTCATGGTGGTGCACAACCGATCCCTCAACGGTATCGATGCTCCGTCGAGCGGCCCGCGCGTGCGCCAGAAGCGACTGGAGCAAGCGCAGTCGATCGCCGAGAAGGTTCAGGCCATTCAGGTGGCCGACGCCGATGCTCGGTTGGTGGTCGTGGGTGACTTCAACGCCTTCGAATTCACGGATGGCTACGTGGATGCCGTCGGGCAGATCGCGGGTGACTTCACCGCCGCAGAGAACCTACTCTCGGGTCCTGACTTGGTCGATCCCAACCTGACCAAGCAGGTGAACGCACTGCCAGCGGGTGAGCGGTACTCGTTCGTCTTCCGGGGCACGGCCCAAACACTGGATCATGCGCTCACCTCCCAGGGCTTCGCGCCCTTTGTGACCGATCTCCAGTTTGGTCGCGGCAACGCTGATGCCGCCGTCGACCTGATCAACGACGACAGCACACCCTTGCGTGCGTCCGATCACGACGGCTTCGTGCTCTACGTGATTACCGATTGCGACGGCGACAGTATCCCGGACGACCTCGACATCTGTCCGGGGACTTCAACACCCGAGGGCGTGCCCACGAAGGGTCTCAAGCCCAACCGGTACGCGTTGGTTGACGGTGATGGTGTTTTCGACACGGTGACGCCGCCGGGTGGCGGTGCCGGGGAGGTCTTCACACTCGAGGACACCGCTGGCTGCTCGTGCGAGCAGATCATTGACGCGTTGGGTCTCGGCAACGGCCACACCAAGCACGGTTGCAGTGTCGGTGCCATGCGCAACTGGGTCGACATGGTCAACCCATAGCCGACCCTCGCAGCCGAAACCTTCAAGCGGAGCGGCCTTCGGGGCGCTCCGCTTTTTTGGTGCCACCGATTTTTAGTGCCACCGACACCCGCTGGCAGGGCGTGGTGCTCACCGACGTTAATCGAACTGGTCATTCTGGTTCTTGACCAAGGCTCTGAGACGCCAAGATCCCCCGAGCGCCATGGTATTCTGGCGCAGGCATGCAACCACCAATTAGCAATACCTCCGACGAATCCCAACGCTTGGCTGCCCTCGACCGCTATGGCATTCTTGGGACGCCGCCTGAAGATACGTTCGACATCGTCACCGCCATGGTTTCCGATGTGCTGGGTGTGCCCCAAGCATGTGTTTCCTTGGTGGCCCGGGACCATGTGTGGTTCAAGTCGCGGGTCGGCGTGGACGCCTGCGAGGTGCCGCGTGAGCCGGGATTCTGTTCGAGCTTGATTCACAGCGACGAAGAGATTCTGCACATCGAAGATGCCGTCGAAGATCCCAATACCCGCGACAACTCGCTGGTCGCGGGCGGCAATGGCATTCGTTTCTATGCGGGTGCCCCGCTGTGTACGCCGGAGGGGTACCGAATCGGAACGCTGTGTGCCTTCGGCCCGGAGCCGAGGAGGCTGCGATCGGCCGAGTCTAGTTTTCTTTGTGGCGCGGCCCATTTGGTGATGCACGAGATGGAGTTGCGGCGGACGCGTCAAGAGCTCGAACGCACGGAGGCGGCGTTGCGGAAGTCGCAGCGGCTCGAAAGCATCGGCATGATCGCGGGCGGGGTCGCGCACGACTTCAACAATCTACTTGGCGGCATTCTCGGCAACGCCGCGCTGCTCGGTACGTCACTCGGCGTGAACCACCAGGGGCGACGGATCTTGGGCGAAATCGAGAACACTGCCAAGCGGGCGGTGGCCCTTGTTGGCCAGGTATTTGCCTTTGCCGGACGTGGCGAGGAAAGTCCCGCGGTTGCCACCGACCTCAACAGCCTGATTCGCGAAACCTGGCTCATGTTGGAACCATCGTGGACACATCGGGCCGAGGTGCGGCTGGCGTTGGCAGAAGATCTTCCGCCGGTGCTCGGGCAGTCCATCGGGCTGCGTCAAGTGGTTATGAATTTGATCACCAACGCGGCTGAAGTGTATGGCGATGGTGGGGGCGCTGTTGATGTCCATACAGCGTTGACCGGTGATGGGTCGATCCAACTGACCGTTACCGACTACGGGGCCGGGATGACGGCGGGCACCACTGCTCGGGTGTTCGAACCCTTTTTCTCGTCGAAGCCGGGCGGTCGTGGACTTGGGCTCGCCATTGTTCACCGGATCGTTGTACAACACGGTGGCACCATCCACGTCGAGTCCCAGCCCGGCGACGGCACGACCTTTCGTGTCGACTTGCCCGTCGCGACCTCGGCCGCCTCTCAGGTTGATCCGGAGACGTGGCAAGACACCGAGCCTGAGCAGGGCATCGTCCTGGTGGTCGACGACGAGGATTTCATACTCACCCTCGCGCGCCGGTGCCTCGAACGGGTCGGCTATCGCGTGATGTTGGCCGCAGGTGGTGCCGAAGCCATCGAAATTCTCGAGGCCCCGGATTGTCCGGTCCAGGCCATCGTGCTCGATTGGAGCATGCCAGTGGTCAATGGCGAAGGGGTACTCGACGCGCTCCGTCAGCAAGGGTCCACGCTGCCCGTGGTTCTCTCGAGCGGCCATCCGCAGGCCTACTCATCCGGTGGGGCCAACAAGCACGGGGTCCGGTGGTTCGTGCGCAAGCCGTACACCCCCGAGCAGCTCGTCGACACCGTCCGCGACGCCTTGGCCAGCGCCCAACCCGGCGCCGCGGCCACCGTCACGCACTGATCTGAATTTCAATTCGGTCGCGTGGCGTTTGGTTCGAGGACGGGCGATCGGTGACTGAAGTCACCGCCTAAGCAAGGTGGTCCCTCCGGGACCGCACCTGGCCACGATGGTGCCGGGGTAGGCCGTGGTTGTCGCTCGCGCATGCCTTATGATGACGGTGAGACGTTATCAATGCAGGGGAGCGGCGATGGATATTGGGACGACTGCGCATGAGGCCATTAGGGTGTTGACGCCAGCCCTGCCGTTCTTGTTGGCGGGCGGCAAGAAGGCTGCTGAGGCCGCCGTCGAGAAACTCGGGGAAGATGTCTACGAGAAGGCCAAGGTGTTGTGGCGCCGGCTCCGGGGTGATGACGCCGAAGCGTCCGCGCGCTTGCGGGATGCGGCCGCCGACGTGGCGGATATGGGCAACGACCGCGACGCGGTTTCCGCCTTGCGTCTCCAGGTACGCAAGCGCCTCGGTACCGACGATGTGTTGTTGGCCGACGTCGAGAATCTGATCGGCGGTAGCGTCGTACAGACCGGCGATGGTGTCCAGGTGATCGGTTCTGATGGCCGTGCCGTCGGTCTTGGCGCGATCGTCGAGCGCAACCGGATCACGGGCGACTTGGTCGTCAACATCTACCGCGGCATGGGTCAAGACGATCCGCCGGCCGATCTCACCGCCGCCACCACCGGGTATCTCGAACACCTGATCGAGCGCTACCAAAACCTCGACTTCCGCGGCATGGGTGTGACCGACCGCGCTATCCTGCGCATGCCGCTGCGCGAAATGTACGTACCCCTTTCCGCGCGCCTCCAGATGCCCGAGGGCGAGACCTGGGCCCGTGATTTGAAGGTCGCGGGGCGCAAGCCGGGCAAGGCCGAAACCGAGGCCATGGGCGAGCGCTTGAGCGAGCCGAAGCTGGTGGCCGAGTTGATCGGGAACCACGGCGCGGTGGTGGTGCTGGGGGATCCTGGAGCCGGCAAAACCACCCTCCTCAAGTACCTAACCTTGACGCTCGCCGCCGGTGAAGGCGGGGCGGTGGGACTCGAGGATTGGCTGCCGGTTTTGGTGCCGCTTGCCGCCTACGCCAACGCGCTGGCCGAGGGCGATGTCGCGCTCGAATCGTTCATCGAGCGCTACCACCGCGAGCGCAGCCTCAACTTCCCGCTCGCCGCCATGCTCCGCAACGCCCTCGCGCGCGGGGGCGCCATGCTTCTCTTCGACGGGCTCGACGAAGTACGCAGCGCCCGCGACCGCCACACTGTGGTCAACCGCATTCACGATTTCTACAGTGTCCATCGCGAGGCGGGCAACCGCTTTGTGCTCACCAGTCGCATCGTGGGCTATCCCGAAGTTCGCTTGCAGGCAACCGACCTGGTGGAGTGCACCATCGTCGACTTCGAAGACGATGACATCGAGGCCTTCATCGGCCGGTGGACCGCGGCCATTGAGCGCGCGGCAACCGGCGAAGGCGTGGTGGCCCGGGAGCATGCCGCCACCGAGCAGCGCGAGCTGCTTGCCGCGGTCCGCCACAACCAGGGCGTGCGCAAGCTCGCGGCCAACCCGCTGTTGCTGACGATCCTGGCGCTGATGAAACGCCAGGGTGTGTCGTTGCCCGAGCGGCGGGTGGAGCTCTATCGCAACTACATCAACGTCTTGATCAAGCACTGGCACCAAGCGCGTGGCCTCGGTGGCCGAGGCGGGTCAGATGGTGCGTTTCGAGCCGCACCGGATCTGCTCGAAACGCAGCGGATCCTCGCGCCCTTGGCGCTTTGGATGCACGAGATGGCGCCTGGAGGCGTGAGCCTGGTGGGTGCGGCGAAAGTACGTCGTCAGCTCGAGGTGATCCTGAGCGAGCGTGGCTACGACCAACCCGAAGACGCCGCCCGGCAGTTCCTGTCGGACGTACGTGAGCACGCCGGCTTGTTGATCGATCGTGGTGGTGGTCAGCTCGGCTTTCTTCACCTTACGTTTCAGGAATATCTCACCGCGGTCGCCATCGCCTACCGCGCCCAAGAAGGTCTCGACGCGGTGGTCGAGATCCTGGCCGCGCACGTGGGGGAGCCGTCGTGGGAAGAGGTCACCCGCCTCACCATCGGTGAGCTCGGTGTCCACCAAGGGCGCGACGAAGATGCCAGCGCGGTGCTCGAGCACTTGCTGCGCAACCGCCCCGGACCACCGGGTGCCGTCGAGGCGCTGGTCGGCCGCGCGGTGAACGATGTTTGGCCGGGGGGCGTTACCGCAGCGTGCCGAAAGACGGTCGGCGAGGCGTTGGTCGTTGCCATGCGCGATGATCAACGGGTTCCTGCCCGCCAGCGTGCCGAAGCCGGCACCGCGTTGGGTGCGTTGGGCGATCCGCGCCAGGAAGTTACCGATGTCGATGCCATGCACTTCTGTTGGGTGCCGCCAGGGGCGTTCAGCATGGGCAGTGACAAGAACGAGAAAGACAGTCTCTCCGATGAGGAGCCTCGGCACACGGTTCATCTCGACTATGGCTACTGGATGGGTCGTTTCCCCATCACTGCCGCGCACTATGCTCAGTACACGCTCGAGATTCCCGACGCTGACGAACCCCATGTCTGGTCTGCCAACGCTCCTGTCGCGGCCGTCTCATGGCACGGCGTGCGCGGCTTCTGCGCGTGGTTGACCAAGCGCTGGCGCGCGGCAGGGCTCATCGGCGACAGCTGGTCAGTGCATCTGCCTTCCGAAGCCGAATGGGAAAAGGCCGCGCGGGGTGGCCACCAGATCCCCGAGCACGCCCATGTACAGCGGGTAGGTCATGGTGTTCCCGAAGTTTCCTTGGTCGAGAATCTGAATCCGACACGCGCCTATCCGTGGGGCGACGCCAACAGTTCGGAGCACGCAAACTACGACGCTACCGAGATCAACCGTGTGAGTGCGGTGGGCTGTTTCCCGAGTGGTGTTAGCCCTCACGGCTGTGAGGAGCTGAGCGGCAACGTTTGGGAGTGGACACGGAGCCTGAAAAAGGCCTATGAATACCAATTCGATGACGGCCGAGAGGACCCAGAATCGAAGAGTGCTCGGGTGTTGCGCGGCGGCGCGTACTTCTACGATTCGAGGTACGTCCGCTGCGCGCTCCGCTACTGGTACTACCCGGCGAACCGGGACGAAGACGTTGGTTTTCGCGTGGTGCTCTCCCCATTCTTCTCTGAACCCTGAAACCTCTGACCTCTGAAGGAACAACATGGCGGAACGTAGTGAGATGGTGATCTTTTCCCGAACGTTTGACCTCCTGTCTTGGCTCTTGCCCGCGAGCAATCATTTTCCGCGTGCTCACCGGATCACGTTCACCAAGCGCATGTTGGATTGTGCCTTCGACCTGCGTGAGCGCCTCGAAGAGGCCAACCTCAGACGAGGAAGGGGACGGCTCGAAGGGCTTCAGAGGGCCGATGAGGCGCTCGCGCGGTTGCGCGTCTACATGCGTCTCGCGGAGCGTTGGAAATGGATCAATGAAGGCCAGTATGGGCATGTCTCCCAGATGACGACCGAGATCGGACGTCTCCTGGGCGGTTGGCGGCGGGCCAGTGCCAACGCCTGATGACAAGACGACGCTACCGGCACTGGGCCGGAGCGCGTTGGGGCAAGTCCGAAGAGTGCTCGGGTGTTGCGCGGCGGCGCGTACTTCAACAATACGAGGAACGTCCGCTGCGCGAACCGCAACAGGAACAACCCGGCGAACCGAAACGAAAACGTTGGTTTTCGCGTGGTGCTCTCCACATTCTTCAACCTCTCTTGAGGCCGGTATTGCCCAGCGGGTACGCCTTCTGGGCCGAGGCGAAGAATGGTGGGACTTGTTCCAGGCCGCGCGGGAGCCCTTGGGTTCGCGCCGGGCGAATAGCAACGGGCTCGGCCCCTCGGCTCGGTTGAGCCCTGGGCCGAGCCCATCCTGGTGGCAGCGATGTTTGAAGAAGTGACCTCGTGGGAAAACCTCCTGCTTGCGTGGCGGCGTGCGAGCCGCGGCAAGCGTGGTCAGGAGTGCGTCGCACGCTTCGAGTATCGTCTCGAGGACAACTTGAATACCATTCGTGACGAGCTTCGCGAACAGCAGTATCGGCCCGGTGCCTACACGAGCTTCGAAATACACGAACCGAAACGGCGCCTGATCAGCGCGGCGCCCTTTCGAGACCGTGTCGTTCATCACGCCTTGTGCAACGTGACGGAACCCGTCTTCGAGCGCCGCTTCGTCGATGAAAGCTACGCCAATCGGGTGGGGAAGGGGACCCACCGCGCGCTGGATTCGTGTCAACGATACGCACGAAAATTTCCATATGCACTTCAGATCGATGTGCGCCAGTTCTTTGCCAGCATCGATCACGAGCTTCTGCTGAAAGCACTCCGCAAGAGCTTGAGCGATCAGCGAGTGCTGCGGCTGGTCGAGCAGATACTCGAAAGTGGCGAGCGTGTGCACGATGCGGCGTACCGGATGGTGTACTTTCCTGGGGATCCGCTTTGGGCGGCGCTACGGCCGCGCGGGTTGCCGATCGGCAACCTTACGAGTCAGCTCTGGTGCAATGTCTATCTTGATGATCTCGACCATTTCGTCAAACGTGATCTCGGTTGCAAGGGATACGTTCGCTACGTCGACGATTTGGTCTTGTTTGCTGAAAGCAAACCCACGCTTTGGAAATGGAAGAGCGCCGTGGAGGCCCGCTTGGCAGCGCTTCGTCTTTCCGCACATCCTCATGCTCATCCTCGCCCGGTGGCCGAGGGCATTCCCTTTCTGGGCTTCATCGTCGGACCAGCAAGAAAGCGTTTGAAGCGGCGAAAGGGCGTTCACTTCTCGCGCAAGTTGCGGACGGGGCTTCGTGACCATCAGTGTGGCAAGCAGGATGCCAGGTCGGTCGCCCGGTCTCTCGATGGCTGGCTGAACCACGTACGGTTCGCGAACACCGTGGGATTGCGGAAGTCCATGTGTCGCTTGGCGCCCTCCGAGATTCTTTCCGCAACGTTCCACGCGAAGCCGAGTTGGTATCGACCTGTTGAGGTGGCTCACCATGAATGAGCTTGAAGAATGAGTATGGAGATCGCACAGATCACGCAGCAGACCTTCGACGCACTCAAGCCCGCCTTGCCGTTTCTCACCGCAGCCGGTGGGGTTGGGGCGGCGCGGGCGATGGGTAAGGACGCCTGGGAGCAGGCGAAGGGGCTGTGGAGCAAGCTGCGGGGCACGGACGAGGCGATGTCGCAGGCTTTGGTGAAGGCGGCAGAGCGGGTGGTGGCTCGGCCGGACGATGACGATGCCGCGGCGGCGTTGCGCGCCGAAGTGCGTGATGTTCTGGAGGCCAACCCGGTGACGTTGCGCGATGTCGTGGCGCTGCTCGAAGCGGCTGGACCACGCATGTCGTCGGTGACCCATGTTACGCAAACGGGTGACGGCGCCGTTGCAGTGGGGGCGCATGCGAAGGCGGTGGGCAAGGGCGGCATGATCTTCGAGGGCGACGTGCACCGTGGGGTGAAGATTGTCGAGATCAAGGACCGGGTACGGCGGCCTGATGACGATGACTAGCGCCGATCCCAAGGCCGACCTGGCTGGGCTCGACCTGGCGATCGAGGCTCTGGAGGGGCAGCGTGCCACGTTGGGCGATGCGGTGGTTGATTCAGCCCTTGGCGCGCTCCAGACGCAGCGCGCGTTGCGGGTAGCGCGGCTCGATGGCTCGGGTGCAATTGCGTTGGGTGACCGTTCGAAGGCCGTCGGGCAGGACGGTGTTCTGATCGAAGGCGACCTGATTGTTGGCGAGCCACCGACGGGCAAACAGGCCCTGGAGCACGCCTACCTGCGGCGCTTGATGACGCAGGCCGGCCACTTGTCGCTCGCGGGTATCGACCCGGCGGCGATCAGCAGCGGCTCGACGCGGCTGGCGCTCGACGCGGTGTACACCGGCTTGTGGGTAGCGGCAACCGAATCTCCTGACCTCGAGAACGGCATGCAGCGTCAATCAACCGGCGAGCGTGGCAAAGAGCAACGCGAGCCGCCTTCGGCCGTCGCCTGGCTCGACCGTCACCGGCACGTGGCGCTACTGGGCGATCCGGGGGGCGGCAAGAGTACCTTCGTGCGGTTCGTGGCGATGTGCTTGGCCGGCGCGCGCCTCGGCGACGCTAGGCGCAATTTGGACCTGCTCTGTACACCGCTGCCCGGCGGAACCGGCCGAGCCAATGAGAAGCCCAAGCCGCAGCCTTGGCGTCACGATGCGCTTTTGCCCGTGCACGTGGTGCTGCGTGACTTCGCGGCGAAAGGTTTGCCGGTGGCAGGCCAAGCCGGTGTTGACGACCTGTGGCGCTTCATCGCCGCTGACCTCGAGGCGGGTGGCCTGGCGGATTACGCGAGCCCGCTTCGCGCGCACCTCGAAGCGAAGGGCGGGCTGGTCCTGCTCGATGGGCTCGACGAGGTGGCCGAGGCCCAGGCTTGCCGCCAACAAGTCAAGGACGCCGTTGCCGACTTCTCACGGCATTTCGACCGTTGCCGGGTGGTGCTCACCAGCCGCACCTACGCCTACCAGCGCCAAGGCTGGCGCCTGCCGGGCTTCGCGGAAGCGGTGTTGGCACCATTCGACGACGCCCAGGTGCGGGCATTCGTCACCCGCTGGTACGCCCACGCGGCGGCGCTCGGTAGCTTCGATACCCCTACCGCACTAGGCCGCGCCGCCGTGCTCGAGCGGGCGATTTTTGGTACCGATCGGTTGCGCGGCCTGGCCGAACGTCCCCTGCTTCTGACCTTGATGGCTAGCCTCCATGCCTGGCGCGGCGGAACCTTGCCCGAGCGCCGTGAACAGCTCTACGCAGAGACCGTCAAGCTGCTGCTCTTTACCTGGGAACGCCAGCGCGTGCGCCAGGACGAGACCGGCCAGCTCATTGCGCCCGAGCCGAGTTTGACCGAATGGCTCCACACCGAGCCCACCAAGCTACGCCACGCCCTCAACGCCCTGGCGTACGAGGTGCATGCCGCCCAAGACGGCATCACGGGTACGGCGGACATTGCGCAAGGCAAGCTGGTCGCGGCGTTGATGCGGCTGCGGAAACCGTCCAAGGGCGAGGCGGACACGGCGGGCAAGCCGGCACTGCTGGTTGACTACCTGAGCCAACGCTCGGGCATTCTCGAACCCCGCGGCGGCGAGATCTACGCCTTCCCTCACCGTACCTTTCAAGAGTACCTCGCGGCTTGTCACCTGACGGGCGGCAACTACCCCGAAGAGGTGGCGACGTTGGCGCGGGCGGCGCCCGAACGGTGGCGTGAGGTGGCGCTGCTGGCGGGCGCCGAAGCCGCCTCGGGCACCCAAGGACCAGCCTGGGACTTGATCGACGCCTTGTGTCCGGGCGATCCGCCTTTTGACCCGGGCGCCGGCCCCGAAGCCGTGGCCGAGCCCGACCTGTGGGGTGCCCTGCTCGCTGGCCAACTCGCTGCCGACGTGATCGACCTCGAACGCCTGGCGCCACGCCACCAGAAGCGGCTCGTGCCCGTGCGGGCCTGGTTGGTGGCGCTCCTCGCCTCGCGTCTGCCGCCCGCGGAACGCGCCCGGGCCGGTACCGCCTTGGCCACCCTGGGCGATCCGCGCTTCGACGCCGATCATGCCGGCCTTCCGAACGATGCTGCCCTGGGCTTTCGCCTGGTACCCAGCGGTCGGTTTCGCATGGGCAGCGACCCGGAACGTGACCAACAGGCGTACAAAGACGAGCAGCCGCGGCACGAGGTCGACATGCCGCCCTTTTTCATCGCGCGTTGGCCGGTTACGATCGCTCAATTGCGGGCTTTTGTCGCGGCCTCTGGCTTTGGTTTGGAACAGGAAGGTGCTCTCCGAGGCCCTGGGAACCATCCCGCGACGCGGGTGTCGTGGCACGAGGCTCGCGCCTACTGCGCTTGGCTGAACGAGCGCCTGCGCGCCTGGGCGCCCACGCGGCTCGCGGGTCTGGCGTGTGACGATCCCGCCCGCGAACTTTGGCAAGGGCTGACGAATGGGTCGTTGGGCGCTGGCTTGCCGTCGGAAGCGGAATGGGAGAAGGCGGCACGGGGCGACGATGGTCGGATCTTTCCGTGGGGCAACACCGCCGATGCGGATCGAATGAGCTTCGGCGAGACGGGGCTCGGAGGCCCCAGCACGGTCGGGTGTTTCCCTCGGGGAACGAGTCCGTTCGATGTCGAGGAGACGAGCGGCACGGTTTGGGAATGGACGCGGAGTGCTTGGGGGAAGGACTGGCTCGAAGATGCCGAATTCGGCTACCCCTACGACGCCACGGATGGCCGTGAAGCGTTCGATCCAGAGAACAATGTTGCTCGGGTGTTGCGCGGCGGCGCGTTCTTCTACTCTGCGAGGTCCGTCCGCTGCGCGATCCGCCTCAGGTCCTACCCGGCTTACCGAAACGTTTACGTTGGTTTTCGCGTGGTGCTCTCCCCATTCTTCTCTGACCCCTGAACCCTCTGACCTCTGATCTTTCTTCTTTCTTCTTTCTTCTTGCTTCTTTCTTCTTTCTTCTTGCTTCTTTCTTCTTGCTTCGCGCGCCGCGCGCGAACCGTATACAGCCTGGGCCTTCAGCCCCAGGATTCTTTGCTCGGGGCGTGGGATTGATCAGCCGTGCGACGCGCTATGATCCGCGCACCATGCCAACCACCGACACCGCGCCCGAGACCCTCTCCGCCGCCGCCACCAGCCACGACGCCGAGGTCGCGGCGCGGGTGCGCGATTACTTCGCGCGTCACCCGCGCGCGATGACCATGGTGGCGGCACGCAAGTTGGTGCTGCCCGAGGCTGACTTGCTGCGCTACATGCCCGGCGATGGCGCGGTGACACTCGACACCGAACGCATGCTCGAGATGCTGGAGCGGCTGGCCGAATTCGGCGAGGTGCACGTGATCGTGTCGAACGGCGCGGCCACGGTGGAGGTGGTGGGCACGTTTGGTGGCTTTTCGCGCAGCGGTGGCTTTTTCAACGTGCAGACTGAAACGCTCGATATGCACATCCGCGCGCAGAAGCTCGGTGCGGCGTTCGCCGTGCGCAAACCGGCCCACGTGAACGGCGTCGAGACGCTGTCGCTCCAGTTCTTCGACCATCGTGGTGCGAGCGCCTTCAAGGTGTTCCTCACCTTCGGCAACCAGCCGAGCGACGAGGTGCGGGTGGCCTGGGAGGCGTTCCGCGACGCGTTTCGCGTGGCGTAGCATTGGTCTCGGTGAGCACGAAGGTGCGGTTGTCGTGTCCACAGGATCGGCAACGCGTTTCTGAGCAGGTGAGGTCACGACCGCCGATCGCTTCGAGCAGCGTGTGTGCTCCACGATGAAGCATGCGACCCGTGACGGCATGGAGTGCCTGCACAAACTCCTCGGGAATCCAAACCAATCTGCCCCCAGCAGGGTCCGTGACCGTCCCGAGGAGCGTGGTCTGGTGAATGTCGGCCAGGTGGTTGGCGACCCGAAAGCCAGGACGGAGCGGGTAGTTCGGCTACAATCCGGAGGTGAGCTTTTTGCAATCGACCCCGAGTCCGGGCTCGGTTCAGGCCTTTGCTGGTCATGACCTACCGCGAATTCTCGACACGCTGTTGCAGTCCGACCGCGAGGTCTTAGCCTGCCAACGTTTGGGTACAGCGTGCTTTCGGACCCTTGGCTTGCCGGCGGTCGAGGTCGCGCGGCGGGCTGAACGAGGTGGGGAAGGGGTGCTGTTCGTCGCTTCGGCCTCAGGTGATGTTGCCGAGCCACCGCGGCAGCTAATGGGTCCTGAGCGGCGTCTGCTGTTGCGGGTGTTGGTGCCCGATGAGCGGCAGTGGCAATGGCTCGAGCCGGTCTTGGGATCGTCCCTGCGCATGGTCGAGATCGGGCCAGCATTCGAGGCCAAACCGGTCGCCCCGAGCCACACTACCACCCCGGAGACACTGTCTTTGCCCGAGCCGGAAACGCTCGACCGGACGGTTGGTGAAATCTACGATCAAGCCCGCCGGATCGCATCGGGTGAGATCGCCGTGTTGATCCGTGGTGGATCGGGCTCTGGCAAGGAAGTGTTGGCGAAGTTCATTCACCGGGCATCGCAGCGATCGGGTGAGGCCTTCTTGGCGCTTAACTGTGCGGCACTACCACGTGACTTGCTGGAAGCGGAGTTGTTTGGCGTTGAACGTGGTGTCGCCACCGGCGTCGACGCCCGGCCGGGTCTCTTTGAGCGGGCACATGGCGGCACCTTGTTTCTCGATGAGATCGGGGACATGGCGCCGGATACCCAAGCGAAAATCCTGCGCGTCATGCAAGAGGGCGAGGTCAATCGTCTGGGCAGTACCCGCACCCGCCCGGCCCAAACGCGAATTCTGGCCGCCACCAACCGCGACCTACCCGCCATGCTCGAGAAGGGGACGTTTCGCCGTGACCTGTTCCATCGGCTCACGGATTGGCAGGTCACCTTGCCTTCGCTGGCCCAACGGCGTGCCGATATCCCGAATCTTGCCGTGTACTTTCTCGACCGGGAATGCCGTCGGTTGGGGCGTCGCACCAGCGGCGTGACCCGTGCCGGGCTCCAGACCATGTTGGCCTATTCGTGGCCGGGCAATGTCCGGCAACTGGAGCGTCGGATGGTTCGCTCGGCACTGTTCCTGCGCGACGGGGAACCGCTCGACGTGGGCCATTTGGAGGGTCTGGCTCGGTGTACAACGGACTCGGGCGGACTCGAGGACCACCTCGAGTCGATCGAACGGCGGGCCATCGAGCTTGCGCTTGCAGCCGCCGGTGGGGATGTCGGGCGGGCCGCGGAGCGGCTCGATCTCGGGCGTTCGACGTTGTATCGACGGGTCAAGCGTCTCGGCATCGCGGTGGGTGAATAGGGATGGCAATCGAGTTGGTCGTGCAATTGGCCCACCGAGGGCGCCGGTTTACCTTGGAGCCTGGAGAGTCCGTTATCGGCTCGAGCAGCGCGTCGACGGTTCGGATTGCGCACCCGACCGTTTCGCGTCGCCATGCGCGTATCCGGGTCCGGGGTGATCGGGTGGAAGTAGAGGATCTGGGATCGCGCAATGGTACGCGTATCGGCACCCTCAAGCTGTCTGAACCGACCGAGTTGCTCCCTGGAACAGTGGTTGCGTTTGGTGCGGTATCGGCACTGATCGAGCGTGTCCATGCCGACGACCGTGAGCCGGCGCTGCTGCTGGGTGACACCACCGAGGGTGAACCGTCGCGGGTGCCCCTCGCCGATACGATCGATCGCGCCACCGCCTCGGTGGAGCCGTTCGATCACTTCTTGCGGCATGGTTTGGCCACTGTGATCGACGCGGTTCGGGCCGGGCAAACCCCCCGTTCAGTCGCGACGGTGATCGGGCAAACGCTGTCCGCGGCGCTCCCGCTCTTGGCATTGGAGATCACAGAAGGTGGCCCACCGTCTCGGGCGCGTATGTTGTACGAGTTGACCAAGCCGCGAAGAGATGGTTCCGCGGCATCGGGATGGTTGGTGACCACCCGTGACGACCTGCGCCTGACCTACGAGTTGCCGACTTCGACCTTGGCGCAGCTGTTTCAGCCGCTCACCGAGTTGGCCTTGGGCTTGATCCAAATATCACGCGGGCGTCGCCGCCAGCAGACCCAGCCGGTACCGCGGATTGTCCCAGCGCCGCCGCCTCTGCCGAAGCCGGCATCGGTGACGCCAGCGATACAACGCATCTACGCCGACGCGGCGTGTGTTGCCCAGGGCGAAGTGAGTGTGTTGATTCGCGGTGCCTCCGGAACGGGCAAGGAAGTCCTTGCGCGGTACGTCCATGCCGCGTCGCGACGGGCGGATGGGCCCTTCCTGGTGCTCAACTGCGCCGCGCTGCCTCAGGGTTTGCTCGAGGCGGAGTTGTTTGGCATCGAGCGCGGCGTGGCCACCGGGGTCGAAGCGCGGGTCGGCACGTTCGAGCGCGCGAGTGGCGGTACGCTGTTTCTCGACGAAGTTGGCGATATGGCGCTCGAAACCCAAGCCAAACTGCTGCGTGCACTCGAAGTGGGCGAGTTGTATCGGGTCGGTGGTCAAAGCCCCTACCGGGTCGATGTCCGGATCATCTCGGCCACCAACCGCGATCTCGACACCTTGATGGCCGAGGAGACGTTCCGCGAGGATCTCTACTTCCGAATCGCCGATTGGGAAGTCGAATTGCCCTTGCTCTGTGATCGTCCGGGTGACATTCCGCATTTGGCGGGACATTTCTTGGCCCACGCCAGTCGCCAAGCGGATCGGCGCATTCGTGGCATTTCGCGCGCGGCGATGAATGCCCTCCAAGCTTATGAATGGCCGGGTAACGTCCGCCATTTGCAGAAGGAAATGGCTCGCGTCGCACTGCTGTTGGGACGCGGCGAACTTCTCGATTCCGCGCGCCTGTCGCCCGACGTCGCCGAAGCGGCCCAGCGCGGCAGCAGCCTCAAGGACATCTTGCAGCGAGCGGAACGCGTGTTCCTGGACGACACCTTGCGCGCTTGTGGCGGCAACCGTGCAGATGCCGCCGAGCGGTTGGCGATCAGCGAGATCACGCTCTACCGCCGGATGAAGGCATACGGGCTCGGTTGATCAGATGGCGGGTTTGGGGCGGCACGTGTCAATCTCATTGGACTCATTGGGCGCGCCGGCTCCAAGGGATTCTGAAACATGACGACTTCTCAACGAGCCGCGATCAATGTGTTGGCAGCGCTGCTGTTGTTGTTGTTGCTTGGGATGATGGCTGCGGCTTGTGGTACCTTCCGACCCGTTGTCGAGTTTGCGGATCGGAGCCGTTTCATGCTCTTTGGAATGGTCGAGCGGATGGCTAGCCTGCATTGTCATGACGATCGCAGCGAGAGAGCGTAGGCGCCTGTGGCTGCAAGGCTTGCGAGCGAAGGCGACGAAAACGTACTGTCTGTACGCTGAGGAAGCCTGAGCGAGCGAAACGCAGCAGACACTGGTGGTTACGGTCTCGTAGCCGGTTGCTCATGAATAATGCGGGCTAGGGCCAAGGGGAGAGGATCGTGGATCAGGCCTATCGGGAGGAGGTTCTGGCGTGTTTTCCGGGATTGAGGGATTTTCGCCTTACCAGCTCCAGAACCTCTCGTTACAACTGCGTTGCTTGGGCTGCGTCTGATGAGACGCGGTGGTGGTGGCCCGACCCAAAGGGGCGGGATTACTGGCCACCGGGTGCGGCGCTCGAAGAGACACTAAGTGCCTTTCTCCAGGCGTTTCGGACGATCGGATATGAGCGTTGTGTGAATGGCACCCTGGTGTTGGGTGTCGAAAAGGTTGCCTTCTACGAGAAAGACGGTTTGATTACCCATACCGCTCGGCAGCTGACCACGGGCGAATGGACGAGCAAGCTTGGCAAGTTCGGTAACATCTCGCATCAACTCGACGAGGTCGAGGGCGAAGATTACGGAAAGATTATCGCTTTCATCGCACGCCCAACGCGCACGGCGTGATTGCTGACGATGGTCCCGGTTGAGCAGGCTTCGACTGGCCTGCTTCAAGGTGGCGACAACGATCAGCAGCCTTGCCAAGATTGATAGATCGCGCTTTCACGAGCGGGACTCAGCAGGGCACCGTGAGGGAGCGGGCGCCGTCGGTGAGCGTGGATTCCTGTTCTTGTCGGTGTGGGGCGAGTCGAGATAAATCCTTTATTTGGTGTGGTTCGCAGGTCCGTCCGGCATCGTTATTTTGGGTTGCCAGATTGATTTCGAGTGTCTGGCACCGTCATTGCACTAATGGCAACAAGGACGCTCGCTCGGCGAGGAATGGGAAACAACCTGGCGCGCCGCGCCAAACGGCGCGCATGCATCGGAGGATCAGCATGGTGTGGATCAACAGGATCGGTGTGTTTAGCGCTGCCCTACTGCTTGCGACGACGGCTATCGTTCAAGCTCAGTCAGCAGAGGAAGAAGCGCGGCTGTGGAGGGAAACAGGGCGGACGCATCACGGCACGATCGAGGCGCAGCGCGCCCAGGAGATCCCCGCTTCGGAGCGCGGGTCATATGACATCGACACGCTCGAGGAGGTCGAAGATCGCGCGCGCCGCATGAAGGGCAAGACCAGTCGGGTCATTCCACCGCTCAAGTACGTCGTGCCGGTGACCAAGTCGGGGCCGCCGCTGGCGCCGGAATCGCGACTCGGCGCATCGACCGAGGCTCCGAACGACTTCGTTTTCATGCGCAATACTGATCCGTCGGCAGTCTTACCGGGTGGTTTCAGCTCGGTGGTCAACGAGCCATCGGTGGTCGCCACAGGCAACAACGTTTTCTATACCGGGAATTGGTATACGGCCAGCTCAACGGACAATGGGCAGACGTTCAGTTTCGTCAACCCGTTCACGGGTCCGTTTGCGGATCCGGCAAGTGGCTCCTTCTGTTGTGACCAAGTAACGGCCTACGACCCCGGTACCAACACAGCCTTTTACATGCAGCAGTACCTCAGCAACGCGACGACCGGTGTGCAGCGCATCAACGTTGATCAGGGTGGAGATGGGAGCTTCGAGTGCTTCTACGATATCTCGCCGCAGATCCACGGATTCACCGCCGACAATTGGAGCGATTTCCCGGATCTGGTGGCGAGCGACAACTGGCTCTACCACTCGAGCAATGTCTTCTCGACCACCGGTGGCGGGTTTTCCGGTGCCTTCACCGCGCGTTACGATCTCGCCTCCCTTGCCTCCTGCGGCTCCGTTCCGTTCGATACCTACATGGACACGAGTGGCTTTTTCTCCTTCAAGCTGACGCGCGGCGCGACCGATGAGATGTTCTTTGCTGATCACATCTCGACCAGCAGCATGCGCATCTGGCGTTGGCCGGACGCTGCGTCCACGCCGACATCGTTTGATCGTACGGTGAGCACATGGACGGACAGCGCCCGGGTCTGCACCGGGCCTGATGGAAGCAATATTTGCGGGTTTATCGACCGCCGAATGGCCGGAGCCTATGTGGCCAACGGCGTGGTTGGCTTCATGTGGGTTGCGTCTCAAGGCGGTTCGTTTCCCTTTCCGCACACCAGAGTCGCTCAGTTTTTCAGTCAGACGCTGACACTGCTCGGCGAGCCTTTGGTGTGGAGCGGGTCGAACGCCTTCGTCTATCCGTCGGTTGCGGTCAACAGCAATGGTGATCTGGGTGGAACCATGATGGCGGCCGGAACCGCGCTCCATCCGGCCTGCCTCGCTTGGCTCGCAGACGACGTCAACGGCGACACTATTGCGCCACTCGAAAACGATGTTGCGCTGTTCGGTACCAGTGGTCCCAATATCGACCGTTCCGGCGACTACAACTCGACCCACACCAACTATCCGAACGATTCGCTTTGGGCGGGTAGTTGCTTCGCCTACACGTCGAGCAGCGCGGGCGACGCACGCTTCCTGATCTTTGGTCGCGAGAAGAGCGGCGGTCCCTTGTCGATCTTCGAGGATGGTTTCGAGGCGGGCAATACCAGTGCCTGGACGAATACGGTGCCTTGATTGACATTCGCCCGTGGCGGCCGGGCCGGAGCCGGCCCTCCGGATGGTCTGGGCGCTTCAGGCGTCAGGGCGTGTCGGGTTCCGTGTTGTGCTCGGCGACCATGGCAATCTCGACCAAAGCGTCGGGCGACATGAGCTGACTGCCGACCGTGGCGCGGGCGGGCATCGGCCCGGGAATGCGTGCGGCGTAGGCTTCATTCATCAGCGGGTAGTTGCGAATGTCGCTGAGCCAAACCGTCGACTCGATCACGTCTTCGAAGCCCATACCGGCGGCTTCGAGCATGGCCGCGAGCCGATCCAGAGTGACGTGCGTCTGGGCCAAGGTTCCCGCCGGGTAGCCATCGGCCCCTCGGCCTACGAATCCTGAAAGGTAGAGGCGATTGCCAACTTGGATGGCTGGCGAGAATGGCCGATTGGCGCTGGGGTCGGCACCGATGATCCGCCGGTCGGCGCCGCGCACCGCAGTGCACTGAATCATCACATGAAGTGCAGGGTTGATCAGGCGTCCACGGATGGTGGCGCGGGTGGGCGGCGCCTTGGGGAAGGCCTCCCGCCAGGTTTCATTCATGGTCGCGAAGTCGCGCGCGTCGGGCAGGATCACGCGACAGCCGACGACCTCGGCCATGGTCAAGCCAGCTGCCTGAACGATGGCGTCGATATTGGCCAGGGCGGTCCGCGCTTGGGTTGCCATGTCATTTGCGATCTTTCCGGTGGCGATGTCGATGCCGGCTTGCCCAGAGATAAAGAGGGTGTCGCCTGCTGTGACGCCCCAGCTGTACTGGGTCGTCGGGGTCGGCCAGCCCTTGGGGGTGATGGCCGTGATCTCGACCCCATCTCGGGCCGCAATCGCCGACATTTCGAGCGCGGCGTTGGGTACCGCGATGTCGGCTTCGAGGACGGTTCGTGCCGACGGTACCGATGTCTCCGTTGCATGCTGCTTGGCGCGTGTGCGCAGGGTCTGGCCGACCGATCGGTAAAGACGCGTGTCGGTGACGTAGACCGTGGTACTGACGATTCGCGAGGGGTCGACACCAGCGGCCGTGAGCACGACCTCGAGATTATCCAATGTCTTGGCGGTCTGCGCTGCAGCGTCGCCTTCGACCGCCACGACTCCAGGAGCGTTGCCGATGGCGCCGGAGAGAAAGATCAGGTCGCGGGTCGATACACCGGGGCTAAAGGGTAGGTCCAGCTGCGGTCCCGGGGTCTTGATGACCGTGCGTTCCGCCGCTGCCCATGAAGGCACCAAGGTGAGCAGAAGCAAGGTGGCAGACAGGCCGCGCACGAACCGGTTGGATTTGACTTTCATGGATCCTCGCGGGCGGGTTGAGCGTTCAAGAGAATCCAGGCACGCCGTCGTAGATCTCGTTGACCGCGAGTACACCGCCAATGGACGTGAGCTCGATGGTCGCCTTGGGATCGTTGGTTTCGGTGAGCAGCCATTGGCCACCGGCTTGCCGGGCGAAATGTTCGACGTGTATACGCGCTTGTGCGACCAATAGATAGTCAGAAAACTCGGCGATCGATCGGTAGTGGACGAACTTGCTCCCGCGATCGTGATCTTCCGTCGAAGGGGACAAGACTTCGACGATCAGACTTGGATTCAACAACGTATCGAGCTCGGTATCTTCGAACTGCGGCTCGCCGCAGGCCACCACGATATCCGGGTAGGTATAGAGCCCGGTTTCGGGGATGTGCACGCGCATGTCGTGCGTATACACCTCGCAAGGACCTTGCTTGAGCTGGCCGTGAAGCGAGGCAAACAGGTTACCCGCGATCAGGTTGTGAGGTCGCGACGCGCCTGTCATGGCGAATACCTCGCCGTCGAGGAAAGCGTGGCGCACCTGGGAAGCACGTTCCAGCGCCAGGTACTCGCGGGCGGCGAGCTTTGCTTCGGTCTGGGCCGACATGACGCCAATCTAGCACGTAAGGATTTCATTACGACCCCTGTGCCCTTCCCCCCTCAGCGCAGCGTCACGACCTCGTCTGAGAGCTTGAGCTCGACTTCACTACCATCGCCCAGCAGCTGGAACCGCCATCGCTGGTAAAGATTCTTGGCCGAAAAGCGGTTCAACTCGAGGTGCTCGCTGAGTTCGCTGGCGCTGAGTTCCTGACGCTCGAACGCCTCGAAGGCAAGAATACGGTACCGCACGGGAAAGGCATCGGGCTGGCGCCGATCGGGCAGCACGCGGGTAGGGACACCGGCCTCTTCGTCGGGCCAGTATTTGTCCCGGGTCAGTTTCTCGTAGGTGCCTGCGGGGAAAAAGCCGAGTGCTTCCAGACGCTCGGTCATGCGCCGAAAGGTAACATCGTACAGGTGCGCGAGCCACAGAATGTCGGCGACGGTAAAGTGCCCGCCGTTGGCGCGACAGCGATCCGCGAATTGTTTGGACACACTCGCACGGGGCAGCAACAGGGCTCTTGAAAAGCTGTCGGCGAAGGCGTCATCTGTGGTGGGGCTCTGCCAACCGGCGGAGGGCAAGAGATTGCCGGCAGAGCGATTGCGCAGGAAATGGCCGAGCTCATGGGCAAGGGCCCAGCGGCGTTGGCCGCGAGCATGGCCGCGGTTAATGCCGATACAGGGTCCCAACTCGCGGCTCCACATCACCAACCCGGCAACGGAGGCCGGCAAATCGTCGAGGTAGAAAATTCGCATACCGCCCTCGACCTCGAGGCGTTCCCGTAGCCCGGTTGCGGGTCCGATACCGACACCGATGATGTTGCGCACCGTCGCGGCCGCGTGGGTTCCGGTCAGCACCGGGTCGAGGCCCGGGCGATCGGGTGCAACACGGTAGATCTCGAGCGATTCGAGCGGGGTGATGGGGCGTGCAATCCCGAGGGTGCGTTCGAGCTCGACGAAACGCCGTGCCAAGGTACTGAGACGCTCGATGGCCGCGCGTGCTTCGCGCAACGGGACTTCCCGCGCCATGCGAAATCGAGGGAGATCGTCGTCGTTGGTCACTGGCCGCCCGTGGACCGGAAAGTGGACATTTCGGCGTCGAGCGTCGCAACGCGGAGCAGTAGCCGCCCCACGACAAAAAGCTGGGAGAACAGAAAGCCCACAGCCACCGTCATCGTCGTGGCATTGCCCGCACCTGGGGCGACTTGAGTGTAGAGACCCAGGAAGGCAAGGCTCAACAACCCGAAACCGGTGTAGATGCCAACCGTACGGACCGGCCGGGCCCAAACGAAGCGAGCACCATGCCATGCAGCGACCGGTGACCATCGGGTATTGTGGACCACGGTTTCGATTTTGGCATAGTCGAAGATCATGCGAACCAGGTGGAGCAAGAGGATGAAGAACGCGCCGACGACCAACGACCGCGTCAGGAATTCGGTCTCGGTGCCACGATCACGAAACGCGTCGTCCAGGTGGCCAAAGATCTGAGCAGCCAGGCGGTAGAGAGCATAGTAAACCAGCAAAGAGAAGCCTGCGAGCTGGGCTAAGCGACCAAAGTATCGGCCCCCAGCGGCGAAAAAACGGGCCAACGTAAAGCGCTCTTGCGGCGCCGCCAATCGGGCAAGAATGGCTCCTTGAAGCAGGATCCACAGTAGACCATAGCCAGCACCCAACGCGAGGAGCGACGGGTGTCCTCGAAACAGATCGCCGCTCAGCCAAGCGTCCAGGTTGTCATAGACAACCCCAGCGCCGGTGCGCAGCGGCGAGAACAAGGTGGCGATCCCGCGGGCACGGACATCGTATTCGGCCAACCATTCCGTGTCGAAACCGTGGCGTAGGTTTTCCCCGAATTGGCTGGCCCCGATGTCTTCGGCCAGGGCGCTGGTGGTGAGCAGCGCGAAGGGTAGGGCGCTTGCGAAGTTGACCAACCACAGCAGCAGCAGCAGTTTGGTCGCCGAGACGGCGCGTTGTAGTCCATTGACGATGGTGCGGAAGATGATCACGCCGCGCTCCACTACAGAAAGAAGGTCATGGTGGTCAGGATGTCTTGCAGCCAGATCATCCACTTGGCGCCCCATTTGCGGGCCGCAAACGCTCCATGGTTTTTTTGCACGCGGCTGTTGTTCGTGTAGTTGAGATCCAACAGCAATGTTCGGTCGGGATCGATCATTGCATAGGCCAGTTCACTCGGACGCTCTTCGATGAATCGGTGCCACCGTGCGCGACCATCCCACCGACGCCGTACCTCCACGCCGTCTTCGAACACCATCAGGACGTCCACCGGGAAGATGCCGCCGCCCAGTCGGCGCACCACGACGTCGGTGCGGATGAGGCCTTCGCGATCCTCGGTTGTGCCGCCGTCCCAGTATGCGAGGCCGTCCAAGCCATTGACAAATCCGCGTACGTCGGCCGGCTTGCTCATGATGCTGGCGAGCGCGTAGTCAAACTGCACGGAGTCGTAGTAGACCTGATCGAAGAACCAGTCGAGATCCTGACCGCTTTCTTCTTCGATGACGGCGAAGAAGTCCTCCGGACGCGGATGTCCGAACTGCCACCGAGCAAAGAATGAGGCCATGGCTGGCTGCAGGACGTCCCAGCCCAAAAAACGCTCGAGTGTGTGAAGCCAGGTGGCGGTCTTGTGGTAGCTGAGGCTGCGGATGCCTGCCGGGAATGCCTGGAACGACGGTACCGACATGGCATCCATGGTCGGTCCTTCGGACGCAATGTAGCGTGAGAAACGGTTTCCGTGAATGGCCCGGGTTTGGACGAATTCCGGGGACAGAACACGCAGGAAGCCGCCGACTTCGCCGCCGGGAAAGTTCAAGTAGCGGCCCATTAGGGCGGTATCGTCGTAGGTGACATTCATCACCCGTGCTGTCGAGAAGGTGTTGAGACCCTCGTCGAGCCAGGCATGCTCGAACTCATTGTTGCCCACCAAGCCGTACCAGAATTGATGTCCAGCTTCATGAACCGTCACGCCTTCCGGTGAGCCGCCACCCTTGGGGTTGATGATCTGGGTGCCGCTGGTAAAGAGCGTGGGGTATTCCATCCCACCCGCACCGCTGCGGTACAACGGATCGATGACCGTGATTTGGGCATAGGGATAGGGCCCGTACCATCGGCCGTAGTGCTCGAGTGTTGCCTTGGTTGCGTGCAGGTGTCGATCGGCCTGATGAAGATGCTCGGGTTGCATCAGCAGCCGGATGTCCACGGGGGGGAGACCTGGCACTGCAAACCGGTCGGTGCGCTCCAGGTAGTCCGGGCTCGCGGTCCATGCGAAACCGTGGACGTCTTCTTGCACGAACTGGTGGCGGGTCCTCGGGCCGGACTCGTCTCGCTTCACCCGGCGGCCGGTAGCACCGACGACGAATTCCGAGGGCAGGTCGAGGGTGACGTCGTAGACCCCATAGTCGGAGAAGAACTCGGTAGCGGCATGAAAGTGATGACAATTCCAACCTTCGGGCTCGTAAACCCCGAGCTTGGGAAACCAGTGTGCGATGAAAAAGAAGTCGTCGCGATAGCCGGTTCGAGCAAAGGTCCGAGGGATCTTGGCGCGCCAGGTCAACTCGACGGTAACTTCGTCGCCGGGTTGCACCGCTTCTGGGAGCGAGAAGACCATGACCGTCCGGTCGTGAACGTTGCCGTTGTCTGGCGCGGCGAAACGATGCGTTGCCATGAGGTCGACGCCAGCAAGGGTGGCTGTTTCGACTTCGAGCCAGCCCCAGTCCCCACGGCGGACCTCGGCCAAGTCGCTACGTCCGCGTAGGAGATCTTCACGCATCCAGGTGCTGTGGTCGTTGCGCCAGGCATTCCAGTAGAGGTGGAACCACAGCTCGTCAGTGGCCGTTTCTTGGATGTTTCGCCACCGAAGGGTTTGGCGACCATCCAAGGTCTTGCCTTCGGCGTCGAGGCTCGCTTCGATGGTGTAGTTCGCGTTGCGAGGCGATTCCGTCGGTGCCGTGGGGGCCATTTCCGGGGCTTGTTGGCCCACGGCGATCGCGGCTACACCGATTCCGGTGGCCACTGCGACCAAAGCGACATGGCGCAGCCGGGGCGCGAGTTGAGTCTCGAGCATTCGATCTCCACGGTGATCGGTGGTGCAGGCGCCGAGCCGAGTTGCCAGGCAGGATGAGACCATGAAGATACCCTGAGGGAGGTGTGGTCGCCAAGAGCCTGCCATCTACGGATATGATCAGCAGGCTCGCCTTGGTAATCTCACAGGCTCGTCGAATGTCGAAACCACTCTGCTTCCTACGTGCGCGAATCTGGTGGCTGGTCGCCACGCTGGGTCTGCTGGCAGGCTGCTCTGCCTCCAAAGCAAAACCCGTGGTCGACGCTCGTCTGACCGCCGCGACCTCGAGGTCGGTTTTGGTGTTTGTCCCGGGTATCACCGGTAGCAAATTGCGAGAGCAGGCTACAGGCGTGGTGGTTTGGGGGGAAGGGCGCAATCTCATCAAACCGAAGGATGGTGGCTATGCGTTGGCACGGTCCATCGTAGACGACGCGTCGACGCGTCTCGAGGCCTTCGACATTGTCGAAGAAATGCGCTTGGCTTGGGTCCGCAAGCCGGTGTACGGGCCGGTACGGGCGTTGTTCGAGGCCAACGGCTACCGCAGCGGCGACCTCGAAGCACCAACCGCCGAGGCCACGTTCTACGCATTCCCGTACGACTGGCGGCAGGACAATGTGGTAAGCGCGCAAGCGCTGTTCGCGCGTCTCGAGCGGGTACGCCAGGCACGTGGTGGTGGACCCCTGGACGTCGATTTCGTCTGTCAGTCGAATGGTGCGCACATCTGTCGCTATCTGATCAAATACGGCGACGCGTCACTCGACGATGTCGAGGCGGGCGCGGCAACGGTGCCCACGGAGCTGAGCGTTGGGCGTGTCGTGTTTGTGGGTACCGCCAATGGCGGCAGCATTCGGATTCTGCGCGAGATTGATCGGGGGCGACGCTATGTTCCGTGGGTTGGTCGCTACTTGAACCCAGAGACACTGTTCACCTTTCCGTCGCTCTATCAGGACCTGCCGGCGTACCGAGATGATCTTTTCCTCGATGTAGCGGGCCGACCGCTGGCGGTGGATCTTTACGACCCAGCAAGTTGGCAGCGGTATGGCTGGTCGGTTTTTCGGTCCGATGTGGCGGCTCGGTTGGCGGGCGCAGGGCGGGAGGATCTCTTTGGTTCCGTCGCGGATCGTGTTGCGTTCTTGACCCGGTCCTTGGCGAGAGCCCGGCGCTTTCAAGCCGCGTTGGCACGGGACGTGGACGGGTTCAAGCCTCCTCGGTATTACCAGATTCAAAACCGATGGAAACCAACACCGGAGCGGGCGCTCCTGGTCGCCAGAGGTTCGGGTTGGAAGACGCTATTTGTCGGCGATCGTGGTGTGCGCAGCGCCGCGCTGGTGAGCGCTGCCAGCGCCGAGGGTGATGGGCATGCGGCTGTGGCGAGCCAACGTTGGCTGTCGCCGCAAGAAATGCGTGCCCTGGCCGATCCGATGCCTCCGGGTGCCTTCTACATCGACGGCGAGCATTTCGAAATGATTCTCGAGCCGGAAACCCATCAGCGTCTGCTGGAAATCCTCCGGCCTTGAGAGGCGTACATTCGTCGGAGTGGATTCGCGATAGCATGGCGTAATCCCAGCCAAGTTCCGGGGAGAGACCTGCGCGAAGCGTGGGATCCAGGAAGCGAGGGAGGGACTGAAAAGGGGGAGGAGATGGGGCTTGATTTTCGCAGCGCTCGCAGCGCTCGCAGCGCTGGTCGCGATGCCGAGTCGAGGGGAAGAAGCACGCGCAAACCGAGCGGACGCGATTGCTGTCAGTACTCAAGTGCTCGCCATTGAGGCAGAGCAGGTCAACATTGGCGAGCTTCGTCATGTCGCGGCAGTGGTCCTCATGTCTGAGGACGCGCGGTTTGGCGGCTTTTCCGGTTTGAGCCTTGTTGATGGACGAGAACTGACCGCGATATCGGATCGCGGCCACTGGTGGACTGCGAGCCTGGAGCACGACGCGTCGGGACGTTTGCGGGGCGTCCGAGGCAACAAGATGGGACCGCTGCTGGATACCGATGGCGGTCCAGTGACCGGCCGCGCTCGCCGTGATGCCGAAGAACTTTTGCGTCTACCGGATGGATCATGGCTGGTGAGCTTCGAAGGCGACCACCGCTTGTGGCGGTACGGCGTCGAAGCGGGTGGTGCGAACCCACCTATCGGAAGGCCCGAAGAGGTCGCGGTACCAGTGGTGCGCGGCCGGTGACAATGGCTGCAAAGTGTGACAAAGTAATCACCTTCTGTAGAAAACACTAGTAATTACTTCTAAACTGTTTGGGCTTCGGAGACAACTGCCATTGTGCCATAAAATGAAAGGCTCCCTTTGGAGAGCAGTGCCGTGATCGTCTTTTTCAATCTGTTTGTCATCTGTTTGTTTACAGGGATTTTTCTGTGCAGTTGCCCGCTGCAGCCATGTTTTTATCATATGTGTGTATGTGTGCATGTGTGTGTTTTTGCCTTGTGTGTGTCCCGATGCCTTCAGGCCCTTCTGTTCCTGTATTGTCGAGGAAAAGAGAGGTATGCGTCGACATTCATCGTGCAAACAAAAAGACACTTCGCACCCTACAAGCCATAACGTTAAGAGGAGCCATTTAATTGTTTAATTAAACAATTAAATGTTCCCTCCAGTTCAAAAGAGTTAGTTAATTATGCACATTCCTGCATTCAACCAGACCTCTATTCATCCTGTGTTAGGCTCTAAGAACGTCAGAAGAAAGACTATTTCCTGAGCTGCACCGATGAGATAATGCGGGTTCTGCTGATTCAACAGGGTTTATTCCTCTTATTATGGGTGGAAGCACAAGTGAGGAACACAACAAGATAGAAAACGACGACAAAATTAGCAGAAAAATACGTGCTACACTCTTAGAATGTCCTTTTCAAACTACGTTGGTGCTGAGCAGATGCTTACTCTCTTGTCTGAATTATAATTATTAATATATATTATATGAAAAATATGATGTTTTGTACAAATGTATTCAATAGACTAGAATATTTAAATTCACACTTAGGGGAAACTAGAACTTATTACCTTAATGCATTAATAGTGTAAACTGTCATAATAGAAAATATTCTAAACCATTCCCATGAGAGCCACAGTTACATATTTACCTGTGTGGGTCTGGAGCTGACAGATTAGCAAAGCAGCTTAGATAAATTCCTGGTCTCACAATATTACTGACACTGAAAATCACTGCAGCACTTATAGATTAAGGTGCATGAAGTTCAGGGACTTTACGGAGAAGTTTTGATTTGCTGGAAATGTCATATTCAAACAAATATATATATAATACATACTAGATCAACGACACAATATACAAGGGATGCATTTCTTTGTATGAATATGTTTATTTACATAAATATATTTTCATGCTTATACATATATATACATGTTTGTATATGCACAGAGATGATACTGATCTTTCTTGGGGGTAAACTTTTTTTGTGTAATTATCAGATAAAAAATAGGCCTATATTCCAGCATTGAATCCATGTGTTGAGGAAAATTGTTGAAATAAATTTTGACTTAGAAATGTTATTAAAACAAGAAAATGGTTCTAATGCCATCTGGCCTTAATTTCCTTGTCACCCCTAAAATATGAAATATCAAGCATTTGTTAATTTCATATATTGCATTATGTTCACACTTTCTTAGATTAGATAGATTTCCCTCTCTGTGATATTGTAAGTTTTATGTTTTATACTTTTGAAGAATCAGTCAGAAAGGAGCGGGACAGTTAGTGGTTGTGTTGATGAATGAGAATCCCCTCCTCCCTTCCTCACTATAGTCCTCATCAAACCCCTCTGAGCTGCGTGTGTCTCGTTTTAGCCAGCAGAGGGCAGACAGCATCAAAACAAACCAAACAGTGGAGATAGAAATCACACATGACAGATTCTGTTTGCTCATCAATCAATCAAACTTTACTTGTACACCGCAGCATATGTAAATGTAAGGTGGCAGGGTGGGCCACGTTAATCAGACTTTGTACAGATGCTTTCATGTGTCTCTCAAAACTTCCTATTTGAAATGTGTGCAGTTTTTGTTCACATAAAAAAGACACATTTTGTAATTGGTCTCGCTTAACAATATTTAATGTGTGTTTTAGATCTTTGCCTGCAAGTCTGTGAAGCTATAAATGCCCCAGTGTTTTTAACATAGACCTGCTCTGGATAGAAATTGTTATTCTGGATAACAGTGGTTGGGTTTCTGAGCACTTAGGGCATCGATCTGCGTCTGTGCCACCAAACTGTCTCTTTTAGACTTTTTGTGTCTTGTAATTTATTCTCATCTTGAGTCACAGGATGCACTGTCCTTGTGTTAAACTTTGTGGTGACCATCTCTTTCTGTTAACATCCTGTTCCCAGTAACAGTCTCAAAGCGCCTTGTGAGTAAACCACTCAAACAGTGAATCATTGTGCCTAACACCTTTGGAGTTTTTATAACCACTGAAGGCTACCACAAGTTCTCTTTCCTGTTTGGAAGGGGAGGGTGTTGTGAAGGGCGTTCAGCTGCAACAGGCAACTTCAGCACTCTCTAAACTCTACACACTGAACCTTTAAGACCCATAGTGTTCTCTGCTGCAGGTGATTCTGAGGGATAGGAAATGCAGAACCTGTGTCAGGTGGTTACATCAGCAGTTTGTAGTTCTGGACAGACACTGTGAAGATGCCAGCTTATGAGGAATAAACAGCCAGAGAATTAAATTCACAACAGAAGTTAGAAAAAGGAAACTGCTGCAGGCCTGTGTCAGAACGGCAGGGATCTCGTTTAAATGAATCATGGACTCGATTACATCTGTTGTTGTCTTTCTCTTCATCACATTGTCAACAGCGAGAACACAAGATGCTTATTCATGCCTCTGTAATCTGGAAGAAACAATGTACAAAGCCACATCGACAAAGTACCGACAAATAAACTAAAGTGAAAACAGAGAGATTCAGAGAGAGACAGAGCTCTTGTTTGTGATCTTGCAGAATGAGCCCGGGCTGTGGCCTGTGGGTTTGTTCCTGTCGAACCCGTAGGTGTCGGTGAGTGACAGCGATCGGGGGACAAGCTGAATGACAGAGCTGCAGATGGAGAGCCGGACACCTGAGGCCATATTGAACTCTCATACTGTATTAGCAGTGTGATGATAATGATCCCATGAGGCGGCAGGCCTTCCTTTGAATCCCGGTCCATTCAGAAGAAGAACAGGGGGAACGTCTCCCCGCCCCCTGTGTGGTCACCAGCATTTCATTTGCAATCTAAATCTAAAAAACCCAGAGCTGGAGAGTCACATCAAAGGGCTTTTTGATAGCTGGGATCGAGCAAAGGCTTGAAATAAAATGGCTAATTACGAGTGTTGATGAGTGGGCCATGTAAGCTATACACACTAATTGGATTGTGCAATGCAGTGCTGCTTTTGTTTTCTGTGCATTAATGAAGTCTTTTCTCTGAAATGTTGAAGAACACTTTTGTGTTCTCTGGATTTAAAATGGTGGCCTATATAAACATATAATTTATACAAACACTCATATAGGAGATAATTCAACTCCATGGTTACATTTAGGGTTTGATTAAAAAAAAAAACAGCTTTCCTGAACCAACAGAAGCATAATGGGTTTCTGTTTATCCATTCAGCCTGTGTTTTCAGCATCAGCTTCATTGAATAATGACGAATACAGAAGTTGTAATAATAGAATATTTACAGCTGTAAAAGAAGGTATGTGAAAGATAAAGTGAATATCTTGGATAAAGCAAAGAAACTTACTGGCCCGATGCAAACTCAAAGTAAAACATCACTTTGATCAAGAGGCAGATAAAACTGATGATTATGAAAATTCTTTCAACAAGCAAAAGAGAAATATACTATTTCTAAAATTCTGGTCTTTGAATTAACATTAGCATTCCACTATGTGAAGATGACTGATTGAACCACTTATCAAGGAGACCTGTGACCTTAACCAAACTCCCATTGGGCTAAATGGAAATCAGGCTTTTCATTATGGGGAGGGGGGTAAAAAAAATAAACTAAATGAAAGAATCCAATTGAGGAATAAATGCTTTTTGATTTCCACTAAAGAAAATGGTCAAATTGACCCGATGTAATATGTGGATAGTGTTCTGTACATTGGGTTCCAAGTGTGAGTGGGTTCGTGAGACGCAGGTTCACAACAAAGCAGGAGAGGGGCTGGTGAAGCAGGAGGTGGAGGGGGAGACAGGAGACATCGGTGCAGGTGTCCTTGGTCTTATTTCCCCGCTGACAGCTCGGAGACAGGAGCCGCGAGGAGCCTAAGAAGGAATGAAAGCTGATGAAATAATAAACGTCTGATCTGCCGGGAAAATCCGGGGGAAAGAGCAGCGGAGGGAGGAAGGATGCGCTCGTCTGGATGAGAGACCCCCGCTGGGCGAAGCCGCGCAGCGGAGGCTACGTGTTAGCTGAGCCGTGAAAAAAAAAAAGGAGGAGGAGGATGATGAGGTGGAGGAAAATGATCACATCACCAGCGATCACCGCTTCACACGCATCCTGCTCGGATTAGGAATCTGCATCTGTCTGGACATCCCGAGCTCGGTGCTGATCGGCTGCCTCCACCTTCCAGGTTTCCTCCGGCAGATGTGGGCTGCATCAGGGACAAAGGCCTGCTCGGGATACGTCGCGATGAGGAGCAGCATTGATCGTGTCCAGCATCACAGGCGCCTCCTGGAGGAGTCTGCTGCTCCGCTTCCACACGTTATGGACGCCTGTGCCCTGTCAGGTGAGATGCAGCTGATGTGAGAGGAGCAGTGTTAGTGCAAACACAACCTGAGCTGCTCTTCTGCTCCATCACGATGATGGGACTAACCTGACTCTGCTGGACGTCACTCCCTGGCACTGCTGCAAGTATGGGCACAAATATCACCGACGTTCCCTGGGAGCCTGCTTTCGCCCCTGATTCCGCCCAGCACCCGGTGTGGTCCACCACGGCCGGCTGCGTGGTGAAGATGGTGCTCATATCGTTCATTGTGTGTGTGTCCTTGTTCGGGAACGTGGTGGTGCTGCTGGTGTTCCAGAGGAAGCCGCAGCTCCTTCACGTGGCCAACCGCTTCGTCCTCAACCTCCTGTTGGCCGACCTGCTCCAGACTATACTGGTCATGCCCTTCGCCATGGCGGCCACCGTGCCGGGTGTGTGGCCCCTGGACGTGCGACTGTGCCAGGCCCTGGTGGTGCTCATGCACCTGTTCGCATTCGCCGGGGTCAACACCATCATTGTGGTCTCTGTGGATCGCTACCTGGCCATCATCCACCCTCTGTCCTACCCCACCCGCATGACCCCTCACCTGGGCACCAACCTGATCATCTGCACCTGGGTGCTCAGCTTCCTGCAGAGCACTCCTCCTCTGTACGGCTGGGGGGCCATCGACTTTGACCGGCACCACAACATGTGCTCGGTGGTGTGGTCCTCCAGCCTGACCTACTCTGCCGTGGTGTCCACCTTCTCCTTCTGGCTGCCCGTGCTCATCATGCTGGGATGTTACTGGATGGTGTTCAGAGCAGCTCGGAGGCAGAACGCTCTCGTGCACCCCATACAAAAGCAATCCTACACCCAGCCGGCGCCGCAGGACTTCCAGGGTCCCGGCAGTCCACAGCGGCAGCCCCAAGCCCAGCCGGCAAGTTCCCCCGAAGGCCCCTACTCAGCCAGAGGATGCCCTGTTCGGGTCCGGCACAGACGCTTCCACTACCACTGCAAGGCCGCTCGGGTAGTGTTTGTGATTATGGCCTCATACATCCTCAGCATGGGGCCTTACAGCATACTGAACACAATCTCTATGAGCACCAGAGCGCCTGTGCCACCCTGGCTGTCCTCTGTGGCCCTCGTGCTCTTTTTCTTACAGTGCTGCCTGCACCCTTACATTTACGGTTACATGCACCGCAGCGTGAGGAAGGAGTTCCTGGCCCTGCTCTGCGGATCCTTCTGCAAGCAGGGCCGTCCCAGCCAGAGCTCGGCTGTGGAGAGCTGCTTCACCACCACAGAGGGACGCTCAGGGGCCCACCCTCACCTGCCCAGCCTGGCCGCTCGGGTCCTCCCTCTGAGGACCTGGGAGGAATGCACGACCTCCTCCACCCCCACGTTCGAGAGGAAGTCGAGGGACAGCCGCAAAGACACGGCGTCCACCAGCATCAGCTCAGAGAGGGAGCTCACGGTCCACAGCAAACAAAGCACATGAACGGCCTTGAGAGTTTGGAGCAATGTCCTCACACAACAGGGTTATTCATTAAGAAGTTACTGGCATTAGGAGCAACAACGTGACCGTGTCTTTCTTTTTCCATCAAACTAACTTGATGTCGGATGTATGTAATGGGGGGGGGGGGAACAAACGTTGTAAATTGACTGTGTAAAACAAATCTCGGTCAAATATTGAGAAACACGTTTTATGTTTTGTCTCATGTGCAGTTATTATACAACAGCTATAAAGTAAAACCAGAAACAACATTTAATTTGTATTTTAAAGTCTTTAACCTACAAGTCACTAATTAATACCACTAGGTTTTTGACCTGCTGTGATATGGAAAACATTACATTGGATTAAAGTGCTGCGTGATCTGATCACTTGGGTTTAATTAGGACTAATAGACGTCTCTGATAACGTATCGATCTGCAGTATCTACACAGCCACTCTGTCTCCTTTAAACCTTTTGTGTGTGTGTTGTATTTGGAGTCAGAGGACGTTGTGTACCTTGTGTCAGGGCCACTAATGAACTCAGGATCTGTTTTTGGAAAAACTTCACGGTGCCCTTCTCTGTTCTTGAGCAAGTGGAACATGTGCGTGTTTACGTCCTTGTGTCTGTCACTCTTCTTAGTCTCAAAGCGCCTTTTGAGGAAATGAGTAGATCAGTGATGCATTGTGCCTGTTCAAACACACAAGGGTTGGTGGATTACTTTCCTTGATGGGATTGGACAAACAAACCAGTTTGACTTAACCTCTGTGTTTCCTTTAATTCGAGTTGAGGGGGGATTTTTTAATATTGGTCCGGAGACTCTGTATTTTCTGCCTTTGTGATGTCAGCCTTTCTTTGAGGAAGTACAGTGTTATTGTTGAATCAGTGCAGTGCATAGAGAACAGGGTATAAACTCCAGTGGACTCAGTGGACCAGTTATTTAACGTAGGCCACATTGTATATATATAAACCAGTGGCGTATATATAAGAGTTTTCTTATGTTCCTCTGAACACATGTATATTTGTAAAGATCCCTCCTGATAGAAGCTGCCCTCTCACAGCCAGAGAGGATGAACACCTGCCAGGACTCATCTCATAGAAAGGCGACTCACTGAGCTGATTGTAGATGATGAAGTTGCATGACCACATTATGTGCATTATTTGAAAAGTGTGTCCGGTTCTGTGGTCAAGTTTTTATAACTTTTAAATGAATGTTTTATTATTATGATCATGATTGATATATCGTATTTGACTGGACTGCCATAGATTTGAGCCTGGAGTCATTCAACAGTATTTTAGCTGACAATCAAGCTTGTACAGTAGGTCTGACACGTTTCTCTGTGCAAGACAAAGAGTTACACTACAGTGTGTGAAGCAGTTTATCATCAAATGAGAGAGTAGTGGTGTTTTTAAAGTGCTTTAAAACGACATATTTTTGTGATTTCTATCGTGCTTTTGCATTATTCCTGGTTTCATCGATCAACATCACAAGTTGTCTGTTGTTTAATAAAAGTGAATTATATGTATTATGTGTCCAAGTGTTGTATTCAACTCAATATACCAAGCAGTCACAGGTTTGCATGTGAGGGTGTCAGGGTGACCTGAATTTGGGCTATAAAAAAAAATTTAATTAGATTTGAGATGAAGTTCATCGGTTTTAAAAGTCAGCACAATAAAAACCTCACTACATCATGAACATTTAAATGGAAATATAAAGCTTCAACACTACTCGTCTTTCTGTCACTAGGGGTAATATATCCTATTACCTCACACATATACAGTAAGGGACGTGGTTAAGAGTGTATAAAATGATCATACATGTGTCTAGTGGCTCAAAAAAGAAAATGGCCTTCACTTTGAATTAACTGCATTTATTTGGAAAAACGTTACCACCCTGGGTGATGACTCCACTCTGCTCAAAGCAAAAGGCAGCAGTGTTTTACGTATAGTTACAGATCAGCAAACTGCTTATTAATATCTGAAAGGGTGCGTCTGTACTGAATCAGTAAAGTAACGGACTGCATGAGGATTTCACTGGGGAAGAATCTCTCCTGAGATTCTTGACGTGCAACAAACTAAGTGCAGCATATTCTTCAATGATTCACGTGTGCTTCTTAGACGAGTGTGACCTTTGTTACTATGCAAACTTGAGTATAGCCATAAAATACAAGAGAATAGACATGTGTCATAGCAATGTCAGTATTTTATATGATTTCTTTACTACAATACAAGCTGATAGTTGAAGGATTTAAAGCCCACCCTTTACCTGAAACAAGAAATTAAAGTTCCTTAATGGTGACAATCTTTAAGTAGCATCTTTTCACACACACTCGCTCTGTACAGTATATGTACACAGTTTTTTTTCATTTTTACAATATAAGTAATGAATGAAAAAAAAAGTTTAGACATTTAGACACAACATAATAATAAAAAAAAAAAATCCAAAACACAGGGCGAACATTTCATCTTCTTGTTAAACCCACCAAAACAAACTGCTCACTATGAGAAACGAGATCATTGGAACCCACACTGATTTTCAAGGCCCCACTCAAAATATTACTGGTCAACAGTGAAGACAAAATTACATATATACTTTAAAAAAAAAGAAAGAAAAGAATAGCAATGTAGGTTTAAAGCACAAAAGAGGACGGGCTCTGCTCTTCGGGTCTCTCTATTAGAAGTGATGGTTTCATTCGGGTCCATTGAGACCTCTTTATCACACAGGCAGCACCGAGGAGGCGAGTGCTGAGACAGCAAGGAGTCAGTCTTTCCCTCAGTCCTCTAGTCCACCTTGACCACACTGTAGATCTTATTTACAAACCAGAAGCAGGCAAAGAAGCCAATTGTACCTGAGAAGAAAGGAGAGAGAGAGGTTACAGGAAAGATCGGATAAATGTGATTACAAAATATAAAAATAACAAAAAGCACAAAAATCCACCAGCCACATGAGGGACTACAAATATGTAAAGCCACATGGTCATGAAATGAATGTACTTCAGGAACATGAGCACAAAGGTGTGAACCTGTACAACCAGTTTGCTGTCAGACCACTTTGAAAAACCTTTAACAGGGAGGGCAGATCGGCACGCCTGGAAATCGGCCCCGCCCTTCACTTTGTCAAAGACAGAGGGCGAGAGAGCACGTTGAGAAGCCACATTGGTCAAAATCCTGGATCAATTCATCTGGGTATTAAAGTCCAATCTGACTGCTCCATAGGGGCCACGCAGCCCAATCCGAATGAAGTTGTGATTAAAGTTGGAATGAGGTATAAGAAACAAACTTAATAAAAAAAATAAAAATTTTAAATGGGACGTGAGAGAGGATTATTTAGATCCAAACTGGAAGCACGGATGGGAAGTGATAGTCTTTTCCTTGAATCCTTGGATTACTACTTGGTGATAATCTTTTGACATCTCGTTCCCTTGCTACTTACAGCTCTGACTTAAGATAGTGTCAAACTTTGTAGCAGCGACACGTGGGGACTACGGGCTAACTGTTATCTGGCCTAATGACGGTATAACACCATAAAGTGTGCCATCGTCTGACATCCTGGTGAGCCTTATATTCCTGGTTGACATAAAGACCAGGCGTGTGTTTGCCGGTTATCTAGTCCTGTATATTATCCTCTTTCCACACATCCCTCATCTCGTCTGAGTGGGAGAGCATGAGAGTCGGACGGGGTCGGACCGGAGAGTGCCGTTACCATGTCAACATGCGTCAAACCTCGGGGTCTTTTAACATGGAGACGAGCACGGTAACAACGTTCTGCTCATCGTAGCTCCGTGATAATAATGCATGTGGTACATAGATCTGCACAGGCTGAGTCACTTAGCTGGATTTTAGGTGCAAGCAGAGGAAATGTGTCTAAAGGGCGATGATCAGGAATCCTGAGTGTTTGTAGGCTAATTATTATCCATGGCAACAAGTGATTGTGGTGCCTGTATCGTTTGATGTTCAGAAAAAGAAAAAAATGCAGATCCAGGCTCTGGCTCGTCAAACAGCAGTCGACAGAAGAATTGACCCAAATAAGTCTAAAACTAGATCTGACCATCAGGGACTTTTATCATTCTAGTCTCATTTCCTTAAGTCCCAGAGATTTTCATTCAACTACAAAAGGACTTAAGAATGGGAGTTCAAATGGGACCTTTGCAAATAAATGCTCTTGGCTTCATCTGACACAGGGCTTTTATGGTGCCAGTATGGAAATGAGAAGACAAAGGCTTCTCTTTCTCTAAATGACAAGCAAACAAATGTTGCAAATAGTGTGGAACTCTTCCTGCTCGTTTATCCAACAGGAACAGGATGGAGATCCTGAATCTCCAACGTGTGCATTAGGTGGAGTTTGCACCAAAGATAACAATATAAACTACACACACCTGTCTGCATCTGACATTTGCTGCGTTCAGACATGCGCTGAAGT
>CBDFNS010000003.1:0-22697 GCA_965250305.1 Candidatus Multivoradales bacterium | reverse complement strand
GGCGCCCTCACCTCGGTGAAAGGCGCGTATGAGTTGGTTCAGCGCTCCCGCGAACGTGCCAAGCTCGAGATAGGTAACGCGATTGACGGCGGGGATCGCCGGTCGCGGCCGGATCGGTTTGCTGAGGGCTACCCGTCGTAGAAAAACGGCGGCGGCTCTTGTTTAGCAACATGCTAAACACTGCTCGCTGCTCTCCGTCGTGCCCACCCGCGTTTTTCGGTCGCATCCCTCCGGCCCAGGTGAAGTGTGGGGTGGGCCGGAAAGGGTGGGCCGGAAAGACAGCAACCGAGGGGAAGGGGATCGAGGTGTTACGGAAGGTAGCCCCAAGGTTGTGATAATATCCATTCTCACAACCTTGACGACTTCGAGATCCCCTTCATGGCCACCCCAAACGCACCCATCACCGCCCAGCTCGTCCCCCTCGAACTCGACGTCGGCGAGATCGCCGCCTCTCATGACTGGCGCGAAATCTTCGACGTCTACGTACAGGGGAAGTTTGAAGGCCGCGAGACCCACACCGTGCGCGCCTACCGGCGGCACGTGGGGAACTTCTTCGCCTGGGCCGGTATCGCGGTCGACCGGGTGACGCCGGCCGTGCTCGCCACCTACCGCGCCGAGCTGGCCGACCAAGGCAAGGCGCCGGCAACGCGCGCGCAGGCCATCAGCGCCGTGCGGTCGTTCTTGGGCTGGTGTCGGGCGGTCGGTGGTGCTCGTCACCTGCCCGACGCCGAAACCATGCGGCACGTCTTCGCCGTGCCGAGCGCGAAGGTCGAACGGCCGTACCAGGTGCTCACCGATGCCGAGATCTCGGCGCTGGGCCGCGTGGCCGTCGAGCCTCGGGACCGGGCGATTCTCGCGCTGCTACTCGGCGCCGGGGTGCGTGTGTCCGAGGTGGTGGCGCTCGGCGTCGCCGACGTGCTCGAGGACGATGATGGCGCCGTGGCGCACTTACGCCAGGCCAAGGGCTCGAAGGATCGAACCGTGCCGCTCGCCGGCGACGTCGTCGACGCGATCCGCAGCTACCTCGCGGTCACTGGTCGCGTTCTCGGTGGCGGGGGGCGGTTGTTCCTACCCATGGACCGGGCTGCTCGAGCACGGGGCAAGGCCTCGCTCTCGACGCAGGCCGTGGGCCTGCTCGTCCGGAGGCTCCTCGAGCGCGCCGGGGTGCGCGGCAAAGCGATCTCGCCGCATTCGCTGCGGCACACCTTCGCTATCCGGTACCTGCGTGCTGGTGGCGACATCGTGGCCCTGCGCAAGCTCCTCGGCCACGCCTCGATCAAGACCACGCAACGCTACGTCGATCACCTTGGTGTCCGCGAGCTGGCCGCGACGCTGCCGGCGCTACCTTGGGGGACGGCAGCATGAGGACGACGACGCTGGCACCTGGTGCGGCCGACGAGCAACAACTGTCGTTGTGGCGCGGCCGCGATCGCTGGGTGCGCCGCTTCGAGGTGGCCAGCCACTCCCGTGACGGGGTGATCTACGTGGTGGCCATCGACGCCGGTGGCGCGTGGGGCTGCTCATGCCCCGCATGGGTGCATGATCCCAAGCGCAGCCCCTGCAAGCACATCAGCGCCGCGCGCAGGCACTGAAAGCACAACTGCGTTCGAGATCTCGGCGCGCGCCGGCACGCGTGGACCTGATGAACCGTCAGCCGGTCGCGCGGCCGGTCCCCTTGGTACGAGGCAAACCCGTGTTGGGCCGACATCGCGCTGCGGGGATTTGTATTAGGAGCTCTATTAGTAGAGGCCAATAGCATCTCGCTTGTTTAACCTAGAGGTGCGTATACGGCGCGGGAGATCCACACAAATGTTCACAAACCGCACGATCGAGATCAGATTTACTACGACGAGAAGCCCACAACAGAGGCTGACACGTCCTGATGGGCAGCGTTGGCGTTGGTGGGTTGGCATAGCGTTGGCGTTGATCGGAATCGCGGCCACATGGGGTTGGTTCGGGCCACCGCCATGGTGACGGACTTCAAGCTGCGACGCATGCTGCACCTGCAAAAATATGGTGGCTGATGTGCTCGTTTTTTCATCTTTCTGCCATAGGTAGACCTACGAACCACTAGATACGGTTACTACCAGGAGGCAGAGCATGACCTTTTTTCGGAACTACTTCGTGGCCATCGCCATCTTGATCATCTTGATCATCGTCCACGGTGACACCCCGACCTTGACTGCCTTCCACGGCGACACCCCGACCCTGGCTGCCTTCCACGGCGACACCCCGACCCTGGCTGCCTTCCACGGCGACACCCCGACCTTGACTGCCTTCCACGGCGACACCCCGACCTTGGCTGCCTTCCACGGTGATACCCCGACCCTGGCTGCCTTCCACGGTGACACCCCGACCTTGACTGCCTTCCACGGCGACACCCCGACCTTGGCTGCCTTCCACGGTGATACCCCGACCCTGGCTGCCTTCCACGGCGACACCCCGACCCTGGCTGCCTTCCACGGCGACACCCCGACCCTGGCTGCCTTCCACAGAGGCGGTTCGATAGTCCAGGGGAGGTGGACCCTCTCCTGAGTTTATTTGGCCATCGATATTGGTAAACGCATCTCTCTGAGAAAGGGCGAAACTTTGATGATTCCTCCGACGACGGACGTCTTCGCCGACCTTGCTCCAACGCAACGTCGGTGGGCAGCGAAACACGTAGAGCGAATCCACTCCCTCAACCCACAGCTAGAGCATTTGTCCACAGAGAGTGTGCGGGAACTCGTGCAGTGGTACTTCGACGAGCCAGAATGGCTGCATCTCCCTAAAGAGGACGTTTCGCGAGAGCACCAACTCCGCGAGTACGGAATCCCGCAGGTAGAAGCCACTCAGGATAGAGACGGGCAGGAATTCGAGCGGCGCTCGTGTCCCGAGGACCTTCGCGCGGCGTTCGGTTCCCAGATCGTTGAGGTAATAAGCAAGAACCCCTCGAAGCGGAAGCAGGTGTTTGCACTCGAGACGCTCGGGCACTTAGCTGCCGATCGAGAGGGATACCGGCTAGAAGAAGTTGTCGAGTATTACTGCGGGCCCGCTGGTGAACGCCGGGCACGTATAAACGCAAGTGCCGTAACCACCGCGATAAATCGCTTGCCAAAAGAAGTGCGTGGAGATCAAACCGTGACGGTCACAACCGTCCGGTCAGCCCTTCAGGCGCTGCTCGACAACATCCAAACCACCGAGGGCCAATCCGGGCAGCTCCGGACAAGGCAAGGGACAATCAATGTTGAAGCAGTCGAAGATCGAAACAGTGTTGGACACGCTTGAAGCGGCTCACGCTCAGCTGTTGCATAGAGATGGGCTCTTGTCTCCCATCGCTGATGACGCAGGTCACGCCGCAGTCCACGTGGCGCGACGCGCTACAGAAGATGTCTTCCTAGAACTACATGCCGTCTCCGACATCGCGCCGCAGCTTAGAGATAGTAGGGTCTACGGAGTCGCCCAAAGCCAGGCGCGCGTGTATCTCCGAGAATCCCCGAGTTCGGGCAGTGGTGTGAGGGCGCAGGTGACAAGGGCAGTGGCGAAGCTAGTCCAGCTCCTGAAGAAAACGCCAAAAGAGACCTTTCAGACCGCTCTAGCGGCCAAGGAGGTCGCGATCCTTCTCCTTGGGCCAACAAGGCTTGGTGGAGCATTTGCTGAATGGCAGGCAAGCACACTTGGAGTGGGGCTTTTGACTTGGATTGAGCAACAAAGCCTCAATCTCCGCGTGCTTGGCCAGACCCAGAAGATGAACGTGGAGCAGGCTAAGCGAGATGCGCAAGCCTTCGACCTTCCGGATCGGAATTTCGTTCAGATGGGTTGCTACGGCAACATCGCGAAGGCTTGTTTCAGGGCAGTCGTAGAGGACGAGTGCGAGGGTTTCTCTCCGGAGGAAGTCGCTGCTGTCGGATCGACGATGCTTGAGAAGATCGATCGCGAAGTTACCATCGACCCTGCCTATCGTAGGTACATCCTGCCGATGGTTGCTATGGAAGCTGCCGTTTTAGAAGAGCTGGGCGGGACCTCCGATCTCTGGACCCGGCTGTCTCGCCAGGCTGAAGAGATCCTTCAGGAAATCGAAGCAACTGAGCCTTCTGCAATGCTGAGAGAGGCGGTTCTCGGTTCTGCAAGGCGTTCTGCAGATGCCCTGCCCCTGCCCCTCAAGGACTTCGCGGCGGTAATGCCTGCTGCTTTGCACACCGTTTGACAACGACGGCGACCTTGACGTCACAACCCGGGTCAATGGAGCCATCACCGCGACGGCTGGCCGCGACCTTGATTTAGCACTGGAGGGGAGGCTCAGTTTTTAACTGAACCTCCCCTTTTTCAAACGTGTGCGCACGCCACGCAGGACTGTACGCGCGGGCCGCAGTTAACGGCCTTCGACAATCATCGGAACGGGAAACTACGCTAAGGCGACGGCACCCGCAGTCTTTTCCGGGTTTCGCAGTGGTCGGAGTTGATGTTGCGGGTTGTTCGAGGGCGAGCTCGTCCCCTCATGATTTGGAGAAGATCCCTTATCCAAACCTTGAGCCCTACAGGCCATCCGCTCCCCTACGGCATCCGGACGCCTGGGAACGTTCCGTACAGCCCGTGGAGAAGATCGCGAGTCGTCGGCGGACCGCATGTCACGCGCTAGTCGCCCAGCATGGGTGCATGATCCGAAGCGGAGCGCGTGCAAGCACATCGCACACGCTCCGCAAGGCTGGCGGGCTGTTGGTTAGCGTGTTCGCGCCACTCGCAACGTAAGGACAGTCCTACCACCGTGGCGAATCTCGACACGGTCGTAGTCGCTACTCCTTCTCGCTGTGTAGCGAACGTCTTTCCAGACGAAAGCCTGCAGCACAATCGGCGAATCCGTGCGCCTCTTCGCGACGAGATTAAGCGTCAGCACGCGACCACTTCGGCACTGTTGCTCGCCCAAGACAAGGTCCACGTTAATTGAGGGATTGGGCGTCTGCACACTGCCGTTCACGTGGAGAGTTCCGTAACGGTCTACCGACGCCGACCAACCTCGGTTTCCGGAATTCCCGGGGAATGGGCAGCTTTCCGGGGTCTCTGCCTGGGTCGACCCGCAGACGAAGACCACACACAGCACCGCAGCCAGGCTACTTTTGCGTAGATTCTTCATTCCATCCTCCTTGCGGTTGGTTGCTGTTCGTGCTGCGACTCATGAGATGCAATGCACCTCGGTTCGAGAAGGCCCAGTCGTCGCGTCGACGTAGGTTCTCGTTGTCTGACTTGGGACACACACCTGCACAGCAGCCCTGCGCTGATACGCAGGAGATCCGAGCGTGTATCCGAGTGCCGAGAATTCTCTAGTAGAAGCCGTCGTGCCCCGCACTCCGGGCACGAGTCGCCTGCACCAGGCTCATAACCACGACTGCATGAACGTCGTGACAATCTCTTGGAGAGCCTCGCGGAGGGACTTCAGGGCACAGCAGGCGAGCTTCTTGAAATAGCCTTTCGACTTGATGCCCATCTTGCGCTGTATCTCTTCGCGATCAAGGTCTGTGCCGAACTCGAGTTTGATGAACTCTTGATGCCTGGGGGCCAGTCGAACTGTCGCTGAAGTGATCAGCAGTTCGAGGTGCGCGTCATCAAGCAGTTCGAGGTGCGCGTCGTCAAGCAACTCACGGCGGTCGGCTTGTACAGACTGTTCGCCTTCAAGAATGGCGTGTAGTGTGTGTTGCGTTTTTGGGTCGTTGAGGGCGTTCTCTGCCCTCGCGAGGCGCTTCAGGTAATCGACCGTATCGTTGCGACGGATTCGATGAAGCCAAGCTTCTAGGTTCTCAATCTCTTGCGCTTCTTCAGGGTGGTCATCCAGCCATTGGAAGAGTTTGACCGCGTAGTCTTGAAAGCAGTCTTGCGCATGCATTTCTGCTGAACCAAATCCCGTGCGTCGCATATCGCGTTCGATACAGGCATACATCATGCTTCCGGTACCGTCGACGTAACGACTCCCGAAATAGATGACCAGTAGTCCGCAGAGCGTACGCTCTGCGTGGGTTGCGGGTGTTAGTGATCGATGTGCAGGCTCCCTTTTTGTGGTTAGCATCGGCATTTACCGTGCTCCTTATTGTTCGGAGTTCAACCAGGATGACCCTCACGGTATCCATGGTTACCCTCGGGGCCTGACCTTGCGGGACGAGGCGGCATGAATTCGTGACGAACAGAGCAATCTCTTTGAAGTAGAAGTATTTGTTCAAACCACAAAGAGAAAGACGAATGCCCGAAAGAGCATTCGCCTCATCTCGTCCGCAACGATTCGTCTTAGTGAACCGCGCCGCGTTCCTGATGGTCATGTGATCCTTTGGGCAGGTGGTGGTCATGGGAAGGCTCGTGGTTTGCGGCCTTGTCGCCATGTTTATGGTCGTCAGTGTGGTGGGTGTGGCTAGAGTGGTCACCGTGCGTTGGCTCGGCATGCTTCAGTGAGCTGACATACGACGGGATGGGGTGATGGGTCTCGTGGCATGTAAATGTGGTCATAGGCTGTCCTCCAAGTTCGTTTTTCGTGGGCTTTGAAGAACTAGCCACTAGGCCGTCACGTCGCTGAACGCGACCGAGTCGACGAAATCGACCGTCACATCGCTGAACGCGACCGAGTCGACAAAATCAACCGTCACATCGCTGAACGCGACCGAGTCGACGAAATCGACCGTCACGTCGCTGAACGCGACCGAGTCGACGACGCCGAACGTCACATCGTTGAACGCGCCTGGCACATCACTGCTGTAGGCCACTGTGGCCTGGGTGAGCAAGAAGAGGCCTACGATCAGCCACAGCATTGGGTTTCGCTTCGTCATTGGGTGACTCCTTTGGTCCGTTTCCGCATGAATACGCGTCGTGTGAGCATTGCTACGTTCATCAAGGCGAGAAGCTCTTTTTTGTGCGCCTCCGGGCACCTACGCAGGTAGTGGTCGAAATCCGGCTCGTGGTCGGCTGACTTGAGTTCGTCGCCGAACTCGAAGACCAAGTCCTCAACAACGCCGGTTTCCGTCTCCGTCTCTGTCGCGATCTCCATGGCTCTGCTCCCGTCAAGGTTCGTTGTTCAATGAGTTCTCGACAACGATACGGGGGGTGAGCTGCCAGCGCTGCCGACAGCCCACCCCATGCGTGGATGTGATGCCGCTCTCGTGGGAGCGGGGCCGGAGGCGGCACCACACCATCGCTGTACCTTGTGTTGTCGTTCTTGTCGCTCATCACCCAAGAAGACCTCGTTCGACCGCAGGGTTACCCATTGGTCGCAAAAAGAAATGCACTCGACCCCCAAACACCACTCAAGAGCCATCGTTACCATCAGTAACGCATGGCTTGTGATAATGTATGGTTATCACAAGCCAGAAGGAGAGTGCCAAATGCCCCGATTCAGTCTTGGACAGTTCCTTGTAACTCTTGCGCTAACGCTTCACATCGCTCTGAAGCAGATGTCCGCCGTTGAATCTTTCGCCGCCCGCATTGGCGACGATGGAATTTTCCTCGGCGGCATCATGGCCGCTGCGGTCCTCGCCTACGCGACGGTACGCGTCGGTGTGGCCGTGCTCTACATCGCCGAGACGCTCGCAGGCGCCGAGAGGTCCCAATGATCGCACCGTGTGCCGATGACATCGACTTGGTACCGATTGACCAGGCTACGGCCGTTGTGCCGGTCGGCCTGGCCGAGAAGGCAGCACGCGATGCAGCGGCCGCCATTGCCGAAGCAACGCCACCAAACACGGTGCGTGCTCGAGGTGCTGCCTTGCGGGCGTTTTGGACCTGGGCCGTGCTCGAGCACGGCCTCGAGGAGCATTACCCCGTCGCTGGCCCCGTGCTGCTGGACTTCATCAACGCCGCGGCCGAGGGCTTCGCGGCCGACGTCGAGGCCGGCATGATCGCCGCTGGGGTGAAGCGCCCGGGCTCTTGGTCGACGTCGACCATACTGGCGCGGGTGGCCCACCTGGCCGCCGCTCATCGCGTGCTTGGGCTCGACTCTCCCACCACGGGCGCGCTTGTACGTGATCGGTTGCGCGCGCTTCGCGTCTCGACGGCTGGCGAGCGCCGGCAACACGACCCCATCACCCTTTCCGCGCTCGACCAAATGCTGGCTACCGTCGACAGTGACGGCATGCGGGAGATTCGGGACCGGGCTTTGTTGCTCTTCACCTGGTCGACTGGTGGCCGGCGGCGCTCGGAAGCCTGCGCGGCCCGCGTCGAGGACCTGGCCGCCGATGGGCCGGATTACGTGCTGACCATTCCCCGCTCGAAGGGCGACCAGGTGGGCGAGGGCTTCGACGTCCCACTGGCTGGCCGAGCCGCGCACGCGGTGCGTACTTGGCTGCGTGCCGCCGGCATCACGAGTGGGCCGATTTTTCGCGCCGTCGATCGATGGGGCAACGTCGGGGACCGGTCGATGAGTGGTCAGGCCGTAATCGATGTCGTGAAGCGCTGTGCGGCCGCTGCGGGCCTCGATCCCGCCCGCTATGGGGCGCACTCCCTACGGGCGGGGTTTGTTACGGAGGCCGGACGCCAGGGCGTCACGCTCCAAGACGCCATGCTGATGACCGGCCACAAGTCCGTGGGGGTGGCGGCGCGCTACCACCGAGCCGGCGATGCGCTCAATCATCAGGCCGCAAGGCTCGCGGGGTGAACGAGTAGCGTGATGTACTGAAAGGGCGCGGATCGCCCTTTCAGTACCAGGAATAAACCGCCCCGGTGTTCGCGGAGCGTCAGCCGATCTTCTCGAATGAAGGCTTGTGCACGTTGATGAATGTGTTCAGCCCTCTTCCCGACTGGGCCAACTGCTTCATTTGGTCTGCGGCTTCTCCGCCATACCGATACAAGGATCCGCCCTTGAACATCACGATGAGGGCTGATGCCTCAAGCTCATAGCTCCTGACGCCCGAGTTCCCGTGAAGATTTGCGTATGCGGTCATGATTTCAATCTCCTATTAGTTCTCATGTTTCGATCAATGTCTGCGGTCGGGCGACCGTGGCGGTGGCGGATCGTTCCCAGGGGCCACCGTGTCTGAATCTCGCCATTGCCCCCTCTGCGGTCCACGAACGCGCTGAACTCGCACCTCTCCACCGCCGGCATTGCCCACAATCTCTTTGGCGCGTCCTTCGGCTGCTCCTTGGGTTGGCAAAATCTCACTTGCCCGCTTCGCGTTCGGGCCTTTGATCGCGTACCCACCCTCCGGGTGAGGCACGACGTATCGGTTGTTTGGGTTCTCGGACATATGAAGCTCCATAGTCGTGTGAATGTTTGTTGATCCGAATGGTCTCAACACGTCATCTAGAGACTAGATCTTACCATAAACAGCATGTGAAATGCAACAATAAGTTTATTGTTTTCAGTAGTTTAAGTTCTTTCGCACGGTCGAGAATGCGGCTGGCCTATTATGCTTCGAGAGCTGCGTGACTTCCCTCGCAGCTTCGCGAGTTCAACCTGTTGAATTTGGTTGAAACGGTTGAACTCGCGGCCATGACGGATTGTCGCTTGCGTATGCTTTATCAAATGGCGTAAACTAGGCGGAACATCTGGGGGCATCGTTGGCACTCTGCGATTGCCCCAAGCTTGAAGCTGAAAGCTTCAGTTGACGTATGAAGACTATGGATCAACAGCTATTTCGCGGGTACTCTGCGTGCGAGTCTTTCCCGATCGGTCGGGCTGTTGGTCATCTCTGTAGGGACCGATCGACAAGACTGGCCGGAAACATCCATTCTCAGGGGCGCGTCACCTGGGGACAGTTTGAAACTGCTGAAACTTCCGGGCAACGGGTGGGTGGTTGATCCCACACGACTTTTTGGTCGTACTCGCGGGTACGCCCCGGTCCATTTGGTAACGGCTCCTTGTTTTTCGGGGGACCGCGAAGGGTATAAGGCAGGTTTCAGGCTGGTTAGGTGCCCAGATCTGGTTACTACCCTTACCAGAGGGAACCCGCGCTGCGTTCTCCGACCGGCTCGACCCACGAAGAGGGTCAAACCGCGCGAGGGGATACCCCCCCCCGCTCCCCTAGGGGCGACACGCTGTCACGAACTTCTGCCGCGATTTCCGCGTTTCAAATTCTACGTTGCTGGCGATCCGCGAAATAGGCCACGGCCAGGCGCTCGACATCGGCGCCTCGTAGCCATTCGGCTCGTGACTCATTGGCGGCAGCCGCTACCATTGGCTCTCCACCTGCCGGAGGTACAACCATGGAAGCAGCAATTTACGGTGCCGTAGGAGCACTCCTCACGAATCTCTTCGTGGCAATTTGGGTCGTCTTCTCTGGCGTGACGCCACCTTTGCGAGTTGCGATCGGCGCCGCGATGGCGGTTGTCTTTGCCGCTCTATGTGGATTCCTGCTCGAGGCCCTATTTTCACCGGACGGGGGCGGGGGGCGAATCCTATTGCTGGCGACCGCAGGCGCCGTTGGCTTTGCAGTGACGATGTCCGGCTGGGTCGCTCACGCGCAGAGCACGCGATCCTGATCACCATTCAAGTGTACCAAGGGGCCGAGCGCGCGACGGGTACCCCCTACCGGCCTACCCCTGGGGGCGGCACGGGCTGGATCGTTTTCGGCCGACGTCGGCATTCGTGCACGAAAGTAGTCATGACGTGCCGCTTGTGGCCATAGTCATGAGGTCCACCCTCGACCTGGTCGACCGCGAGTCCTAAACACCCCACCCCTACCGACGTCACTCCTAGAAGGAGCGCGCGCACGCTCACGGGTTTCGGGTCAAAAAACTCACGGCACAGCGCGGCAAAAAGCGTCCTCTATCGAGGTCGTTTCGGTGGCTCCAAACAGGGTCCACGAGTGCCGGTAAAACAGATTATCGGAACTCCCGTTTTCGGACTTGGCACGGTCTTCGCTGCCTACCCGTAAACCATTGATTCCAATCCTAAACACCCCACCCCCTCGGCCGCAGGGGATCACCCGTCTATCCCCCGCAGGGTGCGCATATGCCCGAACGGAATTCGAACCACACTTAAACCAATGAACGAACAGGGCTTACGGGTTTTTCGCCGAATCACTACCGAGAAGGGGCGATTTCAGGCCGTTTCAGGGCCTCTAGAACGCCTCTTGGCGGCATAGGCACCGACCGCCCTACGATCGCCCGGCTGGTGGGCACTGGTGGTGCCACGAGCGCAGATCTCGCAACGGGGGCCGGGGTTCGTTTTGTCCGGTGCTCGAGCACCGGACACCGCGCCTGAGTCACGCTCACGCGCTGTCAAAAGTCACGATCTGAACGGCGCTTTGCCCTTATTAGGGGTTCTTAGGGGATAGAGCAACTTTCTGGACGCGCTCCCGGCGTCACGATGGCTCTTCTCTCACTTGCAGTCCGGAGCCGTTGGGTTGCACCTCGATCAAGCCCTTACGCAACAAACGACCGATACCTGCATCGACCATCGCCGGCTTCTCGCGTAGCGCGGTACGCAGGGCAGCGGCCGTCGCGCCGGGGTGCGCTTCCACGTGATCCAGAATGGCCGATTCGATCGATAACCACGCTTCACGCTGCGCCTCTCGTTGGCGCGTGTCTGCCGTCCCGTCGAGACCTTCCACAATCACCGTCTCCGTCTCGCGGCGGTAGCCGTGGACCGCGAAGTCTCCGGTGTCGAGCACACGACCTTTCGAGATGTACTCAACCCGCCCACCGGCGTCCGTGTTGCCTGGCTCGATGAGCAGGTCGACAGACGCGGCGATTGCCGTGCTGTCGCGCGATCCTCCTCCGTGCTTGGCGGCATGATGCAGAATCACCACACCGCAACCCGTCGACCGCGCCGCGTGCTGTAGTGGTTCGAACACCTTCGGCCAATCGTCCGAACGCGACGCCTCACCCACGACACCCGCGCGCAGCGAGTCGAGAGTGTCGATCAACACCAACACCGGCCGAACGTGTTCGACAGACGCCGCGAGCGCCTCCACCCGATTCGGCAACTTCGCCCGATCGGCCGCCAGCGCAAGCGCGCGCGGGCTCGTGATCGCGATCCGACGCCGGACGTCGCGGGCGCCTTGGAGAGCAAGGCGACGAACCACCGTCTCGGGCGCTTCTTCGGTGACGATCAGCACACGACCCTCGACCGTGGGTAAGCCACCAAAGCGGGCACCCATCGCGACCGCTGCCGCGGCCTGGCTCGCCACCGTGGTCTTGCCCGACTTCTCACGCGCGGCGAACAAGGTCACCGCGCCGGGGAACGCGAGAAAGCGGGCGATCGGCGTTACCGCGGCGTCGACGTCGACCGCGACATCTTCAGACCATTCGTAGGCCGTGGACCAGGGACCAAGGATCGGGTCCGGACGGTGAGTCTCGACCAGGGCGGCCAGCCGTTCGCGCAAGGCGTCGAGCTCGGCGCCGTCGTGCTGCTCTAACCACTGCTCGACATCGGCGCCACCAGCGTCGAGGCCAAGCGCTACGGGATCGAGCGCCACCACCAAATCACCTTCGGATTCGGCTGGCGCCAGTTGGCGCAGGACTGCCGCAATTGCCGTCATGTGCTTGCGGCCCGATTCGTCGGCATCGGGCCACGTCACCACCTCGAAGCGTGACAGCGGTGCGAGTGCGGCCGCTGTTGGTGTCGAGCTTGCACCGCACACGGTTGCGGCTGACTGTAGGCCGATGCTGCGTAACAGGTCCGCGCATTTCTCACCCTCGGCAAGGTACACCGGCGCGGCCGCGTCGTACGTCGGTAGCAGCTCGGCACCATAGATGAAATCCTTCGACGAGATGCCATCCGCCTTCAAGCTCCACTTCCCCGAGCGCCACCAGCGTACGGCTTCTTTCTTGCCCGCTGTGTCGTCGAACCGGGCATGTGTCGCCATCAACGCCCCGTCTTCGCGGCAGAGGCGCCAGGTCGACGAGGGTTTGCCGTACTCCGGGTGGTGGAGCGCTTTCGGTGGTTCCTTCGACGGTTCGAGCGTGGCGAGATCCACGGGTGACGCTGCGTCACCCTTTGCAGGACTGACGCTCTCGCTCTCGCGGGAATGGTTAGGGCCGGACGGCCGGGATCGTGGCTTAGACGGACGCTGAGAGCTTCGACCCTTGCCCGAAGCGATCGAGCGCGGGTATGTGTCGGCCACAGTGTCGAGCGGCGGAAGGTCGAGTCCGAACGCTTCGCAGTAGGCCAGGCAACCGCCGCCGGAATTGCAGCGGAAACAATGCCACGCGGGTCCATTTCCTTCGACATCGATAGTCAGGTCGCATCGGTGCGTGCCGTCGCGCTTCGGCTTGCATGAGGGGCACGGAATCGGGATCTTCCCGCCACGCTCGGGCCCGGTGCTGGTCGCTCGGCCGTGATCAAGTACAAGCGCGACCAACGCCGGGTTCAGAGCTGGCATGACACACCACGCGGAACGTAGGTGGCGAAAATGGTGCGCTCTGGAATGGTTCCCATAGAGGAAAACTCTGACACTTACGGCCGGCGCCGAAGGCTGCCCGGCCCACCATTAGTCTTATTAGACTTATTAGATTTGAAATATCGTTGATTCCAAAGGACTTAAGTACTGTGTACAACACCACTAGGGTCGACTTACGACACTGCTAGGGTCGACTTACAACACCGCTAGGGTCGACTTTTTATAATATTTCTGCCTTCATCGAGCCATGCACGGAGCTTGTTGGCCAACGCCTTCGAGCAAGCCCGGCCGTTCTCGGCTTGCGATAGCGCCGGCTGCGACACGTTGAGCGCTTCGGCCAGTTGCAACTGAGTTATGCCGACGGCCTTGCGTCGCTCGCGCACTTCGGTACCGATGGCCGGCGGTTTTGGTTTGGGCGGGAGCAAGGGCTTGGTCTGTACCAAGCTACTGTACGCCTCTTTGATTGGTTCAGGCGCCTCGATCAGGATTATCGCGGCGTACCACGCTGGAAGCCAGCCGCGCCGCGGTAGGGCGCTATCGCTCCACCCGTCGGCGTACTGCCACCCGGCAATGACACAGTCGGCTTCGAGTCGGTTGATCGCGGCTTCGAGTCGGTCGCGCTGGCGTTGTGGTTGGTTCATGATCCGAGGGACGCTTACCTCTTCGACCAGCGTCAAAACGCGGGAGCGCTGTACCAACTGTCCTCCTACTGCACCGCAACGCCAGCGATAGGCTAGATACCGAGCGAGCCGCTTTTCAATCCGTTCGTGCCGTGCGTGGTATTCAAGGGCCTTTGTTGACAACACGGCGACCTGTCGGCCAGCCCCAAAGAAGAACGGCTTGAACGCATCGCCGGGAATCACATTAACGGCAGACACGTCGTCCAGCGTGCCATCAATCGAAAATTGTCGGCGCGCGCCGGTGAACACGAAGGCTGGGGAGCTGAGAAGCTGACGGGAGCGTCTGCCGTTGCTGGTGACGTCCACATGCGCGGCTACGTGGGCGTTGTGTAGGCGCCAGAGGCTACGCCGGACGGCGTCGCGCTTCTCTTTGGTATAGCCACCCCGCCGACCTGTGCCACCCCGCCGACGTTGAATACCGCGGCGTTCAAGCAACTCGTCAATGGAGACCTCGATGCGATCTTCTGGTCCGGTCGCCCGATCGATCCATATCGAGGTCAGCGCGTCGAGCGTGTCGACGTCCGCGTCGGTAAGCTCTCGGCGGGCGGTATCCATGTGAGCTACCAGACCGTCAAATTCGGATGCGGGTAGCATTTCGGCGTCGATATCGGGGGGGCGCAGCTGCACACGCGTTTCGATCTTTCCCCGCCGTACTTTCTTAGATGGGAACTCGTCGAGACTCCACCCTTTTGGGCTCCGCATCGCGCGCTGTAATCCAGAGTAGTGCGCAGCGCTCAAGATATCGACGCGATCTCGCCGGGGAGCATGTTCGAGGAGCTGCCAGTGGACGTGCCCGGTAGCCGGATCGCTGACCGGTTCATAGACGCCGCCGATGGTGTCTTCAAGACGAAATGTACCATCGATGGTTTCGACAACCTTCAATAGAACCGGCTGGCCATCCTCATTGAACCATGCGCCACCGTGCGGTGACCACGGGAACGGCACGTGTGGTTTTTCGTAGAGTGCGGTCGAGCCGGTGCGTCGAAAAGCATCGAGCGACAGTCCAATGTGGCGCAGCGCTTTTTCTCGATCGGTGGCGTCCATTTTCATTTCTTCGAACGCCGTCAAAAGCTCTCCTACATGGTCGCCGACCACGAGATTGTTCAACAGATTCTTCAAGGGGGTCGGAGGCCCATTTGGATACGCGAGAGTGTCGTATTCGATTGGTAACCCAATCAGCAATGCTGTTATTACTGTCGAAGCCGCATCGCTGGGTGCAAGATACTGATAGCTGCCATCATAGTCAGGGGTGAGTACGCCGTAGGGTTCCGGCTTGGCGGGAGAACCGTCCGACACTGCGCTTGTAGTCGTCGCCAAGTTGAAGGCGACGCCGTCAACACCACGATTGATCGGCGCACCGGGTTTGGTCGGCTTGACGACATTGAAGATCATCGCCCGGCGTTTGCGATCCACTCCGCCATAGGCGAGTCGCGCCGGCATTCGCAAAGGGATCCCCGGTAAGAAGAGAGTTCCCTTCGGATTCTTTGCTTCCTCATTTCCGAGCTTGACTCTGGTCATGCCACTTGCCCTTCTGCGTTGAGTGCAATCGGTCCGTTCAGGGCTTCGGCCGTGGTGGGAATGTCTCGTCGCGCTCGCTTTCCATCTGCTCGACTTCGGCAAGGATGGCGCGCTCGACGAGTGCGCGCATGGTTTCGCCGGGTGTCCAGTGGACCGCCGAGCGCGCACGCTCGGCTACCGAATGCTCGACTCGTAGGCCGGTGTATTGGCCGCGCTTGGCTCGGGCCTGGTCGATCTTTCCGCGTGCGGCGTCCAACGATAGGAGGCCCGGTCTAGGTCTGGGCTTTTTCGACACGGGCTAGTACCTCATCGGTCAAGGTTGAATAGTCGGCTGCGCCCCGTGATCGAGGGGCGTATTCGAAGATGGATTGCCCCGAGATTGGGCACTCAATGAGCTTGGCGTCCGTGCGGATCATCGGCAGCATCAAATCGCCAAGCTCAGCATTCATCTCTTCGAGAATCGAGGCACCCATTGTTAGCCGAGCGTCGACCTTGACTGGTACAACGCCGAGGATCTGCAATCGATCGTTGATCGTCTCTCGTGCTTGCTCGACCAGTCCGAGAAGGTCTTGCAGTCCCTGCGTGGCCAACACGGCGGGCTCACATGGCGCTAGGACGCCGTTAGACGCTGCGAGCGCACCGACTGCGAGCACACCGAGTGCTGGCCCACTGTCGAGCAAGCAAACGTCCCAGCGATGGGGAAGGCGTCCAAGCTCACGTCGTAGCCAGTTCTCACCACCCATCGCGGTTCGCAAAACGGGCTCAGCTCCTGCAAGAGTGCCATCTGCCGCGATCAAATCGACACCCCACGGGGTTGACTGGACGCAAGAAGCTAACGGAGCGTCTCCGGTGATCGCCTGAAAGAGTCCGGGGTGGTCGGGGTCGGCTCTCATCCACCGGGACAAGTGCGCTTGGTGGTCGAGATCGACCACCACCACACGCCGACCACGCTTGACCATTCCGGCCGCTAGGTTGGCAGCCGTCGAGGTTTTTCCGACCCCGCCTTTCGGCAGGTAGAGAGACAAGATATACACGCTATAGTCCTCTGTTGATTGTGGCCATCAACCGCTGCAAACACTGGGTTGAACGACATCATCACAGGTGAGTGTATAGGGTGTATAGCCTTAATACTACTGAGCACCTCGATCAGGCGTTTTTACGGCCGATTCGGTGACCGGTCCCATGGTCGATCAGGCGTGGCCATCCACGCGCCCGAAGCCTGGCCACGACCCACGCCAGAAGCTCGGTGTCCGCGCGCCGGATGTGCTCCTGAATCTTCGCCAAGTCGGCTCGAGAATCCGCGAGCGTATCGGCGACGGGTGATCCCGGCCGAGCCTTGATCACGGCCAGCCGTGCCACGTCGCACCGGCAGCGGATCGCACCCAGTTCGAGGCCAGTGAAGCCGACGCCGAGCGCATCGCGGTAGATGCTTTCCGCTTCGGCGCAGACGACCATTTCGACGTTTTGCCCGGCTTGTTGGGCGCCATGCGCCAGCAGGCTATCCAGCACGTCGGGGTGCCGCTCGATGCGATTGAGTCGGCGGAAGATTTCGGCGCGGGTGGTGGGCCTGTCCTGGTTCATTTCTGGCTACCTCCCGAGAACAGTCAGAAAAAGACCCGCGAGCCCGGTATCGGCGCAGTCCAGCGGCCCGACCTCGCGGGGGGCGGAGGCAGGCACATGCCTGGGCCGTGTGGTCTGTTGCCGAACCGGGCTCACGGGGGAGAGGGACGAACACACGAACGTGCGCGAGGATTCCAAGGGGGGGAAGCGTCGGAATCCCCGCGCGTGAGAGAGTGAGATGGAGGGGACCTTCTCACCTCTCACCCAACGGGGCAGCGTGGAAGGGAGACCAGTTTTTAGGCACGGGCGACCCGTCCACGTTGCCGCCCCGCTGGCTTGAATGCCCATCGCGGGCAGTACCTGAATTCCCACGGCCTGGGTTGTCCCTTGGTCGAGCTAAGAGATAGGGACTGGCGCCCCCGGCCGTGGGAAATTTGAACGCCCCCTCGCCCGGCGCGTAATGCCGATAGGGGTAGTGCCCGATTCGGGCAACCGGTCGAGAGGGTGACTTTCATGCAAGGGGGTCGAGATCGATTATTTCGACCTTCAAGCGGGCGTATGGGGCAAGCATTTCGGAATCACGGGATAGGACGGTAGCGATCCGCTCACGGCCCCTGACCCGTCGCTCAGCGGCTTCAAGCTCAGCGACCGCGTGGGGCAAGGTCTGTGCGAACGCGCGCCGGGTGTATCCCACCAAGCCGAGTCGGTGGGCATGGGCCTCGAGCACGGCGAGCACTTCGCCGATTGCCGTCGCGTCCGCCGACAATCGCGGCGGTTCGAATGTGGTGTTGACCGTGTTTGATCCCATGCCGCGAAGGCTAAGTCGGGGAAGGCATGGACTCGTCTGCCATGGCGGAAGGGTTCCGCTTTTCGGGGAACATGTGCAAGAATGGTCATCGTTACCGACATTCGGGGTGGATTCTGGTCTTAGAAGCTGGAGAGAAGGCGACGGCGGCGATAACAGACGCTCTATGGCGCCTGATGCGCTCCCGTGGGTGGGGAACGATCTCGCAGGTAGAACGCGCGCTTGGGATGCCCAGGAAGAAGCTACACAAGGCGCGAACGCGTGGTATGCGTTTGTCCGAGGTGATGGACGTTCTTGCAGCGCTCGACCACCCACCGGGTCCGTTCTTCGCATCCATCTTCGGCGACGGTCCAACGACTGCCGGCGACCGTTTCCGGGCTGAGGGTTCGGACCTGATTGCGCGGGGTATCGTCGATCTGCCCGAGCTGGCGTCACCAACGCTTCCGGACACGTTGTCCGATGTCGAGCTCGATGCCCTCGACCGTCTCAGATTCGATGATCCGAAGCACGCGGCCGACCAGGCGCGAGGGCTGGCGTTTCTGGCTGCTTCAGAGGGGCGCCAAGGCGACGCATCGGCATGTGCTGGCCGTTGGGGTAGTGCACTCCGTGCGTGCGAGCTGTGGCACCCTGCGCACGCTGTCGTGACGTGGGCAATCAACCATGCGCCCCAGAGGCCGATTCTGGCTGATTGCTGGCTACGTGCAGGATCGATCGTTTCGGACCATGGGCGTTTCGAGGATGCCGCCGAGCTGGCGCGGGTGGCCATGCTCGCGTTCGTCGAGATGGGCGACGACACTGGCGTCGGCAAGGCGTTGGTGTCCCGTGGGATCTTTCTGCGGCGTGGTGGGAAGCATCGAGATGCGATCCAGTGCCTTCAGTCTGGCGTGAAGTATCTTCCGCCTGAGATCAAACATGGCCACTTTGCGGCGTATCTGAACGTTGGATATGCCTACGTAAGCTCTGGTGACCTTGGTAGTGCAGAGAGTTGCGCGGAGCAAGCCGCAGCCTTTGAAGTACCGTCGCCGTTTGCTGTAGATCTCGTATTGCTCCGTGCTCGCATTGCCAATGGTCAAGGCGAGACCGACACGGCAATTTGCCTCTATCGTCAGGCGGTTGATGCTCTTCAAGGATCGCCGGGTAACTGTGCTCTTGCGGCGTGTGATCTGTGCCGTGTTTATTTGGTCGCTGGCCGGACGGCTGAAGCAGTGACGACGGCGCTAGAAATGGCGCGTCATGCGATGCCAAGTGCAACCAATCGAGTAGTTGCGTCTGCGGTGGTTGACCTATATCGCTCGGCACAGAATGGCGTCGTGTCTCTTGGCTTGGTCGACCGCGTTCGCGCTCGCATTCGTCGGGGACTTGACGGGCGGGCCGTCGGTTTCCAGCGACGGCCCGCCCGTCCCAGCCCTTAACCGAATGGGTCGGTACTACCGCCGAATCCATCCAAGGGCGGGAAGTGGTCGCCTCGGTCGCTATCGTCGTCGTTTTTCGCGCCGTTCGGGTTCCTGTCCATCCCGAGCTTGGCGAGCCACCCCGTAACGACCTCAAGCACACGTGCCGTTATTGATGGTCTGGCCTGGTCGATGTCGAGGGTCGCGGCGGCTACTGGTGTTGCGATGAGCGCAACGAGGGCAACCATTGCAAGGAATCTGCGCATGACAACCTCCTTCAAGGCACGGCATACGCCACGCCTTGGCGAGATTGCCAAGCAGCGCCCGTGCCTTGCCCCACGCTACACCGGTCGCGCCAAGGCTGGGAGGGCACTGGCGCCCTTGTGGCTTGGCCATGCTAGGGTTATGTCGATAGGCGCACCGCCCAAGGTCGAGCGAACTTGGAGGTCTGAAGATGAAGCCACTCCGCTTCGCCCTGCCCGTGGTTACTACCGCGAACGTGACAACTAAGATTTTTCGGTGCCGTGGGGCAATTCTGGAGTGTTTCTCGCGATGTAGGTCGAGGGACATGCTGTCGGCGTGTAACAAACCCGTCGACAGCAACGCCTACGTGTCGAAGCAGACACGCCGATCCGGGCACATACGCAGAAACACCAATGGAGGAATGAGTATGCCTGATAACGATCAAAGAAACGGTGGCGCGCTTTCGGCCCAGTCTTTAAATGATTCGGTGACACCGTCTTCGCAAGAGGGGAGGGGGTCAAAACATTCCACAATGTGGGCCCTCAGCTCAACGCTTTGCTTGGCGCTAACAGTAAGTGGGGCGTTCGCAGGCGACGTGTTGGCTCAAAGTGCCAGCAGCTTCGACATGAAACTCGAGCAACGGGTCGCGGGCAGCGCCCCCATGCCGCGGTCTATGGCGTCGATCGACGCCACGAGGCCACCAACCTTTGTGGCCGCCGACCGCGTGCTGCTGGCCGACGGCTCTGTAGATCCCTCATTGTTCAGACCAGCCGAGGTAGGGATTATCCAACGACATCTTGCCCTAGATCCCACCAACGGATGCATCAGCCTCGATATGGACAGCAGCGACCATCTGCCGGCGAATGGTGGTCACCCGTTGATTGGCGATGTTATCCGCGAGAGTGAGAATGTTGTCGTCGCCGAGGTGACCGGTCGGATCTATGGCTACGTAGGATTCGACCCCGGGACGTTACTGCGGGTCGAAACTCAAGAAACGCTTTGGGGTGGGTCGTACGGTGAATCCTATTTGATTCACTTCCCTGTGGGGTCCTTCAACGTTGGCGTCCACCGGATCTGCCGTACGACCACCGGCTTCCCGAGCCCGCCGGAGATCGGTGATCGTGTATTGCTGCTCTACAACGACATCGAGTTCTCAACCCATACCGAGTTCGTGAACGTTCGGGCAACCGATGTCGTCGTCCTGCCGAAATCCGGCGCGGTTTCGTTTCTCGGCTTTCCCTCACAGAGGATCTCGCGAAGTCTAGTCCAGTGGGCTCTGCCAACTTCCTCGACTTCGCTCGTGCCCAGCTGACCCCAGGACGATCCTCTCTGAGGAGATCGAACGATGAGGCGCGTAGCAGCGCTTATTCTTCTCTCCACAGGACTCCCGTTACTGGCCGACTCGGCCTTCGGAAGTTGCACCCTCGATTCTGAAACCCACAGCGCAATACGGATCACGGAACGGTAGCGGTCGGTTGTAGGGCAGTGGCGGGGCATCGAATCCAGGCGGCGATCAACCAAGGCCGCGGGCAGTGGAATACTTGTGCCTGCGTCAACGGGGTGAACCCGGCGCCCTTCCCCTACTTCGCGTCATCCGCCAGTGCAGGGACTCCGATCGTTGTTGTCTACCAGACTACGGGCTTTCGGTTTGCTCAGAGGTACGTCCACCTGCGGGTCATTTCAAGGGCCCACCAATGGTAGTAGTGGCACGATCAGCGTTTACACCATGGGGAGGCAACCGGATGGCACCACTTATTCATGCGGGCTCGATGATCCCGACGTGGCTGGAGACCTCATTGCCCATGAGCTGGGGCACTATCTGAACTTGGCTAATTCTTCCTGCACCACTTCCATCATGGGCGGCGGATTTCTCACTACAGTAAACGGGCAACTTCAGAGGGGACTCGTCTCGACGAATCCTGAACAGCGAATGCAGCCTGGCGGATGATATGAGCTTCACCCCCCACGAAGAGGGAGGGAGAGGGACTGTGTTTCTGACCCCGAGCCGTGCACCGGCACATCGCCGATCTTGTTGGATCTCGACAACAATCGGTTCCGTTTAGCATCGGGCCCGGTGTTCTTCGACATCGATGCTGACGGCGAGTTGGAGCCCATTTCCTGGACCCGCTCGGACCAGGAAGACGCTTTTCTATGCTACGACCGCAACGGCAATGGGACCATCGACGATGGTAGTGAGCTGTTTGGCGATTCGACCCCGATGGCCGCTGGCCATGCCGCAGCCAACGGTTATATCGCCCTGTCGGAGTTTGACGAAGGGTACGGTGGTAACTTCGATGGTCAGGTCACGGTCGACGACGCCCGGTTTGGTGATTTGTGCCTGTGGCTTGACCGCAACCACAATGGCTACTCGGAATCGGACGAGTTGCAAAGCCTCGACGATGCGGGAATCGTCGCCATTGGCCTCGAATTCCGCGAGTGGCGCGGCAAAGACCAATTCGGCAATCGCTTCCCCTTCATCGGCTTGGCGTGGAAACTGAAGGATGGGAGGTTGAAGAGGGTCTTCACGACCGACGTCTTCTTCGTCATTGCCGAGTAGAGGAATTGAATAAAGAGGGCCGAGGTCAAACCTCGGCCCTCTTTACCTCGGCGATGTCGCATCACTGTTTTGACGATCACTGGCACTCGGCCATCCTGTTTGGATGCTCGCCGGCACCGGGTCGCCCTGGTGCCGGCGATTTGCGCAAAACAGTTCCCCCTCCCGTGCGGGGGTATGCTCATCAGCATGATCCACACCGAATCCAGTTATCGCGCGATCGAGCTGAGCGTAGACCGTGACGACCCCCTCTACCGGCTGTTTGTGCGTGCCGTGCGCTGCGGCCTGGTCGAGTCGCGTCCGGATGCCGTGGGGCGTCCAGACCGGCGCGTAGGGCGCCGTCGTCGGGGTCGAATTCCTCGATTGGAGCGCGTAAGCGCGTAAATCGGAACCGCTCAAGGAACCGGCTTTTAAAGCCGGTATTCCTTGGGCACCGGTTCCTCTCTCCGCGTAGTTTCTTCGGCCGCTCCCGACGTCGACAAGTGTACCGTGGGCCGTTTCGACGGCCGGCTACGGTTGGATCTCAAACGAACCGGGTTCACTTCTCTTGGCCTGGTTCGCCGGCTTCCGGCAAGCCGCCGCCCATGAGCTGCCCGCGCACTTCTCGGGCGAGGCTCACGCCTTCTTCGAGGAAGTCGAGCGTGATGTCGTCGG
>CBDFNS010000002.1:0-14938 GCA_965250305.1 Candidatus Multivoradales bacterium | reverse complement strand
GAGCGCCTGCCGGGCAAACCGCTCGGCTTCGGCCATTTCGTCCGATGCCAGGAGAACGCGAGAGAGCACCACCTTCGCGCGTGCGATGCGTACGCCGTCACCCCGAGCTTCGCGCATGGCCAGAACCGTTCGAATGTGGTCGAACGCCAACTCCAGATCTCCGGCCGCGAGCGCCGCGCTACCGAGCGCTTCCAGACAAGCGTCCTCCATATTCGCATCGTTCAGCCGACGAAAAAGTGTCAAGCCTTGATGAAAGGCATCCCGAGCGCCCACTGGGTCGCCGGTGAGCGACCGTAGGTAGCCGAGATTGAACGCGATCAGCCCCCTGGCCTCCGGATCCAGATCGCCCTCTACGGTCTCGGCTTCTTCAAAAGAAGCCCGTGCCTCATCCAGGTCTCCCTCGAGCATCGCCAGGCGGCCGATATTCATCAGAGTGGAACCAATTCTTTCCCGGTTGCCAAGTTCGCGGTGAATTGCGAGGGCCTCACGAAAATAGGGCATCATCGGCTCGCCGGTGCTGAATCGCGCCAACGCGATCGCCAAAGCACTGAGGGCGTTGGCTTCGGCGGATCGATCGCCCGTCTCGCGCGCGATCTGGATCGCCTCACGCAAATAAGCTTCACCCTTCTCGCGTCCATCGAGCATCCAGGCTTGCGGCCCCAGCGCCCGGAGGGCATCGCCCTCACCCGAGCGGTCGCCGGTCTCGAGGCTGATCGCGAGTGCAGCCCGGACCGCGGTAACAGCGCGCTCACGCTCACCATGCCGCGACAACCACTGAGAAAGTGTCACATTGGTCTGCGCTTCACCCGAGCGGTCACGGGCCAATATGAATCGTTGCCGCGCGGTATCGAGAATGGTCTCAGCCTCTCCTACCTCACCGTTTGCACGCAGAACCCGCGCCTCCAAGAAGAGCGCCCGCGCCTCGACGACCGGCGCCTGGAGACCGCGGCTCCGGACCAGCGCCACGCGTGCGGCTTCGAGCGCGGCCGCCCGCTCACCCATAGCGAGCGCGACTTCCCCGCGCAGCAAGGCCCAACGTGGATCTTCCCCGGACCGATCGTCCGTAGGCTCGGAAGATTCTTCGATGACCACGAGCGCTTCCGCCACCCGTCCCGACCCAACCAACGTACCGAGCAACGCGAGACTGTACTCGAGGTTGCCAGGATCGAGCAGACGAAGGGCCTCGAGCCGCTCGATGGCTTGGTCCCAGTCGGTGGACAACGCATGCGCCCGCGACTCGAACCAAAGGCGCTCCTCTCCCTGTAGGTCCCAGGCGCGAGCCAACGCTTCAGCCACGGACTCGGCGGCATTGCGGTCGTAGCCGAGAAGACCCCAGGACTCCGCCAGCGCAAGGTGTGGCCAAGGCGCCTCAGGCTCTTGCGCGATCGCCAGCTGAAACCTTTCTCGGGCCCGCTGGGCTTCGAGGCGCTCCAAGAGTACGAGACCCTGGAAGTAGGCTGGCGGCAACTCGAATGACGCCTGATCCAGGGTCGAACCATTGTGCGATCTTTCGGGCACCAGTGCAGGCAGATCGAGATCCTCCCGCAAACGTACCGCGGCGAGCGTCACCACCTCACCGAGGCGCGTAGAGGGTCCATGCTCAGCCACCGCGGACAGGATTTCGCCACTGCCAGCATCGGTCACGACGAGATCCAGTCGCAAGTCGTCGCTTTCACCGGTGGTCACGACGTAGTGGCCACTGATTACCAGATCGACACCAAAACGCCTTTGCATCTGTACCAAGGCTTCCGGGTTCAGGGTCTCGGAACGCGTGACGGCCAGCTCACCCTCGGATCGCCAGCTCGCGTCGGCTGGCACCAACCGAAGGGCGGTTGTCGACGCCAGCTCGGTGGTCAAGAGGTGCGCCACCGCGCGACCAATCCAAGCGAAGCTGGCATCCCCATCGAGGTGAGTTGCCCCGAGTACGACCACGCGTGGGCTGGCGCTCCACGCGTGAGAAGTCGCATTCGGCGCCAGGCTTCCAACGCGGGGTTCGGAGCGAAAGAAGGCCATCACTGCGGCTGCAGCGAGACACGCAATCAAAACGCCACCCAGAACGCGGGCACGCCTTGCGCGAAGAGGTCGCTTCGTAGGCACCGACAGCCCTGGCATGGACGAATCCGTAGCGTACGGCTCCACAGCCGCGGCTTCGACCTCAGCAATCAACCGATAGCCCCGTCGATGGCGGGTCTGAATAAACCGCGGTTTCTGCGGGTTGTCGTCGAGCACCGATCGCAGCTGCGAAACACAGACCGCGAGGGAGCCCTCCTCGACGCTCGCATCAGGCCACAGACGCTCCATGATCGTCGTCTTGGTGACCGTTTCGCCAGGCGTTTCCGCCAGAAGCAGCAGAAGGTCCATGGCCTTGGGCCTGAGATGCCGGCGGTCTGTTCCGCGCTCGACCACGCCCTCCGTCGGCAGTACCGTCCAATCTCCAATCCGAAAACGGGTTGGCGTCAAACCTCTCTCCTCGAACGACAGTCACCCCTTCGATCCGACCACGTTGCGAAACGCGGTTCCAACGCCCAAGCATAGAACGACCGGGCCGACAGAAGCAGGCTGCTCGCCAGAAAGTAGATGTCGCATCCCTACCTAGTAGACGGAGAACACCCACACGATCTGCCGGCCGCGTCCGACAGTCTGGCACCGCGACAATCGGGCGGCACCTACCGCGAGGGGCACCCTACACCTCGCTCTTCAGCAAAGACATTGGTGGGCTTGGTGACCTAGGAACTGACGCGACTCGGCACCGCCACCGCTGGCAATCCGTGGTCCAGCGCGTGCTCCATTTGAGCGATCAGTGCAAAGACCTCAGGTCGGCTGATCTTGGCTCCAGGGCCTTCGGCCTCGACCTTGTCCAACGTTGCGTAGGCGAGCAGAACCGGAATGGCGTTGAAGGCGATCACCCCCCGCTCGGCACCACCCGTCTGAAGGGCCCTGACGTACGCGACCGCCAACCCGAGGTCCTCACGTGCCAAGGCCAGAACCGTGGCCCGATTCAAATCGGGCGGAAGGTATGAGCGCCCCTCGGTCGCGTCGAAGAGCGAATCCTTCAAGATATTGACCAACTGCAACGCTTCGCCAAAGTGCGCCGCATGTTGGCGTAGGTCTTCGGCGACCGATTGCAACTGGGGACGACCCAGCAGGAAGAGGTCCGTGCAGAGCTCGCCGACAATACCCGCCACAACGTAGCAGTAACCACGCAGGTCCTCGAGATCGGCTAGGCGCAGCACGCCATCGCCATCGGTCCGCGCCACAAAGCCGGCCATGCCGCGCGCCGTTCGTACGGTGTGGTGACGAACCACATCGCGAGCGACGGGCTGGAGCCCGAAGAATCCATCCAGCACAAACGGCATCTCCCGCACGAGCTCCAGGTACCCCGCATGTTCGATCGGCATCGCATCGGCCCATCGTTCGGCACTGGCCTTCGCCCGCCGCGGCCGCGGCTCGGAGAGCAAACACACGAACCCATCGAGTGCCTCGATCCTCTGGTCGCGCGACCAGGATGCGGCATCCTCGAAGGTGTCCGCGATTCGGAACAAGAGGTACGCGATCGTCACCTCACGCCGTGTAGGATCCGGCAACAAGGGAATCGACAGCGCGAAGGTCCGGCTGGTCTTTTCGAGCAGGTCGTCGAGATCGGGCGTGGCGGATTCGTTCGCTTTCATGACGCCAAGAAGTGTGTGCCCGAGACGGATTCGCCGCGAAGTGCGGCCGCCAAAAGGCCGGGCGATGTACCGTCGAGAATCCAAGACTCAACGCCTGTGCGTGCCAACGCCCAGGCGGTCTCGAGACGCAGCATCATACCACCGGTCACATCGGTACCGGCAGTGGCACCGATCAACTTGCGTACCGCGGGAAACGTCGTTTCATCGACGGTGGGTACCGTGGTTCCTTCGGCGTCGTGAATGCCCGCCGTAGCGCCCATCCACAGCACGCGCCCGACCGAATAACCGTGCAGACGTAGCCTCGGGATCAACGCCCGCAGCACGGATTCGGTCGATGCGATGGCAGCGCCGCGACTCCGGTCAACGACCACATCGCCGTAGATCACCGGCAGCAGCCCCACATCGAGCGCGCGGGCGAGCGGCTCGGCAAACAACCGGCGGGTTCGCCCGCCATCAAGCACCATTAGGCTGGAAGGTGCTTGTGAGTATGGATCGAGTCCGGCATGGGCCATCGCGTCGATCACGAGGCGATGGAGCAAGGCGGCGGCGCCTTGGACCGCGCTCACGCCCGCGACAGACGGGGTCGGAAGATTCGCGCCGTGACCGCCGGCGAGTCCACATCGTGCGGCCTCCACGTGTCCAAAGGACCCGCTGCCATGCCCAACCACCAAAGGAGGACGGTCGACCGCCTCGACGCTGGCAATTTCTCTGGCAAGGCGTTCGATCACGCCAGCGCGGGCCTGCCGAGGCCGACGTTTGTCGGTCAGCAAGCTACCACCCAGCTTCACCATCACCAGCTCACGCATCGCCACGAACTGTACCAACACACGCTGCCTAGAAGAAGTGCTCGTCCTCGAACACGGGCCCTTCACCCATTCCGTCGCGGATCACCCGTTCAACCTCAGGCAAACCCGCGAGGCGCTGCGCGACCAAAGTTTCGACCGCCGGCTCGCAGATCACATGGACGTTGGCACCAGCGTCCATCGTGGCGTACGCCGGTACGCCACCCTTCCGTAATTCTCGAACCGTTTCGAGCACCACCAAGGTCGCGGGTCGCCAATAAAAGATCGGCGGGGTCGAGGTCATGGCGATGCAATGAAGGTCAATGGCCTCCAACTCGATCAGCGGTCCCAAGGAATCGAGGTCACGGTCGGCAATCGCCTGACGTACAAGATCGAGACGCTCGGGTAACCGACGCTGGCGCGTCCGGAAATAGGGACTCGTACGGGCCCGACGATGCCCTTCGAGTGAAGAGGTCCCTTTGGGTCCCGACTCGACAATCGCGATCACGTTGGCAAGCGGCCAATGCTCCGGCGGGGCCACCACCTTTGCAAAGCACTCATCGTCTTTGCGTCCGACCGGCCATTCGACGAACCCACCAATGACCGACCGCGCCGCCGAGCCCGAGCCGGAAAGCCGCGCCAAAGACGAGGCCTCGACCAGGTCGAGTTCATGCCCCAAGGCTCGGGTCGCCGCCAGCGTGAGCGCGGCAAAGCCCGAGGCGGAGGACGCGATCCCGGCAGCAGCCGGAAAACTGTTTTCCGTGGCAATCCGGAAGTGCCCTTCCACGCCAGCCCAGCGTCGGATGAAGTTGAGGTGCGCGCGAATGCGTTCAGCGAATGCAGGCGGCGCCTTGGAGAAGGTACCACTCGCGTCCCGGAGCCGAATGTCATGAGGTCCGTTCTTCGGCTCCCATGCTGCCGTGCAACGACTCACACAATTGCGCAACGTCATGGACAACGAAATGTTGACCGGCAAGGCGCGCTTGAGATTGCGCGCTCCCCAGTATTTGATCAGAGCGATATTCGAGGGCGCGGAAACCGTAGCTTTATGCATGCTCACCTTAGGTGGTTGAGGGATGCGGCAGCGTAGACAGCCTTCGAAAACTAACGCGAGATTGAATCAGGGATCGGACCATCGGACTGTTCTCATCCAAAAAACTCGATCTGCCAAAACCATCAACCCGGATCACGCCGAACACCCGGTGCCCCCAGTTGAAGATCGAGCTGGCGAAAGGACAGGGCGGGCATCGGGCCCCCTAGCTGCGCCTTGGCCGCCCGATCATAGACCAGAAGCGACCCGGCACTGGTTCCGGTCAGCGCACCTGCGCCCGAAAGTTTGGCCGCGACACCATGTACCTCGAGCGCCTCAATCACTCGGCCGATCGTGGGCGGCACAATCCCCAACCGGTCGAGGCCAAGATGAGCCTTACCAATCGCGGTTGCCACCGACTGCGGCGTACTGTCGGGAGATTCGAGTACGGCTTTCAAGGATCGGGTCGCACGTTCGAGACCATCCAAAACCGCCTGGTACTGCTCCGGTTCGGAGGCAATGCGATCACGCACTGCCGACACCACCTCGCCGGTAGTTTCGCTCGGTGTACCGGTGTCGAAAACCTCGAAGCGACCGAGTAGCTGGTTTGTGGGTTGTACCGGGCTCGTGCGGAGGTCCCCGGTGTCGTCGCGATCGGCCCACAACAAACCACCCTGCTGAACCGTTGCGCTATCAACCCCTGAAGGTTGGCCATGCTGACGCCGTTCGGCGTCCAGGGCCAACTGGGCCACGAGATCGTCATCCGGATTCATTCCCGCAAGGCAAAGGGTACCGAATACCAGACTGACCGCGACCGCGGCCGAGCTGCCAAAGCCACCGCCCAGAGGGAGGTCTGAGCGAACCTGGAGACGAATCGCGGGCGGCTGCCAGCTCGCACCAATCGCCTCCCGAACCGCTCCCAAAGCAACCTTCACCAAATGCGCCGGATCGTCGCCACGCACCTCGTCGAATCGGGCGGGCGACGGCTTCTTCGCGTACCGGTCCCACGCGACTCGACGCGCCGCTGCATAGGCGCTCACCGCGTCCCACGAGACCGTCTCTTCGACCCCCACCGCTGGCAGGTCGAGCCGTACCGTTCTATGGGCCGTGCCGGGGTCGACATCGAACTTCGCCCACAGGCGTCGATCGACCGCCGCAACCAGAGCTGGTTTGCCATAGACTGCCGCGTGCTCTCCCATCAAGATGATCTTGCCAGGGGCGGAAACGAGGAGAGACATCAGAGTTCCTTGGCGACAGGGCTAGATTCCGGAGTTTACCGCAGCCAGGTCAATACGCGTGTCGCCGCGGTGAGAGACGGCTCGTTCCCGATCGTAAGGCGAAGCGCCACCGCCGCGGATGGGTCGAGTATCCGTGGGCGGCAGATCGCCGCCAGTGGTTGGCCGGTCGGAGCCAGCTGCGCCTTCCTCGCCGCGCTACCGACCGCCGCCGCGACCGAGTCGCTCATGGGCACGAGCCAGATCCCGCGAGGTGAGTGCGGCGAGCAACGAGATCTCGCCCGCAAGCACCGCACCCGCGACGATCTCCGCCAAGCGCATGGCAGCAGCACCCGGCCGTTCGGGATCGACCGCTACACCGAGCATCGCCAACGCTTCGCGCTGGGTATCGAGACCCGTGCCGCCGCCGATGGCCGCCACCGGCATGTCCGGCATGTCGACGGTCGCGATCACCGACTCGGGACCATGGTGCTCGACGCAGGTCACCCCGAGCGAGCCTTCGACCACCTGTGCGGGATCCTGGCCGGTGGCGATGAACACCGCCGCCAGAATGTTGGCGAAGTGCGCGTTGAAGCCCATCGAACCCGCCGCAATCGAGCCGATCAGGTTCTTCCGGTACTGAAGCTCGACCAAGGCCCGCGCGTTGGTCTTGAGCACCTTCTCGAGCACATGCTTGTCCAATACCACTTCGGCGTGGACGCTCTTGCCGCGTCCTTCTTGGAAGTTGATTGCTGCTGGCTTCTTGTCGGAGCAGTAGTTGCCCGACAGGGAGATGCACTCGACACCGGTCGCCGGCTCGATCAACTCTTCGATGACCCGGTCGCAGGCGATGGTCGCCATGTTCATACCCATGGCGTCGCCCGAGTCAAAGGCGAAGCGCAGAAACACCGTTGTGCCGATGGTCCTGGGCCGAATCGAGAGCAACCGAAGATAGTTGGAACCGCGCTCGAGTTCGGCACGGATTTCGTCTTCGTGCTCGCGCACCCAGTCGAGAAAGACACGGGTTTGCTCGATGCCCGACGTACGGAACACGGGCGCCCGCGTAATGCCGACGTTCTCCACCCGCACGACGGCACCGCCCGCCGCGGTAATGGCGCGACAACCACGATTGGCACTGGCGATCAATGCCCCTTCGGTGGTCGCCAGAGGCACATGCAATTCCTCATCGTGAACGTACTCTCCACGCAGCAACAGCGGACCAATGACGCCCACCGGCACCTGCACGACGCCGATCATGTTCTCGCAGTGCTGACGCGAAGCGCGCCCCGCATCCAGCGAATACTTGCCCATGTTCTCGAGCGAGACATTCCGCCGGCGCTCCATCGCGCGACGGCGCAAGTCCACCTGCTCGTTCGCACTGAAATGGCTCGGCACGCGATGCATCCCCAACCGGCCATCGGCCAAGTCGTCGATTATCGCGTCGTTCTCTTGTTCGATCGTGGTCACCATGCGCGGGTTGTTCATTATCGCGTTCTCGCTACGAGGTTGACGTTCCGAAGGGGGACGCTGCCTAGCGCCCGCGGCGTACGGGCGCCGCAGCAAAACATTGCAATCTTCAATTCGTCGATTGTTTTCTGGATTCGATCATAGACCGCGTCGGCCGAGATCACCGCGGCCTCGAGGAAGGGTTGCGCCAACCCCACGACCTCGGCACCCAAGGCGAGGGCCTTGGCCACGTCGACGCCGCTGCGCACACCGCCGCTGCCGATCACACGAACACCGTCGATGGCCGCCAAAGCTTGAATCGACTCCGGGGCGGGCACCCCCCAATGCGCGAACAGCTCACCGAGCGGCGCATCATTGGCGCGCGCGGCTTCGATGCGCGCCCAGCTGGTTCCGCCGAGGCCAGCGGTGTCCAACCATCGGACGCCCTCGGCCGCCAAGGCCCTACCGGTCGCGGCACCGATGCCACAGCCGATCTCCTTGGCGATGACCGGCACTTCCAGCTCGCGCACAATCGCACCAATTCTGGGAAGAAGGCCGCGAAAATCGCACTGACCCTCGGGTTGGATGGCCTCCTGCAGAGGATTGAGATGCAGCGCCAGCGCATCCGCATCCACCATCGCAACAGCCCGCCGGCATTCATCGATGCCGTAGCCGTAGTTGAGCTGAACCGCTCCCAGATTCCCGATAATCGGTACCGTCGGCGCCAGATCTCGGACCCGGAAGGTCGACGCGGTCGCGGGATCTTCGAGCGCCTTGCGTTGCGAGCCCACTCCCAGCGCAATGCCCGCTCGCTCGGCACCAATCGCCAAGTTCCGGTTGATCTGCGCCGCGCTCGTGGTGCCACCGGTCATGCACGAGACCAGCAGCGGCGCGCGCAGCGTCTTGCCCAAGAACGATGTCTCGAGCTCGATCTCGTCGAGGTCGATCTCGGGCAAAGCGACATGCTCGAACGCGTAGTCGTCGAAGAAACGACGATCCAGCTGGGTGTGCCGATCGAGCGACAACTCGATGTGCTCGAGCTTGCGATCGCGTTCTTCGGCAACCATTGGCGCTTCCAGAGTGTCGGCGGTCGGCATGACTACAGGCTCTTGCCCAAAAGCTCCTGTAGCTTGTCGCGGTAACTGCGGCTGAGGGTCAATCGCTGACCACTGCGCAGCACGACCAGGTAGTCGCCGTGAAACTGTTGCTGTAGTTCCTTGATCCGTTCGATGTTGACGATCGTCGAACGATGGATACGCAGGAAGGTACTCGGGTCCAGCCGCGTCTCGAGACGGCTCATGGTCTCACGCAGGAGATGGCTGTCGCCCTTGGTGTGGATGCGCACGTAGTTGCCGGCGGCATCGATCCAATCGATCTCTTCGACTTTCAGGAACACCACCCGCCCGGCAGACTTGATGACAACGCGATCACGATAGGACTTAGCGCGTTTGTCTTCGATATCGACCAGCAACGCTTGCAGTTGATCGCGGATGGCATCGACCTGCTGGCGCTGGACCACGGCACGGACCTGGGTCATGGCTTCCCGGAAGCGTTTGCGGTCGAACGGCTTGAGCAGGTAGTCGACCGCATGAACGCGGAACGCCTCGACGGCGTACTCGTCGAAGGCCGTCGTAAACACCACCAGTGGCATGGGGTCGAGGTCCAGGTTCTCGATCACTTCAATGCCATCGAGCTCAGGCATTTGAACATCGAGAAAGACCAGATCGGGACGCAGCTTCTCGATCTCGACCACGGCCGTCTTGCCGTCACCGCATTCGCCCACGACCTCGAGGCCCTCTTCGTGATCCAGGAAACCCCGTAGCTTGTCGCGTGCCAGTGGTTCGTCGTCGACAATGATGGTTCGAATCGCGGTCATCGAGGTCTCCCGGTGCGGCCACTCGACATCGCACACGCTGGGCGGGGCCTGAAAGCCGGTCTGGTCTGGTGCTGTTCAGCAGTATCGTGCTGTTCGTTTGTGGTGTGCTGTTCGTTTGTGGTGTGCATTCGTTGGTGAGAGACCGCCGAGCTGGCGATATTCGAACCCAGGGACATTATCCCCGTGTCCAAGGTCTGCCGGTGTCATGGTTACCGTACGAATTGTCACAGAACTGTCATGGCTCGACAAAGAGCCGATGCCGGCAGCACCGGCCAGGACAATCCGCCTGCGGTAGAGTGCCGTGTCGCGGTCACGCATACACAAACGCCGGACGACCACCATGAGCCGCCCCAATACGCCCAGCCTCCTGCTCTTCGTCATCTACCTGATGGCCTTGGCGGTGACCACGGCCTTGCTGTTTTTCTGGGTCGTGGTGGTTCAACGATTCGACACTGAGATCAACCAACTGATCTCGCGGGTTGGCTTCGAGTGGAACCACTTCCACTGGTTTATTCAGTCCTTCGGGGTTGGCCTCTTCTTTCTCGTCATCCTCGCGCTGACCTACCTGCTGGCCGTCACCTTGTCCGAGCGCCGCTATTCGCGCAAGCAGGACGTGTTTCTGTCCAACATGACCCACGAGCTCAAGTCACCGCTCGCGGCGATCAAGCTCCATGCCCAGACCCTCGACCAAGGCGGGCTGGCGGCGGAAGACCGCAAGGTGTTCGTTGGCTACATCCTGAGAGAGTCCGAACGCGTGGGCCGTTTGGTGGATAACCTGCTCGCCAGCAGCCGCCTGCTCAGCGGCCGCGAGGCGCGCCTCGAGCCCATCAACCTCGGACAATTCTTCGCCGACTACCAACAGGCTGTCCGAGGTCGTTTCGACCTCCGAGAGATCGACCTCACCTTTGAGGTCCACACGCGCGCGGTGATCATGGCCACCAGCGAAGGGCTGCAACGCGTGCTCGACAACCTGATCGACAACGCGCTCCGGTTCACCCGTGCGGGTGGTCGTGTCCGGCTCGAAGTACGCGATGACGTGGCTGGGGCCGAGATCATCGTTACCGACAACGGCATCGGAATTCCCAAGCGAGAGCTACCGCGGATCTTCGATCGTTTTTACCGCATCGGCAAAGACCTCGCCGGACGCCGTAAGGGTACGGGTTTGGGACTTTCCATTGTGCGCGAGTTGGTCGAGGAGATGCGGGGTACCATCCGCGCGGTTTCCCAGCATGGCGAGCCAGGTTCTCGCTTTGAGATTCAGCTTCCCAAACTTCGCGAACACGGTGACCAGGCTTCACTCGTGAATGAAGCGGGTGGCCGACCGCACACCGAGGCGGACGCGCCTTGAGTGTCGACGCGAGGGCCGCTCGCATCCTGGTCGTCGAAGACGAAGAGGCGATTGCCAGCGGCCTGGTCTTCAATCTCCGCCGCAAGGGCTACGAGGTCGACTTGGCGGTCGACGGTCGGCAGGCCCTCGACCTTGCCGGCGGCACCCGCTTCGACCTGATCGTGCTCGACATTGGCCTGCCGAAGATCGATGGCTTCGGTGTCTGCCAGCAGCTCCGTCGTGACGGCAACTTCGCCCCGGTGCTCATGCTCACCGCGCGCGATCAACCCGATGATGTCGTGTTTGGGCTCAAGACCGGCGCGGACGACTACATGGTCAAGCCCTTCGACCTCGGCGAGCTGTTGGCGCGGGTCGAGGTGCTCCTCCGGCGAGCGGTTTGGGCGCGCGCCGCACCGGAGACCGCGCCACCCACAACGCCCGAGGCACCGGTCACCGTGCCGCCCGCCACGGACCGCTTCGTCTTTGGTGAGTATTGGGTCGACTTCAAGACATGGCAGGCCGAGACCCGCTCGGGCCTCGTGGAGTTGTCGCGCAAGGAGCTTGCGGTGATGGAGGTTTTCGCCGAGAAGCCCAACGAAGTCGTCCACCGACGCGAGCTATTGGAACGGGTCTGGGAGCTTCCCAACCACCCCAACACGCGCGTGGTCGACAATGTCATCGTGGCCCTCCGTAAAGCCTTTGAGACCAACAGCTGGCGACCCCGGCACATTCACAGTGTGCGCGGCGTTGGCTATCGGTTCGTGCCGTAACCGCCTTGACCCTTCGAAGCCTGATCACGAGACCGAAAACCGAGCCGACCCAGTCGCCGAATCTGGCTGGCGAATGGTTGCGGTACGTAGCGCGGTCCCCAGATCGCCCGACTCCAAGGCCCAGTGGCCTCGGCGTTCGACTTGTGGCATTGCTTCGCCACGACATCTCCATTTCTTACGGATACGCTCGGTCCATTCTCCACCAACGCTGTCTTGGCTCACCCACCCAGCAAGGACACGATCCCTGGTTGGTCGAAATACTCGGCCCAACCGTAGGGCGTCGCGTCGTACTGAGTATCGTGGATACTCGGATCGGCACCTCGCTTGAGCAGCAGCGATGCCAGCGCCTCATACCCATGCTTGGCCGCATAGTGAAGCGGCGTAAGTCCAGCGAGCGAACGCACGTTGGGATCAGCGCCACGGTCGAGCAGCAAACGGGCGACCCCGAGCTCCCCCACGGCCACCGCTACATGCAAGGCCGCGGGACCTGGGCTCGACGACGGACCGAGGCGCTCCCCGTCGACCGCATCAATCTGCTCCGGTGATGCGTTGAGGTGCGTGCGGACCATGGCCTCGATCCCGAGCGCGGCACCAATCCACACATCGTTCTCGCCGGTGATCTCGACCAGAAAGCCTGCCACCAAACGGCGGCGCTTGCCGTCGTAGGCTGCGCTGCGTGCCGCGGTACGGTTGAATTGGTCAAGGGCTTTGAGGTCTGCCCCGGCCTCGATCAAGGCTTGCACCATGGGAATGGTGCTTGCGAAGTGAAGTGGTGGCGCCCCATTCGGGCCGCGCGCTGTGATCAAGCCAGGATCCCGCCGGGCAAGCGCATACAATTGAGCGATCGAACCCAGCATGGCCGCTGCCCAAACATCCACTTCGGCGCCTCGGCTCATCAACCGCAGGGCCACCGCCGGGAAAGGCGCCAGCGCCAGATGCAGTGCCCGCCAGCCACCATATCCCTCCGCACCGGCATCGGGGTTCGCACCGGCGTCGAGCAATGCGTCCACCACCGCAACATGACCACGCTCGGCCGCCATCTGAATGGCCCGCGGAGTTCCACCCCATTCCGGGTCGGATCCAGCGGCATTGGCCAGCATCGGCATCTCTGCCACCAAGTCAGCCACCTCCGCAACATTGCCAGCCGCGGCCGAACGCACGAATCCATTTGCCATCGAAGCGGTATCCAAATGCATATCATTTCCGCCTTCACCAAGACTACAGACCGAAGACGCGTCCCCCGAACGTCTACAACGTCATCTTAACGTCTACAACGTCATCTTAACGTCTACAACGTCATCTTAACGTCTACAACGTCATCTTAACGTCTACAACGTCATCTTATCGTCTACAACGTCATCTTAACGTCTACAACGTCATCTTATCGTCTACAACGTCATCTTATCGTCTACAACGTCATCTTATCGTCTACAACGTCATCTTATCGTCTACAACGTCATCTTATCGTCTACAACGTCATCTTATCGCGTCGCGTCCGCACCAACGCGCGTCGTCTTCCGGCTTCTCCCGGCAAAGGCCATAACGACCCCGTGGATCTACTCGTCCGATCTACTCGAAGACCAGGCGGGTCTTTTCGAATGCGGCGTTCCAGCCAAACCAAAAAGCGCGTTGGGCCGGTAGCCGAAGCAGGGCCGCACCATCACCGTTTTCGAGCCGATCCTCGTGCTGAGTCCAAGAAACGCCGGCATGGTCGGTGGCCGTGCGGTCACCATCCCAAGATTCAAACCGCAACCCTTTCGTTTCGTAGACGCGGTTGGCGCCCGAAGGATCGGTCAGCACGACAAAATCCGTGGTGCCGAGACGATCGTGGTACACGGGGTGTTTGGCGAGAAAATCGGCAGTGAGGGCCACCGTATCGTCGGCATCAGCAGGCAACACGATACCGAGAATCTCGGCCTTGTTGGGTATCCTTCGGTCGAGCTTGGGGACACCGAACATCAACTCATCGTTGGCGAAGTACTCCCGGTAGGCAGCGCCTTCGCCATAGTCCCGACGATGGCCTGTGTCGAGAGACAACACCTTCGTCTTGGGGTGCCGACGACGCCACTCTCCCCACGTGGTTGTCACCACACTGTGGCGATCGAGCTGAAGGTTCTTGCCGACCAGTGATCCGATGACGGGTCGCCCGAGGAGGGTGTTCCACAGCGACTGGGTGGCCTTGTCGTACATGAGCTTGTCCGAGCGGAACAAGAATCCACTCGTGCCGAAGTACCGCTCTTCGCCACCGACCCGCGAATCATAGGCGATCATGACGCCACACAGCGTGCAGTACACCGCGGTGACCGGAACGCCCCCGATGGTGTCGACCACCATTTCGTGCCACGCGGCGATGCGCTTGGGATAGGCACGGGCATCGCCGTTGATGGCGATGGCGAAGACCACGTTGTCGTCTTCGAGGTAGCTGGCGTCTTTCGCGTCGAGCAGCTTGGGATACCGCAGCGGTGGAATCCCATCTTGTTTGACGCCACCCCAGCGAACCTCATCGAGACGCACATCGTGGGCGAGGTCGGCACCGAAGTAGCCCGCGAAACGGGGGTCGATCAGACCGTACAGGCGACTCTTGAAGGCCGGGTAGGCTGCGTGATCGCGGGTCGGACGGTTCCACAACCACTCGAACCAAGCATTGAAGTCGCGGCCAAAGTCCTCGCCGGTCTTGGCTGCCAGCAGGTCGAGCATACGCGTCCGCTGATCGCCCTTGCGCGCCAAGACAACGGCCTCGATCACCATCGCTTCAAATCCGTCCTGCCACTTTCGTTCGATCCAGCTTACGGCTTGCTTGCGCGCCTTCTCGTCTCCCCGGACCG
>CBDFNS010000001.1:0-17484 GCA_965250305.1 Candidatus Multivoradales bacterium | reverse complement strand
CCGGTGGTCGTCCCGGTGCACCTTCGAACGGACGGCCCCAAGGCCCACCTGCAGGCGAGCGCCGTCATGGTGGCGGACCTGGCAACGCGGGGGTGGGCGCTCAGACGAGCGGCGCTACAGCGCACCGGCTGGAGCTGGTCGGCGCCATGACGGACTCCAAGGCGGCAAACGCCACGGCGCTCCGACCGGTGGTGGGCGACCTGGTGCGGCATCTGGTGGGCGTCCTAACACACCCGGTGGCGGTCACCATGGCGCATCCACGGGCGGTGGACGTCCCAGTGGCCCGGCCGGTGGCGGCCAGCCTCGTCGGCGTCGTCCCAGCGGACCGGGCGGCGGTCGGCCCCGCGCGCCGGGCGGTGGCGGGGGTCGGCGACCGAGCGGTCCCGGCAGTAGTCGTCGGACAGGCTAGCCCCAGGTAACACAGGTTTGGGACGAAGGAAGGACGCCGCCACGCAGATCGCGTGCGGCGTCCTCTTCGTTTGGGTCGGAGCCCCGATTCCGGTCAACCTGCGAAGGCATTTGCGCTTGAGTCAAGCCACCTATTTTTTTCCTGGCGCAGACGAAACTGCTCAGCGACCACGTTCCACGGCCGAATCACCAAAGCATGGCTGCTTTCCGCGTCTATTTCTCGCGTTGGGTAGGCAGGGGAGACGAATTTCTTTCTGGCGATGTGTAACGAATTTCCCGCCCGAAACGCCCTACTGGCATCCACGATGGATGAGGACAGGGGAACCGGCCTTTCTCGCACCGCCAGCTCGAGCCTGGATAGCAGTCTGGCCTCGCTTCGTCGTTCGCTACGCGTTGGTCCCTAACCACCGCGCGGCGAGGCATGCTCGGACATCCGAAACGCCCGCTTCTCGCGGGCGTTCGGCGTCCAGAAACCAAAGGGTTGACCCGAATCGGGGGGCGATCGCGTGTCTACCGCGCTCGATTGAGACGATTCACTACCGATCAAGCTGGCGAGGTCTTTGACTCTGCAACCGAAATTGACTCTCCTTCAATACTTTTCAATACTCGTGTGGCACATGATAAAGCCGGGGGCGGTTCGCCTGGGGATCGGTAGCGGCGAAGATACACGCCTCGCCTCGCGTCATAGAAGGTATGGGACGAGACATTCGCTATCTACCGACGCCGCGCACGCTCGTCGAGGTGACCGTGCGCACCATCCAACAACGCTACCTCTTGCGGCCGGGGCCGCGGCTCAACCAGCTCGTCGTGGGCGTCTTGGCTCACTGCCAGGAAGCCACCGGGATACGCGTGCACGGCGTTGTGGCGATGAGGTAAGAGTGGGGATCCTGGCGCCGTTTGGGACTTTCATCCCGCGGTTTCCAGGGCCCCCTCTTCCAAACCCGGCGTGCGCCTTTCGTTACGCACCGGGCTTTCCATAGATGTTTCCACGAAGTAGGGTGAGCGGAGCCACCTGAGATCGAATCGCCGGACCGAATAGTCGCAGAGTCGGAAGAGGTGGATTGCTCCATCTCGCCAACGGACGGACTTCCGAGCCGGGGTGCGCCATCCATAGCGGGCATTGATGTCCCACATACGGGATCGGGGGTGCTTCTTTCGCAGCCAATGCCGCACCGACATCCACGTGTAGCGATCCAGATCGTTGAAGACCTGTTTGGCGCCACGTGCGTAGCGGTAGTAGCTCCCCCAGCCCCGGAGCTTCCAGTTGATCAATCTCAGTCTAGACGCGAGAGATTGGTTGCAGGTACTGCGGTGCAGCAACTGCTTGATGGTCTCTCGCAGCTGTTGGCTCCGGTGCTTGGGGATCACCGCGTTGGCCAGCCACCCGAAGAATGGGTGACGTTGGTAACGGACGTGATGTCCCAGGAAACGAAGCGGGCTGGTCACAGGTGTGATCAGCGTCTTTTCCTTCGACAGCTCGAGGCCGAGGCTGTCTTTTAACACTCGTGCAAGATCCGCCTTCTCACGTTCGGCCACGACCAAGGCTCGTTCGAGACGCTCTGGTCCTGATGGCACGCTCACGAGGAGGACGAGTCGAGTAGCCCGGGGGAATCGCACCCCCAGGCCCTCACAGAACCGGACGTGAAACTCTCGCATCATCCGGCTCATCCTGCCCCAGTCGCTGGACGCACCCCGAGCTGCCAGTGGGCAAACAGGTTTGGCTCTCGCCGGGCAATTCGACCCAACCAATGGGTCGCTGCCCGCTCGCGGCGGCGGAAGCGCCGGTACTTCCGGCACACCCACGCCACGAGCGCTCGTTCCAGATGACGAAGGACTTGCTTCCACTTCGAGCGGTAGAACCGACCGTAGTAGTTCGTCCAGCCCCGCACCACCGGGTTTACGAGCTGCGCGAGGTCTTCCAGGCTCTGATTGTTCCTGGTCGACGCCATTCGCCACTCACGGATGGTCTTGCGTACGGCCTTGGCGGCCTTGGTGCTCACCGCCGGCAGGAAGCTCACGAAGAACTTTCCGTGGCGATTGCGGGCCCGTCGAGGTTGAAAGGTGTAGCCGAGGAAGTCGAACGATACGCATTCGTACTCACCCCGGCGGTCGTCGTCTTTGCAGTACACGATCTTCGTCTTGTATGGATGAAGTTCGAGCCTACAGACGGCGAGCCGCTTGCCAATCGCTGCCAATACAGACTCGGCCTGGGCCTCGCTCACGCAATGAACGAGAACATCGTCCGCATAGCGCTCGAACGTAACTGGTCGCCCTACCGGGCAACCGGCACTTCGCCGTTAGCGATCGAAGGCGGGCTGCGAATCAGGGCAGGGTGACGGTGCCAGGCTTCTGGATCGCGGCCTTTGCGACGTCGAGGAGATACTTCGTAACCGGTCGCCCTACCGGGCAACCGGCACTTCGCCGTGGACGATCGAAGGCGGGCTGCGAATCGAATCAGGGCAGGGTGACGGTGCCAGGCTTCTGGATCGCGGCCTTTGCGACGTCGAGGAGATATTGGGCAGGATCGATGCCGTTGAGCCTTGCGGTCTCGACGAGGGAATAGAGCACCGCGGCCGTCTTGGCTCCGCGCTCTGAGCGCGAGCAGAAATGGGTTTTGCGTCCGATCACCGGACCTCGGAGCGCCCTCTCTACCCGGTTGTTGTCGAGGGGGATCCTGCCGTCCGCAACAAAATGTGTAAGCCGATCCCAGCGCTTCATCATGTATTGAATCGCCTTGCCGAAACCCGATTGTCGAAGGCCGCCCTGCTGAAATGCCCACGCGCGAATTTGCTTGAGAATCGGCCGACTCTTCTCCTGTCGAATCTGCCGTCTCTTCTCCCACTCCTCCGGGCCGCCCGGGAAGGGGCCTTCGACCTCGCGGTCGATCTCATACAGCTCTCGGATCCATTGGAGGACCGGCTGACACCGAGCATCTTCGAGATCCCGGAACTTTCTCAGGCAATGAGCCCAGCAGTTGACCAGGGTAAATCGCGGCGGCTGATCCTCTTCGTCCGGTTTCGCCAGGATTTCGTAGACCTGGTAGCCATCCGCGACCAGGGCACCTGAATAGGTTTCCAGCAGGCTGCGCCCTGCTTCGGTCGATTTCGAGTCGAGCAAGGCATAGTAAGCAAATTGTTCTGAGCACAAACCCCAAACCGTGGCGGTATATCGTCTCTTTCGATGCCGCTTGCGCCCGATCTTGACCCCATTGGGTGCCAACAACCAGCCGGTTTCGTCGACGTGCAAGACCGGGCCTTCGAGAAGCCGGGTGAAGAGCGCGTCGTAAGTCGGCTCCAGGATCTTCGACAGAGCGATGATCTGATCTGAGAGCGTGGCGGCCGTGACCGTCAGCCCGGACCGCGCCATGCGCGTGACCTGGCGTTGCAACGGAATCTGATCGACGTACTTGTCAACGGCCACGGAGACGCCGAAGTCTGCCGAGTACCGACCGCCGGGGATCAACTTGGCCGGGCCGTGGGCGGTGACCACGTTGGCATTGCAGCGGCAGCGATACTTCTTGCGACGGTGAAGCACCAAGGAATAGGTGCGCTCGACGAGCGTAATCTCTTCGCTGTCCTCGGTGAGCCCCATCTCCTCGAGTTCGCCCTGGCAGACTTGGCAGGTCTGCTCATCTTGGGGTAACTCGTAGAGTTGCTCTTGCCGAGGCAACCGGGGCTGCGGACGGGGCCCGTGCCCTTTCTGAGGCTTCTTAGCCGCTTTCGGTTTCGCTTCAGGCGTGATCGGTTCCGCCGCCGCCTGGAACGCCTTCGAGCCCGGAGTTTCGAGTATGTCCAGCTCGGCCTGGGTGAGCACCCGCCCTTCCAAATGAGCGTTTCTCAACGTCAGATCTCGAAGCCTGGTGACCAGACGCCCGACCTCATCCTGGAGCAGGCCACAAGCCTGCTGAAGGATCTCAACTCGGGTTTCCGAACGCGCATCGAGCATGCACGTAGTATCTCATAAATACTTTATTATTAGGCAGGTATTAGCGGGCGATTTGGATCAATCTGCGGCGGAGATAACCGTCGGCGGCCCACCTCCTGGCAACCCTCCAAGAACAACGCAAGCTCCGAGGAGGAAAGCTCCAACTCGCTTTCGACCGCAGTCTTCCAGAGGCAGGCAAAGCGGCCCTTCTCGAGGCGTTTCACGTAAAGGCAAGATCCGGTCCCGTCCCACAAGAGCACCTTCGCTCGAATCCGATTCCTGGCCACGAACAAGTACAAATCACCGCTCGTCGGATCCCGACCCAGCTCTTCGCGAATCAGCGTCGACAACGTATCGAAACCCTTTCGCATATCCGCCGGCCTTGCGTAGGCGATCACTTGATACCGCCGAGGTAGAGGGAGCATCACAGCTCTCGAAGTAGGTCGAGAGCCTGCGATGTCGAAAGGCCCTCCAGGCGGAAACCATGAGGCGTCACCAGCACCAACTCTGCCGAGACCGGGACAGACACTGCTCGTGCAACACGCACCGAGCGAAATTGCACAGCCTTCTTCAGCCAACGGGAGAGGCCCGACAAGCTCAGCCCGAGCTCTTCTGCGATCAAGCGAACCCCGGCCCCAGATGCTCGACGACTTTGCGCGTAGCTCACCACTTCCGACCGAAGACCTTCTGGGCAACTCCACCTCTTTTGGCCACCGCGACTTTTCTCTAGCGCTTCGCGAAGCGCGTGCGTTCGATCCTGCATCGTGTTTCCTCCTGACAACACGATGCACGATTCTGGCGATCACCGAAAGAATTGGGCTCGGGGGGCAGCGCGGTACCAGAAGGTCGGAGGGTGGCTGTTTGCCGGCGCCTTTCGGCTTCTTGCCGGTGCCTCAATTCCAACCATGGCCCGTAGACCTGCTCCCCCTCCCGTCACACCGGACATGCGGTTTTCCCACATCCGGCGTTGCCAACCGACTCAGCCGCAAGGTTTATGAGACTTTGCTACTCGGCGGCGCTGCCTCGATAGATCCTGTAGTCGTAGAAAAGCTTCCACTTTCCATAGATCTCATCGGGGCTCCACGTCGTCCAAGAGCGTCCCCCTTTTCGTTTCGGGCGCTGCCGAGAAGCGAACCGCCGGATCTTTGCATCAATCTGCCAGCTTACGAATTGAAGATCCCTCCCCGCATTTCCCCAGCGAAAGTAGTTCACCCACCCACGGACTCGTGGATTGATCTCCTGGACGATCACATCGGCAACGGGAACGTGCCGACGCTTTCGAAGGAGATCCCGAATCTCGCGGAGAAAACGGGTGCGCTTTTCCTTCTGTGGCCGCCGTAGGACCTTCTTCTTGCCTAGAACTTTCCGGTCCGGAACCAGCCGAAACGTAAAACCTAGGTAGTTGAAGGGTTCCCCGGCATCGAAGCGGATCATGTGGGTCTTCTCCTCGTTAACCGTCAAACCAATTCTCTCCAACTCTTCCCTCAGGCGGCGTTCTACCTTCGGCGCCCAGGCTCGTGCTCGGGGATGGGTACTGACCTGCACCAGCAGATCGTCGGCGAAGCGCGTGTAGCGGATCACCTCGTATTCTCCCTGCCGAGTCACGCTTTGGGCACGCTCCAGCATCCGGTCGACATCGTTCAAGTACAAGTTTGCCCACAGCGGCCCGATCACCGAGCCCTGTGGAACTCCTCGCTTGCCCGACGCCTTCAGGATCAGCTTGCACAGCCGTAGCACGTCACGATCGCGGATTCTGCGCGCCAACTTCAAGAGCAGGAGATCGTGCCTCACACTGTCGAAGTAGCTACGCAGGTCGAGATCGAGGACTTGCTGCAGTTTGCGATTCAGCCCCTCGTAGACCCGACCCAACGCTTGGTGGGCCGTGCGCCGAGGACGGTAACCGAACGAACCTGGTTGAAAATCCGACTCGAAGATCGGCTCGATCACCAGGCGCAGCGCACCTTGCACGACTCGATCTCGAATTGCCGGAATCTTCAACCCACGCCGCTTGCCGCCTCCCTTGGGAATACTCACTTCTCGACTGGGCAATGGACGGTAGGTTCGTTCTTGCAGCTCTTCGCTCAGAGTCAGAAGAAAACTCTCGACTCCCTCCGCTTCGATCTGCGCGAACGTCACTCCATCGATACCCGGCGCACCGTTATTCTTCTTGGCGAAACGGTACGCCGCCCCCAGCACGTCGAGCTTCCACACATGTGTGTAGAGGCCCCAGAAACGGTGGTGGGAATCTGCCTTCGCCTTTCGGCCTATCCGCTTCCTTAGATCCTGCACGCCAATGGAGGTCGTTGTCTTCCTCACTGTGCCTCTCTTCGTCTGCGGTTCGTCGATCAGCTGGGCCCCTTTGCAACTTTCGGCTCGCCGGCCGGAAGTTCCTCTGCTCTCGGCGAGGTCCCGTCGCATTACCAACGGTTCATCACTCGTACGGGCCCAGCTGCCACCCTCTGACCTTCGGCCCTGTTGCCAGGGTCTACCTTGCTCCAAGGGATTTCTCCTTGGGGTCAGGAGGGCTTCGCCAGTTCCGATGCAACCCTTCCTTGCGTGCCACCGCCATTACCCCGCCGGATTTGCGGCCGGTCATCAGCCAGATTTCCGACCCCAATGCTGCCTTCGCCCTACCCCGAGCGGCTCGGCTTCCGGATCGTCTCCTCACGAGGATTGCGCAGCGTTCGATACCTGCGGCCCACAAGGTCGCTCCCCAGTCCGGGACTGGGTTTGTCAGGAGACTTCGCACCCCGCTTTCGCATAGAGCACGCCTCCTCAGCTTCATGGTTCTGGCTCTTGCCATGTTGGGACTCTCACCCACTGGGTTACATCAGCTTCTCTGGTCATACCGGGTTAGGGCGACCAGTTACGCTCGAACTGAATGGACGGATGACTCCGCTCCATCCAGACATCGAACGCATAGTGCATGAAGAGGTTGGCCAAGAGCGGACTGATGACACCACCTTGGGGTGTTCCTCGCGTCCGCACCACCCGGGTTCCATCCTCATTTTCGATCGGGGCACGAAGCCACCTCCCGATGTAGAGACGAATCCACGGGTTGTCCGTGTGGTGGGCGACTGCCTTGAGGACAAGGTCATGGTCCAGATTGTCAAAGAAACCCTTGATATCCAGGTCGATCACCCAATCTGCACGCCAGCATCGCTTCCGAGCGATGCCGATCGCATCATGCGCAGACCTGCCAGGACGGTACCCGTACGAGTCATCATGGAAATAAGGCTCCACGACGGGCTCGAACACCATCTTGACGACGGTCTGCGCAATGCGATCTCCCACTGTCGGAATGCCCAGTGGGCGCATGCCTCCTCCACCCTTCGGAATCTCGACGAGCCGCACCGGTGGCGGAAAGTACGACCCCGACGCCATTCGATTCCAGATCTTGTAGAGGTTACCCTTCAGATCCTTCTCGAAATCCGCCAGAGACTGCCCGTCCACTCCGGAAGCTCCCCGGTTCGCTTTGACCCGTTTGTACGCTTCCCAAACCATGCGCTTGGGGACATCAAACGGCTTTGCTTCAGCCACAGGCTCCTCCTCTTTCGAGTTGGCCTATCGCCTCGGCAGGACAGGTCGACGCCTTCGCTCCACCCGAGTTACCAGGCTTCATCACTACTACGCGTCGATCCGCCCCTCCGCTCCGCATTGGTACTCTGCTCCTCGTGGGGCTTCCACTTGTGAGCTCTCCCTTGGCATCGGAGCGGTAGGTTCCCACGTTCCACACGAGAGCCTGGACCGGGCTCGCGCCGCCTTCATGCCGGCCGCCACCTGGGCAGGAGACAGGCGTCCCCCAGGCTTCATCCCGGGCCAACAACTGGAGCCCGGTTTCGACGGCGTCCCTACGCTTTCGACACTTCATCAGCGGTTCACTCTCGTTCGCCTTCCCGGTCCTCACCTGATGGAGTCCAGCTCCACCTTTTCCGAATCGCTCACCACCACGGCCATTGGGCCGCAGCAGCATCCGGCGGTTTGGGACCCGCCTCTGCCGGCCGGTCCCGAGGGGCCCACCCTCATCTCTCGCGCAGCAAGGCTGCTTCAAAGCGGTGTCTACATGATCACCTCTTCTCTGCGCCGTCGTGGCGCACAATCGTCGGCGTAGCGCACCGGGATGATCACCGGCTTTTGCTCTCGGCGGTCTCGGGCTCGAGCGTGGAACGCCCGCCCCCGGATCTTCCTCCGATCAGAAATGAGGGTCGGTTGCCGGCGAGGCCAACAGTGACGCTCGTACCGCTCCTCGATCACGCTCAACGCAATGTTGGCGAGCAAAGGAGAGAGGATGCCGCCTTGAGGGGAACCGGTCTCCGTTCGAAGGAATCGACCTTCGGACAAGACCCCGGCTTTCAGGAAAGCGACGACCAGCCGGTTCAACTTCGGGTCCGTGACCCTGCGCCGAATCCGGTTCATCAAACCATGATGGCCGATGTGGTCGAAACACCCCCGAATGTCGCCTTCGATAGCAACTTGGAACATGCAGGATCGATCCGTTTTCGGCAGGTTCGGGGGCTTGGGCATGAGGAGCAACCGAAGATGCTCCAACGCTGCATGGGCGCCTCGTCCTGGCCTGGCCGAAAGCCGTAGGAGTTCGGATAGAAATCCGCCTCGAAGATCGGCTCCATGATGTTCTTCATGGCTGCTTGCACGACTCGATCGGTCACGGTCGGAATTCCCAGAGGGCGAAATTTCCCTGGTTTGCCGGGTTTTGGGATCATCACTCGCCGAACCGGACTGGGGCGGAAGCTACGCGAGCGCAGCTGCGTTCTCAACTCGGCCACAAAGCCATCCACGTTCCCCGAAAGAATCTTGCCGACCGTCACCTTGTCCACGCCCGGCGAACGCCGACCGCGGTTGCGAGCCACGCGTGCCAAAGCACACCGGAGGTTGCGAGGGTCTGTAATCAACCCCCACAGCTTCCGGAAAACGTAGCTCGGCTCTTCCCAACTTCGCAGGTGCAGTTTCCTCTGTTCGTTCCGGAGCCACTGCCAATCGGCAGTGGATACCACATACGTGGCTTTCCCCGGCGACGTAGGACCTACACGCATCTACTGCTCCCCTTCGCCATGTACGCGGCTTTCCCGCGCGCCGACTACTACGAGAGCTCCGTCCTCCGCTCGGAACAGTACCGGGCTTGGCGGCTTGCCTGGCATCGCTAACCAGGCGTCCGAGTCGAAGTTCCCTTGTTCGTTGAATCGACCCTTGCACGGTAGGTGGTCTGCTCTATCCCTGATCGCACGGGCGAGGCTCCTCTTTCGGGGTTGGGAGGTTGCGTACCCATCTGGGTACACCCAGTCGGCATGACACGCACCAACCGGGCTCTGGCGATATCCCCTCCGCGAGCGGAGGGTTATGGTTCCCTACAGAGACATCCAACACAGACTTCAGGTGGCTGGGGCAATCACCCCGCCGTTCTTCACCTTGGTACCTGTGGTAGCCCGTCACGAACGAATCGAATCCGCACGAGCACTTGAGACCGCTCGGCTTTTGCAGGCCGCCGTTCCAACCTTGGCGACGTTCACGGTCCCCTTCTGCATCCGGCCCGACCCGGACAAGGAGAGCTCCTTTCTGGCTCTCGGTCGATTCATCGTTTTCAACAAGGCGCACCAACCACATCCATTTGATCGCATCACCCAGATCGACCGAGCAGATGGCCGAGTTCATGTGCTTGGTGAACGCAAACCTCTCGAAAGAAGCCGGCCGGCTTCACGATTGGATGGGAACGATGTTCCCCAGGCGCTACGCGTCGATCCCGGTGTCGAGCGAGCCACAAGCCCAGATCGCCAGGCTTCGATACATCCTCGAACAGGGCACGAAAGAGAATCTCGTCATCGCGCCGACCGATTGGCCTGGCGTCCACTCATCCAGGGCGATGGTCGAGGGCCGGACCATGAAGGGCATCTGGATCAAGCGCAAGGAGATGTGGGACGCCAAGCAACGCGGCGAGGACGTGACCGAAGCAGAATTCACGGAAGAAGTCGAGCTGACGCTCGATCCCCTGCCCTGCTGGCGTCACCTCAGCGCCGATTCATATCGCGCCCGCGTCGCCGAGATGGTTGATGACATCGAACGCGAGACGATCACACGTCACCGGCAGACTGAGACCGTGCCCAAGGGCTCGGAGTGGGTCCGGCGTCGACACCCGCACGAGCGGCCCAAGCCAGGTCACCGGTCGCCGAAGCCACGCTTCCACGCCTTCGCGAGGAAGATACGCGAGCAGATGGTCGCGGCCTATCGTGAGTTCCTGGCCGAGTACCGAATCGCCGCCGAGCGGCTCGCTGGCGGTGACATTGGCGCGACCTTCCCCGAGAACTGCTTCCCAGCGCCGCTGCCATTCGCCCCACCGATGCGGCTCGAGCCTGGATAACGGCGCGGCGTCGTGGTTCAGTTGGTCGTCGCGTGGTGGTTGAGCCCGCCGCGCGGGCGGAGCGTGCGCGGACGTCGGAATCGGCCGGTTTCGAGCGGCTTCGGACGTCCAAGAGACCCCATCTTGGGACCCGGTCAGGCGGGCAGAGCCATCAAACGAAGCGATTCACGCCCGAGCAACCTGTCGACCACCAAGCGAAGGCGCTCGTCATCGTCTCTTCCTCAATACTTGGGTGGCACCTGAAGAAGGCTGCACCTGAAGAAGGCTGGCTCATCTTCACCGCCCTCGTTCTCGCCGCCGCCGCTGGCTGGCGGGCGCGACGGATGGAGATCTCCTACGGCGGCGAGTAGCCACAACAGGCAGCGGTTCAGACTCAGCGGGTCGCCGTCGACCCGCGTATTTATTCGGTTGAACCGGATGCGCAACAGGCTTCTTCAAGCCCGTCCCGTCCGCAGGGCGTCCGGCTGTGAAGGGGCGTCGGTTCAAGGGTACGATTCCGGGTGGGAGGATCAAGTCGGCGCGCGGAACCGGCCTCGGACCAAGACCTACTCTCACCTGGCCCCTGCTTTTTCTCCCCGGCATGGGTCATTTCGCGACTGTTTCTCGCGATGAAGAGATAGGGAGACGATTTCTTGCTGGCGATGTGTAACGAATCGCCCGCCTGAGACGCCCTACCTGTATCCACAATGGATGGGAACAGGGAAACCGGCAGTTCGAAGCGGCGTCAGCCGATCTCGGAAGGCTGCAACAGACAAGGGGAACCACCTATGTACAAGAAGGATCTCGTTTTCGCTTTGGCACTGATCACCGCGCCCGCCTGGGGACTGGCGCCAACGATTGAGCTACCGACCGACAGTCGTGGTGAGATCGCCATCTCAGAGACCTCGCAGGGCGCAACGGTGGCGCTCATCGGCGCGTCGCGGCGCTGGAACGGTCACGGGTCGACACTCTCGCTCGTTTCTGAAGCGCTGTCGGATGACGACCGTGACGGCAGCGTAGCGCTCTCTCCGCATGGTGGTGTGTCGGAACAATCTCTGTGGCTCGCGGTTGACGTCACAACCGGCGAAGTAACCGCGGCGGCCCCCGAGGGCGCGGCGACGCACGCCTTCGCCCTCACGAACGCCGAGTGGACGCGCGAAGGGGAGGAACGATAATGGCACGCTTCACGAAGACACTCGTGGCAATCGGCGCCTCGCTTTTGCTCGCACTACCCGCGTTCGCGGGTGTCCAACACCCGAACAACGAGCGTGGATTCTCTCCGGAAAAATCTTTTGCCGTCGGCGACCTGGACAATATCGCCATCTTTAATGGCGGCCTGACGATCACGATCCCCATCGGTATCAGCTACCCTGTGGGCGGCGGCTTCTCGTACCAGCTTACCTTAATTTACAACTCCACTCTCTGGGACTGGGAACAGGTCTCTGGTGGCCCGGGCCAGGAGCAAAGTCAACCACGCCCAAATCTCGACGCCAACGCCGGCTTTGGATGGACCCTGTCCTTGGGCAACCTCATCCCGCCCAACACCCCGCCGCGCAACGATTCGCCCAGCTGGCTCTACGTCAGTGCCGACGGAGCTGAGCATCGATTTTGGGACACGCTACACCTTGGCGAAACCAACAGCTCGGTTCGCTGGTACACGCGCGACAACTCCTACCTGCGCATGATCCAAGTGAGCGGGACCAAACGCACCATCGAGTTTCCCGACGGGACCCTGCATACGTTTGACCTCGTGGGCACAGTCTGGCACATCACAAAGATCGAAGATCGCTTCGGCAACAACCTGGCGATCACCTATCAGGGCAGCAAGACCACCCTTACCGATTCCACCGGCCGCAGCCACGAGATCACCACCAGCTCGTTCACCGTCGACGGTCTTCCCACCGCGCTGGTCACCAAGGTTGAGCTTGCAGCCTTCGGTGGCGGCACCGCCATCTACACATTGAACTACGCACCCTCGCTCGTCGAGCGGCCGTGCCCGTTCATTCCCGGTGTTTTTCCGGACACCCATCAGTTCTACTTACCGCCGCAGGCCGACGTCCAACTCCTCACGTCGATCACCCTGCCCGATGGCTCGCGATACCGAATGCCGGCGAGCGAGTACATCACGTCGGTGGATTCCACGACCTGCAAGACGGCAGGCGCCCTGAAGCAAATGCAGTTGCCGACACTCGGATACATCGAGTGGGATTGGGCTGGCTGGTCGTTGCCGAGCGGCAATGAGCCCGAAGATTGTGGCATGCCGGTGTGCGGGCCGTTCCCGGATCCCACGCCGTGGTTGCAATCATCGTCGGGGGTGATTGCGCGTCGGGTACTCGATGCCAATGCCAATGTCCAGGGCACCTGGACCTATGCTTCTCAGCTTGTGCAATCGGGAGACGACACCCGTCCGATAGAGAAGGTCACTACGGTGATCACCCCTCTAGGCGACAAGACCGAGCACTTCTTCTCCGCCTACATCGCGGGCAACCTGCCCGCTGGCAGCGAGGCCTTGCCCGAACACTACAGCCTTCCCTTCACCACCAAGGTAAACGACGGTTCCAATCCAAAGCGCTACCTGTCGCAGAAGATCTACGACGGCAACGGGAGCAACCTGAAGCGTACGGTCTATGTGCGCTACGACTGGGATCCGTTCGATTCGGCCGTCACGTTCGGTGACCTCGAGAACCGCTCGTGGGACTTCAACCGCCGGGTGCAGTCGCAGCGCACCGTCTTCAACGCCGCCAGCGTCCAACGTGACGTCAACAATTCCAACTTCGACGGCTTGGGCCACTACCGAAGTGTCCAGACCTCGGGCACCACCTCGGGCGGCAATACCCGTACCGAAACCACCAACTACAACCCTGCTGCCGGCAGCTTCCCCGGCAGCTTCAACCTGCCCAATACCTGGCTGCTCAACCTCTACGACCACACCCGCCAAGTCGAAAGCTCGGGCAATGCCTACCAGTCCTATTGCTTCGACGCCGCGACCGGCTTCCTCAGAGGCGAGCGGCGGTTCCGCGTCGGCAGCAGCCGTGATCATGACGACGTCATCGTTCTCTACGAAAGTAGTAGCGACGGTCAGGGGAACGTCACCGCCGAGACCTACTACGGCGGCGACAATGCCAACGCGCCCACTGGCCAGCCTGTTTGCACAGTGACGCCGTCCATTTGGAGCTACCGACAGGCACATACCTACGCGTTCGGTACCCGTGCTACAACGCAGTACGAATCTGCCGTGGGCCAGAGCATTGGTTTCCTGAGTCTCGACCAAACCATCGATGCCAGCACGGGACTCCCGTCGTCGAGCAAGGACACCGCCGAAATTCGTACCGACTACGAGTACGAAGAACAAGGACGTATCGAGTGGATCAAGCCCGAAGCAGGGCATGGTGCTTGGGTGAACTATCTCTACGACACCGCCGATTCCGCCGGCGACCTGGCACGCGTCGTCGTCTTTACCAGGCCCAACGGCAGCACCGGTGGCTTGATCACCAAACAGGAAGTGCATTTCGACCCACTCGGCAGGGTGCATCTCGAGCGCGACTGGCGGGGTGGTACCGCCTGGAACACCGTCGAGACGCGCTACGACGCCATGGGCAACAAGACCGACGTGTCCACGCCCTACGCGGGTGCCAGCGCCACCGGCTGGACACGCTTTGACGACTACGACCCCTTTGGCCGAGCGAAGAAGATCACCGCGCCCGATGGTCTCGAATCGACCCTCAACTACTTCGGCAACCGCACCGTCAACCGTACCGTCAGGGTGGCCGCCGGCACCGGGGCGAACCCATCCCTGGTGAATGCCACGACCCGCGAGGACTATGACAAGCATGGTCGGCTGTACAAAGTCACCGAGCCTGACGGTGCCACCGCCACCTACACCTACGACGTGGGCAATCGCCTCACCCGGGTCGACATGACCGGCGCCAGCGCCCAGCGCCGCGAGTTCCTCTACGACAATCGAGGCTTCTTAACCGATGAATGGCATCCCGAGGTCGGCATCGCCCAGCCGAACGGGGGCTGGCGCCGCTACAGCGGACTCGACGCGAAAGGCCACGCCTTGTCCATCGACACGGACGACGACGGCGTAGCGGAGCTGGCCTACACCTACGACAAAGCCGAGCGTTTGACCCTGGTGCGCGAGGCGCAGTCCGGGGGCGCGAATCTCCTCGCCTACAACTACGCAACGGACAACAGCGGCACCAATAAGCGCAAGGGGAGGGCCGAGCTTGCTCGACGATTCAACCGCCTGACCGTGCCCTGGGATCCGAATCAGACCCAAACGGTCACCGTTGCCGAGACCTACGAATACCGTGGTCCTGGCGGCCGGGTATCCAAGCGCGTCACCAACATCACGCCGCTCGGCAACGACTTCGACCAAAGTTGGTCGTACGACGATCTCGGCAACGTCACGTCCATCGGCTACCCCAACTGCACGCACTCACCTTGCCAAGGCAGTGCCGCGACGCGCAACCTGTCACAGACCTTTACCCGCGGCAGGCTGACCGCCATTCCAGGCTTCTCCGGCATCGTCACCTACCACGCCAATGGCATGGTGGCCTCCGTGGGCCACGGCAACAACACGAGCGAAACCATCTCAGTCGCCAGTCACGGCATGCGTCGGCCGCACGAGATTCAGATCAACACGGGAGGCAATAATCTGTCCCTCGGTATTCACTCCTACGACGGTGCCGGCAATCTCTACTCTCGGAGTGGCACGGCCGGCACCGAGTCCTACTTCTACGACCAGGCGAGCCGGCTCAAGAAGTTCAGGCTCACCTCGGGCAACTTCGAGGGCTACAGCTACGACGCCTACGGCAATCTCACCCGAGTCGACTTCTTCGACGGCTCCACCACCACGGGCACAACCTTCGCCGTCAACAGCGCCCGTAACCGGTTAAGTGCAGGCATGTACGACGGGCGCGGCAATCTCGAACAATGGGGTGGTGAGCGTTACAGCTACGACGCGCTCGACGCCATGACCCATCGCAACTTCCCCAGCGAGAGCTACCTCTACACCGCCGATGGTGAGCGGCTGGCAAACCTGCGCTACACCAGCGGCACGTCGTTTGGGTCGGAAACGTGGACGATGCGTGGGCTCGACGGCAAGGTCCTGCGTCGCTGGGAGCACAGCCTGCAACCAGCCGGGACCCTGCTCTTTGCCGACGGCTTCGAAACCGGCAACACCTTGGCATGGGACACCACCGTCGGTACGTTCGCGTCGCCGCCCCCCTCGAGTAGCACGGCCAGTGGCATGGTCGCGGAGATACCAACCAAGGGCGACTTCAACGGCACGCAAGGTACCTGGCTGTGGACCAAGGACTACATCTACCGCAACGGCGTCATGCTCGCCGCCGCCACCTCCGAGTCCGGCAACGACGCCACCATCCACTTCGCCGTCAACCACCTCGGCACGCCCCAAATCATTACCAATGCCATCGGGCAAATCAACGAGATCGAGCATTACTGGGGCTTCGGTGGCCTCGCCGGCAACACCGAGCCCGGCAATGAAACCCAACGCTTCACCGGGCATGAGAGGGACTTTCACCTCAACGACAACGAGAACGACGACCTCGACTACATGCACGCGCGGTATTGCTCGCCGCATTTGAGGCGGTTCCTCAGTGTTGATCCAGCACGGTCGTCCGCCAAGCCGGGGGTGCCGCAGTCGTGGAATCGGTATAGCTATGCGCGGAACAATCCCGTCAAATTTGTTGATCCGGATGGAAAGGAAACACGGCTGGCGATTGCCTTTGAGCAGGACGTACAAGCGTACTTCGCGGGTGAGATGACGGCACAAGAGTTCCAGGAGCGCAATGCCGCTCGGGCGAATGGGACCTTCCTTGCAGCGACTCTTTTTAGTCCCTTCGATGAAGCAACACTCGTAAGCAAGTTCTTCAGGCCACTTACTTCCAGAATCTCGACCCGTCTTGCGATCCGGGCCGCAGCCCGATCGGCGGACAGAGGCCTCCAGTTTCAAGCCTCCGTTGCACGTTCGTTGGGCAGCGCCGTCAAAGGGTTCGAAACGAACGTTGGCGGGGCCAGTGTTGATATCGTGACGAAGAAGGCACTTATCGAGGTAGCCGGAGGTGGAGGAAAAGAGAAAACGCGACAGTTTGTAAGGTTAGCCGCCGCGGCTGAAGCGACTGGAAAGCAAGCCGTAGTCTTTGGACCGCGGCTCAAGGGCTCTCTCGAAAAAGCAGCTCGGGATTTGGGTATAGTTGTGGTCCGACACATCGACGAACTGAAGGCGATCGTGAGGTAGCGATGAGAAGCTTCGGCGTTGTTCTCAGACAGGAACCAAGCGACGAAGAAATTCGCCCGCTGGTGGAACGAATGAATGGGCGGTGGATCGGAAATGGGCTGGATCTAGCACTGTTCGAAGGATGGAGATCCTACGTCCAGCTTGACCGCGAGCCGTTGGACAATTTCTTGGAAGCAAGCTCATCGGGAGAGATCGCTTCGCTGGAAAAGAAGCTGGGGGGGGCACCAACGACTATTCTGAGTCTGCACTATCGAAGTAGCGAGGCTTCTCTCAATCTTGCGGAGCGGGTAGCTCTTGAAATATTGGCTGAATGGGGGGGCACTCTGGATAGAGACGAAGGTGCCTGGTAGGTCTCTTCATCCTCGTCTGAGAATCCGATTTCATCAGGTGCGATTTCATCAGGTGCGATTTCATCAGGGTCGCGGTAGGACGGCCCGTCGCCGGGCCGCCCCCGCACAGATCCCAGCGTGCAGGACTATTGCACTGGGCTCCTGCCTCGGGTAGTGACGCACAGGCGCTCGTTGGGGTAGGGATGGGT